>CAWEYG010000023.1:0-14429 GCA_963813155.1 uncultured Acidobacteriota bacterium | reverse complement strand
TCTGAAGGGGCGAGGACTGCCGGCTTCGCTCGTGCTGATCACGGCCGTCTTCGCCGCGCGGGCGATCTTTCTGGCTTTCGCTCTTCCCTTCGGCGATCCGCTCGACGAGCTGTACCACGCCGGGTACGCCGCGTTTCTCGCGAAATCGGGCCATCCCCCGCGGTCCGCCGAGAGCTCCATGCCGGGATCTCTCCTTCGCGCCGCATCGCTTCTGCCCTACGCGGCGTCGGGAACGGCAGCCTGGGGACGCTTCGCGGCGATGCCCGCCTTCCAGCGGCAGAGGATCCGCACGGAAGCGCTGGGCGCGGCTGCGGAAAACGGCGGCGTCGGCGGACCGAACTACGAGAGTCAGCAGCCGCCTCTTTCCTATCTCTTCGCCGCCGGTCTGTGCCGGATTGAGTCCCGCGCCTCAGTTGCTTCCCGGCTCCTGTCTCTTCGCCTTCTTGCAGGGCTTTTCGCGACCGCGGCGATCCCGGTCGTCTATCTCGCGTTGACGTGCGTTCTGCCGCGCGCGGAAGCGCTTGCCGCTACTGCGGCTTGCGCGTTCTTTCCCGGCCTCGGAATTTTCGCGGGCCGCTGGACGAACGATGCGCTCGCGCTCCCACTGGCTGCGGCGGTGCTGCTCGGCCTGTTCTGGTGCGCCTGGGGGAGGTTGACACTTCCGCGCGCGGCCGTTCTCGCGCTCGTTCTCGCGGGCGGTCTCTGGACAAAGCTCTATTTCCTTCCCCTCGTTCCGGCGGTTCCGATCGCGGCGTTTCTCTCCCCGCGGTCTCGCCGGAAAACCACCGTGCGGCGAGCGACTCTTTCGGCGGGACTCGCTCTCGTGGCGGTGCTTCCCTGGCTTCTTCGCCAAAGGGGCGACACGGGAAGCTGGCTCGGGGTCATGGCGAGCAAGAAAGCGCTCGAGGCGGGAGTCGGGTGGAACGACCGGCTGCGGGCGTTTCCCGGGCTGCTTCGGGCGAGGGCGCTTGGGGGGTACGCCCTCTCTTTCGCGTGGCCGGGGACTTCGAGCTACATGGGGCCGAACGCCGCGATGCGCGTCCTGCTCGCTGCGGGGTTCGCGGTCCTTCTGGCCGCTCCGTTCCTGGCCCGGCGGCGCAGGGCTCGATCGCGAAGGACGTGGGTCGCCGGCCTGCTCGCGGTCGCCGCGTTCCTCGCCGCTCAGGCCGTTCACGAGTCGACCTTTCTGGCCGCCATTCGCCGCCTCCGCCTGCGCGAATCGGTGAGCCTCCCCGGCTGGTACCTTCTCGTCCTTCTCCCGGTCGTGCTGACTTCGGGAGTCCTTTCGGGCCGCCGGCCGTCCCGCCTCTCCTTCGCGGTCGCCTGCGTTTTCTTCTTCTGCGCCGATCTCGTCGCGCTCTTCGGCCTGCTCCCCGCCGTTTTTTCCGGGGCGGGAGAGGGCCTGCCGTGGCTCGATCTCGCGCCCGGGAGTCTCGTCGCGGCCCTGGAGTCTCCTCTTCGATCCCTCCGGGTCTACGGGCAGGTGGGTCTGGGATCGACTCCGTTGATCGCCGCCTGCGCGGTTGGATGGATCGGCCTTTCCGCCGCGGCGCTCCTGCGACTGGCCCGTTCCCGATGAGCTCGGTCTTCGCGGCGACGGTACTCCTCGGCGGCGCGCTCCTTCTGTCGAGCGCCCCTCGCACCTCGGCCGTGCGGTTCGACCCCGGCGCGGAAGCGGTCTTCGTCGAGGTTCCGGCGGGCCGGTTCTCGATGGGAAGCCCGGCCGGAGAGCCCGGCCGCAATCCCGATGAAACCGCTCACGAGGTTGAGCTCGGGAAATTCTGGATTGCGCGCTACGAGACGACGCAGGCCCAGTGGCGGCGGGTCATGGGACGCAATCCGAGCCATTTCGCGAAGTGTGGGGACGCATGCCCCGTCGAGAGCGTCACGTGGCTCGAGGTTGGGGAATTTCTGGCCCGCCTGAATCGCCTCTCACCGGGGCGGAATTATCGTCTTCCCACCGAGGCGCAGTGGGAGTACGCGTGCCGATCCGGGACCTCGACTCCGTTCTCGACGGGTGAGAGCCTGACGGCCGATCAGGCGAATTTCGACGGCCGGTACCCGCTGGCCGGCCACCCTCCCGGCCGCTTTCGGGGCTCCCCGGTTCCGGCCGGAAGCTTTCCCGCGAATTTGTGGGGCCTGCGCGACATGCACGGGAACGTCTGGGAGTGGTGCGATGACTGGTACGCGCCGTACCCCGCGGGGCCGGGACGTGATCCGACCGGGCCCTCGAGCGGGACGATGAAAGTCATCCGGGGAGGAAGCTGGGCCTTCGACGAGAACAGTTGCCGCTGCGCGCTGCGCTACACCCACGCGCCGGGCGACCGCGGATATTCGATCGGGTTTCGCGTCGTCGCGGACCCGCCGAGAGCAGGAGCGCCGTAGCGCGGCCAGAGCGGGGTATTCCCTCGCCCGGCCGGCGGGGTGTTCCGTAAGGAAAGCGTAACTTTTCGAGCTGGAAGAATCCCGTCGATCGAGCCAGCGTGACTTGCGAGAAAAGTTAGCCGAGCGGCGGCCCAGGACAGATTCCACGGCATGGCTGCTGCGTCTTTCCGGCGGAACACCCCGCAGGCCGGGCGAAGAGCCCTCAGTACTTGGCGAGCAGCTGCGCCGCCCGGACGACTTCGTCTTCGCCCGGCAGGAAGAATTCTTCGAGCGGGGGAGAGTACGGCACGGGCGTGTCGACCGCGCCGAGGATGCGGATCGGGGCGTCCAGGTACTCGAACGCCTCTTCCTGGATGATCGCCGCGATGCTCTCCCCGACGCTGCCGGTGCGCGTGTCTTCGTGAACGATCAGCACGCGGTTGCAGCGCGATCGCGAGATCGAGGATGGCCTCCCGATCGAGCGGCGCGAGACTCCGCAGGTCGAGAACGGACGCTTCGATGCCGCCGGCCGCGAGCTTTTCCGCCGCGCGCATCGCGACGTGTACGTAGGCGCCGTAGCTCAAAATCGCGAGGTGTTTCCCTTTTCGCCTCAACGCGGCCTTGCCGATCGGGATCGGTTCCGGGGCCTCGGAGGAAAGAGCCTGCTTGACCCGGGGATCGCGATACAGCGCGATGTGTTCGAAATAGAGAACGGGATCGGGATCGGCGACAGCCGAAGCGAACAGAGCGCGGGCGTCGTGCGGAGTCGACGGGACGACGATCTTCAGGCCGGGAGTCCGGTAGAACCACCCCTCCGTATTCTGGCTGTGGTACGGACCGGCGTGCCGGAGGCCACCCCACGGCATCCGAACGACCATCGGGACATCCGCTCCCGAGCGGCCGCCCCACCGGTACCGGATCTTCGCCGCGCTGTTGACGAGCTGGTTGAAACCGGTCGCGACGAAATCGTTGAACTGCATCTCGCCGACGGGCCGTTGACCCGCCAGCGCCGCGCCGATACAGGCGCCGAGAACGCCGCCCTCCGACAGGGGGGAATTCAGGATGCGGTCTCCGAACCTCTCGAGCAGCGGGCGCAGCAGCAGGAAGGCGTTTCCGTACTTTCCCCCCACGTCCTCCCCGAAAACGAAGACGCGCCGATCGGAGGCGAGAGCGTCGCCGACTCCGAGCGCGACCGCGTCGAGGAACGTGCTTCCCTTCGGATCGAAAGGGGGAGCCGGCTCGACTTCGAGGGCGCGATCCGAAGCTCTTCGGCGGCGGGACGGGTCGAGCGGCTCGACCCGCGTCCGGGGCGCTTCGTTCTTGAGCACGCCTTCGCCGGCGCTCGCCGGCTCGGGCCACGGGGCCTCGATGACGGCGCGCGCCTCGCGCTCCACGAGCGCGTCCGCCTCGGTTTGAAAGCGCGAAAGGTCGCCCTTTCCGAGGACGCCCTCTTCGGAGAGGCGGGCCGCATAGAGAGCGATCGGATCGCGTCGGGACCAGTATTCGTAGAGCTCGCGGGGCGCGTAGCCCGATTCGGAAACGGCCGGATAGGTCCAGGAAGGCTGCGGGTCACGGCCGAGATAGAGCATGTCGTCGTGGTGCGCATGGCCGCACATCCGCATCGAGACGAGCTCCAGCAGGGCCGGGCCTTTCCCCTCGCGGGCCCGTTCCGCCGCCCAGGCGAACGCGGCCGCAATCGCGTCGGGATCCGTGCCGTCGAGCGTGACTCCGGGGATCCCGTAACCCGCCGCCTTGTCGGCGAAGGCTCGCACGGCCGACTGCTCGGCCGGGGGAGTCGAGAGCGCGGTCTGGTTGTTCTGGACGCAGAAAACCGCAGGCAGGCGGCGCGCGGCGCAGAGATTGATCGCCTCGTGCCACTCGCCGAGAGATGAGCCGCCCTCGCCGATGAGCGACACGGCGACCCGCCCTTCGCCTTCGCGCGCGAACGCGAGCGCGAGGCCGGCGACCGTCAGCGACGAGATCGCGAGCGGCGCGGCGGCGGGAAGCACGCCGTGCGCGAAATCTCCGATGTGGAGGTCTTTGCCGTCCATCGGAGATCCGGCTTTCCCCATCTGGGCGTTGAGGACCATGCGAACGAATTCCGGAGTGGGATTCATCGCGAGCGCGATTCCGAGGTCGCGGATGAGAGGAGCGACGACGTCGCCCTTCCACTCGCCGTCCTTGCGGTAGCTCTCTCCCCGGCGCAGGCGCGCTGCGGCGGCGTAGATCGCTTCCTGGCCGAGCGACCGGAATCCCTTTCCCTGGAAAGCGATCCCCCGGTAACGGACCTCGCTTGCGGTGAAGAACGCCTTGAGCCGGTTGTCGATCGCGCGCGTCAGGACGATGCCGCGCAGGATCTCGACGCGTTCTTCCGCGGTGAGCGAAGCGGACAGCGATTCGCGGCGAAGAAACCCGTCACACGCATCGACGAGCCCGTCGACGGCGGCCGACATCCTCGACGCAGCGGAGACGCCGGGGCTCGTGTCTGCCGTTCCGGCCGGGGGCGCGAGGCTGATCGCCTTGCGGAGCAAACGCGAAAGCGGGGTTCGGAGCGCATCCAGCCGGGAGGCGTCGCGGCCCGGGTCGCCTCCCTCGCGGCGCAGCAGGTTTCGGAACACGACCGAGGCGTGGTCGAGCGCGAACGGGTGCGATTCCGCGACGAACGCGAAGAACCGTTCCGGGAGCCCCGGGCGGATCGACGAAGGCGTGGAAATGACGGGCGGCTTCAGGGTGGGTTCCATCGAGGGGGATTGTAGCGAAAGGCTCTTCAGATCTCCTGGAAGAAGAACCGCTTCAGCGGGTCCATCCTCGTCCACGGGTCGACTTCCGGCTCCATCAGCCACAACGCGGCGGCGATCGAGGACGCGAGCGAGTTGCCATCCTGCGGCGTGAAGCAGAAGCCGACGACCTCTTTCTCCGAGGGCAGGACGATCGTCGGGGTCGAGATCACCGTCTGCGACAGGAGCCTTCCGTAGTAGCCGTGGTCGCGCCCGAAGGAGAACACCTGGTTCGCGGAGCGGCGCTCCGTGTTCGCGACGCGGCTGTTCAGGCGGAGTTTTTCGAGCACCTCCGCTTTCGTCGTCGGCCGCGTCAGCTCCAAGTCGAACCAGAGCGCGTGCATGTACTGCGTGTTCAGCTTCACGGCCGAGGAGAACATCTCCGGCTTCCAGCCGAGAGTCTCCAGGAGGTGAGAGGCGTCCCGGGCGTGGTGCGTGCCGTATTTCGGGTCGTCGTGCTTTCCGACGGACGGCGCTGGTAGAAATCCCGCATCCTGGGAGATGTCGTTCGCCCGGCGCATGCAGACGAAGCGACCGCGCTGGAGCGTCAGGTTCTTCCCCTCCGAAGCGAGAGTCTGCACGAGCACGGCGATGTTGTGGGTGTTGCACGAGACGATCTGGATGAAACGGTCCTGTCCGGCCTTCAGCGCTTCGTCGTTGATGCCGAGCGCGTACATCTTGCCGAAGCCGAATTCCGATCCCTGGGCGAGGAAGCCCTTCGGCCCCTTGACCTTTTCGTAGATCTTCTTGTTCTCGTTGCCGGCCGGCGTGCAGTCGATGACGACCGACGCGCGCTCGAGAGCCTCCATGGCCGTGTACGAGACCTTGTGGCCGAGCGCCTCGAAATCGGCGGTCTTGTCCTCGTCGACGGCGAGCTTCGCGCCGCGGGAGATCAGGTGCTGCACCTTCGCCTTTTCCGTCGTCATCGGCGTTCGCTTGTGGAACGTGAGCTCGTCGATGCCGAGGTGCCTCGCAAAGTCCGTGAACAGTCCGATCAGGGGCTCGCCGATGGTTCCCGTGCCGACGATGTGAACGATTTTTTTCATGAGGCGCGTATTATCTTGAATCGAGTCGCGGCGTTCAAGCCGCGCCAGGATGCGGCGTTCAAGCCGCGCCCGGATGCGGGGTTCAAGCCGCGCGGGATAAGATCGGCGCAATGGCCGCGAGCACGGTCCATCCGTATTCTTTCGCCGGGCCCGCCGGCGAGCTCGAAGCGCTCTGGAAAGAGCCGGAAGCGCCGCGGCGCGGCTCGGCCGTCGTCGCGCACGCGCACCCCGCGCACGGCGGAACGATGCACTTCAAGGTGGTTTTCCGAATCGCTCGCGCCCTCGCGCGGGCGGGCTTCGGCGTCCTTCGGTTCAACTTTCGCGGAGTCGGAACCTCGCAGGGAACGCACGACGACGGGCGCGGCGAAAAGGAGGACGTCGCGGCGGCGCTCGACGAGGCGGCCCGCCGGGGGGGAACGCCCCTCGTTGCGGGAGGCTTCTCCTTCGGTTCCGCGATGGCGCTGACGGTCGGCGCAAAGGATTCCCGGGTGGCGGCGCTGATCGGCGCGGGAGTCCCGCTCGCCCGCTGGGCGCTCGGGGACGGAGAGCCGGTCGAAAAGCCGACGCTCGTGATTTCCGGCGACAACGACGAGTTCGCGGATGCCCGGGAGCTCGAGCGCGAGGCGAAGCGGCGTTTTCGGGACGCGCGGGTCGAGATCATCGCCGGCGCCGACCATTTCTTCACGGATCACCTCGATCAGGTCGAAGCGCGCGTTCACGATTTCGCTTCGGGTCTTCGGCTGCCGGCGCTGCGGGGGCTCGCGATTCCGGTGAGGACGTGACCTCTTCGGATCGCCGGACGGAGCTTTTGTCGATCGCGCGCCGATCGATCGATCGGAAGTTGAGGGGAGAAGCGCCGCTCGAAGTTCCCGAGCGCCCGCACGCGGAAGAGGCGTCGTGCGGCGTGTTCGTGACGCTGAAGATGAATTCCGAGCTGCGCGGATGTATCGGCACGCTCGCCGCCGAAGAGGGGATTTCGCGGACGGTCGCCGAGTTCGCCTTGAACGCCGCGTTCGAGGACCCCCGGTTTCCGCCGCTGACGCTCGAAGAGTGGCGCAACGTTCGGGTCGAGATCTCGATCCTTTCGCCGCCGCGGTTGATCGCGGAAGAGCATTTCGAAGTCGGGCGCCACGGCCTGATCCTCGAGATCGGAGGCCGCCGCGGCCTGCTCCTTCCGCAGGTCGCCGAGGAATGGGGTTTCACGAAAGAGCAGTTCCTCGGCGCGCTCGCGCGAAAGGCGGGGCTGCCGGAGGACGGGTGGAAGCTGCCCGGCGCGAAACTTTACGCGTTCGAGGCGGAAGTGTTCGGGGAGGAGGCGGGCGCGGGTGGCGAATAAGTCGATCGGGAACCGGCAGAAAAAGATCGTCGCGCCGAGGAGGCCGGTGCCCCGGAAGCCGACGCCGTCGCGTAAACGACCGAGGTAGGACAGCCGGCGCGGGTCCTGTCACGGGGCTCGACCCTCTTTTCCGCTCGCTGCGATTTGAGGATTTTGCTACGACTCCGCGCCGCGAGCGGCAAAAGGGGTCTCGCCCCGGGCCACCCGCGCGCCCCGAACTCCCAAGCGAAGCCGAGGAGCGGCCCGGGGCCAACGCGCTCCGCGCAGGCAGGTCTCTGAGATCCCGAGGGAAAGCGAACTGCGGCCGAGGGTCGAAGAGACTCTGCCGAGCGGAGCGTTGGGGCTGGCCGCGATCGTCGGCAAGCGAGGCTACGCGGAGTCCTGCCGTGTCGTCGTGAACAGGATAACTCCCGCGGCGACGGCGACGTTCAGCGACTCGACCGGCGCCGCGAGCGGAATTGCGATGCGGCGTTCGACATGCCGCCGCACGGCGGGGGAGAGCCCGGCTCCTTCCGAGCCGAACACCCACAGCGCGGGCTTCTCGAACCGCGCCGAGAAGAGGTCCTCCGCGCCCCGTCCGCCGGTCCCGCAGATCTCGCGTCCGGCCCTGTGCGCCTCGTCCGCCGCGAGCCGGAAATCGACGCTCGAGGCGGCCCGGATGCGCAGCAGGCTGCCGGCCGAGCCCCGGAGAGATCGCGGGTGGAACAGGTCGGCGCACCCTTCCGAGGCGAGAAGGCCGGCGCCCGAAACGGCCTCTAGGACCCGGGCGATCGCGCCGAGATTGCCGGGATCCTGGACGGCGTCGAGATAGACGGCCGGGCCTCCCGCGGCGAGGATCTCGGCGGCGGAGGATTCCCGGCGGCGCGCCAGGCCCACGGCGTGCTGCGGAGTCGAGGCCTCGCAGAATCTCGCGAGCACTTCGCGGCGCACCGGAGTCGTTCGGTGGCGCGCGAGCGCGGAAAGCCGTCCCGGCTTCAGGTGGTCATCGTGAAAGATCTCGTCGAACTCGAATCCGCCGGCCGCCGCGTCGAGGATGAATTTTTCGCCTTCGAGGACGAAGAGCTCTCGCTCGGCGACCGCGCGAAGCAGGGACTGGACGCGCGGGTTCCGCGTCGACTCGATCACCCGCGGATCGTACTCCGAACGAGCGCCGGCTAGTGCTATAACACGCGCAGTGAATTCCCAAAGCGGAGCGGCCGCGACCGCGCTCTGGACTTTCCCGGCGATGCTCGCGGCGGCGTTTCTCGTCGCCTGGGGAGCGGAGGCGGCGGAGTTCCTGATGTCCCAGGGCCTCGCGCTCGCCCTCCTCGCGTGGCTCCAGACGGCGCCGGAATTCGCGGTCGAAGCCGTCATCGCGTGGGGCGCGGGCAAGGACCCCTCGATGGTCCATCTCGCGATCGCGAACTTCACGGGCTCGCTGCGGCTGCTCGTCGGGCTCGGATGGCCGATGGTCTACGTCGTCGCCTGGTGGTCGGCGAAGCGGAAGGGCAAAGTCTATGCCGGCATGCGCCTTCGCGTGCACCACTCGGTCGAAGTCGTCGGCCTCCTTCCTCCCGTCCTGTACTTTTTCGTGATCATCGCGAAAGGCACGCTCGGCCTGATCGACGCCGCGATCCTCTGCGCAATGTATGTCGCCTATCTCGTGCTTCTCCTGCGCCTTCCCCCCCGAAGCGACGACGTCGAACGGCCGGTCGACGTTCCGCTCGTCTCGCGCTGGGCCCTCTCCTTTCCGGGGCGGTGGCGGGGCGTCGCGGTGCTCGCGCTGTTTTTCGGCGGCGGGGCGATTCTCTACTTCACCGCGCACCCGTTTCTGGACAGTCTCCTCTCGCTCGCAGTCTCCCTCGGCGTCTCGGAGTTCGTGTTCGTCCAGTGGGTCGCGCCGTTCCTTTCGGAATTCCCGGAGAAGGTCTCCGCCTTCCTGTGGGCGCGGAGAATCACGCGCGCACCCGTCGCGATCATGAATCTCGTCTCCTCGAACATCAATCAGTGGTCGGTGCTCTCCGGCCTGATCCCGGTGATCTATTGCGTCTCGCGGCACTCGACGGCACCCCTTCCGCTCGATCACCACCAGCGAATCGAGATTCTCCTGACGGTGCTGCAGTCGCTCCTGGGCTGGCTCCTTCTCGCCTCGATGTCGCTGACCTCGTACGAGGCGGGAGTCCTCTTTCTCTTCTGGCTGATCCAGTTCGCCCTTCCGGCGACGCGCGACGCGATGATCGCGGTCTACGCCGGCTGGTGCGTGCTCGAGATCGTCCTCGTTCTGTCGGGGCGGAAGAAATGGAAGGTCTTTGGCGCATTTCGAAAGACGTGGCGGCGCCGCGCCCGCGCGGCCGCGTGATAGATTTTTGACGTGAAAGTCGACACGGCCCTGCGGCTGACGCGGCGCGTCGAATCGATCCGGCCCTCGCCGACGCTCGCGATTTCCCGAACCCTCGCGGACATGCGCCGCCAGGGTCGCGACGTCGTCGACCTCGGCGTCGGCGAGCCCGACTTTCCGACGCCGGATTTCGTGAAGCAGGCGGGCATCCGCGCGATCGAGGGAAACCGCACGAGGTACACCGACACCCCGGGGGAGATCTCGCTGCGCGAGGCAATCGCCGCGAAGTTCCGTCGGCGCGGCGCCGCGGTCGACTCTTCCCGGGTCGCGGTTTCCGCGGGGGGCAAGCAGACCCTCTTCAACGCGTGCCAGGTCCTGTTCCAGGAGGGAGACGAGGTCCTGTTCTTCTCGCCCTACTGGGTGTCATTTCCGGAGATGGTCCGCCTGGCAGGGGCGACGCCCGTGATCGCGCCCGCGCGGGCAGAGAACGCGTTTCGTCCGACGCTCGAGGACCTGCGTCCCTACGCGACGGAAAAGTCGAGGGGACTCATCCTCAACTCGCCGAACAACCCGACGGGGGCGGCGATCGAAGAGGGCGACCTCGCGAAAATCCTGGCCTGGGCCCGCGACCGGAGCCTCTTCGTGCTCTACGACGAGTGCTACGAGTTCTTTCTCTACGGGGGAAGGCCCCATGCTTCTCCGACAGATCTGTGGGCGGACCATGCGGAGCACGTCCTCATCTCGGGCGCGGCTTCCAAGACCTACGCGATGACGGGATGGCGGCTCGGCTGGGGCGTCGGGCCGAAGGCGGTGATCGCCGCGATGTCCGCGTACCAGAGCCACTCCACTTCGAACGCCTCGTCGATTTCCCAGGAAGCGGCGCTTGCGGCTCTCACCGACGTGGAGCGCGCCGACGAATCGGTCCGGAAGATGCTCGCGGAGTACGCGATTCGCCGGGACCGGATCGTGTCCGCGCTGAACGCGGTCGGGGGAGTGCGCTGCCCGCCGCCGGACGGGGCTTTTTACGCGTTCGCTGACGTGTCGGCGCTCTATCCCCGGGCGGGAGTCTCCGGGTCGGTGGATTTTTCGAAATTGCTGCTCGAGCGGGCCGCCGTCGCGACGATTCCCGGCGTGGCATTCGGCGAGGACCGCTACATCCGCTTCTCGTTCGCCGCGGCGCGCGAGGAGATCGACAAAGGCATGCGTCTTTTTCAGGAGTTCGCGAGCTCGCTCTGACGGGTTGCCCCGGGATCGGTGGTAGGATCGACTCTGCCCTCGAATTCAATGCACAACACGCGTTCCCCTGGCGCCTCTCCGCTCCTGGTGCTGGCTGTCTCCTTTTGCTGTCTGGCCGCGACCGCGCGTTCCGGCGCGGCTGCTCCCGTGATCGTGGCGCTCAACCCGTCTCAGGGCCCGGTCGCCGGCGGAACGGTCGTCACGATCACCGGGAGCGGCTTCGCGCCCGACACCGCTGTCCGCTTCAACCGGATCGCCGCCGTCAACGTTCGGGTTCTCAGCGACTCGGAGCTCCAGTTGACGACGCCGCCGCTGGGAGAAGGGCCGTTCGCGACCGCTCTAGCGGCCGTTCGGGTTTCGAGCGCTTCCGAAGAGACGTTCTCCGAGTTCCTCTACGTGTCTCCAACGGTCGCTGAGATCGGGCCGGGCGACGTCACCACGATCGCCGGCGTCGGAAATTTCGTCGGGGAAGGCCGCCTGGCGACGCAGGCCATCGTCGAGGCCCAGGGAACTGCGGTCGATGCCGAAGGAAATCTCTACCTGGGTGAAGAGAACGGAGGACAGGTCCGGAAGATCGATCAGAGCGGAAGAATCGTCACGATTGCGGGGACAGGCGCCATCGGCTTTTCCGGCGACGGCGGACTCGCGACGGACGCGCAGTTCAATTGGCCCGCGGGGGTCGCGGTCGATCGCTCTGGCAACATCTTCGTCGCCGATGCCATCCAGAACAATCGAGTCCGGAAGATCGACGCCGCGACCGGCATCGTCCACACCATCGCCGGTACCGGGCAAAAGAGCTTTGGGGGCGACGGGGGACCGGCGATTCTCGCCAGACTGAACAGCCCAACGAGCATCGCTGTCGATGCGGCCGGAAACGTGTATGTCCTCGACTCCGGAAATCAGCGAGTCCGCAGGATCGATGCCTCCGGCGCCATCGCCACCTTTGCCGGGAATGGCAGCACCGGATTTTCCGGCGACGGGGGCCCGGCGACACAGGCTTCGTTCAATTTCGCTCCATCCGGTCGTGTCGGCGGCTCGCTCGCCCTCGATTCGATCGGAAACCTCTTCATCCTGGACTGGAACAACAACAGGATTCGGCGCGTCTCACTCGATGGCATCGTCCGTACGGTCGTCGCGAGGGGAGGCCTGCAGCCCGACGACGGCGTCTCCGCAACGCAGGCGAATGTGTTTCCTTCCGCCATCGCGATCGACGGCCAGGATCGACTCTTGTTTTCGGCCAACGCGATCCTCCTGAGGGTCGAGACCAATGGCCTTCTGACGCGCGTGGCGGGTACCGGATCTCCGGGCCTGTCGCCGGACGGCACCGCGGCGCGTGAAGCATCGATGATCCCAATCAATATCTCCGTTGCTCCGAACGGAGATCTTTTCGTGAGCGAGCGGTCAGCGAGGCGGATACGCCGAATCAATTCCGTCACGGGTTTGCTGACGACGGCCGCCGGCATCGGGCCTGGCGCGATTGGCGAAGGCGGAAGTCCGGCCCTGGCGGCCGTTTTCGGAGATATCGGAAATATCGCCCTCGACGGGGCGGGAAACATCCTGGCGGTTGAGCCAAGGGGAAGCCTTCGGATTCGGAGGATCGATCCGGCGGGTCGCATCGTGACCCTGGCCGGAATCGGAGTGGAGCCGATACCGGGCTTCTACTTTGAAGGGGTCGAAGCGCTCGAGGCCGGTATCTCGCCAGTCAGCGTCGAAGCCGGTGCCGGCGGGACGATCTTCTTCACCGACTTTTGCTCGGTCCGGCGCGTGGGGGAAGACGGCCTCGTCCGAACGGTCGTCGGCTCGCTCACGAACATCCAGGACTGCGGCTTTTCGGGCGACGGCGGCCCGGCGACGGCCGCGCAGCTCGCCGACGAACAGGACGTCCTCAAGCTGGACGGCCAGGGGAATATCTTCGTCGCCGATCTCTTCAACCATCGAGTGCGGAGGGTGGACGCGGCAACTGGCGTCATCACGACCTTCGCGGGCAGCGGCCCCGGCGGAAGCGGAGATCACCAGGGCGGAGGATTCGCGGGGGACGGCGGAGCCGCCACGCAAGCCTTATTGAACGGCCCCTCGGATGTTGCTTTTGATTCCACGAGGAACATCTGCATTGCGGATATCGGGAACCAGAGCGTCCGCTGCGTGGATGCGCAGGGAATCATTCGCACGGTGGCGGGCCATGGGACTGCGGACCCCGGTGACGGCGGTTCCGGCACGAACGCCATTCTGAGCCCGTACCGAATCGCCTTCGACCCAACGGGAAACATGTACATCAGCGACTATGCGGACGGGCGCATTCGCAAGCTGGACGTCAACGGGATCATCTCGACGGTGGCCGGATTCGGCAGCCGAGGCTTTTCCGGCGACGGCGGCCCGGCCCTGCGGGCGCAATTCGACTACGGCTCGGGCCTGACGATCGACGCCCGGGGAAACATTCTGCTGTTCGACGGCGAGAACCGGCGAATCCGTCTCGTCAAACAGGGGGCTGTCGTCGCGTCCCCGAACGCGATCGTCACGCAAACCGGTGGATCGCCGCAGTCGGCGCCGATTCGATCACCATTCTCCTTGCCGCTGGAGGTCACCGTGAAGGATTCCTTCGGCAATCCGTCTCCCGGTGTGCAGGTGGATTTCACCGCTCCCCCCTCGGGCGCTACGTGCGTCTTTTCGAACCTGACGACGTCGGTCTCGGTTCTGACCGGCAAGGCCGGGAAGGCGGCTGTCGTTTGCACGGCGCTGTGCGCACCGGGCTCGTACATGGCTACTGCGACGCCTCTTGCATCCGGAAAGACCGTCTCCTTTTCGTTGAAGAACCTTTCGGCGTCCGAGTTGCGCGATTTGCCGAAGGGAACGGTTCGCGAGTCCCGGGGCGCGAACATCGGTCCCTGCAGCGCCCTGGTTCCGGTTCCGGCGCCCAAGCCCGAGCCGATTCACGGGCGGACTTGACGATCGAGGATTTCAGGAGTTCGCGAACTCGCTCTGACCGTCTCCGACCCAGACGCTGAAAGAGCCGCCCGCGTACGTGCCGCCGCGCCCCTTCTCCCGAAAATAGAAGACGAACGTCCAGAGTCCCGGCCGGTCGAGCTGGTACTGGAAGGAAAATTTCCCGTGGATCGACGGCACGAGGCAGTGGAACGTGCGCAGTCCGACGGCGGTGTCGCCGGAAGCGGCGGGCAGGAGTGCCCACGTCGGATCCGGGTAGGAATAGGAGTGGCGCGAGTTCACCTGCTCGCGCGTCAGGCGCGAGGGGAACGGCTGAACCGCGACCGAGACGAAATCGAGCTTCCGCCGATCGAGGGCCTTGCCCCGCACCCGGATCGACGACCCATCCGCGCCGACGCGAACGACTCGCAGCG
>CAWEYG010000022.1:0-13676 GCA_963813155.1 uncultured Acidobacteriota bacterium | reverse complement strand
AGCGCCTGGACCTTTTCGACCTGAGTCCGCTGCGCCGCGAGCTGCGCCTGGACGGAATCTCCGCTCATGGCGAGCCTCCGCCGCTCGATGTCGAGACGCTTCGAGAGCTCCTCCGCTTTCCCGCGCGAGTTCTGCAGCACTAAACTGGAGACGAGCCCGTCCTGGAAAAGTTTTTCATTCATCGCGGATTCCCGCGAAGCCTGGTTGTAGTCGGCCTCCAGCGAGGCGAGCGTCGACTGCTGGTCCATCTGCTTCCCCTCGATGCTCACGCGCTGGCTCACGAAATCGGCTTCCGCGCTCTTGAGCTGCAGCGCGGCGTCCTGCGAGGCCAGCATGACGTCCGGGTTGGAGAGCTCGAGGATCACGGTGTCCGGCTTCACTTCGGTTCCGGGGTAGACGAGGATCCGTTCCACCCGCCCTTCTGTGGCCGCGGGGATCCAGCGCACCACTTCGGGCAGGAGCGTTCCAGTTCCTCGCACCTCGCGGAGCATCTCGCCGCGTTTGACGGCATCGATCCAGAGCGTTCCGCGGTCAACCGACGGGGCGGCGGGCTTGAGTCGGCTCAGGCCGAGCGTGACGAGCAGTACGGCCAGGACCCCGGAAATTCCGAGGATGATCCGCCGGCGTTTCGGCTTTCGGGTATCGCGTGCGATGTCCATTCGTTCTCTCGGCCAGCCTGTAGCTCAAAGTCCGTGCCACGGACGGCTCTTCGACTAACACTCGATTTATCAATGAGTTGACAGCGATGGGAGAACGCAGGAGACCCCGGGAACGTGCGCTTGTGGGACGCCAAAATCCCAAAACCGCACACTGTCATATCTAAGCTGTTCAAGCTCAGATTCTTCCGTTGAAGAAATAATGGCGCTACTATCAATGTTTCGGATGTCGAATGTCGGTGTAGATATTGACAGGAGGACTTCGATGGTCGAAACGGTGAACCTTCCCGTCGTTCCGCTGAGGGCGGCGGTGCTCTTCCCCGGGGTGAGTATTCCCATTGCCGCGGGTCGTCCGGGAACGCTCCGCGCGATCGAGGCGGCCGCAGCGTCGCCGGACCGGCTCGTCTTCGCGATCTCGCAGCGCCAGGACATCGAGAAAGTCTCCCCCGAGACGCTCTACACGATCGGGACCGTCGCCTCGATCGGCGCGATCCAGCGAGGTCTCGGCGGCACGCGGCTTCTGCTCCAGGGAAAGCGGAGGGGAATCGCGGCGAGGTTTTCGACCCGGGACGGCTACCTCGAGGCCGCCGTTCTCGACGCGGCAGAGATGCTGCCGATCGATCCCAACGACGCGGCGTTCGTGGCTCTCTACCGCGAAGCCCGCGAGAGGGCGGCCGAGCTGGGCCGCAAGAGCGGCCTTCCCGACGAGGTCATCGATCAGATCCTCGCGGAAGTGGAGGAGCCGGGCCGCCTGGCCGACCTCGTCGCCGGGTACGTCGAGATTCCCTTCGCGGAACGGCAGGGTCTTCTCGAGACCCTGGCGGTGGAAGACCGTCTCCGCCGGATGCTCGTCCATGTCCAGCGGCAGATCTCGGTCCTCGACGCCCAGGAGGACATCAAGTCGAAGGTCCAGGAAGAGCTCGGCGGACGCCAGCGGGAGATGTTCCTTCGCGAACAGATGAAGGCGATTCAAAAGGAGCTCGGCGAAGGGGCGGAAGGCGGAGACGAAGGAATCAAGGAGCTTCGCGACAAGCTCGACGCGCTGCAGCTTTCCGATCCCGTCCGGAAGGAAGTTGACCGCGAGTGGGCGCGGCTGACCCGGCTCGGCCGGGAGTCGATGGAATCGCAGATCATCCGAAATTACCTCGAGTACGTCGCGGAGCTGCCGTGGAACGCCCGGAGCGACGAGCACCTCGACATCCAGGCCGCGTCGAAGATTCTGGACGAGGACCACTATGGCCTCAAGGACGTGAAGGATCGGATCCTCGAGTTTCTGGCCGTTCGCCAGCTTCGGGACTCTGCGGAGAAGGCTGAGAAAGCCGAGAAAGCCGAGAAAGCGGAGCCGTCCGAGGGCGAGCCGGGCGAGGCCCCGGCCGAGGGACGAGGCGGAAAGGGGAGAATTCTTCTGTTCGCCGGCCCTCCCGGCGTCGGAAAGACGTCGATCGCGAAATCGATCGCCCGCGCCATGGGCCGCAAGTACGTGCGAATCTCCCTGGGAGGCGCGCGCGACGAAGCCGACATCCGCGGGCACCGGCGCACCTACGTGGGCGCGATGCCGGGGCGGATCCTGAACGGCATGAAACAGGCCGGAACGAAGAACCCGGTCTTCCTGCTCGACGAGGTCGACAAGCTCGGCATCTCGTACCAGGGGGATCCGGCGAGCGCGTTGCTCGAGGTGCTCGACCCGGCGCAGAACGACAGCTTCACGGACCACTACCTCGGAGTTCCGTTCGACCTTTCCGAGGTGCTCTTCATCGCAACGGCGAATTTCCTGCAGAGCATTCCGGGCCCGCTCGTCGACCGAATGGAGGTCGTGGAGTTCGCGGGCTACACGGAGCGCGAAAAGCTCGCGATCGCCCGCAGCTACCTGCTTCCGCGGCAGCGCGAGGAGAACGGCCTGAAGGCCGGGCAGCTCGAGATTTCCGACGACGCGCTGGCGGAGATGATCACCGGCTACACGCGGGAGTCGGGCGTGAGGCAGCTCGAGCGAACGCTCGGGAAACTGGCCCGCAAGCTCGCGCGCAAGATCGCGGCGGGGGAGATTTCGTCGGCGGTCGTGCAGCACAAGGACGTTTCGGAGCTGCTCGGGCGGGCGAAGATTCATCCGGAAAGGATGGCGGGGATGGACCAGATCGGAGTCGCGACGGGCATGTACTACACGCCCGCCGGCGGCGACATCATGTTCGTCGAGGCGTCCCCGATGCGCGGCAAGGGCGAGCTCGTCCTGACCGGGCAGCTCGGCGACGTGATGAAGGAATCCGCCCGGGCGGCGTGGACGTACGCCCGCTCCCACGCGGCCCTGCTCGGCATCGAGGAGGAAGCGTTCGACCGCGACCTCCACATCCACGTCCCCGCGGGGGCGATCCCGAAGGACGGCCCCTCGGCCGGCATCACGATGGCGACAGCGGTCGTTTCGGCGCTCTCGCACCGGCCCGTGCGCAACGACATCGCGATGACGGGCGAGATCACGCTCTCGGGGCGCGTCCTGCCGATCGGCGGGCTGAAGGAGAAGATCCTCGGAGCCGTGCGGGCCGGGATATCGACGATCGTGCTTCCGAAGGAGAACGAGCCGGATCTCTCCGACCTGCCGGACGAAGTTCGAAGCTCGATTCAGGCGCACCCCGTGCGCGACCTGGGGGAGGCGCTCGCGCTCACGCTTCGAGGCGCCTCGTTCCAGTCGGGCCGGCTCCTGTTCGAGCCGGACAGCCCGGGAAAGGGCGAAGCCGTCATTCCGCACTGAGAGCGAAGGACCGCGTAGAATCGACGCTTCTCCATGGCGAAAGCGCTTCGATTCTCCCTGTGGGTGTGCGCGGCTCTCGGCTTCCTGTCGTGTCGAAACGACCCGAGAGGGAGCGGCTCGCGGCCTGAACGTCCCGCCGCCGTCGAGGACGCCGACACGGCGACGCGCTCCTCCCGGCCGGCCGGCGGCCGAACGCCGGTGATCTGGATCGGGCTCGACGGGCTCGACCCCGATTTCATGGACCGGCTTTCGGCGGAGGGGAAGGTCCCGAACTGGACGAAGCTCGTCGCGGAGGGCGCGAGCGCGAAACTCGCGAGCTTCGTGCCGATGATCTCGCCGGCCGTCTGGACCACGATCGCGACGGGGGCCGGGCCCGACGTCCACGGCGTCCTCGATTTCCAGGAAGTCGACCCCGCGACCGGTTCGAGAGTTCCGATCTCGGGCCTTTCGCGCTCGGTTCCGGCGGTCTGGAACTTTGCGTCGGCGGCGGGCGCGAAGGTCGGGGTCGTGGGCTGGTGGGCGACGTACCCCGCGGAGGTCGTCGACGGCTTCTTCGTCTCGGACCGCGCGAGCCCGATTCTCCACGAGTCCCCGGTCTCGGCCGGCGTCGCGTACCCTCCCGCGCTCGACGCGATGGTCGGCTCGATTCGCGCGCGGGACGGCGCCGTGAACCGAGAGGATCTCCGGCCCTACCTTGACGCGCCTCCGGACGAAATCTCCCGCGCGCTCTCGAGCGGCCGCGGCAGGGAAGACCCGGTCGTCGCGCTCGCGCGGATCGTGGGAGCGACCCGCATCACGCAGCGGATCGCCCGGGATTTGTACGACCGCGAACACCCGGACTTGCTCGCGGTGTATTTCGAGGGGACCGACGAGATCGGCCACGTCTTCGCCGCGGAGACGCCGCCGCGCCTTCCATGCGCCTCCGAGGACGGGTTCCGCCGGGACCGCCGGGCGGCCGAGACCTACTTCGGCGCGGTCGACCGCATTCTCGGCCAGTGGATGCGCCGCGCCCGCGAGGACGGCGCGACCCTGATCGTGAATTCCGACCACGGCTTCAAATGGGGAAGCGACCGGACGTGCGAGCGCTCTTCGCTCGAGTCTTCGACGGCGGCCTTCTGGCACCGGATCGACGGCGTCTTCGCGGCGTGGGGGGCGCGGGTCATCCCGGGCCGCGCCGCCGTCCAACCGAGCGTGTTCGACCTCGCTCCGACCGTGCTCGCCCTGCTCGACGTCCCGCCCGCCGCGAGAATGAAGGGAAAGGCGATTCCCGTCTTTCGCGATCTGAAAGCGCCTCCCCGCGCGGCGACTTCGGTGGATCCCGCCGTGCGCCGCGCCGCGGCGGCGCCGGTCCCGGCCGCGAGCGCCGCCGAGTACGCGGAAAAGCTCCGATCGCTCGGGTACCTGTCCGGGGGCGACACGCGTTCGGCGGCCCCTTCCTCCTCCGGAGGGAAGCCGGGCCGGACCGAGAGCGCGTACAACAACCTCGGCCTCTACGAGCGGGAAGTCTCCGGCGACCTCGCGGGGGCCGAGAGGGACTTTCAACGCGCCCTCGCGATGCGTCCGGACTATCCGTCGCCGATTTTCAACCTCGCCGTGCTGTACAGGAGGAAGGGTCAGGACGACCGCGCGCGGGATTGGCTTTTCCGCGCGCTTTCGGCGGGACATGCGGACCCCGCGGGCACCGTCCTCGGCTGGGCCGCCGAGTACCGTGCTGCCGGCAAGCCGGGTCCGGAAAAGGCCCTGCTGGAGCGCGCGGCCGCCTCATACCCCGGCCGCGAGGATCTCGCCCGGGCGCTTGCGGAATTCCGGTTTCGAGGGAAGGATTGTGCTCGCGCGCTCGACGCGATCAGCCGATTCGAGCCGGCGACGACGCAGCCGGAGACTCTGAACCTGCTCGCGCTTCTCGACACGTGCCTCGGCCGGAAGGATCACGCCCTCGAGCTGTTCCGCCGCTCGCTCGTTCTCCGGCCGGACCAGCCGCGCGTCCTCGAAGCGATGAGAATGCTGGAGGGGAGGACTCCGTGAGAAAACGCAGACCCCGGCACCACTTCGTGATCTTTCTCGTCCTCGTGGCCGCCGGTTACGCGCTGGCCGTCAGCATCGCGAAATCGAGCGCCCCGAAAGAGACCGTCTACGACCTCCCGCACGATTTCAAAGTCACCTCGCCGACGTTTCTGCCGTCCGCCCTGCCCGGCCCGGCGATGACGTCCGGCAATCGGATCGAGATTCTCGAGAACGGCGACGCGATCTTTCCCGCGATGCTCGCCGCGATCGCTTCGGCCCGCAGGACGGTCAACTTCGAGGCCTATATCTTCTGGTCGGGCGAAGTGGGCGCGCGTTTCCGCGACGCGCTCGCCGAACGGGCCGCTCACGGCGTCGCGGTGCGGGTTCTTCTCGACGCGGTCGGATCTCCCGGCCGGCGTTTGAAGGCGACGGACGTCGACATTCTGCGCCGAGCGGGGTGCCGCGTGGAGTTCTTCCACTCGACGAAACCCTGGGTGATCTGGGTCGTCAACCATCGCAGCCACCGCCGCGTCCTCGTGGTGGACGGCGCGGTCGGGTTCACGGGAGGGGCGGGGTTCGCCGACCCGTGGCTTGGGAGCGCTGACTCGCCCGAACACTGGCGCGACACCCAGGTGCGAGTGGACGGGCCTGCCGTTCGGGGCCTTCAGCGCGCGTTCCAGGAAAATTGGTCGGAAACGACAGGAGAGGCTCTCGTCGGCGAAGACCTTTTCCCCGCTCTTCCGTCGGCGGGTTCGATTTCCGCCGCCGTCGTGCCGTCGTCGCCGCTCGCGGCGATGTCGGGAGCAGGGCGCGTGTACGCGATCTCGCTCGCGGCCGCTTCGAAAGAAGTCTGGATCGCGAATTCCTACTTCCTACCGGACGACTCGACCGTCACGCTCTTCGTCGCGGCCGTCAAGCGGGGAGTGGACGTCCGGGTCATCGTGCCTTCCGACGAGCAGAACGATGTGCCGGCGACGAAAGCCGCGGGGCGCTCCTTCTTCGGCCCGCTCCTGGCGGGAGGCGTGAAGATCTTCGAGTACCAGCCGACGATGTACCACCTGAAGACGATGGTCGTCGACGGGATCTTTTCCACCGTGGGGTCCGCGAACTTCGACGACCGGTCGTTTCACTTGAACGAGGAGCTGAATCTCTTCGTGTACGACTCGGAGTTTGCCGGGCGGATGAAACAGTCCTTCCAACGGGACCTGTCCCGCTGCCGCCCGTACACGCTCGCGATGTGGAAGAACCGCACGCTCGCGAAGCGGATGACGGAATGGGCGCTGAGGCCTTTCAAGTCGGAGCTCTAGGGCGGGATCTCTCCATGATACGGTAAAACGAAATCATTCGACTGAAACGTTGGAGCCGGGTCCTTGGGGCGTGCTGTCTGCTCGCCATTCTCGGCTCCTCTTTGTTCGCGGCCCACCGGCATCTCAACCCGATCGGCGATCTGCTGACAGACGGTCCGAGCGATTCGGGGACGTTTCTCCGCGTCATCAACCCCGCGGTCGGCGGACAGGCGGCGCTGTCGCGGTTCGTCTTCGTCGACGACGATCCCTGCCTCGCTTGTTTCTGGCACGACTTTCTCGCGTTCGCGGCCATCCGATATTCGCTGGATGTTTCCATCGCGATCCTGCCCCTGGGCCCGAATTGTCCGGCGCCGGGACTCCTCTCCGCTCCGGAAAAACGATCCGTCATCCGCGGTCCCCCGAGCGCTTCGGTTTGAATTCTCGCGCTCGGGAAAAGGACTCAAGGAAAGGAGACGGGACTCATGAAAAAACTTTTGATGGTATTTCTGTTGATGACGGGGTTCGCGCACGGCGCGGGCCTGACGCAAATCTCGTTACCGTCGAAGACCCTCGGCGAAAGAATGAAGGAGTTCCAGGAACGTCGGTCGGCCCGTTCGGGAATTCGTACGGAATCGGTCATCAACGACGGCTACGTCTCGGCCCTGCTCTTTCAGGCGGCCGGAAGCCTTCCCGGAAGCAACGGCGCATTTTTCAAGTCTGACGTGATGCTGTCGAACTTTTCACAAGACGCTGGCGGTAAGGTTGCGCAGAATCTCGCGATCTATTGGCTGCCGGCGGGCCAGAACAATCTCGCCGCTGCGCCTTCCCAATTATGTTCTCAACGGGAGCTCCGAATACAACTCGCCGTTCACGACTTCGTCGCCGAGACCCTACAGCAGAGCGGCCTGGGCGCGGTCGCCATCTTCTCCGTCGACGCCAATGGCGGCATCGATCTGGCAGCGCAAATCGACGGCTTTCGCGGATCTGGACTCCCGAGCCGGGTGGCACGGGCGGCACGACCTCGTTGCAGCTCCCCGGTCTCAATCTCGCGGATCTGGTGGATCCCGAGCGGCGGCACTCTGGCGGTTGCTCTCGGAATGAAGCAAGACGCCAACTACCACTGCAATGTCGGGATCGTGCAATCTCGATACCGTCGTTCACACCTGGAGGGTCCAGGCCGTCGGAACGGCCGATACCGTGCAAATCACGGTGACGGTGCAACCGTTCTCGCTGACGCAGATCGCAATCCCGGCCGGAAATCTCGGCGACGTTTTCGTCAATATTTTTCGGCCAATGACGTTGGCCAGTACATATGGAGCGCGTACGCCGTGACCGACGACAACGGACGGGTGACGGCTGGCAATCGCATGCCCACTTCTGACGGGCCAAATGGGGGCGAAGGCAAAGATCGGGTGGCTCGATCGGCCGGAAGATCATGACTATCCGGCCGCCGAGTCTTACCTCAGCGCTTCTCTACGACGAAGGCGTCCGCCGCGTCCTTCGTCCGGCGCCTGAAGAAGTCGAAGGTCGTCCAGTTCAAGGCAAAAGACATCTTCCGGGCCTCGGGCCTGTCTCTCCTGGGAGTCAGCAATTCGCACGTGGAGAAGGACCGGGCGAAGATTCGAAAGCGTCAGAGGCTTTCTCCGCTCCTGCTCGTGCGCGCGACGGACACTCGGCAAGGTCGTCATCGCGGACGGGTACCATCGACTCTGCGCCGTCTACTCCTTCGACGAAGACGCGCTCATCCCGTGCAAGATCGTGTGAATCGGCGAAAGTTTGGAGCGGGAAACGGGAGTCGAACCCGCGACATCCACCTTGGCAAGGTGGCGCTCTACCACTGAGCTATTCCCGCCCAGGCCAGAAGAAGCAAGAAGATAGCGGAGCCGGGCGGGGGAGTCAAGGCGCCGGCGCGGGACGCGAAGAGGGGAAGCCGAAGCCTCCCCTCTTCGCGATGCCCTCCGGTTTCAGGGCGTGCAGCCGGGCGTCAGGACGCGGTTGTTGAACTGATTGAGAATTGCCGCATCCGCGACCATCTTCTTTCCGAGCGTCGTGTTGGAACGGACGTGTTCCGGAATCGAGCCAGCGCCGATCAACGCGTTCGCGTCCGCGATTACCGCCAGAACCGGGCTGGGGTCGGATCCGTTGCAGATGTTCAGGTTGGCCGCGATCAGCTGATCGGCGAGGCTCAGGCTGGCGTCGCCGCGGGTCGGCGTGCCAAGAATGGATAACAGCTGGGATTTCGAGTAGGTAACGCTCGTCCCGAGCTGCATCGGCAGGCAGCTCGACGGCCAGGCACTCGCGTGATTCTTCCAATAGCCCTGCGAGAGCGTGCACGTCTCGGCGATTTGCGTGTCGTCGATTCCGGCGATGGCATTGATGATCACCTTGTCGGGGTTGGTGATGTCATGCGAGCCGCTGTAGTCGATGAACGTCAATCCGCCGTCGCCCCCCACGAAGGCATGGCCGAAGCCGTCGAGCGAGCCCTGGTCGAAACCGCCGCCATTGAGAGTTCCGCTGACTTTCAGGTTTCCGCCGTTCTGGTCAAAAGTCGCGGTCCCGGTCCCGCCGGTCAGCGTCATGAGGCCCGTAAAAGCGTCGTAGAAGATTCCATGGGCCTGGCTCAGAGCATTGAAGATCTGCGTCGTGAGGCCCGTCGAGAGATTGATCGTCCCGACGTTGCCGCAACAGTCTGGCGGCCCATTGACGTAAAAGACCTTTCCCGTGGCGGGGGCGAACGCGACTTGCGTTACGCCATCCTCGTCGCCGGAGATGGCGTGAGTCGTCCCTTGCGTGCCGAATGGCAGCGGCACGACGTCGAGCGGTCCCGAGAAGTTCGAAGTGTAGAACTTCGTTCGAAGCGGGTCGAGCGCCAGATGGTAGGAGTTCTGGCTCTGCCCCGTCGTGCCCGGCGAGACTGACGTGAAAGCGCCCGAGCCGACGACGACATCGTAGACTTTCCCCGTTTCCTGGCCGCCCACCAGCAAATCGCCGTTCGGAGCGAAGAGGATGCCGTCTGCACCGTAGTCCGGCAGACTCGCAACGACGGTCGGAACACCCAGCGTGAGGGCCTGGGTACCCTGATCGTAGCTGTATGTCACGCTCCAGACGTTCGGCGAAAGTAGATACGTCGTGTAGTACAGGGTGCCCTTGAAGACTGGTGCGGCTTGAACCACCCCTGCGGCAAGAAACCACGAGATTCCGATGGCGAGCGCGATCCGTTTCATTTGCTTGACCTCCTCACTTGTGAGCTTCCTTTAGAGACGTTTCCGTGCGTGCGCGGTGCCGCAAGAGGCCGCCGGGATTTCCTGCGGGGTTGTTCGAGGGCAACTGCCGAACGCGACAAATCCGTCTCTCCTCTAAAAGAACAAGCAAATATCTTAGCAGAATGTTGCCGGCGGGGAAGAATCCGCGTAGGATCGGCGCCGGAAAAAGCTCTTTGGACCAGTCCGTGAAGACCTTGTTCATTCGCCCCGACCCCGGCAACGAGCGCTTCGGCCTCGGGCCGTTTTTCCGCGTCGAGCCGCTCGGCCTGGAATACGTGGGAGCGGGCCTTCGCCGTGCCGGATACGAGTCGGTCATCGTCGACGAGAGGTTCGGGGCCGGCGCGGCTTCGTGGGCTCGGCGCGTCCGGCCGAACGTCGTCGGGATCTCCGGCATGCACGCGCTCGAGTACGACCAGGTTCTCGGCGTCGCGCGCGACGTGAGGCGCGTCGCTCCGGACGCCTTCATCGTCGCCGGGGGGCACGCGGCGTCCGCCTATCCGGAACCGCTCGAGAACGATGCCCTCGATGCGATCTGCACCGACGACGGGGAGGAGATCTTCCCGGCTCTCGTGCGCGCGCTCGATCGCCGCCGGCCGCTCTCGGAGGTTCCGGGCCTGCGGCTTCAGACACGGGACGGGTGGATCTCCACGCCGCCGCTGTCGAACCGCACGGAGCTGGACGAGGTTGCTCTTCCGGCGCGCGATCTCGTCGCCCGCTACCGCAACCGGTACCACTGCCTTCTCTTCAAGCCGGTCTGGCTCGTGGAGACGGCGCGCGGCTGCCCGTTCCGCTGTTCTTTCTGCTCGGTCTGGCAGCTCTACGACCGGTCGTTCCGGGAGAGAAGCGTCTCCGCGGTCGTGGAAGATTTCGCCTCGGTCGGAGAGAACGTTTTCGTCGTCGACGACCTGTTCTGGAACCACCCCGCGAGGAGCCTCGAGCTCGCGCGAGCGCTGCGAAAGAGGGGAATCCGCAAGCGGTGGATGCTCGTCCAGAGCCGGACGGACCTCGTCGCGCGCAACGCGGACCTCCTGGCGGAGTGGCGGCCGCTCGCGAAGGACTTCGACATCTTCTTCGGGCTGGAGTCGGCGTCCGACGCGGGGCTGCAGAGCGTCGTTAAGGACGCGAGCGCGAACCAGAGCGTCGAGGCGGCCCGAGTCGCCCGCTCCCTGAAATACGGCGTGACGGGCAATTTCCTCGTCGATCCGGACTGGGAAGAAGCGGACTTCCGCGAGCTGTGGGACTTCGTCGCGCGCCACGGGTTCCAGCGGGCCGGCTACACGGTGCTGACCCCGCTGCCGGGCACGGAGCTCCACCGAAAGCTGGCGCCCGCGATCGAGGGGCAACCCTGGTTCAAGTACGACATGAGCCACGTCCTGTGGGAGCCGAAGCTCGGCGCCCGGCGCTTCTTCGAGCTGTACGCGGAGACGTGGAGGCGGTCGATTCTGAACACGAGCGGCGAGAAGAGCCTGTGGGACTGGATCCGGCAGGTGCGGCCGCGGCAGATCCCCTATCTCGTTCGCGTGCTCGTCCGGACGCAGCGCATGATGGACCCCGCGGCTTACCTCAAGGAGCACGCCTCGGCCCGGCCGGCGGCAGGAGAGGCTGCAGAGCGGGAGCGGGCGACGGGGTAGCCATCAAGGGCTGGGGCGGAACCCCGGTCGACCGCTGATCGGAGCTACATTTGGCGGCGGAAGAGTTGTGATCGACAGCGGGGACATTTCGTAGACTCCCGCCGCTGTTCCCGCGAAAAGGCGCGACCCGCTCGAATCGAAAGCGAGCGCATTCACTCTCGGGTTCAGGAGCCCGGAATTGATCGGCCTCCACGTTTCGCCAGCGTCGTCGGACCTGAAGACGCCTTGATCGTAACTTCCCGCGTAGAGGACTTTCGAATGAACAGGGTCGATCGCCAGAGCCGTGACAGGACCATCCGGCAGCCCCTGTTTCCTGAGCACCCAGTGATCGCCTCCGTCCTCGCTCTTCAGAATGCCGAATTCGGGAGCCGTGAAAAAGCCGAGCGCGGCGTAAATCGTCAAAGAATCATGGGGGTCGATGACTACGGAGGAGAGATATCCGCCGCCCGTAAGGCCCGTGTTCAGTGCGACCCAGCTGTCCCCGGAATCGGTGCTTCGGAACATTCCCCCCGGAATCTGGCCGCCAGCGAAGAGCGTCGAGGGATTATCTGAATCGATCGCCAGCGAATCGGCAACGATTGAATTCGCCGGACCGAAGGAAGTCCAGGTCATCCCGCCGTCTGAGCTGCGCGAGACCCAGGACGCGCCGTCAAAATCGAGACCGAGCGGAGGGACTTCGGTCGCCGCGTAAATGTTTTGCGAATCGAGCGGGTCGATTGCGATCGCAAGTGTGTATCCTCCAAAGAGTTCCTCTGCTTGTGTCCATCTTTCCCCGGAGTCAACGCTCTTGTAAATGCCGTAACCATCGACTCCGGCATAAAGAACCGCTGAGTTTGATGGGTCGATCGCAATGGTCCGAACCGTTGGCTCCGTGAGGCCGGGGATTTCCAGCTGCGTCCAGGTTCTGTCGGGCCGGGAGCTCTTCGTCAGAGAGGACGCTGACGCACCCGCGTACAGCGTGTCATTCGCGTCGACCGCGACGCAGGCGATGTCGCTGTCGAACAGGCCGGTGTCGCTTGTCACCCAATGCGCACCTCCGTCGGTGCTCTTCGCGAGATGCGTGGCATCTCCGAGAAAGACCTCGGATTCCCCCGTGGCGACCGTCGCAAACGCGAGGCCATCCCCGGAATACACCCGTGACCAATGGGAACCGCCGTCCTCGCTCTTGAACACCTGGTCCCCATAGAGCC
The DNA here is from genome assembly GCA_963813155.1 of uncultured Acidobacteriota bacterium. Classification (GTDB taxonomy): domain Bacteria; phylum Acidobacteriota; class Thermoanaerobaculia; order UBA5066; family DATFVB01; genus CAWEYG01. The sequence continues at coordinate 906 of CAWEYG010000022.1, read as the reverse complement.
CGATGTAGATCGTGGCAGGATTCAGGGGATCGAGGGCGAGTGAGCCGACGTAGACGCCCGGGGTCTCAGATATCCCGGTGTTCATCTGCTGCCAGGTCGAGCCGCCGTCTAAGCTCTTGAAAACGCCATCTGAATTGACGGTTTCGTAAATCACGCGCGTATCCGACGGGTCGATTGTCAAAGAACTTCCCGCAGCCCTTCCGGTAGCCTCCAGGGTCCACGTGGTTCCCGCGTCCGTGCTCTTGAAAACCCCCTCGGGGGGCGAGCCGACGTCGCTCTGCGTTGAGACGAAAAGAGTCGAGGGAACCCTTGGATCGATCGCGATCGCCGTGGCTCGCGATTGGTCAGGCAAGCCGACGCTCTTCCAGGATTTCCCTCCGTCGAGGGTTTTGAAGACCCCGTCGGAATACGTGCCCGCATAGGCGATTTCAGCATTTGTAGGGTCGATCGCGATTACATAGATGATTCGGCCCAAAGACAAAGAAGGGGTCGGCAGCCCGGAATCAGCCTCCCTCCATGTCTCTCCGCCATCCGAGCTCTTCACGACCTGACCCGTCTGAGATCCGATGTAAAGGATCGAAGGATCGCTTGGGGCGATTGCCAGGCACCAGGGGTCAGAAACGAAGAGAGTTTTTGCTTCCCAACTCTGACCTCCATCCGCACTCTTGAAAAGGCCGCCACCGAGGGCGTAGACCGTGAGCGGCTGGTGCGGATCGACTGCAATTACGGCAGCGCCTCCCGGCGGTCCGCTGGTTGTCCATGTTCCCCGTCCTGCGAACACGGCAGAGGCCAAAAAGATCACCACGAAGCCCGCGATGCTTCGCTGTCTCACACTGCTCCCCATTACCCGTATACGACTCGGAGACCGGGAGCGTCGTGGATTTTCGGCTACGCGGGTTTCGCGCT
>CAWEYG010000021.1:0-13242 GCA_963813155.1 uncultured Acidobacteriota bacterium | reverse complement strand
TACCTACTGGTTCAGTTGCGTGTTGTTGAATGAGACCGGCCAGCAGGGCCGGAACCGGTTCGGCCGCGGCGGGTTGCGGAGGGCGGCCCGCGGAGGTCCTTGAGCCAGGAGTTGCGGCGCCCCGTTCCAGATCTCGACCGGGAATCCTCGAAGTCCGAGAGCTGGAGCGGGAATCCACGCGTCCCGGAGAGGAGGGCAGACGCGGCCTGGACGAAGAGCGCGGCCGCGGTTTCGCGCGACGGCCGAACCTCGAGACAGGACTTCCCTCGCGGCGGCAACGCAGCGAGAGGGAGCCGCGAGACGTCCAGGTCAAGGAACGTCGGAAAATGAGGTGCTCGATCAGGAGGAAGCCGCAGACGTTCCCGGCCGAGGGCAAGTCTCCCCCGGTTTCCGCGGACGCGTCTTCCCACTCCGACTCGGTTTCCGGCAAGGCCATCGTGTTTTTCTTTACAAGAAGATACAGCGGAAGAGATCCCGGAAAAAGCGGGAGAGGATTTCCCGACCGATCCGGGATCTTCGACGAATCCGCCGCGCTCGAGGCGAGAAGGTCAACGCCGTCACGATGCGGTGGTCGACGCACGTCGGAAGCACCACTTCCGAGAGGGGATCGGCCGCCGCTCCTCCCACCCCCATCTGGCCGGCCTCCGCGCTCGACGCCGCGCCGGTCGCGGCCAGCATGTCCCGGATCGCCTCGATCCGGTCGCTCTCTTCAGGCGCAGATGCTCGACGCCCGAGAAGACGCTCTCCCCGGAAAGCCCCGAAGCGATCGCGCAGAGGACCGGAACCGCGTCGGGAAAGCCCGCCGCATCGACGGCCACGGGACGCGTCGCCTTTCCCGAGACGCGGAGCGAGTCGAGCGCCGGCGCGATCGCGACGCCCATCTTCTCCAGCACGGCAAACGCGGCGGCGTCCGCCTGGGAGGAGGGCCACGAAAGATTCGCGAGCTCCATCTCGCCGCCGCGAACCGCGACCGCCCCCGCGAGCGGGACGGCGGAGGAGAAATCCCCGGGAATCGCGATCTCATCGACCCGGATCGGGCCGGGCTGCACTTCGATCGCCGGGCCCGCGCGCGTCCAGCGCACGCCCGCCGAGGACAGTGCTTCGACGTCGTGTCGAGGTAGGCCCGCGAGACCTCCCCCCCGTCGAGGCGCAGGCGGACGCCGCCCCGCATCCGCGGCGCTGCGAGAAGGATCGCCGAAGCGAACTGGCTGGACGCCGAGGCATCCACGGCCGCCTCGCCTCCGTCCAGATACCGGCCGCGGATCGCGAGCGGGGGAAAGCCTTCCCGGCCGAGATACGCGATCTCGGCTCCGAGTTTTCTCAGCGCGTCGACGAGAGGCCCGATCGGCCTCTCGCGCAGCCGTGAGGATCCGGTCAACGTCACGGTGAGCCCGGGCGATGCCGACGCCGAGGCCGCGAGAAACCGGCACGCCGTTCCGGAGTCGCGAACGTCGAACACGACCGAGGACGCGGGAGGCCGCCCGGGCGTGACGAGGATTTCCGAGGGTCCCCGTTCGATCAACGCCCCCGCGGCCGCGAGGCAGGCCAGGAGCGAATCCGCGTCGCCGCACTGCAGCGCGCCGCGGACCCGGACGGGACCGCTCGCCAGCGAAGCGAGCAACAGGGCGCGATTCGTGTGGCTCTTCGAGCCGGGGACGCGCACGCGGCCTCGAACCTCCGGAATCCGAGGAACCGCCGCGAAGATCACGCGAGCCCGACGACCGCGATCCCGCCGCTGTCGTCGATTTCGATCCAGCTCCGCTCCTCGAGGAACGGGGGCACGATCCGGACTTCCCCGCCCGGCATCTGCTCGCGCCACGCCTGGTGAAAGTGGCCCAGGAGAACGACGTCGTCTCCTCGCGCGAACCGCTTTTCCGCGAAGGAACGGATCAGGTCTACCGGAAGACGCGACTTGTGCTTGAAATTCGACTCCCGCAGGCGCTCTTCGGTCTTCGACACGAGACGGCGGGCGGCCGCGCCGGGCACGAGAGTCATCGCCGCCCGAGCGACCGGGTTCTTCGAGACGAACCGCCAGAACCGGTAGGGCCAGTCGCGCTCGTTGATGCCGTCTCCGTGGACCAGAAAAAACTTCCGGCCCCCGGCCTCGAACGAGGCCTCGGGGCGGATCGAGTCGAATTCCCTCTCGAGGTAAGAGCCTCGCAGGTAGAAGTCCCGGTTCCCCTCGACGTAGACGACTTTCCCCCCGCGGGATCGAATCTCCCGGATTTCCTCGAGAAAACCGCGCAGGAGGGGGGTCGAGAATTTCGGGTCTCCGATTAAATACTGAAAAATGTCGCCCAGAAGGTACACCGCGGTCGCGCCCCGCCCGCGGGCCTCGGCGAGGGCCTGGCGGAACGGGGCAAGGCCGGAAGACCCCTGTCCAAGATGAGAATCCGCCAGGACCGCGATCATTCGGACAGAATATTCGATTAAGATTCAATTTGGAATTTCGCCGTCGCGGATGCCGTTAATCCGTTTTTGAACAGAGGAGTCTCAGTTGGAAATCATGAAAAATATCGGACGTAGAGGTCTTTTTGTCTCGTTTTTCCTTTCGGCGCTCGTCGCGCTCGGACCGGGCCGATCCTTCGGCGCGACGGCGACGGTGTCGCTCTCGCCGATTCGCGGCGCATCGTCGGACCTCGCGACCGAAGCCGCGAGCGACGGAAGGAGGGCTTACATCGTCGTCCTGCGCGATGCCCCTCTCGTGCGCTCGCTTTCGACATCCGCGTCCGGCGCGGCGAAACCCTTTCGAGCGGCCCTCCCGTCCGAGGTGGACGCGTTGGCCCGGGATCTCTCTTCGAAACAGGACGCGTTCGAAGCCGACATGCGCGGGAAGATCGCCGGGTTCCAGGCGGGAGCCCGATTCCGAAACGTGCTGAACGGAATGTCGGTTCTCGTCCCCGAGGGAGGCCTCTCCGTCCTGCGATCCGATCCGCGGGTGAAGACCGTCTACCCCGTTCGAAAATACAAGCTCCACCTCGACACCTCGAATCCGCTGATGAACGCGCCCGCGTTCTGGGGGACCGTCGGCGGAGACGCGAACGCCGGCGCGGGCGTCAAGATCGCCGACGTCGACACCGGCGTCGATTTCTCCAACCCGATGTTTTCCGACTCCTCCCTCGCGATGCCCGCCGGCTTTCCGAAGGAAAACGACGGCAATCACTTCGCGAATTCCAAGGTCATCGTCGCGAAATACTTTCAGGGCATCATCGATTCGACCAGCGCCGCCCTGAACGCGGGCCACCGGACCGCCCAGGATCTCTCCGGCCACGGATCGCACACCGCGAGCGTCGCGGCCGGCGCGAAAGTGGCCCTGTCGGGAGGGGGGAGGCGCCCGGTGACGCTCGAAGGCGTCGCACCGAAGGCCTACATCGGCGACTACCGGGTCTTCGCGCCGAATGCCTTCACCGACAACATCATCGCCGCGATCGACGAGGCTGTCGCCGACGGAATGGACGTGCTCAACATGTCGTTCGGCCTGAACGACCCCGACACGGGGCTGGAGCCTTTTCTCTTCAACAACGCCGGCGAGTTCGAAGCGATCGAGAACGCGATCGCGGGAGGAATGGTCGTGACCATCTCCGCCGGAAATTCGGGCGTCGACGCCAACGGCAACGTGCTTCCCGGCTCGATCAGCTCGAGCGCCGACATTCCCGACGTGATCGCCGTCGGGGCGACGACGAACTCGCACAACGGCGTCAGCGCGAGCGTTCTGGCCCGCGTCGCGATGACCGACGGGGGCGCGCCTCCGTCCGTCGCGAACATCATCGGGGCCCAGGGGGATGGGTCCAGCGTGACGTTCCCCGCGGTTCCCATCTCGGCCAAGTTCCTCGACTGGGACAACTCCGACGGCGCCGGCGATTCGCTCGGCTGCACGAGGATCCTCGATCCCCTGATCTCCGGCAAGATCGTTCTCATCCAGCGCGGCACGTGCACGTTTTCCGCGAAAGTCGGCAACGCCGCCTCGGCGGGCGCCATCGGCGTCGTCATCTACAACTGCGACGCGGCTTCTTCCAGCTGCGGGACTCCGGGAGGCGATTCGCTGCTGCAGCCGTCCGTCGACGGCACGACGATCCCGACGATTTTCGTCACCCGGACGGACGGGTTGAACCTGAAGGCTTACCTCGACGCGAACCCGGGCGCCTCCGCGCCGACCGGAAGCTTCGGCCCCGCGCCGGCGGGCACACCGGCCGCGACGTTCGCCGCGCCTTCGCATGACCTGGCGGACTTTTCCTCGAACGGGCCCACGATCGACTTCCAGATCAAGCCGGATCTCACCTCGGTCGGCGTCGGAAGCTACGCGGCCTGCCAGGACGACGACCCCCTCGGCGAAGGAAGATTTCCGCTTCCCGACCCCGATTCAGGACAGGACACTCCCTTCTTCGATCCTTCGGGCTTCAGGTTCGGGGGCGGGACGTCGTTCTCCGCTCCGCGAGCCGCAGGCTCCGCCGCGCTGATGGTCCAGAAGCATCCGAACTGGACACCCGCCGAAATCAAGGCCGGCCTCATGGAAACCGCAACGAGGCCGACCGACCCGAACGACGCCTCCCGCATCGGCAACCTCTCGGTGATGCGCCGCGGTTCGGGCGACATCGATCTCGCGGCCGCCTCGGCCGTCGAAGCGGTCGTGCTGCCCGCCAGCCAGTCCTTCCGGCAGGTTTTCTTGAACGGCGCCCCGCCGGCGGGATTCCTCACGCAGACGTTCACTCTCGAGAACAAGAGCGCCTCACCGGCGACGTACCAGCTCCAGGCGGCGGCGACGTCGGGCCTGAGCGACCCGGCTGTCACGCCGACCGTCTCGCCCTCGACCCTCTCGCTGGCGCCGGCGACGTCGGGAACGTTCACGCTCACGTTGAACGTCGCGGCCTCGATCGCTCACGGTCAGAACGATTCCGAAGGCGCCGTCACGATCTCGGACGGGGGCGCGACCATTTCCGGCGCGCTCTACGTTCCGTACTGGATCCGGATTCAGAATCAGAACGGGACCCCGCCCCTTCTGGAGACCGCCTCGGCGAAAGTCGATCCCGTGACGCCAGGCCAGATCGACATCGATTTCACCGCGCACGACAACGAGGGCGACATCGACTCATTCTCGGTCTTCTTCTACGATTCGACCGGCGAGGTCGTGGCCCTTGCGCCCGGCTCGTTCGACGGTTCGCTCGACGGCCAGAAAGACGTCACGGAGGAGCTCCAGATCACGGGCGTGACTGCGTCGGTGTGCCCCGACTGCGTCTCGGTCAGCCTCCAGCTTTTCGACTCGAAGGGGTTCGCGAGCAACGTGCTCCAGCCGCGGTACAAGCCCGCTCCGGTTGAATCCGTCCCCGCGAGCAACGGCTCGGACTTCCGCCGCATCGTGCCCCTCGTCGCGAATACCCAGGGCGCGGGGTTCTTCTTCCAGAGCGACGCTCGCATTTTCAATCCGTCGTTTTCGCATCCGGTGACGATCAACGCCTTTCTCGTGCAGCAGGGGCAGGCCGCCAGCTCGGCGCTCGGCGTCAATCATCTCGTTCAGCCGCGCGAATCGCTCGCCTTAAACGACCTCTGCCTGAACGACTTCGACTCGCCCGGATCCGTCGGATCGCTCGTCCTCGTCGCGGTGGACGGAACGTCTTTCCACGCGTCCTCGCGGGCCTACACGCGCAACGCCGACGGAACCTTCGGCACGTTCGTCCCGACGTCGACGCCGGCGGGAGCCGTCGGCGCCGCCGACGGAACCGCGACGGCGAACGGCTTCGAGACGGCGGCGGGGTTCCACACCAACGTCGGCGCGACGGAGGCATCCGGGCAGACGACGACGGTCCGAGTCGACGGATTCGACGGATCGGGCGCGTCGGTGGGGACGTTCACGCTCACCCTGCTCCCCTACTCGAATCAGCAGTACAACCCGCTCACCGACACGGCGCACGCATTCACGGCTCCGGCCGCGCGGCTGGATTTCACCGTTCTCTCGGGTGGCCGCGTCATCCCGTACGGAGCGACGGTCGACGAGGGCTCGGGCGACACGCTCCTCTCGGTCGCGAAGCCCCAGGCTGAGTCCAGCGACGACATCGTCATCACGGAAGTCGCCCACACCCATGGCTCGTTCAACAGCTTCCTGACGTCCGACCTCTCGGCGACGAACCGGTCCACAGGGCCGCGAACGTTCTCCGTTTCACTGCTCCCCGCGTTCGGCACCGGCGGGGCGTCCTCTCCCGCCCCGATCACCGTTCAGCCCGGGCAGACGCTCGTCTTCAAGGACGTCCTGCAGAGCCTCTTCGGGCTCAGCGGCGATTCCGGCGCCGGGCTCCGGATCCATCCCCAGACGCCGGCGAATCTCTTCGTCTCCGCCCGGACCTCGACGCCGAACGGCGCGCCGGGAGGGACCGGAACCTATGGCTTTTTCGTCACGGGGGCGAAGGCCTCCGACGCGCTCTCGGCCGGCGGAAAGAAAGTCTCGATTCACCTGGCGCACAACTCGGACTTCCGCACGAATTTCGGCTTCACGGAGGTTTCCGGATCGCCGGTCACGATCCGGGCGACGTTCTTCGACGAAAACGGGATCCCGCAGGGAACGAAGGCCTATTCGCTCGCGGCGAACTCGACGCTCCAGACGACCCTCGGCGACCTGCTCGGCGCGGGAACCTCGTCCAACGGCTACCTCGAGTTCACGGTGGATTCCGGCTCGGGCCAGGCTCTCGTTTTTGCCGCGGAGATCGACAATCACACGAACGACCTGATCTACGTTCCGGGGGAAACCGAATAGAGGAGAGGCTCAACGTTTCCGATCGCGCATGTCGCGGTCGGCTTCGCGCTTGAGGTCTTTCTCGCGGAGCGTGTCGCGCTTGTCGTGGAGCTTCTTTCCCTTGACCAGAGCGATCTCCGCCTTCACGCGCGCGCCCTTGAAATAAAGCTTCAGCGGGATGCACGTCACGCCGCTTCGCGCGACTTCCGAAGCCCATCGGTCGAGCTCGCGCCGATGCATCAGGACTTTTCGTTCCCGCTCCGGGATGTGACCGGTCCACGACGCCGGCCCGTAGGTCGAGATGTGCGCCCCGGCGAGGTACGCCTCGCCGCCCCGGAAATGGATGAACGAGTCTTTGAGGTTCGCCTTGCCCGCCCGAAGCGATTTCACTTCGCTTCCCGACAGGGCCAGCCCGACCTCGAGCTTGCTCTCGATGAAATAGTCGTGAAAGGCCTTCCGGTTCGTCGCGACGACCTTCGGCTCCGAGTTCCGGGTCTCGCGCGCCGCTTTCACGATCGGTCGAAGTTTTCGGACGAGATGAACTCGCCGAAGCGGACGGCGAGGTCCGGGTCGAACTGGGTCCCCGCCTTCGCGACGATTCGGTCCAGAGCCTCTTCCCGGCCGATCGGCGGACGGTAGGAGGACAGCGACGTCATCGCGTCGAACGCTTCGACGATGTGGATCAGCCTCGACCCGAACGGGATCTGTTCCCCGCGGAGCTGGTCCGGGTAACCGCTCCCGTCGTACCGCTCGTGGTGGTGGAGAACGAGAGGAACGATCGGAAACGGAAAATCGATTTCCGCGAGGAGCATCGCCCCGACGGAGGGATGATCGCGGGCGAGGCGATATTCCGGCTCGGAGAGCGGACGCCGCTCCGAGAGCCGATCGTACGCGAGCTCCCGCATGCCGACGTCGTGCAGGAGGGCCGCCACCGTCATCTGCTCGACTGTCCTTTCGGGCAGCTTGAGATACGTCGAGAACCCCCTCGCGCATTTTCCGACCGCGAGACTGTGCGTCACGAGAGACGTGTACTTCTTCAGACCGGGTTCGAGCAGGCGCCGAACCAGGCCGCGAAATGCCTCGCGGTAGCGCACGGCCTCGCGCGTCTCGGAAACCGCCCGCCGGACGAGCAGGTGAGTTTCCTTGATCGCCGCGACGAGCTTCGAGTCCGGCTCGGAAATGAACAGCAGCGTGAAGAGGATGGCCCGTCCTTCTTCGGAGACCACGACCGACGACTGGAGCCCGGTGATCTGCGCCGCGACGACTTCTCCTTCGCCTCCTCCGAGCGGGAGATCGGTGCTGAACCGCGTGCTGGCGGGCCGGGGACGCCCGGGATACAGATGCCCGAGCACCTCCAGAGCGTTCGAAAAGACCGCGTCCCGGGCGCTTTCGGCCAGGGGAACGCGCGAAGCGATGAAAAACTCGGCGGACTCTTCGCTCCAGAGAGAAAAGACGCAGGCGCCGAGGCCGGGATTCAGAAGCAACGCGGACCCGAAGCCTCGAAACAGAACGACCTCGCGCTGGGTGAGCGGGGGCCGCTTCGGAGGCGGCGGGATCGGCGTGAGGGCGGGTCGGACGAGATCCGAAACGGGCGCCCCCGGAGCTCCCGGCCGTCTCTCCGCGGAGGCCGAGAGGTCGAGCAGTCCCGGGGGACTCGAGAGCTCTCCTTCCGACTCCGCCGATCCGCGCCGGGCTCGCCTTCGATGGAGGATCGCCGCGATCACGTTGGAGAGCCTGCCGGCATCCTCCTGGTGAAAGAGCTCTCCCGCGGCCTTGTCGCGCGCCTCGACGATCCCGATCAGCCTGCCGTCCTCGTAGATCGGCGCCGCCAGCAGCTTCGCCGTGCGCGAGGTTTCCATGAGGTGGCGCAGATCTCCCGCGTCCTTCGGCGAATTGAAATAGAACGGCTTTCGAAAATGGTTCGCTCGCTCGAAGAGAGGACTCTCTTTCCCGAAACTCGAGACGGGAAGGTCACGCGGCGAGAAGCCCAGGTGCGCCGCGAGCCGAAACTCGCCGGTCGGCTCCATCAGATAGAGGGCCGAGCGGCTGACCTTGCTGCTTTCCAGCAAAGTGAAGAGCGCCTCCCGGTAAGCCTGTTCTTCCGTGGGATCAAGCATTTCCGTCCCATCGTAGCATCGGGGTCAACCGTGGCCGATTCACCACAGTCTGTGAACGATTCGCCACTCCCACCCCGCCGCGTGGAGGGGTGTCCAAGCCGGAAACTCTTGAAAACAAAAACAGAATCACGACGTCCGGCGCGTCCCTCGGCTGGCACGTCCTTCGCGATGCGTTCGGGTAGAGAAATGACGAGAGCACAGCAAACGCTTCGCACGCCGGTATCGATCGAGGGAGTCGGGCTGCACAGCGGCCAGCTGGCGAGAGCGACGTTCCGGCCCGCGCCCGAAGGCCGCGGAATCGTTTTCGTCCGCGACGACCGGCCCGCCGTCGAAATCCCGGCGTTCGCCACGAGCGCGCTCGCGTTCGACCACGCGACGACGCTCGGCCGCGGAGACGTCCTCATCGGGACCGTCGAGCACGCCCTGTCGGCGGCTTACGGCCTCGGCATCGACAACATGGAGATCGAGGTCCGCGGCGAGGAGCTTCCGATCCTCGACGGATCGTCGCTCCCCTTCGTCCGCCTCTTTCAAGCGGCGGGAATCGAGCGGCAGAGCCGCAGGGTCGCTCCTCTCTCGGCCGCGGAGCCGATCGAGATTTCCAACGGCGACAAGTACCTGTCGATTCAGCCCGGCAAGGGCCTGACCATCACGTACGAGATCGACTTTCCCCACCGCGCGATCGGCCGGCAGGCGATGACGTTCGAGTGCCAGCCCGACGGCTACGCTTCGAAAATCGCTCCGGCGCGCACGTTCGGCTTCACCCACGAAATCGAGTACCTGCGCGAGCGCGGCCTCGCTCGCGGGGGCTCTCTTCAGAACGCGGTCGTGCTCGACACCGAGAACATCCTGTCCGGCCCTCTCCGGTTCGTGGACGAGTTCGTTCGGCACAAGATCCTCGATCTGCTCGGGGACCTCGCTCTTCTCGGACGGCCGCTCGAAGGGCGCATTTTCGCGCGGAAGGCGGGCCACGCTCTCCACGCGGAGCTCGTCCGAAAGCTGGCGAGCGGCGAAACCTCGCGAGCAAAGCCGTCGCGGGAGACGGCCCGGCAGGCAAAGCCCTCCTTCGCCGTCTGAACGCGGCGCCCCCCCAAACAACATGTAAGATTCCCGGATGCAAACACGCCGGACGCTTGGAATCTGCGCGTCGCTCGCGTTTCTCGCGCTCGCGTCGCCGCCCCGCGCCGGCGCCGAAAACCCTCACATTTCGCCGCTCGTGATCGGGGTCCGCGGAAACGAGGTCTTCCTCGCTTTCACCCTGAACGGCGCTCTCGATCCGCAGCTCTCGAGGCGGCTCGAATCCGGGCTCGAGCTGTCGATCGAATACGACCTGCGGCTGCTCGACCGCAACCGGTACTGGTTCGACCAGTTCCTCGATGCCCACCGCTTCCGTATCGCGGCAACTTACAACCCGGTCCGGCGCGAATACCTCGTGCGCGACTTCTGGGACGGAAAGCCTTCCAACAGCTTCACGACCCAGGAGTTCACGGAGGCCGCGCGAATGCTCGTTTCGCGCAGCGAGCTGCCGGCGTTTCGAATCCGGAAGGACTGGCCCCACAAGCACCTGTACGTCAAGATGCGCGCTTCGTACGACGCCGGAAGGTTCTTCGCGCTCGCTCCCGTGGATTCCTCGACGGAATGGAAAAAATCCAAGACGTTCAAGATTCACGACGCCGACCTGAAATGACGCCGGAAGAACGGGCCCTGAGGCACCGCCGCGACAATCGCCTGATCGTCGCCGTGGCCCTCGCGGTCTTCTTCATCTGGGGCGGCATCTACCTCTCCCAGGGAGGACGCCGGCCCCTCGAACCGGCGAATTTCGCGAGCCGGGTTCCCCTGTTCATCCTCTGGTACGTCGACGTCCTGCTCATCGCGGCGACGCTCTTCGTGATTTTTCGCGCGCTCATCAAGCTCCTCCTGGACCGCCGCCGGGGGCGCCTCGGGACGAAGTTCCGGACGAAGCTGCTGATCACGCAGCTCGGCCTGACCTCGATTCCGATCGCGCTGCTGTTCCTGGCCGCGACGAACCTCCTGCAGAGGTCGATCGACCGCTGGTTCTCGACGCCCGTCGAAACGATCGTGAACCGCGCGGAGCTTCTGCGCGACCTCGCCGACCGCCGCGTCGAGGAGGACGCCGGGCGCGAAGCGCGGGCCCTCGCCCAGGAGCTCGGCACGGGCAGAGAGGCGGCGGCGCGAGCGCTGTTTGCGCGGGAGCTCACGCTCCGCGGCTACGGGAGCCTGGAGCTGTACCCGCCGGAGGGCCAGCCGGTTCGCGTGTCCGCCGGCGGCGAGATGCCTCCCCCGTTTCCGCCGGAGCTGCTTGCGCGGGCCGCGAGCCAGGGAAGCTCCTCGCTCACTTCGTTCCTGCACGACAACTCGAGATGGGTCCGGGTCGCGGCCCGTTCCGCGTCCGGCGTCGTCGCGGTCGGGCTGCGCGTAAGCGCGGCGGACGCTTCCGCCGGAGACTTCGTGGCGCGCGCGTGGAGCGACTACCGAAAGATCGAAGTCCAGAAACCGGCGATCCAGGCCACCAATATCCTCGTCTTCACCCTCCTGACCCTCGCTCTCCTGTTTGCCGCCATCTGGACCGGACTCACGCTGGCGCGACGGACGACGGCCCCGATCGTCGCGCTCGCGGAATCGACCCGAAGAATCACGGAAGGCGACCTCACCGCCGAAGTCGCCGTGCCGGCGAGCGACGAGCTCGGAGTACTCGTCGAGTCGTTCAACCGGATGACCGCTGAAATCCGCGACAACCGCCAGCGGCTCGAGAGCTCGAACCGGGATCTCACGGACATCAATCACCGCCTCGACCGGGAGCGCCAGCTGCTCTCCACGATTCTCGAGACCGCGCGGACGGGCATCGTCGCCGTCAAACCTTCGGGCAAGATTCAGCTCGCCAATCCCGCGGCCCTCGAAATCCTCGGGCTCGAAACGGCGCCCGACGAGATCGGCGAGCTCGCGGGACGGCCGGAGCTGCGGCCGCTGTTCGAATCGCTCGAAGCGGTCCGCCAGGGGCACAAGCCCGCGCCCAAGGAATTCGCGTCCGGCGGCCCCGGAAAGCAGCGCCGCGCCGAAGTCTCCGTCGCGGCGATGCCGGCCGAAGGCGGGGTCGTGATCGCCCTCGAGGACACGACGGAGGTCGCGCGCGCGCAAAAGCTCGAAGCCTGGACCGAGGCCGCGCGCCGGGTCGCCCACGAGATCAAGAACCCCCTGACGCCGATCAAGCTTTCCGCCGAACGGATGATCAAGAAACTCAACGCCGGCGATCCCCGGGCGGCCGACGCCGTCCGCGAAGGGGCGGAGGTGATCATCGAAGAGGTCGACCTCCTGAAGACGATGGTCGACCAGTTCTCGAGATTCGCGAAGATGCCGGAGTCGCGCCCGGAAATGACCGACCTGTCGTCCCTCGCCGAAAAGACCGTTTCGCTGTACCGCGATTCCAAGGACGGGGTCGCCCTTCGCCTCGAAAACGCGCTGCCCCGGCCGGTCTACCGGCTCGACGGGAGCCAGTTCCAGCGCGTTCTCGTGAACCTGCTCGACAACGCCCTCGAGGCGAGCGCGGAAGGTGGCGCGGTGACGCTTCGGCTCGAGGAGCGCAACGGCGCCCTTCAGATCCAGGTGTGCGACACGGGCTCCGGAATCGACCCGGCGGACCGCGAGAAGATCTTCCTGCCGGAGTTCTCCACGAAATCGGGCGGCTCGGGCCTCGGGCTCGCGATCGTCTCCCGAATCGTCGCGGACCACCAGGGAACGATCCGCTGGGAGGAGAACCGGCCGCAGGGCTCGAAGTTCGTGATCGAGATTCCGGCCGCATGAGGAACCGGCCCGTATGAAGAATCGAAAAGTTCTCGTCATCGACGACGAGCGCGGCATCCGGCAGACTCTGACCCAGATCCTGTCGGACGAGGGTTACTCGGTCGAGGCGGTCGCGGACGGAACCGAAGCCCTCGAGAAGCTCTCGCGCGAGACGTTCGATCTCGTCTTCCTCGACGTGTGGCTCAAGGACAAGGACGGCCTCGCGATCCTCGAGTCGCTCGGCGAGAGGACGTCGAGCCTTCCCGTCGTGATGATCTCGGGGCACGCGAGCGTGGAGACCGCCGTCAAGGCCGTCAAGTCGGGCGCCTACGATTTCCTCGAGAAGCCGCTTTCCCTCGAGCGCATCGTGCTCACGGCGAAGAAGGCGATCGACCATCGGGATCTCCAGGAGGAGGTCGCCCGGTTTCGCGAGAAAATGTCCGGCGAGAGGACGCTCCTCGGCGAGACGCCGTCGATGGTGCGCCTGAGGGAAGAGATCGCGCGCGTTCGCGCCGACGGACGCCTGGGTCCGATCACGGCGACAAAGGGACCGGAAAAGAGCTCGTCGCCCGGGTGCTCCATTGGCTGTCGCTCGAAAGAAAAGCCCTC
>CAWEYG010000020.1:0-32054 GCA_963813155.1 uncultured Acidobacteriota bacterium | reverse complement strand
ACTTGCCGAGAAATTCCAGCAACGCGCGATTGAAGTCGGCTGCTTTTTCGATCAGCGGAATGTGCCCACACTGGTCAAACACCACCAGCTTCGCGCCTCTAATGCCATCGCGCAGCTTCTCGCCGATGGCGAGCGCGACCAACTCATCCTGTCGTCCCCACATCACCATCGTTGGAACATGAATCGAGTCCAGCTTTGCGTCCTCAAACTGCGGCGTGGCAAACCCCGCCACTGTCCGTTGGACCGTATATCCATCGTTGTTGCGCATCTTTTGGGTAAAGACCTGCAGAAAGTCATCATCCGACAGCAATTTCTTGTCATAGAAGCATGACTCCAAAAGCGTTCGTGTTGCCGCTATGGAAGAGGGGTTTAACTCCGGTAGAGGTTGCTGCCAGGCCAGGCCCGCAGCATCCACCAACACCAGTTTTTCCAACGCGCTTTGGTGCTGAATGGCAAAGTCCAATGCGATCCAACCTCCGAAAGAGTGCCCGACAAGCGTGGCCTTTCCAACACGCTGCGTCTGCATGAATTCGTAGAGGAAATCCACAAACGTGGCGATTCTGTAATCCAGGAGCGGCTTGTCCGAATGGCCAAAGCCAATCTCGTCGACCGCATACACGTGATACGCGCCGGCCAGCGCGCCGAATGTGCCCATCCACGCTTCCTTGGAGGCACCCAGTCCGTGCAACAGGATGACCGCAGGCCCCTGACCGGCTTCGAAGTAGCGGATGTTCTGACCGAAGACGACCGCGGTCTTCTCCTGGGGGCGGGGCCGGTCTTGCGGCCACGCAACCAAGGCAGTCATCAATGCAAGGATCAGCAGCTCACAACGAAAGCGGCGGTTCATTTGTACCTCACCTTTCTCTGGTGTTTCTATGAGATGGTCTCGAATCCATGCGTCAAAGGCGGTCTGTCAATCGTGGTGATGGCTCTCGGGATTCGCCGTCGTGGCAGCCAGGGTCGGGACGTAGGGACCGAAACTCCCATCGGACCATTTGGGTGCCAACACGAAGAAGATCGTGATCGGTTCCACATCGCTCGTGGTCGAGAAGATCGGACCGCCATGAACGTTTGCGCCCCACGTCGAGGCCTCGGTCGCGGGCACGAAGAACATGACATGGGGATACCAACGCGGCTTCCACGCCCGGCGCCGGATCATGTGATGTACTGATCCTTCGACAGCATGTAAGCCATGGACCCCGGAGCGGGCGAGCCGATCTCATGGGCCGCCAACGCCGCCTTCGTCCGGGCCAGCATCTCGTCCCTGGAGACTCCCCGCGAGCACCCACTGGGTGCGCTTGAGATAGTCCGGGAGTACCGAGCTCGCCGCAGCCGCGTTCCAGCATTGCGGCGTGTGGATCTTCGGGTTCCAGAACTCCGGATCGTCGAAATCGTTTCGCCCACGATCTTTCCTGGAAACACACGAAGCCATTGCTTCCCTGCACAGCCGTCTCATAGCCGTGGGCGCCGAGCACGAGGATCTCGGCCTTGTCCGAGACCGCAGCGGGCCCGGCGCTCCGCGCCAGAGCGATCTCGGCATTGCGATCGGCCACGAGGTATTGCTCGACCGGCGCCATGCTCGGATACAGGGTTTGGGGTGCCTGCGCGCGAGCCGACGTTCCTGCGCTCAGCGAGGCAACCAGACCCAAGGTTCCCAGAGTAACGGACTGTTCCTCTTCTGAGTTTCATGACTCCTCTTTCGTCGATTCGACAAAAATGCCCGCCGGGGATTTCTCCCCGGCGGGCGAGGCACTGTTGACCGAGGACCTTAGAAGCTCAAGCGCGCTCCGAAGCGAAGGACTCGAGGACTCATTGTTTCCTCCACTCGATTGCCCTTGCCCGTGCAGCTGACAGCGCCGCCGCACGCATTCGTGCTCAACTGTTGCGACTGCTGAAGGACCGTGTTGGCGTTCAAGGCGTTGAACATGTCGACCGAGAGCGTCATGTCCGCCTTCTGGAAGAGAGGAAGGACCTTCTCCATTCGCAGATCGACCTGGTAGAGGTTGTTCAAGCGGTGATCGTCGCTCGATCCCACGATGACCTTGCGCTAACCGAGGGAAGAACCCACGTCGCCGCCGGAAACGTTCGCGTAGTAGACCTGGAGATAGCCCTGGCGAGCAAAGAGGTTGGCCGCGACGTTGAAGTTCAGCGGGAGCTGATACATGGCGCTGACGTTGGCTTGCCACTTCGAACTCAAGTTGACATCCGTCTTCGACCCGGAGCCGGCAGAAGTCTGGAATGCCTGGACGTCGTTACCGCAGCTTGCACCCAGAGTGGTTGTCAGTACGTTGGTAGGACCCTTCCAGGACCCGAGGCCGGCGGTCTAGGCGAGGCAGGAGTCTCCGCCCTTGTTGTTCGCTCTCCAGTCCGTGTAGGCGGCCGACGCGTGCGCCATCCAGCGATTGGAAAGCCGCTTCGTCAACTGCAGCTCCGCACCGTTGTAGTCGGTCGTGAAACCGGGGTCGTTGACGAGCTCTTCGCCGCCGGTGAATGCGGCCGGCGCGATGAAGTCGTAGTAGTTGCCCGTGTTTCCGATGAGATGGCCCTGCTGATCGTACGCCGGCTGGTTGCTCCGCGCAGGATCCAGCACGAAGTCCGCCGCGGTGACACCGACGAGATGGCCGTTGATGCTGTCGAAGCGGTGGCGGTGCGTGTACGTCACGCCGGCGACCAGCTCCGGAAGAATCTGGTGGTCGACGCCGACCATGAACTCGTCGGTCTTCGAGTTCTTCAGGTTCGGCTGGATTTTGTTCGGAGAGACGACGCTCGTCGGGTTGTTCGGATCGAATCCTTCGAAGGCCCCGTTCGGACCGAGCTCTCCCGGGTCCGCGATGCCGTTGTGGTTCGCGTCGGTGAAGGGAAAGTTCATGTACGTGTAGGCGACCGGGTTGTCGTACGCGACGTACGTCGTTCCCATGGAATCCGCGAAGCGCGCATAGGAAGCGCGCAGCAGCGTCGACTTCTGGGCGCCGAGAGCGTAGGTCAGGCCCACGCGGGGCTCCCAGTCCTTGAAATGGACCTCTGTCGGTCCGCCGGCGTAGTTGAGCGCCGGGATGCAGGGATTCGACAGCGAGAAGGGCTGGCCGGGATCGCAGACCGAGTTGTTGCCCGGCGCGCTCGAGGCAGCATTTTGACCCTTCTGGTCGTCGTAGCGAATGCCGACGTTGACCGTCAGGTTGTTCGCCGTCATCGTGTCGCCCAGGTAAGCGTCATAGTAGGTCTGCGTCTCGTTGGTCACGAGGTTGCGAAAGACCCTGACGTACGACTGGCCGCTGCCGTTGTAGTTCAGGTAGTTGACGTCCTGGTTGCCCGGCCATGTCGTCGTCGAGCCGCCGATGATGTGTTTGTATCCGAATCCGAACTTCAGCTCATGGCCGATCGAGCCCGTGTTGAAGAAGTACGAGGCGTTGGCCGTTGCCTGATGCTGCGGCCGATACGTCCCGAATTGGAAGAACGTTCCCTGCCACACCTCGTTCTGGTCCTGGATGATATTGGGTCCGAGACCGGCCTGGGGAGCAAGAGGTAAATCCCGCACGGACGTAGTCGAGTGCCGCGTTGAGCACGAAGTTGGGCCCGAAGACCTGCGAGTCGTCGCCCTTCCAGATCGTCGTCGGTCCGGTCTGGTCCCACGCCGTGCCCTGGCCGCGGTCGTTGCCGCCGTGCGGCCGATCTTGATCTTGTCGCCGCGGAAATAGAACCCGGTCGCCGAGTTCGACTCGATCGGCTGGACGTTCAACTTGCCGGAATAGTTTTCGAGGGTCGTCAGGTCCGTGGCCGCGGAGGAGAGCTTGATCAGGTCGATCTGATCGCGCCCGTAGCTGCCCCAGAGCCACGCCTTGTCGGCCCCGATCGGTCCGCCCGCTTCGGCTCCGTAGTCCTGGATGTGGTCAATCGAGTTGCCGCTGCCGACTTTGAGCGTGGTCGGTCTGCCGATAGCGGCGTTGTAGGGTCCGACTGCGTTGCGGTTCGCCCGTGCTTCCGTCTCGCTCGGCGTGTCGAAGATTCGAGCCGATCCGTGCACTTCGTTGGTGCCGCGCTTGGTCACCATGTTGAGCGTGACGCCCGGGACCGCGATCGCAGGATCGGATCCGCCCGTCGTCGCCTGCATCTCCTGGAACGCGTCGAAATCGTAGTACGTCGAGGACGAGCCCTGAGCCGACATGTCCGTCACCTCGACGCCGTCGACGAGCCAGGAATTCTGCGTGGTATCCACACCTTTGCCGATGTATTCCGACTGCTGGCCGCTCTCGCTGCCCGCCACGTTGACCCGGTCCATCTGGACGGAAGGCACCTGCTGCAACACGACCCAGGGGTCGCGCGCCGTCGGAATGCTCTTCAACTGGTCCGACGTGAAGTCGGAGCCCGTGCTGACCTCGACGCGTGTCGAGAAGCGGGGTCTCCGAGGACACCGTGACCGTCGTCGCGACCGACGCGATCTTCATCGGAATCGCGACCTCCGTGTTGGAACCCAGGCTCACCGTCACGTTCGTGCGCTCGACGGTCGAGAAACCGTAGAGCTCCGTCTTGACGGTGTAGCTCCCGGGAGCCAGGTTGAGGAATCGGAATTCCCCCTGGCCTCCCGACGTCGCCGTTCGCGCGCCGCCGCCGCCGGTGAGCGTGACGGAGACTCCGGGCAATGCCCCGCCCGACTCGTCCGTCACTTTCCCGTAGATGTTGCCGTACGTCGCCGACGCTCCCTGTCCGAACAGGGGCGCGGAGACGACAGCCGCCATCAGACAGATGGCAAGTAGTCTGAACACCTTCATAAAACTCCTTCCCGACCCTCTCGGGTCATCGTCGCTTCACTGTGCCGCGCACGCGGCATGTGAAAGCTTCGATTGCACCGAAGAGCAATGTCGCTGCCACAGTCACTGCACTAGAACTCAGACAGTTAAGCGAGTTGTTGCGTGACGTGCCGGTCGGCTATTTGGACGCGGATTCAGGAGGTCGGTCGGTTATTGCTTTTTCGGAAATACTAAACACTTCATAGTCACGACGAAGTGACTTGACACGCCGAGACATAGCAAAGGGGTGTTGACTGTTTCGGAAAAACTAAATGTCGATAGTCGCGGTCGGAGACGTCGATCTGGCGATGTCAATTGAGACGTTCACGCCGCTTGAGCAGCCATCGCACAGTCGCAGCAGCTCGTTTTCGGGTTGGCGGTCGATGAGGCTGAGCAACGTGAGGACAGCCGGTCTGTCGCGAATGACAGCCATGACACGCTCCGGTATGAGACCCGCCGCCGTCTGCAACGCGCCGACCTCGATGTTGAGCGCACTCGCGAGACGATGCATGATCTTCGCGCTCGGCGGCGGCAGTTGACCGTGTTCGATGCGGGAAAGGTAAGACGCGCTCATCCCGCTCAAGCTCGCCAGGTGGCTCACGGTCAGCTTGCGCCATCGCCGCTCTTCCCGAAGCGCTCTTCCGAAGGATCCCGCCGACTCTGCCGGAGAGCCCAGAGAATCCGATGGCATCGGTTTGCGATCGTCAGACCTGTCCGTGGATTTCATGTTTCCCTGCTGCACGGAAGCGTCATGAGAAGCGACGTTCGAAGGGCATCGGAGGACAGAACCTGGCGCGTGTCGACGTCGCACATCTCCATCCATCGAATGAGGCTGCGAAGAATTGCCGAACGGCTCATGCTCGCGCCCGAGCGAGACCGAATGTCGATGGCCAGGAGCTGAAGAGTGACGAGGGCCTCGTTGCTGACGCGCAGAGTCACCGTGCAGTGCGTCTCCGGCGCGATTCGATGCTCGGTCGTCGGAAGGACGGCGCTCATGCACGCCCCTCGTCGTGAGGAAGGCCCGAGACCTCGCAAAGGCGTCGCGTCAGGTCGGCCTCCGACGCGACATCGCGGAGATCCGGTGGGGCGGCGCTGACGACTTCCGCGAGGACCTGCAGAAGTGCGGCACGAGAGAGTCGGCACCCGGTGTCTCGAGCGACTCGCGCGCGGAATCGGTCCAGGAAATAGATTTGCCCCTCCGTGAGGCGAACGGACGTCACGACGGTGATGGGCTCGTCGGTCACTTCGTCACCGGGAAGCTGTCGATGCCGCTGAGATGTCTTCATGTGACGCTGGGTTCATGGAAAAGGCCGACGAGGTATCGGCGCAAATGCTCGAGGCTTTCGCGCACGACGTCGGGGCTCTGCCTCGCCTTCGCAAAGATGAAGGAGCCCTGCAGCGCGGCCTGGATGAAGTCGCCGACGCTTTCCGCGCTCCAGGTGGCCAGGGGCGCATAGATCTGCTTCGCAGCCTCGATGTCGCGAGTCAGACCTTCGATGTGCAAGGACAGGCCCTGATCGCAGGCCGCGCGAATGGCCGGGTGCGTCGCGTACGTTTCCTGTACGAGCGTGCCGAGAAGGCAGGTGTAGTCCGGCAATTCCCCTTGAAGAAGCTGCCCGCGAAAGTCGAGATAGCCGAGAAGGCGATCCAGCGGGTCCTCGAGCTTGCGGTACGGCGCCGTCGCGAAGAGGCCGACCGACATCGTCCCGAAGTAGGTGGCGGCAGCGATGGCCAGCTCGTCCTTGCTCTTGAAGTGATGAAAGAAGCTGCCCTTCGTCACTCCGGCCCTGTGGCAGATGTCGTCGACCGTCGTCGCCGCATAGCCCTTGGCCCGGATGACATCCACCGACGATTCGATGAGCTTGAGCTTCGATTCGTGTTGCGTTTCAGCTGCCATCATTCTCTCCCTACCATCCGGCTGAGATCGTACCCACTAGTCGGTATTGTGTCAAGAAGAGATTAATTATCGCATTATTGCTTTTTATTTCAGTTGTTTACATGCCACTTCATACCGCAAAATCATCTGGATGCGATGGAAGGCCGCTCATCCCGAGGGCCGCACACTTGAGATGTCGGTTTCGGGAAGTCGGCAGGCAAACGGCGGGTTCAGTGACGTGGAGGGGTTATGAAGACATCGGGACTTTTTGTTCTCGGCGCGGCGATGTGCGCGGTCGCGATGGCGCAAGCTTCGCCGAGAAGCAAGCCCGACCTGATCCTGCTCAACGGAAAGATTTTCACGAGCGACACGGCGCATCCTTATGTCCAGGCTCTCGCCGTAAACGGCGAACAAATCGTTGCCATCGGAAACGCGGCTGAAATCAAAGCGCTCGCCGGGCCACACACGAAACAGATCGATCTCGGTGGCCGCACTGTGATTCCAGGAATCAACGACGCTCACAACCACCTCGCCATCTCCCCTCACGATCGCATCGAACTGGACCTCAAGACCCCCGATCCGGCCTGGCCTGAAATGAAGTCCGCAATTGAAGATGCCGTGCGCAGCGCTCCGAAGAGTTCCCCCATCCACTCCGAGATCGGCTGGAAGATCTTTCGTAATCTTTCGGTGAATCGGGACACCCTCGACCGGATCGCTCCGAAAAACCCCGTCGTTCTGGAAACCTTCACGGGTCATGCCCTGATCGTCAATAGCGCCGCGCTGGCGCGGGCCGGGATTCGAGAGGACCAGCCGGATCCGATGGGCGGACGCTACGAAAGGTCCCCGGATGGCAAGCTCACCGGGGTCATTCGCGAATACGCGGCGACGATCGTGAAGCGCCGCCTCTCGGATCAGACGAGCGACGCGGACGCCGTCGCGGAGTTGCGCAAGACACTGTCCGAGGCCGCTCGGTGGGGAATCACGACCCTCCAGGACATGTCGAACCGGATGGCGCCCCGCCGGTGCGTTTCGCTCCTGGAGAAAGTGCCGACTCCCATCCGGGTTCGCGTCATGAGGATGCCGGGAACGACTCCCGCCGGCCGCGACATCCAGGAAGGCCGACCAGTTCCACGCACCTCGAATCCGCTCATCACGGTCAGCGGAACCAAATGGATGATCGACGGGGTTCCGGTCGAAGGAACGTTTGCGCCGCGCGACGATTCTTCAACCATGGATGAGTTCGTTCAACATCTGGAGTTGATATTTCCGAAGACGGAGCTCGCCGCCATGTTGCGGGAGTCGCTGAGTGATGACGATCAGTTGATGGTCCACACAGTGGGTTATCCGGCGACGGTCGCGATGTTGGACGCGATGCAGTCCGCGGGCGGACCGAAAGTCTGGGCCACGCGGCGAGTTCGTTTCGAACACGGCGACAGCCTGACACCGGACTTGATTCCTCGATCAAAGGAAATGGGAATCGTGGTGGTGCAGAACCCGACGCACTTCGCCGCCGCGAAGTTGAATCCTGACCTCACGGGCGTCTTTGAAAAGACGAAATCCCAACCGCTGCGATCGCTGCTGGTCGCAGGCATTCCGCTTGCTTTCGGTTCGGACGGGCCGACGAATCCCTATCTGAACATCATGTTCGCCTCTCTCGATCCGAACCGCCCGTCCGAGGCGATCTCGCGGGAACAAGCGGTCATCGCTTATACGCTCGGGTCCGCCTACGCCGAGTTCGCAGAAAAACAGAAAGGGAGCCTGGAGCCCGGCAAGCTCGCCGACCTCGCCGTGTTGTCGCAGGACATCTTCACCGTTCCCGCGCAGGACCTGCCGAAGACGGTATCTCTGCTGACACTCGTTGGCGGAAAGGTCGTCTATGACGCCGGGGTCCTGGCGGCATTCACCGCGGGAGGATCGGGCGACACGACACTCGACAAGGCGATGGCCAAAGCGAACTCGGAATGGACGGTCGCGATGAAGACCGGAGACGTTGCAATCATCGTGTCGCCCTATACCGACGACGCAGTCTTCGTCGGCTACGACGGATCGTGCGCGAAGGGCCGCGCGGAGATCGAGCAATTGTACCGCTCGCGCTTCGCGAACGGGGGCCTCGCGGTGTCCGCGAAACTCGAGCCCCGGAGCGTCGACGTCGACGGCGACTTCGCCTACGAAACCGGCTCTGGAGAAATCGAGACCGTCCGGGACGGCAAGACCACCGTCACCCGCGGCCGGTACCTCACGGTGTGGAAGCGCCAGTCCGATGGCGATTGGAAGGTCTTTCGCAACGTCGTGTTGCCATAAAGACAGAGGGCTCTCGATGGTGCACCCGGCCGGGCTCGAACCGGCAACCTTCAGCTCCGGAGGCTGACGCTCTATCCAATTGAGCTACGGGTGCAAAGAGCGAAATTTGGGGCGAGCGATGGGATTTGAACCCACGACATCCAGATCCACAATCTGGCACTCTAACCAGCTGAGCTACGCCCGCCGCCGGAGCCGGGAAGTGTATCGGAGCGGGCGGGGCCGCGCAATCCGGAGCGACTTCACCGCGGGAGTAAGATCTTCCGCATGCAGTCGCTCAAGGACAAGGTCGCCCTCGTCACCGGAGCTTCTTCGGGGATCGGCGAGGCGACCTCGCGGGCGCTCGCTGCGGCCGGCGCGAAGCTCGTGCTCGGGGCGCGCCGGACGGACCGGCTCGACCGGCTCGCGGCCGAGCTCCTGGAGGCCGGCGCCGAGACGCTCACCGAAGCGCTCGACGTGCGCCGCGTGGAGGACTGCGAGTCTTTCGTCTCGGGCGCGATGAACCGGTTCGGCCGCATCGACATCCTCGTCAACAACGCCGGCCTCGCCCGGGGGCGCCGTTTCGTCGCGGAGGGCGACGAACGCGAGTGGGACGAGATGATCGACACGAACGTCAAGGGCCTGCTCCACATGAGCCGTCTCGTGCTTCCGCACCTCGCCCGGCAGAATTCCGGGCACGTCGTCAACCTCGGGTCCGTCGCGGCGCTCGGCGTCTACGAAGGAGGATCCGTCTACTGCGCGACGAAGTGGTCGGTCAAGGCGATCACTCAGGCGATGCGCCTCGAGCTGAGCGGAACGGACGTTCGCGTGACCGAGATCTGCCCCGGGCTCGTCGAGACGGAATTCTCGCTCGTGCGGTTCCATTCGGAGGAGGACCTGCGAAAAGCCCGCGAGCAATCCGACGCGGTCTACCAGGGAATCGAGCCGTTGACCGCGGAGGACATCGCGGACTGCATCCTCTGGGCGCTCACCCGACCCGCACACGTCGACATCGACGAGATCGTCGTGCGACCCGTCGCCCAGGCGGGCATGTCCAAGGTCGCGCGAAAGGGTTGAGCCGGCGATGAAAAAACTGACTCTCGTGTTGCTCGTGCTGATCGGAGTCTGGTACCTCGTGGCGCGGACGGACGTCTTTTCGAAATACGTCGAACAGAATTTCGTCGACGAAACAAAGGTCATGCCCCGCGCGGAAAAGGCGGCGGGACGGGAAAAGGCGCGCGTCAACGAGATGCACACCCTCGAAAGCGCCGCCTCCGGTCAGACGGTTTCCGAAAACATGACCCGGGAAGAGGTAAAGGCGATCTGGGGGGACCCGACCTCCGTCGAGCACGACGCGCTCGACAACGAGATCTGGCGCTTCGAGGCGATCTCCAAAAAGGTCACTTTTCGCTACGGGAAAGTCTGGATCGTCGAACCGTACTAGGGCCTGCGTCGAGCTTCAAAGCTCGCACGATTTTTTCGATGCGGCGCCGCGTGTCTTCCCGAACCGGCGCGAGCGGAAGCCGCAGCGTCTCGCCGCACCGGTTCATCATGGCGAGAGCGGCCTTGATGGGACCGGGGCTCGTCTCGAAGCAGCACGCTTCCATCAACGGCGCGTACTTTCGGAGGAGCTCGCGCGCCTCGTCGCCCCGGCCGTTCAGCGCCGCGTCGACGTAGCGGAAAATGGCGCCGGGCGCGAGATTCCCCGCAAGCGAGACGACGCCGCGCATCCCCATGCCGAGGCCGGCGAGAGCCGTCCGGTCGTCCGCCGAAAAAACGGCGAAGTCCTCCGGAACGCGCGGGAGAAGACTCGCCACCTTTCGAAAGTCCGTGGAAGACTCGACGAGGCCCCCGATCCGCGGCAATTCGGCGAGCTTCAGAATCCGATCGACATCCAGGTCGATTCCCGTTCGAGCCGGCGCGTTGTAAATCAGCACGGGCAGGCGGGTGGAGTCGCAAATCGCGGCGAAGTGCCGGGTGAGGCCCTCCGCCGTCGGGCAGTTGTAGAAGGGGTTGACCGCGAGGAGCGCGGAAGCGCCCGCCTTCTCCGCGTCGCGGGCCCAGAAGACCGACTTGGCCGTGTGGTTCCCGCCCGCTCCGGCGACCACGGGCACGCGCCCGTTCGCGGCCGCGACGACGTGCGCGGTCACCGCCTTCCTCTCGTCCCCCGACAGGGCGGGCGATTCCCCCTCCGCGGTGCACGAAACGAGGAACTCCGTCCCCTCGCCGATTTGCCACTCGACGAGCGACTCGATCGACCCGAAATCGATCTTGCCCCTTTCGTCGAAGGGCGTCACGAGGGCGGTTCCGGCTCCGCGAATCTCGAGCTTCATCAACGGCCATCTTAATCCTTATTCCCGTTTGCGATAAACTCACCGGCCAGCTGTGAAAGTTCTGTTGGTCGGCTCCGGTGGACGCGAGCACGCGCTCGCGGCGGCCCTCCGGGCGAGCCGGAGCGTCACGGAACTCTTCGCCGCCCCCGGAAACGCGGGGATCTCGAAGATCGCCGACGCGGTCCCCATCTCGCCGGCGTCGGTCGTCGAGCTCGCGGACTTCGCGGCGCGGGTCAACATCGATCTCACCGTGATCGGCCCCGAGCTGCCCCTCTCGCTCGGCGTCGTCGACGAGTTCCAGAAACGGGGCCTCCTCATCTTCGGGCCGACGCGCCTCGCGACCGAAGTCGAGGCCTCGAAGATCTACTCCAAGGAGCTTTGCCGGCGCAACGGAATCCCGACGGCTCGCGCGATGGTCGCCTCATCGCTCGCCGAGGCGAAGGCGGCGCTCTCCGAGATCGGATTTCCCGCCGTGCTCAAGGCCGACGGACTCGCCGCGGGGAAGGGCGTCATCACCGTCACCGACGCCGACGAAGCGAAGCGAGCCCTCGACCTGTTCTTCCAGGAGAAGGTGTTTGGCGCCTCGGGCGATCGCATCCTGGTCGAGGAATTCCTCGAAGGCGAGGAAGTCTCGCTTCTCGCCCTGTGCGACGGAAGGGTCGCGCTCGCACTCCCGACGGCAAAGGACTACAAGAAGGTTTTCGACGGCGATCGCGGCCCGAACACCGGCGGAATGGGGGCGCATTCCCCGTCCGGCGTTCTCGGAGCCGAACAGGCCGCCGGGATCCTGCGGGACATCGTCCACCCGGCGCTCTCGGGAATGGCCCAGGAAGGGCGGGAGTTCCGCGGACTCCTCTATACCGGGCTGATCCTCGGAAAGTCGGGCCCGAAAGTCCTCGAGTTCAACGCTCGCTTCGGCGACCCCGAAACCGAAGCGATCCTTCCCAGGCTCGATTCGGACCTCGGCGAGGCCCTCGCGGCGTGCGCCCGGGGAACCCTTTCCGAGATCGACCTTTCCTGGAAGGCCGAGGCGTGCGTCGCGGTCGTCCTCGCCGCCTCGGGGTACCCGGGAAGCTACCAGACCGGGCACCCGATCGAGGGGATCGAGAAAGCCGAAGAAGTAGAAGGGGTGAGCGTCTTTCACTCGGGAACGGCGCTTCGGGACGGCCGCGTCGTCACCGCTGGGGGACGCGTTCTCGTCGTCGCCGGGCGGGGCGCAACGCTCGCCGACGCCGCCCGCCAGGCCTACGCCGGCGTCGACCGGATCTCCTTTGATGGCAAGAGCTACCGAACGGACATCGGGGCGCGTTTCTCCCCCAATTGATTCCCGGGCCTGGCTTCACTAGAATCGGCCTCCAACGATCTACTTCCAGATCAATAAAGAGGAGGACTCCATGAAGAAATCGATCCTTGCAATCCTGGGCGCCGCGGCACTGGCGGCGACGGCTTCACTGGCCCTCGCGGCCGATTCGATGACCGGATGGGTCACCGAAGCCCACTGCGGCGCCAAGGGCGCTGCCGCCAGCCACAAAGAGTGCGGCGCGAAGTGCGTCAAAGAAGGCCAGAAAGTCGCCTTCTACGACAACGCCACCAAGAAGGTCATGAATTTCGACGCCGACTGCCAGAAGCCGATGGAAGGCATGATGGCCCAGGAAGTGACGCTCTCCGGCGTGTCGATGAAGGACGGAATGGTCCACGCGACCAAGGCCGAGCCCGTCGCCGCCAAGAAGTAAGCTCCCGAACCCAGTCTCGGTTACCTAAAAACGGGGCGAAAGCCCCGTTTTTTATTGCTCGATGAGTCAACTCGCCGCGCTCCCAGTGGCAATTGCTCCTTCGGGAATCGGAACTCGGCGCCTTGCTCCCCCACTCACGAGCGAAGCTGGCGAAGCGGCCGGGGGCCGGAGCGGGTCACAGGCGCCTCCCGAGAGGAGCGTATGTTTTTTCGCTGATATGGCCTGGAACAAGTGGGTGCGATGTCGCGAAAAAACTTGCCCGAGGAGCGCGCACGGACAAGATGCCACCGCCGGGCGCGCTGCGTCTCCTCGAGGGAGGCGCCGAAGACCCGCGTGGGGTTCGGCCGCGACGTCGGCTGAGCGAGCCCTTACACCGCGAACAGCGGACGGATGACTCGCGGGTTCTCCTGCCAGACGTACGTGTAGCCCGGGAACTCGATCGTGATCTTGTAATGGGCTTCCACGTAGACGTTCGAGCCGTCGCGGTGGACGACGATGTCTTCCTTCTTCAAGGGGAGCTGGAGGTCCTGGGCCTTCTGGAAGAGCTCGTTCTGAATGCTCTTGTCTCCCTTGATGCTTCCGAACTGCGCCTGCTCTTCCATCGCGTCGAAGAATTGTGACGTTCGCATCTTCACGGGAACGACTTTGGAGAGCACGAGCACGACCGCCCCGAGAAGAACGAGCCAGATGAAACAACCGGCTCGCCCAGTCCCGAGATCGACCTGCGTGCTCGCATCGTGTTGGCCCCCTACCTCACCATTCGAAAAGTGCGGTCCCACCGGGTGCGGGTGAAAAAGTGGAGCGCGACGCCGGCGAGTCGCCCGAACTTGTCCGCATAACCGCGCCACTCCGCGGAATCCGGCTCGGCCTCGTAGGACCAGTATACCAAAAGAGCCCGTCCTTTGATGTTGTCGCGCGGCACGGGCCCCCAGAAACGGGAATCGTAGGAATTGTCCCGGTTGTCTCCCATCGCCAGGAATCGGTCGGGCGGAATCACGATCGGCCCGAAATTGTCCCGCTTGCGCGAGAGCTCGGGAAGCGCCGGTCCGAGGGCCAGACGTGCGGATCGGTGTGGTACGTGTGCTTTTCGGAGAACGGCTCCCCGTTGACGGAAACGGTCTTGTCCCGCTCTTCGACACGGTCGCCGGGAAGCGCGACGAGGCGTTTGATGAAGTCCCGGTCCGGGCTGTCGGGAAACTTGAAGACGAAGACGTCGCCCCGCCTCGGCGCGCGGTAGGGAAGGAGCTTCTCGAGGAGACCGCCGGCGTGGGGGGCGTAGATGAACTTGTTGACGAGCATGTGATCGCCGATCAACACGGTCTTTTCCATCGATCCGCTCGGGACCTGGAAGGCCTGAAAAACGAACGTCCGGACGAACAGCGCGAAGATCACCGCGACGAGGATGGCTTCGTAGTATTCGCGGGCGAGAGATTGTTTACGGCGGACCGCAGTCACGCGCGGCATTATATGGGGCGGCGCTCGAAAGTCCATTTCGGCGGGCGGCTTTCGAAGATAATGACGCGGTGATCCCGTTCGAACGAATGCCCGGGTTGCCGCCCCTGTTCCTTCGATACGTCCGCGGCGAGGCCCGCGATTTCCTGCCCGTCGAGCCTGCCCTGCAAGCGGTGGAAGTCCGCGCCCGGGAGCTCTCGGCCGGCGGCGGGCAAGTCTGGATCGCGGCGGGCCAGCAGGCGAGCCTTTTCACCGGCCCCCTCTATTCGCTGACGAAGGCCGCGACGGCGAGCCGGACGGCGGAGCAGGTGTCGAAGAGCGGAACGCAGCGTCCGCGGCCTTTTTTGGATCGCAACCGAAGACCACGATCTCGAGGAGATCTCCCGGGTCACGCTTCTCGGAGAAAAGGGTCCGGAGACGTTCCGGCTCGAGAAGCCTTCCGAGAAGAATTTCCACCCCTCCGGGACGGTCCCGATCCCCGCCGACATCCGGAGCGTTTTCCAGGCCCTGCGGGACTCTCCGGGCCCGGCGAACCCGGAGATCCTGGAGACGTTCGAGCGCCTATGGTCGCCCGGAAGAACGTTCGGCGAGGCCTTCCGCGACACGATGCAGCGCCTCCTGCCGAACGCGGACCTCGAGTGGGTCGACCCTCTCGAAGCGCGGTGGCGAGAACGAAAACTCGAGTTCTTCCGCCGCGCCCTGCGGTGCGCCCCGGAAATCGTCTCGGCCCTCGACGCCGCCGACTCGCGCCTTCGAGCCGCGGGATTCTCCCCGCAGGTCGCGCGCGCAGAGCGCGATTTTCCCTGCTTCCTGATCGAAGGAGGCATCCGCCGGAAGATCTCCTTCGACGGATCGCGATTTGCCGTGCACGGAGACGGGCGAAAGTACTCCGCGAGCGAGCTCGCGGACCACGCGGAAAAAGACGGCCCAGACCCGTCGCCCGCGGCCCTCCTGCGGCCGGTCCTCCAATCGTGGCTCTTCCCGGTCGCGGCCGAGATCCTCGGCCCCGCCGAGCTCGCTTACCACGCGCAATCGGCGCCGCTGTTTCCGATTTTCGGCCTCGCCCTGCCCGTTCTTCTTCCCCGCCCACATCTCCTCCCCCGGGGCGCCCGCGAACGGCGCGCTCAGGAGGCGCTCGAGATTCCGGACGCGGAGATCTTCCGGGCGCGCGAAGCGGCCCGGGGAGAAGCGACTCCCGCGGCCCGGCGACTCACCGACCTCGACTCGCGGATCGCCGCCGAGCTCTCGGCCCTGGCGCCCGACATCGGCTCGGTCGACCCGACGCTTTCGCCGGTGCTCGCCGGCGCCGCCGAGAAGATCTCGCACCAGATCGGGCGCCTCCGGGAGAAAGTCGAGAAGGCCGCCGAACGGCGCGACGAAGAGAAGAACCGCCGGCTGGAAGCGATCGAGCACGCCCTGGCTCCCGGGGGAGCTCCGGCGGACCGCGTCTATTCCCCGCTGACCTACCTCCTGCGGTTCGGAGAGGCGTTCGTCCCGGGGATCCTCGCTGCAGCCGAATGCCGTCTCGACGGCGCCTCTTTCGTGGACTTCTCATGAGAGTCGACGTCCTGGCGATCGCCGCGCACCCGGACGACGTCGAAATGTGCTGCGCCGGAACGCTCGCCAAGATGCGCCTCCGGGGAAGGAGCTTCGGGATTCTGGATCTGACGCGCGGAGAGATGGGAACGCGGGGGACCGCGGAGGTCCGCGACCGCGAAGCGCGCCGCGCGGCCGATATTCTCGGCGCCGCCGCCCGGGAGAACCTCGATTTCGGCGACGGCGCGCTGCGGACCGGCCGCGAGGAGGAGGATCTCCTCATCGACGCGATCCGGCGCTTTCGTCCCCGGATCATCCTGACCTCCTACTTCGAAGACCGCCATCCGGACCATGCCCGGTGCGGACGGCTCGTCGCCGATGCGGCGTTCTACGCGGGGCTGCGAAAGCGGGAGACCGCGCATCCGGCCCACCGTCCGCAGCAGGTCCTGTTCTTCTCGACGATGCACTACCACGAGCCGACGTTCGTCGTCGACGTCAGCGAAACGCACGAGTTGAAAATGGAGGCCGTGCGCGCGTTCGCCTCCCAATTCCACAACCCCGGTTCTTCCGAGCCCGAGACGATGCTCACGGCGGAGAAGTTCCTGAAGGAAATCGAAGCGAGGGCGAGGCACTTCGGCCAGATGACGGGAGTCGAGTTCGGCGAAGGGTTCATCTCCCGCCGGCCTCCGCGGATCGCAGATCCCCTCGAAGCCTTCGAAGGGTACGAGCCGGGTTTCGAATGAGGACGGAATGAGAATCGGGATCGCGTGCTACCCGACCTTCGGCGGCAGCGGCGTCGTCGCGACGGAGCTCGGCCTCGCGCTCGCCGCGCGGGGACACCAGATCCACATCCTCTCGTACAGTCGCCCGTCGAGGCTGCCCGATTTCACTCCGGGCGTGACGTACCACCAGGTTTCCGCGCCGAGCTATCCCCTGTTCGTGTCGCCCCCCTACACGCTCGCTCTCGCGACGAAAATGGCTGACGTCGCCGAGCACGCGCCCCTCGATCTTTTGCACGTCCACTACGCGCTCCCGCACGCGATCTCCGCGATTCTCGCGCGGCAGATGCGGGAGCCCTCGCGGCTCGCGGTCGTCACGACGCTGCACGGTACCGACATCACGCTCGTCGGGCAGGACCAGTCCTATCTCCCGATCACCCGTTTTGCGATCGAGAAGAGCGACGCGGCCACGGCGGTCTCCGGGTACCTGCGAGACGTCACGATCGCGCAATTCGGAATTCGCCGTTCAATCGACGTGGTTCCGAATTTCGTGGACGGCGAGCGCTACCGGCCCGACGCCGCGTCGACCTGGGCCCGCGGCTTCAAAAAGAAAGGCGAAGCCCTCCTCGTCCACATCTCGAACTTTCGCCCGGTCAAGCGCGTCGGGGACGTGATCGAGATCTTCGACCGGGTGCAGAAGAACATCCCCGCGCGGCTACTTCTCGTCGGCGACGGCCCCGACCGCGCTCTCGTGGAGAGGCTCTGCCGCGAGAAGGGCATCTGCGAGCTCGTCCATTTCCTCGGCAACCTGACGGCCGTCGAGACGCTCCTCCCGGTCTGCGACCTCCTGCTGCTCACTTCCGACCGCGAATCGTTCGGCCTGTCCGCGCTCGAGGCGATGGCCTGCGGCGTTCCGGTCGTCGGTACCGACGCCGGCGGCCTTCCGGAGGTCGTCGAGAGCGGAAGCTCCGGTTTTCTTCGCCCGATCGGCGACGTCGACGGCATGGCCCGGGACGCCCTCTCGCTCCTGACCGATCCGGACCGGCGAACGGAATTCTCCCGCTCGGCGCGGCGGCGAGCCGTCGAGGTCTTCCCCGAGGATCGTGCCGTCGCGCAATACCTGCAGGTCTATCAACGCGCGCTCGAAGTTCGATGACCGCGCCTTCCGCCTCCGCGAGTCGCCCCCTCTTCTCCCGGCGATGATCGGCGATTCCCGATTCGTTCCCGCCCGGACGGGCGAGAGCGAGATCCGCGAGAAGGGTTCGACGTTTCTCGGATTCGCGTTCCGCGCGGATCCGGAGAGGAGGCCCGGAAATTCGTCGCGTCGCTCGAAAAGAGGTTCCACGACGCCACCCACGTCTGCTTCGCGTGGACGATCGCCGGCGGGAGCCGGGCGGCGGACTCCGGCGAGCCTTCGGGAACGGCGGGCAAGCCGATCCTCGGGGCGATTCGGTCGGCGGGGCTGGACGAGGTCTGCGTCGCCGTCGTTCGGTATTTCGGCGGAACGAAGCTCGGGACCGCCGGTCTCGTCCGCTGTTACCGCGAGGCCGCTCGGCTCGCGCTCGAACAGGCGGGCCGGGAGGAAGTTTTCGATGCCGACGTTCTCGATCTGAGCGTTCCCTACGAGCGGGTCTCCGCCGTGAAGGGCCTGGTCGACCCGCCGCACGTCGTGCTCGTCGAGGAGAGCTATTCCGACGTCGCGCGATTTCGGATCCGCGTTCGCAAAAGCCGCGTGGAGGAATTGCAACGGCGCCTCCAAGAACACGGGATTTTGCCGAGGTAGGGTTTTCGCCCGGCGGGTCCTCGGTGCCTCCCTCGAGGAGACGCAGCGCGCCCGGCGGTGGCATCCTGTCCGTGCGCGCTCCTCGGGCATGTTTTTTCGCGACTTGACTCCTCGCGAGTCGCAGCGCCGCTCCAGCGAAAAAACATACGCTCCTCTCGGGAGGCACCTGCGACCCGCCGCAAGATCCCGCGAGCGAAGCCCGGGAGCCGTCCGGGTCCTGAGGCGGCGCGCAGGCGGTTCTGAGAAGCCGAAAAGTGTGTCTGAGCTGGATGCCTTCAACTCGAAGCCTTCAAGCCCCCCACGGAAAGGCGACGCCGGAGCGAAGCCCGATGTTGCGAGTTCTTTTCGGCGAGCGAGGAACTGCCGAGCGCCGCCGTTGGTCGCCTGAGAACCCCGGGATGAGCGAACCTACATCCCGAACCTCGCCTTCCACGCGCACTTCTGCATCGCCTCGATCGCGCCGGCAGAAAGCCCGAGCTCGGTCCGCGCGCGACGATACTCCTCGATCGTCGTCGTTCCGAAAATCGAGGGATCGTCGGCGGAGAGGCACACGGAAACTCCCGCGTCGAGCAGGCGCGGAAGAGGATGCCGTTTCCAGCTCGCGGCGACTCCCGTTGCGACGTTCGAGCTCGGCGCCACGCACAGCGTCACTCCGCTGCGTGCGAGCCGGGCGAGCAGGCGCGCGTCTTCCACGGCGCGCACCCCGTGATCGATCCGCTGCGGAGAAAGCTCGTCGAGCGCTTCCTCGACCGACTCCGGGCCCGCCCACTCGCCCGCGTGAATCGCCGTCGAGAGCCCGAGCCGGCGGGCGCGCTCGTAGACCTTTCGAAACTCCCCGGCGGGAACCGAAGCTTCGTCGCCGCCGATCCCGAAGCCGACGATGCGAGCGAGCCGCGTTTTCTCGTAGACGTCGAGCACCCGTTCGGCCGCGTCGCTCCCCCATTGGCGCACCGAATCCAGGAGGAGGAGCAATCGCGCGCCGGTCTCGTTTTCCACCTCCGCGAGCGCGGCGTCGACCCGTTCCAGCACGGAAAAGGGGTCGAGGCCGAACCGCGCCCAGATCTCGGGCGAGACGTAGACTTCCGCGTGCTTCAAACCCCGCGCGAGCTCGCGGCCGACGGCGCCCGCGGCCTCGGCGTAGTCCCCGGACGACTGGAAGACGCGGCAGCAATCGGCGAAGAGCCGCAGAAACGATCCCGCCTGGCGCGACCGCGCGAGCGCCGTCTCGAACGCGCCGGCGGCCCCGAACGCGTGCTCGTTCTTCCCCGCGAGGCGGACGAGCGTTTCCCGCGGCACCGACCCTTCGAAGTGAAGGTGAAGATCGGCTAGCATCTTCGGGGTGGGAAGACTCCGCGCGCTTTCGCTCGCTCTCGACGCCGTGATCATCGCGTTCCTCGTGGACGCGCCGGCCCTGGTCGCGACGGGCTTGGCCTTCCTCTTCTTCCCGGATGCCCGGCTCTTCGAGATCGGCGCTCTCGCCTTCATTCTCTTTCTCCTCGTCTTCCTCGCCCGCGACGTCCGGGGAGGATTCTCCCGCAAGTGGCTCGGATTCAAAATCGAGGACGAACAGGGTCGCCCGCCCGGCTGGATACGCTCGTTCCTCCGGAACCTGCCGCTTGTCGTTCCCGGGTGGAACGTCTGGGAGGCGGTCTTCGTGCTTCGTCACGGAGACCGGCCCCGGCCGATCGACAGGCTCCTGGGGCTGCGATTCCGGGAGATGCCGTGAACTTTTCCCCCCCAATCTCGTTTGTGGAAGCGAGGCACCGATGAAAACCCACTTCGCCCGAAATCTCCTCGCCGCCGTTCTGGCGTCGATCGCCGCGACCGCCGTCGTCTCCGGCGCAACGGAAACATTCGAAAAGGCTTATTCGCTCGACGGCGTATCGAAGGTACGGCTCGAAAACGTCAATGGCGGAGTCAACGTCCGAAGCTGGGACCGGAACTACGTCCGGGTCACGGCCACGAAGACCGGCTCGCCGGCCTCGCTCGAGCACACGATCATCCGCGTGACCCAGCCGGGCGGCCAGATCCGGATCGAGACGATTTCCACGCGCAAGCACCACATTTTTCTCTTCTTCTTTCCCTCGGAGCGCCTCGCCCGCGTCGACTACGAGCTCCTGATGCCCGCGACGACGCCGATCAAGCTCGAAACCGTCAACGGAACGATTTCCATCGGATCGCGGCGCGGCGAAATTCACGCCGAGACGGTCAACGGCGGAATCGACATGCGCGGAATCGACGCCGTGGTGAGCGCCGAAACGGTCAACGGCAGGATCTTCCTCTCGCAGCAGAGCTCGCGCGAGACGAAGCTCGAGACCGTCAACGGCTCGATCGAGGCGGAATTCCCCTCCGACGCCTCCCTTCGGTACAACCTCGAGACGATCAACGGCGCAATGGAAGTCGGGGAAAAGCAGAGCCGCGCCCACGCGCTCGGCATCAAGAGTTTCGAGGGCGAGGTCAACGGCGGCCGTTCGGTGTTCAAGGCGTCCACGGTGAATGGTTCGATCCGCGTCCGGCTCGAGGGCGGCGCCTCGCCCCGCGAGACCGCGCCCCGGGAAGATCATCCCGACCGGCTGACCAAACCCGACTCCGACGACGACTGAAGCCCTCCTCTCTCTTCCCCGGGCGTCCGATGTAGATTAGCCGCTACGAGGAGGCCCGAATGAAGGTGGGATTCTGTCGCCCGGCGATCGGCGCCCTGGTTTCTCTCCTGCTTCTTTTCAGCGGCGTCGCGCGTTGCGAGGAGCCGCCGGACGACCTGGTCTTCGAAGGGGGCCTCGTCGTGGACGGAACGGGAAGCCCCGGTTTCCGCGCCGACGTCGCGGCCCGGCAGGGGCGCATCTCCGAGATCGGGAATCTCTCCGAAACGCGCAAGGCGCGCGCGAAGCGGCGCATCGACGCGCGAGCCCTTGTCGTCACGCCCGGGTTCATCGACCTGCTCGGGCAATCGGAATACAACGTGCTCGTCGATCCGCGAGCCGCTTCCAAGATCACGCAGGGAATCACGACCGAGGTCACCGGCGAGGGCCAGTCGATCGCGCCCACGAACGCGCGCCTGATCGGGCTCGGCGAGGAAGTCTGGAAGCACTACGGCGTCCGCCCGGACTGGACGACGTTGTCGGGGTACTTCGCCGCCTTCCGGCGAAAGGGAGCGGCGATCAATCTGGGGACTTTCGTCGGTCTCGGCACGGTCCGACAGATCGTGATCGGCGAAGAGGACCGGCACGCAACGCCCGAAGAGCTCTCGAAGATGGCGGCGCTCGTCGATGAGGCGATGCGCGAAGGCGCGCTCGGCGTCTCGACGTCGCTCCAGTACGTGCCCGACATGTACAACTCGACCGAGGAGATCATCGCGATGGCGAAGGTCGCGGCGAAATACGGAGGAACGTATTTCACCCACCAGCGATCGGAGTCCAACCGCATTGATTCCTCGATGGACGAGGTGTTCCGGATCTCCCGCGAGGCGAACATTCCCGCCAACATCTGGCATTTCAAGACCGCCTCAAAACCGAACTGGGGAAAAATGCCGCATGCGCTCGAAAAACTGGAAGTCGCGCGGGCGCAAGGTCTCGACGTCGCCGCGAACCAGTACCCGTGGACGGCGGGCGAAAACGGCCTGGACGCCTGCCTGCCTCCGTGGATCCGGGAGGGCGGAAGCGAAAAACTCCTCGCTCGCCTGAAGGATCCGAAGCTGCGGGCTCGCGCGCGCGAGGACATGCTGAAGGACAGCGACGAGTGGACCAACCAGTATTACGGCGCGGGAGGCCCCTCGGGAGTGATGCTGGCGACCGTGCTCAACCCGGATCTCAAGAAGTACGAGGGCATGACGATCGCCCAAATCTCAGAGGTTCAAAAGAAGGATCCGATCGACGCGCTGATGGACCTGGTACTGGCCGACAAGGCGAACTCCGCCAACATCATCTTCATCATGGACGAAAACGACGTCCGCATGGCATTGAAGAACCGGCTCGTGGCGCTCTGCACCGACTCGGGCGCGGAGGCCGAAGACGGAATCTTTTCCCAGGAGAAGTCGCACCCGCGAGGCTGGGCTTCGACCGCACAGATCCTCGCGAAATACGTGCGCGATGAGAAACTCCTTCCCCTGGAGGAAGCGGTCCGGAAGATGACCTCGCTGTCCGCGTCGAGGGCGCATCTCTGGGACCGGGGCGTGCTGCGCGAAGGCATGGCGGCCGACGTCGTGACGTTCGATCTCGGAAAGGTCGCCGTGAATTCGACCTATACCGATCCGCTCCATTACTCGAGCGGGTTTCCGTACGTCGCCGTGAACGGAACGCTCGTCGTGGACGGCGGGAAGATCACCGACGCCCGGCCGGGACAGATTCTTCTCGGTCCCGGGACCGCCGCCACACCGAGCCGCTGACGGAATGGAGATAGAACGAACCTCGGGCCGTGTTCGATTCTCGAGCCGATCGGCGCGGGCGGAGTGGGTTAGGTCTACAAAGCCAACGACACCCGCTTGAATACAAGATAAGACGAAAGGCGGATCTCGTCAGGGCGCCGCCGTGAACCACAGCTGGGTTTGCGGGTAGCTCGGCCCGGTCAGAGCGTACAGTGCCTGAAAGCCGTTCGCGTTCGCGGTCAGCCCCTGATAGTCGCCGAGAAACAGGCCGTCCGCGTATGGCGCGTTGTTGAGATCGTAGTTCGTCGTATTTGTCGCTCCTCCCAGGAACGTCTCGCTCCAGTTCGCCGGGTTCGTGCAGTTCGAGGAGCAGCGGACGAGCCAGTCCGAAACCGGCGCGGCGGAGCCGTCGCTGTAACGGTAGTCGAAATAGGAAATGCCGATCGTGCCGTCGGGGGCGACCGCGATCATCGGATTGAGCGCGGGCCAGCTCCCCGACTTGTCGATCGGCACGGGCGGCGTCCAATGAAATCCTCGGTCGATCGAAACGGAGAAGACGATCGACGAGGCCTTGCCGAATCCCCCGTCCTGCCATGTCATCAGCAGGCGTCCCGAGGCGTCTGCTGTCAGTTGCACGATCGGGTCCACGTCGCCGCCGGCGCGAATGTAGGTGAAGTAGGGCGGGGCGTAGACGACCGCCGGGTTGACTACCGATGCGCGGGTGGGCGTCGACCAGGTGTTGCCTCCGTCCTTCGAGCGGCTCGTCATCATGTACTGAACCCAGTAGTTGCTCTTCCCAAATTTCTTCAGGAACGACACATTGACCGCCATCACGAGCGTGCGGTCCGGGAGCACGGCGATCTGGGGACCGCTCGTGTAGTTGTTACCGCCAGGACGATAGACCGGGGCCGGAACCGACCAGGTCTGACCGCCGTCGGTCGTCCTCGAAATATAGACCGACGAGTACTGTCCCTGGTACCGGAAATGCGCGGGCCAGTCGTCAAAGCCCCAGCGCGGCTGCACGTAGCGGTCCCAGACCATGTAAAGCGTGTAAGGGTCGTACGGGTCGGCCGTCATGGACACTTTGTCGTCATACGGAAAACGCGGCGGCTGCACGACGGTGTCCGCAGCGTTCACAAGAGAGCTCCAGGTGAATCCGCCGTCGCTCGATCTCGCGGCGATCATGCCCAACTGCTGCGGGTTGCTGAAGGCGCTGAACGACTGGCTGACAAGGTAGAGGTCGCCATTGGTGGTGAACGCGAGCCACGGGTCGGTCCCGCGCGACCACGGGCCGCCGTCACAATTGGCAATGTCGGCGACGGTGACCTGCGTCCAGGTCGAACCTCCGTCGGTGCTCACCTCAATGACGTCACCGCGAGATCCGCCGTCGCTGTACCTGTCCTGCTGATGCATGGAGACAATGTTGTTTGGGTTCGTCGGGTTGACCGCGAGGAACGGCTCCACGAGGCTGTCCGGGTAGTTGGTACCCGACTGAGACCCAACGTCGTCGCTCGTGCACGAATCGTAAGGGCTCGCGGTTGCCACCAGTACCTGCGAGGCGCGCGAGGTACCCGCGAGGGCCGTGACCAGGACAAGGACCGACAACCAGAGCGGGGGCGTCTTCAACATCGCTTCTCCTTTTGGTGCGAGTACTCTACGCGGTGGTTCTCACACCGTCAATTGCTTCGACGGACGGGGATCCAACGGAAGGCGGGTGCGCAATCCAAGTTAGAATGCGAATCGACTCAAGATGACTCTCGCAAACGGCACCCGCCTGGGCCCCCACGAGATCCTTGCGCCGATCGGCGCCGGGGGGATGGGCGAGGTCTACAAGGCGCGCGACACGCGGCTCGATCGGATCGTCGCGATCAAGGTCCTGCCGGAGCAGTTCGCGGCGAACCTCGAGCTCAAGCAGCGGTTCGAGCGCGAGGCGAAAGCGATCTCGCAGCTGACTCATCCGCATATCTGCACGCTCCACGACGTTGGCAACGAGGGGGGCATCGAATACCTCGTGATGGAGTATCTCGAGGGAGAGTCCCTCGCGCAGAAGCTCGAAAACGGAGCGCTCCCTCCGCAGCAGGTCATCGCCTACGGCATCCAGATTGCCGACGCGCTCGAGAAAGCGCATCGGAGCGGTATCGTCCACCGGGACCTGAAGCCGGGCAACATCATGTTGACGAAGTCGGGCGTCAAGCTGCTCGATTTCGGTCTCGCGAAGATGGCGGCGCCCTCCGGCGTCGTTTCCGAAATGTCGAGCCTTCCGACCGAGGGAATTCCGAGCCAGCCGCTGACGGAAAAGGGCACCGTCATGGGAACGTTCCAGTACATGGCGCCGGAACAGATCGAGGGAGCGGAAGCCGACGCCCGGACGGACATCTTCGCGTTCGGCTGCGTCCTGTACGAAATGGCGACCGGGCGGAAGGCATTCTCGGGAAAGTCCCGCGTCTCGCTGATCGGCGCGATCCTGAAAGACGAGCCGCCGGCGATCTCGTCGATCCAGCCGATGACTCCTCCGGCGCTCGACCGGCTCGTGCAGACCTGTCTCGCCAAGGAGCCGGAGGACCGCTTTCAAACCGCTCACGACGTAAAGCTCCAGCTCCAGTGGATCGCGGAGGGCGGCTCGCAGGCGGGAGCTCCCGCGGTCGTGGTTTCGCGCCGGAAGACGCGCGAGAAGCTTGCCTGGGGATTGTCGGGACTCCTCTTTCTCGCAGCGGCCCTTTTCGCCTTCGGCTACTTCCGGCGCACGCCCGTGCCGGCGACTCCGGTACGGTTCCAGCTCGTCGTCCCCGACGCGCTCTCCGTCGTCGAAGCGCCGCGGATCTCGCCGGACGGAAAGCTCCTCGCGTTCTCCGCGACGAGCGCCGGCGGCAAATCACAGATCTGGCTTCGGCCCCTCGAGGCGCTCGAACCCCGCCCGGTGCCCGGCACGGACGGCGCTTCCTTTCGGCCGTTCTGGTCGCCCGACAGCCGGTTCATCGGGTTTGTCGCCGACGGGAAATTGAAGAAGGTCGACATCGCCGGGGCGCCGCCACAGACGCTTTGCGACGCGACGACCGGCGCCGACGGCGCGTGGGGCCGCGACAATGTCATTCTTTTCGACGGCCAATCGTCGGACCCGATCCGGCGGATTTCCGCGACGGGAGGAGTTCCCCAGACGGCGGTCAAAGGCGAAGGCAGCTCGAGCGTCGGGTGGCCGAGCTTCCTTCCCGACGGAAAGCATTTCCTCTACTTCGAGTTCGGCGCAGGGCTGCGGGAGGGCCGTCTCATGGCCGCGAGCTTCGACCCCGGGGAGAAACCCGTCCTGGTCGCAGCCGCCGATTCCCTCGCGCAGTACGCGCCTCCGGGCCGAATTCTCTACGTCAAGGGAGGGACGCTCGTTGCCCAGCCGTTCGACGCGCGCTCTCTCAAAACGACCGGCGAACCGGTGCCCGTTGCCGAACAGATCGGAACGACCGCAAACGGGCTCTCCGACTTTTCCGTTTCCTCCAATGGCGCGCTCGTTTACCGCGGCGGTGCCACGAACGACAATCGGCTCGTCTGGGTCGATCGCAACGGCAAGGAGCTGTCGGAAGTCGACAAGCCGGCGCCCAACCAGACGACCTCGCTCTCGCCCGACGGCATGCGGCTCGCAATTGCGAAGCGCGACTCGCAGGGCGACAAAGTCGCGGTATGGATCCGTGACCTCGCCCGCGGCGTGACGTCCCGCTTCACGTTCAACGCGAGCAACGAATCGTCTCCGGTCTGGTCCGCCGACGGCAGCCGAGTCGTCTTTTCCTCCGACCGCAAGGGCTCTCCCAGCCTGTACGAAAAAGGCGCCACGGGAACAGGTTCGGAGAAGGAACTCTGGTCGTGCGGCGAAACATTGATCGCGAACGACTGGTCGCGCGACGGAAAATTTCTGGCCGTGAATCGACTGACCTCGAAGAACACGTGGGACATCTGGATCGTTCCCGCCGACGGCAGCAAGCCCTTTCCCTTCGTGGAGAGCCCATTCATCGACGCGCTTCCGGTTTTTTCTCCGGACGGCCGCTACGTCGCCTACATGTCCAACGAGTCTGGCCGGGTGGAGGTTTACGTCCAACAGTTCCCTGGGCCGGGAGGCAAGTGGCAGATTTCGGCCAACGGCGGGATCGAGCCTCACTGGAGCGCGGACGGGAAGACAATCTATTTCCTGGGCCTCGACTCGAAGATGATGGCGACCGCGGTCGCGGCGGGCGCGACATTCACCGCCGAAGCGCCTCAGCCGCTCTTCGATGCTCACGTGCTCCCCGGTCAACGCCGCAACAGTTTTCTTGTCTCCCGCGACGGCCTGAGATTTCTTCTTCTCGCCCCGGTCGGCAGGGACCGCATCGCGCCGATCACGGTCGTTCTTAACTGGCCGGCGTCACTCCACGACTGAGGCGCTGCCACCCGGGTAGAATCCGGTGAACGAACCGAATTTTTCGAAGGAGGCCTGAAATGCGGACATTTTGGATCGTGCTCGCGCTGTTCGCCACGTGCGCAGCGGGCCAGGAGCCGACCGTCGGAAGCCTGTCGTTTCCGAATTCCGGTTCGGCGGCCGCGCAAAAAGCATTCCTCTACGGCCTCGCGCAGCTTCACAACTTCGAATACGACCAGGCGGCCGACGCGTTTCGCCGCGTGGAAGAGACCGACCCCGGCTTCGCCATGGCCTACTGGGGCGAAGCCATGACGAAGAATCACCCGATCTGGATGCAGCAGGACCTCGACGCCGCTCGCGAGATCCTGAACCGCCTCGCGCCCACGCCCGAAGGACGACTCGCCAAAGCGCCGACGCCGCGTGAGAAAGCGTACTTGGGCGCGCTCGAGATCCTCTACGGCAAAGGCACCAAGGCCGAGCGCGACACGGCCTATTCCGAGGCGATGGGCTCCCTTTCGGAGAAATTTCCCGACGATCCGGACGCGGCCGCGTTTTACGCGCTGTCCCTCCTCGGCACCGCGGAGGAAGGGCGCGACATTCCTACCTACATGAAGGCGGCCGGAATCCTCGAACCGCTGTTCTACCGGTACCCGCAACATCCCGGAATCGCTCACTACCTCATCCACTCCTGCGACGACCCCGTGCACGCTCCCCTCGCGCTTCCGGCCGCGCGGGCCTACTCGAAGATCGCACCGGATGCCGGCCATGCGCAGCACATGTGCTCGCACATCTTTCTCGCGCTCGGCATGTGGGACGATGTCGTGACGGCGAACGAGAAAGCCATCGCCGTCGTGAATGGCGGCCGGGCTCGCAAAGGTCTTCCCGAGATCGGGTGCGGACACTATCCGCTCTGGCTCGAATACGGCTACCTCCAACAGGGACGCATTCACGACGCCGACCGCATGCTCTCCGGATGCCTGGCCCAGGCGACGCGGCCCGCCACGGAAGGACATCACGGAAGCCATCTCGATCCGGACAGCTCTTCGACCGGATCCTTCGTCGAGATGTGGGGATTCCGGATGCTCGACGGCGGGCAATCTGCTCTTCCGGAGCTGCCGAAGGAGATCGACCTCACAAATTCCCCGGAAGCGCGCCTCACCTTCCAGTACCTTCGGGGGCTCGCGCTCGTGAAACGGGGCGACACGAGGGGGTTGCGGAAGGCGTCGGCCGCGTTCGACCAGGCGCGGGCGGAAGTCGAGAAGAAAGATCCCGGCAGCGCCGGCAAGATGTACGCCGGGCGGCTGAAGGTTCTGCGGCTCGAGCTCGACTCCGCGATCGAGCTCGCGGACGGAAAGTCCGAAGACGCCGTCCTCCTCCTTCGCAAGGCCTCCGCGGAGGAAAACGGGCTTCCTTCGGCGTTCGGGCCTCCTTTCGTCGAGAAACCGTCCGACGAGATGCTCGGCGAGACCTTGCTCGCCCTGAAACGGCCGGGTGAGGCCGCAAAGGCGTTCGAGGCCGCGCTCGCGCGCGCCCCCCAACGCGCGACGTCGATGTTCGGGCTCGCGCGTGCGCAATCTCAATCGGGTGAAACGGAAAAGTCGCGCCGGACCTACGCGGATCTTCGCGACATCTGGCGTCAGGCCGACGGAGTTCCGGACGACGTGAGCAGCGCTCCCCGGTGACCCTCTCTGCCGGAAAACGCCTCGGCCCTTACGAAATCCTCTCGCCGCTCGGTGCGGGCGGCATGGGCGAGGTCTACCGGGCGAAGGACACGAAACTGGGTCGCGACGTCGCGATCAAAGTACTGCCGGAATCGCTGTCGCGAGATCCGGAGCGTCTCGCCCGGTTCGAGCGCGAAGCGCGGGTGCTTGCGTCGCTCAACCATCCGCACATCGCATCGATTTACGGCATGGAGGAATCGACGGACATCAAAGCGCTCGTCCTCGAGCTCGTCGAGGGACCGACGCTGCAGGATCGGATCGAATCGGGACCGATGCCGGTCGACGAGGCGCTTCCGATCGCCCGGCAGATTGCCGAAGCGCTCGAGGCTGCGCACGAGAAGGGAATCATCCACCGCGACCTCAAACCCGCCAACGTGAAGCTCGACCCCGACGGGCAAGGTCAAGGTGCTCGACTTCGGCCTCGCGAAAGCGCTCGACCCGGTGTCGAGCACGTCTTCTCCCGACATCACGCACTCGCCGACGATGTCGCTCGGGACGCAGGCCGGAATGATCCTCGGCACGGCCGCGTACATGAGCCCGGAGCAGGCGCGCGGCAAGACGGCGGACAAGCGCGCCGACATCTGGAGCTTCGGCGTGCGTTCTCGACGAAATGCTGACGGGCAAACGTCTCTTCGCGGGAGAAACCGTTTCCGATACGCTCGCGGCCGTTCTCCGCCACGAGATTTCCTTCGACGACTTGCCGCGTGCGACGCCGACCGGCGTCCGCTCTCTGCTTGCCCGCTGCCTCGAACGCGACCCGAAGAACCGCCTGCGCGACATCGGCGAGGCGCGAATCGCGCTCCGGGGAACCGGCGATGCCGCGCTGTCGCCGGCGGGGGGCGCCGAAACCCGGCAAGGAATTTCTCTCTCGATTTTCGTCGCCTCGCTCGCGGGAGCGGCCGCGCTCGCGGGAATCTTCGTCCTGTGGGTCAGGCCCGGATCCCGGCTCCTTCCGGCGACTCGGAACGCGACCGAATTTTCCATCGGGGTCGAAGGGCTGGTCAGAATGGACCTGTCACCGGACGGCCGGCGATTGAGTTGGGTGTCGCGGGGTGGCGCGACTCTCGGCGATGTCCCGTGGACCGAGAGCGGCAAGGGCGAGAGAGTCGACACGCTCTGGGTGAGGGATCTCGACAACCGGGTGCCGCATGAGGTCGCGAGCGATGCCAGCCTGCGCACGCCCGTCTGGTCGCCGGACGGCTCGCAGCTCGCCGTCCAGATCGGCGAGCGACTGTGGCGGATTCCGGCCGCCGGCGGCGAGCGGACGCCGATCTGCGATCTCCCGGCAATCGCGGGAGTGCCCGGCCGCAACATCCTGGCCGCGGCATGGCTGCCGGATGGCACGCTGCTCTTCGCAACGTGGCGCGGCGGAATTTATCGAGTTCCCTCGCGCGGCGGAAACCCGGAGCTTTTCATCCCGATCGACCCGAAAGTCGACGTCGATTTCCACCAGGTGATGCCCCTGCCAGATGGAAAATCCTTGATGCTTCTGACCCACCTCCAGGAGAACGCGAGTACGGTCAAGACGCGGTTCGGGATGCGGCTCGAGCTCGTCCGCGACGGCCGCCGCCAGGCTCTGCCGGGCTGCCGGGGAACTGGCAAACATGTATCCGATCGGCATCGTGGACGGCACCCTGGTGCTCGCCGACGCGGAATCCAACGAGGCGTCGGCCTGGGGCGTTCCGTTCGACTCGAAACGGGGCGTGATCACCGGCGAGAAGTTCATCCTGATCCCGCGAGTCGATGCCGCGTCGGTCGGCGCCGACGGAACCCTCGCCTGGGTCCCGCAGCGCGAACGCCCGAGCGTCGTGACCCGGGTCGATCGTGACGGAGCCGCAATCGCTGCGCTGGGCAAGCCGGAC
Source organism: uncultured Acidobacteriota bacterium (assembly GCA_963813155.1). Lineage (GTDB taxonomy): Bacteria > Acidobacteriota > Thermoanaerobaculia > UBA5066 > DATFVB01 > CAWEYG01. The sequence continues at coordinate 1,240 of CAWEYG010000020.1, read as the reverse complement.
CCGCATCTGGACCGACAGGCGCTCTCGCCCGACGGCTCGCGACTCGCTATCGTGCTGAACGCCCGGGAGCTCTGGGTACAGGATCTGGGTCGCGGCACTCTCACCCGTCTCGTGTCCGAAGAGAAGTCGTACATCGACGATCCGCAATGGGGGGCTGACGGACGGGCAATCTACTATTCGGTCCCCGACAGCGGATCGTTCTGGCGCATTCGCGCCGACCCCGGCGCGACCCCTGAGAGGATCATCGATGACGCCTACAGCGCTTTTCTGACTCCGACGGGGAGCGGCATCCTGGTGCAAAACGGCGCCTTCAATCTCTCGGACGACCATGGCCTGAGCTGGGCGCCGTTGGATTCCCAGGGCCATCCCGGCCAGCGGAGAAAACTCGTCCCCGGAATCGACTCGCTCGGCCGGCTGGCGCCCGGCGAGAAGATGCTCGCTTACGGTAAGGGTTTGAGCGGCCGGCGAGAGGCATTCCTGACGACATTCCCCGAGCTCGACCAGACGATCCAGCTCTCCGCCAATGGCGGAGGAACGCCGCAGTGGAGCGCGGACGGCAAGTCCGTCTGCTACCTCACGGGCGGCGCGCTCATGGAAGTCAAGGTCGGGCTTGACGCCCGGGGACGGCTGACGGCTGCGCCCGAGCGCAAGCTCTTCGACCTCGACAAGGCGGGCTGCCGCCCCGACGGCTGGAGCACGGCGCCCGACGGCAACGGCTTCATCTTCCTGAAGTCGCTTGCGACCGACAACCGATCGGAGATTGTCGTCGCAGCGAACGGTCTCCAGCGCGCGAGGGTGGCGACACGATGACCGGCGCGCAATTCAGCAACAACCCGACGATCTCCCGCCGCCGCGATCCGCTAGAATTCTTCGAGTCCACGAGGAGGCTTTGATGCCCAACGAACCTATGGCGCCGAGAAGATCTCCGGTCTGCGCACTCGGCGACGGCTCCGCGGGGGCCGAAACTTCTCGCCGCATTGCTCGGACCGCTGATTCTGTCGCTGGTCGTCGGATCCTGTCTCGCCGGCTCCGCCGGGCGGCCGGAGAAAGCCATACGAGCTCCCGCACACTCGCAAGTCGTTCGGGAGCTCACCCACCTGCTCGACGCTCGCCCGGATCTGAAATCGGCTCTCTCGAACGCCGTCCGCCGCGCCGGCCTCGCCCGGATGTCGGATCTCGACGGCTTCCTCGCGTACATCGACGAGCTCGCGACCTGGGTCCCGGTCGAGCGCGAACTGGC
>CAWEYG010000019.1:0-37334 GCA_963813155.1 uncultured Acidobacteriota bacterium | reverse complement strand
CTCTTCTCACCATCCTGCAACCCGCGACGACGGAAAGATCTGTCGCAATCGTAGCCGGGCGCGTTTCCTTCCCGCGGCACGGGCGCTTCCCGAGTTCGAAGGAACGCCCATGTCCCCGCCAGGACAGCGAACACGACGACGACCACGAGCCTCGTTTTCATGTCTTCGCGAAAGCCCTTTCCATTTCTTCGAAGCCCTTCGTGTCACGGGAGGGGGCCGCACGCCTCCATTTCAAAACGACCCACACGCCAAACGCGATCGCGCCCAGCGTGATCAACGATTGCGGGGCCCTGAGCCGACCCAGCTCCCGAGCGGATCTTCGACTGCTCCAAATCCGGCGACCATCGTCATCCCATAGACAACCACGAGAGCGAAGCGCTCGCGGGATCGCGGCCTTGCCGCGAGCACCGCCGCGCTGACCCACGGAGCGAGAAGCGGGAACTGCACGAACTCGACCGCCGCCCAACGCCAGCATGTAGGCGATGGTCACCGCGAAGGTGCCGCTGACCAGCCATTCCGCAGGCACCTCCCGCCGTTGCAGCCGCCACGTCCACGCGACAACGAGAAGTCCGCCGAGAACTTGAATGGCGCGATAGGCGGCGAGCGGCAACGGCACCTTCAGGATTCGAAGAGATCGAACATCCCGCACGCCGGGAAATCGAAGGGCCGTCAACTTCTGCAACCGCGCCTGCCAATCACGATACATGGCGATGACCGCCCCGGGTTGCCCCTTAAAGAACGGCAACAGCGCAGCGTGCCAAGCGCCATGGCGAATCGCCAACTCATCCTCCTAGGCCAGAGAACGGCGACGACACCCGCCAGCAACGATCGGAGAGAGCTTCAGGTGCACGGCAAGCGCAAGAGGAATGCGGCTAACCACCACCGTCGTTCGACGGGCTCGGCGGCCAGAAAGATGACCGCCGCGGTCCAGATGTGCGCCTGCGACGACCATATGGAGCGAACGACGCCCGCCAGGCTCAGGACGAGCACGGCCGGTTCGTTTCGACTGAGAACGGGTTCCGGAAACACGATGCGCGCGAGCCGGCGGATCGCGTGGAACAGAAGCGCGAGCCCCCCCACATCGAAGAGAATGTTCCCGAGCGACCCCGGGAGCGCCACGAAGGGCGCGAGCAGCGTCGCGAAGACGGGGCTGTAACGAAAGTAATCCGGGCCGACATAGAGATTCCGAGGCCCCACCACCCCAGCGCTCCCTTTCGAAAGACCGGCCACAGATTGTGCCGTTCCGGTGATACGAGCACATGGACGACGCGGCGATGCCGAGCAGGACCCAGAGGAGCTTCGCCGCGCGCATGGAGATCCGCGACGAGTGAGGCGGGACTGGAGATGACGATGTGCCTGACGCGATCGTGCGGCGATCTGCGGCGAGTCACGGCTCATAGGCCGAGCAGGATCGAATGCGAGGACGGATCCGGGCGTCTGCCGGCCTCTCGACCGACCACGAATCCCCCTCGGCGCTCCAGGAGACGCGAAAGATCGCGGCAAACCTGTCTGCGCTGGCGGATTCCAGGTCGATACGAATAGAGCGGGTTTTTGGATTCCGCGAGCTGGCACGCCGACAGAGAGCGCGCGAACGCCGATCCTAGGCCGGCATCGAGAATCGTTTCCGCCACTTGGATGCCTCGAGCCCAGACCGGGCGCGACCCCGGGGGCGCAGCGAGAACTCCATCGGCTCCGCGGATCGGGAAAGGCCACCATCCGGTCGGCGGACCGTCACGCCGAGAACTGTTTCCGCCGGTTGCCGAGTCGGAAGAGGCTCGATCAGGTCGGGAGGATGAATCTCCGTCCAACGGGCGGGATTGCTTGCGTCTTCCTCACCGCCCTCGCTCCATGCGCTCTCGCCGGCATGAATGGTGTGCTCGGGATCTACGGCCACGCCGAAATTTCGAACGAGCCACACCCCGGCGGTAGCCTTCGTGGCGTGAGGCGCATCGGTAACGAGCGATCCAACGACTCGAATATAGAGACCCGGGGCGAGCCGCTGGTCCGCCGGGGAACCGGACGAAGAGGATCGAAGGCGAAGAAGGCGTTGGGCATCCGAAGCCCCCGGGCTCGCCAGTCGTCGGGCGGCGAACCCCGAAGCTTCTGTTCGTCCCAGCCTCCGAATTCGATCCGGATGAGAGGTCGACTTTCGATTTGCCAGGGCGAGGTTCCCCCGCGGCGATCTCCGAGGCCGGCGATGTTGCCGACCCGCAGGATGTCGCTCCGCCGCAAGCCCACGGTCTCGCTCCAGGCCAGATCCGGTTCGAGCAGGTAGTACCAGGCGGGGTCGCTCGTCTTGCAGGCGGAATCGATGAATCGCAGCCAGCCGCGAAGCTCCACGAGCTGAATGACCTTGTCGCCCACGCGCACGGCTCTCGTTCCGGGAGCAGCCAGAGCGTGGAGTTTCTCTTCATTCGGAAGAAAGACGGACGAGGGCGGAGTCTGCAGGGCGAAATCCAGCGGCTGCGCAGCAGGCCCGGCATCGCGAAGTTCCCGGGCGACAAGTTGGCGGCGCTCGAACTTCGCCGCTCCTCCCCTTGCCGCGGCGAGGCGCTTCTGATCCCGACCTGCGAGCAGTGTCCGATGACGCAGGATGGCGACCCCGGCCCCCGCGAGGAGGATCGCGGCAGTCAGCAGGACGCGAGCCGTTCTCACTCTCCAACCACCCTCCCATTCTGTCCACTCCGAGATGTACGGAGGATGAAGGTGGAGTTCGGAACGAGGGTGGGCGGTGAAGGACGCGCGAAGCGTCAGCGTAATGAAGTGGAGCAAAATTTGGTGGAGGCGGCGGGAGTCGAACCCGCGTCCGAAGAAGTGAATCGAAGCGCCACTCCATGCTCAGTTCCTCTTTGATCTCGATCCGGCGCTCAAAGAGGAACCAAACGCGCCGAACCTACCCCGAATTGATGTCTCCTACAGGGCCGGGGGACCCTGCCGGATGAGCCCACATTTGCGGCGCCCTTTTCCAGCGCGGCGGGCGCGCTCCGGGAAGGACGTGGCTGACGCTAAACTAAATTAGGCAGCCAGTGCGAGGTTGCTGTTCGCAACTATTTTTTTCACCCTTTTTTACGAGGCGAGTGAACCTCGGCATGCGACGTTCCGACCAGGCATCCCCGTCGAAACCGTTTCGCCCCCTCAAAGATCGAAGATCATTTTATCACGCCGCGCAAAGTTCGCTCGCCGCTGTCGCGGCTGAGCCCCGGGGTCCGCTCACGACGCCTTTTCTCGCTACGGGCGCGAAACTCGCGGCGTTTTGATGGCCTCGCCATCCGCGGTTCCCGACTGCGGCTCGGCCATATCCGGTCGCTGCAGACAACGACGCCCGCTCCTCGAAGGGTCGCTCGCGAACCCGTGAGCCGACCCGCGGCTCCTCGCCTCGCTCAGGGGTTGGGGCCCCAACCCTCGAGCGAAGGCGCGGGAGCGGCGCGGGGCTCCAGGCGGGTCACAGGAGCCTCCCGAGAGGAGCGTATGTTTTTTCGCTGGGCCACCACTGATGTCCGCGAAACGTCAGGTCGCGAAAAAATTTGCCCGAGGAGCGCGCAGGGTCAGGATGCCACCGCCGGGCGCGCTGCGTCTCCTCGAGGGAGGCTCCGAAGACCCGCCCGGTGCTCGCCGCGACCCGGGCCGAGCGAGTTTCCCGCAGCCCTGCGCTAGAATGCGCTGTGCCTCTCGCGCAAATTCTGGCGTTTTTGCTCGCGGTCGTCGCCCCCGAGCCTTCCATGGTGACGCTGTCGGTCGCGGGCCGCGCCGTTCCGATTTCGGCCGCGGAAAACGGGACGCTCCTCGCCGTTCCGGACGTCGTCGCCGCGCTCGGGGGGACGTCGCGCCCGCAGCCCGGCGCCTCGCTCGTCGTCGAGATGTCGGGCCACCGCATCGTCGCGGCGGACGGAGTCGCGACAGTCGCCTTCGACGACCGCGTCGTGATGCTCGCGCACCCGACCCGCGTGTTCGCCGGAATCCTCTACGCCCCGTGGGAATTCTTCGAGAAGACGGTGCTCTCCGCCGCGGGCCTCGCGGCCGAATACGACCGCGCCGCGAAAGTCGCATCCGGACGCGGACCGGCAGCGCGGCGGCCGCGACCGTCGACGCCGGCGTCGTCCACCTGAACCGGATGACCCAGGTCATCTTCCAGGAGAGCTCTCCCGTTCCGTTCGAGGCGTTTCCCACGAAGGACGGCTACACGGTCACGTTCAAGTCGCCCGTCGTCGCCGCGTTCGGCGAACGGACGTTCGACGACCCGTTCGTCTCGAAGATCCGCTTCTCCGGCAATGCGGCGATGCTGACGCTGCGCGAATCGAACCTCGCGTTCTCCCCGTACGCGCTGAAGGCCCCCGACCGGGTGATCGTCGAGATCACGAAGGCGGAGGCGCGGCGCCGCGACGAAAGCCGCGCCGTTGCCGGCGCCCAACGTCGCGCCGCCGACGCGCACGGTCGTGATCGACGCGGGCCACGGCGGCGAGGAGACCGGGGCGATCGGGCCGGGAAACGTCTTCGAGAAGGACATCACGCTGGACATCGCGGGCCGCCTCTCCGCGACTCCTCGCGAAGGAAGCCGGCGTGCGCTCCGTCCTCACGCGCACGAGCGACACGCTCGTTGCGCTGGACGAGCGGGCCGCGATCGCGAACCACGAGAAGGCGGCCGTCTTCCTGTCGATCCACGCGAACTCGTCGAGGGCGACCGGGAGCGCACGGCTCGGAGACGTACTACCTGTCGCTGGCCGGCTCCGACAAGCTCGCCGACGCCGTCGCGAACCAGGAAAACGCGTCCGACGGAAAGGCGGCGGCGGCGCCGTCCGCGGCCCCGCCGGAGCTCGATTTCATCCTGTGGGACATGGCGCAGTCGGCGCACCTGAAGGAATCGGCCGCGCTCGCCGAATCGATCCAGAACGAGCTGAACAGCCCTTCTGCACACCGAGAACCGCGGCATCAAGCAGGCGCCGTTTCGCGTTCTCGTCGGAGCCTCGATGCCGGCCGTCCTCGTCGAGGCCGGATTCCTGTCGAACCCGGAAGAAGCGAAGAAGCTCGCGACGGCGGAGTTTCGCCAGAGCGTCGCGGAAGCGATCGCCCGGGCGGTTTCCTCGTACCTGAGAGTTCACCCGGCCGCGCCGACCTCCTCGCCGTGACGAAGAAAATGGCCTGGGGCGTGATCGCCGCGGCCTCCGCCGCGGTCTTTCTCCTCTTCGCGGTCGCGAAGAGGGAGGGCTCGATTCGCCTGCGGCGGGGCGAAGGCCCGGTCGTCCGGCCGCGGGAATCGGCCCCGCTGAAACTCGGGCCCGGCAGCCCGACTCCCCCGCCCGCGGAGAAGATCCGCGTCACGCTTTTCTTTCCGCTGCGCGAAGACGGCCTGCTTCGCCCGGAGGAGCGCGACGTGGAGAAGCCCGCCGACGCGGTCGGGTTCGCCCGCGAGCTCATGCGGGAGGAGATCTCGGGCCCGAAAAATCCGCTGCTCGTGACCGCGCTGCCGGAGAAGTTTTCCGTTCGCAACGTCTTCGTGCCCGGAAACGGGCAGGTTGTCGTCGACTTCAACGTCGATTCGGAATGGGCCCGGTCGGCCGGCTCGAGCGACGAGCTCGCGGCCGTCGGCGCGATCGTCGACACGCTTCTGCAGAACCTCGCCCAGACGGACCGCGTCCGCATCCTCGTCAACGGCAACCCGGTCGAGACGCTCGCCGGGCACGTCGACGTGAGCCGGCCGCTCCCGGCGATGCCCGACGTCGTGGGCGCGGTGCCGGCGCCGGCGCCCGTACCAGCACCGGCACCGCCACCGGCGACGCCATGAGCGACTCGAGACCGATCGGAGTCTTCGATTCGGGCGTCGGCGGCCTCACGGTCGTCCGGAAGCTCGCCGAGGAATTTCCGCGCGAGTCGTTCCTCTACCTCGGTGACACGGCGCGCGTGCCGTACGGGAACAAGAGCCCGCGGACGGTCGAGCGGTACTCGCTCGGCTGCCAGCAGTTCCTGCTCGTCGCGCGACGTCAAGCTCGTCGATCGCCTGCAACACGGCCTCGGCGAACGCGCTGCCGGCGCTCGACGAGCGCGAGCCCGGTGCCGGTCGATCGGCGCGGTCGAGCCCGGCGCGCGCGACGCGCGCGCGCCGCGACCGAGCACGGCGGCTATCGGCGTGATCGGCACGCTGGCACGGTGCGCTCGGGCGCGTACGCGAGGCGATCGCGGCGCGCGATCCCGGCGCGAGGTCGATCATCGCGCGCGTGCCCGCTGTTCGTGCCGCTCGCCGAAGAGGGCTGGATCGACGACGACATCGCCGAGCTGGTCGCGCCGCGCTACCTCGCCGCTGTTCGCGACGGATCCGCAGATCGACACGCTCGTGCTCGGCTGCACGCACTACCCGCTGCTGAAGGCGACGATCGCGGCGACGCTGCCCGGTGTCGCGCTCGTCGACTCGGCGGAGGCCGTCTGCGAGGCGGTCGGCGCGCTGTTGACGCCGGCACATCGAAACGAGGCCGATTCGGAATACCATGTCTGCGTGACCGACAGCGCGGAAAGGTTTCGGCTCGTCGCGGAGAGGTTTCTCGGCCGTCCCCTCGACCGTCTCGAGCACGTGGAGATCACCGGTTGAGCGGCTCGCGGATCGACGGCCGCGGGCCGGCGGACCTGCGGCCAATCTCGATCGAGACGGGAGTGTCCCGCTACGCGGAGGGATCCGCGCTGATCACCCAGGGAGAAACGAAGGTCCTGTGCACGGCTTCGATCGAGGACAGGGTCCCCCCGTTCCTGAAGAATTCCGGGACCGGCTGGGTGACGGCGGAATACGGCATGCTCCCCCGCTCCACCCACACCCGCTCCGCACGCGAAGCCGCGCGCGGAAAGCAAGGGCGGCCGTACCCTGGAGATCCAGCGTCTCATCGGCCGGGCCCTGCGAAGCGTCGTCGACCTGAAGGCTTTTGGCGAGAGGACCTTCACTCTGGATTGCGACGTCCTTCAGGCGGACGGCGGCACGCGGTGCGCGGCGATCAGCGGGGCCTGCGTCGCGCTGGCGCTCGCGTTCGCGAAAGTCGCGGGAAACCACTTCTTCCGGAACTGGCCGATGCGCGAAACGCTCGCCGCGGTCTCCGTCGGGCGCGGCAACGGAACGGCGCTGCTCGACCTTTGCTACGAGGAGGACTCCACGGCCCAGGTCGATTCCAACATCGTCGGCACGGCATCCGGCAAGTTCGTGGAAGTCCAGACGACGGCGGAGCAGGAACCTTTCTCCAAGCCGGAGCTCGACGAGATGCTCTCTCGCTTCGCGAGGCCTCGAAGACATCTTCGACGCCCAGTGGCGCGTCCTCGGGCCGATCCTCGCGCCCCTGAAGATCCCGGAGAAGAACTTTTTCAGGAGACCCGGATGGGAAACGACCCGGCCGGCATAGGCCAGAGCGACCCGGCGGTCGCGGGCTACCTCGATTCTCTCTTCGGGCCGGAAGACGCCGTGCTCGCCGAGATCCGCCAGCGAGCCTCGCGGGAAGGCCTTCCCGAAATCGCGGTCGCGCGCCTCGACGGACGCCACCTCGACCGCGATCGCGCTCGCCGCCGGCGCGAAGAAGATCGTCGAAATCGGCACGCTCGCGGGCTACTCCGGCGTCTGCCTCGCCCGGGCTCTCCCCCACGGCGGGCGGCTCGACACGTTCGAATTCGATCCGAAGCACGCGAAGGTCGCGACGGAATCCTTTGCGCGGGCGAGCGTCGAGAAGCTCGTTCACGTCCACGTCGGCCGGGCGGTCGAGAACCTGCCGTCGATCGAAAAGCACGGGCCGTTCGACCTCGTTTTCATCGACGCGGACAAGATCGGGTATCCCGACTACCTCCGATGGTCGACGGCGAACCTGCGGCGGGGCGGCGTGATCCTGGCGGACAACGTTTTTCGCGCGGCCTTCGGAACGGACGCGAACTGGAGCGCGGAATCGGTCGAGGCGCTCGACCTCTTCAACCGCGAGCTCGCGGGCGGCGGAGAGTTCGTCGCGACGTTCCTGCCGACCGTGGAAGGACTGGCGATGGGAGTGAAGATCTATGGAAGCGAAGATCTGATGGAACTGCATCCGTTTCGCGCCCTGCGGTACAGCCCGGCCATCATCGAGGAGCGCGGGCTCGACAATCTCGTGGCGCCGCCGTACGACCGGGTGACGCCGAAGATCCGCGAGGAGCTCTACGCCCGGTCGCCGGAGAACATCGTGCGTTTCGACGCGCGGAAAGACGACGGCGGCGACGTCTATGCCGAGGCGGCCCAGCAGCTGAAGGACTGGCTCGCCGACGGCGTGATTTACCACGAGCGCTCCGCCGCTCTGCTGGATCCACCAGGTCGTGTTTCCGGGCCGGGACGGGAACGTCAAGGCGCGGCGATCGCTCGTCGGGCTCGTTCGCGTGGAGCCGTACGAAGGCGGATCGATCCGCCCCCACGAGCGCACGCTCGCGAAGGCGAAGGAGGACCGGCTCAATCTCCTGCGCGCCTCGCACGCCGACTTCGGGATGGTCTTCCTGCTGTCGCGCGCTCCGCTGGAAGACGCCCTCCAGACGCGCCGCGCGCCCGAGCTCTCCTGCCGCGACCTCGCGGGCTACCGCCACGACGCCTGGCGCGTCGAAGACCCCGCGGACCACGTTCGATTCCAGCGGCTCCTCTCGACGGCCGGCTCGCTGATCGCGGACGGCCACCACCGCTACGAGACGGCCCTGAAGTTTTCCCAATTGCCGGAAGCCGAGAAGCTGCCGACGGCCGCGTTCAAGCTCTGCGCGATCGTGGACGTCGCGTCGCCGGGCCTCGAGGCGTTCGCGATTCCGCGCGCGGTCTCGGGTCTGCCGGACTTTCTCTTTCGCGGAGTCGATGAAGAAGGCCGCCGCGTTTTTCGACGCGACGGAGTTTCCCTCGGCGCAGGACGCACGGCGCGCCCTCGAGCAGCTTCCCCGCGGCGAAACCGGATTTCTCGTCGTCCCGAACGGAGCAGCGCCGACGCTCCTTCGGCTTCGGCCCGACGCGGCGAATCTTCCGTGGCCGCCGGAGAAGGGCGCGGCGTGGCGCCGACTGGACCCTGCCGCATTGGAGGTCGCCTTCTTTCGGGCCGTGCTGGGCATCGACCCCGGGCAGATCGAGCGGGGCGAGTTCGTGTCGTTTCCCAAAGACGAGAGCGCGGCGCTCGAGCTGGCGAAGATCCGGCGAAGCCCAGATGGCCGTGCTGCTGCGCCCGACCCCGATCGCGAGCGTGCAGGAAGTCGTCGCCGCGGGCGACGTGCTGCCGCAGAAATCGACGCTCTTCGAGCCGAAGATGATCTCGGGTTTGTTCGGGGTTTCGCTGGAAGACTCGATCGTCTGAGCTACCCCTCACCCGCCGCTTCGCGTCGGCCTCTCCCACAAGGGGAGAGGCGTGAAACGAGCTTCTACGCCCTGGCGAATCGGCGCGGCGAGTCGGCCGGCAGCGACTCGAAATCCCCGAACAGGATGTGGTCGTAAAAATAGTGGATCAGCAGGAACGACAGCACGACGACGTAGTAGCACTGGTCCTGGGGAAAGCCGAGGCCCTTCCACAGAAACAGGTAGATGACCCCGGCGGACAGCGTGAAGCCGATCATCGCGAGGTAGTAGCGGGCGGTCTTCGCCTTCCCTGAAATCTTCTTCACGAAGTCCGAGCCGATCTGCTCCCGGGAGGCTCGCTGGTCCAGGATGAACCACGTCAACGCGAGGTACTGCAGCGAGTGCCACGTGTTGAATCCCTGGAACGAGACGTCGAGGTTGTCGAACAGCGGCACGATGAACGCCATTCCGATCGTGAGCGCCATGAAGAGGACCCTCGGCCAGCGCGCCACGCCGGAGCGGATCTCCGCGATCGTGCGCCCCGCGTAGAACGTCAGAAGCGCCGCGAACCCGGCCGCGAAGGCGTACGACACCCAGTCGTGGCGAAGGAAACGCGGAAACAGCAGCGGCTGCGAGCCGATCACGAATTCGCCGCGGACGAACTTGAACATCGCCATCGTGTAGAGCGAGCCGAGGATGACCGCCCCGTCGAGCAGGCGGTCCATCCGCGAGACCGGCTGCGTCTTGCGCCGGTAGGCCTCCGAGATGAACTGCGCCTGGTGCGTCACGTGGATCGAGGCCCAGAAGAAAAACGCCGTCAGCAGCACGGGAAACGCGTACACGGACCCGAGGATGACGAGCGTCGGGATCAGGACGAGCGGCAGGTACGCGAGCCATCCGAAGCGATGCCGGAACGTCGGCTCCAGCGCCGTTCGAAGATACGTGGAGTACATGTGCGGGCCGCCGACGAGGACCGTCACCGAGAGCCCCACCACGAGCGAGGCCGTCGCGACCGAAATCCCCGCCCTCTGAAGAAGCCCGTACCCGGCGTAGGGGAAGAACACGAGCGCCGCCGACAGCGTCAGAAAGCCGAGGTCGAAGCCGCGGCTCCGGAGCCACGGGCTCTCTCCCCGGTTGCCGGAAACCGTGGTGGACATCTCAGCCCCCTCCCCCGTTCGGGGAGCAAATTATAGGCCAGTACGGCAGCGCGATTACCGCTGCGCCAGGCCGGCGGATTTCTTGATCGAAGCCGAGCGCACGAGAGAGACGTCGTAGGAAATCGTCCCCGCCAGATCGAGCATGCCCCAGCACGAGATCGCCTGGCCCGCTTTCCGGGCGGGAGTGAAGGTCCACCGCGCGATCGCTCCCTTGAAATAGCCGAGAAGCGCGGCATCCTTCATTTCCACCGGCACGATCCGGGTCGCCTTTCCCGCGGGAGAGACCTCGATCCACAGCTTCGCCTGGAACGGTCCCTTGAACCGGTCCGCGTACCACTTCGTGCGCTTCGGCAGCGGCGCCGTGTCGAGCGACTCGACTTTTTCGGCGCCGTGAAGATCGGCGACGGGCGGCGCCGTCTCGATCCAGCCTTCGTCCCACCGCGTGGGCAGCGACGGCCGGAACCGGAGTCGTCGCCGCAACCGGCAGGAACTCCGCCCGCGTGACCTGGGGCCGGGCGTATTCGACCTTGAGGTCGAGGCGCACGGTCGACCAGCCCGAGACTTCGACGCTCGTCTTCTTGGGCGGAAGGAACTCCCATTTCTTGAAGGACTCCCTCTGCTGGGCCTCGAGCGAGGGAAGCGGGTCGTGAACGAGCAGGACGTCTTCGATCTTTCCCGTCCGGTCGAGGCGGAACGAGACGAATTCCGCGATCGCCGCTTCGATTCCGGAGGGCAGCTCGCGGGTCACGATCGCCGCGCCGGTGTCGGCGTCGCACGCGAAAGGGTTCCTGTCCGGCATCGCCATGACGACCGGCCGCACGGGATCGCCGGCGGCAGCCGGCGGTTCGGGCGTCTGGGCGAGCAGGAGCCCCGGAAAGGCCGTGAGGATCAGAGCCGTCCGCAGCGCGTTTTTCATTTTTCAACCGGATGTTAGCACGCGAACCGCCCCGTGGAACCCCTCTACCCTTTCGCCTCCAGCCAGTTCTTCCCGACGCCGACGTCGACCTTGAGCGGGACCGACAGCGAGGCCGCCCCCTCCATCTCCGCGACGACGGCCTCCCGGGCGGCTTCGAGCTCGCCGTCGGGGATCTCGAACAGCAGCTCGTCGTGCACCTGAAGGAGCATTTTCGCGGGAATCCCCTCCCGGCGCAGCCGGTCGTCGAGCCGGATCATGGCGATTTTCACGATGTCGGCCGCCGAGCCCTGGAACGGCGCGTTCTGGGCCATGCGCTCCGCGTTCGCGCGGACGCCGGCGTTGTTCGAATGGATCTCGGGGATCGGCCTCTCCCGGCCGAACAGGGTCGTGACGAACCCGTTTCGGCGGGCTCCCTCGACGACGCCGGAAAGGGCCGCGCGCACTCCCGGGAACTGGCCGAAGTATTCCTCGATGAACTCTTTCGCCTGGGAGTTGGAAACGCCGAGGTCCTTCGCCAGCGAGAAAGCCCCCATGCCGTAGAGCAGCCCGAAATTGATTCTCTTGGCCGCGATCCGCATCTCGAGCGAAACGAGATCCGGCGACACGTGAAAGACCTTTGCGGCCGTGGCGGAATGAACGTCCTGCCCTTCCTGGAAGGCGCGGACCATCGCCTCGTCGTCGGAAAAATGCGCGAGGATCCGCAGCTCGATCTGCGAGTAGTCGGCCGCGAGCAGCGACGAGCCTGGCGGCGCGACGAAGCCACGGCGGATCTGGCGGCCCGCCTCGGTGCGGATCGGAATGTTCTGCAGGTTGGGATCCGAAGACGACAGCCGCCCCGTCGCCGCGACCATCTGGTTGAACCGGGCGTGGATGCGGCCGCTCGAGCTCGCGAGCTCGGGCAGGGCGTCGGCATACGTCCCCTTGAGCTTGGAGACCTCCCGGTGTTCCATGAGCAGCGTCGCGATGGGGTATCCCTGCGCGGCAAGCGCCTGCAGCGTCTCGACGCCCGTCGAGAAAGACTTCGTCTTGGCCGTCTTCTTGCCGGCCGGAAGCTTCAGCTTTTCGAAGAGGATCTTCGCGAGCTGCGGCGGCGAGGCGATGTTGAACGACTCACCCGCCTCGGAAAAGATCCCCGCTTCCAGCCGCTGGAGATCCTTTTCCATCCTGCCGGAGAGCTCCCGGATGAACCCGACGTCGATGAGGATCCCCGCGGCTTCCATGCGGGCGAGCACCGGCGTCAGAGGCGCTTCGATCTCCTTGTACACTTTCTTGAGGTTCGGTTTCGCTTCGAGCTCTTTCCACAGCACTTCGTGCGCCTCGAGCACCCAGGACGCCCGCTCGGCGCAGTACCGGCCGGGAGTGAGGAGCCCCTCGGAGGCGATTCCGCTTTCCTTATCCGTCGTCGCCTTGCGCCTCAGGACGTCGAGCGCGACCGCGGCGAAGTCCGTGTTCGACGTGCCCGAGGCGAGCACGTAGCGCTCGAGGCACGGGTCGAAGATCGCGGGCGCGCCCTCGACCCCCGCCCGGATGAGCAGGGCGTGGAGCGCCTTCGAGTCGGCGGAAATCCAGGGTCCCCGGCCGCGAAGCTCCGCGAGCCTCTTCGCGAGCTGCGCCTCGCTCTCGCCGCCGACGACGGTCTCCGATCCGTCCGAAATCGCGAACAGCGCGTTCGTTTCCCGGGGAAAGACGGCGATCGCGATCGGCGCGGACCGCGGGGAGAATGCCTCTCCCGCGGAGAGCTCCCGGAACGCGACGACCTCCTCTTGCGCCGGCGATTCGAGCTCGGCGGCGAGAGAGTGGAACTCGAGCTCCGAGTACAGCGCGCGGAGCTTTTCGTCGTCCGGGGGATCCAGCCGCAGCCCTTCCGGATCGAGATCGATCGAAAGTTGAGTCTCGAGCGTGACGAGGCTCAGCGACAGCAGCGCCTGCTGCGAGTTCGCGAGGAGCGCCTCGCGCGTCTTTTTCGCGGAGACCTCGCCGGCGTGCTCGAGAATCGCGTCGAGCGATCCGTATTCCTGAACGAGCTTGCGCGCGCCGACTTCTCCGATGCCGGGAACGCCCGGCACGTTGTCGGACGCGTCGCCCATCAGGGCGAGAACGTCCCGGACCTTTCCCGGCGGAACGCCGAAGAATTCTTCGACCCCTTTTTCGTCGAGCATGAGCTCGCGCATCGCGTGGTAGACGCGGATGTGCGGCCCGACGAGCTGCAGGAAATCCTTGTCCGTCGTGAAGACGACGACTTCGAACCCCTGATCGACCGCCTTCGCCGCGAGCGTCGCGATGACGTCGTCCGCCTCGAACTTGTCGAGCTCCAGGACGGGCATCCGGTACGCCTCGCACAGCTTCTTGATGAAGGGAATCTGCACGCGGAGGTCGTCTTCCATCGGCTTGCGGTGGGCCTTGTACTCGGCGTACGCCTCTTTCCGCGCGGCCGATTCGGAAATGTCGAACGCGATTCCCACGTGCGTCGGCTTGTGCTCGCGCACGAGCTTGCGGAGGATCGCCGCGAACCCGTAGATCGCGTTCGTCGGAAACCCCTTCGAGTTCGAAAGCGACCGGATCGCGTGGTACGCGCGGTGGAGCGCGTTGGAGCCGTCGACGAGATAGAGGAGAGGGCGATCGGAAGGCTTGCGATCCACGCGGCGAGTTTATCCGACAGGGTCGAAGCGGTCAGGCGCGGTGCTGCCGCAGGTGCCGCCAGACGTAGAGAACGATCGCGACGACAATCAGCGCTCCGATCGCCTCGTCGAAGCGGTGGAAATACTTTCCGAGCGCCTCCCAGTGCTCGCCGAGCTTCATCCCGAGGAACGCGAGGCCCAGGCACCAGGGGAAAGACCCGACGAACGTGTAGATCACGAAGCGGCGCATGTTCATCTTCGAAACGCCGGCCGGAAACGCGATGAACGTCCGCACGACCGGCAGCAGTCGCGCGAAGAAGACGACGGGTTCGCCGTGCTTCTGGAAGAGCCGGTCCGCGAGGTCGAGGTCGTGGTGCGAGAGCAGGACCCACTTGCCGTACTTCTCGATCAGCGGCCGGCCGCCGTAGAGCCCGAGGTAGTAGGCCGGGATCGAACCGATGACGCACCCGAGAGCGCCGAAGAGGCCGAGCGCCCACAGGCTGAACCGCCCCTGCGAGGCGAGAAAGCCGGCGAACGGCATGATGAGCTCGGACGGAAGCGGGATGCACGCGGACTCGATCGCCATGAGCCCGGCCACGCCCGCGTAGCCGCCGGCCTGAATCGTCGTCAGGACGAACTGCGAGACGAGCGCGATGAGTTTTCCGATCAAAGCGGGCGGAGCTTACCAGAAACGTTTGGATGGGCTTCGCTCGATCCGAGCCGCGGCCTCTCCCGCGGGGAGAGACGACCCGTACTCGCGTGCTATCGTTCTCTGCGCGCGATGCAGGTGAAGAGGCTCCTCCGGATTCTCCTTGTGCCGCTCGCGGCCGTCGCGTGCGGAAAGAAGAGCGAGCCGCTTCCTCCCGTGCCTCCCCTGCCGGCGCGAACGACCGATCTCAAAGTCGAACAGCAGGGCGAGACGGCGGAGGTCACGTTCTCCTTCCCGTCGCAGAGAATGGACGGCGCTCCCCTCACGGACCTCGACGCCGTCGAAATCTATCGAATCGCGGGCCCGGGCGCTTCGCTGACCGCGCCGCCTCCGTCCGCGGCGAAAGGGAAATCCGGGCCGTCGGCCGACCGCGCGCCGATCTCCGGCCAACGGCGCCGGGCCCAGGCGGCGAGGATGCAGGAACGCTCGTTCTTCGAGTCCGCGACGAAAGTCGCGGAGATCCGCTCCGACCTGTTTCCGTCCGCCACGCGGGGAAGCCAGTTTCTGTACCACGACTCGCTCGCGGACATCCTGAAGAGCGAACGGGCAACTGCCGAGCTCGGCTACGCGGTCGTCACGGTCCGCCGCAACGGCCTTCGAAGCGAGATCTCCAACGTCGCGACGATCAAGCCCGTGCGGCCGCCCGCGGCTCCGGAAGGCCTCCTCGCGACCGCCGAAGAGAACCGCATCTGCCTTTCGTGGCAGCCCCCGCCCGGCCCGGTGGAAGTCGCCGAATACAAAATCTACCGGAGGCGGCTGGAAGAAGACGACTACGGGCCGGCGCTCGGCTCCGAACCGGCCAGCGCGACCGACTACGCGGACACGTCTGCCGCGTACGGCTCCGTCTACGTCTATACCGTCACGGCCGTCCCGAAGGATCATCCGGCGTCGGAAGGCCCTCCGGCGATCCAGTTCGGAATCCGGTACGACGACGTGTTTCCCCCTCCCGCGGTCTCCCGCCTCGACGCTCTCCCCGAGCAGAGTCTCGTGAGGCTGCACTGGACTGCGGTCGAGGCGCCGGACCTCGCGGGGTACGAGCTGTTTCGGTCCGAAGACGGCGGTCCGGAAAAGCGGCTCAACGACAAGCTGCTGACGGAAACGAGCTTCGTCGATTCCGCCGTCGAGGTTGGAAAGGCGTACAGCTACCGGGTGCGATCCGTCGACAAGAGCGGCAACGCGAGCGCGCCTTCGCCCGCCGCGGAAGCGCGCCCGTTCCGCGACGAGTGACGAGACGGATTTACGGGAGAGAGACCCGCCCGCGCAGGCCCGCGAAGTCGCCCGAGGACATGAGGATCACGACGTCGCCGCTGCGGGCCTCGCGCTCGAGGAGCGGTTCGATCTCTTCGATTCGTTCGGGCGAATAGGCGGCCCGGCCGCCGCTCGCGATCGTTCGCACGATTTTCTCGCGGTCGATCAGCTCTTCCGGCGGAAACCGGCCCGCGTGAAACACGGGAGCGAGCACGACCGAGTCGGCGGGCTGGAACGCGCGCTCGTACTCCGACTGGAAGAAGCTTCTCCCCGCGGTGATCGACCGCGGCTCGAAGACGCCCCAGATTCGCCGATTCGGCCATCGCTTTCGGGCCGCGGAAAGCGTCTCGTACACGGCCGTCGGATGGTGCGCGAAGTCGTCGACGTAGAGCACTCCGGCCTTCTCGCCGAGAACTTCCAGGCGGCGCTTCACGCCGGAAAACCGCGGCAGCGAGGACGACAGGCTCTCGTCCGGGACGCCGAGCGCGCGGGCCGCCGCGAGGGCCATCAGCGCGTTTCGAAGGTTGTGGCTCCCGAAGAGCGGCAGCTCCAGCCGAAGCGCGGGCGCTCCCCGCTGGGCCAGGGTGAACGACGTTCCTCCTTCGCCGACGGAGACGTCTTCCGCGGTGACGTCTCCCGGCCCGAGACCGACGCCCACGACCCGCGCCGCCGCGCCGTCGAGCACCGCCGCGACGCTCGCGTCTTCGAGGTTCGCGAGGATCGTCCCGTCCGGCGGGACGAGCGCGACGAGCCGGCGAAACGCGCCGCGAATCGATTCGAGATCCGCGTACAGGTCGGAATGATCGAACTCGATGTTGTTGATGAGCAGCGTGCGGGGCCGGTAGTGGAGGAACTTCGGGCCGCGATCGAAGAACGCCGCGTTGTACTCGTCGCCTTCGAGGAGAAAGTGCGGGCCGGCGCCGTCGCGAAATCCGCGGCCGAAGTTCTTGAGCTCGCCGCCGATCAGGAAACCGGGATCGAGCTCCGCGGCGGTCAGCAGCCACGCGAGGAGCGCCGATGTCGTCGTCTTTCCGTGCGTTCCCGTCACGACGACGGAATGCTTCCCCTCGAGCAGGTAGTGACTCACCGCCTGCGGAAGCGAGAAGTACGGGAGGCCGAGCTCGAGCACCCGCGCCACCTCGGGATTTCCGCGCGGCACCGCGTTGCCGATCACGACCCGATCGCAGGACCGAGGCACGTTCTCGCTCCGGAAACCGGCGAGCACGCCCACGCCCGAGCCTTCCAGCAGGTTGGACATCGGGGGATAGAGGGCCGCATCGGAGCCGGTGACCCGGTGTCCCCGGCCGGCCAGGAGAACCGCCAGCGGAGCCATCGCCGTGCCTCCGACAGCGACAAAATAGAGGTTTTCCGGCGTCACCCCGGTATTTTGCACGAAAACTTGAAATAAAGGCATTGCAGTGTTACGTTCCCCGTTTTGCCTGATCCCGATTGCAGGATCAGAAGGTAAAGGAGAACCATGCGTCACTTCATCCGAACGGGAGGGCTCGCGCTTGCCCTCGTTGCTCTTTCCCACGCGCCGTCTCTCGCAGCGGACACCGCCGCGAAAAAGAGCTCCGACGCGAAGCCGGCGATCGTCGCGACGCCGAAGATCTCGATCGATCCGATGACGAAGGACGTGGGAACCGTCGCGAAGGGCGAACGGATCGAAGCGGTGTTCAGCCGTCAAGAACAACGGCACGCAGGACCTCACGATCTCCGAGGCCCGGCCGTCGTGCGGCTGCACGGTGGCGTCCTTCGACAAGACCGTCAAGCCGGGACAGACCGGGAAGATCACGGCGGCCGTCGACACCAAGAACTTCAACGGGCCGATCACGAAATCGGTCACGGTCGTCTCCAACGATCCGGAGAACCCTCAGCTCGCGCTCACGATCAAGGCGATCGTCAAGCCGTACGTGGAAGTGGCTCCCCAGGAGTTCGTCCGCTTTTCGACGATCCGCGGCGACAGCGCCACGGCAGATCTCGTGCTCTTCTCGGCAGAGAAAGACTTTCATCCGACCGTCGGGGAGTCGTCGCAGCCGTACCTGCAGGCGCAGATCTCGCCGGCGGACGACAAGGCGAAGATCGACCGGCCGGGAACCCAGTACAAGCTGCACATCACGCTCGCGCCGACGGCGCCTCTCGGAGTGCTGAACGCCCCCGTGCGGATCAAGACGGGCGTCGCGAAGCAGCCGGAGATCGAGATCCGGGTGGCGGGCATCGTTCGGGATCGCCTGAGCGTGACGCCGGCCGCGGTCGTCTTCGGAAACTTCACGCCCGGCAAAGACGTCATCTCGCGCAACGTGATCTTCACGAACAACAAGATTGCCGAAGGCGTGAAGGTCCTGAAAGCGGAATCGACGGTTCCCGGCCTGGGCGCGGAAGTGGTGCCGATGACCGAGGGAATCAACTACACCGTCGTCGTCAAGCCGAAGGAAGGGCTCAAGAAGGGCGAATTCAGCGGAACGATCAAGATCTTCACGTCGGACAAGGAACGCCCCGTCATCGAAGTCCCGGTCAGCGGGAACGTCCTGTAAGACGAAGACAAGAAAGGAATCGAATGAAAAAGCTGCTTTGGTGCGCCGCGATTCTCGGCGCCGCCGCGATCGGATGGGCGGGGGACGCCGCGAAAACGGAGAAGAAAGACGAAGGAAAGGCGGTTCGCTTGCCGGACGGATTGAAATACGAAGATCTCAAGGTGGGCGAAGGCGCCCAGCCGAAGGCCGGCCAGACCGTCCAGGTTCACTACACCGGCTGGCTCACGGACGGCAAGAAGTTCGACTCCTCGGTCGACCGGGGCAAGCCGTTCGAGTTCGCGCTCGGACAGGGTCAGGTCATCAAGGGTTGGGACGAAGGTGTCGCGACGATGAAAGTCGGCGGAAAGCGCAAGCTGACGATCCCGCCCGATCTCGCGTACGGCTCGCGCGGCGCCGGCGGCGTGATCCCGCCCAATGCGACGCTCGTCTTCGACGTCGAGCTCCTCGGCATCAAGTAGGTCTCTTTCCGCCGGGGATTCGAAATCGGCGGGGAAACCCGCCGATTTTTTTGTGCCCTCCGCACGTCGAGCTCCTCGCGATCAAATAGGCCCGCCCCCGGCGAATGCGATAACGTATCCGCGTGCCCGAGGACTCCTCGCCCGTGAAGATCCGCCCGGCGAGACCGCAGGACGGCCCCCGGATCGTCGAGCTGGAGCGGGAGCTCGCCGATTTCGAGCGTCTCCGGGGCCCCTCGGACGAAGAGGGCGAGCGCCTGATCGGGTGGATCTTTCGCGAGAACAAGTTTCAGTCCCTCGTCGCCGAGGCGGACGGAGCGATCGTCGGAATGGCGCTCTACTTTCTCTTTCCGACGTCGTTTCGCGCGCGGCAGGCCCTCTACCTCGAGGACATCGTCGTCGGCCGCGATTCCCGTTCCCGGGGAATCGGCGAAGCGCTCATCGCCGAGCTCGCGCGCATCGCTCGCGACAACGACTGCGTGCGGATGGAATGGGCGGTTCTGGACTGGAACGAGAGGGCGCTCGAGTTTTACCGCCGCCTCGGCGCCCGCCCGCAGAGCGAATGGCTCCGATACGGGCTCGGGGAGACGGAGATTCGCGCCCTCGCCTCCGATCCTGCGGCCGACTGAGCCCGGTAATGGTGGGATTCTTGCTTTCGATCCCTTCGATGTTCCTGACCGCAATGACGGCGCAGGCGACGACGGCCCCCGCGCGGCCGGAAGCGTCCTCGACGCCGGCCGAGACGGCGGGCGCCCCGGCGGCCGGCACGCTGACTCTGACGCTGGAGGACGCGCTTCTCGAGGCGCGCTCGGCGAACGCGAAGCTTCCGGCCGCCGCCGCGGAGATCGAGATCGCGCGCGAAAAGATCCGCGAGGCGCGCGCCGAACGGTGGCTCAAGGTCGCGATCGAAGGTGATTTCATTTACGCGCCGGCCGGCGCGTACGACCCGATTCTCACGAACCTCGGCGAAGAAAGACTGCAGATCGCCGGAAAGCAGCCGATCTACGACGGCGGAGAAAAGCGGGCCGCCGTTTCGCGCGCGGAGGCGCAAACGACCGCGGCCGGCGCGCGATACCGGATCGCGGAAAGGGACCTCGACCTCGAGGTCCGAAGCCGGTTCGCCGAGATGCTCGCCGCCGAGAGCGAGATCTCCGCGCGGCGGGACGGAATCCGGCGCCTCGAAGGCTACCGGGAGCTGCTGCGCAGCCGCCGCGCGTCGGGCCAGGGCGTCGCGGCCGACGTCCTCAAGACCGAGGTTCGGCTCTCTTCCGAGCGGGCGGCCCTGGTCGAGGCGGAACAGCGCCGGGACGAAGCGCGTCTGGAATTGAACTCGCTGCTCGGCCGCGAGCCGGCGGGGCCCCTGCACCCGGCCCCGATGCCGCCCCCCCGGGCCCCCGCCGTTCTTCCGATCGAAGGAGAGATTCCCGAAGTCGCGGAAGCGGCCGCCGGGGTTGCCTCCGCGCAGGCCGACCTCCTCGCCGCCCAGGCGCAGCGGCGCCCGCACCTTTTCGCGGCCGCCGACGCCGGGCTCTGGGGCTCCGACACGACTCGTCTCTTTCCCCCCGATCTCCGGGCGGAGCATCGAAATCCCGTCTTCTCCGACCGGCTTCGGCGCGACTCCGGCTACTCCCTGAGCCTGAATCTCAGCTGGCCGATTTTCGATTTCGGCGCGGCCGCGTCCCGCACCGCGCAGGCGCGGCTCGCCGTCACGCAGGCCCGGCTCCAGAAGGTCGTTCAACAGAGGGCGGCCGATCTCGAGCGAGAGAAGGCGCGGGCGACCGTCGAGAATCTCTACCGGGAGATCGAGATCCTCTCCGCCGCGGGCCCCTCCGCGCGCGACTCCTACCTGGACGTCGAGAGCCGCTATCGCGGCGGAGCGGCGACGTCGCTCGAGGTCCTCGACGCGTACGCCGCCGCCGTCGAGGCCGACGTACGGCTCGCGGAAGTCGTTTCGCGGTACCGCATCGCCGAAGCGCTGCGCCTTCGCTGGAGTCCCCGGTGACGCCGCGGCGGACAGTTCGCGGCGATCGCCGCGTTGCTCGTTCTCCCCGCCTGCTCGGCCAAGCGCGACGCTCCGGACGCCGCGAAGGAACCGGCGCCGGCCGTCCCCGTGCGCGCCGGGATCGTCACGCTCGAGAATTTCTCGGACATCGTCCGAAGCCCCGGAAAGATCTCCGCCGTCGCGCAGCAGAAAGTGCGGACCCCGTTCGCCGGCACGCTCTCGGAGCTGCTCGTGACCGACGGCGACGAGGTTCAGCGCGGCCAGAAGCTCGGCAGCGTCGTCGCTCGCGACAGCGAGGCGGCGCTCGCGGGCGCGCGGGAGATGGAACGCGAGGCTTCGACGCCCGCCGAGAAGAGCGACGCGGCCCGCGCCGTCGCGCTCGCGGAAAAGAATCTCATTCGGTCGGCCCTGCGCGCGACGGCGACCGGGATCGTGGTTTCCCACTCCGCCGCGACGGGAGACCGGCTGTCGGAGGACGCCGAAATCGTGACGATCGCCGAGAGCGCTTCCCTGATGTTCGTCGCCGACGTCCCGCAGTCGCAGCTTTCGCGGATCCGTCCCGGAGAGCCGGCGGCCGTACTCCTGTCGGGGCGGCCCGCTCCCCTTCCGGGCGCCGTGCACGACGTTCTCTCCGCGGCGAACGCGTCGGACCTGACGATTCCCGTGCGCGTCGACTTCCATCCGGTTCCGTCGCACATCCCCCTCGGGGCCTTCGGCGAGGCCGCGATCACCGTCGGCGAGCGCCGCGGCGCGCCGGCCGTTCCCGACGCCTCGCTCGTTCGCGACGACGTCACCGGCGTGTCGAGGATCGTCCTCGTGACCGCGGACGGGAAGGCCCACTGGATCGCCGCGACGCCGGGGCTTTCCCAGGGGGGAAAGACGCAGATCGTTTCTCCGCCCCTGGCGCCGGGACAGAAGATCGTCGTCTCCGGGCAGGTCGGCCTTCCCGAGGGCTCGCCGCTCTCGCTCCAGCCGTGAGCGCCTCCCGCTGGGCCGCGCGGCGCCCCGAGGCGCTTTTCTTTCTCGTCCTCATCCTCGCCGCCGCGGGCGCCTACCGGGCGATTCACCTTCCCGCGTCGATCTTTCCGCCGGTCACGTTCCCGATCGTGAAGGTGATCGCCGATTCGGGAGAAGAGCCGGCGGCGCGCATGATGCCGTCCGTGACGCGTCCGCTGGAGGAGGCGATCCTGCGGGTGCCCGGCGTCCTGCGCGTTCTTTCGACGACGTCCCGCGGTTCGACGGAGATCTCCGCCCAGTTCGCCTGGGGCGCCGACATGAAAGACGCCCTCGCGCGGGTCCAGGCGGAAGGCGAGCGGGTTCGCACCGAGCTTCCCCCCGGCACGCGGATCAGCGTCGCCTGGATGAACACCTCGATCTTCCCGATTCTCGGGTACGCCCTCGTCTCCGATTCGCGAAGCCTGCCGGAACTGACCGATCTCGCGCAGTACACGCTCAAGCCCGAGCTCATGCGGATCCCGGGAGTCTCCGAGGTCCAGATCCAGGGCGGCCGGCAGAGGGAGTTTCAAATCCGCCTCGACCCCCGCGCGCTCGCGGGGCGCAAGCTGGCGCCGTCGGACGTCGTCGACGCGATCCGAAAAAACGACCAGGTGCTCTCCGCGGGCCTGCTCGAAAGAAACCACGAGCTGTACCTCTCGCTCGTGGACGGCCGGGCGGAGGGGCGCGAAGCGATCGGCCAGCTCACCGTTCCCGCGAAGGGCGAAGGCGTGCCCGCCCGGATTGCGGATCTCGGCGAAGTCGTCGTCGGCGAGGCGGTGTCCTACATCCGGACGACGGCGCAGGGGCGTCCCGCCGTGCTCGTCAACATCGTGCAGCAGCCCTCCGCGAACACGGTCGCGATCGCGAAGGCGATCCAGACCCTCTTTCGCGAGCGCCCCGACCTGATTCCGCAGGGCGTCTCCTGGATTCCCTTCTACGACCAGGCCGCGTTCGTCGACGATTCCGTGCGCGGCGCCCGCGACTCGATTCTGATCGGCGTGGGGCTCGCCGGAATCGTCCTCTTTCTCTTTCTCCGCAACCTGCGGCTCACGCTCGCGGCCGTCTTCATGATCCCGGTGTGCGCGGCGATCACGTTTCTCGGTCTCGCGGCCGCCGGGCAAACGCTCAACCTGATGACTCTCGGCGGCATCGCGGCCGCGATCGGCCTCATCGCGGACGACGCGATCGTCGTCGTCGAAGAGCTCGAGAGGGGCGTCGGAGTCGGGAGCGTCGGACGTCCTCGGGCCGCTCGCGGGCTCGAGCCTCTCGACGATCGTCATCTTCCTTCCGTTCGCGACGTTGACGGGAATCACGGGCGCGTTCTTCCGGCCTCTCGCCCTGACCATGGCGCTCGCTCTCGGCGTGTCGTTCCTGCTCGCCGGGTTCGTCCTGCCGGCGGTCGTCCGGGCTTCCGCGCCGGGAGCCCGAAGGGAGTTCCGGGACATGCCGCGCCTGCGGCGCACCGTCGCGTTCTCCGTCCGCCACCCCCTCGGCGCTCTTGCCGCATTCGTCGCGCTCCTGGCCGCGGGGTTTCTCTTCTACCAGGCTCTCGATACCGATTTTCTCCCCCACATGGACGAAGGGTCCATCATTCTCGACTACTGGACGCCGCCGGGAACGTCTCTCTCCGACACCGACGCGATGCTCCGCACCGTCGAGCGCGTGATCCTCGGGACGCCGGGCGTCGAAGCCTATTCGCGGCGCACGGGGACCCAGCTCGGCTTCTTCATCACCGAGCCGAACCGCGGCGATTACGTGATCAAGCTCAAGCCCGCCCGGGGACGCCGGGACGTCGACGAAATCATCGACGAGCTCCGCACCCGGATCGCCGGGCTCGCTCCGGCCGTTCACACCGACTTCGGACAGCTGCTCGAGGACGACATCGGAGACCTGACGGGAGGCGTTCCCCAGCCGATCGACGTGAAGATCTCGGGACAGGACCAGGCGGTTCTCCAGGAGAAGGCGAAGCTCGCGGCCCGGATCCTCTCGGGCGTCCACGGCGTGGAGGACGTCTTCGACGGCATCGTCATCGCCGGTCCTCCCCTCACGATGAAGGTCCGGCCCGCCGAAGTGTCGCGGGCGGGTCTCTCGACGGAGGCGCTTCACGCGGCCGTGGAGCCCGCTCTCGTCGGGACGGTCGCCGGCGACGTGCGCATCGGAGAGCGCGTCTACGACCTGCGCGTGTTCGCGGGACGGGAAGGCGCGCTCGACGACCTCCCGATTCGATCCGAGAGCGGCGCGCTGCTCCCCCTCTCGCACTTCGCCGAGATCTCGACGGGTTCTCCGGAGGCGGAGATCGACCGCGAGAATCTCCAGACCTATCTCGGCGTCACGGCGAGGCTCTCCGGGCGCAGTCTCGGAAGCGCGGTTTCGGAGATCCGAAGCAAGCTCGGCCGCGAGCTCCACCTGCAGCCGGGAATGACCCTTCGATTCGGAGGTCTCTACGAGCAGCAGCAGAGCTCGTTCAAGGGACTGCTCGCGGTTCTGCTGGCCGGGCTCGTCCTCGTCGCCGTCGTGCTCCTCTTCGAGTTCGGGGACTGGCGGGCGCCTCTTTTGACGTCCCTGATCTCCGTCGCCGTTCTCGCCAGCGTGTTCGGCTTTCTCCTGCTGACGGGGATGGCGTTCAACATCTCGAGCTTCGTCGGCGCGATCATGATGGTCGGAATCGTCGGCGAGAAGTCCGTCTTCTTCATTCACGACGCTCGCGACGAGCTGCGCCGCGGAGCCTCTCCGGAGGTCGCGTGGTCCCGGGCCGCCGTTCGCCGATTCCGCGCCGTCGCCATGACGACGCTCGCGGCCGTGTTCGCCCTCGCCCCCCTCGCGCTCGGGCTCGGCGCGGGCGCGCAGCTCCAGCAGCCGCTCGCGATCGCCGTCATCGGCGGATTTTTCCTTTCGGGGCTGATCGTTCTGCTGATCCTGCCGTCGTTCTACGCGTGGCTCGACCCGAAGGGCCGCCTCGGTACGGTCAGACGCCCGGAGTGACCCTTTCGATCGCCGCCACGAGCCGGTCGGGATCGAACGGCTTGGGCACGTAGTCGACCGCGCCCTTGCCGAGCACGTCCCGCGGAAGCGCGCCCGACGCGGAGATGACGACGACGGGAATGTTCGCGAGGCCGGCGTCGGCGCTCTGAAGATCCCGAAACTCCCATCCGTTCATCACGGGCATCATGAGGTCGAGAACGATCACGTTCGGGGCGGAATGGGTCTTCAGGAACTGGATCGCCTCGCGGCCGTTGTTCACGCCGACGGCGCGGTAACCGCTGTATTCGAGCAGCCCGCAGATCGCATCCTGCGTATCGATGTCGTCTTCGATCACGAGAACCGCCTTGGCGTCCATTCCTGTCTCCTTCTCCAGCATCGGAAAACCTCGGAAGGCTGCAAGAACGGAGCCAGCCGCGGGCTCTCGCCCCGGCCGTGTCGGCCGCGGTGGAAACCGGCGGGTTTTCAGTATCTTAGGAGGCGGCGCGGTCGCCGCGGCCGCGCGTCAGTTGCTGACGGATTCCCGCAGCTTCTTGATCATCTCGGTGCGGATCTTGAGGCACTCCTCGTTTTTCTTCACGATGTCGGCCTTGAGCTTCACGCTCTCGGCCGTCGCGCCGGGCGCCTTCAGCTTGATGATCTGAATGACCTTGCTGACGTTCTTGTCCGAGATCTCAAAGCCTCTCTCGAGCTCCGCGAGACGCCGGTCGACGATGATTCGGGTTGCTTCGTCCATGATTTCCCCTTTCGTTCCTTATTTAGAGCCGGATCGAATCAGGGTCTTCGCGGCCCGATCTTCGACCTTCTGGCCGCAATGCTCGCAAACGAGAGCGATCTCGGAGCCGTCGACCGGCAAAGGCGTCCGGTTGAGCCGGCCGCAGGCGAGACACTCCCACACGAAAACCTCAGCTTTCAAGACTCCCCCGATCAAGATTGTTTCTTCTTGAGCTTCTTCCACGGTACACCCGAATCGAGGGATCTCCCTCCTCTATCTTCCTATCTGCTGCAGCGATGAGCCCTTGGACTCCTCCTCGCCGGTCGCGGGCCTGCTAACATCGCGGCGTGGATCCCACGGAGAGTGTACGCGTCCGGGCGCGCGACGGCGACTCCGACCTCGAGCGCGACGACGTGCTCGCGGTCGAGGAGCCGCTCGCGATCCAGGTTCGTTCGGACGCCGGGGGCCCGATTCTCGCCTTCGTGACGACGATGCGGACGCCGGGCGCCGACGAGGAGCTCGCCGCGGGGCTCCTTTTCGCCGAAGGCGTCCTCGCGGACCGCGACGACCTGATCGGGCTCGAGCGTCCCGCGAATCCCCGGATCGATCCGGAATTGAAAGCGAACGCGCTCGTCGCGACGCTTTCCCCTTCCGCCTACGAGCGCGCCGCGAAACTGCAGCGCGGAACCGTCATGGGCTCGGCCTGCGGCGTCTGCGGCAAGACTTCGATCGACAACGTGATCCCCGCCGGCCGGCCTCCCCTTTCGAGCAGGATCCGGGTGACGCCGGAGACCCTCGAGGCGCTGCCGGCGCGGCTGCGCGAGCGCCAGTCGATCTTCGCGCAAACGGGAGGCCTCCATGCGGCGGGCCTTTTCTCCGCGGACGGGGTCCTGCGGGAGGCCCGGGAAGACATCGGCCGCCACAACGCGACCGACAAGCTCGTCGGCGCTTACCTGTTGCGGGGCGAGCTTCCCCTCTCCGACGGAATTCTGATGGCCTCGGGCCGAACCGGGTTCGAGATCGTCCAGAAGGCCTTCGCGGCGGGCATTCCGATTGTCGCGTCGGTCTCGGCCCCGTCCAGCCTGGCGGTCGCGCTCGCCGAAACGGGAGGCGTGACGTTGATCGGCTTTCTCCGGGAGCGCCGGTTCAACGTTTACACGCATCCCGCGAGGGTCGGACGTCCCGGGAGCTGATCAAACTTCGCACACTGGCGGATTGCGGGACGAAAAAAGAAAACCGGCTTTGCTTGACAAGAGGCCGGCAAAGTTCTGAAATACAAAGCTGACGCTCACGGGGCACCTCGGAGAAGGAGGACCTGATGGAACTCACGCGTCGCAGATTTCTTCAAGCTTCGACAATCGGCGGGACCATCGCGCTCGGCTTCGACGTTTCGAAAGCTCAGGCCGAGATGCGCGAGTTCAAGATCGCGCGAACGATCGAGACTCGAAGCACGTGCCCTTACTGCGCCGTTTCGTGCGGCATGATCATCCACACGCTCGGCGACCGGGCCAAGAACGCGACGTCGTCGGTGGTCCACGTCGAGGGCGATCCCGATCATCCGATCAACCGCGGCACGCTCTGCCCCAAGGGCGCGACGCGTCAAGGACGACATCAACAGCCCGAACCGGCTGATGAAGACCGCAGGTCAGGCGGCCCGGCTCCGACAAGTGGGAGGACATCAGCTGGGACGACGCGATCAAGGGAATCGCCCGTCACATCAAGGACACGCGCGACCGCTGCTTCGTCGCGAAGAACGCGAAGGGTGAAGTCGTCAACCGCAACCCCGGCATGGCGATGATCGGCGGCTGCACCGACACGACCGAGTTCAACTTCCTTCAGTGGAAAGCTCATCACGGCCCTGGGGGTGCCGTACCGGGACAGCCAGGCCCGGGTTTGACACGGCCCCACGGTGGCCAGTTTGGCCGCCACGTTT
Organism: uncultured Acidobacteriota bacterium; assembly: GCA_963813155.1. Classification (GTDB taxonomy): domain Bacteria; phylum Acidobacteriota; class Thermoanaerobaculia; order UBA5066; family DATFVB01; genus CAWEYG01. Next base: position 9,792 of record CAWEYG010000019.1, on the reverse strand, counting down.
GGCCGGGGGGCGATGACCAACGGATGGGTCGACATCAAGAACGCCGACGTCGTCCTCTGCATGGGCGGGAATCCCGCGGAAAACCATCCCTGCGGATTCAAATGGGCGATCGAGGCGAAGAAGACCCGTAACGCAAAGCTCGTCGCGGTCGATCCGCGCTTCACACGGACGGCCGCCGTCGCCGACCTGTACTCCCCGATCCGCGCCGGAACGCGACATCGCGTACCTGCTCGGGATCATCCGCTACGCGCTCGCGAACAACCGGTTCCACGAGGATTACGTCAAGGTCCACACGAGCGCGCCCCTGCTGATCAGCCCGGATTTCAAATTCGACGACGGCCTTTTTTCCGGTTTCGACCCGGCCTCGAGCTCCTACAAACGCGACTCCTGGGCCTATCAGCTCGACGACAAGGGAATGGCGAAATCCGACCCGACGCTCCAGGACCCCAACTGCGTCTTCCAGCTGCTCAAGAAGCACGTGGACCGCTACACGCCGGAGATGGTCGAAAAGGTGTGCGGCACGCCGAAGGACACTTTCCTGAAAGTGGCGGAAGTCGTCACGTCCACCGGAAACGCGCGCGCGCGTCGGAACGATCATGTACGCGCTCGGATGGACGCAGCATTCGATCGGCGTGCAGATGATCCGCACGGCCGCGATGCTGCAGCTCCTCCTCGGAAACGTCGGGCGGCCGGGCGGCGGCGTCAACGCGCTGCGCGGACACTCCAACATCCAGGGAGCGACCGACACGGCCGGGACCTTCGAGATCCTCCCGGGTTACCTGAAGACGCCGACGGGCGCGTGGCACTCGCTCAAGGAATACAACGACGCGAACGTGCCGAAGGCGCTCGGCCCGTCGATGAACTACTGGCAGAACTATCCCAAGTTCATGGCCTCGCTTCTGAAATCCTGCTACGGCAAGGCGGCGACGAAGGAAAACGATTTCGGATACGACTGGCTGCCCAAGATCGACGGGAACTACTCCTGGATGTACATCTTCGACGACATGTACCGCGGCAGCTCCATGCGCGCCGGAGGCAAGGAGCCGGCACCCGAAGGCCTCATCACGTTCGGAATGAATCCCGTGGGAATCGGCCCGAACTCGCCGAAGATGATCGCGCGCCCTTTCGAAGCTGAAGTGGCTCGTCGTCGGCGAGAACCACGAGATCGAGACCGCCACGTTCTGGAAAGCGCCCGAAGGAATACGGAACCCCCGACGCCTCGAAGATCCAGACCGAGGTCTACATGCTCCCGGCGTCGAATTTCGCCGAGAAGGACGGATCGTTCACGAACTCGGCGCGCTGGATCCAGTGGAAGTGGAAGGCCCTCGACCCGCCCGGCCAGATCAAGAGCGACCAGGAAATCCTCGCGCGCATCTTCCTCGCCGTGCGCGACCTCTACAAGAAGGAGGGCGGCGCGCTTCCGGAGCAGGTCCTCAACGTCGACTGGAGCTACACGAACCCCGTCGCGCCCGACCTCTCCGAAGTCCTGAAGGAGCTCAACGGCAAGGCGCTCGCGGACCTCCCCGATCCGGCGGACAAGACCAAGACGAAGACGCTGAAGACGGCGGGACAGCAGATCGACGGTTTCGCGCCAGCTTCAGGACGACGGGTCGACGATGTGCGGCAACTGGCTGCATGTCGGGCGTCTTCACCGAGGCCGGCAACATGTCCCAGCGCCGCAACCCCGCGGACGACGCCAACGGGCTCGGGATGTACCACAACTGGGCGTTTCTCCTGGCCCGCCAACCGCCGCGTCATGTACAACCGCGCGTCCGCCGACGCGGAAGGAAAGCCGTGGGACGCCACCCGCGTCGGGATCAAGTGGAACGGCGAGAAGTGGGTCGGCGACGTTCCCGACATGAAACCGGACGCGCCTCCCGGCACGTTCGGCGCCTTCATCATGCTGCCGGAGGGGCTCGGGCAAGCTCTTCGCGCCCTTGAACGACGGGCCGTTCCCGGAGCACTACGAGGCCGTCGAAGCGGCCGGTCGACAATCCTCTGCACCCGAAGGTGACCTCCAATCCGGCCACGATCCGATTCAAGTCGGACAAGGACATCTACGGAAAGAAGGAAGATTTCCCGATCGTCTGCACGACCTACCGGCTGACCGAGATGTATCACTACTGGACCAAGCACATCGATCGGCTGAACCAGCTGCAGCCGGGCTTCTTCATCGAGATTCCCGAAGAGCTCGCGAAAGAGAAAGGGCATCGCCAACGGCGGCCGGGCCCGCGTGACCTCCGCGCGCGGCTCGATCGAGGGCGTCGCGATGGTCACGAAACGTCTGCGGCCCATGACGATCGACGGCAAAGCCGATGTGGCAGATCGGGTTCCCGCTCCACTGGGGATACGAGGCGACGGCCGACCACACGGGCCCGCTCGCGAACTTCCTGACGCCCTCCGCGATGGACCCCAACACGTGGACGCCGGAATACAAGACCTTCCTCGTCAAGCTCGAGAAGGCGTGAAAGGAGGAGCACCATGAGCGCACAGAATCTCGAAATCCGCCGCTCCTCCGCTTCCGTCTGGGGGAGCCTCTCCGGAGGCCGCACGCTCCCGACCGTTTCGAAATACATCGACACGACGACGTGCATCGGCTGCAAGGCCTGCGAGGTCGCCTGCCAGGAGTGGAACGACCTGCCGGTCGTCGCCGACGAAGCAGGAAGGGACCTACCAGACGCTGCCGACGCTCCACGCCCAGTACTGGAACCTGATTCGCTTCAACGAGCGCGACGTCGACGGCGGAATCGCCTGGCTCATGCGCAAGGACCAGTGCATGCACTGCGCGGAGCCCGGATGCCTCGCGGCCTGCCCCGCGCCGGGCGCGATCGTCCAGTACGCGAACGGGATCGTCGACGTGAACCCCGACCAGTGCATCGGCTGCGGCTACTGCGAGACCGGCTGTCCGTTCGACGTGCCCCGGTTCCACAAGACGACCGGGAAGATGGCCAAGTGCACGCTCTGCGTCGACCGCGTCGAAGTGGGCCTCGAGCCCGCCTGCATCAAGGCCTGCCCGACCGGGTGCCTGCACTTCGGCACGAAGGACGACATGGTCGCGATGGGAAACCTGCGCGTCGATCAGCTCAAGGCCAACGGGTTCGCGCAGGCGATGCTCTACGACCCGAAGGGCGTCGGCGGCACGGGCGTCGTCACGGTCCTCGCGCACGGCGACCACCCGGAGTGGTACGACCTGCCGGCCGATCCCCACGTGCCGCTGCTCGTGAAGTTCTGGAAATCGGTCCTGCGGCCCATCGGCGCCGTCGCGATCCTCGGCGCGGTGATCGGCGCGTTCGGCCACTTCACGAAGTACGGCCGAAAGGAAGCGGCCGGAACCGACGACCCGAACAGCAATCTCCCGACCGTGTGACGATCGTGAAAGCGAGAAGACGATGAGCGCAGCACGCCCCCCCCGCCCGATTGACCGCGCCGTCCTCGCGGCTCAATCGCAGGAAGACGTCGTGGTCGGAAACGAGATCGTCCGCCACAACCGGACTTCGCGCCTGATCCACTGGACGGTGGCCCTCGGCTTTTTCGTCTGCGTCTTCACCGGCATGCCGATCTGGTCGCCGGTCTTCGGCTGGATGGCGTCTCTCTTCGGCGGGCTGACGGTCTGCCGCGTCGTCCACCCCTGGGCCGGCGTGGTGTTCTTTCTCGCGAGCGCCGTGATGTTCGTGTACTGGCTCGCCGACATGCACCTGGAGCCCGGCGAACGCAAGGAATGGGTCAGCGGCGGCCGGGCGATGCAGTACATGCGCTACGAGACCGACGATTCGAACGTCGGGAAATACAACGGCGGCCAGAAGCTGCAGTTCTGGCTCGTGTGCCTCGCGGCCCTCGGACTGCTGGTGTCGGGCCTCATGATGTGGTTCCCGGGGTCGCTGCCGCGGCTCCTGATGGAATTCGCGTACGTCGTTCACGACGTCACGTTCATCCTGTTCGCGATGCTGATCGTCATTCACATCTACCTGGGAACCGCCGCCGAGCCGGGAACGTTCGGGTCGATGACGCGCGGTACCGTGACGAAAGCCTGGGCGCGCCTCCATCATGGCCGCTGGTACCGCGAAGTGACCGGCGAGGAGAGCCGCCGCGGTTAGTTCGAAACTCGTTTCGGAATTCGAGCGGCGGGCCGCGCGTTCCGAGCTCCTCGCCCGGCAGTCTCCCTCCGCGGAGGACCCGTTGCGATTCGCGGCGGGGCTCTATCGCCTTCAGGGACGCGTCGCGGGAGAGCTCGAGTCCGCGCACCGGGACGAGCCGTTCACCGGACACCTCGACCGGGACGCGGAGCGCGTTTCGGGCGCGCGCGCCGCGATTCTGCGGTACGCGGCGGAATCCGGCCCGGAAGCGCTTTCGGAAGACGCCCGGGCGCGGCAGAAAGACGTTCCGGAGGTCGCGCGGCAACGCCTGCTCGTCTTCTGGAGCGGGGATCGGCCGGCCGCGGAAGACTACCTGTCCCGCGCGATTCTGCGCCCGTACGCCGAGTTTCTGCGATCGGCGACGCTCGCGCCCGATCGCCTTCACTCCCGGGGCCGGTGCCCGTTCTGCGGAGGCGCGCCGTGGATTTCCGCGCGGCGGGAGGGGTCGATGCTGGAAGGCGCCCGCCGGACGCTCGGGTGCTCGCTGTGCGGCCAGGAATGGCTGTTCGAGCGAATCCTCTGCGCCTCGTGCTTCGAAGAAGACCCGAACAAGCTTCCGTCCTTTCGGGACGAGAAGCACGCCCCTGTTCGGATCGAAAGCTGCGACACGTGCCATCGCTACATCAAGTCAATCGATCTCTCCGAGGACGCGCGGCCGATTCCCGAGGTCGACGACCTCGCGACGCTCTCGATGGACCTGTGGGCCGTCGAGCAGGGGCTCACGCGGATCGAGCCGGGACTCGCCGGGCTGTGACCGCACGCGGCGATACATCGCCCCGCTTCAACACTCGCCGATAATCACAGGCATGCAAAAGACTCTCGACGGCCTTCTCCAAGCGCAGCGCGCGCTGCGGAGCCGGTTCGACGACTTCCGTCAGGCGCTCGATCGCCGCGACGCGCCGGCGTATCGCTTCGGGCTCGGCGATTTCAACGAGTGGCTGGTCCGGTGGTCGGAAGCGCAGGAGAAGGCCTTCCTTCCTGCTGTCATCCGCGTCGGCGTTCCCGGCCGCGATCCGAAACGCGAGCTGCACCTGGAGTGGGTTCAACTGCGGGAGCTCACGCGTTTCCTTCTGACTCTCGTCGCCGACCCCGCGAAACTGTCCGACACTCTGGGAATCGTGGAAAACCTCGACCGGCGGCTGGCCGCTCACGAAAAGGAACTCGAGAATGTCTACTACCCGGCGGCCGAGCCGGTGTTGAGCGAGGAGGAGTGGAACATCCTTTCCGAGGCTGCTCCGGCGTAAACCGCTACCCCATCTGCTGCGTCGCGAAACCGTCAAGCTCCGGCTTCGGCAGGAGCGCACCGTAGGCCGCCGCCATCCGTTCCTGCGTCCAGCCGAGGAAGATCCCGTCGCCGCGGTAGAACGTCTCGACCGGGGACACTTCGACGAAGACGATCGCGCCGTCGCCCTGATCGCACGAAGCCGAGAGGCGCCACGCCGACCGTGTCGTCGCGCCTTCGCGGGTGCGGACCGGAAATCGCTCGAGCGAGATCGCCCGCGGGTTCGACAGTCCGGGCACGAGCTCCGGAGCGTCCGGCTCCATCTATCCGCCCCTCGTGTGCATCTCGAGGTGGGGATCGCCCTTGAGCGTCGTCAGCGGGACGAGAGGCGATCGATTCCGCATGCCGAGCCGCTCCTCGGCCCCGCGGTCCGACCGCGCACGCCACGTCGACTCGATCAATCCGCGCAGCTCCTCCCGGGAGGCTCCCGCGCGCAGCGGTCCCCGCAGATCCGTCCCGCTTGAGGCGTACAGGCACAGGTACCAGAGGCCGTCGGCCGTCAGGCGGCTGCGGTCGCACGATCGGCAGAACGGCGCGGTCGTCGAAGCGATGATCCCGAAAACGGTTCCGTCGGAAAGCCGAAACCGCTCTGCCGGCGCGGAGGTCGTTTCGGAGATGGGCTGGATCGGCCCGTAGTGCCGCGCAAGCGTTCCGAGAATGTCCGCGCGCGAAACGACCGCTTCCCGCGACCAGCGCGTCGCCCCCCCCACGTCCATGTATTCGATGAAGCGGACTTCCGCGCCTGCGCTTCTGCCGAACGCGAGCAAGTCGACGAGCTCGTCGTCGTTGACGCCGCGGATGACGACCGTGTCGATTTTGACCGACTCGAACCCGGCCTGCGCCGCTGCTTCGATTCCGGCGAGCACCTTCGAGTGCTCGTCGAAGCGCGTCAACTCCCGGAAACGCTCGGGCTTCAGCGTGTCGAGGCTCACGGTTACACGTTTCATCCCCGCCTCGCGAAGCGGTACGGCGTTTTCGGCCAGCAGCACGCCGTTGGTCGTCATCGCAAGATCCCGGATCGCCGGCTTCGCCGCGATCAGGCGAACGAGCTCCGCGAGGTCGCGGCGGACGAGAGGTTCGCCGCCCGTCAACCGGACCTTGTCCACGCCCAGCTCGCCGAACACGTCGACGAGCGCGCTCACCTCTTCGAAGTCGAGGATGTCCTTGCGCGGGAGCCACGCGTAATCGCGCTCCGGCATGCAGTACTGGCAGCGCAGATTGCACCGGTCCGTCACCGACAGGCGCAGGTTCCGCAGCGGCCGGGTGAACTTGTCGGAAACGATCACGAGGGAATTCTATAGAATCGAGGGATCCCATGGCTCTCCAGAATGGCGCCCGCCTCGGACCGTACGAGATTCTTTCGCCGCTCGGAGCCGGCGGGATGGGCGAGGTCTACAGGGCCAAGGACACGCGGCTCGACCGCGAGGTCGCGATCAAAGTTCTCCCGACCCATCTGTCGGACAACCCGGAGCTCAAGCAGCGTTTTGAACGTGAAGCCAAGGCCATCTCACAGCTGACCCATCCGCACATTTGCACGCTTTACGACATCCGCAGCGAGAGCGGAGTCGATTTCCTCGTCATGGAGCTGCTCGAAGGGCAATCCCTTGCGGATCGGCTGGACAAAGGACCCCTCTCGGTCGCCGAGACCCTGCAATTTGGAACGGAAATCGCCGACGCCCTGGACCGGGCGCACCGCGCCGGGATCGTCCACCGGGACTTGAAGCCCGGCAACGTCATGCTGACGGAATCCGGCGTGAAATTGCTCGACTTCGGTCTCGCGAAAATGGGCGCGGCCGAAGAACCTCCGACGGACCTGTCCTCGCTGCCGACCGAGGCGGCCGCCTCGCGGCCCCTCACGCAGCGCGGCGCCGTCATGGGAACGCTGACGTACATGTCGCCGGAGCAGCTGATGGGAATACCCGTCGATGCGCGGAGCGACCTCTTTTCGCTCGGCGTCGTCCTTTACGAGATGCTCACGGGCCGCCGCCCTTTCCGGGGCAGCAGCACCGTCGCGATCGCGGACGCGATTCTTCACGACCCGCCTCAGAAATTCGGCGACGTCGAGGCGCCCGAGCGGCTGAAAGCCGCGATTCTCCGGCTGATGGAAAAAGACCCGGCCCGCCGCTACGCGAGCGCCGCCGAGATCTCCGCCGAGCTCCGGTCGCTCCAGGTGTCCCGAAATCGGGCACGGCTCTCCGGGAAGACGTGGGCCGCGCTCGCCGGCGCGCTCGTGGCCGCCGCCGCGCTGGCCGGATGGCTCTGGCGGCGCGAGAGCCGGATCCGCTGGGCGCGCGGGACCGCCGCGCTTGAAGCGACGAAGCTCATCGCCGCCGAGGACTTTCCGAAAGCCGCCGACATCCTCCGGGAGGCCCGCGCCGTGCTGCCGAAAGATCCGGCGCTTGAGAACCTCTGGACGCAGGCGACCGTCGATGTCTCCGCGGAAACGACCCCGCCGGGAGCCGACGTGGCCTACCGGCCGTATCGGGGCGATCCCTCGAAATGGAAGGTTCTCGGCCGTACTCCTGTGTCGAACGTGAGGGTCGCGAAGGATTTCTATCTCTGGCGAATCTCGAAGGCGGGATTTGTTCCCGTGTGGCAGATCGCCCCGACCTGGTCGATCATGCACAAGATCCCCGTCCGCCTCGCGTTTCGGCTGGATCGAGAGGGGAGCGTTCCGGCCGACATGGTTCGGGTGCCGGGGGGCTCGACCGCGCTCGAGATTCCCGGCCTCGACCAGTATCCGGAAGTCTCGATCGCGGACTACCTGATCGACCGGGACGAAGTCACCAACGAGGAGTACAAGAAGTTCGTCGACGCCGGCGGCTACCAGAAGCGCGAATTCTGGAAGGAGCCGTTCGCCCGGTCCGGAAAACCGGTCGCGTGGGAGGAGGCGAAGTCCTCCTTCCGCGACGGAACGGACCGACCTGGCCCGGCGACCTGGGAGGCCGGGACCTTCGCGAAGGGGCAGGAGAAGCACCCCGTCGCGGGCGTGAGCTGGTACGAGGCCGCCGCCTATGCGGAGTTCGCCGGAAAGAGCCTTCCCACGATCTACCACTGGAATCACGCCGCGCAGCCGGCGGCGAGCATGCTGATCTCTCCCGGCAGCAACTTCCGCGACAGCGGCACCCTGCCCGTCGGTAGCGACGGAACGATCAGCGGCTACGGCACGACCGACATGGCCGGCAACGTCAAGGAATGGTGCCGGAACGAAGGCGTGGGAGGCAAGCGCTTCATCCTCGGGGGAGGATTCGGCGAGCCCACCTACATGTTCATCGATCAGGACGCCCAGTCGCCCTGGGAGCGCCGGGCGAATTTCGGGTTCCGATGCGTGAAGCTCGATTCCCCTCCCCCTCCGGCCGCCCTCGCGGTGATCTCTCCCGCGTTTCGCGACTTCTCGAAGGAAAGCCCCGTCTCCGACGCCGTCTTTCAGGCTTACAAGGGCCTTTACGCCTACGACAGGGGCGATCTCAACGCGCGGATCGAAGAGAGCGAGACCACCGAAGACTGGACGCACCAGAAGGTCAGCTTCAACGCGGCCTACGGCGGCGAGCGGATGAGTGCCCATCTCTATCTTCCGAAGAACGCCGCGCCGCCGTATTCGGTGGTCGTCTACTTCCCGGGCTCCGGCGCGATGGGGGCAGACCGGTTCAGCCTTTCGGGCTACGCTGATTTCATCCCGAAGAGCGGCCGCGCGCTGCTCGCTCCGATCTTCAAGTCCACGTTCGAGCGGCGGGACGAGCTGAAGAGCGACTATCCCGAGACGACGGCTCTGTGGCGCGACCATATGATCGAATGGTCGAAGGACCTCGGCCGATCGCTCGACTACCTCGAGACCCGCAAAGACATCGATCACGAGAAGATGGCCTACCTCGGGCTCTCGTGGGGCAGCGCGCTCGCGCCGATCCTCGTCGCTGTCGAGGGGCGCTTCAAGGCCGGCATCCTGGAGTCCGGAGGCCTCGAATTCCAGAGGGCGCTCCCCGAGGCCGACCAGATCAATTTCGTCACCCGCGTGAAGATCCCGATGCTGATGTTGAACGGCCGCTACGACCATTTCTTCCCGCTCGAGGAATCTCAGAAGCCGCTGTTCCGCCTGCTGGGAACGCCCGAGAAGGACAAGAAGCACGTCGTCTACGACACGGGCCACGCGCCCCCGCGCAAGGACTTCATCCGCGAGACCCTCGACTGGCTCGACCGGTATCTCGGGCCGGTCCAGAGGTAGAGACATGCCGCTCCAGAACGGGACTCGCCTCGGACCCTATGATCCGCCTTCGCTCGCACTCGCGAGCTTCGGCGCGACATGGGTCGTTTCATGACTCTTGCGGCAGGATCACGGCTGGGACCTTACGAGGTAATCTCGCCATTGGGCGCCGGCGGAAT
>CAWEYG010000018.1:0-12002 GCA_963813155.1 uncultured Acidobacteriota bacterium | reverse complement strand
GCCGAAGACGGGAGAAACGACCTAGGCCGTCCTCGCCCGGGCGAGCTCGACGATTTCTCCGATCATCTGCGTGTACGAACGCCCGGACTCCCGCGCGGCCATCGCGAATTCGGCGTTCGCGGCGAGCCAGGGGTTGGGGTTGGCCTCGATGACGAAGACTTCGCCGTCTTTTCGCAGGCGCATGTCGACCCGGCCGTAGTCGCGCAGCTCCAGCGCCTCGTACGCCGCGAGCGCCGTCTCCTGCAGCCGCAGAATCGTGTCCTCGTCGAGATCGACCGCGATCGACGCCTTCGTCTTCTTGTAGGCCTCGGTCTCCGTCTCCCACTTCACCTCGGTGCCCGCGATCCTGGGCATGCCTTCCGGAAGTTGCGACAGATCGAGCTCGACGGGAGGCAGCGCCGCCGGTTTGCCGTTTCCCAGGATCCCGACGTAGAGCTCGCGCCCCTCGATGTATTCCTCGATCAGCGCCGGGGTGTCGAACCGTTCCTGGATGTACTCGATGCGCGCCATCAGCTCTTTGACCGTCGAGACGACCGACCCGCAGTCGATGCCGATCGAACCGTCTTCCGAGGTCGGCTTGACGATGAGCGGAAAGCCGATGTCGTGCGCGTGGGGAAGCTTTCCCTTGTAGGAGAGGGCGAACACGGGAGTCTTGATTCCATGGAACTGGAAGATCTTCTTCGCGAGCGCCTTGTCCTGCGCGAGATACAGCGCGTGCGGGCCGGCGCCCGTGTACGCCCGGCCGAGCAAATCGAGAAACGCCCCGATGTTCATGTCGCACGTGTCGTCGCCCGCGTACGACTCGGTGAGGTTGAACGTGAGGTCCGCGCCGTTGCGCACGACCGAAATGAGCGTCGCGTCGGTGCCGTCGAGAACCTGGTAGAACGGGTCGTGCCCGAGCTTTCCGAGGGCGTCGAAAACCTGCTCGCGATCCAGCTTCGGGTGCCGGCGTCGCGGGCGCGGCTTCCCCTTTCGCGGCTTGGCCGGCGGCTCCTCGGGCGGGGGGGCCTCCTCTTCCCAGACGTCGTAGAGCACGGAGACCTTCATGGGTTAACGAATTTTCCCCGGGTCAGGTAGTTCATGGCAAGCGTCGTCGCGTAGGCGGTGATCTCGACGAGAAATCTCGGCTCGCGGTTTCGCGGCGCTCGGAGATGAAGCTCCCCGACGCGGCGCTCGATCGACTCCACGAGGTCCTTCACGAGAGGGCGGCGCACACCCGTCCAGTAGGCGACCTTGTCCACGATCTCTTTGCGGTTTTCGGACAGCAACTGTGCGGCGGGACGGGCACCGCGCGGCGAGCTCGCCCGCGGCCGGGAGAAGATATCGCGCAGGTCGGTATCGAGCGGGAGGTCCGCCGCGACGGCCGCGACGCCGGGGTCGGCCTTCTGCCGGTAAAAATCCTCGATCGTGGTCTCCATCTCCTCGACCGTCAGGTCCGTCGACCCGACCGCCCGAACGGGATCGCGATCCCGCAGCGCGCGCGCCGTTTTCTCGACGTAGCGGAGCTTGTGAATCGCGTCCCATCCGGCGTATTTCTTTCTCCATCCGGATCGCGGCGTGAGCCAGACGGCGAACGTCTCGGCAAAATCCTCGTCCGGGTGCTTCTGAGCGTACCAGCCGGCAATGTGCCGCACAAATCTCCGGGAGAACGGAACCGGGCGATAGTCTTCGCGGTAGGGCCGGCGAAAAGGCCCGAAAAGATTCCGCCATTCCTCCGTTTTGTACAGCTCGTACGCGTAGTTGAAAGCGTGGCCGGCCTCATGACGCAGGTACATCAGGATTTCGCGCTCGGTTTCGAGGTCGTTCATCGCCTTTTCCAGGGCGGCGAGTTTCGGGTCCGCGAGGTAAAAAGGAATTCCGATGATCGGCTCGCCGGAGGGGCATCCCCACTCGTCGGTGAGGTAGCAGGAAGGCCGGAAGTGGCGAAGCCCCTTCGCCTCGAGCTCCCGGTAGAGCCGGAGGACGTACTTCTCGACGGCCGATCCCTCCAGCTTCAGTCCGAGGTCCTTGATCGGCCGATTCAGCAGCGCCTGGACTTCCGGCGAAGCCTTCTCAAACGCCGTCAGCGCGGCGCCGGTTTCAGCCGTCGACACGGCGCGCGCGCACGACGAACCGCTTCGGAGCGTTCCCGACGTAATAGAACGGATAGCACGTGACGAGCGTGAGGGAGGCCGATCCTGCCGGCGCGAGGACGCCCACGTCGTCGGGACGAACGATCTGGATGGAGTCCACGACGTAATGATACGTCTCCCGGGGCGTCGCGACCTCGAGCCGGTCGCCGTCCCGGATCTTCCGCAAAGGCCGCAGGAACGTGTCCCGGTGGCCGGCGAGAGCCGAGTTGCCGTTTTCCCACGGAAACGGCGTGCCCGGGACGTGCCCTATCCCGAGCCGCAACGCGCGCGAGTCGTCCCCTTCGAGAACGATCACGGAGAGGCCGATTCGGGGGGCGGCCAGGCGCCCGAGCAGGCTTCCCGGCGCGGGAGCGGGTTCGCGCGGTTCGGGCGCCCCGGCCGGCTCCGGCGCGGTATTCCCGGCGACGTCGACGGCCGGAGGAAGCGCGGCGGCGGCGCCGCTGCGCTCCGCCGAGCGGCTCTCCCGCATCCGATCGAGCGAGCGCCCCGCGAAGATCTGATAGATGCGGGACTCCGCGAGCGTCGCGGCGCACCAGCCCAGCAGGAGCGCGCCGCTCCACCAGAGCAGCATTTCGGTCCAACGAAGAACGCGCGAGCGAGCCATGAGAGAAATTTATACGACTCCCGCCAGTGAAGGGAGCAATCGATGTGCCATTGGCCCGATATACTCGCCCCGTGGCGCGAAGAGGCGTGTGGCGATCGTTGGTCTTCGGGACGCTTCTCGCGGCGACCGCGTGCTCCCCCCGGGTGGACCCCGGCTACCGGCGCGAGATCGAAACGTGGAGGCAGCGGCGGGCGGAACGGCTCCGGCGCGACGACGGCTGGCTCACCCTCGCCGGACTCTTCTGGCTCGACCCGGGATCAAATCCTTTCGGGTCCGGGCCCGAGGCGAAGATCTCCCTCCGCGGGCCAGGCGTTCCTCCGGTCGCCGGCGCGATCGTGCTCGAAAACGGGCGCACTCGCCTCGAGCCCGCGCCCGGCGCGGTCCTGACCGCGGACGGCCGGCCCGCCACTGCCTCCGATCTCGTGTCGGATGAAAACGGAAGCCCGACCGTTCTGCGGATCGGCACGTTCTCGTTTTTCGTGATTCGCCGCGGAGAGAAAATGGGAGTTCGCGTTCGCGACACCGAGAGCCCCGCCCGGAAGAATTTCAAGGGACTCGACTATTTTCCGATCGACCCCTCGTGTAGAGTTACGGCGCGATTCGAGCCGTACACGCCGCTGAAACACATCGCGGTGCCGACGGCCCTCGGCTTCCCCGAAGACGACGTCTCGCCGGGAGCGCTCGCCTTCGAGCACGGCGGAAAGACCTATCGCCTCGACCCCGTTTTCGAGCAGGGCTCCGAAGAGCTGTTCCTCATCTTCGGCGACCGGACCAACGGAAAGGAAACGTACGGAGCCGGCCGCTTCGTGTACGCTCCGATGCCGAAAGACGGAAAGACCGTGATCGATTTCAACAAGGCCTACAGCCCCCCGTGTATCTTCACGCCCTACGCGACGTGCCCGTTCCCTCCCCCGCAGAATCACCTGCCGACCGAGGTCCGCGCCGGCGAGAAGACGTATTCCGGCGCGCACCACTAAGCCGTCCAAGCACAGGAGTTTTGAATTCCCTCACTCCGATCGACGGACCTGTATCAAATCGATCGTTTATCTCTTGTTTATCTCTTGACAGCCCGGGAGAGAATCGGGCAATATCGCTCTAACAACTTGGGGAGGATTGAACAAACCGGTGTATTCGTTGGAGTTGCGCAAGCGGTAACGTCTTCTGCCGCCTTTTGAAAACGGACGGTTTTCGAAAGACAGGAGGAGACGATGAATAAAGTCCTTGGCAGGATTTTTCTTACGGTTGTCGTGTCGCTCGCGCTGAGCTCGCGGGCAAGCGCTACCGTTCCCGTCATCTCGGTCACGAGCGAGTCGGGCTCCGTCATGTACACGGACTTCGGCAACGGCCTCGACGCGACGTATCTCGTCTTTCAGCTGTTGAACAGCGGCGGCGGTGTCCCTGACGTGTGGGTCACGCTCGACACGAGCGCGAGCTCGATCATCAGCAACGTCGGGTCAGGCATCCACGAGTTGAAGTTCAAGATATCGACCGGGGCGCACGGCACCGATCCCGTGGCGGAGCTCGGCCTCGCAAACGGAGAGACGAAGGGGGTCTTCTTTCTGGTGAAGGCGAGCTCGACGACGGCCACGCCCCAGGTGCTGACCGTCAAGGTGGGCAGCACCTCCGGTGCATCGGATTACGGAACGTTCCCTTTCGCCTTCACGGTAGCGGACACGATTCAGGCCAATGCCAACAAAGTGAACACCGTCCTCACGATTCCGAACAACCCCACGATCGGACTGCTCGGAAAGATCACCGTGACGGGATGCACCGGGACCGTGGGCGCCGCCAAGGTTCTCTATTTCAGCCCGGTTTCCTCACATACCTGGCCGGCCGACGCCTTCGAGTTCGTCGACTCGGACATCCAGATCGCCAACTACGCGAATTCGCCCTACCGCGACGTCGCGTTGATCCCGACAGCCGACGTTCTGACGACGAACAACTGCTACGACGAGATCTTCACGTTCCAGATCGACTCGGTCGGAACCGCGAATACCTCGCCTGCGAACTACATTTCGAGCGGCACGCAGGTCAAGCACACGTCGAATACGAGCGGAAGCTTCTCGGTCACGATTCCTCCCCCGACATGCGCCGGCTTCAGCGCGGTCACGATCTCTCCGTCGACCGTTCCCGACGCAACTGACGGAAGCGCCTACTCGCAGCAGCTCTCGGCGAGCGGCGGACCGGCCGGAACGTACACCTTCACTTCCACGACGCTCCCAGCCTGGCTCAATCTGAGCTCGTCCGGCCTGTTGAGCGGGACCCCGGCCACCTCGGACGTGGGCTCGTTCAGCTTCACGGTCACCGCGACCGACACGCCGACATCCGGAAGCGACCCGACGTGCTCGGGCCAGATCACCTACAACTTCACGGTCGACCCGGCGGTCGTCGCGAATCTCGTCCAGGTGCCGACGCTTGGCAACACCGCGCTGGCTCTGATGGCGCTTGCCCTCGCAGGCGCAGCGTTTCTGCTGATCCGGAGGTTCTGACCCGGCGCTCCGCGGATCTCCCGTGATCTCCAGCCCGGGGCCGAAAGGTCCCGGGCTTTTTCTTGCGCGTCCGATCCGGCTAGGCGTGAACGCCTGGGGCTTCCCGTCCTGTCCGGGCCACGTACTCCGAGTAGGACCCCGGGTAGAGATGCGGCGGCTCGTCTCCCCCGATCTCGAGAACCCGGTTCGCGAGGCCCCGCAGGAAAGCCCGGTCGTGGGAGACGAACAGCATCGTGCCCTCGAAATCGGCGAGCGCCGACACGAGCATCTCCTTCGTCGCGAGATCGAGATGGTTCGTCGGCTCGTCGAGCACGAGGAAATTCGGCGGATGGAAGAGCATCCTCGCGAGCACGAGCCGCGACCGCTCGCCTCCCGAGAGGGCGCGGACCGGCTTGTCCACCTCGTCGCCCGAAAACTGGAAGGCCCCGAGGAGGCTTCGGGCGGCCGACACGCTCTCCATCGGAAAGTCCTTTTCGATCTGTTCGAGGACCGTCAGCTCGGGGTCGAGGAGCTCCAGCGACTGCTGGGCGAAGTATCCGAGCGTGAGGCTCGCCCCGAGCTTCACGGCGCCCGCGTCGGGCCGCAGCGCTCCCGCCGCCATCTTCAGAAGCGTCGTCTTGCCCGCGCCGTTCCGGCCCATGACGCACCAGCGTTCTCCGCGCCGGACGAGGAAATCGAAGTCGGAATACAGACGGCGTTCGCCGTACGCTTTCGAGATCTTCGAAAGCGCCAGGACTTCGTCGCCCGACCGCGCGGGACGCCGAAAGTCGAACTTGACCGACTGGCGCCGGCGCGGCAGCTCGATCGTTTCGATCTTCTCGAGCTTCTTGACCCGGCTCTGGACCTGGGCCGCCTTCGCCGCGTGCGCGGAAAACCGCTCGATGAACCGCTGCTCTTTCGCGAGCATGGCCTGCTGGCGCGCGTGCGCGGCCTCCCGCTGCGTTTCGCGAAGCTGCCTTTCGCGTTCGTAGAAGTCGTAGTCGCCGGAGTACGCGATGAGCTCGCCGCCGTCGATCTCGACGATCCGGTTCACCACCCGGTTCATGAAGTCGCGGTCGTGGCAGGTCATGAGCAGCGACGCCGGACTGGCCCGAAGGAACTGCTCGAGCCACAGAATCGACTCGATGTCCAGGTGATTCGTCGGCTCGTCCATCAGGAGCACGTCGGGTTTTCCGAGCAGCACCTTCGCCATCGAAACGCGCATCTTCCAGCCGCCGGAGAGCGCTCCCGCGTCGCCGTCGATCGCCGCGTCCTCGAAGCCGAGCCCGTGGAGCACTTCCCGGGCTCGGGCTTCGAGCTCATAGCCGCCGCGTTGCTGGTATTCCTCCTGCACCTCGCCGAAACGCGCGAGGATGCTCTCCTGTTCGTCCGCGCGGTCGGGCGCCGACATCGCGTGTTGGAGCGATTCCAGCTCGTGGTGGAGATCGCCGAGCCGGCCGCTCCCGGCAATCGCTTCGTCGAGCACCGAACGGCCCGACATTTCGTCGATCTCCTGCCGGAAGTAGCCGAGAGTCAGCTTCTTCGGAACCGACACGTCGCCGTCGTCCGCGTGTTCCTCGCCCGTGATCATCCGGAAAAGCGTCGTCTTGCCGGAACCGTTCGGGCCGACGAGGCCGACCTTCTCTCCGGGATTCAGCTGGAACGACGCGTCCACGAAGAGGATCTGACGGCCGTACTGCTTGGAAATCTTGGCGAATGAAATCACGGAGCGCGGACCATATCACGCGTCACCTGAACGATCACGAGGCTCGCTCCCACTCGGCAGATCTCCTCGACCCTCGGCCGCAGTTCGCTTTCCCTCGGGATCTCAGAGATCCGCCTGCGCGGAGCGAGCCCAGGCCCGATCGCTCTAGAACGTGCCCTGGAGCAGACCGCCGTCCACGGCGAGCGAAACGCCCGTGAGGTAACTCGCCCGGTCGCTGCAGAGAAACGCGGCGACCGCCCCGATCTCCGGGGGCTCGGCCGAGCGGCGGAGCGGAATCGTCGCCGAATTGCGCTTCTCGTATTCCGCGACGGAGATCCCGGCCTCCCGCGAGCGGATGACGGCGAGCTCGATCTGCCGGTCGGTCTTCACGAAGCCGGGCAGCAGGGCGTTGACGAGGATCCCGTCCGAAGCGAGCTGGTTCGCCATCGTCTTCGTGAGGGCAGAAATCCCGGCCCGCAGGGTGCTGCTCACGGTCAGGATGTCCGACGGCTGTTTCGCGACGAACGAGGTGATGTGGAGAATACGGCCCCGTTTCTTTTCCCGCATCCCGGGAATCACGAGCTTCGAGGTCCGGATCACGTTCAGGAGAGTGAGCTGAATGCCCTCGGCCCATTGTTCCTCGGAGAGATCCAAAAAGCGCGCCGCCGGCGGACCTCCCGTGTTCGTCACGAGAATGTCGACGGGGCCGAACGCTTTGGCCGTCTCGGCGTGCCAGCGCTCCAGCTCTTCGGCCCTCCGAACGTCGGTCGGACACGCGAGGACTTCGCCGGAAGGATAGCGGGACCGCATCGCGTTCCCGGCGACCTCGAGCGATTCCTTCCCGCGGGCGGAGATCGAAACGCGGCATCCCTCGGCGAGGAGCGCCTCCGCGATTGCGCGCCCGATTCCCTTGCTCGCCGCCGCTACCATGGCGACCCGGCCCTGAAGTCCGAGATCCACTTTGCGCCGTCCTCTATCTCGACGACGTCGGGGCTGCCGGCGCGTAGGTGATTTTTCGCTCGATCGAGCCCTCGAACGGTTTTCCGTCGACCTCCACGTAGGGATACACGAAATAGTTCAGCGGGGGCCCCGCCTGCCGGGGTTCGAGCGTCAGGTCCCGCCCGGTGCTGAAACGGATTCGATTCGCGTCCAGGCTGCCGAAAAAATAGTCGTGCTTCGCCGGCGCTTTCCAGGCCTCGGAGATGTCGACCGGAACCCACCCCGTCTGGTCCAGGTAGAACTCCGCCCAGCAGTGGTATCCGGCGATTTCGCCGGCCGGCGCCTCGGCAAGCGGAAACCCGATCTCGAACCGCGCCGGAATTCCCTGGGCCCGCATGAGCGAGATGAACACGGAATGGAAATCGGTGCAGTTCCCGCGCCGGGAATCGCACGCCCACAGGGAATCCCCGCGGCCCCAGCCTTCGCCCGACTTGTCGTATTTCATCGTCCGGAAGACGTAGTCGTAGATCGCGCGAGCCTTCTCGAGGGGCGAGGCCTTCCCGGCCGTAACTTCGTCGGAAAGCTGGCGAAACTTCCCGTCGATCGGAACGAGCCGGTCGGCCCGGAGATACCGGCCGAGGTCCTGCGGCCTCGCGACGGCGCTCGACGCTCCCGAGGCCGGCCCCGCGGAATATTCTCGGCGGCTCGCGCGAAAACCAAGATGGAATTGAACGTCGGCGCGGGACGGGTCCGGGACCTCGACGTAGAGCGATTCGTTGCCGTACTCCGGGTCGGTCGTGCGCCGCGTCGCGACGGCGCTCGTCACGCTCTTCAGCTCGACGGTCTGGTGATCGTCGCTCGAAGCCAGCGGAATCCAGATTCGCGCGGATTTCGCCGTCGCGGGGAAATTCTTGAGAACGATCTCCTCCTGAAGGTCGAACGCCCGATTCGCGTCCGGCTTCGCATCGCCCTTCGAACCCGCCGCGCCGACGGCCACGGCAGCCGCCGCCAGCAGGAGAACCCGGAGAATCGCCCGCTTCTTCATGGAAGACTTCATCTTCGGAATCTTAGACGTCGGGGGCGGGAAGGCGCAAGCCGCGCGGAATGAACGCCCGGTCGAGGCCCTGGAACAGGAATTCGACCGCGAGCGCGAGGAGCGCGGCCGGAATCGCGCCCTGCAGGATCGTCGCGTGATCGTTCAGGTTGAGGCCGCTCAGGATCGGCTCCCCCAGTCCTCCCGCGCCGATCAAAGCCGCGAGCGTCGCGGTCCCGACATTGATGACCGCGCTCGTCTTCACTCCCGCGAGAATCGAACGGGACGCCATCGGCAGGAGGACCTTCCGCAATTGCGCGCTTCGCGACAGGCCGATCGCTTCGGCCGATTCCCGCAGTCCCGGGGGGATGTCCTGCAGGCCCGTTGCCGTGTTGCGAATGATCGGCAGCAGGCTGTAGAGGAAAAGC
Source organism: uncultured Acidobacteriota bacterium (assembly GCA_963813155.1). Taxonomy (GTDB): domain Bacteria; phylum Acidobacteriota; class Thermoanaerobaculia; order UBA5066; family DATFVB01; genus CAWEYG01. The sequence goes on along the minus strand of CAWEYG010000018.1, from coordinate 2,693 downwards.
GCAAGGATCGCCGTGGCGGGACGAATCCCCAGAAACGGGACGGGCACGAGCAGCGCGAGAAGGGCCAGCGCGGGGATCGTCTGGACGATTCCCGCCGTCCCGAGGATCACGCTCCCGGCGGCCGGTTTGCGAAAAGCGAGAATCCCGAGCGGGATCCCGGCGAGCACGGCGAACGCCAGCGAGATGGAGACGAGTTCCAGATGGCGCGCCGTCCACCGGCCGATCTGGGCCGCCGGGCTCCGCGCCGCGCCGGTTCGCGCGCCGAAGTACAGGGCCGCGGCCGCCGCGTAATTTTTCGTGCGTTCGGCCTCCGCATTCAGGCGCGTCATCGCGGCCTCGTCGAGCGTTCCGGACAGGGACGCGAGCGCGGCGACAGCGGGGCGCGGGAGATCCGCGCGGTAGAGAAAAACGGCCTGGTACTGCGGAAAGTAGCCCCGGTCGTCCTGGAGAACGACGAGGTCGTCCTGCGCGATGCGCGCGTCGGTCGAGTACGCGTCCTTGACGTCGAGGGCCCCGGCCGCGAGCGCGGCGTAACCGATGGCGTGGTCCACGCCGCGGACGTCGCGCATCGAAAGCGCGTAGCGGGCCGCGAGGGGCTCCCAGCCGTCCCGTCGCTTCAGGAACTCGTGGGTCAGGCCGACCGCGATCTCCGGGTGCTGCCGAAGGTCGCCGATCGTCCGGATTCCGAGCTCCCCCGCGCGCGTCCTCCGCATGACGAGCGCGTACGTGTTGTCGAAACCGAGGGGATCCGTCATCGAGACCCCGAGGGGCGCGAGCGCGGCTCGAATCGCGGCCAGGGACGGCCGGTCCGGGCGCCGCAGGATCTCCTCGGAGATCGTGCCCGTGTATTCCGGGTAGACGTCGATCGCGCGCGTTTTCAGCGCCTGCCACAGGATGATCGTGCCGCCCATTCCCGGCCGGTGCTCCGCCGCGACGCCGGCGCGGCCGAGCGCCGTTTTCGCGATCTCCGCCAGCGCATACGACTCCGTGAACTTCTTCGAACCGACCGCCACGGGGCGGGCTCCCGCACGCGTCGGGATCGCCGCGGCGAGAGACAGCAGCAACAGCCGTTTCAGCACGACAGGCCCCTCTGCGATCGGACGAACTCCGCCACGAAGGGGTTCGCGGGACTGTCCCGGAGATCTCCGAGCGAGCCTTCCTGGACGATGGACCCCTCGTTCAGCAGGACGATCCGGTCGGCGAGGAAGGAGGCCTCCGCGAGGTCGTGCGTGACGAGCACCACCGTCCGGGAAAGACGGCGAAAGATCTCGCGGAGGTCTTCCTGCAGCTTCGATCTCACCATGGGATCGAGGGCGGCGAGCGGCTCGTCGAGGAGGAGCAGCTCCGGGTCGAGAAGCAGGGCCCGCATCAGCCCGACCCTCTGGCGCTGGCCGCCCGAGAGTTCCGACGGATACCGGGACAGCGCGTCGAGAGGAAACCGTGTGAGCGCCGCGAGCTCCTCCAGGCGCAGCCGAAGCTCCGACTCGCTCCTCCGGAGGTGGCGGCCGAGCAGCAGGACGTTGTCCCTCGCCGTCAGGTGGGGAAAGAGACCCCCGTCCTGGACGACGTATCCGATCCCGCGGCGAACGGCGAGCGCGTTCCGGGGCGCGACCCTCTCGCCGCGGAACAGGACGGTTCCTTCGTTCGGAGGGGCGAGCCCGAGGACGAGGCGCAGGATCGTCGACTTCCCGGAACCGCTCGGTCCGATCAGCGCGACGGTCTCGCCGGGGAATACCCGGAGCTCCACCCCCGAAAGCGCGGGGGTGCCGCCGAAACTCTTGCGAACTCCGCGCAGCTCGACCAGCGGCTCGACGGGGGAAACGCTCGCTTGCGGCGGCAATTCGCCGAGATTATAGAAAAAAAAGCGCCGGATCTTCGCATCCGGCGCTCGAAAAGAATCCTCAGGAAGGGCTATTTCCGCAGGAGGTGCACTCCGGCGGCGCCGCCAACCGCGAGAAGGCCGGCGAGTCCGAGGAGAGGAAGATCGCTGGCGGTCTTCGGCAGCTCCGTCGGCGCGGGGGCCGGTTCGGGGGCGGGCGCGTTATTTTCGGCGATCGGCGCGGGAGCCGGAGCGGGGGCTTCGGCGATTTCCGTGGTCTTCGTTTCGGTCTGCATCGGGGTCTGCGTCACGGTTCCGACGTTCTCCGCGACCCAGGTCGCCTTGCCGGTCGTGAACTTCTCGCCCCACTCGTCGCCCGGATAGAACCAGGTGTCGAGAGCGGGATGGCCGTTCGCGCTCGTGTACGTGAACTGCGCCTGCTCGTCGGTCTGCTGCTTGGTGTCGAGATTGCGGCGGACCTTCTGGGTCACGACGGTCGTGAGGATGTTCTTGTCGTTCTCGTCGCTGACCTGCACCTGCACCTTGCCGTCCTTGAAATCGAGGACCTTCAGGGTGTACGTGCCGGGCTGCAATACCGTGCCGGACACTTCGGTCGGTTCCGAGACGTTGATCTTGGTGTTGCGCTGGACCGGCGTCGATCCCTGAGCCACCATCAGGTTCGCGAACCCGAGGAACGCCATGGATGCGAAGAGGGTTTTCAGATATTTCATCGGTTTCTCCTTCAAGGGCGGAGAAATGCAAATCCTCTGCCAGAAATGGAGCCTGCCCCCGGGGCTCAGGAGGCGGGCTTGCGGAAGGCGGCGAGCAGCGTGACGTCGTCGTAGAGCTCCCGGTCCCCGGTGTGTCGGCTCAC
>CAWEYG010000017.1:0-20952 GCA_963813155.1 uncultured Acidobacteriota bacterium | reverse complement strand
GAGCCTTCCGCCGATGAAGATGCTGGCCCGGCTCGCGTTCGCGCTCTTCATCCTGGCGGCCGTGTGCGCCGTCGTCGGAATCGTGCTGTTCCGGGAGGAGGACTCGCGGCGCCGAAACGTGACCGGCGCGCTCTTTCGCGACGTGACGGCGGCCTCCGGCGTCGCATTCCGGTTCAAGGGGGACTTCGTCGACGCGAAGCTGATCCCGACGATGGGAGGCGGGGTCGCGGCGGCGGATTTCGACGGCGACGGCTGGATCGACCTCTTCTTCGTCAACCAGATCCCGCATTCGAAGGCAGGCGCGCGTGCGGGAGCGGAAGATCTCGCGACCTGCGGCCGACTCTATCGAAACCGGGGAAACGGGACCTTCGAGGACGCGACGGAGAAGTCGGGAATCCGCGCTTGCGGCTGGGGGATTTCCGCGATGTGGGCCGACCTCGATTCCGACGGATATCCCGATCTCGTCGTCGGAAACGTTGGAGGAAACACGCTCTGGCGAAACCGCGGGGACGGGACGTTCGTCCTCGTTCCCCGGTCGGGGCTCGAGAACGGAAAGATGACGATTGGCCTCGCGGCGGGCGATTTCGACGGCGACGGAATTCCCGACGTGTACGTGGGGAACTATTTGGACACCGACCCGGTCCGGGAATCGTCGGCGGGGTTCGGCGTGAAAACGCCCGACGAATACCCGGGGCAGGACAACGCGCTGTACCGGGGCAGGGGCGATCTGCGTTTCGAGGACGTCACAAAGGCGTCCGGAACGGCCGACCCGGGCTCCAAGACGATCGGGGCCGTCGCGATCGACTACGACGGCGACGGCCGGACCGACCTCTATGTCGCGAACGACCAGTGGAGAAACACGCTGTTCCACAACGAGGGGGGCGGGAAATTCCGCGACGTCTCGGAGGAAACGGGCACCGGGTACCCGCCGGAAGGGCCGACCGCCTTCGGCCGTCGGACGCGCTCCGGCATGGGGCTCGTCGCGGACGACCTCGACGGCGACGGGCGGACGGATCTCTACATTTCCAACTACGCGGCCGAGCCGAACACGCTCTACCGGAACGTCGAGGGGCAGCTGTTCGAGGAGGAGGACCGGGCCGCCTTCGGCGGCGACCGCGATCCCACGCTGCCCCTGTCGAAGTGGGGCGCCGTCGCGCTCGACTACGACAACGACGGCCGCGACGACCTCGCCGTGACGAGCGGCCAGATCCTCTCCCGGTTCTGGACGGTGATCGGGAGCTGGGTCAACCCGCAGGCGCGAAAATTCGGGATCGGCGAGAAGAGCTACGCGCAGAGACGATTCCTGTTTCGCAACGTCTCGCGGCCCGGCGAGATGAAGTTCGACGACGTCTCGGCGGTCTCGGGAGATCTGGGCCGGCTCTGCCTCGTCGGGCGCGGGCTCGCGGCCGCGGATTTCGACGGCGACGGCCGGCTCGACCTTGCGTACAACCCGATTGGCCATCGCGCGGTCATCCTCCGCAACGAATCGCCGGCCGGAAACGCGATCGAGGTCCTGCCCGTCGCCGGCGCCGACCGGAAGACCGTGCTGGGCGCGGTCGTCACCGTCGGGGGGCACGTCAAGCAGTTCTACGTTCAGCCGTCTTACGCGTCCGGGTCGTGGCTGCCGCTCCACTTCGGCATCGGAACGGCGAGCTCCGCCCGCGCGTCGATCAAATGGCCGGACGGGACGGTTCAGGACCTGGGCGACGTGAAGGCGGGCGCGTGGAAGCTGCGGCGGGGCGGTTCTCTCGAGCCGCTGCGAACAAAGAAGGGCCCTTGACCGAGGGCATGGCTCGCTGAAACGCCATCAGGGCCAAACGTCGAAACCCGCGAGAGCGAAGTGCCGATCGAACGTGAACGCGCGTTCGACTCCATGTTGGATCATGAGCGCAAAACTCACGCAATCGGTGAAGCTCACGTTCTGATCAGCGAATTTCTCGAAAAATCCGAGAGCCTTTTTCTCTGTCGGTTCGTCCGCGCGCAGAATTGTCAACGCCTCCGATGCGTAAATACGACGACCACGCTCAGAGGCAAAACGATAGTCGGCGCGCCGGGCCAGCAGGGTCAGGGTTTCGTCGAGCACAAAGTGGCTCGTGCAGGTTGCCGCGTTTTGTCTTTCGAGCTCTTTCCAGGCGCGAGTTGCGCGGCCGTGCAGAGAATCCGCTGAGAGGTATCGCGCGAGAAAGGCGCCCGTATCGATGAAGATCAATCGGACTCGAGATACCGGTCATGGTTCCGGGCCAGGTCTCGTGGCGTCTTTCGGCGAAACACCTCGTCGTCCGCCCACAGGGGGTCGGGACTCGGAGCTTCGTCCCCAGCGTCCATCGCGGCTCGGAGCGAGCTCCGAACGAGCTGCCCCAGCGAGACGCGGCGTCTCGCTGCGTAGCGAGCCGCCTTCTCGTGAAGCTCGGAGGGCAGCATGATCGTGGTCCTCTTCATCGCGCCATAATAACACAGCCATAATGTTTGGTATGTAGCTCGGCCGCGGTCACTTCTTTTCGGGCTGGCCTCCCTCGACCCACCGGTAAAGCCCCGGCGCGAGATGCGCCGCTTCGGCGGTCGTGCCGTCGGGCCACGCGACTTTGACCGAATCCGCATCCGTCGCGTCGCCGAGGCCGAGCGTGACCGCCCTTTCCGAGGCCGAGGCGTAGGACTTCGCCGTGGACACCATGCGGACCTGGGTTTTTCCGCCGATGACCGCAGTGACCTTCGCCCCGATCGCGTCGCGGTTCGATTTGCCGCTCCCTTCCAGCAACAGGCGAAGGCTCCGGGACGGTTTGTCCAGCCGGTTCAGGAAGACGTGCGCCGGGCCTCCGTTCTCGACCGTCACGACGTCGAGATCGCCGTCGCCGTCCAGGTCGCCGAACGCCGCCCCGCGGCCGACCATCGGGATCTCGAGCCCGGCCTCCCTCGTTGCGTCGGACATCCGGCCGTCGCCCGCGTTCCAGTAGAGCGTCGGCGATTCCCGGTACGACACGGCCTTCTGCACGTCCTGGATCGAGTTTTCGACGTGCCCGTTCGAGAAGAAGAGGTCGGATCGTCCGTCGAGGTCGTAGTCGAAGAAGAAGACGCCGAACGTGAGAGCGAGCAGCGAGTCGCGCCCGATCCCGGAGGAAGCGGAGAGATCGAGGAACACGTCCCCGGTGTCGGTCCAGTAGAACGACTTCATCTCGTTGGAAAAGTTTCCGATCGCGAGCGCGGCGCCCCCGCTCTTCGCGTCGGACCAGTCGGCTCCCATCGCTCCGCGCGACCGGCCCGCTTCGTTGACCGCGACGCCCGCCTCGACAGCGACGTCCGTGAACGTTCCGTCGCCGTTGTTGCGGTAGAGGTTGTTCGGCGCGGTGTCGTTTGCGACCGCGAAATCGATCTTTCCGTCGCCGTTGAAGTCGTACGGCGCGACGCCGAGCGCCTTCGCGTTTTTCGTCCCGACGCCCGCGGCCGCCGTGACATCCCGGAACCGGCCGTTGCCCTCGTTGTGGAACAGTCTCGAGGACGTTCCGTCGTATCGCTCGGGCGTGCAGTACGACTTGTGCGCCCCGTCGAGCGAGCAATAGATGTCTTTCGCGGGGCTCCATTCCACGTATCGGGCGAGGAACAGGTCGAGTCGTCCGTCGCCGTCGTAGTCGAAGAACGCGGCAGACGTTCCCCAGCCGGGGTCGCCGGCGCCGGACGATTTCGTCACGTCGACGAACTTTCCGTGCTCGTTGTGGAAGAGGCGGTTGCCTCCCTGCTCGCCGAGCCCCGTGACGTAGAGATCGGGCCACCCGTCATTGTCGAAATCTCCGATCGCCGCGCCCATGCCGTAGAGGACGCGCTCGAGGCCGGCCTCTCTCGTCGCGTCGCGGAATTTCGGAACGCCGTCCGGCCCGTTTCCTTCGTTGTGGTAGAGCGCGAGGGAGCTCTTCTGGCTCGCGGCCCGGGGATCGCCCGGCCAGTACGAGGACGAGACGAGGAGGATGTCGTTGCGTCCGTCGTTGTCGTAGTCGAAGATCGCGACGCCGCCTCCCATCGTCTCGGGCATCCATTTCTTCCCTGCCGCGCCGCTCACCTGGACGAACGCGATGCCGCATTCTTTCGTGACCTCCTGGAAGCGGACGGCGGGCGCCTTCGCCTCGACGACGGGCTGGATTTTCGCGGCGACGGGAGCTTCCTTCTTCCGGCAGGCGAATGACGCGAGGCACAGAGCAGCGAAGGCGAGTCTCTTCATCGCGGGGAGTTTACAGCAGCGTTCTTACTTCGACTTCGCGGGCACGAGCGGGGGTATGACCATGGGCGGGCGATCGTCGTGGAGGACTTTCTCGCCTTGCGGCGCGTACCCCTTGTACGCATACCCCTTCGGCCCGATCTGCGAGATCCACGGCGGGGGAGGCGGATCGACCGGCGCGGCGTCGTCGTGGACGTGGATCGGCAGCGACTCGCGATTCGCGAACGGATGGTCGCGGCGGAACTGGGCCATCAGCGCGCCTGCGGTTTCGTCGTCCTTGTGGTACTTGTACCAGCGCTCTTCGACGAGCCCTTCCGGCTTTCGGCCCAGCGCCTTGAAGCAGAGCATCGCGTTGTAGTGGGCCGAGAGGTCTTCCGGATCGATCGCGTAGACGCTTTCGATCGCGCGCAGCGCGTCGTCGTACCTGCCCTGGAGGAACAGGATTCGCGCGATCTGGTTCCAGCACACGCGGTCTTTCGGAAACTTCGCGACGACGAGGTTCATGTCCTTCAGGGCAGCATCCAGCTGGCCCTGCTCTTTCTCGAGAGTCGCGCGGAAGAACGCCGTCTTCGGCCAGCCGGGCCGGCGCCGCTCGGCCTCGTTCAACGCCGTCTCCGCGTCGGCCAGATTGCCTTCCTGGATCAGGGCGCGGGCGCGGTTGAGCGGCCCGTCCGGTTTGTCGGGAGCGAGGCTCTCCGCCTGAGCCCAGGCGGCCTCGGCGCCTTTCAGGTCGCCCTGCAGGAACAGGCCGATGCCGTAGTCGTTCCAGCGAAGCCAGGCCTTATCGGAGTTTCCTCGGGGCGGGGACTCCGCCCCGCGTGTCGAGCCTTCTCGACCCTCGGCCGCAGTTCGCTTTCCCTCGGGATCTCGAAGGCCGACACCCGTGCCGGAGTCCCTCGAACTTTGAACCGGCAGCGTCACGGAGTCTCGCGAGATCTCCGTGACGGGAAGGCTCGGCGCATTCGGGCCGCCCGTGAAAATCGAATAATCGCGGGAAAACTTGCGGTATTCGACGGCCGCCGACAACGTCACGGCGCCTGCCGCCTCGCGCGGCACCCGAAGGACGTAGTGCACGACGCGATCCGCGCCCGGGCCGATCCCGTTGTTGTACAGGCCCGTGTGGATATCGGGAGGCTGCCGGCGATCCATTGGCTGGCCGGAGTGGTCGAGAACGAGCTGCGACAGGCGGTCGGCGGCCTCGTCGAGACGCCCGTCGGGGGCCAGCGTTCCGCTTTCGACGAGCTTCTTTTCTCCGTTTTCCGCCGAGAACGCGACCCACGTCTCGTTGGAGTCCGCCGTGCCGTTCGTGTACTGGTGGCCGAGCTTTCTCGTGCGCACGACGACTTCCACGCCGACCGTTTCGCCCGGGACGAGCGCCGGCATTTCCGGTCCGACCGGAATTACCTCGCCGCCGCGCCGGATCGCGAAGATGTCCGCCGTGAGCGACCCCTTCAGGAACTTCTGGGTGAACTTCTCCGTCTCGGCGTCCCCGCGAACGGCGGGCAGGGCCGTGTTCGCCGCCGGGAAGGTGTGGTCGTGGACGAAGCCGCCGCGGTTGCCGAACTCGTCGGACGGAAAAGGAGGCAGGTGGCAGTCGCGGCACGCCTTCGGCGCGGGAGGGTCGTAGAAGGACCGCACCGCGAAGCCGGATACGCCCGAGTCCTGCCAGGAATCGTAATGGTCCTGCCCGCGGAGCCATTTGTAGTCGTTCATGGGCGGAAGCAGCGCGACCTTGTGGCACGTCGAACAGAACTCCGGCGTCCGCATGACGGGCTTGAGGAAGGTCTGACGGTGGAGCGACGGCTCCATCCGGATGAGCAGCTTGTTGACTTCGTGGAGGTACCGGTTCGACGAGAATGCGAACGGATACTGCTTCGATTCTTCGATTACGTACGAGCCGTTGCCCGAGGCGTCCTTGACCTGCGCGATCGAGTGGCACGACATGCACGTCAGTCCCTGCTGGGCTTCGAAGTCGTCGTACGTGAATTTGTGGAGCGTCGCTTTGCCCATCTTTCCGGAGAAAAGAACGACGGGATCGTGGCATCCCGCGCACCACTTCGTCTTCTCGCGGCCGACCCTGTCGGCCATCAGCTCGACTGACCTCCGGTAGAAAGGGTTGTTGAACGAGCTGAAGTGGTGGGCCGATTTCGCCCAGCGCTCGTAGCTCTTCGGATGGCACTCCTGGCAGTAGCCGTTCGCGGAGAGCTTCGCGGGATCGAGCAGCCCCTGGTCGAACGTCTCGGCCGAGGACAGGAAATACTGCGTGTCGCCGTTCCGGTTGACGACACGCCGCGGCGGCTTTTCGGTCAGGTGGAGCAGCGCCATGACCGCGAGGAACCCCGCCACCCCTCCGCCCCAGGCAAAGAGCTTCTTGAACGCCATTTGGTGCGAGTGCGCCCGGCGGTGAAGGACGAAGGCGATGAGCGCAAGCGGAGTCGCGAACACGTGCGCAAAATAGATCGGCCGGTTCTTGATCGTCGCGCCCTTGAAGGTCATGAGAAGGCCTGTCACGGTGACAATGATCGCGAGGGACGCGATCGCGAGGCCGGCCGTTCTCGCGCGAACGTTTCGCGTTCGGATCATCTTCCGCGCGTGCGTGAAAGCGAAGACGAAGAAGGGGATGGAGAGCAGGAGCCCGAGCACGAGGTGCAGCAGCAACATCGCCATGAAAAACGACGAGTACTTCGTGAACGAAACGAGGTAGATGGAATCGGCGGCGATCAACCCGAGAGGCACGAGAAGGATCTGGTAGATCCGGCGTTGCCAGGGTTGGAGGACAGTGCTTCGAGACTTCGGGGACGGATCCGCCATGACCTTTGATTCTAACGCGAGAGGATCATTGCCGCCCACTCCGCGGCGTCGCGGTAGGCCTGCTTCGGAAAACCCGTTTCGCCCCGGTACCACTTCTCGACGGCATGCGTCCCGAAGCGGCCGTTCAGATCGCGGGAAAGCTCCGCGGAGGGAACGAGGTGCGGCGACCGGAGGAAAAGGGCGACGGAAGAGAAGGCCGCGGCCGGTTTACCCGGGAGATCGGGATCGAAGATCGCGATCGCGCGGATCGCGGCCGGCAGCACCGGGGCCTCGCGAAAAACGAAAATCGCGGCGCGGCCCGGGTCCGCCTCCGGCCGGGAGGCGAGTGCCCCGAGAAGATCCTCGACCGTCGCGGAGTGGCGCACCGCGACGAGAAACTGCCGCTCGAGGAGGAATTCGAGGGCGGGAGCGGTCTCCGGCGCGAGGATCGCGATCGGGAGCCGCCGCGCGTCCGCGGGCTTTCGGCGATTCGGGTAGACCGAGCCGGGGAGAAGGGGCTCGAACGTCTTCGGGACGATCACGCGGACCGACTCGCCGCCGACGCGGACGCGGAACGCGCGGGCTTTTTCGGAAGCGAGGAGCGGAACCGTGAGCAAGAGGATCAAAGCCGGCAGAGCTGGAAAGCCCATCCGCCCCCCGGCGGGTCCTGTCGCAGGACTCGCCCCGCTTTTCCGCTCGCTGCGATTCGAGGACTTTGCTACAACTCCGCGCCGCGAGCGGCAAAAGGGGTCTCGCCCCGCGCCACCCGCCGGGCGGATCACTCGCCTTCTTTCCACACGACCTTCCCCGCCGGCACATTGGTACGCGTTTCGCGCCTGCCGTCCGGCCAGCGAACCTCGATCGAATCGGCCTGCTCGGCGCTCCCGAGGCCGAAGTAGAGCTCCTTCGCGGAACAGGAAAGAAACGACGAGCCGGCGCGAACTTCGCGGATTTGCGTTCGTCCCGCCGTCGTCAATCTCACGACGGCCCCGACCGCTTCGCGGTTGTGGCCGGAAGCCGTTTCCAGGCGGAGCGTCAGGCGCCGGGCGGCGTTCCACCCGTTGCGATAGACGAGGAGGGGTCCGCGAAACGTGGAGAGCACGATCTCGGGCGCGCCGTCGCCGTCCAGATCGCCGAACGCGAGCCCCCGGGTGTCGCCGCGCGTGTCGAAGCCCTCGACATACGCGTCGTCCTCGAATTTCCCGTTCCCGAGGTTTCGGTAGAGGTGCTTCGCCGTCCGGGACGCCATTCCGTCGCGGCCGAAATCGATTCCGCCCCAGAACCCGTCGTGAAACGCGATCCCTTCCGCCGACATGTCGTTCCAGAATTTCACCTCGTCGCATTTCCCGCCGGGAAGGGCTTCCCACATCCCGTTGACGACGAGGAGGTCTTCGAAACCGTCGCCGTCGAGGTCGACGAATTCCGTTCCCCACGCCCATCCTCCCTCGGCGACTCCCGCCTTCGCGGAAGTCTTCTCGAACGTTCCGTCCCCGCGATTCCGGTAGAGGCCGTCTCCTTCGCAGCGGCGCAGCAGCATGGGAACGACGATCGGGCGCGCGACGGCCTCCACGAGAGCCGGAACCGGCGGCATCGGCAGCAGGGGAGACCGGATCATCCACCGGTAGGGAGACGAGAAATCGGAGACGTGGAGATCGAAGCGCCCGTCCCCGTCGTAGTCCCCCCACGCGACACCCATCCCGTAGCCGTCGTCGAGCACGCCGGCCTTTTTCGCGATCTCGCGGAACCGCGGACGGCCGGGCGTGGAGACGTTTTCGTAGAGGCAGTTCGTGCCGAAATCGTTCGCGACGTACAGGTCGTCGTCGCCGTCCCCGTCGAAATCGCACGCCGACGCAGCGAAGGCCCAGCCCCGATCCGAGAAGCCGGCCTGCACCGTCTCGTCGACGAAGAACGGCCGGCCGTCCTTCTCGACGTTGTGGAAGAAGCGGGACCCCGGTCCGTTCTTCCCGGAGTACGCGGGGCCCGTCTGTCTCGCGTCGCCGTAGGCCGCGACGAAGAGATCGAGGCGCCCGTCGCGATCCGCGTCGAAAAACACCGCCGACGTGAACGTCCCCGAGAGCGCGGCGAGCCCGGCCTCGGACGTGATGTCGTGGAACCGGCCGTTCCCGTCGTTGTGGAGAAGGCGGCAATCGGAATAGGCGTACGTGAGGAAGAGCTCCGGCAGCCCGTCGCCGTCGAGGTCGGCCGCGACGCCTCCCGCCGCTTCTCCGGGAGGAAGCTCTTCCAGGCCCGAGCCGCGGGTTGCGTCCCGAAAATGGCCCCGGCCATCGTTGAGAAAGAGCCGGGGATGCGCGCCCGGGAGAACGATGTCGATCGAACCGTCGCCGTCGAAGTCGGCGAGCACGACTCCGGGGTGGTGGTGAGTCGCCGGAATGCACAGGTTCGTCGCTTCCGCGGGATCGAGCGAGTCGTTGCGTGCGGCGGATAGGCCGATCTCCGACGCGACCTCGCGCAGGTGCGGCCGGCCGCGGAGAATTCGGGGCGTCTCGACGGTCCGCGCTCCGGAGACGGTCCAACGGGGGCCCTCGCGCGAGAGGTCGAGGTCGAACAGCTCGTCGGCGGAGAGCCGGACGCCGGGTTCTCCCCGGAGCGTTCCCTCGAGGATCACGCGAATCCTCATGACCGCCGTTCGGGCCGGCTTCCGCGGAAAGTCGACGATCCAGCTTTCGATGCGCGTGCCGTCGGCTTCGGCCCGCCACCGCTCGGCGGCAGCGAGCAGCCCGCCGCTCTCGGGGCGCCGGAACCGGGAGGAAGCCGAATCGCTCTCGAAGACGCGGGCGGCCTCTTCCGCGATCGGAGAGGCTCCTCGGGTGTAGTCCTCGAGAGAGGGAAAGGCGGCAGGCCGGGAGGCGCAATGGACCAGAGCAGCGGCGCAAGAGGCGAGAAGAATTCCCGGGAGAGCGATCCGGACGGAGAGGGGGCTGGGCATCGACGGCTAGGTCTTCGGAGCGGCCTTTCGGCTCCACCCGATCGCGCGCTCCGGTTTCGAGGAAGCGTCAAGCCTTCCCCGGTGCGCCGCAAGCAGGTCGCCGCGGGTGATGAAGCCGATGACGCGGGAGGGCTGCTCCCGAGCGACGACCGGAAGCCGGCCGACGTCCTCTCCGACCATGTGATCGGCAGCCTCCCGCAACGTCGAGTCTTCGAAGACCGCGGCCGGCGGCCGTGTCAGCAGCTCGCGAAGATTCCTCGAGCCGTCGTGGAGCGGATCGAGCAGGATCCGCCGTGTCAGCACTCCGGCGAGCGCTCCATTCCGGTCGACGACGGGATAACCCTGGTGCGATGTCCCCCGTGCCCCCGACGCGATCCATTTTCGGATCTCGTCGAGAGTCTGGTCCGTGCGCAGCGAGACGACGTCCCGCGAGCAGGCATCGCGGACGAGCACCTGCCCGAGGAAATCCGCTTCGTAGTCGGCCGGGACCCGAACTCCGCGCCGCGAGATCTTCTCGGTCATGATCGTTTCCCGCATCAGCAGGGAAGACACCAGGAACGAGGCCGTGCAGCCGCCTAGCAGCGGCAGGAGGCCGAGCGGCTGGAGCGTCGTTTCGAACGCGAACACGACCGACGTCAGGAGCGCGCGCGACGCGCCCGCGAAGATCGCCGCCATTCCGACGAGCGCGGCGATTCGAACATCGATCCCCGCGGACGGGAGCAGCGCGCGCAGGCCCTCGCCGAGCAGGGCGCCGAGCGCGCCGCCGATCGTGAACAGCGGCGCGAGCGTTCCTCCGGACGTTCCGCTCCCGAGCGCGATTGCCCAGGAGAGGAATTTCAGCCCTCCGAGCAGCGCGACCGCTTCGACGGTGAGGCGCGCCGAGAGAATCGCGTCGATGTTGTCGTAGCCCACGCCGAGCGTCGAAGGAAGAATCCATCCCACGACGCCGACCGCGACAGCCCCGATCGCCGGCCACCACATCCAGTGAATCGGGAGCTTTTCGAACGCGTCTTCCACCCTGTAGACGGCCCTTGTCACGGCGACGGCGACGACCCCGACGGCGGCCCCGAGAGCGACGTAGAGCGCGAGGGCGACGCCGCCCGGCTTCGACAGCTGGGACATCGCGAAGACCGGGTCGGTGCCCACGAGGAAGAAACGCATCCCCGTCGCCGCCGCGCTCGCGAGCGCGACGGGCACGAGGGATCGGGAGCGGAATTCGAAGAGCAGGAGCTCGATGGCGAGGAGCACGGCCGAAACGGGGCTTCCGAACGTCGCGGCCATCCCGGCGGCGGCGCCCGCGGCGAGGAGCGTCTTGCGCTCGACCGCGGTCGTCTCGAGGAGCTGTCCGAGCAGGGAGCCGAGAGCGCCGCCGGTCGCGATGATCGGGCCTTCGGCTCCGAAAGGCCCGCCGGTTCCGATCGCCACCGCGGCGGAGAGGGGCTTCAGAAGCGTCACCCGCGGCGAGATCCGGCTCTTGTTGAGCAACACTTGTTCCATCGCTTCGGGAATCCCGTGTCCCCGAATCGCCTTGGAGCCGTAGCGGGCCATGAAGCCGACGACGATTCCGCCGATGACCGGTACGACGATGACCCAGGCGCCGAGTTTGTTGCCGGCCGGCGAAGCGAACGAGAAGGAGAGCCGCTGGTAGAACGAGATGTTCGTGATGAAACCGATGAGCAGCACGAGGCCACGGGCCACGAGGCCGGCGCCCAACCCGATCAGAATCGCCCAGAGGCTGATCACGACGACCCTCCGGTCGAGGGTCGGGGTCCGGGGCGGCGTCCGCGCGGTCTCGATCGAGGGCTCCAGCGACGGAGCGACGGCGAGGCCCCCTTTGGTGCCGGTCACGGAACTGATGGGATCGGCCATCGCCTCGAACATACCGGATCGCTCCCCGCCCGGCAATCCGGGCCGAATGCGCCGATCGGCGGGGCACGTTCGCGTATGATCCGCCGGATGCGCGACGTGTTCGTTCTTTCGTCGGCCCGGACCCCGATCGGGAAATTCGGGGGCGCGTTTTCCGGGATGTCCGCGGCGGATCTGGGGACCGCCGCGGCAGCCGGCGCGCTCGCGCGCGCGGGAATCGAGCCGGGCGAGGTCGACGAGACGATCTTCGGCCACGCGCGCCAGGCTGGAGGGGGGCCGAACTCCGCCCGGCAGGTCGCGCACCGCGCGGGCGTTCCCGATTCGAGCCCGGCGTTCACCGTCAACAAGGCCTGCGCCTCGTCGCTGAAGGCGATCACCCTGGCTTCGCTCTCGATCGCGGCGGGGGAAGCGGACGTGATTCTGGCCGGCGGACACGAGTGCATGTCCGCGACCCCCTATCTCCTCCCGCGCGCCCGTTTCGGCTACCGAATGGGAAACGCCGAGCTCGTCGACGGAATGTATCGCGACGGGTTTCTCTGTCCGTTGTGCGGCGAGCTGATGGGCGAAACGGCCGAGCGGCTCGCGCGGGAATATTCGATCTCCCGCGAAGAACAGGACGCGTTCGCGCTGGAGTCGCAGCGCCGCGCCGCGAAGGCGGCGGCCGCGGGGCTGTTCGAGGGCGAGATCGTGCCGGTGGAGGTCGAGACCCGAAAAGGGAAGATCGTCGTTTCGGCAGACGAGCACCCGCGGCCGGATTCGGATCTCGCCTCGCTCTCAAAGCTCCCGCCGGTGTTCGACCGGAACGGCACGGTCCACGCCGGAAACTCTTCCGGAATCACGGACGGGGCGGCGGCCCTCGTGCTGGCCTCGGGCGACTTCGTTTCGCGGCGATCCCTGAAGCCAGCTGCGCGAATCGCCGGATGGGCGTCCTCGGGAGTCGCTCCCGAGCGGATGGGAATCGGGCCCGTGCCGGCGGTCCGGAAAGTCCTGGAGAAGACGGCGACGAAACTGGCCGACGTCGATCTCGTCGAGTTGAACGAGGCGTTTGCCGCCCAGGTCGTCGCGTGCGAGCGGGACCTCGGGCTCGATCGCGCGAAATTGAACGTCAACGGCGGCGCGATCGCGCTGGGCCACCCGATCGGAGCGACCGGAGCCCGGATTTCGACGACTTTGCTCCACGAAATGGGGCGCCGCGGCTCGCGGCTCGGCCTCGCGACCCTGTGCGTGTCGGGGGGCATGGGGATGGCCGTTCTTTTCGAGACCGCGAGATGAAAATCGTCGCCACGATCGAAGACGATACCGTCGGTGCGGACTACCTCGCCTCTCTCGAGCGGGCCGGTTTCGCGCCCGAGGAAATCGCGGTCGTTCACTCGGGGGACGCATCGCCGTTTTCGTTCGACGGCCTCCTTCTGTGCGGGGGAGAGGACGTCGATCCGGAGCTCTACGGCGCCGTTCGCCACGACCGCCTGGGACGCGTGAACCGCCGGCGCGACGAGCAGGAGCTCGCGCTCGTCGCCCGCGCCCGCCGCAACGCGATCCCGGTCTTCGGGATCTGCCGCGGGCTTCAGGTCCTCAATGTCGCGTTCGGAGGCAGCCTCGTCCAGGACATTCCCTCCGAGAGGCCGTCCCCGGTGAACCATGCCGTCAAGACTCCCCGCGACGTCCGGGCCCACGACGTGCGGGCGGAACCGGGCTCTTTCCTCGAAGCATTCCGGGAATTTCCGGTCAATTCCCGGCATCATCAGGGAATCGATCGTCTCGGCTCGGGCCTGCGCGCCTCCGCCCTGTCGTTCGAAGGGCTCGTCGAGGCGGTCGAGTCGAAGGACGGCCCGAGAGCGATCTTCGCGGTGCAATGGCATCCTGAAAATCTGTGCGAGGACCCGGTTGCGAAGTTCTTGTTCGAGAAATTCCGGGAATCCGTCGATTCGCGGATCCGTTATCCCGCGGAGGAGACCCTGACCCCGCGAAAAGGAGAAGTATGAGAACTCGTTTCGCCCTGGTATTTGCGCTCATCGGCGCCGCCGGAATCCTGAGCGCCCAAACGAAACCCGACCAGCTGCACGAGCCCCAGAAGCTCGCCGACGGAGTCTGGTCCTTGATGACGAAGGGAGGCGCGAACGCGGGCTGGTTTCTGTTCGGGGACGGCGTCATCGCAGTCGATTCCGGAAACGACACGAGCTCCGAGGCCGTCCTCTCGGCGATCGACGCGACGACCGGAGGCAAGAAAATCACGTTTCTCGTCGTGACGAACAATTTCGGCCCCCACGCCGGAGGCTCACCCGCGTTCGCCAAGCGCGGAGCCCGGATCGTCACGGCGGAGAAGTTCGGGCCCTACTTTCTCGCCTACCTGACCCGCGAGCAGAGACGCTCCGCGGCGCCGGAGATCCTGACCCTGTCGCAGAGGCTCGTGTTGAGCGACACGAAGAGGCCCGTCGAAGTCGATTTCGTCGGTCCCGCCGACAGCGGCGGCGATCTCGTCGTGTATCTCCCGAACGAGAAGATCCTGTTCACCGGCGACCTCGTCGAGTCCGCGATCCTTCCCCCTCTCTTTTCCGCCGACCTGGACGCGGAGGGATGGATCTCGACGCTCGAGAAACTCGGCCGTCTCAAGGTGGCCAAGCTCGTCCCGGGTTACGGGCCGGCCGGGCCGGTCGAGCCGCTCGCGTCGACGCACGCGTACTTGCAGAAATGCCTCGCGATCGCGAAGAGAGTTGTCGCGGACAAAGTTTCGGACGATTTTCTCGCGACGCGCATCGAGGAGCCGGACCTCATCCTCAAGGAGCTTCCGAAGGAGCTCAAGACGGCTCACTTCAAGAACGTCCAGGCTCTCGTCAAGCGTTTGAAGAGCCTGTCCGGCCCGCCCCCGGCTCCGCCCGTCAAGAAATGAAGCCGCTCGGCCTCTCTCGAACGGGAGGCGTCGCGGTCCTCGATTTCGACCGGCCTCCCGCCAACGTGCTCGACCTCGACGCGTTGCGGGCGGCCGCGGTCGCCGTGACGTCGCTGCGGGCCGGGGAAACCCGTGCGCTCGTCGTGACGGGGCGGCCGAGCTTCAGCGCCGGAGTGGACGTCGCGGACCACGTGCCCGAAAAGGTCGACGAAATGCTTGCGGCGATCCATGGTCTGCTGGCGGCTCTGCTGGAAGCCCCGTTTCCGACTCTCGCGGCCGTTCGCGGGGCTTGCCTCGGCGGCGGCGCGGAGATCGCGCTCTGCTGCGATCTCCTGTTCGCGGCGGACGACGCGCGGATCGGCTTTCCGGAGATCACGCTCGCCTGTTTTCCTCCCGCGGCGGTGCTGCTTCTCCCCGCGGTCGCGGGGCCGGCTCGGGCGGCGGAGCTCATTTTCTCCGGCGAGGCGATTTCCGGAAGGGAAGCCGCGGAAGCGGGTCTCGCGTCCCGTTCCGTTCCGGAATCGCGGCTCGACGCCGTCTCGCTCGCTTTCCTTCGCAATCTCGCGTCCCGGTCGCCAGGCGCCGTCGACGGCGCTTTCCGGTTGTTGCGCGAGCCGCGGCGCCTCGCTTTCGAGGAGGGACGGACGCGCGCGGAGGCCGCCTACCGTGGGCTCGCGGGGGGCGCCGATCTCGGCCGCGCCATCGAGGAATTCGCGCGGAGCCGCGAGACTCGCCGGCGGAATAGAATGAAGGCATGAGCAACGCGGAGACACCCGTCGCGAGAGATCTTTTCATCGGCGGCAGCTATCGATCCGCGGCGTCCGGAAAGCGATTCGAGACGCGCGATCCCGCGACCGGCGAGCTGCTCGCGGAGGTCGCCGAGGCGGGCCGCGAAGATCTCGACGCGGCCGTCAAGGCGGCGCGATCGTCCGTCGAGGGAGGGCCGTGGTCGCAGATGACGCCCCGCCAGCGGGGAAAGGTGCTTTTCCGCGCGGCCGATCTCCTGATGTCGCGAGTCGACGAATTCGCGCGCGTCGAAACCCGCGACAACGGAAAACCGATTTTCGAATCCGCGAAGATTGACATGCCCGCGTGCGCCGAGGCGCTCGCGTACTTCGGCGGCTATGCGGACAAGGTCTATGGCCGCACCCTGCCCTCGGGCGCCGGATCGTTCCTCTTCACGCTGAGGGAGCCGGTGGGCGTCGTCGGCGCCATTACGCCGTGGAACTTTCCCTTGCTGCAGGCGATGTGGAAGATCGCTCCGGCGCTTGCATGCGGCAACGCCGTGATCCTGAAACCGGCGTCCCTGACGCCGTTGACGGCGTTGCTGTTCGCCGAGCTGCTCAGCCAGGCCGGCCTTCCCCCCGGCGCTTTCAACGTCGTGCCGGGGCCGGGCGAAGTCATCGGGCAGGCGATGGCCGAGCACCCGGGGATCGACAAGATCACGTTCACGGGAGAGACGGAGACCGGCAAGAAAATTCTCCGAGCCGCAGCCGGCACGGTCAAACGCGTCTCGATGGAGCTCGGCGGCAAGTCTCCGAACATCGTTTTCGCCGACGCGGATCTCGAGGCCGCCGCGCGCGGGGCCTTCAACGGGATCTTTTACGGGAAGGGCGAGGTGTGCGCGGCCGGCTCGCGTCTCCTCGTGGAGAAGTCCGTCCACGAAGCGCTGATGGAAAAGCTCGTCGAACGCGCGAAGAAGGCCGTTCCGGCCGACCCGCTCGATCCGAAGACCCGCCTCGGTTCGCTCGTCTCCGAAAAGCAGCGCGACACGGTCGCGAAGTATGTCGAACGCGGCGTCGCGGAAGGGGCCCGGCTCGTCGCCGGTGGTCACCGGCGCGACGTCGGCGGCAAGGGCGCCTTCTTCGAAGCGACGGTCTTCGACGGCGTGTCGCCCGACATGGAGATTGCGAAAGAGGAGATCTTCGGCCCGGTGCTCGCGACGCTCGAGTTCGGGTCCGTCGACGAGGCGATCGCGCTTGGCAACCGGGTCCGGTACGGTCTCGCCGCGGCCGTGTGGACGCGCGACATCAAAAAAGCCCTCCGCGTCGCGCGGGAGATCCAGGCCGGAACCGTCTGGATCAACACGTACAACTTCTACGATCCGGGCCTTCCGTTCGGCGGATACAAGCAGAGCGGCTTCGGGCGCGAGCGCGGCGAGGAAGCGATGCACGAGTACACGCAAGTCAAATCTGTGTGGACAGACCTCTCGTAGCTGGCGTGGCGTTCCTCTCGTTGCGTCTCTGGCGTTGAATTGATTCAGTGTAAATCGTTTACTATGAATCATTTATAGATATACTTCACATTATACTTCACAACAAGTTCGGGATGCGGTAGCGTCTGGTTGTGGAGCACGAAATGAACCCGCTTAGCGGGCCGCCCCCTGAAGAGGTTCCCTTGCCGAGGTCGCCGTTGGTCAGGGTTCTTGCCCAGGTCAAGTTCCCACTGATCGCCTCGATCGAAAAACGCGAGTTCATCGCGCCGTTCCAGGAGGCCATAAAGGAGAGGTACCCTGTCCTCCGTCAAGAGCAGGTTCAAAGCTTTGCTGTCGGAGCGAATGGGCCAGTTGGTGCGCAACCCCAGGTAACCTGG
Source organism: uncultured Acidobacteriota bacterium (assembly GCA_963813155.1). GTDB lineage: Bacteria > Acidobacteriota > Thermoanaerobaculia > UBA5066 > DATFVB01 > CAWEYG01. Next base: position 3,666 of record CAWEYG010000017.1, on the reverse strand, counting down.
CGTTTCTCAGACGTCGCATCTCAGTGGCGCGTTTCTCTTAGCCCTGATTTCTTTGCGATTGAGACGGTTTCATACACGAGTCGGCTCGATTTTCTTTCGAGACTAGATGACGTCGCTGTCGCGGTGCGGCAAGTTTTTGACCCGAAGCTCGTTGACCGAGTTGGGATCCGCTATATCGACCGCCTTGTGGGTGATGCGGTCAGCAACATTTCCTCGCTCGTTCGACCCGAGGTGGGGGGCATTTCGGGGACCATCTTCGCTCGGAACTCTCAGCATTCCTTGACCGAATCCCTTTTCACCCTTGATGAAGGAGATCAGGTGTTGGCGAGGTGGGGGTTACTGCCTGCCGGGTTCGCGGCCGACCCGCTAGCGCTAGAAGCGATTGACGAACCAAGTTGGATCCTCGACCTTGACATGTTCAGAACGACCTCGAAAGCTTTCGACGTGACTGAAATTATTCGTGAGGCGAAGAAATTTGCCGAAAGAATTTATTCGGTTTTCAGGTGGGCAGTAACAGACGAATTCTTGAGAACCTTTGGAGGACGCGTTTGAAGCCATTTGCGGCATCCTCGACTTCAGCTTCCGGCTCGATGAGGTTGGGTCCCGGTTCCGGAAAGGTGATGATTGTCGGCTTATTGCTTTGGGGGTTAAGCACTACCCCGAACGTCGTTCAAAACCTAAAGCCGAAAGCTGCGGCAGGGCAGACCTCCGCCGGTTCGTTCTTGGGGCAGCATCGCAGTTCAGGGACGACGATCGGGAATATCCGTAAGTTGGCTGGAACAACGTGGGAGCAACTCTCACGCCTTCTGGGAGTGAGCCAGCGGACGCTTCACTTCTGGGCGAGCGGAAAGCCGATGTCTCTCGCACATGAAGAACATGCGTTGCGTGTACTTGCGATTCTCCGCGAAACCGACCGTGGGTCTGCGCAGGCCAACCGCACGGCGCTTTTTGAGCCACTCGATGATGGTGAACTCCCATTCGACCTGTTAGCTCGCGGCGCCTATGACTATTTTCGGTCTGCTTCCCGCGTCCTCCCTGGGCCCCTCGGGCGGAGACATCCTGTGCCGGCTTCCGCCGCAGCGCGAGCTTCGAAGGCTCCGATGTCACCGCAGGAATTGCTCGGGGCAAGTGAGGACAACGTGTGAATTCGGCGCGGCCGCCTCTTGGCTTCGGTCAGAGTCAAGCGAGCGCCGAAAGAAGGGTGAGCATCAGCCTTGGATCCAAACGAACTTTCCAACATCGACAGCCTCCTCGGCGACTGTCGTCAGGGGGACTTCGCGCCGGGCGAAAAATGGTTTGTTCACGTAGCTGATATTGAACGGCCGCTCACACCTGAAGCTCAGGAATCGGAGGACTCGGCAAATTCGAGCCCTAACAACCGACACCTGCGAAGGGCTGGTAATTCTTACCCAGTCCTGCGACATCGTTCGTTCATGTCAGGATCGCCCGTTCGTCGAAGTCGCTCCCCTGGTAAAGGTAGCTGAGGAGCAGTATGAGAATGTTCGGCGAGCGGGAATTCCTCGCTTTGCATTCTTGCCTGGGGCCGAGGCCTTGGGTGCTGTGGTCGATCTCGATACCGTGATGACGGTCGAGAAAAGCATCGCTGCTACCTGGCTCAGGGAAACAGGTTTGTCGAAATGATGAGGAGATCCGGCGATTCTCTCAAGCCCTCGCTCGAAAACGTGCTCGGTTCGCATTTCCCGATGATTTCAGTGAACGGGCAGAGCCCATCAGAGCTAAGTTTTGCAGGAAACACGGCAAAAATTCGGTTGAAGGCCAAGCGATGAGGGGGCTGAGGGAGGTTCGCGTTCAAGCTTCGCCCGACTGGTCAGCCGAAAAGATATCGCTGTTTTTTTGGTTTGTACTGATCGACGACACCCCCGAGATCAAGGATTGGTCGACGTTCGTCGAAAACTGGACCAATCTCTTTGACCGAGGCGTTCGTTATAACGAAGTGATTGGTCAAGTGGCGCACCTGGAAGACATGACAGCTCAGGAATACGTCGACAGCGACATTCTTGATCTCGATCATTTGTCTCTACCAAGAAGGCCGATCAGCGGCCGCCTATCGCGGCCCCCCTGCCGCTTTCCCGAGGAGGGTGCTGAATACCGGCGCGGACGGCTCAGAACGGCAGCGTCGCGCCTCCGGCGCCCTCGTGCTTGAGCAGCCATTCTTTCTTCTCGAGCCCTCCGCCGTAGCCGGTCATGGTTCCGTTCGACCCGATGACGCGGTGGCACGGAACGACGATCGCGATGGGATTCGACCCGTTCGCGGCGCCGACGGCGCGGACGGCTTTCGGCCGGCCGATTGCGCGCGCGATGTCGCCGTAGGAGCGCGTCTGGCCTCGGGGAATCTTCCGAAGCGCTTTCCAGACGCTGAGCTGGAACTCGGTTCCTTCGGAATCGACCGGAATTTCGTCGAACGCCTCGGTCCCGTCCTTGAAATAGCGGGTGAGGATCTTTGCGGCGTTTTTCAGGTTCTTCCGGGCCTCGGGATGGCCGTCGCTGTCAGCCGATTTTCGCTTCGGGGCCCGGAAGGAAATCGCGCAGATTCCCTTGCGGGTCGCGGCGAGCCAGAGCGTTCCGAGCGGCGACGAGAATCGATCCATCGCCTCGGCGCGCTCGAAATCCGTTTCCCTCATCATGACATTCCCTCCCACAAAGAAACGGCGGCATAGGCTCTCCAGGGCCGCCACGGTTGAGAAATCCGGTCGAGTTCCCGGGCCGACGGAGCCCGCCCGCCGGAGGCGAATGCTCTTCGCAGCCAGAGATCTCCCGCCGGAAACGCGTCCGGCTCGCCGAACGCGCGCATCGCGATGTAGTGTGCCGTCCAATCGCCGATCCCGGGGATCGCCGTCAGTTCCCCGAGCAGCGGCATCAGGCCGGCGGACGAGGCGCGATCGAACCGGCCGTCCGCGCAGGCCGACGCGAACGCGCGAAGGGTTCGGGCGCGCAATTGGGGCACGCCGAGTTTCCCGAGGTCGGCGCCCGCGACGGACGCGGCGTCGGAAAATCCTTTGCAGCGCTTCGTTTTGCCCGGGAAGCAGCGGCCCCGCGAGCTCCGCGAGACGGCCCGCGAGCGTTCTCGCGGCGGCGACCGTGATCTGCTGGCCAAGAATCGCCCGCGCGCCCATTTCGAACGGGTCCCAGCAGCCCGGGAGCCGGATGCCGGCGAGCTTCGCCCGGCTCGCGAGACCGGGATCGCGCCGGAGGTGGCCCGCGATGACGGCCGGATCGGCATCGGTGTCGAACAAGCGCCGCACCCGCTCCGCGAGTGCCAGGAGGTCCTGCGCCGCGACATCGGGTACGAGAAGCTCGAGCGCGTTTTTCCCGGAAATCGGCCGGATCTCCGCGACGCCGGAGCTCTTTCCGACGAGAAACGTCCGCCGGTAGAAGCGCGGCCCGGCCTGCTCGACGCCCGGAATCGCGCGACGGCCGAGAAAGCCCGCGATCGAACGCCAGGGAGACGGGGGCCGAAACGGGATCTCGAGCGACAGCAGGCCGTCGGCGCGGCCGGCCGCGGGAGCGCCGGTTCCGGATCGGAGCTCGAGCGGAGAAGCTCCGAACGTCTCGCGCATCACTTCGTTGAATCGCCGGATGCTTCCAAATCCGGCCGTGAACGCGATGTGGGAAACGGGGAGCGACGTCTCCTGCAGGAGCCTTCTT
>CAWEYG010000016.1:0-8675 GCA_963813155.1 uncultured Acidobacteriota bacterium | reverse complement strand
ACGTTAGCGGGCATCGGTTCCCATCAGGTGTGAATGGGATCGCTTAGAACGCCCTGACTGATTCATCTCGACTCCTAAACCTTCTTTAGCAACTTGAGCAGGCCTTCGGCGAGGCCGGTGTCAAGGAGTTCCTCAATTTCAGGCCCCCGCTTGTTTAGGTCATCCACCGTCTCAGTATGAACCAATCGAAATGCGTCGCCTGTCACGATCAACTCACGCCGGTTGGTGGGGGGCTCATGCCCGCTTAAGGTGTCGTCATGCTGCAGTTCGATTTCCGCAAAGGTCGTGACTGACATTACTCCCACATCTCGCCCCGCACCGTGTACCGAGGCGACAAAGCGCAGCGTCCACCCGGGGAGCTTCACCCTGAGTTGCGACCAAGCGTGGAAATTCCGGAAGTCGGCATAATACCCCGCGTGGCGTGCCGAATCGATTATTTGACCTCTGAACCAATGCAGTTTTTCTGAAGGGGGCCGCTGAGTATCTTCGAAGACCTCGACCTCGCCAACCCCACGCTTCCTGAACGTCTCGTCAAGCTCGTCGCGCTTCTTTCTGAACCAGTCCTGAGTCCTGCCTGATACTGCGACACCGAGGGTCTTGAGCTTGTTGACAATTTGGGTTTGTTGCTGCTTCTTTCGAAAAGCGAGCTGATCGGCGAGGGTGTGTGCGATATCGATTGACAACCCACTCACGGGTTCTTCTTCAGGGCGCTCCAGTTCGCTCGTTAGAGCGGAGCCTTCGAGTTTTACAAACAGGCGAACTAGGTCTCGCAAGGAGCCGTCATTAGCTGCATCTAGGGACTTCAGATACTCATCGCGATGCCAGCGATCGATGACTAGAGGTGCAAACTTCTCGCTTTCTAGAACGAGCAACGCTAACGCCCTCGCAACTCTGCCGTTCCCGTCTTGGAAAGGGTGGATTTGGACGAATCGGTGGTGGAGCCAGGTGGCCTTTATAACCGGGTGTACGGTTGCATCGTTTTCGAGGTCCTTCCAGAATCCTATAAGCCGCTCGATCTCGCTCTGGACCTGCTCTGGGGGGGCATATTCGAGAAGGGTCCCGTCCTGCCGCTCGACGTGATTAGGGACTATTTTCCACTGACCCTTGAGTAGGTCGGCATCGACGACGCGACCTAAGGGGTCGGTGGCGACATACGTGTCCTGAGTTCGGGTTATTGATTGATGGAGTTCCTTTATGAACCCAGCGCTCAACGATCGAGACTGCTTGACGAAGTCGTAAACAAGCTCGAGGCTGTCTAGGTGTGCTTTGAGGGTTGCAAGCGTCCGTTCGTCTATAACCCCGTTCGCTCTCTCAATTACGTCCCGCGTGAACCCCTCTGCAACCAAGGTGAGGGTCAGGCCCCATTCGACCTCGTAGAGGCGTTCAAGGATGCCCGTCTCAATCGCGAGCTTTCTGAGGGTGCGCCGACGGATCTGTGACCGAACGCTCTCACTTACTTCGGCTAGCCGGTTTGCCCATTCTTTCCTCAACGCATCGAGGGCTGCAAGGGAGCCATTGGCCGAGCGATCTTCCCGAGACAGCGGCTCGATCGGACGCCACGGAAGGCGTGAAACTGCCATCGGCTCAGCCACCTACGGTCCCTCCCTGTGAATTCTAGCGCTCATCTGTCCAGTTCCCCGGCGATGATGTTCAGCGTCCCGAGCGTTGCGACGGCGTCCGAAATGCGGCTGCCCGCGATGATCTTTTCGAAGGCGGCCATCAGGGGAAAGCAGGGCGGCCGGACCTTGACGCGGTACGGCGATCCGCCTCCCGTCGAGACGATGTAGAAGCCGAGCTCCCCGTTGCCGCCTTCGAACCATTCGTAGCGTTCGCCTTCCGGCACCTGGATCCCCTCCATCACCCATTTGAAGTGATAGATGAGCGATTCCATGTCGTGGTACACGTTGTTCTTCGGCGGGAGCACGACGTGCCAGTCGGCGGCGTCGACGGGCCCGGACTTCGGAAACACCTCGAGCACCTGGCGGATGATCGAAAGGGACTGCCGCATCTCCTCCATGCGGACGAGGTAGCGGGCATAGTTGTCGCCGTCGCGGTGCACCGGCACGTCCCAGTCGAAGCGGTCGTAGAAATCGTACGGACGGGACTTCCTCACGTCGTATCCGACTCCGGAAGCGCGCAGGCACGGGCCGGTGAATCCCCAGGCGATCGCCTGCTCGCGGGAGACGACGCCGACGCCGTGAAAACGGTTCCACACGATCCGATTCTTCTTGATGAGCCCGTCCACGTCGTTCAGGAACGGCGGAATCGACTTCAGCAGCGACTTGCACCGCTCGACGAAGTCCTCCGGCACGTCGCGCGAGAGGCCGCCGATCCGTCCGTAGGAGACGGTCAGGCGTGCCCCGCAGCAGGCCTCGATCAGCGAGTAGATCTCCTCGCGGCACTGGAAGAGATACCAGAAGTTCGTGAGCGCTCCCGTGTCGACGAGGTTCGCGCCGATGCACACGCAGTGGTCCATCACCCGCGAGAACTCGGAGAGGATCGTGCGGATGAGCGTGCCGCGCTCCGGCACCTCGATCCCGAGCATCCGCTCCACCGTCTTGCAGTAGGCGACGTTGTTGAGGAACGACGAGCAGTAGTTCAGGCGATCCGTGTACGGGATGACCTGGTTCCAGGTGTGCGTCTCCGACATCTTCTCGAAGCAGCGGTGCAGGTAGCCGATCTCCGACTCGGCCTCGAGGATCTGCTCCCCGTCGAGGCGCGCGACGATCCGGAGCGTCCCGTGCGTCGCGGGATGCGACGGCCCGAGGTTGACGACGACCGTCTCGAACTGGTCCTGCTCCTCGTTCTCCCGCTCGACGAGCGACGGCACGTAGAGGTCGTCGTCCGTGCACATCCAGCGCTGGCCGGCGGCGTAGTCTTTGCGGAGCGCGTGGCCGACGAACGCCTCGTGGCACAGCAGGCGACGCAGCCTCGGATGCCCGGGAAAATCGAAACCGAAAAGGTCGAAGGCCTCGCGCTCGAACCAGTTCGCCGCGGGCCAGACGTCGACGACGGACGGCAGGCCCGGTTTGTCGGAGTCCAGGATGACCTTCGCGCGAACGTGCTCGTCGCGAACCGTGGAGTAAAAGTGCGACACGGCTTCGAACCGGCTCGGCCGGCCCCGGCGCTGGAGATTGTCGACTCCCGCGAGATCCAGCAGAAGATCGAACCGCAGCTCCGGGTCGTCGCGCAGGAAGCGGGCGACCGCGGGCCAGCTCGAAGGGTCGGTCTCGACGGTGGGCAGGTCGAGGTCTGCGACGGAGACTTTCGAATCGGGGAATTTCTCCGCGATTTTCCGCCGGATCCGTTCGGCGGGCGCCGACAGGGAAGAGACGGCCGTGTCGCTCACGGCGCCTGGATCGCGGGAAGGCTCGCCGCGTAGCGCGCCGAGCGGCCGTCGCGGGACTTCTTTCCCGACTGGATCGCTTCCTGGAGCCGGATGATCCCGTACATCAGCTCTTCCGGCGTCGGAGGGCAGCCGGGGACGTAAACGTCGACCGGAACGATCTCGTCGATCCCCTGGACGACGTGGTACGCCCGGTAAAACCCTCCCGACGAGGCGCAGACGCCCATCGAGATCACCCATTTCGGCTCCGGCATCTGGTCGTAGATCTTGCGGAGCACGGGAGCGAGTTTGTCGACGACCGTTCCCGCGACGATCAGAAGATCGGCCTGCCGCGGAGAAAACCGCACGACCTCCGCGCCGAACCGGGAGAGGTCGTAGTGCGAGGAGACGATCGACATGTATTCGATCGCGCAACACGCCGTCCCGAAGGGGAGCGGCCACAGGGAGTTCTTGCGCGCCCACGCGACGAGGTTGTCGAGCCGCGTCGTGAAGAAGTCGGCAGAGCCGGACGGCATCGTGTCGAGGGGGCGCGAGCTCGCCATGCTCAAAATCTATCAGAGCGAAACGGGAATGTGAAACGCTTCACAAGCCGACTTACCCGAACTTCACGGTGTAGCCGAGGCTCCGGAGGTCTTTCATCCGATCGAGGTAGACGATCCCGTCGAGGTGGTCGATCTCGTGCTGCAGGACCCGCGCGTGAAAGCCTTCCGCCTCGAACGCGACCGCCTTTCCGCCGCGGTCGAGAGCGCGGACGCGGATCGTCTTCCATCGCGGGACCTCGTCTCCCCAAAGGAACGGGACGGAGAGGCAACCCTCCGAATCCACCTCGATTTCGTCGCCGACCGGTTCGTAGCGGGCGTTGAAGAGCGCCGTCAGCGGAACGGCCTTCTCCTTCTTGTTCCGGCGTTCGGGAACGACTTCGTACACGAACACGCGCACTCCCGCGAAGACCTGCGGGGCCGCCAGGCCGGTCCCGTCGTATTCCCGCATCGTGTCGAGCATGTGCTCGAGGAACGGCTCGTACTTGCCCTGCCGCACGTCTTTCGGGTCGACGTCGGCCGCCTTTTCGCGCAGAACTTTGACGCCGAGCTTCGAAACCTTCAGAATCATCGCCGAAGGATAACCGAAGAATCGATCTGTCCTCTCCGATCCGCGTCATCGGGAATCCGGCCGCCGGCAACGGCCGGGAGCCGCGAATTCTCGTCGAGCGTCCAGTCGCGCCTGCGGGAGCGCGGCGCCTCGTTCGAGATTTTTCGGACCGCTGCGCCCGGCGACGCGACGGAGCTGGCGCGCGAATTCATCGAGGCCGAGCGGGACGGCGTCGTCGTGGCGGTCGGCGGCGACGGCACCGTCCACGAGATCGTGCAGGCGATGGGGGCGGCGCCGGGCCGGGGAGTCCTGTGTTTCGTTCCCGCGGGAGGCGGAAACGACGCCGCGAGGACGATCGGCTCGCCGCGGAAGGCCGGCCCGGCGGCCGATCTCGCAATCGATGGCGAAGAAAAGACTCTCGACCTCGGCGCGATGGACGGCGAATTCTTCTTCAGCGGCGTCGGCGTCGGGCTGGACGGGGCGGCAGCCGCGAAGTCGAAGGAGTTTCGAAGATTGCGCGGGCTGCCCGCGTACCTCGCGGCCGCCGTCGCGACGATCGCGACCTACGAGAAGCCGACCCTGAAGCTCGAGGGGGATTTCGGGTCCTGGGAAGGGAAAGCTCTTCTCTGCGCGGTGGGCAACGGCCCGTCGTGCGGCGGCGGGTTTCTCCTCACGCCGGACGCTTCCCCGTCCGACGGAGCGCTCGACGCGTGTGTGATCGGAGATCTCGGCAAGCTCGAAACGCTCGCGAACCTTCCGAAGGCGCTCTTCGGCGCGCACCGGAGCCATCCGAAGGCGAGGTTCTTCCGTGGAAAAGGTTTCACGCTGGGCTCCGACCGTCCTCTGTTCGCGCACGCGGACGGCGAAATCCGGAAGCCGGAGTTTCCGGTGAAGTTCGGAGTGGTTCCGGGGGCGATCCGGGTGAAAGCGCCGGCGCCGTCCGTCCTCCGCGGATGACGCCCGGAGAGCCGCGAAACCTTTTCCTCGAGTCGCCGTCATATATCGACAGATGTCGAGATCGAAACCCGGCGCTCCGGCGCCCGGACAAAAGCGGGGCGGCGGGGCCGGCGGCCCGCCGCCGGAGGCGGAGCTCGAGGTCCTCGCTTGCCTGCACGACGGGGGCGAGATGGACGCGCGCTCGGTGGGAATGCGGCTGCGCTCGTCCCGACCCCTCGCGCACTCCTCCGTCGTGACGCTGCTGCAAAGGCTCGAATCGAAGAGGCTCGTGGCGCGCCGCCCGGCGCCGGCGGGAAAGGCCTTCCTTTACCGGGCGACGAGGCGGTCGGCCGGGGCCCGGGACTCGGTCCTCCGTCGTCTCGTCTCCCGGGTCTTCGGCGGCGACCGGCTCTCGGTGGTTTCGACGCTGTTCCGATCCGCGCCCGCCACCGAAACGGAGATTGAGGCGCTTCGGGACCTCGTGGAGCAGCTCCACGGTCCGCGAAGGGGGAAGAGGCGGTGATCCTCGCCGGCGAGTGGACTCTGCACCTGATTCACTTCACCGCCCAGGGAAGCGTCGCGGCGGCGCTCGTCCTCGCCCTCACCGCGGCGATTCCCCGCTCGAGTCCCGGGTTTCGCGGCGCTCTGCTCGGGGTCGGGCTCGTGAAGTTCGTTCTTCCTCCGATGCTTCCGTTTCCGACCGGTCTCTTCAGCCGGTTCGGGGCCGCTCTTCCCGGATTCTTCGAGCCGGGCCTTGCGGCCGTGCTCGGAGCGGTCGCGGTCGTGCACGTCACGGGAGCGGCCGTTTCGTTCGCCCGTCTCGCCCGGGAGGGCGGCAGGACTCGGCGCGTTCGCCGACGCTCGGCGGCGGTCGAGGTCGCCGGTTTCGCGGACCTTTCGCGCCAGGCGGGGTTGAGCCGGTTGCCGGAGGTCCGCGTCTCTTCCGAGGTTCCGGTCCCTTGCGCACTCGGCGGCCGGCGGCCGGCGATCCTGCTGCCCCGGCGGGCGTTCGAAGGCGTTTCAGGGCGGGCTCTGCGCCTCATCCTCGCGCACGAGCTCGCCCATCTCCGCCGCCGCGATCCTTCTCGCGAGGCGGCCGAGTCGGTCGTGGCCACGCTCTGGTGGTTCAATCCGCTGCTGCGAGTTCTGATCGAGCGGCGGCGCGAGCTGCGCGAAGAGCGGTGCGACGCCGACGTGCTGCGGTCGGCGCCCGGCTGCGGCCGCGAATACTCGCTCGCGCTTCTCGCGGTCGCCTCGCTGGCTCCCCCGGGGCGGAGAGCCCGAGCCGTCGCCGCAACGGGAGCGCGCTCGCATCTCGAGCGCCGGCTGCGGAGAATCGCCGACCGGCGGCCCGGCGGGGGCGGCCCGATCCGCCGCGCTGTCCTGGCCGCCGCCGCGGTGCTTTTTCTCCTCCCCGGCGTCCGTCCGGGCACGGCGTCGTTTGCCGTCGCCCCCGCATCCGCGCAGCGCCGATGAGGCCGAAGGATCTTCGATCGCTCCTGCCCGCGTTGAATATCGACAATTGTCGTTATTGAAAAAGGAGGCCCCATGAGAATTCCGAACCGGATCATTCTCTCGGTTCTCGTCGCCGTCGCCGTCGCTGCTCTCCGACCCGCGCGAGCCGCCGAACCGTCCGCGGAAGACTGGCGGGAGGACTTGAACACCCTCGCCGAACAGCTGCCCCGCGTGCACGCGAACGCGTTCCACGCGATCTCCCGGGAAGAGTGGCTCCGCCGGGTCGCCGCGTTGGATCGCGACATTCCCGCGCTGACCCGCAACCAGATCTGCGTCCGGCTGATGCAGCTCGTCGCCGCGATCGGCGACGGGCACACGAGCCTTTCCCCCTTCTATCTGCCGGAGCTCGGATTCCACGCGGCGGCCCTGCGGTTTTATGCGTTCTCCGACGGGATTTTCGTGAGGGCGGCCGACGCGGCGCATCGTGATCTCGTCGGCGCGAGGCTGATTCGCGTGGGGAACCTCTCGGTCGACGAGGCCTTCGCCCGGGTCGCGACCGCCGTGTCGCACGACAACGAGGAAGGTCTGAAACAGGTCGTCCCGCTCGCTTTCGGCGTCGGCGAGCTCCTCGACGGCCTCGGGGTGAACGAGGGCGCCGGCGAAATATCGTACGGCTTCGAAAAGGACGGGAAGACGTTCACGGCGCGCGTGCCGGTAACGATCCCCCTCGGTCACGCCGCCCACGCCGGTGGCTCCCAGTGGATCGACCCGCCGGGCTGGATCGACGCGCGGAACGTCGCGGCCGGGCCCGTTCCGGCCTGGTTGGAGAATCCCGCCGACTTCTACTGGATGAACTACCGCGAATCCACGGGGACTCTCTACGTTCAGTACAACGCGGTGGCGAACAAGCCCGACGAGCCGATTGCCGCTTTCTTCGACCGCGTCTTTCGTTTCGCGGGGCAGCATCGTGTGGAGCGATTCGTGCTCGACCTTCGGCACAATGCGGGCGGCGACAGCTACTACAACACGCCGATCGTCCGGGGGCTCCTGCATTCCGGGCTGGACGCGCGGGGCCGGCTCTTCGTTCTCATCGGCCGGTCCACGTTTTCCGCGGCGCAGAATCTCGTCAACGATCTTTCGAAATACGCCCGGCCGACCTACGTCGGAGAGCCGACCGGGTCCCGGCCGAACCAGTACGGCGACCACGATCCGGTCGCGCTGCCCCGCAGCGGGCTCGTCGTCATGGTCTCGACGTTTTTCCACCAGGACGCGGGGAAGCACGATCGCCGATCCTGGACGGCGCCGCACATTTCCTCCCCGTTGAGCTTCTCCCAGTACCGCCGTAACGAAGACCCGGCGATGGAGATCGTCGAACGGTATCGGTCGGTCGCGACCGCTCTCGCCGGCCCGATCCGGTCGGGCGATGCGGCGGAGATCGAGCAAGCGTATTCGGCGTTCAAACAGGGCCCGGAAACCGCGTGGATCGATACGGAGCGCGAGATCAACGATCTGGGATACGAAACGATGGGTCAGCGAAATCTCGCTGTCGCAGAGCGGCTCTTCCGGCTCAACGTCTCGTCCTATCCGCAGTCGGTCAACGCGCACGACAGCCTGGGGGAGGTCTATCTGGCGGAAGGGAAGCTCGACCTCGCCCGCGAGGAGTATCGTCGCGTCCTCGCGCTTTCGCCGGGCAGCGAAAACGCAGAGCGAGTCCTGCGCGAGATTGACGCGCGCGAACGGAGCGAGTCCGGAAAGAAGGAATAGCCGCGCGCTTTTTGGCTATCATTTGACTCGAGATGAAGAAGCTCGGGTTCGGCGCCGCCGTCGTGTTCCTCTCCGGCTCCGCGAT
>CAWEYG010000015.1:0-6174 GCA_963813155.1 uncultured Acidobacteriota bacterium | reverse complement strand
TCTTCAAGCAGACGCTCTTTCCTTTTCTGGTCGCATTCGTGGGCGCGGCCGCGTTCGGTTTCGTGGCCCTGCGCTACTGCCCGGGCGGAACGACGCTGCACGAGGTCTTCCGCACCTGCGTATTCCGCTGAGCGAGCGAGGCCCTTACTTCCTCCCGCACGCCTCCCGGAACCCGAGCTGGCAGGCCTTCCGGAAGAGACCCTTCGCGCGGTCGCGGTCCGCGGAGACGCCCCGTCCCTTCTCGTAGTCGACCCCGAGGTCGAAGCATCCCTCCCCGTCGCCGAGGTCGCACGCTTTCTCCAGGAACCCTGCCGCCTTCGCGGCGTCCCGCTCGGTGCCGATTCCCGTGATCGCGGCGGCGTTGAAACACCCGAAGGAGTCTCCGCGCTCGCACCCGAGCTCGGAGAGGCGGAGCGCGCTGGAGGAGTCCTTCTCCACACCGTCGCCGTCGATGTACAGCGCGCCGAGAAGCGAGCACGCGCGCGACCGGTTCGTTTCGGAACCGGGGTCGTTGAGGTCGCGATTGCACGCATCGCGGAAGAGCGGCGCCGCCCGCGACGGGTCCTTCGCGACGCCCGTGCCGTCGCGGAACGCGCGGCCGAGGTTCACGCAGCCGTTCCGGTTGGAGGGCTGGCAGGTGGTGCCGTCGCATCCCCGCTTGTAGAGCGCGGCCGCTTCTCGCGGCATCCTTCCCGACTCCGCTTCCATGCTCGTAGAAAAATCCGAGGTTCGTGCACGCGGGCGCGCTTCCTCCGTCGCACGCCTCGCGGTATCGCGCGACGGCCCGGGAGAGATCGCGGCTGGTCCCGCGCGCTTCGTCCGCCATCAACCCTTCGTTGTAACAGCCCTGCTCGTCGCCGAGGACGCAGGATTTCACGTAGAGCGAATTCGCGCGGCGGTCGTCTTTCGGAACGAACTTTCCAGTTGCGTGGAGAAACGCGAGCGTCGCGCACCCGCCGCCGCTCCCGAGATCGCAGGCGCGCTCGAGGACGGCGACGCTCTCCCGGTTGCCGTCCCGGCTGAGGAACAGGCCTCGGTACGTGCACGCGTCCGCGGAGCCGGCGCGGCAGGCGGAGTCGTAGAGCTCGAGCGAGCGCCCGCGGTCGGCGGCATCGCGGCTGCCGGCGAGCGACCACGCCTGTCGGAAGCAGGCCTCGAGGACTCCTGCGCGGCAGCTCTTCGCGAAGAGAGCGTCCTGTCCCGCGGCGGCGACCGTCAGGGAGAGCTTCGAGGCCCCTCGGCGGACGACGACGCCGACCGGGCCGGACGGGCGGTTGAACGCGGCGTCGAGGAAATCGCAATCGACGAGGATGTTCGCGCCGCCGATCTGCTCGACGACGTCGTTCGGGCGAACTCCCGCGAGCGCGGCCGGGCCGCCGGGAAGCACGTCTCCCGCGACGACGCCGACGAGGTTTGCCGGCAGGCCCAGCTTCTTGCGCAGCTGCCGCGTGATCGGCTTTCCCTCCATGCCGAGCGTCGCGCGCTCCGACGGCGCGGGCGCCCCGGCCGGACCCGGGCCGGCCGACGGCCCCGTCGACGCGCACCCCGCTGCGAGGAGGAGGGCGGCGAGCGGAAGAAACCGGGATCCGTGCATTGTGAATTTCGATCTCATGGGCGCATTCCATGCCGGAGGAGAAAAAAAGGCAACCGGGAAAGCCGACCGGCGTCGGTATGGGTCTTGCTCTCGAAAGCCTGCGTGAAGAGACGGCTCGCGCTCTTTGTTCTCGCCTTCCTTGCTGGCGGCGCGATTCTTCGCGGGGATTTCGTGCCCGTCCGCTACCCGGAGGGCGTCGTGCGCGGATTTCTGGCTCTCCGAGGTCCCGACGGCGCCGTGATCGCCGACGGCGATTCGATCCAGTTCGCGCGGGGAGACCGCGTCACGAGCCGCCTGGTTTTCCATTTCCGGGACGGGTCGCTGCAGGACGAGACGACGGTCTTCACGCAGCGCGGGCGGTTTCGGCTCGTGAGCGACCGCCTCGTCCAGCGCGGCCCGAGCTTTCCGGGTCCGATGGAAGTGTCGATCGACGAAAAGAGCGGTCGCGTGACCGTGAAGTATGCGGAGAAAGGCGTGGAAAAATTCCTCGACGAGCGGATGAAGCTTCCTCCCGACCTGGCGAACGGTTTGCCGTCGACTCTCCTGAAAGACCTTGCTCCCGAGATCGCCTCGACGACGTTTCCGATGCTCGTCGCCGCCCCGAAGCCGCGGCTCGTGAAGCTCGTGGTCTCGCGCGCGGGATTCGAGACGATTTCCAACGGCCGGCAGTCGTACCGGGCGGAGCGATTCAACATCCACGTGGACCTTCGCGGGCTTGCGGGCGCGGTCGCGCCGATCGTCGGGAAACAGCCGAAGGACGCTTCCGTGTGGATCGTCGTCGGAGACGCGCCGGGTTTCGCGAAATCCGAGAGCCAGTTTTACGAAGGCGGGCCGCTGTGGACGATCGAGCTCGCGGGGCCGCAGTACCCGCGGTAGCCGGCGGCCGGCCTGCTACCATACCTTCGCGTGACCGACCTTTCCTCGCTCTTCGGGCAGATCGACATCTACCTGTTCGACCAGATCCTGCGCGGGCGAATCGCGCCGGGAATGACGGTGCTCGACGCCGGCTGCGGGAGCGGGCGCAACCTCGTGTTCTTTCTGAGCGAGGGATATGAGGTCTACGGCCTCGATCCGGACGCGAACAGCGTCCGGGCGGTGCGACGGCTGTTGCAGGAGCTCGCTCCGCGCCTGCCCGCCGCCAACATTCGCGAAGAGCCGGTCGAGTCGAACAGTTTTCCCGACGCGATCGCGGATGCCGTGGTGAGCAGCGCTGTGCTTCACTTCGCGCGCGACGAAGCGCAGTTCCAGGCGATGCTCCGCGGCACCTGGCGTCTCGTGAAGCGGGGCGGCCTGATGTTCTGCCGTCTCGCCTCGACGATCGGAATGGAAGACCGCTTCCGGCCGATCGGGGGAGACGCTTCGGGCTGCCGGACGGCAGCGAGCGCTACCTGGTGGACGAGCGGTATCTGCTCGACTGGACGGCGGAGCTCGGGGGCCGGCTGCTCGATCCGCTGAAGACGACCGTCGTATCCGGCCAGCGATGCATGACGACGTGGGTGTTGGAGAAGGCGTGACGGGAGGCCGCCGGGCCTCCCCCCTTCTCAATTGCCGTGATCGTGGTCGTGGTCGTTCGAACGCCGTTTGGACGGAAGCGAGGGGACCGGCCGGGAAGAGTCCGCGGGCCGGTATTTCCGGGAACGGTTCTCTTCGCGAGCCGGACTGCTGTGCGTGTCGCGGTCGCGATCGCCGCGAGGAGGGGCGACGTGGTAGCCCGACGGCCAACCGCCGTAGGGCTGGCCATACGGCTCGTAGTAGCCCACTCCGTAACCGCCTCGGCGGCCGTCGTCGACGGTCGCGACGCATCCCGACAGGACCGCGAGCAGCGCGGCCGCGAGCGCGCCGATTGCCCAGCGCCGGTAGGTGATTTTCATTTTGTGACCTCTTTGCTTTCGGTATCCGACCATTCGAGGAGGCCGAAGGGCGCGCCCGACGGATCGGCGACGACCGCGACCATTCCGCCCTGCCGGTCCACATGCGGCTCGACGAGCACCCGCCCGCCGAGCGCGGCGGCCTTCGCCGCCGAGTCCCGGGCGCTGGCGACTCGCACGAAGTTGAGCCAGTGGGAGTGACTCTTGCCGGAATCCGGCAACGGGCTCGCGCTCGCTCGCGCATAGCCGTCCGTCGCGAGCAACAGGTGCTCGCGCTGATCGGCGGCATTCAGGTCGAAGACTTCGTATCCGAAGAGCGACTGGTAGAACGCGGCGCCCGCGTCGGGATCGCTCGTGATCAGCGAGCTCCAGATCCAGTCGCCCGGTTCGGCGAGGAGATCGGCGGGATCGCCGCTCGAGGATTGCAGTACGGCGAACACGGCGCCCTGCGGATCGGTGAAGATCTCCTGCCGTCCGCGCCGGGGGTACTCACTGGCCTTCCTCAGGACCTTTCCGCCATGGGAAAGTGCCTGGCGCTCCGCTTCTGCCGCGTCGCGCACGGAGAGGAACGTCAGCCACGCCGGCTGCCGATGTTCTCCCGACGGCACGGCCCGGTGGACGAGGCCGCCGACGGGCTGCCCGTCGAGCAGGGCGACCGAATAGTCCGTGTCGCCGGTGTGGATGTCCTTGTACGTCCAGCCGAACAGTCCCGAATAGAAGCGCTTGGCGCCGTCGAGATCGGGCGTGACGAGGTCGACCCAGACGACCTTGCCCGCGTGAAGATCCTTCGTCGCCGGCTGGACGAGCGGCGGAAGCTCGAAAGAAGTAGCGCCGATTGCCGCGGCCGAAACCGCGCTCAAGAGCGCCGCGAAAGTCCAGATCGCCGAGCGTCGTCGGGAAGGGTGTCGTTCCATTTTCTTGTGTCTCCTCTGCCGCCAATTTTCAGCGCAAGATGTGTGCCACGCTGGAAATTTCGAAGAAAACGCCCAAAAAGCGGGGTGAAGGGCGGGTGAGGCGCCGGCTGGTGCCTCACCCTGCCGGGTAGCTAACGACCCATGAGCAGGAAGATGCCGGCCGCAATGGCCAGAACGTCCAGCAGCTGACCCGAGTGGGCAAACGTAATCGACAGGAGCGGAAGGAGACCGAGCAGGATCAGCCAGATGGAGAGAAGGATCATCCCGAGGCCTCTGGATTTGAATGACATTGGGCGCCCCTCCTTTTGGTCAGCGTATCCCGAATCGCGGGCCGGCGCGAGCCGCTTGCCCCTGCTACGATGCCTCGTGAACAGGAAGTGAGAAAACAGAGGCGGCTGCAATTGCTCGTGGGAAAGCTCGCAAGGTTTTACGGCGAGCCCGCGCCGCTCCCGGTCACGGATCCGTTCGAAGTCGTGCTCTTCGAGAATGCCGCGTACCTGGTGGACGATGCGCGGCGGCGCGAGGTGTTTCGGGAGCTGCGCCGGAAGGTCGGCGTTTCGCCGGATCGAATCCTCGCCGCTCCGCTCGAAGCACTGGCCGCGGCGATCGGGTCCGGGGGAATGCGGCCGCTCGACCGGGCGCGCAAGCTTCAGGAAGCGGCCGAGATCGCGCGGGAGGCGGGCCTTGAGCGGCTTCGCGCGGAGTCCCGCGCGCCGAAAGTGGGTACGCGTAGGCTCCTGAAGCGCTTTCCGGGAATCGGAGAGCCGGGAGCGGACAAGATTCTTCTCTTTTCGCGCGGCGCTCCGTCGCTCGCGCCCGATTCCAACGCGCTGCGCGTGCTGCTGCGGCTCGGCTACGGGAACGAAGAAAGGAACTACGGCAAGAGCTATCGCTCCGCGACCGAGGCGGCGGCGCCCGAGCTTCCCGCGGATTTCGATTTCCTGATCCGCGCCCACCAGCTGCTTCGCCAGCACGGCCAGGAGCTGTGCAAGGCGGCGCATCCGCGCTGCGAGGCGTGTCCCCTTCGGGCCGAATGCGCGTGGTATGCGAGCCTGCGAGCCAGGTTGTTGTGATATCCTGCAACTGGTCTCGTTTCGCTCGCCCTCTCAGAACTGCTGAGTTTTCGAACGAATCCCAAGCGAGATGGCGCCACACGCGTCGGCGAGTGCTGCGTCCCAGATTGATCGCCGTCAACACGCCGGACCGCCGGCGCAGAAGGGCTCGACCATGAAAATCTACATCGGCAACCTCTCCCCCGATTCCACGGAACAGAACCTCCGCGATCTCGTCACGCCGTTCGGCAAGACCGACAGCGTTGCCCTGGTCATGGACAAGGCCACCGGCAAGGCGAAGGGTTTCGGCTTCGCCGAATTCGCGAGCGACGAAGAGGCGAAGGCCGCGATCGCCGGACTCAACGGGAAAGATCACGGCGGCAAGCCGCTCACGGTCAACGAGGCGCGCTCGAAGGCCGCTCCCGCCCCCGCGCTCGCCGCGAACTAATTTCCCTTCGGATCCGGAATGTTCGAGGCGGGCTTCGTGCCCGCCTTTTCCTTTTGCTTCAAGACGTGGGTGTCAAACGGTGAGGCCGCGAAACCCGGGGTGCTCGCGCGCCGCCTGTTCGCAACGCCGAAGCAATTCGCGGTTGCTCGTTTCGGCGGGGTAGCGGTCGATCAGCGCCCGAGCGATCCGGAGCGCATCGGGCGCTCTCTGGCACAGCAGGAGAAGCTCCGCGTAATCGATCATCAGCGACTGCCGCATCGGGTCAAGCCGGAGGGCCTCCCGGTACTGGTCGAGAGCG
>CAWEYG010000014.1:0-13167 GCA_963813155.1 uncultured Acidobacteriota bacterium | reverse complement strand
AAATCGGAACCCTCCTGAGCGCCGCCCGGCCGCCCGCATGAACCGGCTGCCGCGCGCTCTTTCCCGCTCCGAACTCCTCCTGTGGCTCGCGTTCGCGGCCTGCTTCGCCGCGATGCTCGTTCAGACCTTCCGATTCGCCCCCGCGACTTTCCAGCGGCCGAGAACCGTCGTTTCCAACGGCGACGCGAAATTCTTCGAGCCGCTCCTCGTTTTCCTCTCGGAAGCCTCCGAGGGGGTTCCCGAAGGCGCGACCTTTTCCCTCGTTCCGCCGGACGGAGAGGACCGCGCCAACTGGTCGGCCTACTTTGTCGCGACGGGCCAGATGCCCAACCGCCGCGTGATCCTGGCAAGTCGGTTCCTTCCGCCCGGATCGGGGGACGAAGCGCCTCGATTCGTCGCGTGCCAGCGCGGGACGTTTTCCGATTCGCGATTCCGGAGGGTGCGGCGATTCCGCGACGGCGACCTGTACGAGGCCGTTCCTTGAGCGGCGCCGTCTTTCTCCTCTCGTGGCTGGCCGTGCCTCTCTTCGCGGCGCCGCTCGCGCGACTCTGGCCGGGATCGGACGATTCGAGAGCCGGGCGATTCGCGTTTGCCTGCGGCGCGGGAGCCGTGCTTCTGACGCTCGTGATGCTGCTCCTGACGTCGATCGGGGTGCGCTGGTCTGTCGCGGGAATTTCGATCACTCTGGGGATTCTCTCTTTGACCGTGTGGCTTGCGCGCCGAGCCCGGGAACCCAAACAGCACCGTGCCGCCGTTCGAACCGGGGCACCGAACCGCCGGAGGATTGCCGCCCTGCTTGCCGCCGCCGCGGGGGTCATCCTGTTTTCCTACGCCGCAGCGACGGCGCGCGCCACCTCGACCGATCTTCTGTTTTTCTGGGGCACGAAAGGACAGCAATTCGCGCTCGCCCGGGGGATCGACGTTGCGTTCCTCGCGGAACCGGATCACTTCCTGCTCCATCCCGACTACCCTCCGCTGCTTCCCTGCCTCTATGCGTGGGGTGCGATGGCGGCGGGACGATTTCCCTGGGGCGCGAGCCTTCTCTCGGCGCCGATCTTTTTCGCCCTGATGGTGGCGGCGTTCTGGGGAACCGCCCGCCGAAGGATGGACGATTCCTCCGCCGCGCTGCGTTGCGCGTTCTTCGCCGCGCTGCTCGGATTCGCCGCCCTCGCTTCCGACGTCGGCGGGAACGCGGAGCCGCCGCTGCTCTTCTTCGAGGCGCTCGCGCTCGGAATCCTCGTCTTCGGCGAACGGTCGCCGAGGGCCGACTTCGCGGCCTCGATCGCGCTCGCCGGGTGCGCTCTCACGAAATTCGAGGGAGCAATTTTCGCCGTCGCGGTCGCCGGAGTATTCGGCGCATTCGGCCCCCGGCGCGGCGGGCTGCCGTCCCGAATCGCCGCGGCTCTCCGCCTGGCCTCATTGCCCGCGCTCGCGCTCGCAGGCTGGATCGCGTTCTGCGCACGGCACGGGATTCTCTACAACTACAAACCCGGAACAGCCGGCCCCATGACGTTGGCGAATTTTTCGAAAGTTGCCGCCGGCCTCGTTCGGAACACGTCGTACGGGGTCGGGTACCTTCCGTGGATCGCGGTCCTCGTCGCGGGCATGGCCATCGGCGTCCGGCGGGAAGGACTCGCGCCCGCTCTCGTCGCCGCGGCGATCGCGCTCGTCAACGTCGGCTACTACCTCCACGGGGCGGCCGATCCGAGTTTGTGGATCGGCTGGTCGGCCCGCCGGATCTTTCTGACCCCGCTCCTCTGCCTCGCGTTCGCCGCCTCGGCGGCCGCCCAAGTTGGAGAGGCAGCGGCAGACTCTGCGTGACCACCGCGATTCTTTTCCTTCTCTACGCGGCAGTCGTCGCGGGGATCGGCGGCGCCGCAATCGGGCTCGGGCGGCCCCTGTCGCGCTCCGCGTTCGCGGCAGTGTTCGGGTTGCCACTGCTTTTTCTTCTCCCCGGATTTTTCACGGCGACGACGCCCCTGCCCGCCGATCACTCGCTCCTGATCTGGCCCTGGCACGTGCTCGCGGGACCGCCGGCGCGCAACGCGAACCTGAACGACCTCGCGATGCAGATGGCGCCCTGGGCGAAGGCCGTCCGGCTCGCGTACAAGAACCTGGAGCTCCCGCTGAGGGATCGCTGGAACGGATGCGGAACGCCGCTCGCCGCGAACGGCCAATCGGCGGCGTTTTCCCCGTTCACGCTTCTCGGGTTGATCGTTCCTCTTGCCCGGGCGGCGACTCTCACGGGCGCACTGAAGCTCGCGCTCACGCTGGCCGGAATGTGGCTCTGGCTCCGGGAGCTCCGGTTGTCCAACGGCGCGGCGCTGTTCGGCGCGGTGTCCTTTTCCTTCTCAATGACGATGATCCCGTGGCTGTTCTTTCCCCACACGGCGGTCATCTGCTTCTGGCCGTTGGCCCTCTTCGCCGTCGAGCTCCTTCGCGACCGATCGGCCTCCGCGCGAGCTTTCCCGCTGCTCGTCCTGATCTTCGCCCTCTGGCCCCTGGGCGGGCACGTCGAGAGCGTCGCGCTCGGCTCCCTGTTCATCGGGCTGTGGCTCGCGGGCCGCGCAACGCTCCGAAGCCTGCCCGACACTCCGAGGCTCGCGGCCCGGATCCTCGCGGCAGGGCTGCTGGCGCTGGGGTTCGATGCTTTCGCCCTCCTTCCGCAGGCCCTTGCGATCCGCGCCTCGAACCGGTTCATTCTCGTCGCTCACCCGTTCTGGGCCAGGGACTTCTCCTTCCTGCCGCGGGCGAACTTCTGGCACGGAGGGCTGCTGACTCCACTCTTCCCGAGGCTCTTCGGAGACGAAATCACCGCGCCGATGATCCCGGGGGGGGCGGGCTCGTTTCCGGAGATGGCGCTCGGAGCGTTCGGACTCGTCGGATGGGTCGCCGCGCTCTCGATTCTCCGTCCCGGAAGCCGAAGAGATCGAAACTCCCTGGCACTGCTCGCTCCGATGATCTTCGGATTCGGCGCCGCGATCGGCCTTTGGCCGTTCGCCGAGATCTCGGGCGCGATCCCGCTTCTCCGCCTGATGACTCCCCTGCGCTTCTTTTCGCTCCTGTCGATCGGCGGCACGGCCCTCGCCGCCTTCGAAGCGGACCGCCTCGCACGGGATCTCCGGTCGGGCGGGAGGTCGTGGCTTTTCCCTCCGATGCTCGCGATTGCTCTGGCGGGACTCGCGAGCATCGCCTTTCCGCGCGTCGCAAGCCTGCACGCCGCAACCGGAGGATGGCCCTCCGAGCGGCACGCGTGGATCTTCTCGGTTGCCGTGCTTCTCGCCGCCGCGGCGACCTTCGCGCTTTTCGGTCTCCGCCGGGCGCGAGCGGAGCTTCTTCCCGCCGGCCTCGCCGTCCTCGCCGCGGCAGCGCTGTTCGGAGAGGGGTTGCGCATCTACCGGTTTCAACCGATCGAGATGCTCTTCCCCGAAACGCCGCTCGTTCGCTTTCTGAAGAGCCAGCCGGGGCCTTTTCGCGTCGCCGGCGAGGGCGCCACCCTCTTTCCGAACTCGAACGTGTTCGCGGGCGTCGAGGACGTCCGGACGCACGATCCCGTGGAGCGCCGCGAGTACGTCGACTTCCTCAACACGGCGTGCGGCTACGACCCGGCCGGGTATTTCAAGACGCTCCGGGACGTGAATGCGCCGGCGCTCGACTTCCTGAATGTGCGCTACCTCGTCAGCTCGCCCGGCCGCAGCTCGCCGGGCCCGAAGTGGAAGAGCGCTTATTCCGGCGCCGACGGAACGGTCTTCGAAAACTCCCAGGCGTTCCCCCGCGTTTTCCCGGCCGATCCTTCGGCGACTCTCGCGATCTCCCGTTATCGGGAAAGCACGAACCGCGTCGCGTTCCATAGCCGCGCTCCCGGGAACCGTCTCGTGCTCGCGGAAGCGAGCCTCGTGCAGGACGGCGGCTGGTCCGCGCGGGACGAGGCGGGAAGGAAACTCTCGGTGACGAGGGTTCGCGGGCCTTCGCCGGGTGCTCGAGCCTTCGGCCTCGCGGGCGGGCCGTTTCTCGGAGTCGCGATTCCTCCAGGCGACCACGATCTCTTTCTCGACTACTCGCCCCCCGGTTTTTGCATGGGCGCGTGGATCTCCCTCTCGGCCCTCCTGTTCGCGGCGGGCTCGGCCGCCGTCCTCACCCGGAGAGGAAGAGCTTCCCTCCCGCGCGGAGAGAGTCCGTGAGCGCGGCTTTCCGGAGACTTCTTCTCACTGCCGCGATCGCGGGAATCGCGCTCGTCGTCGGCTTCCGGACGGCGGAACAGCTCGAGCGCCCGGGGGCCCTGACCGCCCGCAGCGAAAGGCTCTGGTACGGTTGGGCGTACAGGGACCCGGCGTTGCTCGCCCGGCTCGAGAGCTCGGAGAATCTCCTTCGGCCCGGCGAGGGATTTTGCCTCGAGTTCGATCCCCGGCGCATCGACCCGACGTGGCTGCGGGCAATGACGAACTACGCGTACTGGCGGGAGCTCCCCGCCGGAGCCTGTCTCTCGACGCCGGTTCGGCGCGCAAGCCTCGCGAAAATCGTCGTTGCCGACTCCGGGAAGGTCGCGATCGTCCGCGAGAGAAAGCGTTGATCGGCGAAATCGCCCGGACCGCCGCCGGGGCGATCCTGATTTCGCTGCCCGGCGCCGCCGCGTTGCGCCGAGCCCCCTCTGCAGGTTCCTCGAGCCGGGCGACGCGATGGACGCTCGCGTTCCCGATCGGCCTGGCCCTTTCGGTTCCCGCCTGCTTTGCCGCGGCGCTCTTCGGAGTTCCCCTTCGCGGGCGGGTGATCGCGGCAATCTGTATCGTTCTCGCGCTCATGATTTCTTTCCCCGGGAAACGATCTCTCGCTCGCCCCGATTACCCCGCGCTCCCGCTTTCCCGGATCGCGCTCGCGACGCGCGTTCTCCTCGCGGCGTCTGCCGCTCTCTTTCTCGCGAAGGTCGCGCGCGTTCCCGTCTGGAGCTGGGACTACTACGCGGTGCACGGAACCAAAACGAGGACGATGTTCGAGGACCAGGCGCTCGACCTCGGGCGGCTGCGGCTTCCGAGCCTGGCGATTTCCCATCCCGACTACCCCGTCGGCGGCCCCGTCGCCTGGCGGCTGCTCGCACTCGGAGCTGTCCCCGGCGAACGCTCGGTCAAGGTTGCACACGCCCTGTTCGCCCTCGCGCTCCTCGCGCTCCTCCGGGGAGGAATCCTCGCCGCGGGACGTTCGGAAACGCTCGCGAACACGGGAGCCGCGTTCGCGGCGATTTCTCCTCTGTGCTGGGACACGGAATCGCTCGGGCTGATGGAGGTTCCTTTCGCGCTCTTCCTCGCCGGGAGCCTCGTTCTTCTTCTCGAGGCTCGGCGCGGCGATCCGTTCCCCGGAGGATGGATCTGGGGCGCGGTCGCCGGGTTCCTCCCCTGGATCAAGCTCCGTGAAGGCCTGTCTCTCGTGCTGCTTCTCGCCGGCGCGGAGCTCCTGTCCCGAAAGCGGAGAACCGGGCCGCTCTCTCGCCGGCTTGCCCCGGTGGGAATCGCGCTCGTCTGGACCGCGGCCGCCGGACTCGTCTCGATTTTCCTCCTTCCGCCGGGCGAGAGTTTCCTCGTCGGGGACTGGCTTTCCCGCGGCCTTGCGCGCGCCGCGCACCCCGGACCGATCGTTTCTCTCCTCGCAAACGAGCTGCTCGCGCCGGAATGGTTCGGATTCTGGATCGTTTTCGCGGCGGGGTGGGTCTTCTCCATCGCCCGCAAGCGCCGGACGGCCGCGATTCTGACTTCCGTGATCGCCGCCCAGCTCGCCGTATACGCGTCCGTCTATTTCTTCACGTACCTCGACCCTGCCGACCACATTCGCTCGTCGTTTTTCCGGATTTCCGCCGCGCTCCTGCCGGCGGCGTTGATCGCGCTCGCGGCGGCCGACGGGGCACGGGGCAGCTCTGCTCTTACGAAAGAGACTCCGCTCGAAAGATCTTCTTCGCTCTTCGGATTGCGGCCTTCCTGACCTGCTTCGCGAGGGGCACGGCGAGGCGGAACGGCGGCTTCAAGTGTCCGAACGCGTAGAGGTGGTGACTCGCTCCTTCGTCCCGCGCGATTTGTTCGTCCTCCATCCTCAGCATCTCGAGGGTCGCCTGGCATCCGTCCGAAGAATCGGCCCATTCCTTCGAAATCGCGAGGAAAACCAGGTCGACGATCTGGCCGCCATAGGGTTTCCATTCTTCGATGTCGAAGAATTCCCGAACGAACCGCGCGATCTCGTCCGACCGAATCGCTTCCGAAGGGTCCTCTCGGATGATCGGAGCGTCGAGCGTCGCCTTCAGCTTTGCTTCGTCAGGCAAGGAGTCCAGAACCGCCTGGGCGGCCACGAGCTTTTCGTCAGACCAATGGTCGCGTGAGGGCCCCGTATATTCGTCCACGTAGATTGCGGCGCGAGACTTCAATGAAAGCGACAGACGACGAAACAGTCTCTCCAACCCCATGACGTGATGAAGCGATTGATGAAAGAAGACGATGTCGTACCTGTGAAACGGGATCTTCGGGTCGTTGAAGTCGCCGACGCAGAAATTCACGCCCGTAATTCCTCCCCTTTCGGCCTCGACCCGCGCGTCGGCGACGGATTTCGGAGACAGGTCGAACGCATCGACTTCCTTCGCGATCCCGAGGCGAACGACCGCCCGCTCGAACTCGCCCAGCCCGCAGCCCCAGGAAATTCCCCGCTCGAACGGCTTTGCGCCTCGCATCCTCTTGAATCGGTCGAGGGTCCATTCGTGGGGGTTTCCTCCGATTCTGCGGTTGATCGCCTGCCGGCAGAGGGGATGCGCCATCCAGAAAGCCGGGTTCTTCGTGACTTTGTGCCGGTTTTCATCCCAGAAGGACGCAACCCGTTTGGCCTGCTCCGTCTCCACGACAGGTCGGACTCAGAACACCTTGAGGATGTCGTTGTAGATCACGACCCCCATCAGGAGCACGAGCAGGACGAATCCGAACTGGAGGATCCGCTCCTTGACGCGCAGCGAGAAGTCGCGCCGGATGAGGCCTTCCACGAGCAGGACGGCGAGCTGCCCGCCGTCGAGCATCGGAACCGGCAGCAGGTTCAGGATGCCGAGCTGGAGCGAGAGCATCCCCATCAGCGACACGAGGGGAATGAATCCCTCGCGCGCCGCTTCTCCCGCGAACTGGCCGATCGCAATGGGCCCGGACATCTGCTTGACCGACGCGCGCCCCGCAAAGAGCTTCACGATGACGCCGAGCGTCGCCTGCGTGTCGGTGCGGAGGCTCCGCCAACCCTGGCGAACGGCTTCGACGGGCGGAAACTTCTCGAGAACTTCCGGAACGTCGACGTCGAGCGAGACGCCGATCTTCCATCCGTCCGTCTCCTTGCGCGGCGAAACCGTCAGCGGGAGCGTCTGACCCTTGCGGGTGACGACGAAAGTCTCCGGCCCGGGCGAGTGGCGGCCGACGGCTTCGAGAACCTCGGGGACGCTCTCGACCGTCTCTCCGGAGACGGAAAGAATCACGTCGCCGCTCTGGAAGCCCGCCGCCTCGGCCGGGCTGCGCGAAAGGACGCGGCCGACCCGCGGGCGCAGCGCGGGGCCGATCCCCGTGTACCCGATGTCGAACTTCGAGACGCCGCGGGGGACGAGCGGGATCGTGAGCGAGCTTCCCGCCCGGTCGATGGCGACCGAGAGCTTCTGCCGGGGGCTGATCGCGAATGCGAACTCGGCGTCCTGCCAGTTTTCCACCGGCTTTCCGTCGATCGCGACGATGCGGTCGCCTTTTCGAAAACCCGCCGCCTGGCCCGCGGAGTTCGGCGCGATCGACTGGATGACGGCCGGCTGCAGCCGATACGCCGGGACCTTTCGTCCGACCATGAAGACGCCGGCCCCGAGCGCGATCGCGAGGACGAAGTTCATCGCGGGCCCGGCGAGCAGAATCCCGGCGCGCTTCCAGCGCGGCCCCGCGACCGCCGCGGACGCCTCGGCCGCTCCGACGGCCGTCGACTCGTCCGGGCCGAGCCCGAGGACGCGCACGTAGCCCCCGAGAGGGAGCGCCGAGACGCGGTAATCGGTTCCCCGCCACTTCACGCCGAACAGCCTCTTGCCGAAGCCGAACGAGAACACTTCGACCGGAAACTTCGCGAGTTTCGCGGTCGCGAAATGGCCGAACTCGTGGATGAAGACGACGATCGAAAGCACGACCGCCATGGCCAGCACGTCCTCGAGAAAACTCACGCGCGAACTCCTGAAAGCCGGGTCGCGAGCTCCCGGGCCGTCTCGCGAGCCTGGCGGTCGATTTCTTCCGCCTCCGCGACGCTGTCAGGCGCTCCGCGGCGTCCGAAAGCGGTCCGGGTGTCGGCGACAATCCGAACAATCGACGGGAAGCGAATCTTCCCGGAAAGAAACGCCTCGACGGCGATCTCGTTGGCGGCGTTCAGAACGGCCGGGGCCGCGCCCCCTTCGGCCAGCGCGTCGCGCGCGAGGCCGATCGCCGGATAGCGCTCCGGCTCGACCTCGGAGAACTCGAAGCGGGCGCCGGCGAGCGAGAGCTCGCCGAAGGGATTGGAGAGCCGCTCCGGATACGCGAGCGCGTAGAGAATGGGAAAACGCATGTCGTTGCGCGCCATCTGCGCGACGACGGAGCCGTCGCAATACTCCACCATCGAATGGACGAGCGACTGCGGGTGGAGGAGAACCTCGATCGCGGAGGGATCGACGCCGAAGAGAAAATGCGCTTCGAGGATCTCCAGGCCCTTGTTCATCATCGTCGCGGAATCGATCGTGATCTTCGGGCCCATCTTCCACGTCGGGTGGCGCAGCGCGTCTTCGATCGCGATCTCGTCGAAAGTGTCCAGCGGCCGCGTTCGGAACGGGCCTCCGGAACCGGTGAGGATCAGCCGGCGCACTTCCGAGGACCGGCCGGCCCGAAGGGCCTGGTGGATCGCGCTGTGCTCCGAGTCGATCGGGACGATCTCCGCGCCGCTCTCGCGGGCGGTGCGCGCCATCAGCTCTCCCGCGACGACCATCGTCTCCTTGTTCGCCAGCGCGAGCCGTTTTCCCGCGCGAAGGGCCGCATGCGCGGAGGCGAGCCCGACCGCCCCGACGAGCCCGGCGACCACGGTGTCGGCCTCCGGAAGCGTCGCGCACGCGACGAGGCCCTCCCGCCCGAACACGATCTCGCCGCGGTACGCGGGGGCCTGCTTTCGCAGCAGGGGAACGTCTTCTTCGAGCTCGACCGACGCGAGCAGCGGCTGAAATTTCTCGATTTGCTCGGAAAACAAGCCGATCCGGCGCCCGGCCGCCATCGCGGCGATTCGGAATTGTCCGGGCAGCGCCGAGACGACGTCGAGGGTCGAAACGCCGATCGATCCGGTCGAGCCGAGCAGGGAAAGCGTTCTCACGTCGCCATCTTCAGGAGAACGGCGCCGCAGAGAACGGGAACCGCGAAAAGCAGCGAGTCGACCCGGTCGTAGAAGCCGCCGTGTCCGGGCAGAAAAACGCCCGAATCCTTGACGCCCGCCGCGCGCTTGAACATCGACTCCACGAGGTCCCCCAGCTGGCCCGCCGACGAGGCGAGGCCGCCGACGATGGCCGCTTCGATCGGCCGGAACTCCCGGAGGAAGAGCGACGCGGCGATCGCCGCGACGAGCAGCGAGCCGGCGAAGCCCCCGATCGCGCCTTCGACGGTTTTTTTCGGCGACACCTCGGGAGCGAGCTTGTGCCGGCCGAGACTCTTTCCGACGTAGTAGGCGAAGGAGTCGCACGCCCAGATCGTCGCGAACAGGAAGAAGACGAGCCGCGCGCCGAACTTCGCCGTGGCGCCGGGAAGGTACGCGCGGTCGAGCCACATCAGGCCGCAAAAGGGCAAAACGACGAGGGCGATGCCGAGCAGCGCGGCGCCCGCTCCCGCGAGGGAGAGGGCAAGCGGAACGTCCGAAACGAGCTCCGCCGCGGCGAACAGCGCCGCGAGGAGGAAAATGCCGCCGGCCACGACGACTCCGGATGGCGAAGCCGCGGGAGCCGCGGCCGCGGCGAGAATTCCGGCCGCGAACAGGAGCGCGAGCGTCTTGGGAACCGGCAGGCCCGCCCCCTCGGCGAGACGATAGAACTCCAGGAGGGTCGCGAGACCGAGCACTCCGGCCAGCGACCCGAACGCCCACGGGGGCGCGAACCACAGCACCGCCGCCACGATCGGGATCGCGACACCGGCGGAAATCTCGCGCTGGAGCTTCATCCGCCGGCGGCCGCGCCGTGGCTCTCGAGCACGCCTCCGTATCGGCGCTCCCGCTTCTGGAACTCCAGGATCGCTTCGTAAAGGTCTTTCTTCCGAAAATCGGGCCAAAGGGTCGGCGTCACCCAGATCTCCGAATAGGCGATCTGCCACAGGAGGAAATTCGAGACCCGCATCTCGCCGGACGTGCGGATCAGGAGATCGGGGTCCGGAATTCCGGCGGTGCCGAGCCGCGAGCCGAGCATTTCCTCGTCGATCTGCTCGGGAGTGAGGCGGCCGGAAGCAACGTCCTGCGCGAGCGAGCGGCACGCGTCGACGATCTCGGTGCGGCCGCCGTAGTTCAGGGCGATGTTGAACGTCATTCCGCGACACGTCGACGTCGCGGCAAGCCCGCGCACGAGCTCCTTCTGAACCGACGGATCGAGCTCGTTCATACGGCCCATGACGCGAAACCGGATGTCGTTGTCGATGAGGTTCTGCAGCTCCTTGCGCAGGTACTCCTTCAGCAGCGTCATGAGCGTCACGACTTCGAATCGGGGACGCTTCCAGTTTTCGACCGAGAACGCGTACAGGGTCAGCGCGTCGATTTCCAGCCGCGCGCACGTCTCCACGATCTCCCGAACGGAGGCGATCCCGGCCCGGTGTCCCTCGACGCGGGGCTTCCCCTGGCGCTTGGCCCACCGGCCGTTGCCGTCCATGATGACCGCGACGTGGCGCGGAAGCCGCTTCGAGTCGATCGAAGCGAGCAGCTCTTCTTCGACGGATCCCGGAGAGGCCAGCAGCTGGCGATCTTTCATTCGGCGCCTATGTTATCGAAAAAGGGATAGAAGACCCTTTCCAGGGTCAGCCCCCGGGGTTTCGCCTTCGGGGCGACGAGCGCCCGGGAGCGCCGGGCGAAGATCTCCTCCACGAACCCGGGGTCGAGCCGGCCCCGGCCCACATCGGCGAGGGTGCCGGCGATCGCCCGGGCCATTCCGCGCAGGAATCCGTCCGCTTCGATTTCGATCGTCAGCCGGGGCCCGTCTTCCCGCACGCCGCAGGCCGAGACCGTTCGAACCGTCGTTTCCGTCTCCGTGCCGGAGGTCGAGAACGGAAAGAAGTCGCGCGTCCCGACGACCGACGCCGCCGCCCGGGCCATCCGCGACGCGTCGGCGCGGGGAGAAATCGGGGCCACGAAGAGCGCATCTCTCGGCGCGACGACGGCTTCCCTCGAAAAGCGGTAGACGTAGCGCTTTCCGGCGGCGCACGACCGGGCGTGAAATGCCGGCGGCGCTTCTTCCATCGAGAGGATTCGAACGTCCCAGGGCAGCTTGCGATTCGCCGCGCTTCGCACGGCCGGCGCGGGCATCGCGGCCGCGTCGAAGTGCACGACCTGTCCGTCCGCGTGGACGCCCGCGTCCGTGCGGCCCGACGCGTGAACGCGAAGGGGCTCTTCGAAAAATTCCGACAGGACCGATTCGATCGTCCCCTGAACCGTCCGCGGCGCGTTCTCCTGGATCTGCCATCCGTGAAAGAACGTTCCCACGTACGCGACCGTCGCGCGGTATCTCACGGGCGCGCGACCCCCGCGGGCCGCTCCGCCCGCCAGACCTCGCGAAGCAGGAGGGCTGAGAAGGGAACGTACTCCAGCAGCAGGATGACGGGAGAAGAGAGAAACGCCGTCCGGTACAGAAGCCCGTACGCGAGCGGCACGGCGGCCGAGAGATAGAGGAAGGGCGCCGAGCGCGAGAGGGCCGCGAAAGGCAGCGCCCAGAGCAAATACCAGGGATGGAGAACGGGGGAAACGAGGAGGAGCAGGCCGATGCTCGCGCCCGTCGCGCGGACGGGGTCCGGGATCCGGATCGCGATCGTCACGAGGCCGGCCGCGAGAACCAGCGCGAGCGCCGAGCGCGCGAAGAACTCGGCATAAAAGTAAGGCCACACGCGCTCCATCCACGGCCGCTGCGGCCGCCGGGACTTCCACTCCGCGTAGCGCGCTTTCGCTCTCTCCGGGAGGCGAAGCTCGGAAACGACCCGGCGCACCGCGGGATAGAACACGGAATTGCCTTCCCACCGCGTCGCGAAGTTCGCCAGCCCGGTTGCGGGCGAGGGCCCGGAGCCCTTCCCCGCGCGCCAGAGCAGTCCCCCGGCCAGAAGAAACCCGGCGAAAAATGCGAGCTTCCCCCGGCGGAGCCACGGCAGGAGCGCCGCCCCCGAAACGTATTTGACGAGCACCGACAGCGCCGCCGCGAGCCCGGAGAGCGCCCGCGAGCCCCGCCTCAGAAGGAGCAGCGAGGCGAGAAGAAGGGCGATCCCGACGGAATCCACGTGTCCCATTCCGGCGCTCTCGATGACCGGGAGCGGGAACGCGGCATACAGGGCGGAAGCGAATTCTCCGCCGGGAAAGCCGCCCAGGAGCCAGACCACGGAAAGGTCGGCGGCGGCAAAGACCGTCTTCAAGAAAAGCTCCGGCGACCCGGAGACGGCACCCACCTTGAACAAGAATTCGGCGGCTGGCGGATAGATCGTGAGAGCGTCGGGATAAGACATCGCCCGCCACCGGGAATCCCGGAGAGACGAAAGCCCCGGGTCCGCCGGCGGGAGCTCGTAGGGAGAACGGCCCGCGGCCGCCACTCGTCCGTCCCAGACGTACCGAAGGAGGTCGTCCGAGAGGTCGGGAGAGCGAACGAGGAGAGTTGCGCGGAAGACGAGCCCGCACACGAGCGCGGCTTTCTTCGGCGCGCGGGAAGCGAAGAGAAGAGCCGCGGGAGCGGCGGTCAGAACGAGCGGAAGGTAGACGAGAAGGCGGGTGCGAAAATCGGGGGCGCCCGCGACGAAAGCGAAAATCGCCTCCAGTAGAATGGCCGGGAGAAGAAAATGCTTCATGTTTCCGACATCGCGATCTTAATCTGTTACTACAGCGTCCTCCTCGGCCTCGCGGTTTACGGATCGCACCGGATGTTGCTCGTTTTCCTTTACTACCGGACGCGTCACCGCA
>CAWEYG010000013.1:0-15219 GCA_963813155.1 uncultured Acidobacteriota bacterium | reverse complement strand
TCCCCGGCGGCGACCACAGGGTCCTCTGGGTGTATCGGCCGTGGGCGTTCTACGCCGGGGCGGCCTGCTCCGGGCTCGTGCTCCTCGTCCTCGTCGGTCGGCTCGTTTCCGGCGAGCCCCTGATGAACCCGATTCTCGTCCTCTTCGCGGCGATCTCGGGCCTGCTCGTGGGGAGCTTCCTGAACGTGTGCATTCACAGGATCCCGCGGGGGAGGTCGATCGTCTATCCCGGTTCGCGGTGTCCCGCCTGCGGCGCTCCGATCCGGGCGCGGGACAACATTCCGGTTCTGTCGTGGGCGCTGCTTGCCGGAAAGTGCCGCGATTGCCGCGCGCCGATTTCCGCGAGGTACCCGGCGATCGAGCTCGCGAACGCGATTCTCTGGACGTTCGCGGCGCGGAACGCGGCGTCGGGCGTCGATTTCGCGGCGGCGGCCGTTTTCTTTTCCGCCTGTCTCGTGCTCATCTTCATCGATTTCGACTTCCAGATTCTTCCCGATGCGGTCACCCTTCCCCTGGCGGCGGCCGGCGTCGCGTTTTCCTTCTTTTCGGGGAGGCTCCCGTGGCGCTCCTCCGTGCTCGGGCTCGCGGCGGGAGCGGGCGTTCTCTGGGCGGTCGCGTTCGCGTACGAAAAGCTGACCCGCCGCGAGGGCATGGGTCTGGGCGACGTGAAAATGCTCGGAGCGATCGGGGCGTTCACGGGTCCGGCGGGCGTTCTCTTCACCGTCCTGTTCGCCTCGCTCTCGGGAAGCGTCGTGGGAGTCGCGATGATGTTTCGGGGCGGCGACTGGAAAACGCGATTGCCGTTTGGCGTTTTTCTCGGCCTCGCCGGAATCGCGGCGTATTTCTGGGCTCGGCCGGTCTGGGAGTGGTACCGGGGACTCATCGTTTGAGCCCGAGCTTGCGGAGCGAGCGGGCGAGCGGATGGGCGTCTCTCCTCTTCTTCTTCGCGGTTGCGTCTGCCCTGAGCCTTCGAATCCGATTCCGGGCCTGGCCCGAGGTGCTCGTTCCCTCGTACCTGTGGGGGCGGGGCTGGTTGCTGTACCGCGACATCAAGGTCGTCCATTCGCCCCTTTCGATCGCGTTTCTGGCCGGCGTTTCCCGGACGATCGGGTTCAGCGGCCGGAAGTCTTCGGCTTCTCGGCCTTCTTCCCGTCGCCGCGGTCCTTTTCGCTCTTCGCCGGCACGGCCGAGGCCCGCGGATGGAGCTCCCTGGCCCACGCCTGCGCCGGGCTCTTCTTCGTGTTCGTGTACTTTGCCTGGGACGGGAACGCGATCTATCCGGAGGTTTTCCTGGCCGCCCTCGCCATTCCGATTTTTTCCGCGCTCCTCCGGGGCGAGGACCGGGACATTCGTTTCGCCGGCTGGCTGTTCGGGGCCGCGCTCTCGATCAAGCAGCCGGCCCTTTTCGCGTTTCTCTTCGCTTCCGCGTGGGTCGCATTCCGGAAGCGCCGCCTTCTCGCGTCGTTCGTGATGCGGGCCGCCGCGATTCCGTCGGCCTTCTTCCTGCTCTTTCTGGCGGCCGGCGCCGGGCGCGATTTCCTGCGCTGGACGCTCGAAGTACCGATCCTCTACTACCGGGGCCGAACGTCTCTGGGAATTCAGCCCGCGCAGGCGGAGATCGTTCTGGCCGGCCTCATTCCGCTCGCGGCTTTGATTGCGCTCGCGGTCCGCAACCACCGCGCTCGAGATGCCACGTTCCTCCTCGCAGGCCTGAGCGCCGGCTTCGCGCTGCTCGCGTTTCCGCATTTCGAGATGGTTCACCTCGTCGCGGCCGTCCCGCTCCTCGCTGTGGCTGCAGGGGAGGCGATGAACTCCGTAGCGCGGGTTCCCCCTCACCCGGTCCTCCGTCGCTT
Organism: uncultured Acidobacteriota bacterium; assembly: GCA_963813155.1. GTDB lineage: Bacteria > Acidobacteriota > Thermoanaerobaculia > UBA5066 > DATFVB01 > CAWEYG01. Next base: position 13,366 of record CAWEYG010000013.1, on the reverse strand, counting down.
CGCTCCGGAGTCCCACCCTCTCCCTCGAGGGAGAGGGAAGGGTGAGGGGGCACCGGGAAGAGACGGGGAGGCTGGAGGAGGCCTTGCAACCGTCGTCGGGGCAGCAGCCGTCGGCCTTTCGATCCTGCTGAACGCCGCGTTTCTCGCGACCGACACGTCGGCGGGTGAGATGAGCTTCTGGAGCTCAAAAGAGGACGACGAAGCGCTCGCGCGGCTTGCCGGGCTGCCTTCCTCGCCGCTCTTTCTCTATGGCGTCGATCAGAACCTCTTCGTCCGTTCCAACCGAGTTCCTCCGGGAGGCCTGTACTCCAATCCCGACCTGTGGGTGCACTACCTCGTCGGCGGCCTCGAGGCGGAGCAGGCTCGAATCCTGCGCGACCATCCCGAGACGATCGTCTTGAGGGGGCGCGGGACGCCGCTCGAGACGCCGGGCAGGCTGCTGCCGGCGTTCCTGGAGTCCCACTATTCCGCCGAGGATTTCGGGATGGGAGGAATCCGGCGGCTCCGACCGCGGCCCTAGTGTCCCGTAACGGAAATCCCTGTAGCGTCGCGTCAGCGGCTTGAGGTCGAGGTCAAGGCGCGGCGAGGGGACAGATGCCGTAGCGATCGGACCCGAGCCGCAACGCCGAGATCGCCCTCAATGTGCTGACGCCCATCGGGTTCGGGCGGCGCCGGGCCGTCTGCTTCGTTGCCGCTCCTCGACGATGCTTCGGCATCGCCTGCGTCGCGTCGCCTCGCATCCGACCCAACGGCGCTCCGAACGACGCTATAGCGATTTCCGTTACGGGACACTACTAGGCGGTCGGCGGTGCGGCGGCGGGAGGGCGCGTCTTGACGCCCGTCAGGAAGGCCTTGAACGTTTCCTTGTCGAGCGCGCGTTCGAGCGCCTGTTCGTGCGTCACGAATCCGGCCTTGACGAGCTCCTGGAGCGACTGGTCCATCGAGATCATCCCGCGGCTCCGGCCCGTCTGAATCTGGGCGTTGATGAGCGAGGTCTTGCCCTCCCGGATCGAGTTCGAGAGGGCGGAGGAACCGAGCAGCACCTCGAACGCCGCGATTCTGCCGCCTCCCGTCTTCCTCAGGAGCTGCTGAGCGATCACGGCCTTGAGCGATTCCGAGAGGACGACCCGGATCTGGTCCTGCTCCTCGTTCGGAAACGCGTTGATGACGCGGTCGATGACTTTCGCCGCGGAATTCGTGTGCAGGGTGGCGAAGACGAGCAGGCCGGTTTCGGCGGCCGTCAGCGCCATCCGGATCGTCTCGAGGTCGCGCATCTCGCCGACGAGCAGCGCGTCGGGATCTTCCCGCAGCGCCGCCTTCACGCCGCTCGCGAAGTCGGCGACGTCGGAACCGATCTCCCGCTGGGTGAAGACCGCCCTGTCGTTGACGTAAACGAACTCGACGGGGTCTTCGATCGTCACGACGTGGCGATTGAGCTTCTTGTTCATCCGATCGAGAATCGCCGCGAGGGTCGTCGATTTTCCCGAGCCCGTCGGTCCGGTGACGAGCACGAGTCCGCGCGAGTTGAAGGCGAGGTTCGCGATCGCCGGAGGGAGCCCGAGCTCCTCGACCGTCGGAACTTTCGGAGGAATCAGCCGGAAGAGCGCGGCGGAGCCGTGTTCCTGTTTGAAGAGGTTCGCGCGGAAACGGGCTTCGTTACCCATCTGGTACGCGAAGTCGACGTCGCCCGTCGCCTGGAATCTCTCCCAGAGCTCGGGAGGCGTGATCGCCGACAGCATGTTGTAAAAATCCCCTTCGCCGAGGTTTCGGTAGCGGATCCGGTCCATTTCCCCTTCGATGCGGATGATGGGGGGCGAGCCGACCGGCATGTGCAGGTCGGAGCCGCCCCGCTTGACGAGAATCGACAGGAAACGGTCGATCTGGTTGACGTTTCGCTCGCTCACGCGACGCCCTCCGGCCCGAGGAACGGCTCGAACGCTTCCTTGCGGCTCGCCCGGTCGTATGCCCCGCGGGGGTCCGCGATTCCGTCCTGCACGAGCTTCAACATCGCGGCGTCCATGGTCTGCATTCCCGAGGCGGACCCCGTCTGGATGGCGGAAGGAATCTGGTGGCCCTTCGCCTCTCGGATCAGGCCGGCGAGGTTCGGGGTGTTGCGAAGGATCTCGAAGGCGGCGACGCGGCCCCTCCCGTCGCGGCGGGGAAGAAGCGTCTGCGCGATCACGCCCTTGAGAGAATCCGCGAGCATCTGGCGGACATGGCCCTGCTGGCCCGCGGGGAAGGCGTCAATCACGCGATCGATGGTCCCCGACGCGGTCGCGGTGTGAAGAGTTCCGAAGACGAGGTGCCCTGTTTCCGACGCGGTGATCGCGAGCGAGATCGTCTCGAGGTCCCGCATCTCTCCGACCATGATCACGTCGGGGTCTTCCCGCAGCGACTGGCGAAGCGCCTTCGCGAACGACTCGGTGTGGGTCCCCACTTCCCTCTGGTTGACGAGCGAAACGCGGTTGAGATGGACGTACTCGATGGGGTCTTCGACCGTGATGATGTGGGAGGCCTCCCTCCGGTTGATCCGATCGATGAAGGCCGCGAGGGTCGTCGTCTTTCCGCAGCCCGAAGGGCCCGTCACGAGCACGAGGCCCTGCGAGTATTCCGTCAGCTCCCAGAGAGATTCGGGAATGCCGAGGTCTTCGACCGTCGGGACCTGCGTGGGGATGAGGCGGAAGACCGCGTCAAGGCCCTTTCGTTGAAAGAAGAAATTCGTGCGGAACCGCCCCAGCGCACCCGCCTTGTAGCAGAAGTCGAAGCTCCTCTCCTCGATCAGCTGGGCGCGCTGCGCGTCGGAAAGGATGGGAAAGATCATCCGCTCGGTCGCTTCCTGGGTGAACGGAGCGATCGGCAGCGGCGTCATCTCCCCGTGAATCCGCAGGTGGGGAATCGCATTGACGGCGAAGTGCAGGTCCGAAGCGTCCACGGCGCGCGCGTGCCGCAGGAGGTCGGCGAGACCGATTTCCGGAAGGCTCCGGAAATCCACGGGAGACGGCTTCTGGGCCGCCGGCGCGTCGTCGCCCTCGCCGCCCAGTCCCTGGCGCGCCCGGAGAAGCCTTGCCGCCTTTTCCCGAACGACGGGCTCGGGATCGACGCCGACGATGTTCTGGAGCAGCGCCGGCACGCGGGAGTCCGGGATCTTCGAAAACGCTTCGAGAATTTCCAGCCGAAGGTCGATCGCGCCCTTCTTGTACGCTTCCAGCAGCCCGGGGAGCGCCTTCGGCGTGCCCCAGGATCCGAGGGCCGCCGCGGCCGTCAGGTCCGACTCCCGATCGCCGAGCATCTCGATCAGCGGCGCCAGTCCGCGTTCGTCCTTGATTTCCGAGAGCGCCTCGGATGCCCGGTGCCGCAGCCACCAGTCATGCTCTTTCAGAAGGCGGATGCAGAGCGGGACGATTTGCTCCGACCGGACGGAGACGGCGAGCGTCGCGGCGAACGCGGCGACGGCCCTGTCCGCGTGCGGATCGTCGGCGATCGCCGCGAGCGCGAGAAGAAAGCGGTCTCCGAGGCCCTGGAAGGCGACGATGCCCCGTTCGCGCAGAGGGCCAAAAACGTTCGAGAACGACGCGGCGAAAGCGGCGGCGATCAGGGCCGGGTCCTGCGGCTTGAGAAGCTGGATCGCGTTCTCTCGAATGCGGGCGTTCGTGTCCGCGAGCAGGGGGATCACGTGCGCCGGCCAGGTCGAGGTGCCGCTCGCGAGCAGCGGACGGGCTCCCTGGGCCGCGATCTGCTGGATGCGCGCCGAGGAGTCCGCGGCGGCTTTCAGAAGGAGCGGCAGAAACTCCTCGCCGGCGAATTTCGCGACGAGCCCGATCGCGCGGAACCGGACCTCCTCGTCCTCGTCCTCGGCGGCCACCGCCGCCGCTTTCGCCGCGAGCGGCGTCCCGATCTTTTCGATCACCTGCAGGGCTTTTCGGCGAAGAGGGGCCTGGGCTCCCGAGGAGAGCGGCAGCGAGAGCATGGCCAGGTACTTCGGATTCGGATGCTCGTGGACCCATTCGATTGCGGCCGTCACGATCTGGGGCCGGCGATCGGCGACGAGCTCGGCGAAGCGGTCGGGCGTGATCTCGCCTCCCGCCGTCGCGACGTACATCTCGAAAGTTTTCTTCTGGGCCGCCTCCGGTTGTTTCGTGAGCGTGAACAGAAGGGATGCCCCGGCCGAGTCCTTCGGCAGCGATTCGAGAATCGCGAGCCCGGCCGACCGGACGGCGGGGTCCGCGTCGATCAGGAGGCCCGAGATGTCGTCGGAGGAGAGGCCCTTCAGCGTGGAGACCTGGCGGAGCAGATCGTCCCGCTCGGCGGAGGATTTCCACTGTTTTTCTCGGACCCGGTCCAGCAGGAGTCGATCATCGGCCGAGAGGGTGCTCCGCAGCCGGTTGAGCATCGCGGGAGAGTATCGCATGGAAACGGGTGTAAAATTTTTGGCCGGGGGTAACCATGACCAGAGTCCTTTCGATCCGGATCTTCGCGCTCGGCATTGCGGTTTTTCTCGCCGGCGCTTCGGCCGCCACGGCATCCGAGCTCATCGTCCTGCGGGGCGGCAAGACTCTCGAGCTCTCGAAACCGTACGTCATTCGCGGCTCGCAGGCCGTCTTGACGTTGAAGGACGGCACCGTTCTTTCGGTCGCCGCGGGAGAAATCGACCGCGCCGCGACGCAAGCCGCGCGCGCCCGCAGCGTCGCGAAGAAGAGCGACGACGCCGCGGACACGGTGGTCTCCCCGGCGGACGCGGCGCGCGCCCAGAAGAACGCGCCCAAGGCCCGGCTCAAGGTCGGGGACGACGAGGTCTCGCATCCCTACGTCGCGGCGGACGAGGGGACGAAGGACGCCGGCGACGGAGACGCCCGCGTCGAGGTCGTCGATTGGGAACAGAAAGCGGAGAACGGGTCTCTGTCGGTCAAGGGAAATTTGCGAAATGCCGGCTCCGCTTCGGCGGACGGGATCTCGATGCTTGTGATGGGAAAAGACGACAAGGGCAAGACGCTCGCATCGACGAACGCAAACGTGGCCGCGGGAACTCTCGAAGCCGGCTCCGTCACGACGTTCACGGCAACTCTCGCGATGCCCGCTCGGGCGGCCTCGCTTCGCTTCCTGCCGAAATGGTCGTCGGCCGTGACGACGGCGAAGGCGGAGAAGTCGGGGGAGGCCGCGTCGGTCATGGCGAAGCATTCGGCCGAGGCGGCCGCGACGGCTGCCGCGCCCGCGCCGGCCGCGCCTCCCGCCGGCGCGCCCGCACCGCCCGCGTACACTCCCGTCCAGGGCTATGCGCCCCCGGCCGCGAACTCGCCAACGTCGCCGCCCGACGACAACCACATTCCTTACGTTCCGAGCGTGCACGAGGAGAATCCGCCTCCGCCGCCCAACTGAGGCGGCGCGACGTGAACCTCTTCCTGTTCCGCCATGCCGAAGCCGAAGACCGGTCTTCGTCGGGCAAGGACGAAGACCGCGTGCTGACGCGAAAGGGGAGGGATTCGGCAAAGGCCGTCGCGGCCTTGCTGGCCCGCCTCGAAAAGATCGAGGCGATCTGGCACAGCCCGCTGGCGCGGGCCGCGGAGACCGCGTCCTTCGCCGCGAAGGAGTTTCCCAACGCGGAGATTCGGGAAACCTCTTCGCTCCGGTCCGAGGCCCCTGTCGGCCGCGTGCTCGACGAAATCTCGGGCCGGCAGCCGGGGGACGTTCTGCTCGTCGGCCACCAGCCCCACCTGGGCGAGCTCCTGTCGTTGTGCGTTTCCGGGCGAGAAGGGGGCTCAATCCCGATGCGGAAGGCCTCGCTGGCCCGGATCAAGTTCGCGGGCTCGCACGCCTCTCCGCCGGGAAAGCTGATCTACCTCCTCTCGCCGGAGATGGCCGCGAAACTGTAGGGGCTCGCTCAGCCCGGGAGGTCGCGGCCGGGCCCCGGGGCCGCGGAGCTCGGCACTCGTCCGCTGGCACGGCGCGATCGATCGGAATGGAATCGGTCCACCGCGCCTCTAGCGTTCGGCGCGAAATCTCGCCTCTCTACTGACAGCGAGGTTCTTCTTGCGCCTCACTCATGGCCTGCGGACGAGCGCCTGCGCCCCGCGTCCCGGCCCGCCTCGAAACGCCCCAACTCCTGAGCGAAAGCCCGAAAGCGGTGGGGCCAACGCGCCGGCAAGAGAGAGAGCGGGTGGCGCGGGGCGAGACTCCCTTTTGCCGCTCGCGACGCGGGTGTAGCAAAGTCCTCAGGCTCGCGGCGAGCGGAAAAGAGGAGCGAGTCCCGCGACAGGACCCGCTTGCCGGGCCGGCGCCGGGGCTTCGCCGGCTCCCGGGCCGAGCGACTACTTCTGCGGGATCGGCTTCGGCTTGCGGTCTGGCCCCAGGTTCACGAACGTCACTTCGGCTTCGGTGACCTTGACGTGCCGGGACACGTCGTCCCCGCGCGTCGCGACGACCTCGACCGCGACCGTGATCGACGTGTTCCCGAGCCGGATCAGCCGCGTGTAGAAAGAAACGAGATCGCCGACGTAGACGGGCTCGTGAAACACCACCTCGCGCATCGCGATCGTCACGATCTGGTCCGCGCCGTGCTGCTTCGCCTCGACCGCTCCCGCCTGGTCGATGTAGGAGAGGATGACGCCGCCGAAGATCGTGCCGTGGGCGTTGGTGTCCTTCGGCATCAGGACCACGCGGATCGAGGGCTCGCGGCGCTCGGTCATGTTCGAACCGCCGCGGGAGTCAGCGCGGCCCGCGCCTCCAGGACGGCCCGGCGCGCTTCGCCGGGGGAAGGAGCGAGGGCCGTCAGGTGGCCCATCTTTCGACCCGGCCGGGCCTCCGTCTTGCCGTACAGATGCAGTTGAATTCCGGGGCGCGAGCACACGGCGAGCCAGTCGGGCTCGCCGCCGGCCCACAGCTCGCCGAGGAGATTCGCCATTGCCGCGGGGCGCAGCAGCTCGCGACGAGCCGAGCGGCAGCCCGCACACGGCCCGCAGCTGCTGCTCGAACTGGCTCGTGATGCAGGCGTCGACGGTGAAATGCCCGGAGTTGTGCGGCCGCGGCGCGAGCTCGTTGACGAGCAGTTGTCCGTCGCGCGTGACGAACAACTCGACGCACAGCACGCCGACGACCGAAAGCGAGTCCAGGACGCCCTGCGCGATCGCGACGGCCTGCCGGGAGATCTCCGGCGCAACGTCGGCCGGCGCCATCGAGACATCGAGGATCCCCGCCCGGTGCGAGTTTTCGATCGTTCCGAAATGGCTGAAGCTTCCGTCGGAGCCGCGCGCGGCGACGACCGACACTTCCTTCTCGAAATCGACGAATTCCTCCAGGATCGCTTCGGCTCGCCCGATCGCGTCCCAGGCCGCGGCCGCGTCCCCGGGCGTCGCGATCCGCGCCTGGCCCTTGCCGTCGTAACCCGACGCGGCGGTCTTCAGCATCGCCGGCGCGCCGATGCGGGCAACGGCGGCGCGCAGATCCTCGAGGGTCGCGACGCGTTCGAAGTCCGGAACGGGAAAGCCCGAACGGCGAAGAAACGTCTTCTCCCGCACCCGGTTCTGCACCGTCTGCAGAACGGCCGGGGCGGGTCGCACCGGCGCGATCTCTTCCGCCGCCCGGGCGGCGGCGCCGGGCACGTTCTCGAACTCGAAGGTGACGACGTCGACGTCGCGGGCGAACGCCCGCACGGCGTCGAGGTCCTCGTACGATGCGGTCACTTCGAGGTCCGAGACCTGGCCGGTCGGAGTGTCTCCCTCGGGGGAAAACGTGTGCACCCTGTAGCCCATCTGCCTCGCGGCGATCGCGAACATGCGGCCCAGCTGTCCGCTGCCGAGCACGCCGAGTGTCGCTCCCGGGAGGATGGGGTTCAGAGTCTCTCCTTCAGGACCCGGCGCGTCTGGGCTTCCCGGAAGCCGGCGAGTTTCTTCTTCAGCTTCGGCGCGTCCGCAGCCAGGACGGAAACGGCGAAAAGCGCCGCGTTCGTGGCGCCCGCTTTTCCGATCGCGAACGTTGCCACCGGAACGCCTCCCGGCATCTGCACGATCGAGAGGAGCGAATCGAGGCCGTGAAGAGCGCGGCTCTCCACCGGAACGCCGAGCACCGGGAGAGCGGTTTGAGAGGCGATCATGCCGGGCAGGTGCGCGGCGCCTCCCGCTCCGGCGATGATCACGCGGAGGCCGCGGGACTCGGCGGACGAGGCGTACTCCGCCATCCATTTCGGCGTGCGGTGGGCAGAGACGACCCGGCATTCGTGGGCGACGCCGAGCTCGGTCAGGATGTCGTCGGCCGCTCGCATCGTCTCCCAGTCGGACTTGCTCCCCATGACGATTCCGACGAGCGGCGGTTCCCCCTCTCCCGCGCTTCGCTTGCCGTCTCCCTTGAGGGAGAGGGCGGGCGCCGAAGGCGACCGGGTGAGGGGGCGGCGGGTCACGTTGCCCATGATAATGTTTTTTTCGACGCGAATTGGAGGCAGGCAGATGGATTTTGGTCGCTTCGGGCAGGCCCCGGCCGGCAGCCGGATCGGATACGAAAAAGGAAAAATCCAGGTCCCCGCCGACCCGGTCGTTCCGTTTCTGCGGGGCGACGGCGTGGGACCCGACATCTGGAAGGCGACGCAGCGAGTGCTCGACGCCGCGGTCGCGAAATCCTTCGCCGGAAGGCGCCGGATCTCCTGGTTCGAGATCTATGCGGGCGGAGTCGCGAAGGAAAAATTCGACGAATGGCTTCCGGCGGAGTCCGTGGACGCGATCAAGCATTTTCGCGTCGCGATCAAGGGGCCGCTGACGACGCCGATCGGAGGGGGAATCCGTTCGCTCAACGTGGCGCTCCGGCAGATCCTCGACCTCTACGCCTGCGTGAGGCCGGTGCGCTGGTTCCAGAACGTTCCGTCTCCCGTCAAACGGCCGCAGGACGTCGACATCGTGATCTTCCGCGAGAACACCGAGGACGTCTACGCGGGAATCGAATGGCCGGCCGGTTCGCCCGAAGCGGCGCGCGTGGCGGAGCTCCTCAAGGAGCTCGGAAAGACCGTTCGCGCCGGCTCGGCGATCGGAATCAAACCGATGTCGGAGTTCGGCAGCAAGCGGCTCGTCCGGAAGGCGATTCAGTTCGCGATTGACCAGAAGCGGCCGTCGGTCACGCTCGTCCACAAGGGAAACATCATGAAATTCACCGAGGGAGCGTTCCGCGACTGGGGCTACGACGTCGCGCGCGAGGAATTCGGCGATCGGACGATCACGGAAGAGGAGATTTCAAAAGGCGCCGCGGCCGAGGGCCGGCTCGTCGTCAAGGATCGGATCGCCGATTCGATGTTCCAGCAGTCCCTCCTGCGGCCCGCCGAGTACTCGGTGCTCGCGACGACGAACCTCAACGGCGACTACCTTTCCGACGCGCTCGCCGCGCAGGTCGGTGGCCTCGGGATGGCGCCCGGCTCCAACGAGTCGGACGAGTTCGCCGTCTTCGAAGCGACGCACGGGACGGCTCCGAAATATGCGAACCTCGACAAGATCAACCCCGGCTCGCTGATCCTCTCGGGCGCGATGATGCTGCACCACCTCGGGTGGCACGAGGCGGCGGTCGCGGTCGAGGGCGCCATGGCGAAGACGCTCGAACAGAAGATCATGACCTACGACCTCGCCCGCCAGACCGAGGGAGCGCGCGAGGTCGGCACGAGCGCGTTCGGGGAGGCGCTCGTCGCGAACCTCTAGGGGCCATATTCACCCTCTCCCCTTGTGGGAGAGGGTCGGGGTGAGGGGTGGCTCGCGTGGGGGGCCCGCCCCCTCACCCGCCGCTTTGCGGCGGCCTCTCCCACTAGGGGAGAGGCGGAATTCTCAGTAGAACGTCGTCTCGATCTCGGTGACGCGCCCGGCGCGGAGCCGCACGGCGAGATTCCCGTCCTTGTACAGGTAGTTCCACCGGGCGGAGACGACGTCCCCGCGGCTCTCCGAAGACTCGGAGGGCTCGCCGAGCGCGGCGGCAACCTGCGCCTGCGTCAGGCCGGGATCGATCTTCGCCCGTTGCTCGTACGTCCGTCCCGGCAGGACGTGCGCCGCGTTCTGGTTGACCGCGGGGTTCGACGAGAGCGCGACCTGCGGCTTCGGCCTCGACGCGAAAAACGCGATGCCGATCGCGATTAAGAGGATCATCCCCGCGACGAGGAGCTTCCCGCTTTTCACCGGTGCCCCCTCACCCTCCGCGCCTTCGGCGCTCCACCCTCTCCCTCGAGGGAGAGGGCAAGCGAAGCGCGGGTGAGGGGGAGCCGACGATCCTGGGCGCAGATACTCCTCACGACTTACTCCTCACTTTTCTTCCCTCGACCCATTTTCCAGAACAAACCCCTCGCCCGTTCGGCCAGCAAATCGCCCTCCACGGAGAGCTCCTCCGGCAGCTTCTGCGTCTGGCGCTCGATTTCCGCGAGGGCTCCCCGCGCGCGCAGGTGACTCTCGTGGCGCTTGTCGCCGCGTTCCACGTCGAGAGATTCGGCGATGTTCGCCGGCACCGCGACGGCCGCCTTGCGCAGGTGGCGGGAAACGAGGGGCGCGGCGCCCCGGGCCTTCTCGGCGAGCGCATAGGCTTCCGTCACGAGGTCGATCGCTTCTTTCCAGAGCGGATGGTCTTTGTAGGAGGGGTGAGGCATCGGGACCATTCTAGAACGTGGTTTTCTCCTGCGCCTCAAGGCCACCTGCGCCGATGCCCCCTCACCCTCCGCGCCTTCGGCGCTCCACCCTCTCCCTCGAGGGAGAGGGTGGAGCGAAGCGCGGGAGAGGGGGTGAGGACTATAATTTCACCCCTGATCGACCGTTCTTCCGACTCCGAACTTGCGGGCCTGCGCGTCCTGGTCGTCGACGACGAGGATTCGATTCGATTCGGGCTGCGCAAGCTCCTGGACCAGCGCGGCGCCCTCTCCGACGGCGCCGCGAGCCTCGCGGAGGCCCTTGCCTCGCTGGAGCGATTCCGGCCGGATGCCGTGTTGCTCGATCTGAAACTCCCGGACTCGGACGGCCTCTCGGGGCTCGCCCGGATCCGCTCTGCGCGTCCGGACGCACGTGTCGTGATGATGACCGGTTTCGGGTCGATCGAGACGGCCGTCGAGGCCGTCAAGAATGGGGCGGAGAACTTCTTCACGAAGCCCGTCGCTCCAGAGCACCTTTTCCGCGTGCTCGAGCGGATCTCCGACTCGATCCGACTGGAGGCCGAAAATCGCGCGCTCCGCCGGGAGGTCGAGAAGTCCGGCGCGGAGCTCTTCTGGGGCAGCTCCCCGAGCGTTTTCGACCTGCTCGAGCAGGCCCGGCGCGTCGCGAAGTCGGGCGCGCTCGTCGTCCTGACGGGCGAGAGCGGCACCGGGAAGGGCGTGCTCGCGAGGCAGATCCACCAGTGGAGCCCCCGGGCGAACGCGCCGTTCGTCAACGTGAATTGCGCGGGACTCTCCCGCGACCTCATGGAATCGGAGCTGTTCGGCCACGAGAAGGGCTCCTTCACCGGCGCCGCTTCGGCCAAGCCGGGGCTCTTCGAGCTCGCCCATCGGGGCACGCTCTTTCTCGACGAGGTGGCCGAGATCGACCTCTCGCTTCAGCCCCGCCTGCTCAAGGCGATCGAAGAGAAGCGGTTCCACCGCGTGGGCGGAATCGCGGAGCGCGAAGTCGACTGCCGCGTCCTCGTGGCGAGCAACCGCAACCTGCAGGACGAGGTCGCGGCCGGGCGATTCCGGCAGGACCTGTACTTCCGCCTGAACGTCCTGCAGCTCCGGCTCCCGCCGCTGCGGGAGCGGGCTTCCGACGCGCCGCTCCTCGCTCGCGAGTTCCTCGCCGAGTTCGATACGAAGGCCGGCCGGGCGCCGCGGAACTTCTCGCCGGGGGCGCAGCGAATGCTCACGGCGTATTCGTGGCCGGGCAACGTGCGGGAAGTTCGCAATTTCGCCGAGCGCGTCTCGATTCTCTCCGGCGACGACTCGATCGATTCCGTGGAGGTCACGCGGCTTCTCGGCGTTCCGCAGGACGCCGCGCAGGGGCCGCTCCCGACCCTCGAGCAGAAAGAGCGCGAGTACGTCGCGCAGGTGCTGAGGCTCACGGGTGGCAACAAGTCCGCCGCCGCGGAGATCCTCGGCATCACGCGGGCGACGCTGTACGCGAAGCTCAAGGCTGAGGATGCCGAAAGTGATGCCGGCTGAATCCTCGGAGCCTCTTGATCCGAGGCGGATTGCCCTTCGGGTAGGGATGATCCAGGGTGCTCTCGCCGCTGGTCTCTGGCTGTTGCTCGGTTTCTGGAATTTGCGCCAGGAATGGCTTCTCGACCCGGCACAGGAGCGCTACCTTTCTCGATTCTTTCTCTCGGAGCTCCCGCTTCTGGGATTCGTGTTCGCGGTCGTGCTCCCGGTCGTGTGGGTCCACCGTCTCGCCGACGAAGCATCTCTCGCCGTCATTCACGACAGGAAATACATTGAGCGGGTTCTCGCTTACCCGCGACGCGTTTCGATCTGGGGAATGGCTGCCAGCGCTTTTCTCTTTCTGTTCGGCGCGGTTCAGCTTCGATTTAGATTTGGAGCGCCTGCTCTGGAAGCTGCGAAGCTGGAGATCCTTGGTTTCGTGACGGGAGTCCTTTTCGGCATTGTCTCGTATTTCGTTCTTCAGCCGGAAGTTCGCCCTTTGCTGGAAATCGCGACTCTCGAAGGGGCCGTAGATCCTCCCCGGCCATCCTTTCCTCTGGTTCAGAAGATTTTTGTCTGCTGCCTGGCGGTCGCATTAGTCGTGGCCGGGCTCTTCGGGCAAGTCGCGTTGTCGTGGTCGGAGAAGTTCGCAGAATCCCGCGCTGCGGAGAGGTCCGAGGCGTATCTTCGAATTCTCGTTGACGGGAGTCGCTCGCTTCACCTGCGCGATTCTGCAGGTTGGAACTCGTTCTTCGCGACGCAGCGGCCCTCTCTCGGCGCGACTGCGGTCATCGATGCATACGGGAGACTGGTGGCAACAATGCCTCGTCAACCATCCGGCCCCGATGCGAAAATTCTCGGGTCAGAATCGAGTCGTGAAGCTCTCGGGAAACTCGGCAACGGATCCACGACCCTTCGCAATGGCGAGAGTAGAATCGCGACGTCGTTGCTGCTCGACAACGGATGGCGCATAGTCACCCTTGCCCCTCCCGACGCTCTCGTCGTTCGTCAACTCCTCAAGTCGAGTGGACTAATTGGAATCGAGATCCTGCTCTTGACCGTTCTCCTCGCGTGGGCGGCCGGACGAGGGTTGACACGGCCTCTTCGTGATCTGGAGGAGCGTGCCCGAGACTTTTCACAGTTCCCCGAACAGTTCCGCAGAGATCTTCCTCCCTCGGATGACGAAATTGGTGCTCTGAATCGAACCTTTGTTCGCATGGAGAATGAGATCCGTCAGATTCAGTCCCGCCTCCGCGAGACGGAACGCCG
>CAWEYG010000012.1:0-6416 GCA_963813155.1 uncultured Acidobacteriota bacterium | reverse complement strand
AGGCTCAACGGGCGGTGCGAGGGCGGCTGTCGAGAGCGAGGGAATCGGCCTTGTCTGAGCTGGAGTTCTTCGAATCGAAGCGACAGGAGATCTCCGGGAACTGGCAGAAGAGGGGCAAAGCGATGACGCGAGTTGCGATTCCCGAGCGAGCGATTTGCCGCCCGAAGCACCTGTTCACGGTTCCTGCGGTCCTGCTTTTGGTGTCCTGCGTTTCGGGTCCCAGACCTTCGGCCCAACCCTCTTCCGGAGTGTCCTCGGTCCCTTCTCCAGTGAAATTCGCTTCGGCCCGGGAGGCGGAGGCGTCCCTCCTGATGCTCGAAGACGATCGGCGCTACGACGGCGCGGTCCTCGAAGAAGCTGCGAACCGTCCGGAGACGGTCGTTCGCGAGCGCGCGGCGCACGCGATCGGCTCGATCGGCGACGCGCGGGGGTTCCCGATTCTCGCGACGCTTTCCGCGGACCGGGAGCCCTCGGTGCGGGCGGCCGCGGCGCTCGGTTTCGAGCTTCTCGGCGATCCGCGCGCGGTTTCGACTCTCATCGTGCTATCGCGGCAGGGGGACCCGGTGGTCGGGTGCTCCGCCGCCCGGGCCCTCGGCCGACTTCGCCCGGCGCCCGGCGACGGGGCTCTCGCGGTCGCCTACGATTCCGCGCCTCCCGCCGCGCGCCCGTGCCTGCTTCGCGCGCTGGCCGGCTTCGCGACCGAGCCGGCGGCCTCCCTCGGCCGGCGAGCGGCTTCGGAGGAAACGGGCGACGTTCCGGCGAGCGGCGATCTACGCGATCTCGCGAAACCCGATTCCGTCCTCGTTCGACTCGATCGCTCTCGCCACGCGGGATCCGGACCCCGATTCCGCGGCGTTCGCGGCCCGCGGCCTGGGCGTGCTTGGCGGGCCCGGCGGTCTTCCGGCGCTTTGCGACGCTCTCGGCCGGAGCGAACCGGGGGTTCTCGGGAATTCGTTGAACGCGATCGAGCAGATCGAGGGCAAGAAGCCCGAGGCGCCTCCCCCGGGCTGCATCTCGCGCATCGTGTCGCTCGCCGCGGACGCAAACCCGAACGTCGCGATCCCTGCGCTGACGGCGCTGCGACGTTTCACGAGCGATCGCGAGGCGATTCGGACGCTGGACGCGCAGGCGACTTCGGGCGCGGGGCGCCGCCGGCAAGTCGCGATCGTTTCGCTGGTTCGGGGACTCCGGGAGAACTCGAAATCGAAGCTCGATCTGGCGATCTCCTCGGAGGACCCGTCTCTGCGCGCGGCCGCCGCGGAGGGGCTTGCGGGGTTGCCCGAGGATTTCGCGGCGCCCTACCGCTCCCGGATGCTCACGGACCCGAGCCCCCGGGTGCGCGAGTTCGCGATCGACGGGACGCCCGCGGATTCGGGCCATCGGGAGACGATCCGGACGATGCTCGCCGATCCGGACGCGGGCGTGCGTTCCTCGGCAATCGACCGGCTCGCCGACCTCGGCGATCCGACGATCGCCGCCGACCTCCGCTCCGCCCTCGCCCGAAGCGTCGGCGATTCGATTCCCGACGCGGCGCTTTCGGCTGTCACCGCGGCCGCGCGTTTCTCGACCGAAGAGGCGCGTTCGGTCGCGGCCGCCGCTCTGCTGGACCCGAGGCCGCTCGTCGCGCGCTTCGCCCGCCAGCAGTTGATCGAAGTCTTCCATTCGGACGCTTCGGCCATCCCGGCGGTCGCGTACCGGAGCACCCGGAAGCTCGCCGACTACGAGCGCGTCCTTGCCGACGCCGAGAACCCCCGCCGGGCGAGGATCCGCACCTCGAAGGGCGATATCGTGATCGAGCTCGACGCGAGGGGAGCGCCGCTCACCGTCGAGAATTTCTCCGGCCTCGCGTCGCGGAAATTCTTCGACGGAACGACGTTCGATCGCGCCGTCCCCAACTTCGTGATCCAGGGGGGCGATCCGACGGCGACACAACACGGCGGCCCGGGTTACGAGATCCGGGACGAGCTGGGGCCGGGGAGCTTCGAACGGGGCGCCGTGGGAATGGCCCTCGGCGGCGCCGACACGGGAGGCAGCCAGTTCTTCGTCACGCTGTCTCCGCAACAGCACCTGGACGGGCGTTATCCCCTGTTCGGACGAGTCGTTTCCGGGCAGGCGAATGCGGACAGGATCGAGCAGGGAGACCGCGTGATTTCGGTGACCGTGGAAGCACGGTGAATCTTCGCGAGCGAGGGTGCCCCCTCACCCGCGCTTCGCTTGCCCTCTCCCTCGAGGGAGAGGGGGGAAATTTGCCGAGGGCGTCAATGCGTGAGACCCTCGGCCGCAGCCTCATGCTGCTCGGTCTCGTGACGACGGGAATGGCGTTGTTTTTCGGTCTGTTCGGCGCGGAGCACCCCTTCGTCATGGAGCGGCTGGGAGGTCCCGTGCGGGCGGAGCTGACGGTCCTCGCGCTCGGCGGCGCGCTCTTCCTGCTCGGCCAGGCGGTCGGGGGGAAGAAGCGGTGAAGCCGCACACCGGCGCTTCGCGCACCCCTCCCCGGCTCGGTACCTTCGCCACCCCTCCCCGCATGCGGGGAGGGGCCGGGGGAGGGGTCGAGCCCGAAGGGCGAAGGGAACGGCGTCCGTGAAACCCCTCGTCGTCGCGACGTCCCCGTTGCCCGGACCGGATTTTGCCGGCCTCGCGGAGGAGTTCGAACTTCGCGTTCTCGACGCCGACACGTCCCCCGAGCACCTGGCGGCGGAGCTCCCGGACGCCGATGCGCTCATTTGCCTTCTCTCGGTTCCGGTCGGCGAGCAGCTGCTCTCGCAAGCTCCGAAGCTGAAGATCGTCGCGAACTATGCGGTCGGTGTGGACAACATCGACGTCGCGGCGGCGACCGCGCGCAAAGTCGTCGTGACGCATACGCCCGGGGTTCTGACGGAGGCGACGGCCGACATGGCGATGGCCATGATCCTCGCGGTCGCACGCCGCATCCTCGAAGGAGACCGACTGGTACGGGCGGGGGGATTTTCGGGCTGGCGGCCGGATCTTCTGCTCGGGAGGGGGTTGCAGGGGAAAATCCTCGGAATCGTCGGTCCCGGGAGGATCGGAAAAGCGACGTCCCGGCGGGCTCGTGCGTTTGGAATGGACCCGATCGCATTCGGGCGCTCGCCCCGCGATTCGTCCGATCCCGACGACCCCCGGAGAGTCTCTTTCGAGCACCTTCTCTCCTCGAGCGACGTCGTCTCCCTGCACGTTCCGCTCACCCCCGAAACGTTCCATCTCATCGGGACGGAGGCGTTCTCCCGGATGAAGCCGTCCTCGATCCTCGTCAACACGGCCAGAGGCCCTATCGTCGACGAGATGGCGCTGTGCCGCGCGCTCGACGAGAAGCGAATCTGGGGCGCGGCCCTCGACGTTTTCGAACGCGAGCCCGTCATCGCACCGGCGCTTCTCGACGACGATCGGGTTCTGCTGATGCCCCATGCGGCGTCCGCGACCGAGGAGACGCGCGAAGAAATGGCGAGAATGGTGAGCGAAGACGTGCGCAGGGTCCTTCGGGGCGAGAGCGCCCGCTGGCCGGTCGTGAGCATTCCGTGAAGCGTTCGTTCACCCGTCTCGACGACGCGTGCCGCGATTCCCTTCGGCGTCTCAAGGGCGCGCGGCCGATTGGCTCGCTCCTCGCCGAGAAGTGGCCGGAGCTCGTCGGTCCGTACCTCGCCGGAAAGATCGAGCCCCGTCCGGCCGAAAAGGGAGCGATCGACGTTGTCCTGCTCGACCCGCGTTGCCGGCGCGCGGTGGAAGCACTCCTGCCGCAGCTGGAAGCGAAGGTGAAAGCTGCGTTCCCGAAGGTGACGAGCGTTCGGTTACGGTCGTGAGATCATCTGACCGGCGGACGCGAGGGCGGCTGTCGAGAGCGAGGGAATCGGCCTTGTCTGAGCTGGAGTTCTTCAGCTTGAACTGTGGAGAGGACTCCGGGAACACGGGCGAGAGGGGCAAAGCGATGCCGCGAGTTGCGATTCCCGAGCGAGCGAGTTGCCGCCCGGCGCGGAGCGCCGAGGTTTCGTCGTGATCCTCCTCGAAACCTCCCGCTTCCTCGCGCTCGACAAGCCCTCCGGTCTCTCGATGGCGACGCCGCGCGGAGGTGAGCAGGAGGCCGTCGAGAGGCTGGTCGTGGCGGCTGGCCTTCCTCCGGGGTCGGCCCGGGATCTCCTGCTCGTCCATCGGCTGGATGTCGGCACCTCGGGCGTCGTCCTGCTCGCGAAAGGTCCCGAGACGCATCGGGCGGCGTCGCTCCTGTTTCGGGAGCGGAACGTCGAGAAGAGGTATCGCGCCCTCGTCTGGGGGCATCCGAAGCCCGCGGAGGGGCTCATCGAATCGCCTCTCGCCATGGACCGCGAGGATCGGCGAAAGATGAAGGTTGCCGAAGAAGGCAAGCCCGCCTCGACAGAATATCGAACGCTCGAGCGACTGTCCTCGGTCGCTCATCTGGAGCTGTCGCCGAAGACCGGTCGAACGCACCAGCTCCGAGTGCACCTCGCATCGCGCGGACATCCGATCGTCGGCGACGACCTGTACGGCGGGCCGCGATGGAGGGGGGTGCGCGACCCCGCGCTGCGCCGGGCCCTCCGGGAAGTCCCGCGCCTTCTCCTTCACGCGCATCGCCTCGAATTCGCGGATCCGCTCTCCGGCGAGACGATCCGAATCGAATCCCCGGAGCCCTCTCTGTTCGGGGAGATCGTCACCGCGTCTCGTGAGTGACGGCTTTCCGGCTACAATCGAGCCCGATGGCAGGCCGACCCTCCCAGCCGAAGCGCCCGAGCCTGCTCGTCGCGATCATCGTTTTCAAGTTCTTCAAGGCGGTCCTGTTCCTGGTCGCAGGAGCGGCGCTCGCGATCGAACGGCAGGAGCCCGTCTCGCGCCTGCTCCTGCGATGGGCGGACTGGGTGGAGGGGACGCCCCGCCTCGGCTTCACGGCGCGGATGCTGCGGGACCTTTCGTTCGCGTTCGAGCTGCACTTCCCCGCGATCGTGGCATCTTGCCTGATCGCCGGCGTCATCGTCCTCTGCGAGGGCACGTTCCTCGCGCGCGGCTACACCTGGGCGCCGTGGCTCACGATCGTCCTGACGGCGATTTTCATCCCGTTCGAGGTGAAGCACCTCTTTCTGCGCAGCTTTTCCGCGCACCGCTTCCTCCTCCTCTTCGTGAACGTGCTGATCGTCATTTATCTTTACCAGCACCGGAAGTTCTTCAAGAGGCACATGGAGGCGAAGCTCTAGGAATCGCGCCAGCCTTTACGTGTCCGCCCCATTTCGGGTATAAACTCCGGTTTCTCTCGGGGCGTAGCGCAGCCTGGTAGCGCACTCGGTTCGGGACCGAGTGGTCGGAGGTTCAAATCCTCTCGCCCCGACCATCCGTCGTCTTCGCGGACGCTCAGCCTCCCGCGACACGAACCTCCTCCGCTCGGTTACTTCGCGGAGACTATTCGTGTCGCGGGGAACCCCGGCTGGGAAGGTATTCCCCAAGCCCCTTCGGCGTCCGAGCCGAGGAGGTTTCGCTTGACTTACGCCTCCCTTACGCCTATATTCCCGTAAGTGAGGCCGACGGGCCGGCGCAGCTGATCAGAGCGCGGGCCGCGGTAGTTCCCTCGGCCTTCTTTTCGAAACGGGGGCGTGCGCATGAACCTGACGAAGCGTCAAAAAGAAATCCTCGATTTCATTTCCGCATACAGGCGCAAGAACGGAATTTCTCCGACGCAGCGGGAAATCCGGGAGGAATTCGGGCTCTCGAGCTTCGGGACCGTGCAGAAGCACTTGCGCCTGCTCCAGGAGAAGAAGGCGCTCACGCGCGACTGGAACAAGAGCCGCAGCCTCTCGCCGGTGGAACCGGAAGAGCCGGCGACGGCCGTTCGGCTGCTCGGCATCGTCGCGGCGGGCCGCCCGATCGAGCCGTTCCCCGATTCCGACTCGATCGAGGTGCCGCCGTCCCTTCTCGGGAAGGGAGAGCACTTCGTGCTGAAGGTCCGCGGCGACTCGATGGTCGAGGACGGGATCCACGACGGCGACTACATCGTCGTTTCGCGCCGGGAAAACGCCGAGAACGGGCAGACCGTCGTCGCGCTCCTCAAGGGCGAGGCGACGCTGAAGCGTTTCTACGCGGAGGGCAAGCGCGTGCGCCTGCAGCCCGCGAACAGCGTCATGAAGCCGATCTTCGCGGAGCCGAAGGACGTTCGCATCCAGGGCGTCGTCACGGGGCTCATCCGCTCGTACAGCCGCCTCTAGAGCTTTCGACGCCCGGCGGGTCCCCTGCCGAACCCGCGGGCCGCCCGAGACGCCGACTCGAAAGCGAGTCGATGTGGCCCGTGCCGAGGATTTCGGGAGGGTGGCCGCTGGCAGGACCCCGACGCCGTGCCGAGCGAGCTGCAATCCGGCGGCTCCTGCTGTCGCGGGACTCGCTCAAGAACCGTGTTCGAGAGCCGT
>CAWEYG010000011.1:0-51667 GCA_963813155.1 uncultured Acidobacteriota bacterium | reverse complement strand
CCGGATCGAATCCCCCGAATTTCTTCGAGAAAACCTTGCAGGAGAGGGGTCGAGAATTTCGGGTCTCCGATGAGGTACTGAAAAATGTCGCCCAGAAGGTACACGGCGGTCGCGCCCCTTCCGCGGGCCTCGGCGAGGGCCTGGCGGAACGGGGGAAGGCCGGAAGATCCCTGTCCCAGATGAGAATCTGCCAGGACCACGATCATTCGAAGAGAATATTCGATTAAGATTCGATTTGGAATTTCGCCGTCGCGGATGCCGTTGATCCGTCTTTAGAACAGAGGAGTCTCACTTGGAAATCGCAAGAAATATCGGACGTAGAGGTCTTTTTGTCTCGTTTTTCCTGTCGATGCTCGTCGCGCTCGGGCCGGGCCGATCGTTCGGGGCGACGGCGACGGTCTCGCTTTCGCCGGTTCGCGGCGCGGGAGCGTCGTCGGGCCTCGCGACCGAGACCGCGAGCGACGGAAGGCGGGCTTACATCGTCGTCCTGCGCGACGCTCCTCTCGTGCGTTCGATCTTGACGTCCGCGGCCGGCGTGGCGAAGCCCTTTCGGGCAGCCCTGCCGTCCGAGTTGGACGCGATGACCCGGGACCTCTCCCGGAAACAGGACGCGTTCGAGGCCGACATGCGCGGAAAAATCGCCGGGTTCCAGGCGGGAACCCGATTCCGAAATGTGCTGAACGGAATGTCGGTTCTCGTCCCCGAGGGGGGCCTCTCGGTCCTGCGATCCGATCCGCGGGTGAAGACCGTCTACCCCGTCCGAAAATACAAGCTCCACCTCGACACCTCGAATCCCCTGATGAACGCGCCCGCGTTCTGGGGGACCGTCGGCGGAGACGCGAACGCCGGCGCGGGCGTCAAGATCGCCGACGTCGACACCGGCGTGGACTTTTCCAACCCGATGTTTTCCGACTCCTCCCTCGCGATGCCCGCCGGCTTTCCGAAGGAAAACGACGGCAATCACTTCGCGAATTCCAAGGTCATCGTCGCGAAATACTTCCAGGGCATCATCGATTCGACCAGCGCGGCCCTCAACGCGGGCCACCGGACCGCCCAGGATCTCTCCGGCCACGGATCGCACACCGCGAGCGTCGCGGCCGGCGCAAAAGTAGCCCTGTCGGGAGGGGGCCGGCGCCCGGTGACGCTCGAAGGCGTCGCGCCGAAGGCGTACATCGGCGACTACCGGGTCTTCGCGCCGAATGCCTTCAGCGACAACATCATCGCCGCAATCGACGAGGCCGTCGCCGACGGGATGGACGTGCTCAACATGTCTTTTGGCCTGAACGACCCCGACACCGGGCTGGAGCCGTTCCTCTTCAACAACGCCGGCGAGTTCGAAGCGATCGAGAACGCGATCGCGGGGGGGATGGTCGTGACCATTTCCGCCGGAAATTCGGGTGTCGACGCCAACGGCAATCCGCTTCCGGGCTCGATCAGCTCGAGCGCCGACATTCCCGACGTGATCGCCGTCGGAGCCACGACGAACTCCCACAACGGCGTCAGCGCGAGCCTCCTCGCGAGAATCTCCCTCACGTCCGGCGGAGCGCCTCCGTCCGTTGCGAGCATCATCGGAGCTCAGGGGGTGGGGACCGGCGTGACGTTCCCGGCGGTTCCGATCACGTCCAAATTCCTCGACTGGGACAACTCCGACGGCGCCGGCGATTCGCTCGGATGCACGAAAATCCTCGACCCTCTGATCTCCGGCAAGATCGTTCTCATCCAGCGAGGCACCTGCACGTTTTCCGCGAAGGTCGGCAATGCCGCGTCCGCGGGCGCGATCGGCGTCGTCGTCTACAACTCCGTGGCCGGCGGCGATTCGCTGCTGGTTCCGTCCGTCGACGGCACTTCGATCCCGACGATTTTCGTCACCCGGACGGACGGTCTGAACCTGAAGGCTTACCTCGACGCGAACCCGGGCGCCTCCGCGCCGACCGGAAGCTTCGGCCCCGCGCCGTCGGGCACGCCGGCCGCGACCTTCGCCGCGGCGTCGCACGACCTGGCGGACTTTTCCTCAAACGGGCCCACGATCGACTTCCAGATCAAGCCCGACCTCACTTCCGTCGGCGTCGGAAGCTACGCGGCGTGCCAGGACGACGACCCTCTCGGCGAAGGGAGATTTCCTGTTCCCGACCCGGACTCGGGCCAGGACACTCCGATCTTCGACCCCTCGGGCTTCACGTTCGGGGACGGGACGTCGTTCTCGGCTCCGCGAGCGGCAGGCTCCGCTGCCCTCATGGTCCAGAAACATCCGAACTGGAGTCCCGCGGAAATCAAAGCGGCCCTCATGGAAACTTCCGCAAGGCCGACCGACCCGAACGACGCGTCCAAAGTCGGCAACCTTTCGGTGATGCGCCGCGGATCGGGCGACATCGATCTCGCGGCCGCCTCGGCCGTCGGAGCGGTCGCGCTGCCGGCCAGCCAGTCCTTCCGCCAGGTATTCCTCAATGGCGCCCCGCCGGCGGGGTTCCTGACCCAGACGTTCACGCTCGAGAACAAGAGCACGGTCCCGGCCACGTACCAGCTTCAGGCGGCGGCAACGTCCAGCCTGAGCGACCCCGCGGTTACGCCCACGGTCTCGCCCTCGACCCTTTCGCTGGCCCCGGCGACATCGGGAACGTTCACGCTCACGCTGAACGTCGCGGGCTCGATCGCTCAGGGCCAGAACGATTCCGAAGGCGCCGTCTCGATCTCGGACGGGGGCACGACCATTTCCGGCGCGCTCTACGTTCCGTACTGGATCCGGATTCAGAATCAGAACGGAACGCCGCCCCTCCTGGAGACCGCTTCGGCCAAGGTCGACTCCGTGACGGCGAGCCAGGTGAACATCGATCTCACCGCGCACGACAACGAAGGCGACATCGACTCGTTTTCGATCCTCTTCTCCGATTCGACGGGTCAAATCGTGGCCTTCGCGTCCGACACGTTCAATGGCTCGCTCGACGGCCAGAAAGACGTCAGCGAAGAGCTTCAGATCACGGGAGTGACTCCCGCAGTCTGCCCCGACTGCGTCTCGGCCACCGTCCAACTCTTCGACTCGAAGGGGTTCGCGAGCAACGTTCTCCAGGCGAGGTACAAGCCGGCCTCGGTTCGATCCGTTCCGGCGAGCAACGGCTCGGATTTTCGGCGCGTCGTTCCCCTCGTCGCGAATACCCAGGGCGCGGGGTTCTTCTTCCAGAGCGACGCTCGCATTTTCAATCCGTCCTTTTCCCATCCGGTGACGATCAACGCCTTTCTCGTGCAGCAGGGGCAGGCCGCCAGCTCGGCGCTCGGCGTCAACCATCTCGTTCAGCCGCGCGAATCGCTCGCCCTGAACGACCTCTGCCTGAACGACTTCGACTCGCCCGGTATCCGTCGGATCGCTCGTCCTCGTCGCGGCCGACGGCACGTCCTTCCACGCGTCCTCGCGGGCCTACACCCGCAACGCGGATGGGACCTTCGGCACGTTCGTCCCGACGTCGACGCCGGCGGGAGCCGTCGGCGCCGCCGACGGAACCGCGACGGCGAACGGTTTCGAGACGGCGGCGGGATTCCACACGAACGTCGGCGCGACGGAGGCATCCGGGCAGACGACGACGGTCCGCGTCGACGGATTCGACGGATCAGGCGCGTCGGTGGGGACTTTCACGCTCACCCTGCTCCCCTACTCGAATCAGCAATACAACCCGCTCACCGACACGGCGCACGCATTCACGGCTCCGGCCGCGCGGCTCGATTTCACCGTTCTCTCGGGCGGCCGCGTCATCCCGTACGGAGCGACCGTGGACGAAGGCTCGGGCGACACTCTCCTCTCGGTCGCGAGGCCCCAGACCGAATCGAGCGACGACATCGTCATCACAGAAGTCGCCCATACCCACGGCGCGTTCAACAGCTTCCTGACGTCCGATCTCTCGGTGACGAACCGGTCCACGGGAGCGCGAACGTTCTCCGTCTCGCTCCTCCCCGCTTTCGGAACCGCCGGGGCGTCCTCTCCCGCTCCGATCACCGTTGCGCCCGGTCAGACGCTCGTCTTCAAGGACGTCCTGCAGAGCCTCTTCGGTCTGACGGGCGATTCCGGCGCCGGGCTCCGCATCCATCCGACGACGCCCGCGAACCTCTTCGTCTCCGCCCGGACCTCGACGCCGAACGGCGCGACGGGAGGGACCGGCACCTACGGGTTCTTCGTCACGGGAGCGAAAGCGGCGGACGCGCTCTCGGCAGGGGGAAAGAAGGTTTCCATTCACCTCGCGCACAACTCGGATTTCCGCACGAATTTCGGGTTCACGGAGGTTTCCGGGTCGCCCGTCACGATCCGGGCGAGCTTCTTCGACGAGAACGGGATCCCGCAGGGAACGCAGGCCTATTCGCTCGCGGCGAACTCGACGCTTCAGACGAACCTGAGCGACCTGCTCGGCGCGGGGACCTCGTCCAACGGCTACCTCGAGTTCACGGTGGATTCCGGCTCGGGCCGGGCCCTCGTCTTCGCCGCGGAGATCGACAACCACACGAACGATCTGATCTACGTGCCGGGGAAAACGAATAGGCAGACGCGGCGATAACTTCGCTGCGACGCATCTGCTCGGCCTCACCCGCCCTGCGACGTACTTGACTCAGTACGTCTCGGGCGGTTCGGCCTGTGCGGACGCCGTCTCGCGTCGTTCTCGCCGCGTCTCTACCGCCGCCGATCGCGCATCGCGCGGTCGGCTTCCCGCTTCAGGTCCTTCTCCCGAAGCGTGTCGCGCTTGTCGTGGAGCTTCTTTCCCTTGACCAGGGCGATCTCCGCTTTCACGCGCGCGCCCTTGAAGTAGAGCTTCAGGGGGATGCACGTCACGCCGCTTCGCGCGACTTCCGACGCCCATCGGTCGAGCTCGCGCCGATGCATCAGGACTTTCCTCTCTCGCTCTGGAATGTGCCCGGTCCACGACGCGGGTCCATAGGTCGAGATGTGCGCGCCGGCGAGGTACGCCTCGCCGCCCCGGAAATGGATGAACGAGTCTTTGAGGTTCGCCTTGCCCGCCCGGAGCGATTTCACTTCGCTTCCCGACAGGGCCAGTCCGACCTCGAGCTTGCTCTCGATGAAATAGTCGTGGAACGCCTTCCGGTTCGTCGCGACGACCTTCGGCTCCGCGTTCCGAGCCTCGCGCGCCGCTTTCACGATCGGTCGAAGTTTTCGGACGAGATGAATTCGCCGAAGCGGACGGCGAGGTCCGGGTCGAACTGGGTTCCCGCCTTGGAGACGATTCGATCCACGGCCTCTTCCCGGCCGATCGGCGGGCGGTAAGAGGACAGCGACGTCATGGCGTCGAACGCCTCGACGACGTGGATCAGCCTCGACCCGAACGGAATCTGTTCCCCGCGAAGCTGATCCGGGTAGCCGCTCCCGTCGTACCGCTCGTGGTGGTGGAGAACGAGGGGAACGATCGGGAACGGAAAATCGATTTCCGCGAGAAGCATCGCCCCGACCGAGGGGTGATCGCGGGCGAGGCGATATTCCGGCTCGGAGAGCGGACGACGCTCCGAGAGACGGTCGTACGCGAGCTCCCGCATGCCGACGTCGTGCAGCAGGGCCGCCACCGTCATCTGCTCGACCGTCTTCTCGGGCAGCTTGAGATACGTCGAGAAACCCCTCGCGCATTTTCCGACCGCGAGGCTGTGCGTCACGAGAGCCGTGTACTTTTTCAGACCGGGCTCGAGCAGGCGCCGAACCAGACCGCGAAAAGCCTCGCGGTAGCGTACGGCCTCTCGCGTCTCGGAGACCGCGCGCCGGACGAGCAAGTGAGTCTCCTTGATCGCCGCGACGAGCTTCGTGTCCGGCTCGGAAACGAACAGCAGCGTGAAGAGGACGGCACGCCCTTCTTCGGAGACCACGACCGACGACTGAAGCCCGGTGATCTGCGCCGCCACGACTTCTCCTTCGCCTCCCCCGAGCGGGAGATCGGTGCTGAACCGCGTGTTGGCGGGCCGGGGACGGCCGGGATAGAGATGCCCGAGCACCTCCAGAGCGTTCGAGAAGACCGCGTCCCGGGCGCTTTCGGCCAGGGGGACTCGCGAAGCCATGAAAAACTCGGCGGACTCTTCGGTCCAGAGAGAAAAGACGCAGGCTCCGAGGCCGGGATTCAGAAGCAGCGCGGACCCGAAGCCGCGAAACAGAACCACCTCGCGCTGGGTGAGCGGAGGCCGCTTCGGAGGAGGCGGGATCGGCGTGAGGGCGGGCCGAACGAGCTCCGACGCGGGGGCCGCCGGAGCCGCCGGGCGTTTCCCCGCGGCGGCCGAGAGGTCGAACAGCCCCGGGGGGCTCGCGAGGTCTCCTCCCGACTCTGCCGATCCGCGCAGCGCTCGCCTTCGATGGAGGATCGCCGCGATCACGCCGGCGAGCCTTCCGGCATCCTCCTGGTGAAAGAACTCTCCGGCGGCTTTGTCGCGAGCCTCGACGATCCCGATCAGCCTGCCGTCCTCGTAGATCGGGGCCGCAAGCAGCTTCGCCGTGCGCGAGGTCTCCATGAGCTGGCGGAGATCTCCCGCGTCCTTCGGCGAATTGAAATAGAAGGGCTTTCGAAAATGGTTCACTCGCTCGAAGAGAGGACTCTCTTTCCCGAAACTCGAGACGGGAAGGTCACGCGGCGAGAAGCCCAGGTGCGCCGCGAGCCGAAACTCACCGGTCGGCTCCATCAGGTAGAGGGCCGAGCGGCTCACCTTGCTGCTTTCCAGCAAAGTGAAGAGCGCCTCCCGGTAAGCCTGTTCTTCCGTGGGATCAAGCATTTCCGTCCCATCGTAGCATCGGGGTCAACCGTGGCCGATTCACCACAGTCTGTGAACGATTCGCCACTCTCGGTCCCCGGCCCGGGTGATCGCCGGGTCGGAAACTCTTGAAAATACAGTTGGAATCGCAGCGCCCGGCAATGATCTCGGCTGGCACGTCCTTCGCGATGCGTTCGGGTAGAGAAATGACGAGAGCACAGCAAACGCTTCGCACGCCGGTATCGATCGAGGGGATCGGGCTGCACAGCGGCCAGGCGGCGAGAGTGACGTTTCGGCCCGCGCCCGAAGGCCGCGGAATCGTCTTCGTCCGCGACGACCGGCCCGCCGTCGAGATCCCGGCGTTCGCCACGAGCGCGCTCGCGTTCGATCATGCGACGACCCTCGGCCGCGGAGACGTTCTCATCGGCACCGTCGAGCACGCTCTGTCGGCGGCTTACGGCCTCGGCATCGACAACATGGAGATCGAGGTCCGCGGCGAAGAGCTTCCGATCCTCGACGGATCGTCGCTCCCCTTCGTCCGCCTCTTTCAAGCGGCCGGAATCGAGCGGCAGAGCCGCAGGGTCGCGCCTCTCTCGGCCTCGGAGCCGATCGAGATTTCCAACGGCGACAAGTACCTGTCGATTCAGCCCGGCAAGGGCCTGACCATCACGTACGAGATCGACTTCCCCCACCGCGCGATCGGCCGGCAGGCGATGACGTTCGAGTGCCAGCCCGACGGCTACGCTTCGAAAATCGCCCCGGCGCGCACGTTCGGCTTCACCCACGAGATCGCTTACCTGCGCGAGCGCGGCCTCGCTCGCGGGGGCTCGCTTCAGAACGCTGTCGTGCTCGATCCCGAAAATATCCTGTCCGGCCCTCTCCGGTTCGTGGACGAGTTCGTCCGGCACAAGATCCTCGATCTGCTCGGAGACCTCGCTCTTCTCGGACGGCCGCTCGAAGGCCGCATTTACGCCCGGAAGGCGGGCCACGCTCTCCACGCGGAGCTCGTCCGAAAGCTGGCGAGCGGCGAAACCGCGCGCGCGAAGCCGTCGCGGGAGACGGCCCGGCAGGCAAAGCCCTCTTTCGCCGTCTGAAGCCCGGACTTCCCCAACTGCGGCAATCCCTGTCATCGCGAGGCCCGCAAGGGCCGTGGCGATCTGCTCTCGCCGGCCCCCCGGGGCAGATTGCTTCGCCCTCCGGGCTCGCAATGACCGCAGCGGCGTCAGAACCCCGCGCCCAGCATGTAAGATTCCCGGATGCAAACACGCCGGACGCTCGGAATCTGCGCGTCGCTCGCGTTTCTCGCGCTCGCGTCGCCGCCCCACGCCGGCGCCGAAAACCCTCACATTTCACCGCTCGCGATCGGGGTCCGCGGAAACGAAGTCTTTCTGGCTTTCACCCTGAACGGGGCGCTCGATCCGCAGCTCTCGAGGCGTCTCGAATCCGGACTCGAGCTGTCGATCGAGTACGACTTGAGGCTGCTCGACCGTAATCGGTATTGGTTCGACCAGTTCCTCGATGCCCACCGCTTCCGCATCGCGGCGACCTACAACCCGGTCCGGCGCGAGTACCTCGTGCGCGACTTCTGGGACGGAAAGCCTTCCAACAGCTTCACGACCCAGGAGTTCACGGAGGCCGCGCGAATGCTCGTTTCGCGCAGCGAGCTGGCGGCGTTCCGGATCCGGAAGGACTGGCCCCACAAGCACCTGTACGTCAAGATGCGCGCTTCGTACGACGCCGGAAGGTTCTTCGCGCTCGCTCCCGTGGATTCCTCGACGGAATGGAAAAAATCCAAGACGTTCAAGATTCACGACGCCGACCTGAAATGACGCCGGAAGAACGGGCCCTGAGGCACCGCCGCGACAATCGCCTGATCGTCGCCGTTGCCCTCGCGGTCTTCTTCATCTGGGGCGGCATCTACCTCTCCCAGGGAGGAGGCCGGCCCCTCGAACCGGCGAATTTCGCGAGCCGGGTTCCCCTGTTCATCCTCTGGTACGTCGACGTCCTGCTCATTGCGGCGACGCTCTTCGTGATTTTTCGGGCGCTCATCAAGCTCCTTCTGGACCGCCGCCGAGGACGCCTCGGGACGAAGTTCCGGACGAAGCTGCTGATCACGCAGCTCGGCCTGACGTCGATTCCGATCGCGCTGCTGTTCCTGGCCGCGACGAACCTCCTGCAGAGATCGATCGACCGCTGGTTCTCGACGCCCGTCGAAACGATCGTCAACCGCGCGGAACTTCTGCGCGACCTCGCCGACCGCCGCGTCGACGAGGACGCCGGGCGCGAAGCGCGTGCGCTCGCCCAGGAGCTCGGCGCGGGCGGAGAGGCGGCGGCGCGAGCGCTGTTCGCGCGGGAGATCGGGCTCCGCGGCTACGGGAGCCTGGAGCTGTACCCGACGGAAGGCCAGCCGATTCGCGTGTCCGCCGGCGCCGAGATGCCTCCCCCGTTTCCGCCCGAGCTGCTCGCGCGGGCCGCGAACCAGGGCAGCTCCTCGCTCACTTCGTTCCTGCACGACAACTCGAGATGGGTCCGGGTAGCGGCACGCTCCGCCTCCGGCGTCGTCGCGGTCGGGCTGCGCGTGAGCGCGGCGGACGCTTCCGCCGGAGACTTCGTGGCTCGCGCGTGGAGCGACTACCGAAAGATCGAAGTCCAGAAACCGGCGATCCAGGCCACCAATATCCTCGTCTTCACCCTCCTGACCCTCGCTCTCCTGTTCGCCGCCATCTGGACCGGACTCACGCTGGCGCGACGGACGACGGCCCCGATCGTCGCGCTCGCGGAATCGACCCGCAGAATCACGGAAGGCGACCTCACCGCCGAAGTCGCCGTGCCGGCGAGCGACGAGCTCGGAGTTCTCGTCGAGTCGTTCAACCGGATGACCGCGGAAATCCGCGACAACCGCCAGCGGCTCGAGAGCTCGAACCGGGATCTCACGGACATCAATCGCCGCCTCGACCGGGAGCGCCAGCTGCTCTCCACGATTCTCGAGACCGCGCGGACGGGCATCGTCGCCGTTCAAGCCCTCCGGCAAGATTCAGCTCGCCAATCCCGCGGCCCTCGAAATCCTCGGGCTCGAAACGGCGCCCGACGAGATCGGCGAGCTCGCGGGACGGCCGGAGCTCGCGGCCGCTGTTCGAATCGCTCGAAGCGGTCCGCCAGGGGCACAAGCCCGCGCCCAAGGAATTCGCGTCCGGCGGCCCCGGAAAGCAGCGCCGCGCCGAAGTCTCCGTCGCGGCGATGCCGGCCGAAGGCGGGGTCGTGATCGCCCTCGAGGACACGACGGAGGTCGCGCGCGCGCAGAAGCTCGAAGCCTGGACCGAGGCCGCGCGCCGGGTCGCCCACGAGATCAAGAACCCTCTGACGCCGATCAAGCTCTCCGCCGAACGGATGATCAAGAAACTCAACGCCGGCGATCCCCGGGCGGCCGACGCCGTCCGCGAAGGGGCGGAGGTGATCATCGAAGAGGTCGACCTCCTGAAGACGATGGTCGACCAGTTCTCGAGATTCGCGAAGATGCCGGAGTCGCGCCCCGAAATGACCGACCTGTCGTCCCTCGCCGAAAAAACCGTTTCGCTGTACCGCGATTCCAAGGACGGGGTCGCGCTTCGCCTCGAAAACGCGCTGCCCCGGCCGGTCTACCGGCTCGACGGGAGCCAGTTCCAGCGCGTTCTCGTGAACCTGCTCGACAACGCCCTCGAGGCGAGCGCGGAAGGCGGCGCGGTGACGCTTCGGCTCGAGGAGCGCAACGGCGCCCTTCAGATCCAGGTGTCCGACACGGGCTCCGGAATCGACCCGGCGGATCGCGAGAAGATCTTCCTGCCGGAGTTCTCCACGAAATCGGGCGGCTCGGGCCTCGGGCTCGCGATCGTCTCCCGAATCGTCGCGGACCACCAGGGAACGATCCGCTGGGAGGAGAACCGGCCGCAGGGGCTCGAAGTTCGTCATCGAGATTCCGGCCGCATGAGGAACCGGCCCGTATGAAGAATCGAAAAGTTCTCGTCATCGACGACGAGCGCGGCATCCGGCAGACGCTCACCCAGATCCTGTCGGACGAGGGTTACTCCGTCGAGGCGGTCGCGGACGGAACCGAAGCCCTCGAGAAGCTCTCGCGCGAGACGTTCGATCTCGTCTTCCTCGACGTGTGGCTCAAGGACAAGGACGGCCTCGCGATCCTCGAGTCGCTCGGCGAGAGGACGTCGAGCCTTCCCGTCGTGATGATCTCGGGGCACGCGAGCGTGGAGACCGCCGTCAAGGCCGTCAAGTCGGGCGCCTACGATTTCCTCGAGAAGCCGCTTTCCCTCGAGCGCATCGTGCTCACGGCGAAGAAGGCGATCGACCACCGCGATCTCCAGGAGGAGGTCGCCCGGTTTCGCGAGAAAATGTCCGGCGAGAGGACGCTCCTCGGCGAGACGCCGTCGATGGTGCGCCTGCGGGAAGAGATCGCGCGCGTCGCGCCGACGGACGCCCGCGTTCTCATCACGGGCGACAACGGGACCGGAAAAGAGCTCGTCGCCCGGGCGCTCCATTCGCTGTCGCCTCGAAAGAAGAGCCCCCTCGTGGAGGTCAACTGCGCGGCGATCCCGGAGGAGCTGATCGAGTCGGAGCTGTTCGGCCACGTCCGCGGGTCCTTCACCGGCGCATCCGCCGAGCGGGCCGGCAAGTTCGAAGAGGCCGACGGGGCGACGCTGTTCCTGGACGAAGTCGGCGACATGTCGGCCAAGACCCAGGCGAAGGTGCTTCGCGCCCTGCAGGACGGGCGCTTCACGCGGGTCGGCGGAACGAAGACGATCGAGTCGGACGCGCGCGTGATCTCCGCGACGAACAAGAGCCTTCCCGAGGAGATCCGGCAGGGGAGGTTTCGCGAGGACCTCTTCTTCCGCCTCGCGGTCGTTCCGTTGACGGTTCCTTCGCTGCGGGACCGCGCCGACGACGTGCCGCTCCTCGCGAGCCATTTCCTGCACGAGTGCGCCGCGAAGTCGGGCAAGCGGCCGAAGGTCTTCTCGGACCTGGCCCTGAAGAAGCTGCGCGGCTACGTGTGGCCGGGAAACGTCCGCGAGCTCAAGAACCTCGTCGAGCGCCTCTTCATCATGTCGCCCGGCGACACGATCGACGCCCGCGACCTGCCGGCCGAGATCGTCGAGACCGACGCGATGGCGATCCCGGAGCACTTCGCGAGCCTGCGGCAGGCGCGCGACGACTTCGAGCGGCGGTTCATCCTCGGCGCCCTGCGCCGCAACCGCGGCAACGTCAGCCGGACCGCGGAAGAGCTCGGCATCGAGCGCTCGAACTTCTACCGAAAACTGAAGGGGTACGGGATCGACGTGGAGCGGGAGTAGCGAGAGTCTTTTGACCTAATCAGCTGATTGAATATCTACCGGTACATTTTGGCGAGCCCAGAACGGCTTCTACTGCAGGTCCTTCAAAATCTCCCGGCTCGCGTTCCAGCCCGACAACCCGTTGACTCCCCCGCCCGGGTGCGTGCCGGAGCCGCACAGGTAGAGGCCCGCGATCGGGGCGCGGTAGCGCGCCCAGCCGAGCACCGGGCGCATCGTGAAGAGCTGGTCGAGCGCCGGCTCGCCGTGGAAGATCTGGCCGCCCCACGCGCCGAACTCCGATTCCAGGTCCGGAGGCGCGAGCACGCGGCGAGCGACGACGAGCTTCCGAAAGCCGGGGGCGTACGACTCGAGTGTCTTTTCGACGATGTCTCCCAGCTCGTCCCGGCGCGTATCCCACGTGCCGGTGCGAAGTTTGTACGGCGCGAACTGGGCGCTGACCGACAGCACATGAGCGCCAGACGGCGCGAGCGACGAATCGAGGACGGACGGAATCGAACAATCGAGCACCGGGACGGGCGAAATCTCGCCGTATTTCGACGCGTCGTACGCGCGCTCCAGGTCGTCGATGCCGGCGCCGATGTGGATCCTCCCCTCGAGCATGCCGGCACCGGCGCCCGCAAACGCCGGAAGCCCCGACAGGGCGAAATTGACTTTCGCGACGGTCCCGACCGCCCGGTAATTCCGGAGCTTCGTCAGGAAGTCGGGGTCGAGGTCCGTCGGCTCGACGAGCTTCAGGTACGTCGTCTTCGGGTCGGCGTTGGAAATCACGGCGCGCGCCTCGATCACCTCGCCGCCGGAGAGCTCGACGGCGGCCGCCCGT
Source organism: uncultured Acidobacteriota bacterium (assembly GCA_963813155.1). GTDB lineage: Bacteria > Acidobacteriota > Thermoanaerobaculia > UBA5066 > DATFVB01 > CAWEYG01. The sequence continues at coordinate 38,797 of CAWEYG010000011.1, read as the reverse complement.
CCGTCGCGAACGACGATCCGCCGGACCCCCGAGTCGTTTCGGATTTCTGCTCCCGCCGCGCGGGCTGCCGACACGAGCGCGGCCGTGAACGCGCCCATCCCCCCGCGCGGGAACGAGGCTGGCGCCACCGCGTGACCGTCCAGCGCCGCCTGGAACAGCGGCCCGACGCACGTGCCCGCCGACCAGGGGCCGGCGAAAGCGCCGAAGATCCCCCTCGCCGCGACCGTCGCGCGGAGGAGATCGTTTTCGAACCACTCTCCGACGAGATCCGCGACCGCCATCGGGCCCCAGCGCAGCAGCCGGTACGCGTCGCTCTTTCCGAGGCCGCGGAAGCCGCGTCCCACGCCGAGAAGGGTCCACAGCTCCGCGGCAGAAGGCCGGTCGATCGACGGAGGCGTCATCGTCAGAAGGGGCCGCAGGACCTTCCCGATTCTTCGCATCGATTCGGCAAACAGCGGATAGCTCGCCGCGTCTTTCGCCGAGCGGGACTTCCACGCGTCCGCCGTCGCGGCCGGATCGTCGAAGACGAGTCCGGGAGGGCCCTCGAGGGACGGGGAAAAGACGCGCGCCTTCGGAGCGAGCAGCTCGAAGCCGTGCCCGGAGAGCCCGAGCTCGCGCGAGAGAGCGGGAGCAAGCGCGCCCATCGTCGAAAAGACGGACGAACAGCGGAAGCCGGGATGAATCTCCTCGGTCACGGCCATCCCGCCGGCGATCGGGCGCCGTTCGACGACGAGCGGCGCGAGCCCAGCCTTCGCAAGGCGAACCGCCGCGACGAGCCCGTTGTGCCCGGCGCCGACGATGACGACGCGGCCGGCGCTCACTTTCCGTCCGCCAGGATCTTCATCGCGGCGTTCCTTCCGGGCGCGCCCATGATGCCGCCGCCCGGATGCGTCGCCGAGCCGCACATGTAGAGGTTCCGAATGGGGCTGCGGTATTGCGCCCACTTCGGAGCGGGCCGCAGGAAAAACAGCTGCTCGAGCGAGAGCTCGCCCTGGAAAATGTTGCCTTCCGTCAACCCGAACTCGCGCTCCAGGTCGAGTGGCGTCAGGACCTGGCGGTCGAGGATGATGTTCTTGAGATTCGGCGCGTGCTCCGCGATCGTGTCGACGACGGTGTCGCCGAACTCCTCCCGCTTCTCGTCCCACGTCCCTTCCTTCAGATGGTACGGGGCGTACTGGACGAAACACGACATGACGTGCTTGCCCGGAGGCGCGACGCTGGGGTCGGTGAGACTGGGGATCACGATGTCGATGTACGGCCGGCGCGAGAATCTCCCGTATTTCGCGTCGTCGTACGCCCGCTCCATGTACTCGACCGACGGCGACATCGAGATCGCGCCCCGCAGGTGAGGCCCCGTTCCGGGAAGCGCCCGAAAGTCGGGCAGGCCGTCGAGCGCGAGGTTGACCTTTCCCGACGAGCCGCGGAACTTGTACCGCCGGATGTCCTCGACGAACTCGCCGTCCAGGTGCTTTTCCCCGACGAACCGGAAGAACGTCAGGCGCGGGTCGACGCTCGAGCACACGAGAGGGGCGCGAAGCTCGTCGCCGTTCTCGAGGGCGACGCCGACGGCTCGGTCTCCCTGAAGCAGGATCTTCTCGACGGGCGCTTTCACGCGGATTTCGACGCCGGCTTCCCGCGCGGCCTCCGCGATCGCGTTCGAGATCGCGCCGGTCCCTCCGCGGGCGAAGCCCCACGAACGGAACGCTCCGTCGATCTCCCCCATGTAGTGGTGGAGCAGGACGTACGCGGTCCCGGGCGAACGCACGCCGAGAAACGTCCCGATGATCCCCGAGGCGCTCATCGTCGCCTTGAGCACGTCGGTCTCGAACCACTGGTCGAGGAAGTCGATCGCGCTCATCGTCATCAGCTGGACCTGGTTGTACTGGTCCTCGGGGGGGAGCTTCTGGAACCGGCGCAGAAGGAAGAAGAGGTCCTTCAGCCCTTTCGGAGCCAGGGAGGTCGGATCGGGCGGCGTCATCCCGAGGATCGGCTTGACGAATCGGCCCATCTCCACCATTGCCTTGCCGTATTCGTCGTACGCCTCCGCGTCGACGCGGGAATGCCGGGCGATCTCGCGGCGCGTGCGGGCGTGGTCGTTCACCCTCCACAGGTAGTCGCCGCTCGGCATCGGGGTGAACGTTCCGTCGAGCGGAAGGATCTCCAGCCCGTGCCGGGGAAGGTCGAGCTCCCGGATGATCTCCGGCCGCAGGAGCGAGACGACGTAGGAGCAGACCGAGAAAGTGAACCCGGGAAAGACCTCTTCCGTGACGGCCGCTCCGCCGAGCACGTGCCGGCGCTCGAGAACGACGACCCTCTTTCCCGCCCGGGCGAGGTACGCCGCGGTCACGAGGCCGTTGTGCCCGCCGCCGATGACGATCGCGTCGTAGTTCGCGCTCATTCCGCCTTCTCTGGGTTCCGCTTGCCGAAACCGCGAGAGCATACTTATAATCGCTGCCCGCGACAACCGGACAGTCCGCTCAACGAGAGGAACACGTGCCAATCGGAACCGCGCTCCACGAGAAAACCTTTCCGCTGTGCGAGAGCCTGAACTACCGCGAGTGGTCCGGGTATTACGCCGTGAGCGCCTACGAGGCGCACCACGAGCACGAGTACAACGCGATCCGAAACGCCGCCGCGCTGATCGACGTTTCGCCGCTCTTCAAGTACCGGCTCACGGGCAAGGACGCGACGCGGCTCGTCGACCGTCTGATCACGCGCGACATGCGCAAGGTCGGCGTCGGACAGGTCCTCTACACGCCGTGGTGCGACGAGCGCGGAAAGGTGATCGACGACGGAACGGTGACCCGGCTGGCGGAAAACGCCTACCGGTGGACCGCCGCCGACCCGAGCCTGCGCTGGTTCCGGCAGAACGCGGCGGGAATGGAAGTGGAGATCGAAGACATTTCCGAGTCCGTCGCCGCGCTCGCCGTGCAGGGGCCGACCTCCGGCAAGCTCCTCGCGAGCGCCGCCCAGGCGGACATCGCGGGCCTCAAGTATTTCCGCGTCACGAACGGGTCGATCGCCGGCGTTCCCGTCGAAATCTCGCGAACCGGCTACACGGGAGACCTCGGCTACGAGATCTGGATGCCGTGGGCGAGCGCGCCGAAAGTCTGGGACGCCGTCGTCGCGGCCGGCCGGGCGTTCGACGTGCGGCCCGCCGGCATGCTCGCGCTCGACGTCGCGAGAATCGAGGCGGGGCTTCTCCTCATCGAGGTCGATTTTCACAGCAGCAAGAAGGCCCTCATCGAATCGCAGCGGTACTCCCCGTTCGAAATGGGCCTCTCGCGCCTCGTCAGCCTCGAGAAGAACCGTTTCGTGGGCCAGTCGGCCCTCCGCGAAGAGGCGCGAAAGGGCTCCGCGCGGGAGATCGTGGGCCTCGAAGTCGAATGGACCGAGATCGAGGCGCTGTACGAAGCGATCGGGCTCGCGCCGCAGATCCCCGCGATCGCTTCCCGCGTCGCGGTGCCCGTGTACCGCGGCGAGGCTCAAACGGGGAAGGCGACGTCGACGACGTGGTCTCCGATTCTCAAGAAGTTGATTGCCCTCGCGACCGTGCGGAAAGAGGACGCCGCGCCCGGCACGGAGCTCTTCGTCGAAACGACGGTCGAGGCCGTCCGGCACCGCGTGACCGCCCGCGTCGTCCGGACGCCCTTTTTCAATCCCGCGCGGAAGACCGTGACGCCGCCGTGGTAAACGCCGCCGCGTCGCTCGAGCCGTCGCTTCGCGATCTCGTCGATTCGTACGACGCCACCCGGCCCCTGGAAGAGGCGTGGACGATTCCCGCCTCGTGGTACGTCGACCGGCGCGTCGCCGACCTCGAAAAGCGCACCGTCTTCTCGCGCGGCTGGCAGATGATCGGCCGCGCGGACCAGGTCGCCGCCCCCGGCCAGTTCGTGACCGCCGAGATCGCGGGCGAGCCGATCGTGGTCGTTCGCGGGAACGACGGCGCGCTGCGCGGCTTCTACAACGTCTGCCGCCACCACGGCGCCGCCGTCGCGACCCAGCCCGAGGGGAAAACGCCCCTGCTTCGCTGCCCCTACCACGGATGGACGTATTCCCTCGAGGGTTCGCTCAAGGGCACGCCCGATTTCGCGGGCGTCTGCGGCTTCGAGAAGGAGAAGAGCGGCCTCGTGCCCGTCGCGGCCGAGCAATGGGAGAACTGGGTTTTCGTGCGTCTCGACGCCGAGGGCCCGTCGCTTTCCGATTACCTCGGCGCCGAGCTCCGCGAGCAGTGCGGAAAGCTCGGCCTTTCCCGGTTCCATTTCCTGGAACGCCGGCACTATGCCTTCGACTGCAACTGGAAGGTGTTCGTCGACAACTACCTCGACGGCGGGTACCACGTGCCGCACCTCCACAAGGGCCTCGATTCCGTGCTCGACTATTCTCGCTACACGATCGAAAACGGAGAACGTTTCTGCCTCCAGCGAAGCCCGATCGTCCGCGACGGAGCCGAGCCCGAGACCGGCGCCGTTCGCACCGGCGACGACGCGTTCTACTACTGGATCCATCCGAATTTCATGGTCAACTGGTACGAGGGCGTGATGGACACGAATCTCGTTCTGCCCCTCGGCGCGGATCGCACGGAAGTGATCTTCGATTTCTACTTCACCGACGTCTCTTCCGACGAGGCCCGGCAGCGAAACCGCGCCAGCATCGACGTCGGCCAGAGGATCCAGGACGAAGACACCGCCATCTGCAAATCGGTCCAGCGGGGGCTCGGCTCGCGCGCCTACGGCGCGGGCCGCCTGTCCGTTCGCCGCGAAGCCGGAGAGCACCTGTTTCACCGGCTCCTTCACGCGGACATGCTTCGAGGCCTTTGATGAAAGCTCTCGCCGCTCTCGTTCTCACGCTCGCGGCCGGAAGCGCTTTCGCCGCTTCCGAGCGCGCGGCCTTCAACCTCGCGATCGCCGGAACGCGCGATGCACCGCCCGATCTCTTCGACCTGATCGTCCAGCATCGACAGGAATTTCTGGGCGGAGTGCGCGAGACGATTTCGCGAGCGCCGGCGGCGGACTTCGCGAAAGAGGCGAGAGCCCTTTCGCAGGCGATTCTCTCCCGGGCTCACTTCGCGGACGTGATCCACCGCTTCGGCATGCTCGCCGGAGAGGTGATCGCCTTCGAAATCCCGAAGTTCGGAACCCCGGCGGAGAAGCAGGCGTTCGAAGAGGCCAGCGCGGGCCCTTACCGGTTTCCGGGCGTCTCGGCGCCCTCCGCGGCGGGAAATCCCGACCCCGTCGCGGCGTCGATCGGCAGGGCGGGGCGGAGTTCCGGGAGAAGAATCCAGGCCCCGATGCGATCGCCTCGCGGCTCGTTTCCGACGAAACGAACCTGTTCTGGGCCGTCTGGATCGGGGCGGGCGGGGACGCCCGGCCTGCCAGGAAGTTCGAGGAGAAGAATGGACCCTACACAATCGCCGGCGCCCCCCGCTGACGGCGCGGTCGTCGTCCGGAGGGCGCTCCTGTCCGTGTCCGACCGGACGGGTCTCGTCGACCTGGCGAAAGCGCTCGCGTCGATGGGGGTCGAGATCGTCTCGACGGGGGGAACCGCGAAATTCCTCGCGGAGCAGGGCGTCGCTACCCGCAGGGCCGAAGAGGTCACCGATTTTCCGGAGGTGTTCGGGGGCAGGGTCAAGACGCTCCACCCGAAAATCTTCGGGGGGATCCTCGGGAAACCCCGGCGACCCGGAGCACGCGAAGGATTTCGCGGAACAGAAAATCCAGCCGATCGATCTCGTCGTCGTCAACCTCTATCCGTTCGAAGAAGCCGTCGCGCAAGGGGCCCGGGGCAAGGCCGCGATCGAAAAGATCGATGTCGGCGGGCCCGCGATGATCCGCGCCGCCGCGAAGAATCACGCCCGGGTGACGGTGATCGTCGACCCTTCCGACTACGAATCCGTGCTCGAAGAGATTCGAGCCACGGGCGGAACGGCCGCCGCCAACCGGGAACGCCTCGCCTCGAAGGCCTTTGCCCGCACGGCGCTGTATGACTCGGCGATCGCGAACTACTTTGCCCGAGAGCTCTCGGGAGGAGAGCCGTTCCCGGACACGCTCCTGTTCGCGTTCGAAAAGCTGGGACAGTTGAGGTACGGCGAGAACCCGCACCAGCAGGCGGCCATCTACCGCGACCGGCTCTCCCCCGCCGGCGAGCTCATCGACTACCGCCAGCTCCAGGGCAAAGAGCTTTCCTTCAACAACCTCCTCGACGCCGATTCCGCCCTGCGCCTGGCCCGGGATCTTCGCGGCGCGGCGGCGGTGATCGTCAAGCACAACAATCCCTGCGGAGTCGCGGTCGGCGAAACTCTTCTCGAAGCCTACGGCCGCGCGTTCGCCTGCGACCCTCTCGCCGCGTTCGGGGGAATCATCGCGCTGCGGGGCGCCGTAGATGGCACGGTCGCGTCGCTCGTGCTGCAGCACTTCGTGGAAGCGGTCGTGGCGGACGACTTCACCGACGAAGCGAAGCTCCTCTTTGCGAAGAAGCCGAACATCCGGCTCCTCCAGCTGCCGGTCAGCCAGACGCCGGCGACGGGGCCCGATTGGAAGCGGATCGGCGGCGGCCTGCTGCTCCAGAGCGCGGACGACGCGGAAGACGATCCCACGGCGTGGAAGGTCGTCTCGGAAAGACGGCCGCTCGCGATCGAGCGAGCCGCGTGCGAGCTCGCATGGACGGTCGCCCGGCGGGTCAAGTCGAATGCCATCGTCGTCGCGAACGCCCGACAGACGGTGGGAATCGGCGCGGGACAGATGAGCCGGGTCGACTCCTGCCGTCTCGCCGTCGCGAAAGCGAATCTCCCGATGACGGGATGCGGCGCCGCCTCCGACGCGTTTTTTCCGTTTCGCGACGGGCTCGACATCCTCGCGGACGCGGGCGTGACGGCCGTCGTCGCGCCGGGAGGCTCGATTCGCGACTCGGAAATCTTCGCTGCTGCCGACGAACGCAAGCTGGCATTCCTGCTCGCGCCGCGGCGCCACTTCCGGCACTGAGGGGAACGTTGAAATCGCAAACTCTTCACCGCCCGGTTCGGCTCCACTCTTCGAGTGGTGACTGCGCTCGTGCTCGGCCTCGCCGCGCCCGCGTTTTCCGCCGATCCCGCCGCGGAGCTCTCGAAGGCCGCCCGATTCCTGCAGGACGGAAAGGCGCATCAGGCCGACTTCGTCCAGACGTTCACTCCCGGCGGCTTCACGCGCAGCCGGAAAGAGGGCGGGACCGTCTTGTTGCAGGCGCCGGAGGAGATCCGGTTTCAGTATGCCCCTCCCTCGAACAAGATCTTCACGTTCGATGGAACGACCGCCCGATTCTTCACTCCCGGAGAACACCAGATGATCGTCCGCCAGCTTTCGGACGACGACCGCGCCCAGCTTCCGCTGGTCTTCCTGGAGTCCCCCTCGGAGCTCGCGAAGCTGTACGCCCTCGCGCTCGAGCCCCATCCGGAGGGCGCGACGGTTCTTCTCACGCCGAAAGCCCCCGAGCCCGATGTCTCGTGGATCCGCCTCTCGTTGTCGGGATCCGGAACGCCGATCGCGCTCTCGTTTCAGAGCTCGGGAGGGGACCGAACCGAGTTCCAGTTCAAGAGCTTCCGGACGCTTCCGCCGCGCGGCGCCGCGGATTTCACGATCCGGCCGCCCGCGGGAACGAGAATCGTCGAGAACGAGCCGTAACCCGGAAGGAGAAAGCGACATGCCCCAGGAGAATTCGTTCGACGTCGTTTCCAAAGTGGACCTGCAGGAGATCCAGAACGCGGTCCACCAGGCGAGCAAGGAGATCGTGACCCGGTTCGATTTTCGCGGAAGCAAGTCGAAGATCGAATGGAACGACAAGGAGCTGGAGCTCACGCTGACGTCCGACGACGACCACAAGATGAAGAGCGTCGTCGACATCCTCGAGACGAAGCTCGTCAAGCGAAACGTGCCGCTCCAGTCGCTCGAGTTCAAGCCCGTGGAGCCGGCCGCGGGAGCGACCGTGCGCCAGGTCGTCAAGGTGCAGCAGGGCATCGCGATCGAAAAAGCGAAGGAAATCGTCAAGGCGATCAAGGACTCGAAGATCAAGGTCCAGGCCTCGATCCAGTCCGACCAGGTTCGGGTGGCGGGAAAGAACCGCGACGACCTGCAGGCCGTGATCGCGCTGCTCCGCGGGGCGGATTTCGGGCTTCCGCTGCAGTTCACGAACTACCGGAGCTGAGACCCGCTCGGCTCTCATGCCTGTTATAGGATTCCGGGCAGAGATGGCATCCGTCGCGAAACCCCGCGAAGCCGAATTGCGGCGCTCCTACGACCTGATCGCGCCCAAGTTGTCGCAGGTGGAAGAGGAGCTCATCCGGCTGTGCCACTCCCCCGTCCCCACGATTTCCAAGATCGGCGACTACCTCCGAAGCGGGGGCGGCAAACGCCTGCGGCCGGCTCTCCTGCTGCTGTCCGCGAGGCTCCTCGGGTATCGGGAAGGCGCGGCCGACGTTCGGTATGCGGCCGTGATCGAATTCATCCACGCGGCGACTCTCGTCCACGACGACATCATCGACGAAGCGCGCCTGCGGCGCGGCCGCGAGTCGGTCAACGCCCGTTGGGGAAACAACCTCACGGTCCTCTTCGGAGACTATCTCTACACGAAATCGATGGGTGTCGCCCTCGACGAGGGAGACCTCACGATCCTGAAAATCCTTTCCCGCACGACCCTGGCCATGATCGAAGGAGAGATCATTGCCCTCGAGCGGGAGGGAGACGTCGATCTCGAGAGCGACGGCGCGCTGGAGATCATCCGGCGAAAGACCGCGGAACTGTTCTCCGCCGCGTGCAGCATTCCGGCGCACTTCGCCCCGCGGGGAGGCCCCGCGGCGGCGGAGCAACTCGCTCTCTATGGCAAGCGCCTGGGGATCTCTTTTCAGCTCATCGACGATCTTCTCGACTACACGTCGCGGGAGTCGGTCGTCGGGAAACCCGTTCTCTCCGACCTTCGCGAAGGAAAGCTCACGATGCCCCTGATCCTTTCGCTGCCGGACGCGACGTCCGAGGAGAAGAACAAGATCTCGCGAGTCCTCAAGGAGCGCAGGTTCGAAAGCGTCTCGCCGTTCGAGGTTCTCGGGATCGTCGACCGATACGACGGCGTCGCGAAGACGCGCGCGCTCGCCCGGGAAAACGCGCGCGCCGCCCGCGAGCACCTCAAGGGCTTCGAGGACGGCGAGGCGAAAGATGCTCTCGTTCTGGCCGCCGACAGCATCGTCGAGCGCGCCAGCTGAACTCTTGGCTCAACCCCTCCCCGGCCTCACGGCCACCCCTCCCCGCATGCGGGAGGGGAAAAGGGGTGGGGTCGAATACCGCGAAACTCCTTGACGCCGCAGATTTTTCCTCTACACTGAAAATCGAGGTGTCCTGGAGTCGATGAAAACCTCCTCTGTTTCGGAAAAGTTCGGGAACCTGAAGATCCGGGCCGCGCGTGTGCCGCGCTCGGAGGAGGTCGACCTCTACCTCCGTCGGGCGAGGCTCGCGGCGGCCGAGGAGCGCTTCGACGTCGCGCGCGTCTTCTGCGACAAGGCCAGGGCCATCGACCCGGAAAACCTCGAGGTGCTGTTCTTCCTCGCGCGGGTCCTCGACGTCGGCTTCCGCGATACGGACGCCGCCATCGCGCTCTACCAGAAGATCATCGCGAGAGCCGGGTACGACGGGTCCAATCCGTATTGCGCGGCGTCCCGGGAAGCCGTTTCCGAGCTCGCCACCGCCGCCACCCAGAACAGCTAGCGAGCGCGGGGTTTCGGCAACGCCGGGAATCCCCACGGATACATCGGCGGGTCTCCCCAGACGAAAGCCGGCTTGCCGTCGACCTTCCAGGAAGAATCCGAGACGACCGCGTTGCGCCCGTAGCCCGTCAGGTCGAGAGAAAACAGAATTCCCCCGACGCCCGTCGGGCTCCCCGCCTCGATCGCGAGCTCATGCGTCCCGGGAGCCAGCCCGCCCGGTAGGTCGAAGACGTCGAGGGGATCGCCGGGTCTCTGGCCCCCGCTTCCGATTACCGCTCCGTCGACGAAAAACCGATAGGACCGGTCGACGAAGATCTTCGCCCGGGCGTTGGCGATCGGCTCGTCGATCACGACGGACCTGGATACCCGAAAGCCGACTGCGTGCGACGTTTTGATGTCCTCCGCGGTCCAGATCCACCGGGCGCGTCCCGTCTCGGACCTCTCCATGCGCCGCCAGGAGAGGTCCACGGCGCGAATCGCCGCTGCTCCCGCCACCGCGATCGCGAGTGCCCACAGAACGGAGATTCTCTTGACGGAATTCAAGATGAGGATTAATATTATCTTCCGTCCGATCCATTCGGAAACTGTGTTTCAGCCCAAACGACCCGGAGCACGTGAGGAGATTGGCATGAGCACGAAATACCTGTTTGTGACCGGCGGCGTTGTATCTTCGCTGGGAAAAGGGATCGCGGCGGCATCGATTGGCGCGCTTCTCGAGGCGCGGGGGTTCTCGGTCGCGCTCGCGAAGCTCGACCCGTACCTCAACGTCGATCCCGGGACGATGTCGCCCTTCCAGCACGGCGAAGTGTTCGTCACCGACGACGGGGCGGAGACCGATCTCGACCTCGGCCACTACGAGCGGTTCACCTCGATGACCGGATCCCGGCTCAACAACACGACGACCGGCCGGATCTACAAGACGGTGATCGACAAGGAACGGCGCGGCGACTACCTTGGAAAGACCGTCCAGGTCATTCCTCACATCACCGACGAGATCAAAGAGGCGATTCGCAACGTCTCGCAGGACGTGGACGTCGTCATCATCGAAATCGGGGGGACCGTCGGCGACATCGAGTCGCTGCCCTTCCTCGAAGCCATGCGGCAGTTCCGCCTCGAGATCGGCCGGGGCAATGCCGTGAACATCCACCTGACGCTCGTTCCCTACATCAAGGCCTCCGACGAGCTGAAGACGAAACCCACGCAGCATTCGGTCAAAGAGCTCCTCTCGATCGGGGTCCAGCCCGACATCCTGCTCTGCCGGACGGACCGCGTCCTCCCGCTCGACATCAAGCGCAAGATCGCGCTTTTCTGCAACGTCCCGGTCGAAGCGGTCATCACGGCGAGGGACGTTCCGTCGATCTACGAGGTTCCCCTGGCCTTCTCTTCCGAGAACCTCGATACCCAGATCCTCGACCTCCTCAACCTGCCGCACTACGAGCGCGACCTCTCGAAATGGGAGGCCCTGGTCAACCGGATCAAGGCGCCGCACGGCGAGGTGGAAATCGGCGTCGTCGGCAAGTACGTGGATTACGGCGATTCGTACAAATCCCTCAACGAGGCGCTCGTCCACGGCGGGATCGCAAACGACGTTCACGTCAAATTGACCTACATCGACGCCGAGACGCTCGAAGGGGAGACGTTTCCGGACGACCTGCTTCGGGTCGACGCCATCCTCGTTCCCGGCGGTTTCGGAAGGCGCGGCACGGAGGGGATGATGCGGGCGATCCAGTACGCCCGGGAGAAGAAGGTTCCCTTTTTCGGGATTTGCCTCGGCCTCCAGTGCGCCGTGATCGAGTTCGCCCGGAACGTTTGCGGCCTGGAGGGCGCGAATTCGACCGAGTTCGACGAAGAGCCGAAATTCAAGGTGATCTACAAACTGCGCGACCTGATTGGCGTCGAGGCGCTCGGAGGCACGATGCGGCTCGGCAAGTACCCCGCGGAGCTCTCGCCGGGATCGTTCGCGGCGCGCGCTTACGGCGAATCGATGGTGTGGGACCGCCACCGGCACCGGTACGAGGTCAACCAGGAGTTCCTGCCGACATTGAAGGAACACGGCCTGTCCTTTACCGGCATGTCGCCCGACAAGAAGTTCGTGGAGATCATCGAGTTTCACCAGGACCATCCCTGGTTTCTCGGCTGCCAGTTCCACCCGGAATTGAAGTCGAAGCCGTTCGCCTGCCATCCCCTGTTCCGCGACTTCATCCGCGCCGCGAAGGCGCACCATTCGGTCAACCAGGCCCAGGTGGACGCGGCCGCCGAGCAGCAGGCCAACGTGCGCAAGAGCGGGTAAGGCTCTGAAGGCGAACCGCATCCGCATCGCGCCCGGCTACGAAATCGGGCCGGGCGCTCCCCCGCTCTTTTTCGCCGGACCCTGCGTGATCGAGTCGCGCAGGCATTCGCTCTCCATGGCGAAAAAGATCAAAGCCGTGGCCGAGCGGACCGGCGCGAAAATCGTGTTCAAGTCCTCCTTCGACAAGGCGAACCGCACGTCGGCGCGGTCGTTCCGGGGCCCCGGCCTCGCGGAAGGCCTCGACATCCTGGCGGAAGTGAAGGCGAAAACGGGACTGCCGGTGATCTCGGACGTCCACGAGCCCCGGCAGGCGCAGGACGCCGCCCGGGTTCTCGACGTGCTCCAGATTCCGGCATTCCTCTGCCGCCAGACCGACCTCCTGGTGGCGGCCGCCGAAACCGGCAAGCCCATCAACATCAAGAAGGGACAGTTCGTCGCTCCCGGAGACATGCGGCACGCCGTCGAGAAATGCGTTTCCGCGGGAAACCGAAAGGTCATGCTCTGCGAGCGCGGGAGCTCGTTCGGGTACAACAACCTCGTCGTCGATTTCCGCGCATTTCCGATGATGGCGGCGCTCGGAGTGCCGATCGTCTACGACGTCACCCACTCGATGCAGCTGCCGGGAGGCGGCCGCCAGACCGGCGGGCTCAAACAATATGCCCCGATCCTCGCCCGCGCCGCCGCGGCGACCGGTTACGTCGACGGATTCTTCCTCGAGATCCACGACGACCCGGAGCACGCGCTTTCCGACGCCTCGACGCAGCTCGACGTGAAGCTCCTCCCCGGCCTGATCCGCCAGATTCTCGCGATCGCGAAGATCCGCGCCTGAAGTTTTCGCCGCCCAAATTCGACTTCTGGCACGAAAGTTGAATTTGGTTTCGCCGGAGGGCGAAACATGAACCACCACACCACTCTCGCGAGAGTCATGGCCCTGGACGACATGACGCGCCATGAGCGATCGAATTCGAGCGCTTACAGCTCGATGAAGGGGTTCGTTCCGTCTCACAAGATCATCCAGTACCTGCTCGAGTTGCAGCGCCGCCGATGGGCGTCGTTCGGCGAAATGAAGAGCTCGCGAACCTCGTAACGTATCCCGGGGCCGGGCATTCAGCTAAAATCGGCGCGTGATCCTCGACAGCGCGCGAAAAGTCCTGCAGATCGAGGCGGATTCCGTCCGCGAACAGATCGGCAATCTCGGACCGCCGTTCGAAGCCGCCGTGCGCGCCGTCCACTCCTGTCAGGGACGCGTCGTCGTGACCGGCATGGGCAAGTCGGGGATCGTCGGCCAGAAGATCGCCGCCACGTTCGCCTCGACGGGAACTCCGGCGTTCTTCCTCCACCCCGCCGAAGCGATCCACGGCGATCTTGGCATGATCGTGAAAGGCGACGTCGTTCTCGCCTTGTCCTACTCGGGCGAAACCGAGGAAATCCTTCGCCTGCTCGAATTCCTCAAGCGGCTCGAGATTCCCTTGATTTCCATGACGGGAGCCCCCGACTCGACCCTCGCCCGGGCGTCGGATTTCCCGGTCTCGGTCGCGATCTCGCGCGAAGCCTGTCCCCTGAATCTGGCCCCGACGGCGTCGACGACCGCGATGCTCGCGATGGGGGACGCGCTCGCGATGGCGCTTTCCGAATTGAGAGGATTTCGGGAGGAGGACTTTGCGGCTCTCCACCCGGGCGGAAAGCTCGGCAAGAAGTTCCTGCGGGTCGAGGATCTCATGCGGCGAGACGACCGCGTGCCGCGCGTGGAACGGCCGACGAAAATGGGCGACGTCATCCACGAGATGACCGCGAAGATGATGGGGATCACGGCGGTCGTCGACGGAGACGGCCGTCTCGACGGCACGATTTCCGACGGCGACCTGCGCCGCCTGCTGGAGGCGGATCCGGCTCTCCTCACCCGGACGGCCAGCGAGTGCGCCCATCGGCCGCCGCGCACGATCGACGAATCGGAATTCGCGTCGGCCGCCCTTCACCGGATGGAGGAAGCGAAAATCACGTCGCTTTTCGTCACGAACGGCGACGGAAAGCTGACGGGCGCGCTCCACCTCCACGATCTCTGGGGCGTGGGGTTGTTCTGACGATTCGCGCGCTTTTCTTCGACGTGGACGGGGTCCTGACCGACGGGCGCGTGTACCTCGACGGACGCGGGCACGAGCTGAAGGTCTTCGACACGAAGGACGGCCACGGGATCAAGATGGCGATCGCCGCCGGAATCAAGATCGCGTGGATTTCCGGAAGGGTTTCGCCGGCCGTCGAGTATCGGGCCCGCGAGCTGGGAGTCCGGGCGGTCAAGCAGGGGGTCAAAGACAAGAACGCCGCGGCGGGAGCGTATCTCGCGCGCTGGAAGCTGGCGAAAGACGAGGCCGCCGCCTGCGGCGACGACTCGCCCGACATCGGCCTGTTCGACGCCTGCGGGTTCAGCGCGTGCCCCGCCGACGCCTCGGCGGACGTCCGTTCGCGGGCCGACCTCGTTTTGAAATGCCGGGGCGGCCGGGGCGCCGTTCGCGAGTTCGTCGAGGAGATCCTTCGGAAGAACCGCGCCGATCCCGGACAGAAAACCGGTTAGCCCTCGGGTTCGCGCTTCTTGAACATCCAGGCGATCAGAATCCCGAGGAGGTAGAGAACGATCATCGGAATCGCGAAAACGGTCTGGGTCATCATGTCGGGGGTCGGCGTGATGATCGCGGCGACGATGAAGATGATGAGGACCGCGTACTTGAATTTCGCCAGGAGAAACTTCTCCGTGACGAGCCCGAGGCGCGCGAGAAAGAAAACCAGGATCGGGAGCTCGAAGCAGAGGCCGAGCCCGAAGATCGTCTTGGACGCGATCGACAGATATTCGTTGATCGTGATGACCGGCGTGAACCCCGTGGACGTTCCCATCCCCACCAGAAACTCGCAGACCCTGGGAAAGGCGATCGCGTAACCGAACGCGCACCCCGCGAGAAAAAAGAAGAGCGTGAGGAGCAGAAACGGAACGGCGTATTTCTTCTCCTTCCGGTACAGCGCCGGGGAGATGAAGAGCCACAGCTGCCACAGGATGACGGGAGACGCGAGGAGGATTCCGCCGTAGAGCGCGACCCGGAAATAGAGAATGAAGGGCTCGGGCATGGTCGTGAACGCGAGATGCGTCCCCTTCGGGAGGTAGGGCAGAATCGGCCTTTCGAGCCACCGAAAGAGCGTCGGAGAGTAGACCCAGGCCGCGACGAACGCGACCGCGACGGCGAGGATCGACCAGATCAGGCGCTTGCGAAACTCCTCGAGGTGGTCGAAGAACCCCATCCGGGGCAACTCTTCATCCGCGCCCCGGGGACGATTGTCTTGAAGGTTCAACTCGGCTTCTGGACGGTATCGGCAGGCGGCGCGCCCGGAATTTCGGGCTTCGTCTCGGGTTTCACCTCGGCCTGCAGGCTGTCGACCTCTTTCTGGATGTTTTGCTTCAGATCTTCCGACGCGCGCTTGAACTCGGCGAGCCCCTTCCCCAGAGACTTGCCGATCTCGGGCAGTTTCTTCGGCCCGAAAACGATCAGCGCGACGATGAAGATCAGAATCAGCTCCGGCATTCCGATGGAACCGAGCATGGAGTCACCTCTCGGGCGCTATTCTGCGACGGCGCGGCCCGCCGCGTCAATCACCGTGAGCGTCTGGATAAATGCCCATTCGCGTGGGAGAATGGAAATCGGACGCGCGCAAGGCCGCGTTCGGGAGGTTCTTTTGAGACGGCAAACCATTTTCCTGAGCGCCGGGGTCCTCGCGGGCGCCACGCTCCTCGGCGGCGCCGCCAACCGGCGAAACGACGTCGACAAGCCCCTGACCGAGTACACCAACGAATACGCCGAGCTGATCACGACGGCCGGCGAGTGGAGCGCGGAGAATACGGGCCCCGACAAGCTCGTCTACGCCTCGATCCGGGGCATGCTCTCGCGCCTCGACCCGCACACGACATTTCTCGACCCGGACGAATTCTCCTCGATGGAGGAAAAACAGCGGGGATCGTTTTATGGCCTGGGCATCTCGATCCAGAAGCGCCAGGGACACGTCACCGTCATCTCGCCGATCGAAGGAACGCCAGCCTGGAAAAAGGGCCTTCGCGCCGGAGACATCATCACGCGCATCAACGGGGAGCCGATCGACGATTGGACGTCCGACGAGGTCGTTCGGCACTTGAAAGGGCCCAGGGGCACCCAGGTCACGATCACGCTCCGCCGCGCCGGCCTGTCGGAACCGATCGAAATGACGATCACGAGGGCCGAAATTCCGACGAATTCCGTTCGGTACGCTTTCCTGCTCGGTCCGGACACGGGATACATCCATCTCGCGGAATTCACCCACACGTCGGACCGCGAGATGATCGCCGCGATCGACCGCCTCGAGAAGCAGGGGATGAAAAAACTCCTCTTCGACCTGAGGGGAAATCCGGGCGGCGTTCTCGATCAGGCCGTCGACGTCGCGGACCTTTTCCTGAAGAAGAAGGAAAAGATCGTCTACACGCGCGGCCGCACGGCCTCCTCCGCGCAGGACTTCTACGCGCCCGGCAACGGTCCCCACTTCGACGGGCCGCTCGTTCTCCTGGTCAACCGGGGCTCCGCGTCGGCATCCGAAATCGTCGCCGGCGCGATTCAGGACCATGACCGGGGCCTGATCGTCGGCACGACGACCTGGGGCAAGGGCCTCGTCCAGGGCGTGTATCCCCTTCCCTACGGCGCGGGACTCGCGCTCACGACGGCGAAGTACTACACGCCTTCGGGACGTTGGATCCAGCGCGATTACACGAACTTCTACGACTACCTGAACCCGGACGACGAGAACGGGGACAAACGGGACGCGGACGCGAAGAAAGAAGGGAAAGTCTTCTACACGGACGCGGGCCGTCCCGTGTACGCGGCCGGCGGCATCACTCCCGACGATGTCGCGCGCTACGACAAGACGTCCAAGTTCGTCCAGCGGCTCCAGGCCCACGGCGCGTTCTTCAACTTCGCGGTCGACTACCTCGCGCGACATCCAAACGTCGGCCACGACGTCGAAATCGACGACTCGATCCGCAAGGAGTTCTTTCAGTTCGCCCAGGCCCAGGGAATCGAGAGCTCCTCGGAGGCCCTGAAGGAATACGGCCTGGACCCTTCCCGCGACCTGATCGACTCTGCGATCCGGACCGAGCTGCTGAACTCGAAGTTCGGCCTCTCCGAAGGGTGGCGAAGCGCTCTCCGCACGGACAAACAGGCGCAGGAGGCGATTCGCCAGTTCCCCGAAGCCGAACGGATCTCGGCGCTGCCGAAGAAGTCCCCCACGGAACACGCCGCGTCCTCCCAGCGGGCCTCGCTGAAGTAAGGCTCGCGGCGCGGGCCACTTCAATCGCGGCCAGCTCGTCGAGTCTGGAGCCGAAACCGCTGAAAACAAAAACGCCCCGAAAATCGGGGCGCTGGCGAGCCGGCTCTGAGCTATTGACAGCCGCCGACGGCGACCGAAAGCTCTCGTGTTTCCAAACCGGAGTGGGTGTTTTTCAGCTCGAACGACACGGACGTGGCTCCATTCGCCGGAGTGATCGCGAGCGTCACGGTCTGCGACACATCGCCTGGGGACACTGCGCCGACTCCTTGCAATTCGAGTCTTCGACGGCCGAGATTACCGCGACCGTGGAGCCCGCGGGAAGCACGTTGACGGCCGTCACGTCGCCGGCGGCTGCCACGTCTCCCGACTCGACCGTGAAGAAAAGCGCACCGGCGACAGCGACGTGCGTCGTGGTTCGGAGCGTTGACCGCTACGCGGTCCGTCCGTCGGAGACGTTGTTGTTCACGACGATCTTTCGGCGTCCGATGAGCGTCCGATGTCCTCCGCTGTCGGTCTCATACACATTGATGTCGTGCGGCGCGTCGGAGAGTTTCGTCGTGTCGAGCGCGAAGCCGAACCCGACGTTGGACGTCGTCACACGGGCATCCCCGGCGGGAACGTCGGGCCGCAGCAGGCACCAGTTCGCTCGGCTCGCGAGGGCGCAGGGAACGGCACCCGGGCTGGCGGCGCAGGATCCGTCGACGTCGATATCGATGTGCGAGGAGTTGTTGATGTCGCAACTGAAGCCGTTCGGGTCGAACGCCCACCCTCCACTTCGACCGTGCCATCGACGAATTGATCGTTGTAGGGGAAATCGACGTTTCCGAACCCGGGCCTGTCGAGAGCCGTCGTCTGGCAGGCCACGAAAATCACCGACTCGGTGAGCCCGATCTGGGTCGGCCCGGTCTCCGAGACATCGCCGGCCAATACCGTCAGGTCGTGTTTGCCCGGCGAGATGACCGTGATGTTCCGGCAGTCGTTGGATCCCGTGGGGATCTCGATGAAGATGTGGCCGTCTCCGTCGTCGATCGCCCAGAAATCGAACACGAATCCGGCATTGTCCGAGTTCACGAAGCCGGGATAGTTCCTCTCGACATCGGGCCGATTCACTCCGTAGCAATTCTCGAATGCACCGTGCGATCCTTGAATGCAGTCGCTTCGGGTGTTCGCGATGACGACGCCGTCGATGAGCAGCTCGACGTAGCCGGTCTGGCCGAAGTCGAGACGCGCCCCGGTGTCCAGAACCCACCCGCTCACCAGATTCAGCGCGCTGACGGTCGGGCAAACCGCGCCTGGCCCCGGAACGCAACCCGAAACGTCTCCGCAGTCCACCGACGAGTTTCCGCACAACGAGGGAATCGTGGATTCATCGAGGGGATAGTCCACTTCGCCGAACGGATGGAGATTCAGGCTCGCGTTGTCGGTCTGTACCGTCCGGCTGCCGATCACGCGGGAAGCCCCCTGCCCGTCGGTGACCCGGGCGGTGATCGTATGAAGGCCGTTGATGAACTGGGTCGTGTCGATGTTGGCGGACCAGCCGGAAAAAAGACGAATCCGGCACGTCCGGAAACGCCGCCTGGACGTCGGGGCGGGTCGTGCCGTAGATGCCGGGCCCGGCGGTCGAACCGGAGCTGGGCTGGCCGGGGACGTTGCAGCAGACCGCGCCGGCGACGATCTGGCCGTCGACGAGGATGTCGATGTGATCGACCCCGCACTTTGCGCGGGAACTGCCGACCGGGCAGACACTGTCGTCGATCGCCCAGCCCGCGACGGGGTGGGCGGAGTCGAACCCTTCCGTGCTCTGGGGATTGGCGTCCGGGATGTCGATGTAGCCGAAAGGCGTCTGGTTGAGCGTGTTGTCGACGGTGACCGGGATGTCCGCGATGTCGATCGAAACGTTCGGATTGGCCGACTCGACCACTTTGATCGAAACCGTGTGCGCTCCGCTCGGATAAACGAAGTTCGGAGCCCCCTTCTCCGTGTAGAACGACGTGATGAAGCCGGGCAGCGCCGTCGGGCTGTTCGCGTAAGTCGGGAAGACGTTGAGCACGTCGACGCGGGGAAGGTTGATGTCGGCCGTCGCGACCTTTGCGCCGTCGACGTACAGGTCGATGCTGCTCACCGCGTTGATGTCGAGAACCCAGCCGCTCACCGCGACGACGCCGTAGATCGTGTCTCCGGGTCGGGGGGTGTCGACGTGACCGAACGCCGACTGCGCGGAAACGGCCGCCGCGTTGAGGCACAGAGCAACGACGAGCCCGAGAGCCAACCTACGCATTTTTATCCTCCAAAAAACGGGCCTCTGGGATACCCGGGACTTGGAAGCATTGTCGGCCCGAAGTCTTGGAAAGTCAAGGGAAAAGAGAGATTCGGGCCTTCCATCTGTGCTAGAAAGCGGCATGGAAAATCGGCGGGTGAAGATGCTTCTCTCGATCGGCCTCGCCGTCGCGCTGCTCGCCTATTTCCTGTCGAAGGCGAACCTCGCGGACGTCGCGGACAAGCTCGCCCGCGTTCAATCCGGATATCTTCTGCTCGCCGTGGGAAGCAGCCTCGCGACGATCCCGCTGCGGTCCTGGCGCTGGCAGTTTCTCCTGCGGCCGGTGGGGAAAGTGCGTTTCGCGGACAGTTTCTCGGCGACGTGCATCGGTTTCGCGGCGTCCACGGTCCTGCCCGCCCGCGCCGGAGAAGTCATCCGGCCCGTCGTCCTCTCCCGGCGAACCGGACTTTCGTTCTCGGGCGCGCTCGCGTCGGTCGCGTTCGAGAGACTCCTCGACCTGGCCACCGTCCTCGCCTTCGTCGTCGCCTTCGTGGTCCACTCCCGCACTGCCGGGGCAGGCGCGGACACCCTGGAACACCCGGAATTGATCGTCCGGCTCGCGAAGATCTCCGCCGTGCTGCTTGCGGCGTTTGCGGCGATCTGCGCCTGGTCGGTTCTCCGCCGGGCGCAGATGGTCGGGTTCGTCGACCGCCTCTCGTCGCGGCTGCCGGCCGGAGCCCGCACGAAGATCCGCGGCGCCGCGGCCTCCTTCATCGACGGATTGTCCATCGTCCAGGACGGCCGAAACTTCGCGACGAGCGTCGCTCTCTCGGTCGCGCTCTGGACCGCGGTTTATCTCCAGATTTTCTTCCTGCTCCGAGCCTTCCACACGGATCTCTCTTTCTGGGCCGCGGTGATCGTTTGTCTCCTGACTCTCGTCGGAATGCTGATTCCGACTCCCGGGGCGATCGGAGGCTTTCAGGCGATGTGCAGCTACGCCCTCACGTTTTTCTACGGCGTCGCGATCGACACCGCGACGGCGTTCGCGCTCCTCTACTGGGCGATCGCGTTCATTCCGGTCACGGTGATCGGCTTCGCCCTCTTCGCCGCGGGCCCGCGGCGGTCGAAACAATCTCTCGCCGATCTTGCCGAAGCCGCGGCGGAAGAATAGATTCAACCCATGAAATGCCCGTTTTGCGGCGCCCTCGAAGACCGTGTGGTCGATTCGAGGGAGGGTCGGGACGGCGAGTTCATTCGCCGGCGCCGCGAATGCACCGGGTGCGCCCGGCGATTCACCTCGTATGAAACGATCGAAGACATCCCGTACATGGTCGTCAAAAACGACGGACGCCGGGAGCCTTTCGACCGAAAGAAGCTGAGGACCGGGCTGTCCCGGGCCTGCGAGAAACGGCCGATCCCGTCCGCCCGGCTCGACGCGATCGCGGACGAAGTCGAAAGCCGCCTGCACGACAGCTCCGACCGCGAGATCTCAACGAAAGCGATCGGATCGCTCGTCATGGAGAGGTTGAAAGAGCTCGACGAGGTCGCGTACGTCCGGTTCGCGTCCGTCTACCGGCAGTTCGAGGACGTCGGCGAATTCCTGGACGAGCTGAAGACGCTTTTGTCGGGACGCCGCCACCCGAAAGGAGCCGTTTGAAGAGGGCCGGGCTTTTCGGCCCGCTGATGGAGATCACCCGCCTCCAGACGGAGCTCAACCGCCTCTTCGCCGGAATCCTCGAGAACCAGCGCGCGTCGCTCGCGACGGCCACCGCGTGGGATCCCAACGTCGACGTCCTCGAAAGCGCGGACGAAGTTCAGATCGTCGTCGAGGTGCCCGGCCTCGCCGCGAGCGACCTGAACGCGGCCGCGAAGGGATCCCAGCTTCGGATCCGCGGCGTCAAACGCGCGGACCGGCGCCCCGGAAACCGGACGAAATTCCTCTGCATGGAGCGCTTCTTCGGAGAATTCGAAAAGGTTGTACCGCTGCCGAGCGCCGTGAACGTGAAACAGGCGAAGGCCACGCTCGCGGACGGCCTTCTCCTGATCCGCATCCCGCGAGTGGTCGCCGACCGCCGCCGAATCCTCGACGTGCAAATCGAAATCCTGGAAGGAAACCCCTGACATGGCCGACAAAGAGTTCGACAAGGCGACCGAGACGCTGGCCGAGATCCCCATTCCCGACATCGTCCCGGTTCTTCCGCTCAAAGACATGGTCGTCTTCCCCTACATCATCGTTCCCCTGTCGGTTTCTCGCGAAAAATCGATCAACGCCGTGGATGCGGCCCTGGCCGAGCAGCGGGTCATCATGCTGACCGTTCAAAAGAGCAGCGAGAACGAGACGCCCGGGCCGTCGGACCTCTACGAGATCGGCACGCTCGCGGCGATCATGCGAATGCTGAAGCTCCCCGACGGAAGGATTCGGCTGCTCGTTCAGGGCGTCTCGCGGGCGCGGGTCAATTCCTTCCTTCAGACCGAGCCGTACCTGCGCGCGAAGGTCACGCGGATTCCCGAGCCCGAGGCGCCGAAGAAGCTCGCTCCGGAAGAGGAAGCTCTCGTGCGCGGGGTCAAGCAGAACCTCGAGAGGAGCGTGACGCTCGGCAAGAACATCTCTCCCGAAGTCATGCTCATCGCCGCGAACATCGAAGACACGGCGCGCCTGGCCGATCTCGCGGCCTCGAACCTCGAGCTCAAGTCCGAACAGGCCCAGCGCGTCCTGGAGACGATCGCGCCGATCGCGCGGCTGAAACTCGTCAACGAAGAAATCCTCAAGGAAATCAACGTTCTCACGATGCAGCAGGAAATCACCTCCCAGGCGCGGGGAGAGATGGACAAGTCGCAGCGCGAATATTTCCTCCGGCAGCAGCTCAAGGCGATCCAGCAGGAGCTCGGCGAAGGCGAAGAGCTCTCCGAAGAAATCGCGAACTACCGGCGGGCGATCTCCGAAAAGGGCCTCCCGGAGGAGGCGGCGACCGAGGTCGAGAAACAGATCAAGCGCCTGGAGCGCAGCCACCCTGATTCCGCGGAGACGGCCATCATCCGCACGTACCTCGACTGGATGACGGGGCTGCCGTGGACCACGTTCTCGCTCGACGCCTCGGACCTCGACCGCGCGAAGAAAATCCTCGACGAAGATCATTACGACCTGGAAAAAATCAAGGCCCGCATCATCGAATTTCTCGCCGTCAAGACGCTCAAGAAGACCATGAAGGGCCCGATCCTCTGTTTCGTCGGGCCGCCCGGCGTCGGAAAGACTTCGCTCGGCCGATCGATCGCGCACGCGCTGGACCGGAAGTTCATCCGGCTCTCGCTCGGGGGCGTCCGCGACGAAGCCGAGATCCGCGGGCACCGCCGCACCTACGTCGGGGCGCTCCCGGGGCGAATCATCCAGGGAATCTCGCAGGCCGGAACTTCGAACCCCGTCTTCATGCTCGACGAGATCGACAAGCTCGGAGCCGATTACCGCGGCGACCCCTCTTCCGCCCTGCTCGAGGTCCTCGACCCGGAGCAGAACTCGACGTTCCGCGACCACTACGTGGGCGTCCCGTACGACCTGTCCCGGGTCCTCTTCATCGCGACCGCCAACGTTCTCGACCCGATTCAGCCGGCGTTCCTCGACCGGATGGAGGTGATTTCTCTCTCGGGCTACACGGAGGAAGAGAAGCTTCAAATCGCGCAGATTCATCTCATCCCGAAGCAGCTCGAGGAGAACGGCGTCACCGGCGACAATCTGGAGTTCACGAAACCGGGCCTGCGGAAAATCGTCGAGGGCTACACGAGGGAGGCCGGCCTGAGGAACCTCGAGCGAGAGATCGGCTCGGTCGCCCGCAAGGTGGCGGTCACGGTCGCGAAGGGAAAACACCGAAAATTCCGCATCACGCCCGCCGTCGTGGTGAAGATGCTCGGACCGACGAAGTTCTTCGCGGAAGAGCGGCTGAAAAAAGATCAGATCGGCGTCGCCACCGGACTGGCCTGGACTCCCGTCGGCGGAGACGTGCTCTTCGTCGAAGCGAACGCGGTGAAGGGCAAGGGAGCCATCCTCCTCACGGGAATGCTCGGAACCGTCATGAAGGAATCGGCGCAGGCGGCGCTGACCTACGCCCGGGCCCACGCGAAGGAGCTGGGAATTCCGGACGACTACTTCGAGACCCACGACATCCACGTGCACGTTCCGGAGGGCTCGATCCCGAAGGACGGCCCGTCGGCGGGAATCACCATGGCCGCGGCGATGATCTCGGCTTTCACGGGCCGCCCGGTCTCGAAAGACCTCGCGATGACCGGGGAAATCACGCTGCGGGGCGAGGTGTTGCCGATCGGCGGCGTCAAGGAAAAGGTTCTCGCCGCGAAGCAGGCGAAGATCGCCGTCGTCGGTCCTTCCGAAATTCAACCGCCGCGACATCGAACAGATCTCGGCCCACGTCCTGTCGGGGATCGAGGTTCGATACGTGGGGAGCGTCGACGAGGTACTGGCTCTCGCCCTGTCGATTCCGGAAAAGAGCGCGGATTCCGAGAAAGCCCCTCCTCGCCGGACACATTCGCCGCGTCCGCCGGGCCCACAGCCCGCCGTATGAAGCCTCGCGGCGAAGACGCCTTCACCGCGAGGCTGGCGGCCGCCGTCCGGCCGCGCCGCGGGGTCAGAGTGGGGATCGGCGACGACGCCGCGGTCGTGGATCTTCCCGAAGGCCGTTATGTGGTCACGACCGATACACTCGTCGAGCGCGTCGATTTTCTCTCGCGGGAAGTCCCGGAGTGGATCGGGAGGAGAGCCGCGGGCGCGAACCTGTCGGACCTCGCGGCGATGGGCGCGGCGCCCGTGGGCGCGCTGCTCACGCTCGGAATTCCCGCCGGGCGAACCCCCGGCTACGCCTGGAGAATCGCGAGCGGCGCGATTTCCAAGCTCGAACCGTTCGGCCAGATCGCCGGCAGCACCGGCGGCACCACCGGCACGCGGACCATCACCACGGTCCTGGTCTCGGGCGCAAACAAGCGCACAGGCAACGACTTCGTCGAGCAGACCCCGCCGGGCTACACCTGCACGAGCTCGATCTGCTCGGACTTCAACTGTGCCTACGTCCCGGCCGGCGATACGGTCTGGTTCAATAGCGCGCTCAGCGTCTGTGGCCTGAATACCTCCACCAAGGAGGTCATCACCTTCACCAACGTGACGATCACGTATTCCGTGGGGTGGTACTGCAACAGCAAGACCTCCACGCTGAATGTCCCGAGCGCGAAGATCATCATCGACCCGAGCGCGACGACCGCGTCAACGACCTACGACGCCAAGTCGAACACGTGGACGACGACCGTGCCGAGTCTGCGGCGACATGCGGCAACGACATCTTCCTCGACGGACTCGCCTACCTCGTTCCGTCCGGAGGCCTCGACGGCGGATACGTCAACTACGTGAACTGGCAGGGCACCCTCACTTCCACCAGGCCGGCGCTCAGATCTACTGGCAGACGGCCACTGCCGCGTACGACACCATCGACCACCACGGTCAGTTCAGCGACCTCAATGTCATCGGCGTCTTCCCGGTGAACGCGTGCGACGACGCGGCACGCCCGAGACGTGAAAGACCATCGTCGCGGCGGCGCCGCTGGGCCTGCACCAATTACACCGTGATTATACCTGGTACAAGAAGGTGTGCGGCTGCAGCTAAGTGTTGATTGCCGCGCAGGGAGATCCTGCCCTCTCAGTGATCAAGCGCAATCCCGGGAGGGGGAGGCTCCTGCCGGGCCGAAAGCGTTGCCGGGCTCATCACGACAGTCACCTTCCCGCGATCATGCAAAGCCGTTGAGTGACGATCCCGAGAGATTGGCGCGTTTTGAGGCGCTGCTCCGTCATACCCTTGCTCACACGCCCCCCCCTACGGCGAAGGATTCCGTCCTTCGCCGTGGGTTTTTTTGTGGGTCGGGGATAACCGGCCCTTTCGGCAGTGCCGACAATCGGGATGCCGAGCCAACGCGCATCACGGCCACGAATGGCGAGCGGCGCGTTCGCGCTTGTCATTCCGCGACCGCGCCGGCCTGCCCGCCACTGGCCGATCGCTTGGCAGTTTCCCCGGGTTGTCTTCGCCGGCTCCGCCACGGGCCAATGATGACGACCGCTTCCAAGACAACCGAGACCAGGAACAATACCAGGAGGCTTGCAACGAAATAACGCACACGCATTCCTCCATACAGGGTCTTTTGCAGAAGACGGTGAGGAGTCTGGTGCCGCCTGATCACAGGCGCCGCGCACGTTGCCTTCGCCACGCATTCAAGCGCCAGCTTCGCCGGGTCGGCCTGACCGAATGCCGCGCACCAGTCCGACTCGATCCGCTCGGGCTTGATCGGCCAGCGAACCCGGTGCGCTTCGCGTCTCGGAAGGCACACCCGCGATCCGTGTCACGACAGCCCGCTGCCTCAATCAAGCCGGCTACGGCGCAAGAGGGGCGAAAGCGTTCGGTGACATTCCTCAACCGAACACCTGCGCCTCTTTCAACTCTGCCTCGGCCTCCGCCGCGACAGTTCGAGACTCGCCGGTGCAACGGCCAGGGCGATCCGCGTGCTCGTCTCGTGATTGGACAGCGGGCGCATGTGGTCCCATCCGTCGATCACCAGTCTCGGATCTGATCTTGGCCGCTGAACTCCTCCAGGAAATGATGGAGCGACTCACCGGTCGTGTGATCGACGAGAGGCACGCGCGAGCTCAAGTGGAGATACACCGCCTGCGTACCGCTCGGAAGGTGCCCCAGCTCCCGAATCATGTGGAACAGGTTGAAGCAGACCAGGGGACCATCCAAGTACAGGTGGTAGTTGCCCTCATCGAATTCCCGCCGCGTCACCGGATTGCGGAAGAGGCTCGACGAAGCGGGCGGCAAAACTCGGCTTGGCGAATCCCGAGCCGTTCCTCAGGCGTGTGCCAGAGGCCCACGTACCACAGGCTCAGCAGCAACTCCAGGACGACGCCGGTGACGATGCCGATGAGCAGGTCGGTCGTCACGGTGACGAGCACCGTGGTGACGAAGATGACGAACTGCTCCGTCCCGATCTGCGCGACCTTCAGCCAGACCTTGGGCCGGCACAGCTTGTAGCCGATGAAGACCAGGATGGAGGCCAGGACCGCCATCGGGACCATGTTGATCAGGTCGCGGCCGAACAGCAGGAACGTCAAGCAGGAAGCACGCGTTGTAGAAGTTGGCCCACTGGGTGCGGCCGCCGCCCAGGATGTTCGCCGTGCTCTTGACGATGCCGGGGATGATGGTCAAGCCGCCGAGCAGGCTCGAGGCGCACGTTGGAGACGCCCATCGCCAGCAAGGTGCGGTCCGGATCGGACTGGCGGCGATAGGGGTCGATCTTGTCCACGGCCGCGATCGTCGCCAGCGACTCGGTCGCCGTCGATCAGCAGCAGGGTGACGACCATGATAGGCCAGGGGCAGCCACAGGTGGGATCGGTGAATGCCTCACCGAAGTCGGGGAGGACGATCCCGTGCTTGAGCGGAGCTCGGGCACGTTGATCAGGTGGGATTTCGTCCAAGTTCAGGAACGAATGTGCCCACCAGCGTGCCGCCGAAGAACACCCAGACCGGCGGCGGCATGACCTTGAGCAGCCGCCCGGGGATGGCCGACAGGAGGAACAACGCCGCCAGGCAACCGACCCCCAGGCCGAAGACCTTGGGGTTCATCGACGCGACGTGGTGGGGCACTTCGCCGAGGATCTCCCAGAATTCGTGGGCCTCGAACTTCACGCCCATGAACAGCGGGATCTGCTTGACGATGATCATCAGGCCGATCGCCGCCAGCATGCCCTCGATGGCCGCGGCCGGGAAGATGGCGCTCAGGCGGGCCACCTTCAACCTGGCCAGGACCACCTGCAACACGCCCGCGATGCAGATGGCGACCAGCACGAGCGGATAGCCGACCGCGAGCAACTCGGACTGGCAGGCGCCGTGCCCCAGGCGGGCGTGTCCCAGCATGATCATGCCGGCGAACAGGACCGGCGCCAGGCCGGCGGCCGGGCCGCTGATGGTCACGTACGAGCCGCCCAGGAACGGCAGGACGAAACCGGCGATGATCGCCGACATGATCCCGCAGACCGGCGGCGCGCCCGAGGTGATGGCGATCCCCATCGAGAACGGCAGCGAGATCATCGCCACCATGAACCCGAGCGAAGATCGTAGCGCCAGTGCTTCAGGCCCTTGCCGGCCATTGGCCGGCTTCTCGACGGGCAGCGGCTTGCCATTGGTCATCGCGATGTTGTCGTTGGCATGGTCGCCAACGCCATTGGTCCGCGCATCAGACACGATCATTGGTTTACGATTCATGGGTTTCTCTCTCCTCCCATCATCGGGTTATGCGTCCGGGAGAAGTCCATTTCCGCTCGCAGCTCAACGCGCAACCGCCGGGAGAATAGGTCGCACGTGCGGAGCGTGTAGTCCGGGTTCACGCGGGTTTCGGGCGGGCTGGCGGGTGGGGGAAACCCGCCGTGAACGGGACGACCGCAAGCAAGTCCACGTCCGTCAACGATTCAAACGCGTCTTCGCCGGGTCTGATGGGGGGAGAGAGTGCGGCGCTGCAATCTCCACTCAGGGACGGACTGCACTCATGGCGTCTGTCGGGTTCCTGGTCAGTGAGGATCGCTAGATGGCAGGCGGACTTCGGGCGGGGCGAACCCAGAGACAAGGCGGACGACCAGAGGGAGCTGAATCGATTCAAGGGGAGAGGAAACCAACCACGAACTCGTGAGGTGGATCATCACCGAAACGCGTCGAACTTCTTCCTCGGAGGCCTTCTCGTACGAACGAGGTCGTCAGTAGGAACTTCCGGCCACGCCGGGGTCGACAACGACAGACCGGAGTCCTCGTTCGAGCCGCGATTCTGCCGATGGCGCGAGCACGATCGATCGCGTGGATTGCCCGGTCGGCGCCGCAATCGAGGAGACCAGAAGAAGCACAGCGACCAGCAGAGTGATATCTGGGTCATCGGGCGAATGGTCCGGACATCGGGGAATCTAAACGGCGGGCGGGGGCCGCGCCGGGGGGAGGTCATTTCATCCAAGTCAGGCTGAGCTTCTGCAGTTCACGATCGGGATCAGCCGCCGAACTGGAAACAACGCTCAGGCTGATCGGCGCGAAGCTCATGCTCACCGCTTTCCAGCGAGTTCGGCTGAACAGGACCTTGGCTTCTGCACAGAAGCCTCTGGAGATTCTGGCAAATGGACAGAACCTTGACTTCGGAAACCAGGCCCGAAGAATCGAGTTCATGCTCATCAACCCCGTTTCTGAATGGGAGAGGACTGACGAGGAATCGTCAGAGACGCACGCTGGAATCGCGTTGTGCACAACCGGCCTCGGCAGCAGCATTGCATTCGCGATGCCACGACTGATCCGCCCCTGATCGGTTTGCTCTAAGAAACACGATGACAGGGGTTTAGCCATCGAGGCCGGAAGTGATCGCTTCGCAATGGCCACGTGGCTCATCTGCAAGCTCTTGCAGAATCACGCCGAGATGCCGCAGAGATCGCAGGCCGATGCACATCATGTGGCGGTTCAGCTTGTAGTGGAGGGTGCGGACGCTGATTCCGAGGGCCTGGGCGGTGCGTTCGCGGTGGTGGTTGCACTCGGCGAGCGCGGCGAGGATGGCGGCCTTCTCGGCCTCGGCGACCGCCGCGTCGAGGGTCACGACGCGCCGCGGTGGTGCGTCGTTCAGGCTCGGGGGCCAGGTCCCTCCCCCTTGATGGGGGACGTGGCTCCAGCTTCGCATCTCGGCGGGGAGATCGTCGGCGTGGATCACCGGGCCTTCGACGGTCACGACGAGCCGTTCCATCAGTTGCGGAGCTGGCGGACGTTGCCCGGCCAGGAGTAGTCGCAGAGGATCGCATGGCGGCGCCGGCGACCTGCTTCGGTTCCTCGCCCTGGCGGTGGCGGAGCCGGGCCCATTCCAGGAAGTGCTCGACGAGCAGCGGGATGTCGTCCGCCGCTCGCGCAGGGGGGGCACGCGCAGCGGGACGACGTTGAGGCGGTAGTACAGGTCCTCGCGGAGCCTTCCCTTCGCGACCAGCTCGTCGACGTCCTGGTGAGTCGCGACCACGAGCCGGACGTCGAGCGGAACGACTCGTTCGCCGCCGAGCCGGCGCACCTCGCGCTGCTCGAGCACGCGGAGCAGGTCGACCTGGGTCTTGGGGAGCATCTCGCCGACCTCGTCGAGGAACAGCGTGCCGCCTTGCGCCATCTCGAACCAGCCGGCCTTCTGGCGGTGGGCGCCGCTGAAGGCCCCCTTCTCGTAGCCGAACAGCTCGCTCTCGATGAGCGTCTCGGGCAGGGCCCCGATGTTGACGGCGACGAACGGCCCGCCGTGGCGGTGCTCAGGTGGTGGATGGCCCGGGCGACGAGTTCCTTGCCCGTGCCGCTCTCGCCCTGGATCAGCACCGTGACGTCGGTGTCGGCGACCTGGCGGATCGGGCGATCAGGGAAGCCATCGCGGGGCTCTGGCCGATCATCTCGGGGAACTCGCCAGCGCGGCCAGGCGGTCGCGGAGCTCGCGGTTCTCCTCCCGCAGGCGGTGGTGCTCGAAGGCCTTGCGGACCTGGAGCCGCAGCATGTCGAGGTCGACCGGCTTGGCGATGTAGTCGTGGGCGCCCAGCCGCATCGCCTCGACGGCCGTCTCGATCGTGCCGTGGGCGGTGATCACGAGATCAGGGTCTCCGGCCGATCCTGCTTGATCCCGCGGATCAGGTCGAGCCCGGAGAGCGTGCCCGGCATCTTCAGGTCGGTGATGACCAGGTGAGGGGGCGTCCGCTCGAAGAGCGGCCAGGCCTCGTCGGCGTCGGCGGCCGTCGAGACCTCGTAGGTCGCCTGGGCCAGTCCGCGAGCGAGGCCGGCGCGGATGTTCGGCTCGTCGTCGACGATCAGGATGCGGAACGCGCGGGCGGTCACGTCGCGGCCTCCACCCCGGCGCCGCTTGCGATCTCGACGCCGGGGTCGAGGGGGAGGCGGAGGCGGAACGTCGTCCCCTCGGCCCGGTCCCGATACGCGACCTGGCCGCCGTGCTGGCTGACGATCTTCTCGACCAGGGCCAGGCCCATCCCGGTCCCGCGGCGCTTGGTCGAGAAGTAGGGCTTGAACAGGTCGTCGCGCAGGTTGGCGGGGATTCCCGGCCCGGTGTCGCGACCTCGACCCGAATGCTTCGTCGATGGCGAACGCGGTCAGTGTGAGCTCGCCGCCGCCGGGCATCGCCTCCAGGGCGTTGACCACCAGGTTGAGGACCGCCTCCTTGAACTTCTCGGCGTCGAGCGGGACCCGGGGAAGTCCATGCCTCGGCGTTCGACGAACATCCGGACGCCCTGTCCCTCGGCCTGGGGACGGATCAGGCGAGTCAGATCGTCGAGGACCTCGACAACGTCGGTCGGCCGTCGACTGAGGCGCTGGAGGCTGGCGAAGTCGCGGAAGCTCTCGAGCACTCCGTTGAGCCGGATCACCTCCGACTTCAGCACGCCGATCAGCTCATCGACCGGCTCCGACGGCCGCGGCTCGCGGAGCCGTTCCTCGAGGAGCTGGACGTGGATGCTCAGCGCCGTTAGCGGGTTCTTGATCTCGTGGTGGAGCCCCGTGGCCAGCGTGCTCAGGCTGGCGAACCGCTCCATCCGCCACATCTGTTCCTTCATCAGCAGACGCTCGGTCACGTCGCGCAGGTGGATCACGCACCCGAGCGACCGGCCGTTCGTGTCCCTCAACACGGTCGCCGAGACGATCAGCGCTGCGTCTGACCGCCGCGGTTGATGGTGTACTCGTGTGTCGCGGAGCTTCGGTGCGGCGCGCCACACGGAGGCAGATCGCATCGAGCGGCATGTCGCCCGTCGCAAGGTGGCTTAAAGGACCACCCACGTACTCCTCGCCGACCCCCAGCAGGTTCATCGCCCCGGTATTGATGCTGGTGATGATCGCGGCCGTGTCGGTCGTGATGACTCCCTGGTCCATGCTCGCAAGGATGTCGTGCGCCAGGATCTTGACCTCCCGAAGCGCCCGCTGGCTGACGACGCTCCGCCGCCAGAGCCACGCAAACGCGCCGATCGCCGTTGAGATCAAAACCGCCAGCGCCACGGAGAGTCCGGCGGGCGTGAACCCGTTGGCCGGCGCGCCTCCCCCGAAAACCGCCAGTATGAGACTGATCATCCACGACAAGCCCAGCGACGCGGCAACCAACCAGGCCACAGCGCCCAGCGATGCCGGAATGTCGGATTCCTTGACGCGGAACATCAGCAGCGCCCTCGGTCAATCGGCCCCCTCCATGATCCGCGATCTCGCCGCCGGTTGCCAACGCTTTGCGCGCCGACGGTCCACGCCAATCGGCCAAAAGGGCTCGAAAACCCGGGATTCTCCGGTAGTTGGGTGGCATGCCCACGCTCGTCGTGGGCATGTTTGAAGGCTTCGCGCCAAGGCACATGCCCACGACGAGCGTGGGCATGCCACCCGGCCCTCAAATTCTGCGAACAATCCACCAGATTAGGACACCACGCTCGCGGCCTCGGACTTGACAATCTTCGCGGAGTCGCCGACCTTACTTACTTAGACCCGCGCTGACCGGAGGATTTCGCCCATGTTCAGGGTCTTCGGCGGCGCGGCCCGCGATTGCGACGGGCGACGCGGCGGAGCTTCCTCCAGGCCGGGGTGCTCGGGCTCGGCGGCCTGGCGCTGCCCGACTTGCTGCGGCTCCGGGCCAGCGGCGGCGGCGCCGAGCCGCGCCCCGCGGAGCGTCATCCTGTTCTGGCTCAGCGGCGGGCCGGGCCACATGGAGACCTGGGACCCCAAGCCCGACGCCCCGGCGGGTTCCGCGGCCCGTTCGGCGCGATCGCCACGAGCGTGCCCGGGGTCCACTTCGGCGAGCTGCTGCCCGAGCAGGCGCGGCGGATGGACCGGCTGGCGATCCTCCGCACGGTCAACCACGGCACGGGCGACCACACCAAGGGCAACCACTGGATGCTCACCGGCTACGAAGGCCCGGCCTTCAACGCCCCCGACAACACCGATCCAGCGCCGGCCCGTCGATGGGCTCGGCCGTGGCCCGGCTGCAAGGCGCCCGGCGGCCCGGGCATGCCCCCGTACGTCGCCGTGCCGAACCTCCGGGGCGGGACCGACAACCTCTTCCACTACGCGGCCTATCTCGGCGGCGGCGCCAACCCGTTCGTCGTCGAGTCCGACCCGAACGACCCGAAGTTCCGGGTCAAGAACCTGACGCTGCCCGAGCGGCGTGTCGCTCGACCGCCTGGAGGATCGCCGCCGCGTGCTCGGCGGCGATGGACCAGGTCCGCCGCGAGGCCGACCCGAAGCTCCGCGACCTCGACGCCTATTACCAGCGCGCCTTCGAGATGCTCACCGGCCAGGAGCGTGGCCGCGGCCTTCGACATCGCCGCCGAGGACCCGCGGCTCCGCGACCGCTACGGCCGCCACACCTTCGGCCAGAGCGCCCTGCTGGCCCGCCGGCTGGTCGAGGCGGGCACGCCGTTCGTCACGGTCAACTGCGTCCCCTGGGACCACCACGGCACCGCCCCGCAGCTCAAGACCGAGGAGGGGGCCAAGAAGCTCATCCCGCCGCTCGACCGGGCCATCGCCGCGCTGATCGACGACCTGATCGAGCGCGGCCTGTACGACTCGACGCTGGTCGTGGCGATGGGCGAGTTCGGCCGCACCCCGCGGATGAACAAGGACGCCGGCCGCGACCACTGGGGCAACACCTTCAGCGTCCTGATGGGCTGCGGCTCGATGAGGATGGGCCAGGTGATCGGCCGCAGCAGCGAGCGGGGCGAGCACGTCGTCGACCGGCCGATCAGCCCGCAGGACGTGGCCGCGACGGTCTACCACCACCTGGGCATCGACGCCCGCTCGGTCACCTTCGAGGACCGGACCGGGCGGCCGACCTACCTGATCGAGAAGGGCGAGCCGATCCGCGAGCTGATCGGCTAGAACGTATAAACAATTCTTGGGATGTCAGTACGAGGTGGGCTGTCGGGTGCCACTGGTGGCTTGCCCACCAGTGTCCCGGGGCTCAACCTGCACTGGTGGACAAGCCACCAGTGGCACCCGACGCTCCCGATCGAGACGGGCGAGCTGATCGGGGAGCTGATTGCGCGGCGCGCCTCGACCTCTGTTCAGGGAGCTTTCGCCGACTTCACCGCCGCACTTCCATCCCGATCCGAGTTCTGGGGCCGGATCAGCTCGAAGTAGCGGCGGATCGTCTGGCGATGGCCGAGGGGGATCGGCTCGCTGTCGAGCACGGCCTCGGACATCTTGCGGTACTTCTGGTACGCATCTCGCGATACCCGCGGGCGGCCGTCTGCCGGCCTTCGGGCGAGTGGGTCGTCTCGATCTCGGACGGGCCGTCGCCGGGCTTGCCGGTGATCTCCTTGAGCTCGCGCGTTCGGCCTTGAGGTCGGTCTTCGCCCGAAGACGTTGCCGCTGATGCCCGCGCCCCAAGTCTCCTTCGGGCTGTCCGACTTCGTCGGGCATGCGGATCCGGGCGGTCTTGTCGCTCTGGCACTCGCCCTTGCACTCGGAGAGGCTCTGCGAGCTCGATGTCGAGGATTTCCTTGATCTTGCGTGCGGCTGCCGTGGCCCTTGGCGAGCTTGGCGAGCTCTTCGCGTCCCTTCTTGAACTTGCCCTTGTGCCCCTCCTTGAGCCCCTCGGCCATCTCGGACGGCGGCCTCGCCGAGCTGGCCGAGGCCGACCTCGCCCATCTGCTTGGCGACCTGCTTCAGCTTCTCCTCGACGGCCTTGGCTTCCTTGCGGTCGAGCGGCGGGTGCTCGATGCGTCTCGAGCTTCTCGGCGGCCTTGTCGAACTTCGCTTCGCTGAAGGCCTTGCCGGCGGCCTCGAGCGACGTCGGCGGGGACCATCGCGTCGCCCAGCGACTGAAGCTGGGCGTCGACCAGGCCGACGTTGTACTGGGCCTGCTGCGCGGCGATCGCCGCCTGCATCTCGGAGAGCTTGGCCAGCGCCTCCGTGACGTCGACGCCCGGCTGCTTCAGCTCCTCGACCTTCTCGCGGAGCTCCTCGACCAGCTTCTCGAGCTCCTTGTCGTTCGCTCGTCTTCGGCGAGCTCGTCGAGCTGCTTCAGGTCCTCCTCGATTCGCTCGGCCTGGGCCACGACCGCGGGCAGCGGCGGCGCGGGCGCGGCCTTGACCGCCGGCTCGGCCTGGGGCCAGGCAGAGCAGCGCCGAGCGCGACGGCGAGCGCGGCCGAGCGCGTACGGCAGGGGCCGGGGCATGCGGAACGGGGCGACCGTCGGCGGGCTCGACCGTGGTCCAGATGGTGCGTCGGCGTCGTCGATCTGCAGCTGCGTGCAGGGTCGAGGTCTGCGGCCGTGTCGAGGAAGTCGAGCGCGGTGGCGGAGCGGTCCTTGAGCCCGTACGCGGCGTCGACGGCCGCCGCCGCCGCGTGCCAGCCGCGGACGCCGGAGCGAGGCCGAGAGACGCCCCGAGCAGCGGGCCGGCCAGCAGGATCGCGCAACCGCCAGGCCCGGCGAGACCGGCACCGGCGGCCAGCCAGTGCCAGACGCCCAGGCCGATCCCGGCCGAGCGAGCTGACGAGCAGCCCGAGCGGCCGTCGCCCAGCGTCAGCCTCGGGCCGAGCTGCCGGCGGCGCACCGGCCTGCAACCGCTGGATAGATCCGCTCCCGTCATGGCCCCGCCCTCGTTCTCGGCTGGAATTGGACCGACGTGTGAGCGACGTGACCGAGCGATGCCGTCCGCACACTGCGACAGCCCTGTGCACGATTTCGTTACGATTGTACGATCAAGCGGGCGCGCGGGGGAACGGAAATCCGTCGCGAATTCGTCGCCAGCGAGTCGTGCCAGGTCGATCCGGCGGAGTGCGACGTCGGCGACGAACAGCAGCGCGGCGGCGGCGACCAGGTACGGCCAGAGCGGCGTGGCCCGCGGCCGGCAGTTCGCGGCGGCGGCGAAGACGCGCCTCGGGCGGCGGGTCGAACCGGCCGCCCGAGATCCTGCGCGACCGACCGGAGCAGGTCCGGTGTTCGTCGGCCGGAGCCGGAGCTCGTCGGGGTAGCCGACGGCCAGGCCGCGCGACTGCTGGCTGAGCACCTGGCCGCCCGTGCTTCTGGGTGAACTCGAGGTGGTAGGAGCCCGGCGTGCGGCGTGTCGAACTCGGCCTGGTAGCGGCCGGGGGCGGTCTGGGTCATCGCGAGCTTCCGCGTTGCCGAGCTGCGGGTCGATGACGGTCAGCTCGGTCGTCGGCGTCGTTGAGGAACTGGCCGGACGGGTCGATCGGCGTCGAGCGTGACGACGGCCGTGCCGGTCCTTGTGGTCGACCTGGACGACGACGCCCTTGGCCTCGGCCTTGCGCATCGCGTGGCGGACGACCTGCGCCCAGAACTTGCCGAAGCCCGGCCAGGAGAGCCACTCGGCGGCCCAGCGCGGCTTGGCGTCGGAGGTGAACGCCACGCTCATGCCCAGGCCGTAGCGCCACCAGGCCAGCGAGCGGGTCGCCGGTCTCGGTCGCCAGGATCACCTCGCTCGTCGGCTTGGGGCGGGTCACGACGTAGCCCAGCAGGAACGGGGCCGCGTCGAAGTCGATCTCGGCGAGGACCTGGGTCGGCCGGACGACCTGCGGGCGTGAACGGCTGCTCGTTGATCGCCGACTTGCTGGCCGTCACGGTCTCCTTGGCGAAGATCTGCGGGATCGCGGCCGGGTCGTCGGCGAAGTAGTAGCGGCCGTTGCCGATCCGGGCGATCTCCTCGAGCAGGTTCTGGTCGGCGCCGCTCGCCGACGCCGACGGTCGAGACCGTGATCCGCGCCTGCGGCCATCGCCTGCGTGATCCCCTCGAAGTCGCCGGGGGCCGAGATGCCGTCGGTCAGGATGATCACGTGCTTGAGCTTGGCGACGGTCTTGCTGGAGCGCCTCGTAGGCCTCTTCCATCGCCGGGTACATCACGGTGCCGCCGCCGGCCTCGATCGTGGCGATCCGGTCGAGCACGAACGCCCTTGTCGGTGCAGGGGTGCATCTCGCTGACCCAGAAGGTCTCGCCCTCGAAGGCGATGCACGCCGACCTTGTCGCTGGGCCCGAGCAGCTCGACCGCGCGCCTTGGCGGCCTCCTTGGCCATCTCGATCTTCTCGCCGCCCATCGAGCCCGACTTGTCGATCACCAGCATCATCGCCAGGCTCGGCTTCTCCTTCTCCTTCTCGAAGTCGCTCCGGACCGGCAGGATCTCCTCGAGCGCCGTCTTGTAGTAGCCGCCCAGGCCGAACGACTGGTCGCCGCCGAGCATGATCAGGCCGCCGCCGAGGTCCTGCACGTAGGTCCGGGCCACCTCCATCTGCCGGATGCGTCAGCGCGGTGGCCGGCACGTTCGAGAGGATCAGCAGCTCGTAGTTCTGCAGGTCGGCCAGCGATGTCGGGCATCCCCTGCGGGCGGGCGGACGTCGACCTGCATGTCCTGCTCCTCGAGGGCGCAGGTCAGGTCGCTTGGCCTGCTTGGGGTCGCTCTCGATCAGCAGGACCCGCGGCTTGCCCGAGGTGAAGACGAGGCCGAAGTCGCTGTTGTTGTCGAGCAGCGTGTCGCTGGAACCCCCGCAGCCCGGGCGGTGAACGTGGCGAGCCGCTCCTGCTCGATCGTCTGGCGGAAGCGGAACCGGTTCTCCCCCTTCTTGAGCTTCTTCCGCTCGGACGGCCACCTTGATGCGGGCCGCGGTAGACCTCGATCGTCGCCCTTCGTCGTCGTGGTTCGAGTCGATGACGACCTCGACGTTGAACGGCTCGCCCTGCTGCACCTGCGCCGGGACGTTCACGGCCGAGACCTGGACCTCGGGGTCGTGGCGGGTCTGCGAGCGGGACGGTCGAGATCGGCATCCCCGCGCGGAGCGCGGCCTTGAGGGCGTCGCCGGCGGTCTGGTTGCCGTCGGTGAGGAGGACGATCTGGGGGACGTAGAACGGCGGGATCGCCGCCGCCGCGACCTCGATGGCCGCGGCGAGGTTGGTCCCGCTGTCGTCGATCGGCGCCGGCTCGCCGGGCGGTTTCGGGCTCGCTCGTTGCCGCCCTGGACGACGCCCGGCTCGGCGGCGAACGCGCAGGGTCGCGACCCGGTTCCGGCCCGCCTTGCGCCGCGGCCTTCGCGACGTACGCCTCGGCCGCCTTCCGCGAGTCGTCGCCGACGCTCAGGCTCCGGTCGATCGCGAAGACGACGAACTGCTCGCGGGTCGGGCTCAGGAGCGTCAGGCCGGCCAGCGCCAGCACCAGCAGGCACCACGATCGCCGCGCGCAGCGCGAGCGACGCCGCCTTCTGCCAGCGCGCGAAATCGACCAGGCTGCGGCGGAAGTAGTAGTACGAGGAGCGGCAGGCCGACCAGGCCCAGCAGCCAGAGCGGGCCGTGTCAGCTCGAAGGAGAATCCGAGGCATCGCGCATATCAGCTGATCCACCGGCGTTGATAGAGGAACCACTCCAGCGCCGGCCAGGCCCCAGGCGGCCGCGATCAGGTAGAACCAGACCGGCCGGCCGCCGAAGCCCGCCCGGCCCGCGCCGCGCTCGTCTCGAGCCCCGCGGCGGGCCGGAGGTCGCTCTCCTGGCGAGCTGGCCAGGTTGCAGGCCAGCTCCAAGCTCCGGACGTCGCTTGGCGCTGTCCGGGGCCGGTGACGACGTCCAGACGCCGCAGCGGTCGAGCGGACCGATCGTCGCCCGGGACGCGCCGCGGGGCAAGGGGCGGCTCCGGCCGTCGGGCGATCGGAGCAGCCGCTCGCCCTGGCTCGGCCTGGCTCGGCGCCGGCAGCTCGATCTCGGTGACCGTGCCCGTGGCGAGCGACTCGCGCAGCTCGCCCTGGCTTCCCGTGAACCACGCCAGGGCGTTGCTCACCAGGATCGGGAAGGCGGTCTGGAGCGGCAGGTCGCTCTTGTCGAGGTCGACGGTCAGGACGAGCACCTTGCCCCTCGGGGCGGTCGAAGGCGCAGAGCAGGGGGTCGCCGGTCAGCGACTCGGCCAGGACCTGGGCCTTCGCCTTGAGCGTGAGCTTGCGGGCCTCGGGCATCATCACGTTGTCGAGCCGGACGTGGGCCATCAGCGGCGACTCCTTGTCCTGCCTGGTCACGATCGGGTTCTGGAGCGGCTCGCCGAGGTCCCAGAGGTCGCAGGCGCCCGCGGGATCGACGACGAAGACGGACCGCTTGGAGATTCATCGGAACCTTCTTGTGAAGGACGAACAACCATTCGCT
>CAWEYG010000010.1:0-9382 GCA_963813155.1 uncultured Acidobacteriota bacterium | reverse complement strand
GCGGGCAGCCCGATCGCCGCGATCCTCGAGAGCGTCGCCCGGCAGAGGTCCGCGCCGCGGCGCCGCGATTCCTCGAGTCTTGCGCGCGTGCGCCTGGCGGGCGGCTCCGCGGCCGTATGGCTCGGCTGCGCGGTCAACGTGTCCCGGACCGGCCTCCTGCTCGAAGTCCAGAGAGAGCTCTCCGTCGGAGACGCTCTCGAGATCGAGTTCTTTCTCGGCGACGACCCCGAGCCGGTCGCTACGTCGGCGGTCGTGAAGCGCGGGGTCTTCGACCCGGAACGGATGCGCCGCAGCTACGGCGTTGCGTTCACGCGGATCGAACCGAAGGACAAGGTTCGCATCGCACAGTTCTGCGAGGAGTGAAGATGAGCTCAAACGCCCCGGCCAACGCCGTCCCGAAGGACACGATCTACACCTGCTCCTTCGAGCCTCCGCACCGGTTGAAGGTGGAATCCCAGAGCGCCACGCCGCGGGGAGTAGTCCTGCGGCTCTCGGATGCCGACAACCCCGGGATCCCCCCCCGCGAAATCTTCGTCACGCGCGCCGAGCTCAAGATGGGGTACGAAAACGTCTACAAAGCCTGCTTTCTTTGCGTCGACCGGGGGCGCAAGGAGAAGGCGTTCGCGATCCCGAAGTCGGACCTGGAGTAGGCGATCCGGGCGCAGGCCCTTCCAACTGTTGGGTTTTGTGGAACAAATTTTGCATCTGGGCCGATCCAAGGTGGGAATGACTCGAAGGGTATACGCGCATCGTGTGCGCATCGAAGGAAACAATCGATTCGCGATCTCCGCCCCCGAAAACGGGATCTCGGAGAGCTTCGATTCGGAGATCGAGTTCGAGATTGCGCTCGGGAAGCTCGGTTTTCCGCGCGGTTTCAGCAGCGAGGTCGGTCGTCCCAGGATCGGGGGTATCGCGGGGCCTCGACCTTCAGCCCACCGATGGCTCGACCTCTCCGTCATCAAAAGCTCCAGTTCATCGCCGCGGCCGGCTGGGCGCGGCCGCCTTCAGGCCCTGGCGAACGCCGGCCTGGCGGCCTGACCGACCAAGGCTTCTGAGACCTGCGCGTCTGCCAGTTCCGCCACTTTCGCGGGAAAGGCATCTTAGATGCCGAACAGGCAACGGTCAAGGCGTTGGCTCGCTCGGCACGGCGTCGGGGTCCTGCCGGCGGCCACCCCGCGGAAATCCTCGGCACGAGCCACGGGGTTCGCTTTCGAGTGAGGCTGTCGGGCGGCCTGCGGGTTCCGCAGGGTCCCTGGCCGCCGTCACCCCTTCCGTGCCTTCGCTCGAATGGGGGCTCCGCCTCTGAGCGAAGCCGTCGGAGCGGCCCGGAGCTGACGCACTCCGCGCAGGCTGGTCTTCGAGAACCCGAGGGAAAGCGAACTGCGGCCGAGGGTCGAGAAGACTTGCCGAGCGGAGGGCTGGGGCTGGGCGCGACGTCGGCGAGCGAATTCCCGCTCCGGGGTAAACTGCCCGCGTGATCCCTTCCGACGCCCAGATCCTCGACCGCCTTCGCCAGAAGGCCAGCCGCATCCTCTCGTTCGCCCAGCTCGCGGGGGTCTTCGAGGTGGCGGAAGGGGAGAGCGAGGCCTTTCGGGCGCGGCTCGACGCGCTGGAGACGCGGGGAGAAATCGCCCGGGTTCGGGGGGAAAAGTACTCGGCGATCGAGTTTTCCAGCCTCGTCGCCGGCAAGATCTCGATTCGGGCCGAAGGGTTCGGTTTCGTGCTCTCGGGCGACCGGGCCGTCGAGGACCTCTACATCCCCCGCAACGGCCTGGGCGGCGCGCTCGACGGGGACTTCGTGCTCGCCCGCGAGGTGCAGACGAAGGCCCGAAAAGGCGCCCGCGCCCGCGACGACCGGACTTCGGGAACGGTCGTCAAGATCCTCCAGAGGGCGCGCGACCGCGTCGTCGGCCAGTTCGATTCGAAAGAGGGCCGCCCGCGGGTGGTTCCCTACGATCCGAAGATGGCGACGGAGGTCCGGATCCCGAGCGAGCAGACCGACGGCGCGATCGACTCGGAGATCGTCGTCGCGAGGTTCACGTCGTATCCCGACGACCGGCGAATCGCCCGCGGCGAGGTCGTCGAGCGCCTCGGTTTTCTCGGCGAGCCCGGCGTCGACGTCGAGATCGTCATCCGGATGCACGATCTGCCGAACCGCTTCCCGCAGGAGGTCGTCGCCGAATCGGAATCCTTTCCCGAGCAGCCGGGAGCAGCGGACTTCGCCGGGCGGTCCGACTTTCGAAGCCATGCGATCGTCACGATCGACGGCGAAACCGCGAAGGACTTCGACGATGCCGTCGAGGTCGAGAAGACCGCGGGAGGATACCGGCTGGGAGTCCATATCGCCGACGTGTCTCATTACGTCGCGGAGGGCACGGCGCTCGAGGCCGAGGCCCGCTGGCGCGGAACGTCCGTTTACTTTCCCGGCCGCGTGATTCCGATGCTGCCGGAGCGCCTTTCCAATGGGCTGTGCTCGCTCAACCCGCGGGTCGACCGGCTCACGCTCTCCGCGTCGATCGACTTCGATTCCCAGGGGCGGGTGCAGGGGTCCTCGTTCTCGAAAGGCGTGATCCGCAGCGCCGCGCGGATGACGTACACGGAGGTCGCCCGGCTCCTCGAGAGCCCGGCGGCCGAGGACGACCAGTCGTACGGCCCCCTGCTTCCGAAGTTTCGCCTGATGCGCGAGCTCGCGATGCTGCTCAAGAAACGGCGGGAGAACCGCGGATCGATCGATTTCGACCTTGCCTCCGCGTCGGTCATGCTCGACTCCGACGGTTTCGTCGTCGGGATCCAGCCGGAGGCGAGGAACGTCGCGCACCAGATCATCGAGGAATTCATGCTGGCTGCCAACGAGGCGGTCGCGAAGCACCTCCTCTTCGCGAAAGAGCCGGCGATCTATCGCGTGCACGACCGTCCGGATCCGGACCGGCTGACGGACCTCCGCGAGACGCTCCAGTCGTTCGGCTACGAGCTCAAGGGAGACCTCGCGGAGCTGCGCCCGTCGGCGTTCCAGAAGGTCCTTCGCGAGATCGAGGGAAAGCCGGAAGAGCGCTTCCTGACGGACCTTCTCCTCCGCTCGCAGCGCAAGGCCGTTTACTCTTCCGAGTGCCGCGGCCATTACGCGCTCGCGGCCGACTACTACTGCCACTTCACTTCGCCCATCCGTCGCTATCCCGACCTGATCGTCCATCGCGCTCTGACGCGGCTCCTTGCGTCGCGGCGGCCCTTTCCGCCGGACGACTTCGAGGCCCGTAACGGCTTCTACGAACAGGTCGCGCGCGAGTCCTCCGAGCGGGAGCGCCGGGCCGAGTCCGCGGAGAGGGCGTCCCTGCTGTGGAAGAAGATCGTTTTTCTCCGCGACAAGATCGGAAGAGTCTTCGACGCGTACGTCTCCGGAGTCGCGGCGTTCGGAGTGTTCGTGACGCTCTCGGAGTTCCTCGTCGAGGGGCTCGTGCCCATCCAGACGCTCTCCGACGACTTCTACGTCTACGATGAGCGAGGCCACCGCCTGCACGGGCGCCACAGCGGAAAGGCGTATCGCCTGGGCGACCCGATCCGCGTCAAGCTCACGGCCCTGGACGAAGTGCAGCGGCGCGTCGACTTCCGGCCGGAATCGGCTCCGGCGCCCCCTCCGCGCGAGCCCCGGACAACAGGGCGGGGGCGGCCGGCGGCCAAGCGCCGCGCGCCCCGTTGAGCGACTCCCTGCTCCGCGTCGCGATCGTCGGACGGCCCAACGTCGGAAAGTCGGCGCTGTTCAACCGCATTCTCCGCAAGAGGCGCTCGCTCGTCCACGATCTGCCCGGAATGACCCGGGATGTCGTGGAAGAGAAGGTGACGCTCTCGACGGGCGAGTCGTTTCTCCTCATCGACACGGGCGGTTTCGACCCCTCCGACCGCGGATCGATTCCGGATTCGGTGCGCGAGCGGGCCCTGGCGGAGATCCGCAACTGTGACCTCGCGCTCCTCGTCGTCGACGCTTCGGCCGGCGTTCTCGCCGGGGACCGGGAGTCCGCTCGCGTGATCCGCGAAGCGGGAAAGGAGTGCTTCGTCCTCGCGAACAAGATCGACCGGCGCGAAGGGGAAGAGGGGGAACCGGAGGCCTACGACCTGGGATTTCCGCTCGTGTTCGGAGTGTCCGCGGAGCACAACCTCGGCGTCGACGAAGTTCTCGACGAGATCGCGCGGAGAGCAAAGAAGCCCGAGGCCGAGGAAGCGGCGGAGACCGCGGGGGCCGCGGAGATCGCGGTCGCGATCGTTGGCCGGCCGAACGTGGGCAAGTCTTCTCTGTTGAACGCGATCGTCGGCTTCGAGAGGACGATCGTCTCGGAAGTCGCTGGAACGACGCGCGACGCCGTGGATATCGTCGTCTCGTTCGGAGATCGCCGGTTTCGATTCATCGACACGGCGGGCATCCGGCGCCGCGGAAAGACCGAGCAGGGGCCCGAGGTCCTCTCCGTCGTCGCGGCACGCAAGCGCCTGGAGCGGTGCGATGTCGCGCTCGTCGTGTTCGACGCGGTGCAGGGCCCGACGTCGCAGGACTCCACGATCGCGTCGTACGCGGTCGAGAGCGGAAAGGCGCTGCTCCTGATCGGCAACAAGTGGGACGTGGCCGTCGAGACGACGAAGGATTCCAAGGACTACCGGCTCGACGTGTACGAAAAATTCCCTTTCGCGAAGTTCGCCCCTCTGCTGTTGATCTCGGCGAAGACCGGCCGGGGCGTCGCGAAGCTCCCGGCCGAGATCGCGCGCGTCGCGACGAAATCGGGAGCGTCGCCTCGCGACCGCGGAGATCAACCGCATTGTCGACGAACGAGTTTCGCGGCCGCATGCCGAAAGGGGACTCGGGGCGGCAGCTGAAGGTCCTGTACGCGTCCCA
Organism: uncultured Acidobacteriota bacterium; assembly: GCA_963813155.1. Taxonomy (GTDB): domain Bacteria; phylum Acidobacteriota; class Thermoanaerobaculia; order UBA5066; family DATFVB01; genus CAWEYG01. Next base: position 4,506 of record CAWEYG010000010.1, on the reverse strand, counting down.
GACGAAGACCTCGCCACCGACGTTCACGCTCGTGGCGTCCCGGGCGGACAAACTGTATTTCTCCGACTCGCGTCGCATTGAGAACGTCTTTCGCAAGGCGGCCGACTTCGCGGGCACGCCGATCCTGTTTCACGTGAGCGCGAGAAAGCGGAAGAAGGCCGGGTAGGCCCGCGAGGTTCGCTCGCCGATGTCGCGGCCAGAGCCCCAGCGCCGGCTCGGCAAGTCTCTTCGACCCTCGGCCGCAGTTCGCTTTCCCTCGGGATCTCAGAGACCAGCCTGCGCCGGCGCGTTGGCCCGGGCCGCTCCGCCGGCTTCGCTCGCGGGGTCGGGCTCCGTCCTGCGACAGGACCCGCTGACCGAGCCGCCGCTGGACCCGAGCGGGCCGAGCGAGGCGCTCCGCTTCGGGTTAAAATCGCGTGCAGATGCCGGAAACTGCCGAAAAGACGTTCAAGGCCGCGGAAGTCTGCAAGACCACCGACGTCGCGCCGTACGTCCTGAAGTACTGGCTCACGGAGTTTCCGTGCCTCTCCGCGGCGGACAAGGACAAGAGCCTGAACCGTAGCTACTCGGAGAAGGAAGTCCAGATCGTCGGGCGCATCCGGCAGCTTCTCTACGACGAGGGATTCACGATCGCCGGAGCGAAGAAGAAGATCGACGCGGAAATCGCCGCGGGGGAGTTCCAGGGAAAGCCGGGTGCCAAAAAGAAGGCCGCGGCGCCCGCCCCGGCTCCCGTGAAGCCGATTCCGCTTCCTCCCGCATTGCCCCTGGAGGCGAAGGCGATTCCTTCGCCGGCGCCGGCTCCGCGCGCCGCTGCCCCCGCGCCGGCTGAGGTTGCTCCTGCCCCCGCGCCAAAGGCGGGCCCCGCGGTCGACGCGAAGCGGCTCGCGAAGGAGTTGCGGGACATCCTGAAGATTCTGTCGCGTTGACTCGCGGTCGGGCGCGTGTTCAAATGCGCCCTTCCAACGGTCGGGACGTGGCGCAGCCTGGCTAGCGTACCTGAATGGGGTTCAGGGGGTCCCGGGTTCAAATCCCGGCGTCCCGACCAATACTTCGAAGAAATTCCATCCTCGGGCTCTTTCCCTGCTTCCTCCGAAACTATGAGACATCGGGAGGCGTATCCTTGTTGGGTCGCGACGGATTCGGTTTGGCCGCGAATCGGCCGGCGCGCGACATGACTCGGTGATTGTGCGTTGCACAAGAAATGTGGAGTGAATGGTGAGGATCTTGACGGTATGCGTCGCCGTGATCGGTGTGTCTCTCGTGAGTTCGGGGAGCGTCGCGCACGCGGCTCCCTGTCGAACGACGGACGTCAACGGACTCTTCCAGGGCACCTCGAAATCGGGCGACACGCAGAATGACGTGATGCTCAATCTCTTCTGCGCGGACGGGCAGTATGTGGCGCAGCTCTTCACCTCGTCGGGCGATTTCGTCGTGACAGAGGCGGTGCCGGCGGGCGACCACGTGACTTTGAAGTTCGACACGTACGCCGCGCTCGGTTCGGCCGATCTGACCCTGCGCGGTGATTCGTTGAGCGGCTCTACGGATGTCGTCGGCGACAAAGGGACGGTGAACCTGACGCGTGCCGGTCCGCCTCTTGCGGCGAACGCCCTGGCGCCGGCCCTCGAGTTGACGCCGGCGCAATGGCGGGAGGATCTGCGTTTTCTCGCGAGTGAATTGCCCCGGCGCCATGCCAATGCGTTCTTTTCGCTTTCGCGCGCTGAGTTCGATGCGGAAATCGCCTCGCTCGACAAGCGCCTCGACTCCGCTAACTCCGACGAGGTTTTCGTCGGGCTGCAGCAAATCATCAAGACGATCGGCGACGGCCACACCGGCCTCGGCAAGCCGCCGGTGGACCGCAGGGTCATGCCGCTCGAGTTTGCGAAGTTCGCCGGTGAATTCCGGGTCGCGGGGGTGGGGCCGGGTTATGAAGCGGCGCTGGGCGCGCGACTCGTGAAAGTCGGCGATCTTCCCATCGCCGAAGCGTGGAACCGCGTTCTGACACTGACGGCGCGGGCAGAATTGATGGAGTTGCGCCAGGAGGACGCGCTGATTTACCTGGCGCGCGGCAACGCTCTTCACGGACTCGACATCACGCCGGATCGCAACCACACCGTTTACACGCTGAAGGACGATGCGGGCCGGGTCTTCGCCCTCGACGTCACGGGTCTCAAACCCGACGAGACCGTCCCGATGAAATCGGGCTACTCCGATCTCGCGCTGCGCTACCAGAAGCGCGGCGAGCCGTTCTGGTGCAAGGACCTGCCGGACGGGCGCGCGTTCTACTGCGGCTGGCGCGGCTACCAGAACCTCGCCGCCAACGCGAAGGCGATGTTTGCGCAGATCGCGATCCTTCATCCCGGGAAACTGATCATCGACATGCGGGACAATGGAGGCGGCGACAATACGGTCGGCTACTCCGAGGTGGTTCAGCCGATCAAGGCGCGCGCCGACCTCAACCGCAAGGCCCGGCTGTATGTGTTGATCGGTCCGCAGACCTTTTCGGCCGCGATGAACAACGCCGCGCAGTTTCAGGACGAGACGAACGCTATCCTGGTGGGTCAGACGATCGGCGAAAAGCCCAATTCCTACCAGGAACCGCGGCAGTTTCGTCTGCCGAACTCTCATCTCATCGTGCGCGCTTCGACGCTCTATTACGAGTTCCGCAAGCACGGCGAAAACGCGGTGCGCCCGAACAGAGAGATCATCCCGAGCTGGGCCGATGTGAAGGCGGGTCGCGATCCAGCGATGGCATGGGTGTTGGCGCAGCCGATCAAATGAGAGGGCGAGCGGCCTTTTCGCCGTGAGCCCTTTCCCCTACTCCGGGATCTCGAACGCCTTCGCGATCGTCTTGTCCCGGCTTGGAAGGGCCGAAAGGGCCTTCGCTTTTCGTGCCAGCACGAACGCCCGGGACTTTTCCCGGAGCCAGAGTCGGGCTCCGGTCTTCGTTCGGAACCCCGCCTTCCCGATCTTTCGCCCGCTGATCGTTGATTTCACGGACCAGAGCCGATCCTTGCCCTTCGTGAACATGGCCTGCTGCACGACCGCCTTTCCCTGGGCTTCGGCGGTCGCCTGTTCGGCCCGATAACGCGCCCAGCGTTTCCGGGCGCGCGTTTGCTCGGGGTCGGGACGGCGGGGCCGTTTCGCCTCCTTCTTCGCGGGCATTTGCCGATGAAGCCGCTAGAAGTGCGTCCGCGTTGCGAGCTGAAGGCTCGTGTCGTTCGTCTTGTTGTCCACCGTGACTCCGCCGATGATGGCCCGCCCCGCCGTCACCTGGGCCACGATCGTGTCGTTGATGCCGATGCCGATTCCGGGGAAAATGACGCTCGTCGAGTCCAGGTCGAACTCGTCCGCGCCGTAGGTCTTCGTCGAGCTCTTGATGAACGTGCCATTCGAGTCGATCAGGTTGAACGTGAGAGTGGCCCCTTCGCTGAGCGCGCGGACGGCGATGTTCATCCGAGACTCGCCGAGATCGTTCGGTGCGACGAGGACGGCCGACTTTCCCGACTCGATGATGAACTCGTCCCCGGGCCGAACCATCGGTTCCGAGAATCCCGCCGTGCCGGCCGCTCCGCCATCGTTGAAGATGCGCGTCACGACGAGCGGCGCGTAGCTGGAGCTCGCGAGCACGTCGATGCTGCCGAGGCCGCTTCCCCCGATTGCCGCGACGATGTCGGAAAACCCCGAGTCCTCTCCCGGGCCGATCTCGATTCCCCTCACGGGATCGTTCGCGGAAGCCGGGCGGCTGGCGGGATGGAAGACCAGCTGGCAGTCGATGGTCTGATTTCCCGGGTTGACGAGCTGCATCGACGTCTTGAAGTTCGAGCCGGCGGCGCCCTGCACCGAGCCGACGCCGAGCACGATTCCGGCCCGATTCAGAGTTCCCGTGGCCCGCACGAGGACGGCGATCGTCTCCGAAATGAGGTGAGAATCCTGCTGGTCGCAAAGCGAAATCGATTCCGTTCCGCTGTCCCCGTCGAACCGGAGAGTCTGCTCAGCGCCTCCCGTGATCATCTGAACGGCGCCGCAATTGTCGGAGCCGAGCACGGTGATTCCGACGAGGTCCCCCGCGTTCAGAGACACCGGTGGTGAAAGAGTGACGTTGACGAAGCCGCCCGGCGCGCTGAAGGGCCCGCGCTCGTCGATGAAATTGAGATTCGTCGTGCCGTCTTTCCGGTAGAACTTCAGCATGAACGAGCCGGAGCCCGAGCAAGCGTTCGATGCGCCTCCCCAGAAGATCGTGGCGCTGGAGTACGTGCCCGTCGCGGTCGCCGAGCGCACGAGATCGATGAACGTGGAGCTGGTCGCCGAAAAGTCGACGACGGAGCCCAGCCCTCCGACCGTCGCGACGGTCGCGCCCGTGCCTGGCGCGGCGAGGGCAAGGAAGCCGGAAATTGCGGCGGCAAGGACGATGGCTCTGACTCGAAATTGTCGGATCACGAATCTCCTCCTGTTTGTTTCGCTTGCCGGCACATTATGCGCCCGCTTTTGCAGTTTTCGAACGGCCTT
>CAWEYG010000009.1:0-15554 GCA_963813155.1 uncultured Acidobacteriota bacterium | reverse complement strand
AGAAGCAGCCACCAACCCCGGTTTCCAACCCCGCCCGCTGTACCTGTAGTCCCGCGAGTAGCGAAAGCCGGCTGTCGACTGCACGCGACCGAGAGTTCTATGTGCCAGATCGCTGCCCTGGGTGCTGCCTCGCCATGAAGAAGTTCGACGGTGGAACCCCTGCCGAGACGTGGAGGTGTGGTCCAAAATTATCCCAGACCAGAAGCGGCTGAGAGCACGGCGTTGGAAGGGGAACCCTAGTGTCGTCATGGCGGGAGATCAGCGGTGGTTAGTTAAGGGCTGGTATGAGGCTGAAACGGCTTGGACGGCTGGCAATGGTATTGGTCGAGAGACGTTGGGATCCACAGGCTCCCTCGTGGTGTTGAGCAGATCGAATTCAAGTTCCACACGAACTTTCGAACTCCACCAATCCCCGCAGGAGTCACTGTGCTGGTTGACTATGTCTTGGAATTCTGAGACCACTACCAGTCAGGTTTCCACAGCGTCACCATTTCATGTGCGTGGTCGAGATCGACAACCTTCAAGGTTGATCAGGACTCTCCGGCGAGATGGAAGAGCGACCCGGTGATGGTCGAGTGCTCCGGGATTGCTGCTCCGTTCACCATCTGTCACGACTTTCAGGAAAAGCGGCGAAGTTGAACAGCCCTGTGCTCAATCTCTTGCCCGGAGAAATGGCTGTTATGATGCGCAGCACACCAGAGAGCTGTCTGTCACCTCAGCGAAACCAGGAGGTGTTCGAGGGTCAGAAAGGGGCGGTGCGTCTGAGCACGCTGCCACCTCAGGTATGGGCTCGCTTTTTGGCGACGGCGCGGCACGTTGAGACAGTGAACATCTTGGGCACGGGCGAGCCATGGACGCACCCTGAGTTCTTAATTACCTTCGCCAGCTTGATGACGCTGGAGGAAAACGGCTATCTGCACGAACGGCGACCTGATCAACATTGAGAGGGCCCCTCGCTTGGTAAACTCAGGCACCGCGTGAGCTCACGTTTTCAATCGATTCGCCGGAACCGGACCTGTATCAAAAAACCCGGGGGCAGCCTTTGAGCAGAACCTCGCTGGACTGAAGCGCGCTGTTGCCGCTATCGACAACCCGGAAACTGTCCGCATTCACGCCGTGGTGATGAATGACACATTGGAAAGCTTGGCCGGATTCCCGCCCTGCTGGATGAGTACGCGGTGAAGCAGCTTATACTTCGCGGCGTCAACTTCACCACCGAGGCAAGTCGCTCAATGGTTCCCGCGTATTCGCGTGAACAGCGCGAAACCTTGATTAAGATCCACGACGAGGCGCAAGCGCTGGGTGTAGCCGTCAACATGCTCCGACCCTCCCGGCTGACTGATAAAGGTGCGAACCAGGGAGTCGAACGAGACGTCTACCCCGGACGCGGCGGTCACGCACTCGACATCGCGAGAAGATTCCCGCCGACGAGTCTGGTTCGACCCATGGGGAAGGCCATCGTCACACGAGTCGGCACCGTGTACCGATGCGAGGGCACCACCTACAATACGCTATTGGGTCAACCGCCACCACCTTCCGCCGAAATTTGGAGACAGCGAAGCTGCGAATTCCGGCGAAGTTTGCTGAATGGGACCAACATCGGCTGCCGCAGCTGCGAACGGCGAGGACTCGGACACCATCCGTACAACATGGTGGCGGCGGAGATCATCAGCAGACCTCGAGCTGGGACGGTTGTCGTGCATCAGAGTGCGAAATCTCGGCACCGATGTCGGGACTCGGGACTATCCATCGCGCCTGGCAACCGCCAGGGCCCGAGATAGGGAAAACAGCGCATTTTACGATCCTTCTTGGATATCGCCGATCGGGTGGGCGAAACTCATCAGGACCACGTCGCGCCAGGACCGTGCGTCTTTGGAATTTCGAGCAGCACACGCGGACGGCGCGGAGGGTGAGATACTTCCAGTCGGTGGCATGGAGACATTATTGCTGGGTGCCTGGAACGGAACTGAGGATTGGACCGGTCGGCCGATAAGCGTACGGCTCGTTTCCCGGCTGACGTCGCGACAAGCTTCGCCTTCGCCAAAGGTACGGCCGGCGAGCTACGGCCCGCGGCCTTGCCGCTGGGAAGCCACGCCGAAGCTTCACGCGAAGGTGGAAGCCGTGTCATTCGGCGGATCCTTTGCGGCAACCTTTACAAGATCCCGGAGGACAGAATGGTAGCCAGCTCTGTTGACGCGAAGAGCACACCAGAGGCCCAGCTTCGGTCGCTCATCGAGAAATTCGATCCCGCGGAGCAGAGGTTCATCCGCTCCGTCCGGTCTGCCGTGCGCAAGCGGCTGCCGACGGCCAACGAGCTGGTGTACGACTACCGCAGCTTCTTCGTCATCGCGTATTCGTCGACGGATCGACCCATGGATGCGATCGTCGCAACCGCCGCGCGTCCGGATGGGGTGCGTCTGTACCTCATGCACGGGCCACAATTGCCCGACCCGAAGAGGCTACTGGTGGGATCGGGCAAGCAAGCCCGTTTCATCCGCGTGGAGGCTGCCCGGCAGCTGGCGCATCCGGATGTGGCGGCGCTAATTGCCGTTGCGATCGACCTGGCGAGTGTTCCGTTGCCATCCAGGGGGCGTGGCAGGCTCATCATTCGGACGTTTGCTGGAAAGAAGCGCGCCAATCGGGCGGGCCAGGACGCGGGGCGCAGGCGCTCGTCCGCAGGCCATGAGTGAGGCGCAAGAAGAATCTCGTGGTTAGTTGAGAGGCGAGATCTCGCGCCGAACGCTAGAGGCGCGGAAGACTGATTCCACCCCGACTGATCGCGCCGTGCCAGCGGGCGAGTGCCGAGCTCGGCGTCCTGGGGGCCACGCCGCGATCCCGGGTCGAGCGCTTATCTCTTGAAAAATCCTTCGTTCGCCGTGGCCTTGCGCGCGCCCGCGACGTCGGCGAGCTGCGCGTTCAGCTGTTTGATGCGGTCGTTGAGGGCCGCGATCTTCTGGCCGGCGTCCTTCTGGATCCGGTCCGCCTCTCCGCGCAGCCGCGAGGTCTCGGCTTCCAGGTCCGCGTAGCCCTTCGTCTTCGCGTCCATGAGCCGGCGCTGGTCCTCGACTTCCTGGCGAAGGCGGCCGACTTCCTCCTGGAACTCGGCGACCCGCATCTTCCACTTCTCTTCCTGCTCGTCGTAGAGCTTCTGGGTATCCATGAGCCCGGTGACGATGGAAAAATCGTTGAACGACATTTTTCCTCCTCGGAAAGATTCCTCGATCTGCGGAAACAGCTTGCGCAGCTTCAGCGAAAGGTCCTCGGGGTCGGTCGAAATCTCCATCGCCTTCTCGTACGAGATCTTCTGGTGAACGAGAAGGGCGAGAAGCGACTGGTTCATCGATTGCATCCGGTAGTAGCCCACCGAAGACTCGATTTCGTCCAGGATGTCTTTCGTCTCGCCGAGCTCGACCTGCTTCGCGATCTTCGGCGAGTTGATCATGATTTCCACGACGGCCGTCAGGCCCTTGCCGTCCGCGCGCTCCACGAGCTTCATGGAAACGATCGAGCGAAGCACGAGGGCCAGCTGGTCGCGCACCTGTTTCTGGAGGTTCCCCGGGCAGGAGTCGATGAGGCGGTCGATGGACTGCGCCGCGTTGTTCGTGTGGAGGGTCGAAAAGACGAGGTGACCCGTCTCCGCCGCGGTGATCGCCGTCTGCATGGTCTCCCAGTCGCGCATCTCGCCGACCATGATGACGTCCGGGTCCTGGCGCATCATGTTTCGCAGCGCCTCGTGGAACGAGGGCGTGTCGGTGCCCACTTCCCGCTGCGAGACGGCCGCGAGGCCGTCGGAGAGGAGGTACTCGATCGGGTCCTCGATCGTCACGATGTGCACCGGGCGCTTCTCGGTGATCTCGCGCATGATCGCGGCGAGCGTCGTCGATTTTCCCGAGCCGGTCGGGCCCGTGACGATGACGAGGCCGCCGGGTAGGTGCGCGAAGCTCTTCAGGACCTCCGGGAGCTCCAGCTCGTCGATCGTCGGAAGCGTGAAGGGAATGCGGCGGAACGCGGCCGCGTACGATCCGCGCTGCGTGAAAATGTTGCAGCGGAAACGGGCGACGCCCTGCAGGCCGTACCCGATGTCGACGGAGAAATCGCGCTCGAGCCTCTCGCGCTGAACGGGCGTCAGGATCGGGAGGAGCATCTCTTCCAGGACCTTCGGGCTCATCGGTTCGGTCTTGAGAGGGACCATCTTCCCGTTCAGCCGCAGCAGGGGCGGCCGCATCGGCTTCAGGTGCAGGTCCGACGCGCCTTTTTTTGTGGTGAACTTGAGGAGTTCGGAAAGATCCACGCACCCCTCCCTTCCGGGCAGATTACTCCTCCGCCCGCGCCCCGTCAAACGACCGCACGGCCCGCTCGATCTGCGCGCGGGTTCGCGCCTCGCCGGTGAAATGCAGAAAGGCCGCGTGGCCGAGCGCGCGGCCCAGGCGTTGCCCCGGCGGAATCGCGAGCCAGCGGGCGATGTCGCGCCCGTCGACGGAGATCGGTCCGAAATTGCACCGCCGGGCGCGAGCCGCGAACGCGCGCGCCCTCTTCTTTTCTTTCGCGCTTCTCGCCGCGAGGCGAAGGAGAACCCGGAGGTCCTTCCACTGTTCGCGAAACTCGAAGAGGACCCGCACTGCCGTCTCGCCGGAGAACGCGGCCGCGAGAAAGCGACCTCCCGTGGCGACGGCGGAAGCCTCGGATCGCGAAAAGCCGCGGCTCACGAGATCCGTCCCGACGTTATTCGAAGCGGCGCCAGAACGAAAGATCAACGTCGCCAGGCGGAAGGGAAATCGCAGACTTTCCTCGAGGCGAGGCGCGTCGAATGGGGAGAGCAACCGTGCGAGAGCTCCCGGCGAGGCTTGCGGCAGGCCGAGACAGACGGCGAGAACCCCATCGCTTGAAGCCCAGGCGATCGGCCGCGAAGCTTTCCGCGCGCCGAAGAGCCGGACGAGCTCGGCGCGAATCCGCTCTTTCGCCTCGCCCGCGAGAGTCGCGGATCGCGCCGCGAGCGCCGCGCGGGTTCGCGGGGCGATCGTCCATCCGAGCGCGGCGGCGAGGCGGTAGCCGCGAAGGATCCGGATCGGGTCGGCGTCGAGGTTGGCCGGCGCGATCATCCGGACTCGTCTCCGACGAACGTCTGCCCGGCCGCCGAAAGGATCGATGAGGCGCTCCGAGACGACGTCCCGCGCGATCGCGTTCGCTGTGAAATCGCGCCGCGCGAGATCGTCCTCGATCGACCCGTCTTTCTCGAAGCGGGCGATGTCCGCGGTCAAACCGCGTCCCGCGAGACGCCAGACGGAAACGGGAGACGACTCCGGGGAAATCCGAACCGCCCGTCCGAAGCCGGCCCGCTCGAGCTCGCGCGCGAGGTCCGCCTCGCCCCGGGCGATGGCGAAATCGAAATCGGACACTGGCAGCCCGAGCAACCGGTCGCGCACGGCGCCGCCCACGAGGTAGACCGGATTCCCGGGCCGCCGGCGCGCGAACTCGCGAACGATCTTCTCGAGGCTCTTCATTGCCGGAATTGTCTTCCTCCGCGGCGAAGAGGTTACAATGAGCGCCATGCGAGGCGACGCCGAAGATGTCTTCCTGTCCCCCGAAGGCATCCAGCGCGTCGCCCGGCTGGCGCGCCTCCGGATCGACGCCGGAAGCCTCGGGCGCTGGGGCGCGCAGATGGAGCGGATCGTCGAGCACGTGCAGAAACTGAGGGAGATTCCGGATTCCGAGCTGCCCGAACCGTCCCTGCCTCCCGAAACGACGCTCCGCCTGGACGAGCCCACGGCCGGCACCGGCCGGCAGGAGCTCGAGGCGAACGCCGGCCAGCTCGTGCATGGCCTCGTCCCCGTGCCCCGAGTGGTGGACCCGGCCCGGTGAGCTCGATCGTCGAGATTGCCGCCGCAGTGACTTCGCGCCGGCACTCCGCGGAGGAATTCGCGCGCGAGGCGCTCGCGCGCATGGCAGAACGGGAACCGAGCATTCGCGCGTTCCTTTCGTTCGAGGAGGATCGCGTCCTGGCGGACGCCCGGGAGGTGGACCGCCGGGCGGCCGCCCGGGAAGACCTTCCGCTCGCCGGCGTACTCGTCGCCGTGAAGGACAACATGGCGGTCTCGGGTTACACGGCCACCTGCGCGTCGAAGATTCTCCGCGGCTTCTCGCCGGGCTACGACGCGACGGCCGTGGAGCGGCTCAAGGCCGCCGGAGCGGTCGTCGCGGGCAAGACGAACCTCGACGAATTCGCGATGGGCTCCTCGACGGAGAACTCCGCCTTCCAGCTCACTCGCAACCCGTGGGATCCCGAGCGAGTGCCGGGCGGCTCGTCCGGGGGGAGTGCCGCCGCGGTCGCGGGCCGCGAAGTCCCGGTGGCTCTCGGGTCGGACACGGGCGGCTCCGTGCGCCAGCCCGCGGCCCTTTGCGGAGTCGTGGGCTACAAGCCCACTTACGGCAGGGTCTCGAGATACGGGCTGATCGCATTCGCCTCTTCGCTGGACCAGATCGGGCCGATCGCGACCTCGGTCGAGGACGCCGCCAGGGTCTACGCCGTCATGGCGGGCGCAGATCCTCGCGATTCCACATCGCTTCGAGAGCCCGTCGGCGATCCCGTCGGCGCGGTCGGGCAGGGGATCCGTGGAATGAAGATCGGGGTGCTGAAGGAAGCGGTGAACGGCGAGCTCGACCCCGAGGTCGAGAAGAACTTTTCCCGCGCAGTCGACGTCCTGCGAAGCCTCGGCGCGACAGTTCGGGAAGCGTCCGTTCCGCGCGCGCCGTACGCGATTCCGATCTACTACGTCGTCGCGAATGCCGAAGCGTCCTCCAACCTCGCCCGCTACGACGGGATCCGGTACGGGCCGCGAGTGGAGATGCCGACCGTGGAGGAGTTCTACACGGAACAGCGGACACTCGGATTCGGCGAGGAGGTCAAGCGCAGGATTCTCCTGGGGACCTTCGTTCTCTCTGCGGGATACGCGGACGAGTATTACCGTCGGGCGGAGCGCGCCCGCGCTCTGCTGCGCGCGGATTTCCGGGAGGCCTTTTCCCGCGTCGACGTTGATCGTGACGCCGACGGTTCCCGGGCCGGCGTTCCGGTTCGGCGAAAAAGCGGACGACCCGGTCTCCATGTACCTCTCCGACATCTTCACGACGCCGGCCTCCCTCGCGGGACTTCCTGCGATTTCGGTGCCGTCGGGCCCGGCGGCTTCGGGCCTGCCCCTCGGGCTTCAGATTCTCGCCGACCGCGGCCGCGACGATTCGGTGTTCGCCGCGGCGGCTGCTTACGAACGGGAGACGCGTTTCACGGATGCGGTTCCTCCGGCCGCGGCCTAGTCTCGTTCTGGCCTTCTGCGCGCTCGCGGTCGCGGGCGGCGCGGCGGAAGAGCCCGAATTTTCCAAAACGGTCGTCATTTCGGACGAGCTGAAGGTCGGCATGGCGCGCGGAGACCTCGTCTATCTCTTCGCGAAGCCGCTTGCCCGGGGAAGGTATCAACGCCTTCGTTCGCCGCTTCACGGAGGATCCGGCCACGAAAGCGCGGATTCTGTCGCTCAACAAGGAGAGCGACGTCCTCCGGCAGGCGATCTTTCTCCGCGTTCCTTACGAGCTGCTGTCCGGCAACTACAAGAAGATCGCGATGCAGGCGCTCTTTTCGGGGGACAGCGCGTCCTCGGAGGGCTGGACGCACACGGTCGCGGGCCTCTCCGGCGAGCCGGAGAGCCTCTGGCGGATCGCGGAGTGGTTCACCGGGGACGGCGCGAACTACGAAAAGATCAAGAAGGCCAACGCCCTGTCGTCGCTCGAGACCGAAAAGGGCCAGAAGCTGAAGATCCCGATCGACCTCCTGCTGCCCGTGTTTCGGGCGGAGGCGGTCGCGAAGGAAGTCACGGGGCCGCCCCCGCTTTCGTTCGGGAAGGACGCGAAGGGCCCGTACGCGTCGTACCGGCTCCAGAAGGGGGAAGCCCTCTACTCGGCGGTCGTCGTCCGGTTCACCGGGCTCGTGTACGCCGAAGAGGTCAACGCCGAGGCGCAGAAAATCGCCGAGCGAAGCGGCGTCGCGAACGTGCACGCGATACCGGTCGGGTACGAGATCCGGATTCCCGTCGACGATCTCCTGCCGGATTACCGTTCTTCGGACGACCCGAAGCGGATCGCGTACGAGCACTCGAAGCTCGAGGCGGCGCAGTTCGTGAACCGACTCAAGGCCGCGGATCTCCAGGGCGTCACCGTGATCCTCGATCCGGGGCACGGGGGCCGCGACACGGGCGCGCTCGTGTCGGGCGTCGCGGAATCGCGCTACGTCTACGACATCACGATGCGCACGGCGGCGCTCCTGCGGAAGAACACGCGCGCGCGCGTCGTCGTCACGGTCGAGGATCCGTCGGTTTCCGGCGCGACGGACCGGGACCGGCTCTCGGTTTCCTCCGGCGGCCGCGTCATGACGAGCCCGCCGTACCCCATCGACGACACCGTCCCCGGCGTGCACTTGCGCTGGTATCTCTCGAACTCGCTCCTCCGGTCCGTCATCTCGGGCGGCGGGGACGCCGCTCACGTCGTGTTCCTCTCGTTGCACGCCGACTCGCTCCACCCCTCGGTGCGCGGCGCGATGGTCTACATCCCGGGCGAGAAGTACCTGAAGGACTCTTTCGGAAAGTCCGGATCGATCTACGAGGCGCGCCGGGAATACCGGCAGGCTCCGCGGGTCTCGTTCTCCCGCCGCGAAAGGCTCGAGGCCGAGGGAGTTTCGCGGGGGCTCGCGGAGAAGATCGTCGGGGCGTTCCGCCACGACAACCTTCCCGTCCACGCGTTTCAGCCGATTCGCGAAAGCGTCATCCGCTCCGGCCGCCAGTGGGTGCCGGCCGTGATTCGCTACAACGAAGTCCCCGCCCGAGCGCTCGTGGAAGTCTGCAACCTGAACAACGAGGAAGACCTCGCGCTCATCCAGACGCGCAAGTATCGGGAGTCCGTCGCCCGGGGGATCGTGTCGGCGCTGTCGTCGTTCTACGACGGAGCGGGGGAGGGAAAGCCCCCGGCCCGAAAGAAGGGGGCGCCGGCCCGGGTCGCTGCGAAGGGCAGGCGCTCGGCCGCGCTCAACTGAGGTTGCGAAGCGCGGACGGTTTCTCCGCGAGGAAAGCCTTCCAGGCGGCCTTCTCGGCGAGCGAGCGAGAACGTGGGGTCGTCCGCGAGGGCCCGCCGATCGATCGGGCGCAGCTTCTCTTCCTCGCGCAGTCGCGCGATCGCGGTCGTCTCGTCCCCCTGCATCGCGGCGATGCGGGAGGAGAGATCGTAGGATTCCGGCCTCGCCGGATCGATCTCGATCGCCTGGACGAGGCACTCCTGCGCGGCGGGAGCGTCTCCGTCCCGCGCGAGAGCGGCCGCCTTCAGGACGAGCGACGTCGGATCGGGCGCGGTCTTCGACAGGTAGCGATCCCAGTCCTCGACGGCTTCGCGGTAGCTCCTTCGCTCGAACGCGATTCGCGCGAGCCCGGCCCACCCGCCCGGGGCCGGCGCGGGAGGCGCGAGAGACGCTTCGAACTCCCGGGACGCCTCGGGAAGATGGCCGAGGTCTTCCGCCACGCGCCCCAGAACGAAATGCAGGGGCTGGGGCGCGGCTCCGGCGGCGACGGCCTCCGCGGCGGCGCGCCGGGCCGCCTCCCAGTCGCGCGCGTTGACCGCGACCTGAAAGCGGTGAAGAACCCGGTTGAGCGGCGTGACGTCCGCCAGGCGAAGCTCGACCGGCTCCTTCCGGATCCGCGAGACCGCCAGGTAGCCGTCGACGGCGAAAAGCACGGCCGGCACGGTCGCGATCGACAGGATCAACCAGCGCTGCGATCCGTGGAGCCGCCGCAGGAAAATCGCCGTCAGGAGCACGACGGCGAGAAGACCCGCCGCCCGCGGCCACGCGGCCTGCCTCGCCTCGGCGCGGGTCTGCCTCCAGCGGGCGATCGGGGGCGCGCCGAGCGACTCGATCGCCTCGCGCCGGATCGAACGCGCCGTGTCGGTCAGGACGATGTCTTCGAGGCGCCACTCGCCGTGGCGGAGGCGCAGCTTCCAGTCGGCCTTCAGGTCTCCGGACGTCGACGGCATCAGCAGCGTGACGACGGCCTGGCCGTCTCGCCCGCCCGCCGCGAGCACCCGGACGGCCGCCTTCGGGTTCCGCGACGCCGTGAAGGGCTCCGCGATGGCGGCCGCGAGGCGATCCGAGATCTGGCGGTTCTGGCGCGGCGTGAAGCCCGAGAGAAACGCCGGGCCGACGGCCGACCCCACGATGGAAAAATCGTCGAGCACCTCGTGGAGGAGCGCGGGGCGGCCGCGGACGAGCGCGTTCGCGGTGTGGACCGCCACCGAGCTCGCCTCTTCGCGCTCGACCGGGCCGAGGGGCGCGCCCTCCTGGCCGGCGATCGCGGCCGCGACCGAAAAGGCGAACAGCGAGGCGCAGAGCTTTCTCTTCACGTCCGTCGATTATAAAATCGAATCGTGAGGTGTGCAGCATGAGGACCGCGTCCCGGAACGCGCCGACGAACTCCGCCGTCTCGACGGAGCCCCTGCCGGGGTCGCGAAAAGTCTACGTCGAGGGCAGCGGAGGCCTGCGCGTGCCGTTCCGCGAAGTCGCGCTCGCGCCGACTCGGACCGCTGCGGGCCAGTCCGTCGCGAATCTGCCCGTGCGCCTCTACGACACGTCGGGGCCGTACACGGACCCGGAGGCCTCGATCGACGTGACGAAGGGCCTTCCCCCGTTGCGGGAGCGATGGATCGCGGCTCGGGGGCCGCACGACCGCGTCGCCCCCTCCTATCGCCTCGTCCCCGGCCACAGCGATCCGGACCTTCCGCTTCCGCCGCGGCGCGAAGTGCTCCGAAGCCGGGGAAACGCGACCCAGATGCATTTCGCCCGGAAGGGCACGGTCACTCCGGAGATGGAGTACGTCGCGATTCGCGAGAAGTGCTCTCCCGAGCTCGTTCGCTCGGAGGTCGCGCGCGGCCGGGCGATCATTCCGGCGAACATCAACCATCCGGAGCTCGAACCGATGATCCTGGGCCGGCGATTCCTCGTGAAGATCAATGCGAACATCGGCAATTCGTCCGTGACGTCCTCGATCGAAGAGGAAGTCGAAAAAATGGCCTGGGCGATCCGCTGGGGCGCCGACACCGTGATGGACCTGTCGACCGGAAAGAACATTCACGAGACGCGGGAGTGGATCGTCCGCAATTCGCCGGTGCCGATCGGAACGGTTCCGATCTACCAGGCGCTCGAGAAGGTCGCGGGCAAGGCGGAGGATCTCACCTGGGAGATCTACCGGGACACGCTCATCGAGCAGGCGGAGCAGGGCGTGGACTACTTCACGGTGCACGCGGGAGTCCGGCTTCGCCACGTTCCGCTGACGGCGAAGCGCGTGACCGGCATCGTCTCGCGGGGCGGCTCGATCATGGCGAAATGGTGTCTCGCGCACCACCGGGAGTCGTTCCTCTACGAGCGTTTCGGCGAAATCTGCGAGATTTTGAAGTCGTACGACGTCTCGTTCTCGCTCGGCGACGGCCTGCGTCCCGGCTCGACGGCCGATGCGAACGACGAGGCGCAATTCGCGGAGCTGGACACGCTCGGCGAGCTGACGACGAAGGCGTGGGACCAGGATGTCCAGGTGATGATCGAGGGCCCGGGCCACGTCCCGATGCACCTCATTCGCGAGAACATGGAGCGCGAGCTGTCCGTGTGCCACGAAGCCCCGTTCTACACGCTCGGGCCGCTGACGACCGACGTCGCGCCCGGCTACGACCACATCACGTCCGCGATCGGCGCGGCGATGATCGGCTGGATGGGCACCGCGATGCTCTGTTACGTGACCCCGAAGGAGCACCTGGGGCTCCCCGACAAGAAAGACGTGAAGGACGGCGTCATCGCGTACAGGATCGCCGCGCACGCGGCCGACCTCGCGAAGGGCCACCCGGGCGCGCGCGAGTGGGATGACGCGCTTTCGAAGGCGCGCTTCGAGTTTCGCTGGGAGGACCAGTTCAACCTGGCCCTCGACCCGGAGACCGCGAGGGAGTTCCACGACGAGACCCTCCCGGCCGAGGGCGCGAAGGTCGCGCACTTCTGCTCGATGTGCGGCCCGCACTTCTGCTCGATGAAGATCACGCAGGAAGTCCGGGAGTACGCCGAGAAGATCGGCGCCGACGAAAAAGCCGCCCTCGCGATCGGCATGGAAGAAAAGGCGAAGGAATTCGTCGAGAGCGGGGGAGAGGTCTACCGGAAGGCGTGATCCTCGGCCCGGGGCGCTAACCGGGGATTTCGGCCTCGACGAGCTTCGCCAGGAGCGTCAGGGATTCCTGCCAGCCGAGGTAGCAGGCCTCGGCGGGGATCATGTCCGGGACGCCTTCCTGCACGATCTGGAGCTCGGTCCCGACCGATACCTTCTTCAGCGTGATCGTCGCCTGCATCTCGCCCTTGAGGTTCGGGTCGTCGAAGTGGTCCGTGTAGCGGATGCGCTCGTTCGGCACGAGCTCCACGTATTTCCCGCCGAACGAGTGGCTGTTGCCGCTCGTGAAATTCGTGAACGACATCTTGTAGGTCCCGCCGACCTTCGCGTCGATCTGGTGGACCTTGCCGGTGAATCCGTTCGGCGGAAGCCATTTCGCCATCGCGTCGGGGTCCAGGAACGCCCGATAGACCCTCTCGGGCGTGGCCCGGAGCACCCGGTGAAGCCGGATCGTGTTGGGCATCGTTTCCTCCCGCTCTCGATTCTATTCGAGTGAAGCTCGAGTCTCCTTTCCAGAATGTCTGTCCCGCTGCGGGAGCCGAATCCTTCGCCTGAATCTTCCCGACCGGCGATCTGCTGGTTTCTCCGGGAGTTGGCCGCCGTGGGACCGCCCATTCACGGAGGCCCCGATCCTGCTCTTTCACGGGAACGGCAAAGGGGGAATCCGATGAGATCTGTGCCGACCCGGCTGAGAATCGTTCTGTGCGTCGTCGCGGCCTGCGCCGCGGTCGCTCGCTCTTCTGCGGCAGCGTCGCCGTCTTCGAAGGGGAGCTCTGTCCGTCTCGCGGAGAGGATCGCCGTCCCGGTCGATGCCGTCGACCTCGGACCGGCGGCCCTGGACGCCCCGCTCGATCGGATGATCCTCGTTCTGGCCCGCTCGCCGGAGGCGGACGCGCGACTGGAGAGTTTCCTGGAAGCCCAGCAGGACCCTGCCTCTGCCGAGTATCATCGCTGGCTTGCGCCGGCGGAATTCGGGCGGCGATTCGGAATCTCCGACGAAGAGGTCGCGAAAGTCGCGGCCTGGCTGGAACAGCAGGGGCTCACGATCGACGAGATCGGCCGGGGACGCGGATGGATCAACGTCTCGGGGCCGGTCGCGCGAGTGGAGTCGGCTTTTGGAACGAAGATCCATACGTTCTCGAACGCCGAGGGCGAGCGCCCCGTTCGATTGGATTCCCTGACGATGCCCCGGGAAATCGCCGGATTGGTAGCCGGCCTTGCGTCTCTCGGAAGCGCCTCGCGGAGGCCGATGAGCCATCGAACCTCCGCTGCCCGAAGCCTCGCTTATGGCGGCGGCTCCGGCGATCACGCTCTCGCGCCCGAGGACTTCGCGACGATCTACGGCGTCGCGCCGCTGCACGCGGCGGGCGTGACGGCGGCCGGCGTGACGATCGCGATCGCGGGGCGGACCGAGATCTCCGTCGCGGACGTCTCGGCTTTTCGGAAACTGTTCGGCCTTCCCGCGAACGATCCGGTGATCGTTCGCAATGGGCCTTCGCCCGGAAACCTCGGCGGGTACGAGGAATTCGAGGCGGACCTGGACGTCGAATGGTCCGGGGCGACCGCTCCGAACGCGGCCGTGAAGCTCGTCATCTCCGGCTCGACGGCTGCGACCGACGGGATCGACCTGTCCGCGCAATACATCGTGGACCAGAACCTGGCGCCGATCGTGTCGGTCAGCTTCGGAAACTGCGAGGCCGAGATGGGCACCGCGGCGAGCGCGCTGTACAAGAACCTGTGGGTCCAGGCCGCGGCCCAGGGAATGACCGTGTTCGTCGCGTCCATGGACAGCGGCGCATCCGCCTGCAGCACCGCCGAGGACGCCGAGGGGTCGGGAAGGGCCGTGTCGGGACTGTGCACGACGGCCAACGACGTCTGCGTCGGCGGCACGCAGTTCGACGACCACGGCGACCCGAGCCGGTACTGGGCCGACTCCAGCGACTCGCGGCTCGGCTCCGCGCTGTCCTACATTCCCGAAGCCGCGTGGAACGAAAGCGGAAAGACGCCCGGCGGTTCGGGCCTGTGGTCGACCGGCGGCGGCACGAGCACGCTCGTTTCGCAGCCCACCTGGCAGCAGGGGGTTCCCGGCATCGCCGCCGGCAGCCGGCGACAGGTGCCGGACATCTCGTTCGCGGCGGCCGGCAGCGTTCCGTACCTCATCGTCCAGGGCGCGTCCGCCTCTTCGTCCGGCCTCTCCGGGGCGGAGGGAACGTCCGTCTCGACGCCTTCGATGGCGGGCATCATGGCGCTGATCGTCCAGAAGACGGGCAAGCGCCAGGGCAACATCAACCCGAACCTCTACCGCCTCGGCGCGAACCAGTTTGCGCACGGGGGAACTGCCGTCTTCCACGACGTCGTCGAAGGCGACAACAGCGTTCCGGGAGTCACCGGCTATTCCTCCGGCGCGGGCTACGACCAGACGACGGGACTCGGCTCGCTGGACGCGGCGGCCCTCGCGGCGAACTGGGAGGCCGCGCCCACGGGCGGCTGCGCGACGAGGAGGGGCGGCTGCCTCGCGCCCGCGCCAACCCCGGATCCCGCTGAAAGTCGGGCGGAGATGAGAACAGGCCGCTAGTTCAGCTTCGGCTTTCGCGGCTTCCGGGCACGGGGCCGCGCCGGTTTCGGTCGCGGCCGGGCAGCAGGAAGCGTCGAGACGTGCCGCCACGCTTCCTTGACGACATCTTCGAGCAGCGGCCGCCGGACTTCGGCGAGCCGGATGAGAACGGCGGGGTAGTTCCGGTAGTGCTCGGTGAAAAAGAACGCCTGCGGATCGATCTCCATCAGAACGTCCCGGTCGGCGATCGCCTTGAGCTGCAGGACGAGGACCGTGTCGTCGTCGCGGAATCGAGCGAAGAACCGGCCGTTCACGAGGAACGAGGGCATCCGGTAGGACGTGCCTTCGACGACGCCGTCGAGCTTCAGGAGCAGCTTCCGGGCGTCGGAAACGCGAACGCCTCGAGCGTCCTTCACTTTCGGCGCATCCAGACCGCCAAGCGGTCCGGATTCGTTCATGTCCGCATGAACAGGACGTAATAGACGGGAAAGACCAGAACCCCGAAGAGGGCAAGACCGATCGCCCAGAGTCCCTTGCGCTCGAGGGGCCCTCGCCGCAAATGGGGCAGCGAGACCGCCGACATGCCGATCTGGGCGGCAAGATTCACGAGAGAAGCGATGATCAGGACGCTGGCGCTGAAATAGAAACGCCCTGGAGGCAAGCGCACGATCGCAAGCTTGACGGCATTGAGTAAAGCCAGGCCGGTTGCTGCGAGGGAGACGAGGACATAAACGACCACCGCAGCGTCTCTCGCGAGGGAAGTGCTGGTCAGCGGCGA
>CAWEYG010000008.1:0-21834 GCA_963813155.1 uncultured Acidobacteriota bacterium | reverse complement strand
TTCCGAAGAAGTGACTCGTGACTCTCGCCTTTCGACTTTCAACCTCCGGCTCGCGACTTCTCGCTTGATGGTGCAACTTGGTTCACTATGGTGTACTATCCCACAATGAACGCATCCAAGCCTTCCAACCGCCAGAGCGTGAGCCTGCCAGCGCCCGTCGCCCGCCGTGTCCAAGCCCTCGCCAAACGCCAGCGCGTAAGCGCAAACCGGGTCATCGTCGAACTGATCGAGACGGGCCTCGAAGCGCGAGAGCAGGAGAAGAAGCACTTTTTCGAAGTGGCGGACCGACTCTCCCGGACCTCGGATACCGGCGAACAGAAGCGCCTGAAGGAAGAGCTCGCCCGGCTGACGTTCGGTCGGTAGAGTCCCGGCCTTCCACCGGCGCTTCGCAACCACCTGTTTGACCGCCTTCGCGATCGAAAGATCACCGCGGACGATCTCTACCAACTCAAGCTAGACGACGGCTCCATCATCGCGAGGCCGGAAAGGCCGTGGCGATCTGCTCGCGTGTTCACGCTCCGTAATACACAAAAACAAGACCGTCCCCAGATCCCCTTCCCCGTCATTCCCGCGAACGCGGGGAGGTGGATTCACATTTGAAGTGCAACAGATGAGAGAAGACCTCGGCCGGGGTTTGGAAGTCAAGGCATTTCCTAGGTGTGTGATTGTAGAGTTGGGCAAGGCGGAGGATTTGGCTCGTGGGAAGGACTGCCAGGTCGGTTTTTCGGGGGAGGAAGCGACGAAGCCGGCCGATGGCATTTTCGACTCCGCCCTTCTGCCAAGGAGACCGTGGATCGCAAAAGAATGTTTCGACTCCGAGGGTTTTCCCCAGGCGGTGATGGAAAGCGAACTCGGTTCCGTTGTCGAAGGTCACGGTGCGGCGCAGGGACGGGGGAAGAGGTCGCAGAAGATTTTCGATGGTAGAGACAAGAGGTGCGGCGGCCTTGCTTTGTTGACGCAGGATAACCGTCAGTCGAGAAGTACGTTCGTGAAGGGCCAAGACGGCCTGCCCATAGGTGGCAAAGAGCATGAGATCGGCCTCCCAATGGCCAGGGTTGGTTCGGTCACTGGCTTCTGGGGGTCGCAGAGCAATGGGGACACGGTTTTGGATGTGCACGGTCGAGTTGCCGTGTTTTGGGGAGCGTCGGCCGCGCTTGCTCTTGCCGCGGGGGAGGTAGAGCCGCCAGGAGTAATCCTTGGTGCGAGCGATCTGAGCGGCGATGAAGCGATAAATGGTTTCATGACTGACAACCGGCCGGCCTTCTTCGCGCGCGAGCCTGCCGGCGACCTCCTGCGGCGACCATCCCTGACTGAGGCGGTCCAAGACCAGAGCCTGGAGGTCGGGCCGACGCAACAGTTTGCTGCCGGTCCAGCGCCGTGCCTTGGCCTGTTGACCGGCGTAAACGGGCTGATACCCGCCCGACGTCGTGCTGTTGCGCTTCAGCTCCCGAGCAACGCTCGATGGCGCGCGATCCAGACCTGCCGCGATTTGCCGGATCGATTGCCCGGCGCAGCGACGCCGGGCAATCTCACACCGTTCCTGGATCCCAAGCTGCCCGTATTGGCGCCCCATCGCAGCACCCCCATCAGAAGGTGTTGCACTTCGTTTGTGAAATCAAAGAATCGCCCTCGTCACCCTTTGATGTGAGAAACTTTGCGAATCGAAACCCTTCACGGACTCGCCCGAGCCCTGGAACGCTACTGGGTCGTCCTCTTGATCCTCGCGTTCAAAATCTGGAGCACCATTCGCAGCTTTCGATCGTCCCGAAAAAGTCGCCGGGACCTCGAGGAGATCGCGCGCTCCCTCGGCTGGATCCTGAAACCGAGACGCTGGTTGACCATGGAAACCGGTATCGTCGGCGAGTGGCGCGGGCGCGAGACGCGGTTGAGATATGTGGCTACGGGAAACATTCCCGTTCTGACGATCTCCGTCGCGACGCTCTTGCCGGGACGTTTCGTGATTCAGAGGCGAGCCGAGGGCGGAGGGCTGCTGACGCACGCGCTGCGACCGTTCGGTCCGCCCGAAGTCCGTCTTCCGAACGTCGAAGATGCGGAAACGTTTCGCGCATGGGCCGATGACCCGTTCCTGCTGGAGCGAACCTTCGCTGTCCCGGGGATCCGTCCGGCGCTGGCGACGGCGTTTACCGACATTTCCGGCCCGTTTGCCGGACTCGCGACGAGCTTCTCACTCAAAAAGAGAATGTTTCGATTCACCCGAGCGGTTCGCCGATCGACGGGTGGCCGCCTCAACTGGCTCGTGTGGACTCTTCGTTCCGCTCCAAATCTCGAGATCCTTCGAGCCGCGGCAGAGGAGGAGTGGATGGTCCTCAGCCTGGCGGCGGGATTGGGGTAGGGAGTTTCACGCACTCGCGCCTTCACGTGTTCACGTCTTCACGCTCCGTAATACACGAAAACAAGACCGTCCCCAGGGACCGATTCCAGTAGCCAATCAGGGTCAGAGGACTCTTCACTTTCGGAGAGCGCACTCGACTCGCCTTGCCAGCTCCTCACCCTCCGATACGGCTGCAGGATTGTGTCCGAAGAGATCGAAGTACTCACGGTGGAGCCCACCCGTTCGCCTGTCATGAAGTTGGTAGCGTAGGCGCAGGCCGAGCGGAGTCTCCGCAAGAAATGTACAGGTCACTTCAAGTGAGACCGTGGCCTCATATCGACGAACGTACCACCTAAGTGCGCGCTCAATGCAGATCATCTGACCGTTGACGGCCGCTGTCCCAAGTAAGATATTTCGGCGCTGTTGGGCGCGTTTCGCAGGCCAGAGTGACACCGCCACAAGGTGGCACCAATGCCACGTTACAGGTAGACCCTCGGGGATGCGCAGCGCACCGGAGGTCTGGATCCTAGCAGCGGAGACGCTCGCCGATTCTCCCATTACCTGGTTTTGAGTCGGTTTCCGGTGTTGCCCCCTTGTCGCACTGAGAGTCCCGGGCGAAAGCCTTGCCCGAATTATCCGAGAGCGCTCTGACAGCAGGCCAAGCCGCCGATCGATCTCAATCCCTTTGTTTGGAGGCCAGTGCGCATGGTAAACAACAGAGCCCGTAGCGTGGAATTCATAGCTGGTTGGAAATAGTCTCAGGTTATCGAATTCCACCCACGCTGGAAGGCCGAACATCTCGAGATCGGAAAGGATCACGCCCTCAGGCTTGACATCCGCTCCGATGACGGAGGCGACTTGACGCCGAGCCACGTCAAGGGTCACAGTGACCGCGGGCGTTGCGAGCATCCCGAAGAGGTTTCCAGACTCTGGCTTGATCATGACACTCTACCGAACCGCGAACTCGGGACCCGCGGAGCGACAGTCCATGTGCCATTATCAGGCTATCTCTTACCGTCCACAAAGCCGCGCATGCCAGCCCCGCACCGATCTTGGTCTTGTCAGGGTGTGCGGCCAGAAAGATCGGGATGAACTCCTTGTTGAACGCCCGCCATTCCTCTGGCAGTTTCCTGGTGAGGTCCTGGTTGATGCCGAAGTCTGTGCCGATGAAGTTGCCGGCGAAACACTCCTCGGCGTGGACACTCTTCGGGCCCAGCATGACGCGGTAGTAGTTCCTCACAAGATTACAGCTCTCCGGTGAAAGCTTGGTGCAGCAGCGATTTCCTCAGTGCCTCGAGTCCGGCACTCTTCCGCTCATAAATCCTAACGAGGCGCTGAGTCTCTTCCGAGAGGCTTTCTAGTTGCTCTATCAACACGCTCTGCGCCGCAATAGGTGGGAACGGAATCGACAAGGCCGAAAGCATCCCCTGGTTTAGGCTCTTGATGTTTGTTCCTACGCCGCCTTCGGTGAGCAGTTTTCTCGAACCAGCAGATTTCATGAAATAGCAGACGTACTTCGGAAGGACGCTGGCGTTAGACAGCCTAATGCGGATCGTAAACCCTGAATGGGAAATCCTCTCTGTCACTTCTCCCACGAGAACGCATCGACCAATCAGGTCAACGTTACCGTTTGAGCGGACCGCGAGAATGTCGCCCCGCTTCAACGAGTCACGCTCGCTTAGCTTGCCGTCAATTGTGACCGTGGCGAGGTCGTCCAGCGGAGCGGAAAAGTGCTTCTGAAAATTCCCCACACCGACGATCTTGATACGGTCGCCCCTGCTGTCCTTCGTGTAATTGACTCCGTTTCGGAACGTTGCAAGCTCTCCCAACGTCTTCTCGACCCACCCCTTGCCGCGCTGCGTAAAGGCGCTTTGCAGACGGCTCTCGAAGAGGGCGCTGGCATTGTGGAGGTTCTTTTCGGCGTTAGCCTTCGCGGCGGCGACGCCGGCGAAAGCTTCGTCGAGGAGGCCGACGATCCGCCGCTGTTCGGCGAGCGAGGGTAGGCAAATATGAAATGCTTTCGCTTCGGGAAAATAGATCGTTTGGTGAATTGCGCCGCTCGCAAAGCGAAGTAAATCGTCACCCTCCGCAATAAAGAGGTACTTCAAGAACCTCGGATCGAGCTCCCCCGAAGGAACCCAATTCACAAAATCCTGGCTAGTTGCCATTGGTCGCCCCATTACGACGACGTACCCAACCGAAGCGGTCCGCGAGAGGCAAACGGTGTCTTTCGGTAGGACACGCGCTGACGAGTTCTTGATGCCGAGTTCGTTGGTCGTCTCCAGCGTATCGTCGATGCGCTTCCCATGGTTCGCCTTCGCGTCAGCGATGCCGATCCACGGGATGCTTCCTCCCCAATACTCGGGATGCCGTCTGCTCGGGGTGTGACCCGATTCAAGCCTCGCCAACGAAACCAACGGCGCCCATTGCCAACCCTCCCGAGGGCGATCTGCTGGCATTCCCACAGCAAGCGCAAGTTTCGGCGGAATGTGCCGTGTCGTCGCGCGCCTTCCCCCGGTCTCGGTTACTTGCGCCGAAGCTGTTGTCATAGCAACGCCTTTATGTTCCCCAGCACTTCCGCGCTCTCGGCGTCCAGCGCGGCGATCTCGTCCATGATGTCCTCCGGGCTGCGGTGCGCGACTTCCTCGCCGCCGTTCGGGTTCTTCACGGAAAGATCGAAGGTCGCCGGGTCAATCGCTCTTGGCGTCCACGCTCCAGCTCTTGGGCGAGTCGGCAAAGGTCTTCTTGCAGTTTCACGAACTCGGCGAGGTCGTCGTCGTTGAGTGGATTGGTCTTGCCCAGATTGCGGCCGGGGTCGAGCTGGTAGTACCAGACTCTTGCGCGTTTGCGTGCCCTTCTCGAAGAAGAGCACCACGGTCTTCACGCCCGCGCCCTGGAATGTGCCGCCGGGGCAGTCGAGCACGGTGTGCAGGTTGCAGCTCTCCAGCAGCAGCTTGCGCAGGCTCACGGAGGCGTTGTCGGTGTTCGAGAGAAACGTGTTCTTGATGACGATGCCGCCGCGCCCTCCGGCCTTCAGGATCTTGATGAAGTGCTGGAGGAACAGGAACGCGGTCTCGCCGGTGCGGATGGGGAAGTTCTGCTGCACCTCGGTGCCGCTCCTTGCCGCCGAAGGGCGGATTGGCCAGCACGACGTCATAGCGGTCCTTCTCCTGAATGTCGGCGAGGTTCTCCGTGAGCGTGTTGGTGTGGATGATGTTCGGCGCTTCGATGCCATGCAGAATCATGTTCATGATCGCGATGACGTAGGCGAGGGACTTCTTTTCCTTGCCGTAGAAGGTGCGCGTCTGAAGCGTCGTCAGGTCCTTGGTCGTGAGCTTGCCGCTTGGCTCTTCAAGATAATCGAACGATTCGCACAAGAAGCCCGCCGAGCCGCACGCACCGTCGTAGATGCGCTCGCCGATCTTCGGCTGGACCACCTGGATGATGGCGCGGATGAGCGGGCGCGGCGTGTAATACTCGCCGCCGTTGCGGCCGGCGTTGCCCATGTTCTTGATCTTGGCTTCGTAGAGGTGCGAGAGCTCGTGCTTTTCGGTCTGCGAGCGGAAGCGCAGTTCGTCGATGTGGTCGATGATCTCGCGCAGGTTGTAGCCGCTCTGAATCTTGTTCTTGATCTCGCCAAAGATCTCGCCGATCTTGTATTCGATGGTGTTCGGTCCGGTGGCGCGCTGCTTGAAGCCGTGCAGGTAGGGAAAGAGCTTGCTGGTTGACGAAATCGCGGAGGTCGTCGCCGGTCAGCGCCTTGTTGTGGTCGAGCTTGCCGTCCTTGCCCTTTGGCGCGGCCCACGTTTCCCAGCGATAGGGCTTGTCGAGAATGTAGGCGTATTTCTTGCCGTCAAGCTCGGCTTCGTCGGCCTTGTCCTGCTCGAGCCCGTCGAGATATTTCAGGAACAGCAGCCACGAGGTCTGCTCGGTGTAATCGAGCTCGGTGGTGCACCCGGCCTCCTTCCGGAGGACGTCGTCGATGTTCCTGAAGGCCTGTTCAAACATGCGAGCACCGCGCCCCTGAGACGTTCATTCCATTAACGCCGTCGCATCGTTTCCATTGCGGTTGCCGAAATCCTACCAGACGCGAGCCGGTAGCCTTTTAGCCACGGTTCCCATCCCTTCCCATCCGCCCCCGCCTCGCCGTCGTGCTTCGGCGTGACCTCTTCCCATCGCGCCTCCGGGGGTTTGGGGACATGGAAGACATTGCTCGATTTGCGATTGCTCGATTGCGCGAATTTCCGGGCGTGAAGACGTGAAGTGCGTGAAGACGTGAGGGGCACCGGCGTGAAGACGTGAAACTCGTGAAGCCGTGAAGGAGCGAAGCGACTCCTACCGCCCGACCTGGTAGATCGCCGGCCGGTAGCGAGGCTCAGGAATCGGTTTGCCGTTGGCCTTCGCCGTCTCGAGCCAACCTTCCTTTGCTTTTTCCACTTCCGCGAGGGCCTCCTGGGCAGTGCCTCCAAAAGCCGAGCAAGCGACGAGATCGGGAATGTCCGCGACGTAGCACCCGTCTTCGTCGCTCCAGAACACGTTTACGTGGTAGTCCTTCATTCCCGGTCCTCCAAGGCGAGATTGTAACGCTCAACGAGCTTTAGAAATTGGCGAATCTGGTACGGCTTCGCTTCACCCTGTACCGATTGGAGGTTCATCACCTCCGGTGCATTCACGTGAACGTAGAAGTGATGGCTTCCGCGGGTTCGATCGAGCCGGAATCCAAAAGCCTCCACCAGCCGCGTAAAGTCGGCGAAATCGACATTCCGGTTGTGGCCTTCCAACAGCCGCGAGAGCATTCGTCGTGGGTTGATGGCCGAGTCTAACTCCTCGGCATACCCATCGCGCCCCCGGAGCTTTGGGGACCCGCCTTCCGCCTTCGCTCCCCGAGCTTCGGCGCGACATGTCGCTTCATTCCCAGGCTACGGCGCGGCAAGCATCCGCCTTCGCTATGCCCTCACCCGCCGCCAGCCGCTGCTGGCGAGAGAAGCGCTCAGAGAAAACGCGGAGAAGCCCGGCACGAAAAAGCCCCCTCCGGCGCGGGCCGAAGGGGGCAGGTCAAACCGGGTCCGGGAGTCGTTCGGTCAGATGCAGGGCCCGCCGCCGACCGCCTCGAATTCGGCGATCGCCTGCGGGTTGTTCTGCGACTTGCTGGGCGGGTTCAAGGCCTTGACCAGGATGACGACGTCATCCGGGTCGCAGACGAAGGGAAACGTGAAGATCTGGAGCGTTCCGGGCGGCGTGGCGAATTCCGTGGTGTTGCCGGGAGCGGTGAAATTCGTGACGTTCGTTCCGACGATCGGGCCGTCCGGGCAGCCGCTTCGGAGTGTCTGGACAATCTGGATTGCGTATTTCGTCGGCGAGCTTCCGTTGACGTTGCTGACGACCGGCTCCCATTCGATGAAGATCTCGCCCGTGCACCCGTTGACGTAATAACCCGCCGCAGCCGGCGCCGGGAACTGAGGATTCGACCCTTTGCCTTTCGCGAGCACGGTCGCGGAGAAGCCGAGCAGAAGAACCGTACCAAGCAGGATTCCGAGACGCTTTTCCATTTTCGCTCCTTCTGTTTTGCCGGCGATTTTAGCATGTGCCGGCGAGGGTGGCCCGGCCGCGTCGGGGCTTCGCTCAGGGGTTATTGGCCGGAGCTGCGTGGAGCTGGAGGCCGAGGGCACGGATGACGCGGAGCACTGTGGCGAGTTCAGGGTTTCCGTCCGGTGACAGCGCCTTGTAGAGGCTTTCGCGCCCGAGGCCGGTGTCGTGGGCGATCTTCGTCATACCGACGGCGCGGGCGATGTCTCCCAGAGCGGCCGTCACGACGGCGGGATCCCCGTCTTCGAGCGCCGCCTCGAAGTACGCCGTGATCTCCGCCTCGCTTCCCAGGTGGTCGGCGGCGTCCCACGCTCTCGTCTTTGTCTTCGCCATGCTGCCTCCCTATAGGAATCGGGCCAGGTCGCGAGCAGTCTCAATGTCGCTGGTCTGACTCGCCTTGTCGCCTCCGGCGAGGAGAATGACGATCCGTTCGCCGCGCGAGGTGAAGTACACGCGGTAGCCGGGACCGTAATCGATGCGCATCTCCGATACCCCTTCGCCTACCGGCCGGACGTCTCCGGGATTGCCGAGCGAGAGACGACGGACTCGGACCAGAATCCTTGCCTTCGCCCGGACATCGCGAAGCCCTTCGAACCAGCGGGCGTAGAGATCCGTCTGCCGGATCTCAATCACGGCGTACTGTATCTCATGGGATACATACAGTCAAGAACTCCAGCTCAGACAAGGCCGATTCCCTCACTCGCGACAGCCAGCGTCGCGCGCTGAGCAGGCCCCACTCCGCTCCCGGCCTTCGCTCGCGGGTGTGGGGGCCCAACCCCCTGAGCGAAGGTCCGCGAGAGTCCGGGCCAAAGACGCCTTGGTGCGAGCGTCGGAGGGGGGTCCCGGATGCCGACGTGCGAGGGTCGGAGGGTGGCATGGGAGGAGACCCCCTTTTGCCGCTCGCGGCGCGGAGTCGTAGCAAAGTCCTCAAATTTGCAGCGAGCGGAAAAGCGGGGCGACTCCCATGACAGGACCCTCGCCGCCCGAGCAATCTCTCCGGCGCTCAAGCACGGCGTCAACGCTCGCTCGCCGGCGCTGGGGCTAGGCTCGAGCGGACTGAGCGAAGCTCAACCTTACGCGCCGCCCGGTTTTTTCACGGAGTCCGTCTCGCGGCGCCGCCACAGGCCGGCCTTCTGCGATTTCCTTCTCTCGACGCCCTGGTGCGACAGAGGGGGGCGCCGCTTTGCGAGGCACGAGGGGCAATAGGGGTTGCCCTCGAACAGGTACACGACTCCGCCTTTCGCGCAGTCGGAGCAGGTCGGAGGAGGGGTGGAGGACATCGGAGTATTTTAGCCGAGCGCGTTGGGGCGGTAAGGCTCGCTCGGCGAGGTCGCGGGAGGAACCAGGCGGGGCGCCAGTACCTCCCTCGCCGCAGGAGCGGGAGGCACCGGCGCCCCGCCTGAACACCCACGCCGCTCCCAGGTCTTCGCTCGCGGGTGTTGGAGCCCGACCCCGGAGCAGGTTCTCAGGGGTGCGGGGTAATCGCGACTATCGTGATCTCACCCTTTCCGGGGCCGTAAATCCAGAAGATCCTGTAAGCAGCGGGAGTCGCCTGCTCTGCGTAGGCCTCGAAGACCCTTTCTCCACGGGGCCCGGGAAGCGACGTGAACTCGTGAGTCCGAAGCCCCGGGTGGCGCGGGTTCGATTCGAGGAGACCGAGAGCCTTTCTCACCGCCTTGAGGCGCTTGGAGAGTCCGCCGTCCGACTCGAGTTTGCGAAGGTTCTCTTTCGCTTCCTTCGTGAACTGAAGGCGAAAGGTCACTTGCGGGGCTTGCGCGCCTTCGGTGCGGGCCTGGCGAACGAGCCGAGCGAAGCCGTTTCACCCTTCCCCGCCTGGGCAAGACCCCGCCGGACGCTCGAGTACGCCTCGGGGTTTTCATAAAGCCATTGCTCGCGCGCGGGAACTTCGACGAAGGGCTCGAGAAGGACTCGACCCTCGCCATCCACCGCCACGCGATAACTGCTGATGTCTTTCCCCAGGCGTCCGAGCGTGACGCGTCCCTTCGAGTCCGGGCGGACCCGGGCGACGTACTTGAACGAAGTGGCCTGGCTCATGAAGCGATTCTCGCGCTGAGTGGGATATGAGTCAAGTGGGATATCCCACCAGCCATCGCGCGAGGCTCGCTCGGCGAGGTCGAGGCGAAAGCCCCGCGCGGGTTGCCTCACGCTTCGGCATGTGGCTCGCTCCATCGGGAATCGGAACTCGTCGCCTTGCGCCGACCGCTGCGGTGTGAACAGGGTAGGTCCTCGCGGTTTCGCACTCGTCGGTCTTCGAGCCTCCACCTTGGGTCGGCGCACGAGACGGCGCCTCAGACAACCGATTCCCTCTCTCGCGACCACATCCCTCGCCGCAGCGGGAGGCGACCGCGCCCCGCGGCCCAGCCCCATCGGGCAGCTCCCGGCCTCGCTCGCGGGTGTTGGGGCCCAAGCCCTGAGCGAAGGTTCGCGCGAGTCCGGGCCAAAGGCGCCGGCGCCAGAAGGGCGGGTGGCGCGGGGCGAGACTCCCTTTTGCCGTTCGCAACGCCGGTGTAGCAAAGTCGTCAGGCTCGCGGCGAGCGGAAAAGAGGAGCGAGTCCCGCGACAGGACCCGCTCGCACGCCTGCGATGGCGCTAGGCTCGGGCGGATCGAGCGAAGCCCCTACAACGACAGCGCGGCCGCGAGGCCCGCGCTGAGGGCTTCGAGCGCATTCTCCGAAAGCGTCCCGACGCGTTCCGTGAGCTTCGCCCGGTCCAGGGTTGTCACCTGGTGGCAGAGCGCGACGCCGGCCCGTTTGAGCCCCCCGGCGCCCGCGGGAACGGGAACGGCCGTCGGCCCGCGGCCGGCCTGAGCCGGCGAGGTGGAGAGCGGAACGACGATCACCGACTGCCATCCGGACGTTTCGTTGAAAGCGTCATGCGAGACGACGACGACGGGACGCCGGCCGCGCTGCTCCGATCCCGATCGCGGCTCGAGATCCGCCCAGAAAACGTCGCCCCGCTTCAAGCCCGCAGCCTCACCGCCGCCCCTTTCGAAGGTGCCGGACGGCCGCGCGCTCGAGCGGCCGATCGAGGTCGGCCTCGGTCCCTCGACGATCCGCAGCGTATGCGGCGATCTCTTCCTGGAGCTCCATCTTGCGGCGGAGCGCCAGCCAGGCTTCGATCGCCTCGCGGGCGAGGCTCGTCGCGGGGCGTCCCTCGCGTTCGGCCTCTTCCCGCAGCTCGTCGTATATCGGGGCAGGAAGGGGCAGGTGGAAATTCCGAAGGGCACGTTTCATGCCATGAATTATGCCATGGAATGCTGGCTCGCTCGGCGAGGTCGCGGGCGGGTCAATGCGCCGGGGCTCCGCATCGATAGATCGTCCCTCGAACGAAGTTCGGTGTTCTCTCGAGAATCAGCACGGTGTCGCCGCCGGCATCCGCGGCGATCGCTTCGAGGTTGGCGTCGCGATCCGCCTCGTCTTTCGCGACTCCATCCGTCCCAATTCTGCCGGAAAGATTGATTCTTCTCACCATCCTGCAACCCGCGACGATGGAAAGATCTGTCGCAATCGTCACCGGGCGCGTTTCTTTCCGCGGCACGGGCGCTTCCCGAGTTCGAAGGAACGCCCATGTCCCCGCCAGGACAGCGAACACGACGACGACCACGAGCCTCGTTTTCATGTCTTCGCGAAAGCCCTTTCCATTTCTCCGAAGGCCTTCGCGTCGCGGGAGGGCGCCGCACGCCCCCATTTCAGAACGACCCACACGCCAAACGCGATCGCACCCAGCGTGATCAACGATTCCGGGGCCCTGGACCGGATCAGCCCGCCGAGCAGATCTTCCACCGCCCCAAATCCGGCGACCATCGTCATCGCGTAGAGAACGGCGAGGGCGCGGCGCTCGAGGGATCGAGGCCTTGCGGCGAGCACCGCCGCGCTGACCCAGGGTGCGAGGAGCGGGAACTGCACGAACTCGACGGCCGGCCCCAACGCGAGCATGTAAGCGATCGTTACCGCGAAGCTGCCGCTCACCAGCCATTCCGCAGGCACCTCCCGCCGTTGCAGCCGCCAGGCCCATCCGACGACGAGGAGTCCGCCGAGCGCTTGAATCGCCCGATAGGCCCCGGGCGGCAGCGCCACGTGGAGGGATTCGAAGACATGCAGGACATCCCGCACACCGGGCAATCGCAGGGCCGTCAACTCCCGCAACCGCGCCTGACAATCCCGGTACATTCCGACGACCGGCCCGGGTTGCCCGTTGAGAAATGGCAACAGCGCGAGCGCGACGAGAGCGATGGCAAATCGCCAGCTCATCTTCCTGGGCCAGAGGACCGCGACGACACCGGCCAGCACGATCGGAGCGAGCTTGAGGTGCACGCTGAGCGCCAGGAGGAAGGCCGCCAACCACCATCGTCGCTCCACCAGGGCGACGGCCGCGAGAAAAATGACCGCCGCGGTCCACGTGTGCGCCTGCGACGACCATATTGAACGAACGACGCCCACAAGGCTCAGCACGAGCACCGCGGGTTCGTTCCGACTCAGGACGGGTTCGGGAAATACCGTGCGCGCGAGCCGGCGGATTGCGTGAAACAGAAGCGCCAGGCCCAGGACATCGAAGAGGATGTTCCCGAGCGGCCCCGGGAGCGCCGCAAAAGGCGCGAGCAGCGCCGCGAAGACGGGGCTATAACGAAAGTAATCCGGGCCCTCGTAGAGAATCCGCCCCCCCACCAACCCAGCGCTCCCTTCCGAAAGACCGGCCACAGATTGTGTCGTTCCGGAGATACGAGCACATGGACGCTCGCGGCGATGCCGAGCAGGACCCAGAGAGCTCTCGCCGCGCGAATCGAGATCCGCGAAGAATGAGGCGGGACTGAAAGTAAAGAGGCGCTTGTCGTAGTCGGGCGGCGAGTCTGCGGCGGATCACGGCTCATAGGCCGAGCAGTTTGGCGTGCGATAACGGGTCTGGGTTTGCCGACCTCTCGACCCGCCAGGAATCCGCCTCGGGGCTCCAGGAGACTCGAAAGATTGCCGCAAACCTGTCTGCACTCACCGACTCCGGGTCGATTCGAACAGAGATCAGGCCTTTGGATTCCTCGAGGTGGAACGCAGCGAGGCAACGCGCGAAGGCGGATCCCCGGCAGGCATGGAGAATCGTTTCCACAACTCGGATACCTCGAGCCCAGGCCGGGCGCGGTCCGGGGGGCGCGAGCGAGAACTCCATCGGCTCTGCCGGTCCGGAAAGGGCCGCGTCCGGTCTGGAGAGGGCCACGCCGATCACCGTTTCCGACGGTTCCCGAGCCGGAAGAGGCTCGATCAGGTCGGGAGGATGGATCTCCGTCCAGCGGGCAGGGTTGCCTGCGTTTTCCTCTCCCCCTTCGCTCCATGCGCTCTCGCAGGCATGAATGACGTGTTCCGGGTCTACCGCGAGGCCGAGATTTCGGACGAGCCACACGCCGGCGGTGGCCTTCGTTGCGTGGGGAGCGTCGGTAACGAGCGATCCGACAACTCGGATGTACTGACCCGGCGCAAGCCGCGGCCCCCCGGGAACGGGATGAAGCGGATCAAAAGCAAAGGAGACGTTGGGACATCCGAAGGCACCCCGGGCTCGCCAGTCGTCGGGCGGTGAACCCCGAAGCTTCTGTTCGTCCCAGCCTCCGAATTCGATCCGGATGAGGGGTCGACTTTCGATTTGCCAGGGCGAAGTTCCCCCACGGCGATCTCCGAGGCCGGCAATGTTGCCGACCCGCAGGATGTCGCTCGGCCGCAAGCCCACTGTGTCGCTCCAGGCCAGATCCGGTTCGAGCAGGTAATACCAGGCGGGATCGCTCGCCTTGCAGGCGGAATCGACGAATCGCAGCCAGCCGCGAAGCTCCACGAGCTGAATGACCTTGTCACCCACGCGCAGGGCGCGCGTTCCGGGAACAGCCAGAGCGTGGAGTTTCTCTTCATTCGGAAGAAAGACGGACGAGGGCGGAGTTCGCAGGGCAAAGTCCAACGGCCGCGCAGCAGACCCGACATTGCGAAGTTCCCTGGCGACCAGTTGGCGGCGCTCGAATTTCGCTGCTCCTTCCCTTGCCGCGGCGAGGCGCTTCTGATCCCGGGCCGCGAGCAGTGTCCGATGACGCAGGATGGCGACCCCGGCCCCCGCG
The DNA here is from genome assembly GCA_963813155.1 of uncultured Acidobacteriota bacterium. Classification (GTDB taxonomy): domain Bacteria; phylum Acidobacteriota; class Thermoanaerobaculia; order UBA5066; family DATFVB01; genus CAWEYG01. The sequence continues at coordinate 7,810 of CAWEYG010000008.1, read as the reverse complement.
AGGAGGATCGCGGCAGTCAGCAGGACGCGAGCGGGTCTCACTCTCCAACCATCCTCCGATTCTGTCCACACCGAGATGTACGGAGGATGAAGGTGGAGGTCGGGAAGCAAGTCTCAAACGACGCAATGAATTCAATACGTTGGCCATTCGCCTTACCACGATTGTGGAGCCCGAGGGGGCTTGGGGGATTTTCAAGTGGAGCGAAATTTGGTGGAGGCGGCGGGAGTCGAACCCGCGTCCGAAGAAGTGAATCGAAGCGCCACTCCATGCTCAGTTCCTCTTTGATCTCGATCCGGCGCTCAAAGAGGAACCAAACGCGCCGAACCTACCCCGAATTGATGTCTCCTGCAGGGCCGGGGGACCCTACCGGATGAGCCCACATTTGCGGCGCCCTTTTCCAGCGCGGCGGGCGCGCTCCGGGAAGGACGTGGCTGACGCTAAACTAAATTAGGCAGCCAGTGCGAGGTTGCTGTTCGCAACTATTTTTTTCACCCTTTTTTACGAGGCGAGTGAACCTCGGCATGCGACGTTCCGACCAGGCATCCCCGTCGAAACCGTTTCGCCCCCTCAAAGATCGAAGATCATTTTATCACGCGGTGCAAAGTTCGCTCGTTGCCGTCGCGGCTGAGCCCCAGGGGTCCGCTCGCGACGCCTTCTCGCTACGGGCGGGCATCCAACCGAGGGGAAGTTTCCCCTCGACTCCCCTCGCGCGGCGTTTTGATGGCCTCGCCATCCGCGGTTCCCGACTGCGGCTCGGCCATATCCGGTCGCTCAGACAACGACGCCCGCTACTCGAAGGGTCGCTCGCGGACCCGTGAGCCCCGGCCGCTCCTCGTCTCGCTCAGGGGTTGGAGCCCCCACCCCTCGAGCGAAGGCCGGATAAGTAGCGTGGGGCTGGACGCGGGGCGCAGGCGCTCGTCCGCAGGCCATGAGTGAGGCGCAAGAGGAATCTCGTTGTCCGTTGAGAGGCGAGATGTCGCGCCGATCGCTAGAGGCGCGGGGGACCGATTCCATTCTGATCGACCGCGCCGTGCCAGCGGGCGAGTGCCGAGTCCCGCGGCCAAGGGGCTCGACTGTGGGCGAGCGAGACTCTCCGCTGCGCTAGAATGCGCTGTGCCTCTCGCGCAAATTCTGGCGTTTTTGCTCGCGGTCGTCGCCCCCGAGCCTTCCACGGTGACGCTGTCGGTCGCGGGCCGCGCCGTTCCGGTTTCCGCCGCGGAAAACGGGACTCTTCTGGCCGTTCCGGACGTCGTCGCCGCGCTAGGCGGGACCTCGCGTCCCCAGCCGGGCGCTTCGCTCGTCGTCGAGATGTCGGGCCACCGCATCGTCGCGGCGGACGGCGTCGCGACGGTCGCCTTCGACGACCGCGTCGTGATGCTCGCGCACCCGACGCGCGTGTTCGCCGGAATCCTCTACGCCCCGTGGGAATTCTTCGAGAAGACGGTGCTCTCCGCCGCGGGCCTCGCGGCCGAATACGACCGCGCCGGCAAGTCGATCCGGACGCGGACCGGCAGCGCGGCGGCCGCAAACGTCGACGCGGGCGTCGTCCACCTGAACCGGATGACCCAGGTCATCTTCCAGGAGAGCTCTCCGGTTCCGTTCGAGGCGTTTCCCACGAAGGACGGCTACACGGTCACGTTCAAGTCGTCCGTCGCCGCCGCGTTCGCCGAGCGGACGTTCGACGACCCGTTCGTCTCGAAGATCCGCTTTTCCGGCAATACCGCGACGCTGACGCTGCGCGAATCGAACCTCGCGTTCTCCCCGTACGCGCTGAAGGCCCCCGACCGGGTGATCGTGGAGATCACGAAGGCGGAGGCCGGCGCCGCCACGAAAGCCGCGCTCGTGCCGGCGCCCAACGTCGCGCCGCCCACGCGCACGGTCGTGATCGACGCCGGCCACGGCGGCGAGGAGACCGGGGCGATCGGGCCGGGAAACGTCTTCGAGAAAGACATCACGCTGGACATCGCGGGGCGACTCTCCGCGCTCCTCGCGAAGGAGGCCGGCGTGCGCTCCGTCCTCACGCGCACGAGCGACACGCTCGTCGCGCTGGACGAGCGGGCCGCGATTGCGAACCACGAGAAGGCGGCCGTCTTCCTTTCGATCCACGCAAACTCGTCGAGGGCGACGGGAGCGCACGGCTCGGAGACGTACTACCTTTCGCTGGCCGGTTCCGACAAGCTCGCCGACGCCGTCGCGAACCAGGAAAACGCGTCCGACGGAAAGGCGTCGGCCCCGCCGTCCGCGGCCCCGCCGGAGCTCGATTTCATCCTGTGGGACATGGCGCAATCGGCCCACCTGAAGGAATCCGCCGCGCTCGCCGAATCGATCCAGAACGAATTGAACAGTCTTCTCCACACCGAGAACCGCGGCATCAAGCAGGCGCCGTTTCGCGTTCTCGTCGGAGCCTCGATGCCGGCCGTCCTGGTCGAGGCCGGATTCCTGTCCAACCCGGAAGAGGCGAAGAAACTCGCGACGGCGGAGTTTCGCCAGAGCGTCGCGGAAGCGATCGCCCGGGCGGTATCCTCGTACCTGAGAGTTCACCCGGCCGCGCCGACCTCCTCGCCGTGACGAAGAAAATGGCCTGGAGCGTGATCGCCGCGGCCTCCGCGGCGGTCTTTCTCCTCTTCGCGGTTGCGCGGAGGGAGGGCTCGATCCGCCTGCGGCGGGGGGAAGGCCCCGTCGTGCGGCCGCGGGAATCGGCCCCCCTGAAGGTCGGGCCCGGCAGCCCGACTCCCCCGCCGGCGGAGAAGATCCGCGTGACGCTTTTCTTTCCGCTGCAGGAAGACGGCCTGCTCCGCCCGGAGGAGCGCGACGTGGAGAAGCCCGCCGACGCGGTCGGGTTCGCCCGGGAGCTCATGCGGGAGGAGATCGCGGGCCCGAAAGATCCGCTGCTCGTGACCGCGCTGCCGGGGAAATTTTCCGTTCGCAACGTTTTCGTGCCCGGAAACGGGCAGATCGTCGTCGACTTCAACGTCGATTCGGAGTGGGCCCGGTCCGCCGGATCCAGCGACGAGCTCGCGGCCGTCGGCGCGATCGTCGACACGCTTCTGCAAAACCTCGCCCAGACCGACCGCGTCCGCATCCTCGTCAACGGCAACCCGGTCGAGACGCTCGCCGGGCACGTCGACGTGAGCCGGCCGCTCCCCGCGATGCCCGACGTCGTGGGCGCGGTGCCGGCGCCGGCGCCAGCGCTAGCGCCAGCGCCCGTACCAACACCGGCACCCCCACCGGCGACGCCATGAGCGACTCGAGACCGATCGGGATCTTCGATTCGGGGGTCGGCGGGCTCACGGTCGCCCGCAAGCTCTCCGAGGAATTTCCGCGCGAGTCGTTTCTCTTCCTCGGGGACACGGCTCGCCTGCCGTACGGGACGAAATCGCCGCAGACCGTCGAGCGGTACTCGCTCGCGAACATCCGCTTTCTGCTGTCGCGCGACGTCAAAATGCTCGTCGTCGCCTGCAACACGGCCTCCGCGCTCGCGCTGCCGTCGATCGAGAAATTTTCGCCCGTGCCGGTCGTCGGCGTCGTCGAGCCGGGCGCGGACGCGGCGGCACGCGCGAGCCGGGGGCACGGCGGCGTCATCGGGGTGATCGGTACAGAAGCGACGATCGCTTCCGGCGCGTACAGGGACGCGATCCGCCGGCGAAATCCGCGGCTCGAGGTCATCTCGCGCGCGTGCCCGCTGTTCGTCCCGCTCGCGGAAGAGGGCTGGACCGACAACGACGTCGCGAAGAGGGCCGCCGAGATCTACCTTGCCCCGTTTCGCGAGGAGAAAGTCGACGCCCTCGTGCTCGGCTGCACGCACTATCCGCTGCTGAAGGCGACGATCGCGGCGACGCTGCCCGGCGTCCCTCTCGTCGACTCGGCGGAAGCCGTCTGCATGGCGGTCGGCGCGCTGTTGACGCCGGCGCATCGAAACGAGGCCGATTCGGAATACCATGTCTGCGTGACCGACAGCGCGGAAAGATTTCGGATCGTCGCCGAGAGGTTTCTCGGCCGTCCCCTCGACCGGCTCGAGCACGTGGAGATCACCGGTTGAGCGGCTCGCGGATCGACGGCCGCGGGCCGGCGGACCTGCGGCCGATCTCGATCGAGACGGGCGTGTCCAGATACGCGGAGGGATCCGCGTTGATCACCCAGGGACAGACGAAGGTCCTGTGCACGGCTTCGATCGAGGACAGGGTCCCCCCATTCCTGAAGAATTCCGGGACCGGATGGGTGACGGCGGAATACGGCATGCTCCCCCGCTCCACCCACACCCGCTCCGCCCGCGAAGCCGCGCGCGGAAAGCAGGGAGGCCGTACCCTGGAGATCCAGCGCCTCATCGGCCGGGCCCTGCGAAGCGTCGTCGACCTGAAGGCCTTTGGCGAGAGGACTTTCACGCTGGATTGCGACGTCCTCCAGGCGGACGGCGGCACGCGGTGCGCGGCGATCAGCGGGTCCTGCGTCGCGCTGGCGCTCGCGTTCGCAAAAGTCGCGGGAAACCATTTTTTCCGGAACTGGCCGATGCGCGAAACGCTCGCCGCGGTCTCCGTCGGGCGCGGCAACGGAACGGCGCTGCTCGACCTTTGCTACGAGGAGGACTCCACGGCCCAGGTCGATTCCAACATCGTCGGCACGGCATCCGGCAAGTTCGTGGAAGTCCAGACGACGGCGGAGCAGGAACCTTTCTCCAAGCCGGAGCTTGACGAGATGCTCTCTCTCGCGTCGCTCGGCCTCGCTCAAATCTTTGACGTTCAGTGGCGCGTCCTCGGGCCGATCCTCGCGCCGCTCAAGATCCCGGAAAAACATTTCGTCTCGCGGCCGCCGGCTTCCTGAGCGGAGACATCGCGGATCTCGCGTGAGACCCATCGGCGATCAGATTCTCTCCGGACAACTCGTCTGTCCGGAAACGAAGCAGAGACTGATACCGAGCTCCGACGGATCAGAGCTCGTCGCTGAAAACGGCGCTCGCCGTTACTCGGTTCGACAGGGCGTTCCGGTTCTGCTTTCCAAGCCCAGGGATCCCGAACTTGCGGGCGAGAGTGCGGGTCCGATGTCCGAGGAATACGCGAGGACCTCCCTTCAACAGGGGCGCTGGCTTCCGGCGCTGAAGCGGCGGCTCGTCCGGGACTATCGAAGCCGAGGTTCGCTCGAGGCGATGGAGGAAGTCCTCGGCGGGCTCGATTCTTCCGCGCTCGCGCTTTCGATCGGCGGCGGACCGGGCCGGGCTCACCCCGCGCTCTGCAATCTCAATCTCGGCGCGTTTCTCAACGTCGATGTGGTCGGCGACGCTCATCAGCTCCCGTATGCCAACAATTGCGTCGACGCCGTCTTTTGCGAAGCGGTCCTGGAACACGTTCGCAGGCCGGAAGCCGCCGTCAAGGAAATGGAGCGCGTTCTCAAACCCGGGGGGAAAGTGCTCTCCATCACGCCGTTCCTGCAGGCCTATCACGGCTACCCGGACCACTACCGAAACTACACGCTCACGGGGCACGCCGCTCTTTTCGAAGATGCCGGGTTCAACGTTGAGAAATCCGGTACCTGCGTCGGCCCCGTCTACACGATTTTGAATCTGATCTCGACCTTCGCAAACCGCCTGTCGCCGCGCGGACTGAGCTCGCCTCTGAGGAAGCTCTGGACACTGATCGCCGCACCGATCCACCCGATGGACAGGCTTTTCAACGATCGCGCCGATTCTCATGTTCTTGCCTCGACGACGTTCGTCGTTGCTCGAAAGGAGCGCGCGAGCCGTTCGATTCCTCCCGCCGAATCAAGTTAGACTCGCCGGAATGGGAAACGACCCGGCCGGCATAGGCCAGAGCGACCCGGCGGTCGCGAGTTATCTGGATTCTCTCTTCGGGCCGGAAGACGCCGTGCTCGCCGAGATCCGCCAGCGCGCCTCGCGGGAAGGCCTTCCCGACATCGCGGTCGCGCGCCTCGACGGACGCCACTTGACTGCGATCGCGCTCGCGGCCGGCGCGAAGAAGATCGTCGAAATCGGCACGCTCGCCGGCTACTCCGGCGTCTGCCTCGCCCGGGCTCTCCCCCACGGCGGACGGCTCGACACGTTCGAATTCGATCCGAAGCACGCGAAGGTCGCGACGGAATCCTTTGCGCGGGCGAGCGTCGAAAAACTCGTTCACGTCCACGTCGGCCGGGCGGTCGAGAACCTGCCGTCGATCGAAAAGCACGGGCCGTTCGACCTCGTTTTCATCGACGCGGACAAGATCGGGTATCCCGATTACCTCCAATGGTCGACGGCGAACCTGCGGCGGGGCGGCGTGATCCTGGCGGACAATGTTTTTCGCGCGGCCTTCGGAACGGACGCGAACTGGAGCGCGGAATCGGTCGAGGCGCTCGATCTCTTCAACCGCGAGCTCGCGGGCGGCGGAGAATTCGTCGCGACGTTCCTGCCGACCGTGGAAGGACTGGCGATGGGAGTGAAGATTTAATGGAACTGCATCCGTTTCGCGCCCTGCGGTACAGCCCGGCCTCGATCGAAGAGCGCGGGCTCGACAATCTCGTGGCGCCGCCGTACGACCGGGTGACGCCGAAGATCCGCGAGGAGCTCTATGCCCGGTCGCCGGAGAACATCGTGCGTTTCGACGCGCGGAAAGACGACGGCGGCGACGTCTATGCCGAGGCGGCCCAGCAGCTGAAAGACTGGCTCGCCGACGGCGTGATTTACCACGAGCGCTCCGCCGCTCTCTGGATCCACCAGGTCGTGTTTCCGGGCCGGGACGGGAACGTCAAGGCGCGGCGATCGCTCGTCGGGCTCGTTCGCGTGGAGCCGTACGAAGGCGGATCGATCCGCCCCCACGAGCGCACGCTCGCGAAGGCGAAGGAGGACCGGCTCAATCTCCTGCGCGCCTCGCACGCGGATTTCGGGATGGTCTTCCTGCTGTCGCGCGCCCCGCTGGAAGACGCGCTCCAGACGCGCCGCGCGCCCGAGCTCTCCTGCCGTGACCTCGCGGGCTACCGCCACGACGCGTGGCGCGTCGAAGACCCCGCGGACCACGTTCGTTTCCAGCGGCTCCTCTCGACGGCCGGCTCTCTGATCGCGGACGGCCATCACCGCTACGAGACGGCCCTGAAGTTTTCCCAATTGCCGGAAGCCGAGAAGCTGCCGACGGCCGCGTTCAAGCTCTGCGCGATCGTCGATGTCGCGTCGCCGGGTCTCGAGGCGTTCGCGATTCCGCGCGCGGTCTCGAATCTGCCGAACTTCTCTTTCGCGGAGTCGATGAAGAAGGCCGCCGCGTTTTTCGACGCGACGGAGTTTCCCTCGGCGCAGGACGCGCGGCGCGCCCTCGAGCAGCTTCCCCGCGGCGAAACGGGATTTCTCGTCGTCCCGAACGGAGCAGCGCCGACGCTTCTTCGGCTTCGGCCCGACGCGGCGAACCTTCCGTGGCCGCCGGAGAAGGGCGCGGCGTGGCGCCGACTGGACCCTGCCGCATTGGAGGTCGCCTTCTTTCGGGCCGTGCTGGGCATCGACCCCGGGCAGATCGAGCGGGGCGAGTTCGTGTCGTTTCCCAAAGACGAGAGCGCGGCGATCGAGCTGGCGAAGTCCGGCGAAGCCCAGATGGCCGTGCTGCTGCGCCCGACCCCGATCGCGAGCGTGCAGGAAGTCGTCGCCGCGGGCGACGTGCTGCCGCAGAAGTCGACGCTCTTCGAGCCGAAGATGATCTCGGGCCTGTTCGGGGTTTCGCTGGAAGACTCGATCGTCTGAGCTACCCCTCACCAGCCGCTTCGCGTCGGCCTCTCCCACAGGGGGAGAGGCGTGAAACGAGCTTCTACGCCCTGGCGAATCGCCGCGGCGAGTCGGCCGGCA
>CAWEYG010000007.1:0-16491 GCA_963813155.1 uncultured Acidobacteriota bacterium | reverse complement strand
CCCGAAGAAGTGAAGGATGGTCAGCGCGCCGTCTTCTCCTGGAGGAACGCCCGTATCGCGGCGCGATCCTTCTCGTCCTTCAACCGCGTGAACAGCCGGCCCGTTCCGAGCCTCCGCACAACGTCTTCGTTGTCGAACGGAAGGTGGTCATAGATCTTCCCGCCCGCGAAATGGCACGGCTGGCATCGGGCCCGGAGAATCGGCCGCACGGTGGTCTCGAAGGCGCTCGCGACCGGAGGGACGGCAGACGGGGGCGTGTTCGCCCGGGCGGTTCGAGAAGACATCGACAACGCCACGCCCCACACGACGAGGGCGCCGGAGAGAACGAAAGGAACCCACGAACGTCCCATCAAACGATTTTACGACTCCCGGACTCCCGGGTTTATGCCTGGCATCGCGAAACTGGGCCTTCGCACAATTGCAGGAGCGATTGAGAAACAGGTTTCCTAGATCGCCGCGAGCCTCGCGACCGTGTCGGGAAACCGCTTTACGAGTCGGATAAGCAGCGCAGCCTGAGCGTTTGGCCTGGCGCGCCCCTGTTCCCAATTCTCCAACGTGCGAACATTTGTCCGCAAGTAGACGGCAAATAAGGGACGAGAGAGATTCAGATGCCTTCTTACGCGAATTAGCTCCGCGGGAGTCACCTCCGGAGCGGGTTTGAACTCTACGGCATGCGTCCGCAGCGTCCGTTTTCCCAGCCGCTCGTCCGCCAAAGCCTTCACACCCTCCGACAGCTCGGCGAAGAGATTGCGCTTTGCGGTGAGCCCATGTTTCTTCTTGCGGACTGATTTCATCACTTGCTCCTTGCCTTCAACTCGGCCTTGATCATCGCCCTGAGATCTTTCCGCTCTTGCGGCGTGAGATCATCCAGTTCTCCCTTGCCATACACGGTGAACAGCCAGAACTGCAATCCGGCGATCCACCAGTAGTAGATCACCCGAAGGCCGCCGCGTTTCCCCTTGCCGCGCCGTGAGTCGGCGAATCGAAGTTTTCGAAGGCCTCCGGTTCCTTCGATAACGTCTCCCGCCTGGGGATTCACCATCAGGTCCGCCTGAAGGCGCCGGAAATCTTCATCATCGAGATGCCTCTCACGATGCCGCTCGAAAGCCGGCAACTCGACGAAGACCGCCTTCACCACTTAATTATACGCAACTTGCGGATATACGCAACTCACGTATACCGAGTACGCTTTGGCCCGACCGCGAGTCGGGGGGGAATCGCCGCCACGCCTCACGCCCTCACGCCTTACGACTCGCATTCAAGGTAATACGCGAAAAGCAAGACCGTCCCCAGCAGCTATCCCAAATCCGCTAATTTCGCGGGACGAGGCCTCGCCCCTGAGCGAAAGCCCGAGAGCGGTGGGGCCAAAGGCGCCGACGCAAGGATGGCGGGTGGCGCGGGGCAAGACTCCCTTTTGCCGCTCGCAACGCGGGTGTAGCAAAGTCCTCTGGCTCGGCGAGCGGAAAAGCGGAGCGAGTCCTGCGACAGGACCCGCTCACCGAGCCGGCGCGGGGCGAACCGCGAGTCGGGCTGACGAAGTCTCGAATCCCCCAACGCGAACCGGACTCGACGAGCGCTCAGGTGATGGGAACGGCGATGGTGATCGTCGCTGTGTTCCCCGCGGCATCCCGGGCGCTCACGAAAATCTTGTAAACGTGTGCGCGCTTGCCGATGCGCGTCGCGGCGAGCGACACGGGGAAGCTGAACGAGCCGTCCTCGCCAAACGTCACCGGATTCGGGACGATCGGAGCCCCCGGGTCGATACGAGTCCGTGACCCAGTACTCCCCGGACGACCGGTCGAGCGTGCAATCGTCGGTTGCCGTACCGGCTACCGTCAGCGTCAATGTCCCGCTCCCCTTCTTCGCCGGACGCGGGATCGCGCTCGCGCGAATGACGGGCGGCGTCGCATCGTCGGCGCAGGTGCCGCAGGAGGCCGGGCAGAACGACAGATCTCCCCCATAAATTCCGCCGGCCGTCGTGCAATCGGCCGCGGTCATGTCCTGGCACGCGCCGCCGGGCAGCGCGCAGGCGCCGTGCGCCGTGTCGATCGAGGGCGCATAAGCGTCGTCTCCCACGCCGAGCGCATTGAAACCGCGCGGAAGAAACAGGTACCCCGAGCTTCCCCACGACGTTCCGATCGAATTCTTGATGGTGTAGAGACTCGAAGAGTATCCGACGATGAGCACCCACTGATGAACCGTGTCGTCGTAGGCCGACGCCGCCGACGCCGGGAAGGGTCCGCCCGCGTAGGACGTCCAGGCCGCGATGGGGGTCCCGTGGTCGCCGATCGAAAGGCGGGCGATGACGGGGCCGCTGCTGAGCGCCCCCGCGATCCCGGTCTCTCCGACGAGCCGCGTCCACCCGGGGATGGTCGCCACCGGGGTGGGCACCTTGCACGTTCCCTGAAGGCCGGTATACGGATAGGCGCTTTCGCTGGCGAGCCCGTTGGTCATGGCGAAGTTCAGGCCGCACGGCGCCTGCCCGCAGAGCGGATCGGCGCAGTCCCCGACGGCAGGAACGCAGTCGATCAACTGCTGTTCCGAAAGAGAGGTCAGCGATCCGCTGTTGATCGCCCGATACCCCTCGACCGCCCCGGTGACGGCGAAAGCCCACGAGGCGTCGAACGAAGTCGTGCCCTGGTTCTTGACCGGCGTCACGGCTCCCTTGCTTCTCCAGTCGATGTCCGCTTCGAGGATCGCGGCCCCCGCGAGGACGAGGACCCCGGCGGCCGCCGCGGCGAGTCGAAACGTACGGGCGTGCATGATTCTCCCTTTCGCGTCCTGCCCGGAGGAGCCGCCTCGCGAGCCCAAGAATCGATTGACGACTGTCAGCCCGAGATCATAACGCAACAATCGAACGGAGTCGGGAAGTCCTGAGCCTGGCGGCGGGATTGGAGTAGAAGGCTCACCCGCGGTCATTCCCGCGCAAAGCTTGCCCCGACCACTGAGCCGGGGCGGGAATCGCCCTCGTCGGCGATTTCACGTCCGACCCTCGACTCTCAGCTCGCCACTCGTGACTCGTTTCAGAGTAATACACGAAAACAAGACCGTCCCCATCCCGTCTTTCCGGGCTGGGACGTTTCTCAACACTCGGCGGCCTGAGGGGTCAATTACCACTGAAGGACCTGCCCGCGGCGAAGTAGCGGTCAGGGCGCCGAACCGGGAAGCGCCGCGTTCCACATTTCCGCGCGGATCCGCCAATGCCCGTCGCCTCCCCGGTGGAGGACGTAGAGGAGGTTCCCCCAGCCGTCGAACGGGGGCTTGTCGCCCGGGAACCGAACCACCTGGTGCTCGACGCATCGCTCCGACGCGGTGTCGCCCGAGACCGCGATCGTGACGCACCCCATCCAGAACGACTCCATGCGCGCGCCCTTCGTCTGCTCGGCGACCGTCCGAAGGAACGCCTCGATGGCAGGCTTGCCGGAGAGCGGCTTCGAATTCGGGAGAATGCTCACACCGTCGTCCTCCCAGAGCGCGAGGCTCGCGCCGTCATCCATTTTCTTCGTCGCGTCGATCACCGCGCGGTTGAAGGCGTCGATCCCCGGCTGGGCGTCGGGCGCCGCGGCTCCCGCGGCCGAGGCCGAGGCTGCAAGGAGGAGAAGGAAAATGGCTGTCTTCATCTCTGCGATCTTACTCCCGCGCTGTGGACGCTCTCCGTCGGGCCGCCACGTAATACACCAAAACAAGACCGTCCCCATTAAACCCCTGAACGGCTTGGGGCACGCCTATAAACCAGAGTACAATCTTTGGTATGAAATTTAGATCTCTTTCCGAAGCGAAGATCGAACTGGGAACGCTCATTCGGCTCGCGGAGCGGGGTGAGACCGTCGTCATCAGCCGCCACGGCAAGCCGGCGGTTCGCCTGACTCCCGTGGGCGAAGAGGACTTTCAGCTGAGCGCCGCCGACGCGTCGAAGCTCAACGCCTGGGCCGACGCCGAGCGGCGCGGAGGACGGACTCGGACTTACGACAGCGTGGCTGATCTCCTGAAAAGCACCCGGCGAACAAAGAAGAAAACGCGCGCTTGAAAATTGAGACCGCGGAGGCTTTCGAGCGGGCTCTAGGCGCGCTCCCGGAGGCAAGAGTCGATCAAGTTGCTTCTGCTCTCACAAGACTCGAAAACGACTTCGGAAAACCGCACGCTCATCGCGGGGTTCGAAAGCTTCGCGGCAAACTCTTTGAGGCTCGGGTGGGTATTGATCTGAGAATCCTGTTCCGTCAGGAAAAGGCTCGCCTCTTCGTGTTGTTGCTCGGTACCCACGACGAGATTCGCCGATTCCTGAAAAAGCTCTAGCTCACGCCTTCGCGCCACCACCTTCACGTCTTCACGTTTCACGCCTTCACGCCTCTGAGCGACGGCTACCGTAAAAACACAGATCTGACCCTAATCGCCCCCCGACATATCTCGACGCCGGTAGTTCTTTCCAACGCTCCTCTTGCCTATCTGGAGCCACCGAGCACCCCCACAAACTCAGCAATGACCCGTACGTCATCCCCGGGATCTCTCCGAGTGCCTGGCGAGTTCGCGTGACGACCCGTTCCTTCAGCTCGGCCGCGGCCTTGTCGGTAAAGGTGAAGGCGATGATGTTGCGCGGAGTGAGGGCGTCTTTCCTGCCGGGTGTCAACAGGTGGACCACGCGCCGAGCGACAACCTCGGTCTTGCCGGAGCCGGCGCAGGCAATCAGCTGGAGGTTCCGACCATCATGCTCGATGGCCTCAAGCTGATGCTTAGTGAATTTCACTCCAGGCACCCGCCAGAAAGAGTTCGAACGTCAATCCAACGCAGCCGAACACCGCGCGAGAGAAGCAAATCTGCCTCCAATCGGAACGGCGAAATCCTATCTTACCCCTTCCCATCGCGCCTCCGGGGGTTTGGGGACATGGCTTCGGCCAGAGGCCGAAGAATTGTGAATTCTAAATTTTGAATGTTGAATTTGGGAGCCTGGAGCCGCTGGGCCTACGCGAAGATCAGGCGGCCCTTGGGCTCCGGGATAGGGCGACCCAGCTCGCGCGCCGTCTCGATCCATTCCTGGATGACGACTTCGGCGCTGGCGAGCGCCTCCTCGCGGGTAGCGCCGTCCGCCGCGCAGCCGGGGAGCTCCGGGACCTCGGCCACGAAGGCTTCGTCCTCGGCGCTCCAGTAGATGATCACTTCGTAACGACTCATCTTGACTCCGTCAAATTATACCGGCCGGTCGGCCGCGCTGCTGGCGAGAGAAGCGTTCAGGGAAAACGCGGAGAAGCCCGGCACGAAAAAGCCCCCTCCGGCGCGGGCCGAAGGGGGCGGATCAAACCGGGTCCGGGAGTCGTCCGGTCAGATGCAGGGACCGCCGCCGACCCCTTCGAATTCGGCGATCACCTGCGGGTTGTTCTGCGACCTGCTGGGCGGGTTGAGAGCCTTGATCAGGATGACAACGTCGTCCGGCCCGCAGGCGGTGGGAGGGCCTGGAAACTGGAGCGTTCCGGGCGGCGTGGCGAATTCCGTGGTGTTGCCGGGAGCGGTGAAATTCGTGACGTTCGTTGCGACGATTGGGCCGTCCGGGCAGCCGCTGCGGAGCGACTGGACAATCTGGATCGCGTATTTCGTCGGCGAGCTTCCGTCGACGTTGCTGACGACCGGGTCCCATTCGATGAAGATCTCACCCGTGCATTCGTTGACGTAATACCCCGCTGCAGGGGGCGCCGGGAACTGGGGATTCGACCCTTTGCCTTTCGCGAGCGCGGTTGCCGAGAAGCCGAGCAGAAGAACCGTACCGAGCAGGACGCCGAGACGCTTTTTCATTTTCGCTCCTTCTGTTTTGCCCGCGATTCTAGCACGTGCCGGCGGAGGGCAGCACGTCGTGCCTGGGGTCGGATCCGTGTTTTGCAGTATTGCCTCCCGGCCTGGGCATGATCGCGCGAAGGTCGCTCGGCGAGGTCGCGGCGAGTACCCGGGCGGGTCATCGATGCCTCCCTCGAGGAGACGCAGCGCGCCGGGCGGCGGCTCGCTTGGGCCGGGAGATCCTGGTCCCGGGCCTCGGAGCTCGGCACTCGTCCGCTGGCACGGCACGATCGGTCGGAGTGGAATCAGTCCCCCGCGCCTCTAGCGTTCGGCGCGACCTCTCGCGTCTCAACTGAGTACGGGATTCTTCTTGCGCCTCACTCATGGCCTGCGGACGAGAGCCTGCGCCCCGCGTCCCGGCCCGCCCGAAGAGCGTACTCCTGAGTCTCGCTCGCCGGTGTTGGGGCCCTAACTCCCTGAGCGAAGGTCCGCGAGAGTCCGGGCCAAAGGCGCCGGCGCCAGAAGGGCGGGTGGCGCGGGTTCGATTCGAGGAGACCGAGAGCCTTTCTCACCGCCTTGAGGCGCTTGGAGAGTCCGCCGTCCGACTCGAGTTTGTGAAGGTTCTCTTTCGCTTCCTTCGTGAACTGAAGGCGAAAGGTCACTTGCGGGGCTTGCGCGCTTTCGGTGCGGGCCTGGCGAACGAGCCGAGCGAAGCCGTTTCACCCTTCCCCGCCTGGGCTAGCCCACGCCGGACGCTCGAGTACGCCTCGGGGTTTTCATAAAGCCATTGCTCGCGCGCGGGAACTTCGACGAAGGGCTCGAGAAGGACTCGACCTTCGCCATCCACCGCCACGCGATAACTGCTGATGTCTTTCCCCAGGCGTCCGAGCGTGACGCGTCCCTTCGAGTCCGGGCGGACCCGGGCGACGTACTTGAACGAAGTGGCCTGGCTCATGAAGCGATTCTCGCGCTGAGTGGGATATGAGTCAAGTGGGATATCCCACTACCAGCCGGCCGTCGCGCGAAGTTCGCTTGGCGAGGACGCGGCGCGACCCCGGGCGGGGCTTAGGGCGCCGGGTCTTCGCATCGATAGATCGCCCCTCGAACGAAGTTCGGTGTTCTCTCGAGAATCAGCACGGTGTCGCCGCCGGCATCCGCGGCGATCGCTTCGAGGTTGGCGTTACGATCCGCCTCGTCTTTCGCGACTCCATTCGTCCCAATTCTGCCGGAAAGATTGACTCTTCTCACCATCCTGCAACCCGCGACGACGGAGAGATCTGTCGCAATCGTCACCGGGCGCGTTTCCTTCCGCGCCACGGGCGCTTCCCGAGTTCGAAGGAACGCCCATGTCCCCGCCAGGACAGCGAGCACGACGACGACCACGAGCCTCGTTTTCATGTCTTCGCGAAAGCCCTTTCTATTTCTCCGAAGGCCTTCGCGTCACGGGAGGGGGCCGCACGCCTCCATTTCAGAACGACCCAAACGCCAAACGCGATCGCACCCAGCGTGATCAACGATTCCGAAGCCTTCGAGCGGATCAGCTTGCCGAGCAGATCCTCCACCGCTCCAAATCCGGCGACCATCGTCATCGCGTAGAGGATGGCGAGGGCGCGGCGCTCCCCTGATCGAGGCCTTGCGGCGAGCATCGCCGCGCTGACCCAGGGTGCGAGGAGCGGGTACTGCACGAACTCGACGGCCGGCCCCAACGCGAGCATGTAAACGATCGTTACCGCGAAGCAGCCGCTCACCAGCCACTCCGCAGGCACCTCCCGCCGTTGCAGCCGCCAGGCCCAGCCGACGACGAGGAGTCCGCCAAGCGCTTGAATCGCCCGATAGGCGCCGAGCGGCAGCGCGACGTTGAGGGATTCGAAGACATGCAGGACATCCCGCACACCGGGCAATCGCAGGGCCGTCAACTCCTGCAACCGCGCCTGACAATCCCGGTACATTCCGACGACCGCCCCGGGTTGCCCGTTGAAGAATGGCAACAGCGCGAGCGTGACGAGAGCGATGGCGAATCGCCAGCTCATCTTCCTGGGCCAGAGGACCGCGACGACACCGGCCAGCACGATCGGAGCGAGCTTGAGATGCACGCCGAGCGCCAGGAGGAAGGCCGCCAACCACCACCGTCGCTCCACGAGGGCGACGGCGGCCAGAAAAATGACCGCCGCGGTCCAGGTGTGCGCTTGCGACGACCATATCGAACGAACGACGCCCACAAGGCTCAGCGCGAGCACCGCGGGTTCGTTTCGACACAGAACCGGTTCCGGAAACACCGTGCGCGCGAGCCGGCGGATTGCGTGGAACAGAAGCCCGAGGCCCAGGACATCGAAGAGAATGTTCCCGAGCGACCCGGGGAGCGCCGCAAAGGGCGCGAGCAGCGCCGCGAAGACGGGGCTATAACGGAAGTAATCCGTGCCCTCGTAGAGGATCCGCCCGCCCCACCAACCCAGCGCTCCCTTCCGAAAGACCGGCCACAGATTGTGTCGTTCCGGTGATACGAGCACATGGACGCTCGCGGCGATGCCGAGCAGGACCCAGAGAGCTCTCGCCGCGCGCATCGAGATCCGCGAAGAACGAGGCGGGTCACGGCTCATAGGCCGACCGGTTTGGGGTGCGAGGACGGATCCCGGGCGTTTGCCGGCCTCTCGACCAGCCAGGAATCCGCCTCGGGGCTCCAGGAGACTCGAAAGATTGCCGCAAACCTGTCTGCACTCGCCGACTCCGGGTCGATTCGAACAGAGATCAGGTTTTTGTATTCCGCGAGGTGGCACGCAGCCAGGCAACGCGCGAAGGCGGATTCTCGGCAGGCATGGAGAATCGTTTCCACAACTCGGATACCTCGAGCCCAGGCCGGGCGCGGTCCGGGGGGCGCGAGCGAGAACTCCATCGGCTCTGCCGGTCCGGAAAGGGCCGCGTCCGGTCCGGAGATGGCGACGCCGATCACCGCTTCCGACGGTTCCTGAGCCGGAAGAGGCTTGATCAGGTCGGGAGGATGGATCTCCGTCCAGCGGGCAGGGTTGCCCGGGTTTTCCTCTCCCCCTTCGCTCCATGCGCTCTCGCAGGCATGAATGACGTGTTCCGGGTCTACCGCGAGGCCGAAATTTCGGACGAGCCACACGCCGGCGGTGGCCTTCGTTGCGTGGGGAGCGTCGGTAACGAGCGATCCGACGACTCGGATGTACTGACCCGGCGCAAGCCGCGGCCCCCCGGGAACCGGATGAAGCGGGTCAAAAGCAAAGGAGACGTTGGGACATCCGAAGGCACCCCGGGCTCGCCAGTCCTCGGGCGGTGAACCCCGAAGCTTCTGTTCGTCCCAGCCTCCGAATTCGATCCGGATGAGGGGTCGACTTTCGATTTGCCACGGCGAAGTTCCCCCACGGCGATCTCCGAGGCCGGCAATGTTGCCGACCCGCAGGATGTCGCTCGGCCGCAGGCCCACTGTGTCGCTCCAGGCCAGATCCGGTTCGAGCAGGTAATACCAGGCGGGGTCGCTCGCCTTGCAGGCGGAATCGATGAATCGCAGCCAGCCGCGAAGCTCCACGAGCTGAATGACCTTGTCACCCACGCGCACGGCGCGCGTTCCGGGAACAGCCAGAGCGTGGAGTTTCTCTTCATTCGGAAGAAAGACGGACGAGGGCGGAGTTCGCAGGGCGAAGTCCAACGGCTGCGCAGCAGACCCGGCATTGCGAAGCTCCCTTCCGACAAGTTGGCGGCGCTCGAACTTCGCCGCTCCTTCCCTTGCCGCGGCGAGGCGCTTCTGATCCCGGGCCGCGATCAGTGTCCGATGACGCAGGATGGCGACCCCGGCCCCCGCGAGGAAGATCGCGGCAGTCAGCAGGACGCGAGCGGTTCTCACTATCCATCCACCCTCCCATTCTGTCCACTCCGAGATGTACAGCGCATGAAAGCGGAGTTCGGGAAACAAATCTCAAACGACGCAATGAATTCAATACGTTGGCAATTCGCCTTACGACGATTGTCCGAGTCTTGTTCGAATCTACTCGCTGAAAATCAGGGACGCGCGAAGCGCCAGCGTAACGAAGTGGAGCGAAATTTGGTGGAGGCGGCGGGAGTCGAACCCGCGTCCGAAGAAGTGAATCGAAGCGCCACTCCATGCTCAGTTCCTCTTTCATCTCGATCCGGCGCTCAAAGAGGAACCAAACGCGCCGAACCTACCCCGAATTGATGTCTCCTGCAGGGCCGGGGGACCCTGCCGGATGAGCCCACATTTGCGGCGCCCTTTTCCAGCGCGGCGGGCGCGCTCCGGGAAGGACGTGGCTGACGCTAAACTAAATTAGGCAGCCAGTGCGAGGTTGCTGTTCGCAACTATTTTTTTCACCCTTTTTTACGAGGCGAGTGAACCTCGGCATGCGACGTTCCGACCAGGCATCCCCGTCGAAACCGTTTCGCCCCCTCAAAGATCGAAGATCATTTTATCACGCCGCGCAAAGTTAAGGGCTTCGCTCGGTCCGCGAGGTTTCAGCCCCAGGCCCGGCGAGCGAGCGTCGATGCCGTGCTTTAGCGACGGAGAGACTGCTCGGCCGGCGAGGGGCCTGTCATGGGACTCGCCCCGCTTTTCCGCTCGCTGCGAATGTGAGGACTTTGCTACGACTCCGCGCCGCGAGCGGCAAAAGGGGGTCTCCTCCCATGCCACCCTTCCCGCCTTCGCACGCCGCCCTTCGCTGCCCTCTCGACGCTCGCACCAAAGCGCGCTTGGCCCGACCTCGCGGACCTTCGCTCAGGGGGTGGAGCCCCATCCCTCGAGCGTAGGCCGCATGGGTGGCGTGGGGCTAGACGCGGGGCGCAGGCGCTCGTCCGCAGGCCATGAGTGAGGCGCAAGAAGAACCCCGTTGTCGGTTGAGACGCGAGATGTCGCGCCGATCGCTAGAGGCGCGGGGGATCGATTCCATTCTGATCGACCGCGCCGTGCCAGCGGATGAGTGCCGAGCCCCGCGGCAACGGGCTCGACACGCTGGAGGGCGAGCTTTCCCCTGTCCCTGCGCTAGAATGCGCTGTGCCTCTCGCGCAAATTCTGGCGTTTTTGCTCGCGGTCGTCGCCCCCGAGCCTTCCACGGTGACGCTGTCGGTCGCGGGCCGCGCCGTTCCGATTTCGGCCGCGGAAAACGGGACTCTCCTGGCCGTTCCGGACGTTGTCGCCGCGCTCGGGGGAACGTCGCGCCCCCAGCCCGGCGCTTCGCTCGTCGTCGAGATGTCGGGCCACCGTATCGTCGCGGCGGACGGAGTCGCAACAGTCGCCTTCGACGACCGCGTCGTGATGCTCGCGCACCCGACCCGCGTGTTCGCAGGAATCCTCTACGCCCCGTGGGAATTCTTCGAGAAGACAGTGCTCTCCGCCGCTGGCCTCGCGGCCGAATACGACCGAGCCGCGAAGACGATCCGGACGCGGACCGGCAGCGCGGCGGCCGCAAACGTCGACGCCGGCGTCGTCCACCTGAACCGGATGACCCAGGTCATCTTCCAGGAGAGCTCTCCCGTTCCGTTCGAGGCGTTTCCGACGAAGGACGGCTACACGGTCACGTTCAAGTCGCCCGTCGCCGCCGCGTTCGGCGAACGGACGTTCGACGACCCGTTTGTCTCGAAGATCCGCTTTTCCGGCAATGCCGCGACGCTGACGCTTCGCGAATCGAACCTCGCGTTCTCGCCGTACGCGCTGAAGGCCCCCGACCGGGTGATCGTCGAGATCACGAAGGCGGAGGCCGGCGCCGCGTCGAAAGCCGCGCCGCTGCCGGCGCCCAACGTCGCGCCGCCCACGCGCACGGTCGTGATCGACGCCGGCCACGGCGGCGAGGAGACCGGGGCGATCGGGCCGGGAAACGTCTTCGAGAAGGACATCACGCTGGACATCGCGGGACGTCTCTCCGCGCTCCTCGCGAAGGAAGCCGGCGTGCGCTGCGTCCTCACCCGCACGAGCGACACGCTCGTTGCGCTGGACGAGCGGGCCGCGATCGCGAACCACGAGAAGGCGGCCGTCTTCCTGTCGATCCACGCGAACTCGTCGAGGGCGACCGGGGCGCACGGCTCGGAGACGTACTACCTTTCGCTGGCCGGCTCCGACAAGCTCGCCGACGCCGTCGCGAACCAGGAAAACGCGTCCGACGGAAAGGCGGCGGCGGCGCCGTCCGCGGCCCCGCCGGAGCTCGATTTCATCCTGTGGGACATGGCGCAATCGGCCCACCTGAAGGAATCGGCCGCGCTCGCCGAATCGATCCAGAACGAATTGAACAGTCTTCTGCACACCGAGAACCGCGGCATCAAGCAGGCGCCGTTTCGCGTTCTCGTCGGAGCCTCGATGCCGGCCGTCCTCGTCGAGGCCGGATTCCTGTCGAACCCGGAAGAAGCGAAGAAGCTCGCGACGGCGGAGTTTCGCCAGAGCGTCGCGGAAGCGATCGCCCGGGCGGTTTCCTCGTACCTGAGAGTTCACCCGGCCGCGCCGACCTCCTCGCCGTGACGAAGAAAATGGCCTGGGGCGTGATCGCCGCGGCCTCCGCCGCGGTTTTTCTCCTCTTCGCGGTCGCGAAGAGGGAGGGCTCGATTCGCCTGCGGCGGGGGGAAGGCCCGGTCGTCCGGCCGCGGGAATCGGCCCCGCTGAAACTCGGGCCCGGCAGCCCGACTCCCCCGCCCGCGGAGAAGATCCGCGTCACGCTTTTCTTTCCGCTGCGCGAAGACGGCCTGCTTCGCCCGGAGGAGCGCGACGTGGAGAAGCCCGCCGACGCGGTCGGGTTCGCCCGCGAGCTCATGCGGGAGGAGATCTCGGGCCCGAAAAATCCGCTGCTCGTGACCGCGCTGCCGGAGAAGTTTTCCGTTCGCAACGTCTTCGTGCCCGGAAACGGGCAGGTTGTCGTCGACTTCAACGTCGATTCGGAATGGGCCCGGTCGGCCGGCTCGAGCGACGAGCTCGCGGCCGTCGGCGCGATCGTCGACACGCTTCTGCAGAACCTCGCCCAGACGGACCGCGTCCGCATCCTCGTCAACGGCAACCCGGTCGAGACGCTCGCCGGGCACGTCGACGTGAGCCGGCCGCTCCCGGCGATGCCCGACGTCGTGGGCGCGGTGCCGGCGCCGGCGCCCGTACCAGCACCGGCACCGCCACCGGCGACGCCATGAGCGACTCGAGACCGATCGGAATCTTCGATTCGGGGGTCGGCGGCCTCACGGTCGCCCGGAAGCTCGCCGAGGAATTTCCGCGCGAGTCGTTCCTCTTCCTCGGGGACACGGCGCGCCTGCCGTACGGGACGAAGTCGCCCCAGACAGTCGAGCGGTACTCGCTCGCGAACATCCGCTTTTTGCTGTCGCGCGACGTCAAGATGCTCGTCGTCGCCTGCAACACGGCATCTGCCCTCGCGCTGCCGTCGATCGAGAGCTTTTCGCCCGTGCCGGTCGTCGGCGTCGTCGAACCGGGCGCGGAGACGGCCGCGCGCGCGAGCCGAGGGCACGGCGGCGTGATCGGGGTGATCGGTACAGAAGCGACGATCGCTTCCGGCGCTTACAGGGACGCGATCCGGCGGCACAACCCGCGGCTCGAGGTCATCTCGCGCGCGTGCCCGCTGTTCGTCCCGCTCGCGGAAGAGGGCTGGACCGACAACGACGTTGCGAAAGGGCCGCCGAGATCTACCTTTCCCCGTTTCGCGAGGAGAAAATCGACGCCCTCGTGCTCGGCTGCACGCACTATCCGCTGCTGAAGGCGACGATCGCGGCGACGCTGCCCGGTGTCGCGCTCGTCGACTCGGCGGAGGCCGTCTGCGAGGCGGTCGGCGCGCTGTTGACGCCGGCACATCGAAACGAGGCCGATTCGGAATACCATGTCTGCGTGACCGACAGCGCGGAAAGGTTTCGGCTCGTCGCGGAGAGGTTTCTCGGCCGTCCCCTCGACCGTCTCGAGCACGTGGAGATCACCGGTTGAGCGGCTCGCGGATCGACGGCCGCGGGCCGGCGGACCTGCGGCCAATCTCGATCGAGACGGGAGTGTCCCGCTACGCGGAGGGATCCGCGCTGATCACCCAGGGAGAAACGAAGGTCCTGTGCACGGCTTCGATCGAGGACAGGGTCCCCCCGTTCCTGAAGAATTCCGGGACCGGCTGGGTGACGGCGGAATACGGCATGCTCCCCCGCTCCACCCACACCCGCTCCGCACGCGAAGCCGCGCGCGGAAAGCAAGGAGGCCGTACCCTGGAGATCCAGCGTCTCATCGGCCGGGCCCTGCGAAGCGTCGTCGACCTGAAGGCTTTTGGCGAGAGGACCTTCACTCTGGATTGCGACGTCCTTCAGGCGGACGGCGGCACGCGGTGCGCGGCGATCAGCGGGGCCTGCGTCGCGCTGGCGCTCGCGTTCGCGAAAGTCGCGGGAAACCACTTCTTCCGGAACTGGCCGATGCGCGAAACGCTCGCCGCGGTCTCCGTCGGGCGCGGCAACGGAACGGCGCTGCTCGACCTTTGCTACGAGGAGGACTCCACGGCCCAGGTCGATTCCAACATCGTCGGCACGGCATCCGGCAAGTTCGTGGAAGTCCAGACGACGGCGGAGCAGGAACCTTTCTCCAAGCCGGAGCTCGACGAGATGCTCTCTCTCGCTTCGCGAGGCCTCGAAGACATCTTCGACGCCCAGTGGCGCGTCCTCGGGCCGATCCTCGCGCCCCTGAAGATCCCGGAGAAGAACTTTTTCAGGAGACCCGGATGGGAAACGACCCGGCCGGCATAGGCCAGAGCGACCCGGCGGTCGCGGGCTACCTCGATTCTCTCTTCGGGCCGGAAGACGCCGTGCTCGCCGAGATCCGCCAGCGAGCCTCGCGGGAAGGCCTTCCGGAAATCGCGGTCGCGCGGCTCGACGGCCGCCACCTCACCGCGATCGCGCTCGCCGCCGGGGCGAAGAAGATCGTCGAAATCGGCACGCTCGCGGGCTACTCCGCGGTCTGCCTCGCCCGGGCTCTCCCCCACGGCGGGCGGCTCGACACGTTCGAATTCGATCCGAAGCACGCGAAGGTCGCAACGGAATCCTTTGCGCGGGCGAGCGTCGAGAAGCTCGTTCACGTCCACGTCGGCCGGGCCGCCGACAACCTGCCGTCGATCGAAAAGCACGGGCCGTTCGACCTCGTTTTCATCGACGCGGACAAAATCGGGTATCCCGACTACCTCCGATGGTCGACGGCGAACCTGCGGCGGGGCGGCGTGATCCTGGCGGACAACGTTTTTCGCGCGGCCTTCGGAACGGACGCGAACTGGAGCGCAGAATCCGTCGGAGCCCTCGACCTCTTCAACCGCGAGCTCGCGGGCGGAGGCGAGTTCGTCGCGACGTTCCTGCCGACCGTGGAAGGACTCGCAATGGGAGTGAAGATCTGATGGAAGCGAAGATCTGATGGAACTGCATCCGTTTCGCGCCCTCCGGTACAGCCCCGCCATCATCGAGGAGCGCGGGCTCGACAACCTCGTGGCGCCGCCGTACGACCGGGTGACCCCGAAGATCCGCGAGGAGCTCTACGCCCGGTCGCCGGAGAACATCGTGCGGTTCGACGCGCGGAAGGACGACGGCGGGGACCTCTATGCCGAGGCGGCACAGCAGCTGAAGGACTGGCTCGCCGACGGCGTGCTCTACCACGAGCGCTCCGCCGCTCTGTGGATCCACCAGGTCGTGTTTCCCGGCCGGGACGGCACCGTCAAGGCGCGGCGATCGCTCGTGGGGCTCGTTCGCGTGGAGCCTTACGAAGGCGGATCGATCCGCCCCCACGAGCGCACGCTTGCGAAGGCGAAGGAGGACCGGCTCAATCTCCTGCGCGCCTCGCATGCCGACTTCGGGATGGTGTTCCTGCTGTCGCGCGCTCCTCTCGAAGACGCCCTCCAGACTCGCCGCGCGCCCCAGCTCTCGTGCCGCGACCTCGCGGGCTACCGCCACGACGCCTGGCGCGTGGAAGATCCCGCGGACCACGTTCGATTCCAGCGGCTCCTCTCGACGGCCGGCTCGCTGATCGCGGACGGCCACCACCGCTACGAGACGGCCCTGAGGTTTTCCCAATCGCCGGAAGCCGAGAAGCTGCCGACGGCCGCGTTCAAGCTCTGCGCGATCGTGGACGTCGCGTCGCCGGGCCTCGAGGCGTTCGCGATTCCGCGCGCGGTCTCCGGCCTGCCCGGCTTTTCCTTCGCGGAGTCGAGGAAGAAAGCCGCCGCGTTTTTCGACGCGACGGAGTTTCCCTCGGCCGAGGACGCACGGCGCGCCCTCGATCAGCTTCCGCGGAGCGAAACCGGATTCCTCGTCGTCCCGAACGGAGGGGCGCCGACGCTCCTTCGGCTTCGTCCCGACGCGGCGAATCTTCCGTGGCCGCCGGAGAAGGGCGCGGCGTGGCGCCGACTGGACCCTGCCGCACTGGAAGTCGCCTTCTTTCGGGCCGTTCTGGGCATCGACCCCGGGCAGATCGAGCGGGGCGAGTTCGTGTCGTTTCCCAAAGACGAAGGCGCGGCGCTCGAACTGGCGAGATCCGGCGAAGCCCAGATGGCCGTTTTGCTGCGCCCGACTCCGATTGCGAGCGTGCAGGAAGTCGTTGCGGCGGGCGACGTTCCTGCCGCAGAAATCGACGCTCTTCGAGCCGAAGATGATCTCGGGGTTGTTCGGGGTTTCGCTGGAAGACTCGATCGTCTGAGGATGCGACCCTCCTCCCTCTCCCCTTGCGGGAGAGGGTCGGGGTGAGGGGTAGCCCCGGGGATCGCGCCCCCTCACCCGCCG
>CAWEYG010000006.1:0-228901 GCA_963813155.1 uncultured Acidobacteriota bacterium | reverse complement strand
ATCCCGGCTTCGCGCCCGAAAACGTTCTGACTGCCCGCGTTTCGCTCGACTGGTCTCGGTACACGACGCCGGAGAAGTCCCGCGCCGTCTATGACCGCCTCCTCGAGAAAATCGCCGGGTTCCCGGGCGTTCGGGGAGTCGCGATCGCTTCCGCGTTCCCGCTCTCCGGCGGGACGCCGTGGAACTCCTCGTTCGACATCGAAGGCCGGCCGTCGCCGGCCGGCGCCGCCCCGCCGCAGGTTTACCCGCAGATCGTGAGCCCGCTGTTCTTTCCGGTCGTCGGCATCCCCCTTCTGCACGGACGAAGCTTCGACGGAACACGAGGTCCCGGCCGCCTTCGGCAGCTCGGACAGCCCGCCGGCGCCCCTGGTCGCGATCGTGAACGCGGCCTTCGCCCGCCGCGATTTCGGCGGCGAGGGAGCCGCCGTCGGCCACCGGATCAACATCGGCGGCGAGCCGGTCCGGTGGCGCGACATCGTCGGCGTGGTGGGCGACGTTGAAGAGCGGAACCCTTGAGGCCCTGCCGGTGACACATGTCTACATCCCGGCGTCCAGCGGCCAACCTGGCGATGCGGGTGTTGATCCGAACTGCCTCGACCCCGGCGGTTCTCGCGAAGCACTGTTCGGGCCGTGCAGAAGTCGACCGGACCGCCCGTGTGCGACGTGCACACCCTCGAAGACGTGCTTCACGAGCGCTCGCGCAGCGGCGATTCCAATTACAAATGACGACGCGTTTCGCCGTAGTCGCCCTGCTCGCTCGCGACGGTTGGTATCTACGCTGTCACCGCGTTCTCGGTCGGCCACGAACGCGGGAGATCGGGATTCGCATGGCGCTCGGAGCGTCGAAGGGCGACGTCCTCCAGATGGTCGTCCGCCAGGCGATGCGGCCCGTGTTCCTGGGGCTCGCGATCGGGCTCGTCGGCGCTTTCGCGTTCACGCGGGTCCTCGCGGCGCTCTTGTTCTCGGTCGCGCCGACGAATCCCTGACGTTCCTTGTGGTCTCCGCGACGCTCATCGCGACCGCGGCAATCGCCTGCCTGCTTCCCGGCCGGCGCGCGACCCGGGTCGACCCCATGGTCGCGCTGCGCTCGAACTGAAAAGAACCCATGACGACCCTTCGAATCGCGATAGCCCTTCTCGCCGCGGCCGGGGTCGCTCGCCGCCGCCGCGCCCTCCCCGGCAACGAAGCCCGCGTCCGCCCTCTCGGCGCCGAGGACCGGAAAGATTACGGTCGCGATCGCCGTGACAGAAAACGCGAACCTGATCGATTTCGTCGGCCCCAGGACGGTGTTCGGAAACGTTCGCGTCAAGGGCCGCGGAGATTCGAAAGGCGAGGACATTCCGGGTGACGACCAGTATCCCTTCGATGTCTTTTTCGTGAGCGACTCCGTCCGGCCGGTGCAGGTCGAGGCGACATGACCGTCACTCCTCGATACAGCTTCGCGGAGGCTCCCACGCCGCGCATCGTCGTCGTCGGAGCTCAGTCCGGATCTCCCGCAATGAAGGCGTGGCTGCAAAAGGCCGCCGCGAATCCGAAGACGGAGGTGATCATGTCGGTATGCACCGGCGCCTACCGGTTGGCCAGCGCCGGCCTCCTGGACGGAAAACCGGCGACGACCCACCACGGCTTCTACGACGATTTTACGAAGTACTTTCCGAAAGTCGAGTTGCGGCGGGGCGCGCGATTCGTCCAAAGCGACGCCCACACGTTCACGGCCGGCGGCCTGACGTTCGGGTTCGACCTCGCGCTGCATGTCGTCGCGCTCTATTTCGGAGATCCGGTCGCCCAGCAGACGGCGGACTGGCTGGAGTACCGCAGCACGGAGTGGAAAACAGCTCGTCCCTGAGCGCAGCCGACGGAGCGGCCCGGGGCCAACGGCTCCCGCGCAGGCTGGCGGGTGGCGCGGGGGGAGACCCTCGTTGCCGCTCGCGGCGCGGAGTCGTAGCAAAGTCCTCAATCCGCAGCGAGTCGGAACGACGGGTCGAGTCCCGCGACAGGACCCGCCAGCCGAGCGAGAGCTGGGGCTTGCCGCGACGCCGGCGAGCGAACTTCAGTGGAAGTCGTGGCTGGGAATGCGATCCACGTCGCGCAAGCTCCAGAACCGCTCCGCCTTCACCGAGAGCGTCCCGTCCTGCTTCTGGAGCGTCCCCTCCACGACGAGCCCCGGCGAGCCGACGATCAGCGCGCGCTGAAGGCGGAACAGGTCGGGCCGCACGATCGCCTGGGCCATTCCGGTCTCGTCCTCGAGCGTCAGAAAAACGAACCCCTTCGCCGTGCCCGGGCGCTGACGCACGATGACGGCTCCCGCCGCGCGGACGCGGACCCCGTCGGGGAGCTCGCGCAACCTCGCCGCGGTTGCGACCGATCTCGCCGCCAGGCGCGAACGAACGTGCTCGATCAGGTGAGGCCCGGTTGTCATCTCGGTCGAGCCGTAGTCCGCCGAAGTCTGCTCCGCCGCCGACATCTCCGGCAGAGGAGATGCGCCGGCAAGCTCCAGGGAGTCGAGCAGCGGCCCCGCCGGCCGGGCGACGCGCGCCGCCTGCCAGAGGGCCTCCCGGCGCGTCAGTCCGAACCCGGCGAGCGCGCCGGCGAAAGCGAGGCGTTCGAACTCGCCCGAACGGGGATGGACCCGCCGCTCGAAATCCTCGAGGCTCCCGAACGGCCGCATCGCCTGCTCCCGCTCGATCTCGTCCCCCGTTTCTTTCCGAAGCCCCTTGACGAACCGCAGGCCGAGTCGAACGCCGCCCGCCTTCCCCGCTTTCTCCCACCGGCACTTCCATCCCGACCGGGCGACGTCGATCGGAAGGATTTCCGCGCCGTGGCGCTGCGCGTCCTTGACGAGGGTCGCCGGGTGGTAGAACCCCATCGGCCAGGCGTTCAGGAGCGAAGCGCAGAACGCGGCGGGGTGGTGGGCGCGCAGGTACGCGCTCGCGTACGCGATCAGCGCGAAGCTCGCCGCGTGCGACTCGGGAAAGCCGTACAGGGCGAACGAGGTGATCGCCTTGACGATCCGGTCGCGCGCCCCGGCGTCGATGCCGCGCGCCTCCATCCCGGCGCGGAGGCGCTTCTCGATCGACGACATCCTCTCGACCGATCGCTTGAACCCCATGGCGCGGCGCAGCTCCTCCGCCTCGCCCCCCGTGAAACCGGCCGCGACCATCGCGATCCGCAGGAGCTGCTCCTGGAAGAGCGGAACGCCGAGCGTGCGCTCGAGGATCGGTTCGAGGCACGGGTGCGGGTACTCGACGGGAGCCAGCCCCCGGTGGCGGTCGAAGAAGGGGCGGATCATGCCGCCGACGATCGGCCCCGGGCGAATGATCGCGACCTGGACGACGATGTCGTAGAAGCGCTTCGGAGCGTGCCGCGGCAAGCAGAGGCCATCTGCGCGCGGCTCTCGAGCTGAAAAACGCCGACCGTGTCCGCCTCGTTCAGCATTTTGTAGACGGCGGGATCGTCCGGCGGAAGGTGCGCGAGGTCCACTTCGACTCCTTCGTTCTCCCGCACCATCGGAATCGCCTCTTCCAGCGCCGCGAGCATCCCGAGCCCCAGCAGGTCGACCTTCACGATGCCGAGATCGGCGCAGTCGTCCTTGTCCCACTGAACCACGACGCGCCCCGGCATGGAGCACGGGCTCGAGCGGCACGACCTCGTCGAGCCGCCCCGCCGCGACGATCATGCCGCCGGAATGCTGCCCGAGGTGCCGCGGCAGGTTCTGGATCGCGCACCAGAGGCGCAGGAAAAGGCGCGAACGCCTCTTCGGAGGGATCGAAACCGGCGGCCGCGATCTCGCCCGGCAGCTCCCGCAGCGCGCTCCTGGATCTCGCCGAAACTCCATCCCGCGAGCTGCTTCGAAAGCCGCTCCTGCTGCTCGGGGAAAAACCCAGCGCCTTGCTCACCTCGCGCGCGGCCGAGCGGTCGCGGTACGTGATGACGTTGGCGGTCATCGCGGCGCCGTGAGGCCCGTAAGTCCGGTAGACGTGCTGAATGACGCTCTCCCGCTCGTCGCCCGAGGGGAGGTCGAGATCGATATCGGGCCATTCGCCCCGCTCTTCCGAGAGAAAGCGCTCGAAGAGAAGGTCCATCTTCACGGGATCGACCGCCGTGATCGAGAGCGCGTAGCACACGGCGCTGTTGGCCGCCGAGCCGCGTCCCTGCACGAGGATCTTTTCCCGCCGGCAGAACTGCACGATGTCCCAGACGATCAGGAAATAGCCGGCGAGGTCGAGTTTCTCGATCATCGCGAGCTCTTTCTCGAGCTGCCTCTGCGCGCGCGCGGTCAGCGGGCGAAAGCGGGCGCGCGCTCCGTTCCAGGTGATCTTCCTCAGGTAGGAGCTCGCCGTCTCCCCCGCCGGAAGCGGGTAACCCGGAAAGCGGTAGCCCAGGTCAGCGAGAGTGAAGTCGAGGGACTCCGCGAGATCGAAGGACGCCGAAAGCGCGCCGGGGAGATCGCGAAAGAGGTCCGACATCTCCGCGGAGCCCTTGAGGTGCCGTTCGCGCCCGGCGGCGAGCAGGCTTCCCGCCCGGTCGAGCGAGGTCCCCTCCCGAACGCAGCAGAGCGCGTCGTGGAGGTCCTTGTCGCCCGCTTTCGCGTAGCGCGCGCCGTTGGAGGCGAAGACCGGAAGGCCGAGGCGCCGCGCGAGGTCGAGCGCGGCCCGGTTGCGGTGCTCCTCCGCCCGGTCGAGGTGCCGCTGAATCTCGACATGGAGCCGGCCGGGAAAGATTTCCGAGAGACGGCGCAGGAATTTTTCGCCGGCGTCCAATCCTTCGTTCCGGAGAATCGCGGCGAGCGGACCTTCGGAACCTCCGGTGAGGCAGTGCAGCCCTTCGCGCGTGCCGCGCGATCGATTCCCACGAAGCGCTCGCCTTCCCTTTCTCTTTCCCCGCGGCCGCCGCCGTGAGCAGCTTGCAGAGATTCCTGTAGCCGGCGCGGCTGCCGACGAGGAGCGAGAGGCGCCCGGGACCGGGTAGCTCTCCCCCTCTCCCGGCGGAGAGGGTCGGGGTGAGGGAGCCCCGGAATTCCCTCACCCGTCCCGCCTGCGGCGGTCCGGCCTCTCCCGCGGGGAGAGGCGACTCCCCTTTGCCGAGCGGGGCGCTGGGGCTGGCCGCGACATCGGCGAGCGAGGCCTCCAGCACCACCTCCGCCCCCACGATCGCCCGCACACCCGCCTCTTTCGCGGCCTTGTAGAACCGCGGCGCGCCGTACACCCCGTTCGTGTCGAGGAGCGCGACGGCGGGAAGACCGAGCGCCGCGGCGCGGTCGACGAGATCCTCCGGAAGCGAGGCGCCGTCGAGAAACGAAAACGCCGACGCGGCATGGAGCTCGGCGTACGGGCGGGGCGAGAGAGCGGAGGCAGAAGGCTTCCATGCGCGCTGCCGCAGCTTCTCCTTTCGCGCGCCCTCGGAGTGGAGCGCGACGACCGCGCGCTCCCCGAGATCCCGGGTGGGAGGACCTTCAGTCATAGATCCCGTCCGCGAACCACGCGCGGCTTTTCCGATCCTGAAAAATCCTGTAGAGCGCCCCGTCGGACAGCTCGACGTCCCAGTAATCGCGGTCGGCGCCCGACTCCGACCACCACTCCTCCTCGAGCCGCCACGGCCCGGAAGCGACGCGCACGTCGCCGCGGATCGGGATCTCGCCTCCGTGCTTGTCCTCACCCCGGCTCACGCCACCCCTCTCGCGTTCACCTCGCGATTTGAAGGCTGCCACCAGTTGTGGAGAGGGGAAGGGGGTGAGGATCTGTGCAGGCTGCCGTCGCGTTCCCGTACTTCGAGCGCAATCGCCGGCCGCAGCACCCGCACCGCGAGGAGCCCGCGGCTGGCACGGAGGGGGGGCCGCAGATCGGGCGGAGGCGGCGGGTCGTACGGCGCGATCGCGAATCGCTCCGGGCGATGGCCGCCGGCCGCCGCCGGCTGCCCGACGAACCCGGCCCCGAGGCGCGCGACGAGTCTCGCAAGGCACGTTGCGAGCTCTCCCGGAGAAATCGCGGCGGGACCGAAGAGCGTCAGCTGCGCGCGGCGCGGCCGGTCGGGATGCGCGTCGAATCGAAACCCGACGACGGGAGCTCCCGGAGGCCTCGATTCGAGATCGAGGCGAACGAGCGTCAGGAGCGTCTTCACTTCGCGCGTCGGGGCGGGCAGATCGAGGGCCCGCGCGTCGACCCCGTCGGGATCGAGCTTCAACTCGAGGGAAAGTCGCGAGCACGCGAGCGCCTGCGCGCACAGGCGCTCGGAGAGCCGCTCGAGCGCGGCCCGCGCGACGAAGAGAAACGGCTCGACGGCGACGAGCGGCCATTCCAGGTCCATGCCTTCGGCAAACGACGGGGGCGCGGCCCTTGGAAAAAGGGGGTCGGATCGATCCCGCGCGCCGCCTGGTGCAGCATCCTCCCCGGCTCGCCGAGGCGCGCGACGACCTCCCCTTCCGGGAGCTTCGCGAATTCCCCGATCGTCTTGAGCCCCCATCGCCGGAGTGTTTCGAGGACCTCATCTCGACCCAACCGCGAAAGCGGCAGCGGCGAAAGGAACTCCGCCTCCTCTTCCGGCGGCACGCAAAAGGGCGAGTCGGGCGAGTCGGCCGCCACGCGCGCGGCGAGCTTGCTTCCCGCGAGGCCGATCCGCGACGGAAGCCCGGCCGCTTCGACGGCGGCGGCCAGCGACTGACCGAGCGAGCGCTCCGAGGAGAAGCAGCGATCCATTCCCTCCGTGTCGACGTATGCGAGGCCGCCTCCCGCGTCCTCGATCCGCGGGGAGATCGTCTCCGCCGCTTCGAGCAGCGCTTCCTGGGCGGATCGCTCGCAGACGGGATCGCTTCCCCGGGCGATCAGGCGCGGCAGCAGGACCCGCGCCTGGGGAAGCGAGAACCCGGCGCGAATTCCCGCCTTGCGCGCCGCCCGGGAAGCCGCGACGATCCGCGCCGCATTGCCGTTGCCGGCGAGAATCGCGACGGCCTCGCCCGAGAGCTCCGGTTCGCTGCGCAGCCGCGCGGCGAGAGGAAAAAGGGGGACGAGGAGGCACGCGATGCGAGACATGCGCTACCTGGAATTCGCCGGGAGAGCCTCGCTCGCCGGCGTCGCGGCCAGCCCCAGCGCCCCGCTCGGCAAGTCTTCTCGACCCTCGGCCGCAGTTCGCTTTCCCTCGGGTTCTCGAAGACCAGCCTGCGCGGGACGCGTTGGCCCCGGGCCGCTCCGCCGGCTTCGCTCGGAGGCGGAACCCCCACATCCGAGCGAAGGCACGGAGGGGGTGACGGCGGCCAGGGACCCTGCGGAACCCGCAGGCCGCCCGACGATCTCACTCGAAAACGAACCGGTGTGGCCCGTGCCGAGGATTTCCGCGGGGTGGCCGCCGGCAGGACCCCGACGCCGTGCCGAGCGAGCTTCCGATCCGATCGCCTCTTCCGTCTCGAACCGGGCCTCTTCGACCCTCCCCGGCCGCTCGCCGCGTTTCTTTTCGAGCGTGAATCGCGCCTCGATTCCGCAGAGCAGCCGCGGCGAATCTCCCGTTCCGCTCCAAGCGGCCCGCCGCCGGCGCACGGTCACGACCGCTTCCGACGCCGGGCCCGCGACGGCGTACGGGGTGAGCAGGAGAAACGCGCTCGCATGGCCTTCCGCGCTCCGGGCAAGCCTCACCCAGGACGCGTCGGGAACGCGGCGTCCGAGAGGAGGAACGCCGAGATCCGCGACGACGAGGGAAAAGCCCGCGGAAAGGACGACTTCCGCCGCGAGAACGACGTCCTGGAGGCGTCCCGGCCGGACCCAGAGGATGCGCGGGAGGTGCGCGCCGGCCGCCTGCGTTTCGCGCGGGTCGAGATGGCCGCCGAGATCGATGAACGCGGCGTTCTCCCCCGTCCGGGTCGCGGCCGCGAGAGTCGAAAGCGCGATTCCCAGCCGCCCGCACGAACGCCCCCCGACGATCTCGACGAGCTTGCCGCGCGGCAGTCCTCCCGAAAGAAGCGCGTCGAGTCGGCCGATGCCGGTCGCCAGGAGCGAAAGCCTTCGCGGCGCGGCGATTTCCGACGCGCGAAGAACTCCCGTTCCGCGCGGAAACGCTTCGGCGAGGGTCGCGAGCTTTTCGGAGAGGGAAAGGAGAGCCATGGGTCAACTCCAGGGCGCTCACTCTAGGCGTAACAAAGGCGTAAGTCAAACACGCGATTTCGCGCCACAAAAAGCGGAAGGGAGCGAAATCTGGTGGGACCGGCCGGGCTCGAACCGGCGACCTAGAGTTTAGGAAACTCTCGCTCTATCCAACTGAGCTACGGCCCCAGAGCGGCTCGCGCCGGCAGTATCTCGCGGAGTTGTAGGGTCCGCAAGCGAGAGGCTCGCTCGGTCCAATCGCGGCGCAGGTGCCGGCGGGGAACACGCCTCCTCGACCGCGGCGAGAACTCGCCGCCTTGCGCCATCGCCTTCGCGGCGCTATTCGTTATGCCGTTTGCGATCGCAAAGTGGTTCAGCTTGTAACCTGGAACGCTCGGCTTGGCGCACGAGACGGCGGCTCAAACAACTCGCCTTCGGATCTCGGAGGCTTGTCCCCCGCCGACCAGGACGCCCACCCTTGAAGTCTCGCTCGTGGATTGGGCTCCGGCGTTTATCTCTCGTTCATCGCGTCCTGGCGAGCAACTTGCGTCCCCGCGAGGCATCAGCGAGAATCCGCGGCGGGAACGTTGCGTTCCGGAGGTATATGACCCCGCTCAATAAATACGCACCGTCAGAGAGCGCCCTCGACCTGGGCGCGACTCGGGCCGACGTCGAAAAGACGATCGCCGCGGCGAGAGACTACCTCCTCTCGATCCAGCACGAGGACGGCCACTGGTGCGGCGAGCTCGAGGGCGACACGATCCTCGAGTCGGAGTACGCGCTCGTTCATTACTTCCTCGGCCGCGCCCTCGATCACCCGAAGCTGCGAAAGACGGCCGAACATCTGCGGCGGGCGCAGCTTCCGACCGGCGGCTGGGCGATCTATCCGGACGGACCGCCGGAAGTGAGCTCCTCGGTCAAGGCGTATTTCGTGCTGAAGCTCGCGGGCGACGACCCGCAGGCGCCGCACATGGCGAGGGCACGCGAAGTCATCCTCGAGCTCGGCGGAATCGAGGCCTGCAATTCGTTCACCCGCATCTACCTTTCGATCTTCGGACAGTTCGACTGGAGCGGCTGCCCCGCGGTTCCGCCGGAGATCCTCCTGCTTCCCGACCGGTTCGTCTTCAACATCTACCGAATGTCGTCGTGGTCGCGGAACATCGTCGTCCCGCTGTCGATCGTCTGGGCGTTGAAGCCGTCGTGCGCGGTGCCCGGCGAGCTCGGCATCTCGGAGCTGCGGACCGGACGGCGCCCGAGTGTCGCGAAGCGCGCGACCCTCCGCGAGAGATTCTGGGTCGCGTTCTTCCACGCGATCGATCGGGGCGTCAAGCTCGTCGAGCGTTTGCGAATCCGCCCGCTCCGCGAAGAAAGCGATCGGCCGGGCCGAATCGTGGACGCTCGAACGGCTCGAGAAGAGCGACGGCCTCGGAGCGATTTTTCCTCCGATCATCAACACGCTGATCGCGCTTCGCTCCCTCGGTTACGCGCCGGACGATCCCGTCTTCCTCGGCCAGCTCCGGGAGCTGGAAAAGCTCGAGCTCGAGGACGGCGACGCCCTCCGAATCCAGCCCTGCTTTCCGCCCGTGTGGGACACCGCGATCGCGATGCAGGCGCTCGTCGAGTCGGGCAGCGCGGCGGACGATCCCGCGCTCGCGCGAGCCGCGCGGTGGCTGCTCGATCACGAAATCCGGTCGCCCGGCGACTGGGTGAAGTCGAATCCGGACGCGGCGCCGGGAGGCTGGTATTTCGAATACGCGAACGAGTTCTATCCCGATTGCGACGACACGGCCGAGGTGCTCACGACACTCGCGAAGGTTCGCCTTCCTGATGGCGAGGAAGACCGAAAGCGCGCGGAGGCGGTTTCGCGCGGCCTCGAATGGCTCCTCTCGATGCAGAACGACGACGGGGGCTGGGCGGCGTTCGATCGCGGTTGCGACAACGAGATTCTCACGCTGATTCCCTTCGCCGACCACAACGCGATGATCGACCCGAGCAGCGAAGACGTGACCGGCCGCACCCTCGAGGCCCTTCGCTGCCTGCGAATAGATCCGGGTCGCGCCGAAGTGCGGCGGGCTGTCGGGTTCCTGTTGAAGAAACAGGAGGCCGACGGCACCTGGTACGGCCGCTGGGGATGCAACTACCTTTACGGCACGTGGCTAGCGCTGCGCGGGCTCGCCGCCGCCGGAGTCGACCTCTCTTCTCCCTCCTTCCGGCGATCCGGGGAATGGGTGCGCCGTTGCCAGAACGGCGACGGCGGCTGGGGCGAGCTCCCCCTCTCCTACGAGCGGCCGGAAACCAAGGGCCTGGGGCCGAGCACGCCCTCGCAGACGTCGTGGGCGTTGATGGCCCTCTTCGCGGGCGGCGACTTCTCCTCGCCGGAGGTGCTTCGGGGCGTCGACTACCTCGCCTCCCGGCAAGCCGAGGACGGGTCGTGGGAGGACGAAGCGTGGACAGGGACCGGCTTCCCGAAAGTCTTCTATCTCCGCTACCATCTGTACGCAACGTATTTTCCGCTCTGGGCGCTCGCCCTCTTTTCGGCGAGCGCGGAGGCCGCTGAATGAGATTTCCACTCCACGTCACGACCGACATGATCAAGCACCAGGTGCGAAACGCTCTGGACGGGCAAAAGCGCTATCCCTTCGTGCTGATGCTGGAGCCCCTCTACACGTGCAACCTCGCGTGCCTCGGCTGCGCGATCGAACGCCACACGGGAAAGATTCAGGACCGGCTTCCTCTGGAGAAGTGCCTCGAAGCCGTCGACGTCTCGCGGGCGCCCGCCGTTTCCATCTGCGGAGGCGAGCCGACGATCTACCCCGAGCTTCCGGAGCTCGTCTCCGGAATTATCGAGCGCGAGCGCCACATCTACCTTTGCACGAACGGCCTCCTCCTCGACAAGAAGGTCTACGGCGTGATTCCGCCGCACAAGCGGCTGACGATCAACGTCCACCTCGACGGCATGCGCGAAACGCACGACCGCGTCTGCGCGAGCGACGGCGTGTTCGACAAGGCCGTCGAGATGATCCGCCAGGGCGTCGCCGAGGGCCACCACCTCATGGCGAACATGACCGTCTTCAAGGAGACCGACATCGAGGAGGTGGAGGAAGTCTGCCGGCTTCTGACGAGCCTCGGCGTCCAGGGGCTCCTCGTCTCCCCCGGCTACCACTACGAATCGGTCGAGCAGGACATGTTCCTCACCCGCGCCGGCATCCAGCAGAAGTTCCGCCGCGTGCTGGAGATCTCGAAGAAGTACCGGCTGACCTCCACGCCGATGTTTCTCGAGTTCGCGGCGGGGCTGCGCGACTATCGCTGCTCGCCCTGGAGCACGGTCACGTACACCCCGAAGGGATGGAAGGGCCCGTGCTACCTGATCGGAAAGACGTACTCCGATTCCTGGGAGGAGTTCTGGAACGGCACGCCGTGGGACTACTGGGAATCGCGGCAGGACCCCCTCTGCCAGAACTGCGCCATGCACTCGGGATTCGAAGCCTCGGTCGTCCGGGATCTTCCGAAGCATCCCGGCGACATGGTTCGGCTCGCGGCGTGGAACCTCTTCGGCTGATCCGGGCGGCTTCCGGTCTCCCGCGGTGAACCTCGTCACCGGCGGCACCGGCTTCCTCGGGGCTCACGTCGTCCGCGCCCTCCTGCGAAAGGGAGAATCCGTCCGCTGCCTCGTGCGGAACTCGAGCCCTCGCGGCAATCTCGACGGCCTTCCGGTCGAGCTCGCGGAGGGCGACCTGAACGACCCGCCGTCCCTCGTTCGCGCGGTCCGCGGAGCGAACACGCTCTACCACTGCGCGGCGGATTACCGCCTGTTCGCGCGTCATCCGCGCGAGGTCTTCCGCACGAACGTCGCCGGGACCGAAAATCTCCTTCGCGCCGCCTCGGAGGCGGGCGTCGGTCGCGCCGTGTACACGAGCTCCGTCGGGACGCTCGGACGCGGACGGGCGGGGGTCCCCGCCGACGAGACGACGCCCGTTTCCCGCCGCGAGATGATCGGCGCGTACAAGGCGAGCAAGTTCGACGCGGAGCGGGTCGCCGAGGAGTGGGCGCGAAAGGGCCTCCCGGTCGTCATCGTCAACCCGTCGACGCCGGTCGGCGAGCTCGACGTCAAACCGACCCCGACCGGCCGCATGATCGTCGATTTCCTGAACCGCCGAATGCCGGCCTACGTGGAGACCGGCCTGAACCTGATCGACGCGCGCGACGTCGCGGAGGGGCACCTCCTCGCCGCCGAGAAGGGAAGGCCCGGAGAGAAGTACATCCTCGGCAACCGCGACATGTCGCTCAAGGAGATCTTCGACACACTCTCTTCCCTCACCGGGATTCCTTCCCCGCGCGTACGGCTGCCATCGTGGGTCCCGGTCGCCGTCGGAGCGGTCGACACGGCCTTCGCCCGCCTCGCCGGCCGGGAGCCGCGCGTCGCCCTCGACGCCGCGCGCATGTCGCGCCACCGGATGTACTTCGACCCGGCGAAGGCCGTTCGCGAGCTCGGCCTTCCGCAGAGCTCCGTGGAGAGCGCGCTGGAACGCGCCGTCGCGTGGTTCCGAGCGAACGGATTTGTTCGTGGGTGACGGCGGCTTCATCGCCGTCGTGACCGCCCTTCCCGAGGAGCTCGCGCCGCTCCTCTCCCGGTTGAGCGGCCGCGCCGCCGAACGCCGCGACGGCGCGCGTTTGTGGCGGGGACGGCTCGGGCGCACGGCCGGTCCTCCTGGCCTGCACGGGAGACGGCAACGGGAACGCACTGCGCGGAGCCCGCTCCCTCCTCGCCGGAGACCGGCCCGAGGCCCTGATCGGGGCCGGGGTCGCGGGCGCCGTCACGCCGGATCTCCCGCCCGGGACGATCGTGTTCGGCGAGCGAGTCTTCGATTCCGCCGGAGAAGCTCCCGGCCCGGCTCCCGCCTGGCTCGACCGGGCCAGGGCGCCGCCGGACGCGACCGCGGCGATTCTCTTCACGGCCGATCGGGTCGTCGGCGCGGCCGATCGGCGGCGCGAGCTCGCGGCCCGGCTTCCCCCGGGCCGTCCCGCGGCCGTCGATCTCGAGTCGGCGTGCTGGTCTCGCGCCGCGGCGGAGCGGGAAGTCCCGTTTCTGGCGCTCCGCGCGATCTCCGACGGGGCCGGCGAGGACCTGCCGGAGGTCCTCTCCGCGTGCCAGATCCCCGGCGGCCCGATCCGGCGCGGCTGCGTCGCCCGCGGTGTCCTGTTCCGCCCCGCGACCGCGTGGAGGCTCCTCGAGCTTCGGCGCCGCGTTCGCGTCGGCAGCGAGCTCCTCGCCCGGTTCGTCGAAACCCTGCTGCAGTACGATTCGAGTGCACTGATGGCCGACCTCGACGATCTCCTCGAAAAAACCAGCCGCACGTTCGCGCTCTCGATCCCGCTGCTTCCCGAGCCGACGCGCCGCGAGGTCTCGGTCGCCTATCTGCTGTTTCGCATCGCGGACACGTTCGAGGACGCGGAGTTGTGGGCTCCGGAGGAGCGGCGCAAGGCGCTCGCGGACTTCGCGAGAGATTCTCGCACGACCTCACCCCCGGCCTTCGGCCACCCCCTCTCCAGCTGGAGAGGGGGCCGGCGGGGCGAGGTCGGCGCCCGGGCCAGGCCGCGAAGAGCTCTCGGCCCGGTGGACTGCCTCGCCCCCCTGCGCGCACGAGGGCTACCTCGAGCTGCTGAGGGAGACGCCTTCCGTGCTGCGGGATTTCGAGTCGCTCTCCGCTCCCGCCCGGGAGCTCATCGGCGTCGCACGTCCGGCGCTCGGCGGAAGGCATGGCCTCGTTCGTCTCGCGGATGTCGCCGGAAGGCAACCTCGTGCTCGCGGACGTCGCCGATCTCCGCGGCTATTGCTACGCGGTGGCTGGAATCGTCGGCGAGATGTTGACGGAGCTCTTCCTTCTTCGCGGCGGACTGTCGAAGATCGAAGCAAGCCTGCGGGAGCGGGCTCCCCTCTTCGGCGAGGGCCTGCAGCTCGTCAACATCCTGAAGGACTCGTTTTCCGACCTGAAAGAGGGCCGCCGCTACCTTCCCCCCGGGGTCGACCGCGCGGAGATTTTCGCCCTCGCCCGAAACGACCTCGGCCGCGCCGGAGAATACGTCCTCGAGCTGCAGAAAGCGGGCGCGCCCCGCGGCCTCGTCGGTTTCACGGCCCTCCCCGTGGAGCTCGCGTGGGCCTCGCTCGACCGGATCGAGAAGTCCGGCGCGGGAGCAAAGGTGTCCCGGCCGGAGGTCTTCCGAATCGCGAAGCGCCTGGAGCGCGCGCTCGACCGCAACGAGCCCGCCATATTTTCGATATCATGCGGCGGGAGAGTTACTTGAAGTCCATCCTCGACCACATCGACAGCCCCAAAGACCTCAAAACCCTGAGCCCGGAGGACCTTGCCCTTCTGGCTCGGGAATGCCGCGACGTCATCGTCGAGACGATCACGAAAACCGGGGGCCACCTCGCTTCGAATCTCGGCGTCGTCGAGCTCACGCTCGCGCTCCACCGCGCCTTCGACAGCCCGAAGGACAAGATCGTGTGGGACACGTCCAACCAGTGCTACACGCACAAGCTCGTCACCGGCCGCCGGAAGGAATTCGCGACGATCCGGACCCCGGGGGGCCTTTCCGGCTTCGCGGAGCCCATGGAAAGCGCGCACGACACCCTCGCGGCCGGGCACGCGGGGACCGGCCTCTCCTACGCCGTCGGCATGTCGGTCGCCCTGCAGGACGACCCGGAGGAACCGTACGTCGTCGCGGTCGTCGGGGACGGCGCGCTGACCTCCGGCACCAGCTACGAGGCGCTCAACAACATCGTTCATCTGAACCCCCGGCGCCTCGTCGTGATCTTCAACGACAACGGGTGGTCGATTTCCGAAAACGTCGGCTGGCTCGCGCACTGGCGCAACAAGTTCGTCCTGCACCCGAAGTACCAGAAGCTGACCGAGGCGGGCGAGAAACTTTTCTCGAAACTCCCGCTCGGCGAACAGGCCTGGGACATCGCGCGCAAGCTCAAGACGTCCGTCGAGGGGCTCTTCTTCCCGAACCGGATCTGGGAAGAGATGGGACTGCAGTACCTCGGCCCGATCGACGGCAACAACCTCGCCGAAATGGAAGAGGCGCTCAAGACCGTCAAGCAGATCTCCCGGGACGGAACGCCGGTCGTCCTCCACGCGCTCACGCAGAAGGGCATGGGTTTCCTCGACGCCGAGGAGAACCCGTGCAAGTTCCACCAGCCGGGCACGCCCTCGCCGGCTTCCGGCTCGGTGAACCTCCGCACGTATTCGCAGGTCTTCGCGCAGACGCTGATCGAGCTGATGGAAAAGGACGAGAAGATCGTCGCGATCAGCGCCGCGATGCTCGTCGGCACCGCGCTGACCGAGGTGAAGAAGCGCTTTCCCACCCGCGTCTACGACGTCGGGATCGCGGAAGAGCATGCCGTCATCATGGCCGCGGGCATGGCGAAGGCGGGATGGAAGCCGGTCGTCGCGATCTACTCGACGTTTCTCCAGCGCTCTTACGACCAGATCATCCACGACGTCTGCCTGCAGAACCTCCCGGTGACGCTCTGCATCGACCGCGCGGGACTCGTCGGCGACGACGGCAAGACCCACCACGGAATCTACGACGTCGCGTACACGAGAGGCATCCCGAACATCGTCGTCGCGGCTCCGAAGGACGAAAACGAGCTGCGGCACCTGCTTCGCACGGCGATCGAGTCCGGCCGTCCGTTCGCGATCCGGTACCCGCGCGGGTTCGGCCTCGGCGTGCCGGCGGAAGAGCCGCTTCGCGCGCTTCCGATCGGAAAGGGCGAGCTGCTCCGGGACGGTGCGGACGTCACGCTTTTTGCGTACGGCTCGATGGTCGCCGCGGCGAACGAGGCGGCGGAAAAGCTCTCCGCGCGGGGCATCGACGCGGGCGTCGTCAACGCGATGTTCGCGAAGCCGCTCGATCGCGAATTGCTGCGCCAGTCCGCGCGCCGAAGCCGGCGCCTCCTGACAATCGAGGAGCACCTCGGAATGGGCGGGTTCGGCAGCGCGGTCCTCGAGGCGCTCCACGAGGAGGGTCTCGACGGCGTGAAGGCCCGCGTCCATGCGATCCCCGACCAGTTCGTGGAGCACGGCCCCGCCGCGTACCAGCGCTCTTCTCTGGGGCTCGACGCCGACGGAGTCGTCGAGAAGGTCTTCGCGGCGTTTCCGGATCTCGCCGAGAAGGCGGGAGCGGAGCCCGATTCCGGCTCCCGGGACCGCATTCAATCCGCGGAAGGGGTGCGCTGGTGAGCGACTCCCCGCAGGTCGAGAAACTGCTGATCGCGGGACTGCGCGGCTTCTGCGCGGGCGTGGTGCGCGCGATCGACGTCGTCGAAAAAGCCCTCGAAGTCTGCGACGGCCCGGTTTACGTGCGCAAGGAGATCATCCACAACCGCTACGTCGTCGACGAGCTGCGCGAAAAGGGAGCCCGTTTCGTCGAAGATGTCTCGGAAGTCCCCGACGGCTCGTGGCTGATCTACTCCGCCCACGGCATTTCCCCGGAGGTTCGGCAATCCGCCCGGGACAAGGCCCTTCGCACGATCGACGCCACCTGCCCGCTCGTCACGAAGGTCCACCTTGAGGCCCTGCACTACGCGAAGCTCGGCTACACGATCCTCTTCATCGGGCACGAAGACCACGACGAAACGATCGGCACCCTCGGAGAAGCGCCCGGCGCGATCCGCCTCGTCGAAACGGCCGAGGGCGCCGAGTCGGTCCAGGTCGACGATCCGGAGCGCGTCGCCTACCTCACGCAGACGACGCTCTCTCTCGACGACACGCGAGAGATCGTCGCGATCCTGAAGCGCCGCTTTCCGAAGATGATCAGCCCCCCGAAGGCCGATATCTGCTACGCGACGCAGAATCGCCAGGATGCCGTCCGGGCCATGGCGCCGCACATCGACGCGCTGCTCGTCCTGGGGGCGCCGAACAGCTCCAACTCCCTGCGCCTCTGCGAGGTCGCGCAGTCCCACAACGTGTCGGCCCACCTGATCGAGCGGGCGCGCGACATCCGGCCGGAGTGGCTCGCGGGAGTCCGCGTGCTCGGCCTGACCGCGAGCGCCTCCGCGCCGGAAGTCCTCGTCCGCGAAGTCATCGACCGGTGCCAGGGCGAGTTCGGCATCCGGACCGTCGAAGAATTCGAGACCGTCAAGGAAGACGTGAATTTCGCGCTGCCGACGGAGCTCAAGGCCTTGCTCCAGACATACCCCGCCAAGAGCGCCTGAAAGGGCTCGCTCGCCGCACCGGCGCGGCCAGGCCCCGGGTCCGTCGGATTCGACGCGGCGTCGCGACGGCCGAGAGGAGTGGCATGTGGAGGAGACCCCCGTTTGCCGCTCGCGGCGCGGAGTCGTCACGCAGTAAGTCCACATATCGCCAGCGAGCGGAAAAGCGGGGCCGAGGATCGCGCATGACAGGACCCATCGCCGGCCGAGCAGTCTCCGCGAGGACAGGCCCGCGAGTCGGGCTGAGCGAAAACCCCCTTGAATGGCTCGAAATTTGCATCTTTTGACTCGTCTAACAAGACGA
This sequence comes from uncultured Acidobacteriota bacterium, assembly GCA_963813155.1. Taxonomy (GTDB): domain Bacteria; phylum Acidobacteriota; class Thermoanaerobaculia; order UBA5066; family DATFVB01; genus CAWEYG01. The sequence continues at coordinate 211,314 of CAWEYG010000006.1, read as the reverse complement.
AAGGAGAACCCATGAAAAAGCTTCTCGGAACGGCACTGGCGGTCCTCTTCGGCGCGGCGATTTCCTACGGCGCGGAACAGTCCTGGAAGGGAACTATCAGCGACAGCATGTGCGGCGCCTCGCACAAGTCGGCGATCGAGCACGCGGGGAAAAAGATGACCGACCGCGAATGCACTGAGGCGTGCATCAAGGAAGGCGCGAAGTACGTCTTCGCCAGCGGCGGCAAGGTCTACAACATCGACAACCAGGACTACGCCGGGCTCGCGGAACACGCCGGCCACCACGTCACGCTCAAGGGCGAGATGACGGGCGACACGATCAAGGTTTCCAGCATCTCGATGAAGAAGTAATCCGGCTAACCAACTCTCCCGGATTCACAAGACCCCCAAACCCCGGAGCGATCCGGGGTTTTTTTATAGTTACTTGAAATACCCATTCACGTCGATGATGAAGTGCGTCGTGCCGGTGTCCTGCGCGTCGAAGACGCTCATCGCGCCGTCCGTGCCCAGGAACACCATCGCGTTGTTCGCGAGGACGCGCCCCGCTGGGAAGCTGATCGCCGAAGCAATCTGCGGGTCGGCGCCCGTCGGGTTGAGCTTCAGTTCGCCCGGATCCGTCGGCGTCACCACCGTGATGTTCACGGAGGCGGCCTTCGATCCTGTTGGTATTCCGCACTGCCCCGTCAGCTTGAAGACGCGGGAGATCCCGGCCTGAAGCGCCGGCCCGCCATACGGTCCAGCGGCGTTGCGCGTGTCCGCGACCCGGCACGGAGTCAACGTGTAGAACTTCGTGGTGGAAGTCGTCGGCGGCAGCACGTTGACCGTAAAATCGACGGTCGCAAAGGGACCGCAGTTCGCGTCGGCGAAGCCCCCGGAACAGGCTCGGACCCCGAACGTCAGACCGCCGTTGGGCAAGTCGATCGTTGCGGTTGTCGATCCGTCAGTGTTGCTACCTGAGTAAATCGTGCTGCCGTCCGAATCGTCAACGACCAGGAACTGGTAGTCGGCCGCTCCGTTCACGATTCCCCAACTGAACACGACGCGGCTCGAGCCGAGGGCCTGACCTTGCATAGGCGACGTGATGATCGGCGCGGAAAGCGACGCCCCCCCTCCATTCGCCTCGCTGAGTTTGAAGATAACGCCCCCGCCTCCGGTTCCACCGGAGCCCGTCGTTCCGTAAAGGTTGTCGTTCACGTCTAGAATGAGAGATCCCTCGGGAGTCTCGCCATCCGAGGGTCCCCCAGCAAAAGAGTGGAGAAGGGTAAATCCATTGCCATTGGTCTTCAGTCGATAAATTACACCCAGGCCATAGGCTCCCCCGAAAAGAGTTGCTCCATAGAGGTTTCCGGACGGATCGATTGCCACCGAGCCTTCAGGCCTATCCCCATCGGCAGGGCCACCCGAGAAGGAGTGAATGACCGAGTACTCTGTTCCATCAGCTTTCATCCGAAAGACGACGCCGAGCCCGCTTGTACCTCCTCCCGAAGTCGTGCCATATAGGTAGCCCAGGTTGTGGTCCACCGCCACAGCGAGTGGAGAAACTCCGTCCCCTGCACCGCTGGCGAAAGAATGAAGCACGGCAAAGCCGTTTCCATCAACTCCAATCTTGTAGACCGTTCCGCCGCTGGCGACCCCTCCGCTTTCCGTCGTGCCAAAGAGCGCCCCACTGCCGCCGGGAACGATGGCTGAGTTCGGGCTGCTCCCGTCTGAACCGCTGAAGGAATGAATCACGCTAAAGGCGCTCCCGTCCATTTTGATCGAGAATACCGCTCCTCCCAGCGGCCCGCTTTGCGTGATACCGACGAGGGTACCGGTGTTTACCAATGTAAGAGCGCCCAGGGGTGTGGCACCGTCAACCGAATAGTTAAACGAATGCAGAAGAGAAAAGCCCGCACCATTCGAGTGGAGCCCGAAGATCGAGCCATAACCAAACTCGCCTCCAGAAGATGTGACACCAAACAAGTTGGTTGAGCCATCAGTGATCACGGAACCGTCAGGAAAGGCGCCCTCGGAAACGCTATCCGAAAAGACGTGAAGTGTAGAAAATCCGTTGCCATCCTGTCCGACCCTGAAAACCGTCCCGAGGTCGGACGGTCCGCCTCTGGCGGTGGTGCCGTATAGGCTTCCCGACTCATCGGCCGACAACGGCGAAACGGGCTGAATTCCCCAAGCCTGCTGAAATGAGAATAGGACAGCGAAACTGGCTCCATCGAGTCCCATACGAAAGACGGTGCCAAAGCCCGAGGAACCGCCCTCCCAAGTAGTGCCGTACAGCGTTCCCGACGAGTCGGCAATCAACGAACAGAGGAATGGATTGGCACCCTCCAAAGGCCCTCCAGCGAATGAGTGCAGCGACCGAAAGGCGTCCCCCGAGGTACTCACCCGGAAAACTGTCCCAAATCCGCTCGTACCACCCGAAAACGTGGTCCCATAGAGATTCCCGTCCGGATACAGAACGAGCGGCGTGTTGGGCATTTCGCCGTCGCCCGAGAGGCCGCTGAAATCGTGTAACGCAGCGAATGCGCTTCCGTCGACCTTCATCGAAAAGATCGTCCCGTACTTGAATGCCCCTCCGGTGTAAGTGGTGCCGAAAAGCCGACCCGCCCCGTCCAGAATCACGCCCGCCATGGGCTGAGTGCCTTCACTTGAGGTAGCGCCAAGGAAGCGCAGAACCGAGAAACCGGTTCCGTCTATCCTGATCTTGAAGACTGTGCCCAGACCCAAGGAGCCACCGCCGTAGGTGGTGCCGTATAGATTTCCCACACCGTCGAGGGCGATCGGAGAGTAAGGTGTCATTCCATCTGCCCCACCCCGGAAAGAATGCAGGACCGCAAACGAACTGCCATCAACCTTCATGCGATATACCGTCCCCGAGCCCGCCGAACCGCCCAACACCGTGGTCCCGTAGAGATAACCAGCGCCGTCCCAAGTGAGCGAGCTCCAGGGTGACGCGCCGTCATTTGGCCCGCCGGAGAAGGAGTGGAGGATCGAGAAACCCGAGCCATCCGTCCGAATCCGAAACACTCTTCCATTCAAGTTTGGAGGGTTGCTGTCGGCACCTGCCGTGACTCCATAAAGACTTCCAGAGGGACCAACAATCAGTGAAGGGATTGGCCCATCGCCGTCGCTCGCCGTGAACGAGTGAATCGTGACGAACCCGGTTCCATCAGTCCGAATCCTAAAAATCGTGCCGAAACCAAAATCTGTTGTACCGAAAAGATTCCCAGTGCCATCTGCTACCAGCCCTGCCTGAGGAAGAGCGCCAGCCGGGGGCGGAAGGTTATGAAGTACCGTGTACGCGACTCCCCATGCATGCCCGCCCGCAAGCACCAGCGCAACAGCCGCCAGGACCAGCGCGCGCTTACTTGAAATACCCATTCACATCGATGATGAAGTGCGTCGAGCCCGTGTCCTGTGCGTCGAAGACCGACATCGCGCCGTCGGTGCCCAGAAACACCATCGCGTTGTTCGCGAGAACCCGTCCCGCGGGAAAGCTGATCGCCGACGCAACCTGTGGATCGGCGCCTGTCGGGTTGAGCTTGAGCTCGCCCGGGTCCGTCGGCGTGACGACCGTGATGTTGACGGAGGCGGCCTTCACTCCCGTCGGTATGCCGCATTGCCCCGTCAGCTTGAAGACTCTCGAGACGCCCGCCTGAAGGGCCGGGCCGCCATACGGTCCAGCGGCATTGCGCGTGTCCGCGACGCGGCAGGGCGTCAGCGTGTAGAACTTCGTGGTGGAAGTCGTCGGAGGAAGAACGTTGACCGTGAAATCGACGGTCGCGAACGGGCCGCAGTTCGCATCTGCGAAACCGCCTGAGCAGGCGCGGACACCGAACGTCAGGCCGCCGTTGGGCAAGTCGATCGTGGCGGTTGTCGATCCGTCAGTGTTGCTACCTGAGTAAATCGTGCTGCCGTCTGAATCGTCAACGACTAGGAACTGGTAGTCCGCAGCCTGGTTCACGATCCCCCACTTGAATACGACCCGACTCGACGCAAGGACCTGACCCTGCGCCGGGGCGGTGATCACGGGAGCCGCAAGCGAAGCGCCGCCGCCGTTCGCCTCACCGAGCTTGAACACAATGCCCCCGCTTCCAGCGCCACCGCCGGACGTTGTCCCATAGAGGTTGCCGTACTCGTCCAGGATCAAGGCCGCCGTGGGATAGCCGCCATCCTGAGGGAAGCCCGCGAAAGAATGCAACAGCGTGAACCCGCCCCCATCGGTCTTCATTCGGAAAATCACGCCGGCGTTGGAGACCCCGCCTCGATAGGTCGTCCCGTACAGGTTCCCAGATCCGTCGAGAGTCAGAGAGGATGGCGGATCATCGCCGTCCGTCATCCCACCCGCGAAACCGTGAAGAACCGAAAACATCGATCCGTCCGTTTTCATTCGGAAAACCACGCCGCGATTCGCCGGCCCGCCGGCGGAGGTTGTCCCGTACAAGAATCCAAAGGCGTCGATCACCACCGCGGAGAGCGGCTGGGCTCCGTCATTCGATCCGCCGACGAATGAATGAAGGACTGAAAACCCAGTCCCGGTCGTCCCAATCGTATAGATCGTTCCCTGCCCCGAAGCTCCCCCTCCTGCGGTCGTGCCAAACAATTGCTGCTGAATATTCGACACCACCGATGCTGAAGGGGCGACCCCGTCGGAAACAGCGAAGTCATGAAGGACCTGAAAAGAGGTCCCGTCGGTCTTGAGCGCGAAAATCGTTCCCTCCGCGAACTGTCCCCCGTTCGAAGCCGTGCCCACCAAGGTACTGGGACTCACGAGGGCAAGAGCCGCGAGTGGCCTGCCGCCGTCGGGCGACGAACCGAAAGTGTGCAGGAGAGAATACCCCGCGCCGGGAAGAAGCCGGAAGACCGCGCCCGGTCCGGAGCCGTAGGTGGTGCTCGTCGTCCCGAACAAGTTGCCGTCGCCGTCGAAAATGACAGGAGCGTCGGGAAACGCCCCATCGCCATTGGGCTCGGAGAAGTCGTGCAGGGTGGAGAATCCGCTGCCGTCCCGCCTGAGCTCGAATACAGTCCCGAGGTTGTCCAGGCCGCCCTGTTCGGTCGTTCCGTAGAGGTTTTGCGATCCATCGGCGAGAAGTGACGAAACCGGCGAGATCCCCTCGGTATAGTGGAAAGCATAAAACGTCTCGAATCCGGATCCATCCGCCTGCAGGCTGAAGAGCGTGCCCATGTTCTGGCGGCCGCCGCCCTCCCAGGTTGCCCCGTACAGGACACCCGAGGAATCGACGATCAACCCAGCCAGAGTTGGATACGCGCCATCGGGCAAGCCGGCAAATGAGCGCAGTGACAGAAACCCTGTTCCCCCGGTGTCGATCCTAAAAACCGTTCCAAAACCGTTCGTGCCCCCTCGGGAAGTTGCGCCGTAGAGTCGGCCGCCCGGACCAAGGACGAGGGCCGCGTTCGGATATGAACCGTCGTCAGAGATGCCCGTAAAGTCGTGCAGGGCCTCGAAACCGGTTCCGTCGACCTTGATCGAAAAGATCGACCCGGAATTCGCCGAACCGCCAGCATAGGTGACCCCGTAGAGCCGGCCCAACCCGTCCGGAATCACGCCCGCAATGGGGTTCGTCCCCTCGTTCGTCGTGGCTCCAAAGAAGCGCAAGACCGAATACAGGGTTCCGTCCGTCTTGAGCTTGTACACGGCCCCCGAACCCGAAGAACCGCCGCTGTAGGTCGTGCCATAGAGAAATCCCGCGGCGTCGAGCGTGACGGCGGATTGAGAGACGCCCCGTCCGCTGCTCCCCCGGCAAAGGAGTGAAGAATCGAGAACGAGCTCCCGTCACTCTTCGCTCGATAAACCGTCCCGGAACCCGCCGTCCCGCCAAGAACGGTGGTTCCGTATAGATTTCCGGCGCCATCGGAAACGACCGCGCCGAAGGGCTGTGCACCATCGCTCGAGCCGCCCGAAAAGGAGTGCAAGACCGAAAATCCGGAGCCGTCTGTTCGAATCCTGAAGAGGATTCCATTGACCCTCGTGGTATCCGTCGAGGATCCGCCCGTGACGCCGTAAAGCTCCCCGGAAGAGTCGAGGAGTAAGGACGAGACGGGAGGCCCGCCTTCGCTCATGGAAAAGGAATGGAGAACGGCGAACCCGCTCCCGTCGGACTGAACCCTGAAGACGGTTCCTCCGAAATAAACGCCTCCCCGGGCCGTCGTGCCGAACAAGACTCCTTTGCCATCGGTCACGGCCGCAAGAGGCGAGGAAGCCGGCTGCTGAAAGCTGTGCAGCACCGTGTACGTGCTCGCGGCCGCCCGCCCGGCCCCGAGCGCCAGTGCGACGGCCGCCAGGACCAGCGCGCGCTTACTTGAAATACCCATTCACATCGATGATGAAGTGCGTGGAGCCCGTGTCCTGCGCATCGAAGACGCTCATTGCGCCGTCGGTGCCAAGGAACACCATCGCGTTGTTCGCGAGAACCCGGCCCGCGGGGAAGCTGATCGCCGACGCGACCTGCGGGTCGGCGCCGGTGGGGTTGAGCTTGAGCTCGCCCGGATCGGTCGGCGTCACGACCGTGACGTTGCCGGATGCGGCCTTCGCTCCCGTCGGTATCCCGCATTGGCCCGTCAGCTTGAAGACGCGAGCGATTCCCGCCTGAAGCGCCGGGCCGCCGTAAGGCCCCGCGGCGTTGCGCGTGTCCGCGACACGGCAGGGCGTCAGCGTGTAGAACTTCGTCGTGGAAGTCGTCGGCGGAAGAACATTAACCGTGAAATCGACCGTCGCAAACGGACCGCAGTTCGCGTCTGAGAAGCCCCCGGAGCAGGCGCGCACGCCGAAGGTGTAACCGCCAACTGGAAGATCAACGAGAACCGATGTCGAACTCGTCGAGGTTCCCTCATATGCGACGAATCCGTCGGTGTCATCGATCACCGCAAGGCCGTATCCGCCCGCTGCTGCGACGGAGTTCCACTTTAGCGATACTCGAGTGGTCGATGAGACCAGATTAGCGGTAGGCGAGGTGATTACCGGCGCCGCGAGCGGACCGCCTGGCTCTATCGCGCCGCTAATTTTGAACACAGTACCGAAGTCGTCCTGGCCCCCGAACCCGGTCGTGCCATAGAGGTTTCCGCTGCCATCTGTGATCATTTGTGCCTTGGGCTGCCCGCCGTCCGACGGAGGACCGAGAAATGTGTGAAGAACAGAGACCTCGTCTCCGAAGGTAGTCATGCTGAACACGGTCCCCCATCCTCCTGAGCCAAAGTCCTGGCAGGTTCCGTACAATTTCCCGAAGCCATCGCCGACGACACCCGTCGGCAGGGCACCTTCCCCCGTACTCGTATAGAACGAATGCAAGACCACGAACCCCAAGCCCGCCGTTGTGATCGAAAAGACGGTTCCGCCGAACCCGGTACCGGTAGTTGATGCTCCTCCGCTTATGCCAAAAAGCGTTCCGTTGGAATCAAGCATCAGAGGACCTGGGCTGAGGCCATCCGGAACTTCTCCGCCAGAAAACGAATGGAGAATCGAGAAAGCCGTTCCATCAGTTCTCATTTTGAACACGTTTCCATAGACGTTCGGTCCCCCAAAACCGCCGTTCGTCGTCGTACCATAGAGATATCCTTGGCCATCGAGGACCACCGCAGCCCGAGACTGTTCACCATCTGCACCCGTGAACGAATGAAGGATCGTGAAGCCATCCCCCGCAATACCTATCCTAAAGACCGTTCCGACGCCGCCCGTTCCTCCACCCCATGTCGTACCGAAGAGTGCGCCCGAACCGTCCCAAACCAGGGGGGCAGTGGGGTACTGGCCGTCGGTTGATCCACCAGAAAATGAGTGGAGAATCGAATAAGCGCTGCCGTCAGACTTCATCGTGAAAACGGTGCCGAGTCCTTGCGCTCCTCCCTGAATCGAGGTCCCGAAAATATTCCCGGACTTGTCCAGGATCACCCAAGACCATAGTCCCCCGTCGGAAGTGGAATTGGCGAAGGAGTGCAAGACCGAATACTGGCTCCCGTCACTCTTCATCTTGAATACCGTTCCTGCGTTGCTTGCACCTCCGCTGATGGTTGTTCCATACAGGAATCCGGAGTCGTCGAGCACCAGTGGAGCGAAGGACTTGGCACCATCTGACGTTCCACCCGAGAACGTGTGCAGCACCGTGTACGTGCTCGCCTTGGCGCTTCCCAACGCGAGCGCCAGAGCAGCCACCGCTGCAATGCTGACTCTTTTCGAAAATGTCCCGATCAATCGTTCAACCTGTCCTCACCTCGCGAGCCCTCGCCGACCGAACCGGGCGCGCGACAATTCTGTTGCCCTCGAGTTGTGACTTCTCTGATGAATCGACCGGAAAAGAATAACTCAAGAGCTGTCTCCAACGGTACTTATCGCGGGCCGGACAAAAAGGGGACATTGACCTATCGACATAAACGAATAACTCCGCGACCTACGCCCGCCCCTCTCCCCCGCCCCTCTGCATCACCGCGAGCACGACGAGGCCGATGAGCGCCCAGGCGAGCTCGCGGACGCGGCGCGTGAGGCCGAACGAGAACCCGGTCGCCGGGTTCAGGCCGAGCGAGAGGAAGATGAAGTACTTGCCCCCTTCCTGCGTGCCGATCTTTCCCGGGACGAAGAAGAGGGCCGTTTCGACGAGAACGGACAGCGCCTCGATCGCGACGATCGTCGTCCACGCCGCGGGCACGCCGAGAAGGAAGAGGATCACGGCGCACTCCCCGATCCCGAGCGACCACGCGAGGAGGAAGCAGAGGATCGAGAGAGCCATGTCGCCGCGCCGCTTCCGGTACGAGCCGAAAACGTTGTCGTCGATCTGCTGCCAGGGGTCGGCCCCTGGCGGGCCGATCCCGGACGAGGGTCCCTCAACCGGCCTTCGGCCGCCCTCTCCCGCGGGGAGAGGGCCCATGGCAAACCGATGCACGAAGTCCCTCAGCCTCCGCAGGCCGTCCCCGCGCTTTCCGAGGTAGAGCAACCCGCTCAGGAGCAGGAGAAGCAGAACGGCGAGCGAGGCGAGCGCGCCGCCCCACCGGAGCGACCGGTGGCCGAGCGCGAGGTAGACGAACGGCGCTCCGGCGAGAACGAAGAGCACCTGCGAGAAGAACTGGTTGAGGACGAGCAGCGCGACCGAGCCGACGGCCGCCGCCGGCGGGTGCGTCCGGGAGAGAAGGCGGTAGCGCACGAACTCGCCGCCCATCGCCGCCGTCGGCGTCAGGTAATTGATCGCGTCGCCGGCGAGCCGCATTCCGAACATCGCGTCGAAAGCGTCCGTTCGCGCGTCCCGCGGGAGCGTGAAGCGCCAGCCGAGCGTGTCCAGAATGAGGACCGCTCCCTGGAACGCAAAGAGGACCAGAAAGCCCCAGCCGATGCGCGCGAGATTGTCCGCGATGGGACCGAGCCCGATGCGATGAAGGAGCCACACGAACAGAACGGCCCCGGCGATCAGGAAGAGCCGCTCGACGAATTTCACGGAACTCCTTCTCTCCCCTCTCCCCTTGTGGGAGAGGGTGGCCGAAGGCCGGGTGAGGGGTTGGTGGGAGGGGTTCGGCGAGTAATGCGCCCGTCCTTCTCGAGCCGGAACCGCTGTCCGCGCCAGTCCACGCTCTTCCCGAAGAGCCCCGTCAACCAGAGCGCCGTTCCCGCGAGGTCCCGAATCGGAACGAGCCACAGGAAACTGCGGACCGTCGGGTCCTTCAGGCAACCGGCGCCGACGACCCAGGCGGACGCGAGGCGGGCTCCGATCGTCGCCGCGAACACGCTCCATCCGAGCGCCGAGCCGCCCGACGCCAGGAGCAGTAGCGCGGCCGCGGCAACACCCTGCGTCAGAACGAGGCCGAAATAGCCCGCGGGGCGGGAGACCCGGATTCCCCGGTTCCACCGCACCTGCCGACGGAACCACTCGCCGAAGGACGGCGAGCCGAGGTGGTGCTCCGCGACGGCGGTCGAAAGCTCGATGCGTCCGCCGGCGCGGTCGCAGAGGTAGCCGAGCATGTAGTCGTCAGCGAGGTGATCGGCGATCGCCGGGAAACCCCCGATCGCGTCCAACGCATCGCGCCGAATCAGGATCCCCGCGCCGAGGCCGAACCGCACGCGCTGCAGCATCCGCGCCACGAGCACGCCGGGCTGGAACTCCGTCGCGGTGCCGAGCGCTTCGAAGCGACCCGCCCAGTTTCCCGCACGGCTGGAATACAGCGACGTGAGCATCGAAACGTTCTCGCGTTCCAACCGCCGTACCATCGCGCGGAGGTACCCGGACCCCACCCGCACGTCGCTGTCGGACAGGAGAATCAGCGGGTGCGCGGCCTCGCGCGCGAGGCTCGCGAGAGTGTTGACCTTCGGATTTTCGCCGAGGGGCTCCACACGGTCCACGATCCGGATCGGAACGCCCGGGAACTCGTTTCGGATCCGGCGAGCGACCTCCAGCGCCGGGTCGGCGGGATCTTCGGCTCCGAAAAGAATCTCGAACGCCGGATACCGCTGGCGCGCGAAAGAAGAGAGGTTCGTGTGCGACTCGTGGTCGAGGCCGCGCAGCGGCTTGAGGATCGAAACGGCCGGAAAGGTCGGGCGTCCCATCCGGAGCTTGCGCGGTCTCCGAAAGAGACTTGCGGCGGCGATCACGCTCGCGATCGAGAACGCAATCGAGCTCGCGCAGACGAACGCGAGCAGGATTCGAGCAAGCCGAATCGACGCGGACCTCCTGATCATCGTGCCCCCTCACCCGGCCGCCTTCGGCGTCCGCCCTCTCCCTCGAGGGAGAGGGCAAGCGAAGCGCGGGAGAGGGGGGAACGTCAGAAGGGTTCATGCGTCGAACGACAAAATCCCGCATCCCGGATCGCTGTCCGCACGCGGGGACTGATCAGCGCTTCGAGCTCGGCCGACGACGCGCCCGGGTGCGAATAGACCTCGACCGCGTCCGCCTGGATTCGCGGGATCAGCGCGAGCAGGTATTGCTCCGTGACGCGGCCGGTCGCGAGCAGGCCATAGACGCGATCCGCGAACGCAACGGCCCGGCCGCGGAGTTGCCGCTCGCCGTGGCGGCGAAGCCGCCGGAAGATCTCCGACCAGAGGACCTTCGTTGCGGCTCCTCCCGGGTCCATCCGCAGGGCAAGCGACAGTTCTTCCGACGGAAGGCGGATCGCCGGGATCCCGAACTCCGCGGCGAGGTCGGCGAGACAGGCGAGCGCGACGGGATGGAGGTGCAGGTGGTGATGGCCGTCCACGTGCGAAAGCGTCAGCCCCGTCGATCGAAACCGCTCGAGCTGCGCCCGGATCTCTCGGCGCAGCTGCACGCGAGCGGCGGGTCGAACGAAGTATCGCACGCCGGCCGAAACAGGCGCGTCGGAAAACCGGCCCTCGGAATCGACGAGCAGCGGGATCTCCGCCGGGGGAAGGACCGCCTTCCCGTCGAGGATGACGAGGTGGAGACCGACGGCGAGCGACGGTCGCTCGCGGGCCACGGCGACCGCTTCTTCGAAGGCTTCGCCCGCGACCATCAGGCTCGCATTCGTGAGGACGCCCTTTTCGTGCGCCTCGACAATCGCCCTGTTGACGGCGGTCGAGATGCCGAAGTCGTCGCCGGTGATAACCAGCTTCCTCACGGCTCGACTCCCTCTCCCGGCGGGAGAGGGATGGGGTGAGGGAACCATGAGGGGTCTCGGAGCTCCCTCACCCGGACCGCCACGGGCGGTCCGGCCTCTCCCGCGGGGAGAGGCGATACCTTCCCGGCGTCAGGCGCTCGCCTCGCGGCGGGAGAGGAACGAAAAGAACTCGACCCCTTCGCGGAGGCGGCGTTTCATCATCGGCGGGCTCAGGATCATCTCCTTGAGCATCTCCCCTATCTTTCGGGGGCGGAAGTAGAACCGGCGGTAGAAGCGTTCCACCGCACCGAAAATCTCCTCGCGGGAGAGGTCCGGGTATGCGAGCGAGCTGATCTGAACCCCGTCGGCGCCGACGAGCGTCTTTTCGCCCCCGGTGAGCCAGCCGTTTGCCTGCGCCTGCCGATAGAGCTCCGTCCCGGGATACGGGGCCGCGAGCGAAACCTGGATCGTGTGGGGATTGATCTCGTTCGCGAACCGGATCGTCCGCTCGATCGTGTCGGGAGTCTCCCCCGGAAGCCCGACGATGAACGTTCCGTGAATCGTGATTCCGAGCTTGTGGCAATCTTCCGTGAACTTCCGCGCGACGTCGATTCGCGTTCCCTTGCGGATGTTGTTCAGGATCTCCTGGACTCCCGTTTCGTACCCGACGAGCAGCAGGCGCAGCCCGTTTTCCCTCATCACGCGGAGCGTTTCGTATGGGACATTCGCCTTCGCGTTGCACGACCACGTGACGCCGATCTTCTCGAGACGCCGGGCGACGTCTTCCGCCCGGGGCAAATCGTCAGTGAACGTGTCGTCGTCGAAGAAAAATTCCTTGACCTGCGGAAAATACTCCTTCGCTCGCGCGATCTCGGCGGCGACGTTCTCGGCCGAACGCGTGCGGTAGCGATGGCCGCCGATCGTCTGCGGCCAGAGGCAGAACGTGCATTTCGACCGGCACCCCCGGCCCGTGTAGAGGGATACGTAGGGGTGCAGCAGGTACCCGATGAAGTAGTCCTCGATCACGAGGTCGCGCTTGTACACGTCGGTCACGAACGGAAGATCGTCCATCGTCTCGAGCGTCGCGCGCTCGCGGTTGTGGACGATCGCGCCGCTGTCCGCGTTCCGGTAGCTCAGGCCGTCGATCGAATCCCACGGGCGTCCCGCGGCGACCTCCTGGATCGTGTAATCGAACTCGTTTCGCGCGACGAAGTCGATCGACCGCGACGCGGCGAGCGAGGCTTCGGGGGATACCGCGACATGGGCGCCGACGAAGCCCACGGCGAGCCGGGGGTTCACCGCTTTCAGCGCCTCCGCGACTTTCACGTCGGAAGGGAAAGAAGGAGTGCTCGTGTGAAGGACCGCCAACTCGTAGTCGTTCGCGAGCGGCAGGACCTCCGAGAGACCGAGACCGCGCGCCGGAGCGTCGACGAGGCGGCTGCCGGGCACGAGCGCGGCCGGCTGCGCGAGCCATGTGGGGTACCAGAACGAGCGGATCTCCCGGCGGGCCTGGTATCGCGAGCCGGCCCCGCCATCGAATCCGTCGAACGACGGGGGATTCAGGAACAGAGTCTTCATCTCCCGAATCCTATCGTTAGAATAGCGCCGATGCGAGTAGGCCGACGAATTCTCCTTGCCGTCGCCGCCGTGGCCGCCGTGGCCGCCGTCGGGGCGATCGTCTTCCTCCTCGCCCGCAAGAAGGGCGTTTCCGTCCGGGTCGTCGAGGCCCGGATCCGAGACCTCTCGGTGCCGGTCCTCTGCGACGGGACCCTCGAACCGGGCTCGGAGGGAGAGCTCCGAGCGCCGGAGGCGGCCTCCGTGGCCGAGATCCTCGCGCGCGACGGGGAGCAGGTCGAGGCGGGGCGCGTCCTGGTTCGCCTCGAAAACCCCGACCTCGTCCAGAGCGCGCTCGACGCGCACAGCGGAGCGCTCGAGCTCTCGGCCGACCGGGAAACCGCGATCGCCGAGCTCTCCCGGTCGAAGAGCGATGCGGAACAGCGCCGGAAAACCGCGGAGGCCGACGAGCGCCTGCTCGCGGCAGGAGCGATTTCGCGCGAGGCGCGCGACAACGACGCGGCGGCGGTGCGCGAGGCGGAATCCCGGCTGGAGTCCGCAAAGGCGCGCTCGAGCTCCCTCGAAGGCGGGCGCTCCTCTCGCCTCGCCCTTGCTCAGCGTTCGGCCGCGGAGCTGGACCGGCGCGTCGCGGCTCTGACCCTTCGAGCGCCGTCGCCGGGTGTCGTCTTCGGTCTCCCCCGCCGGACAGGGGAACGCTTCGAGCCGGGCCAGGTGGTCGCGTCCGTGGAGGACCCCGCGCACGTGCGCGTTCGCGCCCGGGTCGACGAACCCGATCTCCCCCGGATCGCTCCCGGGGAGCGCGTCACCGTGACGTTCGACGGCCTCCCCGACCGGCAATGGCAGGGACGCGTCACGGCGGTCGCGGCCGGCCTGCGCGACTACGCAGGGCGCCGCGTCGGCGAGGTCCTCGGGGAGATCGCCGACCCGGATCGGAGACTCCCCCCGAACGCTTCGGTCAACGTGTCGATCGTCGCGGGCGAGAAGAGCGCGGCGCTCGTGATCCCGAGGGCGGCCCTCCAGCGCGACGGCTCCCGGCGCTGGATCTTCGTCCGAGAGGACGGGCGCGCGCGGCGAAGGGACGTGACCGTCGGGCTTCTCGGAGTAACCGACGCCGAGGTGACGAGCGGCCTGCGCCCGGGAGAGCAGGTCATTCTTCCCGGCGGCGGCGCGCTGTCCGACGGGTTGCGAGTCAAGGTCGAAGGGTCATGACCTCCCCGGAACGAACGGGCATCCTCTCCACGGAGATCTTCGAGACGGCGCTCCACCGCTTTCGCACGCACCCGGTCCAGACCTGGCTCACGCTCGCCGGTCTCGTCGTCGGAACGGCGTCGATCATCCTCGTCGTGACGCTGGGCCTGACCGGCCGCGGCTACGTGATGTCGCAAATCGAAGGTGTCGGCTCGCACCTCATCTGGGCGAGCTACGACGGGACCGTCACGGCGGGCGTCTCGCGTGCTCTCGACGACCAGATCGACGATGCCGACGTCCGCGCCGTCGCCGCGCGGACCGACCTGTTCTCGGGCGTCACGCCGCTCGTCATCCTTCACGGCGACGTGACGCTCCTCTCGAGTGCGAAGAACCTCACGCTGCTGGGAACGACGCCGAACTACCCGGCGGTCCGAAAGAATTTCCGCCTGCTCCAGGGACGGTTTTTCGACGAGGATGACCTCTCAACACTCTCCAAGGTCTGCGTCGTCAACCGCAGCCTGTACGAAAAGCTCTTCGGCGGGGACGACTCGCCGGAAAAATCCGTGCGCGCGCTCGGGACGACGTTTCGGGTCGTCGGAGAGTTCGAAGAGCCCGTCGACACGATGGGACAGGGCGACGTCACCCCCGAAACCGTGTTCATCCCGATCACCGTCGCCTGGTTCTTCACCCCGTCGCGCCGCGTGGACACGCTCTTCGCCGAGGTCCGGGATTTCTCCCGGATTCCCGAGGCCGCCGAGTCCGTGCAGAGCCTGCTCTCCGAGCGTCACCACAGCGGTTCGGTCTACAAGGTCGACAGCATGACGACCGTGATCCGCGTCGCCCGCGCGATCTCCCTCGGACTCATCGTCGCGTTCGTCCTCGCCGCCGCCGTTTCGGTAATCGTGGGCGGGGTGGGAATCATGAACATCCTGCTCGCGTCGATCGAGCAGCGCACGCGCGAAATCGGCCTCCGCATGTCGGTCGGCGCCCGGCGTGCCGACATCCTCCGCCAGTTCCTGCTCGAGGCCCTCCTCCTCGGGTTCGTCGGGTCCTCTCTCGGCGTTCTCGCCGGCGCCGGCATCCCGGGAGTCGCGAAGCTCGCGTTTCGCAGCGTCGACATCCGGATCTCCGCGATCTCGATCGTCCTCGCGTTCGTCTTTTCCTGCGCCGTGACCCTGCTTTTCGGCGCCGTCCCGGCTGTTCGGGCCGCGCGCCTCGACCCTTCGGAGGCCCTTCGCCATGAGTAGCTCTCGAATGCTCCCGACGACGCTCGCTTTTCTCGGCGCGATCGCCGCGGCCGCCCCGGCATCGCCGCAGGCGCCCCGCGAGGAATCCGCGCACCCGCTGACGCTGCGCGAGACCGTGGAACGCGCTCTCGCCCGCTCCCCCGGTCTCGGCGCCGCCGAGGCGGCGGGCAGCGAAGCGGCCGCCGAGGCGAGGCTCGCCCGCGACGCTTTCCATCCGGAGGCCTGGGCGTCGACGACCCCCGGCTACTCGAGCGGAATCCCCGTGGCGGTAGCCGGAAGGGTTCCCGCGATCGCCGGCCTCGAGGTGCGGCAGACTCTGTACGACCGGTCGGCGCGCTCTCAGGTGTTCCAGTCGGAAGCGCACGCGGCGCAGCAGGCCGGAGCGGCGGAAAAATCGCGAGTCGAGACGGCGCGCGCAGCCGCTCTTCTCTACGCCCGCTGCTGGTCCGACGACGCCCGGATCGACGCCGCCCGCCGCCGTCAAGGCGCGGCGGAATCCGTCCGGGACCACACGGCCGCGCTCGCCCGGGAGGGCCGCCGCACCGAGCTCGACCTGGAGCGGGCGAGCCTGGAGGCCGCGAAAGCGCGCCAGAAGACCCTCGACGCGGAGTCCGACCGGGACCTCGACTTCCGCGAGCTGCGGATCGCGATCGGCGCGGATCCGGGCTCGCCGCTGGAAATCGCTGAGAACCCGGCCATCCGCCTCGGCGCGGCGAGCGCCTCCGCGGACGCCGGCCGGCTGCAGGCGGCCGACCCGACGTTGCGGGCGCTCGACCTCGAGCTCGCGTCGCTTCGCCGATCGGAGAAGGTCGCAGGCGCCACGCTGTCCCCTGTCGTCGAGATCGAAGGGCAGTACAACCGTCTCGCAAGCCGCTACGACCGGTACTACAACAACTTCAAGGCCGACGATTGGAGCGTGGGCCTCTCCATCGCGGTCCCGCTCTGGTCGGGGGGCCGCTTCGCGGATTCCCGGGCGAAGCTCGAGAGCCGGATCGCCGCCGCCGAGGCCGACCGCCGCGCCCGGCTCTCCGACCTGGAGCTCGCCGCGGCGCGAGCCCGGGCCGCTCTCGACCGCTCGGCCGCCGCGATGAGCCTCGCCGAACGAGCCCGGGGGGTCTCGGTGGAAGCGCTGCGGGAGAGCGAGAGCCTCCGGCGCGAAGGCCGGGACCAGCCCGACGAAGTGGAGCGGCGTCAGATGGAATTGGCCGACGGCGAAGAGGAAGCGATCCGGGCGAAGCTCGACTGGATCACGGCGCGCTGCGATCTTCTTTCTCTGTCGGGCGAAATCTCGGAACTCGGGCGCTGACGGCGCGCTCCAGCTCTTCGGGGCGAATCGGCTTGACGAGATAGTCGTCGAACCCCGATTCGCGCGCCCGCTGCCGGTGGGCGCCGTCGTCGAAGCCGGAGACGGCGATCATGTAGGGTTTGCGCCCGTTGCCGCTCTGCCGGAGACGGTCCGCCACGCCGTATCCGTCCATCCCGGGCAACCCGACGTCGACGAGCGCGAGATCCGGATGAATCTCGGCGGCGCGGCGAAGGCCCTCCGGCCCGTCGCGGGCGATTTCCACTTCGAAGCCTCCGAGCTCGAGGAGGGCCTTCAACCCCAACCCGCTGTCGGCGTCGTCCTCGACGATCAGGACCCGGCAGGGCGATCCCCCTTCCTCGGACGCGGCCCGGGCTGCCGGCGGGTCGCTCGGCGCGCCCGCCAGCTCGGCCAGGACCGAGAGGAGCTCGCCGGGCTCGATCGGCTTGGCGACATGCTTCTGGAATCCCTCTTTCCGCGCGCGGACCCGGTCCTCTCTTCCGACGTACGCCGTCAGGGCCACCGCCGGGATCCGTCCGCCGCGGGTCGTCGGGAGCGAGCGAACTCTCCGAATCAGGTCGTAGCCGTCTCCGCCCGGCATCGCGATGTCGCTCACGAGCACGTCGAACCGCCGGCGCTCGAGCGCCGCGAGAGCCTCGTCGAGCGTCGAGGCGAGCTCGAATTCGACGCGGGCGACGCGCAGGATCTCGCCGACGACTTCTCGAGTGTCCAGATCGTCGTCCACGAGAAGCACGCGCAGACCCGCCAGGTCGGGCGCCTCCGCGCGAACCCGGGCGGGCGGAGAATCCGGAACCGCGAAGCCGTTTTCCTCGAGAATCGGGAGCCGAACCGTGAACGTGGATCCCCCCCCGAGACCCGAGCTCTCGGCCGACACCGATCCCCGGTGGAGCTCGACGAGATGGCGGACGATCGCGAGCCCGATTCCGAGGCCTCCGTGCGAACGGGTCGGCGAGCTGTCCTCCTGGCGAAAACGGTCGAAGACGTGGCCGAGGAACTCGCGGCTGATGCCCCGGCCGGTGTCGGAGACCGAAACGGAGATCTGCGATTCGACGATCGCGATGCGGACGTCGATCCTTCCGCCTTTCGGGGTGAACTTGATCGCGTTGGAAATGAGGTTCCCGAAAACCTGCTGGAGCCGGTCGGGGTCGCCCGAAATGCGATCGTCCGCGGCGGCCTCCGGCGCGACGTCGAGCGTCGAACGAAGGCCTTTGGCCTCGATCGCCGGCCGCATCGCGTCGAGCGCGGCCTCGACGACCGGCGCGACCCGCATCGGCTGCGCGGCGAGCCGCACCTTCGAGTTGCTGACGCGAGAGATCTCGAGGAGGTCCTCGATCAGCTTTGCCTGGGCATTGACATTTCGCTCGATCACTTCCAGCCCGTGCGCGTAGCGTTTCGGGTCGAGCGCTCCCCCCCGAAGAACGCGCGCCCAGCCGAGGATCGCCGTGAGCGGCGTCCGAAGCTCGTGGGAGAGGGTCGCGAGGAATTCGTCCTTCAGGCGGTTCGCCTCGCGGGCCTGCGCCGAGAGCACGTTCTCGATCGCGACCGCGGCGATCTGCGCGAGCTGGGTGAGGATCGCGCCGTCCTCGTCGGTAATTCGGGAGGGGTCTCTTCCGAAAAGCTCGAGCGTGCCCATCGACCGGCCGTCGGACCCGGTCAGCGCGGCCGTCATGTCCGGAGCGCCGGGCTCCTCGTCTCTCGGAGACGGGTCCCATTGCTCGCCCGGAGCCGGAGCGAGAATCGCTTGCCGCGCGTCCAGGATGTTCTGCGCGGCGGCGACGACCGCCCGGACGATTCCGGCCGTGGAGCCCGCCGAATTGATCGCCAGAGAGACCTGTGTCAGGCGCTGGAGCTGCGCGGCTCGCCTCTGGAGAGATTCGGACTGCCGCCGGATCTGCTCGGTCTTCCGGAACAGGTCGACGAAGACGGAAACCTTCGACTGCAGGACTTCGGGCACGACGGGCGTGATGATGTAGTCGACGGCGCCGATGGAATAACCGCGCAGCGAGTGGACGTCGTCGCTGTACGCGGTGATGAAGATGATCGGCGTGTGCTCCGAGAGCTTCCGCTGTCGGATCAGCGCCGCCGTTTCGAACCCGTCCATGTCGGGCATGTTGATGTCGAGCAGGATGACGGCGAAGTGCCCGAAGAGCAGGTGCCGAAGGGCCTCCCGTCCCGACCTCGCCTCCACGATTTCCCGTCCCGAGCCCGCGAGCAGGACTCCCAGGGACAACAGCTTTTCGGCGCTGTCGTCGACGATCAGGATGCGGACGTCGTCGGAATCGGCCAATGTCCTACCGGTAGAGCCATGCCCGGAGCACCGACAGCATCTGCTCGGTGTCGACCGGCTTGGAGAGGTAGTCCCACGCCCCGGCTTCGAGCGTCTTCTCGCGGTCTCCCTTCATCGCCTTGGCCGTGACGGCGATGATCGGCAGGCCTCGGAAGCGCGCGTGCTTCCGGATCGCGCGGATCGTCTCGTATCCGTCCATGTCGGGCATCATGATGTCCATGAGCACGACGTCGATCCCGGGGTTCTTGTCCAGCTTCTCGATCGCCGCCGCCCCCGTTTCGGCCGCGTCCACGTCCATCCGGTGCCGCTCGAGAACGCTCGTGAGCGCGAAGATGTTCCGGATGTCGTCGTCGACGATCAGCGCCCTCTTTCCCGCGAGGACGGTCTCGGACTCGCACAACTTCTCGATCGTCGAGCGCTGAGCGGCCGGCATTTCGGCCATCCTCCGGTGAAGAAAAAGCGCCGACTGCTCGACGAGGCGCTCGGCGGATCGAACGTGTTTGACGAGATGGCCGTGCGCGAGGGACTCGATCGGGTCCGCCTCGCCGGAGGTCGCCGCGCCGGAAGAAAAGAGGATGAGCGGGGTGCCGCGCGACTCGCAGAGAGCGATCGCTTCCGAAGCGAAGCTCTGCTCTTCCCGGTCCTGGCCCGAGGGCGCGATCACGACGCAGTCGAAGCCTTTCTCGAGAAGCTCGGCGGCCGCGGGGCCGGGCTCCGCGTCGACGACGACGACGTCGGACGATTCGCACAGAGACGCGATTTCCCGGCGGGCGGATTCGGTCCGGGCGACGACGAGCAACGACTTCGCCGGCTTCTCGAGGAACGCGCTGATCCTCGAGAACGCGTCGTCCAGGATCTCCCGGTTCGGAATCGGCTTGAGGAGCGTGGCGAACGCTCCGAGGACGATGCCGCGCTGGCCTTCCTCCTCGGTCGTGATGACGTAGACGGGGATGTGCCGCGTCGCGAAATCGTTCTTCAGCCGGTCGAGGACCCTCCAACCGTCGATGTCGGGCAGCTCGATGTCCAGCGTGATCGCGTCCGGACGCCGTTCGCGGGCGAGCGAGACCGCCTCCGCCCCGCTCGCCGTCACGATGCCCCGGAATCCCTTCTCGCGGGCAAGGTCGAGCAGGAACCGCGAGAAGTTCTCGTCGTTTTCGACGATCAGGATCACGCGGTCGCCCGGCTGGATCGATTCCCGGTCGTCCGCCACGGCCGCCGGGGCCTCTTCGACCTCGGCGCCCCGAACGGCGTTCAGGTCCGACATCACCGCCACCGCTCCTGCCGCCTGCGACGCCTCGCTCTCGGGACGGTGCGGGGCCTTCCCCGCCACGTACGTGTCCGGGATGTAGAGCGTGAAGCGGCTTCCTTCGCCCGGGGTGCTTTCGATCGTGATCTCGCCGCCGAGGAGCTTCGCGATCTCGCGGCTGATCGTCAGGCCCAGCCCCGTGCCGCCGTACTTGCGGCTCGTGCTGCCGTCGGCCTGCTGGAACGCCTCGAAGATGATCTGCTGCTTGTCGCGCGCGATGCCGATGCCCGAGTCCGACACGGAGATCGCGACCGCCATGCGGGCGGCGTTCAACCGTTCCTTCTCGCCGCTCCACCCGCTGTAGGCGCGATTGATCTCCAGCCGAACGCCGCCCGCGCTCCGTGAACTTGAACGCGTTCGAGAGGAGGTTTTTCAGGATCTGCTGGAGGCGCTTGGAGTCCGTCACGATCCCGCGCGGCAGATTCGGGCCGATCGCGATGTCGAACCCGACGCCCTTCGCTTCGGCCACGTGCCGGAACGTCCGGTCCACGTAGCTCTGAAGGTCCGTGAACCGCAGCTCGCCCGCGTCGATGACGACCGTTCCCGACTCGATCTTCGAGAGGTCGAGAATGTCATTGATCAGGTTCAGCAGGTCGTTGCCGGCCGAATGGATCGTCTTCGCGAATTCCATCTGCTTCGGCGTCAGGTTTCCATCGTGGTTGCGGGTGAGCTGGTCGGAGAGGATCAGCAGCGAGTTCAGCGGCGTCCGCAGCTCGTGGGACATGTTCGCGAGGAATTCCGACTTGTACTTCGACGTCAGAGCCAGCTGCTTCGCCTTCTCCTCCAGCGCCTGGCGGGCCTGTTCGACCTCCTGGTTCTTGCGTTCGACCTCCGCGTTCTGCTCGGCGAGCAGGCCGGCCTTTTCTTCGAGCTCCTGGTTCGTCTGCTGAAGCTCTTCCTGCCGGTGCTGCAGCTCGCGGGCGAGCGACTGCGACTGGCCGAGGAGGGTCTCCGTCCGCGTGTTCGCCTCGATCGTGTTCAACACGATGCCGATCGATTCCATCAGCTGGTCGAGAAACGCCTGGTGGGTCGGGTTGAACCCTTCGAACGTCGCGAGCTCGAGCACGGCTTTGACCTGTCCCTCGAACACGACCGGGAGCACGATGACATTCAGGGGAGCCGCTTCGCCGAGCCCGGAAGAAATATGGATGTAGTCGTGCGGCACGCGCGGCAGCAGGATCTTCTGATTCTCCACGGCGCACTGCCCGATGAGACCCTCGCCGAGCTCGAGGACCGGCTTTCGCTGCGTCGTCGCGTAGCTCGCGAGCAGGCGCAGGTCGGGCTGCTCGCCCGACGTGTCCAGCGTGTAGAAGACGCCCTGTTGCGCCGAGACGACTGGCGCGAGCTCCGAAAGGATCAGGCGGCCGACGGTGAGCAGATCGCGCTGCCCCTGGAGCATCCGGGAGAACTTCGCGAGGTTCGTCTTCAACCAGTCCTGTTCGCTGTTCTTGAGCGTCGTGTCCTTGAGGTTGCGGATCATCTCGTTGATGTTGTCCTTGAGGGCCGCGACCTCGCCGAGGGCGGCGACGTTGATCGACCGTGTGAGGTCGCCCTTCGTCACGGCGGTCGCGACCTCCGCGATCGCGCGGACCTGGGTCGTGAGGTTCGCGGCGAGCTGGTTGACGTTGTCGGTCAGGTCCTTCCAGATTCCCGCGGCGCCGGGCACGCTCGCCTGGCCGCCGAGCTTGCCCTCGACTCCCACCTCGCGCGCGACGCTCGTCACCTGGTCCGCGAACGTCGCGAGCGTGTCGATCATGTTGTTGATCGTGTCCGCGAGCGCCGCGATCTCCCCTTTCGCGTCGACCGTCAGCTGGCGCGTGAGGTCCCCGTTCGCGACGGCGGTCACGACGCGCGCGATGCCGCGCACCTGCCCGGTGAGATTGCCCGCCATGAAATTCACGTTGTCCGTGAGGTCTTTCCAGGTCCCCGAGACTCCGACCACCTCCGCCTGGCCGCCGAGCTTGCCTTCCGTGCCCACCTCGCGCGCGACGCGCGTCACCTCGGAAGCGAACGACGAAAGCTGGTCCACCATCGTGTTGACCGTGTTCTTGAGCTCGAGGATCTCGCCCTTCACGTCCACCGTGATCTTCTTCGTGAGGTCGCCGCTCGCAACGGCCTTCGTCACGTCCGCGATGTTTCGCACCTGGCCGGTCAGGTTGCCGGCCATGAAGTTCACGTTGTCGGTCAGGTCCTTCCACGTGCCGGCGACGCCGGGAACGTAGGCCTGTCCGCCGAGCCGGCCTTCGGTGCCCACCTCGCGCGCGACGCGCGTCACCTCGGACGCGAACGACCGCAGCTGGTCCACCATCGTGTTGATCGTGTCTTTCAGCTCGAGGATCTCGCCCTTCACGTCCACCGTGATTTTCTTGGAGAGGTTGCCGTTCGCGACGGCCGTCGTCACCTCGGCGATGTTTCGCACCTGGGCGGTCAGGTTGCCCGCCATCGAGTTGACCGAGTCCGTCAGATCTTTCCACGTGCCCGCCACGCCGCGCACGTCCGCCTGGCCGCCGAGCTTGCCTTCCGTTCCGACTTCGCGCGCGACGCGGGTCACCTCCGCCGCGAACGACGAGAGCTGGTCGACCATCGTGTTGACCGTGTTCTTGAGCTCGAGGATCTCGCCCTTCACGTCCACCGTGATCTTGCGCGAGAGGTCGCCGTTCGCGACGGCCTTCGTCACGTCCGCGATGTTTCGCACCTGGCCGGTCAGGTTGCCGGCCATGAAGTTCACGTTGTCGGTCAGATCTTTCCACGTTCCGGCCACGCCCTTGACCTGCGCCTGGCCGCCCAGTTTCCCTTCCGTTCCCACCTCGCGCGCGACGCGCGTCACCTCCGAGGCGAAAGAGGAGAGCTGGTCCACCATCGTGTTGATCGTGTCTTTGAGCTCGAGGATTTCTCCTTCGACGTCGACCGTGATCTTCTTGGAGAGATCGCCGTTCGCGACGGCGGTCGTGACCTCTGCGATATTTCGCACCTGGCCCGTGAGGTTGCCCGCCATCGAGTTCACGTTGTCCGTGAGGTCCTTCCAGGTGCCCGACACGCCTTCGACCCTCGCCTGGCCGCCGAGCTTGCCCTTCCGTTCCCACCTCGCGTGCGACGCGCGTCACCTCCGACGCGAACGACCGCAGCTGGTCCACCATCGTGTTGATCTTGTCTTTCAGCTCGAGGATCTCGCCCTTGACGTCCACCGTGACTTTTCTCGAGAGGTCGCCGTTCGCGACGGCCGTCGTCACGTCCGCGATGTTTCGCACCTGCGCGGTCAGGTTGCCCGCCATCGAGTTGACCGAGTCCGTCAGATCTTTCCACGTGCCCGCCACGCCGCGCACGTCCGCCTGGCCGCCGAGCTTGCCTTCCGTGCCGACCTCGCGCGCGACGCGCGTCACCTCCGCCGCGAACGACGAGAGCTGGTCCACCATCGTGTTGACCGTGTTCTTGAGCTCGAGGAATTCGCCCCGGACGTCGACGGTGATCTTCTTCGTGAGGTCGCCCTTCGCGAGCGCCGTCGTCACGGCCGCGATGTTGCGGACCTGGCCGGTCAGGTTGCCCGCCATCAGGTTCACGTTGTCGGTCAGGTCCTTCCACGTGCCGGCCACGCCCCGGACCTTCGCCTGGCCGCCCAGCTTGCCTTCCGTTCCCACTTCGCGCGCGACGCGCGTCACCTCGGCGGCGAAGGACGACAGCTGGTCCACCATCGTGTTGACGGTCGTCGCGGTGCGGAGGAACTCGCCTTCCAGCGCGCGCCCCTCTTTTTCGAGCGCCATGCTCTGCGAGAGGTCGCCCTTCGCGACGGCGCCGATCACGCGGGCCGTCTCGCTCGTCGGATGCACGAGGTCGCCGATCAGGCTGTTCACGCAGTCGATCGACGCATGCCAGCCGCCGCGCACGTCGCCGAGGGACGCCCGCTGCAGGATCTTTCCCTCTTTTCCGACGACCCGCGCCATGCGCGCGAGCTCCGCGGCCATCCGCTCGTTCAACTCCGCGATGTCGTTGAACGAGTCGGCGATCTTCGCCGCCTCCCCGGTCCAGGTGTCGGGCAGCCGGACCGAAAAATCGCCCTTCCGAAACCGGGTCAGCGCGGTTAGGAGGCGGCGCTGGTCGACCCGGCGCTCGGCCGCCCGCTCGGCCGGCCGGCCGATCCCCGCGACGGCGCCCGCCGTTGCGCCCCGCCGCGTCGTGGATGTTTCTCCGCGAGTTTGCATCGATCACTCCTTCTCAAAGAGATCGCGTCCAAACTACCTGAGATCGTTCCCGCGTCCTCATTCCGATTTTCAGCCGGGAGATGCAAGAAATGTACCGAACCCCCGCGGAAACGGGGGCCGCCCCGGGCGGGCGTGCGGGGGAGGCTAGGCGGACGGCTCCTGGGGCATTCCGAGGAAGTACCCCTGCCCGAGGGGGATGCCGATGCGCCGGCACTCGAGAAGATCCTCTTCCGTTTCAATACCTTCGGCGACACAGGTTGCGTCGATCCGCCGCGCGACGTGGAGCAGCATCTCCACGATGTCGCGTTTGATCGGGTCGTTCGCGAGACCGGTCACGAGCGTGTTGGCGACCTTCAGGAAGTTCGGCCGCAGCTCGGCGATCGCCTGCAGCGAAGCGAATCCCGATCCGGCGTCGTCGAGCGCGATCCGAAACCCGTTTCTTCGCAGCTCGTCGATGCACGCTCGCAGCCGCGGGATGTCGCGGATGGCGGTCCGCTCCGTCACCTCGAGGACGATCCGGTCTTTCTTGCGGAGAAGGGATTCGAGGATCTCGGAGCCGCCGTCGAGAAGAGAGGACATCACGTCCGCTTCGATGTTGACGAAAAGGAGCCCCGCGGCGGTCGCGTCGAACCGGCGGGCCGACGACTCCGCGCAGAGGCGTTCGAGCTGCCAGACCGCTTCGTTTTTGATCGCGTATTCGAAGAGCAGGTCCGCGCTCTCGAAGGCCGTGCCCTTCGGCCCGCGGGACAACGCCTCGTGGCCGAAAACCTCGAGCGTTTCGAGCTGGAAAATGGGCTGCAGGACCGTGCGGATGGCGCGGCCTTCCAGGATCTCGCCGAAGAGCTGCCGCAGCTCCTTCGCGCGCTGTTCCTCGCGCGTCGTCGCGACCCGGATCGCCTCGCGGAGCGCGCGGTACACGACTCGCTCGACGCGCATCTGCGGGGTCGGAAGGATCATCGCATGGCCGACGAAGACGCCGATCGGCTTGTGGATTCGCTCGCGGAAGCGGTCGTCCAGCGCCTCCCGCAGGGTGACCTCCGTCTGGCGGGCCTTGCCGGCGAGCCGCGTTTCGGGAGCGTCTCCGGCCTCGAGCTGGGTGAAGACGTAGAACTCGGATCCGGCGGGCCGGCTGATCGCGACGACGTCCTGCGCGGAAAACAGGGTCCCGACGAGCCGCTTCAGGGTCTTCGAGGTCTCCAGGATCAGCGCGTCGAAGACTTCCCACCCGTACGTGTCCTCGATGTGGCTGTACTTCTCGACGTCCACGTAGAGAATTCCCATCTCCCGCCGCCCGTGCAGCCGGTCCCGGAGGGCGTCGACGACGATCGTGATCGTCGGAAGCCGGGTGACCGAGTCGTACAGGAGCTTCTTGTTCCGGAAGTGCTCTTCGGCCGAGGGAAGAAAAGGAGGAGCGGCCAGGTCCTCCCGGTCGAGCAGCCGCTGGATCGTCGCGACGAGCTTGCGGCGGGAAAACGGCTTCGTGACGTGGTCGTCCGCGCCCGCCTGCATCGACGTGATCATGTCGCGGATCTCGTTCTTGACCGAGAGCATGACGATCGGAATGCCCTGCGTCGCGGCCGAGTTCTTGAGCATCGAGCACACTTCCCAGCCCGAGATCTCCGGCATCATCACGTCGAGCAGGATCAGGTCCGGTCTCTCCCGAACCGCGATCTCGATCGCCTCGGCGCCGCCGCCCGCGGTCAGGATCGCGTACCGGTCCCCGTCCAGGATCGTCCGGACGAGCTGGAGAACGTCCTCCTCGTCGTCCACGACGAGGATTCGCGCCACCTTCCCGGGCGCGGAGGGTTCGCCGGGCGGACTCGCGTCGCTAGAGGCGGACGACACTTTCGACTCTCTCGGAAGCGAGCCGTTCTCTGCCGTTCAAGGCGGTCAGCTCGAGGAAGAAGCCGATGCCGGCGAGGTCGCCGCCGCAGACCCGAACGAGGTCCGCCGCGGCCCGCGCGGTGCCGCCCGTCGCGAGCACGTCGTCGATGAGGAGCACCCGTTCCCCCGCGTCGACGGCGTCGACGTGGATCTCGAGCGCGTCGCTGCCGTACTCGAGAGCGTAATCGACCCGGTGGCGCCCTCCCGGAAGCTTTCCCGGCTTGCGGGCGGGAACGAATCCCGCCGCCAGCGCTCGCGCGACGGCGGCCCCGAAAATGAAACCGCGCGCCTCGATGCCGACGACTTTCTGGATTTTCTCGCTTCGGAACGGCTCCGCGAGCGAATCGATCGCGCGGCCGAACGCCGCCGGGTCCGCCCACAGCGGCGTCAGGTCGCGAAAGAGAATTCCCACCGAGGGAAAGTCGGGCACGTCGCGGATCCAGGCGCCCCAACCCGTCACGGCCGCACCTCGAAAGAGTCGAAGTCGGCGGCCGCTTCCTCGACGGCCTCGACGCCGCCCACGGACGCCAGCGGCGGGCCGGATCGCAGCGCCGATTCGAAAAGGACGAGGACTTCGTCGTCCGCCGTCGCGACGGCCTCGACACGGCCGTCCGGCAGGTTGCGCACCCAGCCGGCGAGGTTCATCCGCCGCGCCTGCGTGCGGACGAAATGCCGGAAACCGACGCCCTGGACCCGTCCGCTCACGACGTAGCGGCGCGTGACGCGGCTCAGGGGCTCTCTCCGCGGCCGAATCGTCCGATCAGCGGAACGAACGTGACTTCGTCTTTCTCCTCCTGGCCGAAATGGTCGCGCCGCTTCTTGACGACCCGCAGCCGCTGCGATTTTTCGTCTCCGATCGGAACGATCATTCGCCCGCCGACGGCGAGCTGGTCGAGCAGAGGTTTCGGAACCTCGCTCGCGCCGGCCGCCACGAGGATCCGGTCGTAGGGCGCGTTCGCGGCGAGCCCGTACGTGCCGTCGAGCGCCTTGACCGAGACGTTGTCGTAGCCGAGCTCGCGCAGGAGCGCGGAGGCTCGCCGGGCGAGCTCGTCGATCCGCTCCAGCGTGAAGACCATGCGCGCGAGACGGCCCAGGATCGCCGCCTGGTAGCCCGAGCCGCACCCCACCTCGAGCACCCGGTGATTCGGCTCGACGGCGAGGAGCTGGGTCATCCGGGCCACGACGTACGGCTGCGAAATCGTCTGGCCGAACCCGATCGGCAGAGAGTGGTCGCCGTAGGCCCGCGCCGCGACCGTGTCCGGAACGAAGCGGTGCCGCGGGACTTCCCGGAGCGCGTCGAGGACCCGCTCGTCGTCGACCCCCCTCGGGGCCACGAAACGCGCCACCATCGCCCGCCGAGCTTCGTCGGACGGGTCCGAGCCCGAGTTTTTTTTCGGAACGGGAAATGCCACTGCGGAAAGTATAGCAGCCCGACTGCTCAGGCCGGCCGGGGAAAGCGTCCGACGAGGCCTTCGAGCGAGGCGAGCGCGCCGTAATCCGTGAGGTCGAGGTGGAGCGGCGTGACCGAGATGTGCTTCTCGGCGATCGCCCACAGGTCGGTGCCTTCCTCCGGCACTCCGGAAGGCGGCTCCGCGCCGATCCAGTAGTATTTCTTGCCGCGCGGGTCGAGCTTCTCGAGAATCCCTTCCTGGTAAGTCCGCCGCCCCATCTTCACGGCGCGGACCCCGGCGACTTTCCCGGCCGGAACGTTCACGTTCAACAGCGTGCCGGGACGGATCGGGTGTTCGAGCACGACCTGCACGAGCTCGCGCGCGAAATCCGCGGCCGCGTCGAAGGAAAAGCCCGACTCGATCTCCTGCGAGAACGCGATCGCGGGAATCCCGAGAATCGCGCCCTCGAACGCCGCCGAGACCGTTCCCGAGTACGTCACGTCGTCGCCCAGGTTCAGGCCGAAGTTGATCCCGGAGAGGATCGCGTCGGGCCGCCTCCCCTTCAGGAGATGCTGGGTGCCCCAGTTCACGCAGTCCGTCGGCGTGCCGTCGATGACGAACCGGCCCGGAGAGAGCTCCGTCGCGCGCAGGGGGTGATGGAGAGTCAGCGAGTGCCCCGCCGCGCTGCGCTCCCGGTCGGGGGCGACGACGACGACCTCTCCGATTCGGGAGATCGATTCCGCGAGGGCGTGGATGCCGTCGGCGGAGACTCCGTCGTCGTTCGTCACGAGAAACAGGGGTCTCTTCACCCTTCGAAGACCACGGCGTTCTTGTCCGTCTCCTGCAGCGTGACTCGCCTCAGCCGTCCGTGCGGGATCTTGCCCTCCAGCTGGCCCCAGATCGCGACCGCGATGTTCTCGGCCGTCGGATTGATCCCCCGGAGGAAGTCGACGTCGAAGTTCAGATGCCGGCGCTCGACCTTTTGGAGGACTTCCTCTTCGACGATCTTCTTGAGCTGCTTGAAGTCGATCACGTAGCCCGTTTCGGGGTCGATCGCGCCCTCGACGGTGACGTCGAGACCGTACGTGTGGCCGTGCCCGTGCTCGTTGTTGCATTTTTCGAAGACCCGGCGGTTCCAGTCGAGATCGCGGGCGTCGTTGTGCAGTCGGTGCGCCGCCGAAAAGTAGTGAGACGAGGTGAGAGCGACCTTCATGAAGAGGTCATTCTAACCGCGCTAACCGCGCCCCACGGAACTGGGTTGCGGGCGGGTCCTGTCGCCGGACTCGACCCGCTGTTCCGCTCGCTGCGGGTTGAGGACTTTGCTACGACTCCGCGCCGCGAGCGGCAACAGCGAGCCTGCCCCTGCGCGACCCGCCCGGCAAACGTTCCACCGCTTCAAGATTTGTGCACGCTTCTTGCAGAAGTACGTCGAGACAGAGCCCGATCAGTGTAGAGAGTCGATAGGAAGGAGAGACGATGAGAATTCAGCCAATTTTCAGCACCCCTCCGCACGCGGCCCCCGAAGCGCCTGATCTCGCCCTCGCGGCCCCGGTGGCCCCGGACGCCCCCTCCCGCCGCCCCCGTTTTCGCCGGATCGTGGAAACGACCGCGGAGACGCTCTGGGCCACCCTCCTCTTTCTCGTGATCGGGTTCTTCCTCTGGAAGGCCCCGGCCATCAGCTCCGCCTTCGACGAAGCCGCGAACGCGTTCCACCGTGGCGGCGAGCCCGTCGTTCGCGCCAACGACGCGCAGATCCAGGACCTGGAGCTGCGCATGGGCGACGGCGAGCGGAAGCTGCGCGCGCTGGAACACGGCTATGCGCAGCTCAAGCAGCGCCACGCCGATCTGTTGCGGGCCTATGCGGAAGCCGTCGAAACCCGAACGTCTCCCGCGCCGGCGCTCCACGCCGCCGTGAAATCGAAGTAGGAAGAGCCCGCTTCGGCCGTCCTTGACTCCCCTCGAAGGCGAGACTATTCTTCCCTTCGGCATCCCGTCACAAAGATTTGGAACCTCTCCCGAAAGGGTGACGATGAAGCGTGGCCTGGCGTCGATTTTCGTCTCGATCGTCGTGGCGTTGGCCGCGGTTCCCGCCTTCGCCGGCTTCGCCTCGAGCGATCTCTACCTGACTTCGATCGGCCGCGTGGCGGGAGCCGACGGCGCGCAGTTCTACACGACGGTCTGGGTCACGAACCTCTCTTCGACCCAGCCGGTGAGCTTCGGCTTCTTCTTCCTCGCCTCCGGACAGGCCAACCCGAATCCCGCCTCCTTTGCCGACACGCTCGCTCCCGGCGAAACGAAAATGTACGAAGACGTCATGCTGACGAAGTTCGGCCTGACTTCCGCTCTGGGCGCGGGGCACATCGTCTCGTCGAGCGGAGAGGTCTTCGTCTCGTCCCGAATTTTCAACCTCGCCGCGGGCAAAGATCTGGGCGCCAGCACCGGGCTGTTCTTCGCCGGCGTTCCCTCGGTCTTCGCGCGTTCAGCCGGGCGAATCCTCCACCATTCAGGGAGTCAATCAGGGCGGCAACGAAAACTTCCGCTACAACTTCGCGATGGTGGAGACCACGGGCAACCCGGCCACTTTCCGCGTCGAGCGTTCTCGACGCCCTCGGCAACACGCTCGGCACGAAGGACTATCCGCTCGGCGGCTTCGAGCACTTCCAGACGAACGTCACCGACATCGTTCCCGACATCTCGACGACGAACGCGCGTCTCGTGGGCACCGTCGTCGCGAGCTCCGCCTCGACGCTCGGCGAGCGCGGCGTCGGCGGCAGCGTGATCTTCGCGGGCGCGCAGCTCGCCAACGAGAGCCAGGATTCCTCCGGCTTCGAGATGCTCTTCCAGGGAGGACTCGGCAACGGAGCGACCGGGCCCACCGGCCCGACGGGGCCCACCGGACCGAGAGGACCGCAGGGAGCGGCGGGCGACAAGGGAAACCCGGGGATCGCAGGGTATTCAGGGAATCCCGGGCGTCACCGGACCGACGGGACCGACGGGCCCGACCGGACCCGTCGGCATCAACTGGCGGGGGACGTATACCGGCACATCGAATTACAACTACCGCGACGCCGTTCAGTTCAACGGGTCGAGCTACTTCTGCAAGAACGTCGGCGGTTGTCCGTTCGCCAACGGAAATCCGGCGACCGACACGACCGACTGGGACATCCTCTCGCGCTCGAAGGTGTCACCGGACCGACGGGACCCACGGGCCCAACGGGACCGACGGGTCCCACCGGGCCCACGGGCCCGACCGGGCCCACGGGACCAACAGGACCGACCGGGCCAACGGGACCGACTGGCCCGACGGGACCAACGGGCCCGACGGGACCCACAGGCCCGACCGGACCGACCGGCCCGACGGGTCCTACCGGGCCCACCGGTCCGACCGGTCCGACCGGACCAACAGGACCCACAGGAGCAACCGGACCGACCGGAGCCACTGGCCCGACCGGCCCGACCGGCGCGACTGGCGCCACCGGACCGACAGGCTCCACGGGAGCTACCGGCCCGACGGGACCCACCGGACCCACAGGGCCGACGGGACCGGGAGGACCGACCGGCGCTACCGGTGCGACCGGCGTTCTCGGGCCGACAGGACCCACCGGAATTGGCGCCACCGGACCAACGGGAGTCACGGGTCCGACAGGGCCGACGGGACCGGGAGGACCGACCGGTGCCACCGGCGCGACCGGCGTTCTCGGGCCGACAGGACCCACCGGAATTGGCACCACCGGACCGACCGGGCCCACCGGCATCGGCGCCACCGGGCCGACGGGTGCGACGGGAGCCACGGGACCGACGGGACCGACAGGACCGACAGGACCGGGAGGACCGACCGGTGCCACCGGCGCGACCGGCCTTCTCGGACCCACAGGGCCCGCAGGACCGACGGGAGCCACGGGAGCGACCGGTACGCAGGGCTTTCCAGGCATCACCGGTCCGACCGGGCCAACGGGAGCTGTAGGCCTGACGTGGCAGGGTGCATTTAATATATCGACGACCTACAACCCGAACGACGCCGTCGATTTCACGGACGGCTCGTCTTACATCTGCGTCAACACCCTCGGCTGCGCCCCGAGCGCGAGCCCGGCCGGCAATTCCGACTGGAACCCCCTGGCCAAAGTCGGCGCCACGGGCCCGACAGGACCCACGGGAGTCACCGGACCCACGGGACCAACGGGTGGGCCATCCGGTCCCACCGGACCGATCGGGCCGAGCGGGCCCACGGGCGCGATCGGGGCGACCGGACCCACAGGCGCGATCGGGGCGACCGGCCCGACAGGTCCCACCGGCTCGGTCGGACTGACGTGGAAGGGGGCCTTCAATCCGGTGTCTTCCTACAACCACGACGACGCCGTGGACTACTTCGGCTCGTCCTACATCTGCGCCAGTCCCGGCGGCTGCAGCGCGAGCTTGAGCCCGGTGGGTAGCGCGAGCTGGAGCCTCCTCGCCGAAGGCATCACCTGGCAAGGGATGTTCAACCCCTCTTCGGCCTACAACCACAACGATGCGGTCAACTACTTCGGCTCCTCGTACCTTTGCAGGAATCTTGGCGGCTGCAGCGCGACCTTGAGCCCGGTGACTAGCGCGAGCTGGAGCCTCCTCGCCGAAGGCATCACCTGGCAAGGGATGTTCAACCCCTCTTCGGCCTACAACCACAACGATGCGGTCAACTACTTCGGCTCCTCGTACCTTTGCAGGAATCTTGGCGGCTGCAGCGCGACCTTGAGCCCAGTGACTAGCGCGAGCTGGAGCCTCCTCGCCGAAGGCATCACCTGGCAAGGGATGTTCAACCCCTCTTCGGCCTACAACCACAACGATGCGGTCAACTACTTCGGCTCCTCGTACCTTTGCAGGAATCTTGGCGGCTGCAGCGCGACCTTGAGCCCAGTGACTAGCGCGAGCTGGAGCCTCCTCGCCGAAGGCATCACCTGGCAAGGGATGTTCAACTCCTCTTCGGCCTACAACCACAACGATGCGGTCAACTACTTCGGCTCCTCGTACCTTTGCAGGAATCTTGGCGGCTGCAGCGCGACCTTGAGCCCGGTGACTAGCGCGAGCTGGAGCCTCCTCGCCGAAGGCATCACCTGGCAAGGGATGTTCAACTCCTCTTCGACCTACAACCACAACGACGCCGTGAATTACATCGACGGCTCCTCGTACCTTTGCAGCAATCTCGGCGGCTGCGCTGCGAGCGCGACGCCGGTCGGCAATCCCGCCTGGGCTCTCCTCGCCAAGGCAGGAGCAACCGGACCGACGGGACCGACCGGTCCGTCGGGAGGGCCCACAGGCCCAACGGGTCCGACCGGAGTCGGAGTCGCCGGTCCGACGGGCCCTACCGGACCGACGGGGCCGAGCCCCACGAGCGCCGACTACGCGTTCGCCTACGACACAACCCAACAGACCCCGACAACCGCATTTGTTTTTCAGCTCATCACGTTCAGCAACAACGGTCCGTTGAACGGGTGGACGCACACGGCGGGCACGGCGACATTCACCTGCGCAACAACGGGAACCTATCAGGTGGGCTACGAAGCGACCGTCACGAGCACTTCCGTTCTCGACAACATGTCGATCATCGCCAGCTTGAACGGCGTCGAAATTGCAGGAAGTCAGGCTGGCATCGGGGAACCGTCGGCGAACGGAAAAATGATCAATCGATCGTTTCTCGTCAGCGCGACCGCGCCCGATACTCTCACGTTGAGCATGGCGGGAAGCGCCACCGCTTCTTTGCGCGGGTCCGGCTTCGGAGCGACGGCGCCGAGCATCACGATTTCGATCGTGCGGATCCAGTAGGCACCGAGTCCGTCGGCGACTCCCCCGAGAGCCGCGCGGCGGCTTCTCCCTCCGAAGCGCCCTCGGGGCCGTCACCGGCAGCGACCTGATCGGCAACCCGGTCCGGCCCGCCGCTCCTTTAATTTATCCGGAATTTACCTAGAAAACCCTTCTTGACTCCCCTCTTCTTCGGGGGGTATCCTTCTCGCCGGAATCCCCGGTCATTTAGGAACTTGGAATTTTTCTCCCGAAGGGGGCGGCGATGAAGCGGAACCTCGTGTCGATCCTCGTCTCGATCATCCTGGCGTTCGCGGCGGTTCCCGCCTTCGCCGGGTTTCCCTCGAGCGACGCATACCTGACTTCGATCGGACGCGTGGCGGGCAGTTCCGGCTCGCAGTTCTACACGACGGTCTGGATCACCAACCTCTCTTCGACGCAGCCCGTCTCGTTCGGTTTCTTCTTCCTCGCTTCGGGACAGGCCAATCCCAATCCCACCTCCTTTGCCGACTCGCTGGCTCCCGGCGAAACGAAGATGTACGAAGACATCATGCTCAACAAGTTTGGATTGACCGCGGCGCTCGGGGCCGGGCACATCGTCTCCTCGGGCGGAGATGTCTTTGTCTCTTCGAGGATTTTCAATCTCCCCGCCGGTCAGGATCTCGGCACCAGCACGGGGCTTTTCTTTGCCGGCGTGCCGTCGCTCTTTGCCCTGCAGCCGGGCGAGTCCTCCACCATTCAGGGCGTCAACCAGGGTGGAAACGAAAACTTCCGTTACAACTTCGCGATGGTGGAGACCACGGGCAATCCGGCGACCTTCCATATCGACGTTCTCGACGCGCTGGGAAACCCGCTCGGCGGAAAAGACTATCCGCTGGGAGGCTTCGAGCACTACCAGACCAACATCGACGACATCGTCCCCAACATCGCCACGACCAACGCGCGCCTGGTGGGCACCGTCGTGGCGGCCTCGGCCTCGACTCTGGGCAGCGCGGCCGGCGGCAACGTGATCTTTGCGGGGGCGCAGGTGGCCAACGGAAGTCAGGATGCTTCCGGATTCGAAATGAGCTTTCCCGACACGGCGCTACTGGGCGCCAGCGGTCCCTCGGGTCCATCGGGCCCTTCCGGGCCCTCAGGACCCAGAGGGTCTCAGGGATTGTCCGGCTCCAACGGCGCTCTGGGGCCGTCCGGTCCCAGCGGACCGAGCGGGCCCATCGGTCTGAACTGGCAGGGAACCTGGTCGGCGGGAACGTACAACTTCCGCGACGCCGTGGAATTCAGCGGCTCGAGCTACTTCTGTAACAACGTCGCCGGCTGCACCGGCACGCCGGGTACTGATCCCAACTGGAACCTGCTCGCCCAGGAAGGCGCTACCGGCCCCTCCGGACCGAGCGGTCCTTCCGGTCCGAGCGGCGTCTGCGGACCTTCCGGTGTCAGCGGACCCTCGGGACCGAGCGGTCCCTCCGGTGTCAGCGGACCTTCCGGCGTGAGCGGACCCTCCGGACGAGCGGTCCCTCCGGCGTCAGCGGTCCCTCGGGAGTCAGCGGTCCCTCTGGTGTCAGCGGTCCCTCCGGTGTGAGCGGCCCTTCGGGCGTGAGCGGTCCCTCCGGCGTCAGCGGACCTTCGGGTGTCAGCGGACCTCAAGGACTTCTCGGACCGAGCGGTCCCTCCGGACCGAGCGGTGTCTCGGGTCCCAGCGGCCCCTACGGCCTCAACTGGCAGGGAGCCTGACGATTCCGGAACGGCCTACACTTCCGGGACGCCGTCGAATTCGGCGGCTCCAGCTTCGTCTGCGTCAATGCCTCCGGCTGTCCGGCAGAGACGATCCGGCGAGTCACTACCGACTGGAACCTGCTTGCGCAGGAAGGCGCCACCGGACCCTCCGGGCCGAGCGGACCTTCGGGACCGGTCCGGCGTCAGCGGACCTTCCGGTGTGAGCGGACCCTCCGGACCGAGCGGTCCCTCCGGCGTCAGCGGTCCCTCCGGCGTAAGCGGGCCGTCCGGACCGAGCGGGCCCTCCGGTGTCAGCGGCCCCTCGGGTGTGAGCGGCCCTCCGGACCGAGCGGTCCCTCCGGTCTGAGCGGTCCCTCCGGTGTGAGCGGTCCCTCCGGCGTGAAGCGGACCTTCCGGCGTGAGCGGTCCCTCCGGGCCCAGCGGACCTTCCCGGTGCCACGGACCCTCCGGCGTGAGCGGACCGTCCGGCCCCAGCGGACCTCAGGGACTCGTCGGCCCGACCGGCCCGAGCGGACCCAGCGGACCCAGCGGGCCTTCCGGCGTCAGCGGTCCGTCCGGCGTCAGTGGTCCCTCCGGCGTCAGCGGTCCCTCCGGGCCCAGTGGACCGTGGGCATTCCGGGGCCGAGCGGACCCTCCGGCCCGAGCGGCGTCTCGGGACCTCAGGGAGTGGTCGGGCCCTCGGCACTGACGAACTCTGACAGGAGCATTGACTCGCCTGGGAACGACCAAGAACGCGGCGACCCAAACGCAATATGCCTTGGCTTCGGGTGTTTCGGCCGCCGCGGCGACCGAGACGACCGCCAGTCAGACGTTGATGGCCAACGGCGCATGCTCCGCGCAAGCAGCTTGCGGTCTTGCTGACACGCCGCCGGGAAATACGGGAGGAGGCTCGCCAACGCACTTCACTCGGACTTTTACGATCCGTGCGAGATGGCGGCATCAACGGCTGTGATCCTGCACGATCACGGATCCGGCGCACGACGTGCAACTCGCGGCGTTGCACGGCAACCATTTCGGCGGCCACCACGGTTGGCATCGAGGCCGCGTACAACAACAGCAACCGGACAACGGCATGACACGCCGGAAGTGCGTTCTTCGGCTGGGAGTGCCGATCTGATCCCAAACTCTAGTCGACGAAGAACTGCGGCGGGCCTTCGGGCCCGCCGTTTTCTTTTCTGGAGACATTCTTGACTGTGCCGCTTCAAGGTCGCGCTATCATGCGCGTCACACATGCCGGAATTTTCCCGAATCTCGCCGGACGTCAAGTTCGGCCGCGACGTCCGGATCCACGGCCTCGTGAATCTGTACGGCTGTGAGATCGGCGACGAGACGCGGATCGGAGCGTTCGTCGAGATCCAGAAAAACGCCCGCGTCGGGAAGCGGTGCAAGATCTCGAGCCACACGTTCGTCTGCGAGGGCGTCGAAATCGAGGACGAGTGTTTCATCGGCCATCACGTGGTGTTCATCAACGACCGGTATCCCGTGGCCACGAACCCGGACGGTTCGCTCCAGAGCGACGGCGACTGGAGCCTCGTCGGATCGCGCGTCCGCCGGAAGGCCACGATCGGAAGCGGGGCCGTGATCCTGTGCGGCGTCACGATCGGCGAGGGCGCGCTCGTGGGAGCCGGGAGCGTCGTGACGCGCGACGTGCCCGCTTTCACCGTCGTCGCCGGCAATCCGGCGCGCGTGATCCGCCGGCTCGAAGAGAAGGAGCCCCGACGATGAAGGTTCCCTATTTCGACCTGAAGGCGCAGTACGCGGACCTCCGCGAAGAGATCCTCGGGGCGCTGGACCGCAGCTGCCAGGCGTCCGGATTCGTCCTCGGTCCCGAAGTCGAGGCGTTCGAACGGGAATTCGCGGACTTCTGCGAGGCCAAACACTGCGTCGCCCTGAACTCCGGAACGAGCGCCGTGCACCTGGCGCTTCTGTGCGCCGGGGTCGGCCCGGGCGACGAGGTCGTCACGACCGCGAACACGTTCATCGCGACCGTCGCGGCCATTTCCTACGCCGGGGCGCGTCCCGTGTTCGTGGACATCGATCCCGCGACGTCGAACATCGACCCGGCGCGCATCGAGGCCGCGCTCACACCGCGGACGAAGGCGATCCTGCCGGTGCACCTCTACGGACGCCCGGCCGAGCTCGACCCGATCCTCGAGCTGGGCCGGCGGCGCGGCATTCCCGTGGTCGAGGACGCCTGCCAGGCTCACGGCGCCCGCTACCGCGGCCGGACGGTCGGGAGCTTCGGCGTCGCCGCCGCGTTCAGCTTCTATCCCGGCAAGAACCTCGGCGCCTACGGCGAGGGCGGCGCGCTGACGACGAACGACGACGCCGTCGCCGGGCTCGCCCGGCAGCTCCGCACCCACGGCGAGGCGCGGCGCTACCATCACGACCGAATCGGCTACAACTACCGCATGGAAGGCTTTCAGGGAGCGGTGCTGCGCGTGAAACTGCGCCGCCTGCCGCAATGGACGGCGCGGCGCCGGGAGATCTGCCGGCGCTACCGGGAGCTGCTGGCCGGCGCGCGCGTGGACCTTCCGAAGGACGCGCCGCACGCGGAGTCGGCGAATCATCTGTTCGTCGTCTACGTGGACGAACGGGACCGGGTGCGCGCCGAGCTCGAAGCGAGAGGCGTGCAGACCGCCGTTCACTACCCCATCCCCGTCCACCTGCAGAAGGCCTACGAGCCGCTGGGACTCGCGGCCGGAAGCCTGCCCCACACCGAGCGGGCCTGCGAACGCGTCTTCAGCATGCCCCTGTTTCCGGAGATGTCCGACGAACAGGTGGAGTTCGCGGCGAGCTCGCTCGCGGATGTCGCCGGGCCGGCCTGATGCTCGACGCGTCTCCCTCCACGGGAAGCGCTCCCTAAGGGGCGCGCAGCCGCTCGCGCGCCGTCCGGGCGGTGCCTTCGTCCCGGTAAACGACCGCGGCCGCCAGGACCTTCTCCCAGTACGGCCGCGCTTCCGCGCGGCGCCCCGCCCGGTCGAGCGCAGACGCCATCTGGAAGAGCGCGCCGTAGTGCCCCGGATTGCGGCGGAGGACTTCCTGGAATCGCGTCGCGGCGCCGGCAGGGTCCCCGAGACGGTAGAGCGAGTCGAGGCCGAGGTGCATGAGCGTTTCTTCGGTGACGACGTCCGACCGCGACAGACGATCCTGGGCCATCTTCACCGTGCCCTCGTCTTTCGCCGATTGCGCGAGCGTGAGCATGCGAAACCATACCGGCCGCGCTTCCCCCGGCCGGCCCGCGTCGTCGAGGGCCCTCGCGAGCTGAAACGTCGCGCCGTAGTGCACGGGATTCAGGCGGAGGACTCGCGAGAAGCTCTCCGCGGCTCTTCCGGGGTCGCGGTTCCCGGTGAGGGCTTTCAGGCCCTCGGCCATGAGGTCTCTCTCGAGCGCTTCGAGCTGGGCGCGAGTCACACGGTAGAGGGAGATGGAACCTCCCGGAATGGCCTCCGGCTCGAGGCGCCGGAGCCACCAGTGCGGGTCTTCCTTCCTCCAGATGCCGGACAGGGCGCTGCGGGAGATCGCATACCAGCCGGGAGCAACGACGGTGGGGTCAAGGCCGGCAATTCCCCAGTGCGAGGGCTGCGCGCGCCCGAAGTAGTCGAGGCGAACGGAAGAAATCCCCCGCCGATTCAGCTCCTTCGCGAGCGCGGGAAGGTCCTGCCCCCAGTCGAGGTTCGAATCCGCCAGCCACTTGTCCGCGGCGCGGTTTCCGCCCATCAGCGGATTGAAATAGGAGAGAAAATTCGGAAACGCGCGAGGTCCCCGAGCGACGCTCGCTCCGAGCAGCAGCACTGCGGCGCCCCGGGCCGTCCCGCGGCGGAAGCGGTCGGAACGCCGCCGCGCTCCAGAGCGCGAGAAACGGCGCGATCGCGAGCACGCTCCGCACGCCGATGTCCTCCGACTGCGCCATCGCGGCGGCCAGAATCGTCAGCGGGGGCACGGTCCAGGCGAATTTCGAGGACAGCGGCATGCCCCCACGCCACAGAACCGCGAGCCCCGCCAGCGCGAGGAGCAGCAACGGCGTGGGGTATTTCAGGAAGATCGCGACCGGAAAGTAATACCACCACCCCGCCGTCGAAACCTGGCCGTGGAAAAACGCGGTCTGCCCATGCTGGCCGATGAGCCCATGGCAGACGAGGCCCTTCAGAAAAGTATCGGGAAGCGGCAGGACGCGGAGAACGGGCGCGAGCGCCGAGACGCCGAGCTTCTCGAGATCGCCCGGGAGGAATTCGTGGCCGAACAGCCGCGGCCGTGGCAGGTACGCCGCGGCGATCACGGCGAAGAGCGCGCCGGCCGCGATCGCCATCCGCCCCGCGAGCGAGCGAAGCCCTCCGCGATGAAAGGCGGCGAGCAGCAGGAGCACGGGCAGCACGACGAGAATCGCCGTGATCTTCGTGGCCGCCGCGATTCCGAGCGCCCCTCCGAGAAGCGCCGCGGCCCGCATCGACGGCTCGCGCAGAGCCCGCTCCAGCGCGATCGCAACGACGAAGATCGTCAGCGCCGAGGCGAGGTCCGAGTGGGCCCACTGCGAGTGCGCAAGGACCTCCGGCGTGAACAGGCACAGCGCAAGGGCGCCGAGCGCCGGCCACGGACCGAACAGGCGGCGGCAGGTCGAGTAAACGAGCCAGCCGAGGAGCGCCCCGAGGAGCGCGAACGGAAACCGCCCCCAGAAGAGAACGCGGTCGTGAGAGTTCGCGTCGTAGAAGAACGAAACCGCATAAGGAAAAACCGCCAGCGAGCGAACTTCGAGATCGAGGTCGCGACGCACAACCCACGGAGGATTGGGAGGGAGGCGGGCTCGACCCAGGAGGATCGCCGGGATCCCGGCGATCCAGCGCAGGAGCGGAGGATGCATCAGATCGATGTTCGGATTCCCGTGTTCGACCTGGGCGACGCCGCCGGCGATGAAGAGCCCCTCGTCGAACGTTTCGGACTTTCGGTATCCCGCGACGAGAACGAGCGCGACAAAAATGGCGATCAGCGCCGCCGCCGCCCGGGACACTATGGCTCCTTTGCGAGGCGGTCCTGGACCGTCCTCAGGGTCGGCGCGTCGGCGTAGCGCTGCGCCAGCTTCAGGGATTTTTCCCAGTACGGACGCGCTTCGGGGCGTTTCCCCAGCCGGTCGAGCGCGACGCCGATCTGGTAATTCGCGCCGTAGTGATCCGGGTTGGCCGCGAGGACCTTCCGGAAGAGCTCTTCGGCGGCGCCGGGATCGTTTCGGTCGTAGAGAGCCTGCATGCCCTGCTTCATGGTGTCATCGACGTCCGAGGTCTTCTCGAGTCCCGCGAGGTCCGCGGCCGTCACCTGATAGATCGAGATCGAGCCGCCCGGAATCGCGACCGGCTCGAGGCGGCGGAGCCATGCGTCCGGGTCGCCTCCCTTCCAGAGGCCGCACAGGGCGCTCCGGGAGATCGCATACCAGCCGGGGGCGACGACTTTCGGATCGAGACCGCGGATTCCCCAGTGCTCGGGGCGAGCGAGGCCGAAATAGTCGACCCGCACCGGCGAAATCCGGAGCCGGCGGAGCTCCCGCGCGAGCGCGGGGAGGTCCTGCCCCCAGTCGAGATTCGAATCCGCCAGCCACTTGTCCGCGGCGCGGTTCCCCCCCATCAGCGGATTGAAGTAGGAGAGAAAGTTCGGAAAGGCGAGGATCCCCGAGGCGACGCTCGCTCCCAGCAGCAGCACCGCGGCGCTCCGGGCCGTCCCGCGGCGGAAGCGGTCGAACGCCGCCGCGCTCCAGAGACGCGAGAAACGGCGCGATCGGAAGGACGCTCCGCACGCCGATGTCCACCGACTGCGCCATTGCGGCCGCGACGATCGTCAGAGGAGGCACCACCCAGGCGAGTTTCGAAGCCCGGGACATGCTCCCCCGCCACAGGAACACGAGCCCGGCGGCCGCGAGCAGCAGCAGCGGTGTCGGAGTATTTCAAGAAGATCGCGACGGGAAAGTAGTACCACCACCCGTCGTGGACAGCTGCCCGTGGAAATACGCGGGGTGGCCGCCCGCGCCCTTCGAGCAGGAGGAAGATCACCCCCTTCAGGAAGCTGTCAGGGAGTGGAATCACGCGCAGCACCGGATCGAGCGCGGCGAGATGAAGACGGGAGAGATCGCTCCGGAAGAACGCGTGGCCGAAGAGTCGGGGTTTTGGAAGGTACGACGCGACGACGACGGCGCAAGAACGCAACGCGGCAGAAATCGCCAGGCGCTCGACGCGAGCACGGAGCCTTCCCGGGCAGAAGCGCCGCGAGCAGCAGAAACACGGGCGGCACGAGAAGGAGCCCCGTCAGCTTCGTCGACGCCGCGATCCCGAGCGCGCCGCCGAGAAGCGCGACCGCCCGCGGGGAGGGGTCGCGGAGCGCCCGCTCGAGGGCGAGCGCGACGAGAAAGATCGTCAGCGCGGAGGCGAGATCGGCGTGCGCCCACTGCGAGTGCGCGAGGACCTCCGGCGTGAAGAGGAACAGGACGAGGGCACCGAGGGCGGGCCAGGGACCGAACCGCCGGCGCGCCGTCGAAAAGATGAGCCAGCCGAGCAGCGCTCCGAGGAGCGCGAAGGGAAAGCGCCCCCAGAAGAGCACGCGATCGTGATCGTTGCCCCCGTCGTAAAAGAATCGGACCGAATAGAGAAAGAGGTCGGGAACGCTCTTTTCGAAATCCACGGCGCCGCGATCGATCCAGGGCGGCTCTCCGGGCAGCCGCGCGCCGCCAAAAACGACCGACGGGATTCCCGAGATCCATCGCAACAGCGGCGGGTGGCCGAACCGGATGTTCGGATCGGCGTGCAGCACCTGCGCCGCGCCCCCGGCGACGTAGAGGCCTTCGTCGAACGTCTCCGATTTCTGCGATCCCGCCGAGACCACGAGCGCGACGAACAAGAGGAGCAGGGCCGCGGCCGGCCCGGTGAAGCGCTCGCGCTCGGCGGTCTCTTCTTCCGGCGTCACGGTTCCCGGAGAAGCCGATCGCGCGCGATCTTTTCGGTGCTCGGGTCCCCGTACCCCCGGGCCATGTTCGCGACCCGCGTCCAGAACGGCCGCGCCTCGGACCGCCGGCCGAGTCGGTCGAGCGCGACGCCAATCTGGAAATTCGCGCCGTAGTGGTCGGGATTGGATGCGATCACTCGCCGGAACAGGTCGACGGCCGCGCCCGGATCGTTCCGGTCGTAGAGCGCCTGCATGCCCGCTTTCATGAGCGTCTCGGAGGGCGCCGACGAGGACTTCGCCAGCCGTTCGTCCACGAGGCGCAGGGTCTCCCCGTCGCCGATTCGGGCAGCCATGGCGCGCATCCGGATCCAGTAGCGCATCGCCTCGTCGGGACGTCCGACTTCGTCGAGCGCCCTGCCGATCTGAAAGGTCGCCCCGTAGTGGTCCGGACTCATCGACAGCACGCGACGGAAGATCTCCGCCGCCTTCGCAGGGTCGTGGCGCACGTAGAGCGCTTCCATCCCCGCCTTCATGACGCGGGGCTCGTCGGACCATCGCCAGCCGGTGTCCAGGGCGTAGAGGAGCGCCGTCCCGCCGACGAACAGAGCGACGGCCGACAAAGCGGCGCCCCTCAGGAAACGCCCGGAGGGCAGCGACTCGCGACTCCCTTCCGTCGAGAGCCCGCGGGCGAGGCGCAACGCCCTCCGAACCGCGAAGACCGAACACGGCGGCCAGCGACGCCGCGACCACGAACGCAACGCGTGGGCCAGTTCTTCTGGAAAGCTGAACGAGCCACAGGTCCACGCAGTAATTGCCTGCCAGCACGGCCTTCGTGTTGGTCACGAGTTGCGAATCGCGGATCGAATAGACGAATCCGTACATCGGCTTGTAGTTGGAATAGCCGGCTGCGAAATACTCATACGAATAATTGACCGCGGCTCCGAGGAGCACGACGACGAGGCCCGCGACGGCCAGAGGGGCCACGAATCTCCATCCCCTCTCGCCCCGGCTCTCCATCCAGCCCGGAAGGGCCAGAAAGAGGAGCGGAACGAGCGCCGTCAGATACCGCGGCCCGTAGCACCACTGCCCGCTCCAGTAGTCGAAGTTCGCATAGAAGACGAGGTATACGAACGCCAGGCCGCCGATCAGCGCGGTCTCGAAAGGCCGGCGCGCGCGAAAATGCGGGATCGTCCAGGGCAGCAGCGCCAGAAGCGGACAGAACAGGAGTATCCCGGCGCCGGGACTCGCGATCAGCCCGTAGAGCCCGTTGAGAAAGTGGAAATGGAACGGCTCGTTCGAAGCGGACTCCGGAATGAGCGTCAGGACACCGAGCTTCGAATAGTTGATGGCGAAGTGCGCGACGACGGCAAAGGCCACGGGAATCGCGAACGGCGCCGTGTCGCGGAGCAGCCGTCGGAATCGCGCCGAGCCGACGGCCAGAGGAGTCTCCGCACGAGAGGACGACCAGGTCGCGCCGAGAAGCAGAACCGGAAGAGCGATCGCCGTCTGGTAGCGGCAGAGAAAGAGGGCGCCCGAGGCGGCGCCGGCGAGCCAACGGATTCGCCGGCGCGGCCTGCGGAAGTCCTCGGACAGGAGAAAGACGGCGAGCAGGAGAAAGAGCGATTCCGCCGGGTGCTGGAAGAACTCCGCGCCGTTGTACGCGAGGTAGGAGCAGGTTCCGAGCAGAATCGCCCCCGCCAGGGCCCACGGAGGAGCGACTCCAAGACGGAGATTGAAGAAGAGAAATAGCACGCAGGTGGCCGCGACGGCGAGCGCGGGAAAGAGGTCGACGAAGAAGATGGGGACTTCACCGCCCCAGCGCCACGTCGGGTTGACCTCGATGACCGGGCCCGCGAGGGCGTTTCGCACCTTCTCGAAGCCGGCCGCGGAGAGCGTCCGGTCCGCGAGCTTCCCCGCGCCGTAGAGCGGAAGCGCGAGCACGGCCGAGCCGACGGAAGTGTGGGCGTAGCTCAACCAGCGGTCGCGGAAAATCGTGAAGCTTCCGAGCGTGTGAAGAGTCCCTTTTTCCCAGAGGCCCTGGGAGGTCTGGTAGAGCTCCATCTGGTCGGAACCTTCGAAGTGTCCCTTCGTGAGCGAAGCGCAGAACACGAAGACGGCGAGAAACAGCCACAGGGAAAGGCGGGCGAGCCGCGACGAAGTCGGCGCCGTCGCCTCCTCCATCACCGCGCGAGCCGCGCCTTCGCGGTGGCGAGAGTGGCGGCGTCTCGATAGCCCTCGGCCATTCGAAGCACCTTCTCCCAGTATTCCCGCGCCCGCGCCGGCTGCCCGATCTGATCCAGCGCGACCGCGATCTGGTAATTTGCCCCGTAGTGCTCCGGATTCGCCGCGAGTACTTTTTCG
This sequence comes from uncultured Acidobacteriota bacterium, assembly GCA_963813155.1. Classification (GTDB taxonomy): domain Bacteria; phylum Acidobacteriota; class Thermoanaerobaculia; order UBA5066; family DATFVB01; genus CAWEYG01. The sequence goes on along the minus strand of CAWEYG010000006.1, from coordinate 166,591 downwards.
AAGGCGTCGGCCGCCCGGCGGGGATCGTGCGCGACGTAGAGCAGGTCCATCCCCGATTTCATCAGCGTTTCCGGCGACGAACCCCGGTCGGGCTGCGACAGCCTCTCCTTCACGATCGCGAGCGTGGGAGGGTCGTTGGCCGCCATCGAGAACATCCGGATCCAGAGCAGGCGAGCCTCGTCCGGCTTGCCGGCGGCGTCCAACGCGCGCGCCAGCTGAAAGGTCGCGCCATAGTGGTTCGGGATGGCCGACAGCACGCGGCGAAAATCCGCCTCGGCTTCCTCGGGCGCGTGCCGGTCATAGAGAGCGGTCATCCCATCCTTCATCAGGCGATCTGCGTCGGCGCCCGGCGCCGGTCGGAAGAAGACCGCTCCGGCGAGACAGACCACCGCGACCGCTGCGGCGGCCGCCCCGAGCAGGCGCGATCCGGGGAGCAATCGAGCGCTTCCCGCCTCCGAAGCGTCGGAAGGACATTCCGCGAGCGCCCGGCGCAATTCCCGGATCGCGAGGAACATCAGGACGCCGAGGGGAAGGGACGCCAGGAGAAACGCGCCGAAACCGGAGCCCCGCCAGACATTGAGAAGCCAGAGGTCGACCCTCCTGTCCATCGAAAAGAGCGCCCGCGCATGGCTCAGCAGCTGCGATCGCCGCGGAATGAAAAGGAAAGGATAGCGCGGCTGTTCACGGAAATACCCTTCGTCGTAATAGACGTAGGAGAAATTGACGGCGATTCCCAGAAGAACAACGAACGCGCCGGCCGCCGAGAGGGGCCCGACGATCCTCCAGCATCGCTTTCCGAGGCTCTCCATCCACCCGCCGAGGGGAAGGAGCAGGAGCGGAATGATCGGCGTCAGGTAGCGCGGCCCGAAACACCACTGGCCGTGCCAGAGGTCGTATTTCGCGATCATGAAGAGGTACGAGAGCGAGAGTCCGCCGACGAGCGCCGCCTCCGCGGCGTGACTCCGAAAGAACGATCGCATCGTCCAGGGGAGCAGGATCAACAGCGGGCAGAACCAGAAGAGGCCCTCGCCCGGACTCAACAGGAGGCCGTAGAGCCCGCGGAGAAGGGGATTGTGGAACCAGGAAACCTGCTCTCCGTAGGCGCCCGTCATCGACCAGTGCCCGAATTTGATCGCGTTGACGAGAACGTGAACGGCGACCGCGGCCACGAGGGGAACGGCGAACGGGATCGACTCGCGGAGAACGGTTCGAGCCCGCGCACCGCGCCGCCACGACGTCCAGATCAGGTAGAGGAAGAGCACCGGCAGGGCCACGGCCCCCTGGAAGCGGAACAGGAGGAGGAGGCCCGCACAGATCCCCGCCGCCATCCGCGAGCGAAAGCTCGGCGAGCGCGAGTCTGCATAGAGGAAATAGGCGGCGAGAAGCGGAAAGAGCGCCTCGGCGGAATGCTGAAAGAACGTCGTCGCCTGAACGGCCGGATAGGATGCCGCTCCCAGCAGGAGCGTGGCGGCAATCGCCCAGCGAGGCGAAACGCCGAGCCGGAGGTTGAACGCAAAGAAAAGCGCGCAGAGAAGAGCGGTCACGACGGCATTGAAGAGCCCGACGAAAAAGATCGTAACCTCCCCGCCCCAGCGGTAGTCGGGAGCGATCTCGATCTTGGGGCCCGCCAGCGCGCCTTTCACGCCCGCGAGTCCGAGCGCGGAGAGGCCTCCGTCAACGGTTTTGCCGAGCCCGTAGAGAGGCAGCGCCGCGATCGATTGGCCCACCGAATACACGCCGTACGATTTGCCTCCCGTTCCCGTTTTCGCGTTGGGCAGGCGCGGGCTCACCGAGAGATCTCCCTTCTCCCAGACGGACTGGGCCGTCTGATACACGGTGATCTCGTCGGAGGATTGGAAATGTCCCCGATTCAGGGCGACATAGGCGAGGAGGAACACGAGAAATACCGCTCGGGCGACGCGAGCCGGCCCCGTGGGACCGGCGCCGGCGCGCCGGGGCTCACCCTGTGCCGGAGCGGCCGGAAGGACCTCCGACCCGGCGGCGGACGGCTCCTCCGGATCGCTTTCCTGCGAGCCGGAATTGGCGCCGAAGCGCCGCAATCGTCTTGAAAGCGCCATCGAAAGTACGAGACCTCCCATCAGAAGAATTGGCCGGAGCGGGCCCGGCCTGTACCGTACCTCGATCGTATGCCGTCCTGCCGGCAACGGCAACGCAACGAAGCCGGGGGTCACCCGCGAGGTCGCGACGCGGCGCCCGTCCACGCTCGCCGCGAGTTTCGGATCGAACGTGATCTTCACCACGGCGGTGCACGCGCGGCGAGCCTCCACCGTCGCGCGATAAGTCTCGCCGTCTTTGCTTTCCGAGACGATCCGGCCGCGCGGGGAAAGAAGGCCCTCAGGAGGACTGGGAAACGGGGCACCGGCCGCGACCGGAGGGCAGGCCCTTGCCCCCGGCGCCCAGCTCGACGACGAGCCCCTCGTCGGGCCACGGGCTCTCGAGCCAGGCGGAGCTCAAGTCGTACTCGCTGTCTGCGTCGTCTCCCCCGCTCGCCGCGGTATCGACGAGCCCGAAGTACCCTTCCGCCGAGGCTTCGTACACCGCAAATCGCCCGAAGATCCCCGCCCGCCGAAGGAAGGCCGGCGGCTTCCAATCGCTCGGAGCGACGACGGCGCGAATCCCGAACGCGTCGTCGTGGGCTGCGCGGTTCTCGTCCCGGAGCACCATGGCGTCCGAAGTCCGCGACATCGCGTGGTAGAGGAAGCTCGCCTCGTCCAGGTGTTCCCGGGCGAGGAAGTTGTAGAAGGGCACGAACCCGACCTTGAAACGGCTCCCCCACTCGGCGGCCTTCCCGGCCGAAACCCGGCCCGGCCGCCGGCCGAGGATCGCTCGGACTGCGCCGATCGCGCGCCGGACATCGCCCCCCTCGCGCGAGTAGCTCTCCAGGTTCTGCTCTCCCCAGGCCGTGTTGTCGCGGAGGAACCGCGCCCGCTCGGACACGATTCCCGCCAACGCGAACGCCACGCAGGCCGCGATGGCAATCGACACCCCTCTTGGACGCCCGGATCGGCCGAACCACGTCTCCACGCCCCAGGCCGTGAGAAGGACCACCGAGAGCTCGAAAGCCGCCTGAAGGCGATGGAGAGGAAAATCGGCAGGCACGGCGGCGAGTCGCAGAAGCACGCCCCACGTCGGACGTCCGAAAAAGAGCGAGAGCCAGAGAATCGTCAGCGCGGCGAGTCGCCTTGCGAGCGGATCGCGGCGGCGAAGCACCGCCGTCGCCGCCGCCGCCACGGCGAGCAAAGTCAGCAGCGGAAGCCGTCCCGCGTCGAGGAGCGTCCCGGAAAAGAGAGAACCCAGGATCCGCCCGGCGCCGAAGGAATTCCACTTGTACGAAGCCTCCCACCGGCTGTGGTTGATCTCGCTCCGAAACAGGAACATCGGCACGACGAACCATGCGAGCAGCGCGAGCGCGGGCAAGACGATCGAGACCAGCCGCCCGAGCCGGGCCCGCCGCCCGCCGGCGGGACCGACGACCGCCAGCAGGGCGGCCGACACGAAAGCGACGTAGCCGAACACGATGTGCGAAAGGAACGTCGCGGCGAGAAGGAACGCCGACGCCACTCGATACCTTCCCGTGTCGAGCGCCTTTCGGACCACCGCGAGAGCGAACAGAAGGACCGGCAAGGCGAACAGCTGCGTGTAGAGGCCGCTCCCGCGCCAGACGAACGAGCCGTACTCCAGTCCGAAACCGCCGAACTCGCCCGCCCCCGACGGAGCGAGCACGAGCAGCGCGGCCGCTCCCCCGCCGAGCGGGCCCAGCCCGAGGATTCTCGCCGCGAAGAAGGCGCAGAGCGGCACCAGGACGAGCAGAAGGTATTGGAGGGCGGCAAACGCCGCCGGAGGATCCAGGAACGGACGACAGAGCCCCACGAAGGCCGCGGCAAAGAGGTGAGGCAGCGGCTGATAGCTGCGCCAGACGGGATACCCGAGCGACCATTCCGAGACCCACGGATCGAGGAACGGCTCGCGCGCGACGAGGCTGTGCCCCAGTCTCTCCGCCGCCGCGAGGTGAAAAACCGAATCGTTCAGGTTCACCCTGCCGATGCGGAGCTCGGGAGCGAGCTCCACAGCATTGAACGCGAGGGCGAAAAAGAGGAGACCGAGGCCGGCTGCCCTTCCGATCGACCCCGAGGCCGCGGGACGCAGCGCCGAAAGGGAGCTCACGACGCGTCGCGCGAGAACCGAATCGCGAACAGCGTTCGGATCGCGATCCAACCGTCCCTCCACTGGATCTTCTTTCCTTCCTGGATGCTTCGAGGCGCGTAGCGGATCGGGACCTCCACGATCCTGTATCCCCCGGCGGGCGACCTTCGCCGTGACCTCCGGACAGAATTCGAAGCCCTCGCAGCGCAGATCGATGTCGGCGAGCACTTCGCGCCGGAACATCTTGTAGCACGTGGGCTCGTCCGTGATGCGCGTGCCGTAGAGAAGGTTCGTCAGCAGCGACAGCAGCCGCCCCCCGAAATAGAACGACGGGCGGCTCATGGGATTGTGGCCGAGGATCCGCGATCCGTAAACCACCTTCGCGTCCCCTCTGTCCATCGCGTCGAGCATCGGAAGAAAGTCGTTCGGGTCGTACTCGAGGTCCGCGTCCTGGATGACGACCGTGTCGCCCGTCGCCTGCGCGAGGCCGGTTCGAATCGCGGCGCCCTTGCCGCGGTTGCGCTCGTGAACGAGAAGGCGGTCGATGCCCGGGGTGCGCGCGAGGACCTGCGGCGTCGCGTCCGTCGACCCGTCGTCGACGACGATCAGCTCGACGTCGAGCGGCAGCTCGCGCACGCGGCGGATCATCTCCGCTGCGGTGTTCTCCTCGTTGAAAACGGGCATGACGACGCTCAGCTTCGAGACGGCGCGCCTCCGCGCGGCATTCGCCGGAAATCGTTCATTTGCGGCGAGATGGTAGCACGAGAGAGCGCCGGGCTCAGGCCTTTCCGCGAATCAGATCGACAGGATCCGGAACGTCGCCTTCCCTCGCCTCGCCGCTCTTTTCTTCCGCGATCGTGTCCCCTTCTCCCGGGGCGAGAAACAGGTTTCCCTCCACGACATGCTGGCGCGTGTAGAGGTCGTGGTAGCGGCCGCGCGCCGCGTACAGCTCGGCGTGCGTCCCGCGCTCGACGATCTCTCCCGCCTCCACGACGAGGATCTGGTCCGCCCGGCGGATCGTGCTCAGGCGATGCGCGATCACGAACGTCGTGCGGCCGTGCATCAGGTGAGCGAGGCCCTGCTGGATGAGGGCTTCCGACTCGGAATCGAGGCTCGACGTCGCCTCGTCGAGGATCAGGATCCTCGGGTCGGCGAGCAGGGCGCGCGCGATCGAAATGCGCTGCCGCTGCCCTCCGGAGAGCTTCACTCCCCTCTCGCCGACGACGGTGTCGTAGCCGGCGTCGAACTTCTCCGCGAATTCGTCGACGCGAGCGATCCGCGAGACGCGACGGATCTCGTCCTCGCTCGAACCGGGGCGCGAGAACGCGACGTTCTCCCGGATCGTCCCGTCGAACAGGAAAGACTCCTGCAGGACGACGCCGAGCGCTTCGCGGTACGAATCGAGCCGAACCCGCGCGAGGTCGGCGCCGTCGACGAGAATCCGGCCCGCGGCCGGCTTGTAGAACGCGGCGATGAGCCCGATGATCGTCGACTTCCCGGATCCCGAAGAGCCGACGAGAGCGGTCACGGTCCCCGGCTCCGCGGAAAAGCTCACGTCCTTGAGGACCGGCTTGTCGGCGTCGTAGGCGAAGTGGACTCGATCGAACCGGATCGAGCCCCGGATGTCCGAGAGCGTCTCCGTGCGATCGGGGTCCTGATCCTCGGGCCGTTCGCTGAGCACCTCGTGCGTGCGCTCGAGGCCGGCCAGCGCCTCGGTGATCTGCGTGCCGATGTTGACGACCTGGAAGATCGGCGCGACGAGGTAGCCGAGAAACATCGTGTACGTGAAGAAGCCGCCGAGCGTGAGCGTGCCGGCGAGGATCTGCCGCGCTCCCATGTACATCACGACGGAGCCGACGACCCCCATCAGCATCGTCGAGGAGAGGCTCATGAGCGAAGTCGCCGTGAGCGTCCGCAGGACGTTGTCGAGGAGGCGCCCGACGCCCGCGCGGAAGATCCCTTCCTCCCTCGCTTCGGCGTGGTACCCCTTCACGACGCGGACTCCGCCGAGCGACTCGGTCAGCCGGCCGGTGACTTCCGCGTTGATCTTTCCCCGGTCCCGGAAGATCGGGCGGATCGTCACGAACGCCTTCTTGAGGCCGAGCGAGAACGAGAGCAGGCAGACGAACGCGAACAGCGTCATGGACGGGCTCAGCCGCACGAGCACGACGAACGCGATCGCCGCGGTCAGCAAGCCGCCCGCGAACTCGACGAGTCCCGTCCCGACGAGATTTCGGACGCCTTCGACGTCGGTCATGATGCGCGCGACGAGCGTGCCGGTCTTGTTCGAGTCGTAATAGGCGACCGGAAGGCGCCCCACGTGGGCCTGCACCTTCTCCCGCAGCTCGGCGATGAGGCGCTGGGCCTCCTTCGACAGCAGCTGCGTCAGCGAAAACGACGTCGCGCCCTGCAGGAGGGTCGCGCCGAACACCGCGGCGAGAAGCGGCAGCAGCAGCCGGGTCTGGTGCTTCAGGACGACGTCGTCCACGAGAAACTTCGTGGACGCGGGCAGCACGAGCCCGGACACGCGGTTGACCGCCATCAGGAGCAGCCCGAGCGCGAGAAGCCGCCGCCGAGGGCGGATCAGCGCCCAGAGGTCCGGCCACACGCCTCTGAGCCGTTCGATTTTCGGTTTTTTCGGAGGAGTTTCCGCCGCTGCCGGAGGGGCTGCCGACAACTTAAGTCCCCTCGTTCCGGAAGATGCCAACTTCGAAGAATTTCTTCATCTTTTCCGCCAGTCCGATTCTAGCGTTTCGCCTCCCCTCCCGGAACACTTCTTGCACTTCAAGAGAATTTCGTATGCGACCGGTTTTCGTCCGCTGGAAATGCAGCGGCTGCGACAAGATGAACATGGTTTCCGTGCCGAGCGGATACGTCTGGGAAAAGGAACTGGCGTGCTGGAGATGCCACAGAGTCTTCTCCGATGCCGCCTCCCCGGCGTATCAGATCCCGATCAACGTCGACTCCGGAAAGCGCCCCGCGAGCGGGCCCTCCGGACACCGACACTGACGGGACCGCTCCCCGGTCGGAGCCGTGGTTCAGTCTCGGATCGTCACGGGCAGGCGGCGAACGCCGCCGTGTCCCGGATCGGCACGAAGGCCGTTCGAAAACTGCAAAAGGTTATGTCTTCGAAAACCGACAAAGCGGGCGCATAATGTGCCGGCAAACGAAAACAGGAGGAGATTCATGATCCGACAATTTCGAGTCACGGCCATCGTCCTGGCGGTCGCCCTTCCCGCGCTTCCTCTACCCTCGCCGCGACAGGCGCGAGCGCGACCGTCGCCACGGTCGGAGGGCTCGGCTCGGCGACCGAGTTTTCGCGCGACCAGCTCCACGTTCATCGACCTCGTGCGCTCGGCGACCGCGACGGGAACGTACTCCAGCGCGACGATCTACTGGGGAGGAGCCTCGAGCTCCTGCTCCGGCTCGTTCATGCTGAAGTTCTACCGGAAAGACGGCACGACGAATCTCAATTTCGTCGACGAGCGCGGCCCTTCAGCGCGCCGGGCGGCCTCGTCGACGTCACCCTCTCGCCCGCCCGTGTCGCTGAACGCGGGGGACCTCGTCGGAATCACCGAGCTCGGCGCCGAGGATTGCGGCGCCGTCCAGATGATCACGGGAGCCGGGAACCAGACGCTCCAGTTCGACGGGGACAGCGGAACAGCTCTCGATTTCGCTTTGCGACCAGCAGGACTCCCACCTCCTTTCGCAGACGATCGGCGTCCTCGTGCGAGGCACGGGAAGTCTGAACCGGGCGGGAATCGTGCTCGGCGTCGGCTCGGTGCAGGGCGCCGCCGGCTCGAACTTCAAGACCTCGATGCAGCTCGTCAACCCGGGAAATCAGACGATCGACGGCCAGCTGGTCTTCCGCCTCGCCGTCCACGGCGCCCCCGCGGACGATGCGGTGACGAGCTATTCGATTGCGGCCGGCGAGTCCATCAATTTTCCGGACATCGTTGCCGCGTTGGAGACGTCGGCCTCGGAAGCATCGACGTGCTCGCGAGCTCGAGCTACGCGCCGCTCGTCGTGACGCGCATCTTCAACGACGGCGGCGCGGCCGGCACGGCGGGATTTTCGGAGCCGATGGTTCGACCCGGGGACGAATTCATCATCGAAGCGCCGAGAACGGCTTTTCTCGTGGCGCCGTCGGATTTCACGAAATCCCGAATGAACATCGCCGTCCGCGCGCTCAGCGAAGGAGCGACCCTGGAGTTCAAGGTGATCGACTCCAACGGGACGTTCGTCGGATTCGACAAAGACCTACGGGGCGGACGAATTCGACCTGGACTCGACGACGTCCCTGCTCCCGGGCGTACGATCGGCAACAACGACACGATCCAGGTAAAGGTCACGGCGGGACGCGCGATCGTCGGCGGGGTCTCGGTCGACAACAAGACGAACGACACGAGCCTGCAGCTCGGCACGCGGACGCACTTCTAGGGGAGTCGATAGCGGCGCCATCCCGGTGAAAAACGACCAAAAACGGAGGAGCCGCCCCGACCCCGTCCGGGCAAAGCGCTCGCCCGGTGGGCGCGTTATCGGGCCGAACAGGCGGCCGCCGAAGCCCAGGGAAAGGCGGTCGTGGAGCAGGCGATGTTCACGAAGGGCAAGGATCGGCTCTGGTCCGTGAAATCAACGATCGGCGGGCGAAAGATCGGGAAGGCGGGGTTCCGAACGAAGACCGGAGCCCGACTCTGGCTCCGGGAAAAGTCCCGGGCGTTCGTGCGGGCCCGGAAAGCGAAGGCCCTTTCGGCCCTTCCGAGCCGGGACAAGACGATCGCGAAGGCCTTCGAGATCCCGGAGTAGGGGTAAGAAACCGCAGAAAAAAGGGTAGAATGCGCGGCAACGGACGAAAGCCGGGAGGTGAGGCATCGCACCGGATTCGCGGAGTTCATGGAAATGTTCCCGGAAACGTTTGAACAATTTGACTGAGGAGATTTTAGTGAAAAAGACGTTGACCTATCTGCTGGTGGTCATGGCGTTGATGGCGGCTGCGCCCACCATGCGATCGCTGATCCGACCTGCCGTCACATCGGCCGAGCTCGCGACGATCTCTCTGTTCGGCGCACGCGTTTTCGCGGTGCTTGCGGAACTCGTGACACGAGTGTCGAAGCGAGCACGCTGAGTTGTGAGCGCGTCAGACGCAGCTGCTGGACCTGGTATGGAATTGGGCTTTTCGCCATCGTCTGACGCGCTATGACAGCGTTCGTCTGGTCCTGAAACTGCGCGGCGTTCTCCATCGCGGCCGAACAGGTCCTGCGGACCGTTCAACACATACAGCCGGGCGTTGCGGTTGCGGTCGGAGCTCGCCTTGATCCGCTGAACTACCTTGGATTAGCCGACCGTATTGCCGGCGACTCCGTTGACCCGCATGTCGATATCAGTTTCCCGGGATGTCGGATCGTGATCTGGCGAACTTCGCCTTCGCGTCGGCGGCGCGGTTCTGGTATCACGCGCCGGCCGCAGTAGAACGCGCGCCCGTCCGGCAGGTCCTTCACATTCGAAGTATTGGTCGGGACGCCGGGATTTGAACCCGGGACCCCCTGAACCCCATTCAGGTACGCTAGCCAGGCTGCGCCACGTCCCGACCGTTGGAAGGGCGCATTTGAACACGCGCCCGGCCGCGAGTCAACGCGACAGAATTTTCAGGATCTCCCGCAGATCCTTCGCGAGGCGCTTCGCGTCGACCGCGGGCGCCGCCTTCGGCGCGGGAACAGGTGCGGGCGCGGCCGGCGCGGGCGCGGCGGCGCGCGGAGCGGGCGCCGGCGAAGGGATCGCCTTCGGCTCCAGGGGCAATTCGGGCGGAAGCGGAATCGGCTTCACGGGGGCGGGAGCGGGCGCCGCGGCCTTCTTTTTCGCGCCCGGCTTTCCCTGGAATTCTCCCGCCGCGATTTCCGCGTCGATCTTCTTCTTCGCTCCGGCGATCGTGAATCCCTCGTCGTAGAGGAGCTGCCGGATGCGCGAGACGATCTGGACTTCCTTCTCCGAATAGCTGCGGTTCAGGCTCTTGTCCTTGTCCGCGGCAGAGAGGCACGGAAACTCCGTGAGCCAGTACTTCAGGACGTACGGCGCGACGTCGGTGGTCTTGCAGACTTCCGCGGCCTTGAACGTCTTTTCGGCGGTTTCCGGCATCTGCACGCGATTTTAACCCGAAGCGGATTGCCTCGCTGCCCGTCGGTCCGGCCCGGCTGGCGCCGACGCCGTCCTGTCGCTCGGGCAGTCCCCCGGACTTCGCGCGCCGCTCCGGCGGAGGAGCTTCGATGTGCGACGCGCGCGTAAGCCGGGGTCCCCACTGCCCTTCGCGCCTCTCGGCGCCCGCGCGTTAGGCCCCGAGCCCCGCGGACCTTCGCTCAGGGATGGGGCCCGAACCCGTGAGCGAAACCGGCGGAACGCCGGGCCAACGCGCCGGCCCATTAGACAGCGGGTGGTGCGGGGCAAGACCCCTTTTGCCGCTCGCGGCGCGGAGTCGTAGCAAAGTCCTTAGACCCGCTGCGAGCGGAAAAGCGGGGCGAGCCCAGCGACAGGACCCGCTCGGTGGGCCGACGCTGGGCTGGCCCGACGTCGGCGAGCGAACCCCCGGCTACCCGGCTTCTTCCGCTTTCTCGCGCTCACGTGAAACAGGATCGGCGTGCCCGCGAAGTCGGCGGCCTTGCGAAAGACGTTCTCGATGCGACGCGAGTCGGAGAAATACAGCTTGTCCGCGCGGGACGCCACGAGCGTGAACGTCGGCGGCGACGTCTTCGTCTGGGACGCGTACAGGACCTTCAGCTGCCGTCCCGAGTCTCCTTTCGGCATGCGGCCGCGAAACTCGTTCGTCACGATGCGGTTGATCTCCGCGGTCGCGAGGCGCCGCTCCCGATTCGCCGCGACGCGCGCGATCTCGGCCGGGAGCTTCGCGACGCCCCGGCCGGTCTTCGCCGAGATCAGCAGCAGCGGGGCGAACTTCGCGAACGGGAATTTCTCGTACACGTCGAGCCGGTAGTCCTTGGAATCCTTCGTCGTCTCGACGGCGACGTCCCACTTGTTGCCGATCAGGAGCAGCGCCTTTCCGCTCTCGACCGCGTACGACGCGATCGTGGAGTCCTGCGACGTGGGCCCCTGCACCGCGTCGAACACGACGAGCGCGACGTCGCACCGCTCCAGGCGCTTGCGCGCCGCGACGACGGAGAGGACCTCGGGCCCCTGCTCGGTCTTTCCGCGGCGCCGGATTCCGGCCGTGTCGATGAATCGAAAGCGCCGGTCTCCGAACGAGACGACGATGTCCACGGCGTCGCGCGTCGTTCCGGCGACCTCCGAGACGATCGTCCTCTCGAAGCCGACGATCGCGTTCAACAGGGAGGACTTGCCCACGTTCGGCCGGCCCACGATCGCGACCGCGATCTCCGCGGCCCCCGCGGTCTCCGCCGCCGCTTCCTCGGCCTCGGGCTTCTTCGCTCTCCGCGCGATCTCGTCGAGAACTTCGTCGACGCCGAGGTTGTGCTCCGCGGAGACTCCGAACACGAGCGGAAATCCCAGGTCGTAGGCCTCCGGCTCCCCCTCTTCCCCTTCGCGCCGGTCGATCTTGTTCGCGAGGACGAAGCACTCCTTGCCCGCCTCGCGGATCACCCGAGCGGACTCCCGGTCCCCGGCGAGAACGCCGGCCGAAGCGTCGACGACGAGGAGCGCGAGGTCGCAGCTGCGGATCTCGGCCAGGGCCCGCTCGCGCACCGAGTCCGGAATCGATCCGCGGTCGGAGGGGTCGAAACCGCCCGTGTCGATCAAGAGAAACGACTCGCCCGTCGAGAGCGTCACCTTCTCCTCCACGACGTCCCGGGTCATGCCGGGCAGATCGTGGACGAGCGAGCGCCTCTTGCGAAGAATGCGGTTGAACAGCGCCGACTTTCCGACGTTCGGCCGCCCGACGATCGCGACTCGGAGCAGGGAATCGCTCAACGGGGCGCGCGCCGTTTGCCCGCCGGCCGCCCCCGCCCTGCTGTGCGGGGCTCGCGAGGAGGGGGCGCGGGAGCCGATTCCGGCCGGAAGTCGACGCGCCGCTGCACTTCGTCCAGGGCCGTGAGCTTGACGCGGATCGCGTCGCCCAGGCGATACGCCTTCTTGCTGTGGCGCCCGAGCAAGGCGGTGCGCGCGCTCCTCGTAGACGTAGAAGTCGTCGGAGAGCGTCTGGATGGGCACGAGCCCCTCGACGAGGAACTCCGAGAGCGTCACGAACACTCCGAACGCCGCGACTCCGGAGACGTACGCGTCGAAGACTCTTCCGATCTTGTCGCGGAGAAAAACGATCTTCTTCCACAGCAGGGACGCCCTCTCCGCGGACTCGGCCCGGCGCTCCCGCTCGGAGGACTCGCGCGCGACCTGTTCGTAGAAGCCGTTACGGGCCTCGAAGTCGTCCGGCGGAAAGGGGCGCCGGGACGAAAGGAGCCGCGTCAGAGCGCGATGGACGATCAGGTCGGGGTAGCGACGGATCGGGCGAAGTGAAGTGGCAGTAGTAGTCCGCCGCGAGCGCGTAGTGGCCGCGGCACTCGGAGGAGTAAACCGCCTTGCGCTGCGAGCGAAGGAGCAGGTCCGTCAGGAAGCGCTCCTCCGGCTTTCCCTCGATCTCGCGAAGGACTTTCTGGAACGCCGACGGGCGCAGCTCCGCGAGGTCTCCCTTGAGCTCGTAGCCGAACGACTGGAGCGTCTCGCGGAGGTCGGTCAGCCGGTCCGGGTCCGGGCGGTCGTGCACGCGATAGATCGCCGGCTCCTTCGCGAAGAGCAGGTGCTTCGCGACCGCCTCGTTGGCGGCGAGCATGAATTCCTCGATGATCTGGTGCGCGACGTTCCTCGCCTCCGGCTGGATCCCGACGACGAAACCGTCGGAGTCGAGCATGACCGACGCGGAGGCGAGGTCGAAATCGATCGATCCGCGGTTCTCCCGCCGTTTCTTGAGCAGCATCGCGAGCTCGCGCATCAGGCGAAACTTCGGAAGCAGGGGGCCGTACGACTGGTCGTCCTCGGCCGTCGGGCTCTCGAGGAGCCGGGCGACCTCCGTGTACGTCATCCGCGCGGCGCTGCGGATCACGCCTTTCGAGAACGAGGACCCCTGGACCCGCCCGTGGGAATCGAAGTCGATCGACGCGGAGAGCGTGAGCCGGTCGACCCGCGGGTTGAGCGAGCACAGCCCGTTGGAAAGGCGCTCCGGCAGCATCGGAATCACGCGGCCGGGGAAGTAAACGGACGTTCCGCGCCAGCGGGCCTCGGCCTCGAGCGCCGTGCCCTCCGCGACGTAATGAGACACGTCGGCGATATGGACTCCCGAGCCGGTATCCTCCCGCCGGTCTTCTCGACCTCGACCGCGTCGTCGAAGTCCTTCGCGGTCTCGCCGTCGATCGTGACGATCGCATGGCTTCGAAAGTCGGACCGCCCGGCGAAGTCCGCCGCTCCCGGCTGCTCGGGAAAGGATTCCGACTCGGCGACGACCTCCTGCGGGAATCGGTTCGGCAGATCGTGCATCCGAATGACGATCTCGACGTCGACGCCCGGCTCGCCGAGAAAACCGAGGCGCTCGACGACCTCGCCGCGGGCGATTCGCCGGTCGTCGGGATACGACGTGAACCTCGCGACGACGATCTCCGAGTCGATCGCGCCGTCGGTCTGCTCGCTCGGGATCCGGACCTCGGTCGCCATCTTCGGGTCGTAGGGAACCACCCGCGGGCGGCCCTCTTTCGAATCGAACTGGCCGACGACGCGGTCGCGCGCCCTCTGGAGGATCTTGACGACCGTTCCCGAGGTCCGGTCGTCGCGGGCGCGCGAGCCTTTTCGGGCCTTCGTCTGCGCCTCGCGGGCGAGCACGAAGTCCCCGTCGAGCGCGCCGCCCAGGCCGTTGCGGGGGATGTAGAGATCCTCGACGGCCCGGTCGCCCGAGAGCACGAAACCGAACCCTTCGGCCCGAATCGAGATCTTGCCGGCGACGAGGCTCGAGAACTCGATCGCCGAGTACTTTTCCCCCCGTACCCGCGCGATTTCTCCCCGCGTCTCGAGGGCGTCGAGCCGCGCGCGAAAGGCCTCGCTCTCCCCTTCCGCCACCTCGAAGACGCCCGCGAGCTGGGCGAACGAGAGGATGCGGCTGGCCTTCTGGCGAAGGCGGTCGAGGATCTGGGCGTCGGAAGGGATCACGCGGGCAGTTTACCCCGGAGCGGGAATTCGCTCGCCGACGTCGCGCGCCTGAGCCCCAGCCCTCCGCTCGGCAAGTCTTCTCGCACCCTCGGCCGCAGTTCGCTTTCCCTCGGGTTCTCGAAGACCAGCCTGCGCGGAGTGCGTCAGCTCCGGGCCGCTCCGACGGCTTCGCTCAGAGGCGGAGCCCCCATCCGAGCGAAGGCACGGAAGGGGTGACGGCGGCCAGGGACCCTGCGGAACCCGCAGGCCGCCCGACAGCCTCGACTCGAAAGCGAACCCCGTGGCTCGTGCCGAGGATTTCCGCGGGGTGGCCGGCGGCAGGACCCCGACGCCGTGCCGAGCGAGCCAACGCCTTGACCGTTGCCTGTTCGGCATCTAAGATGCCTTTCCCGCGAAAGTGGCGGAACTGGCAGACGCGCAGGTCTCAGAAGCCTGTGGTGAACAACCGTGGGGGTTCAAGTCCCCCCTTTCGCACCACGATTTTCCCGCCGAAAGGCCTGTTCAGTGCATCCGGCCGGTGTGGCTGAGGCCTTTGATGAGCGAGAGGTCGGCCGTCGGCTCGAGGTCGAGCCACACGATGCCCCGATCCTGGAGCGTTTTTACGACCTCGCTGCTGAAACCGCGCGGAAACCCGAGCTTCCCGAGCGCAATCTCGAACTCGATCTCCGAATCGAAGCTCTCCGAGATCCCGTTTTCGGGGGCGGAGATCGCGAATCGATTGTTTCCTTCGATGCGCACACGATGCGCGTATACCCTTCGAGTCATTCCCACCTTGGACCGGCCCAGATGCAAAATTTGTTCCACAAAACCCAACAGTTGGAAGGGCCTGCGCCCGGATCGCCTACTCCAGGTCCGACTTCGGGATCGCGAACGCCTTCTCCTTGCGTCCCCGGTCGACGCACAGAAAGCAGGCTTTGTAGACGTTTTCGTACCCCATCTTGAGCTCGGCGCGCGTGACGAAGATTTCGCGGGGGGGGATCCCGGGGTTGTCGGCATCCGAGAGCCGCAGGACCACTCCCCGCGGCGTGGCGCTCTGGGATTCCACCTTCAACCGGTGCGGAGGCTCGAAGGAGCAGGTGTAGATCGTGTCCTTCGGAACGGCGTTGGCCGGGGCGTTTGAGCTCATCTTCACTCCTCGCAGAACTGTGCGATGCGAACCTTGTCCTTCGGTTCGATCCGCGTGAACGCAACGCCGTAGCTGCGGCGCATCCGTTCCGGGTCGAAGACCCCGCGCTTCACGACCGCCGACGTAGCGACCGGCTCGGGGTCGTCGCCGAGAAAGAACTCGATCTCGAGAGCGTCTCCGACGGAGAGCTCTCTCTGGACTTCGAGCAGGAGGCCGGTCCGGGACACGTTGACCGCGCAGCCGAGCCATACGGCCGCGGAGCCGCCCGCCAGGCGCACGCGCGCAAGACTCGAGGAATCGCGGCGCCGCGGCGCGGACGTCTGCCGGGCGACGCTCTCGAGGATCGCGGCGATCGGGCTGCCCGCGAAAAGCACGTCGTTGATTCCGGCGAGAAAGGACTCGGGAAGGTCCCCGTGCCGCTGCTCGATCAGGAGGATGACCGCCACCCGCCGCGCGCCGAGGAGCTCGCGGAACCGGTCGTACAGGGGAAGCCCGTCCTCCCGAAACGGCGCCACGACGAAGAGGTCGAACGGACGAAGATCTTCGGGGCCGACGTCGACCGCGGAGAGCTCCTCGACCTCGTAGCCGCCCTCGCGCAGAGGCGGCGAAAGGATTTGCGTGCCCGGCCCGACGAGGCCGATCTTGATCACGACGAGCCGGCGCCCCGCCGGACGAGGATTTCGCCCCGCGCAATCTCCTCGCCCTCCGACGAGACGATTCCCGAGAACTTCGCAAAGAGTCCGAACGTCGCGAGCAGGTCGATCCGGACCGTCAGCCGCTCGCCCGGGACCGGCGGCCGAAGGAGCGCGAAGTTGTCCAGCCCGGCGAGAAAACCCGTTCGCCCCACGCCCGCGTCGCCCCCCTCGAGAAGGAGCGCGGACTGCGCGATGATCTCCGCGAGCAGGAACGGCGAGCGCCATTCCGGCCCCGAGCACGCGCGCTGGCCGAACGATACGGCCGCAGAAACCTCTCCGCCCCCGAATTTCTCGTCCCGCTCCCGAACGACCGACTCCACGAATCGGAACGGGAAAACGTGCGGAAGCGGTTGAGGCTCCATCCGACCCTCAGGCGGCCGACTTTTCCTTGATGAAATCGGTCAGCGAATTGACCGAAGAAAACGCCTTGATGCCGACTTCCTCGTCGGCGACCTTGATGCCGAATTCCTGCTCGAGCCCGAGGACGAGCTCGAGGGCGTCGATCGAGTCGAGCCCCAGCCCTTCGCCGAAGAGGGGCGCCGAGTCGTCGATCGAGGCCGGGGCGATTTCCAGCTTGAGCCGGCGCACGATCAAATCCTTCACTTTCGACTTGAGCTCCGCGTCATTCATTCGAGGATTCCTTTCCAGTGAAGGCAATTCTACATGATTCACATCAACAGACCGCCGTCGACCTGCCAGATCTGGCCCGAGACGTAGGAGGCGCCTTCGGACGCGAGAAAAGCGACGACCGCGGCGACTTCATCCGGGCTTCCGAACCTCTTCGCCGGGATGAGCTTGAGATAGTCGGCGAGGGTTTCGGCCGTCAGATCGCGGATCATGTCCGTCTCGATGATCCCCGGAGCGACCGCGTTGACCGTGATGTTGCGCCCCCCCACCTCCCGGGCGAGGGATTTCGTGAACGACATCACGCCTCCCTTGGCCGCGGAGTAGTTCGTCTGCCCCATTTGCCCCGAAACGCCGCTGTCGGAAACGATGTTGACGATCCGGCCCCAGTTCTTGTGCATCATCCGGCGCACGAACGCCTTGCACATGCGATACGTGCCCTTGAGAGAGGTCTCGACGACGCGATCCCAGTCCTCTTCCCGCATGAAGGCGAAGAGCACGTCCTTGATGATTCCCGCGTTGTTGACGAGGATGTCGCAGCCGCCGAAGTCCTTTTCCACGCGCGCCGAGAGCTCCGCCACTTCGTCGTTGCTCGTGACGTCGCCCGGAAGAGAGATCGCGAGCCCCCCGTCCGCTTCGATCTCCTCGACGACGCGGTCGGCGTTCTCGAAGTCGTCCTTGCACGTGATCACGAGGCGGGCGCCGTCCCGGGCGAGCCGCCGCGCGATGGCGGCGCCGATCCCGCGGGAGCCGCCCGTGACGATCGCGGTTTTCTGGGAGTTCATGCCCTCAGTATTTCACCCTTCCCGGGCGATGTCCCCGATCGCCGCGAGCGTCCCGGCCGGGCGGCACGACGCCTCGCGCACGATCCAGCGGGTCATCCGGGAGAGCGTGTCGCCCGGGCCGACCTCGAGGAAGTCCCGGTGCCCGTCGGCGACCATCCCTTCGACGGTCTCCTTCCAGCGGGAGGGAAGGGCCGCCTGCCGCGAGAGGAGATCCGTCACGCCTTCGGACGTCGTGACGCGGGCGGCGGTGTGACCCGCGTAGAACGCGATCCCGGGAGCCCGAATCGACGCGCAACGGGCCACGACCGGAGCGACACGGCGGCAGACGTCCTCCATCAGCTCGCTGTGGATCGGCCAGGTCATCGGGAGCCGCACGGCCTTGAGGGCGCGGCCGGAAAAAGCGATCAGCGCAGCGTCCACGCCGGCCTCCGTGCCCGTCAGAACGAGCTGCGTCGCCGCGTTGACGTTTCCGATCCACACGGCGAGCCCCTCGGAACGCAGGCGGGCGCACTCCCGCTCGACGGAATCCGCCGACAGCCCGATGACCGCTCCCATCGCGCCGCGAAGCCCCTGCAGGTCCGATTCGGCGAGCACGGCGAGAAGCACGGCCAGCGCGTCTTCGAACGAAACCGCGCCCGACGCGACGAGCGCGGCATAGTTGCCGAGGGAATATCCGGCGACGGCGGCCGGGAGGACGCCGCGCCGCTCCAGCTCCCTGCCCGCCAGCACCGACACGAGGAAAACCGCGGGCTGCGCCACGCGGTTCCGGCGCCATTCCGGCTCCGCCCCTTCGAACAGGGCCGCGGCGAGATCGACGCCGCATGCCTCCGAAGTCCGATCGAAGAGCTCGCGCGCCTCCGGGGACGCGTCGTAGAGGTCCTTTCCCATGCCGCCGAATTCGGCGAGCTGACCCGAAAAGAGAAAGGCGGTCACAGCAGCTCCGAAATCGGGACCATCTTCCCGAGGCCGAGGAGCCGATCGAATCGTCTTCCGGAGGTTGACCCACGTCCCGAAGTGCGCGAGCCGGGAAAGCGCCGGCAGGCCCGTCAGCGCCGGAGGGCTCTCGTCGAGCTCCCACGGGTGAAACGTGAAAATCGGGGGCGCGCCGGCGGCCCGAAAACGGTCGGCGTTCTTCCGAACGAGCCGGAACGGGACGCTTCGAAAGGCCCACGAGCCGCCGATCAGGACCGTCGTGAAATACGCCCTTCCGGAAAGGGGCGGAAACTCCAGGAGGCGGGCGCCGCCTTCGAAGACGACGGCCGACGGATACGGGTCGTTGTCGAGGCGGCCGATCAGCGGCACCGGCGTGACGGAAGAATCGTAGCGGAATCCTTCCTCCGCGAGCACTCGAAGAGCGGGCGCCGACAGGCTGCGGATCGACCACTCCGGCGCGCGAAACCCGAGAAGCTTTTTTCCGGCCAGGGGCTCCAGGAGAGCCCGTCCCGCGCGCAGGTCGGCACGGAACTGATCCTCCGTCATCTCGGTGCATCGGCGATGCTCCATCCCGTGGAATGCGACCTCGTGCCCCGCGCGGGCGACCGACCGAACGAGATCCGGGTATTTCCCCGCGACCCAGCCCAGGACGAAGAACGTCGCGCGGTGGCCTCCGCGCGCGAGCCGCTCCAGAAGCGCTTCCGTCACCCCGACGACGCGCGATTCGAAGCGACCCCACCTTCGCGCGTCGCCGAAGTAGTCGTCGCCACACACGCAGAACCACTCTTCCAGGTCGATCGTGAGGATCGACGGAGGAGTCTCGAACCTCGCCCGCGAGATGTCCGGGCTCACGAAAGCTCGAACACCTGGATGAACACCGCCCCCCAGGAGATCTTCCACGTGTCGCGAAAGGGACGGTAGTGCGAAGTTCCCCCGTAAATCGCGCGGATCGGCACCGTCGCGAAGCGCGAAACCCGCGGGGCCGCCTTCAACAGCATCTCCGTCTCGATCAGATACCCCGAGGATCTCAGCCGGATCCGCCGAAGCAGGGTCGCGTCGACGAGCCGATATCCCGACTGGCCATCTTCGACCGGCAGGCCCGTCATGCGGGAAAGGATCATGTCGCCGATCCGATTCGTCTCGTAGCGGTAGGCGGGGATCGACTCCCGCTCCGCCATCCGCGAGCCGATCACGAAGCGCTCGCCGCGGCGGCCGGCGTCGAGGAACTTCGGCGCTTCCTCGGGATCGTGCTGGCCGTCGCCGTCGAGGAAGAGCACGTGCGTGAGGCCCGGGATCTTGAGCACCGAACCGAGGCCGGACCGGATCGCGGAGCCCTTCCCGCCGTTGCCCGCCCGCGCGAGGACGCACGCCCCGGCGCGGGCCGCTTCGGCCGCGGTTTCGTCGCGCGAGCCGTCGTCGACGACGCACACGGTGTCGAGATGGCGGCGCGCCGCCGAAACGACGTCGAAAATCGTCGCCTCGCACTCGTAGGCGGGGATGAGGGCCGCGGCGCGGAACGGCGGTTCGGGCATGCGGACGCGATTCTACTTCGCGCCCTGAGGAGCGCCTCGAGCATCCCCAAGGAAGGTGTATACTGATCTGTAGACAGGAGTAACCGCCGATGAGCCAGACCACGGTGAGAATCACCGAATCCGCCCACGCGTTGCTCAAGCGCCTCGCGAAAAAGGAAGAGCGACCCATGCAGGCCGTTCTCGAAGAGGCACTCGAGGAGCACCGACGCCGCCGGTTCCTTCAGGACGTCAATACAGGCTATGCCGCTGCGCGCCGCGACCGGACCGAAGCCCCTTCGTTCGTCGCTGAAAACGCCGAATGGAACTCGACGAACCTCGATGGACTCACAGGAGCCAGGCGAAAGACGCTCAAGCCACGCCGGAAGCGCTCGTGATCGCTCCCCATCGCGGCGAAGTCTGGCTCGTCGATCTCAATCCAACTCGCGGGCATGAACAGGCGGGCCAGCGGCCCGCGCTCGTCGTCTCTGAGGACATCTTCAATGACGGCCCCGCCGATCTTTGCATCGTCATCCCGATCACTTCGAGGCTTCGACCGATTCCTTCACAGATTCGCATTCCCAGATTCGAGGGCGGGCTCGAGAAGGAGAGCGCCGCCCTCTGCGAAGCTGTCCGGTCGATCTCGAAGAACCGTTTCGCCAGGAAACTCGGGGTGATTCGCCCCGACCGGATGAGAATCGTGGAAGACGTCCTTCGAATTCTGATGGGGCTCTAGAAGCGAGTGGCCAGGCGCCCGTGACTCCGCAGATTGGGTTCATGCGGCACTGAAGTTTTGTCCACGTTATATGGCGAGCGAGCGTCGACGCCGTGCTCTTGCGCCGGATGCGCTTCGCTCAGCCCGAGAGCGGTGGGGCCAACGCGCCGGCGCAGGCTGGTCTCTGAGATCCCGAGGGAAAGCGAACTGCGGCCGAGGGTCGAAGAGACTTGCCGAGCCGGTGCTGGGGCTTGCCGCGATTCGGGCTGAGCGAATTCGACTCCCAAAGGAGCGAGCCACCTCCCGAAGCGCATCCTCGAGGGAGGCTCCGAAGCTCCGCGACCCCGGGGGCCAGGCCGCGACGTGGCGAGCGAGTCTTAGAATGCCCTGCATGAAACTCGCTTTCGGCGCCCTCCTGCTCCTGCTCGCGATCTCGGCTTCGGCGTCGACTCCGCCGGAGCCGGACTCCGGCCAGGACCTCGCGAAACGCTACTCCCGCGGAAACTATGCGCTCTACTTTGCGGGCGAGGCGTGGAGCTTCGCGCTTCTTGGCGTGATCGCGGCGTCGGGCCTCTGCGTGAAGTTCCGGGACTGGGGCCGAAAGGCCGGCCGCGGCGCGAACCGGACCGTCTTTCTGACCGCGACGATCTTCACGATCTTCGTCTCGCTCGCGTCGTTCCCCCTCCACATTTATCGCAGTTATTTTCGCGAGAAACGCTACGGGTTTTCCCACCAGAGCGTCTTTCAGTGGCTTGGAGACTGGGCGAAGGGGCTCGGGATCGGCCTCGTGGTCGGCGGCCTGCTGATCACGCTGCTGTACGCGGTCGCGCGCCGGTTCCCCCGCCGCTACTGGCTGATCGCCGCCGGCGTCGCGATCGCTTTTCTCGTCGCGACGGTCGCCGTCGAGCCGGTTTTCCTCGCGCCGCTGTTCAACAAATTCACCCCGCTTCCCGCGGGAGACCTCCGGACGCGCCTGCTCGACCTCGCGCGCTCGCAGGGAATCCCGGCGAACGACGTCTTCGTCGTCGACGCAAGCCGCCGGTCGTCGCATACGAACGCGTACGTCGCGGGACTGCTCGGCACGCGGCGCATCGTCATTTACGACACGCTCCTGAAGTCCGAGACGCCGCGCGAGGTCGTCGCGACGATGGGACACGAGATGGGCCACTACGCGCTCCACCACGTCGGGAAGGGGATCGCGCTCGCTTCCCTCGGCATTTTCGCGGCCTGCTGGCTCGTCCATTTTCTCTACCCCCGGCTGACGAAGCTCGAGATCTCGGACCCCGCCGGGCTGCCGCTCGCGATCCTGATCGTCTCGGCCTTCTCCTTTCTCTCGACGCCGGTCGGAGACGGGTATTCGCGAAGGATCGAGCACGAGGCCGACGCTTTCGGGCTCGACGTCGTCCGCGACCCGGACGCGGCGGAATCGGGGCTCCGGAAGTTCAACACCGTGGACCTCTCGGAGTACGACCCTCCCCCGTTCGTCGAGTTCTGGCTCTACACGCATCCCTCGCTGCGCCACCGAATCGAATTCTGCGAGCTGTGGAGGCGCGAACACGGATACGATTCGAAGCCATGAAGAAGCTCGCGCGTTCGATCCTCGGCGCCCTCTGTCCCCTGCTCGCCGTCCCGGGCGCCGTTCGGGCCGCGGCCGCCCCTCCGCCGACGATGGCGGATGTCCTCGCCGCTTCCAGGCCGGCGGACTGGCGGCCGGTCGACCCGGAAAACGAGCTCTACCTCGAGCTCTCTTCCGGCCGCGTCGTGATCGAGCTCGCACCGGCCTTTGCCCCGGAGCACGTCGCGAACATCAAGAAGCTCGTCCGCGCGAAGTATTTCGACGGCCTCGCGTTCCTCCGCTCGCAGGACAACTACGTGGTGCAGTGGGGAGACCCGGATGCGGACAACCGGGCCGAGGGAGGACCGGGCGCGAAGGCGCGGCCGATCGCTCCCGCCCGGGAAAAACTCCCGGCGGAGTTCACGCGGCCGGCGGCGGGCCTCGCGTTCACCCGGCTTTCCGATTCCGACGGCTACGCGCCCGAGGCGGGCTTCTCGGGGGGCTTTCCCGCCGCCCGGGACCCGAAGACCGGAGCGGCCTGGGCCGCGCACTGCTATGGAATGGTCGGCGTCGGGCGGGGAGACGACCCGGAGTCGGGGAACGGGGCCGAAATCTACGTCGTCATCGGAAACGCGCCGAGGCACCTCGACCGAAACGTCGCGCTCGTCGGCCGCGTCCTTCGGGGAATGGAGCTCCTCTCGACGATCCCGCGCGGGTCCGGCGCTCTCGGCTTCTACGAGAAGGGGGAATCGAGGGCGCCGATTCGCTCGATCCGGGTCGCCGCCGACCTGCCCGCCGCGAGCCGCGCGGACCTGGAGGTCTTCCGGACCGACACGCCCGCGTTCGCGGCGCTCGTGGAGTCACGGCGCAACCGGAGGGAGAGCTGGTTCGCGTCTTCGGCGGGCTACGTCGAGCTCTGCAATGTTCCGATCCCGGTTCGCTCCGCGCCGACTTCGGCGCATTGACTCCCCTCTGACCGCCCGATAGACTCCTCGTGAAATTTTTCACGAGGTCGGATGCTCGAATACGTCCCGATCCTGATTCTGATGGGCTTCGCGGCTGTCGTGGGGACGGCGCTGCTGACGATTTCGGCCCTCCTCGGCCGGCAAGTGCGAACCCGTCGCAAGCTCTCGACTTACGAATGCGGGATGCCCCTCCTCGACAAGTCGCGCAAACGGATCTCGGTCAAATTCGCGGTCGTCGCGATGGTGTTCATCCTGTTCGACGTGGAAATCGCGTTCGTCTACCCCTGGGCGATCCTGTTCCGCTCGGCCGGGTGGGCGCTGTTCGGCGAAATGCTCGTCTTCCTCGCGACGCTCGGCGTCGGATACGCCTACATCTGGAAGAAGGGCGCGTTGGACTGGTGAAGGAGCTTGACTGAATGAAGGAGCTCCGCTCGTGAAAGAGCTGCGCTATGCGTCGCGAGCCTCGGGGCAGGCGTTCGCGTTCACCGAAGCGGAGTCGCGCGAGATCGAGTCGCTGCTCCGGCGCTACCCCACCAAGCGCGCCGCGCTCCTTCCCGTCCTCTGGATCGTCCAGGAACGGATGCGGTGGGTCCCGGCCGAGGCCGTCGCGGAAGTGGCGCGCGTGCTGGAGCTCTCGGAGGCGTACATCGACGGCGTGCTGACGTTCTACACGATGTACAGCCTGCACCCGATCGGCAGGTACGACCTGCAGTTCTGCACGTCGATCTCGTGCCACCTGAACGGCGCGGACGGACTGCTCGCGCATTGCGAGAAGAAGCTCGGAGTCGGAGTCGGCCAGACGACGCCCGACGGAAAGTTCACGATCACCGAGGTCGAGTGCATCGCGGGATGCGATCGCGCGCCCTCGATGCAGGTCAACGACGCGTACCACGAGCCGATGACGGCCGAGAAGCTCGACGAGCTGCTCGAACGCCGCGACGCTCTCGCGACGAAGGCCTGATGCCCTACGAAAAAGTGCTTCTGGCGCGCGTCGGCCGCGAGAACTCCCGGTCGATCCAGACCTACGTCCGCGACGGAGGATACGAGGCCTGGAAGAAGATCCTGCGCGAAAAGCCCGACCCGAACGAGATCGTCGAAACAGTCAAGAAGTCCGGCCTTCGCGGGACGCGGCGGAGCGGGCTTTCCGACCGGCGTCAAATGGTCGTTCATCCCGAAGGACACGAAGGGGAAGCCGGTCTATCTCGTGCTGAACGCCGACGAATCGGAGCCCGGCACGTTCAAGGACCGGCTCCTGATCGAGCAGGACCCGCACCTGGTCCTCGAGGGAATGGCGATCGCGGCGTACGCGATCCGGTGCCGCACGGCGTACATCTACATCCGCGGCGAGTTCTGGGACGGCGCAAGAATCCTGGACGAGGCGATCCGGGAGGCCGTGGAGGCCGGGTTGCTCGGCGGAGAGGCCGGCCTCGACATCTACGTTCACCGGGGCGCCGGAGCGTACATCTGCGGAGAAGAAACGGCTCTTCTGGAATCGCTCGAAGGGAAACGCGGCCAGCCGCGCGTCAAGCCGCCGTTCCCGGCCGTCTCCGGAGCGTTCGCGTGCCCCACGATCGTCAACAACGTCGAGACGATCGCGTGCGTTCCGTTCATCCTGAATCGCGGCGCGGAATGGTTCGCGAAGATCGGGCGCAACGAAAAGAACACCGGGCCCAAGCTCTACTGCCTCTCGGGGCACGTCAACCGCCCGGGCGTGTACGAGGCGCCGATGGGCCTGCAGCTGAAAGACCTGATTTTCGGCTCCGATTTCGGGCGCGGCATGGCCGGAGGCCGCAAGGTCAAGGCGGTCATTCCCGGCGGCGCCTCCGCCGCGATGCTGACGGCCGCCGAGATCGAGGACTGCCCTCTCGACTTCGACGGAGTGGCCGCGAAGGGCTCGATGCTCGGATCGGCCGCGATCGTCGTGATGAACGAGGACACCTGCATCGTCCGCGCGGCGAAGAACCTCGCGAAATTCTTCGCCCACGAGTCCTGCGGCCAGTGCACCCCGTGCCGCGAGGGCTGCCCCTGGCTCCTCAAGGTGCTGACGCGCCTCGAGGGGGGCGAGGGCCGCTCCGAAGACATCGACCTGCTGCTGTCGATGGCGAAGCAGATGAACAACGGAATGACCCTGTGCGTCTTCGCCGACGCGGCCGTCGGACACGTCCTGTCGACGATCCCGAAATTCCGCGGCGAGTACGAAGCGCACGTCGCCAACGCGGGCTGTCGCGCCGGGGCGGTGGCATGAGGGGGTTCGCTCGCCGGGGCGGGTGGCGCGGGGCGAGACTCCCTTTTGCCGCTCGCGGCGCGGGTGTAGCAAAGTCTTCTGGCTCGCGGCGAGCGGAAAAGCGGAGCGAGCCCTGTGACAGGACCCGCCCTGGTCGAGCGAGGCTTGCCTCATGCCTGTGAAAATCACGTTTCAGGACAAGGCCACGACGACCGTCGAGGTCCCCGACGGCACGAACATGATCGAAGCGGCGAAGATGGCCGGGATCGAGATCCCCCACTTCTGCTACCACCCGCGCTTTTCCGTCGTGGGCCAGTGCCGGATGTGCCTCGTCGAGGTCGACGGCATGCCGAAGATCCAGGCCGCCTGCACGACGCCGATCAAGGACGGCATGGTCGTGAAGACCGCATCGGAGAAGACGAAAGAGGCCCAGAAGGCGACCATGGAGTTCCTCCTCATCAACCATCCGCTCGACTGCCCGATCTGCGACCAGGCCGGCGAGTGCAAGCTGCAGGACAACTCCTTCGGGTACGGGTTCCAGGCTTCCCGCTACGACGAGCGCAAGAAGCAGTACGAGGGCTATTCCCGCACGAAGATCGGCCCCCGCGTCATCGCGGACATGACCCGCTGCATCCTCTGCACGCGCTGCATCCGGTTCACGCAGGAGATCTCGAAGACCTCGGAGCTGACGTTCCTCGACCGGGCCGGCCAGACGCTCGTCTGGACGCACGAGGGCCGCGAGCTCGACAACGACTGGTCGGCCTGCGCGGCGGACGTCTGTCCCGTCGGCGCGCTCACCGTCGAGGACTTCCGCTTCCGCCAGCGAGTCTGGTACCTCAAGAAAACGCCTTCCGTCTGCCCCGGGTGCGACATCGGGTGCAACAACTCGGTCGAATCGCGCGGCGAGACCGTTTTCCGCTACATGCCGCGGCTCAACCCCGAGGTCAACGACTACTGGCTCTGCGACTACGGAAGATTCCTTTCCGAGTCGCTGAACGAGCGGGCGTATTCGCGGCCTCTCCTCCGGGAGAACGGGGAGCAGAATCCGGCGACGTGGGACGTCGTCCTCGACCGCGTTGCCGCGGAAATCAAGAAGACGATCGCGGAGACGGGCCCGCAGGCGATCTTCGCGCTCGGGTCGGCGAACCTCTCGAACGAGGAGAACTGGCTGCTGCGGAAGATCTTCCGCGACACGCTGAGCGTTCCGAACCTGGACGTGACGGCCGACGCCGACCGCGTGCGGCGCATGCCGTCGAAGAGCGGATGGATCGAAAGCTCGGGCACGACCTCCCCGAACGAACGCGGCGCGCGGGAGATGGGCGTCGGCCCGGGGCCCGGGGGCCGGACGCTCGCGGATCTGTGGGCCGGGAAGTTCGAGCCCGAGATCGTCTACGTCTCCGACGCGGCGTTCTCGCGCATCGCGGACGACCCGGAAAAAGTCGCGATCCTTCGCAAGGCAAAGTGGCTGATCGTGCACGCCCGGACGGAAAACGCCCTGACGCGCGCGGCTGACGTCGTCCTGCCGTGCGCGTCGCTCGCCCAGAAGGACGGGACGTTCACGAGCCGGTTCGACCGCGTGCAGCGTTTCGAGCGCGCGATGCTCCCGAAGCCCCCCGTCAAGGCGGACTGGGAGATCCTCCTGCTGCTGGGAACGCGGCTCGGCTTCGGAAACCCCGAATGGAATCCCCTGACGATCTTCGCGGAAATCGCGGCGGACGTCCCCGCCTACTCGGACCTCGATTTCCGGGAGCTGGAGGGCGGTTCCACGATGAAGAAGGGCCTCTTCGTCTCGGTGGGCGGGCTGTGACGCCCATCGACTGGATCATCCTGGCCGTCCGGCCGCTCGCGCCGGTCCTCGCGACTCTCCTTCTCGTGCCGATCATCCTGTGGGTCGAGCGGCGCGGCGCGGGCCTGATCCAGGACCGGCCCGGGCCGAACCGGGTCGGGTTTTTCGGCTGGAGCGCGTTCGGGCTCGGGCAACCCCTCGCCGACGCGCTGAAATTCTTCTTCAAGGAGGACGTGACTCCGGACAACGTCGACGTCCTGCTCTACACGCTCGCGCCGTGGATCGTGATGTTCTCCGCCCTCGTCGGGCTTCGCCGTGATCCCGTACGGTCCGACGTTCGCGGTCCGGGGCCACGAGATCAAGCTGATCGGGGCCGACGTCCCGATCGGGGCGCTCTTCATCTTCGCGATGGCGGGCCTGTCCGTCTACGGAATCGTCCTGGCCGGCTGGTCGTCGAACAACAAGTATTCGCTCATGGGCGGTTTTCGCTCCGCGGCGCAGGTCATCTCCTACGAGCTCGCGATGACGACGGCCGCGGCCGGCGTGTTTCTCACGTCGGGGTCGTTTCGCCTCTCCGAAGTCGTCGCGTCCCAGCAGGGCCGCTGGCTCGGATTTCTCCCGAGGTGGAACGCCGTGCCGCAGTTCTTCGGATTCGTGATCTTCACGATCGCCGCGTTCGCGGAGACGAACCGCGTGCCGTTCGACCTCGCCGAGGCAGACGCGGAGCTCGTCGCCGGGTACCACACGGAGTATTCCTCCTTCAAATTCGCCGCTTTCTTCATGGCCGAGTACGTCGCGATGACCGTGGCCTCCGCGTTCATCGTCACGATGTACCTCGGCGGCTGGTCGATCCCCTTCTTCCACCCGCACGGGATCGCCGGGGCGCTCGTCTCCGTCGCCGTTTTCGCGGCGAAGATCGCGTTCCTGATGTGGGTCTTCATCTGGGTGCGCTGGACGCTGCCGCGCTTCCGCTACGACCAGCTCATGGCGGTCGGCTGGAAGGTACTGCTCCCGCTCGCGTTCGCGAACCTCCTCTGGGCGGCCCTGCTCGTCCGGATCGGGGCGCTGTGAACGCCGCGCGCTTCGCGTTCGACGTCGCCGGAGCGATCGCGATCCTGTTCGCCGCGGTGATGGTCGTCCACCGGAACCCGATCAAGAGCCTGCTTGCGATCGTCGTTTCGTTCTTCGCGATCGCCGCCGGTTTCGTGCTCCTCTCCGCGCCGTTCCTCGCCGTCATCCAGGTCATCGTCTACGCGGGCGCGATCCTGGTTCTGTTCCTGTTCGTCACGATGCTGCTGAACCTCGACACCGAGGAGGAGGCGCGGGACTCGCGATTCTTCCAGCGCCTCTTTTCCCTCGCCGGCATCGTCGCGTTCGCGGCGTTTCTCCTCGGCGCGGTCCGCCGGGCGGGCTCGGCGTTCCGGCCGTCCGGCCTTCCTCCGGCGACCGGAGAGATCGCGCCGCTCGCCCGCGCTCTCTATTCCCGGGCCGCCCTCCCGTTCGAGGCCGTTTCGATCCTGCTGCTCGCCTCGCTGACGGGCGCCTATCTCCTGATGCGGCGGGGAGACCGGTGAGCGGGCGATGAGGGTTCCGCTGACAGACGTTCTCTTCGTTTCGGCCGCGCTTTTCTGCCTCGGCCTCGCCGGGGCGCTGCTGCGCCGCAACGCGATCACGATCTTCCTCTCCATCGAGCTGATGTTGAACGGCGCGAACCTGGCCCTCGCGGGATACGGGCAGGCCGTCGGCGGCTATTCGGGCCAGATCGTCGTCTTCTTCGCGATCGTCGTCGCGGCCGCAGAAGCGGCCGTCGGGCTCGCGATCTTCGTCAACGTCTTCCGGCACAACGAGACAATCGACGTGAACAAGATCAACCTCCTGAAGTGGTGAGCGAATGAGCCTGCCGCTGTGCCTCGATTCCGCTCGTCCCCCTCGCGGGATTCCTCCTGTGCGGCCTCTTCGGCCGGAAGCTCGGAAAGGGCTTCGTGACGGCGTGCGGAGCGGGGTCGGTCGGGCTCGCGACCGTCGCGGCCTACGCGCGCCTCGTTCCCTATGCGGCGGCCGTCTTCGCCGGCAACGCGGCTCCCGTCGTCGAGCGGTACGGGTCGTGGATCCGCGCGGGCGACTTCTCCGTCGATTTCGCGATGCGGCTGGATCCCCTGTCGGCCGTCATGCTCTCTTTCGTGACGTTCGTCGGCTTCCTGATCCACGTGTACTCCGTCGGATACATGCACGAGGACGAGGGGTACTGGCGGTTCTTCTCATACCTGAACCTCTTCATGGCCGCGATGTTGACGCTCGTGCTCGCCGACAACTTCCTTCTCCTCTTCGTCGGCTGGGAAGGCGTGGGCCTCTGCTCGTACCTCCTGATCGCGTTCGACTACCTGAAGGAGGATGCGGCGCGGGCCGGCCGCAAGGCGTTCGTGACGAACCGCGTCGGCGATTTCGGCTTCGTCATCGCGCTCTTCCTCATCCTCGGGAGCTTCGGCTCTCTCGATTTCGGAAAGATCTTCCCGATGGCCGCCGCCGACCCTCTCCGGTTCGCGCCGGCGACGACGGCGATCGCGCTGTTGCTGTTCGTCGGCGCCTGCGGCAAGAGCGCGCAGATCCCCCTCTACGTGTGGCTGCCCGACGCGATGGCCGGCCCGACGCCCGTCTCCGCGCTGATCCACGCGGCCACGATGGTCACGGCGGGCGTGTACGTCGTCGTCCGAAGCAACGTCCTGTTCCGCCTCTCCCCCGGCGCAATGGCGATCGTCGCGATCGTCGGGGCGGCGACCGCGATCT
Organism: uncultured Acidobacteriota bacterium; assembly: GCA_963813155.1. Lineage (GTDB taxonomy): Bacteria > Acidobacteriota > Thermoanaerobaculia > UBA5066 > DATFVB01 > CAWEYG01. The sequence continues at coordinate 136,575 of CAWEYG010000006.1, read as the reverse complement.
TCGCCGCGATCATCGGGACGGCCCAGGACGACATCAAGAAGGTCCTCGCCTATTCGACGATCTCCCAGCTGGGGTACATGTTCCTCGCCTGCGGCGTCGGGGCGTTCGTGGCCGGGATCTTCCACGTCCTCACGCACGCGTTCTTCAAAGCGTTGCTCTTTCTTGGCGCGGGGTCCGTGATCCACGCGATGGGCGGCGAGCAGAACACCCTGCGGATGGGCGGCCTGCGAAAGGCGCTGCCCGTGACGTTCTGGACGTTTCTCGCGGCGACGCTCGCGATCGCCGGAATCCCCATCTGGGCGGGGTTCTTCTCGAAGGACGAAATCCTCGGCGCCGCGTACGCGAAGAGCCCCGCGCTGTGGGCCGTGGGCTTTCTCGCCGCCGGCATCACGTCGTTCTACATGTTTCGCCTTCTCTACCGGACGTTCTTCGGCGAGTTCCGCGGGACCGACGAACAGCGCCACCACCTCCACGAGTCGCCCGCCGCGATGACGGTGCCCCTGGCCGTCCTCGGAGTCCTTTCGACGGTCGGCGGACTCCTCGGGTTGCCGCGATTCCTGGGCGCGCGAGCAAACCTCTTCCACCGGTTCCTGGACGGCATCGTCCCGCCGATGGCCGGCGCGGCCGAACCCGCGGAGCTGTCCCGCGGCGTGGAAATCGCGCTCATCGGCGCGTCCGTCGCGATCGCGGCGGTGGGCTGGGCGGTCGCGAAGCGCTGCTATGCAGGCCCGGAGGCCGAAGAGATTCCCGGGCGATTTACCCGCGCATTTCCGGGGTTTGCGCAGCTCGTCCGGGACAAGTTCCGGATCGACGAGCTGTACGAGCGCATTCTCTACCGTCCCTTCCGGGCGCTTTCGCGCGGATTCTGGAAGATCGTCGACGTGCTCCTGATCGACGGGTTCATCAACGCCGGGTCGTTTCTCGTCGAGCTGGCGGGCGATCTCCTCCGATTCTTCACGACGGGCAACGTCCGGAACTACGCGCTGACGTTCCTGCTCGGGATCGTGGCCCTGCTCGCGTACCTCGGCTTCGGAAGCCTCGCGGCGGTGGGACGTTGAGCGCCGTCCCGCACCTCCTGACCTGGGTCATCTTCCTTCCCGCCGCGGGGGCGGCGCTGATCGCGATTTTCCCCGCGCGCGCGTCGACCGAGATCCGCACGGCCGGCATCGTCATTTCCGTCGCAACGTTTCTCCTCTCGATCGGGTTCTGGACCGGTTTCGACCCTCGCGCGTCGGGATTTCAGTTCGAGGAGCACGCGGCGTGGATTCCCGCGTTCGGCATTTCGTACTCGATCGGCATCGACGGGATTTCCCTGCTCCTTGTGCTGCTGACGACGCTGCTCACGCCGATCGCGCTGCTCTTCTCGATCGGGCACGTCCGGCAGAGCGTCCGCGGCTTCGTCGCGTCGTTCCTCGTTCTCGAGACGGGCATGCTCGGATCCCTCGCGTCGCTCGACCTGGTCCTGTTCTATTTTTTCTGGGAAATCATGCTCGTCCCGATGTATTTCATCATCGGGATCTGGGGCGGAACGCGGCGAATCTACGCCGCGGTCAAGTTCTTCCTTTTCACGATGGCCGGATCGCTCCTCATGTCGCTCGGCATCCTGTTCATGGCGATCCAGTACCACCGGGCGACCGGAACCTGGACCTTCGCGCTCCAGGATTTCTACCGGCTGAGCTTCCCGATGCCGGCCCAGATGCTTCTGTTCTTCGCGTTCTCGATCGCGTTTCTCGTGAAGGTGCCGGTCTTCCCGCTGCACACGTGGCTGCCCGACGCGCACACCGAGGCCCCGACGGCCGGCTCGATCATCCTCGCGGGCGTGCTGCTGAAGCTCGGCGTGTACGGGTATTTGCGGTTTTCGCTTCCCCTGTTTCCGCACGCCGCTCTCAAGTTCGCCCCGTGGCTCGCCCTGCTGTCGGTGATCGGGATCGTCTACGGGTCGATGGTCGCCTTCGCCCAGACGGACATGAAGCGCCTCGTGGCCTATTCCTCGGTCGCGCACCTGGGCCTCGTCATGCTCGGGATCGCGGCTTTGACGAGCCTGTCGACGACCGGCGCCGTGCTCCAGAGCGTGAACCACGGCCTCTCGACGGGCGCGCTCTTCCTTCTCGTCGGCGTCCTGTATGAAAGGCGCCACACCCGGGAGATCTCCGCCTACGGCGGTATCGCCCGCGTCGTGCCGGTCACCGCGACGCTCTTCGTCATCTCCGCGCTCGCCTCGATCGGCCTTCCCGGCCTGAACGGCTTCGTCGGCGAGTTCCTGATCCTGAACGGAACGTTCAACGCGCCCCACGTTCCGAAGTGGTGGGCGGTCGCGGGGACGGCCGGAATGGTCCTTTCCGCGATCTACCTTCTGACGCTCGTGCAACGCGTCTTCTGGACCCCCTTGAAGAACGAGGAGAACAAGAACCTTCCGGATATCCGGCGCTCCGAGCTGATCGGCGCGGTCGCGCTCATCCTGTGCATGGTCTGGATCGGCATCGCGCCGAATTTCTTCCTCGACAAGATCCACGGCTCCGTGGACGAGCTGCTCGCGTTCGTCCATTCGAAGGCCGCGATGTCGCTGGGGCCCCGATGATCCCCGCGCTTTTCCCGGGTGACCTCGCGAGCGTCGCGCCCGAGATTGTCCTCGCGGCCGCCGGCTGCGTTCTGCTCCTGCTCGAGGCGTTCATCCCCTCGAGCCGGCGCGCGTTCGCGGCGATTTCGATCCTCGCGGTCGGCGGATACCTCGTTCTCCTGGAGAGGCTTCCCGGCGGCTCCACGTTCTCGGGAACGTTCGATTCCTCCGTGCTCGCGCGGGTCTTCGGCCTCTTTGCCGGACTCGCGGCCGTGCTCACGCTCCTGATCGCGCGTCCCTACCTCGACGCGGCCGTCCGGGCGGGCTGGATCCCCGCGGGTGGCGAGTTCTACCCCCTCCTTCTGTGGGGGATCGTCGGCGTTTCGCTGATGGCGCGCGGCCTCGACCTCCTCGTGATTTTTCTCGGCCTCGAGACGTTTTCCCTGTGCTTTTACATCCTCGCGGCGTTTTTCCGAAAGTCCGCGGCCTCCGCCGAAGCGGGCCTGAAGTATTTCCTCACCGGCGCGTTCGCGTCGTCGTTCACGCTCCTGGGAATCGCGATCCTCTTCGGGAAGCTCGGAACGACGAGGATCACCGGATTCGGAGGCCCGCTCGCGTCCGATCCTCTCCTGACCGCCGGCCTCGTGTTCCTGCTCGCCGGGTTCGGGTTCAAGATCGCGCTCGCGCCGTTCCACGCGTGGGCCCCCGACGTGTATGCCGGCATGCCGACGCCGGCCGTCGCGTTCCTGTCCGTCGCGCCGAAGGGGGCCGCCCTGATCGTCCTCTTTCGAGTCTTCGCCGCGGTCTTCGGGGGCGCTCTCCCCCTGCGGTTTCAGACCGCACTCGCCGCGCTCGCGGTGCTCTCGATGTGCCTCGGAAACCTCGTCGCGCTCGCCCAGAGGGACATCAAGCGGCTTCTCGCCTACTCCGGGATCGCGCACATGGGCTACGTCGGCATCGCTCTCGCCGTGTTCGGGCGCGAGGCCTTCGCGGCCGTGCTCGTTTATCTCTTCGCGTACGCATTCGCGAACGTCGGGGCGTTCGCCTGCGTCGCGGCCCTGTCCCGAGACGAGACGAAGCCCCATTCGATCGGCCTGTACGCCGGCGCGGGCCGGACGGCACCGCTGACGGCGTTCGTGCTCGCGATCTGCATGATCTCGCTCGGCGGCATTCCCGCGACCGCGGGGTTCATCGGAAAGTTCTTCGTCTTCAAGGCGGCGATCGAGGGTGGTTTCCTGTGGCTGGCCCTCGTCGGCGTCGCGAACAGCCTCGTCTCGCTCGGGTACTACCTGCGCGTCGTGTACGTCCTCTACATGCGGGAACCGATCGAGGGAGAAGCCGCGGCCCCTCTCGCCCCGGAGAGCCGCCTCGCGATCCTCCTGTGCGGCCTCGGAACGCTCGCAATCGGGATCTTCCCGTCGCGCGTCCTCGACCTCGCCTCCGTCGCGTCCCGGTTCCTCCCGCACCTCCGCCCATGAGCCGCCGTCCCCCGGCCGGGTCCGAGAGCGTTTCCGAAGTCACGGCCCGCCGGCTGTCGCTCTACCTCCGCGGGCTTCAAGCGCTCGAGGCCGACGGAGTCCGCACGGTCTCTTCGCACGATTTCGCGAAGCGGTTCCACCTGAACTCCGCTCAAATCCGAAAGGATCTCGCGATGTTCGGCGAGTTCGGGATCCGGGGGGTCGGCTACGACGTCGCGACGCTGAAGAGCCACCTCATCCAGCTGCTCGGCATCGACTCGGAGAAGACCGTGATCCTGTGCGGGGCGGGGCACCTCGGCCTCGCGCTCGCAGCGTACGGAGGGTTCAACTCCGGCGGCTTCAAGATCGTCGCGCTGTTCGACGTCGACCCCGCGAAGATCGGCACGAAGTTGAAGACGGGCATCCCCGTTCTCGCGCGGACGCGATCCCCGACTTCGCGGCGCGCCACCGGGTGGACATCGGCGTGATCGCCGTTCCGGCCGAAGCCGCGCGGGCCACGATCGACGCGCTCGTCGCCGCGAAGATCCGCGCGATCCTGAACTTCGCGCCCGTCCAGCTGAAAGCCCCGGAGAACGTCTTCCTGAAGAACGTGGACCTGAAGATCAACCTCGAGACGCTGTCGTTTTATTTGAGGAATTCGTAGGGGATCAGGGTTGTCGGCCCTTCATCGGAGCCGGCGAAGGCGGGTCGAGGCTCTGGATGCACGGGGGCCCTCCCGGCCCACTCGCCGACGGACAGCGCTCGAACACGTATGCCGCGCCCTGATAGGGATTCGACCCGACGTCTCCAGCCGGCGCGCCCACGACCAGCGTATCGCCCGAAAATCCGACGGACGAACCGAACCCATTTCCAAACCGGGACGCGGTCATCAACTCGTCAGCTGCCGACACTTTCGCATTGAATTGCGAAGTCGTCGACCATCCCGAGGTCGGCTTTACGAAGACATAGGCCACGCCCAACCCCGAGTTGAGGTAGGCCGTTTGCGCCTCGGAGCTGAAACCCGCAGCCGAGGGTTCGCCCGCCACCATAGCCTGCAGCGCCCCGATCACCACTGTGCCGCCGGAGATCCCGACGGAAGTGCCGAAGTAGTCGAGTACGCCGCCGTCGGACGGCGTCAGCCTCGCGTCCTCGGTCGAGCTCTTCCATCCTCCGGTTGGCCTCGCAAACACATACGCCGCGCCCTCCGCTTCGATGCCGCCCGGCCCGGCCCCCGGGGCGCCGACGATGACGGCGTCGCCGCTCGTCGCGACGGGCGAACCGAAGTAATCCCCGGGGACTCCATCGGAAGCGGTGAGCTTTGCCTGAAATTCGGACGTCGTGGCCCAGCCGGCCGGAGGTCTTACGAAGACGTAGGCCTTTCCCAACCCCGGGTTCAACCCCATCTGCGTGCTTGCAGTACCTGCCACGACCGTATCGCCGGAGATCGCGACGGAGGCGCCAAGTTGATCCGCGAGAATCCCATCCGACGCCGTCAGCTTGGCATCGAAGGCCGATGTCGTCGCCCAACCCGACGGCGGCTCAACGAACAAGTATGCCGCGCCCTGGGCATAGTACGTGCCGATCATCGTCCCCGGAGCGCCCACGACGACCGTGCCCCCGGAAATCGCGACCGAGAGACCAAAGAAGGTGATCCTCGTAGCATCGGAGGCAGTGAGTTTTGAATCGAAAGCGGACGTCGTCTTCCAACCGCGGTACGGCTTCACGAAAACGTAAGCCGCGCCCTCGGAGAGATTGGAATTGACCGCCGCAAACGGCGCTCCCACGACGATCGTGTCTCCCGAAATCGCGACCGACCAGCCAAACCCGTCGAATGGAGCCCCATCGGAAGCGGTCAGCTTCGCCTCGAGCGGAGGCGCCGTTCCCCAGCCGCCGGCCGGCTTCACGAAGACGTATGCCGCCCCCCGCGCGTTCTCGGTACCGCCATTCGTCCCGTTGACTCCCACGACGACCGTGTCGCCGGAAACGGCAACCGAAGTTCCCAGCTCGTCGCTCGCCGCGCCGTCCGAGGCAGTCAGTTTTGCTTCCTCAAAGAATTGAGCACTCCCGGCGCTCGCCGATCCGGGGTGGAGGTCGCGAATCGCCCGGGAGATCGCTGCGCGGGCGACAAGAGACAGTTCCTCGGTGTTGGACGCAGCCCGAGCGACGGCCGGGCCAGATATCAAGAACGCGAGACAACCTGCCGCAAAGAAAGGCCACTTCCGTGTTGCGCGGCCACGCATCACCGGCCGCCGATCGCGACGGGAATCGGATTCACGACAGGGCCGATCGGCGACACCTCGCGGTCGTACCTGTAAACACTGGAATCGCTGACCCCATAGATCGTCTTCCCATCATTCGAGAACTTCACGGAGTAAATTCCCAGGGACCACCCGGGATCATTCCCAAAGGACTGCCACGTGACACCCGAATTCTCGCTGACAAACATGCCGGAAAGGGACGTCGCGAGAAGCTCCTCCCGATTTGAGGGGTTGACTGTAATCTCGAACAGAGTGGGATTCGACGGTAAATTCAGGAGCGACCAGCCGCCTGTTTCGTTGCTCACTTGCACCTGCATACAAGCGGGGCCCCATTCGTAGACCCATCGGCTCTGCGCGTAAATTTCCGAGCGAGCGCCAACCGCGAGAACGAGCGAGTAGGCGCCGGGGCTGTACGGCGTCAGCCCGGGAGGGTAGCAGTACAACTTTGGAAGTACTCGCCAGCCTCGGCCGGAATCCTCGCTGGCATACACGCCGAATACGGACGAGCCATAAACGCTTCCGGGGGGCCTGGGATCGATGACCACGCCCGTGGCGCCGGACTCGAAGAATTCCGGAGCCAACTCCTTCCACGAATCTCCCCTGTCGGCGCTGAAGAACAAGCCTGCATTGACATTCCAACATCCACTGCTATCGCACTCGCCCTGGCCATTGAACGCGGCGTAGATGTGGTTCGCGTTCGACGGGTCGATCGCGATCGACGAGAGCCTTTGAGCATTGTTATTCGGCCCGAGCAAGACCCAGGATTGCCCCCCGTCGTCGCTGCGAGCCATCGTCTCTCCCGAATACCCGCCCGCCCCGACGTAAATTGTCTTCGGGTTCGCCGGAGTTGTCGCGATGATCGGAGGCTCGGAAAACCCGACAGCCGGCCGAGTAAGAGCGCTCCAGGACAGTCCCCGATCGTGGCTGACGTAGACATCGATCGAGGGACCTCCGACCTGGGCATTTGCGGCGACAAAGACGTCCTCGCTGGGCGGGCTGGCTACGACCACGGTCCAGACTGACGGCGCGGGGAAACTCAGGCGCGACCACCTGCCCGGCACGGCGCTGGCAGACGTCACGGTCACCAGGACGACGAATAACAAGGCGTACCGACGAGTGACAGGCCTATTCCATTTCACGGGCTTGCCACTCCCGCCGAGATCCCAATCGGAATCGTGTAGTCGAACGTGCCGTTCTTCAGGACCGAGAGCAGCGACAAACCGGGCTGGTCCATCACGACCGTGACATATCGCGATCCGAAAGGTGCCCGCTCGAGGTCGAACGGGTTGCAAGTCTCGGCAACTCCGATCGTCGCAAAGGCGTTGACCTGGATGACCGAATCGGGATCCACGGTAACGGTCTGCGACTCCTCCACGGTTCCATCGCACCCGATGTGAACTTCGATCGTCGCGTGCGCAGTGCTCTGCCCGGCGTTGTACAGCGTCACGTTGCTCCGTACCGACATCGACTCACCCATATCGGCGTCCAGAAGCACTTGCCTAGCCCCCGCCGGCGCAAGGGACCGAAAGACAGGTAGAGGAATCCCCCCGCTATTGCCCGGGCCGCATGCGGGAAATCCGCAGTTCGTTTCGCGGTAGAAGAAAAGACGATTCGAGATCAGAACATTCGACGGGACATCGATGTGATACACGCAGAGCTGAACCGCGGGCTGGACGGCGTACCACTTTCCCGGAAACTCGCGAAAACTATCGGGAGCAAAGGCCGCATCTGACGAGTCGTAAGGGGTGAAGCCGTTGCTGATTCCGATCAGACGAGCCACGACCGCTTGATCGCTGGCGTTGAAAAACATTGGCCTCGTGTACCAGTTACCGGACCCGAGTCCTTGTCCCCTTAGCTGCGGCTCTACCGCGTTTACGAAAATGACGTAGGCGTCAGACGCCCTTATCATCTGAGAAACAAGGCCAATCCCTACGATAAGGCAGACAATTCGAATTCTGCTCATTCGAACCCCCCAACTCGCCTCATGGTGCCACCATACTCCTTCCCCCCAAACCGTTGGCAGGCGGGAAACAGCTTCCTTGAATCAATTTGCGAACCCGCCCTCCCTGCATATCGCGCGAAATCCGCGAGGGGACGCGGCTGTGCCATTATTCCTGTCGGGACTGGAGAATCGATGCCGACCGTGACGCTCAAAGGAATGCCCGAGCGACGTTGCCGGGGCACCTCCCACGACAATCTAAATCAACCCAATCAACATCCGGCGAGATCTCGGCTCATGGATTCACGCCGGGGCTCAGGGCGACGACACCAGCCGGATAGACGACAGCCATGCCTCCCCACAAGGCTCCGTCCCCCGAGAGCTTCGTCACCTTAATCTGACCATCCGCGAGAGTCATGACACCTATCTGGGCGAGAACATCGACGAGAAAAATGTTCGGGGCGTAGCCTTCGGGTCCAGCGCGATTCGAGACGTTCATTCCTCCCAAGAGCGTTCCGTCGGACGAATACGCCTCAACGCGCGCCGAGAAGGTGGTGCCGCCACCCACGGGGACTATCGACGCGATGACAAGATTCACGTGCGTATCCGCGGTCCGACTAGCGGAAGGAAAATACAGCGTCGTGGCTCCAAGTGCCGCAATCGTTCCCATCCGCACGGTCGGCAATTCAGTCGTCAATTGTGGATTGATCGTATTGCGCGCGCGTGCACGAACAACGGGAATGACATCCGGGTACTCGAACGAAACGATGTACACGGTGTGAAGCACGCCCGGCGGGACTCCCTCACACTCCGGGATTCCGCTATCCGCCACCGTGATCGTTCCGTTCGCCGGAATCGTCGCGAATGAACCAGGCTCACTCAAGGGACATCCCAACCCAAGAGTACTGATGTAGGGAATCACCGAGCTGAGTTGAACGGTCAGGGGATGGTCTGTCGGGTTCGCCATCGCGATCTCCGTGACCCAGTTTCCCGCAGTGCCAGCCCCCACGACCGCAACTGCAACCGGCAACTGAGCGGAAGCAGGGCCGCAAGTGATCATCAGAAAGAACGCCAAGGCCAACTTTTGCACAGAACCTCCCCTAACGATCGGTCCTCTTGCTTATACGGCGCAAAACCGAACTCGTGAGAATCTATTTGAGTCTCGATGCCTCGTTGCATATCGCGCCTCCTTGGAAACGGGGACACGGTTGCGTTATGATTCCATTTTGGAACCGGAGGATCGATGCCAACCGTGACGCTCAAAGGAATGCCCGAAACCCTGCACCGCCGACTGAAGAGCCGCGCCCGGGAGCGCGGACGCAGTCTCAACAAGGAGATCCTCTCCTGTCTCGAAACGGCCGTCTCCGCCCACCGCGTGGACACCGAGACGTGGCTGCGGCGGGCGGCCGACGCCCGCAGCCGCGTCCGCGGACCCATCAAGGATTCCGACCTCAAGGCCTGGCGCGAGACCGGCCGGCCTTGATCGTCGTCGACACGAACGTCCTCGCGTACCTCTGGCTGCCGGGGCCTCGAGCAGCTGCGGCCGAGAAACTGCTGCGGGCCGACTCCGACTGGAATGCTCCCCTTCTCTGGCGGTCGGAGTTTCGAAGCATCCTCGCGGGATGCCTTCGCCGCGGCGACATGAAGTTCGAGGAAGCGCTCCGGATCGCGGCCGATGCCGAGGAACAGATGTCAGGGCGGGAGTTCGACGTCCCATCTGCCGACGTCCTCCGACTGGTTCAGAATTCCACCTGCTCCGCTTACGACTGCGAGTTCGTCGCGCTCGCGCAAGAGTTGGACGTTCCGCTCGTCACTTCGGACAAAGCGATCCTGCGGGCGTTCCCGTCCGTGGCGCGAGCGCTCGAGTAGTCCAGCCGGTCGCGGGTGACCGGCGGCGGATGCCTACGCCTTCCCCGCCAACTCCCCGACGTCGGAGATCGGAAACGCCTTCAGCCCGGGAAACTCGCCGGCGGACGAGGCGTCGGATTTCGAGAGGTAGACCTTGCGGAAGCCGTGCGCCATCCCCTCGCGCAGGCGCGCCGGGGCGTCGGGGACGGACCGGACCTCGCCAAGCAGGCCGACCTCGCCGAAATAGAACGCGTCCGCGGGCAGCGGCTGTTTCGTCTGAGACGAAAGGATCGCGGCCGCGAGCGCGAGGTCGACGGCCGGCTCCCGCAGGTCGAGGCCCCCGGCGCAGGAGACGAAGACTTCCCGCTGGGCGAAGGAGAACCCCGCCCGCGCCTCGAGGACGGCGAGGATCATCGAGAGCCTCCCGGAGTCGAGGCCGACGGCGCTGCGCCGGGCGGAGCCGGCCACGAGCGGGCCGACGAGCGCCTGGATCTCGACGAGCAGCGGCCGGGTGCCTTCCACGGAGGCGGAGACGGCGCTGCCGGCGACTCCCGCCCGGCGCTCGGCCAGGAGGGCGCTCGAAGGATCCGCGATCTCGGCGAGCCCGCTCTCGGTCATCTCGTAGAGCGCGACCTCCTCGATCGGCCCGAATCGGTTCTTGAGCGCGCGCAGGACGCGGCGGCCGCGCGACCGGTCCCCCTCGAAAGACAGCACCGTGTCGACGAGGTGCTCGAGCGATTTCGGCCCCGCGAGCGACCCGTCCTTCGTGACGTGGCCGATCAGGACGACGGGGACGTCCTTCTGCTTCGCGAACCTCTGGAACAGGAGGGCGGCCGTGCGAACCTGGGCGATCGACCCGGCGGGCGACGCGACGCCCTCCGAGACGACGGACTGCACGGAATCGACGACGACGAGGGCCGGACCGAGGGCCTCGGCCTCCCGGCAGGCGACTTCGGCGTCGGTCTCCGCCAGCACGAACAGCTCCGGTGCGATGGCGTCGAGCCTTCCGGCCCGGAGCCGCACCTGGCGCGCCGATTCCTCCCCCGACACGAACAGCACGCGCCGGCCCGCGGCGGCGAGGCGTTTTGCGGACTGGAGGAGCAGCGTCGATTTTCCGACGCCCGGTTCCCCGCCGACGAGGACGACGGAGCCGGCCACGATCCCTCCCCCGAGCACGCGGTCGAAGTCGGACAGGCCTGTCGTCAGCCGCGGCGCTTCGTCGCCCACGACTTCGCCGATCGCGACCGCCCGCCCCGGCGCCGCCGGGCCCCGACGCTTCGGAGGCGGGCTCTGCTCGCCGTAGGAGTTCCACGCGCCGCAGTCCGGGCAGCGGCCGAGCCACTTGGCGGAAGAAGCGCCGCACTCGGCGCAGGAAAAGATCGGCCCCTTCACTTGACCGGGAGCGAGCCCAGCAGCAGCTTGATGTCCTCGTCGCTCCAGCGCACCCCCGCCCCGAAGAACAGCGAGTCCGCCTTCTTCTTGCGGTTCAGGAAATCGTCGTACCCGGCCGTCGCGTAGATCGAGGGCGAGAAGTAGAACCGTCCCCCGACCTTCATGTGCGCGTTGTAGTCCTGCCGCGCGAAGTCCCACGCGTCGAAGGAAAAGCGGAGGCGCTTGTTCAGCAGTGAATAGTCCACGCCGCCGCCCCCCCGCGACTCCTCGAGTCCGGCCCGAAGCGTGACGTTTCCGAAGTTGAAGCCGAACAGGGCCGAGATCGCGTTCGCATCGTCGAAGCTCTCCTTCTGAAGAGTCGTCGTCTCCTGATGGCCGTCGGGATAGGTCGTCGTGTAGTTCGTCGTCGTGAGGCTTCGCCGTCCGTACGGCTGCGTCGCGAGCTCGAACCGGTAGAAATGCTCGTCGTTCGGAATGATGTCCGCCGTCAAGTACCCCTTCGACTTCGACGGCGAGCTCAGGTACTCGGCGCGAAGGCCGAGGTCGATCTTGATCTTTCCGACCTTGCCGAGAGTCTTGTTGAGCGCGCCGACGCCTTCTTTGACGGACACGAGCGCGTCGTTCAGGTTCCGGGACGTCTCGTCGCTGTTGATGAGCTGGCCGACGGTCCCCTTGCCGGTGTCGATCTTGCCGGTGATCGAGTTGAGGTTGTCGGCCGTTCGCTGGAGCTTGTCGGAAATCTCCTTGATGTTCGAGATCGACGCCGTCGCGTTGCCGGAGTTCGAGGCCACGAGCGCGTCGATCCGGTCGGCGAGCCGCACGATCGACGAGGAGAACTCTCGCAGGTTCGCCGTCGTCGCGTCGACGTTCTCGTGATTCGTCGCGACGATGACCTTGAGCTCTTCGGTGATCCGCTCGACGTTGTCGACGATCGCCTTCATGGTCTGCTCGCCCTGGGGGCCGCCGAGCGCCCCGCGGAGGCTCGACGTGATGTCCTTCACGTCGGTCTCGATGTCGCGGGCGAGCTTCGTCACCTGATCGAAGGACACCGCCTGGTTGCCCGTCAGGATCGAGTCCTCGGGCAGGGGCGCCGCGCCGATCGGGCCCGGAATCAGCTCCAGATATTTTTCGCCGAGCAGCCCGAGGTTCGCGATCGCGGCGGAGGCCCCCTGGCGCAGCTCCACGTTCGGGTCCTCGATCTCGACCGTCACGTAGGCCCGCCCCTCGATCTGGCGGATCTTCGTGACCTTGCCGACGCGCACGCCGGCGACGCGGACGACCGCCTTGTCGTCGAGGCCCGACACGTCGGTGAAGACGATCGAGATCGACTTCACCCCTTTTCGCCCGAGGTGAAGGTCTTCGATCTTGAAAACCAGAATTCCCGCGAGGACCATCACCACGAGGAAAAACAGTCCCACCTTCGCAGCCGAGTTCATCCGCGTCCTCCCAAGCCCTGCCTCCGGCGTCCCCAATCGTCCTTTGTCATCGGCCCCTCCGCCCGGCCTTCCACGAACTGGCGAACGAGAGGGTTCGATGACGCCATGAACTCCTTCGGCGGTTTCTGCTCCACGATTTTTCCTTCGAAAATCAGCGCGATCGAGTCGCCGATCTTTTCGGCGCTCTCCATGCTATGCGTGATCGTCACGCTCGTGCACTTCAGACGCTCGCGCATCTCGACGATCGTGCCGTCGATCACATCGGTCATGATCGGATCGAGCCCCGTGGTCGGCTCGTCGAAAAGGAGGATTTCCGGCTCCAGGGCGATCGCGCGCGCGAAACCGACCCGGCGCCGCATGCCTCCGGAAAGCTCCGCGGGCTTCTTGTCCTCGATCTCGGACAGGTGGACGAGGTCGAGGCACTCCTCGACCCGCTGGCGGACTTCGTCGGCGTTCTTCTTTCCCTGCCGGCGCAAAGGAAAAGCGACGTTGTCGAAAACCGTCATCGAATCGAAGAGCGCGCCTTCCTGGAAGGACATCCCGAAGCGGCGCCGGAACGCGTTCAATTCCTTGTCCGCGAGAGACCACAGGTCCGTTCCGTCGATGAAGACCTGGCCCGAGTCCGGCCGCAGCAGGCCGATGATGTGCTTGAGAAGAACGCTCTTGCCGGTGCCGGACGGTCCGACGAGGACAACCGACTCGCCGTCCGCGATCTCGAGGTTCAGGTGATCGAGCACGGCCCTTCCGCCAAATGACTTCGACAGGTCGACGAGCCGGATTTTCGGTTCCGGATGGGCCGCGGGGGCAGCGGGCTGCGAGGCGCTCACGGCTAGAACAGGACCTTCGTCAGGAAGAAGTCGGCGAGCAGGATCGCGAGGCTTCCCGCGACGACCGCTCGGGTCGTGGAGATGCCGACGCCCTCGGCTCCGCCTTCGGTGTAGAAGCCCTTCTGGCATCCGATCGTCGAAAACAGCAGCCCGAAAACGGCCGCCTTCAGGATTCCGGACATCAGATCCTTCATCTCGAGAAATTGAAACGAGTTGTGCATGTAGCTCACGGGGTTCGCGCCGAGCAGATCGACGGCGACGAGGTAGCCGCCGCCGATCCCGACCGCGTCGGCCATCAGCACGAGGAGCGGGAGCATCACCGTGGCGGCCGCGACGCGGGGGACGATCAGGTAGTGGATCGGTTCCGTCGCGAGGGCCGTGAGCGCGTCGATCTGCTCCGTCACCCGCATCGTGCCGAGCTCCGCGGCCATCGCGCTGCCGACGCGGCCCGTGACCATCAGGGCGGCGAGCACCGGCGCGAGCTCGCGCGTGACCGACAGCGCGACGACCGAGCCGACGTAGCTTTCGGCGTGAAAGCGGGCGAACCCCTTGTAGGTCTGCAGCGAAATCACCATGCCGGTGAACAGGCCGGTCAGAAAGACGACGGGAACCGAATCGACCCCGACCCGGACCATCTGCTTGACGAACTCCGCAAAGTCGTACGGCGGCCGAACGGCCCACGCCGCGGTCTTCCCGAGCAGCAGGAAGAAGCGCCCGATCTCTTCGAAGACGCGCAGGAGGGCGGCGCCGATCGCTTCGAAGAACTTCACGCGTATCGGCGGGGAACGCGGGAGCCGATCCCGCACAAAATTTCGTAAGGGATCGTCCCGGCGGCGCGGGCGAGATCGTGCGCGGAGACGGAGCCGGCCGAGGTCTTCCCCAGCAGTACCGCTCTCTCCCCCCTCCGGACCTCGATGTCGGTCGTATCGCAGACCGTCAAATCCATGCTGATGACTCCCACCGTTCGGGCGGCGCCGGCCTCGAAGAGAACCGGGACCTTGCCGCCGAAAGAGCGCCGGTACCCGTCATCATAACCGATCGCCAGAACGGCAAGGCGGGAGTCGCGGCCCGTGACGAACGTGCCTCCGTACCCGACCGGGGTGCCCGCGGGGACCCTCTTGACGGCGACGACCTCGGTCTCCCACGACAGCGCGGCGACGAGCTCGTTGCCGTGTCTGGCGGCAGGCGACACGCCGTACAGGGAAAGCCCCGGGCGGACGGCCTCCGTCCAGACGCCTTTTCCCGCAATTGCGGCTCCGGAGTTCGCAAGGTGCGTCCACCCGGCCAGCACTCCCGCCGCGCGAAGCGCCGCGAAAGCCTCCTTCGATCTCTCCTCCTGCGAGGCGAGCTCCGGGCTCTCCGGTTCGTCCCCGTGCGAGAAGTGTGTGAACGCGGCCTCGACCCGGAGGCCCGGTGCGGCGAGCAGGACTTCCGCGAGAGCGGAAATCTCGCCCGGCAACACCCCGAGGCGAGTCAGGCCGGTATCCAGCTTCACGTGCACCTCGAGGGGGCTCGCGAACCCGGCCGTCGCCGCGGCGAATTCCCGGGCCTGCTCGACGGAAAAGAGCGTCGGTGTGAGCGCGAGCGCCCGGTAGATAGCCGCCTCGCGGGCCTCGCAGGAGTTCAGAAGGAGAATCGGCGAGCGGATTCCCGCGCGGCGAAGGCTGATCCCCTCCTCCGCAATCGCGACGCAGAAAAAATCCACCCCTTCCGCCTCCAAGGCGCGCGCGACGGCCGCCGCGCCGTGCCCGTAGGCGTCGGCCTTGACGACGGCGAGCACGCGCTTGCCGCTGAGGCGCTGAAGCAGGCGAAAATTGTGCGCGATCGCCCGCAGGTCGACCGCGGCGAACGTGGGCCTCAAAACCCCGGTTCCGAGAAACGCTCGTAGGTGCGAAACGTCGTCTGGTCGTGCAGGAAGACGAGCTCGAACTCGTCGGTCGGGCCGTTGCGCTGCTTCGCGATGATGACGTCGGCGAGGTTCTTGCGCTCGGTCTCGCGGTCGTACATCTCCTCGCGGTAGAGAAAGATGACGACGTCGGCATCCTGCTCGATCGAGCCGGAATCGCGCAGGTCGGCGAGCTGCGGCTTTCGCTGGTCGCCCGTGCGGCGCTCCGACTGGCGCGAGAGCTGCGAGAGCGCGATGACCGGCACCTGGAGGTCCTTCGCGAGGAGCTTCAGGCCGCGCGAGATCTGCGAGACCTCCTGAGTCCGGTTCTCGGGCCGCCCCGTTCCCGCCATGAGCTGGAGATAGTCGACGGCCACGAGATCGAGGCCGTGCTCCCGCTTCAATCGCTGGCACTTCGCGCGCATCTCGGAGACCGAAAGCGCGGACGTGTCGTCGATGAAGAAGCGCGCGCCGCCGAGCCGCGTCTGCGCGAGGACGAGCCGGCGGAAGTCGTCGTCCGACCCGAATCCGTCCCGCACCCTCTTCGCGTTGACCTCGGCCTCCGAGCACAGCACGCGGAGCCCGAGCGCCTCCCTCGACATTTCGAGCGAGAAGAACCCGACCGATCGGGCCTCGCGGATCGAGACGTGCTGCGCAATGTTCAGCGCAAAGGAGGTCTTTCCGACCGAGGGCCGGGCGGCGAGGATGATGAGCTCCGATTTCTGGAGCCCCGACGTGAGCCGGTCGAGCTCGCGGAACCCGGTGGGAAGCCCCGTCAGGACCCCCTGGCGCCCGCGCGCCTCCTCGAGGGTCAGCAGATTGTGCTCGGAAATCTCGGCGAGCGAGACGAAGCCCCCGCGCGCGGAGTCCTGCGCGATTTCGAAGACCTCCGAAGTCGCAGAGCCGAGCACGTCCTCGGGCGTCCGATCCGGCGTCGCTCCCTCGCGCGTCAGCCGGTGCCCGAGAGTGATGAGCCGGCGCAGGGTCGACTTCTCCTTCACGATGCGGGCGTAGTGCTCGGCGTTGAACACGTCGGGGATCCCGTCGATCAGGGAAGCCAGGTAAGCCGGCCCGCCCGCGCGTTCCATCGCTCCGGACTTGTCCAGCTCTTCGCGGACGGTGACGAGGTCGATCGCCGAAGATCGTGCGGAGAGCTCCAGGAGCGCGCGGTAGATCCGGCGATGCGTTTCGAGAAAGAAGTCCGTCTCCTTGAGGATCGGGGAAACGACCGAGAGCGTGAGGTTGTCGATGAGGATCGCGCCGAGCACGGCTCGTTCGGCGTCCAGGTTCTGCGGAAGGGCCGTCGGCGTTTCGATCGATTCGAGCATGGGAGAAGATCGCTATTCTAGATCAAGTCGATCGCCCTTCCCGCAGGCGTTCCAGCGCCTCGAGCATCCCGCGGTCGCCGGTCACGCTTCCGGGAGCCTTCCCCTTCTCTTCGACGCCGTGGTAGTCGGAACCCGCCGTCGAGAGCAGCCGGAACTTCCGAGCGAGCTTCGAGAAACGCTCGACTTCGGCCTCGCCGTGGTCGGGATGAAAGACTTCGATCGCGTCGAGCCCGCGCTCGACGAGCTCTTCGACGACGCCGTCGGGGTCCTTGTACCAGACCGCGTGGGCGAGCGACGAGACGCCGCCCGCTTCGCGGATCGACTCGACGACCTCGGCGGCCATCCACTTCTCCGCCGGTACGTACCAGGGACATTTGCGGTGGAGAAAGCGCGCGAACGCGTCGTCGTTGTCCTTTGCGTGCCCCGCGGCCACGAGCGCGCGCGCCAGGTGCGGCCTTCCCCACACGCCGTCGCCGACGTCGGCGCGAATCGCGTCGAGGTCGAGCGGGATAGCCGGCCGCGACGAGGTTCTGCGCCATGCGCTCGCCGCGCAGCTTCCGGTTTTCCTGCCGAAGCTCGAGCTTGCGGCGGAACGGCTCGTTGCTCTCGTCGAGGAAGAGGCCGAGGATGTGGACGTCGTCCCCGTTGGTCGCGTCGGCGGAGATCTCCGCACCCGGGATGAGCTGGAGACCTGCCGCCGCGGCCGCGATCCGGGCCTCCGGCAGCCCGCCGAGCGCGTCGTGGTCGGTCAGCGCGAGCGCGGACACCCCTGCCTGCCGCATCTTCTCGACGAGGCGGGTGGGGGAATCGAGGCCGTCGGAGACGGTGGAGTGGGAGTGCAGGTCGACTTTGAACGTCATGGGTTCACCTCAAAAGTGCCCCCTCTCCTGGTGCTTCGCACCACCCTCTCCCTCGAGGGAGAGGGCAAGCGAAGCGCGGGTGAGGCGAATTGTTCACGAGGGCTGCCCCGCAAGCGCCTGCAGCAGCTCGGAGAGGATGCGCGCGGTCGCGCCCCAGACGGTCTTCGGGCCGTAGTGGTAAAAGAGCACGGGCGTCTTCGCGGCCGGGGAGCTCGCGCTCTTCGACGGCGGTCGGCGCCATCAGCGCCGCGACCGGGATCTCCCAGAGCGCCTCGATTTCGTCCGGCGACGGCTTGAGCTCGACCGGATACGGAATCGCCGCGACGTAGGGCTCGACGTAAAAATCCGTCACGGTCACGATCGGCGAGAGCTTCCCGAGGACGACGACCTTGTCGCGCGGAAGCCCGATTTCCTCTTCGGTCTCGCGCAGCGCCGTTTCCATCAGGTTCGCGTCGCCTTCCTCTTGCGCCCCGCCGGGAAACGAAACCTGGCCGCGGTGCGTCACGAGGTTCTCGCTTCGCTTCGTGAAGAGCACCCACAGCTCCTTCTCCTTCACGAACAGCGGCGCGAGGACGGCCGCCCGGCGGATTCCGTCGGGGGCCTCGAGCTCGGCCGGCGGGCGATCCTCCAGCTTTTTCCGGATTTCCGCGAGCCAGTTCATGCGGACCTAAGATGCCCTCTTTTCCGTCGCGCTCTCCTTGAGGTACGCGTCGATGAACGGGGTCAGGTCGCCGTCGAGGACCCGGTCGGTGTCGCCCATCTCGAAGTCGGTCCGGTGGTCCTTGACCATCCGGTAGGGGTGCAGGACGTACGAGCGGATCTGGCTTCCCCACTCGATCTTCTTCTTCGCTCCGGCGCGCTTGTCCTCGGCGGCCTGCCGCTCCTCCAGGGCCTTCTGGTAGAGCTTCGCGCGGAGCACTTTCATCGCGACGTCCCGGTTTCGCCCCTGGCTGCGCTCGTTCTGGCAGGTGACGACGATGTTCGTCGGAATGTGCGTGATCCGAACGGCCGAGTCCGTCACGTTGACGTGCTGGCCGCCCGCGCCGGAGGAGCGGTACGTGTCGACCCGCAGGTCCTTGTCCGGAATTACGATCTCGATGTCGTCTTCGATCTCCGGAGTCACGAAGACCGACGCGAACGACGTGTGACGCCGCTTGTTCGCGTCGAAAGGCGAGATCCGCACGAGCCGGTGAACGCCCATCTCGCCCTTGAGGTAGCCGTACGCGTACTCTCCGAGAACGTGAACGGTCGCGCTCTTCAGACCGGCTTCCTCGCCGTCGACCCGCTCGATCAGCTCCGCTTTCCAGCCGCGGCGCTCGAAGAAGCGCAGGTACATCCGAAGGAGCATCTCCGCCCAGTCCTGCGACTCCGTGCCGCCGGCCCCGGAATGAATCGAGAACCACGCGTTGTTCGAGTCCTCGGGCTCGGTCATCTTGACGGAGAGCTCCAGGTCGTCCGCGTAGGTCCGCGCTTTGGCGAGCGTCGCCGCGGCCTCGCCGTCCACGTCCTCGCCGGCCCGAAGGAAATCGGCGAACACCCGCAACTCGTCCGCGTTGGATTCCGCCCGCGCGTCCGTTTCCAGCGTCTTTTCGTGCGCCTTGATCTTTCGATTCGTGTTCTGGGCTTTTTCCGGGTCGGTCCAGAAATCGGGGGCCGCCGCCTTCTGCCTCAGTTCGTCGAGCGCGCTCCGCGCCGCGGCGCAATCAAAGATACCCCCGGAGCGCCGAAAGGCGCGCCGCGGTCGAGTCGAGGTCGGAGAGCAGGTCGTCGCGTTTCGTCATCGGTCTTTCGGTTTCGAGTTTCGTCGTCTTCCGCGCACGAAGCCGCAGATTACCATGCAGAGCGCCGCGACGTCCGCGGCCGCCGGAAAGACGACGCCACCCCAGCGCGACCAGACGGTGCTTCCCGTTTCGAGGCGCAACGTCGCCTCGACGATTCCCTCCCGGTTCTCCCCGAGACTCGCGAGCATTCGTCCGCGCGAGTCGACGGCCGCCGAGATTCCCGTGATCGCGGCGCGGGCGAACGGCCTTCCGACTTCGACGGCGCGCAGCGGCATCGCGAGCAGGTGCTGGGCCTGGGCCCCCGCCCGGCCGTACCAGGCGTCGTTGGACACGCTCGCGAGAAGGTTCGCGCCCATTCTCGCTTCGTCGCGGGCGAGGGAGGGGTACGTCATCTCGTAGCAGACGGCGGGGCCGATCGAGACCCCGCCGGCCTCGAGAAGCACCGGCCGTTTCGCGGCCGTGAACGCCCCGACGATTTTCGAGATCTCCCGCATGAAAAAAAAGAGCTTCGGCAGGGGCACGTACTCGCCGAACGGGACGAGGTGGAGCTTGTGGTAGGTCGCGGGCGCCATTCCCGCCGGCGTCAGGAGGCGCGCCGCGTTGAAATAGCGCCCGTCGGGCATCTCGTCGATGTCGTTGAAGAGAATCGCGGAGCCGCCCCTCGCGGAGACCGCCGCGAGATCCCGGCGCAGGGTCGGGCTCAGACTCCACTCGATTCCGTAGAACGAAGACTCCGGGATCAGAATGAGGGCGGGCCGGGCCGCCGCGGCTCTTCCGGCGAGATCGATGACCCTGACGTAGTTCGCGGCGACGAGATCGGCGTCTTCGCGAACGACCTGCGGGATGTTCGGCTGAATACAGGCGACGCGAACCGGCGCTCCGGTCTCCGGCGTTTCGCAACCGAGCGCATCCGAACAGCCAGAGCCCGCCCGCGGACGCCAGGAGCGCGGCCGCGATCGAGACTTTCGTCTTCCGGGACCCGGCGGCGAGGACCGCGGCGCACGCCGCGCCGAACGCCGCGACGAGAGCGCCGACGCCGAACGCGCCCCAGACCGAAGCCGTCTGGATCCACACCGGGTGGAGAGCGAGGGCGTTCGCGGTCAGATTCCAGGGGAACCCCTTGTAGACGTACGAGCGCGCGTGCTCGGCGGCCATCCACGCGACGGGAAAGGCGGCAAACCGCCACGGAGAGCGCGGCGCCGCCGCGACCACGACGACACACGCGACGAGCGCCGGCCACTGCGAAAGGATGAGGGCGAGAAGGAACACGCAGACCGCTCCCATCCAGCGCGGCTGTCCGCCGAAACGGGTCACGACGAACGAGATCCAGGGGATGGAAACGCACCAGAAGACGAGACCGAAGAGAACGCCCGACAGGATCCCGCGTCCCTTCTTTTCCTCCCGAAAGAGAGCGAGGATCCAGGGGATCAGCGCGACCGGGGCGAGCCACGCGATGCCCGCCGGAGGAAACGCGAGCGCGAGGAGAAGCCCGGAGAGGGCGGCGGCGAAGAAAGCTATCGGATCGACTCCATCAACGCTTCCTCCGCCCGGTACGAGGACCGGACGAACGGCCCCGCGAAGACGTGCCGGAATCCCATCGCCTCCCCCGCGGCGCGGAGCTCGTCGAAAACGGCCGGCTCGACGTACTCGACGACCGGAAGGTTCTCCCGCGAGGGCCGCAGGTACTGGCCGATCGTCACGATGTCGACGCGCGCATCCCGCAGGCTCCTCATCAGCTCAACGCACTCGGGAAACGTCTCGCCGAGACCGACCATGAAACCCGATTTCGTCGTCATCCCCGGATCGACCTCCTTCGCCGCGGAGAGAACGCCGAGCGAGCGGTCGATGCGCGCGCCGCGCCGGACTTGAAGGTACAGCCGCGGAACGGTCTCGACGTTGTGGTTGAAGACGTCCGGTTTCGCGGCGACGACCTCCGTCGACGGACTCCCGGCGCCCTCGAAAATCGGGCGTCAGCACCTCGACGCCGATCGACGCGTCGAGCGCGCGGATCGCCCGGATCGTCGCCGCGAAGTGCCGCGAGCCGCCGTCGGGAAGGTCGTCGCGGTCGACCGAGGTCAGAACGACGAACTTGAGCCCCATCTCCCGGACCGCGTCCGCGACCTTCGCCGGCTCGTTCGGGTCGTCGAACGTCGGACGTTCCCGTCCGGATGTCGCAGAAGCCGCACGCGCGCGTGCAGACGTCGCCGAGCAGGAGGAACGTCGCCGTCCCGCGGGAAAAGCACTCGCTCCGGTTCGGGCATCGCGCCTCTTCGCACACCGTGTGAAGGCCGCGCCGGCGCATCGTCTTCTTGATGTCGTGCAACTGAGACAGGTCGAGCGCTTTTTCGCGGATCCACGCGGGGGCGCGGCCGGCGTGGACCGGGAGGCTCATTGCGCGGGAGCCACCCAGGCGGTCCTGTGGAACTCGGAGGAGATCTTCGCCGCCAGCTTCCTCGCCTGCTCCTTGTCGGCGTACGGCCCGAGACGGATCCTGTACATCTTCCCCTTGCTCGAATCCACGGCCGACAACGCGGGCTTGTATTTCTTCGACGAGAGCTTGTCTTTCCATCTCGTCGCCTCCGGTTTCGACGTCGTCGAAATCACCTGCACGTAGAAGCCGGCCGCGGCTTTCGGGGAGGCGGGAGAGGTTTCTTCGGGCTCGGCCGCCGCCTTCGGTGATGGGGCCTTCGCGGCGGGCTTCGCCGGGGGAGTTGCCGCCGGTTTCGTCGAAGACTTCGGACTGGACGGCCCGCTCGCCGGCCGGGCCGGTTCTCCCGCGATTTCCGTCCTCGACGGCGCCTGTTCCGCCGCGACACCCGCCTCGCGGTCTTCGAACACGGGAGCTTCCTGCGGGGGAACGGGCGTCGCCGGGCTACCTGTCGCGGCGGCTCCCGCCGGAACGGGCGCCGGAGAGGATTTCGCTCCGGGAGGAGTCGCAATCGTCGTCGAGGTCGGCGCGGGCGGCGCCGATGCCGTGGATTCGCTCTCGCCCGGCGGCACGACCGACGGCTGGGAGGCGAGAGTCGACTTTTCGAATCCCGCCTTCGCCCCGAGAAAGAAGGCCAGAGCCAGAGCCGCCAGGAGGCCGACGAGCCCGGCCAGCGCCTGGACACCGGTGAATGAGACCTGGTAGTAGGACTTCCTGGCCGGATCGGTCATTCCGGCGATCTTAGCAAATTTCCGCGATCATCCCTTTCCGAGGAACGCCTTGAAGAATTCGATCGGCAGCGGAAAGACGATCGTGGAGTTCTTCTCCGAGGCAATCTCGGTCAGCGTTTGCAGGTACCGCAGTTGCAGCGTCATCGGCTCCGTCGCGATCACCTTCGCGGCGTTGGCCAGCTGCTGCGAGGCCTGGAACTCTCCCTCGGCATGGATGATCTTCGCGCGCTTCTCCCGCTCCGCAGTCGCCTGGATCGCCATGGCGCGCTGCATCTCGGGCGGCAGGTCGACCTGCTTGACCTCCACCATCGACACCTTGATCCCCCACGGCTCCGTGTGCTGGTCGATCGTCTGCTGGAGAGCGAGATTCAGCTTGTCGCGCTCGGCGAGCAGCTCGTCGAGCTGCGCCTGCCCGAGCACCGACCGAAGGACCGTCTGCGCGAGCTGCGACGTCGCGTACAGGTAGTTCTCCACTTCGACGACCGCGCGCGGCGCGTCGATCACGCGGAAGTAGACGACGGCAGAGACCTTCACCGAAACGTTGTCCCGGGTGATGATGTCCTGCTGCGGAACCTCGTGAACGATCGTTCGCAGCGAGACCCGGACCATCGTCTCGAAAGGCCAAAAGATGAACGTGAATCCCGGGCCCTTCGGCTGCGGCGCAAGCCGCCCGAGCCAGAACGTCACGGCCCTTTCGTACTCCTTCAGGATGTTGACCCATTTCATGAGGATGATGAGGGCGATGACGCCCGCGACGAGCAGTCCTGGAGCGATCATGGAAGATCTCCTTTCTGGGGACCGAGAGCCTCGACCTGGAGAATGAAACCCTTCTTTCCGACGACTCGCACGGCGGAGCCGGGAGCGATCGGCGAGTCCGCCGACGCGTCCCAGTACTCTCCGTGCGCGAGGACGCGTCCGCTCGGAGCGAGCTCGGTCAGCGCCCGGCCCGTCTCTCCGATCAGGCCTTCGGCTCCCGTCCGGACCGGCCGCCGCCGCACCGCCGCGGCGCGCATCGAGAGCGCGGCGAGGCTTCCTGCGGCCACGACCGCTCCGGGCAGCAGGAGGGAAAGCTGCACCCGGTATCCGATCGGATTGCCCGAGAACAGCAGGACGGATCCCGCGACGAAGCAGGCCGCGCCGGAGAGCGCGAGCATTCCGTGAACGGGGAACTTCACTTCCGCCACAATGAAAACGATGCCGAGCGCGATCAGACCGACGGCCGCGACGTTGACGGGAAGGACGGAGAAGGCGTAGAGCGCCAGGAGCAGCGAAATGCCCCCCGCGACGCCGGGCAGCACCGCGCCCGGGTGCGAGAGCTCGAAGTAGATCCCGACGAGGCCGATGAGAAAGAAGATGTAGGCCAGGTTCGGCTCCGACACGATTCCGAGGGCGCGCTCGACCGGCCCCATCTCGAGGAAATCCCAGCGCGGGTTCTTCACGTGAAGCACGACCCGGCCTCCGGCCGTTCGCGCGGCCGAAGTCCCGTCGATCTTCTCGCACAGCTCAGCGGGATCCCGCGCGACGAACTCGATCAGCTTCTTCTCCTTCGCCTCGCCCTCGGTGTAGGAGATGCTGTCGGTCACCGCCTTCGCCGCGGCGGCGGCATCCCGGCCGTGGGCCGCGCACAGCGTCCGGATCTGGGCCAGGGCATCCTGCTCGACCTTCTTCCCGAGCGTCTTCGGAATGTCCTCGCCCTGCCCGCCCACGGGGTGGGCGGCGCCCGTGTTCGTTCCGGGTGCCATCGCGGCGACGTCTCCCGCCAGAAGGATGAAGAATCCGGCCGAGGCGGCCCGGGCTCCGGAGGGATAGACGAACGTGGCCACGGGGACCTTCGAGTTGACGATCGCGGTCGTGATTTCCCGCATCGAGGTCATCAGGCCGCCGGGAGTCGAAAGCTCGATCACGAGGAGCGCGGCCTTTTCCTCCTCCGCGCGGCGGATCGACCTCTTCAGGAAATCGGCCGCGGCCGGATGGACTTCGCTGTCGAGCCGGCACACGACGACGAGCGGCCGTTCCGGCGGAGGGGCGACCGGCGGCGCGGCGGCGCGAACGGCCGAAAAGGGCGTCAGCGCGGCCAGAAAGACCCCGAACCGGGCGAGCCGCTGCAGAACGAGCACGTCCGGATTCTATCCGAATGATAAAATTGCCCGATGTCTCGACGCCCGCTCGAAGTGCTGAACCTCGCCGTCGTCGCGATGCTCGCGGGCGTGGCGGCGCTGTGCGCGTTCGCGGGACGGCTCCCCGCCTGGCCCGGGGTTCTCGGGCGCTACGGC
Organism: uncultured Acidobacteriota bacterium; assembly: GCA_963813155.1. Classification (GTDB taxonomy): domain Bacteria; phylum Acidobacteriota; class Thermoanaerobaculia; order UBA5066; family DATFVB01; genus CAWEYG01. The sequence goes on along the minus strand of CAWEYG010000006.1, from coordinate 111,575 downwards.
TGGATGCTCGTTTTCCTGCTGATCGTTTCCTTCCTCGCCCGCCGCGAAGACCGGCTTCCCGGAGCCCTCCGCCTCGCCGTGAATTTCTACCCGATGGCCGTGATTCCGATGATCTACGAGAGCCTCGGCGTGCTGATCCCGGCGGTCCGCGGCGGCGAAAAAGACGCATGGCTCGTCGCGGCCGACCGAGCGGTCTTCCATCTCGACCCCACCGTCTGGCTCGAGCGGTTCGTCTGGCCGCCCCTGACCGACCTCCTGCTGATCGCCTACGCGACGTACTATTTCTTTCCGATCTTCGTCGGCGCGGCGCTCTGGAAGAAGAACCCCGCTCTCGCTCGGAAGTTCATTTTCTGCCTCTCATTCACGTTCTACGTCTCCTACCTGGGCTACTTCCTGGTGCCCGCCAAAGGGCCCCGCGTGTCGCTCGCGGCGGAGCAATCGGTGAAGCTCGAGGTCACGCCCGTCTCGCGAGCGATCTCCGCGAAGCTGAACGAGCTGGAACACACGAAGGACGACGCGTTTCCGTCGGGTCACACGATGGTGACGGTCTTCTGCCTGCTCATCGCCCGGCGCGAAGCGAACCGGCTGTTCCGGGCGTGGCTCCCGATCGCGGTGCTGCTCGTGGTCTCGACCATCTACTGCCGTTTTCACTACGTCGTCGACGTGGCCGCGGGGCTCGTTCTCGCGTTCGTCTGCGTTCCGCTCGGCGAGCGGCTGTACGCGTGGATGAAGAGCGGCGCCTCCGTGCCTTCCGGAATCGCGAACGCTGCGCGAGACTAGCACCAGGCAGGAACTGCGTGCGTACTCGTCGTTCGAGTCGGACATCGGAAGGATGTTCACCGCGCCGTCACCGCTTCTCGTAGAACGGTTTGCGGGGGTTTTGGTCCATGAGCTGCTGGATTCTCTCCGCCAGCCACTGGAAGTACTCGCCCAGAAACGGGTCGGGGTTCTTCTCGCGCATGTCCAGGAACGCGGGCCGGTATTTTTCCCACGACGTCGTGACGAACGAGCCGAGAGTTTTTTTCCACGAGGTCGAGATCGATCACCTGTTCGGCGACAAGGATCCCGAGCGACTCCATTTTCTGCGCGAATTCGGCGAACATCACCTGATCGCCAACGGAGAGCGCGCGCATTTCTTCGCGGGTCGAGGGCATGTCGCGAAACGCGATCATCATCATGAGCTCGGCGAACTCGCGAGTTTGAAACGTCCGCAGGGTGTCGATCGTGAGGCGTTCCCGTCGGTCGCGGGCGGCCGCCCGCACCTGAGCGATACCGAACACCAGCCCACGACCAGTGACAGCGCCAGAGCGATGTTGGCGATGAGGGTGGCGAGCGGGTACGGGTCCATCGCTCGGCTTCAGACCCTTTTTCGTAGATCCGGTAGCGCTTGTAGACCCTGCCGTCGAAAAGGTCGATCGGGCGCTGCACCATGACGTTGTCTTCGAGGATCCAGGAGATCTCGCACGACTCGTAGCCGGCCTTCAGCATCGCCTTCAACGATTCGGCGAACATCACGGCGTCGATGCCGCGGCTGCGGTATCCCTTCTTGATCCCGAGCGTGATGAGCCGCGTCATCTTCGGCGTCTTCCAGCCGAGAAGATACGCGAGAAAACCGAAGATCTTCGGCGTCAGGAGCCGTCCCTTGAGCGGCTTCATCGCCTCGTTGAAATCCGGAAGGCTCATCATGAAGGCGACCGGCTCGGCCGGGGTCTCGGCGAGCAGCATGATGTCCTCGGCGAGCAGGGGCTTCAGGCGCGCCGCCATGAAATCGATGTCGCCGTCGGTCATGGGAACGAAGCCCCAGTTGTCTTCCCACGCGGCGTTGTAGACCTCTTTGACTTTTGCAAGGTCGGCCGCGAGCGTCTTTTTCCGGATCGGGCGAATCGTCAGGTCCTTTTCGCGGCGGGAGAAACCCCGGGCGAGCCGGTCGAGCCGCTCGAGCGGCTTCGGGTCGATCGCGATCTTGTACGCGAGAAGGTCCTTCGCCTTGACGAGCCCCGCGTCGTCGTAGAGCGGCAAGTAGTACTGCGGGTTGTACGTCATCATGAGGACCGGCGGAGAATCGAAGCCTTCGATCAGGAGCCCGCATTCGTCGTTCGTGGTCGGGTTCATCGGCCCGAGGATCCGATCCATCCCCTTCTCTTTCGCCCAGGCCCCGACGCGGGCGAAGAGCTCGCGGGAGATCTCCGCGGTCGTCGATCGACTCGAAGAAGCCGAAGAACGCGCTCTTCTCGCGGTGGAACTCGTTGTGGGCGCGGTCGAGGATTCCCGCGATCCGGCCGACGTCGCGGCCGTCGCGCACCGAAACCCACAGCTTCATCTCCGCGTGCTCGAAGAGCGGGTTCGCGTTCGTGAAGACTTTTTTCAGGTCGTCGAGGAGCGGCGCCACCCAGTTGGGGTCGTCGCCGTAGATTCCGTACGGGACTTCGAGGAAGCGGGCGACGTCCGCCCGGGAGAGCGAGAGCTCGACGAGGCTCAAATCACGCCGAATTCTTTGCCCACTTTCTCCAGGGCCTCGAGGGCCCGGGAGAGGTGCTCTTCGGTGTGGGTCGCCATGTAGGACGTTCGAAGCAGCGCGCGCCCCTTCGGCGTCGCGGGCGAAACGACCGGGTTCACGAAGATGCCCTCTTCGTGGAGGCGTTTGGACATTCCGAACGCGTGGTAATCGTCGCCGACGACGATCGGGATGACCGGCGTCTCCGAGTCTCCCGTGTCGAAACCGAGGTTTCTCAGGCCGGCCATCATGAAGCGGGTGTTGCGCCACAGGCGCTCCCGGCGGTCGGGCTCCTTCTCGATGATGTCGACGGCCGCCGAGGCCGCCGCGACCGAGGCGGGCGGGGGCGCCGCCGAGAAGATCATCGTCCGGGCCTGGTGCTTGATGAAATGAATCGTGTCCGCGTCGCCGCAGATGAAACCGCCGATCGACGCGAGCGACTTCGAGAACGTCCCCATGATCAGGTCGACGTCGTCTTCCCGGCCGAAATGCTCCGCCGTTCCCCGGCCGTTCCTTCCGAGAACTCCCAGCCCGTGGGCGTCGTCCACCATCAGGCCCGCCCCGAATTCCCGGGCGACCTCGATGAGGTCCGGAAGCGGGGCGATGTCGCCCTCCATCGAGAACACGCCGTCCACGACGATCAGGCGCCCCTTGCGGCAGCCGTCGTCCATCAGCCGCCGCAAATCGGCGGCGTCGTTGTGCGCGAATTTTTTCGTGACTCCGAAGGAGAGCCTCGCCCCGTCGATGATGCAGGCGTGGTCCTGCTTGTCGAGGTAGACGACGTCTCCGCGCTCGACGAGGCAGGAAATCGCGCCGAGGTTGACCTGAAACCCGGTCGAGAACGTGACGGCGGCTTCCTTGCCCATGAAACGGGCGAGCTTTTCCTCGAGCTCGACGTGGATGCCGAGCGTTCCGTTCAGGAAACGGCTGCCCGCGCAGCCGGATCCGTACCGGGCGATCGCCGCGGTCGCGGCTTCCTTGACCTTCGGGTGATTCGTGAGTCCGAGATAGTTGTTCGAGCCCAGCATGATCAAGGGCTTGCCGTCGATCATGACGATCGGATCCTGGGCCGATTCGATCACCCGAAAATAGGGCCACACGCCGGCCGCAATGATCTTGTCCGGCACGTCGTAGGTCCGGCACTTCTCGAAGAAGGGGACCCGCCTTTTTTCAGTCTGGACCGATACCGCGACTTTGCGCAAAGAGGCCTCCCTCCGCGATTCGCCCCGGAGTTTAGCAAATTTTACAATTGCGCGAAAGACGAGGCCAGCCACCCTTCCCGCTCGTACCAGAGCGCCGTTTCGCGCATCCCCGCCCGCCAGTCCGCGAGGCCGTCGATTCCGAGGTCCGCCAGGAAGGGGGCGGAGTCACAGATCCAACCCGGCTGCAGGATCTCCTTCGCCTTGTCCCGGTTGAAGGGACGCGCCCGGCGCGTGACGACCTCGCGAATCGACTCGGCCCATCCGGCGGCACGGACCAGGAACGCGGGAACGGGCACCCGCCGAGCCGGCGGCTGCCGCAGGGAGGCGATGCAGGCGACGAGCTCTCCCATGGTCGTCTCGGCGCCGGCCGCAAATCCGCGCCGGCCCGACAGGTCGGCCCGAACGGCGGCCGCCGCGATGACGCGCGCGAGGTCCGCCACGCCGATCAGCTGAATCCTGCCCCGGCCTCCCGCGAGCACGGGCGCCCAGCCGCGCGCCACGATCGAAAAGAGCTGGAGCAGGCCCGGGTCTCCCGGGCCGTACACCGTGCACGGGCGAATCACGCACCACGGGCCTGCCCGCTCGCGCGCGACCGCATCCTCACCTTCGAGCTTCGAGATCCCGTACCACGAGACCGGGCGGGCGACGTCGCCTTCGCGGACCGGGACTCCGCCCCGCGACGGCCCTGCGGCCGATTGAGACGAGACGAAGACGAACATCGCGCCCGGGCACGACCGCGCCGCCGCCCGCGCGAGCGCCGCCGTCGCCCGGACATTCGTGTCCCTGTATTCCGAGAGAGATCGCGCCTTCGTCGCGCCCGCGACGTGGACGACGGCGTCGCAGCCCTCCAGCGACCGCGCGTACCCCGCCGGATCCGCCAGCTCGGCCGCGACGACTTCCACGCCGGAAGGCAGCAGGCCGGGCCGCTCGGGCCGGCGCACGAGCGCCTTGACCTTCCAGCCGTCGGCCGCGAATCTCCGCGCCGCATGGCTTCCGACGAATCCCGTCGCTCCGGTGATGAAAACGGATTTCACTTCCGCTAAAATAATGCATATTCCAAAACCCCGCTTCCTCTGCCTGCTCGCCGCGATTCTCGGACTCGCGGGATGCGCCGCGGTGCCCGCGTTCCTTCGCTTCGAGCCTGCGGCGCCCCTCGCGATCCTGAAGCCGGAGCTCTCCCGCTGGATCGAGGACGACTTTCCGCGCGAGGCCGCTCCGCGGGACGGCGTCGAGCGCGCGATCTTCGATCAGATCAACGCCGATCGAGCCGGCGCGGGCCTGGGGCCCGTGCTCTGGGACGAGAAAGCGGCTTCGCTCGCCCGCGCCTACACGCGGCAGCAGATCACGGACGGCACCGTCGGGCACTTTCTCCTCGACGGCGTGCCTCCCTACGCGCGCCTCTCCCGGTCGGGGGACCTCGCCGCGAACTCGGAGAACGCGGCCGCGTTCATGACCTCCTCCGGCCACCTCTGGGACAGCCCGAAGGACCTCGCGATCCTCGGCGAGAAGGAGATGCTCCACGAGAAGCCTCCCAACGACGGCCACCGGCGGGCGATCCTCGACCCGCTGGCCACGCACGTCGGGGTCGGATGGGCGCTCGAGGGAGGCGACTTTCGCCTCGCGGAGGAATTCACGACGCGCGGGTACGACTCGCTGCGGGTCGTTCGCGTCGGCGCGGACGGGTCGTCGATCCGGGTGAGGGGCAAGGCCCTCGACCGGCGGAAGCTCGATTTCGTCTCGGTCGCGGTTCAGCCGTTCCCCTCGCGCCTGACGCGCGAGCAGGTGAACTCGCGCCACTCCTATTCCTACCCGGATCCGACGTGGGCACTGCTGCCCGCCGCTTCCGGCGACACCGCCGTCGGACTGCGCACGTTCCACTGCCTCGTGCCGTCGATCCACGGGAAATTTTCCTTCCAGTACCAGCTCGACCGGCCGGGACTCTGGACGTTCGTCTTCTATTTTCGGGAGAAGGGTCGCGGCGGCACGTACGCGGGCGGCTCTTTCAGCGTCTGGGTCGGAGACGGTCAGAGCGAGTTCGCGAACTCCTGAAATAGGCGCATGCCTTTTTCGATCTCCTCGCGCGCCGCGGCGAACGAGAAGCGGATGTAGCGATCCTCTCCGAACGCCGCGCCCGGAATCGTCGCGACGCCGGCCCGCTCGAGCAGCAATTTCGAGAAATCCACCGACCCGGAGACACCCGATCGGGGATAGAGCGCCGACACGTCGGCGAACGCGTAGAAGGCCCCGTCGGGCGGCGGACAGCGCACTCCCGTCACCGCGTTCAGCGCGGAGACGATCCGATCCCGGCGAATCGCGTACTCCGCGAGCATCTTCCGGACCGAATCGTCGGCCCGCTCCACGTCGGTGAGAGCCGCGAGCGCCGCTTCCTGGGAAATCGACGAGGCGTTCGACGTGGAATGGCTCTGGTACGCGGACATCGCGGCGATCACCGCCTTCGGCCCGACGCCCCAGCCGAGCCGCCATCCCGTCATCGCGTAGGTCTTGGAAGCCGCGCCCGAGATGAGGACGTGCTCCGCATGGTCCGCCCACAGATCTGTCGGCGAAGCGTGGGGTCTTCCCCCGTAGAGAAAGAATTCGTAGCACTCGTCGTAGAGCACGAAGAGGCCCCGGTCGCGCGCCCAGGCGAGGATTTTCGCGAGGTCGCCCTCCTCGATCGCCGCCCCCGTCGGGTTGTTCGGAGAGTTGAGGATGAGTCCCCTCGACTTTTCCGTCGCGAAGGGACGCAGGTCTTCGAGCGTCGGACGAAACGCGTTCTCCGCCCGCGCGGGCGCGATCACGGGCGTCGCCCCCGCCAGGCGGACCATCTCCGGAAAGGACACCCAGTAGGGCGAGAAGAACAGGACCTCGTCTCCCTCCTGGAACAGGACCTGGCACGCGTTGAAAAGGGTCTGCTTGCCACCCGCGGAAACCGCGACCCGCGAAGAGTCGACCGCGGCTCCGCGCCGCCGGAACTTCGCGGCGATCGCCTCGCGCAGGGAAATCTCCCCGGGAGTGTCGGTGTACCGTGTGCGGTTTCCCTCGATCGCGCGGATTCCCGCCTGCTTCACGAAATCCGGCGTCGGAAAGTCGGGCTCGCCGACGCCGAGATCGACGACGTCGCGACCCTGGCGCCGCATGTCCGCGAGGGTTCGCGAAATCGCGAGCGTCGGCGAGGGCCGAATCGATTCGACGCGCCGCGTCAGCCGCAGGGCCGTGCCGACTTTCACCTCAAAAATCTATCACGCGGCCGCGCGGGCGCGGCGCCGCCACGTCTTTCGAAATGCACCAAAGACCTTCCACTTCTTCCGCCCCGACAGGACGAGGACGATCTCGAGCACGCACCAGCCGGCGTAGACCGCGATCATCGCGTCGCGCGTCGCCGGAAGGGCGAACTGGATCAGCCAGAAGAGAAAGAGGACTCGCCGCCTCGTACGAGGTCAGCGACATCGAGGCGAGAAGGAGCCAGCCCAGGAGCGACTGCAGCACCGTCAGGAGAATCTCGATTCGCTGATGGTGATCGAGCGGAAGGGGCGCCGTCGAGTGCCGCGAGACGCAATAGATCACCGGGATCAGGCCGGAGAGCACCGACCACTGATTGATGTTCGAGGAGACGAGATTCATGATCGCGACGGGCGCGCGCGTGATTCGCCGCGCCCACAGGAAGGCGGAGACCTTCTCCGGGAATTCCGAAAGGAACGGCGCGACCCACTGGACGAACACGAACTCCGAGACGCCGAGGGAGACCGCGAGCGAGAGGAGACTGTCCAGAAACGGGTGCGCGGTGAAGTAGAGAATCGCCCCGCCGCCGAAGAACAGCGCGAGCACCGCGACGCCCCGCCACCGCCCCGGAAAGGAGAGGGCCCAGCGCGAGACGAGCGGAACGTCGACCGGCCGTTCGACGTCGTCGCTTCGGGGCGGAAGGCGCAGGAGAAGCACGAGATAGGCGACATACATTCCGCAGAGGATCGCGGCGTCGATCAGGCCGAGCGTGCCCTTCGCGATGATCACGAAAAAGTACAGGACGGGAGGAAGGAGGCCGACGACTTCGACCGAGTGGTGAACGCGAAGGCGCATGCCGGCAGTAGACCTTGCCGCGTCCGCTTCGCCGACCACCACGCGACGACGTAGACCATCGGCCATCCGAGCCCGACGAGCAGCCGCAGCGAGCCCGTGAAGTTCGCGATCGCGAGATGGACCATCGACGGGTCCTTGCCCGCGTCCCACGCGATGACGGCTTCGACCGCGAATTCCGGCGCCGTCTGGAGCCACGCGAGGAGAGCGAGCGCGAGGCCCTGGGACATCAGGAACTCCGCCGCCTCCGCTCCCCAGGCGACGAGGAACGCCGCCGCGAGCATCGCCGGAAAAGTCCAGAGCGCGGTCGCGGCCGCTCCGCTTTGGGAATTCACTGCGCGTGTTATAGCACTAGCAGCCTCCTGGCAGGTGCTCGTTCGGAGTACGATCCGCGGGTGATCGAGTCGACGCGGAACCCGCGCGTCCAGTCCCTGCTTCGCGCGGTCGCCGAGCGAGAGCTCTTCGTCCTCGAAGGCGAAAAATTCATCCTCGATGCGGCGGCCGGCGGATTCGAGTTCGAGGAGATCTTTCACGACGACCACCTCAAGCCGGGACGGCTTTCCGCGCTCGCGCGCCACCGGACGACTCCGGTCCGCCGCGAAGTGCTCGCGAGATTCTGCGAGGCCTCGACTCCGCAGCACGCCGTGGGCCTCGCGCGCCGCCGGGAATCCTCCGCCGCCGAGATCCTCGCCGCCGGCGGCCCGGCCATCTATCTCGACTCCGTGCAGGATCCGGGCAATCTCGGCGCGATCGCGCGGGTCCTCGAGGCCGTCTCGGGCGCCGGCCTTCTCGCCTCGGAGGGGTGCGCCGACCTGTTCCACCCCCGATCTCTCCGGGGATCGGCCGGCAGCCTGCTGCGCATCCGGGCCGCGTCGAGCGTCGATTTCCGGCCCGCGGCAGACGAGGCGCGCAGAGCAGGGCGCGAGATCTGCGGAACCGGCGGACGGGGCGCGGAGGACCTCTTCTCGGCGCGGTTCGAGAAACCCGCGCTGTGGGTGTTCGGGTCGGAAGGAGCGGGGCTCTCCCCCGCCGTGCGGCGGCACGTGGAGCGGCGCATCGCGATTCCGCTCGCACCGCCGGTCGAGTCGCTGAACGTCGCCGTCGCAGCGGGAGTCATCCTGTTCACGACGACACAGACCCCGCGGTAGCCCTCTCCCCTTGCGGGAGAGGGTGGGGGTGAGGGGTGGCCTCGGGTGCGCCCCCTCACCCGCCGCTGCGCGGCGGCCTCCCGCGTCTACTGGTCGTTTTGAAGGCTGCCCACAGGGGGAGAGGCGGATTAGAGGCGAGGGGCTACTTCGAATTCGGTTTTCGAGGCGGACCGCCTGGTTTTGGAATTGGCCGGGCGGGGCTCGGCCTCCTCGGCGCGACGATCTTCTTCTGCCGGTTCCCGATCGACTTATTCGCCACCCGCGCCCGCCTCCTCCCCGAACACTTCCGCCTCGAACGCGTAAAGCTTCGCGCCGGGCAGTTTCCATCCGTCCTCCGGCAGACCCGCCTTCCGCGCGAGCGCGCCGAGGAACTGCTCCTTCGTGAAGCCCCATTCTTCGGCGACCTGCGGCAGAAGCAGGCCGCGGCGGCCTCCGATCTCGAGGATCAGGCCGTGGCGGCCGACTTCGAAATGCTCTTCCGCGATCAACCGCGGCGGCGAGAGGATCGAGATCTCGACCAGAACGTCGCGCCATTCTTCGAGCGTCAGCGGCGGAAACCGGGGATCTTCGAACGCGGCGTTCAAAGCGAACTCGGCGACCGTGCGCGAGATCCCCTCTTCGGCGGCGAGCGTCCCGATGCATCCGCGCAGGTCGGATTTCATCTTCAGCGTCACGAACACGCCGCACGAGGCTTCTTCCGCGTGCGGGCGCTCGAGAACTTCGAGAGGCCCCTCTCCGTTCAACTTCCGATCGATCGACCGGCGGGCGATCGACAGGAGCTCCGACCGGCGATCCGAAGAGGTCACGTCCTCACCGAGATCGCGGGCCCCCGAGGCGCCGGAATCCGAAGACCGGAGGCAAAATCGTGAACGCGCGCTTCGACCTGATCGAGGTGATCCGTGAAGAAATGGTCGGCTCCGGCGACGATCTCGACCCGCACGTCCCGAAAGCGCCGCTTCGCCTCGCGCTCGAGCTCCCGGGCGTCCGCGAACTCGTCGTTGTCGCCGGAAATCACGAGCGTCGGCTTTTCGACCGGCTCTCCGTCCCCGAGCGCCCAGCGCGCGAGCGGGACTCCCGCGCCGATCAGCGCCGCCACCCGGGAATCCTTTGCGCCGACCGTCAGCGCCATCGCCGAACCGAAGGAGAATCCTCCCGCGACGAGGGGCGTTCCGCCCCGGCGGGCCGCCTCGTCGAGCGCCGCCGCGACGTCTTCCTTTTCGCCCCGGCCGCCGTCGTGCTGGCCTTGCGACGTGCCGACGCCGCGAAAGTTGAACCGAAGGACGCCGAAACCCGACCGCGCGAGGGCGCGCGCGATTCGGAACACGACCTTGAAGTGCATCGTTCCGCCGTGAGCGGGATGCGCGTGCGCGACGACGGCCGAACCGCGCCGCGGCGCCTCCGGCTCTTTCCAGAGCGCTTCGAGCTCGCCGGCGGGCCCGGCGAAAGAATACGGATGGACCGTGCTCGCGGCCATTGCGAAGATCTTATCCCGCGCGGCCTGAACGGAGCATCCCTCGCGGCTTGAACGCAACATTTCCGCGCGGCTTGAACGCCGCGGCTCGATTCAAGATAATACGCGCCTCATGAAAAAAATCGTTCACATCGTCGGCACGGGAACCATCGGCGAGCCCCTGATCGGGCTGTTCACGGACTTCGCCCGCCACCTCGGCATCGACGAGCTCACGTTCCACAAGCGAACGCCGATGACGACGGAAAAGGCGAAGGTGCAGCACCTGATCTCCCGCGGCGCGAAGCTCGCCGTCGACGAGGACAAGACCGCCGACTTCGAGGCGCTCGGCCACAAGGTGTCGTACACGGCCATGGAGGCTCTGGAACGCGCATCGGTCGTCATCGACTGCACGCCGGCCGGCAACGAGAACAAGAAGGTCTACGAAAAGGTCAAGGGGCCGAAGGGATTTCTCGCCCAGGGATCGGAATTCGGTTTCGGCAAGATGTACGCGCTCGGCATCAACGACGAGGCGCTGAAGGCCGGACAGGATCGCTTCATCCAGATCGTCTCGTGCAACACCCACAACATCGCCGTGCTCGTGCAGACTCTCGCCTCCGAAGGCAAGAACCTCACGCTCTCCCGGGGCCGTTTCGTCTGCATGCGCCGGGCGAACGACATCTCCCAGGACGCGGGATTTCTGCCGGCTCCTTCCGTCGGCAAGCACGACGACCCGAAATACGGCACGCACCATGCCCGCGACGCCTCGCACCTCCTGGAGACTCTCGGCTGGAAGCCGGAGATGTTCTCCTCGGCCGTGAAGCTGAACACGCAGTACATGCACGCGCTCTGGTTCGACCTGGAGCTGACGCGGCCGACGACGAAGGCGGAAGTGCTCGAAAAGCTTCGCCTGAACAGCCGTGTCGCGAACACGGAGCGCCGTTCCGCGAACCAGGTGTTCTCGTTCGGACGCGACCACGGCTACTACGGAAGGCTCCTGTCGCAGACGCGTGATCTCGACCCCGACGATCGTCCTCCCCTCGGAGAAAGAGGTCGTCGGCTTCTGTTTCACTCCGCAGGACGGCAACTCGCTCGCGTCCTCGATCGCCGCCGCGCTGTGGCTGATGGAGCCGGAAGTCGACCCGTGGACGAAGATGGACCCGCTGAAGCGGTTCTTCTTCCAGGAGATCTGAAGAGCCTTTCGCTACAATCCCCCTCGATGGAACCCACCCTGAAGCCGTCCGTCATCTCGACGCCTTCGTCGATCCGTCCCGGCCTCGCGGAGCGGTTCTTCGCTTTCGTCGCGGAATCGCATCCTTTCGCGCTCGATCACGCCTCGGTCGTGTTCCGAAACCTGCTGCGCCGCGAGGGAGGCGACCCGGGCCGCGACGCTTCCAGGCTCGACGCGCTTCGCGCGCCTCTGTCGCGAGCGCTCCGCAAGGCGATCAGTCTCGCGCCCCCCGCCGGAACGGGCGACACGAGCCCCGGCGTCTCCGCCGCGTCGAGGATGTCGGCCGCCGTCGACGGTCTCGTCGAGGCGTGCGACGGGTTTCTCCGCCGCGAATCGCTGTCCGCCTCGCTCACGGCCGAGGAGCGCGTGGAGATCCTGCGCGGAATCGTCCTGACGCGCGCAATCGACAATCGCCTCAAGGCGTTCTTCACCGCGAGCGAAGTCCGTTACCTGGGGATCGCTTTCCAGGGCAAGGGGTTCCGGTCGCTCGGCCAGGAAGCGATCTACGCCGCCGCGGCGCGCCTGCGCCGGGGGGAGAGCTACAGCAAGAACGGCGAGTGGAAGGGCGACGTCGTCGCCCCGCTCATCCGCGACCTCGGGATCGCGCTCGCGATGAACCCCACCCCGGAATTCGTCCGGATGGTCCTCAACGCGCAGATGGGGAAAGCCGGATCGCCGATGGACGGCAAAGACCTCCACATCGGAGACTTCGCGCGCGGCGTGCTTCCCGCCGCGGCTCCGCTCGCGATCTCGTCGCTGACGGTCGCCGGCCTCGCGCTCGCGTTCGCGCGCGAAGGCGAAGGGCGGGTCGCCGTGTCGCTCATCGGCGAGGGCGGCTCCTCGCTCGGCGAGTGGCACGAGGCGATCAATCTCTGCGCCGCGCGCCGCCTGCCGGCCGTTTTCTGCGTCCAGAACAACCAGACCGCGCTCTCGACTCCCCCGGCCGAGCAGTCGGCCGTGCGAGCCTTCGCCGACAAGGCGGCGGGTTACGGGATCCCCGGGATCACGCTCGACGGCACGGACCCCGACGCGATCGCGGCCGCGTTCGCCTGGGCGGCGGAGCGGGCCCGCGAGGGGAAAGGCCCTGCCCTGCTGGAGCTCGTTTCGATGCGCATGTGCGGCCACGCGCACCACGACGACATGCTCTACCTCGGCCGCGACCCGCAGCCGTCCTGGACGTACCCGGTCGTTTCGGACTCGGGCTACGCGCCCCGCGAGCTCTACGAATTCTGGTCACGACGCGATCCGATCGCGCTGTACGCGGCCCGCCTCTCCGAAGAGGGCGTCATCGGGAAGGGCGACCTTTCGCGCTTTCAAGCCGAGGCGGACGCGCTCGTGGAGCGCGAGGCGCGCGCCGTCATCGAAGCCCCGTGGCCCGAGCCGGCGAGCGCCGGCGAAGGCGTGCTCAAGAACGAAGCGCCCCGGACGCGCGTCGAGCCGCTCGACCCGTCCCGCCGCCGAAGAGCTTCGGATCGCGTCCTCGAGGTCGAGCCGGCGCCCCCCTTCGATCCGAAGGGAAACACGTTCCTCGACGCGGTCGCGCTCGGAGTCGGCGACGCTCTCGCCTCCGACCCGCGCGTCTTCGTTTTCGGCGAGGACGTGGGGGGGAAGTACGGAAACGCCTTCCTGCTGCTGCGCCCGCTGCTCGAGAGGTTCGGAGACCGCATCCTGAATTCCCCCCTGTCGGAGGGCGGCGTTCTCGGCGCCTGCATCGGCGCGGCGCTGGCGGGTCAGCGGCCCGCTCGGCGAGATGCAGTTCAACGATTTCGTCGCGACCGGCTTCAACCAGCTCGTCAACAGCGCGGCGAAGATCCGGTACCGGTGGGGCGGCCGCTCGGGAGCGGATGTCCCGATGGTCGTTCGGATGCCCTGGGGCGGCCTCCGGCACGCCGGTCCGTACCACAGCCAGAACACCGAGGGATGGTTCTACCGGACTCCCGGCCTGAAGATCGTCGTCCCGTCGACTCCGCACGACGCCCGCGCTCTGTTCGCTTCGGCCGTCGCCGATCCCGATCCCGTTCTCTATTTCGAACACATCGCGCTGTACCGCGATCCCCGGGTCAAGCAGGCCCTTTCCTCCGAGGCCCCGGAACCGATCCCGATCGGGAAGGCCGCGTTGCGGCGGAAAGGGAAACACCTCGCGATCTTGAGCTACGGCGCGTACGTCCACGTCGCGATGCGCGCGGCGGAAAAGCTCGCGGCCGGCGGCATCGAAGCGTCCGTTCTCGACCTGCGGAGCCTCGCGCCGCTCGACCGCGAGGCGATCCTCGACGCTCGCGCAATCGCTGCAACCGCGTCCTGATCGTCCACGAAGACACGCGCACCGGCAGCGTCGGGGAGAGCATCGCGGCGATCATTCAGGAAGAGGCGTTCGAGTACCTGGACGCCCCGGTCCGCATCCTCGGCGCGCTCGACACTCCCGTGCCGTACTCTCCCCCGCTCGAAGAATTCTTCCTGCCGGGCGAGGACGAAGTCGTCCGGGCGGCGCAGCTGCTCGCCAAGTACTGAGGAGTTCCGGGGCGCGGCCGGCCGCGCTACGGAACTCTTTCGTTCGGCGGGTCCGCGACGACGCGAAACCCGATCGAATATCCGCGGTCGCCCGGCGCGTGGGTGTAGCGAAGGGCGCAGCGGCAGCTGTTCTCGTCAAAGTCCCATGAGTCCCCTCGGATGACTTTCCGCGCGCCGAAGGCGGGTCCCGTTCGGATCGCGTCCCGGCCCCGCGGGGTATGGCCCGTACCAGTCTTCACACCACTCCCAGACGTTCCCGTGCATGTCGCGAAGTCCCCACGGATTCGCGGGAAAGCTGCCGGCGGGAACCGGGGAGCCCCGAAAGCGACCGAGAGGGTGGCCGGCCAGGGGGTAACGGCCGTCAAAATTCGCCTGATCCGCCGTCAGGCTTTCGCCTGTCGAGAACGGAGTCGCCGTCCCGGCGCGGCACGCGTACTCCCACTGGGCCTCGGTCGGAAGGCGATAGTTGCGGCCCGGTGAGCGGCGATTCAGGCGGGCCAGAAATTCCCGAACCTCGAGCCACGTGACGTTCTCGACCGGACACCCGTCCCCGCACTTCGCGAAATGGCTCGGATTGCATCCCATGACGCTCCGCCACTCTGCCTGCGTCGTCTCGTCTCGCGCAATCCAAAACGAAGACAATTCGACTTCGCGCGGCGCTTCGTCGGTGTTGCGGCCGATTTCCGAGGCCGGGCTTCCCATCTCGAAGCGTCCCGCCAGAGCGGAAACGAACGCCATTCCCGTCGCCGGGTCCGCCCATACCGGCCGAACGACCGGCGACGCGGCGAGCAGCCAGCCCAGGAAGCCTAGAACTCCGGCCATTTCGCGAACGCGGCGACGACGAGCGAGTGGCTGATACGGCCGTCGCGGAGCATCTCGCGGATTTCGCTCCGCTCGGCCTCGACGATCTCGATGTCCTCCCCGGGGTCGAACGACGGCTCCGCGACGCGCCGGCAGCCGCGCGCGACGAACGTGTGGCAGCGGTTCGACTGGATCGCCGGGTTCGGGTGCACGAACCCGAGGCTCTCCCACGAGTCGGCGGCGTGACCCGTCTCTTCGAGCAGCTCGCGCCGGGCGGCGTCGAGGGGCGAGCCGTCCCGGCGGTCGACCGCTCCTCCCGGAATCTCGAGCGTGAACGTCTCGGTGCCGTGCCGGTACTGCTCGACGAGCACGATCCGGCCCCCGGGCGTGACCGGGATCACGTTGATCCAGTCCGACCCGTCGAGGACGTAGAAGTCGTGCTCTTCCAAGGTCCGGGGAGAAACGATGCGGTCGCGGCGGACGGTGAAAACCTTGAAGTCGCCGAGCGGCTCGCTCCGCAGCCGGCGCCAGGCGGGTTTCACGCGTTCACGATGTGACCGCCGCTCTTGGTGTCCTTCTTGAGGGTGACGAGCTTCAACTTCTGCGCTTCTTCGAGCAGGCTCGAGAACGAGTCGAATCCGTAGTAGCTCTCGTTGAAGTACGGCTTCTTGCGCTGCATGGTCTGTTTCACCATCGAGCCCCAGATCACGTCCTTGTTCTCGCGCTTCAGCGCGAGAATCGAATCGAGCATCAGGCGAAAGACCTCGCGCTTCTTCTCCGGCAGCTCGTCGAGCGAGGGAGAACCGGCCGCGGGCGCGCGGACGAGGTCCTCGTAGAAGATGAACTCGTCGCAATTCGAAACCAGGAGATCGGACGACGAGTTCTTCACGCCCACTCCGAGCACGGCCTTGTCGTTCTCCTTGAGCTTCGAGACGAGAGGCGAGAAGTCGGAATCGCCCGACGCGATGACGAACGTCGTGATGTGCCCCTTCGAATAGCAGAGGTCCATCGCGTCGACGACCATTCGGATGTCGGCGGAGTTCTTTCCGGTGTAGCTGCGCTGCGGAATGTCGATGAGCTCGACCGCCGCCTCGTGGAACGGGCGTTTGTAGTCGAGGTAGCGGCTCCAGTCCGCGTACGCTTTCTTGTAGACGATCCGCCCCTTCTCGAGCAGCCGCTCGAGCATGAGGTCGAGGTCGAATTTCGGATACTTCGCTTCCCTCGCGCCGATCGCGAGGTTGTCGAAATCGATGAAGACGGCCAGCCGTTGTTCGTCGGCCTGGTTGTTCGGCATGGGAGTGGGTCCTCCGCTGGATGAAAAGGTCAATGTTTCCGGCGCCGCGGACTGGGGAGGGGGCGGGGCCGGCTCGGGAATTTCGAACGGCGGCTCGAGCGGCGGCGGGGCCGCCGTCTCGCTCTTCTTTCGGTGACGCACGCCGCCGCGCCGTCCACGGCGCTTCGGTTTTGCGGCTTCTTTCTTCTCGGTCTCGGTCATTCGATGCGCCGCCCGGTCGGAACGGAGGCGGGCGCTTTACGGGTCGGCACGAAGGCGATTCTACACGGACGGGGATCCGGAGGCGGGCGACCACCACTTCAGGATCCGCTCGACGTATTCCACGGTCTCCCTGTACGGCGGCACGCCGCCGTAGGAGTCCACGGCGTTCTCGCCGGCGTTGTAGGCCGCGAGAATGAGCGCGGGCTGATTTTCGAAGCGAGCGGCGAGCTCCTTGAGGTACAGGACCCCCCCGCGGATGTTGGACATCGGGTCGTAGCTGCGGCGCACTCCGAGCCGGGCGGCCGTCGAGGGCATCAGCTGCATCAGGCCGCGGGCGCCCTTGCGCGAGACGGCCCGCGCGTCGTAGTTCGACTCCGCCTTGATCACGGCCGAGACGAACGCCGCGTCGAGGTTCGCCTTCCGGCACTCCGACTCGATCAACGAGTCGTATCGGGACTGGAAGAGGGGCTTTCTAGCGGCCCTGTACGACAGATCGGCCGCGACGGCCCGGGGGAGGGCCCGGACCTGCGCGGGCGGGGGCGCGACTTCGTCGTCGACGAATCGGTCCACGAGCAGGATCGAGGTCGTGTAGCCGCCGCCGCCCGGAAGGTCGAGGGAAACGTCGTCGCCGTCCACGTGGTACCCCGTGACCTTCACGACGCGGCCGTCGTTGAAGATCGCGAGCTTCGCGAAAGCGGGCTCGGCGAGCGCGCCCAGAGCGGCCAGGAGAAGCCCGAGGCGGAAAAAGGCCCGATTTGTCGCACTTTTCGAGATCATGGACACGTGCCCCGAGAACGTTTTTCCCATGCCGGATATTCCCTCATCGCGCCCTCGGATGAAAGTCGTCGTACACCTGGCGAAGGCGGGTCCGGGAGACGTGCGTGTAGATCTGGGTGGTCGCGATGTCCGCGTGTCCCAGAAGCATCTGGACGGACCGAAGGTCGGCGCCGTGTTCGAGCATGTGCGTCGCGAAAGAATGCCGCAGGACGTGCGGCGAGATCCGGGACCGGATGCCGGCGGCGCGCGCGTAGAGCTCGATCAGCTGCCAGAAGCGCTGGCGCGTCATGGGCCCTCCGCGGCCCGTCAGGAACAGGAATTCCGACCGGGCCCGGTCCAGCGAAGGCCGGGCCTCCCGCAGGTACCGGCCGATCCATTTTCGGGCGTCGCGGCCGACCGGCACGAGACGCTCCTTGTTGCCTTTTCCGACGACGAGGAGCGTTCCCCCGTCCAGGTCGGCCCGCTCGGTCTCGAGCCGCACGAGCTCGGAGACCCGCAGGCCCGACGCATAGAGCGTCTCGATCATCGCGCGGTCGCGCAGCCCCCTGGGCGTGGCGACGTCCGGCGCCGCCAGCAGCGCGTCGATCTCCTTCGGCGAGAGCACGTGCGGAAGGGCCGACCAGGTTTTCGGGCTCGTCAGCTGCGCGGAGGAGTCTTCCGAAACGATGCCTTCCGCGGAGCAATAGCGAAAGAACCCGCGCAGCGAGGAGAGGAGACGCGCGGCCGAGCGGGCCGAGAGGCCCGCTGCGCGGCGGATCTGGACGTAACGGACGAGGTCCTGCCGGACGGCCTTCTTGCAGCTCGCGCCCCGGCCGCGAGGTGGCGCCCGAAGCCGTCGAGATCGCGGACGTACGACTCGACGGTGCGGCTCGAGAGACCCCGCTCGACGGAGAGATGGTCGGCGTAGCCGGGAAGGAACCGCCGAAAGAATTCGGTCGCCGGCTCGGCCGGATCAGGAGACCGCGAGGGATCTCGGGGAAGCTTTTTCTTTGCAGATTTCAAGGATCTCTTCATCGTTGAGAACGCGGTCGCTCCGTTTCGCGGCGCCGAAAATCGCCGCGACGAGCTCCGGAGTGACCTCGATCCCTCTCTCGGAGAGCCAGTAGACGACGTTCGACTCCCCGGACATCGGACCGACCTCGATCTTCTGGTGACGGCCCACCATCGCGGCGGGAACCCCGGAATACACGCGGTCCGCAAGCCACTCGTTTCCCTTGTTCCGGGCCTTGATGATCGCGGCCGCGTGAACGCCGGTTCCGGTGCGGAAAGCGTCTTTCCCGACGATCGGATAGTTGTCCGTCAGCGGAACGGCCGTCGCCTCCGAAATGACCTTGCAGTAGCGCGTGAGAGACGTCAGGTCGCGGTCGATCCAGCCGAGCAGCTGGAGGTTCACGAGCAGCTGGTCCATCGGCGTGTTGCCGACGCGCTCCCCGATTCCGAGGCCCGTTCCGTGCACGCGGTGCGCGCCGGCTTCCAGCGCGGTCAGCGAATTGATGACGCCGAGGCCGCGGTCCTGGTGCCCGTGCCAGTCGACTTTCACCTCCGGGGAAACCGTGTCGACGAGCTCGCGCACCCACGAGACGAGCGCGCGGACGCCGTCCGGGGTGGCGTGTCCCACGGTGTCGCACACGCAGACGCGCGAGGCCCCCGCGCGAATCGCGGCGAGAAAAAGCCTCTTCAGGTCTTCGGGATGGGACCGCGTCGTGTCTTCGGTGACGTACATGATCGGGAGTCCTTCGCGGACCGAAAGCGCGACCGCCTCCTCCGTCAGGCGAAGGATCTTGTCCAGGTTCCAGTCCTCCGCGTACTGCCGGATCGGCGACGAGCCGATGAACGCGTGCACCTCGATCGAAACGCCGTACTTCTGGGAGATCTCGACGATCGGAAGGATGTCCGAGGCGACCGTTCGAGCCGCGCAGGTCGGGCGAAGCCGCATCTTGTGCGTCGCGATTTCCTCGATGATCCGCGACACGTCGCGCACGACGTGGGGGCCGGCTCCCGGCAATCCGACGTCCGCCACGTCGATGCCCAG
Source organism: uncultured Acidobacteriota bacterium (assembly GCA_963813155.1). GTDB lineage: Bacteria > Acidobacteriota > Thermoanaerobaculia > UBA5066 > DATFVB01 > CAWEYG01. The sequence continues at coordinate 92,369 of CAWEYG010000006.1, read as the reverse complement.
GGCATCCATCAGGTGCACGATCTCGAGCTTTCGCCCGATGTCGGGCGTGCGGACCGAGGGGGACTGCAGCCCGTCGCGCAGCGACTCGTCGTCGAGCTCGACGGGAAGGATACTTCGGGCGGGCCGAGCGCGCCGCCACGTTCCAGTCGTAAATCAGCTCCGATTCCGGAGGATGGGAAGACTCGGACATCGGGGATATTTTATCCCTTTTCCGCCGCCTTCGCTTCCTGGCTCGCGGTCACCCGCCGGTCGAGCGCGTAGGAAAAGAAGAAGAGCCGGTTCCAGATCCTCGCCGAGAGGGGCAGCGTCTCGTAACCCCCCGCGAGCACGGACGTCACGGCGCGAAGCATCCGGTCCGGCGGGTCGGGCGTGCAGAACGTCTTCATGAAAAGGGGGCCGTAGAAAGCCTCGACGTAGCGGCGAAAAGCGTTCAGGAGCCGGAGGCTCTCCTTTTCGTATCGGATCAGGTCGCGTCGAGTCACGCTGCCCCGCTTCTGGAGCGCCCGCGCGATCGCGGCGGAGGCCTTCTCGCCCATCCGCATCGCGAGGAACACTCCCGTGGAGAAAGTCGGATCGAGGAACCCCGCGGCGTCGCCGACGAGGACCCAGCCGTCGCCCGCGAATTCGCGCGAGCGCCACGAGTAGTCCGACGCGCCGCGAATCTCGTCCACGCGTTCGGCCCCCTCGAGCACGTGGCTCATCGCCGGCGATTCCGCGAGGAGGTCGCGAAACAGCGACTCGGTGTCGCCCGCCCGGCCGCGGGCCTTCTCCGGCTCGAAAACGGCGCCGATGCTCGCCCGCCCGTCGGAAAACGGAATCTGCCAGTACCAGACGTCGTTGTGGATCGGAAGGAGGATGTCCCCCTTGCGGGCCTCGGGGTGCTGGCGCGTTCCCCGGTAGTGCGAAAAAAGGGCGGCGCGCCGCATCTTCGGATACGGGATGCGGAGGCCGAGCGGGCCCGAAAGGATCGCCGCTCCTCCGGAGGCGTCGACGACGACGCGCGCGCGAATCTCCTCGCGCTCTCCGGCATCGATTGACGGCCTCGACGCCGACGGCCCGATTTCCCTCGAAGATCACCTTCTTGACGTCGACGCCGTGGCGGACTTCCGCGCCGCATTCGCGCGCATGGTCCAGCACCAGGGAGTCGAACTCCGCCCGGGGCACCTGATAAGCGAAGGAATGGTCTTCGTTCCAGCCGTGGACGAAATTCACGGTGCGACGTTCCGCCGGCGTCTTCGGCCAGGAACGTGGCCCCCGGCTTGACCATGAACTTCGCCTGCCGCACGCGTTCCCCGACGCCGAGCCGGTCGAGCAGGGGCAAATGATACGGAAGAAGCGACTCGCCGATCTTGAAGCGGGGAAAATCGAGCTTCTCGAGAACGAGCACGTCGACGCCCGCGCGAGCCAGGAAGCCGGCCGTGGAGGCGCCGCCCGGCCCCGCGCCGATGACGACCGCCTCGCGAATTCCGTTGGAGCCTGCGCTCATCGCGGGGCATTGTATATTCGCGCGCGATGCGCGAGAACGAAAACGCGCCGCGCGGCCGCAAAAAATGGGTCAGCCACGGCCTCTCCAACGCGGTCGTCTACGGCGGCCTTCACTACGGCGCGCGGTGGCTTCCCCTCCCGGTCCTCCACGGAATCTCGTACTTCGGAAACTCGATCGCGGTCGCGCTGATGCGGGACACGCGGGCGGGGATGGAAGACAACTTTCGTGTCGCGCTCGGCGCGACGCCCGCGGAGGCCCGGTCGCTCGCCCGGCGGGTCTTCTTCGAGTACGGAAAATCGACGATCGACGTCTGGCGCATGCGGAGCGAAGCATTCACTCCGAAGATCACGACGTTCGCCCAGGACGCGGAGATCCTTTCCCAGGTCCGGCCGGACGGCCGCGGGTTTCTTCTCGTCACCGGCCACCTCGGCAACTGGGAGATGGGCGCCGTCACGCTCCGCGGGCACGGGCTGACTCCCGCCGTCGTCGGCCAGCCCGAGCTCGACCCCCGCGTGCACGAAATGCGGCAGCATCTGCGGCGGCGCCTCGGCGTCGAGTCGATCGACATCGGCTCGTCGATGGCGACGGCGTTCCAGGTGAGGACGGCGATCGAGAACGGGCGCGCGGTCGCCCTCCTCGTCGATCGGGCCTATCCGGAAGATCGGATCGCGGTCCCCTACTTCGGGCGCGCGACTCCGTTCCTGCGATCGTCGGCCCTGCTCGCGCGATTCTGCGATTGCGTGCTGCTGCCCGGATTCTTCCTTCGCAATGCGGACGGCTCCTACCGCAACGCCTGGGGAACGCCGATTCGAGCCGACGCGAGCCTCTCGCCCGACGAAGACGCGAAGCGGATGATGACGAGCGTCGCCGCGGACCTCGAGCAGGCCGTGCGGGGCGATCCCACCCAGTGGTTCAACTTCTACAGGTTCTGGGGCGGAGAGGCCGGCCGGTCCCACTTGCCGTAGACGAAGTTTCCGCAGCAGCGGCTGCAGATCGGCAGCGGCTCCTTCGCCAGCTTTTCTCGGAACTTCCAGGCCTTTTCGCCCCTCCAGATCTCCCCGAACGGCCGTTCGCGCACGTTGCCGATGAAGTAGTCGGGAAAGTCCCCGCAGAAACAGACTTCGCCGCCCGGCTCGACCTGGGCGAAGTACCAGGCCACCGGGCAGAGGTTGTGGCCGAAGGTCTGCCGGGAGTCGGAAAAGTATTCGGGCACCTTTTCCACCGGAACGTTCGGCACGAACGAGGTCCAGGGCAGGCCGCGCGCGGAATCCCAGAAGCGGCGGCGCTTGAGGCCCTTCAGGAGCTTCACGAGATCGGTCATCTGGCGCGTCTTTCCCGCGCCGGCCTTCGACCAGTCGAAGTCGAATCCCTTCCACGAGGTCGCTTCGATGCCGAACGTCTCCCGCATCACCGATTCGTAATCGGCGCCCGCTTCCTTCGGCACGAACCACCGGAGGCCCACGTTGATCGTGTCGATCGGAAGCTTCCGCAGCGATTCGATCGCCGGCGCAATCGAGCCCAGGTTGAGCTCGGTCACCGGGAGGATGCCGACGAGCATCGGGAGCGCCCGCCGGAGCTTCGACCGCCACCGGGCGATCGCCCGGATTCCCGCTTCGGCTTTTTCGTAGGCCCCGGCCTGGCCGCGAATCCGGTCGTGAACCTCGGGAGGCCCGTCGATCGAGACCGCGATGAGATCGATGCCCGACTCGACGAGCTCCCGCGCATAGGCCTCGAGTTTTCCGCCGTTCGTGATGATGGAGCACGTCATTTTCCGGGCCTTGATCTCGCGAACGAGCGGCAGAATCTCCGGATAGAGCAGCGGCTCTCCGCCGAAGAGGCTGACGATCGGGCTCGACGGCTTCGAGCTCGTCGAGGAGCGAGACGTAGTCGGAAAGCGAGAGCTGGCGTTTCGCGCCGATCAATTCCCGGATTCGCGCCTGCTCCGCGCGGCCGTCGGTCGCCGAGGCGGAGAAGCCGTCGGTCCGGTAGATCCCGGTGTCGCCCCACTGTCCGCACATCTTGCAGCGGAGGTTGCAGAGATTCGTCACCCGAAGCTGGACGAACGTCGGCAGCGGGAGATTGTCCGGGCGGGGAGACGCGAGGTGCGCCATCACGGCCTTTCGCCCGCTGCTCATCTTTCCCAGGTGCCTGCGCGCGAAGCCGGCCAGCTTCACGCCCCGGTAATAGCTCACCTTCCCTCGAAGCGCGCGGGCCTTTTCTCGAGAAACGCGGCCATCCCCTCCTTCATGTCGGCGCTCGAGGCGCAGAGGCCGAACAGCGTCGCCTCGAGCAGGAGACCGTCTTCCAGGGGCAGGTCGAGCCCATGATGAATCGCTTCCATCGTGTACGCGACGGCGAGAGGGCCGTTCGCGAGGATCTTGCCCGCGATCTCGCGCGCGGCGGCGAGCGCCTGCCCGGCCGGAACGATCCGGTTCACGAGCCCGATCCGGTGGGCTTCTTCGGCCGAGATCGGCTCCGCCGTCAGGCAGATCTCCATCGCGCGCCCCTTCCCGACGATCCGGGCGAGCCGCTGGGAGCCGCCATAACCGGGAAGGATCCCGAGCTTGACTTCCGGCTGGCCGAGCTTCGCGTTCTCGGCGGCGACGCGGAGGGTGCACGCGAGAGCGAGCTCGCACCCGCCCCCGAGCGCGAAACCGTTGATCGCCGCGATGACCGGCTTTCCGAGGGTCTCGATCTTCGAAAACACCGCCTGGCCGCGAAGAGCGTGCATCCGGCCGGTGATCGGCGTCATCTTCGAGAGCTCGCCGATGTCCGCCCCCGCGACGAAAGCCTTCGGCCCCGCCCCGGTGATCACGACCGCACCGACTTCCGAATTCGCCCGCGCCGCGTCGAGCGCCGCGTCCAGGTCGGTCAGGACCTCGGAATTGAGCGCGTTCAGCTTTTCCTGGCGGTCGATCGTGAGGACCGCGATGCGGTCGGAGGTCTCGGTTCGAACGAAGCTCATCGGGGACTCCTCAGAAAAACGGGTTGTCGTCCGCGCTCGGTCCGTAGATCGACGGCACGGGAACGTCGAGCAGCCGCAGAAACACCGACAGCTGGCCGCGGTGGTGAATCGCGTCGAAAACGAGAAACAGCGACGCGGCGTCGAACCGCGTGATCGTATTCAGCGCCTTGTCGCCGAGCCGGAAGCTCCAGCTCCCGTCCATCGCCGCGTCGTCGAGCCGCTCGAGGGCCTTCCGCGCGGCCGCGAGCCCGGCTTCGTAGGTCTCCACCGCGCCGGCCGCCGTCTTCGGCGCCGGCAGCGGCTGAAACTTCGAAACGTCGAACCCGTCCTGTCCAATCGCGCCCGCAGCCCAGCCCGGAGCCCCCGCGATCCATCCCACGAGATGGCCGAGCGACATCGATTTCGGATGCGGCTTCCAGTCCGCCCGGTCGAGCGGCGCGCGCGAGAGCGCTTTGGACGTCGCCGGGGCTTCCCGGTCGAGAACGTGCAGGATGGAGTCCCTCTTCGCCATGGTCGCCTCCTAGCCTTTCCGGTTGCCCTTCTCGTCGTACTCGTAGAATCCCTTGCCGGTCTTTTTCCCGAACAGCCCGGCGAGGACCATCTTCTTCATGAGGGGAGGAGGAGCGAAGCGCTTCTCCCGGTACTCGGTGAACATGATCTCGCTGATGTAATACGCCGTGTCGATCCCGACGAAGTCGAGCAGGGTGAACGGGCCCATCGGATACGCGCAGCCGAGCTGCATCCCCTTGTCGATGTCCTCCACCGAGCCGACGCCTTCCTCGAGCGCGCGGATCGCGTCGAGCAGGTAGGGAACGAGAAGGCGGTTCACGATGAAGCCCGAGTTGTCGCGGGCGGCGATCGGTTCTTTGCCGAGCGATTTCGCGAACTCGAAGACGGCCTTCTGCGTCGCGGCGGACGTCAGAATCGTCTGGACGACCTCGACCAGCTTCATCACCGGGACGGGATTGAAGAAATGCAGTCCGGCGAACCGATCGGCTCGTTTCGTCGCCATCGACATTTCGATGATCGTGAGCGAGGACGTGTTCGAGCAGAAGATCGTCTCCGATTTGCAGGTCCGGTCGAGCGTCGCGTAGGTCTCTTTCTTGAGGTCCAGATTTTCGATGATCGCCTCGAGGATGATGTCGCAATCCTTCAGGTCCTCGAGCTTCGTCGTGCCCGAGAGCTTCATCGCGGCCTTTTCCTCGGGCTTCAACTTTCCCTTTTCGACGGCGCGCGCGAGCGAGCCCTCGATCCGGGAGAGGCCCTTCTTGAGGAACGCCTCATCGACCTCCCGGACGACCGTTTCGTAGCCGGCCTTCGCGCAGACCTCCGCGATTCCCGACCCCATGAGCCCGCATCCCAGGACTCCGACCTTCTTCATCGTCAAACTCGGCTCCTTCTGATCCGCAAGAGGTGGAATTTAGCACTACTCCGAAACCGGCTCATCCGTTTCCGACTCGAAATCTTCCCCGCAGAATTCGCGCAGCGTCAGATTCGAATCGAAGTTCTCTCCGGGAAACAGGTGGATCGGCGAATGCGGCGCCGGGCGGACCCACGCCCGGTCGAGCCAGAACCCAAGAAGATCGTCCCACAGCGCCGCGTCGCCGATCACCGCCTGGAGAGCTCCGATGTCGCCGATCCCCTTCGCCTTCAGATCCGCGAGGAACGAGGCGACGGCGGCGGTCCGCACCGGAAAGTCGAGAAGACGGGCGCTGAACTCCACGATCCGCCTATGCGGACTCGAGGATCATCGCGAACCCCTGCCCTCCCCCGATGCACGCGCCGGCCAGGCCGAGACGTTTTCCGCTGCGCCGGAGCTCCTTCAGGAGGGTCAGCACGAGCCGCGCCCCCGTCGCGCCGAGAGGGTGGCCGAGCGCGATCGCGCCGCCGTTGACGTTCAATTTCGCGCGGTCGAGGCCGAGCTCCTTCACGACGCCGAGGATCTGGCCGGCAAAGGCCTCGTTGATTTCCCAGAGATCGATGTCCGAGATTTTGAGCCCCGCCAGGTCGAGCGCCTTTCGCGAGGCCGGGGCCGGGCCGATCCCCATCAGCTCCGGCTCGCAGCCGACGACGCCCCAGGAGACGATTCTGCCGATCGGAGCAATCCCCTTCTCCTTCGCGCGGCGCCCGGACGAGACGACGACCGCCGCGGCGCCGTCGACGATTCCGGATGCGTTTCCCGCGGTGACCATCCCTCCTTCGCCGAACGACGCCTTCAATTTCGAGAGCGCTTCGAGCGACGTGTCGGGCCGAAGCGAATTGTCTTCCGCGATCGTCTGGGGCCCCTTCCGGCCGGGTACGGCCACCGGAACGATTTCCTCCCGGAACTTCCCGGCCGCCTGCGCCGCGGCGGCGCGCTTCTGCGACTCGAGCGCGAACTCGTCCTGCTCCTGGCGCGTGAGCCCGTATTTCTTCGCGATCCGATCCGAGGTCTGCGCCATCATCAGGCCGCAGTAGGTGTCGAGCAGAGCCTCGAAGAGCGAATCCTCGAGCTTCGCACCGCCGAGCCGGAATCCCCGCCGCGCTCCGCGCAAGACGTGAGGCGCCTGAGTCATGTTCTCCATCCCGCCCGCGAGGACGGTCTCGGTCTCCCCCAGGAGAATCCGCTGGGCGCCCTGCGCGATCGCCTCAAAGCCCGAGCCGCACAGCCGGTTGACCGTGACCGCCGGAACTTCCTTCGGCACTCCCGCCTTCAACCCGACGTGCCGCGCGCCGTAGGCCGCGTCGGGAGAGGACTGAATGACGTTTCCGAAGATGACGTGCCCGATCTCGGACGGATCCGTCTTCGAGCGGCGCATCGCTTCCTTCCCCGCTTCGACTCCGAGGTCGATCGCGGAGACGTCGGAGAAGACGCCGTTGTAATCGGCCATCGGCGTGCGGGCCCCCTCGAGGATGACGATTTCCTTTTCCGGCTTCATCGGGACGACTCCTTGTCTCTCAGGTTCCCCAGTCTATGGCAGCCTCGTGAAATCGCCGCCGGACCTCGTTGAAGTCGGACGGCTTCACTTCCGGGTGAACGCGATTCGTGAGCAGCACGAAGATCCGTTCGCTTTCCGGATCCGCCCAGACGGACGTTCCGGTGAACCCCGTATGGCCGAACGCGTCCTTTCCGAATTCTTCGATCGCCGAGCCGGCCCCGCGCTTGAGCTGCCAGAAAAGCCCCCGCGATTCGGACAGATCCGGCGTCCGGTCCGCCGCGAATTCGCGGTGACGCGAAAGCCAGGGGCGCGCGAGCTTCCAGACGTCCTCCGCCGTGCCGAACAGGCCGGCGTGGGCCGCGACGCCGCCGCGGTAGAACGCGTTTCCGTCGTGGACCTCCCCGAGGATCATCCCGGTGCGAAATCCGTCGAAGCGAATCCCGAGCTCTTCGCACATCTTCTTCTCGAAACGGTTGCCCTCCTCGGTGGGCGCGACGTCGGAACCGGCCGGCAGCGGTCCGAACCGGGCGCGCGCCCCGGCGGCGGGAGCGATTTCCCGGTCGAAGATCCGGTCGAGGGACTCGGAGAGCGCCGCCTCGAGGATCTCGCCGAAGACGAGCGTCCCGAGGTCGCTGTAGACGACCCGGGCGCCCGGCTTCGACTCGGGCTCCAGCACCGCGAGGGCCTTCCGGTACGCAGCGGCGCCGAATCCGGAGGCGTAGAGCGGGCGCCAGGCCGGGAGTCCGGAGGTATGCGTCGCGAGGTCGCTCACGCGAATTCCGTCGAATCTCGTGCGGCGGAAATCGGAGAGGTATTCCCCGATCGGGCGGTCCCACGCGAGACCCTCGCGCACGGCAAGCGTCGCCGCGGCGGCGGTCGCGAGGACCTTCGTCAGGGAAGCCAGGTCGAAAACGGTTTCGGGCCCGCAGCCGGCCGACCCGACTCCGAGGATCTCTTCGCCGCTTCCGACGAGCGCCGTGCCGGAGGGAAAGCTCCCGCGCTCGACCTCGCGTTCCAGGAAATCGACCAGCCCGTTCAATGGGAGGCCGGCAGGATGCCGCGCGCGGCGTCCAGATCGACCCGATAGTGGAGGACGAGCGCCTGGTTGGAGGCGAGCACCCTCTCCGTCGGCCGGCGCAGCGACCGCTCGATTTCCGCCGACTCCTTTTCGAGCTCGCCGATCTGGCGAGAAACCGTCGAACGGGTCGCCGGGTCCGTCGAGGCGTCGAGCGCTTTTCGGAGCGAGACGAGCGTCGCGCGGTAGGTGTCCAGATTTCGCCGGTCGGCCTCTTTTTCGGCGATCCGGATCCTGGCTTCCAGCACTTTCTGGCCGATCCAGCGGATTTCGTCGGGATTGACCCCGAGGGAACGGGCCGCCTCGGCCTCGCGGTCGACCCGGGATTCGCCCTCGGAATCGGCCTCCGCCGGAGAGAGCCGCGCCCGGTTTTGGAGAAACGCCACGTATTTCGCGACCTGTGCCTCCGTCAGGCGGCCGTCGGCCGGGGGCATGTAGGCCCGGGGATGGGCGGCGGCACCCGGGCCGCGATTCTCCGTTTCCCGCGGAGCGCCGCAGGAAACCAGGACCAACAACGACGCAACCAGCAAGAGCCTCACCCGCATACTTTACCGAACCCCTCGCTTCGATTAAACTTGCGGAGGCTGATGATCGAAAAACTCGGGAAGTACGAAATCGTCGAAAAGATCGGCGTCGGCGGGTTCGGCACGGTCTATCGGGGTCGGGATCCGTTCATCAAGAGAACGGTCGCGGTCAAAACCTGCCAGTCCGACGACGACGAAATCAAGAAGCGTTTCTTTCGCGAGGCGGAGCTCTCGGGAAACCTTCATCACCGCAACATCACGACGATCTACGACTTCGGCGTCCAGGACGGAATTCCCTACATCGTCCAGGAATATCTGACCGGCGAGGACCTCGACAAGATGGTCAAGCGCGGCGACGTGATTCCCCTTCGCCGGAAGCTCGAAATCCTCCAGGACATCTGCGACGGACTCGGGTACGCGCACGGCGCGGGGATCATTCACCGCGACATCAAGCCGTCGAACGTCCGCGTCCTCGCCAACGGCGACGTCAAGATCATGGATTTCGGCATCGCGAAGTCCTTTCAGACCGAATCCAACCTCACGCAGACCGGAATCACTCTCGGCACGGCCGCGTATCTCGCTCCCGAGCAGATTCGCGGCGAAGGCGTCGACCCTCGCACCGATATTTTCTCGCTCGGAGTCCTCGCCTACGAGCTCTTCACCTACCAGAAGCCGTTCCGGGGAGAGCACATCTCGACCGTGTTGTTCAAGATTCTCAACGAGAAGCCCGAGCCGATCTCGGCCCAGTCCCCCGACGCGCCTCCCGCCCTCGACAACGCGGTCGCGACCGCGATGGAGAAGTCGCCGACGGAGAGATACGAGACCGTCGCGGATTTTCGCCGGGACCTCACGGCCGTGCTCGAGACCCTGGGCGGGGAACCGGGCGTCACGGCCCGCACCCCGGCGCGCGAGCACATCCGCGCGGTGCCGGACATCGACAACTCCGAGGCGATGACGTCGCACTTCGAAGCGGGCGTCACTCCCCCTTCGGGCGCGCTCGCCCGGTCTCCGAATCTCTCCGCGCCGGCCGACGCGACTCCCGCGCCCAACTCCGCGGCCCGGTCGCTGGAATTGATGGACTTCCGGAACCCTTCCGGGGGCGAAGCGCTCCCGCCCGTTCCGCAAAGCCTGTCGGGCGCGGCCCCGAAGGAATCGAAGTCGAATATGGGGATCGTTTTCGCCGTCGTCGCGGTGCTGCTCGCGGGCGCCGGCGCGTTCTACTGGTTCAAAATTCGCCCGGCCCAGATCGCGCAAACGGCCGCGCCGGCCCCGGCCACGTCTCCGGCCGCTCCCGCGGTTCCTCCTCCCGGCGCCGCGCCGGCGACGACATCCGCCGAGCTCCCGGCCCCGGCGGCCGCGAAGGCCGTCGAACCGCCTCCCGCGGCGAAACCCAGCGAAACGGCGGCCGTGAAGAAGGCCCCCGAAAAGTCCACCGAAGAGGCTGCGCCCGCGAAGAGATACGCCGTGAATTTCTCGACGACGCCGAACTCGACTCTCTTCATCGACGGCAAGGAAATCGGCGACACGGTTCCTCGCCAAACGCTGAAGCTCGACGAAGGCCCGCACCGCCTGCGGTTCGACCTCGAAGACGGGACCGAATACACCGAAAGCTTCAAGGTCGGGAAAGGCGAGAAAGACACTTTCTTCCATTCCTTCCCTGTCGGGTCGATTCTCATCACCGCGAGCCCGGAGTGGAAGGGCGCGAGAGTCCTCGTCGACGGGAAGACGCGCGGCCGGATTCCGACCATTCCGCTGCTCGTTTCCCCGGGAGCCCACGAAGTGGCCATCTCCGCGGAGGGAATTCCGCCGGTGCTCAAGACGATCACGATCCAGGCCGGAAAGCGGGAGGAGCTCCACATCGCCCCGCCGGACAGGAACCCATGAAGGGAAGAGCCCGGCTCGCCGGAATCGCTGCGTTCGCCCTGCTTTGCTCGCTCCTCGCTTTCGCGGCGGACACCGAGAAGCTCGTTGCGGACGCGCGGCGCGCGTTCGAAGCGGGAAAATTCCGCGAAGCCGCCGCAAAATACCTGCAGGCTTCCAATGAGCCGACGCTCGAGCCCGATCGGGTCGCGGACCTCGCGCTGCAGTCCGCGTGGGCGTGCTACATCGGCGGAGACGTCCCCGGCTCGCGCTCGGCGCTGAAGAAAGCGTTCCTCGCGCGTCCCCAACTCCAGGTGCTCCCCGAGTTCTACAGCGACGATTTCGCGAAGCTCGCTTCGGCGATCAAGGCGGAAATGCCGCCGCCGCCCAAGGTCGATTTCGAGGCCCTGAAGGCCTCGGCGCGGGAGCGGCTCGCCGGCGGGCTCGCCCAGGACGTCGTGTACGACCTCAAGCGCGTCTCGGACTCCAACGACCCGGAAATCCATCGCCTTCTTTCCCAGGCATACGAGAAGGTCGGCAAGACGGCCGAAGCCGAGGCCGAGAAGAAACGGGCTTCGGTGCTCGAGGCGGGCGGCATTTCCGAATCGTCCATCGGCGCGCTTCCTCCCGCGGGTGCCGCGACCGCCCCGCCGCCGCCTCCCCCGGGGAACCCGAACGAGCTCCTCGCCAACGGCGAGCAGGCGCTGGCGAAAGGCGACTTTGCGGGCGCGCTCGACGCGGCCCACAAGGCCCAGGAAATCGATCCCCGGAGCGCGCCGGCCCACCGCATCGCGGGAGAGGCGGCGCTCGGACAGGGAGACGCGGCGACGGCCGAACGCGAATTTCTCGCCGCGAGCGCCCTCGACCCCGCGGACGGGAGAACCCAGATCGGTCTCGCCCGGATCGCCGAGAAGGCCGGCCAGCCGAACACGGCGGCCGCGCACTACCGGAGAGCGCTGGAGCTCAATCCCCGGTCCCAGCCCGCGGCCTCGGGCCTCGGCGAAGCGCTCGTCCTGCTCGGGGACAAAAGCGGAGCGCGCCTCGCGTTCGGGCAGGCGACCGAGATCGATCCGAAGAACGCGGCCGCACGGGATCGATTCGGCGTGTACCTCGCGTCGGAGAACGAGCTCGGGCCCGCCACCGATCAGGCGATCGAAGCGGTCAAGCTCGACGGCTCCGTCGCCGCGTACCACGCCCACCTCGGCCGCGACTACATGAGATCGAAAATGCTCAAGGAATCCGAGCGCGAGTTGCGCGAGGCGGTTCGAATCGACGCGAAGGACGCCGGCTCCTGGAACGCTCTGGGAACGGTCCTCCTCGCGGGCAACGACGGCAACGGCGCGGCGGAGGCGTTCTCGCATTCCCTGGAAATCTCCGGCGGCGACGAGATCGCGATCACCGGCAGGGCCGCCGGGCTCGCCGCGGCCTCGAACTGGGCGGCCGCCGCCGAGCTCCTCCGGAAGTCGCAGGCGGAACACCCGGAATCGGCGATCCTCGCCCACGACCTCGGGGTCGCCGAGTTCCAGCTCGGCCGTTTCGGGGAAGCGGCGCGGGCGTTCGAAAAGGAAGCCCAGCTGTCGCCCGCCTCCGCCGACGCGCAGGCCGCTCTCGCGAAGGCCAGCGCGGCGAGAGACCTCGAAACGGCCGCTCTCGGCACCGGAAATCCGGCGCGCTAGCGGGCCGGCGGCTTTCCCTCAGTACAACTCGATCTTCGGAATGATGAGAACGCGGACGCCGACGTTTCCGCGGATTCTCGCCTGGCAGCCGAGGCGCACATTCGGCCCCATCGTGTAGGCAATCTCGTTGGGCTCGATCGGCGAGAGGTTATCGCCGCCCGCGACCGCTTCGACCCGGCAAGTGGAACAGGTGCCCCCGCCGTTGCACACGTGCGAGATTCGGACCCCCATCGAGAGCGCGGCGTCGAGGACGGACGTGCCTTCGGGGACCTGGCCCGCCTTCCCCTCGTTGAGAAATACGACTGTCGGCATTCGCGCGGTCGAGGTTAGCATCCACCCTGCGATGGATTCAACGCGACTCCCTTTGACGCCCGACGAACACGTGCGGACGGCGCCGTTTTCCCCCGGCGCGCTCTTCCCGGGCGAGGCGCCGCTGGAAATCGAGTTCGGTTCGGGCAAGGCGCGGTTCCTCATCGAGTCCGGGCGGCGCCACCCGGATCGCAATTACCTCGGTCTGGAGCGAAGCCTCTCCTATTACCGCATCGCCCGCGATCGGGTCGAGCGCGCCGGGCTGCCCAACGTCTGCATCGTGCGCGCCCAGGCGGAGGAGATCGTGGATTTTCTCGCCGACTCCTCCGTCTCCGCTTTCCACGCATATTTCCTCGACCCCTGGCCGAAGAAAAAGCAGCGGAAGAGGCGGCTCCTCCGCGCGGAGTTCTTCGCCTCGACCTTCCCGAAGGCCGTCCCCGGCGCGACCTTTCGCGTCGTCACCGACCACGAGGAATACGCGGCCGCCATCGGCGAGGCGATCGAAGAAATTCGCCGGTCCGGCATCGGCTGGCGGCCGGCCCCCTGGGAGAGCGAGGAAGCTCCCCCGCCGACCCACTACGAGCTGAAGTACCGCGTCCTCGGACGCGACTTCCACCGTTTCTTGCTGAAGAAGAGCTGAGCGTCCGCATCCCCCTCTCCCCTTGAGGGAGAGGGTGGAGCACCGAAGGTGCGGAGGGTGAGGGGTAGCCCGAGTACGTCCCCCTCACCCGCCGCTGCGCGGCGGCCTCTCCCGCAGGGGGAGAGGCGAATCACACCGGCTCTTCGACGAGAACGCTTCGCCAGAATTTCTGGAAGTAGTCCACGGCGGACGCGACCGCGAAGAAGACGACCGTGTAGAGCGCGACCTTCGACGTCGTCGCGAGCCACCCGTAGCGGAACCTCACGATCAGCAGCGAGATCGCGACGATCTGCGAGAACATCTTGAATTTTCCGAGCGGCGAAGCGGGAATCATGATGCCGCGATCCGCCGCGATCGAGCGCAGCCCCGAAACCGCGAACTCGCGGCCGATGATCACGACGACGGTCCACGCGGGGGCGACGCCGAGATCGACGAGCGAAATGAAAGCGGCCGAGGTGAGAAGCTTGTCGGCGATCGGGTCGAGAAGCGTGCCGAGGCGCGTCACCTCTTTGCGCTTTCGCGCGAAATAACCGTCGAAGAAGTCCGTGATCGCGGCCAGCCAGAAGATCGCGAGCCCGAGGACTTCCCGAAAATCGAATTTCGTGAGCAGCACGACGACGAGGAACGGAACCAGGAAGATCCGGAGGAGTGTCAGCCAGTTCGGAAGATTCAGCTTCAACCGCTGAATTCTCTCAGAGGCAGGGGTCTCGATCAAGGTTTCGGCGCCGGGCGAAACGCCGCCGCCGGTTCTCTCGTCGAGAACGCGAACTCGTGCGAGAATCGCTTCGTGCCCCGTCTCTGTCCCCGACATCCGAAGGAGCGAGCGCCGCGGACCTGCCGATCGTGCCGGCGTCCGGTCTGCGCGCGCTGCGAGTTCCGCCGCGGGGGCCGGCTCTACTGCGGGCCGGCGTGCGCGAATCTGGCCGCTTCCAACCCGCCGAAGACTCCGGCCGCCGGATTTCTCGCGGCCTCGATCCTCGTCGCGTTCGCGGCCGGGGCCGCGTGGTGGGCGCTTCGGCCTCGCCCCTCCGCCGGGCCCGCCGCCCGACCTCCGGCGCCGGCCGCCCTGCCCGCATCCGTCCGTCTCGCGCCCGCGGATCGCCCGATCGCCCAACCGGCTTCGAAGCCGGCAACCGTTCGAATCGCCGCCCGCCTCCGGCCCAACGGCCCTCCGGATCTTCTGGAAGCCCCGCCGTCGGCGGCGGCCGATCGGCCGATCGTGCTCTCTTTCGACGCAGGCTCTTCGGACCGCGGCGCGAACGAGATCCTCGACGCGCTGCGGAATCGGTCCATTCGGACGACCGTGTTCCTCACGGGAGAATTCATCTCGCGATACCCCGCGGTCGCCCGACGAGTCGCCGAGGACGGCCACGAAGTCGGCAATCACACCTTCACCCACCCGCACCTGACCCTCTTCGCCTCGGGCGGCGGCCAGAAACTTCGCCCGGGCGTGACGGAAGACTTTCTTCGGGAGGAGTTGCGGAGGACCGCGGAAGCCTACGAAAAGACGACGGGCCGAAAGATGGCCCCGATCTGGCGCGCTCCATTCGGTGAGGAGAACGCGGAGATTCGCGCATGGGCCGCGAGCGCCGGGTATGCCCACGTCTCCTGGACTCACGGGACCGGAGAGAGCCTCGATTCGCTCGACTGGGTCTCCGACGAAGCGTCCCCGCGGTATCGTTCCTCGCGCCGGGTCATCGATCGCCTTCTCGCGGCCGCGCGGCCCGGCGGAATCATTCTCATGCACCTCGGCTCCGAGAGGAAGGGAGACCCCGTCGGGCGGGAAGTTCCGCGCCTGCTGGACGGCCTCGCCGCGGAAGGCTATCGCTTCGCGACGGCGACCGAATTTCTTCGGGCGGAAAGCGTACCCCGTTGACGCTCCCCTCGCTTCGCTTCGGAACGGACGGCTGGCGCGGCACCATCGCCGAAGACGCCACGTTCGAGACTTTTCGACGCCTCGCGACCGCGGCGGCCGGCTGCTATCGCGAGGGCGCCTTCGGCCCCGGCGACCGCACCCGCATCGTCGTGGGCCACGACACGCGATTTCTGTCCGAAGAGTTTGCCGCGGTCGTCGCGGAGGTCTTCCGCTCGGCCGGGATCGAGGTTCTCCTCTCGGATCGCCCGATCCCGACGCCGGCAGTCTCTCTCCACGTCCGCCGTCTCGGCCTTTCGGGAGGTGTCGCGATCACGGCGAGCCACAATCCGGCAACCTACAACGGGTTCAAGCTGAAGGCCCACTACGGCGGAAGCGCTCCTCCGCAGCTGTATGAACAGGTCGAGAAGAGAGTCGATCGGCCGTTCCGGAAGGGATCGCGGCCCGCGCCCGTCGTCCGGACCGACCTCTGGACGGCGTACCGGCAGGCGCTCGCCGGGGTCGTCGACGTCGAGGCCATCCGGTCGGCCGGCATCCCCGTCCTGATCGACGCGATGCACGGCGCCGCCGGCCGCCTGTTCGAGGAGATCGTCGCCGGTCCGGGGGCCCGGGTCGAGACGATGCGCGCCGATCGGGACGTCTCGTTCGGAGGAGGCCATCCGGAACCGATCGGGGCCAACCTCTCCGCCGCCGCCCGGCGCGTCCGCGAGGGAGGGTTCGCGCTCGCGGCCGCCAACGACGGCGATGCCGACCGCCTCGGGGTCCTGGATTCGCGCGGGGCATTCGTCTCCGCCCACCGCGTTCTCGGCCTCCTGATCCTGCACACGCTGCGCGTGCGTGGCCTCGCGGGCGGAATCGCGAAGACGTTTTCGACGTCGCTCCTGATCGACCGCATCGCTTCCCGCCTCGGCGTCCCCCTCTTCGAGACGTCGATCGGCTTCAAATACGTCGCGGACCTCATGATCTCCGGGAAAGCCGTCGTCGGCGGCGAGGAGAGCGGCGGCTACGGGTTCGCGTTCTATCTCCCGGAACGCGACGGAACCCTTTCCGCGCTCGTTCTCCTCGAACACCTCGCGAAAACGGGACGCACGCTCGACGCCGCCCTCGCCGACATGGCCGGGGAGTTCGGGAGCTTCGAGTATTCCCGCCGCGACATTCCCTGGCCGCTGCCGGCCGTGCGCGCGTTTCTCGACCGGGTCGCCGCGTCGCCCCCCCGCTCGGTCGCCGGGCGCCGCGTGACGGGCTGCGTCGTCAAGGACGGCGTCAAGCTGCTCTTCGGCGAGCAGGGGTGGCTCCTGCTGCGACGCTCCGGAACGGAGCCGATGATCCGACTGTACTGCGAACACGAGGACCGGGCCGCCTGCGAAGAGATCCTCGAGCGTGCCGCGCTCCGGTTGAAGCGCGCATGACGGCCACGCTGCGCCGGCGCCTCCTTTCGGCGCCGGTCCTCGTCCCGGTCGCGCTCGCGGCAGCGCTCGGCATCCTCGCGGGGTACGCCGGCGCGCACCTGATTCGAATTCCGCGCGTCGAAGAGCTCGCCACGTACCGGCCGGACATCATCACCGAAATCCGGGCTGCGGATGGCTCGACGATCGCGCGCTACGCCGTCGAGCGAAGGATCCTCGTTCGCCAGCGCGACCTTCCGGCCTCTCTCAAGAACGCGATCGTCGCGACCGAAGACAAGAACTTCTACCACCACGGGGGAATCGACCTCCTCCGCATCGCTTCGGCGGGAATCAAGGACTTCGTTCTTCACCGTTACGCCGAGGGGGCTTCGACGCTGACCCAACAGCTCGCCCGCGCCGTCTTCCTGACGCCGCAGAAGAGCCTCTCGCGCAAGGTCAACGAGGCGCTCCTCGCGGTCGAGATCGAACGGCGCTTCACGAAGGACCAGATCCTCACGCTGTACTGCAACCAGATCTACCTCGGCCACGGGAACTACGGCATGGAGTCCGCGGCGCGCTATTACTTCGGCCAGACGGTGTCGAAGCTCACGCTCGCCGAGGCGGCGACTCTCGCCGGGCTGATCCAGCGGCCGGAGGAATACTCGCCGTTCCGCAATCCCGCCAAGGCCCTCGCCCGGCGCCGGCACGTCCTCCGGCGAATGCTGGAGGAGCGATGGATCACGCGCGCGCAGGCGGACGCCGCGGAAGCCGAACCGCTTCCGAAAGCGCCGTCGCAACCCGAATCCGTCGTCGCCCCGTACCTCTGCGAGGACATCCGACAGTACCTGGAGAAGACCTACGGCGAAAAAGACCTCTACCGCCGGGGCCTCCGCGTCGATTCGACGCTCGACCCCAAGCTCCAGGCCTTCTCGGAGGAGGCGATTCGCTGGGGCCTGCGGCACATCGAACGGAGCCACGGTTTTCGCAAACCGCGGAACGTGATCGAAGAGGGCGCCGACGATCCGGAGCGCTACGTCGACCCTTCCTGGTCGAGAAACACGCAGGCGGATTCGGCTTCCGTTGCCGTCGTGCTCAGCGTCACGAAAAGACAGGCGATCCTGAAAATCGGGGACCGCCGCGAGCCCGTCGCGCCCTCCGCGTTCCGCTGGACGGGGTCCGCCGCGTTTCCCGCGAATCTCCGCCGCGGCGACCTCGTCGCCCTGACGACCGAGACCGACGAAAAAGGGAAGTCGACCGTGACCGTCGATCCCCTCCCCCGGGCGCAGGGCGCCGTGCTGATCCTCGAGAATGCCACGGGGGCCGTTCGCGCGATGGTCGGGGGGTACGACTGGGACCAGTCGAAATTCAACCGGGCCGTCCAGGCGCTGCGACAGACCGGTTCCTCGTTCAAGCCGTTCGTCTACCTCACGGCTCTCGAGAACGGATACACGCCGTCCGACACGCTGTTCGACGGTCCGATCTCCATCGTGATCGACCCCCACCAGCCGCCGTACCAGCCTCACAACTACCACAACGACTATTCGGGCATCGTCACGATCCGCAGGGCGCTCGAGCATTCCATCAACATCCCCGCCGTGAAGATGGCGAGGATGGTCGGGTTGAAGAACGTCGTCGACACCGCGCACCGGTTCGGAATCCACGAGCAGCTCCTGGCCTACCCCTCGATCGCGCTCGGCTCGTTCGAAACGACGCTCTGGGAAATGACGACCGCGTACGAGACCTTCGCGAACGAAGGCCTCCAGGTGCCCCCGTACACGATCGAGCGAGTCACCGATTCCGAGGGGGACGTCCTGGAGCAGAGCCGTTCCGACGCGAAAGAAATCGCCTCGCCCCAGACGTGCTTCCAGCTTCTCTGGATGCTCAAGGGGGTGATGGAACGCGGCACCGCCGCCAGCTCGCGACAGCTCAATCTCGACAACATCGCCGGCAAGACCGGGACGACGAACGAATACACCGACGCCTGGTTCCTCGGATTCACCCCGAAGTACACGATCGGCGTGTGGGTCGGGAACGACGAGAAGCGGATTCCGCTGGGCCCGAAGATGGAGGGAGCCCGCGCGGCTTTGCCGGCCTGGATGCGGATCGTCGGAAAGATGCGGGACGCCGGCTACATCGACGCGAAGGCCAATTTCGAGGTGCCCCCGAACATCTCGTTCCAGCCGGTCGACTACGAGACGGGCCTCCGGGCGACACCGTCCACTCCGCACCCGATCCTGGAGGCGTTCGCGGTCGGATCGCAGCCGACCGAGGAATGGACGCCGCGGTGGCAGGGACTCCTCTCGCTCCCCTGGTCGCTCCAGCAGAGCTTCTACAAGGGGAAAAAGAGCGAAGAGGCGGCGGAACCTCAGCCGAAGAACTGACGCTTCCGCTTTCGCGGTCTAACGGTCCAGGATCTCCCGGATCTTCCGCGCCAACGCCTCGAGTCCGATCGGCTTCTGAATGAAATCGCGCCCTTCCGACAGGATCTGGCCCACGGTCTGCGCGTCGTCGACGTATCCGGACATGAAGATGGTTTTCATCGTCGGCCTCGAGCGCGACAGGGCCTCCGAGACTTCCCGCCCGTTGGGTCCCGGCAGCACGATGTCGGTGAGAAGGAGGTCGATCGGCTCGCGAAGGGCGGACGCCTGCCGGATCGCGTCGTGCCCGCTCCCCGCGGCGTGAACCGTGTATCCTTTCGCTCCGAGATACTCCCGGACCATCTCTCGAATGACGTCTTCGTCTTCGACGAGAAAAATCGTCTCGCTCCCCCGGGTCACCGAGACCTCGGCCGGCTCGTGCCTCGAAGGCTCGCCGGCGCGGTCGACGCGGGGAAGGTAAACGTTGAAAACCGATCCCTTGCCGGGCTCGCTGTAGACCCAGACGTCTCCCCCGGCGGCCTTGACGATTCCGTAGACCGTCGCCAGTCCCAGGCCCGTTCCGCGGCCGCTTTCCTTCGTCGTGAAAAAGGGCTCGAACAGGTGCTTGCGAACTTCCGCGCTGATGCCCGTTCCCGTGTCGCTGACCGAAGCCCGGACGAACGACCCCGGGGTCAGGCCCGAATGCGTCGCAGCGAAACTTGCGTCCAACTGCTCGGGCCGAACGTCGATGACGATCTTCCCCCCCGGGGCATGGCGTCCCGCGCGTTGACGGCGAGATTCATCAGCACCTGCTCGACCTGTCCACGGTCGGCCTTCACGAGGCACGGCGACGGATCGAGCCGGATCTCGAGCTGCACATCCTCGCCAAGGAGCTTTTCCAGGAGGGAGGCCATCTCCGCGGCGACGTTCTTCACATCGAGCGTTTCGGTCCGGACAAGCTGCTTGCGCGAGAACGCCAGGAGCTGCCGGGTGAGCGATGCCCCGCGGCCCGCGGTCGAGCGAAGCTGATCGAGGTCGTGCCGGACCGCTTTCTCGTCGCCGAGGTGGAGGGGAAGAACGTCCACGAAGCTCTGGACGACCATCAGGAGGTTATTGAAGTCGTGCGCGATGCCCCCGGCCAGCCGTCCGACCGCCTCCATCTTCTGCGCATGGCGATACTGCTCTTCCAGTCGTTTTCGTTCGGTCGCGTCGCGAACGATCGCGTGGATGACCTTCTCGCCCGCGACCTCCACGAGCGAGGCCGACACCTCGACCGGTACTTTCACGCCGTCCGACTTCAGCAGGAAGGTCTCGAAGCCGTCGACGCTGCCGGTAGAGACCGTCGCGGCAATCGAGCGGCCAACCCTCTCCCGCTCCTCGGGAGCCACGATCTCCGCGACCGACGATCCGACGATCTCCGATCGCGGACGGCCGAGAAGGGATTCCGCCGCCCGGTTGCAGCCGACGATCATGCCATCGGGCGAGTTCACGAAGATCGCGTCCTTCGCATTCTCCATCAACACCCGAACACGCTCCTCGGAGGCGCGAATGCCGTTTTCCGCGCGCTTGCGCTCCGTGATGTCGCGGATGTTGCATTGAATGACCTTTTGTCCGCCGACGTCATACACGTTGCTGACGAATTCCACGGCGCTCTTTCGGCCGTCCTTCGTCTCCAGCGGGAGATCTTCATAGCGGATGTACTCACGTTCTTGCAGCCGGTCGAGCATGATCTCGTTCGCCGCAAGGTCCCGGAACGGGCTGAGCTCTCCCACGGTCTTGCCGATCATTTCGTCGCGCGAAAACCCCAGGAGCTCGGAGAGGAACGGGTTCGCATCGGTAATCCGCCCGGTTTCGAAATCCAGAATCAGAATGCCGTCTCTCGCTGCCTCGAAGAGCCGGCGGTAGCGAACTTCCGATGCGGCGAGGGAATCTTCCGCGACCTTGCGCTGAGCGATGTCCGCCTGAAGCTCCGCGGTCCGGGCCTCGACTCGATTTTCGAGATCGGTTCGAAGGAGCCGGAGAGCCCGCTCCGTCTGCTCCCGGGAGCGTGTTTCCAATCGCATGATCTCGCCAGCGCCGGAACGAAAAGATGCCGCCGAGAACCGACAGGACGATGACCGCGGTCAGAATTTCGTCGTACGGCCCCGGTTCGTGCGCCAGCATCCACTTGACGACCCCATCGAACAGACCGTACTGGTGGTCGATGTAGGCCACGAGTCCCGCCACGACCGCCATGACGAGGATGTCGATGCCGACTTTTCGCCGGTGAAGGCCGGTGGACTCGGCCATGGAACGCTCCGACTCAGCCTCCGCCCTCTTGCGCGCCGAAACGTCGCGGACGAACGCTTCGTGGTGCGTCTCCCCGCCCGATTCGTCCCGGGCGATCCGGCCGTCCAGTTGCACCCAGATCGGCGAGCCATCCTTCCTCTTCCACTGGACCTCGACATCCCGCTCGCCCCTGGCGAACCCCGCGACCACGCCCGCCCGATCGGCAGGGTCGAAGTAGACCTCGCGCGGCATGTTCAGGCCGACGAGCTCCTCCGGGGACCCGTAGCCGAGCATCGCGGCGGCGGCCGAATTCGCCGACGTCAGAACTCCCTCCGGCGTGGACTGGCAGATTCCAATCGGAGAAAAGTCGACGAGCTCGCGAATGCGGCGCTCCGAGGTCTCGAGGTCAAGGTTCTTTTCCTCGAGCTTTCGGACGAGAACATCGCTGTACTCCCGGATCGTCGCGGCATCTTGGAGCGACTCGCCCCCAGAAGTCGGACGGGGCTCGCTCGCCACGGACTCCAGCACGCCGAGGATTTCCGCCGGTGTCGCGGGTTTTCGCAGAAAACGGTCCGCGCCGACTCTCATCGCCATCTTCTCGTCCGCGGGAGATGTGTACGTCGACGTGTACACGACGATCGGGATCCTCCGAAAGTCCTCGCTCTGGCGCATTTCACTGCACAGCCGGTAGCCGTCCATCCCCGGCATGAGAATGTCGGTCACGACGACATCGAACGCGCTTTGCCGGAGCGCCTCGAGAGCCTCGCGTCCGTCGCCGGCCTCCGCCGTCTCGTGCCCGGCCGAGGCCAGGATCGCCCGCAACAGCTTGCGGTTCAACGGGAGGTCGTCGACGATCAGGACTCTCATTTCCGCCTCGCCAGAAATTCCGCGATCTGCGCCGGCAGCCGGCGAGTGTCGATCGGCTTGGCGAAGTAGCCGTCGCAGCCGGCGGCCATCGCCTTTTCCTCGTCTCCCTTCATCGCGTAGGACGTGAGCGCGAGGATGACGACATGGGAAAGCGACGGGTCCGCTTTCAGGCGCCGCGTGAGCTCCAGCCCGTCCATGCCCGGCATCTGGATGTCCATGAGGATCAGGCGCGGCCGGTACCCTTTCAGAACTGCAAGGGCTTCCTCGGCATTGGCGGCTGCCCGCACCTCGTAGCCCTCCGCCTGAAGGAGCACTCGCGCGAGCTTCAGATTCGCGGCGTTGTCGTCCACGATCAGAATCGGTTCACCGGCCACGCGCGTCCTCCTCCTTCGTTCGAACAGCCGCCGCGCTCGACGAACCGTCGCGGGGCAGCACCGCGAAGAACGTGCTCCCCTTGCCGGGCTCGCTCGCGACTCCGACGCGGCCGCCCTGGGCCTCCACGATCCGCTTCGTCAACGCGAGCCCGAGGCCGGTGCCGGCGTACTTCTTGGCGGTGCTGGCGTCCAGCTGTTGAAACTCCACGAACAGCCGGGGGATGTCTTCCGCTCTGATCCCGATGCCCGAGTCCTCGACCTCGATCCGAAGCTCCTCGTGGCCCTCGGACACCGCGCGCACCTCGACCCGCGCCCTGTCGGGCGAAAATTTCAGGGCGTTGGAAAGGAAGTTGTAGAGCACCTGCTTCAATTTCGATGGGTCGACGACGATGTCGCCGAGCTTCGGATCCACCTCGACCCCGATCTCGATGTGCCGCTGAGCGGCAAGCGTTCGGAGAATGTCGCCCACCTCGCCGATCACGCGCCGAAGGTCCACCGGCTCCGGCAGGAACGACATCTTTCCGGACTCGACCTTCGCGAGATCGAGCACGTCGTTGATCAACTGGAGCAGGTGGCGCGAGCTCGTCAGGATGTCGCCGAGGTACTCCTTGTGCTCCGCGGACACGGGCCCGACTTTGCCGTCGTGCATCAGCTCGGCGAATCCGATGATGGCGTTCAACGGCGTCCTCAGCTCATGCGACATGTTCGCGAGGAACTCGCTCTTGAGGCGGTTCGCCTCCTGGATCTTCTGGCTCTGATCGACGACTTCGTCGTTCTTCCGCCGAAGCTCCTCCTCGAGAACCTTCTGCGCGGTGATGTCGCGGATCGCGCTCGAGACGAGCAATCCCTCCTCCGTCTCCAGAGGGCTGAGGCTGATTTCGACCGGAAATTCCGTTCCGTCCTTGCGCAGCCCGTACAGCTCCATTCCCGTTCCCATGGCCCGGACGCGGGGATCGACGAAGTAGTGCCCGCGATGCTCCGGATGCTGGCCCCGAAACCGCGAAGGAACCAGAAGCTCGACGGTCTTGCCGAGCAGCTCCTGCCTCGAGTATCCGAACAGCCGCTCCGTCTGGGCGTTGACGAGAACGATCTCGCCCTGGCGATCGACGATGACCATCGCGTCGGGCGCGGACTCCAGCAGGCCGCGAAATTTCGCCTCGACCTTCTTGCGATCGCCGATGTCCCGGATCGCGGCCGTCACGAGAGTGCCCTCCTCCGTTTCGAGCGGGCTCAGGCTGATCTCGACCGGAAATTCCGTCCCGTCCTTTCGACGGGCGTGAAGCTCGAGGCCCGACCCCATCGTGCGCCTGCGAGGGGCCCCGAAATATCCGATGCGATGCGCCGGATGCTTCCCGTGGAATCTTTCGGGAACGAGGACTTCCACGGGCTTTCCGAGCAGCTCCAGGCGCGTGTAGCCGAACAACTTCTCGCTCTGCTCGTTGAGCGTCGCGATACGGCCGGTACGGTCGACGATGACCATCGCGTCGGGCGCAGCCTCGAGAAGGGGGCCGAACCGCTCCTGGACGAGCCTCGCGGCGCGGCGATACTTGAGCTCGGAGACGTCCTTCTTGCTGATCGCGAGATAGCTCAGGCGGGGATCCGGGTTTCGAACCGCCGTGATCGAGGCGTCCACGTTCAGCGGCATTCCGTCCTCCCGGAGGCATACGGTCTCGTAGACGGCGGTTCCCATTTCCGCGGCGACGGTGAGCCAGCGGCGAATCTCATCGGCCGTGTCCGGTGGATGAAGCAGGTCAACGAGAGAACGGCCGATCGCGGCTTCCGGGGAAAAGCCAAACATCCGACGCGCGCCCTCATTCCAGGTGAGGATCTCTCCGGCCTCGGTCGCGGCGAACAGGGCGTCCGCGTTCGCCTCGATGAGCGCCTCGGGCGAAATCGGAGGACCATTCGCCGGACGATGACTTGTCACTGGTCACCACGCGGTCTGCCTGGCTGCAGCAACCGAAGACTGTCCAATTCCCGACGGTTACCGCCAGGGCAAGGCCTGAAGACACAACTATATCAGGGAAGAACGGCAAACTCCGGTGCAATGCAGGGCCCCCGCTCCGGGCGATTCCGGCGACGGCGGCGAGATGACCTCTAGGAAACCGCGGGCTGAAGCCCCTGCACGTCAATGATGACCGGCACGGAGACGTCGCGGTGCAGCTTCACGTGCACCTGGTGCTCGCCGAGCCGCTTGATCGGCTCTTCCAGCTCCACGCGGCGGCGGTCCACCTGGATGCCCTTCTCCGCGAGCGCGTCGGCGATGTCGGCGGTCGTGACGGAACCGTACAGGACGTCCCCTTCGCCCGCCTTCTTCACGAGCGTCAGGCGCATGCCTTCCATTTTTCGCGCGACTTCCTCGGAGACCGCCTTTTCGCGCAGGACCTTCTCGTCGTAGGACTTCTTCTCTTCTTCCAGACGCCGCTTGTTCGCCTGGGTCGCGAGGAACGCGAGCCCCTGCGGCAAAAGGAAATTCCGGGCGTAGCCGTTCTTGACTTCCACCTGGTCGCCCCGGTGGCCGAGCCCGCGCACTTCGTCGGTCAGAATGATTTTCATTCGCTTCTCCCGTCCCTCTGTTTGTCCGCCCTCCGGCGGACGTCGAAATACCAGTCGAAAAGCCCCAACCCCGCCGTCGCAGCCGAAAACGGAAAGCAGAACGCCACGACGTACAGGGCCACCCGGAAGAACCGCGTCCGCAGCCACCTCCGGGCAAAGAACGCGATGATAGAGAGTCCGGCCAGAAAATACAAGACGAGCAGGGGCCCCAGGACGTCGAGCGCCAGCCGTCGCCCGTCGCCGCGCCACAGCGCCGCTCCGGCCCCCGAAAGGACGAAGAGGCCGGCCAGGTGGGGCGGCAACCGAAACGCGGAGAAATCGTCCCCCGGGCCCCCCGCCCGCCCGAAGCGCAAACCGAGGAAGAAGGCCGCCGCGGCGAGCAAAATCCAGAGCATCGCGGCGAGGCCCGGCGCGTAATCGAGCGAAATCGCCCGGGCGGAGTCGAGGGCCGACTGGAGGGACTTCAGGGTCTCCGGATCGGTCCCGGACTGGCGCGAGGAGTCCATCCACGTCTTCGAATAGGCGTCGAATTGCTTCTCGATCTGGCCCCGTTCGGGCGGCCCGGCGAGCGCGAAAGCCGCGATGCCGATCGACCCGTAGAGGCAAAGCCCCAGGAACACAGCCGAGGCGCTTCGCGACCGCGCGATCGCCCCGGCAAGGCCGCAGACCCCCGCCGTCGCGAGATAGATCGCCGCTTCGGCTGCCGCATCGGGCCACTTTTGTCCGAGCAGAAGGGCAAAGACGGCCGCGAAGGCCGCGCCGCCCGCGCACGCCGCGAGAACGGCTGCCATGCCGCGGCGATACCCGAACCGGACGAGCGGAAGCGCGGCCGCCGGCACGAACGCGACGGCGAAGATCAGAAGGAAGCGCAGACCCCAGAAGAACGTCGCGGACAGGAAGGCCGTGGCCAGCGCTTCGCCGAGGAGGGAACGGGGCTCGGCAGGACTTCCGTCCTCACCCCGGCTGACGCCACCCCCTGTCGGGTCACCGCTCGGAGACGATGACTCTGTGCTCACGATTCGCCTCTCCCCCTGTGGGAGAGGCCGCCGCGAAGCGGCGGGTGAGGGGGCGGGCACCGTGCACCACCCCTCACCCCGTCCCTCTCCCGCAAGGGGAGAGGGTGAGGAATTCCTGTCACCCTAGTCCGTGGCGTACGGCAGGAGCGCGATCGCGCGGGCCCGCTTGATCGCCGTCTGCAGCTTCCGCTGGTGGAGCGAGCACACGCCGGAGATCCGCCGCGGCAGGATCTTGCCCCGCTCGGGGATGAACCCCTGAAGCGTCTTCAGGTCCTTCCAGTCGATGTAGTCGATCTTCTCCACGCAGAACTTGCAGGCCTTACGGCGTCGGACGAAGAACTTCTTGCGGTTTCCCGTTTTCTTGTCTTTTTTGTCTCTCTCTCTCATCGTCTCCCCCTCACGCGTTCACGTCTTCGGCGGCCGGAGGCGCAGCGGCTTCCGCGGGCACCTTCTTCGGCGGTTTGCTCGCGGCCTTCGCGTCGCGAATCTTCTTGAGCTTCGTCGCGCGCTTGAGCTCTTCGTCGGCGCGCACCGCGAGGTGCCGCAGGACGTCGTCGGAGAGGCGGAGCTTTCGCTCGAGCTCCGCGATCGTCTCGGCCTTCGCCTCGACCTGCCAGTAGTGGTAAATGCCCTCGCGCCGTTTCCCGATCGCGTACGCGAGGCGGCGTCGGCCCCACGGCTCTTCGAGAACCACGTTCGCGCCGTCGTCGACGAGGATCTTCTTGAACCCCTCGACGAGGCCGGTAGTCTGGTCCGGCGTTCCGTCCGGACTCAACACCACCACGATGTCGTAAATCCGCATGACTCCTCCTGGATCTCAAGATCCCGTCTGGCGGGACCGAGGAGATAAAAACGACTCCGAACTATTCGGAGATCGCGTTGAAACGATTCATGGCCGCGACGACGCCCTCGGTGATCCACACCCGGACGGCATCGGCCGCTCGGCCGACCGTCTGGTCGATCGCGGATCTTTCGGAGCGGGAGAACCGGTCGAGAACGTAGTCCGAGAGCTCGTTCTCCCGGGTGTAGTGCTCCCCCCGGATCCCCACCCGCAGCCTCGCGAACTCCTTCGTCCCGAGCGCGGACTCGATCGACCGGAGCCCCTTCTGCCCCCCGGAAGACCCCTTCGGCTTGAACCGGAGAGCGCCCACCGGGAGATCGATGTCGTCGGAGACGACGAGAAGGTCCTCCGCGGCCAATTCCAACTTTTTCAAAAGAGCAGAGACCGCCTCGCCCGAGGCGTTCATGTACGTCACCGGCTTGGCGAAAACGGCGACCTCGTCCCCGATTCGCCCCCGCCCCGTCAGCGCCCGGCAGTCGACCCGCTTGACGGAAATTTTCTCGTCGGCGGCCAACCGGTCGACGACGGCGAAACCCACGTTGTGGCGCGTGCCTTCGTATTCCGGACCGGGATTTCCCAGCCCCGCGACCAGACGCAAGGGAGGATTCCCTTCCTTCCCCCCCTTCTTCCGGCAGGGCTTCCTCGGTATCGACCTTGCCCTTCTTGATGACCTCGGGCTCGGCCGCCGCGGCCTCCGCTTCGACGCCCGGAACCGGAGCTTCCTCTTCCTTCGCCGGATGCGCGACGTGCGCGATGACCTTTTCGGCGTCTTCGAGGATCCGGATTCCCTCGGGCGCGGGAATCTGCGACACGCGCATCGACTGCCCCATCCCGATCTCCGAAACGTCGACCGGGATGCTCGCGGGAATGTCGCTCGGAAGGCATTCGATCTCGATCTCGCGGGTCACGAAGTCCAGGATGCCGGCGTCCTGTCGGACCCCGATCGGAGTGCCGACGAGCTCGAGCCCGACCGAGACCCGTACCTTGACGTCCATCAACACGCGAACGAAATCGATGTGCAGGACTTTCCGGGAAATCGGGTCGCGGTTGATCTCTTTGATCATCGCGTGCCGCGCCTTGTCGGTGCCCGTCATCTTGAGAAGATAGATCGAGTTCGAGCCGGCGCCCTCGCGAAAGACGGTCGTCAGCGCCCTCGCGTTGACGTAGATCGGAACCGTCTCTTTCTTCGCTCCGTACACGATCGCGGGGACTCTCCCCTCGGCTCGCGCCCTGCGGGCGTTGTTCTTCCCGATCGCCTCCCGGCGCTCGACGTCCAGTTCAATGTTGGCCATATCTCAGTTCCTTCTGTCCTCTTCCAAGTCAAAGGGGCGAAGTATACCCCAAGAGGCCGATGAGGCCCAAGCCCCTGCCTCCGCCGTCGAGCGCCTACCTCACCCCCGGCGCTCCGCGCCACCCTCTCTCCAGCTGGAGAGGGGCTCGGAGGGTGAGGTCGCATGCCTGCTCCGGGCCGGGAGTCGCGCCTGCTGGTCCGGCCTCTACACGAAAAGCGAGGAAACCGAGGCCCCGTCGTGGATCCGCTGGATCGCCTCGCCGAGAAGCGGCGCAACCGAAAACGACCGAATCCGGGGGCAACGGGCCTCGGACGCGGTCACGGGAATCGTGTTCGTGACGAGGACCGACTTCAGCCGGGACGCGTTGATCCGGTCGATCGCGGGCCCCGAGAGGACCGCGTGGACCCCGGCCGCGAAGATCTCCCGCGCGCCGTACGCCTCGAGCGCTTCGGTCGCCTTGATGAGCGTCCCCGCCGTGTCGATGATGTCGTCGAGAATCAGGGCCGAGCGCCCCTGCACGTCGCCGATGACGTTCAGGACCTCCGCCTCGTTCGGGCCCGTGCGACGCTTGTCGACGATCGCGAGCGAGGCGCCGAGCCTCTTCGCGAACGCCCTCGCCCGCTCGACCCCGCCGACATCCGGAGAAATGATCGTCAGGTCCTCGATTTCCATCTTTCGGACCGATTCGAGGATCACCGGAGCGGCGAACAGGTGGTCCACCGGGATGTTGAAGAAGCCCTGGATCTGCGCGGCGTGCAGGTCCATCGTGAGGATCCGGTCCGCGCCGCCGGCCGTCAGGAGATCGGCGACGAGCTTCGAAGTGATCGGGACGCGCGGGCGGTCCTTTCGGTCCTGGCGGGCGTAGCCGTAGTACGGGATCACGGCCGTGATGCGCGTCGCCGACGACCGTTTGAACGCGTCGAGCAGGATCAGAAGCTCCATCAGGTGGTCGTTGACGGGCGTCGAGGTCGGCTGGATGATGAACACGTCGGCGCCGCGCACGTTCTCTTCGATCTGGCAGTTGTTCTCGCCGTCGGAGAAGTTGAAGAGCTTGACTCTCCCCAGCTCCACGCCGAGGTACGCGCAGATCTCCGCGGCCAGGCTCGGGTGCGCCCGGCCGGAGAAGATTTTCAGGTCGCCGTATCGGAACAGGTGTTCCATTGCGCGGGAATTGTATCCGAAAACTCGCGAGCGCACGGGCTGTAGAATTCTTCTCTCCCGATGACGCAAACGCACTTTCTCCAGCTCGCCGATCTCGTGCTCGCGGAGCCTCTTCCCGCCGTGCTCGCGGTATCTGATCGTTCTCGGCTACCGCCGGTGTCGGGCGCTCGATCGCGTCCAGGATTCGACCCGGAAGTGACGATCGCCTCGACCGGGCGGCCGGCTTCATCCTCGCTGCGGCTGGACTCGCCTCGTGTCTCGCTCGCCGCCGCATGGTCCGGATTCGCATTTCCCATCGGGTCTGCGCTGGCTCGGGCGAGCGCTGGCCGTCGCCGGAGCCTTCGAAATTCCCCGGCTGGCTCGCCGGACACGAGCAAGATGTCACGTCGCTTCGGAGCCGCGTCTGCGAGGTCCCGGTCCTTCGAGCGGATCGCACTCGTCGGCGCTGGCGGTAACGACCTGCGCCCTCGGCGCGGCGGCCCTTGCCCCCCCTACCGACGCCGACTCACTCGACTACCACCTCGGCGTCCCTCTGGATTGGATTCGCCATGGAGCCGCCTACCCGAGGCCTGACTGGTTCTGCGCTCGGCTGACAGGACTCGGGGAAGGGCTGAACCTCCTGGGACTTGCGGCGGGGACTGATGTCCTGAGCGCGGTCTTTCAATTCTCGGGGCTCGTCGCCGCCGTGATCGCTCTCTCGGCCGGCGCGAGTGATCGCCGGGGACGAATCCTCGCGGCGCTGCTCGTCGTGGCCTGTCCCCTGATGCTCTTCCTGGTTCCGAATCAGAAACCGCAGCTTCTGCCCGCCGCCGCACTGACGTTGGCTCTGGCCCTGATCGTGCGCTCCGGGAACAACCTCGACGCCGGGATCCTCACGCTCGCAATCGGAGCAACCATGTTCGCGATCGCCTGCAAGTATTCGTTTCTCCTCTCAGGACTCGTCGTGCTGGCTCTCGCGCTCGACGGCTGCTCGCCGCTGCGGCCGGCTCGTCACGGCCGCGGGAATCACCGCCGCAGCTTTCTCGTTCTTCGCACTCCCGGTCTACGCCCGAAGTTTCGCTTTCTACGGCGATCCGCTCTCTCCCCTGCTCGAGAGGCTTCGCGGCCAGCCCGATCCCGCCGTGATCCGATTCGCGGAATACCTGCGGGACTATGCGGGCCCGCGATCCTTCGGCCGGTTGATTCGCCTGCCCCTCGATCTGACCGCAACGATCCATCCCGCGGACTTTTCGACGATGCTCGGCCTCGGCGTCTTCGCGGGCGTTACCGCGTTCGGAACCCGAGGCAAGTCCAGACTCTTTCTCGCCGCCGCCTTCATGTCGACGATCCTGATCGTGGCTTTCGGCCAGCTGTCGGCGAGGTTTTTTCTCGAACCGTATCTCTGGGCAGGGGCGGCCGCCGTCGCCGCATCGCCAGGTCCCCGAAAGGCCCTCCTGTTCAAAGCCCTCTCGCTTCAAGGCGCGGCCACGGCAATCGTCGCCGTCGGGATGGCGGTAATTCTGATTCCCGGCGCGTTTTCAAACGGCTGGCGCGACCGAGTGATGACTGCCCACGCGAATGGCTACGCCGAAGCCCGATGGCTCGACCGGACTCTTCGGGACTCGGATGTCGTCCTCGCCGTCTTCCGGTCCTCGGCCCTGATTCCCCGCCCTTTCGTCGGAAGCGACGCCGCGAACTACTCGGCCGAGCCCTTCCCGAAGAACATCTTCTCTCTCGCTCGATCGTCGGGTGCCACGGTTCTCGTTCTTCCGGTGGAGCGCAATCTGACATCCACGCTCGCCCCCTGCGCCGTCCCCGACTCGCCGGTCCGGATCTTTCGATCGGCGACGCGCAATCCCTTCAAGCGGTCACCCGACATCCAGGCGCAAATTTTCCGGCTGAGCCCTGGTAACTTGCAGTGCGCGCCGAAGAGCACAACCGTCCGGCGCCGCTAACGCAACACGACACTCTTCCGCTCCACAAAAGGGACGGCCCCCCTCCAGGTTCGCTGGAGAGGGGCCGGAGTGGAGGGAGGACAACGAATCGAAGACGAAGGAGCCGGCGTTACTGCGCCAGCTTCATCGTCGGATCGCCGAACAAGATCCAGGTTCGCCGAACGTCCTGGTCGGTCGTTGCGGCCTTGGCCTGCATGACCGCGTCGCCGAGAGACGGGCGGCTCCCGCCGAGCAGGCTCGCTGAAGAGCGCTTGGTTTACCAGCGCTTCACCCGGAAGACCGGGCAACCCCGAGGACGCCCAAACGGCAACGGCTCCGCATTCGGCGCTGAGAGCGCCGCAGCCGCGAAGGAAACCGTCGACGGGTCCTGGAAGTAGCCGGTCAGGCAAGCCGATCGACACGACGAAGGGGAGCTGTGATGCATTCGTCAGGTTGGACATGTCGTCGATCGTAGAAGATTCTCGAGCTGCTCCACGCCTGCTCAAAACCGTGGCCCGTTGTAGTTGACGATGAGCTGCCCCTGACGTTGATGCCGTCCGGGATCGCGGTCCGAGCCGCTGAGCCGCCGATCTGCCCGGTCAGAGACGTTCTGACGGAATAGCCGATGGGGATCTGCGCGGCGACGTTGGCCGACGCGCCTTCGAAATCATTGTTCGCGTCGTTCGCGTCGGCGGCCATCAGGACGTTCTTCGTCCAGGCGCCCGTCGTCTGGCCGTAGCTCGTGATCTTCGAGATCACTGTCGCAGCGTCGGCGGCGGTCAGCACCGGAATCCGTCCGATCGCCATGTCCGGTAGCCCGTCGTTGTTGAAATCGACGAACCAGTCATCCGAGGCGGTCCGGCTGAGCGCTCGTCGCGATGTAATCGCGTCGGAACGAGGTCCAGGTTGCCGTAGCCGAGGTAGTTCCGCGTGTCGACGACGCGCCACCGAGGAGCAGCACGTAGCGAGGCGCGGCTTCGCCCACTTGGTCTGGGTGTACTGAAGGAAGTTCTTGATGGCCGAGGGGTCCTTTTCGCCGAAGTTGAACTCGTCGTAAACGTCGGTGACGTTGACGACGGAGACCTGCATTCCCTGCGACTGGCGGAGCGCGGCGAGGGCGGAAGCCGCCGACATCATCGTCGGGTACGCGATGATCACGAAGTTCGCCTGAGTTCGTGGTCGCGCTCAGATTCGAGGAAACGTTGGGGACGATCCCGGCGGGAGAGAGGATCTGGTCGGTCGCAATTGCCAACACTGTTCGGTTCCCGGTCGAGCTAGGCGTCGTAAGCGTCGCCGAGTAACCCCCTCCCCCTGCCGAGATCGTCACCAACGAGCTGTTGCGGAGTCGCCGGAGTCGTGATGTCGAAGGCGCGGATCGAAGAATTCGAGAATCCGTCGACCGAGCAGCGAGACGCTGCCGGTCGCCGTCGACTTGAGCGAGTTGTTCAGGGCCTTGTAGAGCCGCGGGTAGGTGAGAGAGATCGACGTGACGAGGCTGACGTCGTTGCCGCCGTCCGGGGCGACGAACGTCACCGAGTTCGCGCCGGGAACGATCCAGGAGCTCGGAACGGTGAAGCTCGTCGTCTGCACGAGCTCGCCGTTGAAGTTCATCGAGCCCGCCAGGTTGCCGTTCAGGCTGACGTTGACGTTGTGGCTCCACCAGTAGGCGCCTGGTCAGAGTCACCGTGAGAGTCGCGCTTGCCGTCGAGGACGCCGGGTCGATGACCGTGATCGACTCCGTGATCGGCGTCGAAGTCACCATGTCGCCGTAGAAACCGTCCGGGCTGCCGTTCGCGATTCCGGGCGCGTAATACTCTTTGGGATTGATGCTCACCGAAGAATTGAAGTTCGACGGCGTGGACCCAAGCTTTCCCTTGGGAGCGGCCGTAGTCGCAATTCGAAGCCCGGGGGACGTGCCCTGGACGAGCCAGTAGACGCGCGTGCCCGTCGACGGCGTGTCGATCCCCGTCGCGTAGAACTCGATCGTGTCGGTCGGGTCCAGGGTCCCGTTCGTGCCCGCGTTGACCAGGATCGGACTGCTGCGTTCCCTCCGCCCACAACTGAAGGTACGTGGCCGAAGTTCCGCAATCCCATCCCGCGTCGATCAGGTTCTGACGCGAGACGCTGTACCAGCCTTCCTGCTGCACGAAGATCTTCGCGCCGGCCTGGCCCGCCAGAGGATTCGTCGTGATCGTCGTCGTCGTGCCGCCGGTGGAGCCACCGCCGCCGCCCTTGCCGGCCGCAGGCGGGTCTTGCCGATGGAGAGAAGAAGAGTCGTTCCGAGAATCAGGGTCGAGATCCGGTTCGTCGTGGTTTTCATTGTCGTCTCCCTTTCGTTCTTTCGTTTCGTTTCCGTTGCCACTCGGCGAAGGGAGATCGCAATGTCGGGACCAGCCGTGCCGGACACGACCCATCGGAGTCAACCTGCGAGAAACGAATCGGTTGAGAAGAGAGAGGGAAAGGCGGGGCGGAAGAGGTTTCCGAAACTGAGAAAGGAATTCTGGAGAAGGGAGGGGAGAACGCTCGTCGCCGAGGTCGCTCAAAACCGTCGCGTCTCGCGCGAGTCCTCTAAGGGGAGTGCGAAGAGATTCGTCCTCTTGAAATCGGGAAAGGGTCACGGAGGGTGTTCGTCACCCGCACCAGCAATCCAGGTGTTGACGTACCGACCTCACCCCCGTCCCCCTCTCCAGCTGGCAGCCTTCAGACGACTGGTGAGTTCACCGCTCTCCAATTTCCAGAATCGAAATCCGGAATCGAGACTCGCCCGGCGAGGCCAGCGAGATCGCAGTCTTCAAACTATCTTGAAACACGCAACTTACGCATGCTGCCGCCCAGACTAGGAGGCGGCCCATGCGTTGCACTCTCAATATGGCGTGAGACGAAATCTCCGGCGATCCGCAAAAAAAGAAGCCCCCGTTTCCGGGGGCTTTCCAGGGGGCTACGCCTAGCTCGACTGGCCGTTACTTCAGTTTCATGGTCGGATCGCCGAAGAAGTTCCAGGTCCTGCGAACGTCGGAGTCCGTCGTCACGCCCTTCGCCGTCTTCACGGCGTCGCCCAGCCGGGGGGCGGGCGTCGTGAACAGAAGCTGGAAGAGCGTCTGGTTCACCGGGACCTGCGATTCGAAGAGAGTCAGAGAAGACGACGCCCACACCGCCACCGCGCCGCCGTTCGGAGCGCGCAGGAGAGCCTCGGCGAAGGATTCGGTGTTCGGGTCATGGAAGTACCCGTTCAGGCAGTCCATCGTGAGCGCAAGGGGCAGGTGCGCGGAATTCGCGAGGGACGGAACGTCGGACGTGTCGAAGACGTCGCTCTTGCTCCAGGACGTCGGCTCGCCGTGTCCCACCCAGTTCACGACCGACTGGCCGCTATTGAAGGCGTTCAGGATCTGGCCGTGCGCCGTCGAAGCGCTCACGCAGGGCCCGATGTTCGGGTAGCTCGCGTCGACCGGATCGGGGTCGATACAGATCGCCTGGGCCGTCTTTCCGGCAACGAGCGTCTTGAGGGCCGAGATCGCGCCGTGGAAGTCGTTCTCGTCCTCGGTGTCCCCGACGAGAAGGACGCTCGAGCTCGGCGCCGCTGAGTCGTAGCCCACGATCTTCGAAACCATGGTGGACGCATCCGACAGGCTCTCCGCCGGAAGGCGCCCGATCGCCATGTCGGGAAGCCCGTCGTTGTTGAAATCGACGTACCAGTCGTCCGAAGCGGTCTTGAGATACACGGTCTGGACGAGCTTCGCGGGAATGAAGTCCGTCGTCCCGATTCCGAAATAGTCGCGCGGGTCGTACGACCCGTCGCCGGCGAGAAGCACGTACCTCGGCGCTTTCTTCCAGTTCGCCTGTGTCCACTGCAGGAACGCCTTGATCGCGGCGGGATCCTTCTCGCCGAAGCTGAATTCGTCGTAGATGTCGGTGACGTCGACGACCTGCGTCGCCAACCCCTGCGACTGCCGGAGCGCCTGCAGCGGCGCGAGCGCCGAAACGAACGACGGGTACGCGATCATCGCGAAGTCCGCGGAATTGTTCTTCTTGTTCAGGTCCGACGGCGTGTTGTTTGCGAGACCTGCCGGCGCGGAAACCCGATCGCTGCCGACCGCCAGTATGCGAAGCGCCCCGACGGCGGACGGCGTGTTGACCGTGACCGCATATCCGCCGCTCCCGTCAGGCCCGACGGATGCGGAGAGGGCCGCGACGGCCGACGGGTTCGTCACGTCGAACACCCGAACGCCCGGAACGGTGAAGCCCCCGATCGAGACGTGTTTCGAGCCGGATGTCGTGAATTCGAGGGCATCGGAATCCGCCGTGAAGACGTGAGGATACGTCAGCGCGACGTAGTCCATGATCGCGAAGTTCGAATCGCCTTCCTCCTGAAGAAGAATCGAGTTCGTGCCCTCGACGAGCCATGAAACCGGGATCGAAAGGTTGGAATCGAAATAGCCCTGGTCGAAGTGCGTCACCGTGCCCGCGAAATTGCCGTTGACCGTCACGTCGATCGCGTGACCGACCGACGGCGTGGCCGTTTCGATCGCGAACTCGAGGTTGGCGGATCCGCTGTTGGAGGTGTCGAGGTGGGTGACCGTGACCGACTGATCGGCCGGTCCGAACGAAGTTCCGCCGACGATGGGTCCGTACCAGCTCTCCGCGTCGCCGTTCAAAATTCCCGGAACGTACACGACCCGATCTCTTCGCGAGACGGTGAACGGAAAGTCGGCGCCCGGCGAGCTGCCGGAAGCCGAGCTCTTGTTCGCCAGACGCGAGCCGGGCGTGGAGTTGAGACCGATCCAATAGACGCGCGTGTCGGTCGCCACCGTGTTGAGTCCCGTCGCGTAGAACTCCATCGAGTAGTTGCCGCCGCCCGAGTCGCTCACGAGCATGGGGATCGGCTGCGCCTCGACGAAGAGCTGCAAATTCGCCGGCGAGTTGCCGGGGTTCCAACCCGCGTTGATCAGGTCCTGATGGCTCACGTGGTACCACCCCTCCTGATTCACGAGGGCCTTCACTCCCGCGCTCGAAGCGAGCGAAAACTGCCTGTTCTGGCTGGCCGAAGTCGTGCTGGCCGTTCCCGATTGAACTTTCCCGTGGGGCTTCGAGTCGAAACCGGGAGAGCTCGAACTTCCATGCCCGCCTTTGCCGACAAACGAGCTCGAATCGAGCAGCGGAGAGTTGCCGCCGGCCTTCATCGTCTCGCTCTGGCCGCTCGCCGGGAAGAGCCTCGAAGCTTCTTCCTCCTCGCGCGCGATCGCGGGACCGTTCATCGTCGACGGTCCGGAAATATCCACGTCTTCGAGCCAGTACGCCGCTCCGGCGGGAGCGTTTTGATCCCTGTAGCTGTAGCTGCGGCCGGAAGTGAGAGCAATCGACGGTCCGCTGAAGAGCACGTTCCCGGCGACGAGCCCGTTGGTGACGGGAACCCGCCCGCCGTTGGCGTCCTCCCGATAGATCCGGAATCCGAGGTTGTTCACCTCGTGTCCCGTTCGCCAGGAGACCACGTTGTCCTCGCCTTGCCGCGCGACATCGAGACTGCGGAGCTTCACGGCCGTGGGGGTCGTGATCGTGATCGACGCCGTGACGCCGGCGACGTCTGGTTGTAATGGAAGGTTCCGCCCGAATCGATCCAGGATGAAGGGCGTCACGCACGACCCCGTTCGGAGTCGGTCAGGCGATCCAGGGAGCCGACGCGCGCGAAGCGTGACGTAACCTGGGTGTACGGGTACGCCCGAGCCGCCGCAGCCGTTGTTGAAGCAGTCCGGGCTCGTCAGGGCTGTACTAAGTGCGCCGTCGGGTAGTTCGTGTCGACCTTGTCGATCACGAAAGTGTTGTCCGTCCCAGTCCTGCCAGATACGCATCGTGTTGAACGCGCCGCTTCCGGTCGAGGTGGACGTGATCGTGCACTGGAATTCGGAGACCCTGCGTGAACCGATGACGGCGATCTGTTCC
This sequence comes from uncultured Acidobacteriota bacterium, assembly GCA_963813155.1. Classification (GTDB taxonomy): domain Bacteria; phylum Acidobacteriota; class Thermoanaerobaculia; order UBA5066; family DATFVB01; genus CAWEYG01. Next base: position 55,079 of record CAWEYG010000006.1, on the reverse strand, counting down.
GGGGGCTGGTGCCGGTCACCGCTCGAGATACCGTTGCACGACGTGAAATCCGTCGTGTTCCGGTTCTGCGAGACGAGATCGATCGCCATCTCCATTCCGGAGGAAAGGTGTCGGTCGTCCGTCGCGGGCACGGTCGCGCTGTGAACCGTGATCACATAGCTGAAGGCCTTGTTGATCGACGTCTTCGCGTTGTTCTTCGCGAACAGGTTGCTCTCGTTCAGAATGAAGTAATAGTCGAAGCTACCCGCTGGCCGGGATCGTCTGCGACGTGAACGTCGTGTTGTTGAGCGTGACGCACGCCGTCGTGCCGCCGCTGCCGCAGCTGTTCGGGGTGTCGAAAAGCGTGATCGTGACCGACACGTCCGTCAACTGCGCACCGGTGTTCGTCAGGTGAATGCCGATCGGCGAGAGGTACGGCCGGGTTCGCCGGATTGTTCGAGTCGATGCCGTAGAGGTCGTCCATGTTGATGCGGGTGCCGTGAAACGGGTGTTTGCCGAGGCCTGCACGACGACAGCGCCCATCGCCCAGTCGTGCGTCGGTCCCGATCGTCCACGACATGGACGTTGCGTTCGCCTTCGTCGATCCGCCGCCGATCGCGTTCGTGGCGGTCCGCCCGTCGCGACGTTCCACCGAGAGGTCTGGCCCCGTCGACCGTCACCGAGGTCGCGGTCCCGATCGTCGCGATCGTGTCCACGACGATGTCGGTCGCATTCGATGTTCCGGTGATCGAAGCATTCCCAGTCGCCGCGGTCGTCGCGGTCCAGGCCGTCGGCGCGACCTGCATCGCGCCCGTGAAGAAGACGGCGCCCGCGACCATCGACTTCGTCGCCCCGCCCGAGAGCGTCACCGTGATCTGAAGCGTCGGCTCGGAGCCCGAAGCCCCCGCCGTCGTGCCTTTGACCGGCGGGGCCAGGAGATACCAGATCTCCATTCGTGTCAGGTTGTTCGTGCTGTTCTTGCTCGTGGCGAGAGTCAGGTTCGAGGGCAGGTCGTCGCTCGGAATACTCGAGCCGATGGAACCGAGAGTCGCTCCCATCGTGACGCTCGAGACGGTGCTCGTGCCGTTGATCGAGACGCCGACGACGAGCAGCGTGTTTTGCCCGGTCGTCGAGGTGTTCGTCGTGTGAACCCAGCTCAGCGAATTGACTGCGCCGGCGCTGCTCGCATTGCTCGTGCTATCGACGGCGAGGGCTGCCGATGCCGTGCTCGAAAAAGCGAGCGCAGCGAAGACCAACGCCCCGAAAAGAGCAAAGCTCTTCCAGGCTACACAAGTTCTAGTGAATTTCATTTTTGTGAACCCTTTCCCGTGGAGCCTTGTCGGCCCTCTTCCGACGCCTGTCGAGAGATTACCATTTTTCCCCTCCGAAATCCAGATCCCATCCTGAGGCCTGCCCGGAGCACCCTCCCCAGACGTCCCCGGAGCGCCTTCCCCCAGATGACCAACGGCCGCCGGGGCGGAGCCGCGGTCGCCCCCGACCCGAGGCCCGTCACGACCCCGATTACCGCCCCGGCCGAAACGACCTCCGGACGGCAGAACCAGCTATCCCCCTGACAGATCAACTCTTTGCAGTGCCGATCGAAGCTCCTCACCCGATGGGCGCGAAAGCCAGTTCCGACCGGATAGAGCACGATGTCGCCTTCGGAAAGGGCGCGATTGGCGACAGGCTCGACCGTCAACAGGTCGCCGTCCCGGATCGCCGGAGCCATGCTCGCCCCGCGTCGCCCGGAAACGAATCGGCGTTCCGTCGGAAAGCAGGTCGCCGCACAGCTCCGAAAAACCGTTCGTGCTCACGGCGCCTCCCCGGCGGATCTCGAGCGCGGCCTCGATCGCGGTGGCATCCGGAACGAATGCGAATCGATACACGGGAACGCGTTCGACGATCCTGTCGATCGTTTCGAGCACAGCCTCGACGGCCGCCGCGTCGTAGAAGGGCGGAAAAGCCCGCGCGAAGAGGAGCGAAACGGCCTCCGCGCCGTTGACGGGGACGGCGCGAGTTGCTTTCCCGCGCTCCAGAATGAAGATCGCCGTGAGGGGCGCGTCGGCGTTCGCCGCGAACTGCCCCTCGCCGTGCCAGGGAGTGCCGTAGATGCGGTACGAGCTGTCGGGCGCTCGGACGCGCCACCCTTCTCACCCCCGGAGAGCAGCTCGCTTCCCCTCGAGATGCTCGAAGGGCGGCGCAGCCGGTGAGGCACGCCCTCCTCACCCTCCTCGGCTCGCACGATGATCCGGTCGTCGCTCAGGATCGTGACTCCCGGCCGGCCGTCCCACAGCTTCGCGGTCGTCGTCTTTCCGTCGCCCGAATGGCCGACGAACAGGAGGCCGCCTCCTTCCGGCGTCCGGATTCCGCACCCGTGGAATTCGACTCCGCCGGCGCGCGCGAGGCGCTGGTTGGTGAGCAGCTCCGCGAGCGGAAATCCGAGCGGATCGACGCCCTCCCCGTCGCGGAAGTGGGAACGCTCCAGGACGATCTCTCCCCTTCGCCGGTCGCCGTCGAGACGGAGCGAATGGATGGGGGTCGCCCCGAAAAGGGGCGAATAGACGTCGAAAACGAGGGCGTCCGGATCGCGGCGCAGCGCCCAGCAGCCGCCCGAGTCGAATGCGGCCGCTCCGCGGTCCACGCCGCTCAGGTCTCCCCATCGCACGTCGAATTCGACGGTGTCTTCCGGGGTCTCGCCCGAAAAGAGACGGCTCGCGCGATCCAGGCGAATGTTCAGGGAACCCCGGGGATGGAGAACGAATCCCTCGCGGGCGACCGAGAAGAAGGCCGGGAGAGAGCCCGGCTCGCTCAGGACCCGATCGTGGAGCAATTCGTGGGAATGTTGCAGTGGCCGCCGCCGCCATTCAAGGCTCCCGTCGTCGCGCTCTTGCACGAACCGAGAATCGCCTCTTCGGGCCGCAGGGGAATCATCCTCACGGACGGTTTCCGATATTTTTTCTTGCCGTTCGAGTTTCTATCCGAGGTCCGTTCCATCTCTCACCTCCATCCGATTCGAATCGTCCTTTTCAGTGGCTTCCGCATCCGCCGCATCCGCCCCCCGCGGAGGGAAGCGACGACATCGATTCTCCCGCCGGGGAAAGCGAGGGCAACATGGCCGGACGCGCACGCGGGGCCTGCCCCGCCATCAAACGACCCGCCTCTTCCCGCACCGTCGCGTAACCGGCGCCCTCGCAGTACTCGCACTCGCCGTGCGCCGGGATTTCCCAACCGAGGGTGTGAGCCCGCAGGTGCGCCGTGTGGCAGAGGAAATCCACCGGGGCCTCGGCGTCGCCGTTCTCCAGCTCCGCGTTCGCGGCGCACATTCCGCAAACGGCCTTCAGCTGGCAGGCCGTGCACTTCGTGATGCGCGTCGTCTTCTTCGCGCGAACCCGAAGCAGAAAATGCTCCCAGCCCTCGCGGACGGTCCCGGCCCGCACGTCGTATTCGTCGAAGTGCGAAAGGACGCAGATCGTCATTTTCCCCAGTGGATCGAGCGCGAAGGTGTTCGCTCCTCCGCCGCAGTGGTAGACCTCGTCCTCTTTTCCTTCGGGATGCATCGGCGCGATGAATTTCGTCGAGAACCGCTTCCACTCCTCCTGGCGCTCGGGGTCCCGAAGATCGAGATCCACGATCTCTTCCGGCGTCAGCCGCACTTCCAGCGGCGACAGGGAGCAGTCGATGCGCGCATTGATCATCGCGATCGAACTTGAACGGCAGCCCGAGGTCGTCCTCCACGAACTTCTTCATGTCCCAGATCTCGTGCTTGTTGACGGTCACCGCGACGGTCTTGAGAGTCAGCGGGAGACCGCGCTCCTTCAGGAGCTCGATTCCGCGGATGCACCTCTCGTAGGATCCGGGGATGCGCGTCAGCCGCTCGTAAGTTTCTTTCGTCCGGCCGTACAGCGTGATCTCGATCGAGAACGGGGGCCACTCCGCGAGGTAGTCGGCGACCTTCGGCGTGATCAGCGTTCCGTTCGTGAAGAGCGTGATGATGAAGCCCTTCTTTTTCGCGTACGTATAGATGTCCAGGAAGTCGCGCCGCGCGAAGATCTCGCCGCCGGTGAACAGCAGCCAGAGCGTTCCCATCTCGGCGAGCTCGTCCAGGACCCGGCAGTAGTCTTCGAACTGAAGCTCCTTCCGGGCCGTCTCCATGTCGGCCATCGGAAGGTTGTTGTAGCAATGCGAGCAATTGAGAGAGCACCGCCGGGTGACCTCGATCGAGACGACGGACGGAATTCGGGTCTGCAGAACGCGCGAATTCAGCGCAGCGCTGAAGTCGAGATACCGCCCGACTTCGGCGCTCAAGGCGCGGCCTCGCCCGCGTCGCGAACGAGACGCGATTCCCGGAGGACGCCGAGAAACTCGGCAACATCCCGCCGGGCCTCCGATTCGTCCACGTCGAACTCCCGGGCGATTTCGCCGGCGACTTCCTCGGCGCTCTTCGGCGACTCGAGAGCGCGCCAGACGACCGTAGCCGACCTCGTCGAGCGTGAAGACGCACTCGAGGTCGGCGACGCCCTTGCGAATCGGCACGAGGATCGTCTCACCCGCGACATTTCGGGTCGCAAATCCATCCGCGCGCACCATTCGTTCGTTTTGAGACATTTTCCCGAGGGCCATTCTAAGTCGAGGGGAAAGAGACCGCAAGGGACCTGGGGCTCTGCCAGCCGCGCCTCACCCCCCCGCCCCCTCCCGCGTTCACTTCTCGATCTGAAGGCTGCCAGCATCTGGAGAGGGGGTGCGGAGCGCGGCTGCCTCGACAATTCGGGAAACAACTCCCTCAAGGTCAGCGAGGACCTCTTCATTCGAGAACCTCAGCACCGCTCGGCCCCGCCGCTCAAGATATATCTGACGTTCACGGTCTCTCACTTTCTGAAACTCGTGAATCCCCCCGTCGAGCTCGATGACGAGAAGCGGTCGCGCGCAGTAGAAATCTGCGATGAACGAACCGATCGCGTGCTGACGACGAAACTTTAGCCCGTGGACGCCGCCACCTCGCAGCCGCTCCCAAAGGATCGCTTCCGCCGGAGTTGGTTGACGCCGCAACCGTTTGACGATCTGCTTTGTGAGCGGCCAATTCATCAGCTTGATCGACAGTCTATTCAAGTTTTTCCCCCTCTCCACATGGTGGAGAGGGGTGACCGAGAGGTCGGGGTGAGGACCCTGGCGTCAAGGAAGCGTCTTCACCGGCTCCATGTCGACGAATTCGATCCGGAACCGGCTCACCCGAATGCCTGTCGCGCGGCCGATTTTCTCGAGCTCGGCGAGATGCTCCCGGTCGATCTTGGGAGAGGCCACGATCACCGAACGGATCTGGCGCTCGCCGATCGCCTCGGGAAGCGACGCGAGTGTCCCGATCACCGGATATCCGTTGACCTCCCGGCCGATCCGCTCCGGATCGTCGTCGATGAACCCGACGGGTCGCATGCCCCACGAGGGGTTCGACAGGATCTCCCGCAGCGCGAGCGTCCCGGCGAGTCCCGCCCCGTAAAGGAGCACGCGCTCCCCTTCCCGGACGGACCGGAGATTCCAGTGGGAGAGCAGCCGGTAAGACGCCCTCGATCCGTTGACGAGGAGCAGAAGGAGCAGCGCCTCGATCACGAAAAGGGTGATTCTCGGCGGGTTGCGCAGGACCACGAGGCAAACGAGAGCGCCGAAAACGGCAGAAGCCACGACCGCCGAGCTCGACCGGATGAAGTCGGCGATGCTCGCGTTCCTCCACGATCCCCTGTACAGCCGAAAAAACCAGAAGACGACGATCGTCACGATCGGGAGGATCTCGAGCAGCTCGAGCGCCAGGGCGCGCCTCGAGACGAGGCCCCAGTCGTCGGACTTCAGCACGATCGCCCCGTAAATCGAGATCGCGACCAGGGCGATGTCGAAAAAGACCGGGAAGAACGCGCGCTTCAACACCGGGGCGTCGTAAATCTTCAGCACGAACCCGCGGCGAACGAGAGCGAACTCGTCGTAGTTGAGGCGCGTGATTCCGATCACCGCCGCGGCGAGCACGGTAACGACGAGGACCGCCGCGGCCTGAGCCGTCAAAAAGAGCGACAGGAGCGCCGCCGCGGCCGCGACGACTCCCGCGCTGTAGAGAAGAATGACCGCCCGGCGCTGAGTGATGCCGCTCGCGACGAGGCGGTGGTGCATGTGCTCGCGATCGGCGGAGAACACTCCCCCGCCCTTCTTCTCGATCCGGCGCACGAAGCGACGGATCATCGAAACGAGAGTTTCCGTCAGCGGAACGCCGATCACGAGGATCGGAACGAGAATGGCCATCCCCGCCGACAGCGTCGATCCGCCGCGAAGAGCAAGACACGCGAGCCAGAAGCCGATCGCGGTCGAGCCCGTGTCCCCGAGAAAGATCCTCGCGGGGAACAGGTTGTACGGAAGGAACCCCACGAGCGCTCCACCGAGGATCATCGAGATCGACGCGAGCGCGACACGCCCCGTCATCAACCCCACCCCGACGAGGGAAAAGGCCGCGATGAGCGCGAGCCCGGCGGAGAGACCGTCGAGGCCGTCGACGATGTTGAACGCGTTCGTCACCCCGACGATCCAGAGAAGCGAAATCGGGACCGAGAGCCAGCCGATCGACAGGTCGAGGGCGAAGAGGTGAATCCGCGTTCCGAGCTGGATGCCGTACATCATCGCGATCCCCGCGCCCGCAAACTGCGCGAGGAATCGCGGAAAGACGCGCAGCGGGCGGATGTCGTCCCGGATCGAGACGACGAGCACCGGCAGAACTCCGAGCGCGAGCCCGGTCAAAAGCCTGGGCTCGATCTTGTGAATGCCCGGGTTGTTGACCGCCTGAACCAGGAGGGTCACGAGGAAGACCGACGCGACGACCGCGAGACCGCCCAGGCGCGGAGTCGGCTGCGCGTGCATCTTTCGCGGGCCCGGCTGGTCCACGGCGCCGACCCGCAGGGCGAGACGGCGCGCAAACGGGGTCAGGGAAAAACTGATGGCGGCGGCCAGAATCGCCGGGAGGACGAAAAAGATGATCGGCATTACTCGAGTTTCCTAGGCATGCCACCTCGGAGAGACTGCTCGGCCGGCGAGGGTCCTGTCATGGGACTCGCCCCGCTTTTCCGCTCGCTGCGTTCTAAGGCCTTTGCGACGACTTCGCGCCGCGAGCGGCAAAAGGGGGTCTGCGAGTCACTTTTCACTGCTCACAGTTTCGGTTGCCCGCTTCTTCACCTGGTCTTCGATCCACGCGTAGGTCTTCGCCAGACCGTCCTCGAGCGAGACGGTCGGCTCCCACTTCAGGACCTGGCGAAGGCGCGAGTTGTCGGAATTTCTTCCGCGCACGCCCTGCGGCCCTTCCACGTGCTTCCGGACGACCGAGACCCCCGCGATCGAGGCGATCAGGTCCGCCAGCGCGTTGATCGAGATCAGCCGGTCCTGGCCCAGGTTGAGAGGCTCGCCGTAGTCGCTGCGCATCAGCTTTTCGAGACCCGTCGTGCAGTCGTCGATGTAGCAGAAAGAGCGAGTCTGCTCGCCGTCGCCCCAGATCTCGATCTCGCGGCTTCCGGCGAGCTTTGCGGCGGCGATCTTGCGGCACAGCGCGGCGGGAGCCTTTTCCCGCCCCCCGTCCCACGTTCCTTTCGGCCCGTAGATGTTGTGGAACCGGACGACGTGAGTCGCAAGCCCGAAATCGTGGCGGTAGTACCCGCAGAGCTTCTCGGTGACGAGCTTCTCCCAGCCGTATCCGTCCTCCGGGTCCGCCGGCATCGCATCCTCTTCCTTGAGCGGCGTGACGCTCGCCTCGCGCTGGCGATACTGCGGATAAACACACGCGGAGGACGAGTAAACGTAGCGCTTCACGCCGTTCTGGCGAGCCGCCTCGATCGTATGGAGATTGATCAGAGCGTTGTTGTGCAGCACCTGGGCGTGATTGGCCGAAATGAACCCCATTCCACCCATGTCCGCCGCGAGCGCGTAGACTTCGTCGACGTCCTTCGTGGCCTCGAGGCAGTTTTCCCAGCGGCGCAGGTCCAGGATCGAAAATTCGTCCGCGGCGCTCGGCGAGTATTCGGGGAATTTCAGGTCCGCGCCCCGCACCCAGTAACCCTTGCTCTTGAGGTAAGTGGCGAGATGCTGGCCGATGAACCCCCCGGCGCCCGTCACGAGGACTCTCGTAGCTGCTGTCACGATCTTCCGCTCTCCTTTCGCGCGACCCGATCCAACTCCGTGATCATACGCGGAACGGATCGCTCCGCGGAGCTCTCCTCCAGACCGGCGCCCTCTCCCCGCTCGTCTTGCAACTCGCGAAGCGCGCGGACCGCGCCGTCGACGTCGCCATGCCGAACGGAGCGCCAGACGGCGCCCTTGCCGGCAGCCTCGAGGACGTCCGCGACGGGGCTCTCTTCCGGACCGATGTAGAGCACGGGCCGGTTGACGCGAAGCGCGTTGTACACCTTCGAAGGATGGAGAATCCCGACGTACGCGTTTCCCATGACGACGACGTGCACGTCGGCAGCCGAGAGCGAGGCCGCGAGTCCTTCCCGGGGCTGATAAGAGAGCAGCCGGACGTTCGGAAGCGTTCCCGACTCGGCGGCCGCCCGGACCTGACGAGCTCCTTCGCCGCCCCCGACGAAGAGGAAGAGGAAATCGGGCTCGTCTTTCAATCTTCGCGCCGTCTCGAGAAGAGTGTCGAGAGGATGGCAGAGGCTGAAGTTGCCCGCATACATCACGACGATTCGCCCCTCGAGGGCGTGCCGTTTCCGGAACTGATTCCTTCCAGCTTCGTCGTCGCGCACGTCCGCATCGTGCGACCAGGGAGCGATTATCACGGTCCGGTCCGGCTGCACGCCGTAACGTTCCACCCTTTCCCTCATGAATCGGTCGAGCACGACGACCCTCGCCGCCCCTCGAAGACTGAAGCGGGTCAGCCCCGCGAGGAGCTTCGCGGTCGCCCCACCCGGCCGCACGGCGCCGGCGGCAATCGCCTCGTCCGGATTCAGATCCATCAGCCAGATCGCATACGGCCGCCGCCGAAGCGCAGCGACGGTTCGGCCGAGAACGGGAAGCAGCGGCGGCGAGGTCAGGACGACGATCGCGTCGGGCCGCGGGCCGGCAAGCGCGCGAACGCCCGCTCCTGCGAAAAAAGCTGCCGCCCGAACGATCCGCCGCCAGAAGCCGCGCTTCTCGAGACGAGGCTCCCAGACCCTCTCGACCCGTACGCCCTTTACCGCCGACCGGCGAGGAAAACTTCGCCCGGCTTCCGAATATCCGCGACGCGACGCGATCACCCGGACCTCGTCTCCCCGAGCGGCCATTGCCTCCGCGAGATCCGCAAGCTGGCCGGCGGTCGCCGCGACATCCGGCGTATAAACCTGGTTCACAAAAAGAACTTTCACGCCGAAAACCGGGCTTTCAGCCGCAGGAATCGCTTCTCGTAGAGCTCGTAGCTCGCGATCGACACGAGGACAACGGCGGCCGCCGAAAGCGCTATCGAGCTTGCGATCCCCGCGAGCGGCGAACCGAGCTCGCGACCGAGCTCCTGTCTCGGGAAACAGACTGCGAAGAATGGCATGAGCATGTAGTGAAAGACATAAAGACCGTAACTGTACTTGCCGAGGAATGTCACTGGCCGGGCACCCAGCACGCGGCGAAAGAACCCCGTTTCCCCGATCGCGAGCAAAACGACTCCGCCGAACAGAAAACAGGAAAGAAGCGGCCGGCCCACGACCTGCTGCCGCGACGCCCTGGGCTCGCTCTGCCAGCCCAGGAGAAAGTAGGCCGCAAGGGAACCGAACACGGCGAAACGGGCGAAAACCTGAAGTCGCCGCAGCGGCCATTTCCGCACGAGGATCGCCAGCGCGCCTCCCGTGCAGAGCGGGTCGAGCTGACACGGCGTCAACACGTAGGTCGAGACGAGATGACCCCATCCCGCCGTCAGAAAAAATCGCAGGCCTACCGAGAAACCACCCAACGCGACGCAGACCGCGAACAGATATCGGGGACGAAAGGCCAGGACGATGAAAGGCCAGACGAGGTAGTACTGCTCTTCGACCGCGAGCGACCAGAAATGCCCCAGATAGTGGTAGGTCATATTATTCTGACGGGCCTGTTCGACGTTCGACATGTAGGCCCAGAGCCAGCCCGGGCTCGAGTTTCCCGCGATCGCGCGCCCCCACGCCGGGTGAACCACGAAAAGAACGGCCAGCACTCCGTAATACAGGGGAAAGATCCGAAGAACGCGGCGCGTATAGAAGTTCCGGAAGTAGTGAGGCTTTTCGCGCGCCTCCAGAAGGATTCCGGTGATCAGGAAGCCCGAGAGAACGAAGAACACCGGGATGCCGAACGCGAATGAGAGGAAGTTGAGAAACGGCACGGCCTTCCCCTGGTCCGTCGGGGCGGCCGGGCCATAACCGACGAAGTGGATCAGGAGGACGAGCATCACTCCAAATCCGCGGATCCCGTCGAGCGCCGGCAGGTGGACCCTTCGCGACGATCGGATCGGGGCGGCCGCAAGCGACGCCTCGTCAGCCGTGAGTCGAGAGTCCTGGCTCACGCGCTCACTTGCTCACGTTCTCACGCCTTCACGCTCTCACGTCGATCCGAACCGGCTCTTGAGCCGCAGGATTCGCTTCTCGAAGAGCTCGTAGCTCGCAATCGAGATCAGCAGACAGGTCGTTATCGACAGCGCGACACTCACCGAGAGGCCCGCGAGGGGCGAACCCAGCTTGGCGCCAATCGCGGCGGGCGAAAATCGACGGGCCAGGAACGGCAGAAGCGGGAAATGAAAGGCGTACAGGCCGTAACTGTACTTCCCGACGAACGTCAAGGGGCGGGATCCGAGGATGCGGCGAAAGAACCCCGTCTCTCCGACTGCGAGAAGGAGGACGCCTCCGGACAGGAGTGCGGAGAGGAGCGGCTTGCCGACGATCTTCGGCCGCGTCATCCAGTCCTCCCGCTGCCAGCCCAGGAGAAAATACGATGCGAGAGCGACGACAATCGCCAATCGCGCGGGGACGCGAAACCGCGAGGCCGGCCAATGACTCACGAGAATCGCGAGGGCGCCACCCGTGCAGAGCGGGTCGAGCTGGCACGGCGTGAGTACGTAGGCGCCGACGAGGTGCGACCACCCCGACGTCAGGACGAGACGCAGCAGAAAAGAGAAAGCCGCGAACCCGACGCACGCGACCAGGAGGCGCTTCGGCCGAAGAGCCAGGACGATGAGCGGCCAAACGAGGTAGTACTGCTCTTCGACGGCGAGCGACCAGAAGTGATTGAGGAACCCGAAGGTCCAGTGGTTCTTCCTCGCGAGCTCGACGTTTTCCAGAAACACCCAGAGCCAGCCCGGGCTCGATGTTCCGCCGACGGACCGACCCCACACCGGATGAATCACGAAGAGAACCGCGAGCACCGCGAAGTAGAGAGGAAAAATCCGAAGCACCCGGCGAACGTAGAAGTTTCGAAAGTAGTGCGGCTTCTCGCGCGCTCGCAGAAGAATGCCGGTGATCAGGAAGCCCGACAGAACGAAGAATACCGGAGTCCCGAGGACGAATGTCAGCAGATCGAGAAATGGCGAGTCGCCCTCGAGGCCCCCCCGCGCGGTCGGATTGTCGCCGGCGAAGTGCACGACGAGGACCGAGAGAATGGCAACGCCGCGAATCCCGTCGAGCGCCGGGAGGTGGATCCTTCGCGCCGATCGGATGGGGGCGGCCGCAAGCGACGCCTCGTCAGCCGTGAGTCGTGAGTCCTGGCTCACTTGCTCACGTTTCACGCTCTCACGTCGATCCGAACCGGCTCTTAAGCCGCAGGAATCGCTTCTCGTAGAGCTCGTAGCTCGCGATGGCGAGGACTAGCGTCGCGGCAATCGACAACAGCACGGCGAGAACCAGGCTCGCGAGGGGGGAACTGAAAATGCGCCCGATCGCCTCACGAGGGAAACAGAGCGAGAAAACCGGCAAAAGGGGAAAGTGGAAAACGTAGAGCCCGTAGCTGTATTTGCCGAGAAACGTCAGAACTCTCAAACTCAGGACACGGCGAAAGAACCCCGATTCTCCGATCGCGAGCAGCAGGATTCCGCCGAACAGGGAACAGGAAAGCAGCGGCCGGCCCACGATCAGCGGCCGGCTCATCATCGGCTTCTTATACCAGCCGAGAGAAAAGAAGACCGCCAGAGAAGCGATGACGGCCCAGCGGGCGAGGGTCCGATAGCTCTCTGGCGGCCGCCGCCGCACGAGAACGGCGAGCACGCCTCCCATCGCCAGCGGATCGAGCTGAGCGGGCATCAGGATATACGCGCCGGTCAGGTGACTCCATCCGGCCGTCATCGTGATCCGAAGTGCGACCGAGAACGCGCCGAGCGCCGCGCAGACGACGAGGAGCCGGCGGGGCTTGAATGCCAGAACGATGAACGGCCAGAAGAGGTAGTACTGCTCCTCGACCGCGAGCGACCAGAAATGGGAAACGAAGTCGTAGGTCCAGCTGTCCTTCCGGGCCATTTCGATATTCGAGGCGTACAGCCACAGCCAGCGGGGACTCGAGGTGCCTCCGATCGCGTGTCCCCAGGCGGGATGGATCACGAAGAGGAGCAGGAGGACCCCGTAATAGAGCGGAAAGATCCGCAGGATCCGGCGGACGAAGAAATTGCGGAAATAGTGAGGCTTATCGCGAGCCTCAAGGAGAATCCCGGTGATGAGAAAGCCCGACAGAAGGAAGAACATCGGCATTCCCCATGCCGACAGGTCCAGCAGGATGGCCGAACGGCCGAGCGCGCGGAGGCCCGGGTCATGATTTGAGAAATGCATGATCATGACCCCGAGAATCCCGAACCCCCGAAGGCCGTCGAGAGCGGGCAGGTGAATTCGGCGGGACGAGGAAACCGGAGCCGTGGCCAGCTCCGGAGGGAGACATTCGTCGAGAGAATCAGTCGTCACGAGGCGAACCTGTCACTCACGACTCTCTACTTGCCCGCTCCACGACCCAATCCCCCATCACGAGCACGTCCATCTTCGTTCTCAGGAAACACGCCAACGCCTCGGCGGGCGTGTTGACGATTGGCTCGTTCTCGTTGAACGACGTGTTCAGGACGACGGGAACTCCCGTCTGCGCCTCGAACGCCTTGATCAGCGCCCAGTATCGGGGGTTCTGCGCCCGGGACACCGTCTGAAGCCGCCCGGTGCCGTCGACGTGCGTTACGGCCGGAATCTCCGAACGCTTCTCCGGACGAACCGGGTAGACCTTGATCATGAAGGGATCGGGGTACGACTCCTCGAAGTAGTCGCCGACACGCTCTTCGAGAATCGACGGCGCGAACGGGCGAAACGGCTCGCGCCGCTTGATGCGCGAGTTCAGCACGTCTTTCATCTCGGCGCGGCGGGGATCGACGACGATCGAGCGATTCCCGAGCGCGCGCGGGCCCCACTCGCTTCTCCCCTGGTACCACCCGACGATCTTCCCGTTGGCGATCTTTTCGGCGGTGCTCCGGCACAGCGTGTCCACGTCTTCGATCCTTCGCACCCGGCAGCCCTGTTTCTCCAACTCCTCCCGACTCGCCTCCAACGCCTGACGAACGTCGGCATCGCCGAACTCCGGCCCCCAGTAAGAGTGCTCCATCACGAACCCGCGCGGCTTGCCGAGAACCTCGTGCCAGACGGAAAGCGCGGCGCCCAGGGCGGTCCCGGCGTCGCCGGCCGCGCTCTGGATATAGACGTCCCGAAAATCGGTCTTCGCGAAGAGCTTGCCGTTCGCGACGGAATTCATTGCGCACCCGCCGGCGAGGCAGAGCGCCGTGAGACCCGTCTTTTTTTGAAGCCAGTTGACCCGGTGAAAGAATGTCTCCTCGTACATCGCCTGCAGCGACGCGGCCAGGTCGTGGTGGCGCTCGGTCAACTCGCTTCCGGGATCCCGGGCGGCGCCGAGGAGCTCCACGAATTTCTTCGACCAGAGCGGGCCGATGACCGGCTCGCCGTTGTCCCACGACATCGTCGCTCCCTCGCTGGCGTGGACGAAATAGTCGAGATCGACGGTGAACTGGCCCTCGTTCTCGAGATGCACGATCCGGCGCATCTCCGGGAGAAACGAGGGCCTTCCATAGGACGCGAGCCCCATCACCTTGTACTCGTCTCCGTATTTCGGGAAGCCGAGATACTGCGTCACCGCCGTGTAGAAAATGCCGAGCGAATGCGGAAACATCACGTCGTCGATCTTTTCCAGGCGGTTCCCCTTCCCGACGGCGCTCATCGAAGAGAGAAAGTCCCCGAAGCCGTCGACCGTCAGGCAGGCGGCCTGGTCGAAGGGAGAACAGAAGAACGCCGAAGCGAGGTGCGCGCGGTGATGCTCGACGTTGTGGATGGTGCCGCGGAAAGGGGCGGAGGTGAGGTTGTTCAGCAGCTCCCCCATGTTCCGGACCTTCCCCTGGTTCGCGAGCCGCGACCGGATCGCTTCGAGGCCGGGGCGCTTTCGAAGCGCGAACATCACCTTGCTGAGGAGATGCGCGGCCGGGTCGCGAGAGATCGCGACGTGCTCGACGTCGGCGAGCATCGCCCCGGAATCCGCCAGCACCGCCTGGATCGCGAGCCCGGGAAACCCGGCCCAGTGCTTGATTCTGTTGAGCCGCTCCTCTTCGACCCCGCACTTGAAAATGCCTTCGTCGAGCAGCGCGGCGGCAGAATCGCCGTGGAAAGCGTTGATGCCGAGGATCACAGATCCCACTTCTAGTCACCTTCCAAAGTAGTCGAAGTTATGCGCTTTTCCTCCAGATCAACTCCGGGCCGTCAGTCGATTCGAAGAACTCTCTGCCCGGCCCTCATCATCTGGACAAGATAGGTCACGTTGGAAGTCGCAGAGCCCACGAAGACTTCTCCGCCTCGAAGCGCTTCAAACTCGGCGAGAAATCGTTTGACTAGCGCAAATCGGACGGTAGCGGACAACGAATTGAAATCGCCCTGAACATAGCCCTTCGCGTTGGGATCGGAGCAAGAAATCACCTCGAAAACGGCTGGCAGACAACTTGCCAGCCTACGAATAGCATCTCCATCATCCGAGGCAACAGCCAAGACACACCCCCCTGGCCGTGCGCGAATCAAGGCTGCGGCATAGGCCTCGACGCTAGCGTAGGGGCTCTCGGTTTTCTTGTCGCCACGTCGCAAGTGAACCGACACATACGAATCTGGAAGGCCCAGTCGAGACACCGTCGCAAACACATCGTCGCGGATTTCCGGGCGGTACGTCCAGAGAAGCCTTGATAGGTATGCGCAGGCGTCCCAGTATCGGAGGTCGATTCCAAGTTCCGGAATCGTGAAACCATCCGGTAGGGGCCCAAGATCATCCATCATGAACAAGTCGATACCCGTCGTTGTATGCAATACTCGGGAAGCCGCTTGCCGAGCCCATCGGAACCGACCTGCTCCGGGATAGGTCGGCCTGTTCAACAGGTTCAGAATGCCAATCTCTACTTCCGGGAAAAGAGGCACGAAGTAGTCCGTCAGGCCCCGTGCGGTAGCGATCCCCGTCGGGCGACCGCCGTGACTTGCGCAGAGCCGAATCCTGCCATGGAGGCACCGCATCATACATTTGATAAGACCCCCGATCTCTGCGCAAAACCCGACCCCTCTTCCACATCGAAATGCGAACGATCTGGAAAAGGATTCGTTGAGCTTCTGGTACCCGCCCCTGAGTTCGGCGGGAGCCACGCCGGCACGATTCACTTCTGGCACCACAAATGAAGAGCATTCATCGATTGAAGCTTTTCGACCAGTTGCCCGGAACTCGCGAGGACCACGCATCCCCTACGGGCGCCCCCTTCCTCTTTCGACGGGAGCGTCGGAAAAAACACGCGAACCGCAGGCATCTCCTCGAGCCGTAGGTATTCGAGATTAAGAGTTGCGCTCGCCCCATAGCTGTCATACCGATAACCTGAATCGCCAGGCACTTGAAAGTCATCGATCATTACCACGATATCGGCAGAACTCGCGAACAGGATTCTGGTTTCATCAAACAACGGTAAATCGGAATTCCAATGCGCGTCGAGATAGACGAATACTGCTTTTTTTGAGTTCCGGCAGTCAGCGAAATATTTGCTGAGAAACGCCCTCGAATCTGATCGATAAACGCTAACGTTGCTGTTGAAGAGAAACCGGGACCGCGAGTAGCTATAGTGGCGCGCGGACGTTTCGCTGCTCTGCACTGGTAGGCTAGAGATCCGCGTCATGAAAGCTGTAGTGTCACCGCGGAAGGTGCCAGTTTCGATGATCTCGTCGAATGCAATTGCGGTCACTAGCCCGCGAAACAGGGCCTGCCGCCCGGGCTGGCCGTTGAACCCAGTTCTTCGGGACACCTCACCGCGAAGTGTCTGAATCAGAAACTGAGCCAACCCCACTCGCTGCTCACCCAGCCTCTGTACAATCCACTCTCGAATCGGTGTCCTCAAGAATCACCAGTCCGACGAATCCAGCCCAGGTGCTCGCGGTCGTTTCTCACACGAATCCCTTAAGCCAGTAATAGCTCATCCCGAAATACTCCGTAAGAATCGTCTTCACTCCCATATGCGATCTCCACCAGACATGATCCAGAAAGGCGGGCGGATCGCAGGTCGTCAGCAGCACCTCGACGGGCTTGCCTCGGAATTCCTTCTGGAAGACGGCCAGCGCACGCCGCGAATGGTACGGCGAGGTGACGAGGAGGATCGAGCGGTACCGGTTCTTGTCCACGATCTCGCGGACGGTATCCCCTTCGGCGTTCGTCGTGAAGACCGGCCGCGGAACGGCGAGCGCTGCTTCCGGCGGAATTCCGAGACACCCGTAGTCGCGATTGCGGGCATCCGCGCCCGTGAAGAGGACGAATGGCGCCAACCCCTGCCGATAGAGCTCGGCGGCTTTTTCCTGGCGCGCGCGGTCCCCGCCGAGGGCCACGATGACGTCGGCGCGGTGAACAGGCGTCGTGACGACAAGCCACTGGCCTGCCCTCATCAGCACGGTGTGCCCGGCGGGCGTGACGAGAAAGATGACGACGAGACTGGGAAGAAGGAGAATGAAGAGGAAAGTCTTCACCCGCGTCTCCCCTTCGAAACCTTCGAGACCTTCGAGACCTTCGAGAATCTCCGCTGCTGGTCAATAGTCACGTCCACGAGGAACCGGTACCAGCACCCCTGAAGAAAATGAAAAATCAAGCCTTCCTTCCCGTCCAGAAAGCCAAGGCGGATGACGTACCGATAGAAGAAGTAAGCAAACGCCCGAAAAAATAACGGGCCGCGAAGATAGGCCTTGTCGCGAAGCCATCGACGCCTCTGGATGGGATCGCCAGAGAACTCGGCTCGCACACGCAACGCCTTATTTGAAGCGCTCGACTGAATTTCTTCCGCTTCGAGCTTCGCCCAGCGAAGGTGGCGTTCCGTCCAGGTGTCCAGATCAGAAGCGATCACGTCCAGATAGTCGTGTCGAAGAGCCGCGCACCTCGCCGCCGACGACGGAAATGCTGGTCATAAAGACGATCCTCGCACCGTCCCCTTCGCCTTTCGAATGAGCCGCAGATGGAACGACGGGTAATGGCCGCCATGCCGGATCCACCGCCCCATGAAAATCGGACGTTTCCGAAAGAGAAACCCGTCACGCCATCCTGGCTCCGGGAAGATGCTCCAGGCATCTCGCTGCACAGATCCGGGAGTGAGTCTCTCGTCGGCGTCGAGGTGAAGGATCCAGGCGCCTGAAAGCGGAAGATTGTCGATCGCCCAGTTCCGCTGCAACGCATAGTTCTCGAAAGCGTGCTCGACCACCCTCGCGCCGTACCGGACCGCGATCTCGCGGGTCGCGTCGGTGCTGCCGGAATCGACGACGAAGACTTCGTCCGCGACGCCCTTCAAGCTCTCCAGGCAATCGGGAAGATTCTTTTCCTCGTTGAAAGTGAGGACGATCGCGGAGACGGAGGTGGCCACGGCCTCACCCACCGCTGCGGCGGTCCCCCCTCTCCACCAAGTGGAGAGGGATAGGATCTCTCCCCCTCTCCAGATGCTGGAGAGGGGGCCGGGGGGGTGAGGACGGGCGGTCTGGCGTCGGTTATCGACCGATAGAGGCTCTGCAACTCCATCGTGATTCCCGGCCACTGATATCGCTGTTCGACGAGCTCCCGGCCGCGGCTCCCCCGGGAGCGGCGCTCTTCTTCCCCGGAAAGCGCTTCCCGAAGAACGGCCGTGAGCGATGAAGGGGTTCGCTCGAATACCCATCCGGCTCCGGCCAATTCGATGTCGTCCGACAGATCGACCTCGCGGCTCACGGCCACCGGCACGCCGGCGGCCATCGCTTCCAGAACCGACAGGCCGAAATTCTCCTGCGCGGAGGGCAGAACGTAGAGGTCCGCCCCCGCGAGCGCGGTGGCCTTCGCCTCGCCGTCGAGCCATCCGGAGAACGACACTCGTTCGGCGATTCCCAGCGATTCCGCGAGACGACGAAGCTCCTCCTCGTAGGCCGGCTCGCCCGAGCCGGCGATCACGGGGTGGCCTCGCGACTTCCCCCGCGCCCCCCTTCGCGGGGTGACGGTCCGACCGTCGCAAACGCCTCCAACAACAGCTCGATCCCCTTCTTCGGATGCAAGCGCGAAAGAAAAAGAATATTCATTGCTCGATTGCTGGATTGCTCGATTGCTCGATTTTGGGGAGGAACCGCGCCGAAGCTCGGTGAGAGCGAAGGCGGGTCCACCCCCAACGGAATCACGACCCCGTTCGACAGCTCGAGCATCCGCTCCGATTCCCTGCGCTCTCGCTCCGTCGTGTAGTGGACCGCCGCGGCCTCCGCCAGCATCTTTCGCGCTCCCAGGGCAAGAGCGATTCGCTTGCGGACGGGCTTCTGGCGAAGGCTCCACCGCTCGAGCGCTCCGAGCGGGCGGACAATGTAGGGAACGGAGCCTCGCCGGCAGGCTCGCGCCGCGGCCAGACACGAATGCGAGAAAACGCCGTGGATGTGAACGGCGTCGAATTCCGCGACATGCTTTCCCAGCCACGTCGCGAACGGCCTCGAATACTTGAACGATTCCGAGAACCGCCGGTGGAAAAAGATCATCGGAATGCCTTCGTGCTCGCGCATCGTGCCGCAACGAACCGGCAGCCGGCCCGGGCCGTCGGCGTCCGTTGTCGCAATTGCAGCGTCGGCGCCGCAGCGCCGAAGCTCCGCGGACATCTTCAAGACGACCATGCTGGGCCCACCGTCTCTCGCCGCAGTCGACGGGATCACGTGGAGGATCTTCAGAACCCCTCGATTCCGAGAATCGGCTTCGGGAGAATGGCCGACGGCCCTTTCCGGGCCTGCGGCAACCTCGGGGCGGGCCGGCGCGCGGCCCGCTCCCGGCGGAGAAGGCCGAGAAGAATGCCCAGCATCCACCCGAGCATGAGCAGAACGAAGGGATCGCCAAAGGCTTGATGGGCAGTGACGAACTCGATCGCATTTGTCGCGATCAGCGCTATCAATCCGAGGCTGAGAACCGCCGGCACCGATTCGGTCCTGCCGAATCGGCGGATTTCTCTCATCAAACGGCGAAATGTCAGATATCCGATCCACAGGATGAGGGCGAACCCGGGAACGCCGAGCTCGGCAAGAATCTTTCCCAGTCCTCCTTCGGCAGAGCCGCCGACGACCTCCGCTCCGCCGCCGAAGTGCTGGGCGCCCTGGCTGCCGACTCCCGCGCCGACGCCGAAGAAACCGTTCTGGCGAACCGTGTAGCCGACCGAATCGACCGTCATGTCTTTCAGTCTCTCGACGGCCGACGTGGGCGTCGTTGTCTGCTCTCTCTCGAAGTACATCTGATATCGGGTCGCGAAGTTCTCCGAAAAGATGGCTGTTTCTCCGAAAAGGGCGGCTCCCGTGATCGCGACGACGAAGACTGCGATCAGGGTGCGCGGGCTGCGGCGATGGCGGAGGAGGAACAGACCGAAGAGCAGGCCGAACAGGACGACCGCCGCAAAGGCCTTTCGCCTCCCGGTGAACACGATCGCGACGAACAAATAGACGCTTCCCAGGCCGGCCAGCGCAACCATCTGCGGTTTCCGCCGGTAGGCCGCGGCCAAAATGATCAGAAAGCAGGCAGCGGTCGCGCAGTGCCACGCGGCGATCTCCGAGGTGCGAAAAAGGCCGCAGAAGAGCTGCATCGCCTCCCCGGTCGTGGGCGAATACACCATCA
This sequence comes from uncultured Acidobacteriota bacterium, assembly GCA_963813155.1. Classification (GTDB taxonomy): domain Bacteria; phylum Acidobacteriota; class Thermoanaerobaculia; order UBA5066; family DATFVB01; genus CAWEYG01. The sequence continues at coordinate 34,979 of CAWEYG010000006.1, read as the reverse complement.
ACTCTTCCCCCACTCCGTAGAAGAGCCGATTGTGCCAGCCCGCCACGTCCAGATAGATTCCGGACGCGAAAATCGCGACGACCAAAACGTAGAAGGAGATGATCCGGATCATTGAGCGCTGGGAACTGCCGGCCGCGTAGCCAAGAAGGACCGCGGGAATGGGCGCCGTATAGGCGAGAACTCCGATCCCCGCGATGACCGGGCTTCCGGTTCTGACCAAAGAAATCGCGCTCTGGGCGAGGACGAGCGCCAGAAAGAAGAGGATCGGCCGACGCATCCGGCCCGTGCGGGCCAGCAGCACCTTTGGCGGAGGCAAGACGCCTCGGACCACGGCCCCGAAAAAGGTCACTCCCGCGAAGATCGCCACGACGGCCACGAGAAAGACCGGTTCGCCGGGCAACGTCTTTCGCAGGGGATCGGCGAGAAATCCCACTGCCAGGGTGATGAACATCCCGATTGGCGGGCTCGCGAAACAAATCAGCAGCCCAAACACCCCCAGGAGGATGACCATCTCCATCATGGGCGAGCTCCGGGACTTTGAATGTTTCGCGATCCGCGCAAGCGGAGCGCAGCCGCCCAGCCGAGTCCGCCGAGCTCTGCGGCGAGCGTCACCGGAATCCACCAGGGATGCCGCGCGTGATGGCGAGTCCGGATCGAACGAAACATGCGCCCCAGAATATTCGGAAAAAGCCTGCCGGGCGACGACCACTTGAGAAAATCGTAGTACTCGCCGACGGAGTGCGCGGGGCTCGCCGACCGCAGATGGTTCCCATATGCCCGCGTTCCACCCACGGAAGCCCGCAAGTGACGGATGCTCGCCCTCGGCTCGAAGTAGATCCGGACGCCCGCCCCGAGCGACCTTCGGGCGAAATCGCGCTCGAATCGATATCCTCCGCCGACGAAGTTTTCGTCGAAACCCCCGAGGCTCAACGCGGCTTTCCTGTCGATCGAGAAATTTCCCCCCATGAACTCCTCGAGCCATCGAGGTCCGCTGTGGCAGAACCGGAATGCGTCGTCGCTCCCGGCCGCCGATTGCCTCCTCTCCCGGCTGAAGGACCTGTCCGGCCACGATCGTGTTTCCGCTTGCGGCGTGGGCGTCGCGATGAGCGGAGACGAGCTCCTCGCCGGGGATGATGTCGTCGTCCAGGAAAAGAGCGATCTCTCCCCGCGCCTCGCGCAGACCCTCGTTCATCGCTTTGGGAATTGAGGGTCGCGGCAGACGTATCCGACGGATGCGTCCGTTTCCTTCCCACGCCGCGAGCTCCCTCTCGGTTGCTTCTTCGTGCACGGGGGTCTGATCGACAATCAGCACTTCGTCCGCCGGCTCGCGCAGGCGAAGCAGCGCGTCGAGCGTCGCAACGAGGACCGCTTCGCGCCGATAGGTGGGGATGACGATGGAGAAGCTCAGCCCCATCACTCGCTGTCATTGCGAGGGAGGCCGAAGGCCGACCGCGGCAATCGTGCTAATCGTGACGTGGATCGGAAAGAGCTCCCAGGTGGGGTTCATCGCCGGTGATCATTGGGGACCAGCTCGACGTGATCCTGCCTTGATTTTCGGTCTCGCCCGAACGATCGGCTGAGGCAACCCTCTGGGAGGAGCTCAGAGGTGAAGAGTTTCATGGGACCTTCGATTCCGACACGTCAGCACGCCGGTTGGCCCCTTCATTCTAGATGTTCGCTGACTGTTGCGATAGATCGCAAATGTCGCTGTCGAAGTAGACGGCCCGATCCGCCATTCCAGCCGTGAGCGGGACGCCGAGCGAGACCGCTATCTTCTCTCACGGGGAATTCAGGTCTTGCGTTTCTCAAACGACGAAATTCATGACTCCATTGCCTCGGTCCGCGCCAGGATCGCTCGGGCCTGAACCTGGCCGCCCCCTCTCCACCTGGAGAGGGGGAAGGCCGCTCGCGATGACGTCTCACCTTGGCCCCATCTCCGCCAGTTTCTTCGCGGCCTCGGTGAAGAGCTTTGCCGCGGGTTTGACGTCCTGGGTCGCCGCGACCTCGCGTGCACGGGAGCCCAGGCGGCCGAGGAGCTCGCGATCCGCGGCCAGCCGTTCGATCGCCGCCGCCAACCCTTCGACGTCGCCGCATTCGTGCACCAGGCCGTTTCACCGGGGCGCGCCACGTCGTTCTCGCCGATGCAGCCGCATCGCTCGCTGAGAATGGACGGAACGCCGAGCGTCGCTGCCTCGCTGACCGCGAGCGGATGGGAGTCCCGCTCCGACGGCACCGCGAGAACGTCCGCCGCCGCGTACAGCCGCGGAATCTCCGCCTGATTCACGAAACCCGCAAGAACGATTCGGTTGCCTCCGATCGCCCGCGCCGCGGCCTCGATTTCGGGCGCCAGCGGGCCGTCCCCCGCGAATAACCCGACGACGTCGCGGCCGCGACTAGTCAGAAGCGAGACTGCTCCCGAAAGGTCGAGAGGCCGCTTCCAGGGCACGTATTTTCCGGCGAAAAACACGACGAAAGCTTCGGGAGAGATGCCGAAGCTGCGCCGGATTTCCATCCGCGCGGACTCGCGGTCCGGCACGGCCGCGAGAATTCGCTTCGCATCAACGGGCAGAACCCCCGGGAAGAGCCGCTCCTCCGGCATGCCGAACCGCCGGTGGTATTCGCGATTCCGGTCGCCGACGGCCATCGCCCCGTCGATCCGGCGATAAATCTCGGTGACCACCACGCTCTTGAGAACTCGCTTGTGCCATGGGGTGCGAGTCGATGCGCTGGAGTCGCCGTAAAGCAGAACGGGCCGCCGGTTGCGCCGAGCCCAGCCGATCGCCCGCCAGAGCGTGCGCTGCGCGTAGCCGTGAACGCAGACGACGTCGGGATCGAATTTCGACAGAGCGTTCCCGATTGCGGGATTGTCGATCTGCCAAAAGCTGATTTGGGCTGGCGGCCGACTCGATCGGCAAGAATTCGTGGTCGTAGCCCTCCGTCAGGGGCACGTCCCACTGGACCGCGCGGCCGAACTCCGGGTCATGGTAGCTGTCGACTCCCCACCGGCAGGCGAAAAAGACCCGAAGGTCGACTTCCGCCAGCGCCGCGATCTCGCGATACATCGGCGCGTAGTGCTGGATCGGATGGCTCACCACCATGGCGAGGCGAAGCGTCAACGGAGAAAACCCTGCCGCGCCCGGGATTGCAGCAACGAGACCCACGCCCGGATCCTCCACGGCTCACGGCGAACGGTTTTCCAAAGGTACGCCCGGGCGGCGGGATCGCCGCGAAGCACGAGGGATCTCCCGATGAAATAGTCCGCCGCCGCCGGCGAGACGCGCGCCCTCGGGCGTTGTCGCGACAAGCTCTCCGCCTCGGCCAGGAGCGCGTCTTCGGGCCGTCGTTCCGACCGGGCCGCCGCGCATCCGGCCGCGATCGACCCGAAACGGCGCTGGAGATCCCGGTGGGCAGCCGACATGCCGGAGTCGTCGAACCGGTACGCGTAGAGGAACTCGGGAATGACGGAAAATGCTCCCTGCTCCGCCAGTCTCCACCACAGGTCCCAGTCCTGGGCGAATCGAAACTGCGGACCTGTACCCGCCGGCTCGAACGTAGGCCTCGCGGCGCATCATCACCGATCCATGGCCGCAGGGGCCTTCTCCCTCCCGGAGACTCGAGGGGACGGGGTTCTTCCGAACGATTTCGTCGAGTAGCTCCCCGTTGGGACCAAGGACTTTCGCCCAGCTCGAGACGAAGGACACTCCCGGCTCGCGGTCGAGCAGAGCGGCCTGGGCGGCGAGGCGCCCCGGCAAGCTCAAATCGTCGGCGTCGTGGCGCGCGAGGTACTTTCCCGCTTGCCTCATCGCACCCTCGAATCAGGGCCTTCGTGAGTCCGGCGTTCGCCTGGCGAATCACCCGCAGCCGGGAGCTGCCGCGCGCCATTTCATCCAGGATCGCGCCGGTTTGATCCGTCGAGCCGTCGTCGACGACGATCAACTCCGGCTCGACTCCCTGCTGAGCGAGAACGCTTTCGATCGATTCGCTGAGGTAGCGTTCACCGTTGTAGACGCTGGTGACGACGGAGACGAGAGGGGATGTCATCGCCCCTTGTCGTTCCTGGCCGCCACGCTCCCTGTCATTGCGAGCGAAGCGAAGCAATCTACCCCGGCACTCGCGGCAGGCTCCGCGAAGCAGTCTACCCCGGGAGCGCCCCGGGCAGATCGCCGCGTCGCGCGTCGCCACGCGCGCCTCGCGATGACATCGATCGTGAACTCCGCCTTCATTGAGATGCCTCGAATACCGAGAACTCCCCGATATACCCGACCGGCGGCGGCAGCTTCGTCGGGAATCCCTTGACTTCATCCTCACGTAGGATTGCGACATCCCAACTTTGTGAGCCAGCCGGAAGGAGAATCTGCCGCCGAAACGGGTTGTAGTGCCCCTCGCGTGGAAACCTGGACTCGATCGAATCAAATTGCTCAGCCGTTTCCGCAAAAATTCTGAGCGCAAATGACGGCGCCGGAAATCGCCAACCAATCAGCAATACCGGGGGTGTCGCGCTCTTCCACTCTCTCTGGAGGATCGCGGTGAGGCTGGCGTTCTTCCCGGCGGCGTCCGCCGTCCAGGACCGGTGGACCCGAACGTCGAGCACTGCGGCCTTCGCGAGAATCGCGAGCGTCACGACCAGGATCGCGCCCCCTGCGCCCTCGAGAAACCGGGCGCCGCTTCGAAAGCGGACATATTGCCAGGCGATGAGAGGCAACACGATGCTGAGGAGAGCGGGCGGCAGCAGATAGCGAAGTTGATCCGTGTGCCGGCATCCGCCCCACGCGCCGAAGAGAAACGCCGGGATCGCGAAGCCGGTGAACCCGAGCGCGATTGGATCACGCCGCAGTTCCTTCGACGATTTCCAGAATCCGACGACGACCACGACGGAAAACGCCGCGATCCAGAGCCACCACCCCCTGGCCGATGAGATCCAGCGCACGAGCCCCTTCAGAGCCTCCGCAGGCCCCAGAATCTCCGTCGTCCCTTTCCCGTAATCGCCGCTGTGGCTCGCGAGGCCGATGATCCAGCGCGTCATGTACGGATACCGGCTCGCGGCGAAGCCGGTCATCACGAAAAAGGCGACGAGTATTCCCCCAACTCCGGCTACGACGCGCCGCGTTCGGGCCACAATGCCCTTCGGGCTGACGACCGATAATGCGAGTAACAAACCAGGGATCCAGGAGAGAAACAGAAATTTCAGCGAGACGGCGAGCCCCAGCGACGCACCGAAGAAAAAGGCGCTGCGCAGGCGTTGCCGCTGAAAGTCGTTCCAGGCTGCCGCAAGCACGAGGCACCCCAGAGGGAAATAGAAGGCCTCGGATGTCCAAACCGTCGTCCACTGGAGGGCTGTGGGAGCTAGAAAATAACCGGCCAGTGCGGCGCCCTTGAGCGGGAGCGGCATATCGCGGAGACAGGTCCGCGTAAGAAGAACAGCTCCGAGAAAGATGAGAAGGATCGTCGCGCAGTACCCCATCACACGGAATCGATCGACCATCTCGGGAAGCGGGCTGGAACCCGAGGCCTTCACAAACAAGGCACTCAGATAGTGAACGGCAAAACCGGGTTGGTCCACATTCGCCGGAAGCCTGCCGCCGAGGAGAGCGGCACCCCCATACCAGAAAATCATCTCTGGATCGAAGAAGTGCGCCCAGAACGGGCGCGGAAAGACGAATACTTTGACAAACCATCCTACGAGTACGGGAGAGAGCGCGATAAGCACGATCGAGACATCGCGGCGAATTGGCATTGAGGAGTTCACCTTGGGGCCTCTGCGGACGGATTCTGACGCCTGTTTGTGGCATTCGCGGCCCCCCGGACGTAGACTCCCTCCACTCCGAAGCCCCAGACCTCACTCGGCGACGCCGAACTCAGCCCAATATTCTCTGGCCTGAGCGGCACGAAATGTTCATTGAGTAAACGCGCGACGAACCGTTCGATGGGCGCGCCCGACGGCGACGCATCGAGCCGCTCCTCAAGAATTACAACGTCGGGAACCTTCTTCGTCAACGCACTCTCGACTCGATCGATGAATCTGTTCATCACAGGCGTTGCTCGGCGAAAGTATGTTTGATCGTAGTAGCTGAGCCAGAGAATCGGCTCGGCCGGTCTCCACTGCGTGTAGAAATACAGTTCGTTGTCGATGCCATAAAGAAGCAACGTCGAAGTTCCTGGGAGGCCTGCGCGAAGCCGAAATGCGAGGTCGCGAATCGACGCGTGTTGCCGCTCCGGTGCCGCCGTTGGCCAGTTCTCGCGAATACTCAGCGGAATGTGTCTTGCCGCAAAGCTGGCTTGAATAGCAGCAAGAAAACAGATGACTGCCAGGATGCCAAGCCTCAAAGATCGACCCCTCGGCATACCGCGCTGCCGACGCTCCTCCACGAAACAACATGCGAGGATGATCAGCGGTGGTAACGCTAGATAGTAGTAGTGCGCAAAGTATCGGCCCGGCAACATGATCATCACCAAGGCGGCCACGAAGTACACGACGCCCAGAACGTGAAGACGGTTGATCCATGGACGAGAGAACGCCACCGCCAATGCCACAACCCATAGAGGCCAAGAACCCCAAAAGGCTGACGCCGTCTTCATCAAGAGTACGGGCGGGGCGAGCCATTCACGCGTCAGCAATGTTCCATGGCGAGAATTGAACAGAAAAGTGTCGACAAAGATGCTTAAATGACCTCTCGCGTAGTAGACGATGAGGAGAAGGAGCCATGGCAAAAGGAAGCTCGTCATCACGGCCGCTATGGAGCGCAGCCTCGGGCCTTGGCTCATGATCACCCCGGCAAGGAGGACGGTAAGGAATAACGCCCCGATTTCCTTTACTCCGCTTGCAATTCCGACGAGTCCCCCCGCCGCGAAGAGGGCCCAAGGTCGACCTCCACGGAGAAATGCAAGGGTGAAGAGCATGGAACAGACGAGAAGCGCGTTGATGATCAGCTCCGTATTCGCCGTCTGGCCTTGCATTGAACAGTCGGCGGAAAGCAGGGCGTATGTCACCGTACCCGCAATCGCAATAAACGGCGGGAACAAAGGCCACACCGCGAGAAAGATCCCGAGGGTTGCGCCAGAGGCAAGGAAGGTTGAAAGTATATCGAGCTCCGTGTCCGGACCGGCGGGGAGAATAGCAGCTGCACCGTAGAACAGGTAAGTAAACGGTTGTCTTTGCTGCCAGGCGGTCTCATGCGGAAGGTTTCCGTGCGTGAGCTCCGCGGCCACCGTCATGGCGGACGCTTCGTCTCGGGAGAACGGTCCGCCGAACCAGGGCAGTCTCACGATCACCGGTAGGAGCAAGGCCAGCATCAGACCCACCAGCCAAACACTCTTCTCGCGAGAGAGACCGTCGACTCTAAATTTAACCTTCGTCAATTGGCCTTGCTCCGTCGGCAGAGCCCGCGACCTGTTAATTCGGAGATCTCTTCCGTCATGCGGGTCGGTCCGGGGACGATGCCATACGCGGCCTTGTTGACGTCAATTCAAGATAAAGGTCGAGCAGTTGCGGCCCGCGCGCTGTCCACAATTGTTCCTTCCCCGCTTCCCTCGCGCGCTGACGCGTCGCGGCGTATTTTTCCGGCCCCGTCGCAACTTCCTTCAAAGCGCCGGCCAGCGCCACAGCGTCCTCGGGAGGCACCAAAAGCCCGGTTCGATCATGTTCGATGATCTCCACTATTCCGCCCGTCTGCGAAGCCACGATCAGCGCCCCCTCGATCAGGCCTCGGCGCAAACGACGGGGCAAGGATCGTAGCGGGAGGGAACGACCACAGCGTCCGCCGCAGCCATCCAGGCCCGGGCGTCGCGATTCGGCAGTGATCCCAGGAATCGAATTGGAAGCGACTCCGCGCGCGCGACGCCGAATCGGCGAATCCTCGGCGAGCTGACCGATGACGTTCAGCCGGAACGACCGCACCCCGGGTTCTCCGGCCAGCCGGGCGACGGCATCGACGAGCACGTCGAGACCTTTGTCGCGGGAGGTGCGGCCGATGAAGACGAATTCGCAGCGACTGGAGTCGCGATCGGGGGCACTCCCCGGAGCTGCGGCGGGAGCGGCCGTGTGGAGCACGCAGATCTTCGATTCCGGGACACCGAATTCGACGAGCTCCTTGCGGATCGCGCCGCTGACCGCGAGAACTCGGTCCGCCTCCCGGAACGTGCGGCGATTTGCCCACCGGTAGTAGCGGGCGACTTCCCACCGGTGTCCGTGCTCCGGAGTCGAAAAGAACCGCAGCGAATGGCACACCGCGAGGACAGGAACGCCCCGCTTTTTCGCCCAGCGAGTCACAAACGGTCCCGCGCCGATGGCATGGAGCTCGACCAGGTCGAAAGGATCGGACCGGTGGATCCGATCCAACTCGGCCGCGACCCGACGGCCGGCCGTCGCTTCCCAGAGCGCGATCGAGAACCGTTCCCATCCGCCGAACTGCACGATCCGGGTTCCCGGCCACGCGCCCGCGGGAGCGGGCCGAGCCGAGAAAAGCGTGAAGCGCACGGGACCGCCGGCCCTTTCCGAGATTTTCGATCCGGCCTGCCACCTGGGCCTGAACTCCGCCGGGCGTGAAGGGATCCCAGTAGATTTCCGCCACGTGGAGGCTCACGGCCGCAACCGATCCGCGAGGACGGGAAAGCCGTCCGGCCGAGCGCCAGCCGACAAGGGCCGCGAGGGACCGATAGAACCGAAAGTCGAGGCCTCGCGAGCGGGAACGGCCCGACGCTTCGCGCGCCAGATCGAACAACGCGCGCGAATCTTCGCTGAAACCGGCCGCACCGCACCACCGCGCGTAGGAAAAAAGAGCCCGCGCGAGATGGCGCATTTCTTCGACGTCGACGCCGACCCCGGCCTCCCGCGCATCGCGGTAGATCAAGGCATGCGCTCGGGCGCGATCTCGCAGCTGTTCCGGCGTCACGCGCTCCCAGGCGCCGGCACGGGGAAGCGCGTGGTGACGCACTTCGGCGAGAACGTCGGGGCACCAAACGGCAAGAGCTCCGCGCGCGGCCAAACGGACGTCATATTCCCAGTCCTCGTACTGCCTGAGCTTCGACCACGGACCGCCCCGATCACTCGCCTCCTTGCGCACGAGGAATGTCGGGGTGAGCCAGATTCGGCCTTTGAGAAGAGCGGGAAACACCCTCGCAACCGTCTCGCCGTCCCAGCCGGAAGTCTTCATCTCGCCGGGACGATCGAGAAAACGATGCCGAATCGCGCAAAAGGCGATGTCGGCCTCGGGGTGGTCGCTCAGCGCTTTCAACTCGACTTCGGTTTTTCGAGGCAGGAGCAGATCGTCGCTGTCGAGATACTGGAGGAATGCGCCGTCCGCAAGAAGCCGCCCGGCCTCCCGAGCCGCGCCTGGACCGGCGTTGGCCTGATGAACGCACCTGGATCTCGGATGCGCCGCCGCGAGCTCGTCGCAAACTGCGGCCGTCTCGTCGGTCGACCCGTCGTCCACGAGGATGATCTCGATCGGGCGATGAGTCTGGGCGAGCACGCTGTCGACCGCTTCGCGCAGCATTCCGGAACGATTGAAGACCGGAATGATCGTGGAAACGAGATCCGAAACTGAATTCAGCGGACAGTCCCTTCCAGCGGATCGAGACTGAATCTGCGGAAGAAGACCATCCGGGTACGGTTCGCGAGATTGACGAAATTCCAGAGCATCCGCCACCCGACGAGGCTCGCGAGAATTCCTGCGATGCGGACCTGGAATCGGCGCGGCCCCGTCTGCGCGAGCGATGCGGCGAGTTTCAGGGCTCGCCGGGCTTCCCTGGAGAATCCTTCGGCGCCGCACTGGCGGGCGGCCCGAAAGACCTCCTTGAAAAATCGGGGATCCTGAAGGTCCTGCGCACGGCCCTTCGCCCAGAGATCCGCTGCGACGCTTTCGCAGGCCGACAGGTGATCCTGCCACTGAATCGCCGTCTTTGGGGCCCCCGGCCCAAAGCTCGCCCGGTCGCCGGTATGGTCTCGAACATCGCAGCAAACACCCGGCGAGCTTGCGACTCGAACGTCCAGCATTCCCGCCCGGCAGTCGTAATGCCAGTCCTCCATGGCGCGGAGAGGCGCGAAACCCCCGACCCGGTCGCACACGCTTCGGCGCCACAGCGGGGCGAGCGTTGGCCATCCCCTGTTCCACAGAAAATGCGGCAAGATCGAACGGAACTCCTTGTTGGTACGGTGCGCGACCCGCTCCGCACCGTCGGGCCCGCGTCGCAATCGAAAGACCGTAGGCGACGCCGGCTTCCGGATGGCGGCGCAAAGCCTCGACCTGTCTCTGAAATTTCTCGGGTCGCAGGAGGTCGTCCGAGTCGAGAAACTGGATGAACTCCCCGCGCGCCTGCTCCAGGCCCCGGTTTCGGCAGGGTCCCGGCCCGCTGTTCCGCGGCTGCCGGATGACTCTCACGATCTCCAAGTGCTCGCGCTCGAGCTCGGCCGCCACGGCAGGAGTCGAGTCCGTCGAGCCGTCGTCCACGATCACGATTTCGAAGGAACGATGGGTCTGGGCCAGCACCGACGCGACGGCCTCCCGGAGCATCTCGGGCCGGTTGTAGACGGGGAGAATCACCGAGACGAGGCCGGGCACGGCCGGCTGCCTTTGTGAAAGGTCGAGAGACTCGGCGAGCGGAACGGGAGTCGCCGGCGGCCGGCGAATCGGGCGCCGGCACATAGACGGACGAGCGTCCGCGATCGAAGATTCGGGAAGGCCTGCGCCGCAGGCTCGCGATCCGGCGCATGTTCGCTGTGTAACGCGCGGGCCCGTATTCGGCTCCGAAGCTCTCCGCGAGCCCGGCAATCGTCGACATACGGACGTTCGGCTCGGAGAGAACGCCGGAGAACACCCGCTCCCAACCGGGGCGCGTGATCCCCCGCTCGTGCCCCGCGTCCAGCAGGTCGTAGTCATGAACGATCGTCGTCACGAGACTTCCGGGCCGACTTCGGGCGATTCGGAGCGCGCGCACGTGCCTTCCGGTCCGACGGTTCCGGGAACGTAGCGAAGGGCGCCGCCCCGCGCAGGCCCGTAGAGCGCCGCGGAGATCGCTCGGAATCCCTCCTCCTCCAACACGGCCAGCGTGTCCGGTGAATACGCGTTCCAGGGCGGAACGAACGTCGTGATGGCGACACCGAAGAGGTCCTCCAGGAACTTCCGGCCCCACCGGATGAGCTCGCGCTGCCGTTCCCGCTCCATGCCGGTCCCGAACTCCGACGAACCCCGCACGTGGGACGTCGCCAGATGCGCATAGCCGTGAAGCGCGATCTCGAAAAGTCCGCGCTCGACCTGAGGCTCGAATGCCGGCAACGCGAGAGCGCGACAGAGGCGAGACGGCGAGCGGCATCAGCGGTCCCGGAGCGGATATCCGCCTCGGCCGGCACGACGGCGATCGTGCAAGGAATACCGAGATCCGTCAGCCGCTCGAAGAACCAGTTTTCCGCCCTCGAACCGCTCGTCTCGGAAAAATCGTCGTAGCGAAAGACGTGGTGGACGGGAACCCCCAAAGAAGAACGCGAGCTCATAACGGCAACCTGCCCAGCCGATCGCGAAGCCATTTTGCTGCACGATAGGAAACCGGCGGCGAAGAGACCTCCGTCATGGCGGCGCGAAGGTTTTCTTGCATTCCTTCCGGCAGATCGGAAGCGGCAGCGCCGTTCGACGACAACTGCCGCCAACGATGCCAGTGATTCACGTACTGCATGCGGAGGGCTCTGGACATCCGTCCTTTTCCGGAGAGTCGGGAAAGCGTCCGGAGCTGCAGGACGGTCCCCTCCCATTTCAGCCAGCCTTGCTTGCGCGACTCCTGGCTGATCGATCCTTCGATCTTGCGGTAGAGAACCCCGCGTAGCCCCGGTGAGCGAACTTCCCCTGCTCTTCCAAAACCCTCGCAAGGAAAGCCGTATCCGAAGCGCATCCGAAACGCTCGTCGAGCCCGCCGATTTTTTCCGCAACCGCTCGTCTCACGAGGAATGCATCGCCGTTCCACAGCTGGTGCCCGGCCGCAGCAATCCGGAGCCAGTCGGGGTTCGGCCGGACGGCATCCCGATAGGGATCGAGATTGGCCTCCATCATCCCGAAGTCGCCCCGAAACACCCCGAACGGCTGAAGATCCGGATCGCAGATCAATGTGCTCGAACGCCACTACCAATCACCGAGGGATCGCCCATCTCCGTCGTCAGCTCTTCGAGCGTCCGCGGGCGCCACGCGTCGTCGGCGTCGATCTTGACGACGAGGTCCCCCCGAGCGCGTCGCAGGCATTCGTTCCAGTTGCCGGTGACGCCCCGGTTCGAGGGATTGCGCCAGACCCGGATCCGCGCGTCTCGCGCAGCCCACGCCTGCAGGCTATTCGAACGTCCCGTCAGCGAGGCGTCGTCCACCGCGATGATTTCCCAATCCTGGAACGTTTGGGCCCGCACGCTTTCGACGGCCGTATCCACCAAATGCTCGGCGCCGTATGCCGGAAGCAGAACCGACACTCTCGGAGTCACGACGTGGCTTCCGCGCGGGTCGGCTGATCCTCGGCCCGTCGCGCAAACTCTTCAACCCTCCGCCGGAGATCGGGATCGTCCGTACCGGTCCAGTGCGGCCACTCGCCTCCCTGCTCAGCGTGCCGGTATTTCCAGCCGAGGACACGGCGAACCGTCTCGGCGTTCTTCTCTCCAAAAAACCGATCCAATCGGCCGGCCGGCCGGCGGTCAACCGCGGGCACTGCAGCCCCTCGGCGCTGCGGAAGCGCCAGAGCCTGTCGAAAACACGCGGCCCAGGAATCCAGCGCGCCTTCGTACGAGTGGATACCTTCCTGCGACCGGCGAGCGGCGTGCGAGAGCTTGTTCCACTGTTCACAATCGCGAGTCAGCTCAGCGACAATCTCCGCTGCCTTCTCTATATCCGCAACAGGAAAGGTGCGGCAATTGACTCCGTCAACAAATATGTTTTCGTGCACGAGTCCTGTGAACCGGGAGACCACGGGCACCGCACCGTGGGCCATCGCCTCCCGAGGCGCGATCGTGACACCCTCCCACGCAGCGCAGTGAAGAAAGATCTCGATATTCGGGAAGATTTCGCTATAAAGCATGTCGTGATCGCAGGCTCCGACAAACCGGACACAGTCCGAAAGTCCCATTGTTCGCACTTTTTCGCGAAGTTCAGATTCAGCCGGACCATCGCCAGCAATGACGCAGGTAAACGCTACGCCTCGCTTTCGCAGCTTTTTGAGAATTTCGGGCAAGTCCAGAACTCTCTTTTGTTCCCTTTCGAGGCGCCCGACGTAGCCTAGCCGGAGAGGCGCCACCGAGTGCCGTTCGACAAATGCCGCCGCCGGCAGGACGCCACCCGGAACACTCCGAATGCGTTCCTGAGGAAAATCGCACAGTTGAGCTGCAGCATCCGATATCAGTTCGCCGTCTGCAACGCAGAAATCCACGAAGGAGCCAACCCGGGCAAGATCCACAAAGTAGTCCGACTCGTACGTCCGGATCGCCATCACCGCTCTCACGTCGCTTCCCGCGACCTTACGCTCCGCCAGGACTTCGAACGCACTCGCCATGCGGGCGACTAATACGACGGCCGGCCGGACACGGTCGAGTGCTATTCGCACGGCGCGGCGCCGGCCTTCTGCGGTTCCGGTGTTTGCGTCTAATTCGATCGCCCTAAGCGTCGGATATGCTCGCCGATATCTCTCCGGATCGTGAAACATGGCTCCTTTCGCAAGACCGACAGTGACGTCGAAGCCCCTCTTCGGAAGCCCCTCGTTCAACGCCTCGATGATCCGCTCCACACCACCATGGACGATCGCAGTCGGCGTGAGGATTAACAGCCTCGACGAAGAGGAGGTGGATAGTTTCACGTTATGGAACAACAATCACTGGGCACGATGAATCAACAGCCGCTTCTGGCTGCTCGATATTACCGATCACTTCCTCGACTCGAGCGGTCAGCCGAATATCCGCATTTGTAGCCATTGGCCAGGGCTGGCGAGTCTCGCGGGGTTGGAGCATCGTCCGGACAGTGTCGCCTCTTGCGACACCGAGCCACCTGTCAAGACGACCGCTGGCGGGCGGGGCGGCCGGCGTTTCACCACTACGGGACGGCCTCGTCGTAATGAAATCAAGCAGCTCCGCCCAGGAGCTCACGACAAGTTCCTCAGTGTACCGTCCATCGACTTCCTGCCGCCCCTTTTCACCCAAGGAGCGCAACCATTCTTTCTTCTGAGACAGCTCGGCGACGAGACTCGCGGCTGTGCCAGCTCCGCCGACCGGGAAGACCAAACCGGTTTCGCCATGGCGAAGCAAGGCTTCCGATTGTCGGCCGCGAAAATCTGACACGACCGGAACGACTCCATGGGTCAGGGCCTCCAGGACGGCAACTGGCACGCCCTCTGCTGGCGAAAATAGAATAAACATCTCCCAATTCGGATAGAACTCGGAGTAAAGTTCCTCCTGATTCCGGAAACCTGCCATGCGGACCTTTCCGTCGGCGATCTGCCCGGCAAGGGCGTTCCGAAGCTCTGGCTCACGACTTCCTCCTCCGACGATATCCAAGCGATACGAAACCCCTCCGGAGTCGAGAGCCTCACAAAACGGAACGAGGTCCATGACGCGCTTGTCGTCATCGAGCCGCCCCGCATAACCGATTCGAATCGTGCCCTCCTCGCGGCGCGTTCCGTTCGGAGATCGCGCGAGTGCGGGCTTCACGCCGCCGGGAGCTTGAAGAATGCGATCGCCCGGGAGATCGGTCATCGTCGCGACGATTTTCTCGAGAAGCCTGCTTACGACGACAACGGCGTCGATCATTGGCGACCACGCGATCGTATCAGCCAGCATCGGCGGATAGACCTCTTGGCATCTCACGACGAGGCGAAGAGAATCCATTTCGCGCTTCATCGCAGCTGCAGCGGGAATGGCATCGACCAGCAAATGCGGAACCACAACGTCAGGCTTGACCTGCCGAATTGCATTTCGAATGCTCCGACGTCGTCCCTCGGAGGTACGAGTGCTCGCATTCAGCTCGATCACGTCCACTTGCTGTCGCATCGCGACAAACGCAGATCGATCCCACCGCGATTCGTTTGGGACACCGAGAATTACCCTCCAGCCGCGCTTCGGAAGAAATTGGCAGAGGGTATCCAGCCATCGAAGGGAGCCGCCGAACGGGGCCGGCGACGTTGGAACGAATACCGTTTTCATTTCACGCTGATTCCAGCGAACGCTCCAAAACTACCCTTTCGCGTAAGCACCGCGAAATGGCCATAACGGGGATCAGGCACGAAAATATCGTATGCGGCTCCGTGCCCTCCGGTCTCCTCGAGAAATTCGTCGACCGCGCTTTTTGCCCCGGTTGAAAAAAAATCGTAATCGTCCACGATGATAACTGCGCCTCTCGACGCCGTATCATGGATAAACCGCAGCGCGGCCCGGATTGGCTCGTAAAAGTCGAAATCGACGTAAGCGAAACTCACCGACTTCGGGACGACCTTGTCTTCGTCGAGCACCCTCTCGATCCAACCCTTGTGAATCTCGTACCGCGATGCCGGAAACCCAAGCGCGTCCAGGCGACCACGGACCCAGGCCTCCGGAAATGACATCGTGCCCGCATACGCCTCGATGCTCCCCAAGTCGAAGAGATCGTCCTTCAACCGGTCTTTTTCCGATGGCTTTGGCAAACCCTCGAACGAGTCGAACAAATGCAGGCGCTTGCTCCCCGAGGACGCGATCTCATTCGCGATAAGCGCCGAAGTCTCCCCCTGGGCCACGCCAAATTCGCACACGTCGCCCGGGATATCTCTCGTCCTGAGCAGAGCCTGGATGAGGAAGTACGCTTCCGAGGGCGGCGTGCCCGACAAACGCGCGAGCAATCGTGGCCGATTGGCGTTCTCACAGATGAGGTTTTCATCGTCGTTCAGGCGCATCTCATAGGCTAGCGCCAAGTTGGCAAAGTTTTCTGTTTGCACCGGCAGCATCGCCGGCTGGCCGGAAAGGCGTCGGAGCTCGTATCCAAGCATCGCCAATACTTTCTTGATCACCGCCTTAGCGCTCGGCATCAGTCGGCTCGCTCTGGCGGGCAGCTATCTGCTGACTCGGCACTCGTCGGCGCCGGGCCTCCGACGAATGCCTGCTTGATTCGGGAATAAATTCCGCGCAATCGAAAGCGCAGACTTTCACGATACGTCGGCAGGCTATTGCTCCGCAGCGACTGGAGCACGAACGATGCTCGCCGCCGCACACCCCGATCGGGCAGGATACCGTCGGGCGGCACGCCGTCACGAGTTGCGTATCGCGCGGGCGTTGCGTTGCCTTCGATGCGTGAGCGCCAGATCTCTGCGTGTTCAGCGGCGTAACGATCCCAGGAGCGCTCCCGGGCTCTTGCGACAAGTCCTTGCCTCTCCCGTGCGATGCGCCGGACAATCGCCTCCAATTCCTTCGCAGATTCGAAAGGATGAGTGATGCCTCCCGGGATATCGAGGTGAAATCCCTGAGGCGTGACTATCGTTTTTACCCCAGCAGCCCAGGCATCGAGGGTCCCCATTGACCCCTCGTCGAGACCGGTGTAAAGGTAGTAATCGAAATGCTTGACGCGCTCCGCGAGCACTGGGTAGTCTCTCGACGCATCGCCGCTGTCCCCCTCGTACCGGACCGTCGCACCGGCGGTTTCCAGGACCGGAACGATCCGTTCCCACCCGCTCCCGTAAATTTCAAAGTGAAAATCGTCCAACCGGACGCGGTGCGCTAAGTCCACAAGGAGGCTTTCACGCTTCCGCCCGTCCGCATAAACCCGAGAGGTGATTCCAATGACGACGCGTCGCGGACCGGCACTATCATCGACCCCTGGAACAACGAAACACAGCCGCTCCCGGTCGAGACCCTTCGTGGCGAGCCACTCCGCAGTTTGGCGCGAAAGGCATATCGCCAGGTCAAGCCCCCTGTCGAACAGTTCACGTGTCACCTTCTCCTTGAGGGAGTCGTCGATATGAGTAACAAGAACACAATGTCGGCTTTCGGAGGATCCGATTCGGTATCCGCCCGAATAGAACCCGGGTGCGCGAAAGTGAGCGCCCCACGCCTCGGAAAACAAAAGCCAGTAGTTGACCGCGGCGTCCGGATCGGGCTCCGTCCCGATTTCACAAGAAAAGCCATGTTCCGGCAGGAATTCTTGCAATTTTCGAGCGAACTTACCCAAAATCCAATCCTGGTTTTCGGGACCAATGATCAGCCGAAGGCGCTTACTTTGGGTTGCGGGAGGTCTGAATGTCAATTTCATGCCATCCGTTGTCCGACGCAGAACGCGTACCAATCGGAAGGCTGCGGCTGCCGGTCGAGCTCCGGGAACGCACTGAAGGAAACCATCTCGAACCCGGCACCGGCCAGCAACCGCTCGATTTCGTCGCGAAAGAAATAGCGCACCCGATGGGTCTCGCGGGACGCCAACGAGTTCGAAGCCTCGGAGGTCACATCGAAGTGAACCTCGCAGACGTTCTCTTTGGCTAAAAGACGCGCCGAGGTCGTGCGCGTCAGTGGGCCGTCCGCCCCCGTGACCGTCCTGGATCGAACGTGCACACCCTGCGCCTGGACCGCAGGACCGTGCCACACGTCGAAACACAACATGCCGCCGGGCCGGACGTGCCGCGCGACGTTAGCAAAGGCCGCCGCCGCCTTATCGTCGGATGTGAAGTAGCCGAGAACCGCAAACATCAAGATCGCGGCGTCGAAGACCTCTCCGAGGTTCACGGTCTTCAGGTCGCCTGTCACCCATTCGATCTCGAAGCCACGCGACCTCGATTTCGAATCCGCGATTCGGAGCATCTCCGGAGACTGGTCCACTCCGACCACCCGGTAGCCCCGTTCGGCGAGCAGGATTGCGTGCGACCCGGTCCCGCACCCGAGATCCACGACGGAATGAACACCCGAGTCACCGTGCCGGCGAAACGCCTCTTCGAGCAGGTCGCACTCCGCCGGATAGTCCTTCACTTCGTAGAGCGAGTCATAGGCCGACGCATACACGCCCGAAAACAGCGGAGAGCTCACTGAAAGACTTTCTGAACGGCATCGCAGACACGCGCCATCTGACCTTCCGTGAGCGCCAGGCCGCTCGGAAGGTAGAACCCGCGCCGAGCCAGCTGTTCCGCGACCGGATACTGCTCCCCGCGAAAAAGCCCTCTCTCGAGAAGAACGGGCTGCTCGTGCATCCCGAGAAAGAACGGCCTCGTCTCCACTCCAAGCTTGCGAAGGCGACTCGCAGCCTCGACAGCGTCGAACGGGACAGAATCGGCCAGAACGAGGCCATACATCCAGTAGACGTTTCGCACGTGTGGCAGCTCGACGGGAAGTTTCAATCCCGGTAGCCCGCTCAGGCGATCGGAGTAGAACCCGGCCATCGTCCGCTTCCTGCGCAGGTGTTCCTCGACCTGTTCGCTCTGCGCCAGACCGACAGCCGCCTGAAGGTTCGTCATTCGGAAATTGTGTCCGAGCTCGGTATGCCAGAACCGGCGCTCCTTGCGGAAACACAGGTTCCTGAAGGTCCGAAGGCGTTCGGCGTCAGCCTCGGTAGAACAGAGCACCATGCCGCCCTCCCCGGTGGTGATGATCTTGTTTGCGTAGAAGCTAAAGCACCCAAACCGACCTAACCCCCCGACGCGCCGGCCGCGGTACTCGGCGCCGTGCGCCTCCGCTGCGTCCTCCACGATGTCCAGGCCAAACCTCGACGCCATTTCCAGTAGTGGGCTCATCTCCGCCGGGTGCCCGTACATGTGGACCGGCATGATCGCGCGGGTTCGGTTCGTGATCCGCGATCGCACTTGGTCAACGTCGAGACACCACGTCGATGGATCGCTGTCGACGAGGACGGGAGTCGCCCCCGCCTCCAGAATCGCCAGGACGCATGAAATGATCGTGAAGGACGGAAGGATGACTTCGTCGCCGGGCTTCAGCTCGAGGGCTCGAAGGGTGATTTCCAGCGCCGCCGTGCCGCTCGACACCGCGACGCCGAACTTCGCCCCACAATATTCGGCCCATCGCTGTTCGAACTCGGAAAGGAACTTCCCTTCGGAAGAGATCCAACCGGAAGCCAGACACTCTTGTACATATTTTTCGACGTTCCCTCCAAGAAGAGGCTCATTGACCGGAACGAGATGCAGTCCGTTTGTATTCACGCCTTGCCTGAAGAAGCGAGCAGCGGAATTGTCAGTCGATACACGTCCGACTCGTATTCGTCGCCCGATCGCGGTCCGCGGGTCAGCACCAGGAATACCGAGGGCTCCACCGCGCGAGTCGAATGAGCCTCTAGCGGATCGTGGCGCACCATTTCGCCAGCCGTCATTTCTCGCTCTTCCTTCGGTCCCCCGGGACGCTGCGCTGCAACAATGATGCGACCCGAGAGGAGATAGAGCCACTGGGTCGTATCCTTGTGGTAATGATTTCCGCGAACCGCGCCCGCAGCGTTTTCAATGATCGTCACCGCGTCGATCGGCTCTCTCATGAGGATGTCCTTGATACTGCCGCGAGCGTCCGCGAACGCCGCCGCGATCCTGGTCACTTCCACTCGTGTCTCCTTTCGTTATTCGGGGGTTTTGCCCACGTCAGCCGCCAATGATTGTCGGGTGCGGGATGGGAACGATGAACTTTCCGCCCGCGCGTCGAAAGTCGCCGAGATTTCCCATGATCTCGTCCGCAAAATTCCAGGCGAGCAAGAGACCGAATTCAATCCCCTGGCTGACGAGCTCGCTGTCCGGCAACACCGGAATGTGTGTACCCGGCGTGACGCGCCCGATCTTGAGCGTGGACTTCTCCGTGACGAATTCCAATACGTCCGGCCCGATTCGACAATAGTTCAGCAGAGACATCCCCTTCGCTGGCGCACCGATTCCCGCCACGCGCCGGCCATCGTGCTTCAGCTCCGCGAGAAGCCAGTTGAGTTCGCGGCGGGTTCGGGCGACTTCCTCGGCAAATCTTCCCAGACGCTCGAGACTTCGGGCTCCCGCCTTCTTTTCGCTTTCGACCGCGAGATTGACGGAGGGCGAGATTTCGCGGCGAGCAGCCCGGCTGACGAAGAGTCGGATCGATCCTCCGTGAATGTCGCGCTGGAGAACGTCGAACAGCTCGAACCCCATTCCCCGGAAATACCGTTCCAGAGGGGAGACCGAGAGGTACGAAAGATGCTCGTGGTAGATCGTATCGAACTCGCACGCCTCCAGGAGGTTGACGAAATATGGCGCCTCGATGACGAAGGCCCCGTCCTCATCGAGGAGTTGATCGATGCCCTCCATGAAACGGTCCAGATCATCGACGTGCGCGAAGACGTTCGTCGCCGTGATGACGCTCGCCCGCCCTTTTGCGGAGGCGACGCGTCGCGCAACGTCCGGGCTGAAAAGCTCGTCCAGCGTCTCGATGCCGTTCCGTTCCGCGATACGCACGATATTGCTCGCGGGATCGATTCCGAGGATCCGGAACCCCTGCTTTTGAAACTCGCGAAGCAGCACGCCGACATTGCTCCCGATATCCACGGCGAGGCCACCCTTCGCCGGGAATCTCTTTGCGACAGTCTCCGCAAATTCCGCCCAGTGCCGGTGACCGGTGGCCGTAATCGAGGCCTCGTAGGGATAGTCGTGGCGGTAGAGAACCTCCGGCGACACGACATGTCCGAGCTGCGCGAGGCCGCACTCCTCGCAGAGAAGAACGTTCAGCGGGTAGTAGGTCTCGGGCTCCTGAAGCTGATCGGGCCGGAGGAAGGAGTCCGCGGGCGGCGTGAAGCCAAGGTTCAGGAATTCCGTCAGCTTTCGGCTCTTGCACATCCGGCAGGCGATTGCCATCACTTCTCTCCAACCGCCGCCGGGCTACCAAGGAGCTCGGTCTCCCAGCGGAGCAGCGGCGCGACCTTCCCGCGGAATCCGTAGCCTGTGTACGCCTGATTCACTCGACCATTTGCAGCCACGTGCATTCTCACACGAACGGCTTTCGACATCAGGAACCGACCCCCCATCGTTCCCGCGTTGAATTCGGTGACGTAGTCTCCGGGAACAAGAAAATCTGCGGGGACGACAACCCTTGACACGTAGGCGCCCGTTTCCACCACAGGGGCTTCTTCCGAGTCACCGTTGTGTAAGCTCTCGAACAACAGAACGCCGTCGGAATCGTAGACTCTTATGTAAACGTGTAGACCGTACGTTCTGGAAGAGACCTCGTAGGTCATCTCAAAGCCGATCGGAGTCCCGTTGAAGACCGACAAAGTAGATTCCTCGCCTTGAACGATCTGCGCACCCATAAGCCGGAACACGGGATCCTCGGCGAGCTCGGTGATCTGCGAAGCAATCTCCGCCCCGCTCGCCGCGTCCCGCTGCGACACGAGATACGAGTCGACGACCTCGCCGCCCGCGCCACGCAGAGTCACGCCCCCTCGATCGATCCACATCGCTTCACGGCACAAAGAGCGGATCGCCTGCATGTTGTGCGAGACGAAAAGCACAGTACGGCCCTCTCGGGACTCTTCGCCCATTTTTTCCAAGCACTTGCGCTGAAAGCCGACGTCGCCGACCGCCAGCACTTCGTCTACGAGCAGGATCTCGGGGTCGAGGTGAGCTGCGACCGCAAAAGCGAGCCGGACGTACATTCCAGACGAGTAGCGCTTGACGGGCGTGTCGATGAACTTCTCGACTTCCGCAAAGGCAACGATTTCATCGAACTTCCGCCGGATCTCGGAGCGCGGCATCCCGAGGATGGCCCCGTTCAAGAACACGTTCTCCCTTCCGGTCAGCTCCGGGTGGAACCCGGTGCCGACCTCGAGAAGGGAGGCGACACGGCCACGAATTTGCGCCCGTCCGGATGTCGGTTCCGTGATCCGGGACAGGATCTTGAGAAGCGTCGATTTGCCTGCCCCGTTCGCGCCGATGATTCCGAAAGCCTCGCCCTCCTTGACATCGAAAGACACATCGCGAAGCGCCCACACGTCCTCTTTCCGTTCGCGTTTCCACGCCCGCCGCGAGAAGAGCGCCGCTACGCTGTCGCGGAGGGTCTTGTAGCCGCGTTCCCTCGCTTCGGTAATGCGATAACGCTTCGAGAGACCTTGGACTTCGATCGCGTTCATGTCAAATCACGTCCGCGAACTGGCGTTCCATGCGCCGGAAATAAAAAGCCCCCGAAACGAGCACCGCCGCAGCCTCGGCCGCCGAAATCGCCAGCAGACCCCACGGAATCGAAAGACCAAACACGCAAGCCCGAAAGGCCTCCACGACACCGGTCATGGGGTTCCAGGCCGCAACGCGACGGAATCGCTCCGGCAGAACCGAGAGAGGGTAGGCGACCGGCGTCGCGTAGGTCCAGATCTGCAGCACGAACGGGACGACCACGCGAAAGTCCCGGTACTCCACGTTGAGCGCGGACAACCACAGCCCCATACCGGCCGCCAGCGCGAGCGCAATCGCGATCGGCAGCACGAGGAGAGCCACCGCCGGGCCCGGGACAATCCGGTGGTAGACCATGAGGACCGCCAGAAGCCCGCCCGCCACGAGCATGTCCGCAATTCCCGTCAGGACCGCCGCGATCGGGACGATGAGCCTCGGAAAATAGACCTTCGAGATGAGATGCGAGCTTCCGAGCAGGCTGTTGCCGGAGTTCGACACGCCGGCGTTGAAGAAGTTCCAGGGCAGGAGCGCTGCAAAGACGTACACCGAATAGGGAAGGCCTCCGGCCGCCTGGAAATGCGCCACGCGGTTGAACAGGAATGTGTAGATGACCATGGCCGTGACGGGTTGCGCAACGACCCACAGAACGCCGAGCAGCGTCTGACGATAGCGAACCTTCAGGTCGCGCCAGACGAGAGTGTAGAAGAGCTCGCGGAAGCGCCAGAGCTCCCGAAAGTCGATGGCGCGCCAACCGTCGAAGACGCCTTGATCTCGAGGATCGTAGGAACATTCTGGGTCCGGGCAGTCATCGATCCGTTCTTTCCGGCGGCCGCTTCTGAATCAGAAACATGTTGATCTTACCCTTCTTGTGTCCCTGCATAAGCGGGTACAGGAGCCCCATCCAGGCGGTCTTGTTCTTCAGCCGTTGAGCAATGCTGTCGCCGGGCCCTCTCCAGAGCGAGGCATTCTTCGTATTCGTCACTCGCACGCTGGCCTGCTCCTCTCGACAAACTTGTGAGACCTGCCAGGTGAAAACCGGGGAAATGTGCCCGGACTCCACGTAATCGTTTTCATCGAACTACGCCGGCCTGCCGGATCGAAGAAAGCGAATTCGCGAGACCCAGGACTCCAGGTTTGGCGACGTGAACAGCAGCGTCCCGCCCGTTCCCAGAAGGCTCAAGCACTCCCGGATGAAGTGTCTGGGGCTCTGGAGGTGTTCGACGAGCTCGATTGCCGTGATCGCATCCGGCTTCTCGTCGAGATGAACGTGAAAATCTCCGTTCAGGTCGAGAGCCCGAACCGGGCAAGCGGCCCGGAAGCGCTCCGGGGCGATGTCGACGGCGGTGACACGAAAACCGTTGTCCACAAGCCGCTGGGAGAAAGCGCCCTCCCCCGCTCCGAGATCGAGCACATGCGCACCTTTCGGCAACCCGAGCCCCTCGACAATCTTCATACACCCCCGATGGACATCGCCTGCCGCGTAGATGCGAAGGCCCCGATAGTGTGTTTCCCTGGATTCCGGTTTCCTGAGGAGAATCATCGTTCGCTTTCTCTCACAGGTATTCCCCGAGATTCGTCCGATAGTACTCGAGCGTTCGCGAGAGGCCGTCGCGAAGGGATATGCGCGGTTCCCAGCCGAGCAGGCTCTTCGCGCGGCCGAAATCCGCGTAATAGTCACCGATGTCGATTCGCTTTCGGTCGGGCGGGAACGACCGATGGATGACCTCGCCGCCACGATTGATCTCAACGAGAAGGCTCGCGAGGTCAGTCAGGCTGATCGCGCGCGCTCCACCCAGGGTGAAAACCTCTGCGCTGTCGCTCTCCGACGCCAGAACGAGCGCCTCGACGAAAAGATCGCTTGATCTCACCACCGGGCCTCAAGATCGAGCTCGCCAAGTTCCCGGCTCGCGCCGGCGCAGGCTCTCATCCGGATTGACGCTCCTCGGTTTCAGTCCGGAACGTCATCTCGAACTCTCTCCAGAATACCGCCTCGGACGCCGACAAGGAATACCTGGACTCGACGAGTCTCCTTGCTCCCGTCGCTAGCGTCGCCCGAAGCGTGCGGTTTTCGACAACCCGACGGATCGCGGGAGCCATCTCTTCGGGATCAAACCCGGTCAGGTAGCCCGTTTCTCCGTCGAGGACGTATTCCTCGGGGCCGCCACACCGCGTGGAAACAACAGGGGTGCCCGCGCTCATCGCCTCGAGGCCAGCGATACAGAGGCCCTCCTGCCGGGAGGTAATGAGAAACACATCGATCGTCGAAAGAATCTGCACGACCCGGGACAGGGGCACGAATTCCAGAAACTGCACGACGTCGGAAACGCCGAGCTCTCTCGCGTACTGTCGGAGGGCTGCGGTGGGTCTTCCCCCGATCAGGACTCCGCGAACGGCGGCGCCTCCCCGACGCAACGCACCGATCGTTTCAATGAAGAGGCGGGCGTTCTTGCGCGCATCGTCGTAACGTCCGATGAGGCCAATGAGCCCCGGCTCTACCCGCGAGGGCTGCGGCACGAACAAGTTCGTATCGATCGGCGCCGAGAGAACACCGGCGACCACCAGTCGCCCAGCGGCCCGATCAAGCTCCCTCCGCGCATAGTCGCTCAACGCTAGCGTTCGACCTGAATTGAGCACGCGCTTCTCGCACCTTCCCGCGATCGGGCGGACCACCATCCGGTCGACGGCTCGACGAATCAGAGGAAACTCGCCGGCTCGATCCGTCCGGTCGCCTTCCCAGGATGTCGCCGCCCAAGAGAGAAATGGAGTGCGCGTCAATGAAAGCGCGAGTGCGGGAAGCGAATGGCCAACCACCGCAAGATGAAAGTCGCAACTCGCGATCAGCGATCTCCAGTGCATCGTGGGGAGGTAGTGGGTGAATTCCAACTCGGGCAGCCACGCGCCGATCGCATGAGACTCTTCACCCTCCAAGATCGTCTCGCTACATCCAGGCCTCCGCGAGAAAAGTGCGAAGGACGGGACGGAAAGTCGTGGAGTCAGCGAATAGGGCTGATAATACGCAACAACAGGCTCGAAGCCGCGTTTCCGGAGCCACCCCTTCACGAGGTTGCCCATAACCGTCACGCCTCCGACAGTGGGAAGAAGAGTCGCGATCAACACCCTGGGCTTCCGACGAGGACTCTCGACGGGTGCGCTCAAGGATTCCGCGAGGCCCGAAAAGCGATTTCTCACTCTTTCGCCTTTAAAAGGGAGCACTTGCTCGGGCAAAAATGAACGAACCTCTCTGTCTCTGCCATTGTCGCAATTTGGTTGTCGGCAGAAGAGGCACAATCGCTCGGCGCAAAAGCCTCGGCAACGGAACGGCATCCGCATCCTGCCCCATCACTTCCGCGGAAACGTCCCCGAAGAAGCCGCTAAGCAGGTCTTCAAACTGTTCGCGAACGTAGAATCGGGCCGAGAAACCGTCGGTCTTTGACCAGAGAACCTCGTCGAAGGTACGCGAGCGAAACCGAAGTCTCAAGAAATAGTCGAAGAGCAGCGCGGCCCAAGCTGCCGCGCCCTCCCGATTGTAAACCATCACACGGGCCTCACCGGCGGGAGACAGAACCCGCGCGATCTGGCGTACGATCCTCGCGGTGTGGGCAGAGTGGTGGATCACCCCCCAGGACCAGACGAAATCGAAGGCCTTGTCTTCGAAAGGAAGACTCTCAGCATCGCAGTGACGAATATCCGCCGTGAGACCCTTGAGCTCGAGCCTTTTTCGAGTGGCATCAATCGAGGTCGGCGACAGATCGACCGCGCTGACAATCGCGCCGGATCTGATCATCAATTCAGTGTGGAACCCCATACCGCACCCAATCTCCAGCACGCGGGCGCCCCGTAGCCTTTCGAACGGAATGACGCGATCGAATGGAACCTCTTCGGTCGCAAACAGTCGACTCGCGCTGACAAATCTTTTGTCGATCTCGTCGTACCACTCCAAGGAAAACCGCCGGCTTTTCACCTTGACATCCCACTCATACGACATGGTGTTGCGAGTCCACCACTCCCGGTTGCCGCGCTGAACCGCGTCTGGCGTAGTCGCCGCAAGTCGTTTCGGGTCACTCATATCAGGACCTCATTGCGCTGGCACCAGGAAACCAAGGCCGCCACGCACCAAACGCGGGACCACGAGGTATACCGCTCTCCCCGAAGAAATGAGCTCCAGAGGCGCGACACGCCTTCCGGACGCAGAAACCCGACGGAACGCGTCGATTCCTCCGAGAGCCTCTCGCTCATCCACTCCCGGAGGGGACCCCGGAACCACGAGTCCATCGGAAGAGTGAAGCCCATCTTCTTCCGTCGAACGATGTGCTGTGGAATCTCCGGAACCGCCGCCGTCAGCAGCGGCTTGTTGTGCCGCCCGGCGATCTTTTCGCTTCCCCGGGATCGCGAGCACGGCCTCCAGGAGCGGATGGTCGAGGAAAGGAACTCGGACCTCCAACGAACTGGCCATGCTCATCGCATCGGTGTCGCGCAGGAGGGTGTTCCGAAGGTAATTCGAGATCTCCAGTCGCGAATAGAGATTTACGGCGTCGCGATGGTCACGAGAGTCGCGAACCTCGCGAGGAATCCGACAGGGCAACCGCTTCGTCGCCCCGATCGGGCGAAGCGCAGAGCTCCCTCGCCAGAATCGACTCGCGCTCGTCGCGCAGGAACATCCCGCGGAGGACGGCGTACGACCGGGCGGGATCGCCCCCGGCGGCGAGAAGAGCCCGCAGCTTTCGGAGCCGGTGCGGAACTCTGCCGAACGCGCCTCCGCCGCGGCCGCCGTCGTCGAAGGGAAGAACGCGGGCGGCTGCGCCCGCCTTGAGAATCGCTCCGAAGCTCCGGAAATTCCGATATCCCGCGAAGAGCTCGTCCCCTCCGAGCCCGGACAGCGCGACCGTGAGGCCCGCCTCTCGCGCGGCCTTCGCGACGAAATACGTGTTGACGCCGTCGGCGGAAGGCTGGTCGAGCGCGCGGATCGCCCCGTCGATTTCGGTCGCTGCCCGGTCGGCGGACAGATGAACCTCATGGTGATCGCATCCGAATCGGCTCGCCACCTCGGCCGCGAACGTCTCTTCGCTGTACGACTCCTCGTCGAACGTGACCGTGAAAGTCTGGATCGGAATGTCCGAGGCCGCGGCCGCGAGCGCGACGATCGCCGTGCTGTCGATCCCGCCGGAGAGAAAGACGCCGAGCGGAACGTCGGAGATCAGGCGCAGCCGAACCGCCTCGCGAAGCGCCGAGTGGAGGTCCAGGAGATCGGGGGCCGCGAGGGAAGAGTGTTTCTCCGGCAGCGACCAGTAGCTGGCGAGTCGTGAATTTGCGCGCGCCGGAACACGGCGCTCGAACCGGGAGGAAGCGCCCGGACCCCTTCGAGAATGGTCGCGGGCTCCGGCACCGAGCCGAACGCGAGGTATCCCTGCAACGAATCGGGATCGAGCCGCCGCGCGGCCGTTCCCGTCGCCTAGCAACGTCCGTACCTCGGAAGCAAAACGCGAAGCCCTGCGGGCGTCTCCACGTAATAGAGCGGTTTGATGCCGACCCGGTCCCTCGCGAGGAAGAGCGACCGATCATCGCGGTCCCAGATCGCGAACGCGAACATGCCTCGGAGGCGTTCGACGCACTCGGCGCCCCACCGCTCGTAGGCGCGGAGGATGACCTCGGTGTCGGAGTTGGAACGGAAACCATTGCGCGATTGCTCGATTGCGCGATTGCTCGAATTCTCGAGGTCGGCGCGGATCTCGCGGAAGTTGAAGACTTCGCCGTTGTAGACGATCGTGTACCGCCCGTCGGGCGTCGTCATCGGTTGATGCCCGGCCGCCGAGATGTCGATGATGGCGAGCCGGGTGTGGGCGAAAGCGCAGGACGACAGTCTTGAGACTGCTGAGATTAGCGAAATTGCTCGAATGCCCCCTCACCCGGTCGCCTTCGGCGCCCGCCCTCTCCCTCGAGGGAGAGGGCAAGTCCGAAGCGTCGGGAGAGCGGGAATTTCCCAACTGCGATACACGCCGGAGTCGTCCGGCCCGCGGTGGCGGAGCGAGCGCAGCGCGGCCTCGAGATCGATCGCTCTCGCCCGATCCGGGTCGCCGACGAAGCCAAAGATTCCGCACATGACGCGACGCGTCTCAATGACCCATTGCGGCTCGTCTGCGAGCCCCTGCACACGCGCCGTGCTGGTCATCCAATACTGATCTGCCAGAATGAATGCTTTGGCGGCGTGAAGCTGTCGGCTCAGTGCGACAACGCTCGACAGCGAATCGAAAGCTCATTTCCTGGACAATGTTTTCCCTCAATTCACAGTTCAACTACTTCGAAGTTCACGATTCGCTTCCACCGTCCTCCGCAGCCCCTCTTCGAGAGTCACCGCCGGCTCATACCCGAGATCGCGCCGCGCTTTCGTCAGGTCGGCTCTCGACTCGCGCACGTCCCCTTCCCGCGGCGCCAGGTGCACGATCTCCGGCCGGGCGGCCGAGAGCTCGCAGAGCCGCTCCGCGAGAGCGTTGACGGAGATCTCTCCCCCGGCCGCGACGTTGAACGCGCGGCCGGCGAGCGTCGGCGGCGCGCCGGCGGCGAGGAGGTTCGCCGACACCGCGTCCGCGACGAATGTGAAGTCGCGCCGCTGCTCGCCGTCCCCGAAGATCGTCAGCGGAGCGCCCTTCTCGATCGCCTGGAGAAACCTCGGAATCACGGCGGCGTACGGCCCGTCGGGCGACTGGCGCGGGCCGTAGACGTTGAAGTATCGCAGTCCCACGACGTTCATCGAAAAGACCCTGCGCGAAGCACTCCGCGAGACTCTCGTTCATGCTCTTCGAAAGCGCGTAGGGAGAGAGCGGCCGGCCCTCCTCCCCTTCTCTCTTCGGCAGGGCGGCCGAATCGCCGTAAACGCTCGAGGAGGAGGCGTAGACGACCGTACTTCACCGACTCGTCGCGCGCGGCGGAAAAGACGTTCGCGGTTCCGGCCAGATTCACGGCAATGCTCGTCGCCGGGTCCTTCATCGATCTCGGCACGGATCCGAGCGCGGCCTCGTGAAAAACGAACTTCACGCCCGCGCACGCGCGCCGGCAGGCGTCCAGATCGCGGATATCGCCCTCGAAGAATTCGATGCGGTCGGACTCCGTCGCGAGATTGGACCGCCGTCCCGTCGAGAGATCGTCGAGCACCCGGACGCGCGCACCGCGATCCACGAGGGCGTCCACGAGATGCGACCCGATGAATCCGGCGCCGCCGGTGACGAGCACGGGAACGCCGTCGAAATCGGGGATTTGGGTCATGGGGAACCTTCGCTTGACCTCAAGAGGACTCCAGTTCCAGGACGTTGACCCTTCACCTCTCCCCCGGCCCCCTCTCCAGATGGAGAGGGGGTGGCGTGAGCCGGGGGTGAGGTTGCGCGTCAGGCTTTCACCACCACCGGCGGCGTGAAGTCGAGGTGCAGGGCGTTGCGCGTGTCCACGACGAGACTCGCCTTCCGATAGAGCTCCGGGTCCAGGAATTGCGAGTGCGCGGTCGAGATCACGAGCGCGTCGTATTTTCCGAATTCTTCCGCGGAACACGGGACGGATTTCAGATCCAGACGATGCCGTCGCCCTTTTCGGGCCGCCGGGATGTGCGGATCGCAGTACGCGATCTCCGCGCCCATCTCGCGAAAGAGCTCGAGGATCTCGAAGGAAGGCGATTCGCGGTCGTCGTCGATCTCCGGCTTGTACGAGAGGCCGAGCACGAGAATGCGGGCCCCCTTGACGCTCTTTCCCTGCGCGTTGATCGCCTCCGCGGTGCGCTGCGCCACGTAGCGCGGCATGGAGGAGTTGATCTCCCCCGCGAGCTCGATGAACCGCGCCCACGTTCCGGTCTCCGCCGCTTTCCAGGCCATGTAGAACGGGTCGAGCGGGATGCAATGCCCGCCGAGACCCGGGCCCGGATAGAACGCCATGAATCCGAACGGCTTCGTTTTCGCGGCCTCGATCACCTCCCAGACGTCGATCCCCATCCGCGCGAAGACCGTCTTCAGCTCGTTGACGAGAGCGATGTTCACCGACCGGAAGATGTTCTCCAGGAGCTTCGATGCCTCCGCGACCTCGGGAGACGAGACCGGCACGACCGTTTCCATCACCGCCGAGTAGAGCCGGACCGCGGCGTTCAGCGACGGCTCGTCGATCCCCCCGACGACTTTCGGAATGCTTCCGGGTCGGAAATTTCTGATTGCCGGGATCTTCCCGCTCCGGCGAAAACGCGACGAAGAAGTCCGCGATCCGCACCGCAGCCCGCGAGCCTCGAATCGAGGGAGGAGCTCCTCGCGTGTCGTTCCCGGGTACGTGGTCGATTCGAGCACGATCAATTGCCCCGGCCGAAGGCGCCGCGCGATCTCGTCCGCCGTCGAGCGCACGAACGACAGATCGGGCTCGCGATGACGGCCGAGCGGCGTGGGGACGCAGATCAGGATCGCGTCGCATTCCGCGAGGCGATCGAAATCGCTCGTCGGCAGGAAGGTTCCGCGTCCGACCGGCCCCGCGATCCGGCTGCTCCCGATGTGGCGAATGTAGGAATGCCCCGCCGCGAGCGACGCGACTTTTTCGGCGTCGAGGTCGAAGCCGAGGACGCGGCAGCCCCCTTCTTCGAAAAGAAGCGCGAGCGGGAGCCCCACGTAGCCGAGGCCGATGACGCCGACGGTGTCTTTCATTGCAGGCTCATCTGTGAATTACCTCACCCCCCTTCCCCCTCTCCAGCTGGAGAGGGGGTGGCGTGAGTCGGGGGTGATGGTTTGACGCGCGTCCCTCCACGAACGCCTGGATCGTCTTCTTCAGCCCTTCCTCGAACGGCGTCGTCGCCTTCCACCCGAAGAGAGATTCCGCCCGCGAGACGTCGAGTTTTCTCCGGGGCTGACCGTTGGGCCGGGAGGCGTCCCACAGGATCCGACCCTCGTACGCCGTCAGCCGCCGGATCGTCTCGGCGAGCTCCTTCATTCCGATTTCGTTCGAGCATCCGAGATTGACGGGATCGGGGCTCTCGAGCCGTTCGGCCGCGGCCAGAATTCCTTCCGCGGCGTCTTCGACGTAAAGAAACTCCCGCGTCGGCGAGCCGTCTCCCCAGAGAACGACTTCGGGAGAAGCGGCGCCCTTCGCTTCGAGAAACTTGCGGATCATGGCCGGAATGACGTGGCCCGTTTCGAGATCGAAGTTGTCTCCGGGGCCGTACAGATTCACCGGAAGCAGGTAGATACCCGGGAAGCCGTATTCCTCCGCGTAGGCCTGGAGCTGGACGAGCAGCATTTTCTTCGCGAGGCCGTAAGGCGCATTCGTCTCCTCCGGGTAGCCGTTCCAGAGATCTTCTTCCCGGAACGGAACGGGCGTGAATTTCGGATAGGCGCAGACGGTTCCCAGGCACGTGAATTTCCTGCCGGCGAATCGGGACGGCGTCGCCTCCCAGTGGCGGCGCGCCTCCTCGACCAATTGAATGCCCATGATCGCGTTCTCGTAGAAGAACGCTCCCGGCCGGGCTCGATTGGCTCCGATCCCCCCGACGACGGCCGCGAGGTGAATGATCGTCTCGGGATCATGATCTCGAACGACGGCTTCGCAGCTCTCGCGGTGCCGGAGGTCGTACTCTTCTCTCGCCGGCGCAAAGACCGCCGCTCCGGCTGCCGTCAGCTTTCGCACGACGTGCGAGCCGAGAAACCCGGCTCCGCCCGTGACGAGAACGCGGCGGTGGGGCCAGTAGGGGGAATTTTGAGTTCTCAATTGCGAGTCAATTCAATTCCCCTCTCCCGGCGGGAGAGGGCAAGCGAAGCGCGGGTGAGGGGGGATTCCCTCACCCTTCGCGCCTTCGGCGCTCCTCCCTCCCGCATCGCGGCTTCTGAAGGCTGCCCGGGGCGAGGGTAATTGGGTTACGCTTCGCGTGATCATCTGTGCAGGCTCCGCCCCTGTCGGTGTACACGCCGACTACTCCGCTCCCCGGATCGGGACTCCCCGGCGCGGGCGCTCTAGGCGACCGCGGCCGAGCTTCCGAGACGTCGAGCCGCCGAAGACATGAGCGCATCGGCGCGCAACTCCACGGCAACCGCCTTTCTCAGAAGCGAGATCGAAACGATCAGCCGGCTCTTCCCCTTGTCGCGAACGACCACCCCTTCATACCCGCGAAACGGGCCTTCGGTCACGACGACGGATTCACCGGGAGCGAATGTCCTCAAAGGGACGAGCGACGCGCCGGAAAGCTGCAACCGGCGCAGCTGAAGCAACTCCGCCTCGAGCCGATCCTGATCCCGAACCGCGAGCACCTCGCTCACGACCTGGCTCTGGAGCGCAACGATCCTCTCCTCGCGTTTTCCGCGAAAAAAGACATATCCGGAAAAAAGAGGCAGGTACGACGTGAAGGTTCGATTCCCGCGGCGAACAAGCTGCTCAGATTGAGGGAGATAGAAGGGAACCCCGAACGGGAGCAGATGGCGCGCAAGCGCCTTCTCGTGGCGCGATCGGACCCGGGCGACCCACCACGGGTGATCCGCCGTGTCGAATTCAAAGAGCCCCTCCGGAAAGAACTCCGGCTCACGCTTGAGGATCGCCATTGGATGAACGATTCTAGCAGATCTCGCTGAATTTCCAATCACTTCGCTATCAGGCTCGCCGAAGCCTCCACGGAACTTCCCAGGGTCGCCCGCACCCAGAAATTGCGCCTTCCTTCGAACCCGTCGAGCGGAACGGTGAGGGTCGCGTGTCCGGACACGAGGAGCGACCCGGATCGCCCCTGGTTCCAGCCGTAGGAGACGAGGGCGAGGGCGGGAGATTTCTCGATTGCGCGATTGCGCGATTGCGCGATTTGAGACCCGGAGGATTGCGGGATTTCCGAATTGGAACCAATGTTCAGGTCGACCGACAGAACGCGACCGCGAGCGCGCACGGGATCGATGCAGAGGGAGAGAGTCCCGGGAGAGAGCCATTCGGACGGCGACACCACGCGCGACCCCGCGTTCGGATCGGGCGGGCGCGAGAGTCCGGTCGCCGCCGTCAGGTCGCGATCGGAAGACGAAGCGGCATCGCGATCCCCAACGGCGAGAGCCACGTCCCGCCTCACGATGAGAGCGCCGCATTCGCCGAGCGCCCCGGAAGGGAGGCGCTCGAGAGCTCGGCGCGCTGCCGCTGCGTCTCCCCGGCGCAGAGACGCCCGGGCGAGGTCGAGCACGTATCGAGTCCATTCGAACGAACCGGCCGTCGGCGAGCGATGAGCCATGTTCTCGGCGCCCGGCTCGTCTCCCGAGAGAAGAAGGACGCGGGCCTGAACGTAGTCCGGCACGCCGGCGAGCGCGGAGACCGCGCGCTCGAGCCCTTTCGCCGGCGCGTCGCTCTCGCGGCCGTCGAGAAAAAAGCGAACGATCGCGCCCCGGGGATCGGCGGTCCAGGAGCCCGGGTCGTCCTGCGGCCACCTCTCCAGGACGCGAGCGACGTCCTGCCGCCCGGCAGGATCGTCGAACTCGAGGATCGAATGACTCGACATCCAGGCATTGCACGCCGCCCCGAGGCCGTCCGAATCTCCGAGCCGAAAGCGCTCGTCGATCTTCGCCAGATCCGAGTGCCGCGCCGCCCTCTCGGCGCTCTCGAGCCGCCGCTCGAGAAGAGCGGCGCCCTCGATATCGCCCTCGGCCCGCAAGCACCGAAAATGCGGTCTTCAGAGAGGCGGCCTCGTCCGGGACGAGGCCGATCGCCCGGTCGCGGCCGAGAAGGAGGATCGCCGACGCCAGACCGGACGAGACGAAGTCGGGGTCGAAAAAGCCGCGCTTGAGAACCTCGGCGGCGTCGGGTCTCGCGGATTCCGGAACGACCTGCCACGTTTCGAGATACGAGCCGGCCAGGAAACGCCAGATCCAGTCGTCGCCCGAGGCTCCCACGGCGGCTTCTCTCAAGGGGACCGCCCATCTCTCCGGGTGCAGGGCGAGATCGCGATCCTGCTCGCGGTTCATCCGGACGTAGACGAGCTCACCGAGCAGAAATCGGTAGTAGGCCCAGCCGGGCCGCTCCGCGATCGCCTGCCGGACGAGGACCTCCGCGGCGGCCAGCTCGTCGCCGACCTTCGAAGCGCTGTCGAGCCAGAGCGTCCGCATCTGCGGGCTCATCTGCGAGAGAGAGACGTCTTCCGTCGCGTCGGAGAGCGAGCTCGACGCCGCGATGCCGGCCGTCCAGTCCCCCGACGGGGAGAGCGAAAGCGATTCCCAATCGAGAGGCCGCCGGGCATCGAGCGTGAATCGCGAGAAGAACTCTTCCGTTCGCCGCCGAGTCGACAGCTCGCGCTGATAGACCCGGATCGAGACGAACGCGAGGGAGAGAGAGACGGAAGCCAAGAGGAGGGAGAGGGGGGTGGAGAGGCGGGAGGTTGGATTCATCGCGTCCGAAATCCGAGCCTGTCATTGCGAGCGTCAGCGAAGCAATCTGATCCGGGAACTTCGGGCAGATTGCCGCGTCGCGCGGCAAGCCGCGCTCCAAATCGCAATGACGCACGAAGTCAGCAGCTTCACGCCCTCACCCACGGCAGCGGCCGCCCCTCGATCAACGCGAGCGGATTCGCTTCGAAGATCCCCTCCTCCGTTTCCGGGCCCCACTTCCGCCGGACGGCCTCGCGGGCGGCCGCGAGACGCGGAGGACGGGCCTTGAGGGAGTGAGCGTCCGAGGCGACGAGGTGGACGAGGCCGAGCTCGAAGAACTTCTCGGCACGCCGGCGCCGGCCCTCGAACCGAAGTCCCCGGCGATCGCGCCCGCCGTCACTTGAACCCGGGCTCCGAGCTCCACCAGGCGCGCGAGCCTCTCCGGCTCGAGAGAAAAGATGGCCGACCGCTCGGGATGCGCGATGACGGGAGTGACACCGAGAATCGAGAATTCGTGGAAGGCGGCTTCGACCGCCCGAAAATCGATCTCTCCGGAAAACTCGACAAGCAGGGAAGAGG
>CAWEYG010000005.1:0-279785 GCA_963813155.1 uncultured Acidobacteriota bacterium | reverse complement strand
AAGCCGACGCCATCGGATCAGCGACACGAGGCCCCGAAGTCAGTTCAATGACGAGACCAATAGTCCCTGCGCTCAAGCCGCGAGACGAGTGATTAATGAGCGAGCGAAAGCCAGACGAGTGCGACGGTTGTGTCCCAGGCGATGCCAAGCTTTCCACCTGAATCCGCTCTTGATCTCATCACTCCTATCCTCCGATCTTCCCCTCTTCGAGCCCGCAATACCGGACCTCCGGCATCACGCAGGCCCACGTTTTCCGCGCCGCGAGAGCCGCTTCACGAGAGGCTGCGTGCAAGGGTTCCAACGTCTTCTCGCGCCGCCTTCAGGACGCTCGGCGGCGCCTTCTCCGGGTTGCCCGTTCCGAATGGCGGCTGCGGGTCGTACTCCAAAATCAGCTCGACTTGCCGGGCGTTGTCCTCCCCGAAAAGCCGCGCCCCGACGCGGAGGCCGAAATCGATTCCCGACGTAATGCCGCCCGCGGTAATGCGGTTGCGGTCCTCCACGACCCGACCGGCAACGACCTCCGCTCCGAGGAGCGGCAGGATGTCCCGGAGGGCCCAGTGCGACGTCGCCTTGTAGCCTCGGAGGAGGCCGGCCGCGCCCAGGACCAGGGAACCCGTGCACACGCTCGTGACCAGCGTGGCCGTCTTGCCGCACCGAGACAGGAAGTTGAGCGTTTCCGTGTCCGTCATGACCGAGACCGTGCCATCGCCGCCGCCGGGGACAAACAGGATGTCCACCGGCTCGGCGTACTCCCCAAAGGTCCTGGACGGCAGGATGGTAATGCCCGTGTCCGTAACCACCGGATCCTTCGTCTTTGCAACAAGGTGCACGTTGCGCGACAGATATCCAAAGACCTGCTGAGGACCGATCAGGTCGAGCGCGGTCATGCCGGGATAGATCAGCATCGCGATCCCACCAGGTTTCGCGGGAAGCGGTTTCGGCGCGCTGGTCGCGTCCTGAGTGCGCTGCTGAGCTTGAGCTAAGGCCAGCCGCGCGAAGGCGGCGGCCGCGGCCGTGCTGCCGAGGCTCTTGCCGAATTCGCGTCGATTCATGTCGAACTCGCCCTGAATGTCGGAGCGAGGCTGGCCGCCTTCACTTCATGCTCCCGTGATGCTCGGTCACCTCGGGCGTTCCGTCCGACCACTGGCGAACGAGAACCATGAACGCCGTGATCGGCTCGGGAGCGCCGTGGAAATCGGGGAGCAGTCGGACGGGCGACCCCGGGAGGTCCGGGCCCCAGCTCGCGGGGTCGGTCTGGGGGAGATAGAACATGAGATGCGGATGCCAGTGCACGGCTTCGTCGTTCAGGTATTGCTGCCTGGACTGCATGTAGGCCATCGCTCCCGACTCCGGGGCAGGAACTTCCTTGCTGTCCAGAGCCTCCTTGATGCCCTCGAATACCTTCTGCTTGGACGCACCGGCCAGGAAGAGATCTGTCCGCTTGACCGTCAGAGGCAGGATGGACCTCGCCGCCGCGGGATTGAAGCAGATCGGCGCGCGGACCTTCGGGTTCCAGAACCCAGGGGACTCGAAATCCGCCGCCCACGATCGTTCGACGACGCAGACGAAGCCGTTCTTACCCTCGATCGCCGTCTCGTAGCCGTGCCGTCCGAGCACCAGAACCGTTGCATTGCCTGAGACGGATTCCGGCGCGGCGCTGCGCGCCAGGGCGACCTCCGCGCTGCGATCGGCGATCAGGTACTGATCGAGCTGAGCCATGGAGGAATACGCGCTTTGCGCCGTTTGCGCCCACGCCTCTCGTCCCGCGCCCGACGCGACGGAAAGAACGAGAAGCATCGAGAGAGAGAAGTGTCGAGCTGTTGATTTCATTTCTCTTTTCCTTTCGTCTCGTTGCCTCCCGCTGTCGAGGATGGCGAAGCCGCACTTGCAGTGAAGCTCGAAGGAGTCGTCCTCCTCGTAAATCGACACGTTCCTCGTATCGCACGTCGGGCAGACCCACATGCACTCTCGAGTCGAACGCCCTTCAGTGCGCATGCCGCGCGGTTACCGGCGTTCCGTCCGACCACTGAGTCGTGGGAATATTGAACTCGATCATCGGTATGGGAGCGAAAGACGCGGAAAAGATGGGGGAGTCCTCCTGATCGGCGCCCCACGCGGCGGCGTCGATAATGGGAAGCTCAAACATCAGGTGGGCCAGGTTATGGCCACCCCGATCGGTCAGGTAGGCTTCCTTCGACATCATGTAGATCATCGAACCCGACTCCGGAGCACCCAGTTCCTTCTTGTCGACCGCTCGCTTGATCCCGTCGTCGATCTGGGCTTTGGAGAAGCCAGACAATGCCATGCGGGCCTCGTTCAGGAAAATGGGCAGGACGGACCGCGCGGCGGGCGGATTGAGACACGCGGGGCTCCGATTTTTCGGATTCCAAAACTCCGGATTGCTCAAAGGCCCCGTCCACGCCCTCCCGACCATGCAGACGAATCCGTTCGTGCCGTGGACCGCGGTCTCGTAGTTCTTCTCTCCCAGCACCAGGATTTCGGCGTCGCGGGATACCGACGCAGGGGCCGCCGTGCGGGCCAGCGCGATCTCTGCATCACGGTCCATACGATATTGCTCGATCGGGGCCATGCGGGGATACGCATTTGTCGCCGTTTGGGCCCCCGCCTCTCGTCCCGCGCCCGACGCGACGGCAAGAATGAGAAACATCGAGAGGGTGAAGTGTCGGATTCTTGATTTCATTTCCCTTTTCCTTTCGTCCCATCGCCTACCTATGTTGCTTCGACAGGAAAGGGTATCGGATGTCCTGTCGAAGTGCAAGGGGGACACCGACGGCTCCTACTTCCCCAGAAACTCCAGCAGCGCGCGGTTGAATTCCTCGGGTTTCTCGATCTGGGGCACGTGACCGCACTTCTCGACGACAACGACCCTGGCCCCGGAAATGCCGCTGCCGAACTTTCTGGCGTCGTCGACCGGGATCAGTTCGTCATTGCGTCCCCACACCACGAGCGTGGGCGCGTGAATCGCCTTGAGCTTGTCGTCTTCGAACTGAGGCCGGGCGAAACCCGCCAGGGTGCGCTCGATCGTGTAGCCGTCATTGTTGCGCAAGCGGTCCGTGAACGCCTGCCTCGCAACGTCGTCGGTCACGATCTTCTTGTCGTAGAAAATCGACGCGAGCAGGGTCCGCCACGCCGCTATGGACGACGGGGCCAGGAGGTCGATCGGGATCTTGCCGGCCAGGCCGGACGCATCCACCAGCACCAGTTTGTCGACCATCTCCGGATGCGTCGCCGCGAAGTCGAGCGCGATCCATCCACCCAGGGAGTTGCCGACCACGGTCGCTTTGGGGATGTTCTGCGACTGCATGAAACCTTGAAGGAAATCGACCCAGGTGGCGATTGTGTAGTCCATCAGGGGCTTGTCGGAGTGGCCGAAGCCAAGCTGATCGAGCGCGTAAACGTGATATTTCGATGCGAGGGCGGCGAAATTCGCGTCCCAGTGTTCCTTGGTGCCGCCAAGGCCGTGCAAGAGAATGACGGCGGGTCCCTGGCCGGCTTCGATGTAGTGAATGTGCTGGCCGTAAACGACGGACGTCTTTTCGGACGGCGGGCTGCCACCCGTCTGGCCGAAGGCGGCCACGCTGAGAGCGACGACCAGTATTGCGGTGTGAAGAGTCCGGAGTGATTGATTTGCAGTTCTCGTAGCCATCATGGTCGCTCGTCACCTCAATGTCGATGAGTGGAGTTGCTTCTCTTTCGGTCGGCATTCCAAAAAGGCCCGCCGGGGACCTCTCCCCGGCGGGCGAAGCGATTGGACCGGGAAAACCTAGAAGCTCAAGCGAGCTCCGAACCGAAGGACCCGCGGGCTCATCGTCTCCTCGACGCGGTTGCCCTTGCCCGTGCAGCTGGCGGCCGCGTTCGCGGCCCCGCAGGGCTTCGTCGTTCAGCTGCGCCGCCTGCTGAAGGACGGTGCTGCTGTTCAGGACGTTGAACACGTCGATCGAGAGCGTCATGTCCGCCTTCTGGAACAAAGGGAGGACCTTCTCCGCCCGCAGGTCGAGCTGGTAGAGGTTCTTCAGACGGTGGTCGTCGCTCGATCCGACGATGACCTGGCGCGATCCGAGCGTTCCGCCGACATCGCCCCCACTCACCGAAGCCCAATAAGGCTCGAGATATCCCTGGCGGCCGAACAGGTTCGCCGCGACGTTGAAGTTGAGCGGGAGCTGGTACATGCCGCTGACGTTGAATTGATACTTCGAGTTCAGGAACACGTCGGCCTTCGAGCCGGATCCCTGGGACTCCTCGAAGTCCTGAGCGCCGTCCGCGCAGCTCGGCCCGAAGACCGTCAGCACGTTGGTCGGGCCCTTCCACGAGGTTTGTGACCCGCCGGTTTGAGCGAGACAACCGCTGGCTCCGCTGACGCTCTGCTTCCAGTCCGTATAGCTGGCGGAAGCGTGGGCCATCCACCGGTTGGAGAGCCGCTTGGTCAGCTGCAGCTCGACGCCGTTGTAGTTGGTCGCATAACCGGGGTTGTTCGTCAGGACCTTTCCGTTGTTGAAACCGGCCGGGGCAACGAAATCGTAATAGTTCCCCGTGTTCCCGATCAGATGCCCCTGCTGATCGTAGGCGGGCAGATTACTGCGGCCCGGATCGAGAACGAAGTCCGAAGCGTCGACACCGATGTAGCGGTAGTCGATGTAGTTCGTCCGGTGCCGGTAAGTGTAGGTAACGCCCGCGACCAACTCGGGGAGGATCTGGTGATCGATTCCGACCATGAACTCGTCGGTCTTCGTGTTCTTCAGGTTGGACGCAATCTTGTTCGGCGAGGTGAGACTCGTCGGACTTGCCGGGTCGATGCCGTTGTAGAAGTAGACGGGGCCGAGCTCGCCCCTATCTGCCAACCCGTTGTGGTTGGCGTCCGTGAAGGGATACATCATGTAGGTATAGCCGACGGGGTTGTCGAACCCGACGCGCGTCGACCCGAGCTGATCCGCGTACCGAGCGTAGGAAGCGCGAAGCAGCGTGGACTTCTGCGGGCCCAGGGCGTACGTGACGCCGACGCGCGGCTCCCAATCCTTGAAATGGATTTCGGTCGAGCCACCCGCATAGTTCAATGCCGGAATGCAGGGATTCGTCAATGAGAACGCCTGGCTGGGATCGCAGAGGGAGTCGTTGCCGGGAGTCCTCGATGGGGCGTTGAAGCCCTTCTGGTCGTCGTAGCGGATGCCCACGTTGATCGTCAGATTGTTGGCCGTCAACGTGTCGCCCAGATACGCGTCATAGTACGTCATCGTCTCGTTGACCGCGAGGTTGCGATTCAGCTTCACGTACGACTGGCCGCTTCCGTTGTAGTTCAGGTAGTTGACGTCCTGATTGCCCGGCCAGGTCGTCGTCGAGCCGCCGATGATGTGGCGATAGCCGAACCCGAACTTCAGCTCGTGGCCAATCGACCCCGTGTTGAAGAAGTACGAGGCGTTGCCTGTCGCCTGGTGCTGCGGCCGGTAGGTCGAGAACTGGTAGAAGGTCCCCTGCCAGACTTCGTTCTGGTCCTGGACCATGTTCGGTCCGAGGCCCGCCTGCGGAGCCAGAGCGAATCCGCCGCGGACATAGCTCAACGAACCGTTCAAGACGAAGTTCGGTCCGAAGACCTGCGAGTCGTCCCCCTTCCAGATCACGGTCGGGCCGCTCTGGTTCCACGCCGTGCCCTGGGCGCGGTTGGCGCAGCAGGTGCGGCCGAGCTTGATCTTGTCGCCGCGGAAGTAGAACGCCGTCGCCGAGTTGGACTCGACCGGCTGGATGTTCAGTTTGCCCGCCCAGTTTTCGAGAGTCGTCTTGTCCGGAGCCGCGGACGAGAGCTTGACCAGGTCGATCTGATCGCGAGCGTAGCTGCCCCACAGCCACGCCTTGTCGGCCCAGAGCGGTCCGCCCGCTTCCACGCCGTAGTCCTGGATGTGGTCGATCGAGTTGCCGCTGCCCACGTGCAGCTCGGTTGGTCCGCCCACGGCCGCGCTGTACGGGCCGACCGCGGAGTTGCTGGCGCGCGCTTCGGTCTCGCTCGGCGTGTCGAAAATGCGCGCCGAACCGTGCACTTCGTTCGTGCCGCGCTTCGTCACCATGTTGAGCGTGACGCCGGGCACCGCGATCGAAGGATCCGATCCGCCCGTCGTCGCCTGCATCTCCTGGAACGCGTCGAAATCATAATAAGTCGAGGACGATCCCAGAGCCGACATGTCCGTCACGGCCACGCCGTCGACGAGCCACGCGTTCTGCCCGTCATCGGTACCCTTGCCGATGTAGGACGACTGCTGGCCGCTCTCGCTCCCCGCCACGTTGACCCGGTCGACATGGACCGAAGGCACCTGCTGCAACACGACCCAGGGATCGCGCGCCGTCGGAATGCTCTTCAGCTGCTCCTGCGTGAAGTCCGATCCCGAGCTCACCCGGCGCGGGTCGAGCAGCGGCGTCTCGGAGGACACCGTGATCGTCGTCGCCACCGAGGCGATCTTCATCGGAACCGCCACTTCCGTGTTGGAACCGAGGCTCACCGTCACGTTCGTGCGCTCCACGGTCGAGAAACCGTTGAGCTCCGTCTTGACGGTGTAGTTGCCGGGAGCCAGATTGAGAAACCGGAATTCCCCCTGGCCTCCCGATGTCGCCGTGCGAGCGCCGCCGCCTCCGGTCAACGTGACCGAGACCCCGGGCAATGCCCCGCCCGATTCGTCCGTCACCTTCCCGTAAATGTTGCCGTATGTCGCCGACGCGCCCTGTCCAAACAGGGGCGCCGAGACCACGGCCGCCATCAGACAGATGGCAAGTAGTCTAAACACCTTCATAACACTCCTTCCCGACCCTCTCGGGTCAACGTGCCTCGACTCTGCCGTCGTCGGCACCCTCAGCACGTACGCAGTGAAAAGCAACACAACTGCCAGTGTCTCCACACCGCCTCCTGAACGAGTTACGCGCGCGCACAACAGCGTCGCGCACGGCGCCGCGAATTTCTCTTCAACCGTTTGTAGTTCGGTGCCTGGTGCGGCACCAATGAACAGAGACGTGTCGCGATACTGCGGGCGACTACGCTTACTGAATCTGAAATGTGTGCGCAAACGACTCGATGGTCGCGCGCAGGATGGCGGAACGGCTGATACACAGACCCGATGCCTGCCGGATGTCACACCGATAGTTGTCGATGGCCACGATTTCGGCAGTCGACAGGCGCAGCGTCGTCGGCTCGCAGACCGCCCCTGCTCCCATCAACGATGCGGCGTGGCCACGCCACGCCGTCAGACTCGCCACCTTCGGCTCACTCCGTCGGCTGAGGTTCATTGCAAGCTCGGTGAGGGGATGGCCGGGCACGCGCCGCAGGGCTTCGAAATGCTCGTTCAGGCGCGCGGTCAGCGCGCTCGTGGTCACAACCGTTTCGGGTTCGATGGCGGCTTCGATCATCTCGCGGAGAAAGAGCCGCAGAATGGCGATTCGAGTCAAGTAGCCGCCCGGCGACAGTCGTGTCGCGGCGCTGAGACGTGCGACGACAACGACGTTGTCGCGGTAGAGGCACACCTGAGTCACCGACACTCCTGACTGTACGGGCGCGTCGCGCGACTTGCCAGTGCGATCGTTCTGCGTACTTCTGTAGGGATCCAATAGCAACCTCCGCGTTGCCGACAGCAATACATCTGCCACCGGCAGGGATCACGACAGATCAGCCACTTGCGCGGTTGGCGGCCACGCCCGCACAACCGCTTTTATGAACTCTTGTGCGAGGTTTTGTATTTCGGTGTTTGTTGCCGGAACAGTGACCGCCGGCGCCTGCTGCCGCGCCACACCGGGCCGTCACTCGTATCGGAGGGAAGCGAACGGGTCCACCCGCATGGCTCTCCGGGTCGGGATATAACACGCGAGAAGCGCCACCCCCAGGAACATGAGCAAGGTCCCGCCGAAGATCAGTGGATCCGTCGGCGGAACACCGTACACGAATCCTCTCACGAGCCGCGCCACGACAACCGCGGCGGCAACACCGATCACGATCCCGCCGAAGGCCACGCGGGCGCTCTGGCTGACGACCAGGCTGAAAACGTTTGCATGCCGAGCGCCAAGAGCTATCCGGATTGCGATCTCACGCGTTCGTTCGACAACGCCGTAAGAAACGAGACCATACATCCCGATTGCGGCGAGCACGAACGCGAGCGCGCCAAAAGCCTCGATCAACGCTGTCGAAAAGCGCGCGCTGGCGATGGAAGTCTCAACGAGATTGGACAGGGGCCGGATGTTCGAGACCGGGACATCCGGGTCGATGGACCGTATGGCGTTGCGTGCGCTGGCGGCGATCGACGGAAGGTTTCCGGCCGTG
The DNA here is from genome assembly GCA_963813155.1 of uncultured Acidobacteriota bacterium. Classification (GTDB taxonomy): domain Bacteria; phylum Acidobacteriota; class Thermoanaerobaculia; order UBA5066; family DATFVB01; genus CAWEYG01. Next base: position 271,480 of record CAWEYG010000005.1, on the reverse strand, counting down.
CGCAATACAACGTTCATCGACAGCAGGGACGGCCACACTCTCTGCATGTAGGGTACGTACATCTCCATGGCGGGAGCATCGCGGAGCGACATACGCCGAACGTCAGCGGAGACGCCGATGACCCTCACCGGCGGAAACGTGGCGCTGGCGAGAGCCACCCGTCTCCCAATCGGGTCGTGGCCGGGCCAGAGTCTCGTCGCCAGGGCACTGCTGATGACGGCGAGGGGTGTCGAATCCTCCGCATCGGACTCGCGAAAGTCCCGACCGTTCACGATCGGCGTTCCCACACTCGAAAAGTATCCAGGAGAGACCGTCGTGCAATAGACGATGTGATCGGACACGCCCTTTGGCAATCGTTGGTCGGCGATACGAATCACCGCTGTGTCCGTCGTGCCGCTCAGCGGCACGGACTCCGCGAGCCCGGCAGACTGAACACCCGGTATTGCCCGGAGACGCTGGAGCGCCGCCTGATAAAATGTGACGACATGCTCCTGGTCGGGATACCTCGCCGAAGGCAGTGACAGGTCAAAGGTCAAGGCGCTGTCGGAACGAATGCCCGCATTCACGGCGAGCAGACGAGAAAGGGTCCGGGTCAGAAGCCCCGCCGAGACGACAAGCACAACGGCGAACGCAAGTTGCGAAACGCACAGAATGTTTCGGGCTCGCTGGACTCCCGGGCCCGATCCGGTTCGCCGGCTGCCCGTCCCGGGTGAGTCCAGCAGATTCCCTCTCGGACCACCGAGCGCGGGGATCACACCGCAGAGAACCCCGATCAATAGCGCTGTCCCAAGAATGACGGCGAATGTACGGACGTCCACAGTTGCCTGGCCGATACCGGGAATACTCGACGGGCCGAATATCCTCGCGCAGGAGACTCCGCACTCTGCAACGAGGATTCCGAAAAGACCGCCGACGCCGGTCAACACTACAATCTCCGTAACGAGCTGACGGATGATCCGCGACTTTCTGCCGCCGAGCGCGGCCCGCAACGTGAGCTCGCGATTGCGGCCCAGAAATCGGCTGAGCAGCAAACTGGCGACATTGGAACAGGCGATCAGGAGAACCACACCGACTGCACCGAGCATAAGCAACATAGGCCGGCGGTTCTCGCCACCCGCCTGCTGCGCCAACGAGGTCACAGTGAAACCGAACCAACCCTTTTGATTCGGGAACAGTCCGTCCAGCCGTTTTCCCAGCAGGTTCATCTCCGCCTGCGCCCGACTGACCGACACCCCCGGCTTCAATCGGCCGACGACCGCGAGCTCCCACGGCTCATTCGAACCGACCGGCGCACGACCGGGCGCGAGCGGGACCCACAACTGGACCTGCGGCGGAAAAGTGAAGACCACCGAAGGCATTTCGTTGGAACGCGGAAACACGAAACCGCCCGGCATCACGCCGATGACGGTGTAAGGGATGCCGTTGAGTTGCAGCCTGCGCCCCAGGATGCGACGGTCGGAGCCGAATCGTTCCCTCCACAGGCCATCGCTTAAAACCACTTCGGCTTCGTGGCCGGGGTGATCGTCCTCTTCGGTAAAGGTTCGGCCGAGCGCGGGAGACACGCCCAGAGAAGGAAAGAAGCCCGCCGAGACTCGTAAACCGTCGAGGCGAGCGGCGGCGTCCACGCCCGTGAGGTTGAACGACCCGCTCTGAAAAGCTCCGAGAGTCTCGAATGTCCTGGTTTCGTGGGCGACAAACAAGAAATCGCGACGACCCCAGGGAAAGGGTGCTCGGTGAGGCATCACTTCAGTCGCCCAGTCGCCAATGGTTTTCTCACTCGCGCTGTGGCGCCAGGGAAAAACGACTCTCTCGACATGCGGGAAGGGCGGGGGTTTGAGAAAAACCGCGTCGACGACGCTGAAAACAGCCGTACTCGCACCAATGCCCAGCGCCAGGATGAGAACAGCGACAACGGTGAAGCCAGGAGACTTGCGCAGCACGCGCACGGCGTAGCCAATGTCCTGGACGAGGGTTTCAATCGAATGAACCCCACGCGATTCCCGGCATTCCTCTTTGATCTGGTCGGCGCCGCCGAAATCGAGACGGGCGCGCCGCGTCGCCTCCGCTCGGGTCAGGCCAGAGCCTACATATTTCTCTGTTTGCCGCTCCAGATGGAAATGAAGCTCTTCGTCGAGCTCTTCCTCCACCGCGCGCCGTTGAAACAGAGCACGCAGACGGATGCGGACGTCACTCACCATCGGGTACACGTTACGAGGTCTCCAAGACCTGGGTGACAGCAGCCACCAGTTTCTTCCAATCGCTTTCTTCGGCCTCGAGTTGGTTCTGCCCCGCCCGGGTCAGGTGGTAGTACTTCGCCCGGCGGTTGTTCTCGGACGCTCCCCACTTTGCCTTGATCCAGCCCCGGCGCTCGAGCCGATGGAGGGACGGGTAGAGCGACCCCTGTTGAACCTGGAGAACCCGGCTCGACACCTGATGGATGCGCTCGGAGATCGCCCAGCCGTTCTCGGGGCCCAGAGCGAGGGTCCGGAGAATCAGAAGATCCAACGTGCCCTGCGGAAGATCGATCTTCGGTTCTGTCACGACGCCCCTTTCGCTTCTACAGGAAGATACCCAGTTTGTTCGAGAAGCGCAAGGGCGAGGCCGCCGACCCTCGATTTACGGCACGGGTCCTGGCGATCCCCCTCGGCGAGGCGGCCCGGCGCCCGGGCCCCCCGTCCGCGGTCCATCTTTCGAGGCAAGGCGAACGGGCTCGTGACGCGCTGCAAGATCGTCGCACAAGACATCGATTTCATCATCGGTCAACGTCGTTACCAGGTTGAACACCGCGGTCGCGACCTCCGGCCGTCGGAAAAAGAATGACAGCACCTCATCGGAAATCACGCCAGCTGCCGCGAGAAGACGACCTGCATCCATCTTCAACGCCTGCGCAAGGCGTCGAATCGTCGCGGCGCTCGGTGGGGGTACAAGATCTCGCTCGACTCGGGAAAGGTAGGAGTGGCTCAAGGCGGTGTCGCGTGCCAGTTGCCGCAAGCCGACGTGACCCACCTGGCGCTGGCAGCGCAGCAGAGACCCGAAAGACCGCAGGGACCCCTGGTACGGAACGACTCTCAGGGCGACTCGACTCACGATAAACCTCCGGAACGGAAAACTTGCACCAATACCCCTACTACTTCGACAGGAGAGGGTACCCCATCTCCTGTCGAAGTGCAAGGGAAGATGGACGATCGCCGCGGCCGCTCGGGTTGACATTCGACCTGAGCAGGTGGATACTCTGGTCGAATGTCGACTAGAGATCGGCCCGGAAGCGAAACTTCGAACGAGAAAGAGCGACTCGAGATCCTCCAGGGCACGCTCGACCTCCTGATCCTGCGGACGCTCATCTTCGGGCCGCAGCACGGGCACGGGATTGCGCTCGCGATCCAGCGGACCTCCGCCGAGGAGCTGCTCGTCGAGCACGGCGCTCTCTATCCCGCCCTGCAGAGGCTCGAGGAACGGGGTTGGATCTCCGCGAAGTGGGGCACCTCGTCGAACAACCGCCGGGCGCGCTTCTACACGCTGACCGCCGCCGGACGGCGGCAGCTCGTGAAGGAGACGTCGAAGTGGAAGCGGCTCGCGGCCGCGATCGGGCGCGTGCTCGGGCCGGAGGAGATTTAGGAGTGCGGCGTCCCGACGCGGACTTCGCCTCGGAGATCGAAGCCCACATCGCGCTCGAGGCCGAGCGGCTTCGCGAAGAAGGGATGAGCGCGGACGACGCGCTCGCGGCTGCGCGGCGGGCGTTCGGAAACGCGACGCTCGCCCGGGAGCGCTTCCACGAATCGCGCCGCGTGATGTGGTGGAACGACTTGCGGCGCGACGTTCGCTACGGCCTGCGCGCGCTCCGAAAGAGCCCGGGCTTCTCGGTCGTCGCGGTCCTGACGCTCGCGCTCGGGATCGGCGCGAACTCCGCCGTCTTTTCCGTGATCCAGGCGGTCCTGCTCCGCCCGCTGCCGTTCCGCGAGCCCGACCGAATCGTTGCGATGGTGTGGAGCGGAGGATCGAGGTCCGACGACAACCAGTCGCTGCCCGATCTCCGGGATATCGAGGCGCGAAGCGGGTCGTTCGAATCGATCGGCGGCATCAGCATCTTCCCGGTCGACTACACCGGGGGCGACGCTCCCGTGCAGGTCATGGCCGGCCTCTGCGCGCTCCGCTATTTTGAGGTGTTCGGGGTCCGCGCAGAGCGGGGACGGTTGATCGAGCCCCAGGACGACCTGGGCAAGGCCGGCCGGGTCGTCGTCGTGTCGCACGCGTTCTGGACCGACCGGATGGGATCCGATCCGAACGTCCTCGGACGGACGATCCCGCTTTCCGGAAATTTGTACACGATCGTCGGCGTGCTCCCCTCCTCGGTGCGGCTTCCGGGGAGAGCCGCGGACGTCTGGGCCTCGGCCATGATGGTGGAACCCACGGACGCGACGGCTCGCGACGTGCACTACCTCCACACGTTCATGCGCGTCAAACCCGGTGTGTCGATCGACCGCGCGCAGTCCGAGCTGCACTCGATCGACCGGTGGCTCGAGCAGGCCTATCCGGAAGAGAACCGGGGACGGCGCCGGGACCTCCTGCCCCTCCGAGAGACGCTCGTCGCCGACTCCCGTCCCGCGCTCCTCGTGCTCCTCGGCGCCGTGGGGCTCGTTCTCCTGATCGCGTGCGCGAACTTCGCGAGCCTCCAGCTCGCCCGCGGGTCCTTCCGCCGGCGCGAGATGGCGATCCGCGGCGCGCTCGGCGCGGGACGATGGCGGCTCGTCCGGCAGACGCTGACCGAGAGCGTGCTGCTGTCGCTCCTCGGGGGTGCCGCGGGGCTCGGCCTCGCGCACTTCGGCGTGCGGGCCCTGGTGGCGCTCGGCGCCGGGAGCGACGCGACCCTCGTCCCGATCCGGATCGACACGGCCGTGTTCGCGTTCACCGCCGCGATGGCCGCGGCGACCGGGCTCGTGTTCGGCCTCGTGCCGGCCCTCGCCGCGGCGCGCGTCGATCCGCAGGCAGGGCTCCGCGACGGCTCGGGCGGGCAATCCGCCTCGGGGAGCGAAGTCCGGCTCCGGAGCGCGCTTGTTGTTTCGGAGATGGCCCTCGCGCTCATGCTCCTTGCAGGCGCCGGACTTCTCATCCGAAGCTTCCGCAATCTCCGGTCGGTCGAGCCGGGGTTCCGCGCGGATCACGTTTTAACGATGCGGCTCACGCTTCCCGCGGCGCGCTACGAGGCGATTTCGAAGCAGCGCCAGTTCCGGGCGCGCCTGCTCGAGACGTTGAACACGCTGCCCGGCGCCGAGGCGGCGTACGTCTCCGAGCTCCCGATGAGCGGCAGCGAGCTGACGCAGCATTTTCTGATCGACGGGCGTCCGCCGATCCCCGCCGGCGGGGAGCCCGAGGTCCTGACGCGCACGGTCTCGCCGAAGTATTTCGGGGTGCTCCGGATTCCTCTCCGCGCCGGGCGCGGGTTCGCGGACCGGGATCGGGAAGACTCCCCGCTCGTCGCGATCGTCAACCAGAGCTTCGTCCGCGCCTACTTTCCGAACGGCTCGGCCGTCGGCGCGCGGGTGGCCTGGGCGCCTGATCCCGGGAAGACGCCGGAGTGGATGACGATCGTCGGCGTCGTCGGCGACGTGAACCACTTCGGACCGGCGAGGCCGGAGGAGCCGGCAGTCTACGATCCTTACGCGCAGACGCCGCGGCCGTGGAAGCGGTGGATGTACGTCGTCGTCCGAAGCCCGACGGAGCCCGCGACGCTGCTTCGGGAAGTGACGGGCCGGATCTGGCAGCTCGACCGGCAGCTCCCGCCGACGAAGGTCCGCGAGATGAGCGAGGTCGTGGCGGAGTCGACGGCGCCCCAGAAGTTCAACCTCCTGCTGCTCGGCGCCTTCGCCCTGCTGGCGTTGGTACTCGCGTCGATCGGCGTTTACGGGTTGATCGCGTACTCGGTCGCCCGGCGGCGCCGCGAGATCGGAATCCGGATGGCGCTCGGGGCGAACGCGCCGACGATCATTCGGTCGATCGTCGCCGGGGGCGTCAAGCTCGCCGCCGCGGGCGCCGCGATCGGTGTCGCCGGCGCGCTCCTCGTCACCCGTTTGATGGCGAGCCTGCTGTTCGGCGTCGGGCCGCGGGACCCGGCGACGCTCGCGGGCGTTGTCGGAATCCTCGCGCTCGTCGCCGCGCTCGCCTCCTGGATCCCCGCGCGTCTGGCAGCGCGAATCTCCCCGATCTCCGCGCTGCGGGCGGAATAACCGCGCGCCGGCCGTCTTTCGCCCGCGTCAGAGCAGGGTCGCGAGCGCCGGGTCGAGGGCCCGAAGGCGCCGGGCGGCGTCCGGTTCGTCCGCCAGCAGCCGGAAATCTGCGAACTCGAAACCGGGACCCACCGTGCATCCGACAAGCGTGAAGCTTCCGACCGGCCGAGCCGCCTGCGCACAGCCAGCGGGCACGACCTCGACGGGCCGGGCGCCGCCGCCGACCTCGCCGAGGACTGTCCGGCGAATGGCCTTTTCGCCCGGCTCACACACGAAAAGCTCCAGCGGCGAGCCCTCCGCGAAGTGCCAGGCCTCGTCCGAGAGGACGCGGTGCCAGCGGCTGAACGAACCCGAAGGGAGCAGGAAGTGAATCGACGTGAGGGCGCTGCGCTCCTCGCCGGAAGAGACGCGAGTCACTCGATCCGAAGAACGGAAGACCTCCCGGAAGAAACCTCCCTCCGGATGCGGCGCGAGGCCGAGCGTCTCGACGAGCTCCCGGGCGCGCGGATCCATGACGGAATCCTACGCTGTTCGCCGATCGCGACCCGTTGGCAAGTCATGGCTCCCGATCCCTACGGCTCGCCCGTTTGCGGAAACCCCGGCGGGAAGACCGAATCTCTGCCGCCGGCACGACCTTGATGTCCGCCGGGCCGAGGAATCGCCCGTCCCGAGCTCTCAGCTCCAGAGGAGGGACCCGCTCGTTTTTCAGGCGATCGACGAGCACCGTGCTCAACATTCCGGGCTCGAAGGCCTCTTCGCCCCACTGCCGCAGCGCAGTCAGGACGACGTAGAGCGACCGACCGCGTTCGGTGAGCACGTACTCCTGATGGACGCTTCCGTCGGATGCGGGCACGAGCTCGAGAACCCCGTGGGCCACGAGCTTGCGCAGCCGCGACGTGAGAATGTTCCGCGCGAGCCCGAGGCTCTTCTGGAATTCGCCGAAGCGGCGCTTGCCGAACACGAGAGCGTCGCGGACGATCAGGAGCGACCACCAGTCCCCGATCGAGTCGAGAGACCGCGCGATGGGGCACCAGTCATCGCTTAAATTCTTGCGTTTCATTACCTTAGTGTTAGTTGCATTATTAAACTTATGGGATTAGCCTCGGATGGTTGCGATATTAAACCGACCCGCGTCGAATCGCAACGCGCACCGAAAGGAGGATCCGCATGACTGAAAGGAGAAATCGAATGAGGCAGTCCCAAGCTTACCGAACGGTTCAGATCGCAATGGCAGGATTCCTTTTCGCGGCCGGCCTCGTACGAGCATCCGGCGCTCCCACCGCCGCACGTGCCCACGTCAAGAACGTCATCCTCGTCCATGGCGCCTGGGCCGACGGCTCGAGTTGGTCCAGGGTGATTCCGCTCCTCGAAGCGAGCGGGCTACACGTCGTCGCGGTCCAGAACCCCCTGACGTCGCTGGCCGACGACGTCGCCGCAACGAAGCGCGCCATCGCGCTGCAGGATGGCCCCGTTCTGCTGGTCGGCCATTCCTACGGGGGCGCAGTGATCACCGAGGCCGGCAATGATCCAAAAGTCGCCGGATTGGTTTACGTCGCAGCCTTTGCGCCGGGAGAAGGCGAATCCGTGGGGAGCATCAGCAAGCCCTATCCGGCCGCCCCGCTCGGCAGCGAGCTGCGGCCCGACTCGCAGGGTTTTCTGTCGGTGACCCCAAAGGGAATCGCCGAAGATTTCGCCCAGGACCTGTCGAAGGCGGAGAAGCAACTCCTGGCGGCGACGCAGGGCCCCACGAATGCCGCCGCCTTCGGCGCAAACATCACGTCCGCGGCGTGGAAGACGAAGCCCTCCTGGTTCGTGATCGCCAGCCACGACCGCGCGATTCCGCCCGAGCTGGAAAAGGCGGAGGCGGCAAGAATGAAGGCGACTTCGATCACGATTCCCTCGAGTCACGTGGCCATGCTTTCCCATCCGAAAGAAGTGGCCGACCTGATCGAGCAAGCCTCGGCAAAACTGGGGAGCAAGTAGCCGCAGACCGCGCCCAGTCGCAAAGTGCACGGAAAGGAGAATCCGAATGGTTGCTCCTCTGAACTGGGAAGTCTTCGTGACGCCGGGAATACCCATTGTCACTCCCGATCTCCCACCGGGCGTCAAGGAGGCCTATTTTCAGGCGATGGCGTCAACCCTCGTCTATGGCGCGCGAGAGGCCGCACTCGTGGATGCGTTCATGACAGTCAAACAGGCCAATGCTCTCGCGGATTGGGTGTCCTCAAAGGGCAAGAAACTGACGACCATCTACCTCACGCATGGCCATGGAGACCATTGGTTTGGAGTCGGCACTCTCCTCGACCGATTCCCAAACGCCAGAGCAGTGGCAACGCCCGATGCCGTGAAGGTCATGCGCCAGAACGCCGACCCGGAGTTCCTCCGTAAGTTCTGGAAGCCGGGATTTCCTGGCCAGATTCCGGACAAGCTGGTGATTGCCGAGGAGCTCAAAGGGAATGTCATCGATCTGGAAGGGCATGAATTGATCGCCGTCGAGCTTGGTCACACAGACACGGATCACACGACGTGTCTGAATGTCCCCTCCATCGGACTCGTGGTCGCCGGCGACGCCGCCTACAACGATGTCCACCTCTACCTCGCCGAGTCCAATGCGCAGAAAAGGCGGGAGTGGATATCCGCGCTCGACACAATTGAGTCGCTCAACCCGCGCGCGGTTGTCGCATCCCATAAGCGACCCGAAAACGCCGACGATCCCAGGATCATCGAAGAAACCCGGAAGTACATCCGAGATTTCGACCGGCTCGCGGAAACGGCCGCAACCGCTCAAGAGCTCTACGACAAGATGCTGGAGCTCTATCCAAACCGGATCAATCCGGGCTGGGCGCTCTGGAGTTCGGCCCGAGCCGTCAAGTCATGAGGATGGCCGTCGGCCCCAATCGTCGCGGCAAATCACGCTGATCTCCTCCAGCCGTCGAAGTGACGAACAGTGACTCCACTTCGCGGCCCGTGCCAAACTTTTCGCCGCCTCTTCGATCGGGTGAGCCACTGCCTTGGGCTGCGATCGATCCTGCGGGCCGGGACCCACGAACCTTGTGATAGTTTCGTTTGCGTCACCTCGGAGGCTCAGATGTCCGCATCCCGCCTTCGGAAACTGTGGAAGGCCCATCTCTTGACGAGAAACGTTTCGAGACTTCTTCTCGCGGGGCTCGTCTGCACCTCCTGCGCAAAGAAGGAAGCGCCCCCACCCCCGCCGCTCGCCGTCGAAGTCGTGACGGTCGTTCGGAAGGACGTTCCGATCACCAAGGAGTGGGTCGGCTCGCTCGACGGCTACGTCAATGCCGACATCCGGCCGCAGGTGGCGGGCTACATGTTGCGACAGGTTTACAAAGAAGGCTCGTTCGTTCAAAAGGGGGATGTCCTTTTCGAGATCGACCCCCGCCAGTTTCAGGCCGCTCTCGATCAGGCGAAGGGTTTCCTGGCACAAAACGAGGCGGCGCTCGGCAAAGCCAGGCTCGACGTCGCGCGATTCACGCCTCTGGCCGCCGACAAGGCGATCAGCCAACAGGAGCTCGACAACGCGCTGGCCGCCCAACGTCAGGCGCAGGCGAACGTGGACTCGGCCCGGGCTGCGGCCGAGCAGGCGCGGCTCAATCTGGGTTGGACCCGGGTCACGTCTCTCCTCGATGGAATTGCCGGAATCGCGAAGTCGCAAGTCGGCGACCTCGTCAACGGGCAGACGACGATGACGACCGTTTCCGTCGTCGATCCGATCAAGGTCTTCTTCAACCCGAGCGAGCAGGAGTACATGGCCTGGGCGCAGAAGCGCGGTCCCGTGGATGCCGTCCGGTCCGTCCCCGCCCGGGACAAGGGAATGCTCTCGCTCACCCTATCGGACGGCACGGAGTATCCGATGCGGGGCGACCCCATTCTGGCCAATCGCAACGTCGACGTGAAGACGGGCACGATCCAGGTGGAAGGGGTCTTTCCGAACCCGAAACATCTCCTTCGGCCCGGTCAATACGCGAAGGTGCGGGCGGCGACGGACGTGAGAAAGGGCGCGATCCTCGTCCCCCAGCGCGCGGTATCGGAGCTCCAGGGCTTGAATCAGGTCGCCGTCGTCGGCGCGGGCGACAAGGTCGAAATCCGGCCGGTCCAGACCGGAGATCGCATCGGCGCCCTCTGGATCATCGAGAAGGGTTTGAGCCCCGGAGATCGCGTCATCGTCGAAGGAGTCCAGAAGGTCAAGCCCGGCATGGTCGTCGATCCCAGGCCGGCCGAGGAGCCTTCGACGACGGGGCCCCCGGCGGCTTCGGGGAACTGACGTGTCTCGGTTCTTCATCGGTCGCCCGATCGTGGCGATCGTCATTGCGATCGTGACAGTCATTGCCGGCCTCGTCGCCATGCAGGGACTTCCGGTGGCGCAATTCCCGGACATCGTCCCTCCGCAGATCATCGTCTCGACGACTTACCCGGGAGCGGACGCCGTCACGATCGAGCAATCGGTCGCCACTCCCATCGAGCAGCAGATGAACGGCGTCGACAACATGCTGTACATGCAGTCCATCAACGCAAACGACAACACCCTGCAGGAGTTCGTCACGTTCGACGTCGACACGGACGTCAACCAGGACCAGGTCAACACGCAGAACCGCTTGGGTCAGGCTCAGCCGTTTCTTCCGAACGACGTCAACCAGTTCGGCTTCAACATCCGGAGGTCGACCGGCCTGCCCCTCCTCCTGATCCCGCTCTATTCTCCCAACAACACGTACGATGCCCTCTTTCTCGCCAACTACGCCACCATCAACGTCAACGACACTCTCTACCGCGTGCCGGGCGTCGGCCAGGTGCTCGTCTTCGGCGCCGGCGACTACGCGATGCGCATCTGGGTCAAGCCCGATCTGCTCGCGAAGCTCGGAATCACGGTGCCCGACATCAACACGGCTGTCCAGCAGCAGAGCAGCGCGAACCCGGCAGGCCAGGTCGGTGCCGAGCCGTCCCCAAAGGGACAGGAGATGACCTACACGGTCCGGGCGCAGGGGCGGCTCCAGACGGCGGAGCAGTTCGGGCAGATCGTCGTGCGGTCGAACCCGGACGGCTCGGTCGTGCGGCTGAAGGACATCGCCCGGATCGAGCTCGGGGGTCTCTCCTATAAGCAGGTCGGACGGTTGAATGGCAAGCCCGCCTGCATCATCGCGATTTTTCAGGCGCCCGGATCCAACGCACTGGCGGTGGCCAAAGGCGTCAAGAAGACGATGGCGGAGCTCAAGCAGCGCTTCCCCTCCGACCTCGATTACGCGATCGGTCTCGACACGACGCTTCCGGTGACCGAGGGAATCCGGGAGATCGTCAAGACCCTCGCGGCCGCCATCGTTCTCGTCATCCTCGTCGTCTTCCTCTTCCTCCAGAACTGGCGCGCGACGCTCATCCCCATGATTGCCGTGCCGGTTTCCTTGATCGGCACGTTCGCGGTCTTTCCGCTTCTCGGTTTCTCGATCAACACGCTGTCCCTCTTCGGATTGATCCTCGCCGTCGGGCTGGTCGTCGACGACGCGATCGTCGTCGTCGAAGCGGTCGAGCACCACATCGAACAGGGGATGTCGCCGCGCGACGCGACGTTCCAGGCGATGAAGGAGGTCTCCGGGCCGGTCGTTGGCATCGCGCTCGTCCTCGCCTCGGTCTTCATTCCGGTCGCTTTCATGAGCGGCATCCAGGGGAGGCTGAACAAACAGTTCGCCGTGACGATCGCGATTTCGGTCGTCATCTCCGCCTTCAACGCCCTGACGCTCTCGCCGGCCCTTTCGGCGATGCTCCTGAAGCCTCGCAAGGAATCCCGGGGACCGTTGGGCCGCGTATTTGCTGCGTTCAACCGGCAGTTCGCACGAGTGACCGGCGGCTATACGAATCTTTCCCACGCATTGATCCGGAAAGGCATCATCGCCGTCGCCATTCTCGGCGGATTCGTGCTGCTCGACGGGGTCCTCGGAAAGAGGCTGCCGACGAGCTTCGTTCCCGACGAGGACCAGGGATATCTCTTCATGAATGCTCAGCTCCCGGCGGCAGCCTCGCTCCAGCGCACCGACGCCGTCTGCCGAAAGATCGAGGCGATTCTCGGCAAGACCGAAGGGGTTCAGTACACGACGAGCGTCGTCGGGTTCAGTCTGCTCTCCCGCGTTTCGGCCTCGTACAACGCCTTCTTTTTCGTTTCGCTCAAACCCTGGGAAGAGCGAAAGAAACCGGAACTGCAGTCCGCGGCCATCATGAAGAAACTCAACGGCGAGTTTGCCGCGCACGTGCCCGAAGCGGTGGTCTTCGGGTTTCCGCCCCCCGCGATTCCCGGCCTGGGCAACTCCGGCGGTTTCTCCTTCTGGCTCCAGGACCGCAGCGGAGGAAGCCCTGCGTTTCTCGCCGACAATCTCCAGAAGTTTCTCGACGCCTGCCGGAAAAGGCCGGAGTTGACGAGCGTGAACTCGCTGTTCAGCGCCTCGGCGCCCCAGGTTTTCGCGGACGTGGATCGCGACAAAGTCTTGAAGCAGGGAGTTGCCGTGGGCGATGTCTACCTCACGCTCCAGACCTTCCTCGGCGGGTTGTACTTGAACCAGTTCAACCGCTTCGGGCGGCAATGGCGAGTATTCCTCCAGGCGGAGGGCGAGGATCGGGTCAGCGCCCAGGACATCAACCAGTTCTACGTGCGGAACAACGACGGAAACATGGTTCCCCTTTCGGGGCTGGTGACGACGCGCCGCATCGAGGGCCCCGAATTCACGAACCGTTTCAACCTCTATCGTGCGGCTCAGGTCATCGGCTCCGCCGCCCCGGGCTACAGCTCGAGCCAGGCGATGGCAGCGTTGGAAGACGTGGCGAAGAAGGTCCTTCCGCCGGAGATGGGCTACGACTGGGGCGACCTCTCCTATCAGGAGAAGAAAGCCGCAGGCACGGCCGTGCGCGTGTTCGCTCTGTCGTTCGTCTTCGTCTTCCTGATCCTCGCCGCTCTGTACGAGAGCTGGTCTCTCCCCTTCAGTGTGCTTCTCTCGGTTCCGATCGCCGTCTTTGGCGCCTTTTTCGGACTCTTCCTACGCAAGTACGATCTCGACGTCTTCGCCCAGATCGGCTTGATCATGTTGATCGGCCTGGCGGCGAAAAACGCGATTCTGATCGTGGAGTTCGCGAAAAACGAGCTCGAGAACGGACGGGACGTCGTGGAAGCTGCTCTGGAGGGGGCGAAGCTCCGGTTCCGGCCGATCCTGATGACTTCCTTCGCTTTCATTCTGGGTTGCGTGCCGCTGTGGATCGCGACCGGCTCCGGGGCGGCTTCGCGGCGAATCCTGGGGACCGTCGTCATCGTCGGCATGCTCGCCGCGACGGCGATCGCGATCTTCGTGATTCCGTTTCTGTTCGTCGTTGTCGAGCGCTTCGCGGGGCGCAGGGGGGACCCTGGGGCCCCCCGAAACCCCCCGGCCCCGTCGGGAGAGGCCAAGTGAAATGAGATCGACCGCCGGAATCGTGCTCGCCTCGAGTCTTTTCGCCGCTTGCGCAGTCGGTCCGAGCTACCGGCGGCCCGAAATCGCGTCCCCTGCCGAAACGCGCGGCCAGGTGCGCCCGCCGGAGGCCGCATCGCTCGCCGACGAGGCGTGGTGGGAGGTATTTCACGACGACGCGCTGAAGGATCTGATCGGCGAGGCACTCAAGAACGGCTACGACCTGCGCCTCTCCGCATGGCGGGTCGAGGAGGCTCGGGCGAATGCGGGTATCGCCCGGTCGCAGTTTTTCCCCCAGATCCAGGGCGAGGGAGGATGGACCCGAAGCCGGCAATCGGACTTCGTCGCTCCCGGGTCCCCCGTCAATCTCTTCGACATCAACCTGGGGCTCACCTGGGAGATTGATCTCTGGGGACGGATCCGGCGGTTGGACGAGCAGGCGCTCTCGCTCTACCTGGCGTCAGAAGAGGCGCGTCGCGGCGTGACGCTGTCGCTCGTCTCGGAAGTCGCAACCGAGTATTTCCAGCTCCGGGCGCTCGACCTGCAGCTGGAAATCGCGAAGCGCACGACGGCGGCGTTTCAGAGCACCTTCGACCTTTTCAACCGGCGACTGGAGGGAGGAGCCGCGTCGAGGCTCGAAACAGCGAGCGCCGAGGCGTCTCTGGCCACGACGGCCGCCCAGATTCCGAATCTCGAACGCCAGATCGTCGCGCAGGAAAACTCGATCTCCTTCCTCCTCGGCCGCAACCCTGGGCCGATCGCCCGGGGCGCCGCGTTGAATGATCAGTCGCTTCCGCCGGAGATCCCCTCGGGGCTCCCTTCGGATCTTCTCGAGCGTCGGCCCGACGTCCGACAGGCGGAGCGCAACCTTCAGGCCGCCAACGCGGCTGTCGGCGTGGCGGTCGCCGACTTCTTTCCCCGGATCGACCTGACCGGCGCCTTCGGCGGCGTCGCGCCGCAGGTCTCCCAGCTGTTCCAGAGCGGGAAGGCCTGGTCGGCCGGGGGCGGGCTCCTGACGCCGGTCCTCCAGGGACGGCGCCTCCACAACGAGTACCGTGCGGCCATCGCTCGGTGGGAGCAGGCGAAGGCCCAGTTCGAGCAGAGCGTGACGAACGCGTTCGCCGAGTCCTCCACGGCCCTCGTCGCTTACCAGAAGCTCGCGGAAGTCGAGAAACAGCAGGCCCGATCCGTCACCGCCTACCGGGACGCGGTGCGTCTCTCCAACGAGCGCTACCTCGCGGGCCTCTCCGACTATCTCGAAGTTCTGCAGGCCCAGCAGCAACTCTTCCCTGCAGAGAACGCCGAGGTCCAGACGCGGTTCAGCCGGCTCGCGGCACTCGTCCAGCTCTACCGCGCGCTCGGCGGAGGATGGAACATCGAGAATCCCGCGTGGACTCGGCCGATCGAAACCGCGCGCTGAAGACCCGGGAAAGGAAGGAAGGTCATGTTCGAAAGCTATCGCGACAAATATGAAAACGTAAAAATGAAGCGAGAAGACGGGATCCTCGAAGTCGCCCTGCATTCGGGAGGCGGCCCGCTCGTGTTCAATGGCTACGTCCACGAAGCGCTGATGGGAGCATTCCGTGACATCGGCGACGATCGCGACAACCACGTCGTCATTCTGACCGGCACGGGCAACGAGTTCTGCGCCCAGATCACCCCCGAGGGCTTCGACTTCTTCACGCCCACCGGATTCGACAAGATCCTGCGGGAGGGCACGAAGATCCTCGAGAACATTCTCGACATCCAGGTCCCGATGATCGCGGCGATCAATGGGCCGGTGACCGTGCATTCCGAATATGCCCTCCTCTGCGACATCGTCATTGCCACCGAAGACGCCGACTTTCAGGATGCGCCTCATCCCGCCTTCGGCATCGTGCCAGGAGACGGCCTGCATATCGTCTGGCCCGAAGTCATCGGGGAAATTCGCGGTCGTTATTTCCTGTTGAGCGGCCAGAAACTGAGCGCGGCACAAGCGAAGGAGTACGGCGCAGTCAACGAGGTCGTTCCTCGAGACGCGCTGCTGCCGCGAGCCTGGGAACTGGCGCGATACATGAAGAAGCAAAGCCCGCTGACGCTGCGGTACACGAGGATGGCGCTCTCGAATCGCTTTCGCCGCCGGCTGCAGGAAGGGTTGTCGTACGGACTCGTCCTCGAAGGCGTCTCTGCGGCGGAGGTCGCTCGGCTGAACGCTCAGAAGGAGAAACGGTAGGCGTCCTACTGACCCGCCTCTTTCGCTCGAACGGATGGGGGAGCTGAACGGGATCGCCTCGGTTCGCGAGGGCTACTTGGCCTTTGTGGCCGTAAACGTCCCGTCGTCGTGCCCACCACCGCAACTGTGCTTCGCCATACGACCTGAGAGTTGATCTCCCCCGTCCGTGACGGATGTTATTCCATCGATAACGGTCGCGCATCCTGAACTAATCGTCAGAGTAAAGATAAACGCGCTTCCCGATACGCTTCCACTGACCGTGCCACTTGATACGCCATTTGAGGCGCTGACGGAAAAGGATCCCGTTACGTCTGCATTCGTCTGCGTAAGAGACATCGGAATCGTATGTTGGGTAGGCGGACCGGAGGAGGAAGTCGACTCCGTGTAAAGCCCGTTCCAGGTTCCAGTTATATTGACTTCAGGAGGTGTCCCCGCTCGTCCGAACACAAAGGCCAGCGGCGCGGGTGAGACGGCCGAATTGCAGCACCCAGAGCGCGCGGAGCCCAGCTGGGTCAGGCGGAAGGTAGTGCCGTCGACGTATCCGACGACGTTCGGGCCGCTCGCGTTGTCGTTCTTGTAGATCCCGAAGGCCACGAACGCCGAAACCGACCCCCCGGGAGGCGTCACCCGGAGCCCGAAATTCGATGTCCAGGTGTCGGTCGGCGGCGGATCCGGGGTGTCGAATTCGTCCGTTCTGAGCGCAGTCCCGGAACAATCGTTCGACGAGTACCAGATGGCGTACGAAGCCCCGCCGGCCCGCTGGCCCTGTCCTGAAGGAAGAAAGAAAAACGCTCCAACGTCGAATGGTCCCGGACCGGGAAGCACGACGCACTGAGAGATGACCTCAGCACCACCGACGTTGTCCGTCTCGGCGATCCCCGCCGACCCGGAGGAGACGTCGTCGTTCACGTCCTTGGTGGACCACTCCGTGAGCAACGGGGTGTACGCCCACCCGCTGAGATCCGTCGCAAAATCAGGGTTGACGAGAAGGTTGTCGCTCGTCAGCGCCGAAACGTTCATGGAGAAGACCAGCAGTCCGATCGCGATAGAGCACCCAAGAAAAGCTCTCTTTTTCACGTGAACCTCCAGCGAGCAAATTCTAGCAGGTTGAGAAACGCCCGGTCTCTGCGAAAAACAAAATTTCTGCGAATTTGTATCTGGGTCGCCAGAACGGTGTCACTCTGTCCACGCTTGGCCCACCCACCGGGCGCTTCGGTTCGCGGTCCGCGGCCTCGAACTGTCCCGCGGTAGAATCCCGGCCACCGCAATGGCTCCTTCAGAACGCGAGCGGTTCCTCAAGCGCCTGGCTTTGTTCAGCGAGCTGGAAGCCGGCGAGCTTCGGGCGCTGGCCGACGTCGCCCAGGTGGTCACGTTTTCGGCCTCGGCGCTGATCTTCCGCGAAGGCGAAATGGGCGACTGCGCTTATGTCGTCGTCCGGGGTTCGGTCCAGGTTTTCGCCATCGACCGCAACGGCGACGAAGTCGTCCTGGCGCAGCTCAAGGAGCTCAGCCACGTCGGCGAGCAGTCGTTGTTGCCCGGCCATTCCGGGCGTCGCGGCGCAAGCCTTCGCGCGTGTGAGGACACCACACTTCTCCGAATTCCCAAGGCGGAGTTCGAGACGATCCTCATGCGGCGCTACACGCTGAACGACGTGTTGTCCCAGACGGGACAGCGGCAGATCCGGGCAAACACGATCCGCACGACGAGACTGGCACGGATGTGGGCGCTCTTCATGTTCATCAACGGTTTCATCAGTATCGGCATCCTCTGCGGACTGGCGATGGCTTTCCAGACGCCATTCATTTTTCCTCCGCTCGGAGCGAGCGCCTTCCTGCTGTTTTTCACGCCAACGGCACCGGCGGCGAGCCCTCGGAACACGCTGTGCGGTCACGCCATCGGGATTGTTTCCGGATATGCCGCGCTGTGGGTGACCGGATTGCAACATGCCGGACCGGCGATCGTCTCGGAGCTGGGCTGGACCCGGGTCCTGGCCGCGGCCCTTTCCCTGGGCACGGCGGGAGCGCTGATGATTCTTCTGAATTCTCCCCATCCGCCAGCCGGGGCCACCGCGCTGATCGTGTCGCTGGGAGCCGTCAGCAAGCCTCCCTATCTCATCGTCCTCGAGGTCGCGGTCGGGTTGCTCGTGGTCCAGGCGATCATCATCAATCGACTGACAGGCGTGAGGTACCCGCTCTGGGCCAGCGTTCCGCCGCCGAAGATCGGCGCGGAGGCGGCCCGCAGCGGCCTGCAGCGATTCATGCGCCATTCGGTGGAGTAATTTGAGGGCCCGGGATTCGAGGGCGCCAGCGGCACGTCCTTCGAATTCGTCGCAGCGGACCGTCAATCGCGCCGTAGCCGCAACCCTCGTTTTGGGCTTCGAAGAAAGGCGAAGGCGGATGGTGGAGCTGACCAGGATCGAACTGGCGACCCCCTGAATGCCATTCAGGTGCTCTCCCAAGCTGAGCTACAGCCCCACGCAGAGAACGAAGAGACGGAAATCCTATTCGAGCGTTGGAGCGGCGTCAACCGAGAGCCGGCGGGCCCGAATCAGCAACAGCTCGAACGTCGCGGCGCCGAGGAAGTAAACGAGCGAAAGCGCGATCCCGACTCCCCTCGGCGTCCAACCCGGATGGTCGAGCGCGCGCCCGGTCGCAAGCATGGAGATCGACACCGTCAGCGTGAAAAGCGTCTGCTCCGCCGCGAAGACGCGGCCCCGCACACGGTCCGTCGTCTCTTGCTGCAACGCGACGGTCGAAAAGACCCAGGTGACGGCGGTCCCGATGCCGCTGCCGACGAGGCAAACCAGCGCGACCGGCAGCGACCGCGCGAGCGAGGCCGCGAGGAAGAACACCCCGCACACGAGATATCCGACGGCGATCGTGCGCCGCGCTCCTTCCCCGTGGGACTTTCCCCATCGGCGCGCGACAATCGGCCCAATCGCGGTGCCGACGCCGCGGGCCGCGAACAACGCCCCGATGCCGCCCGCGGCCGTCGCTCCGATCCGGAAGACGCGGTCGCCCCAGATCGCCAGGAGCAGGCCCATGCCCCCGGCGAAGCCGAGCAGCGCTTTCGCGCACAGAATCGGCAGCAGAGAAGGTGCCCGGAGCGCTTCGCGCAGCCCCGAAACGAACCCCCGCTCGGAATGGTGCGGCCGCGATTCGATCGGCGGGATCACGGCGCGCAGGACGAAGGCCGCGGACCAGAGATAGCTCGCGGAATTGAGCAGAAAAGCGGCGCGCTCTCCGAGCAGCGCCGTAATGAGGCCGCCGACTGCCGCACCCGCCGCGAGCATCACGGACCACGTCGTCGCGGTGACGGCGTTCGCGCCGACGAGGTGCTCCGGCTTCACGATTTTCGGCATCACGGCGTTACGCGCCGGCTCGAAAAACGAGGAGAGCGACATCTGGGCGGCCGTCGCGAGGTAGATGATCCAGATCCGGCTCGGGCGATCCACGAGCAGGAACGCGAGCACGACTCCCGCGCGCGCGAGGTCGGCCGTGACCATGACGAGCTTTCTCGGGAGGTGATCGACGACGCGGCCGGCGATCGGGCTGACGAGAAAGATCGGCACCATCTGCAGCACGTAGAACAGGCCGGCGGCGCTGCCGGACCCGGTCAGCCGGAGCAGGAGGGACAGGATCGCGACCTGGTTGAACCAGTCCCCGAGCAGGCTGCCGACCTGTCCGATCCAGACGCGGCGAAAATCGGGATTCTCGCGGATGACCTCGAGGTAGCTTGCGCGCGCGGGACTGGCAGCGGCCGACATGAAGCGTGATTCTAATTCGAGTCGTGCGAAGAACGTTGGAGGGGGGGAGCGATTCCCGCTTTCGCGGGAATGACGGCGGCGCGACGCCGTCAGATCTTCACTTGCCCCCGTATTTCCACGACCTGATCCACCGGCAACTTGAAAAACGCCGTCGCGCTGTGCGAGTTGTTCGACAGAACGGAGAACAGCTTTTCCCTCCACCCCGCCATTCCCGCGACCTCCGACGGAAGGATCGTCTCCTTGCCGAGGAAGAACGTCGTCGTCGAAGACTCGAGCTCGATTCCGCCCGCGACCGCCTTTCCAAGCGGCCCCAGGAGATCCGGATCTTCCATGAATCCGTAATGGAGCAGAATTCGATGGAAGCCGCAGGACAGGGTCTCGACGTCGATTCGTTTCGCCTCCGCCACCCGCGGAACCTCCTCGGTGAGGATCGTCACGAGCAGGACCTGCTCGTGGACGACCTGGTTGTGGCGAAAATTGTTCAACAGCGCGGGCGGAATGACGTCCGGAATCATCGAGAGATAGACGCCCGTCCCCGACACGCGAATCGGGTTCTTCTGTTTCACGTCCGCGACAAACTCCTCGACCGAAACGAGCCGCCTTCGGAGCTGGCGGTTCAGAAGACTGCGCCCCGTTCGCCAGGTCGTCATCAGGGTGAACACCGCGACCGCGACGGCGATCGGAAACCATCCGCCCTTCGCGATTTTCACGATGTTGGCCGCGAAAAACGAGACGTCGAAGGCGAGAAACCCGACGGTCACGAGACCCGAGGCCCACGGCTTCCAGCCGAACAGGTCCTTCGTCACGGAATGGGCGAGCAGAGTCGTGATGACCATCGTGGCGGACACGGCGACCCCGTAGGCGGCCGCGAGATTGTTGGAGCTGCGAAACCCGAGAACGAGCCCGATCGTCGCCGTCATGAGCAGCCAGTTGAGCCCGGGAATGTAGATCTGGCCGATGTCCGCCGCCGAAGTGTGCACGATCTTGACCCTCGGGAGATACCCGAGCTGGACGGCCTGGCGGGTCAGCGAAAAGGCGCCGGAGACGATGGCCTGGGAGGCGATGATCGTCGCCATCGTCGCGAGCGCGACGAGGGGATACAGAGCCCAGGGCGGAGCCAACCGGTAGAACGGGTTTCCCGCCGCTTCCGGAAAGCGGATCAGGAGAGCGCCCTGGCCGAAGTAATTCAGTAGCAGGGACGGCCCGACGATCGAGAACCAGTCGATCTGAATCGGCATTTCTCCAAAGTGCCCCAGGTCCGCGTAGAGCGCCTCTCCGCCCGTCGCGACGAGAAAGACCGCTCCAAGCACCAGAAATCCGTGAAAACGGTTGTGGGCAAAGAAAGCGACCGCGTGCAGGGGATTCACGGCCACGAGCACCCCGGGGTAGCGGAGAATGCTCGCGAGGCCGAGCGTCGCGAGCGTGAGGAACCACACCAGCATCACGGGGCCGAAGACCTTCCCGATCGCCGCGGTCCCCCGGTACTGAAAGAGGAAGAGTCCCACGAGGATTGCAATCGTGATGGGGATCACGAACGGCTCGAAAATCGGCGTCGCGACGCCCAGCCCTTCGACGGCGGAGAGCACCGAGATCGCGGGCGTGATCATTCCGTCGCCGTAGAGCAACGCCGCGCCGAAGACCCCGAGCGTGACGAGGCCCACGTGCACGCGCCGGCTTCTCTTCTTCGATTTTCGAACGAGGCTCATCAGCGCGAGGATCCCACCCTCGCCCCGGTTGTCCAGCCGCAGCACGTAGACGTGGTACTTGAGGGTCACGACGACGACAAGCGACCAGAACACGAGCGAAAGGACGCCAAGCACGTTTTCGCGGCCCGGAGAAATCGAATGGAGCCCGGAAAAGCAGACCTTCAGCGCGTACAGGGGGCTCGTTCCGATGTCGCCGTAAACGATGCCGAGGGCGCCCAGGACGAGCACGGCGAGCCGTTTCCCGGTCGGTCTCGCCTCGGCCGCGATCGCCGAAGGCTCCCCCCGGGTCTTGCGCTCGAAATCCCGATCCGCCACGAAACCAATCAGAGCATGAAATGTGGCGGAAGCGCATGGGAATCGAACCCACCAGTCCCGGCTGAGCCGCGACTCGAACGGATTTGAAGTCCGCGGAAGCCACCAGACTCCTTGCGCTTCCTCCGAGGAGCGCGAGTCTACCAGCTAGCGGTCAATCTCGTATGCGGAGAGCGGGTCGAGCTGCCGCCGCGGGCCGGAGAGGCGAAGAACGAGCGCGTCGCCCTCGTCCGATTCGGAGAGCACCCGCGCTCCCGACCGCGCGCGCGCGATCTCGCGGGAGTCGGAGTAGGGAATGCGAACGGCCATTTCCAGCTCGTCGGGGCTGCTCCTCTTCTCGATCTCCGAGAGGAGGCGGTCGAATCCCTCGCCCGTCAGGGAGGACACTTCGAGAGCCCCGTTGCGCCCGGAGCCGAGATCCGCTTTCGTGTAGACGGTCAGGACGCGCGCCGGATCCACTCCGAGCTCCGCGAACGTCGCCTCGGCAATCTCCTTTTCCTCGTCCGCCGACTCCGACGAGCCGTCGACGGCATGGAGAACGAGATCCGCGTCGCGAATTTCCGAAAGAGTGGAGCGGAACGAGGCGACGAGGCCGGGCGGCAGCTTGCGAATCAGGCCGACGGTGTCGATGACGAGCGCGCCGCTTCCCTGAATCTTCCCGACACGGGCGTCGAGCGTCGCGAAGAGGCGGTCGGCCGCGAGCTCCGAGCCCGCCGTCAGGCGGTTGAACAGCGTGGTCTTGCCAGCGTTCGTGTAGCCGGCGATCGCGATCTGGAAGGAGT
Source organism: uncultured Acidobacteriota bacterium (assembly GCA_963813155.1). Lineage (GTDB taxonomy): Bacteria > Acidobacteriota > Thermoanaerobaculia > UBA5066 > DATFVB01 > CAWEYG01. The sequence continues at coordinate 249,045 of CAWEYG010000005.1, read as the reverse complement.
GCCGCCGGCCGCGTTTCTGCACGCGCCGGGACGTCTCGATCTTCGCGAGATCCTTCTTGAGCAGCGAGATCCGGTGCCGGATCTTTCGGCGGTCGAGCTCCAGCTGCTGCTCGCCCGCTCCTCTTCCTCCGATGCCGCCGCCGAGACGGGAGAGACCCTTGTACTTGCCCGTCAGGCGAGGCAGCAGGTATTCGTAGCGGGCGAGCTCGACCTGGGTGCGGGCCTCGCGGCTCCGGGCGTGCAGCGAAAAGATCTCCAGGATGAGGCCGGCGCGATCGGTCACGCGCGGAAGCGATTTCTCGAGGTTCTTGACCTGGCCCGGGGAGAGGTCGTCGTCGAAGACGATGAGCCCAGCGGAGAGGGCGGCCGCCTCCCCGGCGATTTCCTCGACCGCGCCCGATCCGATGAACGTCGCCGGATCCAATGAAGCGCGCTCGCGGAGCTCGCGGGCCACGACCTCGCCTCCCGCGGTGTCGACGAGACGCTCCAGCTCGTCCAGGTGTTTTTCGACTTCGGCCCGGCGAAGGCCGCGCGTCACGACGCCGACGACAACGACTTTTTCTTTGGTCAATGCGATGGACAGTCTCTTGAACGATGTTTGCTGAGGTCCCGGCCGGGAAGCATTGCCAATAGAGTAGGATATCGCGCGGATGGAGTCAATGTCGCGCCGGAAAGGCGCGCTCGAAATCCAGCGCCGGCAAGGCGCGTTGGGGATGTCGCGCCGCGACTCGGATCTTCGTTCCGCGTTCGAAAGCCTCTCCCGGCGATACGGCGCGGAGTCGATCGGGTCGGATCCGGTCAGTCTCGTTCACCGCTATTCCGATCCCCGGGACGTCGAGGTCGCGGGCTGGATCGCTTCCGCGTTCGCCTATGGACGCGTCGACATCATTCTCGCGAACGTCTCGCGCCTCCTCGAATCGCTCGGCCGACATCCCGCGGAAACGCTCGCGTCGAACCCGCCGGCGCTGGCCGCGCTCTCTTTCTTTCGTCATCGCTTCCACGGTCCGGAGGAAGCGGCGACTCTTTTTTCCCTCATCGGCGGGGTCATTCGAAGCGAAGGATCCGTGAAGAACTTCTTCGAGAGCCGTTACCGGGGAGAGTCGGACACCGGCCCCCTTCTCGATCGCGTCTGCGCCGATCTGCTCGGGAGGGTGCCGGCTGCGAACGCCGCCTTGCGATTTCTCTTTCCGTCCCCGTCCGGGGGCTCTGCGTGCAAGAGATGGAATCTCTACCTGCGCTGGATGGTTCGCCGCGACGCGATCGACTTCGGAATCTGGGACGGGATTCCCCCGCGCGCGCTCGTCGTCCCCACCGACACGCACGTTCACCGGGTGTCGCGGCGCCTCGGCCTCACGCGCCGCAAGACCGCCGACTGGACGACGGCGGTCGAAATCACCCGACGGCTCGCCCGTCTCGACGCGAACGATCCCGTGAAGTACGACTTCGCGATCTGCCGGCTGGGAATTCTCGAGATCTGCCGCGCGAAACCCCGCCTTTCGGAATGTCCGGAATGCCTTGCCCGCCCCGTCTGCCCGGTCGGCAGCCGGCGAGTCGCGAACCCGAAGGTCGCGTGAGAACCCGGACCGTCTTATTGCTCGCGGCCCTGGTCGTCGCGATCGCCGTCGCGTTCGTCTTCACGACGTCGCTCAAGCCGCCCGACAACGGTTCCAACGCGATCACGTCGCTGTCCTCGATCTCGAAGCTCGACGTCTTCACGCGGGACGGGAAAAAGGTCGATCTGTCGAAGTTGAAGGGAAAAGTCGTCGTCGTCCATTTCTGGGCGACCTGGTGCCCTCCCTGCGTCGAGGAGCTGCCGGAACTGAACACCTTCTGGGCGAAGTTCCGGAACAACCCGCAAATCGCGCTCTACAGCGTTTCGGTCGACGACTCGTGGCAGGCGATCGACGACTTCCGGAAGAAGACGCCGTTCGACCTGCCGGAATACCGCGACCCCGGCGCGAAGACCGCCCACAGGTTCGGAACGGCGAAATTTCCGGAGACCTACATTGCGAACCGGAACGGCAGGATCCTGTACCACCTCGCCGAGGCGATCGACTGGGACTCCGCCGAGGTGACGCAGAACGTCGAAGCGTTGCTCGCGCAAAAGGACTAGCTAGTCGTCCTTGTCGTCCTTGGACGCCTCGCCGGCGTCGTCGTCCTCCCTCACGGCCCACAGGAACACGCAAAACGCCACGAGGCCGGTGAAGAGGACCATGTAGAAGATGTAGATCGAGGCGTGCACGGGAGGATTCTACCGCCGCCGGCGAGCGAAGGCCCGAGAGCGGCCGGGTCAACGCGCCGGCGCAGGCTGGTCTCTGAGATCCCGAGGGAAAGCGAACTGCGGCCGAGGGTCGAAGAGACTTGCCGAGCTGGCGCTGGGGCTAGCCGCGAATCGGGTCGAGCGAGCTATTTTCTGAACTCGAAATCCACGTTGACCGCCCCGCCCGCCGGCACCACGACGTCGCGGTCCTGCGTGCCTTTCGCCTCGTCCCAGGCCGTCACGCGGCGCTTTCCTGTCGGAACGCCGTCGAGCCGGTAGCGGCCGTCGCTGCCGACGACCGCGAAATGCGGGGTCGGCGTCACGTAGACGTAGGCGCGCTCCGTCGGCGCGTTCTCGTTTTCGATCGTCATCAAACCCGGGCGGGAGAGCTTCGTTTTCGAGACGTCGCCCGGCGTGACGAATTTGTGGCGGAACGCGAGATCGGAGAGCCCGAAATACACGGACAGATCGGCGAACACCGCGTCGAGGAGCGTGATCTGGAGCGAGGAGCCGATCCCCGCAGCGGAGATCTTCGGCGCGACGCGTCCGTTCTGAACGGCGAGCCGGACCGTGGGGCCCGGCGCCGGCGGCGGGACTTGGACTTCGGACACCGGGACGGCCAGAAACACGACGGACGCTGCCGGGGAGCGGCCCACGACGGTTCCGGTCGCCACCGGACCCCCCGCGGCCGCCAGGAGCAGCGCGGAAAGGAGGGCGGAGAGAATCAACGAGAGGCCGAGAGCCGGCGCGCCTTCGCCGGTTTCGGGGCGTTCTCGGCCTGCGCCGGCGAACCTTCCCCGATCGACCAGACGTAGTCGCGCAGGGAGCGCGTCACGCGATCGACGTCGTGGATGAAGTCCGCGGCTGCCTTCGGGCTTCCCCAGATTCGCTCGAGCTCCGCCCGGTCCTTCGCGATCTGGGGCGAGTCCCAGCCGAGCGCGAGCGTGACGTAACGATTTCCGGTCGTGTCGTCTTTCGGGAAGTTCGTCGGCATCCGGGTTCCCGGCAGCCAGTCATCGGGGCGCGAAATCCAGTCGTTGATCCAGTCGTGGCGCAGCCGGCCATGGGCCATCTGCAGGTTCGGCGCGAGAGACGACTTGTCTTCGACCTTATCCATTTCCTGCTGGCTCTTCGGATGGCACTGAAAGCAGCGGTACATCTCGAAGACTTTCCTGCCCGAGGCGAGCGACTTCGGATCGGGCTGGCTGTCGGCCAGGAGGAACGGGTACGACGCCTTCGACAGCGACGCGAAATAGCGCGTCAGGTCGTTCAGCTGCCCGTCGGTGAAGCCGAACGTCGGCATGTGGACCTGCAGCCAGGGGCGGATCTGCCCCGTCTTCGGCGAGCTCAGGAACGCGAAGAGCCAGTCGCTCTGGACCTTCGCGCCCTCACCCTTGATGATCGGCGGCGCGAGCGACACGTCGGGCATCGTGTCGCGGATCGAGCCTCCCCGGCCTTCCAGGACATGGCAGCCCTGGCAGTTGTGGTCTTTGATGATGCGCCGGCCGCGCTCGATCGAAACTTCCTCGGCCGAGAGGCGCTTCTTCTTCGAGTCCGCCATGTCGTCCTTCTGGAAGCCGAGCACCGCCGTGATCACGGCGTCTTTTTCCGGCTCGGAGAAGGAGAACAGCGGCATCTTCAGCTTCTCTTCCCACCCGCGGACCCTGTCCTGGTCGTAGATGCGCGTGTTGCCGAGCTTCGTGCGGATGAAGTCCTGCCGCGTGTGGTCGATGTCGATGAACCCGAAATCCAGCCGGTGGGGCGCCTTGTTTCCCCACTCCGAGAGCTCCGTGCCGATCGGCTTCGCGTCTTCGAAGCCCGGGATGTCGTGGCAGGCGAAACATCCGTAGTGGGCGATCAGCTTCTCGCCCGCGTACGACAGCTCCTGCGGCTGCGACATTTTCGCGAGGTCCGCCCTCGCGTCGACGATCGATCTCGTCGTCGTCTCGAAATACATGGAGATCTTGTCGAGTGACGCCTTGTCGGGCTCGGGAATCCCTTCGGCGTCGAACCCGGCGGGCGCTTTCTGCCGCGACAGGTATTCCGAGACGTCCGCCGCGTCTTCGTCGGACAACCGAAGATTCGGCATCTTCGTCTCGGGATTCCACGCTTTCGGGTCCTTGATCCAGGCGAAGATCCAGTCCCGGCTGTCCTTGGAACCGACGCCCGCGAGATTGGGCCCGAACTGCCGATACGTCCCGATCAGGTCGCGCTTCGCGCCGGGCTCGAGCACGTGGCACCCCATGCACCCACGGTTTTCGAACAGCCACTTGCCGTGGACGGCGTCGCCCGTTCTTGCCGCGACGGGAGCCGCGGGTTTCTGGGACTTGTCGAACAGGTACGCGGCGATCGCGCGCACCATCGTGTCGTTGATGCGGCGCCCTTCCTCATTCTGGCTCTGCTGCATCCGATTGGGTGAGCGGTATCGGCCCGTCTTCGGGTCGATCCCTTCGTTGTGAACGAAATTGTCGAGGTAGAAAAACCTGGGCATCTTCGTGCTCGAGCGGAACGCCGTTGGATTCGAAATCCAGCGAACCGCCCAGTCCGGGCTGACCTTCCCGGCGATCTTGGCGAGCGACGGGCCGACTTTCGGAAGGTGCTGATCCTCGAAGCCCTTGATCCGGTGGCATCCCCAGCAGCCGAGAGATTCGATGATGCGCAGGCCCGCGTCGAGCCGCGGCGCCGTCGGAAAGTTCACTTCCCGGGAATGGCAGCGGTAGCAGCCGGCCTGCGCGTATCGGATCGGGTAGATCGGCATCTCGACGAACTCGTCGAGCTCCCAGCCGTATTTCTTCTCCCACTTCGCCTCCTCGGCCTTGCTCGAAGGCTGATGAGCCGAGTGGAAGAAGGACGTCGAGCGGTCGTGTCCGCCGTGGCAGGACGTGCACCCGAAATCGGCGAGCGTGTGCGGCGACTCGCTTCCGAGAATGAGCGAAAGGTTCGTATGGCTCTGGAAGACTTCCGGGATCTTCGCGACGGCCTCGGGCGTGTAGCCCCTCTTGTCGGCGCCCATGTGGCACGACATGCAGCGGTCGACCCGCGGGATCTTCATGAAGTTCACGTCGTTGAACAGGTCCGGCAGGATCACCTGCTGGACCTTGATCGACGGGTTGACCATGTCGAGGATCGGGGCATTCCGGCTCTTGAAGATCGCGTCTTCCTTGAGCGACCCGAGCTTCCTGGCCGCGAGCGTGAAGTTCGCCGTCAGGGCCTTGATCTTCTTGTCCGCGTCGGTCCCCTTCTCGGTCAGCGCGTCGGCCTGCGACTTGAGGTCGTTCAGCTTCGCGGTCGTCGCCTGGAGCTGGAGCTGTTTCTTCTGCAGATCGGCTGCGAGATCGTCGAACTCCTTGCGCCGCTTCCGGATCGCGGCATCGTTCCCGGAATCCTCCGCCACTTCCAGCTCGTACCGCGCCGTGTCGACGACCGCCTTCTCGAACCGATAGTTCTGGTCGTCCCGGTACCGGACGGCGTCGGTATCCTTGATCTGCTGATTCAGCCGGGCGGCCGCCTTGCGGCTCTCCGCCTGCTCGGCCTGCGCCGCGTGCAGCTGCGTCTCGGCCGCGTCGTAGTCCTCGCGAGAGACCTTCTCGCGGGCGGCGGCCAGGTCCTGGCTTCGTCTTCTGGCGATCGACTTCGAGGAATTGCAGCTGGTAGCCCTTCCAGCTCTTCGTGAAGCTCCAGCCGCTCGCGATAGTCCGTCCAGATCATCGCGACCGAACAGACGAGGACGATCAGGCCGGACAGCGCGAAAACGCGCGTCAGCCGGGCGATGTTGTAGTGGTGGTCGATGGGCTCGGCGGGCGGTCTCCTCGGCATTTCGCGTTCCTCAGATGTTGAAGGAGACTTCCGGAATCGCGACGATGTACTTCAGGTTCAGCGTCCACCGCAGGAACATCTTGATCGGCATCAGGAACATCACGAGCAGCAGCAGGCAGCCGACGTAATACCGGACGGGCCCCATTTTCTCGTAGAACCTGCGGAAGAGGGTCCTCGACAGGACGACCGGAAGAATTCCGAGATAGACCAGGATGAAGCCGAGGCCGACGACCTCGCGAAGCAGCCAGAACGTCGGCAGCCCCTTGTGCAGCATCTTGACCCAGACGATTTCGGAAATGTTGATGTTGTTCAGCGGCTCCAGCTTGTTCGGGTCCCAGAGCTCGTACGGGCCGAAGAAATTCCAGTTCGGGCCGCGGAGGAACGTGCCGAGAAAGATCAGGACGATCCAGAAGATCAGGAACCCGAGCAGGAAGATCGAGATCTCCCACTTCCGCTCTTTGAACGTGTAGTAGCCGTTGCCCTTCGGGTTGACGTCGATGTACGGGATCGCCATCAGTCCGACGATGATCAGGCCCGGCAGCACGACGCCGGCGAGCCACGGATCGAAGTACACGAGCATTTCCTGCAGCCCGAGGAAGTACCAGGGGGCCTTCGCCGGGATTCGGTGAGTTCGTCGGGTTCGCGGGCTCTTCCAGCGGGGCCTTCAGGAAGATCGACCACACGATGAGCAGCGCGGAGACCAGGACGAGGCAGATCAGCTCGATGTACACGAGGTCGGGCCACGAGAAGACTTTCTGGTAGGAATCCTCGTCCCTCGTTGGGCCCGAGGCCCTGCGCGATGCGCTCGTCGTTGTTCTTCGCCTGGTGCATGGCGTACCAGAGGTAGAACAGGATGATGAAGATCATCCCGACGATCGGAACGTTGTCGGGCGCGGAGGCGACCTTCTTGAAATTCGGGTCGAAATACGAAACGAGGAAAAACAGGCTGACCGCCAGGATCAGCGTGAACCCGCCCCGGGGAGTCCACAGCCACTTCGTGTAGAGCGCGGTGAAGAGCGCGATGCCCATGAGCGGGCACGAAGATCTGCGGCTTGCACAGAAAATTGACGACGGATTCGAGAAACTGAACGACGATCATTGCTGTCCGCCGCTCAGACCGGTCCGCTGATTCCGCCGTCCTTCCGGACGCGCCAGAAATGAACCGCCATCGAGAAACGCCGCGACGAGCGGGATGCCGACGCAATGGAGAACGTAGAAGCGCAGCAGGGCTCCGGCGCCCACGAACCGCCCGCCGAGCAGCGCGAATCGCGCGTCGTCGGTCGACGTCACGAGCGAGATGTCGCCGATCTTGAGCAGCGCCGTGCCCGGGCCCTGCGTGCCGACGAGGGGCGTGGCGCCCGCCATGTTGGAGCCGACCGTGATCGCCCAGATCGCGAGCTGGTCCCACGGCAGCAGGTAGCCGGTGAAGGACAGGAGCAGGGTCAGCACGAGCAGGATCACGCCGACGACCCAGTTGAACTCGCGCGGCGGCTTGTAGGAGCCGGTCATGAAGACGCGGAACATGTGAATCCAGACCGCGATCACCATCGCGTGCGCGCCCCATCGGTGGATCTCGCGCATGATTCCGAACGGCACCTGTTCCCTCAGGTCGAGAGCGTCGACGTAGGCGTATTCGACGGTCGGCCGGTAGTAGAACATCAGGAGCAGGCCCGTGAACGTCAGCACGAGGAAGAGGAAGAACGTCACTCCCCCGGCGCACCAGGTGTAGCGCATCTTCACGCCCGACTTGCGCGTCTTGACCGGATGCAGGTGGAGGACGACGTTGCCGAGCATCGCGAGAACGCGCTTGCGGTTCGTGTTGGGCACGCCGACCCGGAAGATCGATTTCCAGATCTGGCTGTCGACGACCGACTTCTGAATGTCGCGGAGCCTGTCGATCATGCCCGAACCTCGCACTCGTCACGCAGCAGTTGATTCACCGGCATCCTCAGGAAAATCGCGAGCGATCTTATCCGACTTTCACGAAAGCCTTGGGGTCGGTCCACTGGCCCTGCTCGAACAGGAACTTCGTGCCCTTGTCGACGATCAGCTGGCCGTCGTCGGGGGAAACCGAGATCGCCGCCCGCTCGAGCGCGCGGGGCGCCGGCCCCTCGAAATTGATTCCGGAGATGTAGTAGCCGGAACCGTGGCACGGGCATTTGAACTTGTTCTGCGCCGCGAGCCAGTTCGGCGTGCAGCCCAGGTGCACGCAGACCGAAATGAGCGAGTAGATTTCCGTCGTGTTCCGGACGACCCAGACGCCGTAACGCTCCTTCCACCGCTCGTCGACTCCGAGGCCGTAGTCGGACGGAAGGCCGGCCTTGAAGAGGGTCGGCGGCTCGAACAGGACGTTGGGAAACATGAAGCGGGCCGTGGCCGTCAACGCGGCTCCGACCGCCGCGGCGAACCCGACCCAGGCCAGCGTCAGCCACTTGACGGCGTCGCGCCGGGTCATGGCTTCCGGGTCGGACGCCGCGGAAGGGCGCGCGCTCGAAACGATTTTCGGTTCGCGGGCCGACATCAGAGTATTTCCATCGCTAGGGAATTCACCATATCAAAACCCTCGTCGCACGCTCAAGACCGTATCTCCCTACCGCTTCAGCGCTTCGGCCGCACGCTGCGCCGCGTCCCGAACCCTCAGGCTCTCGTCGCTCCGGGCGAGCTCTTCGAGAATCGGCCGCGCCTGTTCGTCGCCGAGCACCGCCTCGGCCTTCGCGGCGTTGATCATCGCCTCCTCGAACTGCGAGGGCCGCAGGTTCTCGGCCTGCCGCGCGAGAGCGCGGCGGTCGAGCATCGACCGGAGCACTTCCTTTCCGCCGCCGTCGTGGAGCTCGGCGAGCGCGATCGCGGCGTTCCACCGCACGTCGGCGACGTGATCCGCCGTCATCGCCGTCAGCCGGGGAATGGCGCGTCGATCGCCGATCTTTCCGAGGACGTAAGCGGCCATCTTGCGCGCTCCGGGGTCCTCGGCGGAGGACTCCGCGATCACCGTCGGCACCGCGCCCGCGTCTCCCATCATCCCCAGGGCCCAGACCGAGTAGAGCCGAATCATCGGGTCGGAATCGCGCGCGCTTTCCTCGAGCGCCGGGATTGCCGAGCGATCCTGCAGGCGGCCGAGAACGAGCGCCAGGTAACGCTTGACGTCGCGGTCGTCGGCCCGGTCGCTCCTCAGGTGGAGGAAGACCTCGAGCGTGCCGGCCGCGAGTTTCTGGCGTTCGGGACCGGGAGGAATCCTCGCGACCGCGCGCGAGAGCTCGAAGGCCGATTGCCACCGCTGGTTCGCGGCCCCGCCCTTCACGTCGGCGAGGTAGTCGGCCGGCGACTTGCGCTCGAACGTGAGGAGCGAGAACAGAAAGAAGATCCCGACGCACACGGCGACGACGAGGAGGGGAACGAGAAAGAACTGCAGGACGAGTCGGCCGCCGCGCGGCTCGGGGGGAGCGGGTTCTTCGTCCACGTCAGAGCACCGGGAGGAAGCGCTTGGCCTGGGTGATGGGGTTGGGGACGAAAATCGCGTCCTTGTCGCAGACCGTTTCACACAGGCGGCAGGAGACGCAGGGCCCGGCCTCGACTTCCGCGATCTTGTGAACCATCGTCTCGTGGAGCGGGTCCTCGATCAGGTAGATGCAGTCGAACGGGCAGATGTCGATGCAGAACTCGCAGCCCGTGCACAGATCGCGGTCGACGATCGCCTTCGGGATGTCCTTGGGCTTGACCTTCTCGACGAGCTGGCCGGCATTGTTTTCGATGCAGGAGACCGGACAATACCGCGCGCAGACCGAGCAATCGATGCAGCGATCGGCGTGAATGACGTACTTTTCCTTCTTGTCGCCCGTGATCGTGTGGGTCGGGCATTTGACCTCGCAAACCCCGCAACCAATGCACGTATCTTGAATGAAATGAGGCATCACGCTCCCAAAAAATCAGCGTATCATAGTCGCCCGCGGGGAACTTTTCCAGCCGGCGGCCGTAGGATCGAGTGAGATGAAAGAGCTTCGAGCGATCGTCCTGGGCCTCGTCGTGGTCGTGCTGATCGCGCTCGGGTGGGGCTTCTTCCGGCGGCCGGCTCCGGGCATGACGCGCGTCCGCTCGTTCCGGGTCGAGATCAACGGACACGAAAACGGCCGCGACAAGCACATCTCCGTCCGCCTCCCCGGCTTTCTCGTGGGAAAGGTCTCGCAGCTCGTCTCGCACTCGTGGGACAACGACGATTGGCGGGACTGGACGTTTTCCGCCGGCGGAGACGAACGGCGGATCACGCCGAGGGACATTCTGGAAGCGGCGGAGAAGGGGACGCCCGAGCATCCCTCGCGAATCGCGATTCACGGAGACGACGAGGCTCTCGACGTGTTTCAGGACGGAACCGAGGTGCGGGTCCACGTCATCCACGACGGCGGTCGCCGCGAAGCGGAAATCGTCCTGCCGAAACCCCTCCTCGCGGGGCTCGCGCAGGAGAAGCCGATCTCGCCGAAGGAAATCCTCCGCCGCATCGATTCTCTCGGCCCGGGAGAAATCGTCTCGATCCGAAGCGAAGACGGCAACGTGCGCATCGTCGCCGAGGGGAAAGACCGCTAGTCGAGTTTAGGAGGGCCGCTCGGAGTTCGAGCGGTTCTTCACGCGGCGCTCCGACTTCCGGTACTTCAACGACCAGTCGTCGCCCTCCGAGTGAAGCGAGAAGCGAACGCGCCGCAGGGCCCAGAATCCGTAGGCGAACAGGATCCCGCCGAAGAAAATCGAAGCGGAGTCGAGCAACTCGAACACGCGGTCCGTCGGAAAGCCGGAGGCCAGGCGAAGCACGACCGAGAGGGGCCACACGAATCCGCCCAGGAGGCAGAGCCACGCTGTCCTCCGGTCGATCGTGTGGTGGCCGCGGCGGCGAAGGAGGGGCCGCAGGCTGATGAGCAGGAGGGCGATCGGACCTGCGAAGTGGACCCCCCGTTCCCAGCTCATGCAAAAATTTTACACCAGATATGCCGCGGCGAAACCCGTTTGAGCGGCCATGAGCATCAAGTACATGTGCCGCCAGGCCGGGTGATTCTCCGTCGAGGTCAGGGCGTCGGGGTCGCGGAGAAGCAGCGACGCCGTGTAGGCCCCCCAGGCCGCCATCGCAATGCCGAACGACAGGAGAAAGGCATGGTTGCCCGTCAGGAGCGGGGATCCCGCGCGAGCCGGGTCCGGCGCGAAAGCAAGGGCGGAAAGCAGCAGCCACGGAACGACGAAAAACGGGGCCATGATCTTCGCGGCGCCCGAAACGCCAAAACGAATCGGCAGCGTCCGGCACCCGTGCATTGCGTCTCCTTCGATGTCGGAGAAATCTTTCGTCGAAGTCGCCCCGAGAAGGAAGAGTCCCATCACGCCCCCGAGCGCCCACGGCTCCCAGCTGCTCACCCGGGCGAGGAAGGACCATCCCGCGACCTTCAGGAGGCATCCCCGGGTCGACGCGATCGTGAAATTCGCCCAGAACCAGTGGCGCTTGGTGCGGCCGAGCGCCGGGAAGGAATACACGAACGTCGCGAGGAGGCCGATCGCGTAGATGAAGAAGCAGGCGTGCTCGATCAACGGGGCCGTGAGGCGCTCCTGGAAGCTCGTCCGGGGAAACGGCACGACGAACCAGGTGGGCAGAATCGAAAAAGCGTAGAGCCCCCAGGCGACCCTCCAGGCGGATCGGATCGAGACCTCGCCCGTGACGAGCGGGCGCCCCGGCTTGTTCTTCCGGTCGATCTCGAGATCGGCGATCTGGTTGACGATGTTCGAAGCGGCGTTCATCGCCGAGGCGCAGATCGAGCCGAGGATCACGGTGAAGAGCACCGCCCCCGTCACGCGGCGGGCGGGGTCCGGGTTGTGCGCGGACCCGTACGCGCAGATCGCGCCGGAGAGGATCCCGAGAAGCGGCGGCAACAGCGTGAACGGCCGCCACAGGGCGAGATGGGCGGCCAGCGAGGAACGCTTCACGCGAGCCCCGAAAACGGAAGATACGCGCGGCCGAGCGCGAGGGAAGCCGCGATCTCGACCGCGGCTGCCGCCCCCACGAGAGTGTTGAACGCGTTGCAGAACTCGTGGTCGGCAGAAATCCCGCTCCGGGCCGAGAGGTCGATCAGGAGACTCTCCCCGACCGATCCGAGCATCCCCGCCAGGACGACGATCCAGACGAGACGGGCGGCGTAGAGGCCGGCGGCCGCCCCGACGGTGCCGATGAGGGCCGCTCCGAGAAGACCTCCGAGAAGCCCCGCCAGAGAGACCGCCCCCCGGGTGCCGGGCGCGACGGACCGTCCTCGCGAAATCAGGAACGGGGCCCGCCCGTAGAGCGTCCCGAGCTCCGTGCCGAACGTGTCGGCAAGCGCCGCCGCAAAGGCCCCGGAAATCGCGAGAGCCAGGATCGGCGCCGCCGCCGCTCGAGAGCCCGCCGCGAAGGCGAGCCATGCCCCGACTCCGACGTTCGCCGCCACGTGGCGCGCGCCGCGGCGAGCCCGGTTCGCCTGGGCGGTGCCGAGTCGCTCCTTGCGCGAATATCCGAGCTTCGAGGCGACGGTCCCGAAGAGAAAGAAGGCCCAGAGGACCGCGTAGGCTCCCCATCCCCCGAAGCGAAGAACGACGAGACCCGCGATCGCTCCCGCGATTCCCCCCGAGAGCGAAACGACCCGGAGGGCGGTCGCGAGGCCGGCGATCGCCGTGTTGACGGCGAAAGCGACGGGAAGAGAAACGGGAGCGACGCCGGAAAGGGAGAACCCTCCGCAGACGAACACCCCGAGGTGAAAAGTCCCGTAGGCGAACGCAACGCCGAGGCCCGGCGTCAGATTGTCGTCGAATCCCGTCTCGATCGACTCGAGGAAAGCTCCGAGCACCGCAAAGACGGCGAAGGCGGAAAACGCGGCGCTGAACGGAATGCGCCCGACGAACCCGTACAGAAGCGAGCCCGCCAGGCCACCCAGCGCCGCGTAGGCGATCGAGCCGGACCAGGTCTTCCCGGGGTTCCACGGAAGGGCTGGTCCGCCGATCTTCTTCCCGGCAACGGAGGCCAGCGGGTCGCCCAGCGCCATCATTCCCCAGATCGCCGCCGCGACCTCCAGATCGTGCCGAAAGAGCAGGACCACGGCGAGCACGACGGCCGGGTAGGCGACGATCCCGGGATCGTGCCGCTTGCCCGCGTCCCGGTAGACCCCCCGCCCGAACCGGGGCATGACCAGGACGTTGAAGACCAGCGCGGCAGCGGCAAGCACGGCCGCGGCCGGCCAGGAGAGGAAGCGCAGCGCGACCGCGAACAGCCCCATCCCCGCGTGGAGCGCCTTTCGCTTCCCATCGTGGGCCGGAATTCGCGGTTTCGGGGCCATCCCGCCGGGAATCTAACATCTTCGCGATTTCCCGCTTTCCGGCCGACCCCCGGCGAGGATAAGATAAACGGACATTTATCTGCCGCGGAACCAGGGAATCGAGCCGGCGTAGGCCGGAATTCGCCGGGGCGCGCACAGGAGGGGGAATCGTGAAGGTGCTGAGTCTGGGGGCGGGGGGTTTCATCGGAGCGCATCTCGCGGAACGTCTGCTCGAAAACGGGCACGACGTGACCGGAATCGACGTGCACACGGACAAAATCGCGGATTTGCTCAACCACCCGCGCCTGACGTTCGTCGAAAGGGACGTGACCGACCGGACGTTCGACCTCGACGGCGCGGTCGCCGCGGCGGACGTGGTCGTCGATCTTGTCGCGCACGCGAACCCGGGGATCTACGTCCGAAGCCCGCTCGAGGTCTTCCGGCTCAACTTCCAGGAGAATCTTCGGATCGCCGAGTCGTGCATTCGCAAGAATCGGCGGCTCATCCAGTTTTCTTCCTGCGAGGTCTACGGCAAAACGCCCGTGGCCGTGCTGGGAGAGTTGATCGCGGACCCGGAAAACCCCGCCTACGCGACCTTTGCGGAGGACCGCACCGACCTCATCATGGGGCCCGTCGGCCGGCACCGATGGATCTACGCCTGCGCAAAGCAGCTCCTGGAGCGCGTGATCCACGCCTACGGGCTGGAAGGGCGCCTCAACTACACGATCATTCGGCCGTTCAACTTCATCGGCCCGAAGATCGACTACCTGCCGGGCGACACCGACGGCGTGCCGCGCGTCTTCTCGTATTTCATGGAAGCGCTGCTCGAAGGCACTCCGATGAAGCTCGTCGACGGCGGCGCCCAGCGCCGCTGCTACACCTACATCAAGGACGCGGTCGATTGCGTCGCGCGGATCGTGGAAAACCCGGGGGGAGGATGTGACCGCGAGATCTTCAACATCGGTTCACCGGACAACGAAGTCTCGATTCGCCGGCTGGCCGAGTTGATGAGGGAGCTGTACGCGCGCCACTTCGCCCCGGACGCCTCCCTGCCGGAAATCGTCGAGGTCTCCGCGAAGGAGTTTTACGGGGATGGATACGAGGATTCGGACCGCCGCATCCCCGACATCGGCAAGGCCCAGCGCCTTCTGGGATGGCAGCCGAAAACCGGGCTGTCCGAAATGCTGGTTCCCACCATGCAGTACTACGTGAACGCCCGCCGCGAAGCGGCCCGGCAGCCGGCCGGGACCTCCCCTTCGTTGCCCGGCCGCACCCGATCGGATGCCTGATTCTCTTCTGATCGCGATTCCGGCCTACAACGCGGCGCTCACGCTGGAGCGGCTCGTCGGCCGAATTCCCCGGGATTCCCCCGGCCTGGAGATGCACTACGCGGCCGTGGACGACGGCAGCTCGGACGACACCGCGCAGGTTCTCGAACGTCTCCGATCCGAGCTGCCGACGCTCGTGATCCTTCGGCATCCGAAAAACCGCGGGTACGGCGGCGCGGTCAAGACGCTCCTGGCCCACGCCCTCGAGACCGGGGTGGACATCGCCGCGATCGTCCATGCGGACGGGCAATACGCCCCCGAAAAGCTCCCGGAACTGTCCGCGCCCCTGCGCCGCGGCGAAGCCGACCTGGTGCAGGGCTCGCGAATGCTCGGAGGCGGAGCGCTCGCCGGCGGAATGCCCTTCTACAAGTACGCGGCGAACCGCCTCCTGACGGCCGTCGAGAACCGGGCTTTCGGCATGCGCCTGGCGGAGTTCCACAGCGGCTACATGCTCTACTCGCGGAAGTCGCTCGAGTCGATTCCGTTCGCCCGGTTGTCCGACTCCTTCGACTTCGATCTCGAAATGCTCGTGTGCGCGCGAATCCTCGGCCTGCGGATCGCGGAGATCGCGATTCCCACTCGATACGCGGACGAGGTCTCGCACCTGAAGCCGGTTTCCTACGGCCTCGACGTGCTCGCCGTCGTTCGACGCTACCGGCGCGGCTACTATGGGACGCTCGTCGGGGGCGAAGCTTGATCTTCGTCACGGGGGGCGCGGGAGTGATGGGCGCGCGGTTCGTCAAAGACCTCGCCGCGGCCGGCCACCGCGTGCGGGCCCTGACGCTGCCCGGCGACCCGAACGCGGCGCGGCTGAAAGGCGTGAACGCCGAAATCGTCTTCGGCGACATCGCGTGGGCCGAGACTCTCGCCGGACTCTTCGAAGGAGTCGAGACGGTATTTCACCTGGCGGGCGTGATCCTGTCGAGCGATCCGTCGATTTTCCGGCGCGTCAACACGGAGGGAACGAGGAACGTCGTCGAGGCGGCGCGGCGCGCCGGCGCGAAGCACTTCGTGTTCATCTCCTCGACTTCCGCGATCGACCCGATTTCCGAATACGCCCGCTCCAAGGCGGACGCGGAGGAGATCGTCCGCGCCGCGAGCCCGATGGCGTGGACGATCGTGCGTCCGACGCTCGCGTACGAAAACGGTGGCGGGTTGGAATTCATGGGATTTCTCGAATCGCTCCTGAAATACCCGGTCGTTCCTTTCGTTGGACGGGGCCTCGCGAAGAAAAACCCCGTTTTCGTCGAAGACATCGGACGCGGCCTTCTCGCGATCGCGAACAACCCGAAGAGCCACGGCAAGATTTACAACTTCAGCGGCGGAGAGGAGATCTCGATCCGCGACCTCGCGAAGCTGATGCTCCGCCACCAGGGAGTGTCCAAGCCGTTCGTCCACATTCCGCTCCCGATCTGCCGCGCGGCGGCTTTCGTCCTGGAAAAAACGATGAAGAACCCGCCGCTGACGCGCTACGCGATCAGCCGCATCGAGCAGGACGCCGCGCCCGACAATTCCGAAGCCCGCCGCGACCTTGGCTACGACCCGATCGGCGTGACGGAAGGGCATGGAGCGCAGCTACCCGCTCGCGCAGGCGCGGCCGTAACCGAAGCGAAGCCCTGGCGCGGCCGGGCCAACGCGCAGGCGCAAAGAAGAGAGCGGGTGGCGGGGCGCGAGACCCCTTTTGCCGCTCGCGGCGCGGAGTCGTAGCAAAGTCCTAATACCCGCAGCGAGCGGAAAAGTGGGTCGAGTGCCGCGACAGGACCCGCTCGCCGAGCCGGCGCTGGGGCCAAGCCGCGAACGACGGCAAGCGAGCTATTTCTTCCGACGGTCCAGGTACTCCGCGAGCGGTTCGCGGAAGTCGCGCGGCTGGTTGCCCGTCAACTTCTCGTATTTCTCGGTCGAAAGAACGGAATACGCGGGGCGGCGGGCGGGGCGGTTCAGCTCCTCGGAGGTGATCGGAACGACTTCGACGCCGGAATGGCCCGCCTGCCGCAGGATCTCTCTCGCGAATTCGTTCCACGTGACCTCGCCGGAGTTGGCGAAGTGAACAATCCCCTCAGTCCCGATCCGGTACAGCTCGACGAGCGCCTCCGCGAGATCCGTCGTCGCCGTCGGGCGGCCGACCTGGTCGGTCACGACCCGAACATTTGGTTTACCCGCTTCCGCCTGTTTCAGGATCGCCTCGACGAAGTTCGGGCCGCGGTTTCCGAACAGCCACGAGCCGCGCACGACGAGAGTGCCCGGCAGCGACAGGGCCCGGAGCTCTCCGCCGCGTTTCGTCCGGCCGTACGCCGAAAGGGGCGCGGGTTCGTCCTCTTCGCGGTACGGCTCCCGTTTCTCCCCGTCGAAAACGAAGTCCGTCGAAACCTGCACGAGCCGGACGCCGGCGGCACGGCACGCCTCCGCGAGATTTCCGACCGCCGCGTCGTTGACGGTTTCCGCAAGCGGGTCGGTTTCGCAGAGGTCGACCTTCGTGAACGCCGCGCAATTGAAAACCGCCTGCGGTTTGAGCGTCGCGAGGATCGCGGAAACGTGGCCGGCCTGCGTGATGTCGAGCTGCGCCTTTTTCGGCGAGACGACTTCGTAGCCCGCGGCCTCGAGCCGCGGCTTCAGGTCGAGCGCGAGCATTCCCCCGCCGCCGGTGACGAGGATCCGAGGCTTCACGAGCGCAGGCGTTCGGAATACTGCGTCTTGTAGTAATCGCGGTAGTGCGGGTCGTGGTCCTTGATCGGCCTCCACCACTCGGGATGATCGACGTACCAGGACACGGTGGACTCGATCGCCTCGTCGAAGCGGCGCTTCGGCGAAAAGCCGAGCCGCGCGAGCTTGCCCGCGTCGAGCGAGTAGCGGCGGTCGTGGCCGGACCGGTCGACGACCGGCCGGATCAGGCTTTCCGGCTTTCCGAGGATCTTCAGGATCCTCTTCGTGATCTCGATGTTTTCCGTCTCGTTTCCGCCCGCGACGTTGTAGACCTCGCCCGGCTCGCCCCGCTCGATCAGGAACTCGACGGCGGCCGCGTGGTCGTCGACGTGGAGCCAGTCGCGCACGTTTTTCCCGTCGCCGTAAAGAGGGACGGGGAGATCGTCGAGCGCGTTCGTCACGAAGAGGGGAATGAGTTTCTCGGGGTACTGGTAGGGGCCATAGTTGTTCGACGCCCGCGTGATGACGACCGGCACCTTGTAGGAGGCCCAGTACGAGTACGCGATCCGGTCGCCCCCGGCCTTGGAGGCCGAATACGGATTTCGGGGCGTCAGCTTCGAATCCTCGGTGAAACTCCCGGACTCGATCGACCCGTACACTTCGTCGGTCGAGATCTGGACGAACTTCTTCACGCCGATTCGCTTCGCCTCTTCGAGCAGCACGAAGACGCCCTTGACGTCCGTGTCGATGAACGACGCGTCTCCCAGCAGCGACCGGTCGACGTGCGTCTCCGCCGCGAAATTCACGACGACGTCGCATCCCGCCATCGCGTCGGCCACGGCGGCCGGATCGCAGATGTCGCCGAGCACGAAACGGTACGAAGGCGAATCGGCGACCGCCGCGACGTTTCGCGGGTTGCCGGCGTAGGTCAGCTTGTCGAGGTTGACGACGGAAACCCCGGAGCGGCCCCCGAGGAGGTTGCGGATGAACGCGCTGCCGATGAAGCCGCAGCCGCCGGTAACGAGGATCTTCATACGATCCCGATTTCCGAGTTGTCCCCCACGAGGAACCGGTGGACCTTGGGGCGGATCTCGCCGCGATGAATCTTGACGCCGCGCCCGATCAGCGAGTCCGCAATCCGCACCGGAATGTCCCGGATCTCCGAGCCCTCCCAGACGATCGAATTCTCGATCTCGCAGTTCACGATGCGGCAACCGGCGCCGATCGCCGTGTAGGGACCGACGAACGCGTTCTCGATCACGGCACCCTTGCCGATGACGGCGGGGCCGCGAACGATCGCATTGTGAAGCGTGGCGCCTTCTTCGAGCACGACTTTCCCCTCCAGCCGGGACCCCGGGCCGAGCGCCGCCGGAACGGTCGCCTGGACCGTGTCGAGGATGATCCGGTTGGCCTCCAGCATGTCCTCGACCTTGCCCGTGTCCTTCCACCAGCCGGTCACCAGGTGCGGATGCACCGAGCGGCCGTGATCGACGAGCCATTGGATGGCATCGGTGATTTCCAGCTCGTTGCGGGGCGAGGGGCGGATCGCGTGGACGGCCTCGAAGATCGAATCGTCGAACATGTACACGCCCACGAGAGCGAGGTCCGACTTCGGGTGCTCCGGCTTCTCGACGAGGCGCACGATCTTGCCGTCCGACAGCTCGGCGACCCCGAACGACGACGGATTCGGAACTTTCGCAAGGAGAATCTGGGAGTTGCACTTCAGCCGCTGAAATTCGTCGACGAGCGAGGTGATGCCGCTCGCGATGAGGTTGTCGCCGAGATACATGACGAACGGCTCGCCGCGAAGGAAATCCTCCGAGATCAGCACCGCGTGCGCGAGTCCGCGCGGCGCGTCCTGCTCGATGTAGCGGATCTTCGCGCCGAACCGGGAGCCGTCGCCGACGGCGGCCTTGACCTCTTCGCGCGTGTCGCCGACGACGATCCCGATCTCGCGGATTCCGGCCGCGACGATCGCCTCGATCGCGTAGAAAAGAACGGGCTTGTTCGCGACCGGCACGAGCTGCTTCGCGGAGGTGTGCGTCAGCGGCCGCAGGCGCGTGCCCTTTCCGCCGGAGAGGATGAGGCCTTTCATCGGCGGGCAATGTTATCAGGAGTAGCTAGAAAATCTTGTCCAGTCCGCCGTTCAAATCCAGCAGCGTCCCGATGTTCTTCAGGTTGATGACGAGGCGGTAGTCGTGCCGCGTGACGGGCACGCGGAGGTTGCGGACCTCGAGCAGGATCGTGTAGCAGGAGCCGTTGTACGTGAGGAGAGACCGGTCCTCCGTCACCTGCTTGAGCTGGGCGTCGTAGTTCAACATCGTGTCGAGCCGAAGCTTCGGCGTGAACAGGTTGACGCCCGCGGAAGCCCGGATGAAATCGGAATTCGGCGACGTCACGGGATAGCCGACCGGCGGAGGCGGACCCGGCGGCGTCGTCAGCGTCGGCCGCGAGGCCGTCCAGGTAACGCTCGCGTACTGGTTCTTCCAGTTCGCGCCCGCCGCAAAGGAAAACGAGGTCGCGCGCGAGACCGATTGGTCGTACGCGACCTGCGCATCCAGGTGGAACGCGGGGACGGGCGCGATCCGCAGAACGCTCTGGATGGGGCCCGACCGCGGGGGCAGCGTGATCGTCGTTCCGGGCGAGACAGCGGTCTGCGGGTACGAGAAGTTGTAGGTCTGCGAGACGTCGAGCGACGCGATCTCCTGGGCGGCGGGGGCGTTTTCGCCGCCTTCCTTGGCGAGCAGCCGGTTTACGAGCCGGTACGTCACGGAGTTCTGTCCGTAGATGGAGTCGATCTCGTCGAACAACGGCACGTTCGCAAGCGTGTTCTGCGGACACTCCGACCCGGATGCAACGTCGGAACAGTCTCGCGCGGGCGAGAAGTGCACGTCGGCGACGTAGTTGTAGTCGACGCGCGGCTCGAGGATGTGCTTCCAGCGCTCGAAGGGCCCGAGCGAAAAATCGTAGATCCGCGAGAACGACGGGCCGACGAGCGACGCGCTCGCTTCCGAATACGTCCGGAGAAGCGACTGGCCCGTGAACGATTGCCCCGTTCCGGTCAGGGGCGTCACCGAATCGGTGTACTCCGTCACGCGGCCGCCGACCCGCGCGGTGAGCGAAAGCCAGGGGATGTTCTTGATCGGCAGCGAAAGGACCGGATGCAGGTCGGCCCGGTCGTACCCGCCGTGGGGCGCGTCCGGCCCGCGGTTGACGAACAGGCGCGAGAACGACGCGTCGAGCGCCGCGTACAGCGGCGTTTCCCCGATCTTCGAGGTCCGGTGGGAGAACTCGAGAGACGGCGTGCGCTCCAGCAGCGCATCGCTCGAAAAGAAGGTCTCGCTTCGTTCCAGCCGCAGGTTCAGCGAATCGTCGCCGAAGTTTTTCGTCAGGAAACCCGTCGAAACGATCTGCCGGGCCGAGTTGAGCGCGTACGACCGCTCGAAATCCTGCAGATAGTTCGGGTCGGAGTAGTCGCGGATCGAAAGCACGCCGCGCATGTCCCACGGAAGATCGCTCGAGGAGTGATCCAGGCGGATCTTCCACCGCGTCTGGGTCTGGGCGGTCGTTTCGAGAATTCCCGACGTCCCGTTCGGCTGGATGCAGAACTTCGAAGGGTCGGCCGACGTTCCGGGGACGCAGATGTCGGCCTGGTTGTCCCGGATCACGAAGCCCTGAAAGACGCCCGCGGACTCCGTCGAGGGCGCCCACCGGAATTCCTCGCCGAGCCCGATGACGCCTTTCGAATACAGGTCGAGCTCCGAAGTGAGATCGGTCGAGCGCCCCGTCACCCAGTAATACGTGAGCCCGAGAAACGCTCCGCGCGTGCTGTTGAACCCGAGCCCCGGAACGAGAAATCCCGAGACCCGCCCTTCTTTCGTCGGCCAGAGCAGGTAGGGCGAAAACAGCAGCGGCACGCGCCCCGCGCGGAAGGCGACGTCTTTCATCCGCGCGTAGTCGTCAAGCGTGACCCTCGCCTTTTTCATCGCGAACGACCAGGCCGGGTTCGGAACCGCGCAGGCGGTGAAGATGCCGTCTTCGATGTCGTAGGTGTCTTCCCCGACCTTCGAAATCGTCTTCGCGATCACGTGGAAGGTCGGCTCCAGGTCCGCTTCCGCTTCGTGAAGCGTTCCCGTTTTCGCGATCAGGTCGAAGGTCCCGGTGCTCCCCGCCATCCGCGTCGGCCCCTGGTCGATGACCACGTGCCCTTCGGCCTCTCCCTGGCTGTTGCGCCGGTCGAACGTGACCTTGTCGGCCTGGATCCTCACGTCCTGGTATTCGACGACGACGTCGCCCTCGGCGACGCAAACGTTCAGGTCCTCGTGGCAGTTCTCCTGGCGCGCCGTAATCTTGACCGGGCCGCCCGGCTTGACGGGCTTGAGCTTGATCTCGAACCGCGATTTTTCCTTGAACCGCGAAGCGAATGGATCGCTCGCGTCGAAAGAGTTCTGGGCGACCTGGGCTCCCGCGCTCCCGGCGCCGAGAAGGCCGGCGAGGACGCCGACGAAGACGAATGCCGCTCGCCGACCTGCGTCAGGAGACATCCATGACTGCCAGACGTTCCGCGACCTCAAAATCGCATCCCGTCTTCGTCCGGATTTCTTCGAGCGAGACGCCGGGGGCCGTCTCGATGAGGCGCAATCCTCCCCCCCGGGGAATCACGTCGAACACGCAGAGATCGGTGATCAGCCGATGGACGCAGCGCCGGCCGGTCAGCGGCAGCGTGCACGCGTCCAGGATCTTGTGCGAGCCGTCGCGCGAAACGTGCTCCATCGTCACGACGAGCCGTCTCGCGCCCGCGACGAGGTCCATGGCCCCCCCCATCCCCTTGACCATCTTTCCGGGGATCATGTAGTTCGCGATCGAGCCCTCGCGGTCCACCTGCATGGCGCCGAGGATCGAGAGGTCGATGTGCCCGCCCCGGATCATCGCAAACGAGTCTGCCGAAGAGAAGTACGAAGCGCCGGGCAGAACCGTCACGGTTTCTTTTCCCGCGTTGATGAGGTCCGCGTCGACCCTGTCCTCCGTCGGATACGGTCCGACGCCGAGGATGCCGTTTTCCGACTGAAGGATGACCTCCATGCCGGCAGGAATGTGGTTCGCGACGAGCGTCGGCATTCCGATCCCGAGATTGACGAAAAATCCGTCGCGCAACTCTTTCGTGGCCCGGCGGATGATCCCCTCGCGCGGTAACGTCATTGCTTCATCGTTTCATCGCTTCACGCCTTCGACACCGTTCGCCGCTCGATCCGTTTCTCGCGCGGCGCGACGACGACCCGATGGATGAACACTCCCGGCGTGTGCACGCATTCCGGGTCGAGCTGGCCCGGTTCGACGAGCTCTTCGACTTCCGCGATCGAGATCTTTCCCGCCGTCGCGGCCATCGGATTGAAGTTGCGGGCGGCCTTCCGGTACACGAGATTTCCGTACCGGTCCCCTTTCCACGCGGCGACCATCGAGAAGTCGCCCACGATCCCCCGCTCGAGCAGGTATTCCCGGCCGTCGAAGGACCGCGTCTCTTTTCCTTCCGCGACGAGCGTGCCCGCGCCCGCCGGCGTGTAGAAGGCGGGGATCCCGGCTCCTCCCGCGCGCATCCTCTCCGCGAGCGTGCCCTGGGGCACGAGCTCGACCTCGAGCTCCCCGGAGATGAACTGGCGCTCGAATTCCGCGTTCTCGCCGACGTACGAAGACATCATCTTCCGGATCTGTTTGTTCCGGAGCATCAGCCCGAGGCCCCAGTCGTCGACGCCGCAGTTGTTCGAAACCGCCGTCAGGTTCCTGACGTTCTTTCGCACGAGAGCGGCGATCAGGTTTTCCGGAATGCCGCAAAGGCCGAATCCCCCGACGACGAGCACCGCGCCGTCCGGCACGTCCCGGACGGCTTCATCGGCGGACGCGACGACCTTGTTGATCACGGATCTTCAGGCCGTCTCGAGAATCATCGCGGTCGCTTCGCCGCCCCCGATGCAGATCGACGCCATCCCGCGAGATTTGTGCTCCTGCCGGAGCGCGTGGAGCAGCGTCGTCAGGATTCGCGCGCCCGACGCCCCGATCGGGTGGCCGAGCGCGACCGCGCCGCCGCGGGTGTTGACCTTCGCGGGGTCGAGCTTCAACTCCGTCGATCGCGGCCATCGCGACGGCGGCGAACGCCTCGTTGATCTCGAAGAGGTCCATGTCCTCTTTCTTCGTCTTCGTTTTCGCGAAGAGCTTCTCCATCGCGCCGATCGGGGCGGTCGTGAACCACTCCGGGGCCTGGGCGACGCCGGCGTAGCCGACGATGCGGGCGATCGGGCGCTTTCCCATCGCTTTCGCCCGGCCGGCCGAACAGACGACGAGCGCGGCGGCGCCGTCGTTGATCTTCGACGAGTTCGCGGCCGTGACGGAGCCGTTCTTCTGGAAGGCCGGCTTGAGCTGTCCCATCTTGTCGAGCGGCGCCGCGAAAGGCTCCTCGTCCTTCTCGACGATCTTCGGGTCGCCCTTCCTCTGCGGAACCAGGACCGGAACGATCTCGTCGCGGAATTTTCCGGAGTTCGTCGCTTCCTGCGCGCGGCGATACGACTCGAGCGCGAACGCGTCCTGCGCTTCGCGCGTGAACGCGTACTTTTCGACGCACATCTCGGCGCAGTTGCCCATGTGGATGTTCTTGTACGGGTCCCACAGGCCGTCGTGCACCATCGAGTCCACGAGCTCGCCCGGTCCCATCCGGTATCCCGTCCGGGCCTTCGGCAGGAGGTACGGGGCGTTCGACATCGACTCCATTCCTCCCGCGACGGCGAGATCGTATTCGCCCGCCGCGATTCCGTTGGCGGCGTCCATCACGGCCCGCATGCCGGAACCGCAGACCTTGTGGAGCGTCACGCACGGAACGGTGTTCGGAATCCCCGCGCCCAGCGACGCCTGCCGCGCGGGAGCCTGGCCGATTCCGGCCTGGAGCACGTTCCCGAAGATCACCTGTTCGATTTCGGATCCGGCGATCCCCGCCCTCTCCAGCGCGCACCGGATCGCGGCCGCGCCGAGCTGCGGCGCCGTCATCGACGAAAGCGAGCCGAGAAACGAGCCGATCGGCGTTCGCACGGCGGAGAGAATGACGATGTCTTTGTCGGATTCAGCCAAGCAGAGCCTCCCGAGCGATCTTAGCAAAAGGCGCTACTATTCCCCCAACGTGCGGGTCCGAGAGGTCTTCGTCGCCCTGGGCCTGACTCTTCTCCTTTTTTCCGACGCGGCGAGTTTTCGTCGGTGGGAGTTGAAACGCAGGGCCCTGCAGCTGCCCCGGCTCGCGGGCCTCCCGGTCGGGGAAGCGGAGCGCCGCGGAACCCTGTACGAATTCGATCCGGCGTTCGGCTCCTTCCTCGAAGAAGTCCGGCGGCGCGTTCCCCCGGACGCTTCGGTCGCCGTCTCGCTGCCCGAGACGAACCGGCTGTACTTCTACACCGCCCACTACGCCCTTGCGCCGCGCCCGGTAACCGAGTTTCACGAGGGCGCGAAGGCCGACTTTCTCGCGGTCTACGGCGGCGAAGGGGCGGCCCGCGGCTCTTTGAAGGCCCTGCGATGAGGGCGGCCCGGGATCTCGCCGAAATGGCCGTGATCTTCGCCGCTCTCGGCGTCCTCGGGTACCCGCTCGTCCGCCGCCTGAGGGACCTTTCGAACGCCGAGCTCGCCGCGTGGTCCTGGATCGCGGGCCTGCTGGCCCTGGCCGGCGCGCAGGCAATCGTCCTCCTCTTCGGCCTGCGGGCAGCCCCCTGGAAGCTCTGGACGATTCTCGCCGCCCTGGCCCTGGCCTTCCGCGACCGCGCTCCAAAGGCGCCGCGAACCGCCGGCGCCCCGAGCCGGATCGCGACGGCGGCCGGGATTCTCGCTCTCGGCGGCCTCGTCCTTTTCAGCGTGAACGCGCTCTCCGAGCCGATGTGGGCCTGGGACTTCGTCGCCATCTGGGGTCTCAAGGGGAAGATGCTCTACCTCTCCGGAGGTTTACCGCCGCGCTTTTTCCACGATCCCGAGCTCGCTTTCGTTCACCCGTCCTACCCGTTTCTGCTGTCCCTGCTCTTTTCGGCGCTGTCGACCCTCGCGGGCGGGTGGGACTCGCAGGCCCTCGCGCTTCTGTACCCCGCCTTCGAGCTCGCGACCCTCCTCCTGACGTGGGGATTCCTGAAGCGGCGCTGCGGGCCGGCGGCGGCCGCCGCGGGCACGGTGCTGACGGCCGGATTTTTCCCGCTGTACCAGAGCTTTCTCGTCGGCCTCGCCGACATCCCGATGGCGCTCGGCTTCGTCCTGGCGGGGTCTGCCCTTCTCGACGCCCTCGACGCGCCGGGTTCGGCGAGAGCGCGGCCGCTCCTCCTCTCCGCGCTCTTCTGCTGCAGCCTCAAAAAGGAAGGCGCGGTGTTTCTCCTGCTCCTTGCGGCCGCGGCCGCGTGGGTTTGGATCCGCGACCGGGGGCGGAGCTCCGTCACCGCCGCGGCCATATTCGCCGCGGTCCCGGTCCTCCACCAGGCCTTGCTGCGGGCGATCCGGGGAGCGGCCTCCGACAGCGGCCTTCCGCTGGTCGCTGATCGCTCAAAGGGGAGGAGCCGTTTTCCTTCAGCGGCTCCAGGAGACCGCCGTCGGCCTGCTGCATTCGGTCGTCCTTCCGGCGCTCCCGGCGATCCTCGGCGTCGCTTTCGTCCTCCTCGCGACGCGCCGGTCGCTCGCGGACCCGCTCCTCGTCCCCCTGGGCGCGATGATCGCCCTTTACGCCGTCGCCCCGGCGGCCTCGGCGTGGACCGACGCGGCTCGCTTCGCCGATTTCACTTTCGCGCGCGTGACGATCGCTCTGGTTCCCCTCCTCTTCCTCGTGCTCGGGGCGCGAATGTCGGCAAGCCTGGAACGTTTTTCGTTGCGATTTTCCGGCGAGGGTTCTACAATGAACTGACACACGAGCTGTCGCGTTCGAGAGGATCAACGGCATGAATCCGCACCTCCCGGAGCTCGAGGCGATCTTTCCAAGCCGCTCTCCCCTCAATCTTGCGGGCGAGCCCTCATTTTCGAAAATGGAGGATCCGATGAACCGAACCCGACCGTTCGAAGCGCCTCCCTATGCCCTGCGACATGGGAGCGCCGACAAGGTTCCCCACTCGCGCTTTTCGGAATTGGGCGAGTTCTTCGAGGTCTCCTGCCCCGACTGCGGCGCGATCCTGTGCGTCGACACGTCGCTGCTGGCCCTGTCTCCGGAGTTCGACTGCGCCGGCTGCGGCGAGGCGATCGCGCTCTCTCCCGAGGGCCGGGTCCGGCGAAAGGCCCTGCGCGCGGTCGGCGAACCTTGAAGGCGGCCGTCTCCGAGCCGTTTCTGCAGGCGTCGCTCTTCCCCGGCCTGGAAGAAGAAGTCGTCATCTACCAGGCGCAGCGGCTCGCGGAGAAGATCGTCCGCCGCTGCGTCGTCGCGCAGCTGCCCGGGGCCTTCTACCTGAAGGAAGTTCTGCCGCGCGGCGGAATCCGCGAATCCGTGGGCCGCGACGAGCGCGACCTGCGCAAGGCCCTGATCGCGCGGTGCGGGCCCGATTGCGAGAACGTGCTATTCGGCTGGACGGTCGCGGCGACCCCACTCGAGAGCTTCCGCCACGAATGCTACCTGTGGCACATCAAGGGAGGCGCGTTCGGCCGGCTCGAGACGAAAGCGCACCCGATCCCCCCCGACGGCGAGATGTGGGCGCCCTGCCCGGAGTGCGAAGGGGAGACGGTTCCGTGAGGACTCTTCGCCCTGCCCTCGTTCTGTTGTTGTCCGCAACGCTCGCGCGCGCGGCCGACGCCCCGGCGCTGTTTTCCGGCATCGTCTCCGACAGCGAATGCGGCCTCGACCACGCGCGCATGAAGAAGCAGCACCATCTTCCCAACGACCTCGTGTGCACGCGGGAGTGCTGCGAAAAATACAAGCAGGAATACGTCCTCGCCGACCACACGACCGGAGACGTCTACCAGATCGACGATCAGAAGGCGGCTCGCCGTTTCGCGAATCGTCTCGTCCGGATCCTGGGAACGCTGGAGAAGGAATCGGGGAAGATCCGGCTCGTGAAAATCGAGCCGGTTCGCTAATCCCGGGCGACGAGAATCCCGATCAGGACCCCGAGGGCGATTCCGACGCCGAACGAGCCGAACGCGACGCCCACGGAGTGCTCGTCCGCGTATTCCTGAGCGCCCTCGGACAGACGCTCCCATTCCTGGCCGATCCGCTCGCCCGCCATCCGGCTTCGCGACTTCGCCTCTTCCCAGAGCGACGAGTCTTCGCCGGGGGCATTCGCCGCGCCGGCGGGAATTTCGGGATCCAAGAAATCTTCCATGGGAACCCCCTTCTGAAGCGGTGATCTTATCCCCGCTTTGCCAACCTCTCCCCTCTCCGGTAGATTGAACGCGTGAAATCCCGCCCCCTCGCGACGATCTTCGCGATCGTCTTCATCGACCTGCTGGGGTTCGGGATCGTGATTCCGCTCCTTCCCCTCTATGCCGAGAGGTACCACCCCTCGGCGCTCGAGTTCGGGCTCCTGCTTTCGTCGTTTTCCGCCATGCAGTTTCTGTTCGCTCCCGTCCTCGGACGCCTGTCCGACCGGTTCGGCCGAAAACCGGTGTTGCTCGTCTCTCTCGCGGGCTCGGTCGCGGGCTACGTGCTGTTCGCTTTCGCCGGCTCGCTCGCCGCCCTCTTCGCCGCGCGAATCATCGACGGAATCTCCGGCGGCAACATCTCGACGGCGCAGGCCTACGTCGCCGACGTGACGAAGCCGGAGGATCGCGCGAAGGGAATGGGGGTGGTGGGAGCCGCGTTCGGCCTGGGATTCATCTTCGGCCCCGCGATCGCGGGCGTGACGGTCCTGTGGGGACCCGCGGCCCCCGGCCTCGCGGCCGCGGCCCTATCGGCCTGCGCGCTGCTCGCAACCGCGTTCTTTCTCCGCGAGCCCGAGCACTCGGGCCCCGCGCGGGCAAGCCGCCGCGGCATTTTCCAGGCGATCCGCGATCGCCGGATTCTTCTCGTCCTCGCGGTCTTTTTCCTCGTGACGTTCGCGTTTTCGAACTTCGAGGCGACGTTTTCGCAGTTCCTGCACGACCGGATAGGAGCGACGCCGACGGCTGTCGCGTTTTTCTTCGTGTACATCGGCGTGTTGATCTCGCTCGTGCAGGGCGGCGCGATTCGCCCCCTCTCCCGGCGCTTCGGCGAACCCGTGCTCGCCGTCGCGGGCATTCTGTTCGTCGCGCTCGGGCTTTTCCTGATGCCGCTCTCGGGAACGCCGGGCGCTCTGCGCTTCGTGCTCGTCCCCCTGACGCTCGGAATCGGCGCCGCGAACCCGGCGCTCTCGTCCTTCATTTCCCGGCTCTCCGGGAGCCGGGAGCGCGGAACGGTCCTGGGCGCCTACCAGTCGATGTCGTCGCTGGGAAGAATCCTCGGCCCCCTCTGGGGCGAGTACGCGTATTTCCGCTTCGGGCCGAAGGGTCCGCAGTGGACGGGGGCGCTCGTCGCGGCGTCGGCGGGCGCGCTCGCGGTCTGGGCCGTCTCCGCAAAACCGGCCGCGCAGGAGAGCATTTGAAAGTCTCTGTCGAAGTTCCCTACCGCGACATCGATGCCATGGGGCACCTCAACAACGCCGTCT
The DNA here is from genome assembly GCA_963813155.1 of uncultured Acidobacteriota bacterium. Lineage (GTDB taxonomy): Bacteria > Acidobacteriota > Thermoanaerobaculia > UBA5066 > DATFVB01 > CAWEYG01. Next base: position 220,088 of record CAWEYG010000005.1, on the reverse strand, counting down.
ACTTCAGCTACTGCGAGTACGCGCGGCAGAAGTACTGGGACCGCCTCATCGGTCTGCGGAGCATCCTCGACATCGGGTTCATCATGGCGAGCGCTTCGATCGAGTACCGCCGGCCGGCGTACATGGGCGATCTCCTCGAGGTCGAGATCCGCTGCACGCGCATCGGGAAGACGTCCTTCGATTTTTCCTACCGGCTCACGCGCGGCGGCGAGCTCGTCGCCGAAGCCCGCAGCACGCAGGTCCTGTGGGACTGGAATGCCGGCGCGAAGAGGCCGTTTTCCGAGGAGCTGCGCGGCAAGATCGAGCGGCTCGAGGGAGAGCTATGATCGCCCGCATGCCCGGAACGGCGCCGGAATCCTTTCCCGAGCCGGAGCTCGCCTCGCTCGTCGCGATCCGGAGAGATCTCCACCGGCATCCCGAGCTCGCGTTTTCGGAAACCCGAACGGCGTCGGTCGTCTGCCGGGAAATTCGCTCGATCGGCCTGTCGCCCCGCGAGGGGATCGGGAGAACCGGCGTCACGTGCGACTTCGGGCCGGCCGGAACGCCGAGGCTGATGATCCGCGCCGACATGGACGCGCTGCCCTTGAAGGAGGAGAACGACGTTCCCTACGCCTCGGAAGAGACCGGCCGCATGCACGCCTGCGGCCACGACGGACACGTCGCGATCGGCCTCGCGGTGGCGCGGCGCCTGTTCGCGGCTCCCTCCCGGGCCGCGATCCGCTCGCTCTTTCAGCCGGCGGAAGAAGGCGGAGGAGGGGCGGAAGCGATGGCCGCGGACGGCGTTCTCGAAGGGGTCGGCGCGGCGCTCGGCATCCACCTCTGGAACCAGCTTCCCGTCGGAAAGATCGGTCTCGTCGCAGGCCCGCAGATGGCCGCCGTCGACGAGTTCGAGATCGTCCTTTCCGGCCCCGGGGGGCACGGGGCCGCGCCGCACGAGACGTTCGACCCGATCGTCGCGTCCGCGCGACTGATCGACGCGCTTCAGGGCATCGTCGCCCGGGAAATTTCGCCGTTCGACCCGGCCGTCGTCACGATCGGGTCCGTCCACGGCGGCTCCGCCTTCAACATCATTCCGAAAGAAGTCCGCCTCCTCGGGACGGCGCGCTCCTTTTCCGAGGATGCCTTCCGCTGCGATCCCGGAGAAGATCGCGCGCATCGCGAACGGCGTCGCGTCCGCGCACGGCCTCTCGTGCCGCGTGGACTACCGGCGCATCAACCGCGCGACCGTCAACGATTCCGGCATCGCCGCTCTCGTCGCGGAGTCCGTCGAGCGCGTCCTCGGGCCCGGTTCGATCGTCGAGACCCGGACGATGGGGGGAGAGGACATGTCGGTCTACCTCGACCGGGTCCCGGGTTGTTTCTTCTTCGTCGGGTCCGCCCTCGAGGGCCCGCACCGGCCCCACCACTCCCCCGTCTTCGATTTCGACGAGAGGGCTCTCGCGATCGGAACGCTCGTCCTCGAAGCCTCCGCACGAACCGTCGGCGACAGTTTGACCGGCGCTTGACCGGCCCATGACCGTCGCTTTTCTCGCGGTTTACCTCGCGGCGATGCTCGCGATCGGCCTCGCCACGCGGCGCAAGGCCTCCGCGGGCGAGCGGTCCTTCTACGTCGCGGACCGTTCGTACGGTCCCTGGCGGGGGTTTGCCGCGCTCGCGTCCACGACGACCGGCGGGTCGGCGACGATCGTCTGCGCCGCCCTCGTGTATCGCCACGGCCTCGCCGGCGTCTGGCTCGACCTCTCGGGCGCCCTCGGTCTCTTCCTGCTCGGCGCCTTTCTCGCGGGAAAGGTGCGCCGCACGGGAGCTTTCACGCTCCCGGAAATCGCCGGCCGTTTCTACGGGCCGTCGGCGCGGGCCGCGGCGGGAGTGCTCGTGGTCGTCGCCGAGATCGCGTGGTTCGCCCTGCTGACGGAGGCTTCTCAAATCGTGCTCACGGCCGCCCTCGGCGTGCCCCCGACCGCGGCGCTCCTCGTGTCGGCGGCCGTCTTCATTGCGTACACGGCGATCGGGGGACAGTACGCGGTCGTCGCGACCGATCTCGTCCAGTACGCGCTGATGGTGGCCGGTATCCTGCTCGTCGGAACGATCGCGAGCGCGCCGCATTTCCGCGCCGCGCTCCCCCGGGCGGCAGGCACGTTTCCGGTGTCGCCGTCGCTCGGCTGGAAGGAGGTCGCGGGCTGGCTCGTGCTGATCGGGCTTCCCCACCTGGTCGGCGGCGACATTTACTCGAAGCTGCTCTCCTGCCGCGACGAGCGCTCGGCCCGCCTCTCGGCTTTCGGCGCGGCCGCGTCGAAGGTCGTCTTCGGAGGCGCGGTCGCCGCGATCGCCCTCGGCGCGCGCGCGGCGGGACTGGCCCGCGCGAATCCTTCCGAGGCGCTGCCGGCGGCGCTCGCGACTTTCCCTCCCGCTGTTCTCGCCTCCTTCGCGACCGTTGCCCTGCTCGCAACCATGCAGTCTTCCGCGGACTCGGTGCTCCTGACGGCGGCCTCCGCGACGGCCCGCGACGTGGCGCCGCTCGCGGGCCGGGCGCTGGATTTCCGCGCGGCCCGACTCCTCGTGCCCGTCTACGGGGCGCTCGGCCTGCTCGTCGCGCTCGGAATGCGGGAAATCGTGGAGACCCTGAAGCTCGGATATTCGATCTTCGCGGCGGGGATGATCCTTCCGATTCTCTTCGGCTTCTTCCCGGTTCTCTGGGTTCCGCCGCGGGACGCGATCGCGGCGATGGTCGCCGGCGGCTCGGCCGCGCTGCTCGGACGATTTTTCCCCGGACTGCTCTTTCACGTCGACCCGGTCATCGCGGGATCCGCGATCAACCTCGCGATCCTCCTCCTCGGAATGGCGCGCACTCGCCTGAAGGGGACGGTGCCCGGGGGATTACGGGTTAAAATTCTCCGATCCATGAAGGAGTTGATGCTGCGACTGGCGCTTCTGCCGCTCCTCCTCGGGATCGGTTGTTCCGGGCAAACGTCCCTCCGGCTTCCCTTTCAGGGTCTCTCCTCTCACTCCGTTCACCGCTTCTTTCCCGATCTCGATGCGCGAGAGAACGCGATCCGGTACGGCCGCTGGAGGGCTCTCGAGAACGCGTGGACCCGGGGGATCGGCCGCGAGCTCGACGAAACGCTCGAAGAATCGGTCCTCGCGGCGATCCATCGCCTTCCGAACTTTCCGCCCGACGCCCGTCTCTGCGCTCCCCGCTTTTCGCGCGAAGCTTCCCGCGCTTTCGGCGCGATCCTGGAAGCCGACCGGCTCGAACGCCAGGTCGCCGACGCTCTCGCCGCGACCGACGCGCTGGGCATCAACACGAAGGTGCGAATCGAGCGAAGTCTGACGGAGTATCGGCGCGCACAGTACGCGCTCTCCGAGCCGGCGCCGGCCGGGGTCGACGCGAGGTTTGGCGAATTCCGAACGGCCAGGCTGCTGCTCGAAGGCGATTGGCTTTTCGCCCAGTCGGCGGACGACCTCGCCGCCGCGAGCTTTCGCGAGCAGCGCTGGAAGGTCAAAGCCAGCGTCGATCGGTACGACCGCGAGATCGAGCAGCCGCCGGATTCGATCGAGGCTTCCTGGTACACGCGATTCGCGCCCGCCTTCACGGAGTCTTATCCGCTCGTCGCCGCCGTGCTCGACCGCGCGACGCACTTTCGGATCGAGCTCTTCGAGGCGCTCTCGTCTTCCGACGCCGCCGCGCGCCGCGCCGGCCTCCGGGCGGCCGAGAAGAGATACGGTCTCCGATGAGGAGGGCGCTTTTTCTCCTGCTCGCCCTTCTGCCCGCCGCGGGCGCGCGGGCACAGGAGGTCTCGAACCTGGAGGCGGGGCGGCCGATCACGATCGAAGACTCGGTCCCGATTTCCCCGGGGACGTACTCGGGCTCGTTCGACTACGCCTACGCCGTGCGGCTCGATCACGTCGACTATGCGGGTCCGGCCCTGGCGCTCGTCTACGGTTTCGCGCCGAACTTCGAAATCGGCGGCGAGACTCGCCTCCTGACGAACCCGCGGCTGAATGCCCGCCGCGGGATCGGCTCGGGAGATCTCGACCTGCACGTCCTGGCGCAAGTCGTCACCGAAACCGGAGACCGCCCGGGAATCGGGGTGAGGTTCGATGCCCTGCTCGCCACGGGCTTCGCCTCCCACGGAACGAATTTCGTCCCCGAGCTTCTGCTCTCGAAATCGTTCGACGGTTTTCGGGTCCACGGAAACTTCGGCTCGATGTACATCGGCAGCACGCGGCCGGAAGAACGGCGCAACCGCCTCTACGCGGCCATCGGTTTCGATTCGCCGCCGGGCGGCGGCTGGAACACCGACACGCTGGGAATGATGGACGCTTACGTCCGCCAGAGTGTCGAGACCGGCGGCAAGCCGACGGTGGGAGTCGAGATCGGCGTGAAGCGCAGGATCGGGATGCAGTCGGTCTTTTACGCCGGGATGCTTTCCGAGGTTGCGGGCGAGCGCACGCGAATCCGCTACCGCGGCCTGCTCGGCGTCAGCCACTCGTTCTGACGACGAAGTCGTCATCCCCCAGACGACGACGTCGTCATCCCCGCGAAAGCGGGGATCGCTCAGGTGGTTTTTTTCCGAAGTCGATACGAGAGGGATCCTTTGATTTCACAAACGAAGTGCAACACCTTCTGATGGGGGTGCTGCGATGGGGCGCCAATACGGGCAGCTTGGGATCCAGGAACGGTGTGAGATTGCCCGGCGTCGCTGCGCCGGGCAATCGATCCGGCAAATCGCGGCAGGTCTGGATCGCGCGCCATCGAGCGTTGCTCGGGAGCTGAAGCGCAACAGCACGACGTCGGGCGGGTATCAGCCCGTTTACGCCGGTCAACAGGCCAAGGCACGGCGCTGGACCGGCAGCAAACTGTTGCGTCGGCCCGACCTCCAGGCTCTGGTCTTGGACCGCCTCAGTCAGGGATGGTCGCCGCAGGAGGTCGCCGGCAGGCTCGCGCGCGAAGAAGGCCGGCCGGTTGTCAGTCATGAAACCATTTATCGCTTCATCGCCGCTCAGATCGCTCGCACCAAGGATTACTCCTGGCGGCTCTACCTCCCCCGCGGCAAGAGCAAGCGCGGCCGACGCTCCCCAAAACACGGCAACTCGACCGTGCACATCCAAAACCGTGTCCCCATTGCTCTGCGACCCCCAGAAGCCAGTGACCGAACCAACCCTGGCCATTGGGAGGCCGATCTCATGCTCTTTGCCACCTATGGGCAGGCCGTCTTGGCCCTTCACGAACGTACTTCTCGACTGACGGTTATCCTGCGTCAACAAAGCAAGGCCGCCGCACCTCTTGTCTCTACCATCGAAAATCTTCTGCGACCTCTTCCCCCGTCCCTGCGCCGCACCGTGACCTTCGACAACGGAACCGAGTTCGCTTTCCATCACCGCCTGGGGAAAACCCTCGGAGTCGAAACATTCTTTTGCGATCCACGGTCTCCTTGGCAGAAGGGCGGAGTCGAAAATGCCATCGGCCGGCTTCGTCGCTTCCTCCCCCGAAAAACCGACCTGGCAGTCCTTCCCACGAGCCAAATCCTCCGCCTTGCCCAACTCTACAATCACACACCTAGGAAATGCCTTGACTTCCAAACCCCGGCCGAGGTCTTCTCTCATCTGTTGCACTTCAAATGTGAATCCACCTCCCCGCGTTCGCGGGAATGACGGGCGACCCGCCCGTCACTTCTTTCCGAGCAGCAGCCAGATCAGCGCCCCCAGGACGGGGAAGAGAACGACGAAGGCGATCCAGAGTGCCTTCTTCAGCGTCGACTTCCTCGCCTCCGCGATCTGGATGATGCAGAGGATGTCGACGATCAGGATGAACAACCCGATGCAACCGGTCGTCTGACCGAAAACGAGAGCTGTCAACGCGGCCTCCTGCCTTCCCCGGTTCCGGCGCGGGACCGGATTTTCGGGTATCCTACCGCGGCTCAAACGAGGAGAAATCCGATGATTCGCGAAATGCTGTCCGCCGAAAATCAGGACTGGATCGCCCGAGCGAAAGAGTGCGCGGAGAAGTACGTCGCACCCCACGCCGCCGAATGGGACCGTACGGCCGAATATCCCTGGTCGGCCGTCGAAGGGTTGAAGAAGTTCGACCTCTTCAAGGTCTGGATTCCGAAGGAATACGGCGGCGCCGGAGGCGGGGTCCTGAACCTCTGCCTCGTCGTCGAGGAGCTCTCGAAGGTCTGCGGCGGCTTCGGCGTGCTCTACGCCGTCAACTCGCTCGGCTCGTTTCCGATCATCCTCGGCGGCACCGACGAGCAGAAACAGAAGTGGCTCCCGAAAATCGCGTCGGGCGAAAATCTCATCGCGTTCGGCCTCTCGGAGAAGAAGTCCGGCTCGGACGCCGGGTCCCTTTCCTGCCTCGCGGAGAAGCAGGCGGACGGCTCGTTTCTCGTCAACGGCGACAAGAAGTGGAACACGAACGGAAACGCCGCGACGATCTACACCGTCTATGCGTCGACGAACCCCGAGCGCGGCTCGCGCGGCATCACGGCTTTCCTCGTGGAGAAGGGCCACCCGGGATTTCGCATCGGAAAGAAAGAAGACCTGATGGGGATCCGGTGCGTCCCGGTCCACGAGCTGCACTTCGAGAACTGCTCGATTCCGGCGGCGCAGGTCCTCGGCGGCAAGGAAGGAAGCGGCTTCGGCAACGCGATGATGACGCTCGACCGGGCTCGCCCCGCCGTCGCCGCGCAGGCGCTTGGCCTCGCCCAGGGAGCGCTCGACCTCGCGATCCGGTACACGCGCGACCGGCAGCAGTTCGGCCAGTCCGTCGCGTCGTTCCAGGGCGTCCAGTGGATGCTCGCGGACATGGCGACGCGCATCGAGGCGGCGCGGCAGCTCATCTACGCGGCGGCTTCCGCGATCGACGCGGGAGTCAAGAACTTCACGAAATACTCCGCGATGTGCAAGGTGTTCGGCACCGACGTCGCGATGGAAGTGACGACCAACGCCGTGCAGCTCTTCGGCGGCTACGGCTACTGCAAGGACTACCCGATCGAGAAGTTCATGCGCGACGCGAAGATCACCCAGATCTACGAGGGCACCAACCAGATCCAGCGCCTCGTCATCGGCCGGGCGATCACGAAGGAAGCCGCGGGATAGGGCCCTTCCGGCGGATCTGTGAAATGATTCGCCTGCGGAAACCGTTGGATCTCCGCATGGAGACCTGGGGGAAGATCGCCCGATAGCCTGTCCCGCCTCGCCGGGGAAATCCCCGAAATCGAGGAGTTGCTCAAGCAGCTCTGTCGCGCGGAGGTGCGCCCTCCCCACGTCCTTTCCGGCGCCGTTGGCGCTCTTCCGGGGCTCGTCCTCGCCGAGCTCTCCCGGGTCCAGGGAAAGACGATCCTCCTCGTCACGCCCGACGAAGACTCCGCCGCGGCCGTCGCCGCCGATGCCGCCGCGTTCGGCCTCTCCGGGGTCAGCGTCGCGCCGGAGCCCTCCCTGACGCCGTACCAGAAAGTGCTCCCGTCCCTGAAATACCGGAAATCGGAGTTCTCGCTCCTGTCCGGGCTCGCGAACGGAACGTGCCGTCTCGCGGCCATTCCCGCCCGTTTCCTCGGGTCGCGCCTTCCTTCCCGGGAGTCGTTTTCTTCGCGGCAGCTCGCGATCGCGGCGGGAAGCCCCCTTTCGCGGGAAGAGCTCCTCGCGTTTCTCGTGCGCGAGGGATACACCCGATCCGATCTCGTCCTCGAGATGGGAGACTTCGCGGCGCGGGGCGGCCTCGTGGACGTCTTCCCGGCCGACTCTCCGCGGCCTTTCCGGATCGAGCTCGACGGAGACGACGTCGCGTCCCTCCGCACGTTCGATCCCGACACGCAGCGCTCCGAGGCGAGGCTCGAGCGCGTCGTCATCGCTCCTCTCTCGGCGGTCTCCGAATCGCGCGAGGCGGACGTTCGTCTCGAGCGGCGCCTCGGCCATCCCCCGAGCGCGGCGGAGCGGACCCTGTTCTCGGCGGCGGTCGCCGGAAGCGCCGCGACGATTTTCGATCACGCGCCGGACGCCATGGTCGCGGTGCTCGAGCCGGCGTCTGTCGCGGCCGCCCTCGAAGAGTGGGAGGAACGGGTTCGCCAGGACTACGACCCGGATGTCGCCGCGATCCTGCCCGAGGAAATCCTCCACGCGGCTTCGGACGTCGAATCGGCAGTCGCCGGCCGCGCCGGTCTTCTTTTCGACCGCCTCGGACTCTCGCCGGGAGTCCCGGTGAAGCTCTCGGGAGAAGAGCTCCCGTCCTTCGAAGGGAGGCTGCCCGACGCCGTTGCGCAGATCCGAATCGCCCTCGATTCCGGCGGCCGGGTCGGTGCGGCCGTCCATCCGCGGGGAGGAACGGAAAAGCTGCAGCGCGTCGCGCGGGAATACGGGCTCGATTCCCTCGAAATTTTCGCCGGCGAGATCTCGGCCGGGTTCCGCCTGCGTCGCAGCGGTTTCTCGCTCTTTTCGGAAGAGCAGATCTTCGGAGCCGATCGAACGGCCTCGCCGACCCGGAAGCGGGCGGCCGACGCGTTCCTGTCGGACCTGCGCGACCTGAAGCCGGGGGATTTCGTCGTGCACCTCGACTACGGCGTCGGGAAGTTCCTGGGGTTGAAACGGTTTTCGGTCGACGCGGAAGAGCGCGAGTTCGTCGAGATCTCCTACGGCGAGGAGAAGACGCTGCTGCTCCCCGTGGAGCGGCTCGACCGGATCCAGAAATACTCCGGCGCGGAGGGCGCGGAGCCGAAGCTCGACCGCCTCGGAGGCGCGTCGTGGTCGAGAAAGAAGTCGGCCGTCCGCAAGGCCGTTCGCGACCTGTCGCAGGACCTCCTGCGGGTCTACGCGCGGCGCGCGCAGGCGCAGGGCTTCGCGTACTCGAAGGACTCCCCGTGGCAGAAGGAGTTCGAAGACGCTTTCGAATACGTCGAGACCCCCGACCAGGCCCAGGCGATCACGGACGTCAAGCGCGACATGGAGAGGCCCGTTCCCATGGACCGGCTCCTGTGCGGCGACGTCGGCTACGGAAAGACGGAAGTCGCCATGCGCGCCGCGTTCAAGGCTGTCCTGGACGGCAAGCAGGTCGCTGTCCTCGCCCCGACGACGATCCTCGCGGACCAGCACTTCCGCACGTTCACGCGGCGCTTTTCGTCGTTTCCGGTGACGATCGAGCTGCTCTCCCGCTTTCGGGACCGCTCGGAGCAGAAGAAGGTCGCCGAGAAGCTCGCGGAAGGCACGGTCGACATCCTCATCGCGACGCACCGACTTCTTTCGAAGGACATCCGGTTCCGCGACCTGGGCCTGCTTGTGATCGACGAGGAACAGCGTTTCGGCGTTGCGCAGAAGGAAAAGATCAAGGAGTGGAAGGCCTCGATCGACGTGCTATCGATGTCGGCGACGCCGATCCCGCGATCTCTCAACCTCTCCCTGTCGGGACTGCGGGACCTGTCGATCATCGAGACGCCGCCGCGCGACCGGCTCGCGATCGAGACCCAGATCATTCCGAAGAGCGCCGACGTGGTTCGGGAGTCGATCGCGTTCGAGCTGGCGCGGGGCGGCCAGGTGTTCTACATCCACAACCGCGTCGACTCGATCGCGGCCGAGAAGAGGTTCCTCGAAGAGGTGCTTCCGGAGGCTCGCATCGCGATCGGGCACGGACAGATGGGCGAGGGGCAGCTCGAGAAAACGATGCTCGATTTCGTCTCGCGAAAATCGGACATCCTCCTGGCGACAACGATCCTCGAAAACGGAATCGACATCCCCTCCGTCAACACGATCCTCATCGACCGGGCCGACACGTTCGGTCTCTCTCAGCTCTACCAGCTCCGGGGCCGCGTGGGGCGAAGCGATAAGGCCGCGTACTGCTATCTCGTCGTGGAGCCGGACGCGGCGTTGACGGAAACCGCCCGGGCGCGCCTCGCGACGATCCGCGAGTTCTGCGATCTCGGAGCCGGCTTCCGAATCGCCGCGAAGGATCTCGAGATCCGGGGGGCCGGAAACTTTCTCGGCGCCGAGCAGTCGGGTCACATCAACGCCGTCGGCCTCGAGATGTACCTCGACCTCCTGGACGAGGCGATGCGCGAGCTGCGCGGCGAAGAGGTGCGGGAGGAACGCACCGTCACGATCTCCCTCGGGCACGAGCTCTCGATCCCGCCTTCCTACCTGCCCGAGGAAAGCCTGCGCCTCGCGCTCTACAAGCGAATCGCCCGCGCCCGGGACGACTCCGAGATCTTCGAGATCGCGAGGGAGACCGAGGACCGGTTCGGGGCACCTCCCGAATCCGTCGCCCGGCTTCTCGAATACGGACGGCTGCGCCGGCGGGCCGAGCAGCTCGAGATCCGTTCGGTGGAGAAGCGCGGAAGCTCGTACCGAATCGTCTTCGAGGAGAGCGCCCGCGTCGACCCCGCCCGCCTCGTGCGCGCGATCGGGCGGGTCTCGGGGGCCGCCCTGACTCCGCCGGGGATCGTGACGCTCCCCGGGGAAACGCCCATCCCGACCGTCATCGACCTCCTCGACCGTCTCCTCCTGCCGGAGGCCGCGTGAGAAGGCCGGCCGCGGCCGGACTCGCCCTTCTCGCGAGCGCGGCCTTTTCCGCCTGCGTGAGGCGGGCGCGCCCGGTTTCCGTCGACACCGCCGCGCTCGTCGCAGGGCGGCCGGTGTCCCTTCGGGCTTTTCGCGCGTACTTCGAAGCGAACTCTGGAAGGCCGATCGCCGAATCTTCCCCGAAAGTCGTGTCGGGGCTGTTCGACCAGTTCCTGCGGGAGGAAATCTGGAGGGCGGCCGCGAAGCTGTCCGGCAGCGACGACGACGCCGATCGCCTCAACGCCCCCTCCCTGCTGCTTTCCCGCGCCGGATCGGCCGTCCTCCCGACGGCGGAGGACGTTCAGAGGGAATATGATCTGCACCGCGAGAGATATCGGAAGCCCGAGCAGGTGAGAGTCGAGAGGATCTTCACGAAACAGCGGGACGAAGCCGACTCGGCGCGCCTGAGAATCTCGAGAGGCGAGGATTTCGCGAAGGTCGCGCAGTCGGCCTCCCGTTCTCCCGACGCCGCGTCGGGGGGACAGCTGGGCTGGGTCGAACGCGGAGACCTTCCTTCGGAATTCGAAGGAGCGATTTTTCGTTTGAGAGCGGGAGAGATGTCGCCTGTGATCGCGGCGGAAGAAGGGTATTTGATCTTCAAGGCAGAAGAGAGGTTGGCGGCGCGGGAGCTGACGATCGAACAGGCCGGGCCGGAGATCCGGCGGCGCCTGTTGCGGGAGAAGGCCGACCGCTATCTTCAATCGCTCGTCGAGGACGCGCGGCGCGACAGGGGCGTCCGCGTCTTTCCGGACCGGTTGCCGTTCGTTTACACGGGAGAGTTTCTCCCGCCAGGAAGGGAATCATGAAAACACTTGCCTGCCTTGTGTTCCTCGGCCTGCCGCTCGCGCTCGGCGGGGCGGACCTTGTCGACCGCGTCGTGGCGCGCGTCGGTGATGCGATGATCTCGCAAAGCGATCTCGACAGCCACGTCGAGCGGGCCCGGCAGGATCCGGCAGCTCCGCCGGACGCGAACCGGCTCCGGCTCATCGTGCTCGAGCAGATGATTCGCCAGAAGCTCGTCGAAGACAAGGCGGCGGCCCTGAGCCTGAGCATGTCGGAAGACGAGATCGCGGAAGCCGTCGAGCGGGTCAAGAACCAGTACGGGATGAAGACCGACGAGGAGTTCGACCGCGCGCTCGCCGCGCAGGGACTCACGAAGGAACTGCTCCGGACGCAGCTCCGGGAGTCGCTCCTCACGAACAAACTGCTAGCGCGCGAGGTGCCGATCAACCTCAACGAAGACGCCGTCCGAACCGAATACGAGCGAACCAAGGACAAGCTCTACGCCGTGCCCGAGAAGGCGAAAGTCTCCGAGATCCTCGTCCGGTTCGCGCCGAACGACCCGGCCTCGCAGGAGGCCGCCCGGGCGAAGATCGAAGAGGCGCAGAAACGGATCAAGGCGGGGGCGGCGTTCGCCGACGTCGCGCGGGAGATTTCGCAAGGTCCCGCCCGGGATCGAGGCGGGGATCTCGGGCTCGTCGCGAAGGGTGATCTCACTCAGGAACTCGATTCGGCCATCTTCGGCGGAGACCTATCCTCGCCGGTGTCGGTCCGCGGCGGCTATGCGCTGCTTGCGGTCGCGAGCCGGCAGCCGGCTGGATTTCGCCCGTTCGACGAAGTCAAAGAGGACATCCGGAAGAAAATGTCGGAAGAGATCTACGACAAGAAATTCGCGGAGTATCTCGCCGATCTGCGCAAGTCCGCCTACGTGAAGATTTTCGACAAGGACCTCGCGGCGGGTGACGCGGCCGCGCTCAAAGAGCTGAAAGAGAAATCGTAGAAACCCGCCCGGGATAGAATTCGGCGGTGGGATCCGCCGCGCCAGCGTCCATTCAACAGATCGGCAAGGAGCTCGCCGTCGCCTGGGCCGACGGCCGCGAGGACTATCTCTCCCTCGAAACGCTCCGCCGCAACTGCCCCTGCGCGATGTGCCGGGGGGAACAGGACCTCTTCGGCAACGTCTACAAGGGCCCCGATCGGCCGTACGGCCTCGGCGCGTTCCTGATGCACGGCTGGCAAAAAATCGGGAGCTACGCGATCCAGATCTTCTGGCAGGACGGCCACAACGACGGGATCTATTCCTTCGAATATCTCCGGAAACTCGGCGAACAGACCCTGACCGCCTGAAGGAGGGAGCTTGGCAACGACCGACCCGTCCGCACCCGTCAAGGCGAAACATCCCCGGGGGCTGCCCGTCCTGTTCTTCACGGAAATGTGGGAGCGCTTCAGCTATTACGGCATGCGGGCGTTCCTGATCCTCTACATGGTCGCCCCGGTCGCCGCCGGCGGGCTCGGCTTCGACGACCGGCACGCCGGATCCCTGTACGGCACGTACACCGGCAGCGTCTGGCTCGCGGCGATCTTCGGCGGCGTCATCGCGGACCGGCTGCTCGGCCAGTACCGAAGCGTCCTGCTCGGAGGAATCATCATCGCGTTGGGCCACTTCACGCTCGCGTTCAAGGTGCTTCCGTCGTTCTACGCGGGGCTCGCGCTGATCGTCATCGGGACCGGCCTGCTGAAGCCGAATGTTTCGATCCTCGTCGGATCGCTCTACGAACCGGGTGATCACCGCCGGGACGCCGGGTTTTCCGTCTTCTACATGGGGATCAACCTCGGCGCCTTCCTCGGGCCGATCATCGCCGGCTACCTCGCGCAGAGGGTGAACTGGCACGCGGGCTTCGCGTGCGCGGGCGTCGGCATGCTTCTCGGCGTCGTCCAGTACGTCCTGGGGAAGAAGAAGCTCGCGCCCGCGATCGAGCGGCTCTCGACGAAGCGCGAGCCCCCGGCGCGGCAGCAGGCTGCGCCCTCCGCGGGGGGATTCTCGCCCGACGAATGGAAACGCATCGCGGCGATCTTCGTCCTCTTCGTGTTCGCTTCGCTCTTCTGGGGCGCTTACGAGCAGGCGGGCTCGACGCTGAACCTCTTTGGCGACCGATACACGCGCACGACGATCCTCGGCTTCGCGTTCCCCTCGTCCTGGTACGTCTCGGTGCAGGCGTTCTTCGTGATTCTCCTCGCGCCCGTCATGGGATGGCTCTGGCTGCGGCTCGGAAAGCGCGAGCCGTCGAGCCCCACGAAGTTCGCGCTCGCGCTGTTGCTCGGCGGCCTCGCGTTTCTGTTCCTCGTGCCGGCCGCGCGCTTCGCCCAGGCGGGAGGAGGACACACCCGCGTCTCGCCCCTGTGGCTCGTCGGCGCGTATTTCATCGAGGAAATCGGGGAGCTGTGCCTCTCCCCGATCGGGCTTTCGGTCGTCACGAAGCTCGCGCCGGTCCGCATCGTCGGGCTGATGATGGGCGTGTGGTTCCTCTCCAACGCGATGGGCAACAAGATCGCCGGGTTCACGGCAAGCCTCTTCAGCTCGATGCCGCTCGACCGGCTCTTCGGGATCGTCGCGATCGTGTGCGTCGTGGCCGGGGCGCTCCTCTTCACGCTGATCCGCCCGCTCCAGAGGCTGATGGGGGACGTGCGGTGAAGGTCGCCGATCCCTTCGGCTATACTGCCCCTCCTGCCGCTCGCGGAGAGTTGTCCGAGTGGCTTAAGGAGCACGCTTGGAAAGCGTGTGTGCGGGAAACCGTACCCAGGGTTCGAATCCCTGACTCTCCGCCATTTTGATGAAAAATCTCACTTCCGATGGTCATTTCGCGACCCGCATCGTCTTCGCCTCGCTCCTCTTCACCGTCGCGTTCGCGGCGGTGTTCAGCTGGATCGACTTCGGCCCCGGGTGGCCGGACCTGCCGCCCCATTTCGGACGCGATTTCGACCTGGCGGCCGGGTTCGCGCTCTGCGCGGTCGTGGCCCGGTGGGCCCTCCGGCGCGATCCCCGGGCAAACCGCGAAGTGTGAGAGAATCTCCCTGCCGGGGCCGAGGATGAGTTCGGGTCCTGTGCGACGGAAGTCTCCGAACCTCGTCAGGTCCGGAAGGAAGCAGCGATCAGGAGATGCCACCGTGCGCCGCAGGGGTGCCTGAACTCATCGTCGGCCTCGGCTCTCGACTTATAGGCTAGACGATGCAACTTGCCCTTCCCCGAAAATGGCGCCCCCAGACCTTCGACGCGCTCGTCGGACAGGACGCCGTTTCGCGCACGCTTTCGCACGCCCTCGAGTCGGGCCGGGTCAACCACGCGTACCTTTTCACGGGTCCCCGCGGAGTCGGCAAGACAACGACGGCCCGGCTGCTGGCCGCGAGCCTCAACTGCGAGAAGGGGCCGACGGTCACGCCGTGCGGCAAGTGCGCCTCCTGTGTCGAGATCGCCGCGCGCGGCGAGTCTCTCGACACGATCGAGCTCGACGCCGCATCCAACAACAGCGTCGAGGACGCCCGCGAGCTGATCGAAATCCTGCGCTACGCGCCGCAGCGCGACCGGTACCGGATCCTGATTCTCGACGAAGTCCACATGCTGTCGAAGGCGGCGTTCAACGCGCTGCTGAAAACGATCGAGGAGCCTCCTCCCCACGCGATCTTCATCCTCGCCTCCACGGAGCTGCACAAGATCCCCGCGACGATCATCTCTCGCTGCCAGCGGTTCTCCTTTCGCCGGCTCACGGAGCCGGAAATCGAGGAACGCCTTCGCGAAGTCGCGCAGAAGGAATCGCTCACCGCCACCGACGGCGCCCTGGCGGCGATCTCCCGGGCCTCGGACGGATCGCTTCGCGACGCCCTGTCGCTTCTCGACCAGGCGGCGACGCTCTCCGAAGGAAAAATCGACGAACAGCGCTGCGCGGAGATTTTCGCGTTCGTCGACCGGTCGACTCTCGAGGCGCTCTTCGGAGCCGTCGTCGCGGGAGACCGCGCCGCCCTCGTCGGAATCCTGTCCCGCGCCCGGGAAGAGGGCCTCGACCCCCGGCACGGATCGCGCGAGTTCCTGTCGTTTCTCCGCGAGGTGCTGATGGCTTCGGCCAATCCTCCGTCGAAAGACGATCGGCTTGCCAAGCTTGCCGGGCTCGCGCCGTACGAGACGCTGCTTCGCGCCGTCGCCCTCGAGCTCGAGACCGAGAGGGAGTTCCCGCGCGCGGCCGACCCCTGGATCGTCTGGGAAATGGCCCTGCTGAAAATGGCGGAGCTTCCGCGGCTTCGGGCGATCGAGGACATGATCTCGGCATCGTCTTCCTCTTCCTCTTCCTCGCCGCTCCGGCGGGAGGCGGCGGCAGAGCGCCCGCTTCTCTTCGGGGAGAGCCCCGTTTCGTTTCGCTCGTTCCGGCCCCCGAAGCGGAACCGCCGCCCCGCGCCCCGTCCGCCGAAGACCCCGCTCGAAGGTTTCTGAAGATTGTCGAGACCCGTCGGATGCTCATCGGGACATACGCGTCGCTCGCGAACCGGATCGAAGAGAAGGACGGCGAGCTCGTCCTCGAATTCCCGATCGACAAGGCCACGGCGAAGGACGCGCTCTCCCGGCCCGAGGCCGCGAAGCTTCTCTCGGAAGCGGCTCGCGAGGCCTATGGCCGCGACCTGGCGATCCGCCTCGTCAGCGGACCTCCGGCGGACGGCAACCTGACCGAAGCCGCCCGCAGCGTCTCGCCCCAGGTTCTCTCCCGCGAGCGGGCGTCCAGCCGCGCCCAGGAGGACCCGATGGTCCAGAAGGCGATGGCCCTTTTCCGGGGAGAAGTCGTCGACATCAAGGAGAAGAAATGAACATCCGGCAGATGATGAAGCAGGCGCAGGCCATGCAGGACAAGGTCCAGACCGAGCTCGCGGCTGTCGCCGTCGAAGGAACCGCCGGGGGGGGCGCCGTCTCGATCACGATGTCCGGCACGAAGGAGATCCTGTCCTGCCGGATCGAAAAGACTCTCGTCGATCCGTCGGATCTCGAAATGCTCCAGGACCTCATTGTCGTGGCGGCGCGAGAGGCCGGCAGGAAGGTCGACGAGGAAGTGCAGGCCCGGACCTCTCGGATGCTGGGGGGCATGGTCCCCGGTTTCTAGGGCCACCGAATGTCGGTTCTTCCGAAATCCTTCGAGAAACTGTCGGCGGCCTTCGAGCGGCTGCCGGGCATCGGGGCGAAGGGCGCGGCCCGAATCGCCTACCACCTTCTGCGCGGATCCGCGGCCGAATCGGAAGCGCTCGCCGCGGCGATCCTTTCCGCGAGGGAAGCCGTGCGCCGATGCGGCACGTGCAACATGCTCACCGAAGAAGACCCCTGCGAGATCTGTTCCGACCCGGCGCGCGACCCGTCGATCCTGTGCGTCGTGGAAGACCCCGCGGACGTCTCCGTCGTGGAGCGAACGAGGGAGTTTCGCGGCCGCTACCACGTGCTGTGGGGGGCGCTCTCCCCGCTGAAGGGCGTCGGACCCGAGGAGATCGAGATTTCCAGCCTGCTCCCCCGCCTCGACGGCGGGGTCCGGGAAGTCGTGGTCGCGACCGACCCGAACGTGGAAGGAGAAGCCACGGCGCTTTACCTGGCCCGGCTGCTCAAGCCGAAGAACGTCGCCGTCACGCGGATCGCCTTCGGCCTCCCGGTGGGAGGCGACCTGGAGTATGCCGACGAGGTCACCATGGCGCGTTCGCTGTTGAACCGGCGGGAAATCTAGAATATGGTATAAAACCCTTATTCTGAGAAAGGTGTAGAAGAGCTTCCATGGCCTCTCCCGACCTCATCATGTACGATGAGGAATTCCAGCTGATCAAGGAGATCATTTCGCGCCTTCGGGTCGAAGCGAACGCGAAAATTGTCTTCCTTGTGGATAAGAACGGCCAGCAGATCGCCGCGAACGGGGATCTGGAGTCCGTCGATACCACGTCCCTTGCGTCGCTGACGGCCGGAAACGTCGCCGCGACCGACGGCCTCGCGCGCCTCATCGGAGAAAAGGAATTCTCGATCCTGTTCCACGAGGGGGAAAAGGACAACATCCACATCTCGATTGTCGGGCAACGCGTGATCCTCGTGGTCATCTTCGACGATCGTTCGTCGCTGGGACTCGTTCGTCTTCGGGTCCGAAAAGCCTCCCTGGAGCTCGAAAAGGTCTTTGCGGATCTCCTCAAGAAGGTCGAGGTCGAGAAGAGCAGCGTCGGGGGATTCGAATCCCCGTTCGCGGAAATCACGGACGAAGACATCGACAATCTGTTTTCCGAGTAGCCTCCGACCGCCGCGACACGCCCATGACGTTCATTAACTACGCCGCCCGCGAGATCAACTGCAAGATCGTTTTCTACGGGCCGGGCCTCGGCGGAAAGACGACGAATCTCCAGTACGTCTACGACCGGACGAATTCGAACTCCAAAGGCAAATTGATCTCCCTCGCGACCGAGACCGACCGGACGCTCTTTTTCGACTTTCTTCCCCTGGACCTGGGGACCGTGCGGGGGTTCCGCACGCGTTTCCACCTCTACACCGTGCCGGGGCAGGTCTTTTACGACGCTTCGCGCAAGCTCATCCTCAAAGGGGTGGACGGAGTGGTCTTCGTCTCGGATTCCCAGCGGGCGCGCGCGGAGGCCAACGTCGAGTCGCTCCGGAACCTGGACAAGAACCTCAAGGAGCAGGGGTACGACCTCGCGACGATCCCCTACGTCCTCCAGTTCAACAAGCGCGACTTGCCGACGGCCATGCCGGCCGACGAGATGTACCAGCACCTGAACGTCAAGGGAGAGCCGACTTTCGAGGCCGTCGCTCCCCAGGGAATCGGAGTCTTCGAGACGCTCAAGGCGATCGCGAAGCTCGTCCTGCTCGAGCTCAAGAAGAAGTAGGGTACCGGGCGCGCGCCCAGCGCCTCGCCGCCTCCAGCCGGGACAGCGCGGCCTGCCGGACCGCCTCGGCGATCACGGTCGCGGCGGTCTTCTTCCGAAGCCTCGCCATCTCGTCCGACAGCGCCCGGTCGTAGACCCGAAGAGAATCGGCAAACGCCCGGCTGCCGCCCGCCTCCGACGCGAGAACGCGCAGCAAGGACTCGTCCCGGAGATCCGGAGGCCGGAGAGGCTCCTTCCACCAGCGCTCCAGCTCGCGGCGTCCGCGGGGGGTGATCCGGTGGCGGTTGCTCCGCGGGCCCCGCCCGGGCCCGACGACCTTCATCGCCACAAATCCCGCCCGACGCAGCCTGTCCAGCGAGGGATAGATCTGGGAGACCTCCGCTCTCCACAGCGGGTCGAGCTCGCTCTCGATTCGCTTCTTGAGCTCGTAGCCGGACGCGGGTTGATCGGAGAGGAGGGCGAGGAGAACGTGTTCGAGCGACACGGCCAACTATATCATCTCAGATATAGCTGAAGAGCCGATGGACGGCCCCGTCCGCGAAAAAGGACAAAAAAAAGCGGGGCCCGAAGGCCCCGTCAAACCCTAGACAGAGTTGAGTTACTTCTTCTTGGTGGATTTCTTCGCGGTCTTCTTCTTGGCAGCTTTCTTTTTGGTGGCCATTTCGTCACCTCCCTCCCGGTAGTCGATTGACAGACCGTTGGGCCGGTGCTATGTTGACCCCCCTGATTGGGAAGGGGCGTAACACCTGCGGACTGTCACTACCGTTAGTTTGTAGGAACATTCGCTCCTAAATCGCCGGAGGGCTTGATTCCCTTCGGCGATTTCATTTTAAGTGTTTTTCGACGAGACGCAAGAAATATTTCTTGATTTTCAAACTTTTTTTTGGCGGGGTGTCCCTGTGAGAAAGACGATCTCGGTCGCTCATTCCCCGGATTCCGACGACGCATTCATGTTCTACGCGCTCGCCGAAAAAAAGATCGACGACCGCGGAATCGAGTTCGTCCACCAGCTGTCGGACATCGAGACGCTCAACCGCCGGACGGAAAACCGCGAGCTCGACGTCTCCGCCATTTCGTTCCACGCCTATCCCGGCGTCGCGGAGCACTACGCGCTGCTCCCGCACGGCGCCTCGTTCGGAGACGGCTACGGCCCGGTCGTCGTTTCCTCGCGCCCTCTCTCGAAGCACGACCTGGAGGGAATCCGCGTCGCGATCCCCGGGGCGAAGACCTCCGCCGCCCTCGCGCTCCAGCTCTGGAGGCCCGGGACCGCCACGACGACCCTCCCCTTCGACGCGATCCTTGCGGCCGTGCAGTCCCAGGAGGTGGACGCGGGCGTGCTCATCCACGAGGGCCAGTTGACTTACGAGACGGAAGGACTGTTTCGGGTCGTCGACCTCGGGGCCTGGTGGAAGCAGGAGACCGGACTACCGCTGCCGCTCGGGGGAAACGTCATCCGGAAGGACCTTGGAGCGGACACGATTCGAAGAGTGTCGGGCGCGCTCGGGGATTCGATCGAGTACGCGCTGGACCACCGGAAGGACGCGCTCGACTATGCCATGCAGTTCGCCCGCGACCTCGACCGCGAAAAGGCGGATCGCTTCGTTGCGATGTACGTCAACGACTGGACGCGCGGCTACGGCGAACGGGGCCGGCTCGCGATCGAGACCTTCCTCGGGCGCGCGGCCCGGGCGGGCCTCGTTCGGGACGTTCGAATCGAGTTCGCGGGAGAAGACGCCGCCTGACCGGAGGTCAGCTCTTGCCCGGCTTGCGCCCGGCCGGCACCGGCGTGTCGCCGTCCCACCGGTAGAATCCCTCGCCCGCCTTCCGGCCCGTCTTTCCCTCCGCCACGAGCCGCCGCAGAATCTCCGGCGGGCGGAACCGCTCTTCCGAAAGCTCTTCGGACAGGCTGTTCGCGATCGACAGTCGCACGTCGAGGCCTACGAGGTCGGACGTCTTCAGGGGGCCCATGGCATGGCCGTAGCCCGCTTCCATCGCCCGGTCGATGTCGGCCGCGGAGGCGACGCCCTCTTCCAGCATGCGCGCCGCCTCGAGCCCGAGCGCGACGCCGAGCCTCGACGTCGCGAACCCCGGCGAATCCCGGACGGAGATCGGCTCCTTGCCGAGGGCTTCCACGAACGTTCGGGCGCGGGCGACGGTCTCCGCCGAGGTCTCCGCCCCCGCGACGATCTCGACGAGCGTCTTGACGGCCACCGGGTTGAAGAAATGGAGCCCGATCACGCGAGCCGGCCGGCGGGTCGCCGTCGCGATCTTCGAGATCGACAGGGACGAGGTGTTCGAGGCGAGAAGCGCGCTCTCGGCGCAAATCGCATCGAGCTCCGAAAAGATCGAACGTTTCAGATCGAGGCTCTCCGGAACGGCCTCGATCGCAGCGTCCGCAGGAGCCCCGTCCGCCAGCCGCGAGAGGCAGCGGAGGCGCAGGCGAGCGGCGCGAACGTCCTCCGCGGAGAGCTTCTGGCGGGAAACCGCTTTGTCCCACGACGCCCCGATGAGCTCGTGGGCGGCCCCGAGGGAGCGCGGGTCGGCGTCGAAGAGGAGCGTCTCGAAGCCGCGAATCGCAGTGACCGAGGCGATTCCCCGGCCCATCGTCCCGGAGCCCACGATGAGGACCGTTCGGATCGCGTGCGGGTGCGAGGCGGTCATCCGGATTCGATTATACGTTCCGTCAAACCTCGGCCCGTCGGCGCGGCCAGCCCCAGCACCCGCTCGGCAAGTCTCTTCGACCCTCGGCCGCAATTCGCTTTCCCTCGGGATCTCAGAGACCAGCCTGCGCTGGCGCGTTGGCCCCGGCCGCGCCGACGAGAGACCTCGAAGACCCGCTCCCGCCCGGTCAGTTCTCGGGGAACAGTGCCTGCGCGTTGTCGTACAGGATCTTCTGCTTCGCCCCCTCCGAGAGCGACAGCGCGCGGAACGCGGCCACGTTCTCCGCCGGCGAGGAAATGCCGGGCGAGGGCCAGTCGGTCCCCCACAGGGTCTTGTGCGCGACGTCCTCGAGCCGCGGGAGGGCCTGGAGGAGCTTTTTCGGCGGGATTCCGGACAGCTCCAGGTAGACGTTCTCGTGCCGGCGCGCGAGAAAAAACGCCGTCTCGTAGAACAGCGGCCGCCCGCAGTGCGCGAGGACGATCTTCAACTTCGGGAAATCGACCGCGACGTCGTCGACCGGCATCGGGTCCGCGAACCGGTTCCGCGCCGACGGAAAAACCGACGTGCCCGTGTGGATCATCACCGGCCGTCCAGCCTCCTGCGCGTCGGCGTAGATCTCGGCCAGCACCGCATTTCCGAAAAGGTGGTCGTTGGGCGAAAAGAGCTGGTGAGGGGGATGGAGCTTGAGCATCCGGATCCCGCTCTCGAAGAGGCGCCGCGCGGCGTGCTCCCCGGGCTTCGCGAGCCGGGGATGCACCGACCCGGTTGCGAGCAGCCTCCTCGGGTCCTCCCGGCAGTAGCGGAGCACCCACTCGAAGACGTTTTCGGAAAGGCCCAGGGTGTCGGGCGCGGAGTAGTTGATCAGGCAGGCGCGTTCGATCTCCTGTTCGTCGAGGAAGCGAAGCAGCTCGCGGGGAGAGCCCTCGATCTTCGCGTACCGCTCGAGATCTCGGCGCCCACGCTCGAGGAACTCGCGCGAAACCGCGTTGAACTCCGAGTGAGGCTGAACGTGAATGTGGACGTCGAAGACCCGCATCCCGGGGAGTCTAACCCATCCGTTCCGAGGCACTTCGCGGAGTTTCACGATTCTTGCATCAGACCTTTTTCCGGACAGAAAGGAGGTCCTGTGAAAACCGCATTCCTGACCGGCCGCCTCGTCGTGGCCGGGTTCTACCTCTTCAGCGGAGCGAACCTGCTCCTGCACAGCGCGAAGACGGCGGTGTACGCGGCCGCGAAGGGCGTTCCCTTTCCGGAGGTCGCCGTTCCCGTCGCCGGCGCGTTCCTTCTCGTCGGAGGATTGAGTCTGTTGCTCGGGTGGAAACCGTCCGTCGGAATCGGGGCGATCGTGCTCTTTCTCGCCCCGGTGACGATCTACATGCACCCGTTCTGGAGCGAGACGGGCACCGAGCAGATCAACGACATGGTGAACTTCACGAAGAACATCGCCCTGCTCGGATCGGCGCTGATGCTCTCGGCGATCCCGCGGCCATGGGCCGCGAGCGTGGACGCGAGCCTCGAACGCCGCGAGCAGCCCCCTGTCGAAATGGCCCCCCGGCGCGAGCAGCGCTCGGCGCGAGGGTAGTCCGAACTTGCTCTAGCGCTCGGGCTTTTGCAGGGTGATGAACGGTGTTGCGCCGCCCGAAACCTGCGGCAGCTGGCCGTTCCATTTGTCGATCTTGCGGTATTCGACAAGTTGGGCGGTGAGGGAAGACGACAGGAGTTGATTCGATTCCGCCTGAGCCTTCGCTCGCGTGAGCGTCGATTTCGCGTCCCCCTCCGCTTCGATGATCTTCTGCTGCGCCTCGAACTGTTTCTTTTGCATCTCGTTCTGCGCGCGAAGAGCCTCCTGAGCCATCGTGTTCTTCGCTTCGATCGCCTTGACGATCGAATCCGGCGCACGAACCTCATTCAACGTGAACTGCTTGACAACGAATCCATACTCGCCGAGATGCTTCTGGAGATCGGCCTGCGTTTGGTTGACGACGAGCGCTTTGTCTTTGCCGAGGAAATTCACGATCTCGGTACGCCCGACGACTTCCTGCAGAGCCTGACGAATGCTCTGTTTCACGAAGCCATGAGTGATCATTCCGATCGTCGTCCGGAACGAGCTGTACAAGAAGGGAACCCGGGTCGGATCGAGCTCGAAGGAAAGCGAGACGTCGCAGCTGATCGGCTGGCCCTCGACCGAGTTGACGTTGATCTCTTCGTTGTACGCATTTCCTTCGCGGTCGGATCGCGTCAGCACGAGGGTCTGCATGTAGATCGGGTACTCGACGACTTCCTGAAGCACGGGCCATTTGAAATGAAACCCGACGTCGAGCGGCGTGCGGTCGACGCCGCCGCCGCTCCGGTGGATCAGTACGCCCACCGAGCCGGGACGGATATAGACCATACAGTTTGCGACGAAGATCCCGGCGGCCAGAACGGCGATGGCGAGCGGAATCCATCGGGCTCTCTCGCGGAGGCGCTTGAGCGCGTCGAGATCGATCACGTTTCCGGAATTCATGACTGGTCTCCCTGCTTTCTGAGGGAGACTCTACCATTCGTGCCCGCGGCTACTGCCGCAGCGCCCGGGCGGGATCCGTCCGGGTCGCGCGGCGGGCGGGGAAGAAGCACGCGGCCAGCGACACGACCGCGAGGACCGCGAACGCGAACCCGAACGCGACGGGATCGCGCGGGCTGACCTTGTACAGGAGGTAGCCGACGAGCCGCGTGAGCGCGAGCGCCGCCAGCGCGCCCAGGACGACTCCCCCCGCGGCGAGCGAAAGCCCGCGCGACATCACGAGCCGCAGAAGGTTCGAACCGCTCGCGCCGAGGGCCATGCGGAGCCCAATCTCGCGCGAGCTCTGCGAAACGGCGTACGACATCACCGCGTAGAGGCCGATCGCGGCGAGGAGCAGCGCGAGCCCCCCGAAGATACCGAGCAACGTCACCCCGATCTTCTGCGCGGACGACATGCGGTCGATCTGCTCCCGCAGGGTGATCACCTCGGCGGGCGCGAGGCCGGAATCCAACGCATGGACCTCGCGCACGAGAACCGCCCTCATGGCGCCCGGCGAAAGCGAGGATCGGACGAGGAGGCTTGCCGCGATCGAAGGTTTCTGGCGAAGCGGCACGTAGAAAAGCGGTTTCGGTTTTTCCATCATCGAGCCGTATTTCGAATCCCGCGCAAGACCGACGATCTCCAGCCAGCGGTCCTTGACGCGAAGCCGTCGTCCGACCGGGTTCGCACCGTGGAAGTAGCGCGCCGCCATCGTTTCGTTGACGACCGCGACGGGCTGAGCGTTTTCGTCGTCGGCGCTCGTGAATTCGCGGCCGCTGACGAGCGGAATTCCCATCGTCGCGAGGAAGGCGGGCCCGACCTCGTCGGAGTCTGCCGTCGGCTGCTCGTCGGGAGCGGGCTGGTAGCCGTCCACCGCGATCGGGGCGGACGTGTACGGAAGGAACGTAAAAGGGCGCACGCGCGCGAACGCGGCCGATTGGACGCCCGGAAGCGCCTTCACCCGGTCGATCAGCTCGTCCTGGAAGATTCGCGCGCGCGGCGCGTCGTACCCCGCGGACGAGAGGTCCACTCCCGTCGCAAGCACCCCCGTCGAGAACCCCGGGTTGGCGGTCTGCATGGCCCGAAGGCTCCGGATGAGCAGGCCGGCGCCGACGAGCAGCACGAAGCTGAGCGAGACCTGGATCAGGACCAGGGCGGACCGGATCCGCGACCTCCCGCGCCCCCCGACGACGCCGCCCGCCTCGGAATTCAGCGTGGCCGCGAGATCGATCCGGCTCGTCTGGAGCGCCGGCGCGAGGCCCGCGAGCAGGGTCGACACGAGGCAGACGACCGCGCTCGCGCCGAGCACACGCCAGTCGAGCTGCCCTCCCAGATTCATGACGATTCCTGCCGGCGCCGGAAAAAACGGCGTAAGCCCGTTGTGCGCCCAGAGGGCGATCAGGAGCCCACCCCCCGCGGCGAAGGCCGACAGGACGAGCCCCTCCGTGAGGAGCTGCCCGATCAGGCGGCCGCGCCCGGAGCCGAGCGCGAGCCGGACCGTCATCTCCTTTCGCCGGGAAAAAGCGCGAACGAGCAGCAGGTTTCCGACGTTCGCGCAGGCGATCAGGAGGACGCCGATCACCACCGCAAAGAGGATTCCGAGCGTCGGCCGCATTTCGCTCGCCTTGTTGAACGGGGTCTCCGAGAGCGGGAGGATCTGGAGTCCATGGCCGCGATTGGTCTCCGGGTAGGCCAGCTCGAGCCGCTTCGCGACCGCGGAAATCTGATCCTGCGCCTGCCTCAAACCGACTCCGGGCTTCAATTTCG
The DNA here is from genome assembly GCA_963813155.1 of uncultured Acidobacteriota bacterium. Classification (GTDB taxonomy): domain Bacteria; phylum Acidobacteriota; class Thermoanaerobaculia; order UBA5066; family DATFVB01; genus CAWEYG01. The sequence continues at coordinate 194,899 of CAWEYG010000005.1, read as the reverse complement.
CGAAACCCTCGACCCATCGGGCCCCCCGGTCGTCCAGCTTGTATCCGCCGTTTTCGAACGTCTCTTCCATCGACGCCGGCACCCAGAACTGCATCCCGTATCCGACGAACGTGCCCGCGAATCCCGGCGGCGCGACGCCGACGATCGTGAAGAGCACGCCGCTCAGGCGCTGCGTCTTGCCGATGATCGCCGGATCGCCGCGGTAGCGATCCTTCCAGGTCTGGTAGCTGATCACCGTGACCGGATGCGCGTTTCGTCCGGCGTCTTCGCCCGGCTGGAATCCGCGCCCGAGGAACGGGCGGACCCCGAGCGCGTCGAAATAGTTCGCCGAGACGATGCTTCCGCTCGCGCGCTCCGCCCGGTCGCCGATGGTCAGCGTCGTCCCCGTGATCTTGTCTCCGATGAACGACTCGAAGAGCGCGCTGTTTCTCCGGTAGTCCTGGAAATCGGGCCACGAGATGTCGGGATTGTCCGACCCGCGGTCGGTCCCTTTGAGGGCGACGAGCCTTTCCTGATGGGCGACGGCCGGAAAAGGCCGCAGCAGGATCCCCTCGATCCAGCTGAACACGGCGGCGTTGGCGCCGATACCGAGAGTCAGGCAGAGGATCGCGAGAAGGGAAAAGCCGGGGCTGCGGCGGAGCATCCGGAATCCGAATCGAAGGTCCTGCCCCAGCCGCTCGAGCCAGAGACCGCCCCACATGTCGCGCGAAGTCTCCTTGACGTGCCCGACGTTGCCGAATTCGCGCCGCGCGGCGGCGGCCGCGTCCTCCGGAGACTCGCCGCGGGCGATCCGCTCATCGACGGCCATCTGGAGATGGGCGAGGATCTCGGCGTCCAGCTCCTGCTCGCGGCGCGCCCGGCTGCGGGGAAAGAGCCGGGGCAGCCTCACGCCTCGCTCTCCGCGGGCAGCGACAGGATTCCCTCGATGATGCCGGAGAGCTGCTCCCACTTCGACCGTTCGGCGGCAAGCCGTTTGCGGCCCGCGGGAGTCAGGCGATAGAGGCGGACGCGCTGTCGGTTCTCCGACACGGCCCATTCCGCCGAGATCGCCTTCTGGCGCTCGAGACGATGAAGCGCCGGGTAGAGGGAGCCGGTGTCGACCTGCAGCAGGTCGCGCGAGCCGGCTCGGATCATCTGCGCGATGCCGTATCCGTGGCGCGGCCCCCAGCAGAGCGTCTGAAGGACGATGAGGTCGAGAGTGCCCTGCAGCAGCTCGATCCGCGAGACCGGGGCGTCCCCCTCAACCATGTAGACAATCTACACCCATGGGTGAAGAATGTCTACCCCCCCCCGCGAACGGTCAATCGTTCGGTGTAATCCGGGAGATCCGGATCGAGTCCTTATTCATCTTTCCGTACACCGTCACGTCGCGGCCCGCGTTCTTGTCGAGGTCGGCGAAGGCCTGGTCCTCGATCGCGAAGACTTTTCCGTCGCTGACGAAAACGTACGCGCTGCCGTCCTTGACGCAGGACCGGACGCAATCCCCGTCTGTCGGCGTCTTTGCCGACGGGTCGCCGGAGGTCATGTGCGAAACACCGCACATGCTGTCGCCGATACGCCCTTTCCACGATTGCTCGACCTCGGCCGCCGCTGCAATCCCGACCGCGAGGACGATCATTGCCGCCGCGAGGATCTTCGAAGCAACGCTCGCCATCACTTCACCTCTTTCTCGATCGTCTTGATCTGCAGTCCCTTGATGCCGCTGCGAACGACGGGAGTGCCCGTCACCGTCACGGGAACGTCGGCGAGTCCCGCCACCTTTTCCTTCACGGAGAAGGGCTTCTGTTCGAACAGGACGTAGAGCGTGCCGTCTTCCGCGAGGAGGCCCGCCGGCACGCCCCGCGCGATGCAGGCGTTGGAGCACGCCGTGTGCCCGGCGTCGTGAATGCCGTGCGTGACGTAGCAATGCATGTCGACGATCGTGCCCTTGAGCGTGACGTCCGCGGGGATTTCCTCCGCGCAGAGGCGAACTCCCTCCGCGAGCGCGAGCACGAAGAGCGAGACCAGAACCGGGAGCAGAAACTTTTTCATGAACTCTCCTTTCACGTCTCAGGCTACGGAAAGGAACGAAGCGTTGCGTGTGCCGAAGGTCACGCCTGCCGAAGATTTCCGCGACCATGACTTCCGGCAGGGGCGGGGCCGGGCCGCCCGCGCCTATACTCGGATTGCAACCATGAGAGATCCGGACGATTCCCGGCGCCTCCTGCGCTCCGGCGGTCTCGCGATCTGGCTCGCCGTCGGCGCTCCGGTCCTGATCGGAGAGGCCCTGGCTCCCGCTCGCGGGCGGGACTGGACCTCTCTTCTCGCGTGGGCTGCCTCGTTCCTTCTCTTCGGCCTCGCCTACGGGCTGGCGAGCCGGCCGCGTCGCCGAAATCCGGACCGCGCCGGAGCGATCGTTCTCGTCGCCGGCCAGACGGCGGCCGTGCTTTCCCTGCTGGCGCTCCCCACCTGCTTCGGCCTCGAGGCCGCCCTTCTCGTGCTCGTCGCCCTCGAGCTCGGAGGACTCTTGACCAGGCGCGCTGCCGCCGCGTGGATCGCGGCCCAGAGCGCCGGATTGGGCGCGATCATGTGGGTGCAGTGGGGGTGGCACTGGGCCGTCGTCCTCGTCTTTGCGTACCTGTCGTTCCAGCTCGTCGCCGACGCCGCGGCTCGGCTTCTCGTCAAAGAATCGGCCGCGCGAGAGCGGCTGACCGCCGCCAATGCCCAGCTCGAGGCCACGCGCGAGCTGCTCGCGCAGAGCACTCGGATCGCCGAGCGCGCGCGAATCGCGCGAGATCTGCACGACGTCCTGGGCCACCACCTGACCGCCCTTTCCCTGAATCTGGAAGTCGCGAGCCACCTCACGGACGGCGACGCGCTCGCCCGCGTCGAAACCGCGCAGTCCGTGACAAGGCTGCTGCTCGGCGACGTGCGCGCGGTCGTCGGGGCGCTGCGCCAGGAAAGGGGCCTCGACCTTTCGGCGGCGCTCCAGAAGCTCGCGGACGGAATTCCCCGCCTCCGCATTCACGTCGACGTCGTGCCCGGCTTCACTCTCGACGATCCCGCCATCGGAGAGGTCGTTCTGCGGTGCGCCCAGGAGATCGTCACGAACACCGTCCGACACGCCCAGGCCGAGAACCTGTGGATCGGAGTCGTGAGGAGGGCCGACGACGTCGAGATCCGCGCGCGCGACGACGGCCGCGGGGCCGGCGCCGTTCACGCGGGAGGCGGCCTCTCCGGAATGCGGGACCGGGTCGAGCAGCGAGGCGGGGGCTTCTCCGTCGAAACGGCGCCCGGCCGGGGGTTTTCGCTGACGGCGATTCTTCCGATCCCCGGCACGGCGCCGTGATCCGCGTCTTTCTCGTCGAAGACCAGGCGCTCGTCCGCGAGGGAATCCGGAACCTCCTCGCGCTCGACGCGGAAATCGCGGTTGTCGGCACGGCATCGGACGGCGAGGAAGCGCTCGCGGCGATTCCTCGATCGGCAGCGGACGTCGTGCTCCTGGACTTGAGGCTTGCCGCGGCTCTCCGGCCTCGACGTGCTCCGGAGGCTCGGAGAAGCGGGATGTCTCCCGCCCGTCATCATCCTCACGACGTTCGACGACGAAGCCGCGGTCCTGGAAGGCGTGCGCGCCGGCGCTCGCGGCTACCTGCTCAAGGACATCTCCCTCGAGGAGCTGGTCCAGGCGATCCGGGTCGTCGCATCGGGCGGGACCGCCATTCAACCGGTCGTATCTGAGCGCGTGATCCGAGGCCTCGAAGCGACGAACAGCAGCTTTCCCCACCTCGATCCCCCCGATCCCCTGACGGAGCGTGAAGTCGACGTGCTGCGCCTGATGACCGGCGGCTACAGCAACCGTGAGATCGCCCGGGCGCTCGGCGTCGCCGAGGGCACGGTGAAGAACCACGTGTCGAGCATCCTCTCGAAGCTCGGCGTGCGCGACCGCACGCGCGCCGTCCTGCAGGCCGTCAAGGCCGGCTATCTTTCCTGAGGAGTTACGACCGGAAGAAATTCACTCCGCGCAGGCGCACGCCGGGAGCGGCCGCGTCTGGAGGTAGGTCATGTTGTTCGTGTACCGGACGAACCCCTTTTGCCGCGCGTAGAGCCGCAGGAGGCATCCCGGCTTCTTCGCCTGGACGAACAGCTCGTAGTCGGCGCCCGACGGCGACGACACGAGGAAGGGCCGCGGGCCGACGATTCCGGTCGAAAGAATCGAGAGCGCGTGCGAGACGAGCTTCTCGGCGACTTCGGGCTTTTCGCCTTCGGCGGTCAGAATCGACGCGAGCGCGTTCTGAAAGCTCCGGTGGCAAGCGTCCTCCGAAATGTTCGTCACCTGCGCGACGCTCGCGCAGCCGCCGGAGAGGAAGAGTGACGCCACGAAAAGGGCGAAGGCGGCCGAGCGCATACGCCGGGCGCCAAGCCGGGCCGGGTTTTTCATCCCTGGAGCCTATCGCGGTTTTTCCGTGGATTGTCTTCGCGGCCCATGGATGGTAGCGCTCGCCCGCCAGTGACCCGGAATGGATTGAATAACGGGAGAAGGAACAGGGCTAAGATCCGGCGACATCGTGAACTCGTAGACGCCGCGGTCGGTCCCTGCAAAAACACGTTCGCCGGCCGGATCGACCGCAAGGCTGAAAACCATCGTCGGGTGCGGGAGACCCAAACTCAGGTCCGACCATGTGTCTCCTCCGTCGCGGCTGACCTGGATTCCCGTCTGCGTCCCTGCATAAACAATGCGCGAGTCCGCAGGATCTACCGCGAGCGATTGGACAAAGATTAGTTGGGAATTTCCGTTGACCTTCACCCAATGATCACCGCCATCGACGGTTTTGAAAACACCAATGAGAGTCCCTGCGTACAGCGTCAAGGTCTGCTTCGGATCGATGGCGATCGCCAGCGCTGAAGCATTCGGGTATCCGTTGCTCAACTTCACCCAGGTTCCACCGTCGTCGGTCGTTCGCGCAATGCCGAAGTCTCCGGCAACATAGACCCTGCCGGCGCGGTTCGGGTCGACGACGACCCCACTATTGACAGCCGGCAGTAAAGGACCGCGACTGTTGTCGAAAGGAAAGTTGAGACTAACCCATGTGTTCCCTCCGTCGGTCGAGCGGACGATTGGGTCAATACGCGTGGCAACCCTGATGGCGCTGTAGATCGTCACCGGGTTGGTCGGCCCAACGGCTAGCCAGCCGAAAGAGAAGTTGCCGTTGGAAATCAGCTCCCAAGTCCGGCCGCCATCGGTGCTCCTGAGAAAATTGAGACCCACGACGGCATAGACGTTCATCGGGCTAACTGGGTCGATCACAACCGACGTTGCAAGACCGTCAACCGTACCGGACAACGCCGACCAGTCGTTCGCATTGACGGGGCTGCCGGCGATCCAACCGGCGCCCATCGTTTCCAGGGAGCCCGTGGAGACCGCCGCAAAGATCGATGGCTGAGCGATTGGCCCGACGGCGATCGAGGAGACCGACACCTCCCTGATGCCCTGGTTCCTGCCCTGCCACGTCGTCCCCTGGTCCGAGCTCTCGAGGAATCCTGACGCGGTGCCCGCCAAAAGCGTCGGGGGCGATCCGGCAAAGAGGACCACCTGGAAGGAATCGGGAGGTGATGCCGTGTACCCAGCCGAGCGCCAGGAATTTCCGGCGTTTACACTGCGGAAAATACCGTTTGGGCCAAACCCGTAGAGCGTCGAGGGAGTCGCCGGATCGACCAGAATCCTTCGAGTACCGAGCGGCGCCGGAATCGGGGTCCAAGTGGCGCCGCCTCCGTTGATCCGAAACGCACCTCGAACTTCATCGACGGCCCAAAGAACCGAGGGATCAGCAGGATCGATGGCGAGGCTTGTGACGCTGGGCTCGATCAGCCCTCCGTCCTGCGCCGACCAGGTCTCTCCTCCGTCGGTTGTCTTGTAGAGCCCGAGCGACTCGCCCACGTAGATAGTGTTCGTGTCAGCCGGGTCATAAACGATTGTCTGGACGACGTCGCTTGGGTAGCCGTCCGGCTCGAGAAGCGACCAGCTCTCACCTCCATCCGTCGTCCGAAACAGGCCGTTATCGGTGCCCGCCAGAACCGTATTGCCGTTGGACGGATCAACAGCAAGAACGTTCGGCGAGCAGGCCCCAATATCGCTGCAGAGCGACGGCGGCGAAGTGAAGCCGCTGTTCACCTGAATCCAGGAGTTCCCTGCATCGGTGCTCTTGAAGATACCGCGCCCGTCGGCAGCGACGAAGACCGTGGAAGAGTTTCCGGGCTCGATGGCGATCGAAGTAATTTTTTGGTACGAATAGGCGTAAAGGCTAGGATCTGCGGCATCCCACTGCGCTCCGCCATCCGAGCTCCGAAAGACTTCGCCGAGATCGGTACCCGCGTAAATGACCTGGCCGTCCGTTGTCGCCGCAATTGCGGTGATCCAGGCACCGAAAGGGCCGTTCCCGGTCCAGTGTCCCCGCCCGGCCTGAAGGGTCGTGGGTAAGATCAAACAGGCGATCCAAAGGCAAGACAATCGTCTCAAAAATTTCATGCGCTGATGTTTGTACGGAGCTTGAGGGGCAGCCATCTCATGTCGTCAACTCAAACACAGGAACAGCCGCAAGTGTTCCTCGCGCACGAGGCTAAAGCGGTAAGTAAGGTTGGTCGGGGCGCCCGGATTGCGCTTCACCTCGCCTGCGGCGAGGCTTGCAATTCAGGGCGGGATTTCTCTGGGGGTCTTCCTGAATGCGAACCGGGGACCTCCTGCTCCCAAAGCACATTCCCCCACCTAGGACTCGATTTTGAACTCTTCTATCTTCAGCAATTCCAGCATGGGAATCCAGCAAGGCAAACAGCCGCGCCTTCTGGTCCGTACAGAAGGTCTGATGATGAAGCTGAAGAGAGGTGTGGTCGCGCTTTCTCTCGGCTTACTCGGATTCTTGGGAGATGGTCGCGTGGCATTTTCCGCCGCCAACCAGTGGAGGAGCCTAGCATTCGAAGGTAGCTACGTTGATGCGATTGCCCTCGATCCTTCCAACCCGACAGTTCTCTACGCTTCGGTACGGAATACCTCGTCGGAACATATCTACAAAAGCTCCGATTCGGGGTTAACCTGGTTGGAGTCTGATAACGGCATCGAGTTCTTCGAAGGGGTCTTTTCCCTAACCGTAAGCTCCGTCAACCCTTCGCTTGTCGTCGCCGTCAGCGGCGACGCCGTGTTTCTGAGCACCGATGGCGGATTCCAGTGGACTGATATCAGCGGGACCCTTCCATGCTTCCCCAATAATGCTTTTGCGCTCGACTCGACGCCTCCCGGCCATATTTACATCGGAACGGCGGTGGCATCTTTCCACCTTACTCCTCCGCCTTGCGATGGGACTTTTAAGTTCACGCTAGGTATGAGTTCGTGGAAGGAACTTCCCTTAACGGACTTCTATCTGCAGGCCATTCTTGTTGATCGAAGTGATCCCGCAATTGTCTATGCGGGAGGAACCGACATGTCCCGAAGCATCGATGGGGGAACGACGTGGCATCTCTTCAACAATTCATCGACCGGCCCGCTTCATGGGATCTCTTCGCTGTGCGAGAGCGATTGGGATTCCACCGGTCTCTACGCCGTAACGCCCGACGCCGTGTGGCGGACCGACACGACATCCGCAAACCGGGTTCCCTTGAGCAATGGGTTCGGCACCCTACGGATGATCTCTCTGCTCGCTGATCCTGCTCGCACGGGCGTCATGTACGCGGTGAGCTTTGATCCAGCCACGGACGTTATGCATATCCTTCGCAGCGAGGACGGCGCGAAGACGTGGTCTCTCTTCGAGGGCGGCATGCCCGTGGATCTTAAATACGTTCAACTGACTATTGATGCCGCCGATAGGCGTCTGCTCGCCGCGACGAACGCCGGTGTTTTCGTAATCGATCTGGGCTGCCCTCCGTCACGTAGGTGCATCTCTCCCGTCGTGCCAGCTCGTGTCGTATCGATAATGCGTGCCCGGGAGCGGTAACTCAGCGGCACGTCTCCGTCTTCGCTAAGAACGCTGTGCTCCCGAAAGCGATTTGAAATCGAGACGCTCTGAACTCATTTTTGAACTCGTCAGAAATGGTCCTCGCGCTACGCGAGGCTAAACGAAAGAAAAGGTTGGTCGGGGCGCCCGGATTTGAACCGGGGACCTCCTGCTCCCAAAGCAGGAGCGCTACCGGACTGCGCTACGCCCCGTGATCGCGATTATGGCATGCGCCCGGATTGCGCTTCACCTCGCCTGCGTCGAGGCTTGCAATTCAGGGCGGGAACTTTCTCTGGGGGTCTTCCTGAATGCGAACCGGGGACCTCCTGCTCCCAACTCGCGATGGGCGGGGCGATAAGGCGGGGAAGGGTATGATCGACGCATCGTGAGCCCGTATCGATCACGAGACCGTTTGATCCCTGCTCTCCTCGGCAATTCCCAGAAGGCTGCTCCCCGTTCAGCATTTCCGGCGGTGCCATCGAGGACGACTCGCTGCTGTCTCCTCGCGGTCTTCCTGCTCGTGACGGTCGCCACGTCTGGCCAAACCTGGGGCCCGCCTCTGAGTCCACCCGGCGGGGACGCTATGGCCTTTGCAGCTTCGGGGAACGCCGTTTACGTCTATCTGTTGGAGGCCGGCGTCTTCAAAAGCACCGATGGAGCACGGACATGGACACCAGTGTCGCGAGGCCAGATTCCCTCCGAGAACTACGCCGGGCCGCTCCTCGCTGCCTCGGGCGACACCGTCGTCTTCGCCGATGTCTTTGGAACTCTCTACGCGAGCTTCGACGGCTCCTCGACGTGGACGAAGTCTCAGGGCCCGAGTTCCGAGATCAACGCAGTCGCCGCTTCGCCGACGACGATTTGGGTGGCGACTCCGCCACCGGGCTGCCCGACGGGTCCTTGCGGAGACACGAGCGGCGTCTACCGGTCGACCGACCGGGGAGCGACATGGGCACGACAACCAGCCGATCTGGGGATCCCCTACTCCCTGCTCTGGGCCAACGGAGCCCTCTTCGCAGGAACCGACAATGGAGTGGTGCGCTCCGACGACGGCGGCGTAACTTTCCAGCCCGCGGGCCTGACGGGCCAGTACGTTTTTTCGCTCCTCTGGACGGATGCCCTGTATGCGCGCACGCCCGGCGGTTTCTACCGGAGCCTCGATCGAGGTCATTCATGGTCCCCTATTCCCACGGTTCCAGACCGGGAGGCTCAAGTTGTCTACGGCTCAGGAAATACCTTCTTCGAGGTGACCGGTTACGGAGGACCTTGCCCGGATCCTCCCTGTACGCGGCTGTATTCCACCGTGAACGGCGGGGCGAACTGGTCGCCGGCTCCTCCGGCGACTCCCTCTGGCCTGCGTCTTGACGCTCCCAACGCCTTTCTCTCGGTCGGAGACCGATTTCTGGCAGGCAGCATCTACGCGGGGGTCTTCGCGACGGAGGACGGCGGCTTGAATTGGGAACCCAGCAACTCAGGACCGATCGGGACTCTCAGCCCGGCGGTTGCCGAAGGAGACTCGGTCTACGGATATCTCGGAAGAAATTTTTTCGCGAGCCACGATCGCGGCTCGACCTGGGCAGGTTTCCCAACACCGGGCGACTCGCCTGCTTCCCTGTTGCATCATCCGGATGGGTCGCTCCTCCTGGGAACTCAGACGGACGGGATCTTTCGAAGCACCGACCAGGGCGCCACCTGGGCCGCCTTCAGTTCCGGAATCGAGCGACCCTATCCCGAGATCTGCGCTCTCTATTCCGGGGACGGGGTCGTTTATGCAGGCACCTTCGGCGGAAGCCCGCGCCTCTATCGAAAGTCCGGTCCCGCCGACTGGGTGACCGTCGCGGTCCCGGCCAGCTCCACGTGTGCGATCGCAGTCGTCGCCAACGCGCTTTTCGTCGCCGACAACTACTCGGTCTTCCGATCGACCGACGGCGGCGCCTCGTGGTCAGCGGTTCTCCAGCCGGACAGCGGCGCCTGGAAGGTCTATGGCGTGGGTGGAATGCTCTATGTCGCGACTGGCGGAGGCCTGCTTCAGACCGATGACCTCGGACAGACCTGGCGCCCGACGGCATCTGCGGCGGCCGAGGTTGGAGCGGTGGAGGCGTCGAGTGATCATTTCCTCTTCGGACTCGGGCCCGGCCTCGGCAGCAGCGTGTTCGCGAAGCCGCTCTCTGGCGGCAACTGGCAGGCGCTTCTGGGCGGGATCCTGAGCGATTACCCGCTCGGGCTGCAGGCCACCGGGGACTCGCTCTATGCTTTTTTCCTTGGCAACGGAGTCCAGCGGTTGGCGCTCTCGGACATCCACGTCGATCGCCCCATCTCCCCTGTCAAGCCTCCGAACGCAGTTCCGGTCTCGGGAAGGCTGCCATAAGTCTAAGATCGTTGGGGTCCGTGAGGGAGGCGTCGATGAGGAAGAACAGTTTGCTGGCCTTACTGTCCATCGGGTTTCTGGTGGCGACGTCGGCACGCGCCCAAAACGCGCTCGTTGCCGCAGGCGTTGGATCACTCGGGCTGTGGGACAGCCAGGTGGAACTTGCGAACCCCTTCGACGAGCCGATGGTTGTGGTGATCTCGGAATTCGCCTTCAACGCTATCGGTGGCTGCGATTTTGGCTGCAACACGACGAGTGTGACACTTCCTCCACATGGCAGCCAAACGCTCAGCATCCCGAACGGCGTTATCAATCCGGACAACATCGCTCAGATCGCCGCGCTCGCCCAGGACCACGTCTTTACTCTCTTCATCGCGTCCTGTGCGTCATGCGCCGGATCGCCCGCGCTGCTGCCGGTCGTCCATGTGCACGCGGTCAATCGCGCGTCGAACGCACAAACTGAATTCCCGGCACTGAGCGTGCCGGCGATTCTCTCGCGTTCCCGGCCAACGCAACTCACGTTCCCGGGAATATCAAAAAATGAAGGTGAGCATTGCAACCTCGTCCTAACGAGCATCAATTCCAACTTCAGCGTAACCAACCTCACGGCCACGGTGAAGCTCCGAAATCCAGCGGGTCAAGTACTCGGCTCGACGACGGTCTCCACCTTGAGCGGTGATTGCCTTTTCACTGAGAGCGCACCATTTCTCTCCGAAGGGTGTGCGAATCTCTTTGTCCCCGATATCGGCGGCCAGCTCGGCGGCGTGTCACTATCAGACGGTGTCCTGGACGTCACCCAGGATGCAGGGGGCGCGGCTCTGTGGGGTCAGCTGTACTGCGTGAACAGCTCCGGGGCGGTCAGTACGTACTCCGGGTTCAACCCCTAGGGAAGGCTTTTGTCCGTAAGGCCTCGCACGCCCGTTTCACGATCCTGAAACACCGCCCGCGCCCGACCTGGCGTGAAACAATGCCCAAACCGGTTCGTACCGAACCGCGGGGAGGTTTGTCTCATGCGATCGAAATTCACCCGTCTGGCCCTGTTTGTCGGGGCGTTCGCGCCTGCTGTCGCGTTCGCGCAATCCGCCATTCGGCTTCCGCGGCCGAGCCCGACCGCCTCCGCGGGAGAGACGATTGGCGTCACCGACGTCGAGATCCGCTATCACCGCCCGGCCGTGAGCAAGCGGAAGATCTGGGACGGCCTCGTGCCGTACGGGGTCCTCTGGCGGGCGGGCGCGAACGAGAACACGACGATTTCCTTTTCGACTCCCGTCCAGGTGGAGGGAAAACCGGTCGCGGCGGGGACCTACGCGCTCTACATGATTCCCGGCCCTTCCCAGTGGACTCTCGTTCTCAGCAGGTTCACGGGAGACTGGGGAACCTACAACTACGAGCCGTCGGAGGACGCCCTCCGCGTGCCCGTTTCTCCCCGCCCGCTCGCCGAAGCGGAGGAGCGCCTCCTCTACACGTTCGACGACCTGGCGGACGCCTCCGCCGTCGCTTCCCTGCGATGGGAGAAGCTGCGCGTTCCGTTCCGGATCGACGTGGACCTGCCCGCGACGATCCGCGCGTCGATCCGCGAGGAATTGCGCGGGGGCAAGCACTGGAGCTCCGACGCGTGGGCGGCTGCCGCGCGCTGGGAGCTTCGCGCCGGCGACGCGAAGACGGCGCTGGAGTACGCGGATCACGGGCTCGCGATCGGCTCGTCGTTTACGGCGCTGCGGACGAAGGCCGCCGTGCTCGAGAAGAACGGCGACGCGAAAGGCGCGGCGGAGCTCCGGAAGCGCGCCGCGCTCGTCGCGAATGAGGCCGAGACGATCAACGTCACGGTCGCGCCCCTGATGGCGGCAAAGAAATACGACGAGGCCGTCGCGTACCTGTCGGACTTCGCGGCGAAGCACCCCGAGAGCAAAGAGCTCTGGCGCGTCCACGCTGGGCTGGGCGACGCGTACGTCGCGAAAGGGGATCACGCCCGGGCGAAGGAGGAGTTCGACAAGGCGATGGCCGCGGCGCACGACTTCTCCGAGAAGACCGAGGTGCAGGACTCCATCAACGCGGAGGGTGCGGAAGGGAAGTAGAAGCGGGTCGAGAGCCCTCACCTTTTGTTAGAATGCGCCAACGGAGGGCTCCTGATGGCGTCTGAAACGCAGGTGGAAAAATACCACGGCCTGGAGGCCTCCGCCCTTCTGTCCGCGTACCGGAACATGTACCTCTCGCGGAAGGTCGACGACAAGGAAATTCAGCTCAAGCGCCAGAACAAGACGTACTTTCAGATCAACGGCGTCGGGCACGAAGCGGTTCTGACGGCGGCCGCCATGGTCCTGCGCCCCGCCCATGACTGGTTCATCGCGTATTACCGCGACCGCGCGCTGTGCCTCGCGCTCGGAATGACTCCCTACGAGATGTTCCTCCAGGGGACGGGCTCCAAGGATGATCCCGCGTCCGGGGGCCGCCAGATGCCGGCCCACTGGGGACACAAGAAACTCAATCTCGTGTCGAAATCCTCCTGCACCGGAATGCAGTTCCTCAACGCCGTGGGCCTCGCGGAAGCGGGCATGCGGATGGCCAAGCTCCCGACGGTCGAAACGCACGGGGAGTTCCACAAAGACGAGATCGTGTACGTCTCCGGAGGGGATGGGCAGATCGCCGAAGGCGAATTCTGGGAGTCCCTCAACACCGCCTGCAACCTGAGGCTCCCGGTCCTGTACCTCATCGAGGACAACGGCTATGCGATTTCGGTTCCCGTCGAGGTCACGACGGCGGGCGGCTCGATCTCGAAGCTCGTCCGCGGTTTTCCCAACCTGTTCATCACGGAAGTGGACGGGTGTGATTTTCTCGAATCGTACGACGCGCTCCGGTTCGCGGCGGAATACTGCCGCCAGCGCAAGGGACCCGCGCTCGTCCATGCCCACGTCATCCGCCCCTACTCGCACTCCGGCTCCGACGACGAAAAGAGCTACCGCCCCGCGCTCGAGCGCGAGAAGGACCTCGCTCGCGACCCGCTGACGACCTTTCCGAAGTTCCTCGTCGCCGAAGGGATCGCGACCGAGGCGGACCTGGCGGCGATCCACAAGGAAATCGAAAAGCAGATCGACGAGGACGCCGATCGCGCCGTGGCGGCCCCCCTGCCCGAACCGGAGAGCGCGCTTCGCTGGGTCTATTCCGAGACGATCGACCCGACGTCTCCCTCGTTCGACACGCCGAAGAAGGAGGAGGGCGGCCCGCAGACGATGGTCGACCTGCTCAACGCCTGCATGCGCGACGAGATGGCGCGGGACCCCCGCATCGTGATGTTCGGCGAAGACGTCGCGGACGCCTCCCGCGAGGCCGTGCTCGGGGAGGTCAAGGGAAAAGGGGGCGTCTTCAAGGTCACGCACAACCTGCAGCGGCTCTACGGCCACAACCGCGTTTTCAACTCGCCGCTCGCGGAAGCGAACATCATCGGCCGCGCGGTCGGGATGGCGGTGCGCGGATTGAAGCCGGTCGTCGAGATCCAGTTCTTCGACTACATCTGGCCGGCGTACATGCAGCTGCGAAACGAGCTCGCCACGATGCGGTGGCGTTCCGGGGGGACGTTCTCCGCCCCCCTCGTCGTGCGCGTTCCCGTCGGCGGCTACATCGCGGGCGCTCTCTACCACTCGCAGTGCGATCCCACCATGTTCACGCACATCCCGGGCCTGCGCGTCGTCCTTCCCTCCAACGCGCAGGACGCCAACGGCCTCCTGCGCACGGCCATCCGCTGCGACGACCCGGTGATGTTTCTCGAGCACAAGCACCTCTACCGCCAGACCTACAACAAGGGGCTCTACCCGGGCCCGGACTACAGCATCCCGTTCGGGAAAGCGCGGCTCGTGCAGGCGGGAACCGGCGTGACGCTGATCTGCTACGGCGCTCAGGTGCAGCGGTCGATCGTCGCGGCCGCGAGGATCGCCGAAAAATCGAACGTTTCGACCGAGATCCTCGACCTGCGGTCGCTCTCGCCGTACGACTGGGAGGCCATTTCCGAATCGGTGAAGAAGACGAACCGGGTCGTCGTCTGCTCCGAAGACCCGATTTCCTGGGGATACGCCTCGGAGATCGCGGCGCGAATCGGCAACGAACTGTTCGCGTGGCTCGACGCGCCGGTCGAGCGCGTCTCGGCGACGGATACTTTTGTCGGCTACGCTCCACCGCTCGAGAAGTTCATCCTTCCCCAGATCGAGGACATCGAGGCCGCGATCGACAAAGTCGCGAAGTTCTGAGCCGCAGCGTGAAAAGGACGCTCGCCGGTTCTCTTGCCGCCTTCTTCGTCCTCGCGGGATATTCGTTCGCGCAGACCGATTTCGAAAAGGTCCAGGTCGTGACGACCCCGCTCGGCCACGGCCTCGCGATGCTCGCCGGCGCGGGCGGCAACGTCGTCGTGTCCGCGGGCGACGACGGCGTCATCCTCGTGGACGACCAGTTCGAGCCGCTCCACGACAAGATCAAGGCCGCGATCGCGAAGCTCTCCGACCGTCCTCTTCGCTTCGTGCTCAACACGCACTGGCACGGCGATCACACGGGCGGGAACCTCAAGTTCGCGGCCGACGGCGCGGTCGTCGTCGCGCAGGACAACGTGTACCAGCGGATGAGCACGGAACAGTTCATCAAGCACCTGAACCGGACGGTCCCCGCCTCGCCGAAAGGGGCGCTGCCCGTCGTGACGTTCAACGACCGGGCGACGCTGCACTTGAACGGCGAGACGATCCACCTGATCCACGTGAAAAACGCGCACACCGACGGCGATGTGCTCGTCCACTTCCTCCAGGCCGACGTTCTCCACATGGGCGACTGCTTCTTCAACGGTATGTATCCGATCCTCGACACGGGAACGGGCGGGACGATCGACGGCTACATCGCGGCGGTCGAAGAAGGATTGAACCTGGCCGGCCCCGCGACAAAGATCGTGCCGGGACACGGCATCCTCGGCACCCGCGGCGAGCTCGCGGCGTTCGGAGAGATGTTGAAGCAGGCGCGGGAACGGATCGCCCGCATGAAGGCGCAGGGAGATTCGGAGGAAGACGTCGTGGCCGCCCGGCCAACGGCTTCGCTGGACGCGAAATGGGCAAACGGCTTCGTCAAGGCCGACGCTTTCGTTCGGACCGTCTACGAGACCCTGCCCGCGACGGGCAAGCCCTAGCAGACCTCTCCCCCGGCCGGCGTAGACTCCCTTCGTGAAGAGGGGCCTCACTCGCCGGGAATTCGTCGGCTCGGCCGCGGCGGCGGTCGCCGCCCTGCCGCTCTCCCGGATCGCCGCGGCGATCCCGGCGGCGGGACCGGAAAGCCGCGTTCCCTTTTCTCCCTTCGGCCTGTCCCGCGTGCGGCTCCTGCCCGGGCCGTTCCTCGACGCGGCGGAAGTGAACCGACGCTTCCTGATGAATCTCGAACCCAGCCGGCTGCTCCACATGTTCCGCGTAACCGCCGGTCTGGGCTCCGACGCCGCCCCGCTCGGAGGGTGGGAGGCGCCGGACAACGAGCTGCGCGGCCACTTCACGGGACATTACCTTTCGGCCTGCGCGATGCGCGCCGCGGGCTTCGCCGACGACGAAGCGAAAGTGCGCGGAGACCGGATCGTCGAGGAGCTCGCGCATTGCCAGAAAGAGCACGGGAACGGCTATCTCTCGGCTTTTCCGGAAGAACTCTTCGACCGTCTCCGGGCGGACCAGCGCGTCTGGGCGCCGTTCTACACGCTCCACAAGATTCTCGCGGGACTTCTCGACATGCACACGTTGGCGGGAAACGCCCGGGCGCTCGAAGTGGCCGCCGGGTTGACATCCTGGATCTCGCGCTGGACACAGCCGCTCGGGGACGCGGCAATGGCGCGAGTGCTCGAGCGCGAGTACGGGGGAATGAACGAGGCGCTGTACAACCTGTCGGTGATCACGGGAGACGAGGCCCACCGGGAGCTCGCGCACCGGTTCGACCACGAGAGGATCTTCGCCCCCCTCGCCGAAGGGCGCGACGAGCTGAAAGGCCTTCACGCGAACACGACGATCCCGAAGATCCTCGGCGCGGCGCGCCGCTACGAGCTGATCGGCGACGCGCGGGATCGCCGGATCGCCGAATACTTCTGGCGCGAGGTCGTCAGCCGCCGCGCGTACTGCACCGGAGGAACGAGCAACGGCGAGAGCTGGAACGCCGAGCCGGGCGCCGTCGCCTCCGAGCTGTCCGGCTACACGCAGGAGTGCTGCGTGACCTACAACCTGCTGAAGCTCGCGCGGCACGTTCGCGCGTGGACGGGAGACCCCGCCTGCGCCGAGTACACCGAACGGGCGATGTGGAACGGCATTCTCGGGACGCAGCACCCGGCCGACGGCTCGAAGCTCTACTACGTGCCGCTCGCGTCCGGCTACTGGAAGCTCTTTGGGACGCCTCTCCACGACTTCTGGTGCTGCACGGGCACTGGCAGCGAGTCGTTCGCGAAGCTCGGGGAGGGCGTCTACTTTCATGCGGGCGACGCTTTGATGGTGGACCAGTTCGTCTCGTCGGAGCTCGACTGGAAGGAGAAGGGACTCCGGGTCGTCCAGGAAACGCGGTTCCCCGAGGAATCCTCCACGTCCTTCACGTTTCGAACGCTCCGCCCGGTTCGGGCCGAGGTCCGCGTGCGAGTTCCTTCCTGGACGGAAAAGGGGGCCGGGGTCCGGCTCAACGGCCGGGCTCTGGACGGCTTTGCCGCGCCCGGCGGTTCCTTCGTTCTCGACCGGATCTGGAGCAACGGGGACCGCGTCGAGCTCCGGCTGCCGATGGCGCTTCGGATCGAGCGAGCGCCCGACGACCCGGCGACCGCCGCGGCGATGTACGGGCCGATCGTGCTCGCCGGACGGCTCGGAACCGAAGGGCTCACTTCTGCGACCCTTCGCGCCGAGCCGACGAAACCCCGCACCGTTCCGGAGTACAGGGTCGACGCCGTGTCCGCGCCGGAGCTGTCTCTCGGGCCGGGCGACCCGGCCACCTCGATGCACTCAGCCGGGAAGCCGCTCGAGTTCCGGGCGGAAGGGCTCGCCGCCGGCAAGAAGCAAGAGATTCGCCTCTCGCCGCTCGCCTCGATCTTCGACGAGCGGTACGCGGTCTATTGGAAACTCCGCAGCGCCTGAACGGTTCTCCGCTTCGTCACCGCGAAGGAATTCTCGCGACGATCGCGTCTTCCGCGCGGGGGAAACGGGCCACGGCGAGGCTTTCCGCGAGCCGGGTCAGCCGCGCGGAGTTTCCCGCCGCGTTCGAGGTCACGAGCCAGAGACTTTTTCCCGGCTCCTGAAGCCACGCGATCGGCGCCGGGTCGCCTGCGAGAGAGACGATCCCATGACCGCCCCCGCAACACAGCCATCCGGGCCCGAAGACGTAATACGCCACGCACAGCTGCGTCCACTGGCTGTCCGTGACGATGCGGTCGTTCCCGTGATGCGCGAGCAGGAACGCCGCCGCCGGCCTCCAGTCCGGCCGGCCGCTTCGAAAGTACGCCGAGAGCGAAGCGATCTCGAACGAGAAAGAGAGCAGCAGCAACGCCACGCCGGCACCGAGCCATCTCGGCCGGCTCAAGAGCCACGCGAGAGCGATCGAAAAGAGCACGACCAGGGAGACCCCCGCCGGAAGGTAGTGGAAGATCGAATCGAAAACCGGGTGCCGATGCTCCATCGCCTCGATCAAACCGAGCCCACCGGCGGACCAGGCGAGGAGGAAGCGGGCGCCCTCTTTTCGACCGGCGAGCGCCGCCCCGAGGATCGTGCCCCCGAGGAACAGAAAGCCGGGGACCCCGAGCGGCTGCCAATCGGAATGGCCGAAACCGAAGAAAGAGAAAAACCGAACGACTCGCGCCGCGGAAAACGCCGGGACAGTGCCGACCGCCGGGCTTCTCAACCCGATCAGGAAGGTGCGCCACCACGGAAGGTATCCGAGCCAGAGGGCCGCGGCGAACAGCGGGCTCATTCTCAGGAATCGGCGCGCCGCTCGGCGCCGGCAGACCTCGGACGCGAAGACGTCTTCGACGACGAGCGCTCCCGCGGCGACAGCGAGAACCGAGGCCGACACGTAGAGCGCGTACGCCGTCGCGAGACACGAAAGATAGAGAGCCGCGAGGCGCCCCGGATCGGGCACGGCGAGATAACGATCGAGCGAGAGGAGCGAGAGCGCGAGCAGAAAGAGCCCGAGCGAATACGGGCGCAGCTCCTGCGAATAGTGAACGTGGAAGGGCGAGAGAGCCAGGAGCGCGGCCGTGACGATGCCCGCCACGTGCCCCGCCCGCCGCGCGACGAGCTGGCCCATCGCGACCACGGTACCGGTGCCCCACAGCACGGCCGGGAGCCTTCGAACGGCATCCGAAGGACCGGCGCCGTCGACCAGTTTTCCAACGACGTAGTCCAGCGGCGCCTGGAGCCCCTGCCACCGGAGAGAGGCCCACAGCCCGCGCCAGGAATCGTGAATCGCGTAGGCCTGAAGGACCTCGTCGAGCCAGTAGGAAAAGTGGTCGAGGCGATAGACGCGAACCGCGGCCGCGAGAAGCGCGATCGCCGCCCAGACTCTCGGTGAAACTCTCACCACTGCCGGTTCTACGGCCGCCGGGGCCGGCTTATCCAATCGAGCTTTCAGGCTCCCGGGCCGGCGACGCGGATCCTCGTGTCGACAGCGACGCCGCGGCGGCCGCGGTCCGCGACGAACAGGGGATTGATGTCCATCTCGGCGATCTCCGGGAACTCGAAGGCAAGCCGGCAGACGCGAAGCACCGTCTCGACGAGAAATGCAGTGTCGCCCGGCCGCTCCCCGCGAACGCCCCCGAGGAGCTTGCCCGCCTTCAACTGCGAAAGGGCCTCGAGGACGTCCTCGCGGGTGACCGGCGGGAGCAGGAACTTCACGTCCTTGAAGACCTCGACGTAGCGCCCTCCGAGGCCGAACATAACGAGCGGCCCGATCCGCGGGTCGTTCGTCGCCCCGACGACGAGCTCGCGTCCGCGCGCCTCGCGCTGGAGGATGAACCCCTCGAGCTCGTCGGCCGCGCCGTGGCGTTCGAGATCCTTCTTCATCCGGGCGAGCGCGGCGGCCAGGTCCTTTGCGTTGCGCAGCCCCGTCGCGACTCCGCCGACGTCGGACTTGTGCACGATCTTTTCGCCGGCGGCTTTCAGGACGAGCGGGTAGCCGACCTCGGCCGCCCGGGCTATCAACTGCGACTCGCGCCGCACGAAGGCGGGCCGCGCGGCCGGGATGCCCGCCGCCTCGAGCACCGAGAACGCCGCGTCGGGATCGAGATACCCGCCCCCCCGGCGCCTGCGGCGGTCGAGGATCCGGCGGATCGCGGCCTTCCGGATCGCGAAGCGGGGCGCGACGCCCCGCGGTTTTTTCTGCCATTTTCCGATCTTCCACATCTCCGACAGCACGCGGGCGGCCGGCTCGGGAAACCGGTAGATCGGGGGATGAGCGGGCATCGAGCGGGCCTCGTCGTAGAACTCCTCGTTCGCCATGAACACGGAAAGAACGGGCTTCTTCGCGCCGCGCGTCGAGGCGAGAAGCGCGTCCCAGACGGACCTTGGCCCGTAGAGCACGGGCGTGACGTTGATCACGAGAAGGCCGTCCACGTTGGGATCTTCGAGAAGAATCGAAGCCGCCCTCCCGTAGTTCACGTCGGTCGCCGAAGCGATCATGTCGACCGGGTTCGCGACGGAGGCTTCGGGCGGCAGAAAAGACGAAAGGCGCTTCCGGGTCCGGGCGGAGAGCTCCGAGAGCCGCAGCCCGTACTGGACGGCGGCGTCGGTCGCCATGATGGCGGGCCCGCCGGCGTTCGTGAGAATCGCGACCCGGTCCCCTTTCGGAAGGGGCTGCGAAGCGAGAGCGGCCGCGAGATCGAAGAGGTCCTCGATGGTCTCGGACCGGGTCACGCCGCAGCTCTCGAGAATGGCGTCGATGGCGACTTCGGAGCCGGCGAGCGCGCCCGTGTGGGAAGACGCGGCGCGGGCGCCCGCGACCGTCCGGCCGGACTTGACGACGAGGATCGGCTTCTTCTTCGAGATGCGCCGCGTAATCTCGACGAACCGCCGCGGGTTGCCGAACGACTCGAGGTAGAGCGCGATGATCTTCGTGCGCGGATCGTTCTCCCAGTATTCGAGCATGTCGTTGGAGGACACGTTCGCCTTGTTCCCCATCGACACGAACTGCGTGAAGCCGAGCTTCAGCGCCTCCGCGACGTTCAGGATCGCGACCCCCAGCGCGCCCGACTGGGAAGCGAACGCGAGCGGGCCGAACGAAGCGGGCGTGGGAGAAAACGTCGCGTCCATCGAATATTCCGGCTCCGCGTTGATGACGCCCATGCAGTTGGGTCCGATCATCCGCATCCCGTGCCGCGCGACGAGCTTCTTCAGCCGCTCCTCAAGCGCCGCGCCCGCAGAACCGATCTCTTTGAAGCCGGCCGTGATGACGACGAGCCCGCGCACTCCCTTGCGGCCGCACTCGGAAACGACTTCGAGGACTCGTTCTTTCGGAACGGACACGATCGCGCAGTCGATTTCGTCCGGCACCGACCGAACCGAGGCGTAGCACTTCACCGAATGGAGGACCTCGGCGTGCGGGTTGATCGGAAAGATCTTTCCCGTGAAACCGGAGCGGAACAGGTTCGAGAGGAGATTTCCCCCGATCGAGTGGGCGCGCGTCGATGCCCCCACGACCGCGACCGACCGGGGCCGGAACACGGCGTCGAGGCCGCGGGGTCCGGTCGATTCCGCGTTCCTGTGGCGCGCCAACGTCAGGCATCCTACCATTCGCGCGTGCTCGAAGCGCTTCGCCGGCACGCCTTTCTCGCCGCCGCGGCGATTCTCGCCGTTGCCGCGGTCGGTTCGGGCCGCGTCCCCGCCGGGCGAATCTCGTCCCTCGAGGACTGGCGCCTCCTCTCGACGCTCTTCGCGCTTCTCCTTTCGGTCGAGATGGTGCGCGATTCCCGGCTGCTCGACGCGCTGGTCCGAAAGGCCGTCTCGCGGTTCGTTCGCGCCCGGTCGCTCGGCTTCGCGCTCATCGTCCTGTCCGGCGGTCTCGCGGCGGCGGTGACAAACGACGTGGCGCTTTTCGTCGTGATCCCGATCACGGTCGCGGCGGGGCGGCACTCGAATTTTCGCGTTCGCAACGCCGTGATCCTGGAAGTGATCGCCGCGAACCTGCTTGGCTGCCTCACTCCGATCGGCAACCCGCAAAATCTGTTTCTCTTTCGGCTCGCCGGGATGAGCTCGGCGCGATTCATCGCCGAGATGGCCCCGTTCGTCGCGGCCTCCGCGGCGCTTCTCCTTCTCGCTCTCTTCGTCATGGAACCGCGCCGCGCGATCCAGCCGGCCGAGTCCCCCGTGCCGGAAGTCGGGCTGCCGGGCGCCTTCCTCGGATCCCTCGGAGTGAGCCTCGTCGTGCTCGAGATCGGCGGGCTCGTCCCGCAATGGTTCCCGGTCGCGTTTGCGCTGCTTGCCGCGCTGATCGTGCTCGGTGCCCGCGTCCTTCGGACCGACTTTTCGATCGTCGCTCTCTTCTTCTTCGTCTTCATCGACATCGCGGCGCTCCACTCCGGGAATTTCTCGGGGGCGTATGCCCGGCTGCCGGGCAGCCCCGGGCTCAAGCTCTACCTCGCGGGAGCTCTCTTTCCGCAGGCGATATCCAACGTTCCGGCCGCCGTTCTTCTCGCTCCCCTCGCGGGCGGGAGATTTCGAACGCTCCTGTACGCCGTCAACGCGGGAGGATGCGGAACGATCGTCGCCTCGCTCGCGAACCTCCTCGGGTGGCAGATCTATCGCCGCGAGTCGGGCCCCGATCCGGTGTTCTTTCGACGTTTCACGGCCGTCAATTTCGTGTTTTTCGGGGGAATGGGGATCCTGGGGGCGCTGTTGGGTATAACATGATTTTTGGGAGCTCTGCCATGTGTGTCGTTCGGAAACAGCTTTTCGTCCTGCTTCTTCTCTCACTTCCGGTCCTGGCCTCGGCCGCAAGCGCCCCGAATCCCCTCGTCTCGCTCGAAACCGACCGCGGGAAGATCCAGATCGAGCTGTACGCCTCCGAGGCTCCCCGGACCGTGGAGAATTTCCTTCAGTACGTCCGGTCCGGCTACTACGACGGGATCGTGTTCGACCGGGTCGAGCCGAATTTCCTGATCGAAGCGGGAGGCCGCGGGGCCGACGGCAGCATCCGCGCCTCTTTTCCGCCGATTCCCTCGGAAGCCGCCAACGGCCTCAAGAACCTCGCCGGCACGGTCGGGCTTGCGCGAGAAAGCGATCTCGCGAGCGGCGCGAATTACTTCTACGTGAACTTGAAGGACAACGCTCATCTGGACCACACGGGCGACGACCCCGCGCACTACGGGTACACGGTCTTCGGGCGCGTCGTCTCGGGGATGGAGACCGTCGGAAAGATCGCGGAAACTCCGAAGCCTTCCGCCGCGATCGTCCAGGCCCGCGTCGAGCGCGAGCCCGACCGGCGCGCGGTGATCGCCGCCAGGGAACGCACGTTCGAGGACCTCTCCGAGTACTACAACATCGACAAAGTGTACCGGTCGATGACCGGGCCCCAGAGCACGAGGCAGGTTTCGCTCGAGCCCGGCGCACCGGAGCTCCTCTGGATCGTCGGCTACTCGGCCGATGTCGTGGGCGACGCCGGCGACCCGAGCGGCCTCGACCAGTTCATGTGCCACAGCAACCTGGACCTCGATCCGGGCGAGCATCTGCGCCGGCTGCAGATCTCCCACGACGTCAACCCGCGTCTGTTCACGCTTTCCCAGGGCCAGATGAACATCGACTTCCCGGCCGGGTTCGGAGTCCCGATGCTGTCGGACGAGAAGCTCTCGCTGACGACGCAGGTCCTGAACCTCAACTATGCGGACTGCGGCCTGAACGTGCGGCACCGCACGAGGATCCGTTACGTCCGCGACGCCGACCTGCCGTTTGCCATGACTCCGCTTTTCGAAGACGCGGTTTACGGCCTCAAGGTCCTCTCCGCCACCGACGGACGCTACGGAATCGACCCGGCCTCGCACGAGGGCCACGACATGGCGAGCTGCCTGCCCGGGCAGAACGCCGCGTCGTACGAGTACCACGACGCCTACAACCGGACCTTCACCGGCCACTGGGTCGTGGGGCCCGGCCGCGAGGTCAACCGGACGCCCGTCGACGCGATGCTGCGCCTCTCGCAGGACACGACGATTCATTACATCGCCGTGCACCTGCACCCCTTCGCCGAATCGCTCGAGCTGTACGACAAGACGGCGAACAAGAGCGTGTGGAAGAGCACGGCGAAGAACCCCGTGGACCGGATCGGCCTCGACCGCGTGGACACCTTCTCGAGCGAGGCCGGAGTGCCGATCTACCACGACCACCACTACGAGCTGATTTCGACGT
Organism: uncultured Acidobacteriota bacterium; assembly: GCA_963813155.1. Taxonomy (GTDB): domain Bacteria; phylum Acidobacteriota; class Thermoanaerobaculia; order UBA5066; family DATFVB01; genus CAWEYG01. Next base: position 171,215 of record CAWEYG010000005.1, on the reverse strand, counting down.
ACAACAACACGTCGAAGGAAAATCAGGACTCGATGGCCGTGATGTTCCTCTACCTCAAGGACCCCGTCTTCCAGAAGCCCCCGCCCGCGCCGCCTGTCGTCGCGAGCCGGTAATCTTCTCCCTCTCCCCCTGTGGGAGAGGGTTGGGGTGAGGGGTGGCCCCGGGCGCGCCCCCTCACCCGCCGCTTCGCGGCGGCCTCTCCCTCAAGGGGAGAGGCGAGGAAACCTACCCACGCGGGGCCAGCACTTTCAGCGTGCGCTGCGAGATTCGGCACTCGACCGGCGTCTCGAGAACGCAGTCGCCGTCCACCTGCGTCTCGACCTGGTACGGCTCGAGCGACGTGATCTTCACGCTGCTGCCGCGCACGACCTTCGCGTAGCCGTCCCGCAAGTGCTGGCCGTCCCGGGCCTTCATGCCGAGGAAGAACTTCGAGAAGTCTCGCCGGCTCCGCGAGTTGAAAATGACCGTGTCGAGCGCGTCGTCTTCCACGGAGGCGTCCGGCGCCGCGATCCAGTCGCCGGCATAGTGCTTCGAGTTGCAGACGACCGCAAAAGTGGCGGGATGGTGCTGGCCGTCGACTTCGACATCGAGCTTGGGAAACTCGTAGCGCAGGAATTCCGGCGCGACGGTGAACCCGATCCCGGCGCGACCGAGCCACCGTTTCAGGAAAAGGCTCATCTTCCCCATGACGCGCGCGTCAAACCCGACGCCCGCCATCAGCAGGAACGGGCGCTCGTTCGCGATTCCGGCCCGAACGACTTTCGGCTCCCCGTCGAAGATCAGTCTCCTGGCCTCCGTCAGCTCGAACGGGATTCCGAGCTCCAGCGCGAGCACGTTAGACGTTCCGGCCGGAAGGATCGCGAGCGGGACGTCGGTCCCGAGCAGCGCGGCGGCGGCTTCCGAGATCGTCCCGTCTCCGCCGCACACGGCGATGACCGACGGATTCGCCGGAAGAAAATCGCGGACGATCCTCGTCGCGTGCCCGGGGCCGTGCGTCGGCGCGTTCGCGAGCTCGAGGCCCTCGCCCCGCAGCGAGTCGATCAGGCTGCTCATCGCCCCCCGCCGATCCTTCTGGCCGGCGGTGGGGTTGTAGATGAGCACGCCCTTCTTCATTTCAGAAGAGCGAGTTTTCGTTGCGGCCAGGCGCGACCCCCAGCCGTTTGTAGGCGCGGGCGGTCGCGACCCTTCCGCGCGGAGTTCTCTGGAGAAACCCGGCCTGCAGCAGGAAGGGCTCGTAGAGATCTTCGAGAGTTCCGCGATCCTCGCCGAGCGAAGACGCGAGAGAAGAGATCCCCGCCGGACCGCCGCCGAATTTCTCGATCAGAACCGTGAGGATTCGAAGGTCAAGCTCGTCCAGCCCGTACTGGTCGACCTCCAGCTTGCCGAGCGCCTCGCGCGCGGCCTCGAGATCGAGCCGGGGGTGTCCCGCGACCTGCGCGAAATCGCGCACCCGCCGAAGGAGGCGATTCGCGATCCGCGGGGTCCCGCGGCTGCGCCGGGCGATCTCCTGGGCCGCGTCGGGCTCGATCGGGACGGAGAGGATTCGGGCCGACCGGTCGATGATGGTCGCGAGCGCCTCCGGGTCGTAGAAGTCCAGGCGGTGGTGGATTCCGAATCGCGCGTGGAGAGGCTGCGACAGAAGCCCGGGGCGCGTCGTCGCGCCGACGAGGGTGAACGGTTTCAGGTCGATCCGGTGCGTGCGGGCGGACGGGCCTTCGCCGATCACGACGTCGAGCACGAAGTCCTCCATGGCGGAGTAGAGGACCTCTTCGACCGCCGTGGGAAGGCGGTGGATCTCGTCGATGAAAAACACGTCGGCCGGCTGCAGGTTCGTGAGGATCGCGGCGAGGTCCCCCGCGCGGGCGATCATGGGGCCGGCCGTCACGCGAAGGCCCACGCCCATTTCCCGCGCGATGATGTGCGCGAGAGTCGTCTTGCCGAGGCCGGGCGGCCCCGTCAGGAGAACGTGATCGAGCGACTCTCCGCGGGCGCGGGCCGCCTTGAGAAACACGTCGAGGTTCTCGCGGACCTTGTTCTGCCCGATGTACTCCGCGAGCTTTTGCGGCCGGAGCTTCGGCTCGACAGCGGCTTCTTCCGCCAGCGCCGCGGGCGAGAGAAGGGACGAATGCTCCGGCGAGACGGGCTCGGCCACGTCAGGAACCCGACAGCGCCGAAAGCGCCTCTTTCAGGAAGTCGGCGAATTCCGGCGGGGCTCCCCGGCGGGAGATGCCCTCGACGGCCCGGTCCGCCTCGGACTTCTTGTAGCCGAAGTTGACGAGAGCGGACACGACGTCCTCGGGATCGATGCCCGAGAGCGGGTCCGTCGGCGTGTGGAGCTTCTCCGCCTTTTCCCGCAGCTCGAGCGCGAGCCGGTCCGCCGTCTTGCGCCCGATTCCGGGCACCGAAGTGAGCCGCTTCGCGTCGCCGCGCGCGAGCGCCGCGACGAGCTCGGCGGCCGGAATGCCGGAAAGCAGCGTCAGGGCGAGTTTCGGCCCCACGCCGGAGACGCCGATCAGCATCTCGAAGAGCCGCCGCTCCTTTTCCGTCGCGAAACCGAAAAGGGAGAGGGCATCCTCCCGGACATGCGTATGAATCCAGAGGGCCGCTTCCGCCGCGGCGGCCGGCAGCTCCTGGTAGGTTTGAAACGAGATCGAAACCAGGTAGCCCACTCCCCGAACGTCGAGAACGACGCGGTCCGGCTGCTTTTCGAGAACGATCCCGGCGAGCCGGGCGATCATCGGCGAATCAACCCGCGTTGTAGCGCCCGAGGAGCTCGTCGTTGACGACGATCTTCTCCCCGGCGCGCCGCCGCGCGAGATCCGCCTGGATCAGCTTCTGCGCTTCCTGCTGCCGGATCGACTCCCGAATTGTTCCCTTCTGGCGTTCGAATGCCGCCGGGTCGAACTCGTTCTTCGACGCGACCCGGAAGAGCACGACACCCTGCGGCCCGACCCACACGGGACCGCCCGGTTTTCCGACGGCGGTCCGGAAGACCTCCTCGGAGAGCGCCGCCGAGTTCCCGAGTGCCGGGACCGGCGCTCCCTTCGCGAATTCCGGGGAAGACTGGACCGTCACGCCGAATTTCTTTGCAACCGCCTCGAGCGTCGACCCGCCCTGGAGCTCGGCCTCGATCGGCCGAGCGGCGTCGAGGGCCTTCTGCTGCGTCCGCTCGCCCTTCACATCCGCCGCGACCCTCGACTTCACTTCCGCGAAATCGGGTATCCCCGGAGCCTTCACGTCCGCGACCTTCACGAGGGCGGGACCGCGAGGGGTCGAGATCGCGTGCGGCGAGACCTCTCCGTTCTTGAGCTCGAAGGCCGCCTTCGAGAACCCGGGAGCGTACCCGACGCCCGGCACGACGGACTGCGCGGTCACCCAGTCGGTCGCGTCGAAAGAGACGACGTCGTCGGCGAGCTTGCGGAGGTCCTCGTCGCTCGACTTGCGGTTGACGGCCTTCTCGAGGGCTTCGCTGCGGCGCGTCTCCTCCGCTTTCACGGAGCTCTGCTGGAGAGAGGCGATGATCTTGGGAGCCGCCTCCTCGAATGTCTGTTTCCCGGGGGGAAGCTTCTCGATGAGCTTGATCACGTGATACCCGAACGGCGACTTCACCGGATCGCTGATTTGTCCCGGGGTCATGGAGAAGGCGGTGTCCTCGAAGATCTTCACCATCGCGCCGCGCGCAAACGGCCCCAGGTCGCCCCCGCGATCTTTCGACCCCGGGTCTTCCGAGTATTTTTCCGCGAGTTTCGCGAAGTCCTCTCCTTTTCGGGCCCGGGCCGCGAGATCTTCTGCCTTCTTCTTCGCGGCGGCGTCGACGTCGGGCTTCGCATCCCGGTCGATCTTGATGAGGATGTGCGCGGCGTGAACGCGGTCCGACACCGGAAAGTCGTTCGGGTGGGAGTCGTAATAGGCGCGCAGCTGCGCCGGGGTCGGCCGGATCTTTTCCCGCAGCCGGGTTTCGTCGACGAGCAGGTATTTGAGCTTGCGCCTTTCCGGCTGGCGATACCGTTCTTTGTTCTTCTCGAAGGCGGCCAGGAGCTCGGCTTCCGTCGGAGCCGCGTTCGCGTCGAAGTGGTCGGGCGAAATCAACACGTAGTCGATTTTCGCCTTTTCGCTCTGGCGTGCAAACTGGTTCTCGACCTCGGAATCGGGCACGATCAGGCTCGCGGCGACGAGACGATTGTATTTCTCGATCAACATGTCGTCGCGGAAATCGCGCTCGAACTGGTCCGGCGTCATGCCGTTGGCCGCCAGAAGACTGGAATACTCCCGGGCGCCGATGAACTGGCCGTTGCGCTGGAGGGCCGAAAGCGACTGGATCTTCTCGGAGAGCTCCGTGTCGCTCACCCGCACGCCGCTTCGACGCGCCGCGTCGATCAACATCCGCCGTTCGATCATTCCGTTCAGGACCTGATTCGGGAGGTCGAGCGCCTTCGCGAGCGCCGGCGTCCAGTTGTCCTTGTACATCTGGCGGTACCGCTCCTGGGTTTGCTGGTACTGGCGGCTGAAATCGACCGCGGTGATTCTGTCGCCGCCGACCGTCGCGACCTCGCCGCTGGCGGCGCGATCGTTGCCGATTCCGCCCTTTCCCCAGCTCACGAAGATGAACGCCACGAAGACGAACACGACGAACCAGAGGATCCACTTGAGGTGCCGAAAGCTTTGCCGCATCATTTTGAGCATCGAGGTAACCTCTCCTTCCCGAGATTCGGGGCGAACTTGATATATTAACAATGCGCCCGGGGCATCGCAAAAATCGGTCGGTTTGCCCGCAGAATCGGGCTATGTTATAAGGCACCGACACTAAATCCCGGATATTCTTCATTTTATGGCACAAACGGAAAAACGGAAGACGAGCCAGGGAGAGATCGACTGGATCGTTTTCTCCTACAAGAGCATCCGTCGCTGGCTGCTGATCCTGCTGCTGGCCGCAGCCGGTGTCGTCTGGGGCGTCTATCTCTACCAGCGCAATCACCAGTCGCCCCAGGTCCGCGCGCAACACCAGATCGAACAGGCAGAGGCCGCGCTCAAGAACGCCCAATCGAGCCAGGACTCCTCCCGTTTTGCGGTGACTCTCTCCCAGGCGAAAGACCGCCTGAACGAAGCGCACGAGGCGTACGTCGCGCCCAAATACGAACAGGCCTATTCGCTCGCGGTCGAGTCGGAATCGCTCTCTCGCAGGGCTCTCGGCCGCGCCGGCCGGTCCGAGATCGGCGACGCGACGTTCGTCGCTCTCGACGGCGAGGTCACCCTCCAGCGCGCCGGCCGGGGCACATGGGAAGAGTGCAAGCTGCGGCAATCGCTCTACGACGGCGATTTCGTCAAGACCTCGAGGGCCGGCTCGGCGGAAATCATGTTCTTCGACGGCACGCTGTACCAGCTTCGGCCGGATTCGCTCTTCGAGGTGAAAACCGGTCAGCACCGGGAGTCGGAGAAATCGAGCGCCGTGGAGATGGTGTCGGGCTCCATTCAGGTCTATACGTCCAACGCGTCGTCCACCGTCAGGACGAAGGCGGTGAACACGGAAATCCAGCGCGATTCGCAGGTCGGCCTCTCGATCGATCCCGTCAACCAGAATACCGACGTGTCGAACTTTCGGGGGCAGGCCGTGCTGCGGACGGGAAAGGAGAGCGTCGTCCTCTCCGAACGGGAGAAGGTCCGCGCCGACGTGTCGACCCAGAGCCTGGGGTCGAAAGTCGTTCTTCCCGACTCGCCCGCGCTCATCGATCCGGCGGACAACCGGATTTTCGACCTCAAGAACAACGCCGACATCCTTCTCCGCTGGACCGCGGTCAAGGACATCGCCCGCTACCGGCTGCAGGTCTCTCGCTCCCGACTGTTCATTCCCGACGCGACGCCGCTGGACCTGCCCAACCGCACCGGCGTCTCGGCCTCGATCCGGCCCCACGAAGAAGGGTCCTACTACTGGAGAGTCGCGGGAGTCACCCGAACCGGCGTGTCGTCGGACTGGAGCCCCTACCGGCGATTCCGCATCGTGACCGACGCCGCGAAGGCGGGAGCGCCCAGCGGCGCCCCTCCTCCCCTCACCCTGCAGGCGCCCCAGCAGATGGGAAATCTCTTCCTGATTTTCGGTCAGACAGACCCGTCGGCTTCCGTTTCGGTGAATGGAAAACGGGCCGACGTGGAGCCCAATGGATCCTTCAAGACGACCGTTACGGTGGAAACCGAGGGAGAATCGCAGATCGTCGTCAAGGCTGCCGATGCCGCGGGCCGCGAGACCGTCAAACGGATCCGCGTTTTCGTGGAACTCTACTAGCGTCCCGAGTAAGGAGATCCATGGGCTGGAAATCGCTGTTCTCGCTGTTCTCGTCCGATCTGGCGATCGATCTCGGCACCGCCAATACGCTCGTCTTCGCCTTGAACCGCGGCATCATCCTTCGAGAGCCGTCGATCGTCGCGATCAACAAGCTCACGAACCGCGTCGAAGCCGTCGGCAAAGAGGCCAAGGACATGCTGGGCCGGACGCCCGGAAACATCGTCGCGATCCGGCCGATGAAGGACGGCGTCATCGCCGACTTCGAAGTGACCGAAAAGATGCTCGACTATTTCATCAAGAAGGCCCACGGACGCTCGCTGTTCGTGAGGCCGCGAATCGTCATTTCAGTGCCCTCCGACATCACCCAGGTCGAGAAGCGGGCCGTGCAGGACTCCGCGATGAGGGCAGGAGCCTCGGAGGTCTACATCATCGAACAGGCCATGGCCGCCGCGATCGGTTCAGGATTGCCGATCACCGAGCCTGCGGGAAACATGATCGTCGACATCGGCGGAGGAACCACGGACGTGGCCGTGATCTCGCTCGCCGGAATCGTGTATTCCCGAAGCGTCCGCATCGCCTCCAACGAGATGGACGAAGCCATCGTCCAGTACATCAAGCGAAAGTACAACCTGCTCGTGGGCGAACGAACGGCCGAGCAGATCAAGATCGAGATCGGTTCCGCCCATCCGCTCGACGAGCCCATCTCCATGGAAGTCAAGGGAAGAGACCTCGTCGAAGGCGTGCCCAAGACCCTGCTCCTTTCCGACGAGGAGATTCGCGAAGCGCTCTCGGAAGTCGTCGCCGCGATCGTCGAGACGGTCCGCGTGGCTCTCGAGCGAACACCTCCCGAGCTCTCGGCCGACATCATGGATCGCGGCATCGTGATTACCGGGGGAGGCTCCCTCCTCAAGAATCTCGACCGCCGGCTGCGCGAGGAAACCGGACTCCCCATCTCGTACGCGGAAGATCCGCTCGCTTCGGTCGCTCTCGGCACCGGGGCCATGCTGACCGATTTCGGATTGTTGAAAAAGATCTCGATTGCCTGAGCCCCGAATCTTTTCGTCGAACTCGTCGACCCGGTCCGAAAAATTCCTGCTGGCCGGCACCCTCGCCGCCTGCCTCCTGTTCATGTCCTCCCAGGCGAGAGAGGGGGGAAAGGGCCCCTCGCTGCTCGAGCGTCTCGGGCTCGCCATCGCGTCGCCGGCCGTGCGCGGGGCCGAGGAGGCCGTCCGGGCGAAAAAAAGCGTCGCGGAGACTCTCGCGTCGTATTTCGGAGCGCGGACCGAAAATCGCCGGCTCCGCACCGAGATCGCGAGCCTTCACCGCGAGGTCTTCCTGCTCCGGGCCGGGGCTCAGGACTCCGTGCGGCTGCGCGAGCTGCTCAAGATCCAGCCGTTCCTGCCGTCGGTCCGGCTCGCAGCGCCGATCGTCTCGATCGAAGTTCGGGGCGGCTATCGCCGCGCCCTCCTGGCCGCCGGCTCTGCCGACGGCGTCCGGCCCGGCTCGCCCCTCGCCGTCCCCGAGGGTCTCGTGGGCCGCGTCGTCACGGTCACTCCGCACCTCTCGAAGGTCATCTTGATCGGAGATGCCGACTGCGCGGTCGGCGGGAGGGTCGTCCGGACGGGCGACCAGGGAGTCGTGCGAGGCGAAGGGGAGAGCCTCCGGATGGAGTACCTCAGCACGCTGTCGCGCGTCGTTGCCGGCGACGTCATCGAAACCGCGGGGATCGACGGGATTTTCCCCCGGGGAATCGCGGTCGGACGGGTCACCGGAATCTCCGGCGGAAAATCCCTCTTCCTGAAAGTGCAGATCGCGCCGGCGGCTCCCGTGTCGCGGCTCTCCGACGTGCTCGTGCTGGACCCCTCGCCGGTCGTCGCGGATGAGGCCCCTTGAAGTCGGTCCGCTTCCTGTTCTCCACGGGCGCCGCGGCGGCCCTCACCTGGCTCTTCGGAACCTCGCGTATACCGGGGCTGGCGGCGATCGACTGGTTTCTTCTCGCGGTCGCCTACCAGGCGGCGTCCGGCAGTTTCGCGGCGGCGACGCTCGGAGGAGCTGCCGTCGGGCTCCTCGAGGACGTTCTGCTACATCCCCTCAAGGGCGCCAACGCGTTCGCGAAGGCGCTCCTCGGCTACCTCCTGACGGTCGTCTCCCTGCGCGTCGTTTTCGGCGGAGCGCTCGTGGTCGCCTCCACTCTCGCCGTCGCCGAGCTGCTCAACACGGTGATCGTGGCGGTCCTCGGGCGCGTCCTGCTCGGCACGCCCTTTCTGCTGGAATTCTCCGACCTGGGCCGCTGCGCGCTCACGGGAGGCGCGGGGGGCATATTCTATTGGGCGTGGAGGTTCCCCTGGAAGGAATGGTGGCGTCGAAGACGGCATCGGAGGCTCCGATGAGGGCGACGGGTCATGGGTAGCGTCTCCGAAGACCGGGAGTCGTTCCAACGGCTCGTCGAGATCCTCTTCGTCGCCGCCGCCTGTCTTTTCGGGGTGATGGCGGTCTCGTACTGGTACGTCCAGATCGTGCGGGGCGACTATTACTTCAAGCTCTCCGAAAACAACCGGCTTCGATCCGTCGCGGTCACGGCCGCCCGGGGAGTGATCTACGAGCGGCAGGGCCAGGTTCTCGTCGAGAACGAGCCCTCCTACAGCCTTTTTCTCTACCGCCGCGAAACAAAAGATCTGAAGCAATCGCTGGAAACCGCGATTTCGCTTCTCAACCTTCCGCGGGACGACGTCGAACGGCGCGTCGCCCGGTACCGCATGTATTTCGACTTCGTTCCGATCGCCCTCGCCGAAAACCTCACGATCGGCGAGGTCGCCTCGATCGAGGCGCGCGCCGCGGAACACCCGGAGTTCGCGGTCGGAGTCGGACAGCGCCGCCTCTACACGAAGGGCCCCTTCGCCGCGCAATCGCTCGGCTATCTCTCCGAAGCGACGCCGGAGCAGATCGCCGCCCAGCCCGATCGATACCGCCCGGGCAACTCGATCGGCCAGCGGGGAGTCGAGAGCGCTTACCAGGAGATGCTCGCCGGGCGCGACGGCGAGAGGCGGATCATCGTCGACTCATTCGGGCACGAAACCGCCGAAGAGAGCCGCGAAGATCCGATTCCCGGAAGAAACCTGACTCTCACGATCGACGGGCGGCTGCAGCACGTCGCCGAGGAATACTTCAAGGACCGCGTCGGCTCGGCGGTCGCGATGGATCCAAAGACCGGCCAGATTCTCGCGATCGTCTCCGCGCCCTCGTACGATCCGAACGTCTTTTCGCGGCGGATGACGTCCTCGCAGTGGTCGGAGCTCATCGAGAATCCGTATCGCCCGCTCCAGAATCGCGCGATCCAGAACGTCTATTCGCCCGGCTCGGTCTTCAAGGTCTTCCTCGCCGAGGCGGGGCTCGCCGGCGGATACGTGACGCCCGACACGAAAGTCTTCTGTCCCGGATACGCGACGTTCTACGGTCGGACCTTTCGCTGCCACAAGAAGGAGGGGCACGGCTGGGTAAATCTCCATGACGCGATCCGCGGCTCGTGCGACGTCTACTTCTACACGCTCGGCCGAAGGATGGGCATCGACAAGATCGCCGAAACGGGCCGCCTCTTCGGCTTCGGCGAGCCCACGGGCCTCGATCTCCCCAACGAGAAGGGCGGCCTCGTCCCGTCGGAAGAGTGGAGCCGCAAGGTTCGCAAGGCGCACTGGTACCCCTCCGAAACGATCTCCGTCGCGATCGGGCAGGGGCCCCTGCTCGTTTCCGCCGTGCAGCTCGCGCGGGGGCTCTCGGGCCTCCTCGAGGGAGGCGTCTTTCCGCGACCGCACCTCTTTCTTTCGGCCGAGGACCCGCAGAGCGGCTCGCGCTACGAATACGTCGACCAGAGCGAGCGCCGCCTCACGATTCCCGACGAGATCCGCAAGCAGATCGAAGACGCGATGTCCGCCGTCGTCAACGAACCGGGCGGCACGGCGACCGCCGCCCGCATCCCCGGCCTCGAAATGTGCGGCAAGACCGGGTCGGTGCAGGTCGTCGGGCAGAAGGACACGAAAAAGGAAGGCTCGCTCCCGTTCGAAAAGAGGGACCACGCGTGGTTCATCGGGTTCGCGCCGAAGACCGATCCGAAGATCGTCGTCGCGGTCTTCGTCGAACACGGCCAGCACGGCGCTTCCGCGGCCGCGCCTCTCGCCCGGCAACTGATCGCCACCTACTTCGGCATTCCCATCCCGGAGACAACGTCCGCACCGCAGCAGGTCGCCTCCGCCCGGCCCTCCGGCGAAAGAGCCGAGGCGCGATGAGAGGGATCTTCCAGCGGCGGCGCCTCGACATGACCCTGTTTCTCGCCGTCCTCGCGCTCCTCTCGATCGGTCTCCTTCTCGTCGCCTCCTCGACCCTCGGGGGACGAAACGCGGACCTCACCGCCCGCCAGGCGATCTGGATGGGGGTCGGGCTCGCGCTCCTGCTCATCATGCTCGCGCTCGATTACCGGGTCCTCCTCAAATTCTCGTTTCCGATCTACCTTCTTTCGCTCATTCCCCTCGTCTACCTGCTGACTTTCGGCCGGAAAATCGCCCACGTGCGCTCCTGGATCCGGGTCGGGGGCTACCAGTTTCAGCCGGGCGAGCTCGCCAAGGTCGCGACCGCGCTGCTCGTCGCCTACCTTTTCGAAAACGAACAGGACCGGCGGCTGCGCCCGGCCGCGTTGTTCAAGCTCTTCGCGATCGTCCTGACCCCGTTCCTGCTCGTTTTTCTTCAGCCGGATCTCGGTCTCGCGCTGACGTTCCTGCCGATGCTTCTCGTCGGGATGTACTTCGGACGGATGCGCTGGCAATACTGGACCGCGCTGCTGCTCGCCGGCCTCTTCGCCTGCACCGTCGGGTGGTTTCTCCTGAAGGACTACCAGAGGCAGAGGATCACGACGTTCCTGCATCCCGAGGCGGACGTTTCGGGAGCCGGGTACCAGCTTCGCCAGTCGAAGATCGCCGTGGGATCCGGCGGCCTTTTCGGGAAGGGATATCGCCGCGGCACGCAAAGCCAGCTGCGGTTCCTCCCCGTCCGCCACACCGATTTCATCTTCGCGGTGCTGGCCGAGGAATGGGGGTACATGGGCGTTCTCGTCGTGCTCGCCCTCTACGCAACGGTCGTTCTTCGCGGCCTTCGGCTCGCGTCGCACGCGCGCGATCGCGGCGGAGCCTTCCTCGTGCTCGCCCTGATCTCGAGCCTGTTCGCGTCGGTCGTTCTCAACACCGGAATGATGATCGGGCTCTTTCCGACGACCGGCATTCCCCTGCCGCTGCTGTCCTACGGGGGAACCTCGGTCGCGACGACGCTCGCCGCGATCGGCCTGATCTTGAGCGTCGAAGCCCGGCGGTTCGCGAATGCCTGAAACCGTCCGCGAAATCCTGATCGACTGCAACCCGTACCAGACCCGGGTCGCGTTCCTGGAGAACGGCCGCGCCGCGGAGCTGTACTTCGAGCGCCCCCGCAAGCAGGGCTCCGTCGGCGACATTTACCTCGGGCAGGTATCGAGAGTGCTTCCCGGCATGCAGGCCGCGTTCGTGGACATCGGCCTGGAGAAGGACGCGTTCCTCTATGTCGCCGACGTCCGCGAAGAGTGGGAAGTGGACGACGACGGACCGCCCGAAGAAGAATCCGCGCGCCCGGCGGTCTCGATCGACACGCTCCTGAAGGAAGGGCAGCACATCATCGTCCAGGTCGTGAAGGAATCGATGGGAGCCAAAGGCGCGCGCGTCTCGACGAACATCTCGCTGCCCGGCCGGCTCCTCGTGTACACGCCCTTCTCGTCGAAGGCGGGGATTTCGCGCCGAATCGAGGACGAGCCCGAGAGGGAGCGGCTGCGGGCCGCGCTCGAGGCGTTTCCCGGCGGCCGCGGGTTCATCGCGCGGACGGCGGCGCAGGGAAGGGGAACCGAGGAGTTCGAAACCGACCGGATCTACCTCTCGGCCCTGTGGGAGTCGATTCTCTCCCGGTCCCACTCCAGCAAGCCTCCGGCGCTGCTCCACGGCGAGCAGGACCTCCTTCTTCGTTCGCTGCGCGACCTCGTTTCCGAGGACGTGGCGGCAGTCCGGGTCAACGACCACGAGGCCTTCGGGCGGATCGTCGATTTTCTTCACGTCACCGAGCCGTCCGTCGTTCCGCGCGTCAAGCTCCACCGGAAAGACGCCCTTTTCGAAGAATTCGGCGTCGAAGCCGAGATCGAAAAGGCCCTGAAGACGAAGGTCTGGCTCAAATCGGGCGGATATCTCGTGATCAACCCGACGGAAGCCCTCGTCTCGATCGACGTCAACACCGGAAAGTTCGTCGGGAAAGACAGCCTCGAAGACACGGTGCTCGCCGTGAACCTCGAGGCCGTCCGGGAGATCGTGCGCCAGATCCGCCTGCGGGACCTGGGCGGGATCCTCGTCGTCGACTTCATCGATCTCGAGGACGAGGAGCACCGGCGGACGCTCTTCGAAGCGTTCGAGTCCGAGATGAAAAAGGACCGGGCGAAGTCGAAAATCCTGCAGATCTCGGAGTTCGGGCTCGTCCAGGTCACGCGCAAGCGCTCGCGACCCTCGCTCGAGCGCGTTCTCACGCGGTCGTGCCCGTGCTGCGGCGGCAACGGCCGGGTCAAGAACGATTTCACCGTCGCGCTCGAGATCCGGCGCGAAATTCTGAAGCTCTCGGGCTCTCTCACTCCGGGTGAGACGGTTCTCGTCCGCTCGACGCCGGAAGTCGTGAAGGCCTTGCGCGGAGAGCTCGGAATTCTCGACGGCCTCGAGCGGGACCTCGAGGCGTCGATCGAGATTCGCGAAGAGGAAAACCTTCCGGCCGCCCACTACGAGATCGCGGTGGTCTGAAAATCGGACGATTTGTCCTGAATCGCCAAAACGGCAGTCGCCTGACGTTCCTAAATTACTGAAAAGACGAAATCGAAACCTGGCCCGGCTTTTGCCGTACTAGTAGGTATCCTTCCTTTCCTTCCCGAAACGGGCCCACGAGGGCCCGCCTTTTTTTTGGGCCGGAGAATCCTCGATTTCTCTCTTGCATGTCCCTTCCGCCGGCGAGCAGATCACGAGTTTGACTGTACATAGTACTTATGATACTTATTTCCATGTTATGAATGTTACTGATGAAGTCGAAGCTCTGAAGAAACTCATCGAGATCCTCACTCCGCTCAGCGAGTCCTCCCGATTCCGCGTCCTGACTTACGCCCTTGACGCCTTCGGGGGAAAGCCTCAGGCGGAGGAACGGGGCGAAGCGCCGAAGAACCGCCCCGCGAATCGCCTCCATGTTCTCAAAGCCCGTCTCACCTCAGGAATACTTGCGGAAGTTCGCCTACAAAATAATGACGAAGCGCATCGCGGTGCTGGCGGTTTACCTGGAAAGGGAGAAGCAACTCAAGACATTTGGGTTCAAGGACATCACCGCTGCCTTCCGGGATGCTAAAGAGGGAAAGCTTCCCGCTCAATCCCAGTACGGTCGCGCGGTCATCATGGGTTATTTGGGCAAGAAAGGCGATCAGTACTACGCGACCTCACAGGCGGAGCGGCTCGTCGACGAGTACACAAACTCGAATAAGAGGGGACCGTCGGAGTCGTGAACAAGAATCCCCTGGACGCAAAGTATGTTGTTCTGCCTCTCCCAATAGTCCAGCGATGGGCATCGAAGGAGCTTTCTGAAGATCAACTCCGCGAAGGAATCAAACTAGTAAGAAAGCTGCACTTCTACCCGAATACTTCCGAGCTGGAAATCGAGCCGTGCGGGGAAGGAATGGAACTCCGGGTCGAGCACCCTGCGATCGGAAAACGGGGCTGGCTCCGAGCCATTTTCTGGATCCACGAGAAATCGAAAACGATCTACGTAGTCGACCTGTTCTGGAAAAAGACCAACGCGATCTCAAAAGCGGACCGAATCCGCGCAGATCATCGAATTCGAAAACTGAAACAAGCGCTGGCGGACGGCCAGCCCCCGTGGCGGTGACTACATCAGATCGGTAACGTCCACGCGAAAGGCCTTCGCCAGCTTCTGAAGCGTCTTCTGTTGCGGATAGTGATTTCCTGATTCCAGAGAGGCAACGTGAGTCCGTGAGAGACCGGCCTTCTTCGCGACGTCGGCCTGCGTGCGCATCCCCGACCTGGCCCGGAGCGAGAAGTATCTCTTCAGGAAAGGTCGAATTTCTCGTCCGCCGCGGAGTCGCAGGCCCTTCTTCCGCACGTCACCGGGCGAGAGCTGATCGCTCCATTCTTCGATGCTCTGAGTCGGCAGAGCCAACGGTTCATCCTCGACGATCTCTTCGAGCGTCCGCAGAATATTCTTCCGTTCGTCGGAGTCAGACTCGCGGGCGTATTCGAAAAGAACCTCGTCAATCTCTGCAACGTGTGTCGCGTACTCTTGAGTTCTACGAACGCCGGTCAGGCGGGTCGCAGCCGTGTCGATCGTCTCCAGCCTGATTCTTAGCTTCCGTCGTTTCGCCAGCGTGGCCTTTCCCAGCCGTTCTCCAGCGATAATTGTGAGGGCGCCCATTCAGAACTTTTTAGCACATTTTATGACTTTTTACTAATCCGGGAATGAGTGGTTCAAAGTCTCTGAGGGGAAGGGATCTACAGCTTGCGGCGGTACTCCGGCAAGTCCTTCTTCCACACGATGTCGCCGCAGAAGCGGTCCCCTTCCGGGCAAACGGGGCGCACGCCCGCGGCGTGGCGCAGGCCGCACGGAGGAAGCAGCCACTTGCCGATGCGCGGGTTCACCTCGCGGATCTGCGTCGCCTCTTCGACGGACGCCTTCCAGATCTCTTCCTGCGCGTTGTAGCAGAGGCGCATCGCCATCTTGTGGTGGAGGTTCAGCAGGTCGGCCGATTCGGTGAACCGGATCGGCACGGCGTTGGGCAGGAGATAGGCCGCGAACTCGTCCGCGACGCCCGCCGCGCGCAGTCTTCCGATCGCGTTCCACGTTTCTTCCATCGTTTCACGGTAGAGCGCCGCGGCCTCCGGAACTTCGTCGACGAGCATCGGAACGAGGTAATCGGGCTCGTCGGACAGGTATGCCCCGAGCGCGGGGCGCGAGGCGGGCGTCATCCGGTGGCGCTGGTCCTGCGAGTCGGCCGTGTGGGAGAGCTTCTTGCGGAACGTGTAACCGGGATGGAACATCGCGCGCGACAGCTTTCCGTGGGTCGTCAACGTCAGCGTCTCGCCGAGCAGCCGGTTTTTGCCCGGGTCGAGGCAGAGCGCGATCGCCTCGTCGTCGGTCATTTCCGCGCTCGCGAGGCCGAGAACCTCTCGCACGGACGACGCCAGGATCTCTTCGTTGCGCGCCTTCGCGTCGACGAGAAGAGACGTTCGCCCGCCGAGCGAAGCGTCGAATTCGCGGCGGAATTCCGCCGAGCCGGAGCTCCGATTCGCGAGGCGCTCGAACACGAGGTACTCGGGCGTCTCCTCCAGCGGGATCGGGTCTTCCAGGACGCTTGCGTAGAGAGGGTCGAACGCGAGGACTTCCTCGATCATCCGGCCGACGACGTATTTCTGCTCGGTCGGAGCGTCGAACGATTCGCAAAGCCGGTGGTAGCGAAAGAGCGTTATCCCGGAAACCGTGTGGTACAGGTACGCGAACGTCGCGACGGGAAGCACGTAACGGGCAATTTCCTGCGCCCGCTTGACGACCGAAGACTGGAAGCGCTGAGGCCCGTCGCCGCGCAGTCGGCCGGGGAAGAGCTCGAAATACCGCTCGCGGCAAATCGGAACGAGGAGCCGAGTGAGCTTCGCGTAATTCTCGTTCTGAAGCCGCGCGCAGGCCTCGTAGAGCTCCCGGTCCCGCGGCAAGAGCGGCGGGACCGCGAAGTTGCCCGCCTTGACCTCCACGTACCTCTGCGAAACCTGCTCGGAATTGTAGAAAGGATGGCTGTGGAGGAACGACCACAGGAACTGGCGCGAAACGTTCGACATCGTGAACTGAAAGCTCGCGTGCTGGAACGTCGTGTGGTGCCCGGCGGCGTAGATCGAGCGGGCGAGAGCGTCCCGGCGCTCCGGATTGCGGGATGCCTGGTCCTCGTCGATGACACCCTTGCTCGAATAACACGTCCTCGCCGCCGCGACGACGTTCTCGAACGGCCTCGAAAACGCATGGGAGAGCTGCACCCGCGGCGGAGCGGAGAGAAACGAAAACGCCTTGTCTTCGGGCAGGTGGACCGTGGACATCTGAAGCGTAAGATTACCATTTAGAAAATGGGGCGTAAAATCGCGTCCGGAGCGAGGAACATGAAAACCCCGATCTACATGGACAACCACGCGACCACCCCGATCGACCCCAGAGTCCTGGACGCCATGATGCCGTACCTGACGACGTCGTTCGGAAACGCGGCCTCCCGCAATCACCTTTACGGCTGGGAGGCGGAAGCCGCGGTGGACCAGGCCCGGGAGAGGGTGGCGGATTTCCTCGGCGCCTCCGCGAAAGAAATCGTGTTCACGTCGGGAGCGACGGAGTCGGACAATCTCGCGATCTTCGGCGTCGCGCGCCTTTACCGCGAAAAGGGAAACCACATCGTCACGTGCCTCACGGAACACAAGGCCGTGCTCGATTCGTGCAAAGAGCTCGAGAAGGAAGGCTTCGAGGTCACGTACCTCTCGCCGGATCGATTCGGCAGGGTCGAGGCCGACCAGGTCCGGGGCGCCCTCCGGGAACAGACGATCCTCGTCACGTTGATGCTCGCGAACAACGAGATCGGAACGGTTCATCCGATCCAGGAGATCGCGGCTTTCTGCCGGGAGCGCGGAGTCTTCTTTCACAGCGACGCCGTTCAGGGCGTCGGAAAACTACCGTTCCACGTGGAAGAATTTCATGCTGACCTTGTATCTATCACAGCCCACAAGATTTATGGACCCAAGGGAGCCGGGGCGCTGTACGTTCGCGGCAAGAATCCCCGCGTCCGGCTTCAGCCGATTTTCTACGGCGGCGGCCACGAGCACGGCCTTCGGTCGGGAACGTTGAACGTCCCCGGGATCGTCGGTCTCGCGAAAGCGTGCGAGCTCGCGAAAGCGGAATTCGACGCGGAAACAGCCCGCCTGCGGCGGCTGCGAAACCGGCTTCACGAAGGAATCACCTCGCAGCTCGACGAAGTGCACCTGAACGGCGCCTTGCTTCCGGAGATCGACGCCGACGGAAATCTCCGGTCCGAAGAACGGCGCCTGCCGGGCAATCTCAATCTCTCGTTCGGCTACGTCGAGGGAGAAGCGCTCCTGACGAGCATCCGCGACGTCGCCGTGTCCTCCGGCGCCGCGTGCACGTCGGCGTCGATCGAGCCGTCGCACGTGCAGAAGGCGATCGGCGTGCCCGACGATCTCGCGTTCTCCTCCGTGCGGTTCGGACTCGGGCGCTTCAACACGGAGGAAGAGGTCGACTACACGGTTGCATGCACATCGGCCTCGATCGAGCCGTCGCACGTGCAGAAGGCGATCGGCGTTCCCGACGAGCTCGCATTTTCTTCCGTGCGGTTCGGCCTTGGCCGATTCAACACGGAAGAAGAGGTCGATTACACGATCGGCGAGGTAGTCCGCGCGGTCTCGGCGCTTCGCGCCCAGAACCCGCAGTACGCGAAGGCCCGTTAACGCCCCTCGATCTCTTCCTGCAGGGCTTTCAGCACCTCGACCTCGATCCGGTCCTTCGGCCGGCCGGCGGCTCGTTTCATCCGGATCAGGTCCTCGAGCGCCGCGACCTTGACCTTGACCTTTCCGACGTCGAATTCCGCCGCCGTGCTCGCGAGATCGTCGTAGCCGTTGGATCCGGCGGGAACGCCGAGGCAGTCGAGATTTCCGGCGTCCGTGACGAAAGTAAAGTGATCGCCAGCCTCGAGCGTTCGCGCATCCAACTGGAATGGGACAGCCTCCGGAGCTCCGCGCAGGCGAGCGTGAAGGCTCGAGAGCGCAGTCGCGAGCCTTTCCAGGTTGGCCCGGTCGCGCGCGTAGCAAATGTCGACGTCGTTCGTCACGGTCGGGGAGCCCCAGATCCGCCCCGCGAAACCTCCGACGACGACGAACCGGACGCCCTGCTTCGACAAGGCCCCGAATGCCAGGAGCGGATCGAAAACCGCCGGCCCTTTCATCGGCCGAGCGACCGTTCGAGATTTCGGGCTTCCTGCGTCGCGAGGCGCACGCGTTGCGCGGGAGATAGCTTGAGCAACTCCCGGATCGCCGTCCGGTCGACGCCAACTCCGGACAGCGGCATCACCTCGAGCTCGAAGCCGCACGCCCGCAGAAGCCTTACAACCGTGTCCGAACGCGGGTCGATCTCGCCCTTCTCGATCCTCGCGATCGTGGCCTGGGTGATCCCCGCCCGTTCCGCAAGCGCTCTTTGGGAGAGACCGGCTTTCCGTCGGGCGTAGACTACAGAATCTAGCATTAGGTTACTATATCATACTGATATTGTTTAGTATATCTTACTTCTAGTGCTACCTGTAACAGTCATTCTTCTAATTAGATAGACATTAAGAGCGGCACGCTTCAGAAAGGCTAAAAAATAGCTTGCATTGCCATCAGTGTTATAGTTAACTATAGCAGTGATGAGCGCTCGCGAAGTCAACACCGCCCGCGATGACCTTTCGGCAAGACGCAGCGGTGCAAGAAAGAAACGAACCGGAATCTCCTCAGGAGGATCGAACATGAAATCCCTTCGTCCCGTGCTGACCGTCGTCCTCATGTCGCTGGCGGCCGCGGCCTATGCCCAGTCCGAGGGCCACAAGATGGACATGCCGAAGTCCGCCGCGCCCAGGTCCGACGCGCAGATCTCCTTCGACACCCTGAAAACCCTCGCGGGCAAGTGGGAAGGCCCGGTCAACGTCCCGGAAGTGCCGGCGATGTCGGGCGGAAAACCGATCCATCTCTCGATGCGAGTGACCTCCCGGGGAAACACGCTCGTACACGAGCTGCAGGAAGGCGGAACGCCGTTGGATCCGACAAAATTCGACCATCCGGTCACGATGCTTTATCTGGATGGGGATCAGCTGACGCTCATTCACTATTGCGACGCCGGAAATCGCCCGCGTATGACCGGCAAGATGTCACCCGACGGCAAGACGGTCGAGTTCGAGTTCGCGGACATCAGCGGGAACCCGAAGTACCACATGCACCACGCGGTGTTTACCCTCATCGACGCGAACCATCACTCCGAAGACTGGACCTTCATGATGGGAGACAAGCCGATCCACGCCCACTTCGACTTGCAGCGAACCAAAGCCACGGAAACGGAACTCTGGTAAGGACTGTCCGGGAAGCCAGAATGGACCGTGAGTGGAATGACAGCCAGCCGATCTACCGCCAGCTGCGGGACCGCGTCGTCGCGATGATCCTCGACGGGGTCCTCAAGGAGGGCGATCCGCTGCCGTCGGTGCGCAACGTCGCGGCGGAGTATCGGGTCAATCCGCTCACGGTCCTGAAGGGCTATCAACAGCTGGTCGACGAACAGATCGTCGAGAGCCGGCGGGGCCTGGGAATGTTCATCAATGCCGGCGCGCGCGACCTGCTGGTGCAGAGCGAGCGCCGGAAGTTTCTGGCGGAAGAATGGCCGAGGGTTCACGCGACCATCCAGCGACTCGGCCTGGCACCGGAAGAACTGCTGCAGCCGCCGATAGTCCCAGAGAAGGAGCGTTGAAGCCATGGCAACGATAGAAGCCCGCGGGCTCCGGAAGGCGTTTGGCGCGACCGTCGCCCTCGACGGCATCGACCTGCGCGTCGAAGAGGGCCGCATCCTCGGGATCGTCGGCCCCAACGGCGCCGGAAAGACGACCGCGCTCAACGCGATCCTCGGCCTCACCTCGTATCAGGGCGAACTGAGGGTGCTCGGACGCGATCCCTGGACCGAGCGCGACCGGGTCATGCGCGACGTCTGCTTCATCGCCGACGTCGCGGTGCTGCCGCGCTGGATTCGAGTCTCGCAAGCCCTCGACTACGTCGCCGGCGTGCATCCGCGATTCGACCGCGCGAAGGCCGAGGGCTTTCTCGCAAGAACCACGATCCCGCGCGCGAGCAAGGTCCGGGAGCTGTCGAAGGGCATGGTGGCCCAGCTGCACCTCGCGCTGGTCATGGCCATCGACGCGCGACTGCTCGTGCTGGACGAGCCGACGCTCGGCCTCGACATCCTCTACCGCAAACAGTTCTACGACTCGCTGCTGAACGATTACTTCGATCGCAGCCGCACGATCGTCGTCACGACGCATCAGGTCGAGGAGATCCAGGACGTCCTCACCGACCTCATGTTCATCGACCGCGGCCGCATCGTGCTCGAATGCAGCATGGAAGATTTCGAATCGCGTTATCGTGGAAGTGATGGTGCATCCCGATCACATGGCGGCGGCAAGGGCGCTCAAGCCCATCCACGAGCGTCAGGCGATCGGCCGCACCCTCCTCCTGTTCGATCGCGCCGATCGTCAGAAGCTCGCCGAGCTCGGCGACGTCCGCACACCCGGCATCGCCGACGTGTTCGTGGCCGTGATGGGCAATCCGGCCGGAACGGGGTTCGGACAAGGAGTGACCGCATGAATTTTCCAGCCAGCACCGCGGCCGGGTCCGCGGTCGACCCGCAAGAGACCGCTCCCTCGACCCTGTCGGAAACTCGACCCCTGTACTGGTCGGTGCGGCGCGAACTGTGGGAGAACCGTTCGCTTTACATCGCGCCGCTCGTTGCCGCTGCCGTCGCGTTCATCGGGTTCGTCGTGAGCGCGGTCGGCATGCCGTCCCGTCGCCGCGCCGTCTTGTTGCTCAACGCGGCGCAGCAGCGGGCCGCCATCGGGCAGCCGTACAACTTCGCCGCGCTCCTGATCATGTTCATCACGATGGTCGTCGGCGTGTTCTACTGTCTCGACGCGCTGCACGGCGAACGCCGCGATCGGAGCATCCTGTTCTGGAAGTCGCTGCCGGTTTCCGATCTGACGACCGTTCTCTCGAAGGCGAGCATTCCGTTCGTGGTCCTCCCGCTGATCACGTTCGCCGTCACCGTCACCCTGCAACTGGTGATGATGCTCTGGAGCAGCCTCGTCCTGCTGCCGAGCGGTCTTGCCGCCACGACGTGGGCGCGGTTCGATCTTTTTCCCGACGGGCTGAGGCTGCTCTATCACCTCGTCGCGGTCCATGCCCTCTGGTGGGCGCCGTTCTGGGGCTGGTTGCTGCTGGTCTCGGCCTGGTCGCGGCGCGCCCCATTTCTCTGGGCCGTGCTGCCGCCGCTCACGATCGGCCTCGTCGAAAAGATCGCGTTCAACACGTCGCATTTCGCCGACCTGCTCCGGCACCGCTTCGTGGGCGGTCCCGAAGACATGGCCTCCGCCGGCAAGAACATGTCGATGTCTTCGATGCCTTCCGCGAGCCCGGGTCAATTCCTCGCAAGCCCGGGCTTCTGGATCGGGCTCGCGTTCGCCGCCGTTTGTCTGGCGGCCGCGGTGCGGCTGCGACGCTACCGGGAACCGATCTGACGAAATGCATCCCGCGAGAGCCGACTTTCAATGGGACGGACGATGAACCCCGAGATCGGCGCCGCCATGTCGGGCTGTCTCTTCGTGCTCACGATGGCCGTCGGAGCCTTCACCTTCGCGATGGTCGCGTGGAGGCTTCTCGAGAGGCTCTGAGGGATTATTCTTCGGTCGAAACCGGCTCGGGGGCCGACGACGAAGATCGGAGCGCCGCCTGCAGCGTGTGCCACGGCAGGCTGGCACACTTCACCCGCACCGGAAATTCGCGAACCCCGGAAAACGCCGCGAGTTTGCCGAGCGACTCCA
Organism: uncultured Acidobacteriota bacterium; assembly: GCA_963813155.1. Lineage (GTDB taxonomy): Bacteria > Acidobacteriota > Thermoanaerobaculia > UBA5066 > DATFVB01 > CAWEYG01. The sequence continues at coordinate 149,202 of CAWEYG010000005.1, read as the reverse complement.
CCTCCGACTCCGGGATTTCGCCCGTCACCATGCGGTGGAATTTCTCGAAGATCGCGTTCGCCTCGGCCGTCGATTTCTGTTTGAGCTCGGTCGTCATGATCGACGCGGACGCCTTGGAGATCGCGCACCCCGAGCCTTCGAATCGGAGGTCCGCGATGCGGTCTCCTTCGAGGTCGGCGTAGACCGTCAGGCGGTCGCCGCAGAGGGGATTGTGCCCGTCTGCCCGGTGGTTCGCGCTCTCGAGCTTTCCGAAGTTGCGGGGGTTCCGGTTGTGGTCGAGGATGACCTCCTGGTAGAGGGCCTTCAGGTCCGACATCAGCCGAGAACCTCGCGGACCTTTCCGAGGCCCGAAACGAGCGCGTCCACTTCGTCCCGGGTGTTGTAGACCGCAAAGGACGCGCGGGCGGTCGCCGGCACGCCGAACCGGTCCATCACCGGCTGCGCGCAGTGGTGGCCCGTGCGCACGGCGATCCCCTCCTGGTCGAGCACGGTGCCCACGTCGTGAGGATGGATGCCCTCCAGGACGAAAGAGATCACGGCGGCCTTCTCCCGGGCGGTCCCGACGATTCGCAGTCCCGCCACGCAGGAGAGGCGTTCCGTCGCGTACGCGAGGAGGTCCGATTCGTGCGCGGCGATCCTCGCGAGCCCGATCCGCTCGACGTAGTCGATCGCCGCCCCCAGCCCGATCACTCCCGCGATGTTCGGCGTTCCCGCCTCGAACTTGTACGGCAGCACGTTGTAGGTCGTCTTCTCGAACGTCACGGAGCTGATCATGTCGCCTCCCCCCTGGTAGGGAGGCATGGCTTCGAGCAGCGCGGCCTTGCCGTACAGGACGCCGACGCCGGTCGGGCCGTAGACCTTGTGGCTCGAAAAGACGTAGAAATCGCAGTCGAGTTCGACGACGTCGACGGAGAGATGTGGAACCGCCTGCGCTCCGTCGACGAGGACCGGCACTCCCCGGCGGTGCGCCATGGCGATGAGTTCCCGCACCGGATTGATCGTTCCGAGGGAGTTCGACACGTGGGAGAGAGCGACGATCTTCGTCCGGTCGCCGAGAAGCCGCTCGAACTCCTCGACGATCAGGTCGCCGCGGTCGTCGATCGGGGCCACCCGGAGCCGGGCGCCCTTTTCTTCGCAGAGCATCTGCCAGGGAACGATGTTGGAGTGATGCTCCATCGCCGTGATCAGGACCTCGTCTCCCGATCCCACATGCCGGCGGCCGTACGTCTGCGCGACCAGATTGATTCCTTCCGTCGTGCCCCGGACGAAAATGATTTCCCGGCATTCGCGGGCGTTCACGAATCTCTGGACTGTCTTGCGGGAGTCCTCGTAGGCTTTCGTCGACTGCTCGGAGAGCCAGTGAACGCCCCGGTGGATGTTGGAGTAGTAGTGCGTGTAGACGTCCCGTTCGGAATCGATGACGTCGGTCGGTTTCTGGCTCGACGCCGCGTTGTCGAGGTACACGAGGTCGTGTCCGTGGATTTTCTGCCCGAGAATCGGAAAATCACGTCGGATCCTGCGGGTGTCCAGAAGGGGCTGCGCGGGAGCTTCGGCCGACCGGACGCTGCTCACGCGATCTCCCGAATCTCCGGCGCGAACGGCAGGATCTCGTGAAGGACCGCGTCGACGGCCCTGCGCAGATCCGGGTGCGCGACCCTCTGGACGAGCTCCGCCGCGAACGCGTACGTGAGCAGATTTCGAGAGGCGTCTTCCGAGATGCCGCGCGACCGCAGGTAGAAGAGCGCGTCCTCGTCCAATTGCCCGGTCGTCGCGCCGTGCCGGCATTTCACGTCATTGGCCCGGATCTCCAGCTGCGGAGTGCTGTTGACGAGCGCGTCGCGGGAGAGGATGAGGTTCTTGCTCGACTGCTGGGCGTCGGTCTTCTGCGCGCCGGCGCGGACGAGGACCCGTCCGGTGAAAGCGCCGCGCGAGGCTCCGTCGAGAATTCCCTTGTAGAGCTCGCGGCTCGTCCCGTGCGGCTTCGCGTGGTCGATCACCGTGAAGTTGTCGACGTGCTGCGAGCCCCCGGCGAGAAAGAGGCCGTTCAAAGAGCACTCCGCGCCCTCCGCGGCGAGCTCGACGTGAACGTTGTTTCGCGCGAGGGCCGCGCCGGTCGAAAACAGGTGAGACGTGAAGCGGCTGTCGCGCGCCTGCACGACCGAGAGAGTCCCGACGTGAAAGCCGCCGGGCCCTTCCCGCTGCACCTTGAGGTGCTCGACGGCAGAATTCTCTCCCGCCGCGATCTGCGTGATTGCGTTCGTCAAAGTCGGCTCCGATCCGGCGCCGGCAAAAGTCTCGACGAGGGTGAAGCGGGAGCTCTCGCCGGCCAGGACGAGGTTTCGAACGGCAGACAGGCGTCCAGTCTCTCCGGTCGAAAAATAGACGAAATGAATCGGCTGCGGAACGACGCTTCCCTTCGGGGTTTCGAGAACCACGCCCTCTTCGAGGAAGGCGTCGTTGTGCATCGCAAACGGGTCGTTCGAGGCCGACAGCCGCGAGAGCCACGGCAGGACTTTCTGCGGATCCTTCGCGAGGACGTCGCGCAGCGGCGAAATCGAGAGCTCTGCGGAGAGCGTCGAGAGCTCGGCCGCGAACCTTCCGTCCACGAAGACCGCGCGAGGAGCGGTCCTCGGAGCGATCGAATCGATCCGGGAAGCGGGAATCTGCGTCGGAGCCGCGGGGCCGGGCCGGAATTCCCGCGACGCGATCGGCGAAACGTTCGTGTTGCGCCAGTCTTCTTCGCGGGCGGTCGGCCACCCGCGCTTCTGGAAACGCTCGCGAGCAGACCGCCGAAACTCCCGGACTTCCTTTGGATCGTCCGCGCGACGAGCGTCGAGCTCCGAGAAAACCCCCAGGGAGGGCTCCGTCGCGATCATCGCGCCGCGGCCCCCTCCAGCCAGGCATAGCCCTTCTCCTCGAGCTCGAGCGCCAGCTCCTTGGCGCCGGAACGCACGATCCGGCCGTCGACGAGAACGTGGACGAAATCGGGGACCACGTAGTCGAGGAGGCGCTGGTAGTGCGTGACGAGCACGGTCGCGCGCTCCGGCGAGCGAAGCGCGTTGACTCCCCGGGCGACGACGCGCAGCGCGTCGATATCGAGCCCGGAGTCGGTCTCGTCGAGGATCGCGAGCGTCGGATCGAGCACCGCCATCTGGAAGATTTCGTTGCGCTTCTTCTCGCCGCCCGAGAACCCTTCGTTGACGGGCCGGTTGACGAGCTCCTGGTCGATCTCGATGACCTTCATCTTCTCCTTCAACATCGCCAAGAAGTCGATCGCGTCGAGCTCTTCGAGCCCGCGGTGCTTGCGAACCGCGTTGACCGCGGCCTTGAGAAAATAGGTGTTCGAGACTCCCGGGATTTCGACGGGATACTGGAACGCAAGGAAAATCCCTTCCCGGGCGCGGATCTCCGGGCTCATCGAGAGCAGGTCCTGTCCCCGGTAGAGCACGCGCCCCGCCGTGACGTCGTACCCCGGTTTCCCCGCGAGTACGTGCGCGAGCGTCGACTTGCCCGAGCCATTCGGTCCCATGATCGCGTGAACCTGACCCGCCTCGACGGCGAGATCGAGGCCGCGCAGGATTTCGTTTTCTCCGACGCGAACGTGGAGATTCTGGATCTCGAGCAGGCTCATCCGACGCTCCCTTCCAGCGAAACGCCGAGCAGCTTCTGCGCTTCGACGGCGAACTCCATCGGCAGCTCGCGGAAGACTTCCTTGCAGAACCCGTTGACGATCATCGAGACGGCATCCTCGGCCGAGATCCCGCGCTGCTGGAAATAGAAAATCTGGTCCTCGCCGATCTTCGAAGTCGTCGCCTCGTGTTCCATCTGCGCGGTCGAATTCGCGACGTCGATGTACGGAAACGTGTGCGCGCCGCACCGGTCGCCCATCAGGAGAGAGTCGCACTGCGAATAGTTGCGCGCGTTGTCGGCCCCCTTCAGGATCTTCACCATTCCCCGGTAGCTGTTCTGACCGTGGCCGGCCGAGATTCCCTTCGAGATGATCGTGCTCTTCGTGTTCTTCCCGATGTGGATCATCTTGGTTCCGGTGTCGGCCTGCTGGTAGTTGTTCGCGACGGCGACCGAATAGAACTCGCCCACCGAGTCGTCCCCCATCAGGATGCAGCTCGGGTATTTCCACGTGATCGCCGAGCCCGTTTCGACCTGGGTCCAGGAGATCTTCGACCGCCGGCCTTCGCACTTGCCGCGCTTCGTGACGAAATTGTAGATGCCGCCCTTGCCTTCCTTGTCGCCGGGGTACCAGTTCTGCACGGTCGAATACTTGATCCGGGCATCGTCGTGAGCGACGAGCTCGACGACGGCGGCGTGGAGCTGGTTCTCGTCCCGCATCGGGGCCGTGCAGCCCTCGAGGTAGGAGACGTACGAACCTTCGTCGGCGATGATGAGCGTTCGCTCGAACTGGCCGGTGTTCTTCGCGTTGATCCGGAAATACGTCGAGAGCTCCATGGGGCAGCGCACCCCCTTCGGCACGTACACGAACGAGCCGTCGGAGAAGACGGCCGAGTTCAGGGTCGCGAAGTAGTTGTCGCTGTACGGAACGACCGTGCCGAGGTATTTCCGGATCAGGTCCGGGTGATTCGCCACCGCGTCGGAGAAGGAACAGAAGATGATTCCGAGCTCGCCGAGCTTCTCCTTGAACGTCGTCGCGACGGAAACGCTGTCGAACACCGCGTCGACCGCCACGCCGGCGAGAATCTCCCGCTCCCGCAGGGGAATTCCGAGCTTCTCGTAGGTTTCGAGAAGAATCGGATCGACCTCGTCGAGGCTCTTCGGGGCCGATTTCGGAGACTTCGGCGCCGAGAAATACACGATCTCCTGATAGTCGATCGGCGGGTAGTGCACGTTGGCCCAGGCCGGCTCTTTCATGGTGAGCCACTTGCGATACGCCTTCAGCCGCCATTCGAGCAGGAATTCGGGCTCGTTCTTCTTCTTCGAGATCAGGCGCACCGTCTCCTCGGAGAGGCCCTTCGGAAAGCTCTCCTGCTCGATATCGGTGACGAACCCGTGCTTGTATTCGCTCGAGGTGAATTCTTCGATCGCGTTGGGACGGGAAGACATCAGAGGCTCCTCAGCTTCGGTCCGCCGAAGCGCAGCTCCCGGGGAAGCGGGTGCGTCATCTCCGCCAGGCTGATCGTCGAGAGAGCCTGGCGAAGGACGAAGTTGATTCGCTGCCAGTTGGCCGTGATGGGGCAGAGCGACTGGTGGGGGCAGTGGCCCACGTCTTCGCCGCATTCGGTGAGCGTCATCGGTCCTTCCATGGCGGCGATGATGTCCGTCAGGGAGATTTGTTCGGGGGAGCGGGCGAGCGTGTAGCCGCCCTTCAGCCCGCGGTGAGACGTCAGGATGCCCCCCCTCGCGAGCGACTTCAGGATCTTGCTCACGGTCGGCAGCGGCAGATGGGCTTCGGCCGCGAGGTCCCGGGCCGTGTAGGCGCGCCCCTCCTCGCGGGCGAAATACGTCGTCAGCACGCTCGCGTAATCGGTCAGTTTCGCCATTCGGATCATCTCGACTCCCGCGTCCCGTAAAACAGGACCAAATCAGTACGATTTAGAATTTAACGGGATTCGACAGGCCTGTCAAGTAGAATAAGGACTTTGTTTGCTTCTCTTTATCTCTTCAACAACCATCCTGCCAGAGCGGCGAGAAGCGCAATGACGGCGAAGAGGGCGGCCATCCATCTCACGGTCCCACCGAAATCTGCGCTCTGAGGGGGCTCGCCCGGGGGTTCCCCCGCGGGCTCGCTCAGTGGATCCCCTGGTGGGCGAGCCACCGCTCCGCGTCGATCGCCGCCTTGCACCCTTCCCCCGCGGCCGAGACAGCCTGTCGGTAAGTGGGGTCGCAGACGTCGCCGGCAGCGAAGACGCCTTCGACGGAGGTCCGGGTCGAGGGACTCTCGACGATCAGGTACCCGACGTCGTTCATGGCAAGCTTTCCCCGAAAGAGTTCCGTGTTCGGTTCGTGACCGATCGCGACAAAGACGCCCTGCGCGGGGTAATCGGTCGTCTGCCCGGTCTTCGCGTTGCGAAGGCGGACGCCCGACACAGCATTCTTTTCTCCCAGGATCTCTTCGACCGTCGAGTCGAGGACCCAGGCGATTTTCGGGTTCTGGCGCGCCCGGTCGAGCATGATCCGCGAAGCGCGGAACTCTTCCCGGCGATGAACGACCGTGACCTTCGAGCTGAATTTCGTGAGAAAAGTCGCTTCTTCCATCGCCGTGTCGCCCCCGCCCACGACGACGACCTCTTTCCCTTTGAAAAAGAACCCGTCGCACGTGGCGCACGCCGAGACTCCGTAACCCATCAGCGATTTCTCCGATTCGAGCCCGAGAAGTTTCGCGGAGGCTCCCGTGGAGACGATGACCGCATCCGCCGAAACCGAAGCGCCGGAATCGAGCTTCAGCCGGAACGGGCGGCGCGAGAAATCGACCTCGACGACCGTCTCCTGCACGACCTCCGTTCCGAAGCGCTTGGCCTGTTCCCGGAAGACGTCCATCAGCTCCGGCCCCTGAATGCCGTGAACGAACCCCGGAAAATTCTCGACCTCGGTCGTGATCGTGAGCTGGCCGCCGGGCTGCGGACCCTCGAAGACGACAGGCTCCAGTTCCGCGCGCGAAGCGTAGAGCGCCGCCGTCCAGCCGGCGGGCCCGGAACCGATGATCGCGATGCGGTAATGGGTTTTCTTTGCGGACATGCGCGGATTCTATCCAACCAGCGGCGCAACGGCCGAAATTCCCGTCGTTCCGATTTTCGTCAGCGGAACGCCCAGCTCGCTCCGGCGGCCGCGAACGAGAGGCCGGGATTCCCCCGGTGCCGCTGGGGGCCGATGTTCGCATTGGAGACGTGCGTGAAGCGGAGAAAATACGCCCAGCGCCCTCGCCGCGCCCCGACGCCGACCTGGTCGAAGAAATTGCCCCTCGTCCCGCCGGAGGGCACGGGCCGCGAGTAAGCATAGAAGGGCCCGGCGCCCGCTTCCGCGAAAAACGAGGTTCGGGACCCCTCCCGCCAGCGGTACCGCGCCATGAGGCAGGCCGCCGAAGTCACGACGTCGACCTGGTCCGCGGGGCCTTGCCTTTCGGGGCGCGCCCGCTCGCGAAACACCTGGACGGGAAGAATTTCGAGCCGCGTGTCGAACGCGCGGGAGACAGGCTTTTCGAAGAAGACTCCCACGGAAACGAACCGGGCGTTCCCCTGGTTGGATCCCTGGATCTTCTCCCCGGCCGTCAACAGGATGCCCGAACCGGACGCAGCGGATGCCGCAGCGGCGGCCGCGAGCGCCGCCGCGAAAGCGAGAATCTTCACTTCGCTTCGGCCGATCTGCCGATCTGGAATTGCGCCGCGAGACCCACGACGAACTGGGTTCCCGGAAAACGGCCGCCGCGGCGGACGCGCAGCTCGCTTCCGGCCGCGCCGTCCGGGATGAGGTCGACGGTCTCATTTCCGTGGACGGCGCGATAAAAGATTCTCGGCCAGACGCCCGGCGCGACTTCCCGGCGAATCGAGAGCTCGTACCCCCACTCCCGCGTGCGCGAGTCGACCCGGCTGCCCGCGTCCATGGCCCGCGTCTCCGCGCCGAGCACGGCGAGCGAGACGAAAGGGAGGCGCGAACGGTCGAGAAAGACCGACACGAAGCCGTCCCACTTTCCCGCCTCGCGCGACAACGTCGCCGAGAGCGCCTCCGTCCACGCCGTCGAGTCCCGGGTCCGCGACTGGAAATCGGGCTGAAACTCGGCCGCGACCGGAAGAGAGCCGGCCAGGGCCTCCGCGGAGAGGGCTGCGCCCCAGTCTCCCTTTCGCCCCCGGACCTCGACGACTCCCCCGTCGAGATGGCCGCGCGCGGAGATCACACTCTCGGCCGTGTTCGTCTTTCCCTGGAACGTCGCGTGATTCCACGCCGCGGCCAGCTCGAGGCCCCTCCAGCGGTGGCGAGCTCCCGCGAAATAATCGATTCGTTCGGCGATCAGATCGCGCTCTTCGGAAACCTGAAACTTCGAACCGCCGAGATCGACGAGATCGGTGATCTTGTGCCGCCTCTGCTCGAATCCGATCTCGACGGAGTCGGCCGCAGTGATCCGGCGGCGAGCGAGAAAGCTGTAATTCTCGTAGCGGCCTCCCCCGGTCGCGACGATTCGCCCGGGCGCTCCCGCTCCCTCGTCCGCCTCGTCGTGGGAATTCGGAAACGAAACGAACAGCCGAAGCTCCGATTCGGGAGTGCCGGCGCCGAGCCCGGGTGCGGCCGGACGCGCGTCCCGCAGGCCCACGGCCGTGAACTTCGCCGTGACGTCGGAACGATCGTCCGAGCTCGCTCCCGCGGTGACGTTCTGGCGCTGCATCGACGCGTAAGCAGCGGCGAGCTCCGCCGAAAACGAAGGCGGCGCCGGATGATCTCCGCCGAGGAGCCACGAGGCGCAAAAAACGCACGCGCTGAAAAGATCCGAGTTCAACCGAGCTCACCCGAAGACATTTGCGGGATTATAGCGGCAGGATTCGCGTGGTACGATGCCGCCGCGAGTGAGGAACAACCCTGCAATTCCGGTTCTAACTCTCGCGGTCTTCCTCTCGCCCGCCGTCGCGCTCTCGCAGGAATTTCCCGATTTTTTCGATCTTCCCGGCGCCCAAAACGTCTGGGCTCCTCTCGAGACCCAGGTTGCGGGCGTCGTCTCCGGCCGCATCGACGTCGGAGGGCTTCGAAGCATGTTGCCGTCCCACTTCGGCGGATTCGGAACGACGTGGACGCAGAACGCGTTTACGATCGGCTCGATCGACCTGACGGATCCCTATTCGGGCGGCGCTCCGCTAGTCGATCCCGACGTTCGGGCTTTCGCCCCGGTCCGCTATCTCGTCGACGAGCACGACGCGCAGATCGCCGCGCCCGGCATCGTCGTCTCCCTCGTCCCCCGGCGGGGCGAGGCTGAGCTCCACGCGGGAGCGGATCTCTCCTACACGGACCACAACTTCCAGAGCGGGAGATTGACGGCCGATCAGCGGGAGGCCGGAATCGCGTCTCCCGAGCATTTCGGGCGATACGTCCAGGGAGAGGCGCGCCTGGGGGGACCGCTCGGGTCCGACGGTCCGAGATATTTCGCGAGCCTTGCGACGGATCGGCTCGTCCGGTACGCCGAGAACGTGTCGGACCCCGAGCGCTGGAACCACACGTCCGGGGCTCTCTCTCTTTCCGACGAGATCGGAAGCCACGCTCTCGAAGCGTTCGGCATTTTCGAAAAGCAGCACGACTCCGCGCTCGACGCGTCCCCCCTGCAACCGCCCGCCTCGACGCTCGATTCGACTCGATCTGGCACCTTCGTGTCCGCGGCCGACCGCTTCGTGATCGGCCCGTCGACCGTCATCGAGGGCCGGCTCGGGTACAGCTCGGTCTCCGTCGACAACCGTCTTCCCTCGGGGGCATCCCTGCAGAGCGGGATTGAGCTCTTCACGGGAAACCTCTCGGGCGCCGCGCCGATGGCCGCGGACGGCAGGCGAAGCCGGTACGAAATGAACCTCACGGGCCTCCGGGAATACGACTCGCGCGCCGCGTGGTTCGGGAAGGACATTCCGCTGTCCGTCACCGCGAGCGTCGGGCTCGGCTGGAAGGAGAACGCGTCGTCGAACCGGTTTCGCGTTCTCGACGACGTCAATCTTCAGTTCCTGAACGGTTCGCCATCCGAGGTTACCCTGTTCGACCCGGATCCTCGCAGCCGCCAGCGGGTTCGGAACCTGTCGCTGTTCGTCCAGACCGAGACGCGCGCGGGAGATCTCTTCACGCTTTCCGCGGGAGCACGGCTCGAATCCACTTCCGGCTGGCTTCCGGGGACCTCCGTCGGCGAAGTTCGCTGGACGACGGTCTCTCCGAGAATCGCGATCACGGTTCCCGCCGGCAAGCACTTCCTGTTCCAGGGCTCTTACGCCCGCTACGCGCACGAGTTGCTCGGGCAGCAGCTCGAGACCGCCGATCCGCGCGCCCCGAGCGGGCGCGTCGCGACCTGGGTCGACGCGAACGGCGACTCGCAGTACCAGCCGGGGGAAGACGCAACGACGCTCCGGGTTTTCGGCGGCCGGAACACGAGCCTCGATCCCCATCTGCAGGCGCCCGTCACGGACGCATTCGAGTTTCTCGGACAATGGCGGCCGGGACCCCGCCTCGCGCTCGGCGTCACCCTGCGGCAGAGCTACGAGAAGAACCTGCTCGAAACCGTGAACACGGGCGTGCCGGCGTCGAGCTATACCCCCGTCTCCTACGTCGACCCCGGACGGGACGGAATCCCGGGAACCGGGGACGACCAGACGATCACGGTCTACGACCAGGATCCCGCGACCCTCGGCGACGACCATTTCTTCCTGACGAACCCGCGGGGTTTTCGCGCTTTTCATCGGGGGGCGCAGATTCTCCTGCGATGGAACGACGCCCGGGAAAGGCTTCAGCTGGAAGCGTCATTCACCGGGTTCGCAATCGTCGGCGAGGCGAGCCAGGGATTGACGTCCCAGGAGTACGACGAGGGCGTGATCGGCACGCTGTTCGACAACCCCAACACCCTCATTCATGCGGACGGCCGCCTCTTCTACGACCGGGGCTACATCGCGAAAGCCCGGGCTCTCTACCGTCTCCCGGCGGGGTTTCGCCTCGGCTGCGTGGGGCGGTATTACGACGGGACCCCATACGCGCGAAAGGTCGTCGTGACCGGCCTCAACCAGGGGCCGTTCTACGTGTTCGCCGCGCAACGGGGAAATCTCACGCTCGCCGGAATCGACATTCGCAACGGCCCCCGCACGGAGCATGTAATGACGTTCGATCTCGGGCTCGAAAGATCGTTTCGCGCCGGAGCCGGGACCCTCTCCGCCCGGCTCGACGTCTTCAACCTCGCGAATTCGCAGACGAAGACCCGGAACTTCGACGTCACGGGCCCCGCTTACCAGGAGGCGGTCGAAACCGTCGCTCCCCGGGTCGCGCGCCTGGGACTCAGCTGGGAGTTTTGATCCGGAAAAGATAGGTCTGGTGCCGTCGGCCGGACTCGAACCGGCATGGGTTGCCCCATACGCCCCTCAAACGTACGTGTCTACCAATTCCACCACGACGGCATGGGAACCTACTTCTGCGTGCTCGGCGGAGCCGGAGCGGGAGTGGGCGCGGGAACCGGAAACGAAGCCGGCCGTTTCGGAGCGGTCTTCGGATTCTTCGTTCCTTCTCGAATCACGGACGACTGCGGGCGGCTTTCGACAACCGCGAGCGCGAGCGCGAGCACGATGAAAGCCACGAAGAATCCGGTCGTCAGCTTGTGCAGGAAAGTCGCCGCCCCGCGCGGGCCGAAGGTCTGCTGCGATCCTCCGCCGCCGAAGGCCCCGGCGAGGTCGGCGCCCCGCCCCTGCTGGAGGAGCACGACGAGGATGAGGAACAGGCAGACGAAAATGTAGAGAACCACGAGAAATGTAAACATCAGCGACCTTTCCGGTCCCCCTTCCGAGGGAGCCGCAGATCATAGCCCGGGGGCCGAAACGGGGTCAAGACACTCCGAAACGGAGTCAAGACAGGCAAATCGAGCAGAAAGACACCGCGTCGAGGGACGCGCCCCCGATCAGGAAGCCGTCGATTCCCGGCTGCCGCAGCAGGTTGGCGGAATTCCCGGGAGTCACGGAGCCGCCGTACAGCACTCGAAGCTCCGCGCGGCCCGGCAGGAGCCGCCGGATCTCGGCGATCGACTCCCCCGCCTGTTCGGGCGTCGCGTTCTGCCCCGTGCCGATCGCCCAGACCGGCTCGTAGGCGACGACGAGCGGTAGGCGCGGAGGGTCGTTTCTCAGCGCCTCGAGATGGCGAACGAGCACTTCGCGGGTCAGGCCTTCGCCCCGCTCCCTCTGGGTCTCGCCCACGCAGAAGACCGGCACGAGCCCCGCGTCTCGCGCCCGCGCGAGCTTGGAAGCGAGGAGCGGCTCCGATTCGCCGAAATCCCTGCGCCGTTCCGAATGGCCGAGGATCACGTACCGGCAACCGCACGAGGCGAGCATCGAGGCCGAGACCTCGCCGGTGAATGCCCCGGCCGCCTCCGCCGAACAATTCTGCCCCGCGGTCGACCAGCGGCCGCGGGAATCGACGAGCTCGAGGAGAAACGGAAAAGCGGGAGCGATCGCGACTTCGACCCCGCCGAGCTCCGCGGCGCGGCCCGAAAGCGCTTCCCGGAACTCCAGCGCCTCGGCGCGCGTCTTGTTCATCTTCCAGTTCGCGACGAAAAGCTTCTTCACGGTCTTACTCTTCCAGCGCTGTCAGCCCCGGAAGCTCGACGCCCGACAGGAACTCGAGCGAAGCCCCGCCGCCCGTCGAAACGTGGGTGATCTTCCCGGCCACTCCGGCCCGGCGGACGGCCTGCACGGATTCGCCGCCGCCCACGACCGTCACCGCGCCCGACTCCGCCAGCAGGCGGGCGACCGCCATTGTCCCCTTGTCGAACGGAGGGCTTTCGAAAACCCCCATCGGACCGTTCCAGAAGATCGTCCGAGCGTCGCCGAGGAGGCGGGTGAACTGCTCGACGGTCTTCGGGCCGATGTCGAGCGCCATCTTGTCCGGGGGAATTCCCTGGATGGACACGGTCTTCGCGTTCTTTCCGTCCGCGGGGTCTTTCGCCACGACGAAATCGGAGGGAAGGGCGATCGTCTTTCCCTCTTCCTTGCACAGGTCGAGGATTTCCCGCGCGACCGGAACGCGGTCTTCCTCGAGCAGCGACTTTCCGACCGGCAGTCCGATGGCCCGAACGAAATGATTCGCCATTCCGCCGCCCAGGAGCAGCATGTCCGCCAGGCCGGCGAGCGCGTGCAGGGGCTCCATTTTCGTCGAGATCTTCGCGCCGCCGAGAATTGCGGCGAACGGCCGCTCGGGCTCGAGCAGCGCCGAAAGGTGTTGGACCTCGGAAGCCATGAGGAGCCCCGCGGCGCGGACGGCGACGCGCTTCGGAACGCCGACGATCGACGCGTGGGCCCGATGCGCCGCGCCGAAGGCGTCGTCGACGTAGATTTCGATTCCTTCCGCGAGCGCGGCGGCGAACTCCGGATCGTTCTTCTCCTCGCCGGCGTGGAAACGGAGGTTCTCGAGCAGGAGCACGTCGCCGGGCGCGAGCTTCGCGACCTGGGCGCGGACCTCTTCGCCAACGCAATCCGTCGCGAAAAAGACGGGCTGCTTCAGGAGCTCCGCCAGGCGGAGCGAAACGGGTCGGAGCGTGAGCTTTTCGTCCCTCTTCCCCTTCGGCTTTCCGAGGTGGCTCGCGAGCACGAGTTTCGCGCCGGCCTCGATCGCCCGGCGAATCGTCGGCACGGTCTCGACGATCCGCATGTCGTCGGCGACGCGCCCGTCTTTCAGCGGCACGTTGAAGTCGACGCGGAGGAAAACGGTCTTCCCGCGGAGGTCGACGTCGTCGAGGGTCTTCATCGGGCGAATCTTAGCGCAGGGAGCTTCGCTCGATCCGCTCGCGGTCAAGCCCCAGCGCCGGTCTCGGCAAGTCTCTTCGACCCTCGGCCGCAGTTCGCTTTCCCTCGGGATCTCAGAGACCAGCCTGCGCCGGCGCGTTGACCCGGACCCTCGCGGATCTTTGCTCAGAGGCGGAGCCCCCACCTGAGCGAAGGCCGGAAGGGTGGCATGGGAGGAGACCCCCTTTTGCCGCTCGCGGCGCGGAGTCGTAGCAAAGTCCTCACATTCGCAGCGAGCGGAAAAGCGGGGCGACTCCCATGACAGGACCCTCGTCGGCCGAGCGAATTTCTATTCGCCTTATGATCCCTCGCATGGACCTCTTCCGCCCGCTTTACTGGGAAGCGGGGAAGCTGAAGCTTCTCGACCAGCGCCTGCTGCCCGGAAAGGAAGTCTGGCTCGAGCTCGAGACGCCCGAGGAGGTCGCCGCCGCGATCCGCGACATGGCCGTCCGGGGAGCGCCGGCCATCGGCGCCGCCGCGGCATTCGGCATGGCCCTCGCCGGAAGCGGCGACGAGAGCTTCGCGAATGCGGCGCGGGTGATCCGGGCCGCCCGGCCGACGGCCCGCGATCTTTTCGCGGCGGTCGAGCGGATGGAACGGGCGTTCGCGCTCCGGAAAGACCTCCCGGAAGAGGCCCGCAAACTCTCCGAGGAGGGAATCGAAGCCTGCCGCGCGATCGGGCGGCACGGGGCGCAGCTGCTTTCCACCGGCGCGACCGTCCTCACGCACTGCAACGCGGGCGCGCTCGCGACGTCCGGGTACGGAACGGCTCTCGGCGTCATCCGCGGCGCGGTCGAGGACGGAAAACAAATCCGCGTGCTCGCCGACGAGACTCGTCCCTTCCTGCAGGGCGCGCGCCTGACGGCGTGGGAGCTTCAGCGGGACGGAATCCCCGTCGAAATCATCACGGACGGAATGGCGGGGCACTTTCTCTCGCGCGGGGAAGTCTCGGCGGTGATCGTCGGCGCGGACCGCATCGCGGCGAACGGGGACACGGCGAACAAGATCGGGACCTACTCCCTCGCCGTCCTCGCGAAAGAGAACGGCGTGCCGTTCTACGTCGCCGCGCCGATGACGACGCTCGATCTTTCGATCGCCGACGGATCGGGGATTCCCATCGAGGAACGCTCGTCCGGCGAAGTCACCTCCATCGCCGGAGTCGCCGTCGCGCCGGCCGGCGTCTCGGCGCGCCATCCCGCCTTCGACGTCACTCCCGCGCGGTACATCTCCGCGATCGTCACCGAACGAGGGGTGCACCGCCCGCCGTTCGGGCAGTCGCTCCCGCGCTGAATCAGGGCTTGCCGGAGTTCGCGGTGGAGTAGAACGTCTCGACGTCCTTCGTCAGACGGTCGAGCGAAGGCTTCTGGATGTAGACCATGTGCCCCGCCGGAAAGTGGTCGAGCGACACGTTCCCCCGAAGCGCGGGAGGGAGCCCCAGGTGGTCGATCGTGTACTCGGCGGCGAAGAACGGCGTCGCAAAGTCGAAATATCCCGCCGCGACGAAAACGTGAAGTGCCGGGTTCTGAACGATCGCGTCGCGCAGGGTCTGCGCGACGTTGGCGTACTGCCCCTCCGGAAACTTCCAGGGCTGAACGCGTCCCGTCAGGATCTCGTAGGGCAGGTCGTTTTCGTACTTGAGATCTTCGCGGACGTAGTTGTTCAGCAGCGCCGTGTAGGGGCCGTAGATCGCCTCGTAGCTCGGGTCGGTCCCGAACTCCCGCTCCGAATCGGTGAGCAGCGGACGCGTGAATCTCGCGTCGAGACGCCCGATCGTCTTCCCCTGGTCCCGGAGAAGCTCGGCGAAGAACTCGCCCTCGGTGAAACGAAGGTCGTGCTGATCGATGAATCTCTCGGAGATGCCGCTGAGCCGGGAAAGCTCTTTCGCGGCCGCAGATCTCTTTTCCGCCGGCAGCCGGTCCCCCGCGAGCAGCGCGAGCGAATAGTCGCCCGCCGCGAACTTTCGCGACTCCGCGAGCGCCGCGTCGAAATTCCCCTGCAGGTCGGCCGGAAGCTTCTTGTGGTACCACGCCGCCGCCGTCTCGGACGGAAGGAACAGGATGTACGGCAGGTCGTTTCCCGGATTGAACTCGAGCGTCTGGAAGTTCAGCACGGTCGAGATGAGCGTGATCCCGTTGAGGTACATGCCCTGTCGGCGCTGGAGATAGCCGGCGAGCCCTGCGGATCGCGTCGTGCCATAGCTCTCCCCGGCGAGGAATTTCGGCGACGCCCAGCGGTGGTAGCGCGTCGTGTACAGACGGATGAAATCGCCGACCGACTCGACGTCCTCCCGCAGGCCGTGAAACTGCTCCGGTTTCTCGCCGGTCGCGGGGCGGCTGAACCCGGTCGTGACCGGGTCGATGAACACCAGATCCGTGAACGAGAGCCAGGTCTGTTCGTTGTCGACGAGGCGGTACGGGGGAGGAAGCGCCCAGCCTTCATCCTGCATCGCGACTCGTTTGGGACCCAGGGCGCCGAGGTGAAGCCAGACGGAGGAGGAACCGGGTCCCCCGTTGTAGGCGAACGTCACCGGGCGGCGGGAGGAATCGCCTCCGTCGCGGGTATAGGCGACGAAAAAGATGTTCGCCTTGAGCTTGCCCTCTTCATCCTTCATCGGCATATAGCCGGCGGTCGCGGTGTAACGGAGAGGCTTCCCGCCGAGCTGGATTTCGTGTTGCGTGACGACCGGCTTGGTTTCCGGCGCCGGCTTCGGCGCGTCCTTCTTCTCTTCTTTTTTCTCGTCGCCCTTTCCGTCCTGCGCCCGCGACGTCCCGCCCGACAGAGAAAGCGCGAAAAGGATCGACACCGCCGCCGTGGCTTGTTTCCAACTCGTCATGATCGTTTCTCCTGCGGACGGATCTTAACCCGCCCCTCGGCCGGAGCGAGACAGAATCAGCGTCCGGAAAGGAAGCGGACCGCAAGGCCGAGGAGTCTTCTCGTGGTCGCCGTGTACGGCGGGTAGAGAAGCCCCATCATCGTCCGCTTCGGCTGCCGGAAGATCGCCCGCTCGCGCGAGAATTCCCGGAAGCCCGCCTCGCCGTGGGACCTCCCGAGTCCGCTGTCCCGAATCCCGCCGAAAGGGAGATCGGGGTGGCAGAAGTGGCTGACGACGTCGTTCACGAGAACGCTTCCCGACGAAATCCGGTCGATCGCCGCCGCGATGCGGGCGCTGTCCCGGCTGAAAACGTAGAGGGCGAGCGGAGGCGGGAGGCTCTTCACGAATTCGATCGCCCCGTCGAACCCTTCGACGGCGACGATCGGCAGGACCGGCCCGAAGATCTCCTCCCGAAGCAGGCGGGAGTCCGCGCCGGCGCCGGTGACGAGCGTCGGGGCGACGAAGTTGTCGGACGCATCGACCTGGCCGCCCGCGACGATGCTCGCGCCGGATCTCAAGGCATCGTCGAGCAGGCCCCGAACCGACGCAAAATGACGCGCGTCGACAAGCCGGCAATAGTCGGGGTTGGTCGAAATCCCCTCGTCGGGCCCGTAGAGATCCTGGATCGCGAACTTCATCTCGCGGACGAATTCGTCGAGCCGGGGTCGTGGAATCACGACGTAGTCCGGCGCGACGCAAGTCTGGCCCGCGTTCAGAAACTTTCCCCACGCGATCTTCTTCGCCGCCTCGCGAAGATCCGCCCCCTCGTCCACGAGGACCGGGCACTTGCCTCCGAGCTCGAGCGTGACGGAGGAGAGATGCTTGACGGAAGCGGCGAGAACTCTCCGGCCGATCGACGCGCTTCCAGTGAAATAAATGTGGTCGAACGGAAACTCGAGCAACGATTGGGCGACGGTCGCGTCTCCCTCGACGACCGCGACCTCGTCCTCGGGGAAGACGTCCGCCAGAATCTTTTTCAAGGCTGCCGAGGTGCGAGGAGTGAACTCCGACGGCTTCACGATCGCCCGGTTTCCGGCGGCGACGGCGGAGACCAGGGGCCCGACCGCGAGCTGAAACGGAAAATTCCAGGGCGAAAGGATCAGGACCACGCCCCGGGGCTCCCGTCGGATCTCGCCGCGGCCTCCGAGATAGGAGAGGCGGCCCGGCACCCGGCGCGGTTTCATCCACCGCCTCAACGAACGACGGGCGCTGCGGATCTCGGTCGCGACCACGAAGATCTCGGACAACAGCGCCTCCGCCGGGGACTTCCGGAAATCGGCATGGACCGCCGCCAGGATCTCGTTTCTCGAAAATTCGATGGCTCGCCCGAGCCGTTCGAGCTTCTCGATCCTCTCCCTCGCCGTCGAGGGAGGTTCGCGGGCAAGGGCCAGACTGTGGCGCTCGAAGAGCGCCCGAATCGACGAAGGATCGGCGATCGGTCCGCCGATTCCGGGGGAACTCACCCGCCGAGAGTACTCCTCCGGACGGAACATCGCTCGCGCTTTGCGGTTCGCGCGCTAATGTTCTTTCTCTTCCATCGGCTCTATCCGGTAAGATCGCCGGCGAAGTCATAAGGAGTTGAACATGAGCGACCCGAAATCCCAGAGTTTTGCCAATCACGCCCGATGGGACCCGATCTTCCATTTCTTCGCGCTCCCGGTGCTCTTGCTGCTGTTTCCGATCTACTCGATCATCCACGTCATTCGGCATCCGACTCCCCAGAGCGGCGTGATCGTCGTCGTGGCGCTCGCGCTCGCGATCAACACTCTGAAGACGCGCCTGTATCCGCTTGCCGTGCAGGATCGGCTGATCGGGCTGGAAGAAAGACTTCGGCTGGAAAAAGTAATCGGTGCGGCGGGCAAAGACGCCGGAACCCAGCTGTCGGACGACCAGTTGATCGGGCTGCGCTTCGCTTCCGATGCCGAGCTCGCCGAGCTCGCACGCGCCGCCGTCTCGGAGAAGCTCGCGAGGAAGGAAGTCAAGAAGCGGGTCAAGAACTGGCGGGCGGACCACCGGCGAGCATAGCTCGCGAGGCGATCCTCTCGCTGCGCTCGTCACCAGGAAATCAGGATTTTCCCGATGTTCTTGTTCTCGCGCATCCGGGTGAACGCTTCCGCGGCGCGCTCGGTCGGGTAGATCGAATCGATCGAGACCGACAGCGCGCCCGTGTCGAAAGCGGGGAGCACCTCCTCGCAGAATCGGCGCACGATCTCCGCCTTTTCCGCGCGGGAGCGGGAGCGCAGTGTCGAACCGATCAGGCGGGCTCGTTTCTTCATCAGCAGGGCGATCTCGAGCTCCGCGTTCGATCCGGACATCGTCGCGAGGGCGATCACCCGGCCCCCGACCGAGAGCACCGCAAGGTCTCCCGCGAGCGTCGAGGCTCCGACGGGGTCGAGAATGACGGAAATCGCGTCTTTCCCCCACCGTTTCTCGATCGCGTCCTCGAAGCGCCCGGCCGACGTGTCGATCGCGAGCTCGGCGCCCGCCTCCTCGAGCCTGGCGAGCTTGCCCGCCGTTCGGGTCGTCGCGGCGACGGCCGCGCCGCTGAGCCTGGCGACCTGAATCGCCGCGAGGCCCACTCCGGAACCGCCTGCGTGAATCAGGGCGCGTTCGCCGGCCTTCAACCCGCCCTCGATCCGAAGATTCAGGAACGCGGTGAGAAAGGCCTCCGGGATGGCGGCCGCGGACACGAGGTCGAGCGATTTCGGGGCCGGCAGGAGCTGGCCTGCGGGAACGCAGGCGTATTCGGCGTGGCCGCCGCCCGCCAGGAGCGCGCAGACTTTCTCGCCTGTTCCCTCGACGGTTCCGGAAATCTCCATCCCGAGAATCTCCGACTCGCCCGGCGGAGGAGGATATTTTCCGGCGATCTGCGAGAGGTCGGCCCGGTTCAAGCCGGATGCGACGACGCGGACGAGGACTTCGCCCGCCGAGGGCGACGGGAGCGCCGCTTCGGCGAGATGCGAAGAATAGCCGGCGGGCGAGGCGGTAACCTGGAGGTAGCGCACCTCACTCCTCGATCTCGACGGTGATCTCCGGCGTCGGAGAGAGCCGCAGCCGCGAAATGCGGCAGGGCCATTTTTCTTTCTCGATCCGCGCCGAAACGCGCTCCCAGATCCACCGCGCGAGGTTCTCGAACGTCGGAATCGTCGTTTCGAACCCGGGCACGTCGAGGTTGAGGTTCCGGTGGTCGAGGGGGCGGTCGACCTCCTCCTTCAGGATCCGGTCGAGATCGGTGAGGTTCACGACCATCGCCTTCTCCGGGTCGATCTCGCCCGCGATCTCCACCTCCAGACGATAGTTGTGCCCGTATCCGTGGGGGGATTCTTCGCCGAACACGGAACGATTTCGGTCTTCGCTCCAGTCGGAACGCCAGAGATGGCGGGAGGCGTTGAAATGGATTTGCCGGGAAAGTCGGATCAAGGTTCCCTCCGGACGGAAGGGAAGCGTAGCAGAAACCTGTTCCCTTGATAGCATTAAGGAGAGGTTCCGAATGAAGAGAGCGTGGATGTCGGCGGCTTTGATGTGGCCTGTCTTCGCGTATGGAAGGGGGCTCGACAACCGACTCCCCAGATCCTCATCGAGTCGCGCATCGTGGAGATCGGCCCGGGAGTCCTTTCCGCGAATTTCGGAACGAACCTCGGAAACGTCTACGCGAATTTTCCGAGCGACATGGCGCCCGGCGATCACATTTCGGGGACCTTCGCGACGCTCCCGAAGGGAACGAAAGAGCCCGAGCGCGCCGCGAACAACGCGGCCCTGCAGTCGCTGAGCGTCGATATCTGCGGCGCGACTTTTCGGGTCGACATGGGCATCTTCGTCTGTCCCCGGAGTCTCCGGTCGACGGGCTCCTGGTTGACCCTCGAGCTGGAGGCGAAGGCGATCTCCGAGCCAAACGCTGTCGGTTCCCGAAAGTGACGACGCTTCTCAACAGCCCGAGCTTCATCCTGCCGAAGCGAGGGCCTCGTCTTCAACCGGGCGCTCGTTGTCGGCCCGTTCGACGGCGATCTCACGAAAACTTCAGTCACGATCGGCGGCCTGACGGCTCATATCGTCGCGGAATCGCCGCGTGCGTGCATTTTCGACGTTCCGAAGGACCCGATCGGCAAAACCCGCATCGAATTCCAGAACGGTACCGACAGGGTTTCGGGGGATTTTCGCACCGTCGGCCTTCGACTGACCCCGCCGCGCCCGATCATCCACACGGGCGACTCAACCTCGTTCGCGGCGGAAGTCATCGGATTGGCGGGACTCGAGCATCCCCTGCGCCTGAACCTGAAGAACCTGTCGACGGAAATCATCTCGATGGAAAGCGGCGACGAGCAGAGCGTCACGATCACTCCTGCCGAGATCACCCCGGCCGGGACTTTCGCGATCTCGCGCCGTCTCTCCGGAAAGCGCCGCGGCGAGTACACGATCAACGTCTCGATTCCGTGGAGCGAGGAGAATTTCCGCAAGCCCTGAATCCGGCCGCCGGCAAGCGCCCGTTTTCCCGGGCGGATAGAATCCGGAATCGGAGGAGCACGATGAGCACGATCGAGGCGTCGAAGGAACCGCTTTCCGTCGGCGAGCTCCGCTATGGCGCCCGCGAGGTCGACAACCTGGTCTGGAGCGCCGTCTTCGAAGGGGAAGCGGAAAAGCGGGCCGCGCGCGCCCGCATCCGCCGTCTCGCGGCCGATCGCGGCATCCTTCCGGCGTCGATCCTGCCCCTCTACGAGGCCCGCGGCCGGGGCGAGATCGGCGGGTTCACCGTTCCTGCGCTCAACCTCCGGGCTCTCACTTACGACTGCGCGCGCGCCGTCTTTCGAACCGCCCGAGAGGATCTCGGCGGGAGCCTTCATCTTCGAGATCGCCCGCAGCGAGATCGGGTACACCGACCAGCGGCCCGCCGAATACACCGCGGTCATCCTGGCCGCCGCCCTGCGCGAAGAATGGACCGGCCCGGTATTCCTGCAGGGCGATCACTTCCAGACGAACGCGAAGAAAATGAAGGCGGATCCCGCGAGGGAAGTGAAAGCGATCGAGGATCTCATCCGGGAGGCGATCGCCGCGCGTTTCTATCAGATCGACATCGACACGTCGACGCTCGTCGATCTCTCGAAGCCCACGGTCGACGAGCAGCAACGGCCGAATTACGAGAATTGCGCCCACTTCACCCGCTATATCCGCCGCCACCAGCCCCGGGAGGTCGCCATTTCCATCGGAGGGGAGATCGGCGAGGTGGGCAAGGAGAACTCGACCCCGGAGGAATTCCGCGCCTACATGCGCGGCTACTCGGGAAACCTCTCCGGGGAGAAGGGAATCGCGAAGGTGTCCATTCAAACAGGTTCCGCCCACGGCGGAATGGTCGCGCCCGACGGAAGCCTGAAGAAAATGTCGGTGGATTTTTCGGCGATCGAAGCGATCTCGCGGATCGCCCGCGAAGAGTTCGGCCTCGCGGGCGCGGTCCAGCACGGCGCCTCGACGCTGCCGGAGAGCGATTTCGGCCTTTTCCCGCGAGCGGAGGCCGCCGAGATCCACCTCGCGACGGGGTTCCAGAACATGATCCTCGACCACCCGGCTCTTCCCGGCCTCCTGCGAGAGACGATCTACCGATGGCTCTACGACAACGCCGCCGACGAGCGCAAGACCGGCGAAACGCAGGAACAGTTTCTCTACAAAGCGCGAAAGAAAGCGCTCGGTCCCTTCAAGGAGGCCCTGTGGACGCTCCCGGTCGGCACGAGAGACGCGATCTCGCGGGATCTCGAGGCGAAATTCGACTTCCTGTTCGAAAAACTGAAGGCCGGCGACACGCGCCGGCACGTCGAAAAGTACGTTCACCCGGTGGACGTCGCCGACCGCGACGATGCCGGAGCCTTCGTGCGGGACGATGAAGCGGGTGACTGAATTCCGGGAGGCGCGGCATTGAAGATTCCTTCGACGATGAAGGCGGTCGTCAAGACGAGGGCGGCCGCCGGAGGAGACGCGACAGAAATCCTGGATGTCCCCACTCCGGACCCCGGCCCGGGAGAAGTTCTGCTGAAGGTCCTTGCGACGGCGGTCTGCGGAACGGACCGCCACATCTACGACTGGGATCCCTCGATCCAGCATCGGGTTTCGCCCCCCCGGATCACGGGACACGAATTCTGCGGCGAGATCGTCGCGTTCGGCTCCGGGGCGGAGCGCCCGTCGCTCTCGCTCGGTACCTACGCATCCGCGGAAATGCACGTCACGTGCGGACATTGCCGGCCGTGCCGAAAAGGGGAGCGGCACGTCTGCGAAAACACCCGCATTCTCGGCCTCGACGGCGACGGCTGTTTCGCCCAGTACGTGAAGGTCCCGGCGGACAACGTCGTACCGCTCGACCGCAACGTCGTTCCGCCGAAGGTGGGAGCTTTCCTCGACGCGCTTGGAAACGCGGTTCACACGACCCAGGTGGCGGACCTGTCCGGCCGGTCCGTGGCCGTCCTGGGGTTCGGGCCAATCGGCGCCTTCTGCGCGGAGATCGCGCGGATCTCGGGCGCGTCATCGATCGCGATCACTGACGTCAACGAGCACGCGATCGCCGAAGCGAAGCGTTGGGCGAAGGACCGCGGAGCTCGCAACGTCACGGCCATCGACCTGCGCGCCGAGGTCCAGCCGGCCGCCGCGCTGCGGGACGCCCTCGGCGGCGCGGCCGACGTCGTCCTGGAGCTTTCCGGCGCCGAGGCTTCGATCAATCTCGGGCTGGAAGTCGTCTGCCCGGGAGGATGGATCTCGCTGCTCGGCCTCCCGAAGGGGAACGCCGTGACGATCTCGAACTATTCGCGCGACCTCATCTACAAGGGCGTCACGATGAAGGCGATCATCGGCCGGCAGGTTTTCGCGACTTGGGTGAAAATGCTCGACCTGCTGCGGGCCGGCCTGAAAGTCGATGACTTCGTCTCGCACGAGTTTGAAGGCCTCGACCGCTTCCACGAAGCGCAGACGCTTCTCGCTTCCCGCGAGGCGATGAAAGTCGTCTTCTACCCGAACGGGAAACCGTAACGGCTGGGCGGGTCCTGTCGCGGAACTCGCTCCTCTTTTCCGCTCGCCGCGAGCCTGATGACTTTGCTATGCCCGCGTCGCGAGCGGCAAAAGGGAGTCTCGCCCCACACCACCCGCCCAACCATAAACAGCTATATTTCAGTCATTTACATTTCTATTGACCGTTGGTTTAGTTTACACTAAATTATTATCGTGATGGACGCCCTCGAAGTCGTCGCCGCGCCCCGCCGGCGGGAAATCCTGCGCCTGGTCTGGAGCAGCGAGCGCTCGGCCGGGGAGATCGCCCGCGAAATGCCGGAGGTCACGTTCGGCGCGGTGTCGCAGCACCTGCGCGTTCTCGAGACCGCCGGCCTCGTCGCCGTGCGTCCGGACGGGCGGCGGCGGTACTACGCGGCGGAAAAGAGAGCGCTCGGAGACCTGCGGGTGGTTCTCGAGAAGATGTGGGACGACGCCCTGGAACGCTTGAAGACGCGCGCCGAGCTCGAGGCCTCTCGAAGGGGCCCGAGGCCGGCGCCGGAACGAAGCTCGCGCCGGCGGGGCGCGCAAGGAGGTCGCGGCGCCAAGCCGCGCCCAGGAGAGATGCCATGAACGAGCTTCCCTTTTTTCTGGAGAGAACGATTCTGATCGGCGCGCCGCCCGAGGTCGTCTTCCGCTACTTCACGGACCCGGTCCGCTTCGCCGCATGGTGGGGCGTCGGTTCGGACATCGATTGCCGTCCCGGCGGGCGCGTTCACATCCGCTACCCGGACGGCACCGTCGCAAGCGGCAAGGTCGTCGAGGCCGATGCTCCGAGCCACCTCGTCTTCACGTACGGCTACGAAGGCGAGGGCAAACCGATCGCGCCGGGGGCATCGCGCGTAACCGTCGACCTCACCCGGGTTCCCGACGGCACGACACTTCATCTCCGCCACGACGTTCCCACCGCGGAGATTCTCGAGGAGCACACGCAGGGTTGGCGCTACCAGCTCTCGCTTTTTGCGAACGTCGTCAGCCGGGAGCTTTTTGCGGACGCGGGCAAGACGGTGGACGCCTACCTCTCCGCCTGGAGCGAGCCGGACGCTTCGTCCCGCCGGGCGATCCTCGCCTCGTCCGTCACGGACGACGTCTCCTTCCACGACGCCTACGCATGCCTCCGGGGAATCGACGACCTGAACGCGAATCTCGCCGCGGTCCAGCGTTTCATGCCGGGCATGACGCTCCGGAGCGCGGGCGCTCTTCGGCAGTGCCAGGCGAGCGCGCTCGGCGATTGGAGCGTCGCCGGCCCGGAGGGTTCCGTCAAGGCGCGGGGCACCAACGCCTACGATTTCGCTCCGAATGGAAAGATCCGGCGGATCGTCGGATTCTGGGGCTAGCTGAAACGGAGGCCGACCGCGATATTCTTCGCGAATGCAATTGATCGAACACCTCGCGGGAGAGCTCGCGAAACTGGCGGCGAACAAGACCCTGAAGGTCGAGCGCGTGCTCGAATCGGCGCAGGACGCACACGTGAAGGTCGAGGGACGCGACGTCCTCATGCTGACCTCCAACAATTACCTCGGTTTCGCGAACCATCCCCGGATCCGCGAGGCCCAGAAAAAGGCGATCGACCGGTGGGGCGCGGGGCTCGGCTCCGTGCGCTTCATCTGCGGGACCGAACAGCTCCACAAGGACCTCGAAGAGGCGATCTCGTCGTTCTTCCAGACGCAGGACACGATCCTGTACATGTCGTGCTGGAACGCGAACGAAGGGCTCTTCCCCGCCGTTCTCGAAGAAGCCGACGGCCTCTATTCCGACGAGCTCAACCACGCGTCGATCATCGACGGCATCCGTCTCTGCAAGGCCAAGCGCTTCAAGGTGCCGCACTCCGATGCCGCCGCGTACGAAAAAATGATCTCGGAAGACTCGACGTCCCGATTCAAGATGATGGTGACCGACGGCGTGTTCTCGATGGAAGGCGAGCTCGCCGACCTTCCGAAGCTGCTTTCGATCTCCGAAAAGTACGGCGCTCTCTTTGTCGTCGACGACTCCCACGCGACGGGCGTTCTCGGGAAGACCGGGCGCGGGACCGCCGAAGAGGAAGGCATCCACGGAAAGATCCCCGTGACGACCGGCACGCTCGGGAAGGCGATGGGCTCGGCGGCCGGGGGATTCGTCACGGGACCGGCCCCGCTCGTCGAAATGCTGCGCCAGCGGTCGCGGACGTCGCTCTTTTCCAACTCGCTTCCGCCGGCCGTCGCGGGCGGATCGCTCGAGGCGTTCCGCATGCTGATGGAAGACCCCTCGCCCGTCGCGAAACTGCGCTCGAATTCGATGTATTTCCGCAAGGAGATCAAAAACGCCGGGTTCACGATTCCCGAAGGGATCCATCCGATCGTGCCGGTGATCGTCGGCGACACGGCGAAGGCGCTCGCGATGTCGGCCGCGCTCTTCGACGAAGGCGTCTACGTCGCCGGCTTCGGCTTCCCCGTCGTCCCGCAGGGCCACGCAAGACTGCGCTGCCAGGTCTCGGCCGCGCACTCGGAGAAAGACCTCGCGTTCGCCGTCGAAGCCTTTCGGAAGGTGGGCAAGAAGTTCGGGGTGGTGTGAGGGACGTGATCGACCGGGAGATTTACTTCCTCGCCGTCGCCGTCATCACGCCCCAGAGCCAACTGATCTTGTACGGGTGCACGACGACATCGGCGAATCCGGCGCGCGCCAGGAGCGAGGCCCACTCTTTCGCCCGATAGACCGAGTAGCGCACGTGCCGGAAGGCGGACAGGTACGCTTCGCAGATCCGGCAGACGAGGTAATCGGCGCACCAGTCGGTGACGACGACGGTTCCGCCCGGCGCGAGGACTCGCTTCATTTCCTCGAGGGCCCCGAGAGGATTTCCGAGATAGTGAAACACGCTGCACGAGACCACGATGTCGAAGATTTCGTCGGGATACGGAATTCGTTCGACGGAGGCCTCGCGCAACTCGACGCCGGACGGCAGGCGCCGGCGCGCGACGTCGAGCATTTCCGGCACGGGATCGATCCCGAAGAGCCGCTTTCCGTCTCCGGAAGCCGAGAGCCGGCCGAGCAACACGCCCGTTCCGCAACCGACGTCGAGAATCCGGCCGCCCGGGCGAGCCGGCATTCGGGCGATCGTCCCGCGCGTCGTCGCTTCGACGTACGAGAGCCAGCGGCGGTCGTAGTCCGCCGCGTGGCGCGCGTAATGTTCGCGAACCGATTCCGAGCGGGAAGGGCGCGTCAGTTGACGGTGTCCTCTTCCTCGCTCGCCTCGACGTCGGGCATCGGCGACGCGTGGTGGTGCACGATCTTCCAGATATCGTCTTCTTTTCGAAAGACGTTGGTCGCCTGCATCCGCGCCGGTTCGCCCTGGGCGCCGACCGCCTCGAGGTTCTCGAGGCAGAAAACCACCGCGAGATCTCCGCTCACGAGTGCCCTCTCCGACTCGCATCGCACGCGCCACGCGCGGGAGTTCGCGAAAATCGCCCTCCACGACCGGGAGACCTCGTCCCAACCGTCCAGGCGATGCCAGCCGGGATGCGTGCACGCGATGTCGTCCGCGTGCGACCAGCATTCCTCCATCTCGCCGAGGTTGCGGCGTTCGAGGGCCGCGTAGAAATTCCGGTTGGCATCGAGGACGCGGGAGATCTCTTCGTCCATGGGAATCAGGAAGGCCGCGAGCTCTTGACGACCTTTCCCTCTTTCATCACGAAAAAGACTTTTCCGGTCGCGCGGATGTCGGCCACGGGGTTTCCCGGGACGGCCACGACGTCGGCGGATTTCCCCGCCTCGAGCGACCCCGCGATCGCCGTGATCCCCAGGAGGTCCGCGCCTCCGACCGTTCCCGCCTGCAGAGCCGCCGCCGGCGAAAGCCCTCCCTCGACCATCAAGACGAACTCCCGGGCGTTCCCGCCGTGCGGCTCGACGGCCGCGTCCGTGCCGAGCGCGATCTTCACGCCCTGGCGCACCGCCTCGCGAAACATCGCCATCATCGCGGCCGACGCCGCGCGCGCCTTGACCGCGATCGCGGGGGGAAACTTCTCCGCATGGGATCCGACCCATTCGCCGGCGTAGAGCGTCGGCACCAGGTAGGTCCCTTTCTGCTTCATGAGGGCGAGCGTGTCCGGTTTCAGGAAGGAGCCGTGCTCGATCGAATCCACGCCGGCCGCGATCGCGATCTTCGCGGCGGCGTCGCCGTGGCAGTGCGCGGCGACCTTTCGCCCCCAGGCGTGCGATTCGGAGACGATCGCGTTCATTTCCTCCTGCGTGAGCTCGGGCGCGTCGACCGGGTCCGAGATCGAGAGCACGCCCCCCGAAGGCATGCACTTGATGACGTCGGCGCCGTACTTGATCTGATATCGAACGGCCTCGCGGCACTCCGCCGGTCCGTTGCAGACTCCCTCGATCGGGCCGGAGGGCTTCACGCGGTCGGGCGGAAAGGGCGCTCCGTCGCCGTGGCCGCCCGTCGCACCGATCGCGTAGTTCGAGACGAGCATCCGGGGCCCTTCCGCGACGCCGGCTTCGATCGCGTTGCGGAGTCCCATCGCGAGGTAGTCGCCGGATCCGACGTCCCGGACGGTCGTGAACCCCGCCTCGAGGGTGCGCTTCGCGTACATCGCGGCGTAGTGCGCCTGCTCGGCCGGAAACCGCATGACCCGCTGGTAAAAATCGCGAAACCAGTTTTCGGACGACTCGCCCGTGAGATGAACGTGCGCGTCGATGAAACCGGGCAGGAGCGTCGCGTCCCCGAGGTCGATGACCTCCGCTCCGGCGGGCGCCGAGC
This sequence comes from uncultured Acidobacteriota bacterium, assembly GCA_963813155.1. Taxonomy (GTDB): domain Bacteria; phylum Acidobacteriota; class Thermoanaerobaculia; order UBA5066; family DATFVB01; genus CAWEYG01. The sequence continues at coordinate 121,118 of CAWEYG010000005.1, read as the reverse complement.
CGCCGACCGAGGCGATCTTCCCGCCCTCGACGACGACGAGACCCGGCGAGGAGATCCGCCCGGTGCGGGAGTCGAAGATCCGCGAAGCCTTCAGGACGACCGGGTTTCGGCGCGGACGGCGTTTGCGCCGTCGCCGGCACCGCGGCGGCGAAAATCCAGGCCGCGGCGAGCGAAAGCCAGGCCCGCTGGATCATCTTTCCACGGAAGATCATGCTTCCAGGTCCTTTCGCGCGTTGCGGACGAGCAACACGCAGAGCACCGCGAACACGGCGGCGCAGAGGATCTGGCCCCCGACGCCATTTTTCAACGCCGCGTACCATCGATCCCCGAGGTTCAGCACGTTCATGAGCCCTCCGCGGGACTCCAGTGGCCTCTTGAGGAACGGGAGGTCCCCGGATGCCGTCACGAGAGCGATCGCCACGCCTCCGAGCGATCCGCCGGCGACGAGGCCGGTCGCGTAGAGCATTCCGGAGGAGAGCTCCGACTCTTCCTTCCGGCGGCTCATCTTGTCGGCGAGAGCTTTCATCAGGCCGCCGATCCAGATCGGGAACGTCGTCGAGACCGGAAGATACGCCCCGACTGCCCAGGAGAGCGCGTGGGCGCCGGCGAGCTGCGCCATGAACGCGAGGAACGCGCCGACGAGCACGGGCGCCCAGGGCAGGTTCTTCGCGAGCAGCCCCTTGATGATCGTCGCCATGAGCGTCGCCTGCGGCGCGGGCATCTTCGCCCCGCCGATCCCGTGGAGCTCACCCACGCCGCGGTAGGTGTGGTCGAGAAGGAAGAGCGTTCCGCCGATCGCCACGGTCGAAACGAGCACGCCGATGATGAAGCCGATCTGCTGGCTGCGCGGCGTCGCGCCGACGAGATATCCCGTCTTCAGGTCCTGCGACGTGGCGCCCGCGTTCGCGGCCGCGATGCAGACGAGCGCGCCGACGCAGAGCGCGACCGGCTGAAAGATGTCTCCCGTGCGTCCGAGCAGGACGAAAACGACGCACGTCGCCATCAGCGTCGCGATCGTCATTCCCGAGATCGGATTGGACGAAGTCCCGATGATGCCGACGATGCGGGACGAGACCGTCACGAAGAAGAAGCCGAAGACCACGACGAGAAGTCCCGTGACGAGAGAGCCCGGGAACGGGCCGTGCGGAAAATGGGGAAGGACCGTGATCAGGAGCGCGAGGACGACCGATCCACCGATCACCCATCCCATCCCGAGATCGTCTTCGGTTCGGATCTTCTTCGCCTCTCCGGTGCCACCGCGCATCGATTTGACCGACTCTCGGAATGCCGAGACGATCGTCGGCAAGGTCTTGATCAGCGTCATCACGCCTGCACAGGCGACGGCTCCCGCGCCGATGTAACGAACATAGGCGCGGTAGATCCACTCCGCGTGCGAGTGGGACGCGCGCCATCCTTCTGAGAAACCGAGGTTCGTCAGATCCTGCACGAGCCGGGGCTCCGGCACGAAGATCGAGATCAGCGGAATCAGCGCGAGCCAGGAAAGGATGCCGCCCGAGACCAGCTCGCCGGCGATTTTCGGACCGATGATGTAGCCGAGGCCCAGGTATTCCGGCGTCACGTCGCAATTCAACGTCGCGTCGGGGATCTTGCCGTTCTTGTCCGTTTTGAACCAGAGCGCGGTCTCGTTCCAGAGGCCGATGATGCCGTACAGGAACTTGTACAGCAGGGCCGCGCCGACGCCCTTGAAGACCATCTTCGCGAGGTCGCCACCCCGCTCGCCCGCGATCAGGACGTCGGCGCAGGCGGTCCCCTCCGGATAGATCAGGTTCCCGTGCTCCTTGACGATCAGCGCCCGGCGCAGCGGGATCATGAACAGCACGCCGAGAACTCCGCCGATCGCGGAAAGCACGAAAATCGTTCCGTACCGGAAATAGTCGGCGCCGTTGGAGAGAAAAAGCAGCGCCGGGACCGTGAACACGACTCCCGCCGCGACGGATTCGCCGGCGGAGCCGATCGTCTGGACGATGTTGTTCTCGAGAATCGTCGATTTTCCGAGCTTCTTGAAGACCGCGATCGACAGCACCGCGATCGGGACGGACGCGGACACGGTGAGCCCCGCCCGCAGCGCGAGATACACGGTCGCCGCGCCGAACAGAAGGCCGAAGAAAGAGCCGAGGATGATGGCCTTCGCCGTGAACTCCGGCGGAGACTGATTCGACGGAACGTAGGGCTGGAACTCCGCGGCCGGGGCTTCGGTCTTGGCCATACGAGCTTCCCTCCTCGGCTAGTACCCCGTACTGAGACTCCGAGCGTTTTAACATGGGAGGCTGTTCGAGTCTAGGAAATCCGCGAACCGCGGACGGTGTCAGACGCCTCAGGTTCCGCCGAATCCGGTCGTGACCCGTCCGTCCTCGACGATCACGGGAACCTCACGGCTACCTTCGCTGTAGGCGAGCATTTTGTCCATGTTTTCCCGGGAAGCCTTCACGTTGACGTATTCGAAGGGAACCTTTCGTCGGGCGTAGTCCGCACGGGCCGCCGAAGTGTACGGTCACGTGTCCTTGCCGAAGATGAGAACGGGTTCCGAAGCCATTGGAGCAGCGTAATCGCGTGGAAAGAAAGCGTCAAGGACTGTTATGATCCGCGACAATGAAGTCCCCGGCTGCGCGGACCCTACGGCTCCTCCCGGTGCTCGTGGCGTCGGCGGGTGCGCTTTCCGCCGGAACGGTCAGCGGCAGAGTTTCGCTCGTCGAAAACGGGCAGGCTCGCGCGGAAGCGGCCAACGTCGTGATCTGGATCGAAGGCGCGCGGCGGCCCGGCGCGGCTCCCGGAATCGCGCCCTCGCCGGCGGCCGAACCCGGGCCGGCGATGAAATCGCTGCACAAGAAATTCACGCCGAAGGTGATCGCCGTCGAGGTCGGCCACAGCGTCGCCTTTCCGAACGAGGACCCCCTCTTCCACAACGTTTTCTCGGTTTCCGCGGAGAACCACTTCGACCTCGGGCTCTACCGCCGGGGACGCTCGAAGGACAAGAAGTTCGAAACGCCGGGCCTCGTGCGCGTCTACTGCAACATTCACCCGCAGATGATCGGCTTCATCCGAGTCGTCGATTCGTCGTTTTTCGCCGTGACGGACGCCGACGGGGAGTTCACTTTCGAGAACGTGCCCGACGGCGAGAAGACGATCAAGGCGTGGTGCGACGAGGGCGGCGAGACGAGCGCCCGGGTCCAGGTTTCCCCGCGGAAGACTGCCATCGCTTCTCTCTCGCTCGACGTTTCGGGGTTCAAGCCGCAGGCCCACAAGAACAAGTACGGGCAGGAATACCCGCCTCCGCCACAGGACGAGGATCGTTACTGACGATGGCCGGACCCACGGTCAATCCGCAGAAAACGACCCGTATCGGCGCCGGAACCGCCTCGGCGGCGATGACCAGCGCCGTACCGGTGCCCGAACCTCCCGTCCGCTCGGAGAAGCCGAAATTCTCGCTGACGATCAAGATCTTTCTCGCCGTCGCGGCGCTCGTGTTTCTCGCGCTCGGCACCGCCGTCGAGGTTTCGAGCTATCGCGTGCGGTCGATCGCGGAACAGTCGAGCCGGAAGGCGCTTTCGCGCGCGAAGGATTCCTACGACAATTTCCAGGAAGACCGCTACGAGAAGCTCCACCGGGCCCTGCGTCCCGTCGTGGACAACTCCGGGTTCAAAGCGCTCGTCCACGAGGGGGACGCCGCCACGATCTTCAACAGCCTGAAGGAAGACCAGGCCTCCGCGACCGGCGCCGATTTCCTGATCGTCACCGATCCCCGCGGAATCTCGATCGTCCGGAGCGACAAGAGGGAGTGGCGGCACGACATTTCGGATTCGGCGCTCGTCCGCAAGGCGCTCGAGGGGGCCGAGACTCAGGGCATCTGGTATTCCGACGGAAAGCTCTACCATGCCGTCGCCGCCCCGGTCGTCTCGGGCGAGGGAAGGGAAGCCGAAACGCTCGGGGTCCTGGTTGCCTGCTTCGCGATCGATGACAAGGTGGCCGAGAATTTTCGGGACGTTTCGTCGACCGACGCGGTCTTCCTGGCGAACCTGAGCCAGCCGTCGCAGGAGCCCCGCATCCAGGTCGCCGCCTCGACGCTCGGAATCGCGACGAAACCGTTTTTTCGAACGCTCGAGTCCCGAAAAGATCTCGTGTCCGCGGTCCTCCAGCACGGAAGAGTCGCCGGGCCGCTGTCGATCGACACGGGAGAGGACACTTACCTGGCCCTCGCCTGGCCGTTGCGGCTCGCCTCGGGCCTCGTCGTCGGATCCGTCGTCACGGTGCGCCCGCTGTCCCGCGAGCTCGCGGCCTTTCGCGAGATCGAAAAGACCCTCCTGATCGTCGGGTTCGGCGCTCTCCTCGTGGCCTTTCTCGTTTCCTACATCCTCGCCCGGCGCATGACGGGACCGATCGGCGAAATGGTGGCCGCGACGGACGCGGTCCGCGACGGGAACTACGACGTGCCGTTGCCGGTCGAGCAGAAAGACGAGATCGGAATCCTCGCTCGATCCTTCCGAATGATGATCGAGGAGCTCAAGGAGAAGGCGGAGCTCGAAAAGCAGCTTGCTTCCCTGACGATGGGGGGAATCGCGCCGCAGAAGACCGTCGCGATGGCGGCCACCGTGCCGGCGTCCTCGGCGGCCGGCGGCCACGCGCCCCGAGTCGGTGCTCTCTTCGCGGGCCGCTACGACATCGAATCGGAGCTCGGCGCGGGAGGCATGGGAATCGTTTACAAGGCCCACGATCGCACGCTGGACGACGCGGTCGCGATCAAGGTGCTCCGAAACGAGGCTCTCGCCCACGACGCGACGCTCATCGACCGTTTCAAGCAGGAGATCCGTCTCGCGCGGAAAATCACCCACCGAAACGTCCTGCGGACGCACGATTTCGGGGAATCGGACGGCCTTCGCTACCTGTCGATGGAGTATGTGCGCGGAATCACGCTCAAGCACCTGCTCAACCAGAACCGCCGGCTGCCGGTCGGGGCCGCGCTCCGGATCGCGAAGCAGATCTGCGGAGGACTGGGGGCCGCGCACGCCGCGGGCGTCATTCACCGAGACATCAAGCCGCAGAACATTCTGATCGAACCCAACGGCGGGTTGAAGATCATGGATTTCGGCATCGCGCGGCTTTCCCAGGACAAGGGAATGACCGCGACCGGGATGGTCGTCGGAACGCCGGACTACATCTCGCCGGAGCAGGCGAAAGGGGGCACTCTCGATCATCGGACCGACATCTATTCGGCCGGGATCGTGTTCTACGAGCTCTTCTCCGGAACGCTGCCATTCGAGGGGGACTCGGCCCTCGGCGTGGTTCTCAAACACATCCAGGAAAAACCCCCGGCGATCGAAACGAGATATCCCGAAATCGATCCCCGCATCGCAAAGATCGTGATGAAAGCGATCGAGAAGGATCCCGATCAGCGATATCAGTCCATCGCCGAGATGAACAAGGAGCTTTCGGAAGTGACGGCGTGAGGGTTCGCCCGGCCGTCCTTTTCCTCATCGTCGCCTTCGCGACCCGCCTCTCAGGACAGGAAGCCGAGCCGCATTATGAAGCCCCGACGTCCACGGAGGGGTTCGAGTTTCGCTGGGACGCGCTCCTTCGATACGACGACATCCAGCTTGCCCGGCAGGCGCCGGCGCCCAACATCTACCGCTGGCGATCGGAAGTCCGGCCGGAGCTCGACTGGCGCGCTTCCGATCGTTTTCGCCTGGGCGTCCGTCTCCTCGGCGAGCTTTCGTCGGACTCCAACGCCACCAACGACCGGCTGCTGGACAATTACCGGTCGAACAACGCCGCGCTCGACCGCGCCTTCCTCGAGGCGCGGCCGGGGAATTTCACGATCACCGCGGGCAAGTTCGGCATGCCCCTGCGGGCGACCGAAATGTTGTGGGACCACGACGTCCAGGTGCTCGGCGGATCGGCGGCGTGGCGGATTGCCTTCTCGGCGACGTCCTCGGTCAGCATCGCCGGAGGTTTTTTTTACGGCCCTCAGCGTGAACACGACGATTCCCACATCGGAGCGGGCCAGGTGACGTGGGCCTTCGGAGACGCCGATTCTTTCGCGCTCGACTGGTCGGAGAGTTACTGGAGGTTCACTCATCTTCAGAAGACCGCGCTGCATTTCCTCCGCCAGAACGTGACCTCCGCCGCCGCGCCGGCATATCTGGACGATTTCCGAATCGTCGATTCACTGGCCAGGGTCCGGTTCGGTGTCGCCAAGGTTCCGGTAGCCCTGTCGCTCGACTGGACGCGAAATCTCGCGGCGAGCGAAAACGCGTACAGGGACGGATTCGAGGCCGCGATTCGGGTCGGGCGGGAAGGCGACCGGGGAGATTTCCAGGCCTTCGAGATCTACCAGTACGTCGACCGCGACGCCGTCGTCGGTGCCTACAACACGGACGACTGGTGGTTTCACTCCTGGTACGTCGGACACCGCGTGGGAATCGCCTACACGGTGGTCGCGGGCGTCGAGATTCGGCCTTCCGTCGTCTTTCAGCGGCGGCAGGATCGATCGCATTATTTGAACCGATACCTGTTCGATCTCGTCAAAACGTTCTAGAATCAATCCCAAGAACCATGCAAAAGAGAATCGTCGCCCATGTGGAAGATCTCATGTTCCGCGCCAAGATCGACGCGGCCGCCCGAAATTTGAACATTCCCGTGGAATTCGTCGCGCGCCTGGACGACCTCTCGAAAGCGTGCGCGGACGAGCCGGCCGCGGTTTTCGTGGAGCTCTCCGACGCGGCGCTTCCGGTGATCGCGCGCCTGAAACAGGGCGCGAAGACCCGGGGGGTCCCGGTCGTGGGATTCCTTTCGCACGTCGACAAGAAGCTCGCCGACGAATCGAAGGCCCAGGGCGTCGATCGGGTTCTCCCCCGCTCACAATTCTCCGAAACTCTGCCCGAGCTCATCCTGGAGTTCACCTCGCCCGGAGTCGAGCGAATCGTCGAAGAAGAACACGAGCTGCCGGAGGAGTAGATCGCGGAAGCTCCGCTTGCGCGGCGGTTGAGCCCAACCCGGGCGGAGGCAACCTAGAACTTGAGCGCGCCTTCCGGCGTGAAGAAAGAATCGTCGATCTTCGCTACCCGGTAGTTCGAATATTCCAGGCGCGTCACGGTGCCGGCCGGACCCGCCAGCAGGTCGCGGATCGCCATCGTGAGCAGCACCGTCTTGCCATTCTCCTTCCCGTAGCGCTCGAAGAGGATCTCTTTGGCCGGCTTTCCGGAGACGAGGTTGAGAACGGCCTTGCGCGCGAGGCGCTCCTGCCGGTCGACCCAGAGGCGGCCGGAGCCGTAGGAGGAGCGAGAATCCTTCGCCTTCAGGTCCAGCACGTCGCAGGTCAAGCCGCCGACTGAATCGGGCCCGGGCTCGATCGTGGCCGCAAACTCGCTGGAAAAACGGAGCTTCGCGACGTCGCCGAGAGCGGCTCCTCCCATCAACCGCTGATTCGCGGTCACCGGAATCGGGCGCGAGGCCCCGGGAACGAGGATCCAGAACTTCTCGCCGACGGTCAGAATCTTCCTTCCCTTCTGCTTCCCTGCCGTGAAGACGACGAGACCGCGGTCGTCCCCCTTCTTGTAGAGATCGAATTCGGCGGGGACCTGGGACGCCGCGTCGCCGGAAACCACGACGCGGGCATGGATGGCCGCTTCGGGAAAGGCGCGCTTCGGCGCGTCCGCGAGCTCGAGGATCTGCTGCGCGGTCAGGGCGGCGACGACGAGGAAGAGCCTAGACATGCGCCAGGGCCTCGACGATCGGAACGCGCGACGCTCGCCGCGCCGGGATGTACGAGGCAAGAGCAAGCGTCGACACCATTGCAACGAGGCCGGCCGCGTAGGTCGCCGGGTAGAACGCGACGTGAATCGGCATTCCGTGCGACGCGCCCGGCGGGGGTGGCAGCTCGATTCCCGAAGAGTTCAGCGCGGCTCGGACGACGAGCGCGAGAACCGCCCCGGCGAGGCAGCCGAACGAGGAGATCACGACACCCTCCGCCACGAACATCTTGCGAATCGTCGCCGGAGGCGTGCCGATGGCACGCAGCGTGCCGATCTCGCGGATTCGCTCGGTCGTCGCCATGGTCATCGTGTTCGCGCAGGCCAGCAGGACCACGACGACGAGAATCGCGCCCATGAACCCGAAGATCCCGACATAGAGGAGCTTCACCTGGTTGTAGAAGAGCGCGAGCTCTCTCCAGCTCTTGACCTCGAGCCGCGGGCGGATGTTTCGGAGCGAGACCTCCAGGCGCCCTTTCGCGGCCCGATCGTCGCGGCCGGGCCGAAGCATGACGACGAGCTTGGAGACGACCCCGGTCACGCCGAGGAGCCGCGAAGCCGAAGGAAGGGTCGTCGCGAGGTAACGGTCGTTGAGCTCCTTGACGGGAAGATCGACGAGGCCGACGACGTTCGCGTCGAGCGCGTTCAGTACCCCGTCGGGAGTGGTGCCAAACATCGTCACGGTTCCGCCGGGACGAACCTGCAAGGCGAGCGCCAGTCCTGTTCCGAGCAGGACTTCCGCTTCGTCGGAAGAGGCGAACCACCGGCCTTCCTGGACGAGCGCCTTCGTATCCATCGCGGTCGCTTCCGGCCTCGGATCGAATCCCACGCCGAGATAGGGAATCGACCGGGCACCGTTGGACACGAGGCCCACGAAGTCGATGCGCGGCAGAACGGCCTCCACGTCGGGATCGCGCCGAAGAACCGATTCCACAGCGGCCGCGTCGGCGATGCCGTGTTCCAGCGTGCGGTCTTCGGCGCCCCGAAACGTTTCCGGCTGCGCGACCTGGATCTGTCCGACCCCGCCGCGGATCGTCCCCTGCCTCAAGCTGTCGAACGTCTGCGACATGAAACCGCCGGCGAGGGCGAAGGCCGCGAAACCGAAAACCACGACGCCCGCGGTGAGGACGCTTCGCCGGCGGTTGCGCAGGACGTTGCGGAGAGCGAATTCCCAGGGATTCACGCCCGGTCCTCCACGATCTCTCCGTCCCGAAGCACGAGGACCCTCTTCGCGCGCGCGACGACGCGCGGGTCGTGGGTCGCGAAGAGAAACGCGACGCCGTTGACCTCGTTCAAACGGGACATCAGGTCGAGGATCTCGCCGGCCGTATGGCTGTCGAGGTTCGCCGTCGGTTCGTCCGCGAACACGATCTCCGGAGAATTCGCGAGCGCGCGGGCGATCGCCACCCGCTGGCGCTGACCGCCGGAAAGGAGATCGGGTCGAACGCCTTCCTTTTCCGCGATTCCGACGCTCCGCAGGAGATCCCGGGCGGCGTCCTGGCGCCGCGCCTTTGCGACGCCCGAAAGGGCCATCGGGTACTCGACGTTTTCCCGCGCTGTCAGGACCGGAATCAGGTTGAAGGTCTGGAAGACGAACCCAAACCTCCGCAGCCGGATCGCGGAGCGCTGCGGCTCCGGGAGCGGCCCGGTGTCCTCGCCGTCGATGCGGAGAGTGCCCGAATCGGACGAATCGAGGAGCCCGAGAACGTTCAGCAACGTCGTCTTTCCCGATCCCGACGGCCCCTCGATCGCCGCGAACTCTCCCGCCGAGACGTTCACGTCGAGTCCGCGCAGCGCGCGTACCCGCTCGCGGCCGAGGCGGTACGTTTTCGAAAGCCCTTTCCCGGCGAGAATCGGCTCCGGGCGACTCATTGCCGTTGATTTTCGTCGAGGAGGTCCTCGAGCGAAAGGGGAAAGGAAACGAGCCGCCCCGGCGCCCGGCCCTCCCGCAGCTCCCGCCGGACGCGGTCGATCTGGGCCGCGAAGTCGGGAGGACCCGGAGAGAGGCGGGAAGCGGAGTCGAAGTCCGCCTCCGCCGCGCTCTTCTTTCCCAGCCGCCAGCGCGCTTCCCCGCGGCAGACGAGCGCCTCGAGAAAATGGGGCGAGGACCCCAGCGCGGAGCTCGCGTCGCGCTCGGCGTCCGCCGGCTTTCCGCGACTCAGCTCCGCCCGGGCGATCCGGTTGAGCTGCCTCGCGCGCCGGTACCGCGCGTATTCTCCCGAGTCCAGAAGCGGGTCCGCGGGAATCGAAGCCGCCTCGAGCTTCTCGAAGCGCCGGTCCTCCGGGGCGGCCGCGGCCAGCAGCGGCAGATCGAACGCCGCGTAGGCTCCCAGCGTGTGAGGCGCCGTCGCCACATAGGCCCGCCGAGCCGTGAGATCGAAGACGACGGAGTGGCACGCGATCAACGCATCGATCGCGTTGCGGTTCCCCGGTCCGAGGCTGGCGCCTCCCGCCGCTCTCCGGTCGCGAAGGATCGCGACAGCCGAGGCGGCGTCGAGGCGTCCCGCGCGGGCCGAGAGGAGCTCGTCGAGACGGGCCTGCCGGAAAGCGGCCGTCGAATAGGACGGAGAGCGCCCGACGAGCCGGACGACTTCGGGGGTTCGCGCGAGGTTCGTCGCGGAGATCCAGCCGGCGCCGCGCCGGACTCCCGTCGCGCGCGGCGTCTTCTCGACGACGGCAAGAGCTCCGGACGCGTCGGCGAGCAGGTAGAGGTCGGAAACGAGCACGCGCGCCGCCCGAATCCTCGCGATCGCCTCGTCCACCGTCGTGTCGCGCTGGAGAACGTCGGCGGCGAGGAGGGCCGACGGTTCCCCGGCGCCCGCCGTCGGGCCGCCGGTCAGGGCGTGGAGGGACACACCGAGGCCCGCGTCGTTGAAGCCGGACACGACGCCCGTCAGACCGCCAAAGCTGACCGACAGGAACGCGTGACCCGTGTCGGGCACGACCGCTCCGACAATCTTCTCGCGATCGAATTGTGGACCCGCTTCGAAGTCGAAGTCGCGCGCGAGGTACACGTGCCCGTCTGCAGTCGACGCCGAGCCCGCCGCAAAACCGCTGCAGGCGCCCGCGAGGGGCATCGTGTCGGTGAAGCGCTGAGTGAAATCGTGAAGAAAGTGCAGGGCGAATTGCCGCGCGTACGGCGTCCACGCTCCGGGAACCGGGTCGGGGAATTCCGCGTCGGCCATTCCCGCGATTTCCTCTTCGTGTTCCCTTCCGACCCAACGGTCCGATCTTCTCATCGTCCACGCGAGAATCTCGCGCAGACCCCAGCGCTTCCACGGGGAAGGGACCATCCGGGCCAGCAGAAACTCGAGGTCTCTCTCGCCCGCCGCGATCTGGTCGTAGAGGAGCCTTCCCCTCGCGTAGCCGCGCTCGTAGGGACCGCCGGCGAATCGAGCTTCGAAAACGCCTCCCCGGCGCCGGAGGAACGAGCTGCCCATCGTCCGAATGCCGTTGGTTTCCTTCGGCTCCCCGAGCGGCGCCGTGCGGCGGTGCCTCTCGACCGGCGCGCAAAAAGCGGCGAAAGCGGCGAGAAGCACGGGGAGCCACCGGAACCGCGTCATCGTGGGCATTATCCGTGAAGAGCGGAAATCCCAAGAACTCGCGGCCGGGGAACCGAATCGGCGAGAATGCCGGAGTGGAAGGCCGGCGGCTGCTCCGCGAGCTCTGGAAAGCGGCGCTTTCCGCCGTCGATCCGGAGGCGCTCGTCGCCGAATTCTTCCGGTCGGGAAAGCTCGATCTTTCGGGCGAGAGAATCGGCGTTTTCGCTTCGGGAAAAGCTGCCGCCGGAATGGCCGCGGGCGTCCCCCGAAAAACTTTTCACGACGCGCTCATCGTCGTCCCGCACGGATCGCGCGTTCTCCCCCGTCTCCGGCGTTTTACCCGCTTTGCCTCCCACCCGGACCCCGACCGGGAGAGCCTCGCCGCCGCGAAGGCGGCGCTCCGGTTCTTTCGCCGTTTCGACGAGGGCGATCTCGTGCTTGCCCTCGTTTCGGGAGGAACTTCCTCGCTCCTCTGCCTTCCGCGACGCGGCGTGACCCTTGCAGAGAAACAGCGAAGGATCCGGCGCGCGATGGAGAAAGGATGGCCGATTCAGCAAATCAACCGGCTACGAACATCCCTCTCTCTCGTGAAGGGGGGCAGGCTCGCCGACGCGACCCGGGCCCGCGTCGTGACGCTCGTTCTGTCCGACGTGCCGGAAGGGGACTTTCGCATCGTCGGCTCGGGACCGACTGTGAGCAGCCGCAAACCGCGCGACCGAACGTGGCTTCTCGCCGGGAACCGGACGGGACTCGAGGCCGCCGCCCGTTTCGCCCGCGCGCGCGGACTCTCCGCGCGAATCGAGCGCGTTTCCCTTTCGGGCGAGGCCGCCGCGCAGGGACGGGCGTTCGCCGCGCGGCTTTGCGCGCGCCGGTCGCCCCGGGTTCTCCTCGCGGGGGGAGAGACGACGGTTCGGCGCCCTTCTCGTTCCGGAACCGGCGGGCGAAGCCAGGAGTTCGCGCTCGCCGCCGCTCAGGAGCTCGCCGGAAGCGCGCCCGGGTTGCTCGCCTGCGGCTCGGACGGGATCGACGGCAATTCGGGAAACGCGGGCGCTTTCGCCGACGGCACGACGATCGACCGCGCGCGAAAGCTGCGGCTCTCGGCGCCGGACTTTCTCCTTCGCCACGATTCCGCCGCATTCTTCGACACACTCGGCGACCGGTTTCGCCCGGGGATCACGGGCACCAACGTCGCCGACTGGGTTTTCGGCATTCGATGAGAGATCCGAAGTGAAGGTCCTCCTCGTTTCGACGAACCGGGAACGGACGCCCTACCCCGTGGTGCCGGTCGGTCCTTGCCTGGTGGCCGCGCAGCTCGAGAGAGACGGGATCGAAGCGCGCGTCGTCGACCTGATGTGGGAGGAGGACTCCTCGCTTCCACTGAAGCGGGTGATCGACGATTTTCGCCCCGATTTCGTCGGGGTATCGATGCGGAACGTCGACAACTCCGACCTGATCGGAACGAAGTACTTCGTTCCCGAGATTTGCGAGCTCTTCTCGCGCCTTCGGCGAATCACCGCCGCTCCCCTCATCCTCGGGGGCGCGGGCGCGGCCATTGAGCCGGTTCGAGTCTTCGAAGAAGTCTCGCCGGACGCGATTCTCTACGGCGACGCCGAGAAGCGCTTTCCCGATCTGCTCCGACGCTGGGCGGCCGGGATCCCGTTCGACGACATTCCGGGGCTCGTCGTCCGCCGCAGCGGCCGGCTCCTCCACAACGCCCTCCATTCCTCCGAGCCGATCGACGGCCTTCCCGACCCCGACCTCTTCCGTCATCTCGACATGAAGACGTACATGCGGCGCGAAGGAGTGTTTCCCATCCAGACGAAGAGGGGTTGCGGGTTCACCTGCACGTATTGCACGTACGGGACGCTCGAGGGAGTTCGCTACCGGTTCCGTCCCGTCCCGGAGGTGGTGGAGGAAATCGCGCGCGCGAATTCCCTCGGCGCCGAATTCTTCGAGTTCGTGGACGCGGTCTTCTCCCATCCTCCGGTGCAGGCGCGCGGAATCCTGAACGGAATTCTCGCTCGCGGCCTCAAGGTCCGCCTCACCGCGGCGGGTTTCAATCCGGTCGGCGTCACCGAGGAGCTCGTCGCGCTGATGAAAAAGGGCGGCTTCGTCGCGACGACGTGCACCGTGGAGTCGGCGTCGGATTCGGTCCTGAAGCGAATGCAGAAGGGTTTCGGCCGGGCCGATGTCGAGAAGATCGCGCGGTGGCTGCCCCGCCACGGAATTCCGGCCGTGTGGGTCTTTCTCGTCGGCTCGCCCGGGGAGAACCCGGACACCGTCGCCGAGACGTTCGACTTCATCGATCGTCGGATCCCGCCGTCGGACCTCGTCTACATCACCAACGGCGTGCGGGTCTATCCGCGGACGGGTCTGGAGCGCATCCTTCGGGCCGAAGGGCTGATTGCGCCGGACGCGAACCTGCTCGAGCCGTTCTTCTATTTCTCCCCCGAGCTGCCGCGGGAGTGGTACCTCGAGGAGCTTTCACGGTTCGGCCGTGAGCACCGGAACGTCGTCAACTCTTTCGAAGCGCAACAGCCGGTCGTCGAACGGCTCACGCGCTGGTGCATGTACCTCCCACTTCCCCGGCCGCGGTGGAGGGTGCTTCCGCGGCTTCGCCGGATCGTCGATCCGTTCCGCGGCATCCGGCCGCGAGTCTTCGAGGACCATCCGTACCCGATCGTGCCGGAACCCGGCGCCTGCTAGTATTACGCGCGTGAAGTTCTTTCGCTGGATTCCGCTCGCGATTCTGGCCTGCGCTCCCGCGTTCGCCCAGACGGGCGGCGGCTCGTCGACCGACGCGCCTGTCGCTCTCGCCCCGCCTCCCCGCGTCCTGAAGTACCGTTTCGTGCCAGAGAAATCGAAAATCTCCTTCGAGCTTCCGACCACGTTTCACCTCGTCCACGGAACGATCGGATCGTGGAGCGGAAGCGCGGAAGTGGATCCGAGAAACCCCGGAGTTCTTCGTTCCCGAATCGGTTTTCGCGCGGATTCGCTTGAGACCGGGAATGCGCGCCGCAACGCCGTCCTGCGCGACAAGGTCCTGGAGGCTTCGCAGTTCCCGGAGATCGTGTTCGAAGGAAAGAGCTACAAGGGAAATCTGTCGGGGTTCGGCCCCGGCTCGACCGTAACGGTGGAGCTCTCCGCCGACGTCGTCATCCACGGAGTGAGCAAACCGCTCCAGGCGTCGGTTCAGTGCGCCGTGCTCGAGGACCACATCCTGGTTGCCGGCGCCGTGCCGATCCACTGGAAGCAGTACGGCCTTCGAAACATGTCGACGGTCTTCAACCGGATCCAGGATCCTCTGACCGTCATCTTCCACCTCTGGGCCGTCGCCGAGAACTAGCCGGCCGCGCGAAAGCGCCGAAAATCCCTTATAATCAAGGGTTCATGCCGGGATACGAAGAGAATCGACGAGCCCGACTCGCGTCGGAAAGGCCCCTCGAGGAGCCGAAGCGATTCGGCGCGTACCGCGTCGCGCTCGGGTTCCCGAACTCCTACGAAGTCGGGATGTCGAATCTCGGCTTCCAGTGGGTGCTGCGTCTTTTCAACCGCGTCGAGGATGTCGTGTGCGAGCGGTTTTTCTACGAGGCCGGAGCCCCGGCGGAGACCCTGGAATCGCGAACGCCGCTTTCGGAATTCGGCCTGCTCGCCTGGTCGGTCTCCTGGGAAATGGACTACCTCAATCTCCTGAAGACCCTCGACCTCTCGCGGATTCCGCGGAGGGCTCGCGACCGTGACGAGCGCCACCCGATTCTCCTCATCGGAGGCGACTGTTCGCGGATCAATCCAGCCCCCCTGACCCCGTTTCTCGACATCTTCGCGATGGGAGATGGAGAGAAGCTCGTTCTCCCTCTCTCGAATCTCCTCAAGCGCGGTCTCAACCGGTCGCAGTTCCTGGAAGAAGCCGCGAAGGTGCCCGGGCTCTTCGTTCCCGCCGTCCAGGGTCCCCGCGCCGAGGGCTCGATGGACGGCAAAATCGTCATCCAGCAGGCGATGTCCCGAAAGGAAATCGGACCCGACTACGAAGTCCCGCACACTTCCATCCTCACGCCCCGGACCGAGCTCTCCGACAAGCTTCTGATCGAAATCTCGCGCGGCTGCACGGAAATGTGCAAGTTCTGCTGGGCGGCGTACGCAATGGCGCCGATCAAGCAGTATCCCGCCTCCTCGATCCTCGCGACGGCCCGGAACGGGCGCCGCTTCACGGATCGCGCGGGCCTGATCGCGACGGCCGTCTGCGATCACCCGGAGATCGAGACGATCCTCTCCGGGCTCGCCGAGCTCGAGTTCCACATCGCTCTTTCGTCGATCAAGATCGACGCGATTCGGCCCGAGATCCTCGCGATCCTCGCGCGGCAAGGCGAAAAGTCTCTCTCGATCGCACCGGAAGCGGGAAACGAGCGGTTGCGCCGCCACATCAACAAGAAGGTCTCCGACTCGATGCTCCGGGAGAAGGTCCGTATGATCTTCCAGAACGGCTTCACCAACCTGAAGCTCTATCTGCAGATCGGGCTTCCTTCGGAAACCGAAGAAGACGTGCGCGACCTCGTGCGCCTCGTGTCCGATTGCCACGACATCGCGCTCGCCGAAGCGAAATCGACGGGACGGATGGCCACGATCGTCCCCTCGGTCAACGCGTTCATCCCGAAGCCGCACACTCCCTACGAAAGCGAGTCGCTCGCGCCGGAAGGCGAGATCAAGACGAAGATCGAATACCTGACGCGCGAATTCGCGAAGCTTTCGAACGTGCGTTTCCGGGGGATGCCGGTTTCCGAGGCCCGATGGGAGGCGTTTCTCGCGAAAATGGACGAGTCGGCCGCCGAAATCCTCGAGCGCGGCGCCGACGGAGTCCCCGTTCGGCGCCTCCTGAAAGACCACCGCGCGGAAATCGACGCCGTCGTCTCCCCGTCGATGCCGCCGCAAAAGCCGACCAGCCCGTGGAGCTTCATTTCGAAAAGGTAGCCCGCAAGTCGTTCGAAATGAAATATAAAATGAAACCGGAGAGGTTCAAGACCGTATGGAAACGGACGCCGATGCTGTCCTTCGAATGTGGAAATGATCTGAGGCCGAAAAGCTCGTGAAAAACAAGAAGTTGCTCCTGCTGTTGATGCTCGGCTGCGCCTGCCGCGGCAAGAATAATCCCGCGGCCTTTCAGCGGCCTCCCGCGCCCGTCACGGTCGAAACGGCCGTCGCGCGGGACGTTCCTGTTTACGCCGACGAAGTCGGCAAGTGCGTCGCGCGCGAGGTCGTCTCGATCGTCCCGCAGGTATCCGGCCGCATCACCGAGATCCATTTCACCGACGGGGCGAACGTCAAGTCCGGAGACCTGCTCTTCACGATCGATCCGCGGCCGTACCAGGCGCAGCTCGACGCCGCGGAGGCGAATGTCGCGCAGGCGAAAGCCGCGCGCGAGCTCGCCCGCGTGGAGCTCGCCCGCTCCGCGGACCTCCTGAAGGCGCAGCTCGTTTCTCAGTCGGACTACGACACGAAAAAGAGCACCGCCCAGGTCGACGAGGCCCAGGTGCAGCAGGCGGACGCCTCGGTCAAGGCGGCGCGCCTGAACCTCCAGTACTGCTCGATCCATTCCCCGATCGACGGGCGCGCGGGCCACCGCCTCGTCGACCTCGGGAACGTCGTCGCCCCCAATGGCGCCTCGCTCCTGACGATCGAGCGGCTCGACCCGATCTACGCCGACTTCACGGTCACGGAGAACGACCTGTCGCAGGTCCAGCAGCACATGGCGCGCGGAGACCTGAAAGTGGAAGTTCGCCTTCCCGACGAGCCCGGAAAGCCGCTCGCGGGAACGCTCACGTTTCTCGACAACACCGTTCAGGAATCGACGGGAACGGTCACCCTGCGGGCCACCGTTCCCAATCGGGAGCATCGGCTCTGGCCGGGAAGGTTCGTCAAGGTCCGTCTCGTGCTCGCGACGCTGAAGGGCGCCGTGCTCGTTCCCGCAACGGCTCTCCAGGTGTCCGCAAAAGGACCGTTCGTCTACGTCGTGGCCGCCGATTCGACGGCCGAGCTGCGCCCGATCGTGCCGGGACAAACCCAGGAAGCCCTCGTCGTGATCGAGAAGGGCCTGAAAGCGGGTGAACGCGTCGTCGTCAACGGCCAGCTCGCCGTCACGCCCGGCGGAAAGGTCGCCGTCGCGGGGCCCCACTCGTGAACCTGTCCGAGCCCTTCATCCGAAAGCCGGTGATGACGGCGGTCCTGACCGTCTCCGTCATTCTCTTCGGCGTTCTCTGCTACCGCCAGCTGCCGGTCAACGACCTTCCGGCGGTCGACTATCCCGTCATCCAGGTTCAGGTGAGCTACCCCGGGGCGAGCCCCGACACGATGGCCAACAACATCGCGACGCCGCTCGAGCGCCAGTTCATGCAGATCAACGGCCTCGAGATCGTCACGTCGAAAAGCACGCAGGGAAACACGAGCCTGACGCTTCAGTTCGCGCTGGGAAAGAGCATCGACGCGGCCGCGACCGACGTTCAGACGGCCATCTCGCAGGCGACCGGGAGCCTTCCCGTCGACCTCCCGTCGCCGCCGACGTTTTCCAAGACGAACCCCAACGACCAGCCGATCATGTACATCGCCCTGACGAGCGAGTCGGTCACTCCCGGCGCGCTCTACGACTACGGAAGCACGCAGGTCGGCCAGCGGATCAGCATCCTTCCGGGCGTTTCGCGGGTCAACGTGTTCGGAACGAAATCGGCGATTCGCATCAAGGCGGACCCTTCCGCGATGTGGGCCCGCGGCATTTCCGTGGACGATCTCGCCGCCGCCATCAAGAACGGCACGAGCTACACCGGCGCGGGCCAGCTCGACAGCGCCTCCGGCACCCTGCTGCTGAACCCCCAGGGGCAGCTCGACACGGCGCGGGCCTACGACGACCTGATCGTCGGTTCGAAGAACGGGGCGGCGGTGCGCCTGCGCGACGTTGCGACCGTGACGAACTCGCTCCAGGACGAGCGCATCAGCATGCGCTTCTGGGTCAAGGGCTATCCGATTCCGTCGGCGACGGTCGTCGTCGCGGTCAACCGCCAGGCGGGAGCCAACGCCGTCGAGGTCTCGCGCAGTATCCGAAATCTGCTGCCCGTCATCAGCGCGGAGCTGCCCGGCTCGGTGCGCGTCACGCCGATCTACGACCGCGCGCAAAGCATCGTCAACTCCGTCAACGACGTTCAGGCAACACTCGTCATCGCTTTCGTTCTCGTGGTTCTGGTGATCTTCTTCTTTCTCGGCCGGGCGACCGACACGCTGATCCCGGCGGTCGCGCTTCCGCTTTCCCTGCTGCTGACGTTCATGGCGATGCGGGCGCTCGGCTACAGCCTCGACAACCTCTCGCTGATGGCTCTCGTGCTCGCGATCGGGTTTCTGGTCGACGATGCGATCGTCTTTCTCGAGAACACCGTTCGCCGGATGGAGCGCGGCGAGCCGGCCCTGCTCGCCTCGCTGAACGGCGCCAAAGAGATCAGTTTCACGATTCTCTCGATGACGATCTCGCTCGCGGCGGTGTTCCTGCCGCTCCTCCTGATGTCGGGACTCGTCGGGCGGATCTTCCGCGAATTCGCGGTCACGATCGTCGTGTCGATCCTCGCGTCCGGCCTGGTTTCCCTGACTCTGACGCCGCTGATGTGCGCGCGGCTCCTGAAGCCCCGCGGCAAGGACGTCCGGCAGACCTGGATCGAACGCGTGATCGGCGGCGTCGAAAAGCGGGTGCTCGGAAAATACGGATCCTCCCTCACGTGGTTTCTCGAGCGCCGGAGGCTCTCCGCGCTGATCTGGGTGCTCTGCCTCGCCGGGACCGTCGGTCTCTTCTACGTGGTTCCGAAGGCCTTTCTGCCGACCGGCGACAGCAGCGTGATCAACGGCGTCTTCCTCGGGAAAGAGGGCTCCTCCCCCGACCAGATGCGCGCGATCCAGCAGAACGTGAGCGACGTGCTCTGGCGCGACCCGAATATCCGCGCGACGATTTCGGTCGCGGGAATCTCCGGATTTCTCCCTTCCAACCAGGGATTCATCTTCACGTTCCTGAAGCCCCCCGGGCAGCGGCCGCCGATCGATCAGGAAGCGGGCAAGCTCATGGGCGAGATCGGCTCGGTCCCGGGGACCTTTGCGTTCCTGCAGCCCTTTCCCGTCCTTCAGATCTCGACCGGAGCGACGAACCAGGCCCAGGGACAGTACGCCTATTCCCTGTCCGGCGTGAACGCCGGGGAGGTCTACGACGCTTCGACAAAGCTCATGGCAAAACTGCGGGAGTATCCCGGATTTCAAACCGTCTCGTCCGATTTCTTCAACAACACGCCGAACCTCGACGTCGAGATCCGGCGGGATCAAGCCAAGACGTACGGCGTTTCCGAGGCTCGGATCCTCGCTCTCCTTCGCAACGCCTATTCTCAGAACTATGTCTACCTGATCAAGAAACCCGCCGATCAGTACCAGGTCATCCTCGAAGTCGAGGACAAGGGCCGCGAGAAGGCGGACAACCTTTCCCTGCTCTACATCAAGTCCGACGACGGGGCGAATCTCGTCCCGCTTCGGGAGCTCGTCACCTGGAAACAATCTCTCGGCCCGCAGGCCGTCAACCACCTGAACCAGTTCACGAGCGTCACGATCTTCTTCAACCTCAAGCCGGGCGTCGCGCTCGGGCCGGCGACAGATTTCATCGCCAAGACGGCCCATGAAGTCGTCCCGGCCGGCATTCGCGCGAGCCTTCAGGGCGAGGCGGAGACGTTCAGGAACACCGTCCGGGACCTCACCGTCCTGATGATCCTCGCGGTCTTCGTGATGTACGTGATCCTCGCGATCCTCTACGAGAGCTACGTTCACCCCTTGACGGTTCTCTCGACGCTCCCGACGGCGCTCGTCGGAGGATTGCTCACGCTCCTGATCTTCCGGCAGCAGGCTTCTCTGTACGCGTTCGTCGGAATGTTCATGTTGATGGGAATCGTCAAGAAGAACGGGATCATGATCGTCGACTTCGCCCGCCAACGCGTCGATCGCGGCGAGTCGGCGGTGCAGGCGATCCACGACGCGAGCATGGACCGGTTCCGGCCGATCCTGATGACGACGCTCGCGGCGATCTTCGGCGCGCTTCCCATCGCGCTCGGCTTCGGCGCGGACGGAGCGTCGCGGCGGCCTCTCGGGCTCGTCATCGTCGGCGGCCTCGTCGTGTCGCAGTTCATCACGCTGTTCGTCACGCCCGTGATCTACCTCTACCTCGAGGAATTCCAGGAAAAGGTGCTGAACCGCACGACGTTCTTCCACTCGGGGCATTCGAACCTTCCCTCGCACGAGGAGATCGAATCGGCCCACCGGTCCGACACGACGGCGCCGATCCCTCAGGTCACAGCCGGCCAGAAGTAGCGAAGAGCCTTCCTATTCCAGGAAGCGGCGACAGCCTTGGAGTGGCCGCGCGAAGAAAAATCTCCGACCGCTGCCGCTGGGTCGCCGAGATCCCCGGACAGGAGATCCGATCCGGTCAGGACCGCCGCGAAGAAACCCTCCGTGTGCCAGCGCCCCTTTTCCGGAAGCGGCGGCAATTCCGGGTTCTTCGGATACGGGTAGGGCGTGACGTACCAGTACGGCTCCGCGTAGCTCGCGTCGCCGGGCGAGAGGCCGAGACCGATCGTCTTTCCCTCCCCGAGCGTCAGGAGAATCGCGATGTCGAAGTGGTGCGGCCAGCAGCGAACGGAAGAGGCTTCGGAAAATTCTCCCATCAGGGAAATCAGGAGCGAGGCCGCGTTTCCGTACCAGCGGCCAATCTCGCGGAACTCCTCCATCGGCACCGAAAAACGAGAGCCCTCCGCGACGGCGTGCTCCGGGAGCTCGTACGCCGGCCGCTCCAGAGGTTTCATCGGCTTTCCGGTCTCCGCCGCGATCACCTCCGCCATCCAGACGTACCCTTCGTCGAGGGTCTTCTCCGAAAGAGGCAATTTTCTTTCCCGGTGGCCCGCTTCGTCGAGCAGCATCAGCGTGAAGTCGCCGGGCCGCAGCGCCCCTCGAAACGCGCGCGATCCGCCAACGAGGTTCCCACCGAAGGCTTCATTCGAAGGAATCCATTCCAGATTCGTGTGGCTGTCGTCGGGCTGGTGGGGAAGGTGCGTGATGCCGATCGCGGAAACGATCTGGGCGGCGTAATGGACATCGAGACGCGCCGCCGAGAGCTCCTTCGGATCGACGCCCCCGAGGCGCCGCCACTCTCCGCTCACTTCGGTTCGTCCCTCGGGGCGCCTTCGTCGGCCATCCCGGCGAGCAGGTTCGCTCCCATCGCCGCGTTGTCGAGGCCGTCGGCCTTTCGGCCGGCGCGCATGACTTTTTCCGGCGCCGGCGTCGTTTCCACGATCGTCCGGGAAAACGCGACCGCTCTCTCGACGAGCGACTCCGCGCCCTCCTTCAGCGCCCTGCTCTTCTGGACGTAGGAGATGTTGTTTTCCATGTCTTCGGCGGACCAGCCCCGCGAGTGCGCGATGTAGGGGAACTGCGGAAAGAGGCATCCGATCTCGGCGAAGAAACCGAGCATTTCTCCCGCGACCGCCTGGATGTTGTCCTGTCCGCCCGTGATGATGAAGGCCGCGACCTTGTTGCGAATCATCACGCGGTCGCGAAGAGTGATCTGGTTCTGGACGCAGTTCATCCGCTCGACCATCTTGAAATAGAGCGAGCTCGCCGAGCCCCAGCGGATCGGCGTCGAGACGAGGATCACGTCGGCCCAGAAGATGATCGCGTCGTACACCTGGTCCATCTGGTCGTTCGGGTCCATCTGCGTGATCGAGCAGGGCCACGTGCAGGCGTGCGCGCTTTTCGAGTAGTAACCCTCGCAGGTCCGGAAAGAAAGCTCCGTCAGTCTCAGCAGCTTCGTCTCCGCCCCGAGGCCGCCGGAGGCATGCGCAAGCGCGGCTTCGAGAAGCGCGTCGGAAGTCGAATAGCGCGGGTTCGCCGTGTCCATCGCCGTCGTCGAGATGCCGAGCACGCGGGTCGGGCCATCTGCCCGAGCCAACGGCCTCTCGAGCGGATGCGGATCGTGCATCACCTTGTGCCGCGGCGTCGCCGGAGTCAGGTTGACGAGGAGACGACCGCCTTCGACCCGCAGCGCGTAGCTCGGGACCCTGTCCTCCTCGTACCCCGGCTCCCCTTCGCCCGTCCGAAAGTGAAACTTGTAGTTGTGCCACGGACAGACGATGTAATCCCCGTCGAGTCGCCCCTCGCCGAGCGGGCCGCCGACATGGTTGCAGACTCCCGAGACGGCGGAGAATTCCCCGTTGCGGTACGTCAGCGCGATCGGCGTGCGGCCGACCTTCAGCTGCGCAAGCGGCTTCTTCTTCAGCTCTTCTTTCAGCTTTTCCACGGAGCCCAGATCGGCCCAGACCGGCTCAGCCATTCGTTCTCCTTCCCTCGGGGATGCCGGGCCGGCCTTCCGCTTTCTCCCGGAGGTCCCGGTCGACCTCGCGGCCGATCCGAACCACCAGATCCGGCAGCGCGTCGACATCGCTCGATCGGGTGCGGAAATTCACGATGCAGGCGCGGAGCACGAATCGCCCGCCGAGGACGGCGTTGGAGACGTAGGCTTCCCCGCCATTCTGGAGGCGCGTGAGGAGCTCGGTATTCAATTGATCGAGGTATTCGCCGTGCTCTGCCCCCGCTCCGGCAAGCCGCTCGGGCACGAATCGGAACGTCGCGATCGAAAGGTCTCGCGTGAACGTCTCGATCTCGGGGGTCGCGGCCGCCTTCTCGAAGAGCCTCTGCGCGAGCGCGATGTCGTCGGCGATCATCCGTTCGTATCCTTCCCGCCCCGCCTGACGAAGGCCGAGCCAGACCTTCAGGGCGCGGAATCCCCGCGAGTTCTGGGGCCCCCGCTCGTAGAAGTTCACGGCCTCGTCCTCTTCCTCGAAGTGGTAGTAGGGGGGGCGATAGGCAAACGTGTCCTCCAGGGCGGCCCTGTCGCGCACGAGCGTGCATCCGGCTTCGACGGGCGCGTAGAGCCATTTGTGCGGGTCGACCGCGACCGAGTCGGCCAGCGACAAGCCCCGCAGCGCGGCGGGCGCGTCGGGAAGCACCGCGGCCAGCCCGCCGTACGCGCCGTCCACGTGGAACCAGAGGTTCTCCTCGGAGGCGACGGCGGCGATCTCCGGAAGCGGATCGATCGCGCCGGTCGAAACCGACCCCGCCGTCCCGACCACGAGGAAGGGGACGTATCCGGCGGCGCGGTCTTCACGGATCGCCGCTCGAAGGGCGTCAACGCGAAGCCGGTAGCCGGAATCGACGGGAATCCACCGGAGAGAATCCGTCCCGAGGCCGAAGAGGTCCGCCGCTTTCTTGACCCACGTGTGAGTCTCTTCCGACGCGTAGGCGCACATCTTCGGGCCGCCGGAGCTCCCCGATCCGCGGATGTCCCACGGCGCCTTCGCGCGGCGGCCGGCGAGAAAGCCGACGAAGTTCGCCATGTTGCCTCCCGAGACGAGAAGGCCGCCACAGTCCGCCGGGAAACCGATCATCTCCGCGATCCAGCGAATCGTCTGAAGCTCGATCTCGGTCGCGATCGGCGCGAGCCCGAACGCGCCGACGTTCGGGTTGACGGCGGCAGCGAGGAGATCCGCGAGCGCTCCGATCGGCGCCGCCGAAGAAGTGATGTAGCCCCAGAACCGGGCGTGGCCGTTGAAGAGCGAGTGTTCGATGAGAAGCTGCGCGGCCTCGTCCAGCAATCCTTCGGCATTCGCTCCGCGCAGCGGCAGGGAGGCCTTCCCCGAGAAGCTTCCGAAGCTGCCGGGGCGTCTCGCCGGGAGTAACCCGTCGCTCGGGAAGCGAGGCGAGGAAATCGGCGACGCGGTCGACGACACGCCGCCCGAGGCGGCGAAACTCCTCGGGGTCCATTTCGAGCGGAGCGACGCGGTTCGGTTTCTCGGCGGTTTTCATGCCGGGATGATAGTTCTCATTTTGCGGCTCCTCCAGAACCAGGCCGCCAGAACGAAAAGCAGCACGGCAGGCACCCAGATCCAGGCGATTTCGCTCGCGGAAACGCGGATTCCCCCCTCTCGAAGAAGGATGTGGTCTGCTCAGCGGAGATGCCCGAATCGGCCGGATCGGAAAATGAAAACGCGCACGGGGAAAACGGCGCGAAAAACGCGACTCCTCTTCCGGCGCTCATCATCGCGTCGAGGATTCCATGCGAAACGCCCGCGACAGAAAAACGCGATTCCGGCACGGAACCGCAGCTCCCGCCATCGCGGCGACGAAAACGCGCCGTACGAGAGCACCGCCGCGAGGGCCGCGGCGAAGGAAATCGAGTGCATGAAACCCCGGTGGCCGAACATCCCGAGGTAGTTCGTGCCCATCCACACGACGACGATGTCGAAGTCCGGCACGACGGCGCACAGGACCGCGAGAGCCCAGTAGCGAGCGGGGGGACGCGCGCTCGGGCGGAGCGCCGCCGCGATTCCGGCGCCGGCGACCGCATGGGAGAGAAGCGCCGCCATCAGAGCCTCTGCGTCACCCAGTCTCGGATCGGCTCCTGTGATCCGGGCGGGATCTCGTGGCCGGCCTCGAGAATCAGCGTCTCGACAGCGCGAGCCCTTTCGCGCAGCTTCTCCGCGTTCGCGCGAACCCGATCGGGCGGGTAGAACTCGTCCCGGGTTCCGCCGACGACGAGCACGTCGAAGGCCGCGCTTTGATACTTGTCCGCCGCACCCCAGTCCCCCGGGATCCCGCCGCAGATCCCCACGACGCCGGCAACGATCTCCGGATGGGTGAACGCGAACCGAAAGTTCACGGCGACCGACTGGGAGAAGCCGAGCAGGAAAACGCGAGCCGGATCGATCGCGCCGCGCGCGCCGAGGCGCGACAGCAACTCCAGGACCGCTCCGTGGTGCAGAGCGATCGACTCGTCCGGCCGGAAGTTCGTCACCCAGCCGAACCCGAACCCGAGAGGCTGAGAGCGATCCTTCGGGTAGATCACGTGCGGATGCGGCCCCTGCAGGCTCGCGATCGCCAGCTCGTCGCGGAAAATCCGGCGCGCGAGCTTCATCATCGAGACCTTGTCGCCGCCGTAGCCGTGGAGAGCGATCACGAGCGGCGGGCGGGCGACCCCGTCCGGCAGAAACACGTCCGCGTACAGGTGCGCCTCCTGCGCGATGCGTTCCTCGAAGACGTCGGCCATCTCGGAGCGATTCTAGCCCGGCGTCGAGCTCGCTCAGCCCGAAGAGCGGTCCAACCCCAACGCCGGCCCGGCAAGCGGGTCCTGCCGCGGGACTCGCTCCTCTTTTCCGCTCGCCGCGAGCCTGAGGACTTTGCTACACCCGCGACGCGAGCGGCAAAAGGGAGTCTCGCCCCGCGCCACCCGCCCTTATTGCGCCGGCGCGTTGACCCGGCCCCTGGCTACCGCTTCGCGGTCTTGAACAGCTCGGCCGGGATTCGCCCGGCGATCGTGACTCCCTGGTTGTCCCGCGTCACGGTGAACTTGCGGAGCGCGGAGACGAGCTCGGGGCTCTTCGATTGCACCGCCATGCGCCACGCCGCGATCATTCCCTTGAGCACGTCTTCGATGTTCTGCCGGGCGTCTTCGTCGGAGGAGAGACCCGTCGCCTTCACGTCCACTCCTCCGGAGGAAAGGTTCGCCTGGAATACGACCCAGGACACGGAACGCAGGGCGGAATACACCGTCGCCGCCGGCCCCTCGGCCGACTCGTGCGAAGCGGAGGCTTCTTTCAACTCGCGCGCCCGCGCGGCGTCGACGACGACCCAGGCCGAGGACGCGGGATCGACTTTCGCGACCATCCCTCCGAGCGCGCCCTTCGAGGGGAGGCCGGAGCGGCCGGACGAATACAGATCGAGCGCGTGCAGGAGCGCCGGCTCGCTTCCGGCGAGAACGACGCGCGAAGAGAGAAACGCAACGGCGCCCGGATCGCCCCGATGTCCCTTGGAATCGGCGGAGGCGGGAAGTCGAAAGTACGGAATTGCGCCGTCGATCCGCGTGCCGCCCCGCGAGGCGGTCGCCGCGGAAAGCGACGCCGGATCGAACCTGCCCTCGAACGCGACGAGCGGCTGCGCCTCGTCGCGGCCTCCGGCGCAAAGGGAGAAGACCGCGACGTCGACGTCGCGTTTCGGATCGAGGCCGGCGTCCTTCAGAAACGCCGCGGCCTTTCCATCGACGGTGATCTCGTCGGCCTCGTGGAAGAGCGAAGGGGCGAGGTCGCTCGATCGAAGCCGATCGAGGCTGACGACCGCAACGGCGATCGAATCGGAAGGCACGAGGGCCAACCCGCTCTGCGGCGCGGCCGGCGCACCAAAAAGCGGAACGGCCGCCGACGCGAAAATCGACAGGCACGACAGGAGAAGACGCGCGGTTTTCATCAGAAATCCTTTCGTTGGAAAAGCCAGGAAGCGGCCGCGAAGCACGCGAGGCCGAACGCGGCGGTCGTCGCAAAGGGAGCAATGGAAAGGGCCGGGCCGATGGCGCGCGGCAGGTGTCCGCCGCCGACCAGGGCGATGGCGGAGCGCCCGAGCTCCGAAGTCTTCGGCAGGATCCAGTACAGGCCTCGAACGACCGCCGCCTGCCATTCGTGCGAAACGGCGGCCTCGATCTTCTCGTGCGCGGCGAGGATCGCCGAAAAGAAGAAGAGCCCGTAGGTGGCCATGATCGAAACGCCCGTTGAAGAGGTCACGACGCCGATGAGAAAAGAGAATGCGAGAAGGACGGCGATCGCGAAGAGAATCACCGCTCCCGCCGCGAAAAATCGGGGGTGCGCGACGTGCGTCTTCCAGAGAACGATCAGCCAGATCGACCCGATCAGGTAGACGATGTTCGAGGCCGCGAGGAGGAGCCCCGCCACGTAACGGGACGCGAGCAGGCTCACCCGGCCCACCGGCCGCGAGAGGTACAGGTCGACCGTGCCCTTTTCCTGGAGCCGCGGTGTCAGATGGGCGGTCGCGAAGACCGCCAGAAACGTGCCGACGACGTAGAGGAACGCGGAGAAGCCCGACTCGAAGCCGATGACGAGGCGGTCGAGGCTGATTTCTTGTCCCCCCATCTGCACCGACTGGCCGAACAGGCGCGCTCCCGCGAGCGCGCCGTTCACGATGTCGAGGTTAACCGCGAAGGCAAACAGAAGAATGAAGAGCGAAGAGAGCACGAAGTACGCGACGAGCGTCCAGCGCGCAGCCGCTTCCCGAAACACTTCTTCGATGTTGGCGAGCAGCGGCCTCATTTTTGCCCCTCCTGGAAAAATCCGACGAACACGTCCTCGAGGCTCGAGCGAACCGGGGAAAGCTCGGTGAGCCGACCGCCGCGTTCCCGCAGTCGGTCGACGAGCGCATTCAGGTGGTCGGTGTCGCGAACCGCGAGCACGAGATGCCCGTTCTGCCGTTCCACGCCGGCGCCCGTGTCCCGGAACGACGTGAGGAGCGAATCGTCGATCGGGGTTGCCGACATCCGGTATTTCTCCTGCCGTTTCGTCAACTCCGAGATCGTGCCCTGCGCGACGATCTTTCCCTCGCGAAGGATCGCAACCCGGCCGCACGTCAGCTCGATCTCGGAAAGGAGATGGGAATTGACGAGCACTGCCCGGCCCCGGCTCGCTTCTTCCAGGAGGAGGTCGCGAATTTCGCGCCGGCCGACCGGATCGACCCCGTCGGTCGGCTCGTCGAGAAGCAGGACATCCGGGTCGTGGACCAGCGCGGCGGCCAGGCCCAAACGCTGCACCATCCCCTTGGAGAACTTCTTGACCCGCACTCCCGCCCACTTCTCCAGGTGAACGCGGGCGAGAAGCGCGGGGATCCTCTCCGCGAGCGTCGAGGGATCCACCCCCGACATCCGTCCGAAGATCGAGAGCGTCTCTCGCGCAGTCAGGTATCCGGGAAAGCGGTGCCCCTCGGGAAGGTACCCGACCCGGCGCCGGCTCTCCGGATCGGACACCGGAATCCCGTGGATCGAGGCGGTTCCGGAAGTCGGCCTTGTCAGGCCGAGCAGGATCTTGACGGTCGTCGTCTTCCCCGCGCCGTTGGGTCCAAGGAGCCCAAACAACTCTCCCGGCGCGACTTCCAGGTCGATTCCGTCCAGCGCGGTGATCGACCGGTAGACCTTCCGCAGTCCGCGCGCCTCGATGGCCATCTCTCCGCCCGTTGCCGCCATGCCTCTATTAACGAAGATCGGGCAGGGAAGTTCAAGAGGGGCTCAGCGGCGCTACATGCCGCGACCGCGGGCGAGGAGAATGACCCCGAGAATCAGCCCGATCACGATGACGGCCACGCGCGCTTTCTCGCGCCCGATCCGGCGGGCGAAGCGGGCTCCAGCGTAGCCGCCCGCGAAAGCGCCGACGACCATGATGCCCGCCGCTTTCAGGTTCACGGCGCCCCGATAGAGGAAATACGCGGACGCGACTCCGTCGATCGCGACGACGAAGTAGCCCTTCAGCCCGTTGCGCGTGTGGATGTCCGAAAGGCCGAGGAAGCCGAGGATGGCGAGAATCAGGATCCCGCTGCCGGCGCCGAAGTACCCCTCGTAGATCGCGACGATGAAAAGGAGCAGTCCTCCGACAAGGAAGCGCCTCCGGGCGAACCGCGGGTCCGTCCCGGGCATCTGCCACCTTTCCGGAAGAAAACCCTGCAAGACGAACAATCCGGTCGCGAACAAAACGAGGAACGGCGCGAGTCTCTCAAAGGAGCGTTCTGGCGTCGCGATCAGAAGGATCGAACCGATCGCGCCCCCGAGGACTCCCGGAACAACGAGGGCCCGGCGCCAGTGCCGTTGTTCGCGCACGTCGGTCCAATGGCCGACGACCTGTGCCGCGCCCGTCGGAATGATTCCGACCGCGGCCGTCGCGTTTGCGACGATCGCGGGATATCCCAGAAAGACCAGGACGGAAAACGTGATCAGCGTTCCGCCGCCGGCCAACGCACCGATCACGCCTCCGGAGAAAGCCGCCGCAAAAATTGCAGCGATCCGGGCGGCCGTCAACCCGGTTCTTTCTCGGAAAGAAGCGGCCGGACGATTTCGAGGTGGCGCCCTGGATTTTCGAGCGCGCGAAAGCCGAATTTCTCGTACAGGCCGTGCGCGTCCCGCGTGACGAGCTGAATTCGGCGCAGACCCTGCAGGTCGGGGGCGGACAGGATCGTCTCGATCAGCAGCTTCGCGAGACCCCGCCCCCGGTGAGATTCGACGATGAAGACGTCGGCGAGGTAGGCAAACGTCGCGCGGTCCGTGATGACGCGCCCGAATCCGACCTGGCGCGCGTCGTCGTAGACGCCGAAGCAAAGCGATCCGGCGACGGATCTTTCGACGACCTCGAGCGAAATCGAGCGCGCCCAGTACGAGGCCGCCAGGAAGCCATGGACAAATCCGAGGTCGAGCTTCGCGGGATCGCTGCTCACGAGGTAGCCGTTTTCGCCGCGCCTCTCGAACGACATCGCGCGATTATCCCAAGCGCCGCGACGCAATCAAGAGCCATTGCGGCAACCGCGGCGGCGTGTTCGCATCGTGCTACTGTTTCGAGCGGAGGACGAGGATGCGAATTTGGATCCCTTCGTTCATTTCGCTCATTGCTCTCAGCCTCGCAGCAGCGACCGTCGCCCGTTATCCGAAGGCGCCGAAGACGCGACAGGTCGACGAGTACCACGGGACGAAGATCGCCGACCCCTACCGGGAGCTCGAGAACCCGGACTCCCCCGCGACCCGCGCCTGGATCGAGGCAGAGAACCGGCTCACGAGATCCTTCTTCTCGAAAATTCCGGGCCGGGAGCGAATCCGCTCAGCCCTCGAGGGACTGTGGAATTACGAGCGCAACTCTCCGCCGTTTCGGGAGGCGAGCCGCTACTTCTTTACGCGCAACAGCGGTCTTCAGAACCAGAGCGTTCTCCTCGTCCAGGATTCCCTCGATGGCGCGCCTCGGGTCCTGTTGGACCCGAACGCGCTTTCCTCGAACGGAACGGTGTCGCTCGCCGGGTACGCCGTCTCGCACGACGGCAACCTTCTCGCCTACGGCACGTCCGCCGCGGGCTCGGACTGGAACGAGTGGAAGGTTCGAAACATCGAAACGGGGAAGGACACCGACGACCTCCTGAAATGGGTGAAGTTCTCCGGCGCGTCATGGGCGCCGGATAACCGGGGTTTTTACTACTCCCGGTACGACGAGCCCCCGGCCGGCCGCGAGCTGCAGTCGGTCGTCAAGAACCAGAAGGTCTGGTTCCACCGCCTCGGCACGCCCCAGTCGCGGGACGAGCCCGTTTTCGCGCGCCCCGACAAGCCCGATTGGTTCTTTTCCGCTGATGTCACCGACGGCGGCCGCTGGCTCATTCTCACCGTTCGCGAGGGCACGGATCCCCGAAACCGGCTCTACTACCGCGATCTGGAAAAGCCCGGCTCCGATTTCGTCAAGCTCTTCGATCGCTACGACGCCCGGTACCAGTTCCTCGACGATGTCGGATCCACGTTCTACTTCCAGACCGACAAGGACGCGCCGCGAGGACGGGTCGTCTCGGTGGACGTCTCGCCCGGGCAGGCAGAGCCTGCGCTTCACGACGTCGTGCCCCAGGCCGCCGCGTCGCTCGAGGGCGTCTCGATCGTGGGCGAGCGGATCGTGGCGCAGTATCTCGTCGACGCCGCAAGCCGAGTGCGTCTCTTTTCGCTCGACGGAAAGCCCGAGAAGGAGATCGAGTTGCCGGCGCTCGGCGCGGCGGGCGGATTCTTCGGGAAGCGTTCCGACAAGGAGACGTTCTACTCCTTCGTCTCGTTTTCCTATCCGGTGCGCATCTATCGCTACGATTTCGAGACCGGGAAGAGTTCCGTCTTCCGCGAACCGAAAGTCCCGTTCGATCCGGCGCGCTTCGAAACGCGCGAGGTCTTCTACCCGTCCAAAGATGGGACGAAAATCCCGATGTTCCTCGTCTCGAGAAAGGGGCTCAAGCAGACCGGCGACATTCCCACGCTGCTTTTCGGCTACGGCGGGTTCGACCTCGCGATGACTCCCGCCTACTCGGCGCGAGCGCTTGCGTGGATCGAAATGGGGGGCCTGTTTGCCCACGCGTGCCTGCGGGGAGGGTCCGAATACGGGGAGGAGTGGCACCGCGCCGGGATGCTTGGCAACAAGCAGAACGTCTTCGACGACTTTGCCTGGGCCGCGAAGTGGCTGATTGCAAAGGGGTACACGAACCCGAAGAGGCTGGCCATCAACGGCCGCAGCAACGGAGGATTGCTCGTTGGGGCGACTCTGAACCAGCACCCGGAACTCTTCGGCGCCGCGGTGCCCCAGGTCGGCGTCATGGACATGCTTCGCTACCACCTGTTCACGATCGGTTGGGCGTGGGCTTCGGACTACGGGCGATCGGACAAGCCGGACCAGTTCGCCTGGTTGATTCGCTACTCCCCGCTTCACAACATCAAAAAGGGCACGCACTACCCGCCCGTGCTGATCACGACGGCCGACCACGACGACCGCGTCGTGCCGGGGCACTCGTTCAAGTACGCGGCGACGCTGCAGGCCGCTCAGGCCGGCACCGCCCCGATCCTCATCCGGATCGAGACGCAGGCGGGCCACGGGGGAGGCGGCGACACGGGGAGCGAAACGTCCGTCTCGAAGCAGATCGAGGAGTCTTCCGACATCCTCGCGTTTCTGTTCAGGGAAATCGGGGGGCTGAAGGCGCCGTGACGCGAAAGGCGATCCGCCACGAGAAACATGCCCTCGCGCGGCCGGATCGAGAACGCAAGAAAGCCGCGGGAATCGCGTTCTCCCTGGCGTTGATCCTCGCCCTTCAGGTCGCGACCTGCGGAGACAAACTGAATCTTCCTCTTCTCGATACCCGACTGCATTACAACTACGACAACGCCGACTATCTGTTCCGGGCACGAAACGGCAACCGCAATGGGGACCTCCGGTCGCAGTTCGGAGTCACGGTCAACGCCTACTCGAGGTGGGGCGAACGGCGGGGGAATCCGACCTACTACACCGATCATCCCTTCCTGGTGAAGACCGTTTTCCAGCAATTCACGAAGATTACGGGAACCCCCGAGTGGGCTGCTCGCGCGTTCTATCTCGCGATTTCGTTTGCGACCGCCGCCGGCACCTACGCGATCTTTCTCCAGGCGACGGGAAGTCTGATGGCTTCGCTCGCCGGCGCCGTCACGCTCGTCTGTCTGCCGCTGTTCGCCGTTTACCAGACCTGCGTGAAATTCGAGACGGACGGAATGCTCGCGGGCGTCTGGCTGTTCGTCGCTCTTTCCGCCTATTTTCGCAGGGGGACGAAGGGCGCGCTCGCGTTCTACGGCGTTGCGGTCGGCCTCGCGATCCTCGCGCACTGGACGGGCGCACTCTTCGCGGGTGCGATCGCTGCGTACCTCCTCGCGGCCTCGCTGCGAACCGGCGATCCGAAAGCGAAGCGCGCTCTGACGACCACGGCGTTATCCGGTTTGGGCGGAGTCGCCGCGCTGGCCGGCCTCCTGATCTCCATCCGTGGGACCTGGGCGAGCGCAAGGGGCGCTCTGGCGCGCTCGTTCGCCGAACGGGCAGCGTCGATTCCCGCCGCAGAATGGTGGGCGCGCCAGTGGACCTACGCGAAGAGCAACTTCACCCCGGCCGTCCCCTGGATTGTGGCGGCTCTCTCGCTCTCCCTCGCGGGGCCATGGCTCTGGAAAAGGCGTTCTCGCGCAAGGGCTCCGGTTTCTTCGGCGCCGCCCCGACCCGGCCTGGCCGTGTTCTTTTTCACGACGCTTGCGGTCGCCTGCGTCTGGCTCTTCGCGTTCCGGGAGGGAAGCTTCATTCATCTGTACTGGCAGTACTGGTTCTGCCTGCCGATCGCAGCACTCGTCGCCGGCTTCGCCGCGTCTCTCGGTCGCAGCCGCTCCGGGCTCGCCGGAACCGTTATCGGCTGCGCGGCCCTGGCGTTCTATCTCCTCTCCGCCGCGAAAGCGGCGTACGCCCAGGTGCTCGACGACCAGCTCGGAACACGATCGGACATCGAGTTCCTCTCTTCCCTCCGCAACGACACCTTCTCCCGATTCGTCTTCGTTCCGATCTCCGAGACGCCCTTGAACCAGTGGTTCCAGGGACCGCTGTTCGAGTACTACACCGACCGCCCGGCCGTGATCACCGACTCCGCAAAGGGGCTCCGCACCGGCGAGAAACTGCTCGTCCTGCGTTACAAGGACCGCGACGCCGTGGTCTCCGAGCTGGAAGAATGGAGCCGCAAGAGGCTCAACAACGAAAAGTGCGGGGAGCGCATGTGCGCCTACGACGTGTCGGAGCGCTGACTCCCGTCTACGCCGCCCGAATCTCCGGTACCGGAACGATCCGGATCCCCTTCACGCCACGGGAGAAGTACGCTATTCGACGCGGGGCGGATTCCTGCCCAGCGAGCCCTACTTCCGGTTGGCGACCTGAATCCTGGCGTCAGCGGTTTCCAGCTTCGCATGCACCGCGTCGAACGTTTCCGGGCCGACCGTCTTCATCTCTTCCTCGGCCTGCGTCTTGTCGCTCTGCGCGGCGGCGACGTCGATCTCTTCCGGAAGCTGCGCGAAATCGCACAGAACGGTCACCTTGTCGTCGGCGACCTCGGCGAAGCCGCCGCCGATCGCGACGTAGCTTTCCTTTTTGTCCACCCGATACCGCGCCTCTCCGATCTGGAGCAGCGCGATCAGGCGCGCGTGTCCCGCAAGGACGCCGAAATGCCCCATTTCGCCCGGCAATTCCACCTCATCGCACGCGACGTCAAGGACTTTGCGTTCCGGCGTGACGAGTTGCAGTTGAAGCGGCACGTTTATGCCGCCTCCTGCTTGAGCTTCTCCGCCTTCTCGAGCACTTCTTCGATCGTCCCGCACATGTAGAACGCCTGCTCGGGAACGTCGTCGTGTTTGCCCTCGACGATTTCCTTGAAGCCCTTCACGGTGTCGGGGATTTTGACGTAGCGCCCTTCGAGGCCGGTGAACTGCTCCGCGACAAAGAACGGCTGCGACAGGAATTTCTGGATTTTTCGCGCGCGCGACACGACGAGTCGGTCGTCTTCCGAGAGCTCGTCGATTCCGAGGATCGCGATGATGTCCTGCAGGTCTTTGTACTTCTGAAGCACCTGCTGAATGTCGCGGGCGACCTTGTAGTGCTCCTCGCCGACGACGCGGGGCGTGAGGATCTTCGAAGTCGAGGCAAGAGGGTCGACGGCCGGGTAGATCCCCTTGTCCGAGATCGACCGCGAAAGAACCGTCGTCGCGTCGAGGTGCGCGAACGTCGTCGCCGGCGCGGGATCGGTCAAGTCGTCGGCGGGAACGTAGATCGCCTGCACGGACGTGATCGACCCCGTCTTCGTGGACGTGATCCGCTCCTGCAGCTCGCCCATTTCCGTCGCGAGGTTGGGCTGGTAGCCGACGGCCGACGGCATTCGGCCGAGGAGGGCCGAAACCTCCGAGCCCGCCTGGGTGAAGCGGAAGATGTTGTCGATGAACAGAAGCACGTCCTGCTTTTCGACGTCGCGGAAGTATTCGGCGACCGTCAGGCCCGTGAGGCCGACGCGGAGTCGCGCGCCCGGCGGCTCGGTCATCTGGCCGTAGATCAGCGCGCATTTCGACTTCGAGGAGTCTCCGGGCGTGATGACGCCCGACTCTGACATTTCGCGATAGAGGTCGTTGCCTTCGCGCGTGCGCTCCCCCACGCCAGCGAACACCGAAAACCCGCCGTGCTGCATGGCGACGTTGTTGATGAGCTCCATGATGAGAACGGTCTTGCCGACGCCGGCGCCCCCGAACAGCCCCGTCTTGCCGCCCTTGGAATACGGCTCGAGCAGGTCGACGACCTTGATGCCGGTCTCGAAGAGCTCGACTTCCGTCGACTGGTCTTCGTACTTCGGGGGCTCGCGATGAATCGGCCAGCGCAGCTTCGCGTTGACGGGACCGAGCTCGTCGACGGGCTCGCCGACGACGTTCAGGATCCTCCCGAGCGTCTCGCGCCCGACCGGCACCGAGATGGGACCGCCGAGGTCCTCCGCCCGCATCCCGCGCGTCATGCCGTCGGTCGCCTTCATCGAAACGGCGCGGACCCGGTTCTCTCCCAGGTGCTGCGCGACCTCGGCGATCAGGTCGATCTTCACGCCGGTGGACTTTCCGTCGTCCTGCACGCGCACCGCGTTCAGGATGGGCGGGAGCTTTCCCCCCGGAAATTCGATGTCGAGAACGGGGCCGATGACCTGCACAACGGATCCGATGTTGGTTTCCATCACTCCACCTTCCAACTCAACGTCCCCCGAGCGCGGCCGCGCCCGAGACGATTTCGATCAATTCCTTCGTGATGCGCGCCTGGCGCGCGCGGTTGTAGATGAGGTTCAGCGAGTCGATGATTTCTCCCGCGTTCTTCGACGCCGAGTCCATCGCGGTCATTCGCGCCGCGTTTTCCGAGGCCGTCGATTCGAGGAGAATCTTGAAGATCGAGAATTCGAGGTAGCGCGGAAGGAGCCGCTCGAGGATCTGAAGCGGGTCGGGCTCGTAGAGGTATTCCGGGCCGGGGCCCGCGTCCTCCGAAGACGCCGCCGCGCGGGAAATCGGAAGGATCCGCTCGACCCGGACGACCTGAGAGAGGATCGACTTGAACTCGTTGTAGACCGCGTACGCGGAGTCGATCTCCCCCGACACGAATTTCGACGTCAGGATCTGCGAGATCTCGCGGGCATGGCCGTAGCCGACCTTCGCGAAGATTCCGGGATATGACTCCGCGATCGGAAACTTCCGCCGCTTCCAGAAATCGAAGGCCTTCTTGCCGATCGGCAGGAGCGTGACTTCTTTCCAGGATTTCTCGCGAATCAGCGCTCCCACGGCGCGGTGGACGTTCGCGTTGAAGGCTCCCGCCAGCCCCTTGTCCCCCGCCACCACGAGGAGAAGCACTTTCTCCTCCGCGCGCTCCGACAGCAGGGGATTCTGAATTTCACGAACCTGCGCCGAAAGATTGGCGAGCACGTCGCGAAGCGCTTTCGCGTACGGCCGGGCGGCGATCACGCGATCCTGCGACCGGCGAAGTTTCGCCGCGGAGACCATTTTCATGGCCCTCGTGAGCTGCTGGGTGCTTCGGACCGACCGCAGCCGGCGCCGGATGTCGATGAGAGATGCCATCGTCTGCCGGTCAGGCCGCCTTCGAGCCCGCGTTGTCCTTGAAGAATCGCGCCTTGAATTCCGTGATCGCGGCGACGAGCGATTCTTCCGCGGCCTTCTCGAGCTTTCCGGTCTGCGCGATCGCCGAGAGAATCTCGTTCTTTTCGGATTTGAGGTACGAATGGAACGCGGTCTCCCACGGCGCGATCGCCGAGATTTCCAGATCGTCGAGGTACCCCTTCGTGCCCGCGTAGATCGAGGCGACCTGCAGCTCGACGGGCATCGGGGCGAACTGCGGCTGCTTCAGGAGCTCCGTCAGGCGCTTGCCGCGATTCAGCTGATTCTGGGTGGCCTTGTCGAGGTCGGAGCCGAACTGCGCGAACGCGGCGAGCTCGCGGTACTGCGCGAGGTCGAGCCGAAGGGTTCCGGCGACCTGCTTCATCGCCTTGATCTGCGCGTTGCCGCCGACGCGGGAAACCGAGAGGCCGACGTTGACGGCCGGACGCTGGCCGGAATAGAAGAGATCGGTCTCGAGGAAGATCTGCCCGTCCGTGATCGAAATGACGTTCGTCGGAATGTAGGCGGACACGTCGCCCGCCTGGGTCTCGATGATCGGCAGGGCCGTGAGCGAGCCCCCTCCGAGCTTGTCGGAGAGCTTCGACGCGCGCTCGAGAAGGCGCGAATGGAGGTAGAAAACGTCGCCCGGATACGCCTCGCGGCCCGGCGGCCGGCGGAGAAGGAGCGAGATCTCGCGGTACGACGCCGCGTGCTTCGAGAGGTCGTCGTAGATGCACAGCGCATGTCCCTTGTTGAACATGAAGTACTCGCCCATCGCGCAGGCGGCGTAAGGGGCCAGGTACTGCATCGGAGCCGGGTCCGACGCGGTCGCCGAAACCACGATCGTGTGCTCCATCGCGCCATATTCTTCGAGCGTCCGGACGACCTGCGCCGCGGTCGACTTCTTCTGGCCGATGACCGAATAGACGCAGATGACGCCCTTGCCCTTCTGGTTGATGATCGTGTCGAGCGCGACGGCGGTCTTTCCCGTCTGCCGGTCGCCGATGATGAGCTCGCGCTGGCCGCGGCCGACCGGAATCATGGAATCGATCGCCTTCAACCCGGTCTGCATCGGCTCTTTCACGGGCTGCCGGTCGATCACGCCGGGGGCGATGCGCTCGAGCGGGTAGAACTGCGACGTCTTGACGGGGCCCTTTCCGTCGATCGGGTGCCCGAGCGCGTTGACGACCCGGCCGATCATCTCGGGGCCCACCGGAACCTGGATGATCTTTCCCGTGCGCCGAACCTCGTGTCCTTCTTCCACGTCGCGGCTCTCGCCGAGGAGAACGGCGCCGACGTTGTCTTCCTCGAGGTTCAACGCGAGGCCGAACACATCGTGGCCGAAATCGAGCAGCTCGCCGATCATCGCCTTCTCGAGGCCGAAGATGCGCGCGATACCGTCGCCCACGCTCAAGACCGTCCCGACTTCGGCGACGTCGACTTTCCGCTCGTATCCCGCCAGCTGCTGCTTGAGGATCGCGGTGATTTCGTCCGCTTTAATTTCCATGCGTTTCTTCCTTAAATTTTTCGAGCGCTCCGAGGGCGGAGGCGTCGTAGATCCTGGATCCGACGCGGGCCACGAAGCCCGCGAGGAGGTTCGCGTCGACTTCGAAGGTCGCGCGAACTTTCTTTCCGACCGCGCCCGACAGGGCCGCGGCAACGCGGTCGGCGTCGGGGGCGGCAAGCACTCCCGCGGCGGTGATGCTCGCCGGGACGAC
Organism: uncultured Acidobacteriota bacterium; assembly: GCA_963813155.1. Lineage (GTDB taxonomy): Bacteria > Acidobacteriota > Thermoanaerobaculia > UBA5066 > DATFVB01 > CAWEYG01. Next base: position 82,987 of record CAWEYG010000005.1, on the reverse strand, counting down.
GCCTTCCCGCGCGTCGAGCGCCTCTCCGATCGCGCCCGCGATCTCCGACAGGCCGAGGAACCGCCGGTTCCGCAGGACGACCTGGAGGAACCTTCGGCCAGTCGTGTCGAGGCCCGCCTTCTCGGAAAGAGCCTCGACGATCCCCTCTTTGGCCGCGAACGCAACCGAAGGATTCGAAAGGATCGACCTCAGGCTGCCGCTGGCCGCGAGAGCGTCGGCGATCGCGCGAACGGACGCGAGGAAACTCCCGAAATCATAGTTCGGAGGCGCCGTCTGGAGCAGCGCGGCCGCGTAGGGTCTGGCGAATCGCGCGCTCATTGGATCCGCGAGATCTTCTGGACGCTGTCGTCGAGAAGACGTTTCCGGTCCTCGTCCGTGATCGAACCGGCGAGAATCTCCTTCGCGCGCGACGCCGCCAGGTCCGAGGCCGCCCGCGCGAGCTCCTGTTTCGCGGCGGCGAGCCGGCGGTCGATTTCCTCCGCCGTGTTTCGAAGCAGGTTTTCTGCCTCTTTCTCCGCCGCCGCGAGCTGGGCGGCCTTCTCCGCCTCGCCGTCTACCGCTCCCCGGGCGCGGATCTCCGCGATCTCGGATTCGAGCTTCGAAAGCCGCGTGCGCATCTCCGCCGCGAGCGTCAAAGCCTGCTCCCGGTCGGTTTTCGCCTTGTCCAGCAGCGCGTCGAGGTCCTCGCGCCGCTTCCGAAAATATCGGTTGAACGGCTTGCCGAGGAAATAGACGAGCATCCCGAGAAAAAGCAGGAGATTCACCGTCTTCCAGAGCTCGACGGGAAGACCGAGAAATTTCTCCGGCGCGGCGGCCTCTTCCGCGGCCCGAAGGGGCAACGCGAGCAGCACCGTCCAGCCGGCCGCGAGCGCGAGTCGCGCGCGTCTCACGCCGCCACCTTTCGCCCGAGGATTTTCTCGGCCAGCAACTGGGCAAGCGCCGCAACCCGGGCGGGAAGATCGGCGGCGACTGTTCGAGAGTGCAGTTCCAACTCCGCGCTCGCGCCCGAGAGTTTCTCGGCGGCTTCCGCCTTGACCTGCTCGATCTTGCTCGACCGGAGCTGCATACCTTCGGCGCGCCGCTCTTCCCGAAGCTTGAGGGCCTCGCGGCGGGCGAGCGACAGGTCGGCCTCGATCTTGTCCGCCGCCGCCTGGAATTCCGCGAGGGCCCCGGCGTAGGCCTGCGAGGCCGTCGTCGTCTCCCTCTCCCGTTCGTCGAGGATCGCGCCGACGGGCCGAAAAACGAAACGGTTCAAAAGCCACAGCACGGCGAAGAAAATCGCCAGGATCAGGAGCATCGAGACGTTGGGGGCCTGCAGCATTCTAGAGTTCCTTCCGGAGCGATTCGAAAAAACCGAGCATTGATATCAGACTCCGAAGGCCCGCGCAATGGCGCGGGCGCCGGGTTCCCGGCCTCACTTCGATTCCATCGTGCACGCGCCCTGGAAGAGCGCGCCTTCCTCGATTTTCAGAATCGGCGAGTTGAGTTGCGCGAACACCTTTCCATGGGGGTGGATCTCGATCTTCGATTTCGCGACGACCGTGCCGCGGACCGTTCCGTCGATCGACACGCTTCCCACCTGGATGTCCGCGTTGACGTCGGCAGTCTCGCCGATGATCAGCTGATTCGCCGACCGGATCGTTCCCTCGAACTTTCCGTCGATCCTCAGCGTGTCGTCGAAGGAAAGCTCTCCTTTGAAGCGGCTTCCCTGGTCCAGAAACCCGTTCAGAACTCCGTCGCCCGGTTTTTTCGATGACATCAGTGTTTCCCCATCAGGATTTCGAACAGGCGGATCAATTCTTCCTCCGATCCGAAATCAATCGAGATCGAGCCCCCGCGCCGCTTGCGGCGCAGCTGCACTTTCGCATGAAGCCGGCGCGCGAGCTTCTCTTCCGCGTCGCGGCTGAAGGGATCGCGCCTCTTTTCCTTCCGAACGCCCGGGGAAGGAGCGGCCATCGCGGCGGCGCGGGCTTCCGCCGCCCGCACGGAGAGCGCCCGTCGGACGATCTCCTCGGCCAGGCGAGTCTGGTCGTCGGCCGACGACAGGGAGGCGATCGCCTTCGCATGGCCCGCGCTGAGAGCTCCGTTTCGGAGGAGGTCGCGAACAGTAGAAGGTAAACGTAAGATTCTTAATGAGTTAGCCACCGTCGAGCGATCTTTACCGACTTTTTCCGCGATCTCTTCCTGCGTCAGGTGAAATTCTTCGCGAAGACGGCCGTAGGCGGCGGCTTCTTCCATCGGATTCAAGTCCTCGCGCTGGATGTTCTCGATCAGCGCGAGCTCGAGCCTTTCTTCATCGTTGCGGGGGGTTCGCACGATGACCGGCACGCGGGTCAGGCCCGCCTCCCGCGCCGCCCGGAAACGGCGCTCCCCCGCGATGATCGTGAATTCGCCGTTTTCGGCGGGAGCGACGAGGATCGGCTGGACGACGCCGTTCAAGCGGATCGACTGGGCGAGGCCGGTCAGTGCTCCGGCGTCGAACTGGACGCGGGGCTGAAATCGGCCCGGCCGGATTTTCGCAATCTCCACTTCCCGCCGGCCCGATTCGTCGCGCTTTTCTTCCTTCCCCGGCAGGAGCGCCGACAGGCCGCGGCCCAGGGGCTGTCGCTTCGGGCTCATGAGCCGATCACCTCGGCCGCGAGCGCAAGGTACGCCTCGGAGCCTTTCGATTTGATGTCGTACGCGAGGATCGGCTTTCCGAACGAGGGCGCCTCCGCGAGCCGGACGCTGCGGGGAATCACGGATCGGTAGACTTTCGGCCCGAAGTGCGAGCGGATGTCGTCGACGATCTGCCTCGACAGGTTCGTCCGCTCGTCGTACATCGTCAGCAGGACGCCTTCGATCTCCAGCCGGCCGTTGAACGACGCGCGAATGCGATCGATCGTTTCCATGAGGTCGGTCACCCCTTCGAGCGCGAAATACTCGCACTGGATCGGGATCAGCACGGCGTCCGCCGCGCAAAGGCTGTTGAGCGTCAGGAGCCCGAGAGAGGGCGGGCAGTCGATGAGGAGGAAGTCGAAGTCTCCCTTGACCGCGTCGAGCGCCGCGGCGAGACGGCGCTCGCGGTCGGGCACGTCGACGAGCTCGATCTCGGCGCCGACGAGCTCGCGGGTCGACGAGAGGAGAAACAGGTTCGGGAACGCGGTCGGCTTGATCGCGACCGGCTCTCCCCGGAGCGCGTCGTAGACCGTCCCGCCGTCGTTGTCCTTCGGAAATCCGAGGCCCGACGTCGTGTTCGACTGCGGATCCACGTCAACGAGCAGGACGCGGCGGTCGAGGCTCGCGAGGGCCGCGCCGAGATTGATCACGGTCGTGGTCTTCCCGACGCCACCCTTCTGGTTCGCGAGCGCAACGGTTCGGCCCATCAACGCCCTCAGCGGCTCAAATGTTCCCCGTGGAACATTTCCGGAAGACCGCGATTTCCCGGGTTCGGGAGGTCGGAATCGGGCGCGATTTTTCGAGGCGGAACCCGGGAGCGAGATCCCGCTCGTACCGTGCGGCATCGCTTGTCCAGATCAGCAGTTTCCCGTTCGGCTTCAAGAATTTCGCCTCCCCCACCGTGGCTCCGAAACCGCCGACCGCGCGTACCGTCGCCGAGTCGAATGCGGGATCCGGGAGTCTCTCCACTCTATCGGCTCGAACCTCGGCGTTCAAGCCCGCACCCAGGGCGCGCAGCACGTGCCGAAGGAAAGCGGCGCGTCGCTCGCGGGGTTCGAGCAGGGTAATTCGGACCCGCCAGATGGCGAGAGGAATCCCCGGAAAACCGGCTCCGGACCCGATGTCGAGGACGGTCTCCCCCGGCTCCAGCAGGTCCGCGCCGCAGGCGGATTCGAGACAGTGGAAGGCCAGGTCTTCGTCGGAGAGCTTCCCGGTCAGATTCGTCGCCTCCCCCCAGACGGACAGCTCCGTCAGGAACGCCAGGAGAAGCGCGATCCGGGGCTCGTCGAGGACGAGGCCGAGCTCAGGCGCGATTCGGGAGAGGGCCGCGCGAACCCGCCTCTCGTCGAGCCGTCTTTTGGACTTTGGAGACATGGGAAGCGAGTATAGCGATCGCCCCGGCCGTGACGCCGGGGATCCGCGCCGCCTCCGCGAGCGTCTGCGGGCGCCGAAGCGAACATTTCTCCACGACTTCCCGCGAGAGTCCGGAGATCTCCGAGTAGGGAAAATCGGCGGGGATCTTTTCCCCGTACAGGAGGGAAAGGGCCTGCGCCCGGTCTTTCTCCTTCACGATGTATCCCTCGTATTTCACCCGCGACTCGAGGACCGACTTCTCGTCCCTGCTCAGAGTGTCGAGAAACCCGGGGACGACGCGGGAGAGAATGTCGCAATCGACATCCTGCCTCTGGAGGTACTTGAACAGCGACACGGGCGCAGAGATCGGCGGCGCGCCTCGCTCCAACAGCTCGTCGAGCGTCGAACGGTCGGGAACGAGCCGCTTCTCGCGCAGGCGGTTGCCGGACGTCCGAATCTTCTCTTCCCCGCGCAGGCCCTCCGAGTACTCGACGTCGGAGATCAGCCCGAGCCTCTTTCCATGTCCGAGCAGTCGCGGAAGCACCGTGTCGACTCCGAGCAGGAGGCGATATTCGGCGCGCGAAGTGAACATCCGGTACGGCTCCTCGACGCCCTGCGACACGAGGTCGTCGACGAGGACGGCGCAGTACGCTTCGTCCCGGCGCGGAAGGAAAGGATCCTCCCCCGACAGCGCGAGCGCCGCGTTGGCTCCGGCCCAGAATCCCTGGGCGGCCGCCTCTTCGTATCCGGATGTACCGTTGATCTGACCCGCGAGGTACAGGCCGGGGACGTCGCGGCATTCGAGCGTCGTCCTCAACTGAAGCGGAGGACAGAAATCGTATTCGACGGCGTAACCGGGCCGAATCATCACCGCGTTTTCGAGGCCCGGGATTTCCTTCAGGATCGCGCGCTGGACGTCCTCGGGAAGCGATGTCGAAAGACCGTTGATGTACATCTCCTCGGAAGCGAGCCCCTCGGGTTCGAGAAAAATCTGGTGGAAATCCTTCTCGGCGAACTTCACGACTTTGTCCTCGATGGACGGACAGTAGCGCGGACCGAGCCCCCGGATTCTTCCGGCGTACAGCGGCGACCGGTCCAGATTCTCGCGGATGATTCCGTGGACCCGCTCGTTTGTCGCCGTGAGCCAGCAGAGGACCTGGGGATTGTCGATCCTCGCCGTCCGGAACGAGAACGGCACCGGGGGATCCTCGCCGGGGGCCGGCTCGCACCTCGAAGTCTCCACCGAGTCGCGCCGGACGCGCGGAGGAGTCCCCGTCTTAAACCTTCCGATTTCGAGCCCGAGCGCCCGAAGCGCGTCCGAGAGCCCGGTCGCGCTGCGCTCGCCGACGCGTCCGCCCTCGCTCTGGTCTGCGCCGACGTGCATCCGGGCCGCGAGAAACGTGCCCGTCGTGACGACGACCGCCCGGGACCGGATCGTCTCGCCGCTCTCGAGCCGAACGCCGCCGATCCGGCCCGCGGACTCCAGGAATCCGACAGCGCTCCCTTCGCGGATGGCGAGTTGCGGGGTGGCGTCGAGGAGCGCCGTCATCTTTGTGCTATAAAGTTCTTTGTCACACTGGGCACGGGGGCCCCACACGGCCGGCCCGCGCGAGCGGTTGAGCATCTTGAACTGGATGCAGGCCGCGTCGGTGACGGTCCCCATCAGGCCGCCGAGCGCGTCGACCTCGCGCGCCAGATTCCCCTTCCCGACTCCCCCGATCGCCGGGTTGCACGACATCTTCGCGATCGTCCGCCTCGAGAAGGTCAACAGCAGGGTCGAGAGCCCCTTTCGAGCGCACGCATGGGCCGCTTCGCAACCCGCGTGCCCGGCGCCAACGACGACGACGTCGAAATCGGTCTTCATTTGCCGATGCAGAAACGGGAGAAGAGCCGGTCGAGGGCGTCCTCGGTCGTCGTCTCCCCCACGAGATCACTCAGGATTCCAAGGGCTTCCTCGGCGTGGGAAACCGAGATTTCGGCCGGGGCGCGCCCCTCGAGGGACCGGAGCGCCCGGACAACCTCCTTTTCGGCGCGATCGAGAAGATCCCGCTGGCGCCCGGAAACGACCTGCGTCGAAGCCTCGGCGTGGAAGTCCTCGCGCAGGATCCCGGCGACGGCCGCGCGAAGGACCGCGGGAGCGTCCGGCGACAGCGCGCACACGCGAACGCCGGGCTCCGAAGGCTCGGGAAGGCGAATGTCGATCTTGTTGGAGACCAGCAGCCGGGGCCTCCCCGAAAGGCCGCTCCAGAAATCGCGATCGTCCGCCGTCCACCGCTCCCCCGCCTCGCGGACGTAGAGCACGACGTCTGCTCGCTCGACCTCGTCGCGCGCCCGGACGATTCCCTCCGACTCGACCGGCTCCGCGGACTCCCGAAGCCCCGCCGTATCGATCAGGACGATCGAAAGGCCTTCCAGCTCGATCTCTCCTTCGAGCGTGTCGCGCGTCGTTCCCGGGTGCGGCGTCACGATCGCCCGGTCGCGACCGAGCATCGCGTTGAAGATCGTCGACTTTCCGGCGTTCGGCGGCCCGACGATCGCGACCCGCACGCCGGAAGACACGCGCGCGCCCGCGGCCGCGCAGCGGAGGAGGTCCGACAGCTCGCGATGCGCGTCCCCGAGAATGCCCGCCGATCGCGCCGGGATCTTCCTCGCCCGCCTGTTCCGGAAAATCGATCGCACGCGGTCCAGAGCGTCACCGCGAGAAGGAGGGACTCTCGCACGCGTCCCAGACGCCCCGAGAGCGATCCCGACAGCCGGCGAAGAGCTCCGAGAGCCGCGGCTTCGGTCTTCGCGTCGATCAGCTCCCTGCACCGATTCCGCTTCCGTCAGGTCGAGCTTCGCGTGGAGAAACGCGCGCCGCGAAAATTCGCCGGCTTCCGCCTCCCGGGCGCCGGCGGCCGCCGAGGCGGCGAGAAGCTTCCGCACGAGAATCGGGTTTCCGTGGATCGCGATCTCGACGACGTCCTCGCCGGTATACGAGTTCGGTGCGGGGTAGTACGTCGCGAGAGCCCGGTCGAACGGATTTCCGAGAGGATCGCGAAGCTCGACGAGCCTCGCGACGCGCGCGCGCGGAGTCCTGGCGAGCCCCGGCGCGAGGGAACGAAGGACCGCGAGCGCCCGGCCGCCGGAAATTCTCACGAGGGCGAGGGCGCTGCGCCCCGCCGGAGTCGCCGCGGCGACAATCGTGTCCAGGTCGGCGGCTCGAGAGGGCCTCATGAGGGAATTATCCGCGAAGCGCGGCGAGACCCGAGCCCGGCGACCCTTGAAAGCGGCGCCCGCTTATTGGCGCGGAAAAATGGCGACCCGCTTGAAGAACCCCTCTCCCTCGCTGCGCGTCTCCACCTGGGCGTCGTTGGAGAGGCTCAGGTGAACGAGGCGCCGGTCGGACGGGGACATCGGATCCAGCAGCACCTTGCGGCCCGACAGCTTCACGCGCTCGGCCTGTTTGCGCGCCGATTCTTCGATCATTTCCTGCCGTTTCTCGCGGAAACCCTCGGCATCGACGTGGGGAAAGACCGCCTTGCCGAGCTTCTTGCCGGCGATGCGTCCCACGAGCGTCTGGAGGCCTTCGAGCCCCTCGCCGTGCCGGGCCAGGAGGTGGGGAAGGTCTTCGCCCGTGAGCTCGAAGGAGAGCTCGCCCCGGTGAACGACTTCCGCGCGCAGCTCCGCCGCCACGAGGATCTCGCGCAGGATGCGCGTCACTTCCGAGATCGTCTCCTCGTCGGCGGGCTCCTCGTCGCGTCCCGGCGCCGGAGCGGGGGAGGCGAGCTTGAGCGTTCCGTCGGTGATCAGCTCGACGACGACCTTGCGGCTGCCCCAGAACGATTTCTTGTCGTCGACGATCCGGTATTGAAGATCGTCGGCCGGCCGGCCGACCGCCGCGGCCGCCTGCTCCAGCGCTTCCTCGAGTGTCTTTCCCTCGTATCGCATCTTGACCTCTTGAATCCTATCCTCGCGCCTTCGCGTTCTTCGACTTCCGAGCCGGGGCGGGCGCCGGCTCGTCGTACATCCGATTGATCAAAAGCTGCTGGGCGATGCCGAGCAGGTTGGAGAAGAGCCAGTAGAGAACGAGCCCGGCGGGCATGTCCTTCAGGAAGAATCCCCAGAACAGCGGCATCATGAGGAACATTTTCCTCTGCGCCGGATCCACCGTGGAGGGCGTCATCAGCTGCTGGAAGAACATGCTCGCGATCATCAGGATGAGCAGGACGTAGGTCGGGTCTTTCGCGGACAGGTCCTTGATCCAGAAAAAAAACGGCGCGTGCCGAAGCTCGATCGCCTTCTCGAGAATCACGTAGAAGGCGAAGAAAACGGGCATCTGCAGCAGCATCGGCAGGCAGCCGCTCATCGGGTTGTAGCCCTCGGACTGGTAGAGCGCCATCATCTCCTGGTTCATCTTGTTGCGCTGCTCGGCGTCGATCTTCGCCTTCTTGTACCGGTCCTTGATCGCGTTGATCTTCGGCTGGAGCTTCTGCATTTTCTTCATGCCGACAAACGACTTGTGCATGAGCGGAAAGAGCAGCAGCCGCACGAGAAACGTCACGATCAGGATCGCGACTCCCCAGTTCGGGATCACGTATCGGTGCGCTGCCTTGAGAAGCCAGATGAGCGCTTTCGCGATCCATCCGAGGTTGATCCCCATCGTCCGGAAACTCACCGTCTCCTCGAGATGGAGGTTCAGAGCGGAGAGGACGTCGAGATCCTTCGGCCCGATGAAGAGCTTCGCCTTCAGGCTTCGCGCGGCGACGGCGCTCGCTCGCACTTCGACCCCGTTTTTCGGGTCCTTCACCGGCTCGAGCTTCCACGCGGCCGCGCCCTCCGGAACCAGGGCCGCGAGAAAATAGTTGTCTTCGAGCCCGACGAACCCGCCCGCGGGAAGGGCCCCCTGCTGAACGGCGTCGACTTTCTGGTGCGGAACGGAACGGGCGCGTTCGCCGTCGAAATAGACGGCTCCGGAGGAACCGGTGAAGCGGTTCTCTTTCTCCTTGGCCGAAAGGTTCCGCAGCCCGGGGCCGAGATTCACGGCGAATTCGGGCGGCGTCCCGGCGCAGGCGATTTCGGTCGAGATCAGGTAGCCGTCGCCGAACACGAACGTCTTGTCGATCGCGCGGCCGGAGCCGGAGAACCGGAAACGGATTCGCTCGCCGCCGTCCTGGGTGCGCGTCACCTCGTAGAGCGAGGCATTCGCCGCCCGCGTCGCGTCGGCATCGGCCCCGAAGTCGAGGCTCAGGTCCGAAGGCCTCGAGGACGGGTCGAAATGGACCATCTCGAGCGGCTGTCCCTGGTCGTCGTCGTATTTCTTCAGGATGTACGAAACGAGCACCGCGCCCCGGTTGCTGAAAACGGCTCGATAGAGGGGCCGGTCGACGACGACGCGTTCCTCCGCCGGGGCGGAGACTTCGGGAACGGCCGCCGCGGGAGAGGGTGCGGGAACGGGGCTCGCCGACGCGTTCGCCGGCGGGGCCGGGGTGGCGGTGGCTGCCGGTGTCGACTCGGTGACGGGGGAGGGACGAGCCGGTTCGGGCGCCGGGGGCTTCGGCGCGATCACTTCCCACAGCACGAGGACGGCCACCGAGAGGGCGGCCGCGATCAAAAGACGCTTCTCCATTTTCAGCGCACCGGATCGAAGCCGCCCGCCGAGAACGGCTGGCAGCGGCAGAGTCGTCCCGCGGCGAGGAGGAACCCTCGTCCCACACCGTATCGGGCGATTGCTTCCTTCGCGTATTCGGAACACGTCGGCTCGAACCGGCACGAGCGGGGAAGGAGGGGCGAAAGGACGACTTTGTAGGCCTTCAAGAGGCCGAGGGCCGTCCGGGTGAGAAGGCTGTTCGGTACAGCCGCCCGAATTCCTCGCGAAGCTCCAGATACGTCGCTCGCGCCGCTTCGGGCTTCACGATCACGCAAATGTCCTTCCGGCTCCCGTCGAGCGGTGGAAATCGGCGAAAAATGTCGCGAAGGCGCCGTTTCGTTCGGTTCCGTGTGGGCGCCGTTCCCACGCGGCGCGGCACGGAGAGACCCAAACGCGTCGCCGGCCCCCGATTCTCGAGGGCCAACAGCACCATCCAGCGCCCCGCAATCCTTGTGCCTCTCTTTTGACAAGCGGTGAAGTCCTGCCTCTTTCGGAGCCGGTTCTCTTTCGGAAACCCCTCCCGGGCGACTGTTCCCGGGTTCAGACCGTCAGACGTTTGCGTCCCTTGCGTCGGCGGGCCGAAAGCACCGCCCGGCCGGTCTTGGAGCTCATTCGAGAACGAAAGCCGTGCGTCTTCTTGCGCCGGCTGTTGTTGGGTTGGAAGGTCCTTTTCATGGGCTCCTCGTACCTTTCGCTTCAAAACTTTGATTCTATTTCCCGCGTCGAAAGCATGTCAAGGATTATGCTAAGATCTCCGCGAAAGTTTCCACAGTTGTGGAAAAACCTGCGGAAAATGTGATGGCGCAAAACCGGTGGACCGAGTTTCTCTCCGCCCTCGAACCCCAGATCGAGGAAAAGGAATTTCGAACCTGGTTTCTCCCCGCGCGGTTCGGCGCGGAGAGTGAAACGCAGGGATTGCCGTTCTGGACGATTCTCGTCCCGAACGCGGTCTTTGCGGACTGGATCCCGTCGCACCATTCGGCCTCGCTTCGCGCCGCCGCGGAATCGATCGGGCTCCCCGGCCTGACGCTGGAATTCGTCGCGGATCCCCAGGGAGCCGAAACGGAAAAATCGGTTTCTGCGGCGCCTCCGCCGGGACTGAACCCCCGCTACACGTTTCAGAGCTTCGTCGTCGGCTCCTCGAATCAGTTCGCGCACGCCGCGGCGCGCGCGGTGGCCGAAGCTCCCTCGCGATCGTACAACCCGTTGTTCATCTACGGCGGCGTCGGGCTGGGCAAGACGCACCTGATGCACGCGATCGCGCACGAGATCGTCCGCGGCCGGTCGGCCGCCCGGGTGCTCTACCTTTCCGCCGAGAAATTCCTGAACGACCTCATCAACGGCATCAAGAGCGAGCGGATGCACGAGTTCCGCCGCCGCTACCGGGAGCTCGACGTGCTGCTCGTCGACGACGTGCAGTTCATCGCCGGCAAGGAAGCGACACAGGAAGAGTTCTTCCACACGTTCAACTCCCTTCACGAATCGCAGCGTCAGATCGTGCTTTCCTGCGATGCGCCGCCCAAGGAGCTCTCGTCGCTCGAAGAGCGCCTGCGTTCGAGGTTCGAGTGGGGGCTGATTGCCGACATTCAGCCTCCCGATCTCGAAATGAAGGTCGCGATCCTGCGGAAAAAGGCGGAGGAAGAAAAGATTTTCATTCCCAACGACGTCGCCCTCTACATCGCGGCGAGCGTCAAGAGCAACATCCGGGAACTCGAGGGAAGAGTCAACCGGGTTCTCGCCTTCGCCTCGCTCACCGGAAGCCCGCTGACGCTCGAGCTCGCTCGCGAAACGCTCAAGGACATGGTCGTCAGCGACGACCGAAAGGCGACCCCGGCGGAAATCCTGAAGGCCGTCGCCTCCCACTACGGCCTGCGCGTGTCCGATCTCAAGGCGAAATCCAACGCGAAGGTCGTCGCTTTTCCCCGGCAGATCGCGATGTACCTGTGCCGGAACCTCACGCGTCTCTCGTTTCCGGAGATCGGAAGGCTCTTCAACGACAAGCACCACTCCACGGTCATGCATTCGGTCGAAAAAATTCAGCGCCTCTACGAGGACGACGCGGATTTTCACAAGACGCTCGACGGTTTGAGCTCGTCTTTCCGGTGAGTTGGGACGCAATTTCCCCCCTTCCACAGGCACGAATTTCACACCCCCGCCATGGCCACGGTCCTGCCGCGAAAAGCCCCCGTTCGGACGCCGCCTTTCCGAAGGCTTGACGCGAACTAAGTGTTTTGTGTAAAATAGTTTAGCACGATGAGAAAAGACTCTCGCACAGGCCTACAACGGGTACCTGGTGTGATACTCTTTCTCCTTCACCAGGAGTGATATGGAACTCACAATTGAGCGCGGGAAGTTCTTGAATGAACTTCAGATCCTGCAAGGTGTGGTGGAACGGAAAAATACGATTCCGATCCTCGCGAACATCCTTCTGAAAGCCGAAAACGGGGGCCTGGATCTCACTTCCACGGACCTCGATTTGACCCTCCACACCCAGGTCGGCGCGAAAATTTCGTCTCCGGGAGGGGTCTGCGTCCCGGCTCGAAAGCTCTTCGACCTGATCCGATCCCTCGACGAGGACGGCATCCGCCTGAAGCTCCTCGACAACCATTACCTCGGGGTCACGGCCGGCTCGGGAAAATACAAAATGGTGGCTCAGCCGGCGGAAGATTTTCCGACCGTCCCGAAAGTCGAAGGAAAGCCTTCCCTCTCGATCCCCCTGTCGACCTGGAAAAAGATGACGCGGAAGATCCTCTTCGCGATCTCGTCGGAGGAAAAACGCTTTCAACTTTCCGGCGCTCTCTTGAAGGAAAAAGGGAAAGATCTCGAGCTCGTCGCGACTGACGGACACCGCCTGGCGATGGTGGAATTTCCCCGCCCGGGCGGAAAAGGATCCCTGCCGCCGATCCTGGTTCCGAAGAAAGCGCTGTCCGAAATCCTGAAAATGGACGGGCCCGACGACGCAATGCTCGACATCGCGCATTCGGAAAACCATCTCGCCTTCACGGTCGGCGAGCGAAGGCTGATCGCCCGACTGCTCGACGTGAATTTCCCGGACTACGAGAAAGTTCTTTCGCGGGACAACGACCGCATCATCACGATCTCGCGAACGGTTCTGGAAAACGCCGTGAAGCGGATCGCCCTGTTCTCTTCCGAACGGGCGCGCGGCGTGCGGCTGTCGCTGGAGAACGGGGGCCTGACGGTTTCTTCGGCGAGCCAGGAGCTCGGCGAAGGAACCGAAACGCTTCCGATCGAGTACACGGGCGAACCGGTCGCCCTCGGGCTGAATTCGCAGTACCTCCTGGAGTTCCTCGCCGAGGCCGAGACGGAAAACGTTCGCCTGCAGGTGAAGGACGAAAACACCCAGTGCCTTTGCCGTCCCGGGGAAGACATCGCGGGAATCTCCAAGTATCTCTACGTCGTCATGCCGATGAGACTTTGAGGAGAGCGGTTGCTCGAGACTCTTCACTGCAACGAATTTCGAAATCTCGTCCCCGAGGCCCTCTCGTTTTCTCCCGGAACCACGCTGCTCTTCGGAGAGAACGGCCAGGGGAAAACGAACGTCCTGGAGGCGCTCGCCGTGCTTTCGGGCCGGCCCTCTTTCCGCGGCGCGGGATCCTCGGAAATGGCGCTCCGGGGGTCGTTTTCCCTGAGGGCTTCCGTGCGGACGGAGAACGGCGTCGAGTCGATTTCGGCGGAATGGAGCGCGGGGCGGGCGAGGAGCTTTCAAAAGAACGGTAAACGCGCGAATTTCGGGGATGTCGGGGCGGCTCTTCCGGCCGTGTTCCTGGCTCCGGAAGACCGCGCCCTCTTTCTCGGATCGCCGGCGGTGCGGCGAAAATTCCTCGACCGCCTGGCCGTCACGCTCTACCCGGCGTCGGTCGACGATTACCGGAAATTCCACCGCTGCCTCGAGCAGCGCAACGCGCTCCTGGCGAGCCCGGGCGCCGCCGGCCTGGAGACGTGGACGGAAGAGTTCATCTCCCTGTCCGCGCGGGTCGCGAGCCGCCGGCTCGCGGCCCTGGAGAACTGGACGCGCCACTGGACGGATCTGCTGTCGCGCGCCGGGGCGCTCTCCGGGATCGAGCTCCGTTTCCTGGGGCCGGCCGGATCGATCGACGAAATCTCCGCGGCCTACCGCGACCAGTTACGGGCGCGTCGCGCGGGCGGAGCGGGATCGGGGCCACTCCCTGTTCGGCCCCCAGCGCGACGGAATCGAATTCGAACGCGGCGGCCGGCCTTTCGGCGCCTCGGCGTCGACGGGAGAAGTGATGCGGGCGGCCTTTCTCCTGCGGCTCTCGGAAGGGGAGACCATCGCGGCGGTGGCGGGACGGGTCCCGCTCTACGCGCTCGACGACTTCGACGCGGAGCTCTCTCCCGGCGCCGCGGACTCGCTCGTCGCCGAGCTGCCGGACGCCGCGCAGATCGTCCTGACGACCGCGCATCCGGAAACCGTCTCCCGCTGCCCGCGGAAGCCCGATCTCGTCTACGAAGTGATTCAGGGTCGCGCGGTCCTCCTGGCCCGAAGAGAAAACTTGAGGAAGATTGGATGATGCGATGAGCAGCAGCTACACGACCGACGACATCAAACTCCTGAAGGGCCTGGAGGCGGTCCGCAAACGCCCCGGCATGTACATCGGCAACGTCGACGACATCAGCGGGCTCCACCACATGGTGACCGAGCTCGTCGACAACTCGATCGACGAGGCGCAGGCCGGATACGCCGACAAGGTCCTCGTCACGATCCATCCGGACAACTCCGTGACCGTGGAGGACAACGGCCGGGGCATCCCCGTCGGACTGCACCGGGAGCACAAGCGGGAGACCCTCGAGATCATCATGACGGACCTCCACTCCGGCGGAAAGTTCGACAACAACTCCTACAAGGTGTCCGGCGGCCTTCACGGCGTCGGCGTCTCGGTCGTCAACGCGCTGTCGCTCCGCCTCGACGTCGAAGTCCGGCGCGAGGGCAAGGTCTGGCACCAGGTCTACGAGAGGGGAGTCCCCGCGGCGCCGATCGAGTCGACCGGGGCTTCCAAGAAGACGGGAACGAAAGTCACGTTCTGGCCCGACCCGCAGATCTTTTCCGTCCTCGAATTCCATTTCGAGCAGCTTTCCCAGCGGTTGCGGGAGCTGTCGTTCCTCATTCCGGGCGTCTCGATCACGATCGTCGACGAACGCACCGACAAGAAACACGAGTTCTTCTACGAGGGCGGCATCAAGTCCTTCGTCGAGCACCTGAACAAGGCGAAGACCCCGATCCACGACAAGGTGATCTTCGTGTGGGACATCCGGGGCGGGACGGGCGATCCGAAGCGGGACGCGGACAAGGAACGCGTCGAGGTCGCGCTCCAGTGGAACGAGGGCTACGCCGAGACCCTGTACGCCTTCACGAACACGATCAACAACCGCGACGGCGGCACGCACCTCGAGGGCTTCAAGAGCGCGTTGACGCGCGCTCTCCAGCGATACGCCGACGCGAACAACCTGACGAAGGCGCTCAAGGAGACGAGCCTCTCGGGCGACGACGCTCGCGAGGGGCTGACGGCGGTCATCTCCGTCAAGGTCCGCGATCCGAAGTTCTCCTCGCAGACGAAGGACAAGCTCGTTTCCTCCGAAGTCAAGACCTGGGTGCAGCAGGTCGTCTACGAGAAGTTCGGCTCGTACCTCGAGGAGCATCCGAAGGACGCGCGGCGGATCGTCGAGAAGATCGTCGAATCCGCCCGGGCGCGAGAGGCCGCCCGCAAGGCGCGCGACCTCGTGCGCCGCAAGGGCGCCCTGGATTCCGGCTCCCTGCCCGGCAAGCTCGCCGACTGCCAGGAGAAGGATCCCGCCTTTTCCGAGATCTTCATCGTCGAGGGAGATTCCGCCGGCGGCTCGGCCAAGCAGGGCCGCGACCGGAAGTTCCAGGCGATCCTGCCGCTGCGGGGCAAGATCCTGAACGTCGAGAAGGCGCGGTTCGACAAGATGCTCTCTTCCCAGGAGATTCGCGTTCTGATCACGGCCCTCGGCTGCTCGATCGGACAGGACTTCGACGTGACGAAGCTCCGATACCACAAGATCGTGATCATGACCGACGCCGACGTGGACGGCTCGCACATCCGCACGCTCCTGCTCACGTTCTTTTTCCGCCAGATGGGCCCGGTGATCGACAAGGGGTATCTCTACATCGCGCAGCCGCCCCTCTACAAGATCGCGGAAGGCAAGAAGGACACCTACCTGAAGGACGAGCGGGAGCTCTCGAAGTTCCTGCTCGCCCGGCTCGGCGGCGACGACCGCACGCTGACGCAGGCGCACTCGAAACAGAGCGCCGCGGGAGCGAAGCTGATCGCCCTGCTCGAGAAAATGGACGGCTATCGCGCTCACCTCGCGAACCTGGAAGCGCGGGGGCTTCCGGAGGAGTTTTTGCGGGCGTGGCTCGACTCGGACCTCTTTCGGCCGGAGGATTTTCGCGACCGCCGCAAGATCGAGGGCCTCGCGGCCGAGGCGAAGAGACTCGAATTCTCGCGGGCCGACGCCGTGGCCGACGAGGACAAGGAATCCTACGTGCTGGAGCTCTCGCGTTTCGTCAACGGAATTGAGAAGTCCTTCCGGCTCGATCCGGAGTTCGCGTCGTCCCACGAGGCGAAGAGATTCCGCGAGTGCGCGCGGGCGCTCGGGACCTTTCTCGTGGGGCCGTACGAGATCCGTCACGGAGACGACAAGCAGGTTTGCGAGACTCTCGCGGAGACGCTCGAGTCCATCTACGAATCCGCCAAGAAAGGTCTCGCGATCCAGCGGTACAAGGGGCTGGGCGAGATGAATCCGCAGCAACTCTGGGAAACCACCATGGACCGGGAAAAGCGCCACCTCTTGCAGGTCAACGTCGAAGACGCCGTCGAGGCCGATGAAATCTTTTCCATCCTGATGGGAGACGAAGTCGAGCCGCGCCGGGAATTCATCGAAACGAACGCCCTCGCGGCGAAAAATCTGGACATCTGAACATGAGCTCGATTCTCGATTCCGAAAAGAAGAACCCCGTCTCGATGGTGGAAGAGGTGCGCCGGTCGTACCTCGACTACGCCATGTCGGTCATCGTGGGGCGCGCGCTGCCCGACGTGCGCGACGGCCTGAAGCCGGTGCACCGCCGGTGCCTGTTCGGGATGTGGGAACAGAACAACGTCCACAACAAGCCGTACAAGAAGTCCGCCCGCATCGTCGGCGACGTCATGGGCAAATACCATCCGCACGGCGACTCCGCCATCTACGACACGATCGTCCGCATGGCGCAGGACTTTTCGATGCGGGAGCCGCTCGTCGACGGCCAGGGCAACTTCGGTTCCGTCGACGGCGACAACGCCGCGGCGATGCGATACACCGAGATCCGCCTGACCCGTCTCTCCAGCGAGATGATCGGCGACGACATCGACAAGGAGACCGTCGATTGGGTGCCCAACTACGACGGTTCGCTCAAGGAGCCGACCGTTCTGCCGTGCAAGTTCCCGAATCTCCTCGTCAACGGCTCTTCGGGAATCGCGGTCGGGATGGCCACGAACATCCCCCCGCACAACCTGGGCGAAGTCATCGACGCGACGATCGACCTGATCCAGAAGCCGGATTCCACCGTCCCGCAGCTCATGAAGCGCATGCCCGGCCCGGACTTTCCGACGGCCGGTTTCATCCACGGCGCGAAGGGGATCCGGGACGCCTATTCGACGGGCCGCGGCATCATCCAGATGCGCGCGCGCGTCGTGATCGAAAAGCAGGCCCGCGGCGAAAAAGAAGCGATCATCCTCACGGAGCTGCCGTACCAGGTCAACAAGGCGAAGCTGATCGAGCGGATCGCCGAGCTCGTCAACGACAAGAAAATCGAGGGGATCTCCGACCTGCGCGACGAGTCGGACCGCGACGGTATCCGCGTCGTCGTGGATCTCAAGCGAGGCGAAAACTCGCAGGTCGTGCTGAACAAGCTCTACGCGCAGACGGCGATGCAGTCGACGTTCGGCATCATCTTTCTCGGCATCGTCGACGGAGCGCCCCGCGTCTGCAACCTCAAGGAGCTGCTCCAGCACTTCGTCGACCACCGCAAGACGGTCGTCGTGCGGCGGACGAAGTTCGACCTGAAGAAGGCGAGGGAGCGGGCCCATCTCCTGAAGGGTCTCGCGCTCGCCCTCGGAAACCTCGACGCGGTGATCAAGATCATTCGCGGGTCGGCGGATCCCAAGGAGGCGAAGGCCCGGCTCGTTTCGGAAATCTCGATGACGCGCGCGGGCGTCGAGAAGTTCGTCGGCCAGAAGCTCGAGGGTCCCGGCAAACCCGCCGACGTGATCCACCTGGACGACATCCAGGCGCAGGCGATCCTCGACATGCGGCTGCAGAGGCTGACCGGCCTGGAGCGGGAAAAGATCGTCGCCGAATTCCGGGAGGTTCTCGACCTGATCGACCGGCTCCTGGAGATCCTGAGCTCCGAGAAACTCGTGCGGGAGATCATCATCGGCGAGCTTCGGGACATCAAGAAGACCTTCGGCAACGAGCGGCGAACCGAGATCGTTTCGGAAGTGACCGAAATCGGCGTCGAAGACCTGATCGTCGAGGAAGAGATGGTCATCACCGTCTCGCGCGGCGGTTACATCAAGCGCTCGCCCCTCTCGCTCTATCGCGCCCAGCGGCGCGGCGGAAAGGGCCGCGTCGGCGCGACGACGAAGGAAGAAGACGTCGTCGAACACCTGTTCACCGCGTCCACGCACGCGTTCATCCTCGCGTTCACGTCGAAGGGACGGATGCACTGGATCAAGGTCTACGACCTCCCGCAGCTCGGCCCGGCGACCCGCGGAAAGGCGATCGTCAACCTTCTGCAGCTCACGCCCGAAGAGCAGCTCGTCGCGCTCGCGGCGACGAAGGACTTTCCCGAGGACCGCTTCCTCGTCTTCGCGACCCGCAACGGGCTCATCAAGAAGACGCCGCTGGCCGCCTACGGAAACATCCGGAGCGGCGGCATCAACGCGATCAACCTGGAGCAAAACGACGAGCTCCTCTCGGTTCGCATCACCGACGGCTCCCGCCAGATCTTCCTCGGGACGCGGAGCGGCCTCGGAATTCGTTTCCAGGAGAAGAACGTTCGGCCGATGGGGCGCACGGCGACGGGCGTTTTCGGCATCCGCTTCAAGCGCGACGAGGATTGCGTCGTCGAGATGGAGGCGGTCGAAGAAGACGGCACGATCCTGACGGTCACCGAGAAGGGCTACGGAAAGCGCAGCCTCGCCTCCGAATACCGCCTGCAGACGCGCGGGGGCTCCGGCGTCATCAACGTCAAGGTGACGGAGAAGAACGGTCCGGTCGTCGGCATCAAGTCGGTGACCGACGAGGACCAGGTCCTCCTGATCACCGAAAAGGGAATTCTGATTCGCCTCAAGGTCAAGGACATCCGCGAGACCGGGCGCGCGGCCATGGGCGTTCGCCTGATCGACCTCGACGAAGGCGACCGGGTCGTCGCGGTCGCGAAGCTCGCGGAGCGCGAGGACCCCGAGGAGGAGCCGCCGGTCCAGGGCACGCTGCCGCCGGGAACTCCGGAGACGCCGCCCTTCCTCAAAGACGAGGCCTGATAGGATTCCGCCATGCGCTTCTTTCTCGAGACGGTGAAGGTCGAGGAGGCCCGAAAGGTCAAGGACTGGGGGCTTCTCGACGGGATTTCGGTTCCCCCCTCGCAGGCGGTCGCCGAGGGGCGCGAGTACCGCCAGGTCGTCCGCGAGCTCGCCGCCGTGGGCGACGGGCCGGTCCTGGCCGAAGTCGTCTCCTCCGACGCGAAGGGGATGTACAAGGAAGGGCGCGAATACCACAAGCTCGGCAAGGACATCGTCGTGAAGCTTCCGATGACGGCCGACGGCCTGAAGGTCGTGCGCCTGCTCGCCCAGGACCAGATCGCCGTGAACGTGTCGCTCTGCTTCTCCGCCGCGCAGGCGCTGATCATCGGCAAGTCGGGCGCCGCGTACGTCTCTCCCTTCGTCGGCAGCCTCGACGACATCGGCGCGATCGGCATGGACTTGATCGAGCAGATCATCCGGATCTACGACAACTACGGGTTTCAGACGCTCGTGCTCGTGGATTCGATCCGCAACCCGGTTCACGTCCTCGACGCCGCGCTCATGGGCGCCGACGTCGCGACCGTGTCGTTCCCGATCGTCGAACAGCTCTTCAAGCATCCCCTGACCGACATGGGGCTCGCCCGCCTCGCGCGGGAGTGGGAGCCCGCCTCGCGCAAGCATTCATGAGAATCTCCCCCGACCGCGCGCTCTACCTGTCCCGGATCCTCCAGCAGAAGTTGACGGCGGACCCGAAACTCTCTCCCGCGACCGATCTCGAGACGCTTCGCCGCGCGCTGACGCGCGAGGTCACCGAGTCCGCCAAGGAGCTGGAATCGATCGAGGAGAAGGTCCGCTCCGCGCTCGAGAAGCGCAAGGGCGTCTCCCGCGATTTCGACCTCGTTTTCGCCCGAAACCTCGACGACGAGCTCCGCAAACACGGGGCCTAGGCCCCGGTTCGATTGGCTCTTGACAGACCCCAACTGAGGCTGTCAAATTGGTTCGATAATGAACCAATCGGCTCGCGACCCCTTCAAGATCTCGTCTCCGGCTGACGAGCGGTCGCTCGTCGATGTCGTCGAAGAGCGGCTGCGGACCTTGATCGAGAGCGGCGTTCTGAGGGCGGGGGAGCGGCTTCCGCCGACGCGCGAGCTCGCGGCCCGCGCCGGCGTCAACCGCGGCGTCCTCCTGAAGGCGATCCACCGTCTCGAGGCGGCAGGGCGGCTCACGACGCGGATCGGAAGCGGCGTGACGGTCGGCGAGGGCGCAGCCGCCGAGGGCGGCGACTCCGACCGGGGAAGGAGCCCGGAGATCCGATTCTCCTCGGCGATCTCCCGCGTCCACCTCGCCGAGGCCGCGCCTCCCGCCGAGGGGGAGGTCATTGCCGACTTCTCGCGCCTCGCGCCGGACGAGCGCTTCTTTCCGATCGGCGAATTCGTCGAGATCCTCGCGTCCACCAGCCGCCGCCACAAGGAGCTCTGGGGATATTCGAATCCCTCGGGCCTGCGCGACCTTCGACGGGAAATCGCCCGGCGACTCGCGGACTCCGGCGCTCCCTGGGGCGAGGAGGACATCCTCGTGACGTCCGGAGCGCAGCAGGGGCTCGACCTGTTGTTCAAGACGTTCGTCGATCCGGGGGACGCGGTCGCCGTGGAGTCGCCGACGTATCCGGGGATCCTTCCCCTGCTCCGGTTCTTCGGCGCCGAGATCGTCGAGATTCCGGTGGACCGCGGCGCCCGGGATTTCTCGCGGCTGTTCGGGCGGAAGTGTCCGCCTGGTCTACACGATGCCGGAGGGCCACAATCCGACCGGCTCGACGATGGACGCCGGAAGCCGCCGGCGATTCCTCGCCGCCGCGCTCGGATCCGGCGCCCTCGTCGTCGAGGACGGCTACGAGCGCCCCTCGTCCGGCCAGCCGCCGCTCTGCGCGATCGAGCGCGCCCGCGTCGTGAGTCTCGGTTCCTTCTCGAAGGATCTCGTTCCGGGCATCCGGCTCGGTTGGATCGCCGCGGACCGTCCCGTCCTGCGGGCTCTCTCGGTCGCGAAACAGACGACCGATCTTCAGACGCCGCTGCCGCTCCAGGCGGCGACGGCCGAATTTCTGGAGAAGGGCCTGGACGCCGGCGTCTTTCGCCAGCGCGCCGACGAGATCCGGGCGCGGAGGGCGATCGCGGTCGAGGCGATTTCCCGCCTTCTCCCGGGCGCTTCCTTTCGGGACGAGCCCGGCAGTCCGATCGTGTGGCTCGAGCTTCCCGTCGGCTCGAGCGGCCGCGAGACCGCGCGGGTCGCGGCGCTCGCCGGCGTCCGGGTGGCCGCCGGCGCCGACTTCGACCCGTTCGGCCGCGATCTGCCGGCGATCCGGCTGTCGGTCTCGCGCATCGACCGGTCCGCCATCTCGGAGGGAATTCTCCGGCTCTCGAAAGCGATCGAAACCGTTCAACGCGAAGCGGGGTCCGCTCTCGCGATCCCCGCGCTGTAAATGCGGAAGAAGGAAAGACCGATGAAGGAGGAACCCATGGATTCCAACGATTTCCGGCTCAAGGTGGGTCTCGCCGAAATGCTCAAGGGGGGAGTGATCATGGACGTGGTCAACGCCGACCAGGCGAAGATCGCGGAAGACGCGGGAGCCGTCGCGGTGATGGCGCTCGAGCGTGTTCCCGCCGACATCCGAAAAGAAGGCGGAGTCGCCCGAATGTCGCCGGTGGCGAAGGTTCGCGAGATCCAGAAAGCCGTCTCGATTCCCGTGATGGCGAAGTGCCGGATCGGGCACCTCGGCGAAGCCCGGATCCTCGAAGCGTTGAAGGTGGATTTCATCGACGAATCGGAGGTCCTGACGCCCGCCGACGAGGAAAACCACGTCTACAAGCACGATTTCAAGGTCCCGTTCGTCTGCGGCTGCCGCAACCTCGGCGAGGCGCTGCGCCGGATCGGCGAAGGCGCGGCGATGATCCGGACGAAAGGGGAGGCCGGCACGGGCGACATCGTGCACGCCGTCAAGCACCTGCGGTCGGTCTTCCGCGAGATCCGGATGCTCACGCTCCTGTCCCGGGACGAGCGGATGGCCGAAGCGAAGCGCCTGGGAGCCCCGTTCGAGCTCGTCACCGAGGTCGCGGAGTCCGGGAAGCTCCCGGTGCCGAATTTCGCGGCGGGCGGAATCGCGACTCCCGCGGACGCCGCGCTCTGCATGATGCTCGGCGCCGAGTCGGTCTTCGTCGGTTCGGGGATCTTCAAGTCGAGCGACCCCGCCAATCGCGCCCGCGCGATCGTCCAGGCGACGACCCACTGGCGCGACGCGAACGCCCTCGTGGAGGCGTCCGCGGATCTCGGCGACGCGATGAAGGGACTCGACGCGGCCTCGCTTCCCGAGGCGGACCGCCTGCAAACGCGCGGGTGGTGAGACCTCACCCCCTGACCCCCTCTCCAGATGGAGAGGGGGAAAAGCGTCCCGTGGGGATTCTCGCGTTGCAGGGCGATTTCGCGAAAGCATGCGGAAGCCCTCGCTCGCGCCGGCCTGCCGAGCCGCGAGATCCGAAAACCCGGGGAGCTCGATTCCGTGTCCGGTCTCGTTCTGCCCGGCGGCGAATCCACGACGCTGCTGAAGTTCTTCGACCGCGAGGGATGGGAAACGCCGCTGCGGGAATTCGCGGCGAGCGGAAAGCCGGTCCTCGCGACGTGCGCCGGACTGATCCTGCTCGCGCGAAGAGTCGAGAATCCGGTGCAGCGGTCTCTCGGCGTCCTCGACGTAGACGTCGTGCGCAACGCGTACGGGAGGCAGGTCGACTCTTTCGTCGGCACGGCGCGGGGGCCGGCCGGCGAGGAGACGGAGGCGGTCTACATCCGCGCGCCGAAGATTTCCCGCGTCGGGCCCGGGGTGGAGATCCTCGCGAGAGAAGGCGACGACCCCGTCTGGGTGCGGCAGGGCAACGTGCAGGCGGCGACTTTTCACCCGGAGCTCTCGGAGTCGTCCGAGGTTCACCGCCGGGCGTTCAGCCCGTGAACCGCGGACGATGAGCGGCGAGGAATGGCTCGAGGCGCTGGAGCTGCCGGTCCGGCCGCCCTCGCTGCCGTATCTCCGCGAGCTGTTTCGCTCCTTCAACGAGAAAATTCCGTTCGAGTCGGCGTCGAAGATCCTCCGTGACCGCGACGTCGACGATCCGGCGGCAAAGCCGCGGAGGCCCGAGCTGTTCTGGAACGAATACCTCGAGCGCGGGTCGGGCGGAACGTGTTTCGCCCGCGTCGCGGCGTTCGACGCGCTGATCAGCGGGCTCGGTTTTCCCTCCCGCCGCGTGATGGCGGAGATCCGTTATCCCCGCAGCCACGCCGCGCTCGTCGTTCCGGTCGAGGGCCGCGAATGGCTCGTCGACGTCGGATATCCCCTGCCGGAGATTCTCCCCTTCGACGCCGCGGAATACGAGACGCCGCTGGGCCTCCTGCGGATGACACCCGGAACCGACGCGGCGGTCCTCGATTTCGCCGGCGGTCCGGAGCAGGGAAGGTCGATCCGATTCGAGCTCGGACGGGCGCCGGAGTCGGAATTCGAAGAGGCGTGGCGCCGCACGTTCGTCCGGACGTCGATGTTCCTCTCCGGCGTGATCGTCCGGCGGACGTGCGGGGGCAAGGATCGTGCGGTTTCACCAGGGCGAAGTGCAGATCCTCGACGAAGGCTCGCGGACGCGCATTCCGCTCCGGGGCGAACGCGGCGCGAAGCTGTCGGAGATTTTCGAGATGGATCGCGGGCTTCTCGAACGGGCCCTCCAGCTCACCGGCGATCCCGATCCCTCGCTCCAGACGGCGCGAATCGAGGTTTTTCGGGAGGGCGAGGACTCGCAGGAGCTTCTGAGCGCGGTCGCCGACCCGGCGGGCTACCGGCGATTCGCGGAAGGGCTCGGAAGTGTCGATGTGCGCCCGACGGGAGAATTCGCCTTCGAGGCCCGGATCGTCCCGAGCCAGGGAGAGCCGGCGCTCGAGTCCGTGCGGTACGAGCCGGATCGGAAGACCCTGACGATCGATCGCGAATTCGGCCTGCGCCGCACGGGGTTCCAGCTCGAGACAACGGAGCTCGGGTCGCGGCTCGTTCGCTTCGCGGAGCTTCCCGACGCGCGAGAGGAGTTTCTGAAATCCGATCTCGGCCGAAGCCGGATCGCCGCCATTCTCGCCATGGATCTCGCCGCGCTCTCGCGGCTCTGAAGAAGACTCAGAACTCGAGAATATCGCCCTGGCTGAGGAAGTGAAGCCGCGGCATCTTGAGCTTCCGGACTTCCCGCTCGATCTCCGTCAGCGATGGCGGTTTCATGTGGTACAGGAAGACGGGCACGGTCCAGCGCGTCTTCGCGAGCTCGGCCGGAATCTGGCGCGGCGTCAGGTGCCGCGACGCGGCCGCAATCTTCGATTGAGAGTTCGAGAAGGAGACCTCCAGGAAAATCGCCTTCAGGTCGTCGGCGCGATTCGCCGCCTCCCAGAGCCGCCGGGTCGGGCCGGTGTCTCCCGAGAAGAGGATCGACCCGGCCTTCCCGCGCACGAGATAGCCGTAGGTGGGAACGATGTGATGGACGGGGATCGGCTGAAACGAGAGATCCGGAGCGCGGTAGACGCTCCCCGGGGCGACGGGGCAGAACCTCACCGTGGCGTTACGGCGCGAGGGGAGCTTCGAAAAGTCGGGCCAGAGCGATCCGTTGAAGAGGTGTTTCCGGAGAGGCGAAAGAACCGTCCGGGGCGCGACGATCTCGATCGGCTTGCGGCGCCCGAAGACGTTCTCGAGCAGGAAGGGGAGCGTCGCGACGTGGTCGAAGTGCGAGTGGGTGATCACGACCCGGTCGACACGCCGCTGTTCCTCGAGCGTGAGCATCGACGTGAGAGCGCCGGCGTCCAGCGACGAGGTCTCGTTGAGGAGAAACGTCGTCATCCGGCAGTCGGGAGCTGAGCCCCCATAGGGGCCCAGCACACGCACCCGGAGAGACTTCTTCGTGCGGGACGGGCGGATCAAGCGGCGAAATTGTACCGCGGTTCAGAAAATCGTGCCGATGTAGAAGGCCGTTCGGAAGCTCGAGAGAGACGTCCTCAAATCCCACTTTTTCGCGAAGTCCCAGTGGAGTTCGACGCCCAGCAGGTTGATCGAGATGCCGTAGCCGTAGTCGGCGAGCCCGTTGACGAGCTCGTAGGGGCGGTAATTCCCGGTCGTCGGAACCCCGTTGATGACCGCGGTGATCTCGCGGTCGTGGTTCGAACCGTTCCAGAAGCGAAACGTCTGTCCCGAGTAGCTGAAATTGGACGCTCCGACGTCGACGAAGAGCCGGCCCCGGATGTTCGACAGAACGAATCCGCCGAAGAGGCTGATCTGGTCGATCAGGGGAAAGCGATATTCGACGTTGCCGAACGCGAGCTCGTTGCCGATCTCGGACCGGAAGTCGTAGGCGCGCAGTGTGTCGTATCCGCCGAAAGAGAAGATGTCGGGGAAATTTCCGGTCGACCGCGCGCCGTAGAGCCGGAACGCGAGCGTCGAGCGCTTGAACACCCGGACGTACTGGCGAATGTCGATCGACAACGACTGCGCGAGCGTTCCTCCGTGCTTCGAGACGATCGGATTTCCGCTGGCGTCGGTGCCGACGTTCTCGTCGCCGTGCTTCAGGTCCGGCGTGTAGGAATACGTGACCGTGTAGCGCCGCCCCGCGAGCGGGCCGATCTGGGTGTAAAGCGTCTTGTCTCCCGTGAACGAAATGCTCCCCGTGGGATCGTTGTCGCGGCGGCTTCCGAAGAGGACGGCCTGCGAGCCGTCCGCGTTCGTGACGAAGAACGGCTGGTCGAGCGACCGGGAAATGAACCCGATCGACCCGTCGAGC
The DNA here is from genome assembly GCA_963813155.1 of uncultured Acidobacteriota bacterium. Taxonomy (GTDB): domain Bacteria; phylum Acidobacteriota; class Thermoanaerobaculia; order UBA5066; family DATFVB01; genus CAWEYG01. The sequence goes on along the minus strand of CAWEYG010000005.1, from coordinate 56,957 downwards.
CGATGGTATCGGTCCAGGGGATACGACCCGTTCAGGGTCGCGCCCGTTTCCCGCAGGAACCGCTGTCCGCGGCTGAAGAAGCCCGTGCTCACGTTGAGGGAGGTGCCGATGAAATACTCCCGCGTGTCGAAGATCGATCCTCCCAGCCGCAGCCGATTTTTCAGGTTGAGGTAGGTGAAATTGAAGTCGGTGTAGGTGGAAATCGACTGAAGGCTCGCGACGAACAGCCGGTCGCCGAGATTGTCGGAGAAGAGCAGCGACGAATCGGAAAACAGCGTGCTGTCGGAGTTGACGCCCGCGGCGACGTTCGCGCTGTCGATGTAGAGCTTGTGGGACGGCTTCTGCTGGATCTTGTCCGGATCGATCGCGACTTCGATCGCGGCCGTGTAGCGGGGAGCCGGCTGCGCGCCCACGGGGGCCGGCGGCGGCGTGAGCGCGGCGAGCTTCTTGATCGGCTTCTTCGCGTCGGCGAGGTAGAGGGAAAAGCGCAGCTTGTAGTAGGCGCAGAAGACGAGCTTCTCGATGCCGTCCTTGCCCGGGAAGACGCTCGGCGTGAACGCTCCGCCCACGACGTTGGTGTGCTGCCACGTTTCGCCGGTGTTCAAGTCGAGCGAAAAGATGTTGTAAACGCCGCCGTCCCGGTCCGACGAGAAGTAGAGCCGCGATCCGTCGGCGGAGAGCGAAGAGTCGACGTCGTTGAAATCGCCGAACGTGACCTGTTCCCGAACGGACGGGTTCGAAGCGTCGACGCGAAAGATCTTGTTGTAATCCTGGCGTTTCGAGGAGTAGTAGATCCATTTTCCGTCGGGAGAGAAAGTCGGAGCCACGTCCCAGGCGTCGTCCTGGGTCGCGTTGTCCATCTTCCCGGTGTCGAGGTGGTAGACGAAGATGTTCGAGCTCCCCTTGTCGACGGCGGAGAAGACGATCGACTGCCCGTCCGGCGAATAGGACGGCGACAGCTCCTGGTCGACCGAGATCGGGATCTCCCGTTCGAGTTTCTTCGTGAGGACGTTGAAGATTCCGATGTTTCGGCCGCGCTCGCGCCGGACGAACGCGACCATGTGGTTGCCGTCGGGCGAGACGCCGATGGCCCGGCCCGGCTCGGTCGCCGAGATCGTCACGAACTGGGCGACGAGGTATTCGTACTTCGTCGTGTATCCCTTCGTGAGGTTGCGGAACAGCCGGCGGTCGCGCGAGGAGAAGACGACGACGTCGGCGTTCTCGTCGTACGTGGAGACCGCGCCGAGAAAATCGCCGGACGGAAACGGCACCGGCGAGGTCTCCCACGACTGGCCGTCGTCCTCCTTCCGGGCGTGGTAGCGCTCCCCGAAGTCGACCGGTTCTCCCTTGCTCGTCAGGATGGGAAGGTACCGCTGGCGGAGATAGCGCCGGAACTTGATGTCGAAATCCTCCGCGCTGAGGTCGAAGGCCCGCTTGATCACCTTTTCGACGCCTCCTCCGAGGTTCGTGCGGAACTCGTACACGAACTCCCGGACGGCGTCCTTGCCCCATTCGGCCTCGATGAAGTCGAACACGGCGTGGCCGAACCGGTAAGCGAAGTAGCCGTAGAGCTGGTTGCCGCGCTTCGCGACCTCCGGAACGATGTCGGTCAGCACGGCGTCGCGAATGTACATGCGCGAGTAGTTGTCCTCGTCGTGCCCGAAATAGGAGGCCATGCCTTCCATGAACCACTGCGGCGGGGAGGACGTGTACGCCTTGATGAAGTTGCCCTGGAAGAGCAGCTCGAACTGGAAGATGTGCGTGCACTCGTGCTGGATGACTTCCTGCAGGAGATCGTCGGGAAGGTCGATCGGAGTGACGATCCGGTCGCGGGTCGGCAGCGCGAAAGCTCCCGTTCCTTCCGGGATGAAGTTCAGGTCCGTGTTGGTCTGCTCGAACTCCGCGTGCGTCGCGTAGATGATGACGGGAATCGGGTGCGGGATCTGGTAATTGAGCGTGCGGGAGAGCTCGTCGTACGCGCTCTCCGCGAACGACGCGACCTTCTGGAGCGAGTCTTTCTCCTTCGGGTAATAGTAGATCTGGAAGTGCGTGGAGCGGTAGATCGACCAGTCGAAACGATCGTAGGCGATCTTGTTCTGGCCGAACTGGGCGAGCGCCGGCGCGGCCGTGGCCGCGAGCAGCACCATCACGAATGCGACGCGAACGAAGATTTTCTTCATGGCCTCACCGCGTGAAAACGTACCGCTCCACGGATCTCTCCCGCGGAACGAACATGTTCAGGATCTGGTCTTCGAGCGAAAAGAGGTTTCCGAAAAGACCGAGCAGCTCGTCGGTGCGGCGCCGGTTTCTTTCGCGGAAGTCCTTGAACTCGTCCTGCAGGATCTTCTCGCCGGTCTTCCCGTCGAGAACGAGGAACACGATGTCGAACAGGTAGCCCGTCCGCTCGACGTAGATCTGGCGGTAGTACGTCTGTCCGTTGATCGGCGACACGTATTCTTCGGTCTTGTAGCCGGCGCTGTCCTCGATCTTGAACTCCAGCGATCCCGAGACGATGACGTCGGCGTTTTCCTTCTGGCCGACGCCTCGCCAGAAATCGGCGCTCCTCGAGAGCTCGATCAGATTCCGGGTCGGCAGCTTGACCGTCTCCCCGAGGTCGATCGTCTGCAGCTTGGTCTTCTTCTGAAGTCTCGACACGAGGTAGCGGTGAAACTCCGCCTGGACGTCGACCTTCGCGAGGTCGGCCTGGTCCTTCGGCTTGTCGGCCTGCGTCACGAGGAGAAACGGGGCGATGGCGACCCGCTCGTTGCCCTTGAGGGGCAGGCGGGGCCTCATGGGAAGCTTCATCTTGAGGCGCACCACTCCCGAGCATCCCGCCGCGAGCAGGACGAGCGGAAAGAGGATCGCGGCCGCTCTACGGAGCAGGGCTCACCTTCCCCACGCGCTTCGTGTAGGCGGAATAGAACTCCGCGAATTTCGTGTAGTTCTGCCGGATGGAGGTGTCGCTGCCCGCGAGGGAAACGGCTTTCTTGTACTCCTCGAAGGCGGCGCCGAATTCGCCGACCGCCTCGAGCGCGACGGCCAGGTCGTTGTGCGCCCGCGCGTTTCCGGGATCGAGCGCGACCGCGTGCTCGAACCGGAAGCGCGCTTCCTGCCAGTACCCGAGGCGGGCGACTTTCGCGCCGAAGCGGAGCTGCTGGGAGGCCTTTTGCGGCGTCGTTTGAGTGGCGCATCCACACGAGGCCACCCAGAGCGCGGCGCCGAGCACGCCGATCCAATGTCTCGATCGCATCAAGTTTCTTCTTCTGCCACTCCCGTGCCACTCCCGTGACGGTCGGTGTATTCTAAGCGCGTTCTCACTGGCGAATGGAAAATTTTAGGATGTTCCGATGACGAATGAGGCCGTTCGTGCGGCGCTCGCGTGGCGAAAGATTCCGGGGCTTTCGCCGCGGCGATTCTGGAGAGCGAGCGCGCGCGCGGGCGATTGGACGAAGCTTCCGGGCGCCGACCCGTCCCTCTTTGGCGACATCCTTCCTTCCGAGAGGACATGTCGCGAGCTCACGCGGCCGTTCGACGTCGACGTGTCCGACGACCTCGCGGCGGCGCGCAAAGCGGGCGCGACGCTCCTCACTCCGTTCGAAGGTCCCTATCCCCGACTGTTGCGCGAGATTCCCGATGCGCCGCTGCTCCTGTACGCGCGCGGAGACCTCGGAAAGCTCTCGCTCCCCGCGGTGGGAATCGTCGGCGCTAGGGCGGCGACGAACTACGGGAAAGAAGTGTGCGCGCGCCTCGCCCAGGACCTTTCCTCGGCGGGAGTGTGCGTCGTTTCGGGAATGGCGCGGGGGGTCGACGCGGCCTCGCACCAGGCCGCGCTCGGAGGACCGGGAGGCACCGTCGCCGTGCTCGGCTGCGGGCCGGAGGTCCCGTATCCGGAGGAAAACCGGACGCTGTGGGAGCGGATCCGCGCGGAGGGTCTCGTGTTGACGGAATTCCCTCCGGGCACCGAGCCCGAACAGCGGAACTTTCCGGTCCGCAACCGGATCATCGCGGGAATGTCGAGTGGAGTCGTGGTCGTCGAAGCCGCGCGCCGGAGCGGTTCCCTCATCACCGCGAAGTTCGCGAACGATTTTGGCCGCGACGTCTTTGCGGTGCCCGGCTCCGTCCGGTCCGAGCTCTCCGACGGCTGCCACGAGCTCCTGCGCGACGGCGCCATCCTGTGCCGGGGCGCGGAAGACGTCCTCTCGGAGATCTTTCCCTCGCTCGGGGGGACCGTGGTTCCGCGCAACGTTCCCGAGTCGCTTTCCGGCGATGCCGCGCAGGTCTGGAAGTCGATGGCCGGCGAGGAGGCCTGGTCCGCCGACGATCTCGCGGAGATCAACAACCTGCCGGTCGCCAACCTCCTCGCGGTCCTTTTCGACCTCGAAGCTCGCGGGTTCCTGCGCACCCTTCCCGGCGGCCTCTACGTCGCGGTCCGGGAGGGGCGGACTTGACAGACGCCGTATGATGCGCCCTTGCAATAGGGAAGGACACGTTCTTGGCTAAATCGCTCGTGATCGTCGAATCGCCCTCCAAAGCGAAGACTCTTGAAAAATTTCTCGGCAAAGACTTCAAGGTTCTCGCTTCATTTGGACATGTGCGCGACCTGCCGCGCAAGGGGCTCGGCGTCGACCGCGAGAACGGGTACAAGCCGACCTACGAAGTCCTCAAGGGAAAAGAGAAGACGCTCGCGGAACTTCGCAAGGCGACGAAGGGCGTCCAGCGCGTCTACCTCGCGGCCGACCCCGATCGTGAGGGGGAGGCCATCTCCTGGCATCTCCTCCAGGAACTGAAGGTCGGGAACTCCAAGGTGGAGTTCAAGCGGGCGCGCTTCAACGAGATCACGAAGAAGGCGGTTCAGGCCGCCGTCGAGAACGCGGGGTCGATCGACGAGAACCGCGTCGGAGCCCAGCAGGCGCGCCGGATCATCGATCGGCTCGTCGGGTACGAAGTCTCCGATCTCCTCTGGAAGAAGATCTGGCGCGGGCTCTCGGCGGGACGCGTCCAGACCGTGACGCTGCGGATCATCTGCGACCGCGAAAAGGAGATTGAAGCGTTCGTTCCCGTCGAATACTGGTCGGTGGACGCCCGCCTCGCGGCCGCCGGTTCCCCGCCGCCGCCCGAATTCACGGGCCGGCTGTTCGCTTTCGACGGGGAAAAACTCAAGTTCGACGGAACTGATCCGAAAGTCGCCAACGAGGCGAGGGCTCAGGAGATCCGCCTCGAGGCCGAGAAGGGGCGGTGGATCGTCCGCAAAGTCGAGAAATCGGAGCGAAAGAAGTCGTCGCCGCCCCCGTTCATCACGTCGCAGCTGCAGCAGGCGGCCTCCCGGAGACTCGGCTTCACGGTGCGCCGAACGATGCAGCTCGCCCAGCGGCTCTACGAGGGAAAAGAAATCGCGGGCCGCGGCACGGTCGGCTTGATCACGTACATGCGAACCGACTCGACGCGAGTTTCCGACGACGCGCTCTCCGGGGTCCGAACGTTGATCGGGGAGAAGTACGGGGCCGATTACCTTCCGGAAACGCCGAGGTTCTTCCGCGCGCGGGCCAACGCCCAGGAGGCGCACGAGGCGATCCGACCCACGATGCTCGACCTGCCGCCGGAAGCGGTCGCGAGCGCGCTCACCTCCGAGGAAGCGAAGCTCTACCGGTTGATCTGGGAGAGGTTCGTCGCGTCGCAGATGAACCCGTCCATTTCGGAGACCGTCGCCGCGGAAATCGAGACGGGCCGGTCGCTCTATCGCGCGACCGGGTCGACCCTGAAATTTCCGGGGTACCTCGCGGCCTACGGAGTCGTCGAAGAAGACGACGACGAGAAAGAAGCCGGCTCCGCCATCCCGCCGCTTGCGGAAGGAGACGAGGTTCGCCTCGTTTCGCTGACGCCGGAACAGCACTTCACTCAGCCGCCGCCCCGGTTCAACGAGGCCTCGCTCGTGAAGTACATGGAGGAGAACGGCATCGGGCGCCCGTCCACGTACGCCGAGATCATGCGAAAGATCGAGGATCGCGAGTACGTGAGGAAGAGAGAGAAGCGTTTCTATCCGACCGCGCTCGGCCGCGTCGTGATCGAGATGCTGATTCCGTATTTCGACGACTTCTTCGAGACCGGCTACACGGCCCGTCTGGAGGAGGAGCTCGACGAGGTCGAGGCGGGCAACATCAAATGGACGAAGGCGCTCGCGGACTTCGACAAGAAATTCGTGAAAGACCGCGACCGGGCCCTGAAACAGATGGTCTCCCAGAAGGCGGGCATCCTGCTGAAGGACGCCCGCAAGACCTTCGGCTTCGCGCTCGTTCCGGAGATCGCCGACACCTGTCCGAAGGACGCGAAAGCACTGAAGCTCCGAATGGGAAAAAACGGCCTCTTCATCGCCTGCTCCGGGTACCCGAACTGCGATTTCACGTACGACGTTCCCGAGACCGAGGAGGATGCGCCGGACCTGACCGAATACGAGAACCAGATCTGCGAAGAGTGCGGCTCGCCGATGAAGCTGCGGCAGGCGGGGGAGCGCCCGTTCCTCGGCTGCTCGGCCTATCCGAAATGCCGCAACACGATGCCGATCGCGATGGCCGCGAGCCGCGCCGCTTCCGAACCGCAGCCGACGGGGGAGAAATGCCCCGATTGCGGCGGCGATCTCGTCAAGAAGAGGGGCCGGTTCGGCGAGTTCGTCGCCTGCGCGAACTATCCGAAGTGCAAGTACCGGCCGCCGAAGCCCCTCGTCGAGACGGGAGTGGTGTGCCCGAAAGACGGCGGAAAGATCGTCGAGCGGCGCGGGCGTTTCGGTTTCTTCTATCCGTGCGCGAACTATCCGAAGTGCGATTTCTCGTTCCGCTACAAGCCCCTGCCGCAGGCATGCCCGAAGTGCGGCCGGCCGTACCTCCTCGAGAAGACGTTGAAGCGGGAGGGGACCTTCCTGTTCTGCGACAACCCCGCCTGCGACCATAAAAAGACGATCAGCCCGCCGCGGGACGCGAAAGTCGTCGTAAAATAGGCGTTAGTCTTGCAAGGGGAGGTTTCGTGAGCGACGACGCCAAACTGAAGTGCACGGACTGCGGCGCCGAGGGGGTCATCTACATGGTCGACGGCGATCCCGTCTGCTCCCGCTGCATGACGAAGCGGAAGCCTCCCCTTCAATACAACGGGCCGGACCGCCGACGCCGCCAGGTCCCGACGCCGTTCCTGAGGCGCGAGGCCGACCGGAAGCGGGCCAAGAAGACGTTCTCGTAAGCTAGCTTTTAGTCCACCTTCAGCACGGCGAGGAAGGCCTCCTGAGGGATGTCGACCCGGCCGACGCGTTTCATCCTCTTCTTTCCTTCCTTCTGCTTTTCGAGGAGCTTCTTCTTCCTCGTGATGTCGCCGCCGTAGCACTTCGCGATGACGTTCTTTCGGAGCGCCGAAATCGTCTCCCGCGCGACGATTTTCGCGCCGATCGCCGCCTGGATCGCGACCTCGAACATCTGTCGCGGGATGATCTCCCGCATCTTCTTCGCGAGCTCGCGACCCTTGACGGGCGCTTCCTCCGCGTGGACGATCAGGGACAGCGCGTCGACCGGCTCGCCGTTGACGAGGATGTCGAGCTTGACGAGCTTTCCCTCGCGGTAGCCCGAGAGCTGGTAATCGAACGACGCGTAGCCCTTCGAGAGCGATTTCAGCTTGTCGTAGAAATCGAGCACGATTTCGTTCAAGGGAAAGTCATAGGTCAGGACGACGCGATTGGCCGAGAGGTACTCCATCGCGATCTGCGTTCCGCGGCGGTCCTCGCAGAGCTTCAGCAGGCCGCCGAGAAAATCGTCTCGCGTGATGATCGTCGCGGTGATGAAAGGCTCGTCGATCCGGTCGATCGATTGGGGCGGAGGCAGCTTGGCCGGGTTGTCGACGTCGATCAGGTCGCCGGTCGTCGTCTTCACGCGGTAGTTGACCGACGGCGCCGTCGTGATCAGCTCGAGGTTGAACTCGCGCTCGAGCCGCTCCTGCACGATGTCCATGTGGAGCAGGCCGAGAAAGCCGCAGCGAAAGCCGAAGCCCAGGGCCGTCGAGGTCTCCGGCTCCCACGTGAACGACGCGTCGTTCAACCGCAGCTTTTCCATCGCGTCGCGAAGGTTCGGGTAGTCGTCCGCGTCGGTCGGAAAGAGGCCGGAGAACACCATCGGCTTGGCTTCCTCGAAGCCGGGCAGCGGCGCGGCCGTCGGGTGGCGAGCGTCGGTGACGGTGTCGCCGATCTTCGTGGAGTGGAGGTCCTTCACGTTGGCCCACAGGAAGCCCACCTCGCCGACCGAAAGCTCGGGCACCGACTGGGGCTTTGGCGAAAAGATCCCGACCTCCTCGACTTCCACCTCCAGCCCCGTGTTCATGAAGCGGATCTTCTGCCTCGGCCGGAGCGTTCCGTCGATCACCCGGACGAGCGACGTCACACCGCGGTAGGGGTCGTACCAGGAGTCGAACAGCAGGGCTTTCAGCGGCGCGCCGGGATTCCCTTTCGGGTGGGGAATCCGCTCGACGATTCGCTCGAGAAGCTCCGGAACGCCGACTCCCTGTTTCGCCGAGACGAGGATCGCGTCGTGCGCCGGCAACCCGACGACCTGCTCGATCTGCTCCTTCGCCTTGTCGGGCTCGGCGGACGGCAGGTCGATCTTGTTGATGATCGGGATGATTTCCAGATTGTTGTGGATCGCGAGGTACGCGTTGGCGAGCGTCTGCGCCTCGACGCCCTGGGTGGCGTCGACGACGAGGACCGCGCCGTCGCAGGCGGCGAGCGACCGAGAGACCTCGTAGGAGAAATCGACGTGCCCGGGAGTGTCGATCAGGTTGAACGTGTAGGTCTGCCCGTCCTTCGCCTTGTACTGCAGCGTGACGGAACGCGCCTTGATCGTGATCCCGCGCTCCTGCTCGAGCTCCATGTCGTCGAGCATCTGCTCGCCCATCTCCCGATCCGAGACCGCCCCGCAGAGCTGCAGGATCCTGTCCGACAGCGTCGTCTTGCCATGGTCGATGTGCGCCACGATCGAGAAGTTGCGGATGAGTTTGGGGTCGGTCATTGCTAGAACCCGCAATCATAGGCGAAATGCTCGCCCCGCCGGGCCGACTCGATTCGCGAAGCGGCGAGGTTAGCGAGAACGCCGCGAGGGCTTGAACGGCGCCACGCTCGAGAAATCGGCAGGAATGTGAGGCGGTTTCGGCTGGTCGTGCGGAAGTAGCCAGCCGATGAATTTGCCTCGCTCCGTCACGAGCAGCGGCTCTCCCGTTTTCGCTGTACGAACCGCAGCCGAAAAGTGGCGACGCAATGCAGCGAGTTCAACTCTCTTCACATCCCCATTCTATTCCAGAAAGGCGTAAGAAAGGCGTATAATGCCGCGCCATGAGAAACGAGAAAACGACTTCCGCCAGCGATCTCCGGACGATTCCCGGCGTCGGCCCTTCGATCGCGCAGGACCTCCTCGACGTGGGGTTCCGGCGCGTCTCCGACCTGCGCCGCAAGAACCCGGAGGCGATCTACGAGGCGGTCTGCGCTCTGCGCGGCCAGCCCCAGGATCGCTGCCTCCTCTACGTCTTCCGCTGCGCCGTCTACTACGCGAGCACGCGCCAGCGCGACCCGGAGAAGCTGAAGTGGTGGAACTGGAAGGATGCCGAGTCCCGCCGCCTTTCGGGGAGCGGATCACGCTCCCACTGATCCCCGCCATCCAGCGGCACGTGGCCGTGTTCGCGGTCGGGCCGGCGACGGTACGCGGTCAGGGCGCGGCCGGAGTCGTCGCGGCCGCGCAGGAATTTCTCTCCGAAGTTCCGCTGCGGTCGTTCGCGCGTTCGACCGAATCCTCCTTTCGGAACGCATTGGACTCCGCGACGGAAGACCTCGCGATGGCGTTTCCGAAGCCGGCGCGCAGCTGGGGCCTCGCGCGAAAGTGCCTGAACATCTTCCTGCGCGATGCGTTTTACAACTCCCACCTCGCGCCCCGGTTCAACCTGGAAGTCGCGAAGCCGTTCTACGAGCTGCCGCTCGACGGAGTCGTCGCGCGGGCGCTCCTCGATATCGCCGGACCGAAGAAACTGCCGCCCTGGCCGGGGGTGAAACATCTTTATCCGGTGACGAGCGAGACGTATCAGGCGTTCGCGCTGGAGCTGTCCCGGAAGTGGAAAATCGACCGCGTCTACCTGGATACGTACGTCTGGGTCGAGAATCGCGGGACGTAGCGAGTCGGGACTCTTCCGCGGGAGTCCTCGCGGCCTCAGTTGTGCGTCACCGTTGCCACCCCTGTTGCGGTTCCGCCCGCCTTCAGCGTCAGGCTGTAGTTGATGCTCATCGTCGTTGGCGTCGCGGTGCCGCTGAAGGTGAGGCTGCTGACGTTCGGACTTGCAATGTTCGTCGCGCTTCCGCTGATCGCGCCCGCCTGCGAGATTGTGAAACCGAAGTCGCCCAGCGCGTCGCTGTGGGCCGAGTATGAGATGCCGGTCGACGTCGAATAGGTACCGGAGAATGTCTGGGGCGGAGGCGGGCTTGAACCGAAGACGTTTCCGCCGAGAGTCGCGGTGATCGAGTACGCCTTGGTCGAGGGGTTGACTGAGATGGCGAGGGTGACCGACCCGGTCGTCGAAAACGTGTTGTTCGTCCAGGTGCCCGACCAGTTGCCCGCGAGTTGCGAGATGAGATCTCCGTTGGAAATGGGCGTCGGCCCGGTGCTCGAAGCTGGAACGTTGTTCATGTCGAAGCCGGAGGGATCTTTCGTCCCGTCGTCGACTTCGGCGCCGACGCCCAGGAGCATGCCCTGGCCGCTCGTCGCCTTTGCGAGGACGATGACGGCTCCCGCTCCCTCCGGAACGCCGAGCGCCGAAAGGGACGTCGAAAGAGTCTGAAACGAAGGGAGCGAAACGGTCAGCGGCGTCCCGATCGGCTGTCCGGTGACGCTCGAAAAGGCCTGGATCTTGACGGTGTCGTTGCTCGAGAGGAATTGGCCGTTGGAGAGCTGGCCGAAATTCGACAGGAAAATGTTCGAATAGAGCTGCGGCGTGTTCGCGATCGTTCGCGTGTCGGAGAACGAGCCGGCGACGGCGGTGGTTTCGCTGCCGGTGAACAAATGCCCGTTGAGCGAGACGCCGATCGTCCCGCCGAACTCGCTCGAGAAGAACCGTGCGCGGGCGGCGATCTGGTCGCCCGCCGCTGTATTCGGATCGACGCCCTCGAAGACGATGACCATCGAGCCGAGCACGCCGTCCGCCTCCTGCGCCGCCGTAATCGAACCTTTTTTCTCCATCGCGTCGATGAAATCGTCGATGCGAACGTCGGAAAATGCACGAATCTTCGAGCCGCCGTCGTTGGCGAAGTTGTCGAGAAAGGAGATTGCGGCGCCGGTTTTCACGTCCGCGCCGTGAAACGTGAAGTGGACCGTCACCGGACTCGTCGTGAAGTTCGCGACGTCGAGCGTCGTCGTGAAGAGCACGTTGCCCGAGCCGAAGAGGCGCCCGATGACCGGCATCAGGACGCCGGCGCCGGGCGCGGCGGCGATTTCATTGGACGAGAGGCTTTCGCGGCGCGCGGCGGATTCTCCGGATGCAAAGGCCGCCGAAAGACACAGCGCCGCGGCGGCGATGGACCGTGCAACGTTTCCGTACATGGAACCTCCTTCGTCGATGTTGGGCGCGGGAAATTATCCGCTTCGGAGCGCGCGTTTTCAAACCCTGCCCTCGCGGCGGGATAGAATCTCGCGATGGACTCGAAAAGCCGGCCGCGCCCTATCCTGCTCGTTTCCATCGGGTTGCTCGGAATGGCCCTCTACTGGCTCGTCCTGCGCGTCGCGCACCCGGCCATCCTGTCCAACGACTTCGTTCGAGGCGTCTGGTACGGCCTCTGTCTGGGGCTGGAGATCCTGGGCGTCTATCGCCTCGGCAAAGAGAGCAGAACGCGCAAGGACTGATTTCGCGCTTTCCGATTCAACGCAGCGGCGGGACGTCGATCCCTTCGCCGAACCGGGGGGCGAGAAAGCGCGGGCGCGGGTTTTCTCTCGAGAGGGCCGCTTCGAGATCGGTCACAGGCCGATCGATTCCCTCGTCGGTCAGCCGAAACGTTCCATAGTGGATCCCGATCGCCTCGGCCGCGCCCAGGTCCTTCATCGCCTGGACAGCCTCGGCGGGATTCTCGTGGACCGGGCCCATGAACCAGCGCGGCTCGTACGCTCCGATCGGAAGCAGCGCGAGGCGAAATGGGCCGAACCTCCGTCCCGTCTCGCGGAGGTGGGGCCCGTACGCCGTGTCGCCCGCGAAATACACGTTCCCGCCCTTTCCTTCGAGCACCCATGCGCACCAGAGTGTCGCGTCGCGGTCGAAGGCGCCGCGGCTCGAAAAGTGCCGGGCCGGAACGCAGAGAATTCGGACGCCGCCGATCTCCGTCGCGTTCCCCCAGTCGAATTCTTCGGAGCCGGCGATTCCGCGGCTCTCGAGGAACGCGCGCACGCCGAGCCCCGCGAGGATCCGGGCCGTCGGATACCTCGCGCGAATGCGGCGAAGAGTCGGCAGGTCGAGGTGGTCGTAGTGGTTGTGCGAAAGAACGACCGCGTCGATTCGAGGGAGATCTTCGAAGCGGATTCCCGCCGGCCGCGCGCGCCGCGGGCCCAGGAAAGAAAACGGGCTCGCCCTTTCCGACCAGATCGGGTCGGTGAGAACGTTCACGCCGTCGAGCTGCAGCAGGACCGTTGCATGGTTGATCGCTGTCGCGCGCAGCGCGCCGGAACCGGCCTCTCGCGGGGGAGCCGGGCCGGGGGCTTCGTCGCGATACGGCGGCCAGGGCGCCGGCTTTCGGGTGAAGAGAAACCGCAGGAAGCTCCCGAAGCCGCCCGATCTCTTCGGCGCACCGGGCAGAAAGAACCTCCGGCCGTCGAAATGATCGCTCCGGGGTCCCCGCCAGCGGGGCGCCGAGAGGAAGTATCCCAGTCCCGCCGTCGCGAGAAGGGCGGCCGCGGCGGCCGCCGTCATCGTCGCCCCGAGGATCAGCAGAAACTTTACGAACGAACGCAAGCGTTCTCGAAACGCTAGCGCGCGAGGTAACGCTCGCGCAGGATCGCCTCGTGGTGGCGAACGTGTCCGACCATGATCGCGGCGAGCGCGCGAACCGAAACCGGGTGGCCGCTGGCGACGCCCGTTCGGAGCCACGCCTCCGGATCGAGCGACTCGAAGAGGAGTATGTGGCTTCGGCGGAGCTGCTCGAATTCGCGAGCGAGGCGGCCGAGCTCCTCGCCCGGCGGCGACGTCCGCATGAAATCGTCCTGCTCGAAGCCCGGCAATTCTGTTCCCGCGGCGCGGGCGAACCAGAATGCCCGAAAGCCGAAGACGCGTTCACTGTCGACGATGTGCCGGAGGACCTGGGAGACGGACCACTTGTCCGGCGCGTACCGGTGTTCGGCGCGTGACTCGGGAATCGATCGGAAGAGCGCGAGGGTGTCGGGGAGCTGGGTTTCGAGACCCGCAGCGAGGTCGGATTCGGGCACGAGTCGCGTGTACTTGTCGTAGAACGGCGCGTGCTCGTTCGAACCGGGATGTCCGGAGACGACGGTTCCCCTCATCGATTCACCTCAATTCCGGTCAATAGCGGGAACTCTACAAGAACTCCGGGTCGGGCGCTGTCGCAATTCTGCGGGCAAGAACCCGATAGCCGTCTCGTTGCTGGAAGAGTAGCCTGAAGCGCATGACGAGGAAAGCCTGGCAACTCGCGAATCTCGCGGTCTTCCTGGCCGCGGGTTCGAGCGCCGGGGTTCCAGCGCCTCGGGCGCCGAGCCCCTGCGAGAGGGATGCCGCGTTTCGCACTCTCGACTTCTGGGTAGGAAAATGGAGCGTCTACGACACCGAAACCGGAAAACTCGCAGGCACCAGCGTCCTTCAGAAGATCCTGAAGGGATGCGCGATCTCCGTCGACTGGCACGACTCCGACGGCGGCGGAGAGATCGCCGAGCTTTTCTTCTATGAAAAAGCGCGCCGGACGTGGCATCAGGTCTGGATTTCCGACAGCGGGCCGACGAAGGAAAGGCACTCGATCGACGGCCTGCCGGACGGTTCGGTCCGCTTCCTCGGAGAGGTCCTCCGCCTGGATGGCACTTCGCGCCTCGATCGGAGCACGGTGACGCCCCTTTCGGGCGGCGGCATTCACCAGCGAATCGAGATCTCCCGCGACGGGGGGAAATCCTGGGAGCCGACGTTCGACGGGGAGTACCGACGGGCGAGATCTTGACGCGGAAAGGCCCGTCGGCTCACGGTTTCACACCGATCGACGCATAGAGCTTCTTCGAATCGTAGACGACGCCGTTTTTCACGACCCACGAAACGCGTCGGATATCGCCGATTTTCGTCGAAGGGTCGCCGTCGATCAGGATGAAATCGGCGAGTTTCCCCGCCGAGACGGAGCCCAGGTCGCTGTCCCGTTTCATCACGCGGGCCGCCCCCAGGGTCGCGAGCTGGAGGACCTTTGGCGCGGGAATTCCCGCTTCGACATAGAGCTCGAGCTCGCGATCGAGCGTGAACCCCGGAACCGAGTCGGTGCCCGCCACGATCGTGATTCCGGCCCGGTACAGCTCGCCGACCATTCGGAGTAGCGCCCGGGCGGAATCACGGTAGAGCTCGTCCTTGCCAGCCGGAACCGGCAGCCCGGCGTTCAACAACCCCCGGCGGACCTGAGCGGGAAGCCGGGAGGCGACCGGCTCCAGGCTCGGGGCGATCGTTGTCGGCCGTCCCAGAAACATGTCTTCGAAGATTGCGACCGTCGGGTCGGAGACGGTGTGGTGTTCCTTCAGCAGAGCGACGAAATCCTTGAACCGTTTCGACCCGAAATCGAATTTCGCGGCGTTTTCGGCGACGGCGGTGAATCGCGCCGGCGTTCGAGTGTCTTTCACGGTGTCGAAGAGGAAGTTGAGAAAGAGAAAATTCACGTGCTGGATCTCGTCGGCGCCGTCCTCGACGAATTGCTCGGCGGTCATGAAGGCCGGCACGTGCCCGCTCACGCGCAGGTGCTTCTCGTGTGCCATTCGAATGATTGAGGGGACGAGCTCCGGTTTGATCGAGCTGTAGATCTTGATCTGCACGTATCCGAGTCTCGCGTAATTCTCGATCGCCCTTCGGGCTTCCTCTTCCGAGTCTGCGAAAACCTTCGTGGGCCCGGCGTACGGGCCGCGCCCGTCGAGGAATCCCGCCATGAGAATCCGGGGGCCCACCGATTCCCCCGAGTCGAACTTGCGCTTCAACTCGAGAAGGCGGTCCGTGTCGTTCGCGAGATCTCGCACCGACGTGACCCCGGCGGCGAGGTCGAGGACCCCGTCCGTATCGCCGCTCAGATGAACGTGCATGTCCCAGAGTCCCGGGACGAGAGTCTTCCCCTTCGCGTCGACAATCTCCGCGCCCGGAGGAATCGGAATCTGCGCCGCCGGCCCGGCGGCCCGGATCCGGTCGCCTTCGACAACGACGGTCCAGTCGCGGCGGAGCGTGGCCGTTTCCGCGTCGAAGAGGTCTCCATGGACGAGGGCGAGCGGACCGGACGGCCGGTGGGCGAGCGTCGCTTCCCGAGCCGTCGTTCGAACCGCCGCGTCCGCGTCCTGCGCCTTCAGGAGGGCGGCCACCGAGCCCTGCCAGCCCGTAAGGATTACCGTTTGCCATCCGCTCGCGAGGGCGAAAAACGTGCCGTCGGTTTCCATCCAGACGGGCGTCGGCGTGAAATCGAGACCGGAAACGAGGTACTCCCGAACGGTTTTCTTTTCGCCGCCCGAATCGAGCGCGAGCTCCGGTCCTTTCTCGATTGCCGCTTCCCCTTCCGGGAGCAGAGGGAGCTTTCCGCCGGGCGTGCGCAGCAAAGCCTGCGCGAGGAACGCGACCTCCTGGGGAGCGCCGTTGAGGCTGAGGTAGAACGCTTTCGGGCTCGCCGGTTTTTCCCCGCGCTCCGACGGGTTCTTCCACCGCGCGGTTCCCCCCGAGGTCTCGAAGGATTCTTCGACCGGAACTTTCAGATAGTTCACTCCGGAGGTCTCGATCCGGCTCGGGACGCCCGAATCGTCGAGCCAGATGAGGGACGTCAGCTTCGGGCCGCGGCCCCGGTCGTTGAATTCGAACGAAAGGAGCCGTTCTCCCCCGGGCAGGGCCTGGACGGTCTGCTTTCCGGCCGGCTGATCCATGATCAGGACCGAGTAGTCCGCGTTTCCGGGGGGCGCGGCGCGGAGTTGTTTCCCGGTCGGCAGAGCGGCGACAGCGAAGATCAAGCCGTAGAGCGCGAGCCGAGTCCTCATGGAGCGCCTCCTTGTCGTGCGTCGTCGGGCATTTTCTAACTTCCGAGCGGCCAGCGCGAGCGCGCGTTGACCGACAGAAACCCCCGGGGTCCTTCCCGGCGAAACTTCAGCAGACCCGCGAAGGCGATCATCGCGGCGTTGTCTCCCGTGAGAGCGCGGTCGGGAAGAAAGACCTCGACGCCGCGCTCTTCGCCCCACCGGGCCGCTCGTTCCCGGAGCTCCGAGTTCGCGGCGACCCCGCCGGAGAGAGCGAGACGCTCCATTCCTTCGCGGACGCGAACCGTTTCGAGGCGGTCCAGCAGCTGATCCACGATCGATTGCTGGAAACCGGCGAGCAGGTCGGCGAGGTCTCCGCCGACGTTGTCTTCGGAAATTTCGCCGGAAATTCCCCGCGCGGCGAGTTCCCGGATCAGCTGGGTCTTCAGGCCGGAGAACGTGAAGTTCAACGAACCGTCGTTGAATCGCCCGACCTTGAAACGGTGTTTGCCCGCCGCGCCGCGGCTCGCGATCCGGTCGATGACCGGCCCGCCCGGGTAGCCAAGGCCGGCCCGGCGCGCCACCTTGTCGAAAACCTCGCCCGGGGCGTCGTCTCCCGCCCGGGCGAGCGGAACGATCTTTTCCTCCTCGACCCGAACGAGCTCGGAGTGGCCTCCCGATACGACGAGGCCGTGGAACGGAAACAGAATCGCGCGAGCTGCGGCGCCCCGCGCGGAGAGAAAAGGCGAAAAGAGGTGGCCCTCGAGATGCGAGACGGGCTGGAAGGGAATTTCCTGCGCGAACGCAAGCGCCTTGCCGGCCGACAGCCCGACGAGGAGCGCTCCGATCAATCCGGGGCCTGCCGTCGCGGCGACGAGATCGACTTCGCCCAGGGACGCGCCGGACCGCGACAGGGCCTCGTCGAAGACCGAAGAGATGTTCTCCAGATGGTGGCGCGAAGCGATCTCCGGCACGACGCCCCCGTAACGGGCGTGCATTTCCATCTGCGACGACACGACGTTGGAGAGGATTCGCCCGTCGCCGCCGATCACCGCGACGGACGTCTCGTCGCACGAAGTCTCGATTCCGAGAACTTTCATCGCGGAGATTCTCTCCCAAGGCTTCTTCCGAGGGGAGCTCGAGGGGATTCTTCCCCTCGGTCGGACGCGGCACGGTGCCGGCGGTAGTAACGGCGGGCCTTCGCACGGTTTCCGCACTCGCGCATTTCGCACCAGCGGCGGTTCTTTCTGCGGCTCCGGTCCACGAAGAGCCAGCCGCATTCGGGACTTGCGCACTCGCGCAGGAGCCGGAGATCGGGCGAGGCCAGTAACCCGGCGGCCGACCAGGCCACGGCGGCGAGAACCGGATCGAGCTCGCGGGCAGAGGCGGAGAAATCCCACACGAAGACGCCCTTTCCTCGCGAAAGGCGGACGCCCGACAGCGCGCGGGCGAGGTAGCGGTTGAATTCCTCGAGGCTCTCCGGAACCGGGGCATGCCAGCGAGACAGCGGCGAGAAGATCAGATGGAGCGCTCCGCGAAGAGCGTGGGCGTCATCGAGCGAGCGCGGGGAATCGACTCTCCGCTCCGAAGCGGGCGAGACTCCCGCTTCCTTCCCCCACCGGAGAAGATCTTCGGGAACCTGAAGTCTCTCGTCGGTCGGGCTGCCCTCGTTCCAGGAAACGGTGTTGTTGAAATCCAGACAGAGTTCGCCTCCAACCCATTGGAAATGAGACGCCTTTGTCATTTCATGATTATAACCTGTAATTGCGATCTAGATGGTAAGTCAGGCCGAACCGCGGATAACCTGTAAAAGTGACTATACTGGTAATGCGGGCGCGTGAAAAATCTCGCCCGAGAGAGCTAGGATGAACCGATGTACTACTTCTCGTTCTTTCTCGTGATCGCGGGGAACATCCTGTATCACCTGTCCCAGAAGTCGATCCCGAAGGGCCTCAACCCCGCTTTCTCGGTGACGGTGAGCTACGTCGTCGCGCTTGCCCTTTCCGCCGCGCTTTATCCGTTCCTCTCCTCGCAACCGGTCCGCGAGTCCGCGCGGCAGCTCAACTGGGCGAGCGTCGGGGTCGGCGTTTCGGCCGTCGCGATCGAATTCGGGTTCCTGCTCGTTTATCGGGCGGGATGGAATATCAGCATCGCCTCCGCAATGGCGAGCGCCGCGATCGCGGTCGTCCTGATTCCGATCGGGATCCTGCTCTACCGCGAGCGTCTCTCGGCGGTCAACGTCGTCGGCCTCCTGCTCTGCCTCGCCGGACTCGTCCTCGTGATCCGCCGGTAATATGATCGCTCCCATGCGCCGCGTTCTCTCGCGCAAGCTGGAAGGCTTCGGCACGACGATCTTTTCCGAGATGACCCGGCTCGCGATCGAGCACCGCGCGATCAACCTCGCCCAGGGTTTTCCCGATTTCGACGGGCCGGAGTTCGCGAAAGAAGCGGCGATCGCCGCGATCCGGGCCGGCCACGGCCAGTACGCACGCGTCACCGGTATCTCCGAGCTCCACCGGCAGCTTTCGGCAAAGTACCTCCGGGACTACAGGCTCGAATACGCACCCGATTCGGAGATCACCGTGACTTCCGGCGCGACGGAGGCGATTTTCGGGGCGATCCAGGGCATCTGCGACGCGGGCGACGAAGTGATCCTGTTCGAGCCGTTCTACGACTCGTACCGGGCGAGCGTGTCGATGGCGGGAGCGGCCGCGCGATTCGTCACGCTTCACTCGCCCGACTGGCGGTTCGACCCGAAAGAGCTCGAAGCGGCGTTCACGCCGAAGACCCGCGCGATCGTTCTCAACACGCCCCACAACCCGACCGGCAAGGTGTTCTCCGGCGAGGAGCTCGCGGAAATCGGCCGTCTCTGCGTCGAGCGAGACGTGATCTGCGTGACCGACGAGGTCTACGAGCACCTCGTCTACGAAGGCCGGCACACGCCGATCGCCTCGCTTCCCGGCATGCGCGAGCGAACGATCACGATTTCGAGCTTCGGAAAGACCTTTTCGCTGACCGGGTGGAAGATCGGATGGGCGGCGGCGCCACCGCCGCTGTCGGCCGCCGTGCGCGCGGCGCACCAGTTCATCACGTTCGCGACGGCGACGCCGCTGCAGTACGCGGCGGCCGCGGCGTTCGACGCGCCGTCCTCCTACTACACGGAGCTCCGCGAGTCGTACCGGCGCAAGCGCGACTTTCTCGCGTCGGCACTTTCGCGGCTCGGGTTCCAGGTCAGTCCGTGCGCGGGGACGTACTTCGTCTGCGCGGGATTCTCGAACTTCGGATTCGACGACGACGTCGCGTTTTGCCGGCATTTGACCGAAAACGTCGGCGTCGCGGCGCTGCCGCCGACGTCGTTCTACGGCAAGTCGGATGAGGGAAAGCGCTACGCCCGGTTCGCGTTTTGCAAGAAAGACGAAACCCTGGCCGAAGCGGTGTCCCGGCTGGAAAAGATGTGAAGGTCGGTCTCGTCCAATTCGACATCGCGTGGGAGGACGCGGCGGAAAATCACCGCCGAGTCGCGAAACGGCTCGAAGAGGCTGCCGGTCTCGGGGCCCGGCTCGCGATTCTGCCCGAGATGTTCTGCACCGGCTTCTCGATGGACGCGGCCCGGATCGCGCAGTCCCCCGGCGGATCGACCGAAGCGTTTCTGAAGCGGCAAGCCAGCGCTCTTGGCCTGTGGGTCATCGGCTCGATCGCCGAGGCGGGGGAGCCGGCCCCGCGGAACACGGCGCTGATCGTTTCACCGGACGGGGGCGTCCAGCGGTACTCGAAGATCCATCCATTCACCTACGCGGGCGAGCACCGCCACTACGCGCCGGGGGATCGGATCGTGACCGTCGAGATCGACGGCGTTCGCGTCACGCCGTTCATCTGCTACGACCTTCGGTTTCCCGAGCCGTTCCGCGTCGCGGCCGCCGGCACGGACCTCTTCGTCGTCGTCGCAAACTGGCCGGAACCTCGCCGAGAGCACTGGCGCACGCTGCTGCGGGCCCGGGCGATCGAAAACCAGGCCTTCGTTGCCGGAGTCAACCGCGTGGGCGACGGGGGAAAACTCCACTACGCGGGCGACTCGGCCTTGATCGACCCGCTCGGGGAAGCGATCGCCGAAGCGGGGGACGAGGAAGCCGTGCTGGTCGGCGAAATCGAAGTGGAAAGGGTCCGGCGAGGGCGCGAGCACTTTCCGGTCCTCGCGGACGTCCGGCCGGAGGCCTACCGGAGGTAGACACCCCGGGGACGGTCCTAAACCAATTCCCGCCGATCTCCCGTCCGTCGCGTGATTTTCCTTTCGTCGAAGTGCTCGAGCAGCGGGATCGCGATTCGGCGCGTCAGACCGAACTTCTCCTTGAACTCCGGGACCGAGAACGATTTCCAGCCCGTTGCTCGCAGCCGCGCGATCGCTTCGTCCACGGCTTTCTGGGAGATGTAGAAACCTCCGGGAAGCTTCGCGAGCCTTTTCTCCTTGGCGAGGAACGCGATGAGCCCCTCGACGATTTTCTGCTTTGCCCCGAAAGCCTGCACGATCTCGCCGGGAGAGGGAGGCTCCAGGCCCCCCTCGTCGAATCTCGATGCGATCTTGTCCGCGAGCTTCTGATCTCCGGCGGCGAGGGCCCCGCCCCCCGGCATGCGGACCTCCTCTCCGCGGACCTCGATCGTCCTCCCGGCCGCGAGGCGCCCGAGCGCCTCTTCCGCGAGCTTCGGATCGAAGTGGGAAAACAGCTTTTCGAAGACGACCGCTCTCGGGGCGCCGGTGGCGCCGGGCCGGTCGCGAAGCTCCTTTTGAACGAGCGCGCGAATCTGCGTTCCGAGCTCGGCGAGCCGCGCCGCGGAAAGGTAGAGCCGGCCGCCCGAAAGCGCGACGAGATCGCCCGATTTTTCCGGGGATTCCAGAAGATTCCGGACCTCTTCGGGTTTGAGCCACTCCTGCCGCGAGAGGTCGTCGAGCGAGGCGCCCTCGGCGCGTCGGACGATCCGGCGCATCAGCCTTTCGCGCGCCCCGCCCGCCTGAAACACATCGAGGTCTTCGGGCGCGAGCCGGCGCGGCGGCTCCGCGTCGAGAACCTCTCCTCCGCCGATCGTTGCCGGAGGCGAAGGCCGCCGAAGGACGAAACGGTCTCCGACCGCCGCCGCGGCGGGAACCGAGAGAGTCAAAAGCGCCGGAGCGCTCTTTCCCGGGTCGAGAAAGTCGCGGTCCGGGAGCCGGACGCGCGCGGCCGCTTCCGAGGCGAAGTGGTGAAGCGTCACGGTTGCCCCGCTCTTCAACCCCTGGGCGTCGGCGAGCAGCTCCAGCCGGACGAGGAGGCGTCGCGAAGGGCGCATCGATCCCGGGGTCGCGACGGTCTGGCCCCGCCGAAGCGACGCGAGCTCGACCCCGGCGAGATTCACGCTCGTCCGCTCTCCGGCCTGGGCGCGCGGGACTTCGCGGCCGTGGACCTCGACGCGCCGCACGCGGGCGGGGGCGCCCTCCGGCAGAATCTCCACCCTCTGCTCGGCCGCCACGCTTCCGCTCACGAGGCTGCCCGTCACGACGGAGCCGAAACCCGCGATGGAGAACGCGCGATCGATCGGAAGCCGAAGGGGGCGCTCCTCGCGTTCGCGCTGTCCGGCGACGGCGATGTCGAGAAGCACGCGCCGCAATTCGTCGAGCCCTTCGCCGGTCCGCGACGAGACCGGGAGAATCGGGGCGCTCTCGAGAAACGAGCCGGCGAGAAACTCCCGGACTTCCAGGCTGACGACCTCGCGGAGCTCGGGCGCGACGCGGTCCACCTTTGTCAGCGCGACGAGGCCCCGGGAGAGCCCGAGCAGGCGCGCGATCGCGAAATGTTCCCGCGTCTGCGGCTTGACGCCCTCGTCGGCGGCGACGACGAGAAGGATCGCGTCGAGCCCGCCGGCGCCCGCGAGCATGTTCCGGACGAATCGCTCGTGGCCGGGCGCGTCCACGAAGCCGATTCGCGCGTCCCCTTCCTCCAGATGGGCGAAGCCGAGGTCGATCGTGATTCCCCGCGACTTTTCTTCGGGCAGCCGATCCGCGTCGATTCCGGTCAGAGCCCGAACGAGTGCGGTCTTGCCGTGATCGATGTGCCCGGCGGTTCCGATGATGTAGCGGCGCAACTTTCCTCCGGCCGTAGTTATCTCACGTCCGCGGGCGCCGGGATGAAGACGGCTTGTGGGGGTGGGTTCGGTGCGATAGCCTTCTTGCGTGACGGAAATGCTCAAGACGATCGAAGCCGATCTGAAGACCGCGATGAAAGCGGGCGACAAGCCCCGCGTCTCGACGATCCGGCTGCTGCTCTCGGCCCTGAAGAACGAAAAGATCCAGGCTCATCGCGACCTGACCGACGAAGAGATCGAGGCCGTGATCCGCCGCGGGGCGAAGCAGCGGAAGGATTCGATCGAGCAGTACGGCCGGGGCGGCCGGGAGGATCTCGTCGCCGCCGAGACGGCGGAGCTTGCGATCCTCGAGGCGTACCTTCCCCAGGGATTGACGGACGCGGATCTGGAAAGCGCCGTCAAGACGATCATTTCGGACCGCAGCCTCACCTCGAAGAAAGAAGTCGGCGCCGTGATGAAAGAGCTCATGGTTCGCTACAAGGGCCGGGTGGACGGCCGCAAGGCCCAGGAAATCGCGCAGCGCCTCCTGCCGTGAACGCGTCCGGCACCGAAACCGAAATCAAGATTCCCGTCGCCGATCTCGAGCCGCTTCGCGCGAGGCTTCGCGAAGCGGGCGCGGTCGAGTTCCGCGCTCTCCACGAGGAGGACAACACTCTCTACGACGACGCGAACGGAGGGCTCGCGCGCGCGGGCTGCGCCCTCCGGCTGCGCATCGCGGGGGGTCGGGGAATCCTGACGTTCAAGGGAGAGGCGCGCTTTGACGGAGCTTTGAAAGTTCGGGAAGAGTTGGAGACCGAGGTCGAAAAACCGGAAACGCTTCGCGCGATCCTGGCCCGGCTCGGATTCGTTCCGCGGTTTCGCTACCAGAAGAGGCGCCAGGAGCTCGAGCTTCTCGGTTGCACGGTGTGCCTCGACGAGACGCCGATCGGCTTCTTCGTCGAGGTCGAGGGCAATGCCGACGAGATTCCCCGAGCGCTCGAACGCCTCGGCCTGAGCGCGGCGGAGGCGGAACGAAACTCCTACGCGGGCCTCTACGCCCGGGCGCGGCAGAAGGAGCCCGGGCTTCCGCCCGACATGCTCTTCTCCCGATGAGGGCGATCGTCCTGGCCGCGGGTTTCGGCACACGATTCCGGCCGGCCACCGACGACAGGCCCAAGGCCCTGCTGCCCCACCTGAACGTTCCGCTGATCGACCGCCGGCTCGCCCGCCTGCGCGTCGCCGGCATCTCGGAGATTGCGGTCAACCTCCACCATGAAGGCCGCCAGATCGTCGAGCACCTCGACGAAAGCGGCGGCGAGGGCACGGCTCTGCGCTTCTTCTGGGAGCCCGAGATCCTCGGCACGGCCGGCGCGCTCCGGAACGCCGGGGGATTTCTCGGCGAGGACGATTTCCTGACGTGGAACGTGGACGCGGAGCTCGACCCCGAGATCCGCCTCCTGGAGGACGTGCACCGGGCGGGTGCGGCGTCGGCGACGCTTCTCGTCGTCCCGAACCCCGACCCCTCGCGGTTCACTCCGCTCTTCGCGGAGGGAGACCGGCTCGTTTCGATCGGCGGAAACGGGAGCGACCCCCTGCTTTTCACCGGGGTTTCCCTTCACGCTCCCGGCGCGCTCTCGCGAATCGAGCCCGGGTTCCGCTCTCTCGTCGACGATCTGTGGCGACCCCTCCTCTCGAAAAACGAGCCGATCCGTGTCGCGCGCCACCGGGGAGCGTTTTTCGACCTCGGGACGCCGGGAGATCTGCTCGCCGCCTCGCTCGGCGCGCTCGCGTCGAGGAAGGAGTTCGAGCCGCGCGAGGGCCTCTTCGACGAGAACGATCAGAATTTGACGGTCGAGCCCGTCCCCTCGGGAGTTCTCCGCCGATCCGTCGTCGGCCGCGCGAGGCTCGACGCCGCCTCCCGGCTCGAGGAGTGCGTCCTGTGGAACGGCGCCGAGGCGGGGCGCGGGACCGCCGCCGCGCGTTGCGTCATCGGGCCGGTGAGCCTCCCCGCCGGCAGGGAATTTCGCGATTCGTTCCTGTGGCCCGGGCCTTCCGGAGAGGTCCGGGAAATCCCGCTTCACGATTCCCATCGGCGATCTCCGGCCGTGAAGTAGAGGACGCGGATCTTCCCGTTCCGGCTGTCGACGCGAACGACCGCCATCCGGCGTTTTCGATCCGTCAGGTAGAGCGAGCCCGGAGTGCATTCGCCGAGCGGCGAGAACGAACAGAGGTTGCTGTCGTTGAACCGGACCGGGTCGGAGGTGTTCGCGAGGGCCCGGGAAGGGTCGGAGGGATCCGGCACCCGGACGTTCTGGAGAATGCCGATCGTCACGTCTCCCCGATCCCAGAAGACCGTGCGAACGGGCCGGTCGATCCCCTTGCCGATCTCCGCGGTGCGAACTCCGTTTCCGTTGCCGTCGCCGTAGAGAGTCATTCGAAAGCCCGACGCCTCGGGCTCGAAACGCACGGCCGTGTTGCGCCCCGAGCGTATGGCGCTCAGCCGCGCGACGGAGAACGCGATCATCGCTTCGTGGCCCGCGCTTCGGATTCGCGATCCCGCGAGCGCGCCGTCGGCAAGCGGGATCGCCATGAGTGTTCCCGAGAGCAACAAAGCGGAGACGACGAGAGTCTCGGCGAACGAATATCCGTGCGGCTTCATCGAATCCTCCGGAAAAAAGGAGGGGAGCCTTTCGGCTCCCCCCGGGTGGAAGGGATCAGGCCTTCGCGGGTTTCGCGCGGCCCTTGCGGATGCCGGTCGACTTGACCTTCGCGCTCAACGTCGTGGGCCCGGAGATCGACAGGTGCGGGCGAAGGGAGACGAAGAGCTTTTCGCCGACGCCCTTGACCTCCATGACGTCTTCGATTCGCTTGAAGTCGCCGTTGGTTTTCCGGTAGTCGACGATTCTCCGCGCGACCTTGATGCCGACGCGCGGCAGCAGCGAGATCTGCTCCGGCGTTGCGGCGTTGAGATTGACCGACCCGGTTGCCATGGCGGCGGAAGACGCGGATCCGCCTTTCGCCTGCGAGGCTTTTCCGGCCGAAGTGGCCGAGGCCGGGAGCGTCAAACCGAGAAGGAGCAGAGAGAGTCCCAGGTACCTTGCGTTCATTTCGTTTCCTTTCTGTGGAAGGGGATGGATGGTTCCGTTTTGTCCTCATCAACTTTTCGCGTCGGTCATTCGTTCATCAGCACCTCCGTAAAAATTGTTCGGGGAGGCGTAGAGCCAAAGGCGAGCCACAGTCGAGACAAGATCGCAAATCTTTTCGAATGTGTAAGTTTCAAGTGAATGTTCGGCGAGCCGGGTTCCAACTCAGTGTTGACTTTCCTGTCACTGCCCGGCGATGAGGGACCTCCCGGGCCGCGAAAAGGCGTGGAAATACGAGGTGTCGAAAATTTCGACACCCGCCAAGGCTTCTTGTCGCCGCCGTCTATAATCCGAGCCCGAAATGGCCGAGCCGGGAAAAGAAATCGTCGTCGGCGTCTCCGGGGCGTCGGGCGCCGGCCTCGCGCTGGGGTTTCTGCGCCTCGCGGCGCGGCGGCCGGAGTTTTCCCGGATCCACCTCGTCGTCTCCGCCTCCGCTCTCTCCGTCGCGAGATCGGAGGCCGGGCAGGTCGAGAGCGAGGGCGACTACGTGAACCTGCTCGGGCTCCAGAAGGCCGAACGCGCCCGCATCACGCTTCATTCGAACGAGGACCTTGCGGCGCCGATCGCTTCGGGCTCGTACCCGGCCGCCGGAATGGTCGTCATCCCGTGCAGCGCCGGCACGCTCGCTTCGATCGCGAACGGGACTTCCCGGGGACTCCTTCAGCGGGCCGCGGACGTGACGCTGAAGGAACGGCGGCCGCTCGTGCTCGCGTTTCGCGAGAGCCCGTATTCGCGGATTCACCTGCGAAACATGCTGCAGGCGTCCGAGGCCGGAGCGACGGTCATGCCGCCGGCGCCCGTCTTCTACATCGAATCGCCGTCGCTCGACCGTCTGATGGAGGCATATTTCTGGCGCATCGCGCGCGTCTTCGGCGTCGCGCTGCCGGAGGAATTCGTTTGGAGGGGACCTCGGAAAGCGTAGCCCGCCGAACTCCGATTCGCGAAGCGCTGGAGATGATCAGGTTTCCGCACACGATCTTCGCGCTTCCGTTCGCGCTCCTGTCCGCCTTTCGGGCCGCGCAAGGCGCCGTTCCGGCCCGGACGCTTCTGTGGATCGTGGGAGCGATGGTCGGCGCGAGGACCGCCGCGATGTGCTTCAACCGGATCGCGGACCGGGCGATCGACGGCCGTAATCCGAGAACGGCGTCGCGCGCGCTTCCGGCCGGGCGGCTTTCGCTCTCGTTCGCGGCCGGCCTGTGCGCGGCGGGAATCGGTCTGTTCTTTCTTTCCGCTTTCGAGCTCAACCATCTCGCGTTCGGCCTGGCGTTCCCGACGGCCGGTCTTCTTTTCCTCTATTCGTACACGAAACGTTTCACGGCCGCGTCCCATCTCGTGCTCGGCCTGTGCCTCGGGATCGCCCCTCTCGGCGCCTGGATCGCGGTGCGGGGCCGGCTCGATCCGGCGCCCGCGCTTCTCTGCGCGGCGGTGCTCTTCTGGACGGCCGGGTTCGACGTGCTCTACGCCGTTCAGGACGAGGCGTTCGACCGGCAGGCGGGGCTCCGCTCGCTCCCGGCGAGCCTCGGAACGAGGAAATCGCTCGTCGTTTCCGGGGTTTTTCACGTCGCGACGCTCGCTTTCCTCGCGCTCTTCGCCGCGGCCGTTTCGGGAGGAGTCGTCTTCTGGGCGGGGATCGCGCTCGCGGCGGGCGCGCTCGCGTACCAGCACGCGGTCGTGAAGCCGGGCGATCTTTCGAGGCTCGACGCGGCGTTCTTCACGGCCAACGGCTTCGTTGCCGTCGCGGTCGGGCTCGCCGGAATCGCCGATCTCTGGCTCCCGGTTCGCTGGTAAACTTGGGCCCGCCATGAACAAGTCCGTGGGAGAGCTCGGCCTCCACCACATCGCCGTTGACGGCCCGATCGGCGTCGGCAAGACCTCGCTCGTCGGACTTCTCGCGAAGCGTTTCGAAGGGGTGAAGGTCCTCGAAGACATCGACAACCCGTTTCTTCCCGACTTCTACAAGAACAAGAAGGGCGCGGCCTTCCAGACCCAGCTCTTCTTCCTTCTTTCCCGCTACCAGCAGCAGCGGGAAATCGCCCAGATCGACCTCTTCTCCGGGCTCGTCGTCGCGGACTACACGTTTCCGAAGGACAAGATCTTCGCCTGCCTCAACCTCAACGACTCGGAGCTGCTGATTTACGAAAAGCTCTACAACCTGCTCTCCGAGAGCGTTCCGAAGCCCGACCTCGTGATCTACCTCCAGGGGTCGCTCGAGACCTGCCTCAAGCGGCTGAAGAAGAGGATGCTGAATTTCGAGAAAACGATTTCGGTCGATTACGTCCGTCAGTTGATCGAGGCCTACAACTACTACTTCTACCACTACGAGGAAACCCCGCTGCTCGTCGTCGAGACCAACGACATCGACTTCGTCAACAAGCCGGAGCACTTCGAAGACCTCGTCGCGCAGATTCAGAAGACGAAAAAAGGGGTACAATATTACGTGCCGATCGGATCCCGATAAGCGGGACCGATACGGCGTCGACAAGATCACGAGCCCTGTCCGGCGGCGACCTTCGGGGGCCGACCGGAGGGAAGGAGCGAACGTGAGCGAGATCGGAAAGTCCGTTTCCGTCCGGGACATCGCCGCCAAAAAAGGACACGAGCGAATCGCCATGCTGACGGCCTACGATGCGCCGTCGGCGAAGCTCCTCGACGAAGCGGGCGTCGACATCCTGCTGGTCGGCGACTCGGTCGAGATGGCCGTGTACGGCGAATCTTCCACGTTGACCGCGCAGATGGACGTCATGGTCCGGCACGCCCGGGCGGTGGCCCGGGCGACTCGCCGCGCGCTCGTCGTGGGGGACATGCCCTTTCTCTCCTACCAGGCGAGCCCCGCGGACGCGGTCCGGAACGCCGGGCGCTTCCTCGCGGAGGCGGGCGTCGCCGCCGTGAAGGTCGAGGGCGGGCGGCGCGTCCTGCCGTCGGTCGAGGCGATCCTCGCGGCCGATATCCCGGTGATGGGCCACGTCGGAATGACGCCGCAATCGTTCCGGAAGTTCGGCGGCTTCAAGGTGCAGGGAAAATCGCGCGACTCCGCCGAGGAAATCTTCGAGGACGCGGTCGCCCTCGAGCGGGCCGGATGTTTCTCGATCGTGCTGGAGTGCGTGCCCGAGTCGCTCGCCGCGAGGATCACCGGCGAGCTTTCCGTTCCGACGATCGGGATCGGGGCGGGCCCGCGGTGCGACGGACAGGTTCTCGTCTTCCACGATCTCCTCGGACTGTCCGGCGATTTCCGGCCGAAGTTCGTGCGCCGTTACGCGGAGTTGGGAGAAGTGATTCGCGCCGCCGCGAGACGGTTCTCGGAGGACGTCCGGTCCGGGGAGTTCCCTTCGGCCGAGGAGACCTTCGTCTCGGACGCGCCTCCGCTTCGGAGGGTCCACTGAGCCTCATGGAAGCCCGCTCCGTCGAGGAGCTTCGA
Organism: uncultured Acidobacteriota bacterium; assembly: GCA_963813155.1. Taxonomy (GTDB): domain Bacteria; phylum Acidobacteriota; class Thermoanaerobaculia; order UBA5066; family DATFVB01; genus CAWEYG01. The sequence continues at coordinate 28,092 of CAWEYG010000005.1, read as the reverse complement.
CGGGAGCTCGCGCCGTTGCGCCGTTCGGGCGAAGTCGCCTTCGTCCCGACGATGGGCGCGCTCCACGAAGGGCACCTCTCGCTCGTCCGGCTCGCCCGCGAGCACGCGCCGGCGACGGTCGTCTCGATCTTCGTGAACCCGCTTCAGTTCGCGCCGGGAGAGGACTACGAGAAATACCCGCGCGCGTACGGGCGCGACCTCGATCTCCTGGAGGCGGAGGGAGCCGACCTCGTTTTCGCTCCGCCGGCGGAGGAGCTGTATCCGGAAGGGTTCTCGACTTCGGTCGCGGTTTCTCGCGTTTCGGAACGTCTCGAAGGCGCGGTGCGGCCGGGTCACTTCGCGGGAGTCGCGACGGTCGTCGCGAAACTCTTTCACGCGGTCGAGCCGGCCGCGGCGATCTTCGGCCGCAAGGACCTTCAGCAGTGCGCCGTCGTTCGCCGGATGATCGCGGATCTCGATTTTCCCGTCCGGCTCGTCGTCGCCCCGATCTCGCGGGAGCCCGACGGGCTCGCCCGTTCCTCGCGAAACGTCTATCTTTCCGCCGAAGAACGGCGCCGGGCCGCGGAGCTCCCGCGGGCGCTGTTCGAAGCGGCGGCGCGGATCTCCGCCGGCGAGAGCGCGCAGCAGACGGAGTCCGAAGTCCGGGAGCGGCTCGAGGCCTCGGGGTTTGCCGTCGACTACGCCGAGCTCGTCGACCCGGTGTCGATGGATCATCTCGGCGAAAACCGCCCCGGCGCGGCCCTCGTCTCGGCCGTCCGGCTCGGGAAGGTTCGGCTGCTCGACAATGTTCTGATCGAGGGAGAATCATGAAAAAGGAAGTGCTCCGGGGAAAAATCCACCGCGCGACAGTTACCGAAGCCCGGCCCGAATACGAAGGGTCGATCGGCATCGACGCGGCGCTGCTTCGGGCGTCGGAGATCGAAGAGTACGACCGCGTCGAGGTTTACGACGTCACGAACGGGTCCCGCTTCGCGACCTATGCGATCGAGGCTCCCGAATTTTCCGGAACGATATCGGTGAACGGCGCAGCGGCCAGGCTCGTGTCGCCCGGCGACCTCGTCATCATCGCCGCCTACGGCACCGTCGAGGTCGGCGAGCCGAGAAAGGCTCCGAAGCTCGTCTTCGTGGACGAAGCCAACCGCGTTTCGAAACTGAAGGAGCGGGAGCTTCAGGGAGTCTCGGCGTGAGTCTGGAAGTCGAGGCTTCCGTCGAGGCGGGCGCCGCCGGCGACGTGCTGTCGCTCGGAGGGAAGTCTTTTCGGTCCCGACTCATCGTCGGGACGGGGAAATACGCGACGTTTCCGCTGATGAAGGAAGCCCTCGAGGCCTCGGGCTCGGAAATCGTCACGGTGGCGGTGCGGCGCGTGAACCTGACCGACCGCACGAAGGAGTCGCTGCTCGATTTCCTGCCCCCGTCGATGACGATCCTCCCGAACACGGCCGGTTGCTACACGGCGGACGACGCCGTCCGAGCCGCCCGCCTGGGACGAGAAGTCGGTCTGTCCGACTGGATCAAGCTCGAGGTCCTCGGCGACGAGCAGACGCTTTACCCGGACAACGAGGAGCTGTTGAAGGCGACGCGGATCCTGGTGAAGGAAGGGTTCACGGTCTTTCCCTACACGTCCGACGATCCGATCGTCTGCCGGAAGCTCGAGGACGCCGGCGCCGCGGCGGTCATGCCTCTGGGCGCGCCGATCGGCTCAGGCCTCGGAATTCAGAATCGGAACAATCTCGCGATCATTCTGGAACGGGCGAAAGTGCCCGTCGTCGTGGACGCCGGAGTGGGCACGGCGTCGGACGCCTGTGTGGCGATGGAGCTCGGCGTCGCCGCCGTGCTGATGAACACCGGAATCGCGGGAGCGCGCGACCCCGTCGCGATGGCCCGGGCCATGAAAGAGGGCGTTTCGGCGGGTCGCGCGGCCTTCCGAGCCGGCCGTATCTCGCGGAAGCGGTATGCCACGGCTTCTTCCCCGGCGGACGGCCTTCTCGGTAACTAACACATTCCAGACCTCTTGATGTCGCCCATCCGCGCCGGGTGCCGGCGCAGGCTGTGCCCGGTTGCGTGTCGGAGGATTGTCTGGTAGCCTTCCGCCATCTCAACATTTGACCGAGCCAAGAGTTACAGCTTTGTACCCATCCGCCGAATCCCACTACGCAAGATACTTGATCCACGCGCGAGGCGGAGCAGTTTTCGCGAAAGGGGGTCGGTCGCTTTAGAAATCTCGGGGCCTGGGATCGCCCCGCCGACACTCGACTCGAGGCGGTCAATCTTCCCCTTCCGGCGCGAGGCGCCGGGTTGCATCTGAAACGAAATTTTTTGGGGAGTGAAATCCCCGGGAGTCACTAGAAACTACTATGAACCAGTTTACGGACAAGAACCTCACCTGCGTCGATTGCGGCGCGACGTTTCTCTTCTCGGCCGACGATCAGGAGTTTTACGCGCGCAAAGGTTTCACCAACGAGCCGAAGCGCTGCAAGGTTTGCCGCGACAAGCGCAAGACCGCCGGCGGGGATTCGCGCGAGCGGACCCTCTACACGGTCACTTGCGACGCTTGCGGAAAGCAGACGCAGGTTCCCTTCAACCCGACCAACGGAAAGCCGGTCTACTGCCGCGACTGCTACCAGTCGCGCCGGCAGCCGACCTCCCAGGCCTACTGAGTTCGATCCCGTTTGAAAATCCGCGGAGGGGCAACCCTCCGCTTTTTTTTTCGTGTTACGATTTCGGCCCGTTTGACATGCCCACCGCGACAATGCGACTCCGCGCCTGTGAATCCGTGATCGGAACGGTCGGAAACACCCCGCTCGTCCGATTGCGCCGTTTCGCCGCAGGGCTCGACCTGCGCGCGAAGCTCGAGTTCCTGAACCCCGGGGGGAGCGTCAAGGACCGGATCGCGAAGTCGATGATCGAAGACGCGGAGCGGAGCGGCGCCTTGAAACCCGGCGGCACGATCGTCGAGCCGACTTCCGGGAATACGGGGGTCGGGCTCGCGATGATCGCCGCCGCGAAGGGATACACGGCGATCCTCGTCGTTCCGGAGGGCTACGCGCACGGCAAGGTCAAGGTCATGGAAGGTCTCGGCGCGGTCATCGTCCGAACGGAAGAGTCGAAGGGGATGCGCGGCGCGATCGCGAAAGCCGAGGAAATCGCCGCTGCGCGGCCCGATGCCTTCATGCCCCAGCAATTCCGGAATCCGAGCAACCCGCGGGCCCATTACGAGACGACCGGACCCGAAATCTACGAGCAGTGCGAGGGCAAGGTGGATGCGATCGTTCTCGGCGTCGGCTCGACCGGGACGTTCGTCGGATGCGCGCGTTTTCTCCGCGAAAAGAACCCGAATCTCCTCCGCGTCGCGGTGGAACCCCAGGGCTCGATCCTGAAGGGGGGAGAGCCGGGAAAGCACGACGTCGAAGGGATCGGCCTGTCGTTTTTCCCCGAAATTCTCGACCGGAGTCTCATCGACGACTCGCTCATGATTCCCGACGACGAGGCGTTCGCGGTCTGCCGCGAGCTCGGGCGAACGGAGGGGATCCTCGGCGGCGGCTCCTCGGGGGCGGCCGCGGCGGCCGGCCGGCAGATCGCGCGCCGGCTCGGGCCCGACAAGACCGTCGTGACGGTTTTTCCCGACATGGCCGAGCGTTATCCCGAACAGGGGATCCTGGCTTGATGGGACTTGCCTGATGGGCTTCTCGACCGACGCGATCCATGCCGGCAACGAGCCGGATCCGACGACCGGCGCCGTTTCGGTTCCGATCTACCAGACCTCGACCTACGTGCAGCCGGAGCTGGGCCGGCACAAGGGCTTCGAATACGCCCGGACGCAGAACCCGACCCGGAAAGCGCTGGAAGAAAATCTCGCGGTCCTGGAAAAGGGCGCGGCGGCGCGGTGCTTCGCCTCGGGAATGGCCGCGATCTCCGCGGTCGCGACGTTCGCGAAAGCGGGCGATCACGTCCTCGTTTCGGACAACACGTACGGCGGAACGTTCCGGCTCTACACGAAGATCCTCGCCTCGCAGGGCATCGATTTCACGTTCATCGACACGCGCGATCTCGCGCTCGTCGAGCGCAGCCTTCGCAAGAACACCCGATACGTGCATCTCGAAACGCCGACGAACCCCATGATGTCGCTGTGCGACATCCGCCGGATCAGCGAGCTCGCGAAGGGCGCCGGGGCGCTCGTGCTCGTCGACAACACGTTTGCGAGCCCCTACTTTCAAAGGCCGCTCGAGCTCGGGGCCGACCTGGTGGTCCACTCGACGACGAAATTCCTGAACGGCCACTCCGATTCGGTCGGCGGCGCGGTGATCTCGAAGACGCGGGAGCTCGACGAATGGATCGGGTTCGTGCAGAACTCGGCCGGCGCGATCCTGTCGCCCTTCGATTCGTGGCTCGTCCTTCGCGGCGTCAAGACCCTGGCCGTCCGGATGGAACGGCACGAATCCAACGGCCGGGCGATCGCGGCGTTTCTCGACCGCCATCCGAAAGTGAAGAAGGTTTTCTACCCGGGTCTGCCACAGCATCCGCAGCACGACCTCGCGAAAAAACAGATGTCCGGGTTCGGCGCGCTCATCTCCTTCGAGCTCGGCTCGTACGACAACGCGAAGAAGCTGTTGGACTCGGTGCGGATCTGCTCGCTCGGCGAGAGCCTGGGCGGGGTCGAAACGCTCATCTGCCATCCCGCGACGATGACGCATGCCTCGGTTCCCGAAGAGGATCGCGAGCGGCTCGGCATCACGCCGGGACTCGTTCGCGTCTCCGTCGGAATTGAGGACGAGGAAGACCTGCGGGACGACCTGGATCGCGCTCTAGCGGCGCTTTAGGGCGCGAGAGGTACTCGAGGGTTTTTTCTTTCGGACGCGGGGTTTCGGCTTCTCCACCATTGCCGCGACCCAGGCGCAGAACTTCGCGTCGCCGTCGCGAATCTCGAAAGACAGGATCTCCGGAAGCTCGTAGGAGTTGATCTCGCGGATCGTGTGCGCGACGGCCTCGAATTCGCGCGCGAGCGTCTTGATGACCAGCAGAAATTCGCTGTCCTCGCAGACGGTTCCCTTCCAGCGGTAAATGGAGCGGGTCGACGGGACGAGGTTCACGCACGTCGCATAGCGGCGCCGGACAAGGGCCTCGCCGATGTCGAGGGCCTGTTGCTCCGTTCCAACCGAAGTCAGCACCACGATGACGTCGTCTCCGCGCATGATCGGACGTTAGAGATCGGTGTGAAAAAAGTCAAGGCGAGCGGGCGGTTCTCGGCTGGCTATTTCCGTTCCGGGACACTAGCAGTCTGCTAGGCTTGCGTCTTTCAGAGGGACGCCGCGGTATGAGAATTCTGTCGGGGATTCAGCCCTCGGGCAAGCTTCACCTCGGAAATTATCTCGGAGCGATCCGCCAGCACCTGGACCTTCAGGAGAAGGGCGATGCGTTCTATTTCATCGCCGACCTGCACGCGCTGACGACGGTCAAGGAGCCGCAGGCGCTTCGGGAAAACGTTCGAGACGTCGCGCTCGACTACCTCGCGCTCGGGCTCGATCCGTCCCGGGCCAGCTTTTACCGGCAATCGGACATCCACGAGGTTCCGGAGCTCACCTGGCTGCTGACGACGGTCACTCCGATGGGGTTGCTCGAGCGGTGCACCTCCTATAAGGACAAGATCGGGAAAGGGATCGCCCCGGATCACGGCCTGTTCTCCTATCCGGTGCTGATGGCCGCCGACATCCTGATCGTCGACGCCGACCTGGTGCCGGTCGGGAAGGATCAGAAGCAGCATGTCGAGGTCGCCCGCGACATCGCCGGCAGCTTCAACCACCTCTACGGGGAAGTTCTCAAGCTGCCGCAGGAGAGGATCCTGCCGGAGGCCGGTCTCGTGCCGGGAATCGACGGCCAGAAGATGAGCAAGTCGTACGGAAACGACATCGGGATCTTTCTCGAAGGAAAGGCGCTCCGGGAGCGGGTCATGGCGATCGTGACCGATTCGGCCGCCGTCGACGCGCCGAAAGACCCCGACGCGAACAACGTCTTCAACCTGCTGAAATTCTTCGCGACTCCCGAGGAGACGCAGCAATGGCGCGAACGGTTTCTCGCGGGCGGCCTGAAATACGCCGATGTGAAAAATCGATTGATCGCTCTCCTGGACGAGCGATTCGGCACGGCGCGCGAGCGCCGGCGAGAGCTCGCGAAGAGGCCGGACGACGTCGCGGACGTCTTGAGCGCCGGAGCGAAAAAAGCGAGGTCGATCGCTTCGGCCACTCTCGCCCGCGCCCGCAAGGCCTGCGGAATCGACTGACTCGGCGCGATTCCAGAGGGCTGGCACGCCCCTTGCCTTATTCCCGGACGGGACACCGTTTCTCGGCTGGGCTACGGAAACAACTGGGAAGGAGGCAAACATGTCCGCCATTCGGCCTGTCCTGGTCGTGGACGACGACAACGACACAAGGGAGGTCCTCGAGGAGCTCTTGCGAGGCGAGGGGTTCCTCATCGCCACGGCGACGAACGGTTTCGAGGCCATTCAGGCCGCGCTCACGAGCCCGAAACCGTGCGTGATCCTTCTGGACGAACGGATGCCGCTGATGAGCGGGCTCGAATTCCTTCGGCACCGTGAGAAAGACGCCCGGCTCAGGGAAATCCCCGTGATCTTCATGACCGGAGATCCCGACGTGTTTCGGGAGTTTTCCGCGCGCGGCGCGGTCGCCCTCCGGAAGCCTTTCGATCTCGACGTCGCTCCTCGGCGTCGTCCGGGAACACTGCGCGTAGCGGAACGAGCCGTCAGCCGCCCTCCGGCAGCCGCAGCTGGGGGCCCGGGTCGCCCGGTTGCTGCGCGTTGTGGAGACCGACGCCGAGCAGGCGGACCGGCCGCGCGCCTGCTTCGGTCCGATCGAGCAGTTCCAGCGCGGCGGCCGCGAGCGCGTCGCCGGAGGCAAACGCCCGCGCGGAAGTCCGGCTGCGCGTGACCGTCCGGAAGTCGGAGTAGCGAACTTTCAGCGTCGCGCAGCGGCCGGGAAAAGCGCTTCGCACGGATCGTTCGTACGTCTGCCGGGCGAGCTCTTCGACCTGGGAGCGAATTTCAGAGAGGTCGGCCAGGTCGGCGGAGTAGGTCGTTTCGCAGCTGACGGATTTCGTTTCCCGGTCGGGGACGACCGGCCGGCCGTCTTCGCCGCGTGAAAACCGGCGAAGAGCCTCCGCCTGCGACCCCACCGCGGAGCGAAGGGCGTCATCCTCCGCCGCGCGCACGTCGATCAGCCGGGAGACTCCGATCGAGCGAAGTTTTCCCGCTGTGACCGGGCCCACCCCCCAGAGCGCCTCGACGGGGAGCTTGCGGAGGAAGGCCTCGACTCGCGACGGAGCGATCACGGTCAGGCCGTCGGGCTTTTTCCAGCCGGATGCGATCTTCGCGAGAAACTTGTTGGGCGCCACGCCGGCGGACGCCGTCAGGCCCGTCGTCTCGCGGATTTCCTTCTTCAGCCTCCGCGCCACATCGACGCCGAGGGGGATTTCCCAGAGGTTTTCCGTGACGTCGAGGTAGGCCTCGTCGAGAGAGAGCGGCTCGACGAGCGGCGTGGCGGATCGAAAGATCGCGAAGACCTGTCGCGACACTTCCCGGTACCGGGCGAAACGTGGCGGGACGACGACCAGGTCGGGACACAGGCGGACGGCGCGAGACATGGGCATCGCGGAAAAAACCCCGAATCGCCGGGCTTCGTAGCTCGAGGCGGCGACGACGCCCCGGCCCTCCGGCCTTCCGCCGACGGCGATCGGGCGGCCGGCCAGCCCGGGGTCGTCCCTCTGCTCAACCGAGGCATAGAAGGCGTCCATGTCGACGTGAAGGATTCGCCGGACCGGCGCAGGAGAGGACACTTCTTCGGAAAGCTTACCAAAACTTCGCGGCCCGGTTGTCGTATATCCTTCGTTCGTTTTCAAAAGGAGACGCCGTGAAGAAGATTTCCCTGCCGTGGATCCTGCTCCTGGGATGCGCGATGACCGCGGGAGCCGCGCGCTCGAAAAAGGCGACCGACGCGCCGAAGCCGTCTGGCTCGGGCTCGAAATCGAGCTCCGACACGTCCCCGAAATCCCCTTCGGAGATTTGGAGCGGGCTCGAGCTGCGCTCGATCGGGCCGGGAATCGCTTCGGGAAGGATCGCCGACATCGCGGTCGATCCCGGGAACCCTCACCGCTACTTCGTCGCGGTCGCTTCGGGGGGAGTCTGGAAGACGGGCAACGACGGCACGACCTGGACACCCGTGTTCGATCACGAAGGGTCGTATTCGATCGGCTGCGTCGCGATCGACCCGAAGAACCCGTCGGTCGTCTGGGTCGGAACGGGTGAAAACAACGGCCAGCGGGCCGTGTACTACGGCGACGGGATCTACCGCTCCGACGACGGAGGCGGCTCCTGGAAGAACCTCGGGCTGAAGAGCTCCGAGCACATCTCGAAGATCCTGATCGACCCGCGCGATTCGAAAGTCGTGTATGCCGCCGCCCAGGGGCCGCTCTGGTCGGCAGGAGGGGACCGGGGCCTCTACAAAACGACCGACGCCGGAAAGACCTGGAAGGCCGTGCTCACGATCTCCGAGAACACGGGAGTCACCGACGTCGTCATGGATCCGCGCGACCCCGACGTGCTCTACGCCTCGTCGTACCAGCGGCGGCGGCACGTCTGGACGATGATCGACGGCGGCCCGGAATCGGCGATCTACAAGTCGGTCGACGCCGGAGCGACCTGGACGAAGCTCGCGGGAGGCCTGCCGAAAGAAGACATGGGACGGATCGGCCTCGCGATCTCGCCGGCGAATCCGGACATGGTCTACGCGACGATCGAAGCCGCCAACAAGGCGGGCGGGATGTTTCGCTCCGGCGACCGGGGCGCGACGTGGGAGAAGAGAAACGACTATTTCGCGGGCGCCGCCATGGCGTACGCGCGGATCTTCGTCGATCCGAAGAACGCGGACCGCCTCTATTCGATGGATGTCTGGATCCAGGTTTCCGAAGACGGCGCAAAGACGTGGCACAAGCTCGGCGAGGCGAACAAGCATCCCGACAACCACGTGATGTGGATCGATCCGAGCGACACGAACCACCTGCTGGTGGGGTGCGACGGGGGAGTCTACGAAACGCTCGACCGCGCGGCGACGTGGCAGTTCAAGGCGAACCTTCCGGTGACGCAGTTCTATCGCGTCGGCCTGGACAACGCGGCGCCGGTCTACAACGTCTACGGCGGCACGCAGGACAACTTCAGCCTCGGCGGCCCTTCCCGGACTTTCGGGTTGCAGGGAATCACGAACTCCGACTGGTTCGCGACCTCGACCGGGGACGGGTTTTTCAGCCAGGTCGATCCGGAAGACCCCAACACGATCTACTCCGAGGCCCAGTACGGCGCGATCAACCGAATGGACCGCCGGACCGGCGAGCAGCTGTTCATCCAGCCCGAACCCGGGAAGGGAGAAGCGGGCCTTCGGTGGAACTGGGACTCGCCAATCCTGATCAGCCCCCACAAGCACACGCGAATCTATTTCGCGGCGAACCGGCTGTTTCGCAGCGAGGACCGGGGAGACACGTGGACGGCGGTGAGCCCGGACCTCACGCGCCAGCTCGATCGCGACAAGCTGAAGGTCATGGGAAAAATCTGGCCGCCCGACGCGATCTACAAGAGCGGGTCGACGTCGTTTTTCGGAAACATCGTTTCGCTCTCGGAGTCCCCGGTCCAGGAAGGGCTTCTCTACGTCGGAACCGACGACGGACTCGTTCAGATGAGCGAAGACGGGGGCAAGAACTGGCGCCGCGCCGAGAAATTCCCGGGAGTCCCCGACATGTCGTATGTGAGCCGGCTGACGGCCTCTTCGCACGACAAGAACACGGTTTATGCGGCCTTCGACAACCACAACATGGGCGATTTCGCGCCCTACCTCCTGCGCAGCGACGATCGCGGCGCGACCTGGAAGTCGATTGCGGGAGACCTGCCCGCGCGAGGCACGGTGTGGGCGCTGGCCGAGGACCCGGTGGACCGCAGCCTGCTGTTCGCCGGAACGGAGTACGGGCTTTTCTTCACGAAAAACGGCGGAGGCCACTGGGTGCAGCTCAAGGGAGGCCTCCCGACGATCTCGGTTCGCGACATCGCGATCCAGAAGAGGGAAAACGACCTCGTGCTCGCGACGTTCGGCCGGGGGTTCTACATTCTGGACGACTACACGCCTCTCCGCGCGGCGAAGGACTCCGATTTCGCGAAAGAGGCGGCGATCTTTCCGGTGAAGCCGGCGCGCGTCGCGATGCCGTTGGCGCCGCTGGGCCTTCCGGGAAAGGCGTTCCAGGGAGACGCCTTCTATTCGGCGCCGAATCCTCCGTTCGGGGCCGTCATCACGTACTACCTCAAGAACGAGCTCCAGACGAAGAAAAAACTCCGCCACGAGCGCGAGAAGGAAGCCGAAAAGAAGGAAGGCGAGATGGCGTATGCGTCGCTCGCCGACCTCCGGGCCGAAGTGGACGAAGAGGACCCTTCGCTGATTGTGACGATCTCGGATGCGGAGGGCCATGCGGTTCGGCGTCTGAAGGCTCCAGGAACGGCGGGCGTGCACCGGATCGCCTGGGACCTGCGGTACCCGGCCTTTGTTCCGACCTCGCTCAAACCCCCTTCGACCGACCCCTTCGCGGCGCCTCCCGTCGGGCCAATGGCCGCGCCGGGCCGCTACACCGTTTCGCTCGCGAAGCGGGTCGACGGAAAGCTGACCCCGATCGGTGAGCCTCAATCCTTCGAGGCGGCGGGCGTCGGCGACGTTCCCGGGGCCGATCGCGCGGCCCTTCTGCAGTTCGAGCTGAAGACGGCGAGGCTGCAGAGAGCCGTTCGCGGAGCGGGCGAGCTGATCGATCAGACGAAGGAGCATCTCACCCTGATCAAGCAATCGCTCCTCGACGCGCCCGGCGCCGACCCCTCGCTCGGTGACGACGCCCGGGCGATCGAATCGCGCCTCCGCGGAATCGACCTCGAGCTGCGCGGCGACTCCGAGGCCCAGCGGCGAAGCTACCCGACCCCTCCGGCGATCCAGGACCGGGTCGACACGATCGTCGGCACGCAGTGGAACGCGACTTCCGCGCCGACCCGGACGAGCCTGGCCGACTATTCAATCGCCTCGGAGGACTTCGCGGGCTTGCTCGGCAGGCTGCGCTCGCTCGTCCAGACGGACTTGAAGAGGCTCGAGGACCGGATGGAAGCGGCGGGGGCGCCCTGGACGCCCGGGCGATTCCCGGAGTGGAAGCCGGAATAAGGGCAGTGGGCACCGCTCTTGCACTCGCTTCTGGCGGGGAGGAGCGCAAATGGCAGTTTTGGATGTCGAACCGGCGTTCGAGGACTACACGAACATGACCGAAGGCGAGGTCGTCGAGGGGGGAGTGATCGCCCTTTGTCCGCGCTGCGGGCGGCTGGGCCGCTTCAGCGATACGAGCGGCCAGGATGTTTACGAGCATCGCCGCACGACTCCCGAGGAGACGCGAGAGACCTGCGTCCTGTAGTCGGACTCGCGCCCTGCTCTCGGGGATCCCTCGCCGACTCTTTCGGATCGCGAATTCGATAGCATTCGAGGCGGAGGGAATGCCATGGCCGCAAAGAAAGCCGAGAAGAAGACGAAGAAATCCGCGCCGAAGAAATCCGCCCGCCGGCCCGCGAGGGCTGCGAAGAGGAAAGCGCCGAAGAGGAAGGCCCCGAAGAAGTCCGGCGGCCTGGCGATGACCGACGCGTCGCCGTCCTTCACGGTGAACGACCTGGAGAAGAGCCTCGCCTGGTACCGGGACGTCGTCGGTTTCGCGATCGACGAGAGGTGGGAGCGGGACGGAAAGCTCATGGGCGTGTCGCTCCAGGCGGGCGACGTGACGTTCATGATCGGCCAGGACGACTGGCAGAAGGGCCGCGACCGCCGGAAAGGCGAAGCGTTCCGGATCTATTGCGGCACGAAGCAGGACGTCGACGCGCTTGCGGCGGCGATCCAGGCGCGGGGCGGGATGCTCGACACGCCGCCGACCGATCAGCCGTGGGGGAGCCGCGACTTCTCGATGACCGACCCCGACGGGTTCAAGATCACGATCGGAAAGGAAACGCGAAAGCGCTGAGCGGGATGACCGCGAAGAAAACCGAGCCGGACCTGAGCTCCGCGAGAGCGGATCGAGCTCGAGAGGAAGAGCCCGACCAGGTCGTCGCGAAAAACATCAGCGGAGTGCGGATCCAGCGGATCATCGGGTACCACGATCCGCGCGGGGCGCTCGTTCCCTTCATGGATTTCGCGAATCCGTTCTGGTCCGAGCCGATCGTTCACGCCTACCAGTTCACGATTCGGCCCGCGCGAATCAAAGGATGGGGCATGCATCGCCGGCAGGCCGACCGCTACTTCGTGCAAGAGGGGGACCTTCGCGTCGTTTTGCATGACGGCCGCGAAAATTCCGCGACGCGAGGGAATTTCTGCGAGTTCCACTTTACGGGAGGCACCTACGGCCTGCTCTACATTCCGCAGGGCGTGTGGCACGCAACCCAGAACTGGGGGACGACCCTCGGAAGGATCAGCAATTTCGGGACGGCCCGCTTCAATCCCGCCGATCCGGACAAGTCCCGTATCGACCCGCATTCCGGCGCGATCCCTTTCGACTGGTCCCTCCGCGACGGCTAGTTCGATAAACTGCGGCTGCGTGCCAGTAGCTCAACGGGATTGAGCATCAGACTTGGGATCCGAGGGTTGGGGGTTCGAACCCCTCCGGGCGCACGAATTGAGTCGAGACCGGGCGGATCGACCGACAAATACAGTACGAAAATAAGCCCGTCCCGAATTCCTTCTCACTCGTGCGCATTGTGGAATACTCGCCGTCGATGAATCGCTCGAGCATCCTTCGCGCAGTAATCATGGTCTTCGGCGCGGTGTCGTGTACGACAATCAAAGCCCAGGGTCCTGTGAAGGTGGCGATAAAGCCGCCAACCTCCTTCGATCTTGACGCGATCGACAGGTATCTCGCAACGTACATCAAGGCGCGCGGCTTCGTTGGACTCTCGGTCGCCATCGCACATCAAGGAAAGCTCGTTTTGGTGAAGGGATACGGCAACCGTTCGCTCGCGCCAGTGCTGCCCGTCGTCGCCAGCACGCCTTTTCCCACCGGGTCCGTCAGCAAGCAATTCACTTCGACCTGCATGCTCTTACTCGCGGAGCGGGGTCGGCTCAGCCTGGATGATCCCGTTGCCAAGTACTACCCCGAGGTGACCCGCGCCTCGGACGTGACCCTGTACGATCTCGCAACACACGTCTCGGGGTATCCGGACAGCTACCCGTTCGACTTCGTGGACCTGGAAATGCGCCAACCCGTGACGCCCGACGAGATCATTGCCCGATACGGGCGACGCCCACTCGACTTCGAGCCGCGCACCCGGTGGTCGTACACCGGCACTGGCTACGTGCTGCTGGGTCGCATCGTCGAAAAGGCTTCGGGCAAGTCTCTCAACAAGCTGATGGAAGAACAGATCTTCCTTCCCCTTGGAATGACCCGTTCCGCATACACGCCCAGGCCGGCGCCTCACGATATGGCCACGGGGTACACTTCCTTCGCCTCCGGGCCGCCGGAAGTTGCCATTCCAGAAGCCGACGACTGGAACTTCGGGGCAGGAGGTCTGGTATCCACGGCAACCGATCTTGCGAAGTGGGATTTAGCCCTAATGGACGGCAAGATACTCAAGCCCGATTCGTTCGCCCGACTGGTCACGCCGCGGACCCTCGCGGACGGCGAGAGCACAACTTACGGTTGCGGCATATCGGTGAGCCGTAGCCACAACCTGACCGTGCTTGAGCACGATGGTGAACAGTCAGGTTTTCAATCCTTTAACGCCTTCATACCCCATACGAAATCTGCGCTGGTGCTGCTTTCGAACCGAGACGACATCGATTTGGGCGACCTTGCCAACGATTTGGTTCGGGCGATCACCAACGAGGCTGCGCCCACGGTGCAAGTCACGGGCCCTTCGGTGCAGGAAACGGTGCGCAGCTTGTTCATTGAGCTTCAATCGGGCCAGGTCAATCGCTTGCGTTTCGGCCCCGATTTCAACGCATATCTCACCGACGCAAGAGTCAGTGACGCCCACGCTCGATTTTCAAGCCTTGGAGTGCCGATGTCGGTGAAAGTCGAAAGGGTGAGGGAACGCGGGGGCATGGAGCAGAGTTGGAGCCTGATCGTCTTCGGCTCGACGACGCTCGAGGTCCAGATGTTCCGCAGCACCGACGGGAAGATTCAGCAATACCTGTTGCAAAAGCAATGGTGAGGAGGTGTCCGACGGCAAAGATCGTCCGTTTGATCGACACCGGTACGACGATCAACGACGACCCGGTGGTCGATTTTGTGCTGGAGATCCATCCGCGCGACGGCGAGGCATACGAAGCGCAGAGCAAGGGACTGATTTCCCGTCTCGACGTTCCGCAAGTCCAACCCGGAAAAATCCTGCCGGTGAAAATCGATCCCAAGAATCGTGCCCGTGTCGCCCTCGATATGTGGAACTGCGCCAGGCGGTGATCGATCTGACCGCCGAGTCGGATACCGCTCGCCTTGCACGCCGGGCGTTGTTCAGCTTTACGCTGACGTTCGCCGCCTCCCGCGCGCTCGTTTTCCTGATCATGGACCGGCGACTTCCCAACCTGTTTCTCTTTCTCCGGGGGACCCACGTGCACCATCTGAACTACGGCATCTTTCTCCTCGCCGGCGTCGGAGCGTACCTGCTCTTCGGTCGCCCGGCGGGAAGAGCGGCGGACCGAAGCGCGCTGGCCTACGGGTTTGCGATGGCGCTCACATTCGACGAGTTCGGGATGTGGCTGCATCTCGGAGGGAGCTACTGGCAGCGCGCGAGCATCGACGCGGTAATCCTCATCGCCTCGCTCCTCGGATTTCTCGCGTTCATCCCCTCGTGGGAACATCTTCGGTCGCGGCACCCGTGGGCAGCGGTCGTGATGCTTTTCGCGATCATCGGTTTCGGTATCGTGCTCTTCGAGACGGGGCGCCACCTCGGGCCGGTCGTGGGACCGAGGCTGGAGGAACTTGAATCGGAGTCCTCTCCGTGAGCCTCGAGATCCTCGAGTGTCTGCGTCACCGAGGCAACGAGAACCACTCGAGGGTGGCCGATTGGCTCGCAGTCGTCATAGACTTCTCGGCTGCGCGCCCTTTGATTGTTCGCCATGCGCTGTCTCTACCTCGAGGCGTACGGATGGCTGGCCAACTGCGGAGTTTTCAACGGCATCCTGGACGGCTTCCTCGCCTTCGATTCCGGCGGAAACCGGATCTCCTTCCAGCTCCAAGAGGGCTTCATTCCGGCCAACAGTCTGGCGTTCGCCACGGGTCAGAGACAATCCAATCCCCGGTGGTACACCGACCAGTATCCTTGGAACTGGAACGTCGTGTTCAGCCATTGACGGGAGTGTTCCCCGTCAGCGGAAGGCGTTTCGTCACCGGCCTTCGTGCCGCACATCGCCGCGGTTGTGAATGTCTTCTCATCAGTATGAGGTGCTCACTGCGATTCCCCCTCCGGGGGTCGTGGTGGTCATCAGGCCGGTGAGTACACCGCTGCCGCCAACCTTGGCAACCTCAAGCTGGCCTCTGTCAAGCGACGGGACGCCAAGTTGTTCACAGATGTCGACGAGGAACAGGGGATGATCGGTGACGACAGCCCTCATTGTGCCGAGAGCGATGCCGGTGGTGTCGTAAGCGGTGATGGTGACAGGAAGAGGGTCAACGCTTTCGGCATCGGTGGGGTATATGTTCGCGAGGATCAGGTTGCTGTGCTGCGTTTCGGACCGTGATGCGCCAGCGAAGCTCAGGACCGTTCGATTTGCCTGCACCAGCTCGGCGCGGGACGAAACGGGCAGGCTGACGACCTGGGGTGGCAGGTTCGCGTTCGTAATCGTGGCCCGGACCGAGGGTAACGCTGTGGCGCCCCGAACGCCGAAGTAAAGAAGATCGAGTGCGCCGAACGGGTACTTTGTCAGGTCGACCGTAACGCTGCCGTGTGCGGGGATGATGACGTATGGCGAACAAGGCGGTCCGCTCCCGGGGCAACCGATATTCTCCGGCGGCTTGCTGTCGAAGATGACGGTCATCGCTGCCGGCGTCGGATTTGCGAGCTCCAAGGTGGTGTCAAACGGGCCGAGATGGCCCACGCCAACAATGACAAGCTCATCTGCTGCCGCGACTGTTGCCGCGAGCGCTGCCAAGAGCGCGAGAGTGAGAAGGTGTTTCATTGGTCTGCTCTCCCATCAGCCAGGTATCGAGTTTAGAGGCTACATCTTCAGGATACTTCTTTAGCAGGTATCGCGATCCCCTGGACATGGCGTACGAACCCCAGTCCTCAAAGCTCGTCAGCTAACCTGAGTTTGGACTCCAGACTCGACAATTCGACCCATGCACCTCGTCCGCGTGCGGGTGACCCTTGTAAGTCGTTTGGCTTGCACTCGTCATAGACTTCACGGCTGCGCGCCCGTAGCTCAACTGGATAGAGCATCAGACTTCGGATCTGAGGGTTGGGGGTTCGAATCCCTCCGGGCGCACCATCCTGAATCGAGCACTCACCTGATGCCCGGGCGGAATCTCGAAGAGCTCGGCGAATCTCATGGCAACGCTTTGCCAGGTTACCGAATCACGTCTTTGACACGTCGGTTGGAGGGTAAATCGCAACGATCCGCGATGATACGATTCAGCGCAAATTGGTTGAGAAATCGCAACCCGAACCGATCGGAGCTCACAAACCGGACATCGGAGTGAGGCTTTCGAAGATCATTTCGCGGTTGGATCCGAGGGCGACGGCCGTTTTCTCTTTTGTCCTTCTCGCCGGCCTTGCTTTCGCGTGGCGTGATCGGAATTTGATGAACCCGGATGGCGTGTCTTATCTCGATCTGGCGGATTCCTGGCGGCGGGGCGACGTGGCCGGTGGGATCAATGCTTTCTGGAGCCCGATGTATCCGATGCTCCTGGGTGGGGTGTTTGCGCTGCTCCGACCGGCGCCGGAATGGCTGTTTCCGTGCGTTCATCTGGTGAACTTCGGCATTTTCGTACTTGCCCTGATTGCGTTTGGCTTCTTCCTTCGAGAGGCGTGCGACCTCGGTCAGAAGGGGGGCGAAGGGCTACGTTGGCCATGGATCATTTTTGGCGCCGGGACGTTTGTCGTGGCATCGTTCGATCAGATCGGCATCTGGCGCGTGTCGCCCGATCTCCTTGTGGCCGCATTTCTGTTCGCTTCAGCGGGTCTGGGCTTGCGGGTCCTGCGCGGGGTCGCATCGCGACCTCTCTTGATGGTCACCGGGGCCGTTCTCGGTGCGGGATATGTCGCGAAGGCCGTGCTGCTCCCGATCGGGCTCATGCTGATCGTGTTCTTGCTCATCGGACTGTGGAAAAATGCCCATGGTTCGAGAGTCGCGAGATTCACGGCTTTGCTTCTGCCCTACACCTTGTGCGTGGCGCCGCTCGTCATCGTTCTGTCAATTCGCGAAGGGCGCTTCACGACGGGCGCGGCGGGTCGCCTGAACTATGCCTGGTGCGTCAATGGCGCATCGTACGGTTGGCTTGAGGCCGGTGAAAACGGCGTCCCCGCGTCACCCCCGGGGCTGATCCATCGGAATCCGCCGGTCTACGATTTTGGTGAACTGCCGGGAACGGTCGTGAAAGGCCTTGGAAGGCCTCACTTCTTCGAAGGGCTCAGGATTCGATTCAGATGGAGGCGCCAGGCGAAGCGCTTCCTCGCGGATACGACGTTTTTGGCGGAGCTTCTTCTGACAGAGCCGGTCTCCATTGCCGGTCTGCTGACCTTGCTCCTGCTTGCCATGGGCCGGCGGCCGATCGGGCTGCCGTCGGAGAGATTGTGGATTCTGGCGTGGTGCTGTGGCGGAATTTTTCTGTACGTTCTCGTCTTGATCTTGCCGCGATACCTGGCAGGCCTGGTGGCCATCGCGTGGGTTATCTCCTATTCGTGTCTCCTACCGGGTGAAACCGCCGCTTCCATGAGAGGTGCGGGCGGGGCGATCCTTTTTGTCGTCGGGCTGACGTGCTGCGTCCCGGCGGCTCTCTCGCTTCCGGGAACGCTTCGCCACGGAGTCGCCGATCTTGCACGAGGAACCTTTCACAAGGGCGATCCGTTGTGGGCGACCGCATCCAGCGCGATGCAGATGGGTTTTCATCGGGGCGACCGAATGGCTTCGGTCGGCGATTCCTTTCCAGCGACCTTTGCGCCTCTGATCGGGGCTCGAATCGTCAGCGAAATCCCCGATGAAGCCGTTGCACAATTCTGGGGTGTCTCCCCCTCGGAGAGGCGCGAGATCTTCGCAGCCTGGAAAAGGGTGGGAGTTCGCTGGGCCTGGGCAAGTGAGATTCCGAACTGGGCCGCCAGCGAAGGTTGGGTAACCGTGCCGGGCAGCAAGGTCGGCTTCGCAATCGTGGGCTTAACCCGGTAGCGTGGTGAAGTGGGAACTACGGGAGTGGCGCGAAGCGATCGGGGCCGACTAGGGTCGGCGAAGGGCGCGGAAGGCGCTCATCCCGAATCCTCCCGTGAGCCGGCGATCCAGGCGTTTGAGCCGCCCCTTCCAGTCCCTTTCTTGGAGCCACAACTCCAGACGACGTGAGTCGGCCAGCTTGGCGCGGATCGCTTCGACGAGATCCTTGCGCCCGCGCGACGCGAGTGCCGGAATCATCGTCCTCCAGAAGCCCGCATATTCGGTGAAAGAGGACCGCAGATTTGGCGCCAGGGTCAGACCATCGACCATCTCGGCGGTGACATCCGAAGAGGGAAATTGTCTCGCGACGGAGAGGAGGTCCTTCGACAGCAACAAGGTCATGGTCTCCACGCATTTGTAGCAGTGGCCGCAGTTGAGGGACGCCGCCGTCGGATTTTCGTTGCAGACCACAAGGTTCCGGACGGCGGCCTCCCAATCGGAAATCGTCCCAAGCTTTTCCGCCCGACCGTAGGCGGCGCCTTCGTGCCGGAAGGCTACGGCTTCGGTCGCGAAATTGGGATCGACCAGAGGGTGCGATCCCCAGGGGATCAGTCTGCCCATTTCCCACCCGGAGGAGAAAGAGACGACGCTGAACCGTCCCGCGAGCGCGAGAGCTGCCGAGGCGAGGTAGGCCCCCTGGAACTCGTACCCGAAAAAAACAATGTCGGGCTCGAGGCACCGAGCGTTCGTTCGCACGGGAATGAGCGTGGCGCCGGCGTCTCGCGCGATTTCGCCGAGTACGTCAAGGAGTCGTTTTCCGTGGTGGACCGCTTCGGGTGAGCTTTCGGCCCCTGGAAAGTCCCGTCCTACTAGCCAAAGGAGATCCTGGATCGAATCGGGATGATCGGAAGGAATCTCCTGGCGATTCTTGCGCAGGGTAAAGAGGGAGTCGATGCCTCCCGACAGGTACGAAGCGGCCCGGGCCGGTACCCTCGGCTCGGGAGGCACAAACCCGAGAGCCGACTCGAGCCGAGGCTCTTTCCGTGCGCCGCCGAACCAGGCTCGGAACAGCGCCGCGACCCCGCGGAGTCCGTCGCGCAACCGAGGGCTGATGGGACCAGCGATGGCAATTCGCTTTTCGCCGTGGCGGATCGCGGGAAAGTAAGCCGCAAGAAGAAAGGCGTTGGGATCGGCATTCAGGGCTGGTCCGAATTCGTCGTCGGTCTCGAAAAAGATTTCCTGTGTTGGACCGTTGGATTCCTCCCAGACGATCGTGGCTGCAACGCGAGCCGGACCCTCCCGGCGGAGGTCCGAGATTTTCATGCGGGTCCGCCCCCTCGCTCAGATCGGAGCCCATCCCGGATTCGTTGCAGCCACCTGGACACGCGGAAAGCATAGCTCGTCGCTGCGATGTCGGCACCGGAGATTGGGAAAGGCGGGCCGGGCCGGTTACAATTTCTTCAAGAATGGCGAAGACACCGGAGGTGGGCAGCGCCGCGGAGCGCGATCTGGCAGATTGGGACCGCATCGCCGCCGGTTATCTCGATCGCGCTGCCTCTCCGGAGGGACGGATCTTCCTGCAATTCACCGAGGCGGTCTGGAAGATCATCGGAGACGTTCGCCGAAAGCGCATGCTCGACCTGGGTTGCGGCCCGGGTTGGATGACCCGGGCGCTTTGCGACGCGGGGGCCCGGGTGCGCGGAATCGAAGGCTCCACTCAGATGCTCCAACAGGCCAGAAAGATCTGTCCCGAAGTCGAGTTCGAGCAATTCGATCTTTCGCTGGGGCTGCCCTACCCCGATCGGAGCTTCGACCTGATCGTCTCCCATATGCTGGTCACGGCGATCCCGGCCGTGCAGGATCTATTTCGAGACGTCCGCCGCTGTCTCGCCCGTCGTGGTCGGTTCGTTTTCTCGCTTCGCCACCCGTGCTTCTACAATTTCGCAGTCTCCCGGGAGGACGAGAGCGGTCGGCCGTTCCGAAAAGTCACGGGTTACCTGGAGCCGGCGGTCTGGCGCGCGACGGTCTTCGAAGGCGGGCACAACCATTATCACCGAAGCCTCACCGACTATTTCCAGGCTCTGCGCGACAGCGGGCTCGCGGTGACAGCATTCGTCGAACCGCGAACCGATCCAGGTGCCGATGAGCCGGACGCGACAATGAGATCGTTTCGGTCGAGCATCCCCGACTTTCTGGTCATGGAGGCGAAGCGGATTTGACCGCCACATCGACACTTTGATCCCGAACGAAGTGTTTGCGCTCCGCCTCTGGCAGTATTCGAGACCGGGCCGCGCAAGATGTCCTGGAAAGAGATTTCAGCGTCCAAGATGAACCGCCGCGACGTGATTCACGCGCTCACAGCGGCGGGCGCTGCGCTGGCCGTGGCATGCAGGAGTTCCATCTCGGGAGAAGGGAGGAACGCTATGAAAACGACCCCCCAGGACGCCGCGACGGTGACGCCGAAGGTCGTCCAGGTCAAGCTCGAGAACGACCGCGTTCGGGTGCTGGAATTCAAGAGCGATCCCGGCGACAAAGAAGATTGGCACACGCACCCCGCGTTCGTTGTTTACGTGGTGACCGGCGGCACGCTGCGAATTTCGACGCCGGATGGCAAGAGCGACGTCGTCGAATTCCAGGCCGGCGACATTCGCTTCCGGGAGCCCGTCACCCATCGCACGGAGAACATCGGGAACACCCGGCTGCACGCGATTCTGGTCGAACTGGAGACCCCGCGGCGATGATGGCGGCCGGGCTAGCGGCGCTCGGGTTCGCGTCTCGTCCGGTCTCCGAAGACGATGCTCAGGGCGATGGCGATCCCGCCGGCCGCCGCTGCGAGGAAGAGGAGAATCGCGAAGCCGGGATAGCCGAAGATCTGAAACCGAGTGGGAACCTGCATCAGAAGAGCCGCGCCCACGATCAGCGAGGCGAGGATCAACCCGAGGGCGATCCGGTTGGCGATCTTGTGGAGACCTTCGATCAGCAGTTGTTCGTCGATCGCATCGACCTTCACTCGTAAGGAGTTGTTGGCGGCGAGATCGAGGATTTTCCCCGCCCGATCCGGGAGCTTTCCGATGAACTCCTTCGCCTCGAGGAGCGAAGCGTAGAGATTTGCCGGCCGGGATTCCTGGCGCATCCGCTGCGACATCAATTTCGCGCTGTGGCTGCGGATGGAAGCGTTTGGGTCGAACTCCGGGTCGAGCGCTCGGCCGATGGAATCGAGATGAAGCAGCGTTTTTCCCACGGTCGTGAGCTCCGCGGGCAGAGTCATTCCGGTCTCGCCGGAGAATCGGCTGATCTGCATCAGGACGCTTCCCATTTGAAGATCGGAGACGGTGGCGCGGCTGTAAAGGGCGACGAGGTCCGAAACGGAGCGGCGAAACTCCTCCGGTCTCGCGTCCTCGGCCGGTCGGGCGAGCTCGACCACCTGCTCGGCTGCTTTCTCGCCGTTTCCTTCGCTTGCAGCGAGCAGAAAACGAAGAAGCCGGTCGCGGACCGATTCCGAAAGGCGGCCGACCATCCCGAGGTCGAGGAGCGCCAGGCAGTGATCATCGGTCAGAAAGACGTTGCCCGGATGCGGGTCGGCGTGAAAGAAGCCGTCCAGAAGGACCTGCTTCAAATAAGCATGGAAGAGCTCGTCGGCAAGCGCACTCGTGTCGATGTCGATCTTGACGACGGGGTTGAGAGCGGTGATCTTGGTTCCCGCGACGAAGTCCATGGTGAGAACACGCGACGAGGTGTAGTCCCAGACCGGCCGCGGCACGACGATTCGACGGAACGCCGCGAGCTCCTCGCCGATGGTCTCCAGATTCCGGGCCTCCTGTCGGTAATCGAGCTCGGCCGCGAGCGTCTTTCGAAACTCGACAACCATGTCGCGATAGGCATGCTCCCGCCCTCCGCGCACGTGGCGGTCGATCAGGTCCGCGATCTCCTGAAACGCCTCGCCGTCGTCGAGGATCTGTTCCTGGATGTTCGGGCGTTGGACCTTGACCGCGACAGGTCGGCCGTCGCGGAGCGCCGCCCGGTGCACCTGCCCGAGCGAGGCTGCCGCAACCGGATCGGAATCGAAGGACGAAAAAGCTTTTGAGATTCGAGCGCCGAGCTCTTCCTCGACAATCGTCTGGACCTCCGAAAACGAGAACTGGTTCGACCTGATCCTGCAGCCGCGTCAGCGCTTCGAGATATGGGGCGGGGAGCAGATCGGCGCGCGTCGAAAGGATCTGGCCGAGCTTGATGTACGTCGGCCCGAGGCATTCGAGGTCGCGGGCGAGCTCCTCGGCCTTCGCCGTGGCGGCGGGAGTGCTCTCGGGCGCGGCGCCCGGGCCGAGCTTCTCCGCGAGGTCTCCCCGCCCGTATTTCCAGAGCAACGAGGCGATGTCCTTGTAGCGCTGCAGAGAGCGGGGCTTCATCGAAATCGTCAAGCGTCCTCCGCGGCGGGTCAGTGCAAGGACCGGGCCGAGGCTTCGGGGGAGGGAATCGTTACTTCAGCCCCCGGACCACGAAGAGGTCCGAAAGCCTTCGGAGGAACGAGTAGGCGTACCCGTTCATGTCGGGAGTGGGGATGAGAATGTCGAGGTTCTGCACTCCCGTGAGGTCGGCCGGCCGGATTTCCTTCCAGAACCTGCGCGAGCCGTCGGCCAGGTTGTGCCGGAAGACCCGCAGCGGAACTTCGCGATAGTCGGACGCGCAGACCGTATCCGACTCCGTCCACGAGAAGACCGACTCCCAGGGAGCGATTCCCGGGAGGGGGACGGGCGCTCCGCCCGAGATCGGCCAGCTGAAAGCTCGCTTCTCCTGGTCCCGCACGAGGAGGCGGGTGCCGTCCGGGGAGACGGGGAAAAAGTCCGTCGTGCCCGTCGAGATCCCTTCGGGCGTGACGGGCCGCGCAGCGCCGCCCGAGACGTCCTGCACGAACACGCGGGAAGCGTGCCCCGGCGAATGGGCCGCGAAGAAAATTCTCGATCCATCGGGCGAAAACGTGGCGACGTCATAGTCGATCGGCTCGGTCGGGATCGGCCGCGGTGTTCCGATTCCCGTCGGAAGGACCCAGAACTCGGGGTGCCGGGAGAAATGGCCGGCGAGCGAAAGGACCTTCGTGCCGTCGCGGGAGAGCGCCATCGACTCCCCTTCTCCGATCTGAATGGCGGGGGAACCGTCGGTCTTTCGAACGTAGACGTGGTGCGCGGCGCCTCCGGAGTCGCCGAATTCCTCGAACGCGATCGTTCGCCCGTCGGCGGAGATGCCGACCGGAACCGAGTAGTCGTGCCACGAGAGCTCCCGCTCCGCCGTCTCGCCGGGAACGAGCGCGTACTGCTCTCGCCGAAGCTCGTCCCGGGACATGAGCACA
This sequence comes from uncultured Acidobacteriota bacterium, assembly GCA_963813155.1. GTDB lineage: Bacteria > Acidobacteriota > Thermoanaerobaculia > UBA5066 > DATFVB01 > CAWEYG01. Next base: position 4,344 of record CAWEYG010000005.1, on the reverse strand, counting down.
GAGCCGTTGGGCCCGATGTCGTGGATGGTGAGCGCGCCCATCTCCCTGAGAACAACGCGTTCGCGTCCCGAGAGCGTAACGGCCGCGAGGTATCGGGCTGAGCCGGATCGGGTCGCGGTGAACCAGACCTCTTTGCCGTCCGGGGTCCAGGCGAGCCCCTCCTGCCGGTTGAAGCCCGAGGCGAGGGTCGTTTTCTTTCCGGAGAGATCGACGACCGCCACCGAGCCTCCCGGATCTCCCCAGCCCGTGTAGTCCAGGAAGGCGACGCGGTCGCCCTTCGGAGAAACCCTCGGATTTCCGATCCACCCGCCGGTCTCGTAGAGGACCTTTCCGACGGGAAATTCGAGGCGGTTCCTGTTGCCGACCGTGCGGATGATCGCCAGGTCGCGCCCGTCGCGGGACCAGTCCGCGAACTGCACGCCGTCGAGAACGGCATGCGGCGCGCCTCCGGCGAGCGCGGCGCGCGAGAGCGTGCCGATTCCGACGGTCAGGTAAGGGCCCGAGGCCCTCCCGGACTTCCGTCGAGAAGGCCAGCTCGCCGAGGGAGGAGACGGCGAGAAGCGTCGAGCGCGGGGCCCCGTAAGGCCGCGACTCGCTGCTGTCGATCCGCGTCGAGAAGATTTCGCTCGGCCGGCCGTTCCACGAGGCGCTGTAGAGAATCGTCTCGCCGTCCGGCGTGAAGCGCGCGTTGTGAATCGATCCGCGCTGAAACGTCACGCGCCGGTAACTCGGCGCGGGGCGAGAGACGCCGCGTCTCCCGGCCCAAAAGGCGGTCGCGAGCAGGGCGAGGACGAGGGCGCCGAAAGCGAGTCTTCGCGCTCGAACCGACCCGCCGACGATCTTTCGGGTTCTCGGATGGGAATTCGGCGGCCGAGCCGGTGAACGCTTCCAGGTCGAAGGCCGCGTCGCCGGCGCATTGGAATCTCGACCCCGGCGATTTTTCCAGGCAGTGCCTCACGATCCGGTCGAGCGCGGGCGAAATCTTCCGGCCCGAGTCGAGGAATTCCGGCGGCTCCTCTTTCAGGATCGCGCTCATCGTCTCGACGGCGGACTCCCGGTTGAAAGCGCGCAGCCCCGTCAGCATCTCGAAAAGGATCACGCCGAAGGAGAAGATGTCCGTTCGGGGGTCCGTCTCGCGCCCCCGCACCTGTTCCGGCGACATGTAGCCGACGGTCCCCAGCACCGCGCCGGGCTCCGTCAGCGGGGGGCTCGTCGGGGCGTTCGTCGCGGACGTCTCGAAGGAAGCTCATCTTCGCGAGCCCGAAGTCGAGAATCTTGACCCGGCCGTCGCGCGTCAGGAAAATGTTCTCCGGTTTCAAGTCGCGGTGGACGACGCCTTTTTCGTGGGCCGCCGCGAGGCCGTTCGCGATCTGGATCGCGATCTCGACCGCCTTCCGCTGAGAGAGGGCTCCGTGCTCCAGGCGCGTGCCGAGGCTCTCGCCCTCGAGGAGCTCCGTGGCGGCGTAGGCGCGGCCCCCGTCGACCCCGAAATCGAAGATCCCGAGAATGTTCGGATGGTTCAGCGACGCCACGGCCTTCGCTTCGCGCTCGAAGCGGGCCAGGGCGCCGGGGTCGGAAGAAAATCGTTCGGACAGGACCTTGATGGCGACCTCGCGTCCGAGCCGCGTGTCCTTCGCCCGGTAGACTTCGCCCATTCCGCCGGCGCCAAGCGGCGAGAGGATTTCGTACGGCCCGAGACGGGTACCGGGGGAGAAGGTCACCGCTTCGCGTCCGTTCCCCAGTTGAGGACCAGATTCAGGGGCGACGAGGCCACTTCGCCGACGTCCGTGTTGACGAGGAATTTCTGCCCGTCAGCGGACACGTCGTAGCTGAAGAGGTCGGTCGCGGAAATACGCTCGCGCCGCCGCGTCTGGAAGAGCGCGGTCGCGGCGCCCGCCTCGAAAGGAGGCCCTTCCTTGACGGCGGCGGCCATGAGCTTTCCGTCGGGCGCCAGATAAAAAAGCTCCTTGCCGTCGCGCCGCCATCTCGGCTCGGAGCCTCCGGCGCTCGAGATCTTCCAGTTGCCGCCCGCGTCCGGGAACGCGGAAACGTAGATCTCCCATTTCCCCGACTCGTTGGAGGCATAGGCCACCCATTTCGCGTCGGGAGAGAACTGGGCATGACTGAACCCGAACCGGTTCCTCAGGAAGGGCGTCGGTTTGCGGTCGCCCGCGGTCGGAAGGAACCAGAGCTCGAAGTTCGTCTTCTCGTCGATCGAGCGAAAGAGGAGAAACCGTCCGTCCCGGGACCAGTCTGTCGCGTATTTTGTCTTCTCGTCGACGAGAATCGGCGTGTCGCTGCCGACGCCGCTGGCACTCCTTTCATACAGATCCGGATGGCTCTTGCGCAGCGACATGAAGACGAGGCGGCTCCCGTCGGGGGACCAGACCGGTTGCGAGTCGATCGCCGGGTCGGACGTGAACCGCGTCGGAACGCCGCCGGAGGCCTGGTAGATCCACACGTCGGTATTTCCCGACTCGGAATCGGTGATGTCGAGGGCGACGCGCGAGCCGTCGGGGGAGATTCGCGGGTTTGCCTGATTCGCGGGCGCGCCGAGGGTTCCGGCCGATTTTCCGTCCCGGTCGAGCCACTCGAGCTGCGAGACGCCCGAAGCGACCCGGGCCTGGTAGACAAGGGTCCGATTCTGGGACGCGGAAAACAGTGCGTATTGCGTCTGCGGAAAATACTGAATGTTTTCAGCAATCGGGACCGGTTCTCCGGCGGCTCGTCGGCCGTCGAAGGGCTGCGCCACCAGGTTTCCGTCCTTGAAGTAGAGCAGGGATCCATCTGCGCCGCCGTTCGCCGGGACGAACTCCATGCTCGACCGAGCGGGCGAGACGGCGATTTCCGAGCCCGAATCGAGGTCGCGGAGGTAGATCCCCATTCCCGCGACGTTTCCGGGCGAGGCGAAGTTTGCGACGAGGTAGAGGAATCGGCGGCCGTCTGGCAGGAAGAAAGGCCAGCGATGGCTGGTCTCGCCCCGCTTCGGATCGAGCTTCGTCAGCTGCACCGGCGCGCCGCCGGAGGCAGGAACGCGAAACAGCGGACCGTCGACGACCGGCGCGAGCACGATCACATCGTTCCGGCTCCAGCTCGCGCCCCTTCCCTCCGGCGCCTCGCAGATCGTCTGTGATGGTCCACCGGAGGCATCGATCTTCTTGAGCTTTCCCTCGGAGAAGAACGCGACGGAGCGGCTGTCCGGCGACCAGAACGGGAAGGAAGGATTCGCCGTTCCTGCGAGGGGTTGGACCGAAAGAGAGTCGATCGCGCGGACCCACAGCAGGCTCTGGCCCGAGGCGTCCCGGGCGACGAATGCGAGCCGGCGGCCGTCGGGAGAGAGCGCGACTCCCCGGACGGCCGTCTTTTCCGGCAGGACGATGGAGGATCGCGCCGGCCTCTCGAGCGCCGCGATCCGATTCGAAGAGCGCACCTCCGCGACGAGAGCTGCTGCCGCCGCGGCTGCCGCGACAACCGCGACGCCCCAGGCAAGGCGCTCCCGGTTCTTGCGGCGCGCGACGACGGGAGCCGCGGCCCCGGCCTGCGAGCCCGCCTGGCCGATCCAGACGAGCTCGTTTCGGACGTCGCGGACACTCTGCCACCGGTCCTCGGGATCTTTCGCGAGGCATCCCTTCACGAGCCGGTCGAGCGCGGGCGGCGCCATCGGAACAGATTCGGAGATGGGCCTCGGCTCGTCGCGCAGGATCGCCGAGACGAGGGACGCCTGGGTCGCGCCGGTGAACGCCTTCTTTCCGGTGGCCATCTCGTAGAGCACGCAGCCGAACGAAAAAATGTCCGTTCGCGCGTCGGCGTCCTTTCCCTCGAGCTGCTCTGGAGCCATGTACTGGAACGTGCCCATGACGGTGCCCTTCTCGGTCAGCGGGTGGGACGCCGCCTGGGTGGGAAGGGAGGACAGCCCCGAGGGAGATTCCGTCGCGGCCGCGACTTTCGCGAGGCCGAAATCGAGGAGTTTCACGCCGGACCTCGTCAGCATGATGTTGCCGGGCTTCAGGTCCCGGTGGACGATCCCGGCGCGGTGGGCCCGATCCAGCGCGTCCGCAATCTCGACGCCGAACTTCAGAACTTGATCGGTGGACAGCGGTCCTTTCTCCAGGCGATCGGCGAGAGACTGCCCTTCGAGCAGCTCCATGACGAGGAAGTCGACGCCGTTTTCCGAGCCGACGTCGTAGAGCGTGCAGATGTGCGGATGCGTCAGCTGAGAGATGGCCCTGGCTTCGCGTTCAAATCGTCCCTTGAGCTCCGGGTTGTCCGACAGGTGCGAGGGCAGGACTTTGATTGCGACCTCGCGACCGAGCCGCGGGTCTTTCGCCCTGTAGACCTCTCCCA
>CAWEYG010000004.1:0-136917 GCA_963813155.1 uncultured Acidobacteriota bacterium | reverse complement strand
TTCCACTTCGCGGAGACTTCTCGAGATGCGACGAGGGCGCCCCGAACTCATTCAAATCGAGCAAGGCCTGGCGCCCTCATTTTTGATCGCTTTTCGTTCGGCCTGGACTTCCCGACCTATTTCTTCGAACCGACCACGGAGCACCGATAAATTTCGTTGGTGGGAATCAGCGTGATCGTTCCGGCCTGGGCTGCCGCCGATCACGTCGTCGTCGGCGGAACGAAGCTGAACGGCGTCATGCTGTCGAAGATGACGTCGACTTCCTGCCAGAGAGGGTTGAATCCGTCGCCCTGAATCGCGTCGAGCACCGCGATGAACATGTCGCCGTTGACCGGGGTGTCCGACATGTAAATCGTGTTGATCGACCGTTGTGACGAAGTTGTTCGATTTCGGCGTTCGAGGCGAGCTCCTTGAAATTGATGGTGAAGGGATTGCAGTCGTAGTAGGCCGGCATGTCCCGCCGGAACCATTGTCGTTGGCCGCTCTCGCGAATCGCGGGACGGCGATACATATTGCGAGCATTGAGAGCCAGAGCCCTTTTCTCACGATCTCCTCCTGGAAAATCTCGGTCCCGCGACATTGCGGGGCAAGACGACCGGGAGCAAGACGTTTGCCACGCTCCATAGGCTCTTAGAATTTCTTAACTTCGTTCACGCGCCCTTGCGGCGCGATGGGTTCGATTCCCGTTGGTCTCACTCTCGAAACGCGACGATCAAGTCCTGAAAGGTTGCCGTCCGTTCCGGCTCCGACCAGTAGCCGCGCTGAATGGGCTCGCGAATCGCGAGGCCCGCATCTCGAAACCACCGGCGGACCTGTGCCTCTTCGTACGCGACAGCCCACTCCGGCCTGGCCGGGTCGGCCGTCCAATAGCCGTCGCGTTGGTGATCGATCCGAAAGACTCCTTCGGGCAACGGCCGCAGAGGAACCAGAAAGAACGTCGCCAGCAGCCGGCCCCCCGGAGCGAGAACTCGCCGGATCTCGGCGAGGTACTGCGGGATCGCGGCAGGAAGCATGTGCGTGAAAACGGACGTGAGAAAAACCAGGTCGAAGGTCTCGGAAGCGTACGGGAACACGTACCGCTCGGGTGGAATCCTTCCCGCGGGGTTGTACTCGCCGTTCTGAATGTCGGCGTGCTGGAATCGAAACTGCCGGAACCGTCGCCCGATTGCCCAGCGGCACCACCGAATCGACGGCCGCGAAACGTCCAGGCCGTCGTACCTCCCCGGCGGAGTGATGAAGCGGGTGAGCGGAGCCGCAGTCCTGCCGACGCCGCATCCGATCTCCAGCACACGATCCTGAGGGCGGATTCCGGCAAACGCCGTCAGGAGCCCGAAGAGATGTTCCCCCACCTGCACGAAATCGCCGTCGCCCGGGCAGCCCGCCGCTTCCGGGGGGTCGAACGCGATCCGGTCGAAAGATCGTTCGAATCCAGCGCCGCGTTCGAAGAGCCACGATGTAGGGAAATGCGCTGACTCGCGCGGGGATGTAGGGTCTGAGCGCTTTCTTGAGGCTCACCCGGGAATTCCCTGAGGCACGGGAGATCAGAGCGCATCGACGGTTCTCGAATGATACTTCGGATGGGAAAGGCCCGGCGCCATCGAGGCGCACCGCGCTCAGGGTCTCGGCGATCGGACGGAAGCGTCCAGGGACCTCGCGGCGTGAGAGAGCCTGCGATTCGTCGACCGGCTTCTCTGCGGATTGAGCGTCACCGTGACGCAGCCGAGCTGGATCAGGACGAGAGCGACGAGAGTCGAGCGCCTCCGGAAAGAAAGGCGCTCGAGACTTCTGGATAGACGCATGGCTACTTCTTCGGCTGCGACTGGGAGCAGTCGTAGGCGGTTCCCAGATCGTCGCCGAACGTCGACCTCACGAGAACGGTGTCGCCCTTGAGCTTCGCCGCCTTGTTCTTCAGTTGATTCTCGGCGCTCCGGAAGCTGAAGGCGACCCACGACTGAACGGCGTCGATCTCCCTGCATCCGTTGACGTCCTTCGAGTCGTGCGTGAGGCGCACTTCGCGCGCTTCCGGCCGAAGGCTTGTGCAGCCGGCCGCCAGACAGGCGCAACTCGCGAGCATCCAGATCCTTCCGTACTTCAACGCGCATCCTCCTTGGAGTTGGGAATGCTTTTTGCAAGGGTCCCGGACAGGCAGCCCACCAAACAACCCGCGAGTGGGGGCGAAGTCGAAAAGACGCAATCTTGAGCCCTCGCCCCCACTCGCGCGGCCAGCTCGCTTTCAGTATAAACCCGGGAAACAACGGCGCACAATCACATTCGCCCGGGTCTCGAGGGGGCTTTCTCCCGAAACCATTTTTCCGCCCCGATCAGGTGGAGCCGGGTCCCCGAGTCCTCGATCTCCACGCCCACCCGAAGCGGCCCGTCCTCGACGAGGAAAGCGCCTTGTTTCGCCTCGCCGATTCGAACGGAGTCTCCTCGAATATGGAAATTCCCGCCGGTCGCGTCGAAGCCCTCGATGCGCGAAAGCCCGGAAGCGAAGTCGACGCCGGATCGAGCCGAGAACCCTTCGAGCACCGTCAGCGCCCGGGTCCAGCGAGGGAGCCCCACTCCGAAGAGCGTGAACAGCGGGCGGGCGTCGCGGCACTTGCTTTCCACATTCGCGGTGAGCCGAAGTCCCCGGCGGACCGAACGGAGGCGGCCGGAAACGACCTTGAAATCTCCCCACCATTCCCGGCTGCCCTCGGACGCAGCCCGAACGTTGCGAAGGATCACCGTGCTGCCGGCGACTTCCGCGACGCCGAGCGCGGGACGCCAGGGGTTCATTCGCAATTCCCCGGATACTGTCCCCTGCAACCGCTCTTTCGGGTAGACAGCCGAGGCTCCATCCGCGGCCAGCGCGATTCGAGCCTCTCCTTTCCCCGTCTCGAGCCGGATCCGGCCGCTCATCGTTCCCCTCCCTCCCGAGAGGCGCGGGGGACCGTCGAGGAGCGGATCGAGGAATTCGAGCCCCGCGAGATCGCCGCTCCAGTCGGCGCGGGCGCTGATGAAGTCCCACACGGCCGAGCCGCGCACTCGGCCCGGGTCGTAGGCGGCGATGCGGCAGTCGATCCGGGCTCGAATCGGCGATGCGGCCGGCTTGCCGAAGATCGAAAGCGTTCCGGCGTTCCAGGACAGGGTCGCCGGGCCGACGGCGGCCCGCCGTCTCGGCTGGAGTGCCAGCTCCCCCGTCAGGTTCGCGTTTCCCTCGTAACGGTAGGAGTCCACCCACACTTCTCGAACGGGAGAGGCGGCGAGACGGTCGATTCGGACGCCCCACAGGTCCTCGGCTTTGTCCAGGGGAGGCGCGGACGGCTCGCCGCGCAGGGGAACTTCGGCGAAACCCTCGATCGGCGGCAGAAACTTCAGTCGGGAGGACTCCCGGCCCTTCTCGACCCTCTGCCGGAGACGGAACGTCAGCCCTCGCGCCTCCACCGAAGTCGCGTGGAATTGCCTTCGAAAGAGATCCGGCAGCGACACGTGGACCCGGCAGTCCTCGATGCGAAACTCCCACTCGACGTTCGGATCGCGGCCCCGGAGCCTCAACCCGCGGACCCGGACGATGCCGGGCCACGAGGAGGACGCATCGCCGTACTCAAGGAGGAGTCTCTCCGGGTGGCCGTTCACCCACGACCGGAGCTTCCCTCCGCGGAGAACCCGATTGGACCAGACGACAGCCCCGAGCCCGAGACCGACCAGCAGGACGGTAAGCCCCGCGATCGACAGGAACACGATTTTCGGCGCCCGCGATTTGAAAGTCTTCACTTCGACTCTGTGAGCAAGCCCCGGGCCAGCCGCAGCGCGGTGGCACATGCCGTGCATTCGCAGAAGGACCGGGACTCGAATGCGTCCCGAATGAAGGAGAAGTGATGCGAAAGATTCTCTCGGTTTCTGCGGCGGGCGCGATCGCCCTGGTTCTGCTCCTCGGGCTGGCGGCGTGCAAGACGACCACGTCGGCGGGGCGTCAGGTTGACGACGCCGGCATCAAAGCGTCCGTGAAGGCGAAACTCGCGGCCGACGTCCGACTCTCCACGCTGACGAATGTCGAGGTCAATTCGACGAATGGCGTGGTGACGCTCGCCGGCGAGGTTCACAACGCGGACGAGAGGCGGCTGGCCGGCGAAGTCGCGCGGGGCGTCGACGGCGTCGTTCGGGTCAACAACGAGCTTCAAGTCAAGCAGTGAGGTCGGGGCACTAGCCCGGCAGGCCCTGCCGTTTCTTCCAGAAATCCGACCAGGGATTCGGGCCGGCGAGCCGGCGATCGGCGTTCCGAAGGTTGAACGCCGACGGGTCCAGCTTCGGGTCCACTTCGCTCCAGTCGAGCGGCATGGAAATGGGGGCCAGAGGCCGGCGCCTGACGGAATAGGGCGAGGCGATGGTCTGCCCGAACGCGTTGCGCAGCGCGTCCGCGAAGACGCGGCCGCGCCGTTTCGCCTTTGACATCTCGACCGTGACGAGCTTCGGAGCCCTCTCCGCGAGCATCGCGCCGACCGACGCGGCGAACGCGCGAACCTCGTCTTGCGTCGGCCCGCGGCGAAGCGGCACGAACACGTGGAGGCCGCGGCTTCCCGAAGTCTTCGGGTAGGAAACGAGCCCCAGATCGTCGAGCAGCGCTCCGAGAATTTTTCCCGCCTTCGCCGCGTCCGAGAACTTGCCCGACCCGGGATCCAGGTCGAACGCGAGCCAGTCGGGGCGCGCGAGCGCGTCCTTCCGGCAATTCATCGTGTGCACGGCAATGCAGCCGAGGTTCACCATCGCGAGGACCGCCTTGCGGCTTCCGCCCAGCACGTAATGAACCATTTTTCGCGTGCTCTCCGAGGGGATCGGAACCGTCGGAACTCCGGCCGGGAGCCCCTTGTCGAAGTTCTTCTGGAAGAAACAGGGCCCGTTCATGCCGTCGGGACAGCGTTCCGCCGTCAGCGGCCGGTCCTTCAGCCAGGGCAGAATCGACGGAGAGATCGTGTCGTAGAATTTCGCGACGTCGAGCTTCGAGATCTTCTCCTGCGGCCACCACATCTTCCCGGGATTGCTGATGACGACCCCCGCGAGAGTCGCCGCCTCACTCTTCACGTTCGCTCCACCGGCATTCGCGGGGTTTCTTGTCCTTCCGCAGTCCGAGGAAGACAGGCTGGCGGAGTTTTCCGTCGGCCGTCCACTCGGCGAACGCGAGCTGGGCGACGAGACCCGCCTTCACCCAGATCGCGCCCTTCTCGCGGGGAGGATCGCGGAACGCGGGCCGATCGGTCCGGAGAGGCCGCATTTTCGCGGCGAGGTCGGCCAGGATCTTTTCCGAAAAGCCCGTACCGACCTTTCCCGTGTACCGAAGGCTCTCCCCGTCGTACAGGCCGACGAGGAGCGCGCCGAAGTGGTTCCGGCTTCCGCCCGGAGCCGTATAGCCGCCGATCACGAATTCCGATTCCTTCCGGACCTTCACCTTCAGCCAGTCGCGCGAGCGAATCCCGGGGCGATAGATCGAGGCCTCGCTCTTCGCGATGATCCCCTCCCATCCCCGCCGCCGCGCGAGGTCGTAGGCCTTGAGCCCGTCGGCCGGCAGGCGGCGCGAGCGGATCACGAGGCCATCGCCTTCCGGCACGATCGACTCGAGAGCGAGTCGCCGCTCGGAGAGCGGCCTCGCAAGCAGGGACTTGCCGCCCCGCGCGAGACAGTCGAACGCGGCGAACACCGGCCGGACGGATTCGCCGAGCTCCCGCCGCTGCAGGAGCTGGAAACGGGAAATCCCTTTCCCGTCGAACGCGACGATTTCGCCGTCGAGGACGATCGTTCCCGACCGCGACGGGCCGCGAAGCTTCCGCAAGGCCTCGGAAATCTCGGGAAACGCGGCCGTCAGAGGCTTCCGGTTTCGCGAATAGATCCGCACTCCGCCGTTCACGTAGGCGATCGCGCGATATCCGTCGTACTTTTCCTCGTAAACCCACCCGGCGCGCGAAAACGGATCGTCGACGAGCGTCGCGAGCATGGGAGTCATCGGCTCCTCGAGGGAAGACTTCACGAAACCATCTTAACGCCGGCATTCGGGCGCCAGCCGGCCGGCCGGCGAAAAAGAAAACGGACCCGACCAGGGTCAGGTCCGTCGTCGCGCGAGGTTCGCGAGCTAGGACGTTTTCTTGCTTTTGCTCTTGCTCTTGCTCTTGACGGGAGAAACGGAGACCGACTTCTTGCCGTCCGCATCGGTCTTTTCCATGACCGAGACTTTCGACCCGACAGCGACCGTGGAGTCCACGTCGTAGGCCGTGTCTTTGTCGTCGAGGTCCCAGGACCGGTTCTTCTTGTTCGCGGTCGTGACGACGATCTTCTTTCCCGACTCGAATTCCTTGACCGTTCCCGTCGCGGAGTGGGATTTCATCTTCGTCGTTCCCGACGGACTCTTGGTTTTCGTCGTCGACTTCGACTCCGTCGCCGTCGTTCCCGACGCCGTCGAATCCGATTGCCGAGCGAGCGCGATTCCCGCGACGAGCGAGACCACCGAGATAAGGGTTCCGATTTGCAGACGTTTCATGAGCTCCTCCTTAATGTTCCCGAAAAGCAGCTTTCATGCCAGCCAGCCGTGCCCGGCCCCGAAGTTGGCCCTATCTTTGCTCGGAAGCCTCTGTGAAGTTCAACGACGGATGATGCGATCTCGGACAACGAGGAAGCAGCCAGCGAAAGATGGCGTCGCCGGGTCCCTGTCGACCGGTCCGGAGAAACTCGGGCTCGATGAGGCGGCCCTCGCCCGTTACCGGCGGGTCTTCGAAACCGCGCGCGAAGGAATTCTTCTCGTCGACGAGGAGTCGATGGAGATCTTCGACGTGAATCCTTTCCTGCTCCGGCTCCTGGGCGCGCGGCGCGAGGACCTCGTCGGACGCTCCATCGCCGAAATCCCCGCTCTCGCTCTCGCCGACCCCGCGCCGGACGACTGGAAGCTCTCCGGCCCGGAAGGGACCCTCACGCGGCGCGAGGTGGAGCTCCGCTCGAACGACGGAAAGTCGATCTGGCTTCACCGCGTCGTGAGCCGCGACCGGTCGACCGGGCGCCCGACCCTTCAGTGGAACCTGCGCGACATCACGGAGAGCCGGCTCCTTTCCGAAGAGCTCCTGCAGGCGCAGAAGCTCGAAAGCGTGGGAAGCCTCGCCGGCGGCATCGCTCACGACTTCAACAACATCCTGACCATCATCGCCAGCTACGTCGACCGGATCCGAAGATCGGGGACGACGGCCGACTCTTTCTCCGCCGAGGCGATCCAGGCGGCCGTGGACCGGGGGGCCGGACTCGTGCGGCAGCTCCTCGCGTTCGGCCGAAGGGGCGAGAAGGAAGGGTTTCGAAGCGTTCCGGTCAACTCGATCGTCCACGACACCGTCACCCTGCTCCGGGCAACCTTTCCCAAACGAATCGCGATCCACCTCGATCTCGCCGACGATCTCCCGGCGGTCGAAGGAAATCCCACCCAGCTTCAGCAGATGCTGATGAACCTCTACATGAACGCCCGGGACGCGATCCGCGACCAGGGAGAGATCCGAATCGAGACGCGCCTCGCGCAGCGCCGGGCATCCCCGGCATCCGCGCCCTCGACGTTCGTCGCGCTCCGGGTTTCCGACACCGGCATGGGAATGAACGACGCGACCCGAACCCGCGTCTTCGAGCCGTTCTTCACGACGAAGCGGGACAAGGGGGGGTCGGGTCTCGGGCTCTCCGTCGTCTACGGAGTCGTCACAGGCCACACCGGTCACATCGAGCTGGAGTCCGAGATCGGGAAGGGGACGAACATTCGAAGTGTTTCTCCCGATCTTCCGACGCGTTCGCTGCCGGAGGCCGAAGAAACCCGACGCGGCCGCGCGTCCGCGCCAGCGACGCCGTCCGGGAGATCCCGGCCTGGACCGCCCGGAGACCGTCCTCGTCGTCGAGGACGAGCCGCTGCTCCTCGAGTCGCTGCGCGAACTGATCGAGTCCGAGGGATACCACGTTCTGACGGCCCGGAACGGCGTCGAGGCCTTGAAGCTCTACGAGCAGGGCCGCGGCATTTCGGTCGTCTTCTCCGATCTCGGAATGCCGGAGCTCGGCGGCTGGCCGACGTTCGTGCGTCTCCGCAAGGCGAACCCGTCGGCGAAGATCATCCTCGTGAGCGGATTCGCGGACGAAACGGAAAGGGAAAGAATAGAAGCCGGCGGCGTCCAGGCGTTCCTGAACAAACCCTACAAGGCCGAGGAGGTCCTGCGGACGATCCGCCGGGTGCTCGACTCCTAGACGGCGACTCGACCGCTAAGCGGCCCCCGCCTTCGCGGCCTTCTTTGGCTTGCTGCTCTTCGTTCGGGCGACGCTCTTCTTGAGCGCGTCCATGAGATCGACGACGTTGGTGTCCGCGCGCGAGATCGCGACCGTGTGCTTGCGCTTCGAGGAAAGCAGCTTCGTGAGCGTCTCCCGGTACTCGTCGGGGTGCTCCTGGGGATCCCACTCGGTCGTGAGCTGATCGATCAGCAGTTTCGCCATCTTGATTTCCGCCGACTTCTTCGCCGACTCGGGCAGCTTGAGCTCCGCGGTGTCGCGCAACTCCTCGAACGGCGCGAATCACCTCGACGGCGAGCGCGTTCGAAGAGGGGATCAGGACGCCCAGCTGGGGACGGGTGCGAATGGTCATCCGCACGATCCCCACTTTCCTCTCTTCGAGAAGGGCGTCGCGCAGAACGGCGTAAGGCTTGTCGCCCCCTTTTTCGGGCGCGAGGTAATACGGCTTCTCGAACGAGAGCGGATTGATGGACGCGAGCTCGACGAATTCCAGCATCTTCGATCGTGTGATCGTCGGAACCGCCGCCCGCTTCTTCCTGCATCTTTTCGAGCTCCTCCTTCTCGACGACGGCGAACTTGTTCTTCTCGACCTCGTAGCCCTTCACGATTTCGTCGTTGGAAACTTCGACGTCCTCGCGAGCGCAGTACTTCTTGTACTCGATGGGCGACAGGTCCTTTCGATGAAGAAGGCGGAACGACACGCGCTCGGACGCCTCCAGGGCCGCGTAGAGTCCGACGGGCACCGAGATCAAACCGAAGCTCAAATGGCCTTTCCAGATCGTTCTCATGACAGAGAGGATAGCAGCCAGAACCGTGCCAGAAAATGCCCCAACCGGTTGGGGAGCTACCCCCTTCCGAATACCATTAGCCGCCCTCCCCGAGCAATTTCCCGAGTTCCCGCTCGATCGGGTGGGGCGCGACGCGGCGCCCGAGCCGCTCAACCGACGGAACGGTCACCCGCAGCGTCACACCTCGTTCGAAGCTCGAAATCACGCGAGGCGAGATGTAAGAGCTTCGGCACACGGCGGGAGTGTTCCCGAGACGCCGCGCGGTCTCGGCGACGGCCGCGACGATCCGTCTCCGCCGGGTGGTCTTCGAGTCGACGCCGCCGTCGGACGACCGGGCGAGCTCGTTGGCGCAAATCAACGTCGCGGCCCATGTGCGAAAGTCCTTCGCGGAAAAGCCCTCGCCCATGCCCTCCCGAATGTAGGCGTTGAGCTGCCGTCGACGGACCGCGGCGACCGACCCGTCGGCATCGCGTGACTGGAAGAGCGCGCGGCCGGGCAGCTTCGCGCAAAGCCGCAGAACGGCGACGGCGCCGCGGTCGTCGGTGTCGACACACCGTTGTTTGCCGGATTTCCCGCGGAATCGCAGCTCCGCGCCCCCGTTTCGAAACGAAACGTGCTTCTTGCGAAGAGTCGTAATTCCATAACTCTCGTTTTCCACGGCATAGGCGCGGCTTCCCGGCCGGAGTGTAACCGCGTCGCGAGGATCCGCGTCATCGCGGCCAGAACCCTTTCCCGCGGCAGGCCGGGCCGGCGCAAGTCTCTCGCGACGGCCGCCCTCAGAGCCGGGAACCGAGCCGCGAATTTTCTCAACCTCGCGGCCTTCTCCCGCTCCCGGCTCGCAACCCGGGAATCGTGGTAACGGTATTGCCAGCGGCCTGCGGCGTCCTTTCCGATCGCCTGCAGGCTCGCCGTCGCCGACGGAGCTCGATCCGCACGTCGGACCAGGCGGGCGGCAACCCGAGGCGGCGGGCGCGGACCTCGTCCTCGGACGACGGAGCCGAGCCGTCGGCGTTCTCGTAGCGAAATCGGCCCGAGCCTGCCGCGACCCTTCGAAGTCCGATCGCGAGAAGCCTTTCGACTCTGGTCACGGTCTCTCCAACAGCAAGGCCGGGGCCACCGAGTCTTCGGCGCGACGCGCCCGCTCTGCTACCCTCGCCGGATCGAATCGCATTTCGCCAACCGCGCTGGCCTCAGTGACCCTGAAGGAGATCGAGCCCCGTCAGGCTCCGGACGAGCGAAAAGCCGCCGCGGTCGCGGCAAGTCCTTCACGCAAGGGCACGTAGCTTCCGATTCCGAAGTCCGCCAGCAGCTTCCGGCCGTCCAGCACGCTTCGCCGCTGCTCCCCGGGGGCGGCCGCATCGTGCTCGATCGGCGCGCGGGATCCCGTGGCCGTCCGGATCAGCTCCGCCAGCGCGTTGACGGAAGTCTCGACGCCGGTGCCGACGTTCCAGATTCCGCTCCGGCCGGCCTCGAGGACGCGCCGGTTCGCCTCGACGCAGTCGCCCACGAAAACGAAATCGCGGGTCTGCTCACCGTCGCCGTGGATGATCGCCGGAAGGCCCGCGAGCATTCGCTCCAGAAAGATCGCGACCGCACCCGCCTCCCCCTTGCCGTTCTGGCCCGGCCCGTAGACGTTCGCGTAGCGGAGAACGACGGTCTCGAATCCGTGTTCCGTGCGGTAGAAGTGGAGGTATTTCTCGACCGCCAGTTTCGCGACGCCGTACGGCGAGAGCGGGTCGGTCGGATGGTCTTCCGCTGCCATCGCGCCGCGGGGCTCGCCGTAGATCGCCCCGCCGGTCGACGCGAAAATCACTTTCCGGACGCCCGCGCGGCGGGCGGACTCCAGGAGCCTCAGCGTCGAGATCACGTTCACCTGCGCGTCGAAAACGGGGTCCCGCACGGATTCCCGCAGATCGATGTGGGCCGCGTGATGGTTCACGACGCCGATGCCGTGATCGGCGAAGACGGCTTCGAGATCGAGCTCGTTCAGGTCGCCTTCGACGAGGGCAGCCCCCGGGGGAACCCCGCTCGGCGAACCGGTCGAGAAATTGTCGAGGACGACGACCCGGCGCCCCGCCTCCACGTAGGCGCGGGCGACATGGCTTCCGATGAACCCCGCACCCCCGGTGACCAGAATCCCCGGTTTCTCTTGCGCCAACTGAGGTTGTTCCTCCCCCGGCCTCGACTCTAGCATTTCCGGTTTCTTTTTGAGATGATCCCGCCAGAACATGGAAATCTCAATTCGCGAAGATGGCCGGGTGAGCATCGTCTCTCTCTCGGGAGATCTGGTGATCGGCGAGTCCGAAGCTTCTTTCAAGCGCTCGGTGACGCGCCTCCTCGAAGAGGGCAAGGTCAGACCTCCTCATCGACTGCGGGGCGCTCGGCCTCGTCGACTCCACGGGGCTCGGCGCCCTCGTGCGAACGCTGACGAACTCGCAGAAGGAAGGGCGGCCAGACCAAGCTGCTCGCGCCGGGACCGAATCTGAAGAAGCTCCTGGAAATGACGCAGCTCGACTCCGTCTTCGAGATTCATCAGGACCTGGAGGAAGCGGTCGCGAGCTTCTGAACCCGCACCGAAGCCGGAAAGAACGACTCGATGTCGGACGAGCCGGAAAGCACCGCCGCCGACGCCCACCGAGGGCGATTTTGCGGCCGCTCTCGCCGAACTACTCGCCTGCGAGACGCTGGCCCAGACGTCCGCCTGGGCGGCTCGCTGGCTCGCGGCGATCGCCGGAGCCGACGCGGCCCTTGTCTGGACGCAGGACCCGATCCATCCCGTTTTCACCTGCACCGGGGCGACCGGCGAAGCCATCGGACGGATCCTCCAGCAATCGGTTCCGCGCGGTGACGGATTCGTCTGGCGACTGATTCGCGACCGCGAATCCTTCTCGCTGACGTCGGCGGAGCTTCTCGTCTCCGACGATCCGTGGCTCCCGCCCGGCGCCCGGAACTTCGGCGTCTGCCTGGCCCTCCCCCTCGCCGCCGACGAAGGAGTCATCGGCGTCGCCGCGGTCCTCTTCCGGAGAAGGGCGCCAACCTCAAAGCCGCGCTCGCGCGATCTCTCGACGTTCGTGCCGGATGCGGCGCTGGCGGTCGGCCGCGCCTGAAACAGGACAAGAAGACCTCCGGAATGCTCCACGCGATCGAGCGGCTGACGAACCTTTACGACCTTTCGAAGGCGTTCGGTTCGACGCTGGACTGGGACGAGCTCACGGCGATGATCGCGCGGAAGGCGGTCGACTTCGCAAACGCCGAAATCGCGTCGCTCTGGGTCCTCCAGGGAAGCGAGGGCGAGGTCGCGCTCGCCGCGACGGCCATCAACGAGAACTACGAGATCCATCCGCCCGACTCGATCGGCGCCTCGATCGTGGCGACGCGATCGGCGCGCGGGAGGCGACGTACGAGAACGAGCTTCCCCGAGCATTTCCTCCGGCAGGAAAGCCCGTTTCCGGTCTCGTCCGTTCTGACGCTGCCGCTGCTCGAAGACGAAGAAACGGTCGGCTTCATGATCATCGTCAACAAGACGCGGGAGGCGCCCCCGATTCACGAGACCGACGCCCTTCTCCTGACCGATCTCGGCCACCAGGCGGTTCGGTCGCTGCACAACGCCCGGCGCTACGGCGCCGAGCGCCGGGTCGAGGAGCTCGACGCACTGCTCGCCGTCAGCCGCGAAATCACGTCGACGCTCGACCTCGACCGCGTCATGAAGACCGTCGCGAACGCGAGCGCCGCCCTCGTCGACATCGACCGCTGCTCCGTCTCGATCGTCCAGCGGGGAAAGCTTCGGCTGGGAGCGGTCTCCGGCGTCGACGAAGTCAACCGGTCCGATCCCTCGATCGCCCGGACGGCCGACCTCCTCGAGTGGGTCTACCACGGCGGCAACAACGTCTCGGTCACCCAACAGGACGACGGCAAGATCGTGACCGACCGCGCGGAGACGACCGAGAAATTCCGCATCTTCTTCGAGGAGAGCGGCATGCGCTCCTACCTCGCGATCATCCTGCAGGACGAAGAGGGCAAGCTCGGAGCGATCGCCTTCGAGAGCGCGGAGCCGCGCGTGTTCGACGAGGAAGGGCGAGATCTCCTCCAGATCCTCGTCAACCAGGCGACCGTCGCGATTCGAAACGCCCAGCTGTACCAGCAGGTGCCGCTCGCGGGCTTCTGGAAGCCGCTCCTCGAGAAGAAGCGGCAGCTCTCGGCCCTTCCGAAGTACAAGCTCCGCCGGCGCGTGGCGATCGGCGCCGTCGATCCTCCTCGCGCTCGTGATCCTTCCCTGGAACATCCGCCTGACGGGAACCGCGCGCGTTCTACCGGGCCGACGCATGGCCCTCACCGCCGCCGTTCCGGGAACGATCGCGTCCGTCCTCCACCGGGAAGGAGACGCCGTCAAGGAGGGCGACGTCGTCGCGACGCTCTACGACCAGGACTATCAGGCCGCGGCGGCGCAGGCCCGCGTCCGACTCGAAATCGCCCGGAACGAGGTCGCGCGGAGCCAGGCGGCGGGAGACACAGCCGCGCTCGGTCGGGCGATGTCCCGGCTCGACGAAATGCGCGCGCTCGCGACGCCGTGGCGGAGGACAACCTCGCCCAGACGAAGGTTCGCGCGCCCTCTTCCGGAGTCCTGATCACCCCCCACCTGGAAGCAACGGATCGGACAGACCGTCGCAAGCGGCGCGGAGCTTGCCGTGATCGCCGACACGCGGTCCGCCGAAGTCGAGGTGGCCGTCGCGGAGGCCGATTCCGCCCTCTTGCGCCGGCGAGG
Organism: uncultured Acidobacteriota bacterium; assembly: GCA_963813155.1. Taxonomy (GTDB): domain Bacteria; phylum Acidobacteriota; class Thermoanaerobaculia; order UBA5066; family DATFVB01; genus CAWEYG01. Next base: position 123,099 of record CAWEYG010000004.1, on the reverse strand, counting down.
ACGTGTCCGTCAAACTCAATACCTACCCCTCCCGCGTCTTCCGCGGAAAGATCGGGCGAGTCTCGCCGGTCGTCCGCGAAGAAGGCGAGGACCGTTTCGTCCTCGCGGAAGCCTTGCTCGACAACGGCGACGGAGCGATCCATCCCGGAATGCTCGGCAAAGCGAAGATCTCCGCCGAGACGCGGCGGCTCGGTTACGCCTTCTTCCGCAAGCCCGCGCGATGGTTCTGGGCGAAGCTCTGGCCCCTGATGCCGTGAGCATCACTTCTCGCGCAACGCTCCTCTCGACCACCCCGAGCAGCCAGGTCGCGGAGGCTCTCTCCCACAAGCTCGCCCCCGCGAACGAATGTCCGGCGCTTCGACCGGATCTCGTCATCCGGCACCTCGTCCAGATGGGCGAATCGAAGTGGGTCGTCAAGAACCCGGAAACCCTGTTGATTTACACGTTTACGGACGCCGAATGGGGCCTGATCGAGCTGTTCGACGGCAAGCGAACGCACGCCGAGATCCGGGACGCCTACATCGCGGCGAATCCGACCGATCGCATCGAAACGACTCTCGTCATGGATTTCGCCGAGAACCTGCAGAGCATGAACCTCCTGGCCCAGTCCGGAAGCGAGCGGGGCCTGGCCGTCATGCAGCGGCTGCGAGACGCCCGCAAGCTCAAGGCGGAGGAGAAGGAGAAGAGGTTCAACATCCTCCTCATGCTCTTCCCGATCGCGGACCCGAACGAATTCCTCAACAAGACGGTCAAATACGTCCGCTGGATCTGGAGCCCCGAAGTCGTTGCCGTGTCGCTCGTTTTGTTCTCCCTGATGACCGCCGTCTTCATTCAGCACTGGACTCGCAATCTGGGAGGAGACGCTCCGGCTGTTCTCCTTCCTCAACAAGCCCCTGATCGAGATCCTCGAGTTCTACGTCATCGTCACGTTCATTTCCACGTTCCACGAACTGGGACACGCCTACACGATGAAAATGTACGGCGGAGAGGTTCACAGCATCGGATTCGCGCTGGTCTTCTTCCTGCCCGCCTATTTCACCGACACGCTCGACTCAGAGCTCTTCGACAGCAAGTGGCATCGGCTCTGGGTCAACCTCTCGGGAATCTACATCGAGCTCCTCATGTGCGTCCTGGCCACCGGGATCTGGCTCGTGAGCTATCCCGATACTTTCATTCACCATTTCGCGTACATGGGAATGATCTACACGGGCATCTCGACGATTTTTTTCAACTTGAACCCGATGACGCCCAACGACGGCTACCACGCGCTCGAAGACATCATCGAGATTCCCAATCTCCGGCCGAATCGTACGCGTACATGGGCGCGCTCATTCAAAAACACATTCTTCGACTGCCCGTCGAAGTCCCCGTCCTCTCGAAGCGGAAACGGCGGATTTTCCTCATCTATGGGCCTCTGGCGGCCTTCTACATGGGCTCCATCATGCTCGCGATCGGCGCGCTGATCGCGGCCATCTACGGCCGATTCGCGGGGGAGCTGACCACGCCGCTCACGCTGTTGACCTTCCTTCGCCTCTTCCGAAAGAAAATGCGAAAGTTCACCGACGTCCTGCGAATGGTCTACCTCGACAAGAAGGAGTACCTCATGTCCCCCAAAATCCTGAGGCGGCTCGCCGTCGGGGCCGCGGTCTTCCTTCTGATTCTGATTCTCCCGTGGCCGCACGAAACCTTCGAGCTCCCGGTGATCCTGAAACCGGCGGCCACCCTTCAGGTGTCGGCTCCCGCCGACGCAACCGTTGCGTCGGTGGCCGTCGGCGAGGGCGATCAGGTCATGCCTGGGAGCACGCTCGCCGTTCTGACGAGCCGCTCCGTCGAGAGCCGCATTCGGGAGCTCACCGCCCGGAAAGGCGGATTCGAGGGCGCGGCCAGCCTGAGCCGCGCGGAAGCATCGGCCGCGGGCTCCACGGAATTCGAATCGCGCGCCGGGGCCGCGGCATCCGCCCTCCGTGCGACCGAAGCCGTGCGAAGCGCCCTCGTCGTGCGCGCTCCCGTCGCGGGGACGATCCTCACCCACCGGCCCCAGGATCTCCTGGGCTCGTCGGTCGCCGCCGGCGCGCCGCTCTTCGAGCTCGGCGACACCCGGACGATGCGAGTCGAGATCCCCGTCACGGAGCGCCTCCTCCAGTCGATCCGGGTGGGCGAGCCGGTCTCGCTGCACGTTCGAGCGCTCCCCTTCCGCCGGTTCCGGGTGAAAATCACGGAGATCGCTCCGGCGGCGGAGAAGCTCCCCGCCACCTCGAGCGCTCTCGAGGCACCCCTCCGGCTCGGGGAAGGCCCGAACGGTTCATCGCGGTCGCTCTCGTCGAAAACGGAGACGGCGAGCTCGCGTCGGGCATGGAGGCGGACGCCAAGCTCATTGGGGCGCGATCCCCCTTCGCCGTTCAGTGGTGGAACGTCATCTACCACTGGGCCCGCCGCGTTATCTGGTAGAACTGAAAACGCCCCGCTTTCGCGATGAGTCGAATTCGTACCGTCGGTGAGCCTCAGAGTGCAGGTCTGCCCGAGAGCGCCCTGGCCCCTGAGAGGCCATGAATTTCAATTTGTCCGCCAATCCCGGCTTCCGCTGAGTCCCGGCTTCCGAACAGCCCCGGTTTGCACCGAGAGCCAGGCTTGGCCGACAGCCCAGGCTTGGAACCGAGAGGCCAGGCTTGGAACCGACAGGCCAGGCTTGCCCGAGAGGCCAGGCTTGGAACCGAGAGCCAGGCTTGGAACCGAGAGCCAGGCTTGGGCCGACAGGCCAGGCTTGGCCGAGACCAGGCTTGCCCGAGACCAGGCTTGCCCGACGGCCAGGCTTGAGCCGACAGGCCAGGCTTGGAACCGAGGCCAGGCTTGGAACCGAGAGCCAGGCTTGGAGAGGCCAGGCTTGGACCCGAGACCAGGCTTGGCCGAGACCAGGCTTGGAGCCGAGGCCAGGCTTGCAGCCGACAGGCCAGGCTTGGCCGAGAGGCCAGGCTTCGAACCGAGGCCAGGCTTGCGAGCCGAGGCCAGGCTTACCGCAAGGCCAGGCTTGCCCGAGGCCAGGCTTGCCCGAGGCCAGGCTTGCGAGCCAAGGCCAGGCTTCGACCCAAGGCCAGGCTTGCCCGCCAAGGCCAGGCTTCGAGCCGAACGAGAGCGACGCGGTCGGCGCCGGGGGCGTTTCCGATGTTTCCGACCCGAATCTCTCCCATTTCCTTGCCAGTTCCTGCCTTGATCTTTGCCATCTGTTCCTCCGTCAGTTTGATCCTCACATCGTTTCCCATTTTGTCCTCCCTTTCGTGTCATCGTCACATCGCAAGGTGGAGGCCAGCTTTGCGGGTGTTCCCGACCGGACTCAAGCATCTATAATCCAGCAACTTACGAGTAGCACAAGAGTCAGCGACGATCGGCCGGTGAAAAATTCATCCGTCAAATTTTCACACAGTTGAACAACTCTATGCCCCGGTCTCAGAGGCGATGCTTCCGGCAGAGATAGTTCATCTGATTCGGCTCGAGCCCCAGGGACCGGGCCGCTTTCGCTCTTACTCCCGCGAACGCGGCGATTGCGGAGGCGAGCGAGGTCTCTCTCGAACCGCTCGACGGATCTCAGGAAGGGCGTCCGCGGGCGCGGCCGCGGCTGCCCGGCCGGGGGCTGAATCCGCCCGAACCGGATCCCCGGCAAATGATCCAGCAGGATCTCCTCCTCGTCGGCCATGAGGGTGAGCATCTCGACCAGGTGCTCCAGCTCCCGGACGTTGCCCGGCCAGCGGTGGGTCCGAAAGGCCTGCCGGACTTCCGGCGAGAACACCTTCGGCTTCTTGCGGTGGTGCGTCGCCCAGCGGACGGCGAACGCGTCCGCCAGCAGCGAGCACGTCCTCGCCCCGATCCCGCAACGGCGGAATCTTCAGGACCACCGTGTTCAGCCGATAGAAGAGGTCCTCTCGAAACGTTCCCGCCGCGACTCTCGTTTCGAGGTCTTCGTTCGTCGCGACGAGGAGGCGGATGTCGACCGAGATCGTCCTCGATCCCCCCACCCGCTCGAATTTTCGCGATTCGAGGACGCGGAGCAGCTTGGCCTGAACGGCAGCGCTACAGGGTCGCGGCTTCGTCGAGGAAAAGCGTCCCGCCGTGCGCGAGCTCGAACTTTCCCGGCCGGGCGGCGACGGCGCCCGTGAACGCGCCCTTCTCGTGCCCGAACAGCTCCGACTCGGCGAGCGTCTCGGGCAGCGCGGAGCTGTTGACGGCGATGAAGGGCCCGGAGGCGCGCGGGCTCCCCCGGTGGATCGCCTGGGCGACGAGCTCCTTGCCGGTGCCGCTCTCCCCGACGATCAGGACGGTCGCGTCGGACGGGGCCACCTTCTCGATCGAGCGAAAGAGCGCCCGCATCGGGGGGCTCGCGCCGACGAGGCTTCCCAGGCTCTGCGCGCCGAGGAGATCGTCCTTGAGGGCCCGGTTCTCCTGGAAGAATCCGCTGCCGCTCCAGCGCGCGCCCGACGATCAGCGCGAGCTCCGACGGGGTCGACCGGCTTTCGGAAGAAGTCGTAGGCCCCGTTCTCGATCGCCTTCAGCGCGAACCGGCGTTCCTTCTCTCCGGTCATGACGATGACCGGGATGCCCGGGCGCCTTCGGCGAATGGCGCCGAAGCAGATCGAGGCCCTCCTGTGGTTCGTTGGACGGCGGAAGCCGCAGGTCGATCAGGAAACAGTCGGGCGCGGAGTCGACGAGCGCGATTCCGTCGATCGCATTGCCGGCCGTCGAGGACTTCGAACTTTCCCTTGAGCGCCCAGCGGAGCTGATCGAGCAGAATTCGTCGTCTTCGACGATCGCGAGCCGGCCATCCACCGTCAAGCCGGGAGGCTTTCTCCCGCTCCGCGCGCAGTCTCACGGTCACGAGCGTCCCCTGGCCGAGCCGGCTCTTGACGGAAACGGCGCCCGCGGTGGGAGCGGATGATCTCGCGCGCCGTGTAGAGACCGAGCCCGATCCCGTAGCTCTTCAACGTCTGAAACGGGCGAAAGAGGCGAGTTCGAACGAATTCGCGACTCATGCCGGGGCCGTTGTCGGCGATGTCCACGGCGACCCACGGCGCGCCGCGGCGGTCCTCCGGGCGGCTCTCGACGGACACCACTCCTCCCGGTCCCGCAGCCTCGAGGGCGTTTTGAAGAATGCTCGCGAACGCGTCGCTCAGGTAGTGCGGGTCTGCCCAGACCGGAGGGAGCGGCTCCGCCGAGAATTCCACTCGCGGGGCGAGCGCGCCGTCGCCGCGGTAGGAATCGCGGGGCCGGACCCGGTTCGTCGCGTCGGCGAGCAATTCGTTGACGTCGACGGGAACCTTGATCATCACGGCGTCCTTGTGCGCCGACCATCGCTCCACGACCGTATCCACCTTCTGCAGCGAGGATTGGAGCAGCTCGACGACGCTGCGCTTGAAATCGGGATCGCCGTAGTGCTCTTCGAGATTGGAGAGGAGCAGGTTCAGCCGGAACTCGAGATTCTTCATGTCGTGAAGAAAAACCGAGTCCATCGTCGAGCGCATTCGCCGGCGCGACCGGCGCGGGGCGGTCACTCCCGGATTGCCGTCCGCCGGGGATTGAAGCTGATCTTCACCGAGCTTCCCGGGCGGAAGATCCTGTCGTGGTCCCGCGGGACCGTCACGATCACCTGGAAGGTGCCGCTCGCCGAATCGATGACGGGCGCGAGAAACGAGATCTTGCCCACGGAACGAGCCTTGGGAAACTTCGAAGAAATGACCGTCACCGGCTCCCCGACGCGAAGCCGATCGAGCCAGCTCTCGTTCAGGTACACCCGCGCGAACAGGGGATCGAGGGCGCTGACCTTGAAGAGTGGCAGAGCGTCGGAGGTCTGCACCTTCTGACCGGCCCGAACCGTGCGGTCGACGACGATGCCGTCGAAGGGCGCCCGAATGACGGACCGGTCGATCACGAGCTTCGCCTTCTCGAGGTCGACCTTTGCCTGCTCGAAATGCGCGCGCCGCTGCTCGAGCTCCGCCTTGCTCGCGAGCTTCTGCCCGAAGAGCTCCTGGTAGCGTTTGAAATCGGCATCCGCAGCCGAGAAAGCGGCCTCGGCCGCCCGGCGGTCGAGCTCGAACTCCCGTTGGTCGAGTGTCGCGAGCGCCTGCCCCTTCTTCACCGCCTGTCCCCGCTCTGCCTGGATGGAGTCGATGATCCCGTCAATCCGCGTGCCGACACCCACTTCCTGCTCCACGAGTAGGTTGGCGTCGGCAGTCAGAGCCGCGGGTGCGGCAGACGCCGATTCGGAAACCGCCGCGCCGTGGGAGCGGCGAAACCGGCCGCGCCAATCGCAAACGCCGCACCTGCGGCGACGATCCCTGCAATCGCTCGTCTCATGTCGTTCGACCTCTTGCCGCGATTATACGTGAACCTCTCATTCCGAGCGGAGGTCGCGGGTCATCAATGCGCGGATCGCGTCCTTCGGCGCGACCCCCTCGTAGAGGACTTCCCGAACCGCCGCCGCGATCGGCATTTCGACCCTCGACGCGGCCGCCATCGCGACCGCCGCCACGCAGGCCCTCGTTCCTTCCGCGACCTCGGGGGTCCTCGCGATCGCCTCGGCCGGCGGAGTTCCCCGGCCGATCTCCTCGCCGACCCGGCGGTTCCGGGACTGCGATCCCGTGCAGGTGAGCATCAGGTCGCCCGCCCCCGCAAGGCCGAGCAGGGTCTTTTCCCTCCCGCCGCGAGCCAGCACGAGCCGGAGGATTTCCGCCAGGCCGCGGGTCATCAGCGCCGCGATCGTGTTGTGGCCGAGGCCGAGGCCGGACACGATTCCGCTCGCGATGGCGATCACGTTCTTCAGGCCCCCGCAGAGCTCCACCCCGACGACGTCCTCGCTGCCGTAGAGCCGGAACACGGGAGACGAAAGGGCCTGCTGCACGACCTGCGCGGTTTCGGCCCGTTCCGACGCCACGACCGCGGCCGTCGGATCGCCCCGCATCACTTCGTCGGCGAACGTCGGGCCGGAAACGACGGCGATGCGCTCGGCGGGCACCCTTTCCGCGAGGACGCGGGAGATCGTCCTTCCCGTCTCGATCTCGAAACCCTTCACGGCCGAGACCCAGATCGACTCCGGGCTCCCTCCCCGGAGCGTCTCCAGCGTTTCCCGCACGGCCGCGGACGGCACGGCGAGAACCGCCAGCTCCGCGCCGCGGACGCACCCGGGGTCGGACTCGACGGCGAGCTCCGTCCGGAAGCACGAAGCCGGCGAGCCGGCGGGGATGCCGGCGCTCGCGACGGATCGAAGCGGCGGTCTCCGCATCCCGCGTCCAGAGCACCGATTCGTGTCCCGCGCCGCGCCGCCTGAACGGCCAGCGCCGTTCCCCACGAGCCGGCGCCGAGGACGACGATTCTCACTTCGAGCCCAGCTTCCGCTCGGTTCCGGCGGCCAGGCGCTTCAGATTCTCGAGGTGTTTGAAGAGCACGAGCAGGGCGACCGCGCATTCGGCGAGAACGATCGCGTCCGGTACTCGAAACAGCAGAATCGAGACGGGAGGCAGGGCGACGGTCGCGAGGATCGACCCCAGAGAGACGTACCGGGTGACCGCGACGACAGCGAGAAAGATCCCGGCCGCGACGAGGGTCGGCGCCCAGGCCGCGGCGGCGAAAGCCCCGAGGGTCGTCGCGACCCCCTTGCCCCCGCGAAATCGAAAGAAGAGCGGAAAGACGTGCCCGAGGATCACCGCAAACGCGGCGCCCGCGACGTAGGCGGGATTCGCCGTCACGGCGCGCATGGCGATCACGGCCGCGGCCCCCTTCGCCACGTCGAGAAGCGCGACCACGATTCCCGCGGCCGCGCCGTGATTGCGCAGCACGTTCGTCGCTCCCGCATTCCCCGAGCCTTCTTCGCGGATGTCCTTGTGGGCGATGAGACGGACGACGACGATCGAAAACGAGACCGAGCCGAGAAGATAAGACGCGAGGAGCAGCAGGTTCGCCATCACGATCCGCCGAGCCGGCTTCGCAGCATCTCGAGCGCCGCCGCGCACGTCCAGGCGCGGATCGTCTGCCGGTCGCCCGGGACGCGAAGCCGTTTCGTCTCCACCCCGGCGTCGATCCCGGCGAGCGCGAGCCACACCGTTCCCACCGGTTTCTCCGGAGTCCCTCCCGCCGGGCCGGCGATCCCCGTGATCGCGAGGGCGCAGTCGCTCCCGAACCGCCGTCTCGCTCCCTGTGCCATTTCGCGGGCGGTCTCTTCGGAAACGGCGCCGTGGCTCTCGATCGTCGAGGGGGAAACCCCGAGCAGATCGACTTTTGCTCCGTCCGAGTAGGAAACGACCCCGCCGAGAAAATAGTCGCTCGACCCCGGAACCTCCGTCAGTCGTTCCGCGACGAGGCCGCCCGTGCAGGATTCGGCCAGGGAAAGCGTCTTCCCCGCCCGCCGAAGGCGCTCGCCCACCACCTGCTCGAGGGTTTCTCCGTCCCGGCCGTAGATCCTGCCCGGGAGCGCGCCTTCGAAGTCGAGGCTCTGCGCGTCGAGAACGCGACGGGCTTCCGGTTCCGCTCCCGCCGCCGAAAGGTGCAGCTGCACCTCCCCCGGCGATCCGAGAATCGTGAACGCGTGATCCGGCCACTTGTCGTAGACCGGCTTCACGCGGTCCTCGATCGCCGATTCGCCCATCGCGGCGATTTTCAGGACGCGCCGATGGCGGGGGCCGGCGCCGAACCGCCGCGAGAGGTCCGGAAGAACCTCCTCTTCGAACATTCCGCGCATCTCTTTGGGAACGCCGGGAAGAAGCACGACCACCGAGTCGCCTTCCTCGAGCCAGACGCCCGGCGCGGATCCCCGGGGATTCTTGAGAACGCGAGCCCCTTCCACCGCGTACGCCTGCTTCTCGTTGATCGCCGGCATCTCGATCCCTCGAAGCGCAAAGCGCGCGCGAAGCGTCTCGAGCTGCTCCGGGTCGAGTCGGAGAGGCCGGCCGAAGTATTCGGCCACGGCCTCTTTCGTCAGGTCGTCCGCCGTCGGGCCGAGGCCGCCCGTCGCGACGACGATTCCCGCGCGAGAGAGCGCGGTCGCGAGCTCTGCATGGATCTCTCCGGCGTCGTCGATGACGCTCGCCTTCCGAACGACCGGAATCCCGATCGATTCGAGCCTTTCCGTGAGCCAGAGCGAATTCGTGTCGAGCCGCGTGGTCCCGAGAAGCTCGCTTCCGACGGCGATGATCGCGGCCTTCACGGAGCTCCCGCGGCCGCGGAAAGCTCGCTCCATTCCTCGAAGAGGTCCTCCAGCTTTCGTTTGGCCTCTTCCTTCTCTTTCCAGATCCTCGCCGCCGAAAGCGCGTCGAGCCGGTCGCCTTCGTCGTACAGGAGCGTCTCCCGTGAAGCGACCTCGGCCTCGAGCTCGGCAATGCGCTTCTCGAGCCGCTGAATCTTCTGCTCCTGCTTTCGCGCCGAGCGCGCCGGGTCCTCCGCCCTTTCGGCCGCGCGTTCCCGCCGAGCGCTCTTCGGCGCCGGTTCGGCGCGCCGAGCTTCCTCCGCCGATTCCTGCGCCCGCGTTCCCGGATCGGGGAGCTTTCGCGGCTCGGCGGGGAGCGCGGGGACCGGCCTTTCCCGGCGCTCGCGCCGCTCGGCCGCCGTCTCGGAATAATTTCCCGGCATTTTCCGCGCGAACCCGCGGTCGATGTCGAGGACCTCGGTCGCGAGCCGGTCGACGAACGTCCGGTCGTGCGAGACGAAGAGAATCGACCCGGGGAACTGCTGCAGCGCCTGCTCCAGCGCCTCGCGGGAATCGAGGTCGAGATGATTCGTGGGCTCGTCGAGCAGCAGCAGGTTGTGGTTCTGCTTCATGACGACCGCGAGCGTGAGCCGTCCCTTTTCGCCGCCGGAGAGGCCGGAAATCGGCGCAAACACCTCGTCCTCGCGAAAATCGAACAGGGCGAGGTACGAGCGCACTTCGAGCTCCGTCTCCGTGCGGTGGAGGTCCCAGACGGCGTCGATGACGCGCTTCTTCGGATCGAGGTCGCGAAGCTCCTGATCGTAGTAGCCGATCGAGACCTCGTAACCCAGATCGGCGCCTCCGGAGAGGGGCTCGAGCCTTCCGGAGAGCGTCTTCAGGAGCGTCGACTTGCCGCTGCCGTTCTCCCCCAGGATCGCCATGCGCTCTCCGCGGAGAAGCTCGAACGAGACCCTCCGGACGACCGGTTTCCCGGGCTCGTAGCCCACGTCGAGATCCCGCGCGCGAACGAAGCTCCGGCCCCCCTTCTTGTCCGGCTCGAAGCGAAAGAGCACCTCGGTGGCGTCTTCGACGGGATTCTCGAGGCGGTCCATCTTCGCGAGATGCGTTCTGCGTCCCCTCGCCTGCTTCGTCTTCTGCCCCGCGATGTTGCGGCGGATGAAGTCTTCCGTTTTCTCGATGTGATCCCGCTGCTTTTCGTACGCGCGCACGGCCGTCAGGAGGCGCCCGGCCTTCTGGCTCCGGTAGGCCTCGTAGTTTCCGGGATACTCCGTCAGACGGCCGAATTCGAGCTCCAGAATTTTCGTGCAGACCCGGTTCAGGAACCGGCGGTCGTGCGACACCGCCAGGAAGGCTTTCTTGCTCTGCTGCAGATTCTCCTCGAGGAATTCCATCCCGGCGAAATCGAGGTGATTCGTGGGCTCGTCGAGCAGCAGGACATCCGGCTGGCCGAGCAGGGCCCGGGCCAGCATCGCCCGGTTCTTCTGGCCGCCGGACAGCTCCGCCATCGGCCGGCGAAGGTCGGCCCGCGAGAAGCCCAGCCCCGACAGGATCCGCTCCACGTCCGCCTGCATCGCGTACCCGCCCTCGGTCTCGAACCGGTGCTGGAGCTTGTCGTAACGGTCCGCGATCGCGTGATACGCGGGCGAATCGTGGTCGGCGCCCCCCTCGGCGAGCTCGTGCTCGAGCCGCCGCATCTCGGCCTCGACCTGCTGCAGGTGCCCGAACGCGCCCGCGGCAAACTCCTCGAGGGGCTCGCCCGGATCGGAAGCGAGCGTCTGATCCACGGATCCGATCCGGATATTCGTCGCGCGGACGACGCGGCCCGCGTCGGTTTCCTCGCTTCCCAGCACCAGCCTCAGGAGAGTCGTCTTGCCGGCGCCGTTGCGCCCGATCAAACCGACCTTCTCGCCGGGGTTGTGCTGCCACGAAGCCCCCTGCAGGACGCTCTTGGGCCCATAGCTCTTGACGGCGTTCTCGAAACGATAGAGCACGAGGCGATTTTAGCTTCAGCGGCGGCCGCGAGCGAGCTTTGTCAGCGAACCGTCGCGGGCGTTGTATCGTGTGGTTTCCGGATGGCCGAAAAGAACGACAAGCTCGCGGAGAACGCGCCCGGAAAGCACTACGTGGACACGCAGTGCATCGACTGCGACGTGTGCCGAGTCACGGCCCCGGCGAACTTCCGCCGCGAGGAAGACAAGGGATATTCGTACGTGTTCAAGCAGGCGGAGAACGCCGAGGAAGAGGCGGCCTGCCAGGAGGCTATGGACTCGTGCCCGGTGGAAGCGATCGGCAACGACGGGTGAGAACGATCCCGCTCTTTCCGCTGCCGGGAGTCGTTCTCTTCCCGGGAACCCTCCTGCCGCTCCACGTCTTCGAGCCGAGGTATCGCGCCCTGGTCGCGCATGCCCTGGAATCGGACCGGGTCATCGGGATGGCCATGATTTCCACCTCCGAACCGGAGCTCGTCCCCGGCCTTCCCGCCATCCACGACTTCGGAGGAGCGGGCCGGATCGTCGAGCACGAGATCCTGGAGGACGGCCGGTACAACATCATCCTCGAAGGAACCTTCCGGTTCCGGATCGTCCACGAGGAACCGACGCGCCCCTACCGGACGGCGACGGTCGAAGAGGCTCCGACCGAGCCGTTTCGCTCGGACGTCGAAGAACAGGCGACCGTAACCGGAGTCCGCGAGCTCTTCACCGGCCTTCAGCCGCAGCTCGATCTGCCCCCCCTCCCGTCGGAGTCCCTCTCCCCGGAGAGGCTGTCGGGCGAGCTGGCGCTCCGCTTGAGGTGGCCCCCCGAGACCCTTCAGAAGATCCTCGAGGCGGGATCGCTTCCGGAACGGTTCGGCGCGATTTCGGCGCGGCTCGCGGAATGGAAGGAAATGTCGGATTTCCTGAAGCCTTATCGCGCCGAATCGGTCGATCCCCTGTCGAATTAGCCTTGGCATGCGGTTCGCTCTCCCCTCGCCAGAGGAGCGAAAGATGAAAAAAGCGAAATGGGGCCTCACCCTCGGGATACTGACCCTCGTGGCGGCGGCGATCGCAATTTCGAGGCCGCTCGCGGCCGAGAGCCTCGACGAAGCCGCGACCCACGTCAAAGTCCGAGCCGTCCTGCTGGAGCACTTCGGCACCGACGCTCTCGGCGTCGCAATCCAGGTCAACGGCGGCAACATCGTGCTCTCCGGCTCGGTCGAAAAGGCCAATACGCAGGAGCTCGCCCCGCAGGCCGCGAGCTCCGTGAAGGGCGTCGAGAAGGTGGAAAACCGTATCGAGGTCGGGAGCGGCCCGGCCACGAAGGCGAAGACGTCCGCCGACCGCACGAAGACGAAATTCAAGAACGCGCTCCTGGAAGCGAAGGTCAAGGCGCGCCTGTTCGATCAGGTCGGGGGCAACGCGATGAAGATCGAGGTGGAGGCTTCCGGCAGCGTCGTCAGCCTGAAAGGCGCCGTGCCGAGCGCGGAGATCCGCAAGACGGCCGTCGACACCGCGCGGAAGACGGGAGGCGTCGCGCGCGTGCACAACCTGCTCACCGTCGGCTAGGCTCGCTCGGCCCGCGAGGGTCGGGGCCAACGCGCCGGCGCAGGCTGGTCTCTGAGATCCCGAGGGAAAGCGAACTGCGGCCGAGGGTCGAAGAGACTTGCCGAGACCGGCGCTGGGGCTTGACCCGAGTGGGCCGAGCCTTCTACTTGCTGGCGGAAATGGCGCGGTCGTGCGCCCACGACTTGATCGCCTTGATCTGGTCTTCCATCGTGACGGACAGCGGCACCGTCGCCGAGATCATCCGATACAGGTCCTGCTCGGTGATCGAGCGCTTGTCGGCATAGGCGTCGACGACCGCCGACACGACCGACTGCTCGATCTCGGCGCCGTTCCATCCCTTCGTCGCCTTCGCCAGGAAGACGAGGTCGAATTTCGACGGGTCCTGCCGGTTGCGGGCGAGGTGAATCCCGAAAATCTGCTTTCTCTCTTCCTCGTTGGGGAGATCCACGAAGAACACCTGGTCGAACCGGCCCTTCCGGATGATCTCGGCCGGAAGGAGCTGGATCCTGTTCGCCGTCGCGGCGACGAACACGAACGGGTCCTTCTCCTGCATCCAGGTGAGGAACCCGGCGAAGATTCGCGACATCGAGGAGTCTCCCGTTCCCGTCGACCCGACCCCCATCTCGATTTCGTCGATCCAGAGCACGGCGGGCGAAGCGGCTTCGACGGTTTTCAGGGCTTTCAGGAACGTCATTTCCGCGTTGCCGGCCTGGCCGGAGAAGACGGTGTTCATGTCGAGCCGGAAGAGCGGCAGGTTCCACAGGGTCGAGATCACCTTGATGCCGAGGCTCTTTCCGCAGCCGGACATCCCCATGAGAAGGATTCCCTTCGGGATCGGGATTCCCGCCTCCAGCGCTTCCCGGCTGAACAGTGATTTGCGCCGGATCAGCCATTCCTTCAGGTTCTGATAGCCGCCGAGGTCGTCGATCGTGAACCGGGGCGGGACGAATTCGAGGATGCCGTCCTTCTTCGACATCTGCTCCTTCTCGGCCAGAACCTCGTTCAGCGCGGCGTCGTCGAACGCGGTGCGCGCCGCGAAGACCTTCTGCAGGAGGTGGCCGATCTCGTCCGCGGTGAGGCCCTTGAGAGCGAGCGATAGCTTCTTCGTGTCCGCGTCCGACATGGGGCTGTTCGCCGGACGCGCCTTGAAGGTCGCTTCGAGGATCTTGCCGATTTCGGCTTCGTCCGGAAGCTCGTAGTCGATGTAGAAAATTTCCTTCTTCGCGTCCTCCGGGATCACGATCCTCGGCGACACGAGGAAGACGAACCGCCCCTTGTCCTTGAGCGCCCGATAGGTGTCGCGCAGGCGGCGCGTGAGCTCCGGACGCCCGTCCATCGACGCCGGAAAGTCCTTCAGGAGATAGAAGCCGGGCCCTTTCCCGGCCATGATCGCCGAGAGCGCCTGAAGGGGGTCCCGCGTCTCGGGCACCGGGCGGCCGTCTTCCTGCAGGCCGTCCACGATCGTCCAGACTCCGTAAGAGGAGGGTTGCTTGTAGAACGTCTTCGCGAGGTGCGCGACGAGCCTTTCCACGCGGCCCTCTTCCCAGGTCTGAATGTAGAGGACGGGATGGCCGCCGACGAGCGCCCGCCGAATCTTCTCGATGCCCTTCATTCGAGCCTCATTCTAATCGCACTTCCCTCGGGGAGCGGAGGAGCGCGCGCGCCCGGGATAGAATCCCCGCAATGGCGAACGCGGAACACCTGAAAGCGCTGATGTCGCCCGACTGGGACGCCTGGCGCAGGACGAACGCTTCCGTGACTCCGGATTTCACCGGCGCCGACTTTTCGGCCCAGGACCTTTCCGGAAAAGACCTTTCCCGGACGGACCTCACGCGCGCGCGGTTCGAGGGGACGAAGATCGAGCGCACGAACTTCACCCGGGCGACCTGCAAGGACACCGTCATGCAGCGGGTTCAGGCGGGCGGCGCGATTTTCGACCACGTGACGCTCGACTACCTGGACCTTTCGAACTGCAGTTTTCCCGGCGCCCGCTTCACGAACGTCAGCGCCCGCAACACCTCTTTTGCGGGCAGCGATTTCACCGGCGCGGAGCTCGACGGCTGGCGGATCGAAGGAAGCGACATCTCCGGGGCGGTCTTTCGAAAGGCCAGGCTCGTGGGCGCCAACCTGCGAGGCGCAAAAGTCGTCGGCACGATTTTCGAGGAAGCGAATCTCTCCGAGGCGTCGCTGGAGACGGTCAAGTGCCAGCGCGGCTCTTTTGCCGGCGCGAATCTCGAAAAATGCAACCTGCGCCTCTCCGACCTCTCGGAATCCGATTTTCGCGGCGCGAAGCTGACCGGCGCGATGCTCCGACAGGCCACGATCGCCGGGGCCGACTTCGAAGGCGCGAACCTCGAGGGCGTCGACGCCGACCAGTGCGTCGCCGCGTCCGCGAATTTCACGCGCGCGAAGCTGGGCGGCTCGCGCTGGACGAAGGCCGACCTGCGCCGCGTGGGACTCCTCGACGCCACGGGCGAAGCGGCGAGCTTCGGCGAAGCGAAGCTGCAGGAAGTCGATTTCCGCACGCACAAACTGTCCCGATGCAATTTCGCGGGAGCCGATTTTTCCCGCGCGATCCTGCGCCGCGCGAACCTGAAAGGCCATTCCTTTGCGGCCGCGAAGTTCATCGACACGGATGCCGCCGAGTGCGTCGCAGACGAAGTGAACTTCTCCCGGGCGACCTTCTCGAAGGCGAGTTTCCGGCAGGCGAACCTCAAGCGGGCGGACTTTTCGAATTCCACCGCGGGAGACGCGAATTTTTCCGGGGCGTTGCTCATTTCCGCCTCGTTCCGCGGCGCAAACCTGGCCGAGTCGGACTTTCGGTTTGCGCGGGCGATCGGCGCCGACTTCTCGGAAGCGAGCCTCCGAGGGGCGGACTTCGGGAAGGCCGACCTCTCGGAGGCGAAGTTCAAGAAAGCGAAGATCTGGGGCGCGTCGGCGAAGAAAGCCAAGCTCCCCGGAAACGTGAGCCTGCTCTTCACGATCTCGTCGATGTTTTCCGGAGTGAAGGAGAAGCAGAAATCCGTGGACGACTCAAAGGAACGCGAGCGCCAGAAACGGATCCAGGCGCTCGAACGCGAGGCGGAGACCCGCCCCCCTCACCTCACCGGAAAATCGTAGACCTCACCCCCGGGCCTCCGGCCGCCCCCTCTCCGGAGTGGCAGCCTTCAGAAGACTGGTCACCGCGGGAGGGGGCGAAGAGTGAGACTCAGTACTTGTCCAGGTATTTCTCGGTCTCCCACGGCTGAACGCGGGAAATGTATTCCGCCCATTCGGAGCGCTTGGCCTCCAGGAAGTGCTCGAGGATATGCTCGCCGAGAGCGGCCTTGATGACGTCGTCCTTCTCGAGGTTGTCGCAGGCCTCGGAAAGGTTCGCCGGCAGCTCGTCGATCTTCAGGCGGCGCTTTTCGCGCTGCGACATCTCGAAGATGTTGCGATCGACCGGCTCGCCCGGATCCATGCGCTGCTTGACGCCGTCGAGACCCGCCGAAAGCATTGCGGCGAAAGCGAGATAAGGATTGCACGACGGATCGGGCATTCGGACCTCGATGCGCGTTCCCATCCCGCGGCGCGCGGGCACGCGCACCATCGGCGAGCGGTTCCGCATCGACCAGGCGACGTTGACCGGGGCCTCGTATCCGGGAACGAGGCGCTTGTAGGAGTTGACGAGAGGGTTCGTGACGGCGACGAACGCGGTCGCGTGGCGCAGGATACCGCCCGTGTAGTGAAGCGCGGTCTTCGAAAGCTCCCATTTCGCCTTCGGGTCGTAGAACGCGTTGCGGCCCTTCGAATCGAGAAACGACTGGTGCACGTGCATGCCCGAGCCGTTGACGCCGAAGATCGGCTTCGGCATGAAGGTCGCGTGCAGCCCGTGGTCGAGCGCGACTTTCTTGACGATGAAACGAAACGTCGAGACGCGGTCGGCGGTCGTGACGGCGTCGGCATACTTGAAGTCGATCTCGTGCTGGCCGGGCGCGACCTCGTGGTGGGCCGCTTCGACCTCGAACCCCATCTGCTCGAGCGCGACGACGATGTCGCGCCGAGCCTCTTCGCCGCGATCGACGGGTGTCAGATCGAAGTACGCCCCTTCGTCGTGCGTGTCGATGACGGCGTCCCCATTCGCGTCGCGGCGGAAGAGGAAGAACTCCGCTTCGGGACCGGTGACCAGGGTGTAGCCGAGCGCCGCGGCCTTGTCCATCTGCTTCTTGAGCGCGAGGCGCGGGCATCCCGCGAACGTCGAGCCGTCCGGGTTGTAGACGTCGCAAATGAGGCGACCGACCTTTTCTCCGTTGTGAGCCCAGGGGTAGATGGCGAACGTGTTGAGATCCGGAACCAGGTTCATGTCCGACTCTTCGATTCTCGTGAACCCCTCGATCGAAGATCCGTCGAACTGGATCTCGCCGTCGAGAGCCTTCGGAAACTGCGACCTCGGAATCTCGACGTTCTTGATGATTCCCAGGATGTCCGTGAATTGCAGCCGCATGAACCGGACGTTCTCCTGTTCGCACACGCGCAGGATCTCGCCCTTGTTGAGGCTCGCCCCCGAAGCGTCGAACTTCAGGACCTTCCCCCCCTTGCTTCCCTTCGCCATCTTGCCCTCCTTTTTCTGCATTGAAAGCAAGATATTAAAGCCACTATCGTAAAAGTCAACGGCCAAATTCGTCAATTGGCATCAAAATCGTGCAGAATTGCACAGATTCCAGTGCAGTCGGGCTGAAAACGCGCCCCCGGAACCTGGCCTATGATGGGCGCATGCCGTTTCCCGCCCGGCCCGACGCGGAGGCCCTCCTCTTCGAATTCACGAAGGCCGACGCGCTGCGCAAGCACGGACGCGCCGTGGAAGAAGCGATGCGTGCTTACGCCCGCTGGTTCGGGGAGACCGAGGCCGCGCGCATCGAAACGTGGGGAATCGTCGGCCTCCTGCACGATTTCGATTACGAGCAGAACCCGACCGAAGACACCCATCTCCACGTCGGCGGCGGAATTCTCCGCGAGCGGGGATTCCCGGAAGAGATCGTCGAAGCGATCTGCTCGCACGCGGATTACATGAAGATCCCGCGCGACACGCCGATCAAGAAGTCGATCTACGCCTGCGACGAGGCCGTCGGCTTCATCGGGGCGTGCGTCAAGGTCCGGCCGACGAAGAAGATCGCGGACCTGCCGGTCGAATCCGTCGTCAAGAAGCTCAAGGACAAGGCTTTCGCGCGATCCGTGGACCGCTCCTACGTCTACGGCGGGGCGGACGCGGTGGGCCGTCCGCTGGAGGAGCACATCGCGTTCCTGATCGAGGCGCTCAAGCCGATCGCCGACGAAATCGGGCTGTAGGGGCTCGTTAAGCCGGGAAACTCCACGATCACCTTCAGCGCGTCCCGCGCTTCCTTGACCTTGCGGAACGCGGCCGGCGCCTCGGCGATCGGGAAACGGTGCGTGATGAACTGCCGCCACGGGATCTCCCCCTCGGCGATCAGGCGCATCGCCTCGCGGGTATCTTCGGGGCCGCACGAATAGGACGAAACGAGGTCGATTTCCTTGAAATAGAGGGCATTCGGCTCCACGACGAGTTTCTTGCCCGGCTCCGCCATCGTGAAGAACACGACGGTCGAGCCCGCTCCGGCGCAGAGAATTCCTTCCTCCATCGCCTGGGTCGTTCCCGGACCGACGAAGACGAAATCGACGCCCCGGCCGCCCGTGGAGAGCGTGATCATCGCCGACATGGACCGCCGGTTGACGTCGATCTGCTCCTCGGCGCCGAACTGCGACGCCGCTTCCAGCCTCTCGCGAATCTTGTCCGCCCCGAACACGCGCGACGCTCCGAAACGGCGCGCGATCGCGACCGCCATCTGCCCCATGATTCCGAGCCCGACCACGAGGACGGACATTCCCGGCAGGAATCGTCCCCGCGAGAACGCCTTGATCACGGTTCCGAGCGGCTCCACCAGGCATCCCGCTTCGATCGGAAGCCCTTCCGGAATCTTCAGGGTGTCGCGCGAGAGGTTCGTCTCGGGGACACGCACGAACTCGGCCAGGCCGCCCGGATCCAGGCGCGTGTTCTTCCAGGTCTCGCAGTGCACGTACCGGCCGCGGCGGCAGAAAACGCACCCGAGGCACGGCGCGTGGTGGTGAAAGAACACCCGGTCGCCGGCGGCCAGATGCGTGACGCCCGGACCCGTTTCGACGACGGTGCCGGCCGGCTCGTGGCCGAGGACGACGGGAGATTTCTGGCGGACATACCACTCGAGCGTGTCGGAGCTGCACACGCCGCACGCGGCGACCTTGACGAGCGCCTCCCCCGGGCCGATCGGCGGAACGTCGGCCTCCTGGAGCGAAGCGACGCCCTTGTCGTCGGTCGCATAAACGATCACGGATTCACCACGAACTTGATGCCTTCTCCTCTGCGCATTCTGTCAAAAAACAGCGGCAGATTCGAAAGCGGGCCCGAGCCCGAGAACAGGGGCCTCGGATCGACCGCGCCGGAGACGAGCCAATCGGCCGCTTTCCGCGCGTCCTCGGGGCGGTAATGAAACGACCCGGCCGCCGTCACTTCGCCGTAGTGCAGCCTCGCCGCCGGGAGCGCGACCAGGGTCTCCGGCGCGCACCCGCCAAAAAACAGCGTCGTTCCGCCCGGCGCGGCCCGGGCGAAGGCGCCGGTCCAGGCTTCCGGCGTTCCCACGCATTCGACGACGGTCTTCGCGGGCGGCGGCTCCGCCGAGCCGAGCTCGAAGACGCTCGCCCCGAGCCCGCGCGCAATTTCGAGCCGCTCCCGGCCCTTTCCGATCACCGACACCCTTTTCGCACCCTCCGCCCGCGCGGCGGCGACCCACAACAGGCCGACGGCCCCGGCTCCCACGACGAGGAGATCGTCGAGGGCGCCGGACCCGAGCCGGGAAATCCCCCGCACGACGCAGGCGAGCGGATCCACGATCGCGGCCGACTCATACGACAGCGCGACCGGCTTTCGAAACGTGTTTTGGGCCGCGACCCGGGCGGGGATCCGCACGAGCTCCGCGAAGGCGCCCCAGGCGATCTCCCTTTTCGGCGAATCGCAGCGGTTCGAGGCTCCCCCGCGGCATTCCCCGCATTCCCCGCAGGGCCCCGAAATGCCGCCCATCACGGCGTCGCCGACGCGAAACGGCGCGCCCGCCCCCGCGTCCACGACGTCTCCCGAAAACTCGTGTCCCATCACGAGCGGGGGCGAGAACTTCTCGTGCCCCCGGTCGAGGATCTTGCGGTCGGTGCCGCAGGTCAAAGCGGCCCGCACGCGCACGACGAGCTCCCCCGGCCCGGCGACCGGGGCTTCGATTTCGCGGATCTCCATCATGCCGAGAGCGGATTGAACGGCTGCGCGCATGTTCGGGGTTCACGAACCTTTCTTCTTCTCAATCGTACAATGCGGGCAGGGAGACCTGAATGAAAACCGCGGCCACCCTCTTCCTGTCCCTCGCGGCATCGCTCGCCGTCTGCGGCGCGGCACGAGCGCAGTCCTCCGCTCCGGGAGCGGCTTCGGCCGCCGATTCGCGCATGGACCCGGCGGCCGCGACGGCCGCGTACCTCGCCTCGGTTCCGCCGGCGCAGAAAGCCAGGTCCGACGCCTATTTCGAAGGCGGGTACTGGCTTCTCCTCTGGGATTTTCTCGCCGGCGCTCTCGTCTCATTCCTGCTCCTGAAGACGCGGCTGTCCGCGCGCCTGCGCGACCTCGCGGCAAAGAATCGCTAAGCCAAAGCCGCTGCAGACGGGAATCTACTGGGTGTTCTATCTCCTTCTCACGAGCGCCGTCCTGTTTCCGCTGACCGTCTACGAAGGCTATTTCCGCGAGCACCGGTACGGCCTCGCAAATCAGACCTTCGGGCCCTGGATGGGCGACCAGCTCAAGGGACTCGCGATCGCCGTCGTGTTCGGGGGTCTCGCGGTCATGGTTCTGTACGGCGTCCTTCGGCGGGCGCCGAAGACCTGGTGGCTCTGGGGCTCCCTCACCGCCATGCTGCTGCTCGTCCTCGGAGAGATCGTGGCGCCGATCTACGTTGCGCCGCTCTTCAACACGTACAAGAAACTCGAGGACGCGAGGGTGAGAGAGCCGATCCTTTCGCTCGCCCGCGCGAACGGAATCACCGCGCGCGATGTCTACGAGCAGGATGCTTCGCGCCAGTCGAAACGCGTCTCGGCGTTCGTCAACGGTTTCCTGGGTACGGAGCGAATCACCTTGAACGACAACCTTCTCAACCGCTGCACCCTTCCGGAGATCGAAGCCGTCATGGGCCACGAGATGGGGCACTACGTGCTCCACCACGTCTACGAGGGGATTCTCTTTTTCGGCGTTCTGATCGTCGTTGGCTTCGCGGCCGTCCGGTGGGCGTTCGATCGGATCGTCGCCGCAAAAGGAGCGGCGTGGGGAGTGTCGGGCGTCGGGGACGTCGCGGGCCTCCCGCTCTTCGTCCTGTTGATCTCGATCTACTTCTTCCTTCTCACCCCCCTGACGAACACCTACATCCGCACCCAGGAGGCCGAGGCGGACCTCTTCGGGCTGAACGCCGCACGCGAGCCCGACGCCGAGGCGAAAGTCGACCTGATGCTCGGCGAGTACCGGAAGCTCGATCCCGGCAAGCTGGAGGAGTTCCTCTTCTTCGACCACCCGAGCGGCCGCAGCCGGATCCTCATGGCGATGCGGTGGAAGGCGGAGCAGGGGAAGTAGCCGGGACGACATTCCGAACGACGAGCGTCGACTCGAATCTGCGTTTCCAGACGATCAGGGAGACCTCGCCGCTCGACTCGACTCGCTCCGGATTTCCCTTCTCGTCGAGCGAGACCGTGAAACGGAGGTTCCGCGTGAAGATCGGCGCATGGGCGAGCGTAAACGCGACCCGGCGGGGCCGTCCCTCGCCGTCGAACTCGACCGTTCCCGCGATCGCCCCGTCGAGACGGCGGCGCGGCCGGAACGAAACGGCCGGGCGACCGTCCCTCGAGATCTCGGCCGCAAGTGCGTATTCCGCCCGGTATTTCGGGTCGAAAGGGGACGGAAACTCCCTCGATTTTCCGTCCCCCCGGGCCCGCTTTCCTTCCGCCTCGCGCTGCTGCTCCCGCGCGCTCGCAAGATCGTCGCGGCCGTCTTTTCGCGCGGAGAGAATTTCGGTCCGGGAGACCCCGTCGCGCGATTCCACGCGCGCGGAGCGCTCGATCTGTTCCTTCAAGCGCTCCGAGCTCCAGGTCTTCAGCTCGAACGCATAGTCGTAGTTTCCGTTCTTCACGATGCTCGCCCAACGCTGCTGGACGCGCCAGGCGGACTCGATCCGCACGGCGAGAGCCGCGTCGTCGCTCACCGGGGCATTTCGGGCCGCCGCGGGAGCGGAAGCGGCCGGGGCGAAGAAAAGAAGCGCCGGGAGAAAGAATGCGGCCATGGAACACTCTCCCGAGGACCTCAACTCTTCCGCGCCGAAACGAATTCCGCGAGCTGTCCAAGCGGGCCTTCGCCCGACCCGAGAGGACCCGCGCCCGACTCGAGCATCCGGGCGAGAGCGTGGGCTTCCAGGACCGTTTTCGCCAGGGCCTGCCGGGACTCTTCGAGGCCGAGCAGTCCCGGAAAGGTCATCTTTCCGTGGGCCTCGTCTTTCCCGGTCGCCTTCCCGAGCTCCTCGCGTGTCGATTCCACGTCGAGGAGATCGTCCTTGATCTGAAACGCGAGGCCGAGGTTCTCCCCGTATCGGTCCAGCAGCGCGAGAATCTCCTCCGACGCGAACGAGAGGATCCCCCCGACGGCGAGCGCGGCGCGAATGAGCTTTCCCGTCTTGTTCGCGTGAATTCTCTCCAGCCGTGCCAGCGACCTCTCGCCGGCTGGGCTCTCCCGCTCCGCCTCGATGTCTTCGACCTGCCCCCCGATCATGCCCCGTGTGCCGATCGCCTCGGCCACCGCATTGGCCGCCCGGATCTTCGCGGAGTCGAACCTCGCGTCCGCCGGAAAGAGCGTGAAGCAACGGAGACCGTCGGTCAGGAGCGCGTCGCCCGCGAGAATCGCCGTCGCCTCCCCGAACTTCTTATGGCAGGTCGGCACGCCGCGCCGCCATTCGTCGTCGTCCAGCGCCGGCAGGTCGTCGTGGATGAGCGAATAGGTGTGGATCAGCTCCAGTCCGCAGGCGGCGGGAAGGACGGCCTCGAGGTCCCCGCCGCACGCACGGGCGGCGGCGAGCGCGAGGATCGGGCGCAGGCGTTTTCCTCCGGCGAGAACCGAATAGCGCATCGCCGCGTGCAGGTTCCGCGGCCAGTCCGATTCGGGCGCGAGCATTTCGGAGAGCGAGACGTCGATCCTCTCGCGCCAGTGGACCAGAAAATCCGGGCTCAATCGGGGTCTTCCCCTTCCGCCTCGCCCTCGTCCCCGGCCGGAAACGGCGCCGACTTGTACCCGCCGTCGGCCTCCTTCAGCACCAGCTCGACGCGCCGCTCGACATCGGAAAGCTTTTCGCGGCAGACCCGCGAAAGGCCGATCCCCTCCTCGAACAGTGCGAGCGACGCGTCCAGCCCGAGATCTTCCGATTCGAGCTTTTCGACGATCGCCTCGAGCCGCTCGAGCGATTTCTCGAAGCTCTGGAGCGAATCCTTCTTCGGTTTCACGATTTCTCCTCCCGGTTTTCGGTCACCGACGCGCGAAGGTCTCCGTCCGCGAGGCGAACGCGCAGCGGCGTCCCCGGCGCGACGCCCCGCGAGCTTCGCAGCGGCGAATCCGAGCCCTCCCGGTAGACGACGGCATAGCCCCGGCGCAGGACCGCGAGCGGGTCCAGCGCACCCATCCGGTCCGCCGAGTTCGACAGCCGCGACCGCGAGCGCTCCATCCGCGCCCGCATCCTCTCTTCGAGCCGCTCGGACGCGGATTCGACCCGGTCCCGTCGCCGCATGAGCACGTAGGGAAAGCGCACGAGCGCTTCGGCGCGGCGCGCCTGGGAGACCCTCGCGCGAAGCTCCGAGGTTCGGCGCCGAGCGGTCTGGAAGAGCGAGCGGCGGGCCAGCGCGAGCCGACGGGAGATCTCCTCCTGGACTCCGATGACGAGCTCGGCCGCGGCCGACGGAGTCGGAGCTCGGAGATCGGCGACGTAATCGCACAGGGTCCAGTCTGTCTCGTGTCCGATCGCGGAAATCGTCGGGATCGCGGAGGCCGCGAGGACGCGGACGAGCCGCTCGTCGTTGAACGCCGCCAGGTCTTCGGCCGACCCTCCCCCGCGCGCGACGATGATCACGTCGAACCGGGCGAGCCGGTTGAGGACCCGGACGCCTTCCGCGACCTCCGCCGCCGCGCCCTCCCCCTGCACGCGGGCGGGGAAGATCGTGATGTGCAGATTCGGGTGCCGCCGCTTCAGGATGGAAAGGATGTCGCGAACTGCGGCGCCATCGGGGGAAGTGACCATGCCGATCCTCTTCGGAAGAGAAGGAAGCGCCCGCTTCCGGGCTTCGTCGAAAAGGCCCTCTTCGGCCAGCTTCTTCCGGAGCTGCTCGAAGGCGATCGCGAGAGCCCCGGCGCCGATCGGCTGGATGTCCGAAACCTGGATCTGGAACTGGCCGCGCGCGGAATAGATGCCGAGAGTGCCGGTCGCGACGATCTGCATCCCTTCCTCGAGGCGAAACGGAAGCCGGACGGCGTCCGATCGCCACAGCACCGGCATTGACCTTTGCGGCCTCGTCCTTGAGCGCGAAGTAGATGTGCCCGCTCGGATACGGCCGGACCTCGCAGGCTTCGCCCGACACCGCGACCCGCCGCCAGCCGACCGAGAGAGCCGTGTTCACCTCGGCGAGGAGCTGGCTCACCCGGTAGATCGGCCGGGGAAAGAGCGAATCAGCGGGAAACATCGGCCTCCGAGTCGGCGCGCCGCCGGAACGCGCGCGAGAAAGGGAAACGACATGACGATGAGGGTGGTCATCAGGACTTCGACGTCTCCAAAATTGTATTCGAAGAGGCCGGCCACCGAGATGCCCGCGACCGCGAGGAACGAGCCTGCCAGGAGCCCGCGGAGGCGCGGATCCCGCTCGGAACGGAGGCGCCGGAGACAGGCGACGAAAAAGCACGCCAGCAGGGCGAGATAAGCGCCCGCCGCGAAGAGGCCCGACTCCGCCGCGATCTGCAGAACGTTGTCGTGGAGATGCGGAACGCGGAATCGGAGAGAGCTCGGCACGCGGTAGAGCGGATAGTACGGTTTGACGAGCGTCAGACCGAGCCCGAAGACCGGATGATCGCGAATCATTCGAAGACCGGCCACCGCCATGTCGAGCCGGTCCCGATTCGTCGGATCGGAGGGGTCGAACGTCGAAAGCATCCGCAGCCGGATTCCGGCGGGAGCGAGAAAATAGACGAGAAACGCGACCGGCGCCGCCGTCCAGATCCATCGAGGCCGGCGAATCGCGAGGAAGACCAGGCTCGCCGCGATGAAGCCCACATACGCGTTTCGCGTGAACGTCATCAGCAGGGCGGCGCCCAGGCAGATCGTCACGGCCAGCGCGGCCGCCCGCACCGACCGATCCTCGACGGTGCGCCCCAGAAACAGCAGGCACACGACGAGCAGGAGGCCGGAAAACGTCATGTAGTGCGAAAGCGTCGCCTCGATGCGGTCCGAGAGCCGGTTCGCTCCGTGCGCGTACTGCCAGACGCCGATCGCGGCGAGGACGAGCGCCGCGACCCCGAGCGCGTTCGCGACGGCGGCGAGATCGTCGCCCGTCTCCAGGACGTCGGCGAACAGCGGAAGGAGCAGCAGCGTGAAGATGCCCTTGAGCGCGAACAGGCTTCGCCCGGGATGAATCGAAAACACGGCGGAACCGACGAGGAGGAGCACGAAGATCGCGAGAGCGAGGACGACCGGCGAGCCGAACGCCTCCGCCCCGCGCGACCGTCCGCCGCGGCGCAGCTCGGCGAGCCAGGCGAGGCCCGTGAAGCCCAGAAGGATGTTCGCGACGGCGACGGCCGAGGTGGACGCGGCGAGCGCCAGGCAAAGCACCAGCAATGCCCGGGAAAGAGGTTCTCGCCGCCCGAGAAGCGACGAAAGGCTCAAATCACCTTCCGATGGAGGAAGCCGGAAGCGCCTCGTCGATCAGCATCACGGGGATGTCCGACACGATCGGGTACACGAGCGAGGCCTCGGGGGAAAACAGCCCCACCTCCACGACCGGCTCCTCGTCGCGAAACTTCTCGCGGTACCGGTCCACGAGCATCTTGCGAACGTCGGAAGGAAGCGAAACCTGCTCGAGCGGGCCCTTCGTCTTCGGGCAGACCAGGATCGCGAGCAATTCCGGGTCGACGGCCATCCGCGTTTCCTCCGCGAGGGAGTCTATCAGCGTCGGGACCGGCTCTGAGTTACGATCCGCGCGATGCGCGTTCTCCATCTGGTCGCCGGCGCGAAATGGACCGGACCCGCGGCCGTCGCTCTCGATCAGGTCCGCGCCCTCCGCTCGGCCGGAGTCGAAGCGGAGATCGGCTTCACCGCGGAGAGCCCCCTCGCGCGCCGGTTCGAATCCGCGGGATGGGCCCGGCCGATGCTCTCGCCGGGGGCCGGACCGCGGGCGTTCCTTCGCGACGTCGGGCGCGTCGCCGAGATCCTGGGGACAGAGCCGTTCGATCTTCTCCATTCCCATGCCTCCCACGACCACCTCGTGGCCCTCGCGGCGGCTCCGCGACGCGGATTTCCGATCGTCCGCTCCTTTCACCACGCGCGTTCGCTTCGCACGGGAGCCGGTATGGGCTGGATGATCCGGCGATCCGCGGGACACGCTTTCTCCAACAGCGCGATCGGGTCGCAGTTCCGCGAGCGATTCCCTTCCGCGGCGCCCTCCCGCGTCCTCTCTCCGGTTGTCGACCGCGATCGATTCCTTCCCGGCGCGCGCGACGAGGCTCTCCTGCGGTCGTTCGGCGTCCCCGGGGGCTCGTTCGTCGTCGGCACGATCGGGAAAATCGCCCCGGGACGGGGGCAGGACGCGGCGGTTCGAATCCTCGCCCGAATCGGCGAGCCTTCGATCGTTCTCCTCCAGATCGGGAAGGGGGAACGGGAAGACGAGATCCGCCGGCTCGCCGGCTCGCTCGGCGTCGGCGGCCGGAGCTTCGGGACCGGCTACCAGGAGGACCTCCTTCCGGACCTCTATCGGTCGATGGACGCATTCCTCTTCACCGCCTCCGGCGCCGATCAGGGCCACCGCGCGGTCCTCGAGGCGATGGCGAGCGGGTTGCCGGCCGTGTCGCTCTCAGTCCCCGGCATCGAAGACGCGCGCCTTCCCGCCGGATCCGGGCTCGTCTGCCGGACCGAAGAGGAGGCCGCGGCGTCGCTCGCGTTCCTCCACAGCCATCCCGACCAGCGAGCCTCGATGTCGCGTCACGCGAGGGCGGCTTCGGAGAGGTTTTCAGCGAAGCCGTTCGCGGCGGAAGCCTCTTCTTTCTACGCCGAAGCGCTCGAATTCTGGAACAATCGAAAGCGGGGAAACGTTACCCTTCCGTTGATGGAGAAATCATGAAACTCATTCTCGCGGCCGGAGGCGCGCTGCTCCTCGCCGGCGCCATCGCCTTCGCCGACAAAACCGCGCCAAAGAAGGAATCGCCGAAATCCAACGGATGCGCGGCGTGCCGCGAAACCAAGCCGCTCCTCGACCCGGCGGAGCTGGGCGATGAGGACGCGGAATCGCGCCCGGCTTACGCGGCCGCGAAGAAATATCCGGAAACGATCGACAAGATCCACTGCTATTGCGGCTGCGAGGAGAGCCCGAACCTGCACCATAGGTCGCTTCTCACCTGCTACACGTCGCTCCACGCGACGGGGTGCGAAATCTGCCGCGGCGAAGCGGAGCTCGCCGGGAAGATGAAGGCCGAGGGCTCGGCCGACGACGAGATCAAGAAGGTCGTCGAGGCGTTCTACAAGAAATAATCCGCGTTGCCCGCGAGTCGCGCGAGCGGACCCCAAGGTGCTAATCTCCCTCTGTGACGGACGTGGCCGAGACGCTCGATTCGGCCCGGCGCGACCGCCGCTTTTTCGTAATCGGCATGCTCGCGGTCGCCGTCCTGTCGCTCGCGCTCAATTTCTATCGTCTGGGCGCGCCCAGCCTGAAGGACAGCGACGAAGCGATCGAAGCGCTCACCTCACGGGAAATGCTTCAGACCGGAGACTGGCTCACGCCCCGTCTGAATGGCGGTTTCCGTTACACGAAGCCGCCGCTCTATTTCTGGCTTACTGCCGGTACGTTCCTCGTCGTCGGGCAAACGGACCTCGCTCTGCGCTTCTGGTCGGGTGCCGCCGGCGCCGGGACCGTGCTGTTGACCGGGCTGATCGGGCGTCGTCTCTTCGGGGCCCGGGCGGGAGTTTTCGCGGCGCTGGCCCTGGCGACGTCAGCAAGATTCGTCTATTACCATGGAGCTCGCAATTGCTGCCTCGATCCGACGGCGACGTTCTGGATCGCGCTCGGAATGCTGTGTGTCGTTTCTCGCAGAGCGCACCCGCGGCTTCTGATACTCGCGGGCATCGCATTCGGGCTCGCCAGTCTGACGAAGAACTTCCTGGGCCTCCCGGCGGCCGCCCTCGTTGGAATCCATCTCTTTGCGACGCGCAGGGCGAATCCTCCAATTCCCCCCCGCCTGATCTGGGGCGCCACGGCGATGCTCCTCGCGCTTTCCGTGGCCTGGCCGGCGGCGATGCTGATCCTGCATGGCCGGGCGTTCGCGGAAGTGTTCCTCTTGCGGGAGAACCTGGGACGGTTCAATTTGGGCGGCGGGAGACCTCTGCCATGGAAGACCCCGCGGCCGTTGTCCGGCCGGGTCGGCGTTCTGGCGCGAACGCTCTTTGACGGGTTCTTCCCCTGGAGCCTCCTTGCGCCGCTGATCATCGCGTGGGTCTTGCGGAGGCTGCCGGAGTGGAGACACGATGACCGGGCCCTGAGCGCGGGCTGGATCGGCCTGTACGCGGCCGGCATGCTCGCCGCCACCAACCCGACGGCCTGGTACGGCTACCCTTTCTACCCCGCCGTCGCGATTCTGATCGGCGTCTTCGTCCAGAGGCTTCTTGCGGCCGGGCGCCACAGCGTCGCTCTGACGACGGCAGCGGGCGCGCTCGCCGCAGGGGCGCTCCTCTTCCGACCGCGATGGAGCAGCGACTGTTTCCTCTGGCTTTGGACGGGCGCAAGCATCCGGTTCGTGTCAACGGGAGCCGTACTGATCCTGCCGATCGCGCTCGGAGTGCTACTGGTGTGCCTGATCCTCCTGCGGCCCCGCTGGGGGCGAACGCTTCTCGTCGCCGAGCTGACGGCGGTTTCCGCAGCCTTCGCGCTGGCGCCGCTTCGCCTGGGCGGAGAAGTCTTGAATTCCGAGCTTCTGGCCAGGCGAATCGAAGCGATCGCGCCCTCCTATGGAAACGCGGTGACGTTCTGGAATTTCCCGTCTCTCGCTCCCACCGGCGAAGTCCCCGGAGTCTGGTGTGAGGCGCGATGGTACCTTCAGGGACTGCATGGCGTCAGGATTTACAACCTCGCCAGCGAGACTGCTCTGCCGGAATCGCTCGTCCGCCCGCAGCAACCGACGCTCGTGTTGACGGGGAAAGACGTCGTCGACAGGATCCCGTCACATCGGGATGAGCAAGACTTCCGGATCTGGAATGCCAGTGTCGCGCTCGTCGGACTTCCGGGGGAACAGTGAACACCGACCTCCGGGCTCCCGAGGTCTCGATCGTGCTTCCGGCCTACGACGAGGAGGATAACCTCGAGCCGCTCCTCGATGAGCTCACCGCTGAATTGAGCGCGGGCGGGACCAGTGCCGAAATCCTCCTGGTCGACGACGGTTCGACGGACGCAACCGCGCGCCGCGCTCTCGCCTGGCGTACCCGCAGGCCCGGTGTTGCGCTTCGAGTGCTCCGCCGGGAGAGACGCGAGGGAAAGTCCGCCGCCGCCGTCACCGGCATCGATGCGGCACGGGGAGATCGAATCGTCGTGATGGACGCAGACCTCCAGAGCGACCCCGCGGACATCAAGCTTCTTTTGGCGGCTCTGGCGAGGGCCGATGCGGCACTCGGCGTTCGAACCGCGCGAAACGACCCTCTCGTGAGGCGGCTCAGCTCACGCCTTGCCAACGCCGTGAGGCGCACGGTTCTGCGGGATGGCGCGCACGACGGCGGGACGTGCCTCTGGGCGATCCGGGCGGAAATGGCCCGGCGGATCGTTCGCTTCAACGGAATGCATCGATTCATCGCGGCGCTCGTTCGACGGGAAGGCGGGCGCGTCGAGGAAGTTCCGATTCGCCACCGCCCCCGCATCCACGGGCGCGCGAAGTACGGGCTCTTCAATCGCCTCCTCTCGCCCGCCGCGGACCTGGCGGGCTTGAGATGGCTCTTGCGGCGGCGTGTCCATTCCGAGTGGGAGGAACTATGAGCGCGTGGATTGTCGTGGGGTTCGCCGGCCAGATCGCATTTTTCCTACGCTTCTTCGTCCAGTGGATCTCCTCCGAACGGAAAGGCGAAAGCCACATACCGATGGTCTTCTGGTATTTCTCTCTCGCGGGGGCCGCGCTCCTTCTCGCCTACTCGATCGAGCGGAGAGATCCCGTCTTCATCTCGGGGCAGGCATTCGGCTTCTTCGTCTACATCCGAAACATCGTCCTCGTCCGCCGGCGCGCGGCCGCCAGCACTTCACTGACTTCAACTGCGCGGACGGCGCGACGAGCGCCCGAGCCCAACGGGCCCGAGGCGTACTGAGCAAGCACGTCGCTGGGGTATGAGGCCGGCAGCGCGTCGCGGGAGAGGATGGTCCGTGCCTGTGATAAAAGGCGCTCCGGGCGGCGTAGCTCAGATGGTTAGAGCGGGCGTCTCATAAGCGCCATGTCGGAGGTTCGATTCCCCCCGCCGCCACCACCTCAAGACAAGGGTTTTACGCCAATATCGGCGGGCCGAAACTAACGGCCCGCCTCTTTTCTTCTGCGTGCACCGTGTGAACACGGCCCCCGTTGACCCCAGTTTGACGTGTGTCCGGGTCAAACTACGGTCAAACGGAAACCGGCGCGCACGCGAGGAGGTCAGGTAGTCGGTCACCGCGCCGTCACCGCGCGCGAGAGACGTCTGAGTTGCCCTCCAAGCTCCCTGGTCTGCCAATCCTGGATGAGCAAATACGGCCGGTGGTCGTGTTCGGACTTGACGACGGACAGCGTCAGCTCATACCGAACGCCTTCAACGCTTGAGTACCTGACCGAGACTTTGCGCGGCGGGTCGTCCGAGTACCACCTCGACCGTGACCGCGCACCCGGCGGGTATACTGGCGATGATGATTTTCAGAGAGGAGGCTCGTATGCGAAAGATCATGACCTGGGGACTTCTCGTCTGCCTCTGCCTGTTCGCGGTCAGCGGGTCGTTGCAGCGTTCGAGCCCCCGCAGGGCGGTAAAGTGAGCGCGGTCAACGATGCGTCCAAGACCTTCACGTTGAAATGGAAGACCAAGGAATCGAGCTACAAGACCTCCGCTGAGACGACCTACCTGATTGGCGAGAAAAAGGCGACCTGGTCAGACCTGAAGGTGGGAGACGAAGTTACGGTGACGTACCACCTCGACGGCAAGGACCGCGTAGCGGACAAGGTCTCGATCACCGGGTTCCAGCCGCTCCGGACGTAAGCGAAACGCCCGAGGGCTTCGGGCGCGGATCACGGGGACGTCGCGCCAGGCCCGCAACGACCTCAGCCTCCACCGCGCTTTCGGTGACCCGGCGAGATCACGCGAAAAGACGAATCGCCGGAATGCGAGCGGTCGAAGGTTGCCGTGACCCCGCAGCCCGCAGCCTGGTTGCGGCGAGCGATGACGTAGTCGGCGAAGTCGCCCTTCCCCACTCGAAAGTCCTCGAGCGCGTCGCGCACCGGGTCCGCGTCTCCGATCTCGAGCTCGCCGGCCGAAAGCAACCCTTCCAGAACGTCGGCGATCCGAGCTTTCGGCACGCGATACGCGCTCCGAAGAACCCACACGACCTCGCACAGCACGACCGGATCGACTCGCAGTAGTTCTCCGCGGGCCACTGCGCTCGAGATCAGTTCTTTCGCGGCCCTCGCCTGGCGCGCGTCATCCTCGACGAGCAGCCGGATCAGCGACATTCGTGTCGAGACCAATCACGTGGACGATTTGCCGTGCGCCGCGAGGATCGCCCGCTCCATTTCCGCGAGAGACACCGGCCGCCGGCCGGGGCGCCTCAGCGCGCCATAGAGCTCTGTGATCGAGCGAGTCTTCGCCCGCACCACGACCTCGCCCGAAGCACTCGCGCTGAACTCGATCCTGTCTCCGGGCTCGAGCCGCAGCGTTTCGCGGATCCTCTTGGGGACAGTGATCTGGCCTTTGCTCGTCATCTTCGCGCTCGACATGGCCGCGATCTTACCACAGATTCCTTACCACAAGTAAGGAAGTTTTATCGCTTCATGCCCGAGGAGCTTCGTGCCCGGTCACCGGCGTCGGTGGCCCACCGAACTCCGCCCC
Source organism: uncultured Acidobacteriota bacterium (assembly GCA_963813155.1). GTDB lineage: Bacteria > Acidobacteriota > Thermoanaerobaculia > UBA5066 > DATFVB01 > CAWEYG01. Next base: position 90,943 of record CAWEYG010000004.1, on the reverse strand, counting down.
GCAATAGAGGCATTTCGAAACGCTGTCGCTGATCCGCGCGCGGCCGCAGCGCGGGCATTTTGCCGCCGGCGGGCGCTTCTTCGCCTCGCGCATCGCGATCGCGGCGGCCGCGGCGAACGGAAGCCTGTCCGACGCCGGCTGCGCGCGCCGCGAGATCGCGTACACCGAAACCCAGAGCAGCGCGAGGACGACGAAGATCGCGAAGATCCAGAGAATCGACGCGGGGCTCGACTTCGCGGGGTCCGAGAGCCCCGCCAGGAGCTTCGAGGCCTCCCGGGCGGCGATCGCGAGGAACGGCACGGAAATCGCCGCCGCGACGACGACGCCCTTTTTCACGGCCACGGGAGACGCCTGCCCCCGCGGCTGCATACGCCGTCGGATCGGCCATCAGTTCGTTGTTCTCGACGAACACGGGGTACTCGGCGAAAAGGGCCCAGAGGTGAAGGACGACCGCAAGCACGCTCGCTCCCAGGTGCGTCCAGTGCGCGACGGCGCGCGTTCCCGGCGGGGCCGTGTGCACCCATCCCCCGACGACGAAGACGAAGATCGCCGCGAGCATCGAAAACGTCGCGGGCGGCGAGGTACGGGCCTTGAATCGGCGGAGGGCTCGCAGCACCGGCAGCTTCTTCGCCTCCGGGAAGTTCTCCACTTCGTCCTTCACGAGCCTGCCGGTCCCGATGAAATAGAAGATCACCATCGACTGCGAGAAGAGAGAGAGCATCACCGCCGGAATCGAATACAGCACGTGGCGCGTCACGAGCGCCCTCACCATCGGATCGTGGGCCCCGTGAGCTGCGAGCACGAAGCCGAAATACGACGACACGAGGAAGCCGGCCGCCGCGGCGCCGGTCACGAGGAGAAGCGCGATCGCCATCGGTCCGAGAGAATAACCCACCCTGCTACAATCGTTCGAACCGGAGGCGCGATGCCCGAGATCGAAACGCTGTACGACATCTTCGAGATTGCCGCGCGGTCCGACCGGCCGGATCTTCTCTTCGCCCGCGACGGCGAGAAGTGGAAACCGATCGCGTCGCGCGACTTCTCCTTCACGGTCCGCGCCCTCTCCCTGGGCTTGAACGCGCTCGGGATGCAGCCGGGAGACCGGGTCGCGATCCTCTCGGAAAACCGGCCGGAGTGGGCGATGACCGACTACGCGATCGTGTGCGGCGGCGCTCTGACCGTTCCCATCTACCCCACGCTCCCGGCGGAGCCGATCGTCCAGATCCTGAACGATTCCGGCGCGCGCATCGCCGTCGTCTCGACGTCGGAACAGCTCGAGAAACTGGTGTCGATCCGGGAAAAGTGTCCCTCGCTGGAGCACGTCCTTTCCATCGACCCCGAACCTCCGGCCGAGGCGGGATACGACAGCTGGCTGCGCACGGTGGACCGGGGGCGCGGAAATCTCGAGATGGGCTCGACCGTCTTCGAGACGCGCGCAAAACGGATCCGCGCCGGAGACCCCGCGACGATCATCTATACCTCGGGCACAACTGGCGAACCGAAGGGCGCCGTGCTGACGCACGGAAACTTCGCGTCCAACGTGCTTGCCTGCTGCGAAGTCGTTCCGTTTCCCAGCGACACGGTCGCCCTCTCTTTCCTTCCCCTGTCGCACGTCTTCGAGCGGATGATCGACTACGCGTACCTGTACAAGGGAAGCCGCATCGCCTATCTCGACGACGTCAACAAGGTCCGCGACGCCCTCGCCATCGTGAAGCCCGGCGTCTTCGGGGCAGTCCCGCGCGTCTACGAGAAGATCTACGCGGCCGTCCGGGAGAAGGCGGCGAAATCGCCGCTCAAGCGCGCGATCTTCGGCTGGGCTGCCGGGAAGGGCCGCGAACGCCTTCGCCGCCTCGAAGGCGGCGAGACCGATCCGACCTCCCTCGGGATCCGCATCGCCGACCGGCTCGTCTTTTCGAAGCTCCGGGCGCGCCTCGGACCGAATTTCCAGTTCGCGATTTCGGGCGGAGCCCCCCTTTCGCAGGAGCTCGCGGAATTTTTCTGGGGCGCGGGCGTCACGATCTACGAGGGATACGGTTTGACCGAGACGTCTCCCGTGATCGCGGTCAACGGCCCGGGGCGGTGGAGGCTCGGGACGGTCGGGAAACCTGTCCCCGGCGTCGAGGTGAAGATCGCGGAGGACGGGGAGATCCTCACGCGCGGGCCGCACATCATGAAAGGCTACTACGGCAAGCCGGAAGAAACCGCGAAGGTCATCGACGCCGACGGATGGTTCGCGACCGGCGACATCGGCGAGCTCGATTCGGAGGGTTTTCTCCGGATCACCGACCGGAAGAAGGAGTTGATCGTGCTTTCCGGCGGCAAGAAAGCGGCCCCGCAGCCGATCGAAAACGCCCTGAAGCAATCGGATTGGATTTCCCTCCCGATCGTCATCGGAAACCGGCGAAAGTTCCTCTCCGCGCTGATCGTGCCGAACTTCGGAAAGACCTCCGCCGCGCCCGGCGATGCCGCCGCTCTCGATCGGGACGCCTCGCTCCGCGCCGGAATCCAGAGCGAGATCGACCGTTACAACGCGGGCAAGGCCCACCACGAGCAGATCCGCGCGTTCGCGTTGCTCCCGCGCGAGCTGACGATCGAAGCCGGCGAGATCACGCCGACGCTCAAAATCAAGCGCAAGGTCATCGACGAGAGATACAAGACCCTCATCGACCGAATGTACGAAGAGAAGGCGCATGCCGCGTAGCGTCGTTCTCGTCGACGGCGTGCGAACACCGTATTGCCGCGCGAACACCGACCTTCGCGACCTCTCGGCGGCGGACCTGGGACGGGCCGCGCTCGTGGAGCTCTTCGCCCGGACCGGATTCGACCCCGCGCACCTCGACGAGGTCATCTTCGGGAACATCGCGACTCCCGCGGATTCGGCGAACATCGCAAGGGTGATCGCGCTGCGCTCGGGGGTTCCTCGCTCGGTGGCCGCGTTCACCGTCGGGAGGAATTGCGGCTCCGGCGCGGAGTCGATCGCGGACGGTTTTCTGCGGATCCAGGCGGGACTCAACGAAGCGGTCGCCGCGGGCGGAGTCGAATCGATGTCGCAGATCCCTTTGCTCTTTTCGGAGGCGGCGAAGCGGAAGTTCTTCGCCCTGTTCGGCGCGAAGAGCGCGGGCGCGCGGCTCGGCGCGCTCCTTCGGTTTCGCCCGTCCGATTTCCGGCCGGTCGTCGGACTCGAGCTGGGCCTGACCGACCCGATCTGCGATCTCAACATGGGACAGACCGCGGAAATCCTCGCGAAGGAATTCCACATCACGCGGGAGGAACAGGACGCCTTCGCCCTGCGATCGCATCAGCGCGCGGCCGCTGCCCGCTCGAAGCTCGCCGAGGAAATCGTTCCCGTCCCGATTCCGCCCGACTACGGCCGGCTCGCCGTCCAGGACAACGGCATCCGCGAAAATCAGACCCTGGAAGCGCTCGCGAAGCTGAAGCCCTACTTCGACCGGAAATTCGGAACCGTGACCGCCGGGAACTCCTCCCAGATCACCGACGGCGGAGCTGCCACGCTCGTGATGTCCGAAGAAGCAGCCCGGGGCCTCGGGCTCAAGCCGATCGGCCGAATCCTGTCCTTCGGTTTCGCCGGCACCGACCCCGCTCGGATGGGCCTCGGGCCCGTCGTCGCGACTCCGCTGGCCCTGAAGCGCGCCGGCGTCGCGTGGAAGGACGTCGGCCTGCTCGAAATCAACGAGGCGTTTGCCGCGCAGGTGCTCGCGTGCGCGAAAGTGTGGAGCTCTGCCGACTGGGCGAAGAAGAACGGGCTCGACGGCCCGATCGGCGAGATCGACTTCGACCGGACGAACGTCAACGGCGGAGCGATCGCGCTCGGACACCCGGTCGGGTCGAGCGGCACACGGCTCGTGCTGACGCTCCTGAAGGAGATGCGGCGGCGAAACGTCGCGCTCGGCGTCGCCACGATGTGCATCGGAGGGGGACAGGGCGGAGCGGTCGTCGTCGAGGCGATCTGACGGCGATCGCCGTCGAAAGCGAGATCCGGATTACCGCGCCTGAACGGTCTCCCGGAACGAACGGGAGAGGGCGCCGTCTTCCGTGACGGCCCAGACATCGTAGCGATAGTAACGGCCGGGAACGGCCGTGGAATCGACGAACGAATACAGCGAGTGCTGCTGCGGCCCGCTCGAAGAAGGAAGCCACTGCGGAGCGGACTTCGCGATCCTGCCGGACTCGTCCACTTCCGCCCGAAAGATCGCCCATCCGCCGACGTCGAGCTGGCGGGCCGTGCTCCATTCGAGCGAGACACCCTGGCCGGGCTCGGCGACGGCGCGGGCCGAAAGCCCGGAAAGCGGAAAATTCTCGAGGGGAGAAATCGGCACCGGCGACGCCAGCGCGGAACCCGCGCGGTCGCCTCCCGCGACGATCCAGTCGATCCTCGAGACGCCCGAGAGGGGCAGCGTCTTCGACTCTCCGGGCGCGAAACGAATGACGTCGCTCGGAAGGGAGTCTTCGTAGTGGAGCACGGCGAACCCTCGCGCCGCGTCGCCGGGCCAGGAGACGTTCAGGCCGGCCGACGCTCCGGCGGCGGGGTCGATGTCGGCGCTGAAGAACCTCCAGGAAAGCGGGGCCGGGCTGGACGCGTCGAGAACGCCCGCCTCCCGATCGCGATCGGTGAGGCGGGAGAGATCGCCGAAAACTTCCGTCCGGCTGTAATCTCGCTCCAGTGAACGCTGGAGCGCGTCCCACGGCGACTGGTGCGTCGCTTCCGCGTAGGCCCGGGCGAACGCGAGCAGCGTGCTCTCGCCCGTGGCGACGCGGCTGGTCCAGACGGAGGAAACGAAGCTCGACCCCGCCCCGGCCGCCATCTCGTCGATCCAGGCCGCGGCGAAGATCTCTCCTTCGCGTCGCTCGAGGCTGTTGACCGGCGAAGATCCCGCCTCGCGGATCTCCTGTCGATCCGAGTCGAGAAGGTCGCCGGAAATCGACACGGCGCGGGCGGCCGCGAAGACGAGCGCCTCGTCCGCGCCGGGAGCCAGGCGCCGAAGCACGAAAGACCCCACGTCGCGGACCACCTCGGCCGCGATCTCGACGTCCGTCTGCCCCGTGACGTTCAACGCGATCACCGGCTCGCGGTCGGCGCCGCCTTCTCCGGCGAGGCTGAAAACCTCCGAGAAGGGGGATTCGCCGGAGGCGACGATCAGCAGGCGGATCGGGTCGCTCGCCGAGAACGGAACGTCCCACGAATCGAGCGAGCCGCGGAGTCTCGCCTCGATGGCCGGAGCGATCGACGCGACCGTCTCCGCGCTGACACCGGGGGCGCGGACGCGCAGCTTGCCTCCCCACAGCGAGAGGTCGCCCGGCCCCGCGTCGTCGAGAAATCGCAGGTCCGGATGGTGCAGGTTGATCGCCAGAGGAGAGCGCAGCAGCTCGCGCCGCTGCCAGGGAGAAGCCCGGAGAGACGACGGCGGCACAAACGCCGTCATCAGCAGCACTGCCGCGACAGGCAAATGTCTGAATCTACAGGACCATGCGCGACGATAGCCTTTCTCGCAGTCGAGACCAATGCGCTGTTACGTTTACGGAACACCGGGCTCCGGCGTTTCATTCCGCCGGGAGACTCAGGCGGGCTGCGAGTTCTCGCGGACCTCGACGATGATCACCGTGATGTTGTCGAGCCCGCCCTTTTCGTTGGCTTTCTCGATCAACTCCCGGCAGGAGGCTTCCGGATCGCCCTCGGCGACGAGCACCTGCCCGACCTCCTCGTCGGAAAGCATCGTCGTCAGACCGTCGGAACAGAAGAGGTACTGGTCGCCGGGCTGCAGGTCGAGCTCCTGAAGCTCCGGCATGACGGTCGGACCGCCGCCGAGAGCCCGGGTCACGACGTTCTTCAGGGGGTGCGATTTCGCCTCCTCCTCGGTGAGGATGCCCGTCACGATCTGCTCGTGAACCCACGAATGGTCGTCGGTCAGGCGGCGCAGCTCGCGGCCCCGGAAGCGGTAGGCGCGGCTGTCTCCGACGTGGGCGAGCGACATGCCCGAGCCGTTGAGGATGGCGCCGACGAGGGTCGTCCCCATGCCTTTCAGCGCGGGCTGCTTCGCGACCGCGGAGATCACCCTCTCGTTGGCTTTCTCGACGGCGACCGCGAGACGGTTGCTGTTGAACCGCCACTGGTGGTTGTACTGGAAAGGCCACGTGCTTTCGAACTTCTGGCTCGTGTCGCTGATGAATTCTTCGATGGTGTCGACGGCGATCTTGGCGGCGACCTCGCCGGCGGCGTGGCCGCCCATTCCGTCCGCGACGACGAACAGTCCCTCGCCGAGGTCGATCACGAAGGAATCTTCGTTGTGCTTTCGCTTCCGGCCGATATCGGTCAAACCGAATGCGCGAAACGTCATCGTCATTCGAAATTCACTGTTGCGGAGCCCGATGGTTCCGCGCGTCTTCCAGGCCTCGCCGGATCTCCGGCGAGTCGGGCATCCACCTCAATGCCTCAAGGTAACACTTTTCGGCGCGAGTCCAAAGCCCTGCCTGACGAAAGATCGTCCCGGCGTCCCGGAGGAAGCCCGCGTTGTGGGGGTCGATCCGGATCGATTTCTCGATCGCCGCGATCGCATGGCGAAGCCGGTTCGGAGATCGCGCGGCGGAAAGCGCGTAGTGGTGCTGGATCACGGCGTTTTCCGCGTCGTGATGGAGGGCGAGCTCGAAATTGGAAAACGCCGAGTCCAGCCTCCCCTCCCGGTATTCCTCCACTCCCTTGGCGAGGTACGCCTGGGCGATCGCCTTCGGGTCGGATTCGGAGACGACCTTGTTGTCGAGGTCGAAATCCAGCGCCGCCCGCCTCACCGGGCTCATCAGCACGTTGTAGGCGGCCGTGAGCGCCTGGAACTCCGCTTCGGCGCGCGACTTCTCGCCCGGCAAACTCCGGTCGGGATGGCGCTCGCGCGCGAGGTCGCGAAATCGCTTTCGGATTTCCTCCGTCGTCGCGCTCCGCGGGACGCCGAGCACATCGTATTGGTTGACCGTCTCTGCCATTCTTCGGTTTCTTCGACAATTATCCGGCAATTCCGATGGATTGCGCAAGACCCTCGAAGGAGAGAGCTTAGGCGCGCCGGATGAGGTAGATCTTCCGCGCCGTGATTCGGACGGGTTCCGGGAGATTCTTGTCGTTCATGGCGAGCCGGAGGTCCCGCATCCGCAGGAATTTCACCAGTCCCATGCTGATCTCGTTGGGAACGATCGGGTTGTTCACGAGCTTGTGCACGACGCCGTACTTGCGCATCCAGTCGGGTTTCAGCGCCATCAGCCGAAAGACCCCCGGGTCCACGTTGCGCATCGAGGCGAAGGCCTCGAGCTCGACGTCCGTGAGGTAAGGGCATTTGAGAACCGACTCCCACACGGATTTGTTCACGTCGGTGACCAGGATCCGCCTCTCCTCGCGCGTCCCCTTGAGCGCCGTCTCGATTTTCTCCGCCGCGTTCATGTAAGCGATTCGCTGGTTGATCGCCATCCGGCGCTCGTGCTCTTCCTCGGTCTCGCCCGCCTCGACCTCCCCGGACGCCGGCGTCTCGGGGTCGGCCGGGCCCGCGGCTTCCTCGGGTGCGGACTCGAGCGGCGCCGCGGCCTCCGCGGCGTCCCGCCGCCGGGATTCCTTCTCGAAGAATTCTTCGCGGATCTCCCGAAGGAGCCTGCGGCAATCGGGGGGAAGGGCGCGATTGGCTTCCGCGGCGTCGATGATCGCCGGATGCGCCAGAAGTCTCTTCTGGTTCACGACGAGCGCCTCCAGAACGGCCGCCGGAGCCTCGCGCGCGAGGCGGACGAGCACCGCGTCGGGCGTCGCCCGGTGGCGCACCAGCCGCTCCAGGACCGAAGGATCGTCGGTGGAGGTCGCGAGGACTCCAATCTCTCCTCCCGAGAGCTCGCCGAAGTCCAGAAAGCTCAGCCACTCCTCCGGAGGCACTTTCGCGATCGAGGCGGCCGCCTCTCCCGCGATTTCCGCGTCGGTATCGTTCCGGCAGCTCAGCAGAATTCGAAGCCGGTCCTCGATCCCGAGCGGAAGAAGGGCCTTTGCGCCGAACAGGCGAAGGACTCGGTCGGCCGAGCCGTCGAGAAGAGACGCGACGGTAAAATCGCGATCCGGCGAGATCGGCCCCCCTGCCAGGCTAGCTCCGGCGGGAAACGAGCTCGTCCAGATGGGCGGCGTCGATGCGAAGATCGCGGACGACCTGCCCCGCTCCGCCGAGCGGCGGCAGCAACCGGCCGTTGACGGCGACGGCCACCGCGCGCGCGTTTCCCAGGGTGAGGCGGAAGTCGCTCTGCGCTTCGAAGGTCCGGTCTTCGCCCTTCTTCAACATCCCCGAGAAGAGGAGCCTCTCGTCGCCGAAGAGCTCGATCCAGCAGTCCTCCTGAAACCTCAGAGTCAGGGCCAGGGGAGCGGCCGGCGCGCCGCCGGAGATCCCCGGCGCGGGCGCGGAGGTGGACTTCGGAATTTCACGAATGAAAGGAGAAGCCGACACGGGCGGCAGAACGGTCGTCTTCGCCGACGCCGGGCGAGCGCGATGCGCCGCCCGCCAGGCGACGCCCGCCAGGACGATCCGATGCCGAGAACAGCTGCCGCAACGGGCAGGATCGCGACGGAACGCGGACGACGGGAGATCGACGCCTCGGATCTCGCATCTGCCCGCGGGGACGCATTCACCGTGTCGGAAAGATAGGCATTCACCATTTCTTCGGGGTCGAGCCCGAGGTATCCCGCGTAGGCGCGAATGAAGCCCCGCGTGAAGACCGGCGCCGGAAGACGCGAAAAATCGCCCCTCTCGAGCGCCTCGAGATGCCGTTTCGAGATCTTCGTTGCGCTCGCGATGCTTTCCAGGGACACTTCGCGCACCAGGCGGTTGCGCCGCAATTCTTCGCCGAACCCGACCTCGCCCGAATCGGCCATTGATGTTCGGTACATGCTAGACCACTCGCGTGCAGCTGTCACGCCCTTCGACCCTCTCGGCCAGCGCCTGGCGGGCGCGAAACAGGAAGGAGACCGGGCGGCGGCCCTCCCCGCAGATCTCGCGCAGGTCCGCGAGCGGGATGGACGGAAAGAGCCGAACCGCCTCGTCTTCGGGCGTGAAGGGATTCCGGGCGATCGCGGCCCGGACGGCGACGCGGACGCCCCACACAGGCGCCGAAAGCAGAGAAACGAGCAGGTCCGGGTCGCGGGACGTGCCCGCGATGAAAACGACGTCCGACTCGACGGTCAGCCGGTTTCGGAGGAGCGCTCGCAGAACCGCGCCGTCGGCGTCCCGGCGAAGCGCCGCGATCACTCCGCGCCCGGAGAGCTGCGCGACGGCGCATCGCTCGGCCACCGCGAGCCCGGGCGCCCGGCGAAGGATCTCCCGGTCGGCGGCCTGCCGGATCGCGGGATGGGCACGCGCCTCGGAGGAAATCCACGCGAGGTCCCGCCAGTAGAGCGTCGGCACGAGAGCGAGCGCGTCGGCCCGGGGAGTCTTCGGGTGCGCGGCGAGAATGCGCCGAACGACGTGGAGCCGCCGGGCATCGCGGTCTCCCAGGAGCTGGCGGATCCGTTCCGGGGAAACGTCCATCCCGGCGAGCAGCCGGAGCAGCTCCCTCTCGGTCGCCTCAGGCATGAGCCGCGGGGATCCGGTGCGCGATCGCGCGGGCGATCTGGGCGGCGTGGTGGCGGCTGTTCTCGATGAAAATGCGGCCCGTCTCGGTGCCCGTGAGGAGCGCGCCCGCGAGATAGAGCCCGAGCACGTTCGACTCCAACGTCTCCGGGTCGTGCGCGGGGACTCTCTTCTCCCCTTCCAGCCGAACACCGCATCTCTCCAGGAGAGAAAAATCCGGTTCGTAGCCGATCAGGGCGAAAACCGCGTCCGCGGGGATCTTGACCTCACCCCGGCCTGACGGCCACCCCTCTCCAGTTGGAGAGGGGAGATCGAGGGGAACCTTCCCCTCGGTTGGAAGTGAGCGGCCGCTCAGCTCGGTGTGCGAAGCACGCGGCCGCGAGGTCTGCCCGCCGGACCGCGCCCGGACGACAACGGAATCAGAGCCGATCTCGACGATCGAGGCGTGGAACAACGCGTGGATCGCCCCCTCTCGGATGCGGTTCTCGATGTCGGGCTTCACCCAGTACTTCACGCGGTCGGAGATCTCGCCCGCTCGCGCGACGAGCGTCACACGGGCGCCGTGGCGGTACAGGTCCAGCGCCGCTTCCGCGGCCCCGTTCTTCGCACCCACGACGACGACGTCACGGCCGTGGTACGGATACGCCGAAACGTACCGAGAATGAACGTGAGCCTGGTCGCATCCCGGCACGTCGAGCTTTTTCGGGTTATGGAAGAACCCGGTCGCGAGCACGGCCGCGGAGGCCTCGAACGAAACCGTCTCGCCGCGACGACGCGCGAGGAAGCGGAAGTTCCCTCCGCTCGATTTTTCGATCCTTTCGATTTCGGTTTCCGCCTCGATCTTCACGCCGAACTTCTCGGCGACACCCCGGTAATACGCGAGCGTCTCGAGGCGCGTCGGGTGGGCGTGCGGCGTCGCGAATGGGATTCCGCCGATGTCCAGCAGGTCGCGCGTGGAAAACCAGACCATTTCCTCCGGAAAGCGGTAGATCGAATCGAGGATCCCGCCGCGGTCGTAGCAAATCGCCTCGCGGCCGACACGCTGGAGCTCGATCGCGCACGCGATTCCGGTCGGCCCGGCTCCGACGATCGCGACGGGAGGGAGGGGGGATGACATCGGGAGATTTTACACGGGCACGCCAGAGCGATTCTTTGATTTCACAAACGAAGTGCAACACCTTCTGATGGGGGTGCTGCGATGGGGCGCCAATACGGGCAGCTTGGGATCCAGGAACGGTGTGAGATTGCCCGGCGTCGCTGCGCCGGGCAATCGATCCGGCAAATCGCGGCAGGTCTGGATCGCGCGCCATCGAGCGTTGCTCGGGAGCTGAAGCGCAACAGCACGACGTCGGGCGGGTATCAGCCCGTTTACGCCGGTCAACAGGCCAAGGCACGGCGCTGGACCGGCAGCAAACTGTTGCGTCGGCCCGACCTCCAGGCTCTGGTCTTGGACCGCCTCAGTCAGGGATGGTCGCCGCAGGAGGTCGCCGGCAGGCTCGCGCGCGAAGAAGGCCGGCCGGTTGTCAGTCATGAAACCATTTATCGCTTCATCGCCGCTCAGATCGCTCGCACCAAGGATTACTCCTGGCGGCTCTACCTCCCCCGCGGCAAGAGCAAGCGCGGCCGACGCTCCCCAAAACACGGCAACTCGACCGTGCACATCCAAAACCGTGTCCCCATTGCTCTGCGACCCCCAGAAGCCAGTGACCGAACCAACCCTGGCCATTGGGAGGCCGATCTCATGCTCTTTGCCACCTATGGGCAGGCCGTCTTGGCCCTTCACGAACGTACTTCTCGACTGACGGTTATCCTGCGTCAACAAAGCAAGGCCGCCGCACCTCTTGTCTCTACCATCGAAAATCTTCTGCGACCTCTTCCCCCGTCCCTGCGCCGCACCGTGACCTTCGACAACGGAACCGAGTTCGCTTTCCATCACCGCCTGGGAAAAACCCTCGGAGTCGAAACATTCTTTTGCGATCCACGGTCTCCTTGGCAGAAGGGCGGAGTCGAAAATGCCATCGGCCGGCTTCGTCGCTTCCTCCCCCGAAAAACCGACCTGGCAGTCCTTCCCACGAGCCAAATCCTCCGCCTTGCCCAACTCTACAATCACACACCTAGGAAATGCCTTGACTTCCAAACCCCGGCCGAGGTCTTCTCTCATCTGTTGCACTTCAAATGTGAATCCACCTTCCCGCTTTCGCGGGAATGACATCCCCCCGGTCCCCACCCCTCTCCCGCCGGGAGAGGGAGTAGCTCAAATCCGCTTCCCCACGGCCGGGGCGATGATTCTGAGCTGATCCATCAGCCTCGTGAACTGCTCCGGCAGCAGCGACTGCGGGCCGTCGCACAGCGCGTTGTCCGGATCGGGATGCACCTCGATGATCAGGCCGTCCGCGCCCGCGGCCGCCGCGGCGAGCGCCATCGGCGCGACCTGCTCGCGGTGCCCCGTGCCGTGCGACGGGTCGGCGACGACGGGCAGGTGCGAGAGCTTCTCGATGACCGGGATCGCGGAGATGTCCAGCGTGTTGCGCGTGTAGCGCTCGAACGTGCGGATTCCCCGCTCGCACAGGATGACGTCGCGGTTGCCGCCCGCCATGATGTATTCGGCGGACAACAGCCATTCTTCGATCGTCGCGGAGAGACCGCGTTTCAGGAGAACCGGCTTGCGGATCTTGCCGAGCTCTTTCAGGAACGTGAAGTTCTGCATGTTCCTCGCGCCGACCTGCAGGAGATCCACGTACTCCAGCGCGTCCTCGATCTGCGAGGAGTCCATGACCTCCGACACGGTCGCGAGGCCGAACTCGTCGGCGACTTCCCTCTGGATCTTCCAGCCATCGACGCCCATCCCCTGGTAGGAATACGGGGACGTGCGCGGCTTGTACGCGCCCCCGCGCAGGATCTTCGCGCCCGCCCGGGCGATCGCCTTCGCGCTCTCGTACACCTGCTCGCGCGTCTCGATCGTGCACGGCCCCGCCATCACGACGACCTCGTCGCCGCCGACCGGCACCCCGCGAACCGACACGACGCTGTCGCGCGGCTGGAACGTGCGCCCGGCAAGCTTGTACGGCTCGCTGATCCGGACGACCTCGAACACGCCGGCCATGTCCTCGAAGAACCGCGGGTCGCTGTTCTGGACGTGTCCGACCGCGCCGAGCACGGTCCGCTCCGCTCCCGTCGACCGGTGGACGTCGAACCCCTTTTCGACGAGCCGCGCGATCACCGCGTCGACTTCGGCTTCGCCCGCGTTCGGCTTCATCACGATCAACATGGGTTCCTCACTCCTCTTCCCGTTCTTCTTCTTTCGCCTGGCGCTCGATTCGCCGCGACTCGTCGATGATGCGTTCGTAGAGCCGGCGGATTCCGTCGGCGGAGAGCGGGCCGCGGTTCTCGTCCTCGACGTTGCGAAGAACTTCGCGCTCCCGCTCGGGCGAATACACCGGCAGCGCGACAGTCTTCTTCGCGTGGCCGATCTCGATCGCGTATTTCGCGCGCTGGTTCAGGAGCTTCACGATCACGCGATCGAGCTCGTCGATCGCCTGCCTCAGGCGCTCCAACTCGCTGACGCTCATCGCCGCGCTCGAAGGCAGGCCGCGCTCATTTCGCGGACGAACCGTCCCGCCGCCGGGACGGCGTCCCGTCCGCTCGACTCGACGAGCCGGACGAGCGCCGAGCCGACGATGACGCCGTCCGCAAGGGCGGCCACGCGCGCCGCATCGGCGGCCGTCGAAATGCCGAACCCGACGGCGACCGGCAGCTCCGGGGAGCAGCGGCGGGCGCGCCGGACCGTCGGCGCGAGATCCCTCGCGAGCGACTTCTTCTCCCCCGTCGTCCCGGTCCGCGAGATGACGTACAGAAAACCCCGCGAGAGGCGCGAGGCTCTTCGCATTCGCTCTTCGGGTGACGTCGGCGACACGAGGAAGATCGGGTCGAGGCCCGAGGCCGCGATCGCGGGCAGGAAATCGTCCGCCTCTTCCGCCGGAACGTCGGTCAGCAGGACGCCGTCGAAACCGGCCGCGGCCGACCTGTCCATCGCGCGCGCGAACCCCGGCGCGAAGAGCGGGTTCGCGTACGAAAAGAGCACGAGCGCGAGACGGGTGGAGCGGCGAATCTCGGCCGCGCATTCGAGCACGCCCGCGAGCGTCGTTCCGCCGGCCAGCGCGCGGGCGGCGGCCCGCTGGAGAGTCGGTCCGTCGGCGATCGGGTCGGAGAACGGAACGCCGAGCTCGAGCACGTCCGCGCCGGACCGATCGAGCTCCCGCGCGAGCGCGACGGTCGTCGCGAGATCCGGGTCGCCGGCCGTCAGGTAAGGAATGAAGCAGGCGCGGCCGTCCAGCCGCGCGGCCTCGAACTTCCCGGCGAGGCGCGACGCCGTCACGGCTTCTCCAGGCGGCCGACCTCGGCGAGGTCCTTGTCGCCGCGGCCGGACAGATTGACGATCAGCAGATCCGACTTCCGGAGCCGGGGGGCGAGCGCCGCGGCGAACGCGACTGCGTGGGCGGACTCGAGGGCCGGAACGATCCCCTCGCTCCGAGTCAACAGGCCGAACGCCCGAAGCGCTTCCCGGTCGCCGACCGCCGCGTATTCGACGCGCCCTTCGTCGCGAAGCTGAGCGTGCTGCGGCCCGATCGCCGGGTAGTCGAGACCGGCAGACACGGAGTGGGTCGGCGCGATCTGGCCCCCGGCGTCCTCGAGCACATACGTGCGCGTGCCGTGGAGAATGCCGACTCGCCCTCCCCGGAAACGCGCGGCGTGCGCGCCGAGAGCGCGGCCGCGCCCCCCCGCCTCCACGCCGTAGAGCCGCACCCGGTCGCGGAGAAACGCCTGAAAGATTCCGATCGCGTTGGACCCGCCGCCCACGCACGCGACGACCGCCGCGGGCAGCTTGCCGAACTTTCTCAGGCACTGCCGGCGCGCCTCGACGCCGATCACGCGGTGAAAGAACGCGACCATCGTCGGGTACGGGTGCGGCCCCAGCGCCGAGCCGAGCAGGTAGTGCGTCGTGCGCACGTTCTCGCTCCAGTCGCGCATTGCTTCGTTGATCGCGTCTTTCAAGGTCCGGGAGCCCGCATCGACCGCGCGCACCTCGGCGCCGAGTCGTTTCATGCGCTCGACGTTGACGGCCTGCCGCCGGACGTCCTCGACGCCCATGTAAACGACGCAGTCGAGACCGAGAAGTGCGGCGACCGTCGCCGAGGCGACGCCGTGCTGACCGGCCCCCGTTTCGGCGACGATCCGCTTCTTGCCCATCCGCTTCGCGAGCAGAGCCTGGCCGAGCGCGTTGTTGATCTTGTGCGCGCCGGTGTGGAGCAGGTCCTCCCGTTTCAGGAGGATCGTCGCCCCTCCGGCGCCGGCGGAGAGGTTCCGGGCCGCGAACAGCGGCGTCGGCCGGCCCGCGAAGTCCCGCAGGAGACCGTCGAGCTCGGCCAGAAACTTCCGGTCGCGACGCGCCTTTTCGAACGCGTCGAGCAGCGCGCCGAGCGGCTCCATGAGCGTCTCGGGAGCGAACGTGCCGCCGTATGCCCCGAAATAGCCCGCTCGCTTGCGTTTCACGCCCGCCTCGCCGCGAGAAAGAAAGCTTCGAGCTTCGCCTTGTCTTTGACGCCGGGAGACGATTCGACTCCGGACGCGACGTCGACGACCTCGGGCCGCCCGCGAAGGATCGCCTCCCCCACGTTGTCGGCGCGCAGGCCGCCTGCCAGCCACATCGGCACGGGGAAGGTCATCCGTTCGAGGAGCCTCCAGTCGAAGGAATTCCCGGTGCCGCCCGGCCTCCCGGGATCGGCGGTATCGAAAAGAATCGCCCGGCACCGGCGCAGAAGCGCCGTCTCGGGCACCTCCGCCGCTTCGCCGTCGACCCGGGCGACGGCGACGACCGGCAGGCCGTGATCCAGGTCCGAAGCTCGAAGGGCGCGATGGATCTGAAGGAAGTCCAGCCGGAGGGCGTCGACCGCCCGGCGAATCTCTTCCGCCGTCTCGTCGACGAACACGCCGACGCGCTTCGCGTTTCCCGATTCCCGCGCGAGCTCGGCCGCGATCCGGAGATCGGCGCGCCTCGGGCTCCGCGGGGAACAATTGAAGCCCACGTGGCTCGCGCCGAGGGCCGCCGCCAGCGCGACGTCCCCGGGCCGCGTCAACCCGCAGATCTTGACGCCGGTCACGGCTCGCCCCGCAGGCCTCGGAGGACGACTTCGGGCTCGTGCGAGCGCAGCAGCGTCTCGCCGACGAGAAACGCGCCGTATCCGGCGGCGGCGAGCGTCTCGACGTCCCCGCGGGTCCGGATTCCGCTCTCGGCAACCCGAACCCTCGGAGAAGGGATTCGCGGGGCGAGGGAAACGAGGTCTTCGAGCCCGACGGCGAAGGACTGAAGATTGCGCGCGTTGACCCCGACGATCGTCGCCCCGGCGGCGATCGCTCTCTCAATTTCGATTTCCGAATGCGTCTCCACGAGGGCCGCCAATCCCCGGGCTTCCGCCGCCTCCCGCAGCCGTCTCAGTTCCGACTCGTCGAGAATCGAGGCGATCAGGAGCACGGCGTCGGCTCCGTGCGAAGCCGCGAAGTCCAGCTGGGCCTCCTCGACCACAAAGTCCTTCATCAACACGGGCAGGCCGGAGATCTTTTTCGCCCTCGCGATCCAGTCCGGATCCCCGCCGAAATACTCCCGTTCCGTGACGACCGAGATCGCGGCCGCGTGGCCTCGCCGGTACGCGAGCGCGAGGGTTTCGACTTTTCGGCCGCAGTCCCGCACGATCTCCCCGGCCGACGGGGACTTCGCCTTGATTTCGGCGATGATCCGGGTCCCCGGCTCCCGCAGAGACGCGAGGAACAGATCCCCGCGCGGCGAGGGTCCGGCCTTCGCCGCGGGAGAATACCCGCCCTCCCGAACGCGGCGTCGCGTCGCGGAGACGATCGCGTCGAGCACCCCGGCGCTCATGCCGCGCTCCGCTGCGCCGCCTCGAGAACCGCGCCCGCGCGGCCGCCGTCGATCGAATCGCACGCGAGGTCATACCCGTCGTGCAGCGTCGCCGCCGTCCCCGCGACCCAGAGTCCCGCGGCGGAGTTCAGGAGAACGGTTTCCCGCAAGGGGCCCCGCTCGCCCCCGAGGAGGCGAACGAGCGCGGCGGCGTTCTCGCGGGCGTCGCCTCCCGCCAGCTCCTCGCGGGCGACGGCGCGCTGCGCCAGCACGCCGGGATCGAATTTCCAGGGGTCGACGCGCGGCCCGCGGATCTCGAAACCGATCGCGGGAACTCCCGGGGTCAGCTCGTCGAGGCCGTTTTCGGAATGGAAGATGATCGTCCGCTCGCTTTCGAGGAGCGCCATCGCCCGGGCCAGCAGGTCCGCGACCTCGAATCGTCCGACGCCGATCAGCTGCCGCGACGGTCGCGCCGGGTTCGCGAGAGGACCGATCAGGTTGAATATCGTGCGCACGCCCAGCTGTCGGCGGACGGCGGCGGCTTCCTTCATCGCGGGATGGAACGCGGGCGCGAAGAGGAACGCGAATCCCCGGGACTCGAGGTCCCTCGCGACCTCCTCGGCCGTCGTTTCCAGAGGAACGCCGAGCGCCTCGAGAACGTCCGCCGATCCGCAGCGCGACGACACCGCGCGGTTGCCGTGCTTCGCGACGGCCGCTCCGGCCCCGGCGCAGACGAGCGCCGCCGCCGTGGAGACGTTGAACGTCGCCGCGCCGTCGCCGCCGGTTCCGCACGTGTCCACGAGCGGCGACCGGCGCGAAACCACCGCCGTCATCTTTTCCCGCAACGCGGAAACCGCTCCCGCGACCTCCTCCGGCGTTTCGCCCCGCGCCGCGAGCCCCAGCAGGAGCGCGCCCTTCTGCGCGTCCGTCGCCCGGCCCTCCATCAGGTCGAGGAACGCCCCCTTTGCCGTCTCCCCGCTCATCGGCCGGCGTTCCGCGAGCAGACGGAGCGCGTCCGGGAGGCTCACTCGAAGCTCCCGCGCAGGAAGTTCGCGATCAGCTTCGGTCCCTCGATCGAAAGAATCGACTCGGGGTGGAACTGGACGCCGAAGACCGGCAGCGACGCATGGCGAATTCCCATCACGAGCCCGTCCTCGGAACGCGCGGTCGTCACGAGCTCCTCCGGAAGCGTCCGCTCCGCGACCGCGAGGGAATGGTAACGCGTGGCCTCGAACGGGTTCGAGAGACCGGCGAAGATGCCGATCCCGGCGTGCGAGATCCGCGAAGTCTTTCCGTGCACGGGCACCGGAGCGCGCGAAACCGTCGCGCCGTGCGCGACCGCGATGGCCTGGTGCCCGAGGCAGACCCCGAGCAGCGGAATCCGCTCCCGCTCCGCGGCCCGGATCGTCTCGATCGTCCTGCCCGCGTCCTCGGGCCTGCCCGGCCCCGGCGAAATCACGATCCTCGCCGGCTTCCGGGAGATTTCCTCGGCGACGTCGAACTCGTCGTTCCGGACGACTCGAACGTCGGGATCGAGCACCGCGATCGCCTGCACGAGGTTGAACGTGAACGAGTCGTAGTTGTCGACCATCAGGATCATCGGCCGCACGCCTCCCGCGCCGCGCGGAACAACGCGCCGGACTTGATCTCCGTCTCCCGCGCCTCACGCTCCGGCACCGAGTCGGCGACGATCCCGGCGGCCGCCTGGATTCGGGCTTCCCCGTCCTCGACGGCCATCGTGCGGATCGCGATCGCCGAGTCGAGATCGCCCGACGCGTCCAGGTATCCGATCGCGCCTCCGTAGATCCCGCGTCGGCTCGTCTCGAGCTCGTCGATCAGCTCCATCGCGCGGATCTTCGGCGCGCCGGTCAGAGTTCCCGCGGGAAACGACGCGGCGAGAGCCTCGAGAGCCGTGACGCCCGGCTTGAGGCGGCCCGACGACGGAGGAGACGAGGTGCTGCACGTGCGAGTATTTCTCGACCTGGAAGAACTCCGGCACCGAGACGCTGCCGCTCTCGCACACCCGGCCGAGATCGTTTCGCGCGAGGTCGACGAGCATGATGTGCTCCGCTTTCTCCTTCGGGTCGGAGAGAAACCGCTCCTCGAGCTCCCGGTCTTCCGCCGGAGTGGCTCCGCGGGGATACGTTCCGGCGATCGGACGGGTCTCGATCCGTCCGGCCCGGATCCGGACGAGCATCTCCGGCGACGCTCCGAGAATATCGGCTTCGCGAGTGCGCAGGAAGAACTGGTAAGGCGAAGGGTTCACCCTCCGGAGGGCGCGATAGACCTCGAACGGATCGCTCTCGAGCCGGCCGGACCACCTCCGGGAGATCTGGATCTGGTAGATGTCGCCCGCGGAAATCCGTTCCTTCGCGAGGTCGACGGACGCGAGGAACCCCTCCCGCGAGGTTCGTTCCGTGAAGTCCGGAGGAGCCGCGGCCGGCCCGTCTTCCGGCGGAGCGGGCGCCCCGACGATCCTCTCGAGAACGTCGAGCCGCGATTCCGCGGCCGCGTCGGCCTCCGAGTCCTCGGCCAGCGACTGGAGGACCATGATCCCCTTCGCGTGGTCGAACGCGATCGTCGAATCGAACACGAGGAACAGGGCGTCCGGCATGCGGGAGACGCGCGGGTGCCGGGAGGGAATCCGCTCGAACATCCGGACCGCGTCGTACGAGAGGTAACCGACGGCGCCACCCGAAAACGGCGGCTGCCCTTCCTCCCGGCGAAAGCCCGGCCGCACCACGCGCCGGCTGACGACCCCGAGGGGATCGCGGCCGTCGAACGCCGGCTGCTCCGCCCCGTCTCCCTCGACGGAGATCTCCCGGTCCCGGAACACGATGCGCGCCTTCGGCGCCGTGCCGAGAAACGAGTAGCGGGCGACGTTTCGGCCTCCCTCGACGCTCTCGAGCAGAAAGGACTCCCCGCCCGAGGCGAGCAGCTTTCGCATGACGGCGACGGGCGTCGTCGTGTCCGCGAGCAGCGTCCGCGTGACGACGCGCGTCACCGGTGCTCCCGGAGGATCGCGTCGATCTCCTCGTACGAAACTCCCTCCGCGCCGAAGAGCTTCGCCTGCCCGACGGCCTGGCGCGCGAGGAGCTCGCGGCCGTCCGCCGTGTCGCAGCCGCGCTCCCGGGCCTCGCGGACGAGCGGTGTCTCTCCCGAGAGCCGGTACACGAAATCGATGACGGCCGGCTTCCGGGCCGAGCAACGAGCGCGGGAAAGGGATCGGGTCGTCCTCGATCCGTCCCGAGCGGAGTCGCGTTGACGAGCACGTCCGCCTCCAGGCCCGAGAGATCGCCCACGGCGATCGCGTTCGCGCCGAACCGGTCGGCGACCGGCTTGACCTTCCGAAGGTCGCGCCCGGCCAGGAAGACCGCGCACCCGGCCAGGCCGGCAGCGTAGGCCGCGGCGCGCGCCGCTCCGCCGTTGCCGAGGACGACGACCGTGCGTCCCGCGAGCCGCAGGCCGGAGAGGACCTCGAGGACCGCTTCCGCATCGGTGTTCCGCGCGAGATATCGCGGCCCGTCCTCCGGGACGTCGATCCGGACGAGCGTGTTCGCGGCGCCCGTGCGCGCGACCGCGTCGTCCTCGTCGATCGCCTCCACGATCGACTCGAACGCCGACTTGAACGGGTTCGTGACGGACAACCCGGCGGGAAGGAGATCCGCCGACGCGAGAGCTTCGAGATCGCGCCGCAGGACGTCCCCGCCCGGAGCTCCGTCCGACGCGGACAGGGGAAGGTAGAGCGAAGGAAGGCCGCGCCGGGCGAAGAGGGCGTTGTGGATGACGGGCGAGAGCGACCGCGACACGTCGGCGCCGTAGATGCCGAAGATTCTCGTCGGCGGATCCGGCCGGCCGACGCCATAGACGTCCCGGAGGTCGGCGACGGAAACCTGCCCGTCCGCCGTCGGCGCTCCGACGCTCCCGTACGTCAGCGCCGACCCGAACCGGGCGCCGACGATCCGGGTGAACGTGCCGCGCGTTCCGGTCGCGAAGCAGGAGAACGGCCGCGATCCGGAATGGCGTCTCAGGGCGGCGAGGCAGGCCGACCCGTCGGAAATCGAGCTCACGTTCGTGCGCACGAGCTTGACCGCGCCGACGTCCGCCGACAGGTAGCGGGACACCTCCGCGTCCGGCCAGCCGCCCTCGCCCGCGGCGTGCCGCGAGCCGATGACGCGCCGCCGGTCCGGAAGAAAGGCGCGATCTTCCAGTGTCGCGCTCTCCAGCTCGACGTCGACGGCGGCCCCGGCTTCGTAGGCCGATTGAACGGATCGCCGGTACTCGTCGAGGGTCCCGCCGAACTTTCCCCCTTCCCGCTCGGTGCGGTAGGTCACGATCGCGCACCGCGGGTCGAGCTCCAGGAGCGCCCTCGAGGAGATGCGCCCCGCCGCGAGATCCAGACGGTACTCGATCGCGTTCGCCCCCTCGGGAACGAGCGACACGAGCCGTTTCGCGTCGTCGAAATCCGCCGGCGCGATCGACGCGATGAACGCGGGATGGGGAAGCGGCCGTTCCAAAATTCAAAACCCCCGGTTCGGCCGGGGGTTTCGATTCAATCCGCTCTCTCGATCGCCCCGCCCGAATTTCTCCGGCAGGGCGAGCTTCGCCCTACCGAGTTGCCTCGTTATACCAATACCAGCTGGGCGAAAAGCCGATCTTCATCGAGCCGGAACTCTAGTCGAGCCCCCGTCCCCTGTCAAGGAGGTTCCGCCCAGCCTGCTACAATTGGGCGGAAAGCCGGAGGTCAGGATGCCGAAATTCGTCATCGAACGGGAAATCCCCGGAGCCGGAAAGATGTCCCCCTCGGAGTTGCAGGCCGCGGCCCAGAAATCGCTCGCGACCCTGAAAGAGCTGGGACCCAACATCCAGTGGCTGCAGAGTTTCGTGACCGACGACAGGCTCTACTGCGTCTATCTCGCGCCCGACGAAGACCTCATCAAGCAGCACGCCGCGCGAGATCCGGCTTTCCGGCAAGCCGAATCTCGCTCGTTCGCAACCTCATCGATCCGACGACGGCGGAATAGCCAGGGTTTCCTCGAGCGCGTCGTCGATCGACATCGACGCGCCGTCGCGCCAAGCGCTTTCCGCGCGCGATTCACTCAGGGCCGCCCTCGCCCTCGAAAGAGTCCCGTCGAAATCGGTCCGTTCCACCTGCGGGCGCGGGAAAGCCGCTGCTCCTCCGAAACGATTCGACCGATGCGGCCAGGCGGACGCGCTGCCTCGGATCGCCCCTCGGCGACGGCCATCGCGCAGGCGTCGTCGGCGAGGCGCGCAAGGCTTCTCCGCAGTCCCTCGCGTCTCGCCACGAGAATACCGCTGCGAAGGTGCTCGCGGGCGGCCGGAAAATCGCCCTCCCCTCCCGCAATCCTGCTCAAGTCGCTCCGGCAATTGGCGACCCCGACGAAATCCCCCGTCTTCTCGAAAAGGGAAAGGCTGTGGGTCAGCAGTTGTCTTGCCTCGACGCGGCCCCCGCGGTCGCTCTCCATCCTGGCGAGATGACTCATCGTCCACGCCAGGCCGTCGAAGTCCGCGAGATCGGTGAATGCCTGAACACACCGCTCGAATAGCGCGCGGGCGCGTTCCTCGTCTCCCGAAGCCCGCAGTGTGTCCGCAAGGTTCATCCGCGTGCGCTCCGCGGCGAGGCGGTCGCCGATCTCTTCCAGAATCGGGATCGCTTCCTCGAACAGAGGAGCCGCCGTCGCGTACTCGCCCCGGGAAAACGCGCCGACCGCCAGATCGTTCAAGGCCGCGACCCATCCTCGGCGATCGCCGACTTCGCGAAAGATCTCGAGACTCTCCTGAGCGCGGGCGGTTCCCGCGGCAAGGTTGCCCTGGGCGAAGGACAGGATGCCCGCCGCGAGCAGGGCTCTCGCGCGCTCCCGCGTCCGGACCTGCGCGCCCGCCACGGCGAGCAGGCCCTCGAGCTGCGCGCGTCCCTCGGAGAAATACTCCTGCCTCTCCCAGTACCGAAGCAGGGCCGCGCCGAGACGCAGGCCCCAGACCGGCTCGTTCCCGAGCGTCAACCAATCCACGGCTGCCCGCAGGTTGGCCTCCTCCTGCTTCAGGCGCGTGTACCACGCCGGGCCCTCGGGGCCCGTCAGCTTCGCGTCGGCCTCCTCGGCGAGAACCAGGAAATACGCCGCATGACAGCGGCAGACCGACTCCTGCTCCGCGCTCTTCGTCAACTGCTCCGACCCGTACTCGCGAATCGTCTCCAGCTGGGCGAAACGCGGCTCCTCCTCCTCACCCTCGATTCGGAGAAGGAGACTCTTGTCCCGGAGCGAAGCAACTCCTTCCAGAACGTCGAGGCTCAGGTCCTCGCGCGCGTTGCACACCGCCTCGACGCCCTCCAGCGTGAAACCGCCCCGGAAGACCGCGATCCGGCGAAAGAGCGTCCTCTCCGAATCGTCGAGCAGATCGTGGCTCCAATCGATCGCCGCCCGCAGCGTCTGAAGGCGGCCGGGCGAGTCCCGCGGACCGCCCGTCAGAAGATCGAGCCGTTTCTCCAGGCGTCCCAGCAGGGTCCGGGGAGCGAACAATTTGACCCGCGCGGCGGCGAGCTCCAACGCGAGGGGCACTCCTTCCAGGCGCCGGCAGATCTCGGCGATTTCGGACGCATTCTCGGCGGTCAGCGAGAAATCCGGCGCCACGGCGCGCGCCCTCTGGAGAAAGAGCTCGACCGAAGCGATGGTCTCGAGAGCCTCCGGCGTGGCGCGGCCACCCGCTCGCGGAGTTTCGAGCGGCGGAACCGGGAATTCCTGCTCGCCGTAGAGGCGAAGCACCGAGCGGCTCGTCGCGAGAATCTTGACCCCGGGCGCCGCGTCGAGAATGGGCGGAAGCGCTCCGGCCTCCGAGACGAGATGCTCGAAGTTGTCCAGAACGAGGAGCGTCGCGCCCCCGGCCCGGCCGGCCAGATGCTCCCGAAGGGACTCGTCGAGCGGCCGGCCCGGCTGCTCGCCGACCCCGAGCGATTTCGCGATGGCCGAAATCAGCAGCGAAGGATTGCTGAGAGTCGCGAGAGACACGAACTCCACACCGCCCGGGAAATCGGACGCGAGCTCGTAGGCGACCTGGCGAGCGAGGCGTGTCTTTCCGATCCCGGCCGGGCCCGTCAGCGTCAGCAGGCGAACGTCCCTTCGTTCGAGAAGGGCCCGAAGCCCCTCGAGCTCGCGGGTCCGCCCGAAAGTCGGGCTGGGCGGCAAGGCCGCGGATTTCGACGGCGCGACCGTGGGCCGGGACGCGTCGAGAAGGTCCCGCGCGAGGTCCTTCGTCGAGTGGTACCGCGCTTCCCTGTCCTTTGCCAGGCAGCGACGGACGATTCTCTCGAACCGAGCCGGCAGCCCGCTGCGATGCTCCCCCAGCGCCGGTGGATCGTGGTCCATCACCGCGGAGAGAGTCAGCACCGCCGTCGGGCGCTTGAACGGCGAGACCCCGTCAAGAGCTCGTAGATGATCGCGCCGAGCGCGAACTGGTCCGACCGGAAGTCGACTCTCTCTCCGCGCGCCTGTTCGGGGGACATGTAGGGCAGCGTCCCCAGGATGACCCCCTGGCTGGTCATCTCCCGGTCGGTCGTCAACATTTGAGACAGGTCGTCTCCGTCGTTCGCCGACACTTTCGCAAGACCGAAATCGGCGATCTTCGCCGCCCCCGATTTCGAGACGAGAACGTTCTCCGGTTTCAGGTCGCGATGGACGATTCCCTTCTCGTGCGCTTCGGAAAGGCCGACGGCGATCTGGTGCGCGAGAGCGACGATCTCTTTCGACCGTGAGACCGGAACTGCCGATGAGGGAGCGCAGGTCACCGCCCTCGACGAGCTCGGTCACGAGGAAACAGACCTCGGCCTCCTGGCCGACGTCGAAGACCGTCACGATATGAGGGCTGGACAGGGCGGAAGCGGCGCGAGCTTCCCGCTCGAATCGCTGCCGGCGCTCGGGATCCCGCCCGAACTCTTCGGGCAATACCTTGACCGCCACTTCGCGGCCGAGGCGCACGTCCCTCGCCCGGTACACTTCTCCCATGCCTCCGGCGCCGAGAGGAGCGACGATTTCGTAGGGACCCAGGCGAGCGCCGGTCGTCAAACTCATATCCTTATTCTAGCCGTGCTAAATTCTTCTTTCGCATGAACCGCGAAGAGCTTCAAGGACTGCAGGCGCCGCTCAAAGCGCGTTACAGGGAGGAGCCCGATGGCGCCCTCGTGACGCTGCGAGCCGAGGGCACTCTCGGAGAAAACGTTTCGTGCAGTGTCGCGACGGGCCGCGCGCTCGTCGAAGCCGGCCTGCATCCCGCGACGGGAGGAACGGGCCTCCAGGCCTGCTCCGGAGACATGCTCCTGCAGGCGCTCGTCGCGTGCGCCGGCGTGACGCTTTCGGCCGTCGCGACCTCGCTCGGTCTTTCGGTTCGCGGCGGGAAGCTCCGAGCCGAGGGCGATCTCGACTTTCGGGGAACCCTCGCGGTCTCGAAGGACGCGCCCGTCGGCTTCCGCGAGATCCGCCTCTTCATCGAGCTGGACTCCGACGCGTCCCCCGAAGAGCAGCGCAGGTTGATCGAGCTCACCGAACGCTACTGCGTCGTCTACCAGACACTGCGCCGGAGCCCGGAGATCCGAATGGCACTCGACGCCTGAGCCGATGATTCCTTCCCCGTCCGTCCAATCCGTGATCCGGGGCTCGGGGCTCTTCGTGCCCGACGGCGTGGTCACCAACGAGCGCCTCTCCCGCCTGATGGACACGAACGACGAGTGGATCCAGCAGCGGACGGGAATCCGCGAGCGCCACTACGCCCGGAAGGGGACCTCCTCCGCGGACCTGGGCTACGAGGCGGCGAAGCGGGCGCTCGAATCCGCCGGGCTGGCGGCGTCCGACGTCGACCTGATCGTCTTCGCGACGATGACGCCGGCCCACTATTTTCCGGGAAACGGAGGAATCGTCGCCGCGAGACTCGGACTCTCGGGCACGCCCGCTCTCGACATCCGCATGCAATGCGCCGGATTTCTCTCCGGGTTGCAGGTCAGCGACGCGTTCATCCGTTCGGGAACGTATCGCCGGGTTCTCCTGGTCGGCGCCGAATGCCACGCCGCCTTCTATCCCTGGAGCGATACCGAATGGCGGATCCTGTTCGGGGAGACGGAGGAGGCGCCTTCCCCCGAAACCTACGCGTTCGGCACTTCCATCCGCGACCGCGCCGTGATCTTCGGCGACGCCGCCGGCGCGTTTCTGCTCGAAGCGAACGACTCCGGCGACGGCCGGGGCTTCCTCGGATTCGAGATGCGGACGGACGGCCACCACTGGGACAAGCTCTACGTTCCCTCGCTCGGCTCGGCCTCCTTTCCCTACGTGACGAAGGACGCCCTCGACGCCCACCGGGAAATCCCGATCGTCGAAGGCCGGCAGGTCTTCAAGCTCGCGACGACCGCGATGCCCGCGATCGTTCGCGAGATCGCCGCGAAGCACGGGCTCGCCGTGGAAGACATCTCGCTCCTCCTGATGCACCAGGCGAACCTCCGCATCAACGAAGCGGTTCAGAAGGCGCTTGGCCTTCCGGACGAGAAAGTCTTCAACAACATCCAGAAGTACGGCAACACGACGGCCGCGACGCTCCCGCTCGTCTTCCACGAGGCGAAGGAGGCTGGCAAAGTGAAGGCCGGCGACCTCGTTTGCTTCACCGCGCTCGGCGCGGGGCTTCACTGGGGCGCCGGCCTCGTCCGGATGTAACTACTTTAATCCGTCGACGAGAAACAGGTCGTCGAGAATTCGCCGAAACGAAAATGCGATCGTCCCGCCGTCGGGCGTCGTGAACACGGGCGCGATCGCCTGAACGCCGGCGCGATCCTGCGGCACGACTTCCCGGACGAGCTCCCGCCGGCCCGTAGCGATGTCGAGGCGATAGACGCTCGCGGGCATCGGCATTCGGTCCGAGAAATACAGCGAGCGGCCGTCGGCGCTCCAGGCGAGCACGTCGCCGGCCAGCAGGTCGTCGGGAAAAGTTCGCGATACGCCCGTCCGAAGCGACACGAGCGTGATCTTTTCGTCCGGCGACATGCCCGCCACGGTCTCGCCATTCGGAGAGACGCGGAAATGGAAGGGATTGAGCGGCGGCGACGCTACCGGACGGAGGGCTCCGCTTTGAAGGTCTTTCTCGTAGAAGCCGGCCGGACGCTTCGGTCGAATCCGCGCTCACGAGGAGGCGGCGGCCGTCGGGAAACCAGCAGGCCCAGATCGGCTTGAGGCCGGGAAACGCGATCTCCTTCGGCTGACCGATGCCGGTTGGATAAACCATCAGGTACTCGTCGCCCGCGCGGCGCACCGATACGACGTACCTGCCATCGGGCGAGATCGTCGAGCCGAGACCGAGGCCGACCTCGATGCCGGACGATCCATCGGTCGGGCGAAGAAAGAGAATGTAATCCACCTTCGTCGCGTCGCCCTGCTCGGAGATGAGGACCCGGCGGCCGTCCGCCGAGAGATCGGTCGGGAAGGACCAGTCGAGCCACGACAGGTCGCGCTCGGCGGGCGACTCCCGCGTCACCAGACTCAACTCGCGCCGGGCGCTGGACTGAATCATGAGCGCTCCCCCGGTCGCGGAAATGTCCGACACGACACTGCTCGCTCCGCTCCCAAAAACCGCGCGCTCGCGGCCGGAGAGATCGACGGCTTCGACCACGTTGGCGTTGCCCGTTCGGTCGCCGCTCCACCAGATCTCGCGTCCGTCGGGCGACCACACGAGATTGGCGATGCTCTTCGCCGCCCGGATGATCTTCCTTGTCTTGCCCTGCCGGTCGATCACGACCACGTCTCCCGCGCTGTCGCCCCGGACGTCGTGGTCGGCGAAAGCCACCCGATTTCCGTCGGCCGAAACTCGAACGTTGTCGATCCAGTTGACCGTCGAATAGAGGACGTGCCCGATCGGATACTCGAGAACGTTGCTCTCGCCCACGAACCGGGAGATCGCCATCGTCTGGCCATCCGGGCTCCAGTCCGCCGAAACGACGCGCTCGGCAATCGGTTTCGGCGCTCCCCCCGAGATCCCCGCCCGCGCGAGCGTCGCTTCGGACGTGTAGCCGATCGTGAAGTGCCAGCCGAGGCCGATCGAGCACTTCGTCCGACCGCGAAATCGAGAAGAGAGTCGCGGGCGGCAGATCGAGCTTCTGGGACTGCGGGGCCGTCGCGCGAGCCGAGTAGAGCGACGGAGGCTCTCCCTGCCACGCGGCGCAATACACCAGAGTCTTTCCGTCGCTCGAAAATCTCGCGTCCAGGACCGTCCCCCGGCGGAACGTCAGCCGCTGAAAACTCGGAGGATGCGACCGGGCCCGCCGCTCGCCGACGGCCGACCCCACCCGAAACGCCGCCGAGAGCGCGAGAACCACCGCGACCGCCGCGACCGCCGCCGCGAGCGTGGGAATGCGAACGCCGCGGCCCGCGAAGCGCGCCGTGGTTCCGCTTCGCGCCGATGATGTCGAGGATGCCTGCAGGTCGAAGGCAAGGTCGCGAGCCGACTGAAAGCGTTCCGACGGGCTCTTCTCGAGACAGTGCCGGACAATCCCGTCGAGCGTCGGCGAGACGTTCGCACTCGTCGTCGAAAGCTCCGGCGGGTCTGTGTTCGCGATGGCGGCCATCGTCTCGGCGGCGGAGTCGCCGCGGAAGGCACGCTTGCCCGAGAGCATTTCGTAGAGGATCGCGCCGAAGGAAAAAATGTCCGAGCGGTGGTCGGCCGGCCGCGCCCTCACCTGTTCGGGAGACATGTAGCCGACCGTCCCCATCACGACACCGGGTTCGGTGCCGAGGGCGGCGGTCGGCGCGTTGGTTCCCGGAATCTCGGCCGCAACGACCTTCGCGAGACCGAAGTCGAGGATCTTGACGCGGCCGTCGTTTGTGACGAACAGGTTTTCGGGTTTTAGGTCACGGTGAACGATCCCCTTTTCGTGGGCAGCCGCGAGGCCCTGGGCAACTTGGACCGCGTATTCGATCGCCTTTCGAACGGGAACAGGAGAACCGAGCTTCTCCCGAAGGGTTTCGCCTTCGAGAAGCTCCATCGCGGCATACGAGACGCTCCCCTCTTTTCCGAAGTCGTAGATCCCCAGGATGTTGGGATGGTTGAGCGCCGCGACCGCCTTCGCCTCGCGCTCGAACCTCTCGAGGGCGTCCTCATCGGTCGCAAGGCGCTCCGGGAGGATCTTGATCGCCACGCCGCGATCGAGCTTCGTGTCGCGCGCCCGGTAAACCTCGCCCATCCCGCCGGCGCCGAGCGGCGAGAGGATCTCGTAAGGTCCGAGACGTGTGCCGCCCGATAGGCTCATGATGGGCTCGCCGCGCCGAAGCGAGGATCGCGAAGACGGGTCATTTCAACCCTCGAATCAAATACAGGTCCGAAAGCTCGCGCGTGATGTTGTAGGCGTACGACTTTGCGTCGGGAGTCATCACGACGATCGGGATCCTCGTCACGCCCGCGCCGTCCTCCGGTTTCAGAGCGAACAGGAGCGTCCTCTTTCCGGTTTCGATGTCGAGGCGAAAGACCCTGGCCGGCAGCTCGTTGCGCTTGAAAACGTAGAGGCCCCGGCCGTCGGGCGTCCAGCGCATCACGACGTCGTCCGACTCGAAGCCCGGCACGGTCCGGAAAGCGAGGCTTCCGTCCGTCGGATAGAGCCGAAGGGAAACGTCGTCCAACCCGCCGCTCTGGCTGTCGATCCATTTCCCGTCGGGCGAGATCGGCACCTCGCCGAAGAAGCTGTCCCATCCATCCGGCGCGATTCGCTTCGGATTCTGCCCGTCGAGCCCGATCGAGCTGATCCCGGGCGCGTTGCTCCCGGGAAGCACGCCGTTGACGAGAAGCCGCTTGCCGTCGGGAAAGAACCACCACTGATCGCAGCCGTAAGGGAGCCGGATCGTGCGGGTCTGCCCGGCGCCGGTCGGCACGACCATGACGCGGTCGCGAGACTCCCGAGGCCTCGCCGTGACCCATTTTCCGTCGGCCGAGAGCGCGTTTGCGATGCCCTCGCCGAGCCGGACGGCGGGCGAGCCGTCGGTGGCTCCGAAGATAGAAGGCTCCCCCCGGTCCCGCGCCGACACCCGTTTCGTTGAGAAGCAGCGTCTTCCCGTCCTCCGAGATCGCCACGGCCTGCGAGCCGTCGAGCCACGCCAGATCCTGCTCCGCCGAGTCGCCCGGGCCCTTGAACATCACGCTCAGTTGCGGATGCCCGACGGTGGCGAGAACGGCTCCGTCGCGGGAGATGTCCCGCAGGATCATCGCTCCCGCGTGGCGAAGGATCAGGCGCTTCCTGCCCGAGAGAGTCGACGGCCCACAAACTGCTCGAGCCGACGCCGTCGTCCTGCGAAAACCAGATCTCTCCGCCGCCAGCCGACCAGGCGACGCCGGTCACGACCGCCTCCGCGAGCACGCGGGCTTTTCCGCTTCGGTCGACGACGACGGATCGCCGTCGGAAGCCCGAGAAACCCTCCCTCCGCCACCGCGAGGCGTGAGCCGTCGGGCGATATCCGGACCCCGATGACGGGCGCGGAGGGATCTTCGTAGAGCGTTTTCCCGGGCGGAAGCTCGATCACCCAGCGCACCGCCGCCGAGAGACCGAAACGAAGAACGGCGAGAGAGCTGCCGTCGGGCGTCCAGTCGGCGTCCTGAACGTTGTCCATCACCTCGCGCGGAACGCCGCCGCCGAACGGCACGCGCCCGAGCGTGCCGTGCAGAAACCCGCTCCACAGCTTCGGGCGAAGCTTGATCGCGAGCTCTTCGTTCGACGAGACGGCCAGGAGTGTCGCTCCCGGAATCTCGAGCGACCGCGATTCCGGGCTCGCGGGCCGGACCGAGTAGATCGCCGCTCTGGCCGCCGCCCCAGCGGGCCGAGTAGACGATGCTCCGGCCGTCCGGCGTGAAACGGGCGCCGGTCACGACTCCGCGGCGAAACGTGAGCTGCTGGAGAGTCGGCAGTCGGGGCGCGCCGCTGCTGCCGCGCGAGAAGCGCGCCGAGAACAGCCGGCCGCGACGATCGCCGCCGCCGCGAGAGGCAGGGCGAGCGGACGTCGATTCGATGCCGCGGCGAGCGTCGGCGGAGACCGGTGGCCGATGCCGACAAATGCTGACTCAGGCTCGCGAGGTCGCGCGCGAGGTCGCGGGTCGAGGCGAATCGCTCCTGAGGGTCCTTCGCCAGACATCGCTCGACGAGCCAGGCCAGCGGCGCCGCGACGCCCGGCGCGATCTCCGCCACGGGCAACGGCTCCTCCCGGATGATGGCGGACATCGTTTCCGGCGCGCTGCCCCTCTTGAAGGCCTGCTTTCCGGTCAGCATCTCGTAGAGGATCGACCCGAAGGAAAACTGATCCGACCGGAAATCGACCGTCCCTCCGCGAGCCTGCTCCGGCGACATGTAGCTGACCGTTCCCATGACGACGCCGGCCGTCGTCTGATGCCCGTCGGAAGTCGGGCAGCTCCGAAACGCCCGCCTCCGAAGACTCCGTGAGCTTCGCGAGCCCGAAGTCGGCGATCTTGGCCAGTCCGGATTTCGTGATCAGGATGTTCTCCGGCTTGAGATCGCGATGGACGATTCCTTTCTCGTGGGCGGCCGCGAGGCCGCTCGCGATCTGCTCGGCCAGCTCGAGAGCCTTTTTCGCCGGCAGGCCTCCCGATTCCAGCCGGCTTCGAAGGTCCGAGCCCTCGACGAGCTCGCTCACGAAAAAGTGCGTTTCGCCTTCGCGGCCGACGTCGTACACCGCGACGATGTGCGGATCGGACAGGGCGGACGCCGCGCGCGCCTCGCGTTCGAAGCGCGTGAGACGTTCGGGATCCCGCGCGAACGTCTCCGGCAGGACCTTGACGGCGACTTCGCGCCCGAGTCGCGTGTCGCGCGCCTTGTACACCTCGCCCATGCCGCCCGCGCCGAGCGGCGAAACGATCTCGTAGGGCCCGAGCCGGGTCCCGGCGGAGAGGGTCATGGCGCTGTCATCGCGAGCCCGCGAAGCGGGCGTGGCGATCTGATCCGAAGGTCAGATTGCTTCGTCGCGATGCTCCTCGCAATGACAGCCAGCCTCACGCCTTCTTCCAGCGCGTCCCCTGCGGAGTGTCCTCGAGGAGGATGCCGTTGCCGACGAGCTCGTCCCGGATCGCGTCGGAGCGGGCGAAATCGCGCTTTCTCCGGGCCTCCAACCGTTCCGCGAGAAGGCGCTCGATCTCGGCCGGCAGCAAATCGTCTCCCGCCGGAAGAATTCCAAGCACCGAGTCCGAACGCCGCAGCGCGGCCCGGCACATCGCCGCGCCTGCGGCGTCGAGCGCATTCCCGTCGGCCGCGAGATTGACGTCCCGAAGAAAGTCGAACAGCGAGGCGAGCGCCCGCGCCGTGTTGAGATCGTCGGCCAACCCCTCGTCGAAGTCGCTTTCGAACTTCGCGGCCCGGGACTCGGCGTCGAACGGCGCTGCCGCGGCGCGGCCCGCCGCGTGTTCGAGATCGCCGAGCCGCCGATCCAGCGCGCGAATCCTCTCGACGGCCGTCCCGGCTCCCGCGAGCGCCTCGAACGTGAAGTTGAGTTTCTTTCGGTAGGGAACGGAGAGGAACATGTAGCGCAGGGCGGAGGGGTCGTTTCGCTTCGCGAGAACGTCGCGGAGGAGATAGAAGTTCCCCTTCGATTTGGACATTTTCTCGCCGTCCACGATCAGGTGCTCGGCGTGCAGCCAGAAGTTGACGAAGCGCTCGCCCGTCGCTCCCTCGCTCTGGGCGATCTCGTTCTCGTGGTGCGGAAAGATGTTGTCGACGGCGCCGGTATGAATGTCGAATTGCGGGCCGAGATACTTCATTGACATCGCGGAACATTCGAGATGCCATCCGGGCCGGCCTCGGCCGAACGGCGAGTCCCACGCCGGCTCCCCTTCCTTCGCGGCCTTCCAGAGCGCGAAATCCTTCGGGTCGTCCTTCTCGTATTCGTCGTCCGCGACGCGGGACCCCTGCCTCGCCTGCGAAAGGTCGATCCCCGAGAGGCGGCCGTAGGGCGCGAACGTCGAGATCTTGAACCACAGCGAGCCGTCGCTCTCGTACGTGTGGCCGCGGTCCCGAAGCTTCTCCGCTATCGCGATCATCTCCGGGATGTGATCCGTCGCTCGCGGGTAGAATTCCGCCCGCTCGACGCCGAGCGTCTCGAGATCCCGGAAGAAGGACTCGGCGTGCTTCTCGGTGAAAGCGCGCAGATCCATCCGCGCTTCCGACGCTCCTCGAATGGTCTTGTCGTCGACGTCGGTGAGGTTCATCACCTGCGTCACTCGGTACCCGAATCGCCTGAGCGTCCTTCGCAGGACGTCCTCCCAGAGGAAGGTCCGGAGGTTCCCGATGTGCACGTCGTTGTAGATCGTCGGCCCGCACGTATACATCCGAACGTGACCCGGCTCGATCGGAACGAGCGGCTGGAGCTTTCGCCCGAACGTGTTGAAAACTTCGAGTGTCGGCATCTCCCCGGAAGTTTACCCTGTGCTATTCTGAATTCAATGAAGTCCCGGCGCCGCATCCTCGTCGTGGATCACGACAACTCGGAACAGGAACTCGTCTCTTCCATCGTCGAGGGGCTCTCCGCGGAGCTCGTTTGGTGCGGGTCCGGCGCCGAGGGCCGGCGGCTCGCCGCGGAGCGGCAGTTCGACGCGATCGTCCTCGACATCCTCATGCCCGACAATTCCGGTTACGAGCTTTGCGGCTCTCTCAAGGCAGACCCGGCGATGTCCGAGATCCCGATCCTGTTCGTGACGGCGCGGCACCGAGCCGAGGACGTGCTGGAGGGGTTCGCGTCGCTCGCGTTCGACTTTCTCGTGCGGCCCTTCCGGCCGCGCGAGCTTCGCGCCCGTCTCCGCAACGCGCTTCGGACGCGGTCGCTCCTCGAAGAGCTGCGGATCCGCGGCCGATTCTACGAGCGATGCCTCCGCATCTCGCGGTCGCTCTCCCAGCAGGAAGACCTCGGCTCGCTCGCGCCGCGAATCGCCGAGCTGATGGCCGACATCGCGGAAGCCTACGAGGCGGACGGCGTTTCGATCTCCGCCCACGGCCGGCCGATCTATTCCTGGGGCAACCTCGCCGCGCCGGTCGCGGTCGAGATCCCCCGGGCCGGCGACTCCATCTTCCGGCTCCACCGGGAGGCGCCCTGCGACGCGGACGAATCCTCGCGGCTCGTCGAATTGAGCGAGCTGCTCCTCGCCGGGATCCGGCGGGCCGAGCCCGCGGAAGGCCCGAGCCGCCTCGTCATCGCCTGAATTTGCGCGCGATCTTGCGCCGGACGAGCTCCCCCTTCAGCCCGCGGAGCCGGTCGACGAAAAGGCGGGAATCCAGATGATCGGTTTCGTGGAGCAGCGCCCGCGCGAACAGCGACTCCCCCTCAACCCTTCTTCGCGTCCCGCCCGCGTCCGCGGCCTCGACGACCACCTTCGCCGGGCGCGTCAACGGTTCGGAGAGGCCCGGGATCGACAGGCATCCTTCGTCCTCTCGAATTTCTCCTTCGGACGAGAGCAGCACCGGGTTGACGAGAACGACCACGCTGGAGGGCTCCGCTCCGATCGACAGATCGACGATCGCGACACGAAGGTTGACGCCGATCTGCGGCGCCGCCAGACCGAGGCCGGGCGCGGCATGGCAGGTCTCGACGAGATCGCGGACGAGCTCCCGGAGGTCGGCGCCGAAATCCACGACCTC
This sequence comes from uncultured Acidobacteriota bacterium, assembly GCA_963813155.1. Classification (GTDB taxonomy): domain Bacteria; phylum Acidobacteriota; class Thermoanaerobaculia; order UBA5066; family DATFVB01; genus CAWEYG01. The sequence goes on along the minus strand of CAWEYG010000004.1, from coordinate 56,781 downwards.
TTCGTTCCTCCCGTGCAGGCGAGGGTCCCCGTACTTGACGATCTCGCGAATCACGGCCGCGGCAGCTTCACGACGGCCGGCGGCGCCGGGCCAGGATCGACTCGATCGTCCTCTGCGCGCGCAGGCGGTGAAAGTCGGAAAGGGCCTGGTCCACGCCGGGGAATCGGGCGCGCAGCAGCGCGAGGCGCTCCCGGTCGAGCTCGAGGACGCCGACGGCGGAGTCCGCGCGCACGGTGGCCGTCCGGGGCCGGGACGTGAGCAGCGAGACCTCCCCGAAGAAATCCCCGATGCCGAGCGTGGCGAGCGGGACCTCCCGCCCTTCTTCGTCCCGGGTGTGCACCGACGCGCTTCCCTCCGTGATCAGAAAGAGGGAGTCGCCCGGATCGCCCTCGCGGACGACCTCGTCGCCGGCGGCGAATTTCCTCGGCTGCATGCTCTGAAGCACATCGGGCAGCTGCTCGGCCGGAATTCCCTGGAAAAGGGGGCTCTCCGGAAGCGCGGAACCGGGCGCGGCCGCAGAAGGCCTTCCGGGTAGCGTGGATTCCCGCGCGTCTCCGATCTGCTGCGCAAGGCGGCGATGCAGGTCCCGGAGCTCCGGCTTCCACAGCACGATTTTTTGATAGACCGACACGGCCCGCGCGATTTGCCCGGCCCGCAGGTCTGCCCGAACGAGGTCCTCGAAAAGGGAGAGGGCCTCCTTCTCGCGGCCCGCGAGTCTCGCTTCTTCGGCGGAGCGCTCGAGCGCCGCCCTCCCCGGACCTTCTTGTTCGGCCATTCCCCGGATCTTAGCAGGCCGCCGTCCGTGTCCTCCCCGATCCGCGGCTGTCACGAATACAGGACGAGGGCGCTGTCTAATCATCAGAAAACAAACGATAAACTCTGGCATTGATCTCGCTCCATCGATACCATGGACGCTCCGGCGTCCGGGGAGAGAGAGATGAGCAGCAAATTCTTTCAGCGCCCGGCATTCGTCCTCGTCATTCTTGTTGCGCTCGGGCTCTTCGCGCTGCCCGCGCGCGCCCAGCGAAACGGCTATTCCCATCTGACCGCCGTCGAGGGGTCCGCTTCCGTGACTTCGGAGGCGAACGGAGAAGTCGACGCCAGAGTGAATCTTCCGCTCGCCGAAGGCGACCAGGTGGTCACCAACGCCGGCGGCCGGGCCGAAATCGAGCTCGCCGACGGCAACCGCTTCCAGGTCGCCGGCGAGTCGCGCGTTCGCCTCGACGCCGTTGCGAGCCAGGAGGGATCCTCGGCGTCGGAATCGTCGCTCAACGTCCTGGAAGGCTCCGTGGCCGCAGAATCCCTCACGGGGGGCGACTCGGCGCTTCGAATCGACACACCCGACGCATCGGTCTATCTCCCCGCGCAGTCGCAGGCCCGGATCAACATCGAGGCCGCCCGGGGCACCTCGGTCGTCGTCCGGCGCGGTTCCGCGGAAATCCGAACGCGGGCTGGCTCGACGACGGTGGATCAGGGCAGCTATCTCCTGATCCGCGGCGGCGAGCAGCCGGAAGTCGAGCGCGGATCCTTCTCGCGGGATCGCTTCGACGTGTGGGTCGCGGACCGGACCGATTCGACGCTCGCGGCGTACAACTCCGCGTCGGCCAAATACGTGGAAGGCAGCGACTACGACGAAGACGTGGCGGTCCTCGACGACTACGGCCAGTGGGACTATTCCCCCACCTACCAGCAGGAAGTGTGGCGGCCCACCGTCTCGGCGGACTGGTCGCCCTACAGCTCGGGATACTGGTACTACACGCCGGTCGGCGCTTCCTGGGTTTCGTACGAGCCGTGGGGATGGTTTCCCCATCACTACGGAAACTGGTTCTTCGACGCGGCCTTCAACTCGTGGTGCTGGTCCCCGGCGTATCTGTTCTCTCCCGCGTGGGTCTACTGGGGCTATACCGGCTCTTACGTGGGATGGTGCCCGGCCGGCTACTACGGGGGCTCTAACGGCAGACGGTGGGGCCGGAACGTCCCGATCAACGGGGTCTTCGACACCGCCCGCATCGACATCGGCCGGGGATGGCGTTTCCTCGGCGTCGACAAATTCGGCCAGCCGTTCGACCGGCGGTCCATTCTTTCCGGGCGGTCGATCGCCGGACGGCTCGGCACGAGTCTCGCGGTCACTTCGCAACCCGCCGTCGTGCCGATTTCCGGAAGGGCCGGGATGGCGCCCGCGTTGCTCAAGTCCTTCGCTCGCTCGGCGCCCCAGGCGATCTCGCGGCAAACCACGTCGACTCAGTCGGCCGCGCTCACGCCCTTCCTCGCGAGGGAACGAACGTTGCCGCCCGCGACGATCCAGGCGCTCGCGCAGGAGAGCTCCGCGCGCGTCGGCAGCCCGCGATCCGATTCGCCGCGCTCGATCCCGGGCCCCCGGCAGGAGGCCTGGAGAACGCTGCAGGGAGACGATCGCGCGCTCGATCCGAGAACCCGGGCAGTTCCTTCGGCGCCGCGGAATCTCGCGGCGCGGTCCGACTGGCGAGAACGTCCCTCCTCGCGCATCGCTCCCGCGGGACCGGGCAGCTTCGAGCCCGGGTCGCCCCGACCGGATTCCCGTTCCCGGGCCGAGACGTTTTCCACCGAGAGCTGGAGGGGGCGCTCCAGCGCCCCTCCGGCCCAGCGAGTGATCGAGGGGATCGACCGCGGAAGGCGCGTCGAACCGAACCCGCGGGAAATCCCGCAGCGGTACGACGGCTCGCCGCGACGATTCGAAGGGCCTCCGCCTCAGCGCTACGAGTCTCCGCGGAGGATCGAGGGTTCGCCGCGAAACTTCGAGCCTCCGCCCCGTCCACGCTCCGAGGCGGCCCCGCGGCATGAAAGTCCGGCTCCGCGTTCCGCAGCGCCGCCGCCGAGAGCCCAGCAGCGTTCCGCTCCGCCAAGCCGAGACGACCGGCCGCACCGCTGACCGGCGCGACCTTCGAGATCTCCTTCGCCCCGGTTTCGCCGGGGCGTTCTTTTGCGTGCGGATATACTGCCGGACGATGGGCAACGCCTTCCGCCTGGCCCTCATCGATTCCCTGGCCGTCGTCACTTTCGATCTCGACGAGAAGGTCAACAAGTTCTCCACGTCCGTGATGGAAGAGCTGAGCAGCCTGACCGACAGGCTCTCCGCCGCGAACGGAATCGCGGCGTTGCTTTTTCTCTCCGCGAAGAAGGACATCTTCATCGCCGGCGCCGACGTTCGCGAGATCGAGAACATCGGTTCGCCCGAGGAAGGCAGGATGAAGTCCGCCGATCGGCCAGCAGATCTTCGACCGATGGTCCCGCCTCCCCTTTCCGACCGTCGCCGCGATCGCCGGCGCGTGCCTCGGCGGCGGCACCGAGCTCGCGCTCGCGTGCGACTACCGCGTCGTGTCGGACTCCCCGAAAGCGGTGATCGGCCTGCCGGAAGTCAACCTGGGCATCCTCCCCGGATGGGGCGGAACGCAGCGCCTTCCCCGCCTCGTGGGCGTGTCCGCGGCGCTCGACATGATCCTGACCGGCAAAGCGCTCGACGGTAAGCGCGCGCTGAAAATCGGGCTCGCCGACGCTGTCGTCCCGGAGCCGATCTTCGGGGAATGGACGGAGAAGTTCGCGCGGTCGAAGTTTCGAACCCGCAAGCCGCGGGGCCGGAGGCTCCGGCCGTCGCCCGCCCTTTTCGTTCTCGAGGGAAACCCGCTCGGCCGCGCGCTCGTGTTTCGAAAAGCGCGCCAGGCGGTCTTCGCGCGGACGCACGGCCACTACCCGGCGCCGCTCGAGGCCCTCGCCGCCGTCGAAGAGGGATACCCGCGAAAGATCGGCGAGGCGCTCGCGATCGAAAACGCTCATCTCGGCAATCTGATCGGCACGCCGATCCAGAAGAACCTCATGCGGATTTTTTTCTGGACCGAGGAGATCAAGAAGGAGACCGGAACCCTCGATCCCGGCTTCTCGCCCCGCGCCGTCACGCGCGTCGGGGTTCTCGGAGCCGGCGTGATGGGAGGCGGAATCGCCCAGCTCGCCGCCGACAAGGGCATTCCCGCCCGGATGAAAGACATCGCGCCCGAGCCGCTCGCCCACGGGTTCCAGGCCGCGGCGGCCGTCTGGAAAGATCGGATGAAGCGGCGGCGCCTCACGCCGTCGCAGTTCCGGGCAAAGATGGACCTTCTCTCGGGAGGCCTCGATTACTCGGGATTCGCCGCCGCGGAGGTGACGATCGAAGCGGTCGTCGAAAAGCTCGCGGTCAAGCAGGCGGTTCTTCGGGAATGGGAGCGCGCGGCCGGCGACGATCCGATCTTCGCTTCGAACACGTCGACGATTCCGATCGCGCGAATCGCGAGCGCGGCCGCCCAGCCGGCGCGCGTCGTGGGGATGCATTTTTTCAATCCCGTGCACAAGATGCCGCTCGTCGAGGTGATCCGCGGAGAGCGCTCTTCGGACGAGGCCATCGCGACGGTCTTCGACCTCGCCCGCCGTCTCGGCAAGACCCCGGTCGTCGTGCGAGACGCCCCCGGGTTTCTCGTCAACCGGATTCTCGCGCCGTACCTGTCGGAATCGGTGCGGCTCCTCCAGGACGGCTGCCGGATCGAAGACGTCGATTCCTCGATGGTCGATTTCGGAATGCCGGTGGGACCGCTCGCGCTGCTCGACGACGTCGGGATCGACGTCGCCATCAAGGCCGGGCAGACCCTCGCCGAGGCGTTTCCGAAACGCCTTCCGGTCGCCGACAACTTCGAGAGCCTCGCGAACGCGAAGCGGCTCGGCCGAAAGACCGGGCGCGGCTTCTACCTCTACAAAGGCTCCACGCGCACCGGCCCGGACCGGTCCGCCTACGGCCTGCTGAATCTGCGGCCGCCGAGCGAGTCGCCTCTCCCCCCGGAGGTCCTCCAGGCCCGGCTGCTCATGCCGATGGTCAACGAAGCCGCGTTCTGCCTCGACGACGGGATCGTGCCCTCCGCGGCCAAGCTCGACCTCGCGATGATCTTCGGAACCGGGTTTCCGCCGTTTCGCGGGGGCCTGCTCCGCTACGCCGACGATCTCGGAATCGACCGCGTCGTCAACCGCCTCGAGGATCTCGAAGAGCGGCTCGGCCCCCGGTTCGAGCCGTCGCCGCTTCTCGTTCGGATGGCGAACGACAAGAAAAAGTTCCACCCCGACGCCTGAAGGAGGCCCGGATGCCGCGAAAAACGCCGACCCGCTCCGGCACGTTCCTGAGGTCGCTGTTCGCCGGCGAAATCGACGAGGACGTCCTGTTCCCCTACCCGGCGATCGCGCCCGGAGGAGCGCGAGACGGTCTCGACGTTCATCGATTCGTTCCGGCAGTTCGCCGCGGCGAACGTCGATCCGGCGAGGATCGAACGCGAGCACACGGTCGGAGACGACGTCATCCGCGGAATCTCCGAGCTTGGATTGATGGGAATGTCGATTCCCGAAGAGTACGGCGGATACGGCTTCTCGGCGTCGGCCTACTGCCGGGTGATGGAGGAGGTCGGCATCGCGGACGCCTCGCTCGCGATCGTCGTCGGAGCCCACCAGTCCATCGGATGCAAGGGTCTCATGCTGTTCGGCACGGAGGAACAGAAACGGAAGTGGCTTCCCCGGCTCGCCTCGGGCGAGCTCATCGCCGCGTTCGCCCTCACCGAGCCGGAAGCCGGCTCCGACGCGGCGGCGCAGAAAACCACGGCGGTCTACGACGCCGCGAAGAAGGAGTTCGTCCTCAACGGAACGAAGCAGTGGATCTCGAACGGCGGCTTTGCCTCCTTCTTCACGGTCTTCGCTCGCGACGAGAACCTCGAAGCGGCCGAGGCGCACCGAAAGATCACCGCATTCGTCGTGACGTCGGACCTCGCCGGGCTGACCCGCGGCAAGGAGGAAAACAAGCTCGGCCTCAAGGGCTCCTCCACGTGCCAGATCCACTTCGAGAACCTTCGCGTGCCGGAGGCCAACGTGCTGGGCGCCCGCGGACAGGGGTTCAAGATCGCCGTCGAGGTGCTCAACACCGGCCGGACGTCGCTTGCGGCCGGGTGCGTGGGCGGATCGAAGGCGATGCTCCGCGCGGCCGCGCTCCACGCGACTCAGCGAAAGCAGTTTCAAAAGCCGATCGCACACTTCGAAATGATCCGAACGAAGTTCGCGCGGATGGTCGTCGACACCTACGCGCTCGAATCGATGGTGTACTTCACCACGGGGCTCATCGATTCGGGCGTCGAGGACTATTCGCTCGAAGGCGCCTGCTGCAAGGTCTTCGGGACGGAAATCGTCTGGAGGAACATCAACGACGCGCTGCAGATCGCCGGCGGCAACGGCTTCATGGAGGAATATCCCTACGAGAAGGCCCTCCGCGACTCGCGGATCAACATGATCTTCGAGGGGACGAACGAGATTCTCCGGATGCTGATCGCCCTGTCCGGCGTGCGCGACGTCGGCGAGTACATGAAAGGCGTCGGCGAAGCGCTCAAGGCGCCGCTCAGCTCCCTTGGAATCCTGTCGAGCTTCGCCGGAACGCGGATCAAGCGGGTCGTCAAGCCTGGCCACCTCGCCGGCGTCGCGCCCGAGCTCGCCGCGGAGGGAGAGATGCTCGTGCGGTATTCGGCCGCGCTCGCGAACGCCGTCGAGACGCTCCTGCGAAAATACGGCAAGCGGGTCGTCGAAAAGCAGTACCACCAGGAACGGCTCGCGAGCGCCGCGATCGAGCTCTTCGCCGGCTTCGCGACGCTGTCCCGGGTGACGGCCGAGATCCGGCAAAAGGGAGCGGAAAAGGCCGCCGACGAGATCCGGCTCGCAAAGGTCTTCGTGCGCGAAGCGCGGCACCGCATCGTCGGCAGTCTCAAGGAAATGGACCACGACCGGGACGCCGACCTGACCGCGATTTCGGACGCGGCCTACGCGGCGCCCGGATACGCCTATAGTTTCTGGAAATGAGCTCCGTCCGCGCGCCCGCCCGACCCGGGACCCGAAAGGTCGCACTCGTGACCGGAAGCGCCGTCCGCGTCGGCCGAGCGATCGCGCTCGAGCTCGCGACGGCGGGCTACGACCTCGTCCTCCACTACCGGTCCTCGTCCGCCTCCGCCGAGCAGCTCGCGCGCGAGGTTCGCGCCCTCGGAGCGCGCGCCGCGGAAATGAAAGCGAACCTCGCGAAATCGAGCGAGGCTCCCCGGCTCGTCGACAGGGCTCTTCGCTCGATGGGGCGCCTCGACGTTCTCGTCGGCTCCGCCGCGAACTTCCTTCGCGTTCCGTTCTCGAAAACGACCGCGCTCGTCTGGGACGAAGCGATGAACGTCAACGCGCGAGCGAACTTCCTCCTCGCGCGAGCGGCGGAGGCGGAGCTCCGGAAGCGGAGAGGAAGAATCGTGCTCCTCTCCGACCTGGCCGCGCACCGCGTCTGGAAGGACTATTCCGCGCACGCGATCTCGAAGGCGGCCCTGGAGATGGTCGTCCGCGTTCTCGCGCGCCAGATGGCGCCCGAAGTTTCCGTGAACGGGATCGCGCCCGGCACGATCCTGCCGCCGGAGTCCATGGCGAAAGCCGAGACCGAGAAGCTCGTCGCCCAGATTCCGCTGCAGCGCCTCGGAACGCCGGAGGAAGTCGCCCAGACCGTGCGCTTTCTCTGCGAGGGGCCCGCGCTTCCTGACCGGCCAGGTCGTCGTCCTCGACGGCGGCCGCTCGCTGTTCTAACCGAACTCTTCGACTTCTCCTCGCAGCCGCGCGGCGAATTGCCGCATCAGCGCGATCCGGGGAGTCGCGAGCTCGCGCCCGCGCTCCGTTCGGAAGTCGTCGCGCGCGTCACTCTCGATCGCGCCCGCCAGCTCCCGGAAGTCCATCCGGTCGTGAGCGCCCTCCGCGACGATGCGAGCGATCCCGTAGGCGCCGAGCTCTTCCAGCCGGACGGCGTCGTGAACGACCTCTTCCTCGCCTGTGCGGGGGTCCTCTCGAAAGCGGGACAGGGAGCGCAGCAGCCGCCGGAATTCCTCCGCCGGAACGCCGACCGAAGAAAGGAACAGCTCCGTTCGCGTGCCATGCCCGAACTTCCCCACCCACTTGTCCTGACCGGAAAACACGGCCAGCAGAAAAAGCCGGTCCCCGTCGAGATCGGACCGATCGGCCGCGATGGCCAGGCAGGCCCGCACGATCCGTTCGACGTCGCCGAAATTCGTGACTCCGTCCAGTCCGACCGACAGCGGCTTGACGTAGTCGAGGACCTGCTTGCGCCCGGACTCGTCCATCCCGATTAGCGCCGGAGCTTCTCCTGGAGTTGGCGGGCGCGGGACTGTGCTTCGAAATTCGCCCGGACCTCGGGCGTGGCCTGCCAGCCGGCGAACTCGCGATTCGCGTATTCGGCCCACTCGTCCATCCGGGAGACGAAAGCCTCGATCTCCCCTTCGGTAACGCGCTCGATCGAGATCTCCTTTCCGTTCCAGCGGAGCTCGCGGGCAGTCGTGGTCTGAGTTCCGAACGGCGCCTCCCGCAGGAACTGGATCCAGCGATCCGGCGGGGTCGGCACGGGACGCCAGGTCGCGACGAAGCTCGTTGCGAAAGGCGAGCCCGAGCGCGATGCGCCGTCCGAAGCCGGGGAAACGGCCGGCGAAATGAACGGCGACCCGACGCGAATCTCGAGCGAGGGAGGCTCCAAAGAGGAGGCCGAACCTTCTCCGGGTTCCGGCGAAGGACGCGGCGAACCCCCATGTCGGACGAAAAACCCCGTTTCGCCGTCGAACAGGCGGTCGAGCTCGAGAGCTCGCGCGATCTTTCGCAGCCAGTCGCCGATCGAATTCATTTTCCCGATCTTATCAAGCTCCGCGATTCCGGCCGGAGCGCGCAGTGCTAAACTGCGCGGAAATCTTGAAGACCCGAATTTTCGCCGCCGCCTCCGCTATCGCCGCCGCCCTAGCGTTTTCCTCCTGCGGGGGGAAATCCGCCGGCGTCGGCCTCCTGACCCCGGGCCCGATCTCCGACCGCGGCTGGAACGCCGCCGCCTACGAAGGCCTCATCGAGATCCGGGATCAGCTTCGCGTCCCGGTCGCGCACGTCCAGGTCAAGACGCCGTCGGAGTTCGAGGAGCAGTTCCGCGATTTCGCTTCGCACGGCGCGTGGCTCGTCTTCGGACACGGATTCGAATTCCAGGACGCCGCGGCGAGCGCCGCGCGGGCCTATCCGAAAACGGTCTTCATCACGACGTCGGGCTCGCGCATCGGGCCGAACCTCTCTCCGATGGTCTTCGAGCTGGAGCAGGCCACCTACCTGTGCGGTCTCGTCGCGGGAAAGATGACGCGAACGGGATCGGTCGGAGCGGTCGGCGGCACCGAGATTCCGTCGGTCGCCTCGACGATCCTCGCGTTCGAGGGAGGCGTGAAGGCGGCGAATCCCTCGGCGCGCGTGAAGGTCGTGTACACGGGCTCGTTCGACGACGTGGCCGCGGGCCGGCAGGCGGCTCTCGCCCTCGCCGACCAGGGCTGCGACTTCCTGATCCACAACGCGGACGCGGCCGGAGCGGGCGTCTTTCAGGCCGCCCGCGAGCGAAAGATTTACGCATTCGGAACGAACAAGGATCAAAACGCGATCGCGCCCGACACGGTGCTCGCGTCGGCAGTGATCGACATTCCGAAAGCGTTCGTCGAGGTCGCCCGCGAAGTCCGCGGCGGATCGTTCCGCCCGCGATCGATCCGCTTCGGTCTCCACGACGGCGTGATTTCGTTCGTGTGGAACCCCGGCCTCGCCTCCCGCGTGCCGAAGGACGTCAGCGATCTCGTCGAAGACGCGAAGGGAAAGATTGCGGCCGGCCAACTCATCGTCCCGCGGGGAAACTTCTGACCTTTTCGGTCGAACAAATCTCGGTTCGTTTCGGAGAGACCGTTGCCCTCTCGGAAGTCTCGCTCGAATTCCGGCCCGGAGAGGTCCATGCCCTTCTCGGCGAAAACGGGGCCGGAAAGTCGACGCTCGGCAACGTGCTCGGGGGAATTCTCGTTCCCGACTCGGGCCGCGTCCGCATCGCCGGCCGCGTCGGCCACGTTCACCAGCACTTCGCTCTCCCGCCGGGCCTCACTTCCGCGGAGTGCCTCGCGCTCGAAGAACCGGGACTCCGCCTGGCGACCCCGGCGCGCCTCGGCGACCGATTTCGAGAGATCGAGGCCCGCGTCGGGCTCGATCTCGGGCGGCCGGACGCCGAAGCGGCGCGCCTGGCCGTCGGCGCGCGCCAGCGCCTGGAATTCGCCCGGGCTCGGGCGAGCAACCCCGACCTTCTGATCCTCGACGAGCCGACTGCCGTTCTCGCGCCTCCGGAAGTCGATCGCTTCATGGTGTCCGTGCGGGAAACGGCGGCCAACGGCGCCGCCGTCGTCTTCATCACCCACAAGCTCGCCGAGATCTTCGGGTTCTGCGACCGGGTGTCCGTCCTGCGGCGCGGAAGGCTCGTCTCCAGCCGCCTTGCCTCCGAAGCGACCCCCGCGTCGCTCGCCGCCGAGTTCCTCGAGGGGGACGCTCCCCCCGCTCCTCGCCGCGGGCTCCGGGCTCCGACGTGCTCCGGCTCGACGGCTTCCGAAGCTTCGGTTCGGATTCGGAGGTTCCGCTCGTCGTTCGCGAGGGTGAGATCGTCGCGCTGGCCGGCGTGGACGGCAACGGGCAAGAAGAAGCGACCCGCGCGGTCGCCGGCCGCGAGGGCGCGGCTCCGTTTTCCGCGACCCTCTTCGGGCGGCCGGTCTCCGGCGCGGGAGTTTCGGCGGCAGAAGACCTCCGTCATCCCGGGCGACCGCCGGCGCGAGGGACTGATTCTCGATTTCACCGTCGAGGAAAATCTGAGGCTTGCCGAGCCCATCCCCGTCCGGGAACCGGCACGGAGCCGCTCCCTCATCGAGCGATTCGGAATCGATCCGCCGGCGCCCGGCGCGCCGGCCCGGTCTCTGTCGGGAGGAAACCAGCAGAAAGTCGTGCTCGCGCGCGAGCTCTCGCGGGAACCGCGCTTCCTGCTCGCGGTCTCGCCGACCCGCGGGCTCGATCTCGCGAGCACCCGTATGACGCGCGGCGCCATTCGCGACGCGGCCGGCTCGGGAGCGGCGGTCCTGCTCGTGACCTCCGATCTGGACGAAGCCCGCGAGCTGGCGGACACGATGTTCGTCCTGTACCGCGGGCGGCTCGCCGGTCCGTTTCGGCCGGACGAACCTTCCGCGGCCGTGGGCCGGGCGATGGCGGGCCTTCGCCGCGCCGAAGCGGCTTCGGCCGCGCAGGCGGGCCTTCCGTGATCGCGGACGCGGCCGTCAAGGGCGCCCCGATCCTCTTCTGCGCCCTTTCGTTTCTGCTCGCGCGGGACGCGGGGGTCGTCAACATCGGAGCGGAGGGGCAGTTCCTGACCGGCGCTCTCGCGGCCGCGCTCGCGTGCACGCGATTTTCGGCGGGAGCGCCGCTGACTCTCCTGGCGGGAGCTGCCGGCGGCGCTGCGTGGGCGGCGATCGCTTCCTGGCTCGCCGAAAAGCGCAGGGTGCTGGACGTCCTCGCGACGATCCTGCTGAATTTCATCGCCGCGGGAGCCGTCTCGATCGCCGTCCACGGCTTTCTCCAGGAACGGGCGCGAACCTTTCCCCAGAGCGATCCGGTTCCCGACGCCGCGAGGCTTCCGATTCTGTGGGCCGGCACGCGAGTTCACGCGGGGATCGCCCTCGCGGCCGTCCTCTGCGCGGCGCTTGCGATCTTCCGTCTCCGAACCCGAAGCGGGTTTCGCCTGCGCGCGACCGGGGCGAATCCCGCCGCCGCCGAAGTCGCCGGGATCCCGGTGCGAAAAGTCCGGGTCACTCGCGTTCGTCGCCGCGGGGGGTATCGCGGGGCTCGGCGGCGCCGCCGAGCTCCTCGGCGTCACGGGAAGGCTCTTCGACTCATTCTCGTCGGGATACGGCTTCATCGGCCTCGCGGCCGCGGTCGTCGGAGGGCTCTCGCCGGGCGGCGCCGCGGCGGCGTCGCTCGCGTTCGGATTTCTGCAGGGAGCGGCGACTCTCGTCCAGCGGCGCCTCGGGATCTCGGCCGTCTCGGCGATGGCCGCGGAAGCCCTGCTGCTGCTCGCCGTCCTCGGCCTGCCCCGCTGGAGGCGGGCCCTGCGGCCCGGGGCCGCGTCGTGAGCGCTTCCCTTCTGCTGGCCGTTCTCGAGTCGGGCGTGACGGCCGCGACGCCGCTGCTCTTCGCTTCGTCGGGCGAGACGCTCGGAGAGAAAGGCGGAATGATCAACATCGGAATCGAGGGCCAGATGCTCTTCGGCGCGTTCGCCGCCTTCGGCATCTCGCGCGCGACGGGCTCCGCGGCCGCCGGGATCGTCGCCGCGTCCGCCGCCGGGGTCCTCGCGTCCGCGATCTTCGCGATCGCGTCGATCCGCTGGAAGGGAGATCAGATCGTCACGGGCACCGCCGTGAACCTTCTGGCGCTCGGCGCGACCGGTCTCCTCCTTCGCGCCATGCCGGAGCGATGGGTGCTCCGCCCTCCGGTGCTCCTCACGCCGCGGCTCGGGCCGCTGACGGGGCTCGATCTCGCCGCGCTCGCGATTCCCTTCGCCGCGTTTGCTTTTCTCTTTCGGACCTCCTGGGGACTGCGCCTCCGGGCGGTCGGCGAGTCGCTCGGCGACTCCTCGGCGCTCAAGATCCCGGCGGCGGCCTACCGAACGGGCGCGGCGCTCGCCGGCGGATTGCTGAGCGGTCTCGCGGGCGCCTCACTCGCGCTCGAGCTCTCCGATTCCTTCGTCGAGGGAATGTCGGCCGGCCGCGGCTTCCTCGCCCTCGCGCTCGTCGCGTTCGGGCGCTGGAATCCGATCGCGGTTGCGGGAGCGGCCCTGATTTTCGGGGTTCTCCAGGCGATCCAGTACCAGCTCCAGGCCGCGGGATTCTTCCATCTCCCCTCGCAGGCCCTTCTACTCCTCCCCTACGTCCTTTCGATCGTCGCGCTCGCCGGTTTCTCCGGGAAGCGCCTCGCTCCCGCGGACCTCGGGCGCGCGGACTAGATCCGGCGGGCGGGTCCTGTCACGGGACTCGACCCGCTGTTCCGCTCGCTGCGGTTTGAGGACTTTGCTACGACTCCGCGCCGCGAGCGGCAACAGGGGTCTCCTCCCACGCCACCCGCCCGCGAAAACGGCGGAGCGGCCCGGGCTAACGCGCTCCGCGCAGGCTGGTCTTCGAGATCCCGAGGGAAAGCGAACTGCGGCCGAGGGTCGAGAAGACTTGCCGAGCGGAGTGCTGGGGCTTGGCCCCGGTCGCCGGCGAGCGAGCCTTGCTTACTCCGAGACTGCCTCGGGCCGGAGCTCCTGGTCGCGGTACTGCAGCCGGTAGAGCTTCGCGTACAGCCCGTCGCGCTCGAGCAGCTCCGCATGGGTCCCGCTTTCCCGGACCTCTCCCTTGTGCAGGACAACGATCCGCGACGCCTGGCGGATCGTCGAGAGCCGGTGCGCGATCACGAGCGACGTCCGGCTCTTCAACAGGCGCGATAGGCCTTCGCGGATCTCCAGCTCGGTCTCCGTGTCGATGTTCGCCGTCGCCTCGTCGAGGACGAGGAATTCCGGATCGAACGCGAAGGCCCGCGCGATCGAAATCAGCTGCTTCTGCCCGGCGGAAAGGCCTCCGCCGCGCTCCTGCAGAACCGTGTCGTATCCCTTCGGGAGCTTTTCGATGAAGCCCGCGGCGCGCGCCTCGAGGGCGGCGGATCGAATCCTTTCGTCGGAGATCGCCCGGTTCCCGAGACGGATGTTCTCCGCGATCGAGCTCGTGAACAGGAACGGGTCCTGCAGGACGATCGCGAATCGGCCGCGCAGGTCGTCGAGGGCGAAACGGCGAACGTCGATCCCGTCGACGCGGACGGCGCCCGTCTGCGCGTCGTAGAACCGGAGAAACAGCGACGCAATCGTCGTCTTCCCGGCCCCCGTGTGCCCGACGAGAGCGACGCGCTCCCCGGGCTCGACCCGGAACGAGACGTTCCTGAGGACTTCCTCGCCGCGCTTGTAGTGGAACGTGACGTTCTCCAGAGCGAGGCTTCCGATTCGCCCCGGCGCGTCCGCTCCGCCCGGGGTCACGATTTCCGGCTCCATGTCCAGAAGGCGAAAGATCCGCTCGGAGGACGCCATCGCCGACTGCAGCGTGTTGTATTTGTCGGAGAGGTCCGCGATCGGGCGAAAGAACCGCTGCGCGTACTGGATGAACGCGACGAGGACGCCGAGGGAAAGAGCGCCCCGGATCACCTCGGAGCCGCCATACCAGACGATCAGAGCGAGGCCGAGCGCGGACAGGAACTCGACGCCGGGATAAAACACGGAGTAATAGAAGATCGCGCGGACGTAGGCCACGCGGTGCGCGTCGTTGATGCCGGCGAAATCGCGGCGGGCCCTCTCCTCGCGGTTGAAGAGTTGCACGACGGGCATTCCCGTGATGTGCTCCTGCAGGAACGCATTGATTCGCGCGATCCGGACCCGGATGTCGCGATAGGTCTCGCGGGCCCGCTTTCGAAACCAGGCGGTCAGGCCCACGATCAGCGGGATCGTCAGGAACGTCACCCAGGCGAGCGGCGGGTTGAGCAGGAAGAGCGCGACGACGATCCCCGCGAGCGAGAAGACGTCCCCCACCATGGAAACGATTCCCGAAGTGAACAGCTCGTTGAGCGCATCGACGTCGGTCGTCAGCCGCGTCATGAGCCGGCCCACGGGATTCCGATCCAGGTAGGCCACGTCCGCGCGCTGCAGCTTCTCGAAGATTTCCGCCCGCAGGTCGAACATGATTCGCTGCCCCATCCAGTTGACGATCCAGACCTGCGCGTAGATGAGGAAAAACGACAACAGGAGCGACGCCAGAAACGCTCCGGCGAACAGATCGAGGCCGGCCCTCCCGGCGACGTTCAAATGGAGGCGGGTCGCGAGCGCAGCGACGATTCTCGCCAGGACCGAGGTCCGGGAGCCCGGTTTCGGAGCGATTGCGAAATCCAGCGCCGCCGCGGTGATCGCCGGCCCGAGGAGCTGGAAGAACGAACCGAACAGGATCAGGGTGGTCCCGGCGATCAGACTTCCGCGGTAGGGTCGAACGTAGTGGAGCAGGCGGCGCGCGAGACGAGCGTCGTAGGCCTTCCCGAGGACCTCCTCTTCGTGGTGGGCGGCTTCGCTCACGCGCTCTCGACCTCTTCCTCGAGGCGCTGGCGTTCCCACATCCCCGCGTAGAGCCCGCCGCGCGCGACGAGCTCACGGTGGGAGCCCCGCTCCGCGATGCGGCCCTCCTCCAGCACGACGATCTCGTCGGCGTCCCGCAGGGAAGAAAGGCGGTGCGCGATCAGCAGCGTCGTCCTTTTCGCGACCACGTCCCGCAAACGGTTCTGAATCTTCGCTTCCGTCTCCGAATCGACGGCCGAGAGCGAGTCGTCGAGGATCAGGATCTTCGGCGCCCGAAGGATCGCGCGCGCGATCGCGGCCCTCTGCTTCTGTCCTCCGGAAAGCGTGATGCCCCTCTCCCCGATCTGGGTGTTCCACCGCTCCGGGAAACCCTCGATGTCCGGCGTCAGGCCCGCGATCTCTCCCGCGCGCTCGACCGCCTCGGTTTCGGCGTCGGGGACCCCGTAGGCGAGGTTTCCCGCGATCGTTTCCGAGAACAGGAACGTGTCCTGCGTGACCATCCCGATCTCTCGCCGAAGGTCGGCGACCGGGATCCGGTGGACTTCGAGACCGTCGAAGAACAGGGTCCCGGGCGGAGGGTCGAGGAGCCGGGGAATGAGCGAGACGAGAGTCGTCTTGCCGGCGCCGGTCCGACCGACGATCCCCACGAAGGACCCGGCCCGGATCTTCAGGTCGATGTCGGACAGGATTCGCGCGCCCCCGGACGAGTACGACAGCCCCCGGAATTCGATCTCCCCCCTCGGCGAGAAGCCCGTCGCCAGGGGCGGCACGTCCCGGATCGACGGTTCCGTGTCGCGGATCTCGCGCATTCGATTCCAGGACGCCGCGCCGCGCTGCAGGAGGTTGACGACCCAGCCCAGCGCGATCATCGGCCAGACCATTTCGACGAGGTAGAGGTTGAACTCGACGAACTTGCCGACCGTGATCTTCTCCGCGAGGACGAGCCGGCCTCCCCTCCAGAGAACCAGCACGAACGAGAGGCCGACGAGCGTCTGCAGCAGGGGGTAGAACAGCGCCGACACCTTGATGATCTTCCGGTTTCTCTGCATGTACTCGTGGTTGGCCGCCCGAAACAGTTCGATCTCCGAGTTCTCGCGGGTGAATGCCCGCACGACCCGGGCGCCCGCAAAATTCTCCTGTGCCCGGGCCGACATCTCGGAAAAGTACTCCTGGACCTTCTCGAACAGCACGTGGATTTTCTGCCCGACGATCTTCGTGGACGCCGCCGTGAGGGGAAGGGTCGCGAGCGCGAGCAAGGTCAGCGACCAGTCGACCCGCACCATCAGCGCGATCGCAATCGACGCCGTGACGATCGTGTTCAAAGACTGCATCAGCCCCGGCCCCAGCATCATTCGCACGGCCGTGAGATCGTTGACGGCCCGCGACATGAGATCCCCCGTGCGATGCCCGCGGTAGAAATCCAGCGGGAGCTTCGTGAGGTGATCGAAGAAGTCGTTGCGGATGTCGAACTCCATGTCGCGGGAAATGCCGATGAGGATGCGGCGCTGAAAAAAGAGGAACGCGCCGGACACGGCGGAGATCAGGAGGATGAGGGCCCCGAATCGAAACACCGCCGCGCTCGAAACCCCGTGCTTGAGGTCGTCGATCGCCCGGCCGACGACGGAAGGCGCGATCAGGGAGATCCCGGTCGAGAGGAGAACGCAGACCGTTCCGATCGCGATTTGCGCGCGGTAGGGCCGAAAAAACGAGAAAAAAACGCTCCGGTCCTTCACCCCGCGAGTTTAACCGAAAGGGTGAAATCGATATTCCGTCAGTCCGGCGATCGAGCTTCGCCGGGGCGGAGCCGGCGCTGGCGGTCCATGCGACGCTCGCGAATCTCCTCGCGTCGCTCCACGAGCGCCGCCCGCTGCTCGGGAGTCAGCACCTGGCGGATCTCGAGGAACATCATTGCGCGCGCCTTCTCGAGCCGGGAGCGCGCCATCTCCGTGTCGTCGATCGATTTCGCGGCGTCCTCCGTCTTCACGGCCGGCTTCTCCATCAGGGAATTCTGAACGAGACGCTTTTTCTCCAGGTCCGCCCGCAGGTCGATGAGCTGCGGGCGAACGCGCAGGAAAATCCTCTCGATCTGGTCGACCTGCGCGTCGGTGAGACGGAGCAGCCGGACCGCGCGGGGGTTCTTCCACCACTTTCCGTCCGGCATGCCGTCCATCGGGCCCGCGGCGGCGAGGGCCGCGGCGAGCAGGAGCGCGGTGAATGCAGCGAATCGCTTCACGAAGTTCCTCCCGGCGCCGGCGGCAACGGCGCCAGCGACCTCCAGTTCGTCTCGTCCTCGGACGAGACGAGACGCGAAACGTCGCGCAACAACTCGTCGTCCGCGCGGTCCGATTCGCTCATCGACGTGACGGTCACGCGAACCGCGGGGGAACCCGGCCCGGTTCTCGTTCCGGCGCGGGTGCCGAGCCAGAACGCGGCGAGAAGGCACGCGGCCGCCGAAAGGCCGGCGGCCCAGCGTCGCTGCCGCCGGCGACTGCGCGGGATCGCCATCGCCCGAACGCGCGCCATCACGTTCGTTTCGAAATCGAGCGGCGGGCTCTCGCCGCCCGCCGCCAGTCCCTCCGCGGCGGACCGCCACTCGGCGAACCGGCGCGCGCACGCCGGGCAGGCGGACAGGTGCGCGGGAAGCGGCTCCGGCTCGCCCGTGGGAGACAGCACGAGAAAAAGATAGTCCTCGGCGCGCAGGTGCTCTTCGCGCGGCCTTCGATCGGTCATGGAGTTCTCCTCATGTCGCGAAGTTTCTCGCGGACCTTGTTCGCAGCTCGAAACAGGTGAGACTTGACGGTTCCGGAATCGAGCCCGAGCAGGTTCGCGATCTCGGGAATCGATCTCTCCTCCATGTGCTTCAGAACGAAGACCGCCTGCTGGCGCGGAGAGAGATCGCCGACGGCCTGCCGGATCCGCTCCTGGATCTGCTTCGCGTGGAGGAGGCGCTCGGGGGACGGATCGGGCGACGGGGCGCGATCTTCCGGGTCGTCGCCATCCGGATCGGGCGCGGCAGCCTGGTGGAAATAGACGACGAGGCGCTTCCTTTTCAGCCGGTCGCGGCACCCGTTGATCGCGATTCTCGTGATCCACGTCTCGAACGTGCTGCCGCCGCGAAAATCGCCGAGCGCCTGGTACGCCTTGAGGAAGGATTCCTGCGCGACGCACTCCGCCTCGCCCGGGTCCCGGAGAAACCGGAGCGCCATACCGTAGACCCTCCTCTGGTACGCGCGGACGAAGTACCCGAACGCGTCCGCGTCCCCGGCCAGGACCCGCTCGAGGACGCGGTTTTCGTCGACGGGTTCGGCTTCGGCAGGGGTGACGATCTTCAATGCCCTCACGCCATTTGGACGAGCGGGCGGCGCCGGGGTTTACGGCACATCTTTACGGCACATCAAAGCTCCCGGACGATGTCCCGCCGCTTCTGCTCGTACTCTTCCGGAGTGATGAGGCCCTGGTTCTTCAATTCCGCCAGTTTCGCGAGGCGATCGGAGGGAGCGGGAGTGTGGGGAGACCCCGCGGCGGCCGGCGCCGCCGGCGAAGCGGCAGAGACACCACCCGTTCCGACGTGCGTCCAGATCGCCGTTCGTAGCGCTTCGGGATTCGAGATCGTCGGAAAGAGGATTTGCCCTCCCTCCGATGCGGTTTCGATCCCGAGGTCTCCGTACCCGAGCAGCCGTCCCCCGAACGACTGGTCCACGGTGATGTCCTGAACCCGCGCGAGCGGGCACTGCCGCGTTTCGTGGGAGAAGAACCCGAGCTTGTGGATGATCCGGCGATCGGTGACGACGAACTCGTCGGCCGCTGCCCGGATCGACCTCGCGAGCAGAAAGACGAGCGCGAACACGAGAACGGTCGCCGCCGCCCATTTCAGGACGCCGACGGCGGCGGCGTCGACCCCCTTCTGGGCCATCCACAGGTCGATTCCCGACAGCACGATCGAAAGAAGCAGCAGGAGGATCGCCTTTCCGAAGAAAATCCAGTGGTAGCGCGCCCGATACAGGATGCGCTCCCCGGGGGCGAGCTGCTTCTCCGCGTATGTCACGGGCCGATTGTACGACTTTCGACTCGCGATACATTACGGGCATGGCGAACCCACCTCTCGTCTTTCTGATCACCGGCTGCTCTTCGGGCATCGGGCGCGCGACCGCCGAGGCCGCGGCGGCCGCCGGGAATCGAGTCTTCGCGACGGCACGGAAACCGGAGTCGCTCGGGGCGCTCTCCGGCGTCGAGGCGCTGCCGCTCGACGTCACGGATCCGGCCTCGATCCGGAAGGCGACCGGGGAAGTCCTTTCCCGCGCCGGTCGAATCGACGTTCTCGTCAACAACGCCGGTTACGGCCAGATGGGCACGGTCGAAGACCTGCCGATCGCAAAATGGCGCGAGGAATTCGACGTGAACGTGTTCGGGACGATCGAGATGACACAGGCCGTGCTTCCCGTGATGCGCCGGCAGGGTTCCGGAACCGTCGTGATGATCGGTTCCATCGGCGGGAGGATCTCCTATCCGTTCGGCGGCGCGTATTGCGCGTCGAAATTCGCGATCGAGGCGATTTCCGACGCCCTCCGCCTCGAGGTGCGCCCGTTCGGCATTCGGGTCGTCCTCCTCGAGCCGGGGCCCATTCAAACCCGGTTCGCGGAAACCGCGGAGAACCGCGCCGAACCGTTCGGCGCCGATCCCCATTCCCCCTACCACTCGGCGTACGCGAACGCCTTCGATCTGTTCCACAAGGAGACCACGGCCGGAGCGCTTCCGCCCGAGGCGGTCTCCCGCGAGGTCCTGCGCGCCGTCCGGAGCCGTAACCCCCCTGCCCGCATCCTCGTGACGGCGCCCGCGAAAATCGGTGCGCTCGCGAAGCGCCTTCTTCCCGATCGCCTGATGGATTTCGGCATGCGCCAAAAATTCCGCTGAAGGGAAGAGGCGTGGCTTCGCGACCCGGCCCCCGGCTCCTCTTCGTCTCCGCCCTCTGCGCGCTGCTCTTCACGGCCGGTCTCGCCCGAAACGGTCCGCCCTCCCCCGCTCCCGCGAACGCTCCGCCGGAGCTCTTCTCGGCTTCCCGCGCGAGGAATCTTCTTCGTTCGGTGCTCGAGCCGGAGACTCCGCATCCCGAGGGCAGCGCAGAAAACGCGCTCGTCGAGTCCCGAATCGTCGCGGCGCTCGCCGGAATGGGCTATTCGCCCTCGATCCAGGAAGAGTTCGTCTGCGGGAGCTACGGCACCTGCGGGACGGTGCGAAACGTCCTCGCGCGCCGGCCGGGACGGGAAGAGCGGGGGGCCGTTCTGCTCTCGGCCCACTACGATTCCGTCGAAGCAGGGCCCGGAGCGTCCGATGACGGCCTCGGTGTCGCCAGCGCGCTCGAAATCGCGCGAATCCTCGGGTCGGCTCCCCCTCGCACGCGGCCCGTCGTCTTTCTCCTCGACGACGGCGAGGAACAGGGCCTCCTCGGCGCGGAGGCATTCGCGACGAAGCACCCGTGGGCCCGGGATATCTCCGCCGTCGTCAACCTCGAGGCGAGAGGGACGTCAGGCGCGAGCCTTCTTTTCGAAACGAGCCACGACAACCGGTGGCTGATCGAGGCGGCGAGCGCCATTCCCCATCCGGTCTCGAGCTCCGTCTTTCCGGCGATCTACCGGATGCTCCCGAACGACACGGACCTCACCGTCTTCCGGCGGCAGGGAATGGCCGGGGTAAATTTCGCCTGCATCGGCGGAGTCTCCCACTACCACACGCCGCGGGACGATCTGGCTCACGCGAGCCTCGCGACGCTGCAGCATCAGGGCGAGAATGCGCTCGCCATGGTGGAATCGCTGTCGCTCTCCGCGGAGAGCGCGGGGCCCGGACCGAAAGGCGATGCCGTCTTCTTCGACGTGTTCGGCGTGAAAATCGTCGGCTGGCCGGAAGCCTGGACGTTGCCCATCGCCGTCGCGACGACTCTCCTGCTCGCGCTCGGACTGGCTCTCTTCTTTCGAAGGAAAGCTCTCCGAGTCTCGGAATGGCTGGCGGCTCTTGCCCTGTTCGCGGGAATGATCGCCGTCCCTGCCCTCGCCGCTTTCGCCGCGGGCTCCCTCCTGAAGAGCGCGGGAATCCTGCCTTCCTCCTGGACGGCGCATCCGGTCGCGCCGCTCGCCGGCCTGTGGCTCCTCGCGCTCGCGGCGGTCTGGGCGATCGCGCTTCCGGCCGCGCGGCGGATCCGCCCCGCGGGCCTCTCGGCCGGAGTCTGGACCGCATGGGCACTGCTCGGAGTCGCCGCCGCGGCGGCGCTCCCGGGAATGAGCTTTCTGTTTCTCGTTCCGCTGGTCGCGGCGGTCGGGATCCCCTCCGCGCTCGACCCCGAAAGAGGCACGGCTCTGGTCGCTCCCCCCGTCGCGGCGTTCCTCTGGCTGCCCATGGCGTGGCGCCTGTGGGAGGCGCTCGGTTTCGGCGGCGTCGCGGTGATCGCGGTGGCCGTCGCACTTCCCGCGACGACTCTCGTTCCGTTCGCCGCCCGACTCGGCGCGCCGTCCCGGAGAGTCCTTCTCCTCGGTCTCGGCGCGGGAAGCGCGGCGCTGCTCCTTGCCTCGATCGGGCTCGCGCCGTATACCGCCGATTCGCCCGAGCGGCTCACGATCTTCTGGCACCAGGACGCGGATTCGGGCCGCGCGGAGTGGATCCTCGACGGCGCGCCGGTGCCTCTCGCGCTCTCCGCCGCCGGAAAGTTCGGCCGTGTCCCCGGATCTCCTTTTCCCTGGTCGCCGCTGCGTGCGCTTGAGGCTGCCGCACCTCCCGAGGTCGTGGCGGGGCCGGAGTTCCGCCTCGAGGAGAGGACGGAGGCAAATGGCCGGGTGAGATTTCGCGGAAGGATCGTTTCGCCCCGCGGCGCCCGTTTCGCGCGGATCTCGTTTCCTCCGGCCGCCCGCGTCGAGCGCTTCTCGATCGGGGGCGTCCTCGTCCCGTCCCTCTCGGCACGCGCCCTTGCCCGTAGCAACGGATGGAGCAGCTATTCCTGCGTCACCCTTCCGGCAGCCGGAGTGGAGATCGCGGGCGAGGTGTCCGCCGGCTCCCCGACTTTCATCCTCGTGGATCGCACGGAAGGAATCCCGGCGTCGGGCTCGGAGATTCTCGCGGCGCGTCCCCCGACCGCGGTCCCGAGCCAGACCGGCGACGCGAGCTTCGTGACTCGCCGTATCCGCCTGTGACTCAGCCCGGCGTTTCTCTCGTTTCGCCTCGAAAGGAGACGCCGTGCGCCTCCGGCCCGAGCCAGATCACGAGCGCGCCGACGAGGAGGACCGCGCAGGCCAGGGATCCCATCGCCTGCGCGTAGCTGAAATGCTCCGCGAGCACGGCCTCGGCGTACGTGATCGTCGAAGCCACGAGCACGCCGACCTGGTACGCAAACCCCGGAAAGAATCCCCGAAGCGCCAGCGGGCGAGAGCTCGTTGATGTGAGCCGGAATGACGCCCCACGCTCCCTGCACCATGAACTGGATGCAGAAAGCGCCGGCGGCGATCAGCCACAGGTTCGGCGCGGCGATCCACAACGGAACGAGAACGACGGCCGCCAGCACCGAAGCGACCATCGCGCGCCTCCGGCCCCAACGGTCCGAGAGGTGGCCGACGATCAACCCCCCGAAAATCGCGCCGACCATCGAGATCACCGTCACGAGCGCTGTCGTGTGCGGGCTCAAGCCGCGCTGCTTCTGCAGATACGTGGGATAGAGGTCCTGCGTTCCATGCGAGATGAAGTTCATCATCGCCATGAGCAGGACCAGGTAGAAGAACAACTTCGCGTTGCGGGCGATCGATCGCCCGTAGCTCGTCCAGTCGGTTCTCGACTCCTTCCACGCCTCCGGTTCCTTCACCCTCGCCCGGATGAAAAGCGAGAGAAGCGCCGGGGCGCCGCCGAGAAAAAAGAGCGCGCGCCATCCGAATCGCGGAAACACGAATCCGTAGGCGATCGCCGCGAGGAGAAACCCGCACGCGTAGCCTTCCTGGAGAATCCCCGAAAGGAATCCCCGCCATCGCGCCGGAACCGATTCCATCGCCAGAGAAGCTCCCACGCCCCACTCGCCTCCCATGCCGATGCCGTAGAGAAGGCGGAGGACGAGAAAGACCGTGTACGTCGGCGCGAAGCCGGAGAGAACCTCGACGATCGAATAGAACAGCACGTCCAGCATGAGAGGAATCCGCCGCCCGTACCGGTCGGCCATCAGCCCGAAGATCAGCGCGCCGATGGGGCGCATGGCGAGGCTCGCCGTGAGGGTGAGAGCGATCGCGGGAACGGACTTTCCGAACTCGTGGGCAACGGGAACGAGCACGAAAGTCAGGACGAAGAAGTCGAACGCGTCGAGAGTCCAGCCGAGAAAACCGGCGATCAGCGCGTTCCGAGCATCGGCGTTGGGAGCTCGATTTTTCACCCTGGAGGAGAGACTAATCCGCGCCCCCGCCGCCGCAAACTCCTAATCCCAAGTATCTGCTGGTGGTAGCGCCGTCACCAACACGGCACGGTTTATGCAATCTCCACCTCTCATGGGGCGAGCAAGATTCTTCCGCACCCTCCGCCACGTAACCCAGAAATCCAATATCGGGCGAAACGGAAGGGCCTCCCTGTGCCTCGTCATGGCAGCGGCGGCGGCCTCTCTGATTTCCGGGATCGCGACCGCAAACCCGAACGGGTGGTCGAGCCTCGGACCGGAAGGAGCGCTCGTCAGCTCCCTCGCGATCGACCCGGCGTCGCCCACGACGATCTACGAGGGGACCTACGGCGGCGGGCTCTTCAAGAGCACCGACTCGGGTCAGTCCTGGTCCGCGCTCGACACGGGCACGAGCGGCGCGGTCGTCAACGGTCTCGCGGCCGATCTGCAGGCGGCCGGCACGTTTTACGCGGCGACGGGCGACGGAATTCTCAAGACCTCCAACGGCGGCCGGTCGTGGACTCTCGCGAACAACGGTCTCTCCGACACGGTCGTCCTGGCGATCGCCGCGGATCCCGGCCGGGCCGGAACGATCTATGCGGGAACTCAGGCCGGAGGGATTTTCAAGTCGGCGGACGGCGGCGGCTCGTGGGTTTCTGCGGGACAGGAGCTCGCGGGCGTCCCGATCTACTCGATCGCCGTCAACTCCGCTGCCCCCTCGCTCGTGTACGCCGGAACGGCGGGACGGGGAATTTTCGCGAGCGGGAACGCCGGACTCTCCTGGGCGCCCGCCGGCGACGGACCCGGCGACGCCTACGTTTTCGACATCGTGATCGATCGCCTGTCTCCGTCCACGATCTACGCCGGAACTTACTCGTCCGGCGCGTACAAGAGCGTCGACGGCGGCGCACATTGGACGGCTCTCGCCCTCGAACCGGCGAACTCGCGAGTTTTCTCGATCGCGAGCGATCCGGCTTCTCAAACCCTCTACGTGGGCACACTCGATTCCGGCGTGCTGAAGAGCGGCGACGGCGGAGCGACCTGGGCCCGAGCCGGCGGCGGCGCGGGAAACACGACGGTCTTCGCGATCCTCCTCGACCCCTCCGCGCCGGCCACGGTTTACGCGGGATCCAGCATCGGCACGCTCAAGAGCGTGGACGCGGGAGTCTCGTGGCGGCAGGAAAACGACGGCGTTCGCGGAACGGTCGTCAATTCGTTGATCGTGGACGGAAATACACCGACGATCTACGCCGGTACCGGAGGCGGCGGGGTCATGCGCAGCGACGACGCGGGCGCGACCTGGTCGCCGGCGCAGGCGGGCTCGCGCAACTCGACGGTATACGGTCTTGCGATCGAGCCAGCGCCGTCCCCGGTCGTCTACGCCGGCACGAACGAGGGGATCTTCAAATCGAGCGACCGCGGCTCGACGTGGATCTCGACGAGCTCCGGCATCGCGACGAACAACGTCTACGCCGTTGCCGTCGACCCGGGCCAGCCCTCGCGGGTTTACGCGGGCACGCTCATGGGCGGGCTCTTCCAGAGCACCGACGGCGGATCCACCTGGCAGCCGCTCGATCTCGGAGTCGCGAGCACGACCGTTTTCTCGATCGCGATCGACCCGCTGAATCCGGCGGTCGTCCTCGTCGCGACCACGAGCGGGGTCTTCCGCACCTTCAACGCCGGGTCGTCCTGGGCGGCCGCGACTGCGGGCCTTCCCACGGGATCGGTCTATTCGATCGCGATGGACGCGGCGGATCCTTCCATCCTGTATGCGGGAACCGACAGCGGCGCGTTCCGGACGTCGGACGGCGGCGCGACCTGGAAACCGGCCGGCAGCGGCATGGGAGACGCGGTCGTCTATTCGGTCGCCGTCGATCACAACACGCCCGGCGTCGTTTTCGCCGGGACGGAGGGCTCGGGAGTCTTCCGGTCCGACGACGGCGGAGCCACCTGGACATCGATGAACTCCGGGCTCACGAACTCGACGGTCTTCGCTCTCGCGGCGGGCGTCGCGCCCGGGTCCCAGATCTACGCGGGGACCTACGGCGGCGGCGTTTTCGCCTACCGTTCCGGCGCAGCGTCTTCGCGATCGATCACGGCGACGACTTCTCCCGCTCCCGCGCCGATCAGAAAAGCTCCGATTCACCCGTAACTCCGGCCGGCCCGCGCTCGAAGAATCCTCTCCGAACACCCGGCGAAAAACGCTACGATCCCGGCGGAGGACTTTTCTATGCCCGCATCCTTCGTTCCCGGCCGAACCGAACCCCG
This sequence comes from uncultured Acidobacteriota bacterium, assembly GCA_963813155.1. GTDB lineage: Bacteria > Acidobacteriota > Thermoanaerobaculia > UBA5066 > DATFVB01 > CAWEYG01. The sequence continues at coordinate 31,054 of CAWEYG010000004.1, read as the reverse complement.
GCTCGTCGACCTGTCGCAGCCGGACGACGATCTGCTGATCAATACGGGCCGCGCCGAGGTCGAGGAAATCGTCCGATCCGGCGACGTCGAGGCGTTGTCGCGCGTCGAGGGCAACTTTGCCGCCGCCGCGCGCGACGGCGTGACGATCCGGCTGGCCCGGACCCTCGGAAGACCGCTTCGCTATTTCGTCGCGAAGCGGGAAACGGGACCTTACCTCGTCGTTGCCGATCGGATCGACGCGATCGCCGACTATTGCCGGCGAGAAGGCATCGAGTGGCAGTTTCATCCTTCCTACACGCGGGTCGTCCCGGCGCACTACCTCACCGAGCTCGACCAGGTCGGCTGTCCCGATCCGAATCCCCGGTATCGCCGGTTCTTTTCGCCCGCGGCCGGTGCGGGCCGGGCCGACGTGGCGGCGCTCGCCTCCGCCTACTTCGAAGCCCTGAGAGATTCGATCGCCTCCACTCTCGAGGCCCTTCCGCGCGGCGCGCCCCTCGGCGTCGCGTTTTCGGGCGGCGCCGACTCGACGGCCGTCGCGGCCCTCCTGGGAGAGGTCCTGAAATCCCGGAACGAGACGGACCGCGTTCGGCTCTATACCCTTTCGATCGGGGACGGGGAAGATCGATCGGCCGCGGAGACGGTCGCCGACGCGCTCGGCATGCGCGACCGTTGGACGGCGGTCGAAGCCTCTCCCGAATCGCTCGACCTGCCGCGGGCGGTCGCCTGCATCGAGGACTACCGGCCCCTCGACGTTCAGTGCGCGGCGGTCGAACGCGCCTTCCTGGGCAGGCTCCGGGAAGTCGAGCCCGGGCTCGTTTTCCTCTTCGACGGCGACGGAGGAGACGAAAACTGGAAGTCGTATCCGCCGGAGGACTCCGACGTGACGATCCAGAGCGTGCTGAACAATCCCCTGCTCTACCACGAGGGTTGGGGCGTCGATTCGATCAAGCACTCCCTGACGTATTCGGGCGGCCTTTCGCGCGGGATCGTCCGGGGCTTCGCGCCGGCGAGGGAATTCGGATTCCGTCTCCTTTCGCCGCACGCCTCGCGGCCGGCGATCGCGGCGGCTCTGGCCGCCCCTCTCCGCGAGCTCGTGGGACAGGACACGGAACGCCTGCTGTCCCTCAAGGGCGAGATCGTCCGGGCGGGCCTTCGCGACCTCGGCCGCGAGGCGCCGATCGCACCGAAGCGGCGGTTCCAGCGGGGCGCGACTTCCGCTTCCGTATTTTCGCAAAGACTCGCGGCGACGCGCGCGGAATTGAGGAGGCTGCACGAAGCGCGGTTCGCCGGTTTTGCGGAGCGGGACGGCGACGCCGGGCTCGCCGGATCGCGCGCGGCCGCCGCCGGGGAGGACGCCTCGTCGAACGCATGAACGCGCTCGACCGTGCCGTTCGGGCGCTCCGGGCCGCGAAGGACCCTCGTCCCGCGCCGGCAAAGCTCGAAGTCGAGATCTTTCCGGACGGCGTTCCCCGCGAGATCGCGACGGTGTTCCTTCGGAACGGCGAGTGCCCTCTCGCCTGCGTCTACTGTGCGCTGTACCGCCAGACGGACGAGCGGCCCGCGACCGGCCGCGAGATCGCTGCGCAGATCGAATCCGCGCGGCGGCAATATCCCGGGGCTTCGGGGCTCAAGCTCTACAACGCGTCTTCGCTCTTCGAGCCTCGCTCGATCGACCAGAGCGACGCGAGTCTGCGCGAGATCGCGGCCGCCCTGTCCGGCCTGGATCTCGTCGTCGTCGAAGCCCGATCCGAGAACGCGCCGCGGGCAACTCGCCTTCGCCCGCTCCTCACGGGACGGCTCGAGGTCGCGATCGGGCTGGAGGCCGCCGACGACGCCCTCCTCCGTCTCCTCAACAAGCCGACGAGCGCCGCGACTTTCCGCGGGGCCGCGGCGGCGTTGGCGGCCGGCGACGTTCTGCTGAGGACGTTCGTTCTGGCGGGACCGCCGTTCGTCGGCGAGGCCGGCGCGCGGCGCGGCGTGCTTGAGACGTTCTCGGAGGCGCGCCGCGCGGGCGCCCGCGTCGTCTCGATTCTTCCCGTCGTTTCCGAGCACGAGCCGATGGAGGCCCTGCGCCGCGCCGGCTTCTTTTCCGAGATCTCGCTCGACGAATACTTCGAGACGCTCTGCGATTGCGCCGAGGCGGCGGGAGACGGAAGCGGCCCGACGCCCGTCCTCCTGGCGGAAAACGAAGCGCTCGAGCGGCTTCCGGGATGCCCCGGGTGCCGGGCCGAGAAGACGCGCCGGCTCGCGGCCCTGAACGCGACCGGGCGAATCGCGAGATTCCCGTGCGCGGACCATCGTCCCGTCGCGCCGGCTCCCCTGCGCCGGCCCTCGGCGGAAGAAGTCACTCTCGCGCTCGAACGCGCCCGGGCATGACGGGCGCGTTCGACCTCGCAATCGTCGGCTCCGGCTTCGCGGGCAGTCTCCTCGCCGCGGCCGCGCGAAAGCTCGGCCGAACCGTCGTGCTGCTGGAGAAAGGAGCGCACCCCCGCTTCGCGATCGGCGAATCCTCCTCGCCGCTCGCGAACGTCCTGCTCGAGCAATTCGCGGACGAGTTCGACCTTCCGGAGCTCCGGCCTCTCGCGAAATGGGGGGCCTGGCGGCGCGAGCGGCCGGAAATCGCCTGCGGCCTGAAACGGGGATTCACGTTCTTCCGCCACGCGACCGGCGCGCCCTTCGGAACGACGCCCGACCGGCGCGGGCAGCTCTTCGTCGCGGCGAGCCCGAGGGACGAGATCGCCGACACGCACTGGTACCGCGCCGACGTCGACGACTTCCTGATGCGCCACGCCTGCGCGCTCGGCGCCGAGTACATCGACCGCGCGGAGCTTCGCGCCTTCGCCGAGAACGGCGCCGGAGTGGAGATCGCGGGAGAGAGGCTCGGCAAGCCGCTCACGATCCGGGCGAAATTCGCGTTCGACGCCTCGGGACCCCGCGGGTTCCTGGCGCGCGCCCTCGATCTCGACGGAAGGGAATTCCCGAACTTTCCCGCGACACAGGGGCTCTTCACGCATTTCGACGGCGTCGCGCGTCTCGACGAGACTCCTTCCCTCGATTTTCGGGGCGCGCCTTATCCGGCGGACGACGCGGCGCTCCACCACGTGTTCGACGGCGGTTGGATCTGGGTGCTGCGGTTCTCGAACGGGATCGTGAGCGCCGGATGCGCGGTCACCGATGCTCTCGCGGAGGAGCTCGATCTGGCATCGGGCGGGGTAGCCTGGTCGCGGCTGCTGTCCCGCCTGCCGACCGTCCGCGACCAGTTCGCCGGCGCGAAACCGCTGCTTCCCTGGGTGCATTCGTCCCGCCTTTCCTTCCGGGTCCGCCGCGCCTCGGGGGAAAACTGGGCGCTCCTCCCGTCGGCCGCGGCCTTCGTCGACCCGCTCCTCTCGACGGGAATCCCGCTCGCGCTGCTCGGCATCGAGAGATTCGCGCGCGTGGTTCGAGAAGACTGGGGCTCCGCCCGTTTCGCCGCCCGGATCGGCGGGGAATCGCAACGAGGCCTGGACGAGGCGGATGCCGCCGCGGACCTCGTCGCGGCCCTCTACGCGAACTTCGACGATTTCCCCGTCTTCTCGGCGCTGACGATGCTTTACTTCGCGGCGGCGAGCTTCTCCGAGAGCGCGCGCCGGCTGGGACGGCCGGAGCTCGCACCGTCGTTCCTGCTCCAGAGCGAGCCCCGGTTCGGGCCGGCGCTTCGGAAGATCTGCGCAGAAGCTCGCCGGCCCGCGGACGCTCGCCGGACTCCCGAACGGCGCCTCGATCTGATCGAATCGGTCCGCCGCGCGATCGAGCCATTCAACGTTGCCGGGCCTCTGCGATCCGGCGCGCCGGAACTGGTATCCGGTCGTCGCGGAAGACCTGCTCCGGTCCGCTTCGAAACTCGGCGCGACGCGCGAAGAGGCCGCCGCCATGCTCGAGAGAACCGGCTTCTTCTAGGTTACTTCCCGACGACGAGCAGAAGGAAGCTTCCGGGCTCCATCGCCGGCCTCGGATGAGGCTCGGCGGCGGTCGCCGCGGGAGCCGGGCCGAACTTCGCCGTCACGAGGTAGATCCTGTGCGTCTTCGGGTCGAGGGCCATCGTGCGCGCGCCCTTCTCGGTCGGCACGTTCTCGACGACCGTGTATTTGTCGGGCGAATCCTCGTGGACGACCGTCAGCGTGCCGTCTCCGTTCGAGCTGAACGCGAGACCCGGCTCCGGGTCGAACGCGTTCGCGTCGACGCCGGCGCCGATCGGCACCGTCGCGACGACCCTGCCCGTGTCGGCGTCCATCACGGCCATCATCTTGTTGTGGCATCCGGAGAAGAGCCGCCGGTGCGCGCGGTCGATGGCCATGCCGCTCGGTTCTTCGCAGGGCGCGAGCGGCCAGTGGTGCAGGACCGAGAGGGTCTTCGCATCGATCGCCACGACCTCGCTCTTGTCCTCGATGTTCACGTAGATATGGCCGGCCGCGTCGCTCGTCGCGAACTCCGGCGCGCCCCCGAGAGCGACCGTTCCCGCGATCTTGCGGTCCCCCGCCTCGATCGCCGTCGCGTTTCCGCTCTTGCCGTTGAACGTCCAGACCCGGTTCGCGGCGGGGTCGTAGAGGATCGCGTCCGGCTTCTCTCCCGTGACTTTGACCGTCGCGACCGTCTTCAGCGATTTCAGGTCGAAGACGGTGGACGTCTGGCTCGTCCCGTTGCTCGTGAACCCGAGGGACGGCCCGGGCGCGAGCGCGATGCCGTGAATCCCCTCCGTGCCGGGGACATCCCCCACCGGCTTGAGCGAATCGGCGTCCACGACCATCACATGGCTGCTTCGCGAAATGTAGAGGCGGCGCGCGTCGGGATCGATCGAAAGGTAGTCCCACCTCCCCTCGCCTCCGAGCGTGACGCGCTGAATCACATGGTACCCCTTCGCAGTCTCAGCCCCGGACGAGGCGCGGGCCAGGGCGAAGGAAATGGCGGCGAGGGCGATGAAACTCGATGCGGCGCGGCGGAACGACATGGCGAATCCTCCCCCACGATCATCGCACACCGGCGGTCCGGCCGAGGCGCTGCGGCAAGGCGATTCGGGGAATGACGGGACACGAAACGCGGTTGTAACTTCGCGAGGCGATCGTGCGTATACTGACCAGGATGAGCCGAAAATCGATTTTCGCCGCTTTGGGCCTTCTCGGCGCGGTCACGCTCCTCGGGGGCGCGGCCGGCCGGGACAAGACCGAAACGGTGCCGAGCGGAGCGCTCGACGAATACGCGCAGCTCGTTTCGACCGCCCAGGAATGGGCGGTGACCGACGCCGCCGCCGACCGGCTCGTCTACGCGTCGATCCAGGGCATGATCTCCACACTCGATCCGCACACGACGTTTTTCGAGCCGGGGGCCTTCAGCTCGCTCGAGGAACGGCAGCGCGGGTCCTACTTCGGCGTCGGAATCTCGATGCAGCGTCGGGACGGCCGGATCACGATCATGGAAGTGAAGCCGGGAACGCCCGCCGGCAAGGCCGGCCTGCAGGCCGGGGACGTCATCACGGAAATCGAAGGGCAGCCGCCCGACGCGTCGTGGGACACCGCCGAGGTCTCGTCGCGGGTGCGCGGGCCGAAAGGGTCGACCGTTCGATTGACCGTGCGCCGGGCGGGCGTCGCGGAGCCGATTCACGTCGCCCTGATCCGGGGCGAGATCCCGTCCAGCTCGGTGCGCCACGCGTTCCTCCTGGGGGGAGGGGTCGGCTACATTCAGCTCGCGGAGTTCACGCGAACGTCGGCCGACGACACGCTGAAGGCGGTCCGGCAATTGAAGGGCGAAGGCATGAAGAGCCTCCTGTTCGACCTTCGCGGCAACCCGGGGGGAGCTCTCGAGCCCGCTCTCGAGATCGCCGACATGTTCCTCCGCAAGGGGCAGAAGATCGTTTCGACGCGCGGCCGCATGACCGCCTCGAACGAGGACTACCTGGCCGAGGGCAACGTCGAGCACGTCGACGTTCCGCTCGTGATCCTGGTCAACCGCGGGTCGGCCTCCGCGTCGGAAATCGTCGCGGGCGCGATGCAGGACCACGACCGGGCCTGGATCGTGGGCACGACCTCGTGGGGAAAGGGCCTCGTCCAGGGAGTCTTCCCGCTCTCGTACGGCGCCGGCCTGGCGCTGACGACGGCGAGATACCTCACCCCGTCGGGACGCTGGATCCAGCGGGATTATTCGGACCGCGCGGCGTACCTCTTCCCCGACTCTCACCCGCAACCGGCAAAGCCCGCCCCCTCGGGAGCGAAGACCTTCACGACCGACGCCGGCCGCCCCGTGAAAAGCGAGGGAGGAATCACGCCCGATGAAGTCGTCGCGCCAGAATCGATCTCGGACTTCGAACGGAAGCTCCAGGCGCAGGGCGCCTTCTTCACGTTCGCGGTCGACTACGTCGCCGCCCATCCCTCAGTCGGCCGCGAGTTCGCCGCCGACGACTCGGTTCGAGAGGAATTCTTCCGGTCCCTCGAGCGCCAGAAAATCGAAAGCGCGGCTGCCGCCCGCGAAGACTACCGGCGGGACACGGATCGCGCCCGCATCGACTCCGACGTCGCGTCCGAGGTTCTTACTCTTCGATACGGCCCGGACGAAGGATGGAGACGCGCCCTGAAAGACGACGTCCAGGCCCAGAAGGCGTTGCAGGCGTTTCCCGACGCGGCGCGAATCGCCCGCCTTCCCCGCAAGACTTCCCCGCCGGAGACGGCGGACCTGTCGCGAAAAGCGTCCTGACGCCGGCGCGTCCGGCGCGGCCCCCTTCCGAACCGGGCCTAGGGCTCCCGGACGAGCTTCAAGATTTCGTAGAGGTGGTGCCCCTCGTGAACGAGGAAGAACTCGAGCCACATCGAGAGGGGAAGCGGGCCGAGCCTTTCGTGCTCGCCGACGCGCGCGAGGTCCAGGTCCGTCAGCGGGCGGAGCTCGTCGATCATCCTCGCACGCAGCGAGCGAGCGCGCTCGAAGATCTCGGGGGCCCGCAGGACGCTCCATTTCGGCCACTCGGCGTCGGCCTCGGCGCGGTAGGGAGCGAGCGCGGGCACGTCCTTCGAAAGGATCGCGTCGATCCGTGCGGCGTAGACCTCGTGCATTCGCGTGATGTGCGCGAGGTGCAGCCGGGCTGACCACTTCCCCGAAGCCGGCGCGCGGTCGATTTTCGGAAGGTCGAGATCGCCGGCGATCGGCGCCCATGACCCGAATTGCGCCGCCAGGCGGGAGGCGAATCGTCCGGACAGCTTGTCGCCGAGATCGAGTGCCATCGCGTCAGTTCGAAGCGGTTCCGGCCGCGTACTGGCGAAAGAAGCTCGTCGCGTTCCAGCGCGGCCGCGAGGGCTCGTTCGCAATTTCGATCGCGAGCGCCCGAACGATCCGGTTGTAGGCCGCCGCGCACGTGAAATCGATCGGCTGAGAAGTGTCGTCGGACGGGGCGTGGTAGTGCTCCCGGATCCATTTCTCCTCGGCCGCCGCCTCCGGAGAACCCGGCGTGGTCCCGACGTCGAAATCAATGGAAGGAACTCCGCGGCGAATGAAGCTGTACTGGTCGCTTCGGATGAAATAGTTCCTCTCCGGATACGGGTCCGGCTGAACGCCCACGCCGGCAGACTTTGCGATCGCGGCGAGACGGGGCCCGAGGTCCGACTCGTCCAGCCCTTCCACGGTCAGCACGCGGAGCGGAAAAATGGGAAGAAACATGTCGATGTTGACATCGGCGACGATCGACCCGGGGGGCACGGTCGGATGCGCCGCGAAGAACTCCGAGCCCAGGAGTCCGCTCTCCTCGCCCGTCACGGCGAGGAAAATCACGGAGCGCTTCGGGCGCTCTCCCGACTCGCGCAGGGCCTCGGCGGTTTCGAGAAGCGTCGCGACCCCGGACGCGTTGTCCATCGCGCCGTTGTAAATCCGATCGCCCGAAACCGGCTCCCCGATGCCGAGGTGGTCGAGATGGGCCGTGAGCAGGACATATTCGCCGCGCAGGGCCGGATCCGAGCCGCGCACGACGCCGACGACGTTGTCGGACTCGACGCTCCAACGGTCGACCCGGACTTTCGCCCGGAGCGAGCTTCCGAGCGCGAACCCGGCGAGACGCTCGCCGCGGCGCGCGCCGTCCACGACTTCGGCGAACGTGTGGCCGGAGCCTGCGAACAGCTTTTCCGCGGAGGCCGGATTGAATCCCATCGAGATCTTCTCCCCCGGCGAGGCGCGGAGCTCCGGGTCCGCGAGGCTCATCGAGGGCATCCGGCGGGCGGACGCGGATTTTTCCCAGGAGCGCTCCATGTGGAGCGGGTTCGCGATCCGGATTTCCCCGACCGCGCCCGCGCTTCGAAGCGCGGCCCACCGCTGCCTCTGGGACTGGGCATCCGCCGCCAGGGGCCCGGGCACGGACTTCGGCGCCCCGGTCAGGTACACCGCGATCTTTCCCCGCAGATCCAAACCGGACAGATCGTCTTCGTGCGCTCCCGGAATCGTGAGCCCGTGGCCGACGAACACGAGAGGCGCGTCGACCTCTTCCGCCGGGTCCGCGCGGAGGCCGAACACGAACTCGCGCCCCGGGACGAGCGGATCGACGCTCGCTCCGCGCACGAGAGCGGCGCTCGACTCCTCTTCGCGAATCCGCCGCGCGTCGAACCGAACCGATTGAAAGTACCCGTTCGTCCCGAGCGGCTCGGCGCCGGCCTTCCGAAGCCGGTCCGCGACGTATCGCGACGCCTTCTTGTAACCCTCGCTTCCGGGGGCGCGCCCCTCGAGACGATCGTCCGCGAGGAAGAGGACGTGCGACCACCAGCGCTGGGCATCCGGAAGGACCGCCGAAGCCCCGCAGGAAAAGACGGCAGCCGCAAGGAGCGCACCGCCGACCAGCCCGCGCCGAACCCTCGCCTTTCCAATTCTGCTCTTCATTCCCGCGCGGCCAGACTATCGCCGCGGCTCGCGTTTCGTCAATCGCGATTCCCCTCTCGTCGTAGGATGACGGCATGAAGATCGCGACCTGGAACGTCAACGGCATCCGCGCGCGCGAAGCGCAGGTCGCGGAATGGGTTGCGCGCGACCGCCCGGACGTCATCTGCCTGCAGGAAATCAAGGCGCCGCCCGACAAGATCCCGCTCCTGCTCTGCGAGATCGACGGGTACTGGTGTTACTGGCACGGAGAGCGCGCATATTCGGGGGTGGGGCTCCATTTCCGGAAAGAGGTCTTCCCGGCAAAACCGCTTTTCGCGCACCCGGCTTTCGACCACGAGACGCGGATCGTCACGGGACGCGCCGGAAACGTGCTCGTCGCTTCCGCCTACGTGCCGAATGGCGGGAAAGACTTCCCCGCGAAACTCCGGTTCCTCGAAGCGCTCGAGGGATTCGTCCGCGAGACGCGCGCCGCGGGCCTCGACCTCGTCCTGTGCGGCGACCTGAACGTCGCGCGGGCCGACCGGGACGTTCACCCGAAGGAGCGCCGCCCCGTCATCGGCCAGCTCCCCGAGGAGCGGACGCTGCTCGAGAACATCCTCTCCGCCGGGCTCGTCGACGTGGGCCGCGCTCTCGATCCCGACAACGAAGAACTGTTCACCTGGTGGGCGCCGTGGAGAAACATGCGCCAGCGCAACATCGGCTGGCGGATCGACTACATCCTCGCCACCGCCGCCCTCGCCTCGCGGGCGAGCGCCTGCCGGGTCCTCGCGGATTTCGGAACGAGCGACCACGCGGTCGTCGTGGCGGAGTTCGGCCCGGCAGCCCCGTGAGCCGGCGGGTCCTTTACCTCCATGGTTTCGCCTCTTCCCCACGCGGCCGAAAGGTCGAGGCGCTGACCGGCCTCTTTGCGGCCGAGAACATCGAAATCGACGCTCCCGACCTCAACGTCCCGTCGTTCGAAAAGCTGGACTTCGACAGCATGGTCGCCGAAACTGCGCGAGCGGCGACAAGAAAGAGAGTCGACGTGCTGGCGGGAAGCTCCCTCGGCGCGCTCGTCGCCCTCGAGGCGGCCCGACGCGGGATCTCCGCGCCGCTCGTGCTGGTCGCGCCGGCGCTCGGCTTCGGGCGGAGGTGGGTCGAGAAGCTTCCGCCCGGCGATCCCGTTTGCTTCTTTCATCACGGCGAGGGCCGGGAAATGCCCATCCACCGGGCGTTTTTCGAGCAGATGGCGCTTCGGCCGCACGAGAGCGAGCCGCCGGCGGCGAGCGTCGCCGTTCTCATGGGACGGCGCGACGAGAGCGTTCCGTACGAGGTCGCCGAGGGGGTCTGGCGGGAATGGGAAGCGACGGGCCGCCTCGCCGAGGGGTCGCAATGGATCGAATTTCCCGAGGGAGACCACGGCTTGACCGGATTCATCGGAGAGATCGCGAACCGGATTCGAATCGCGGCGGGATAGAATCTCCGGGAAATCGGGAGATGAAATTGAAATCGGCCGCGCGACCGCTCCGTGCGTTCCTGTTGGCAGCCGCGTTGTTCGTCGCGGCCGCCTGCGGCCGCACCTCGCCGCCGACCTCGATCCAGATCTCCGTTCCCCACATGGTCGTCGATCTCGATCCCCACGCCCACAACCAGCTCGCGTCGTTCGCGATCGTCTCCCAGTTCTACGACACGCTCGTGACGACCGACGCCAACATGCAGATCCAGCCGTGCCTCGCGAGCCGGTGGGAGAACCCCGATCCGTCCACCTGGGTCTTTCACCTCCGGCCGAACGTCCGGTTCCACAGCGGAAAGCCGTTCTCCGCCGAGGACGTGGTTTTCTCCCTCGACCGCCTCCTGAAGAGTACGGGGCTCGAGATGACCGGGTATCTGCTGTACATCGACGACGTCCGCGCGCTCGACCCGCTGACGATCCGAATTCGAACGACCAAACCTCTCGCGATCCTCCTCAACAAGCTGCGCTTCATCTCGATCCTGCCGAAGGGCGCCGTCGAATCGGAGATCCCGGAGCATCCGGACGGAACCGGGCCCTACCGGGTCACGCAATGGAAGAAGGGAAAAGTCCTTCGACTCGCGCGGTTCGAGGACTACTGGGGAAAGAAGGCCCCGCTCTCGCGCGTCACGTTTCTGCTCGATCGCGGGCCCGAAGCGGCCCTTTCCGACGCGCTGACCGGGAAGTCCCAGCTGGTCCAGGCCAACACGAAGAAGCTCGAGCCCTCGCTCCGCGACCTTTCGCGGTTTCGAGCGCTCCACCGGTCCAGCATCTTCACGAAATTCCTCGGCTACGACCTCGATCGCGACGTTTCTCCGCGCTCCCCGGCCCGCCCGAACCCGTTCAAGAATCCGCTCGTCCGCGAGGCCATGAACATCGCGATCGACCGGAACGCGCTCGTGGAGAAGCTCCCCTACAACGCGGTTCCGGCCTCGCAGCTCGTGCCTCCCTTCATCTTCGGATTCGACCCGAAGATCCGCACCCCCGCCGTCGACCGCGGCCGGGCCCGGGATCTGCTGCGCCAGGCCGGGGTTGCCCGACGGATTCTCCGCGACGCTTCAGACCCGGAAGCTGCTCGCCGACGCGGGCCGCCTCGTCTGCGACCAGTTGAAAACCGTGGGAATCCGGCTCGACCTCGAAGTCCTGCCCGACCCGGAATACTTCGCCCGGATGGACGCCCGCGACACGACGATCCACCTCTCCCGGTTCGGGTGCCTCACGGGCGACGTCAGCGACATCCTGGACAACGTTCTCCATTCGCTGGATGCGTCGAGGCACTTCGGCATCCACAACTACGTGGGCTATTCCTCTCCGGAGGTGGACGCGGAGATCGAGGCCAGCGCGGAAAAGCAGTCGGTCAACGCCCGGCGCGACGCCCTGCAGCAGATCGAAGATCGCTTGATGCGCGATCTCGTGTGGATCCCCCTTTTCGTAGATCAGGACGACTACGCGGTCGACCGCCGGTTCGTCTGGCAGCCGCGAAACGACGGCATCATCCTCGCGAGCGAGATCGCGCCGGCTCCCTGATATTCACCGGGCCGGACGGACGTCGAACGCGCGGACCCTCCGGTCGGGCCGGGGAAACCAGTCCAGGTCGCTTCGCGCGGCGTAGAGATCGAACCTCAAGACCACGGGAAGGACCGGAAGATCCTCGCGGATGATTTCCTGCGCGGAAGTCAGGAGCTCCTGGCGCGCCGCGGGATCGAGCGTCCGATCGGAGATCTCGATGAGCCGGTCGAGCTTCTCGTTCGCGAAACCAAAGTGATTCGACGTGCCGAATCCTTTCTGATGCGAGTGCAGGAGGGCGTCGAGGACGTCGGAGATGTCTCCCGTCCCGGCTCCCCAGCTGAAGATCGCGATCGGTTCCTCCTCACGGTTCCACTGCTCGTTGAAGCGGGCGAACGGAAGAGGAACCAGACGGAGCCGGATGCCCGCTTCGCCCAGCTGCCGGGAGATCTCCGCCGCGGCGCCCTGGAGATAGTCGGGAAGGAGCGCGCTCGCCTCGAGGCCTTTCGGGTATCCCGCTTCGGCGAGCAGCCGGACGGCCTCGGCCGGATCGCGCCGGATCCGCGGGAGCTTGTTGGAATAGCCGAAGACCGTCGAAGGAACGAGCTGATCGAGAGGAGCCGCGAGGCCCTGAAGGCCGCGAGCGGCGACCTGCGGCCGGTCGATTGCCAGGGCGACGGCGCGGCGGAGACGGACGTCCGCGAACGGCCCTCCGCGCCCGGTCGAGAAACCGATCAGGATCTCCGAGACCCCCTGGCGCCGAAGGACCCGCATCTTCTTCTGCTTCCCGGCCCACTGCCAGAATTCCTCGGGAAACCGCGCGACCAGGTCCGCGGTTCCGTCCGGGATCGCGTGCGCGCGCGCGGCATTGTCGGGCAGCGGCAGGATCGTCACCTTCGAATAGAACGGGCGCGGCCCCCAGTAACGGTCGAAGCGCTTCCCGACGATCGGAGCGCCTGGCTTTCCGGACACGAATTCGTAAGGACCGGTGCCGACGGGGCGCTCGATCGCGGCCGGCCCCGACTCCCGGGGCACGACGTCGATGTAGACGAGCTCGTTCAGCAGGACGGGCGTCGGTTCCCGGGTCACGAAGACGATCGTCGCGTCGTCCTCGACCCGGATCTCGCGAATGGATTGCACGTAGTGGTCGACCTGCGATCCCGGGGCGGACTGAGCCCTTCGAATCGTCGTGAGGACATCCGCGGCGCCGAAGGGGCGCCCGTCGTGAAAGACGACTCCCCGGCGCAGGTGGAATCTCCAGACGGTGTCCGAGAGATTCTCCCATCGCGTCGCGAGCTCCGGCACGATCTGGAGCTCCGGACCGAACGTCACGAGCTTGTTGTAGAAGTGATCGAGCGTCGAGTACGTGCGCTCGTCGTTCTGGAGGTGGGGATCGAGGATCGCGGCCGAGCCGAGCTGGCCGATCACGAGGCTGTCGGAACGCGCCTCCCCGCCGGGCCGGCAGGAACACACCGCCAGCGCTATCGCCAGGATCGCCGCGGAGCGAACCTTCCATTTCATTTGAGATCGGCCTTCGTCGAGTGCGATTCTACACCCGGCCCGGCTCGAGAGCGCGATGCTATACTTCCCTTCACCAGAGCGGCACGATGAAACCATTTGGAGCGAGGAGCGCTGCGCGCGTCCTGTGGCTGGGATGTCTGGCCCTCGCGCCCGCGTGCGCTCCCCGTGGCGCGAAGACGACCCTCACGGTCGTTCAGGGCTCGGACATCCTGACCCTCGATCCGAACAGCAAATTCGAAGTCGTCAACGACACGGTCTCGATGAACCTCTTCGACTCGCTCCTGCGATTCGACCAGCACATGACTCTCCAGCCGAGCCTGGCCGTTCGCTGGGAGAATCCGAACGAGAAGACCTGGAGGATCCACCTCCGCCCCGGAGTCCGGTTCCACGACGGATCTCCCCTGACGAGCGACGACGTCGTGTTCACTTTCCGGCGGGTCCTCCAGAATCCCCAATCGGAGATTTTTCCCTTCCTGACCGGGATCCGGGAAGTCATTGCCCCGGATCCTCTCACCGTGGAAATTCAGACCGAGCAGCCGACCCCGCTTCTCACCCGGCTCTCTTTCATCTATATCCTTCCGAAGAAGAGGATGCAGGAGGAGGGCGAAAGCGAGTTTCTCCGGCATCCGGTCGGGACCGGGCCGTACCGGTTCGTGAGCTGGCGTCCGGGCGACACGATCGAGATGGCGGCTTTCCCCGATTACTGGGCCGGCCGGCCGGCCGTCGGACGGGTGAAGTTTCTCACCGTCTCTTCCCCGGAAGATCGCTGGCGGGTCGCCACGAACGTCCGCCCCTTGATTCTTCTCGAGGGTCCGCGCCAGGGATGGGAGGAGCACCTGGGAGACCGGCGCATCCGCCTCATCGCCCGTCCCAGCCTGTCGGTGTCCTACATCGGCATGAACGTGTCGCCCCGCCCGGACAACCCCCTCTCGGATGTGCGAGTGCGGAAGGCGATCCGCCTGTCGCTCGATCTCAAGGAAATCCTCAGCCGGGGGGCGTCGAATCACGGATTCCCCGCGACGCAGTACGTCCCTCCCGATGTCATCGGCTTCAACCCTTCGCTGGCGACGCCGGCCCGCGATCTCCCCGCGGCGCGAAAGCTCCTCGCCGAAGCCGGCCACCCGCGCGGACTCGACCTGACTCTCGACGAACGGGTGGATTCCCAGAGCCCGGTCGTCCAGGAGATCGTCGGCGAGCTCGGCGAGGCCGGCATTCGGCTGAGCATTCGCACCTGGAAAAAGGCGGAATTTCTCGAGCGCATCGACAAGGGACTCTCCGACCTCCACGTGACCGGCTGGATCTGCTCGTCGGGAGACTCGGCCGAGCTCTTTGAATCGTCCCTCCACACCCGCGAGGCGAACGGCGGCCTCGGGCGGGACAACGGGACGGCCTATTCGAACCCCGCGCTGGACCGGATGATCGAGCAGATCCTGACGACGATCGATTCCGGAGCCCGAATCGAGATCGAGAAGCGCGCGATGGCGATGGCGGTCGACGATCTTCCCCTGATTCCCCTCTTCATCCAGGAAGATCGCTACGTCCTCAGTCCGGACGTGTCGTGGGAGCCGCGGGCCGACGGGGAAATCTGGGTCCCCGACGTGTCCGTGCCCTGAAGCGATGAGAACGCGATCTCTGAAGCGCCGCTTCGAGCTCGTCCTCTCCGGGGTGACGGGAGTCCTCCTGATCCTCGTCGCGGCGACGATGGTGTTCGTGCGGTACCGCGACCAGAAAAAGCTCCTGGAAAACAACGCTCTCATGTTCTCGCAGACGACCGACGACCAGATCTGCCAGGAGTACCGCGTCTACTACCACTCGGGCTCGTACAAGTTTCGCGAGATCATCCGCCGGACGATGGCGTGGAACGAGGACGTCCACCGCATCCTGATCCTTTCCGTATCCGGAGAAGTCCTCTACGACTCCCTCGAGAGCATCGACTACAACCTGCAGCCCGAGCACCCGGTTCGCCGGCTGACGGACCACCGGCTGCTCAGCGCCTCGGCCGAGCTCAGCTCGAGAGTGTTCCACTCCCGCGATCCGAACCTCGGGCGGATTCTCCTGATCGTCTCGCCGTACGTGGAAGAATGGGGGCGCCACCAGTATTCGGTCCTGTACGTCTTCACGTACCGCTCGCTCTTCCGGACGATGAGGGCGATGGTGCTTCCCTTCGGCGGCCTTCTCCTGGGGTCGCTCGTCGTCATGGCCATCGTCGCGCGCCGCCTCGCGACCCGCGTCGCGCGTCCCATCGAAGAGCTCACGCGCGGAGTGCGCTCGTTCGACGAGGGCCGGTACCTCGAAATTCGTCTCGACGAGACCTCCTTCGAGATCGACGAGCTCGCCGAGACGTTCAACCGCATGGCGAAACGCCTCGAGGAGCACGTCCAGAAGCTCGAGCATGCGAACGAGGAGTTGAAGACTCTCGACCGGCTCAAAACCGACCTTCTCGCCAATGTCAGCCACGAGCTCCGCACTCCCCTCTCCGCGATCCGCGGATACGTCGAGTTCATGGGAGACGGCAACCTCGGCCCGGTGAGCGCCGAGCAGGCCCGGGCGCTGTCGATCTGCCTGCGAAACATCGACCGGCTCAACCGGAACATCAACATGCTGCTCGATTTTTCGCGGATGGAGCTCGGCCGCGTGTCGATCAACGCGGCGCCGTTCCGGATCGAGCTCCTCATCCGCCAGATCGTGACTTCGCTCGAAACGGAGGTCCGAAAGAAGAAAGTCACGTTCCACGTCGGCGTCTCGGACGACCTTCCGCCGGTTCTCGGAGACCGGGAACGGTTGACGCAGGTCGTCGAGAATCTCGTCGTCAACGCGATCAAGTTCACCCCTCCCGGAGGAGACGTCTGGGTCGAAGCGTCGTTCTCCCGCGGCAATCGCGAGGTGGAGGTGACCGTCGCCGACAATGGAATCGGCATCGAGGAAGAAGACCGGGACCGCGTCTTCACGAAGTTCTACCAGGTGGAGGCCGGCGCCGCGAGGCGCTTCGGAGGAGTCGGGCTCGGCCTCGCGATCGTCAAATCCATCCTCGACGCGCACAACATTCCGATCTCCATCGAGGCGCGGCCGGGAGGGGGAACACGGTTCCGATTCGCCCTTCCCGTTTCGGCGGGCCGCATTTCCGAAGCCGCGATCCCCACCGCCGTCCCGGGGCCCGTCCGAGCCGCGACGATCCTCGCGATCGACGACGACCCCGACTTCCTGTCCTATCTCGCGGATTCTCTCGAGTCCGAGGGCCGGACCGTGACGGTCGCGACGACGGCCGAACAGGGAATCGAGATGGCGAGAACGAAGCCGCCCGAGCTGATTCTCCTCGACGTCTACCTCCCGGATGGAAACGGGTTCGAAGTCCTGAAGACGCTGAAAGACGATCCCCGGACGCGGGACATTCCCACGCTCCTGGTGTCCGTCGTCAACGAGAAGGCGGAAGGCTTCCGGCTCGGGGCGGAAAATTACCTGTTGAAGCCGGTCGAGGGGGGAGTTCTCGTCGAGGCCGTTGCGACGGCCCTCGCGCGGAGCGAATCCCTTCGCCGGCCGTCCACGATCCTGGTCGTCGACGACGAGCCCGACGTGACCGGTTACCTCTCCGACGCTCTGACGAGCCAGGGATACCGCGTGGTGGTCGCCTCTTCCGGCGAGGAAGCGCTCTCCTCCCTCGAGACCGAAGCGCCGGACCTGATTCTCCTCGACCTGATGATGCCGGGAATGACGGGGTGGGAGGTTCTTCGCCGGCTCCGCGAATCTTCCTTCGCGGGGATTCCGGTGATCGTGCTGTCCGCCCGGGACACGCCCGCCGACGTCGCGAAAAGCGTGCAGTTCGGCGTCCGAAGCCATCTGGGCAAAACCGCGGGGCTCGAGCGGCTGCTCTCCGAGATTCGAAACATCATCCGGCCGCCCTCCCCCGCCGCGGAGGCAAACCCATGACCGAAACCCCGGCGAGACAAACGATTCTCATCGTGGACGACGAAGACGACGTGCTCGATCTCCTCTCGGTCGTGTTCGAAAAGGAGGGATTTCGGACGCTCGTCGCGGGCGACGGGAAGACGGCGCTCACGCTCGCCTACGACCGGACCCCGGATCTCATCCTGCTGGACGTGATGATGCCGGAAATGGACGGCTGGCAGGTTTTGAAAGCGCTTCGCGCCGACGAGCGCACGGCCCGGATTCCCGTCGCGATGGTTTCCGCCCGAACCGAAGGGCGCGACAAGATCATTGGCCTCCAGGAGGGAGCCGTGTCGTACGTCGAGAAACCGTTCTCGCCGGCGGAGATCGTGGCCGAGGTGCGGGCGATTCTCGGGAAGACGGCATGAGCGCGGAAACGCCGACCGCGGCCGAGCGCGAGCGGGAAGAGGACGCCCGGCGGCTTCGCGCCGAGTGGCTCCAATTCCGCGCGCGGCTTCACGACCCCGATTCCGGTCTGCCGACTCTCGCCGGCGTCGTCGACGACCTTCGGCGCCAGCTCGAAGAAGGCTCGCCCGTCGGAATCTTCACCCTCTCGCTCCACGTCGAACAGCAGCTCGAAGAATCCTGGGGATGGCAGGCGTACGACCGGCTCGTCGTGGAATTCATCCGGTCCGTTCGGGCCGACCGGGGCGGAGGCCGCGTTCCGGAGGGGATCCTGTGCGTGCCCGCGGTCCGTTCCGACGAGGTCTTCCTGTTCGTCCGGCTGGACTCCGATCGGGGCGAGGCGATCGACGCCGACCTCGCGGCGCGAACCCGCCTTCTCGACACCTACGTGAGGGATTTCCTGTCTCAGCGCCTGCCCAGCTCGGAGCGGTTCCGCAACTACGTCGGCAGCTCCGTGATCCTTTCGGACCCGAAAGTGCGGGTGGAGCGGCTGATCTACCGCGGCATCCGGGAGGCCCGCGGCCAGGGAAACGACCGGAGCGCGCGGGCGGAAGTCCGCGGCACGGAGGTGCTCCGGTCGATCATCGCCGAAGGCCGCATCTATCCCGTGTTCCAGCCGATCTTCGGTCTTTCGTCGCGCGAGGTGGTCGCCTTCGAGGCGCTCTCCTGGGGGCCGCAGGGCAGCGGTTTCGAGGATGGCGAGTCGCTGTTCTCCTTCGCCGAAGTCGCCGATCTCCTGCTTCCCCTGGAGAGGGTCTGCCGCCGCCGGATCCTCGAGGAGGCGGGACCGATTCGCGGACGCCAGCTTCTCTTCATCAACCTGTCGCCCGCCGCCGCGTCCGACCGCGAATTCCTGGATGGCGCCTTCGAAGTGCTCGTGCGGGAAAAGCACTTCGAGCCCTCCCGGATCGTTCTGGAAATCACGGAGCGCACGTACGCCCTCCACCACGACCTCTTCAAGCACGTCATCACCGAGCTGCGGCGCGAGGGCTTCCGAATCGCCGTCGACGACATGGGCACGGGCTACGCGTCGTTCTCCTCGCTCGCCGAGATCGAGCCCGATTACCTGAAGTTCGACAGCGTCTTCGTCCACGAGATTCACCGCCACAAGATCAAGCGCGACCTCCTCGACGCGATGCTCTCGTTCGCCCGGAAAACGGACACGGAAGTCATCGCCGAGGGGATCGAAACCGCCGAAGAGCTCGCGACGCTCATCGACCTCGGCGTCCCGCTCGGACAGGGATACCTCCTCGCCCGGCCGAAGCCGATCGCGGAGGCGATCGCGTTCGTCCAGAAGACTTAACGACGTCGGCGTTCTCTCCTCTTGACATTCGACAGGAGCAGTGCACCCTCTCTCCTGTAGAACGTCTAGGAGAAAACCGATGAAGCCTCGAATCGAAACGAAATCCGACCTGCTGCAGGGTACGCTCGACCTGCTGATCCTGAGAACGCTGTCGCTCTGCCCGATGCACGGATGGGGCATCTCGCAGCGAATCCAGCAGATTTCCCGCGACGTCCTGCAGGTCAACCAGGGCTCGCTCTACCCGGCGCTCGCGCGGCTCGAAGTCGCGGGATGGATCCAGGCCGAATGGGGCGTCTCCGAGAACAACCGACAGGCCAAGTTCTACACCCTGACGAAAACCGGCCGAAACCAGCTGGAGCGGGAGACGGAGAACTGGCACCGCCTCTCCGAGGCCGTCGGCCGGGTGCTTCGGCTCGCCGGAGAGGAGAGGGCCTCATGAGCTTCTTCCGACGCCTGCGTTCCCGCATTCTGAGCATCGTTCGACGCGAAAGGCTTCGCGGCGAGCTCGACGCCGAGATCCGTTTCCATCTGGAAATGCGAACCGCCCAGCTCGTCCAGTCGGGGACTTCTCCCGGCGAAGCCCGGCGGCGGGCACTCGTGGAGTTCGGCGGCGTCGAAAGAGTGAAGGACGAAAGCGGCGATTCGCGCGGCCTGCCGCGGCTCGAATCGCTGACACAGGATCTCCGGTACGGATGGAGAATGGTGCAGAAGAGCCCGGGCTCGGCCGCCGTCGCGATCGCAACCCTCGGTCTCGGCATCGGCGTCAACTCGGCGTTCTTCTCCGCCGTCAACGCGATCCTCCTCCGCCCGCTTCCATTTGCGAACGAAAGCCGACTGCTCATCCTGCGGCAGCCGGCGCCGGGAGCCGGCGTCGACGACGCACAGTTCTCCCCTCCCGAAGTTCGCGACATCGCCGCGCAAAGCCGCACCCTCGACACGGTCGCCGAGTACCACAACATGGAATTCACCCTCCTGGGACATGGAGACCCGATCCGCGTCCGGACGGGCGTCGTCTCGGCGTCGTTCTTCGACCTGCTCGGCGTCCGCCCCGTCCTCGGGCGCACGTTCCGGCCCGGCGAGGACGGCCACGGCGCGGCGCCGGTGCTCGTGCTTTCGCATGACTTCTGGCAGAACACTCTCGGAGGCGATCCGAAAATCGTCGGCAAGACCTTCGAGATGAACGACAAGCCCCACCTCGTGGTGGGCGTCCTGCCGGCCGTCCCGCAGTACCCCGACGAAAACGACGTCTACATGCCCGTTTCCGCCTGCCCGTTCCGCGCCGACAAGCAATGGGACTCGAGCCGCGGAAGCCGGGGACTCAACGTTTTCGGAAGGCTCGCGCCCCGCGCGACGCCCGAAAGCGCCCGCCGCGAGCTGTCGCTGATCGCCGAACGCTTGAAGACCCAGTATCCCTCGGACTACCCGTCCGGCGCGCGCTCGACCATGGATGCCCGGCCGCTGCGAGACGAGCTCACGAGAAACGCGCGCCTCACATTCGTCGCGCTCCTCGCGACGGCGGGCTTCGTGCTCCTCATCGCCTGCGCGAACGTCGCGAACCTCACGCTCGCGCGGCTCTCGCGCCGGAGGCGAGAGCTCGCCGTCCGCGCGGCGATTGGCGCCGGACGCGCGCGGATCCTGCGCCAGCTCGTGACCGAGTGCACGATGATCGCTCTCGCCGGCGGCGTGCTGGGGATCGGGATCGCGGCGCTCTCGCGCCACTTCCTGGTTTCTTTTGCCTCGCGGTTCACGCCCCGCGCGGCGGAGATCTCGATCGACGGAAGGGTGTTGCTCTTCACGCTCCTGGTGTCCCTCGTAACCGGAGTCGCCTTCGGCGCGATCCCGGCGCTGCGCGGGACGCGCAATCTCGCCGGGGCACTGAAGGACTCCGACGAAGGCCGCATGGCCGCCGGCGGGCGGCGCGGCAACGGGCTTCTCGTCGTCCCCCAGGTCGCCGTGTCTCTCGTCCTGCTCGTGGCCGCGGGCCTCCTCGTCAAGAGTCTGGTCCGCCTCTCGCGCGTCGATCCCGGTTTCGCGCCCGAGAACGTTCTGACCGCCCGCGTTTCGCTCGACTGGTCCCGGTACACGACGCCGGAGAAGTCCCGCGCCGTCTACGACCGCCTCCTCGAGAAAATCGCCGGGTTCCCGGGCGTTCGGGGAGTCGCGATCGCTTCCGCGTTCCCGCTCTCCGGCGGGACGCCGTGGAACTCCTCGTTCGACATCGAAGGCCGGCCGTCGCCGGCCGGCGCCGCCCCGCCGCAGGTTTACCCGCAGATCGTGAGCCCGCCGTTCTTTCCGGTCGTCGGCATCCCCCTTCTGCACGGACGAAGCTTCACGGAACACGAGGTCCCGGCCGCCTTCGGCAGCTCGGACGGCCCGCCGGCGCCGCTGGTCGCGATCGTGAACGCGGCCTTCGCCCGCCGCTATTTCGGCGGCGAGGGAGCCGCCGTCGGCCACCGGATCAACATCGGCGGCCAGCCGGTCCGGTGGCGCGACATCGTCGGCGTGGTGGGCGACGTCAAGCAGTTCGGGCTGGACAAGCCCGCCGGCGAAGAGGTCTACATCCCGTACGTCCAGGGCGGCGGCAGCATCATGCGGGTGCTGATCCGCACCGCCTCCGACCCCGAGCGCCTCTCGCGCCAGCTCGTCGCCGCCGTTCACGAGCTCGACCGGACGGCTCCCGTGAGCGACGTGCACACCCTCGAACGTCTCAAGAACAGCTCGCTCGATTCGCCGCGCCTGACGACGACGCTTTTCTCCGGATTCGCCCTGCTCGCGCTCGCGATCGCCGCGGCCGGAATCGGCGCGGTGACCGCGTTCTCGGTCGGCCAGCGGACGCGGGAGATCGGGATTCGCATGGCGCTCGGAGCGTCGAAGGGCGACGTCCTCCAGATGGTCGTCCGTCAGGCGATGCGGCCCGTGTTCCTGGGGCTCGCGATCGGGCTCGTCGGCGCTTTCGCGTTCACGCGGGTCCTCGCGGCGCTTTTGTTCTCGGTCGCGCCGACGGATCCCCTGACGTTCCTTGTGGTCTCCGCGACGCTCATCGCGACCGCGGCGATCGCGTGCCTGCTCCCCGGACGGCGCGCGACCCGGGTCGACCCGATGGTCGCGCTGCGGTCGAACTGAAAGGAACCCATGACAACCCTTCGAATCGCAATCGCCCTTCTCGCCGCGACCGGACCGCTCGTCGCCGCAACTTCCCCGGCAACGAAGCCCGCGTCCGCCTTCTCGGCGCCGAGGACCGGAAAGATTACCGTCGCGATCGCCGTGACGGAAAACGCGAACCTGATCGATTTCGTCGGCCCCAGGACGGTCTTCGGAAACGTTCGCGTCAAGGGCCGCGGAGATTCGAAAGGCGAGGACGTTCCGGGCGACGACCAGTATCCCTTCGACGTCTTTTTCGTGAGCGACTCCGTCCGGCCGGTGCAGGTCGAGGGCGACATGACCGTCACTCCTCGATACAGCTTCGCCGACGCTCCCACGCCGCGCATCGTCGTCGTCGGAGCTCAGTCCGGATCCCCCGCAATGAAGGCCTGGCTGCAAAAGGCCGCCGCGAATCCGAAGACGGACGTGATCATGTCGGTGTGCACGGGGGCCTACCGGTTGGCGAGCGCCGGCCTCCTCGACGGAAAACCGGCGACGACCCATCACGGCTTCTACGACGATTTTACGAAATACTTCCCGAAGGTCGAGTTGCAGCGGGGTGTGCGCTTCGTCCAGAGCGACGCGCACACGTTCACCGCCGGCGGCCTGACGTCCGGCTTCGACCTCGCGCTTCACGTCGCCGCGATCTATTTCGGAGAACCGGTCGCCCAGCAGACCGCGGATTGGCTGGAGTACCGCAGCACGGAGTGGAAAACAGCTCGTCCCTGAGCGAAGTCGGCGGAGCGGCCCGGGGCCAACGCGTCCCGCGCAGGCTGGTCTTCGAGAACCCGAGGGAAAGCGAACTGCGGCCGAGGGTCGAGAAGACTTGCCGAGCGGGGCGCTGGGGCTGGCCGCGACGCCGGCGAGCGAATTTCAGCGGAAGTCGTGGCTGGGAATGCGATCCACGTCGCGCAAACTCCAGAACCGCTCCGCCTTCACCGAGAGCGTCCCGTCCTGCTTCTGGAGCGTTCCCTCGACGACGAGCCCCGGCGAGCCGACGATCAGCGCGCGCTGAAGGCGGAACAGGTCGGGCCGCACGATCGCCTGGGCCATTCCGGTCTCGTCCTCGAGCGTCAGAAAAACGAACCCTTTCGCCGTGCCGGGGCGCTGGCGCACGATGACGGCCCCCGCCGCGCGGACGCGGGCCCCGTCGGGAAGCTCGCGCAACCTCGCCGCGGTTGCGACCGATCTCGCCGCCAGGCGCGAACGGACGTGCTCGATCAGGTGAGGCCCGGTCGTCATCTCGGTCGAGCCATAATCCGCCGAGGTCTGCTCCGCCGCCGACATCTCCGGCAGAGGAGATGCGCCGGCGAGCTCCAGGGAGTCGAGCAGCGGCCCCGCCGGGCGCGCGACCCTCGCCGCCTGCCAGAGGGCCTCCCGGCGCGTCAGGCCGAAACCGGCGAGCGCGCCGGCGAAAGCGAGGCGTTCGAGCTCGCCCGAACGGGGACGGACCCGCCGCTCGAAATCCTCGAGGCTCCCGAACGGCCGCATCGCCTGCTCCTGTTCGATTCCATCCCCGGTTTCCTTCCGAAGCCCCTTGACGAATCGCAGGCCGAGTCGAACGCCGCCCGCCTTCCCCGCTTTCTCCCACCGGCACTTCCATCCCGACCGGGCGACGTCGATCGGAAGGATTTCCGCGCCGTGGCGCTGCGCGTCCTTGACGAGGGTCGCCGGGTGGTAGAAGCCCATCGGCCAGGCGTTCAGGAGCGAAGCGCAGAACGCGGTCGGGTGATGGGCGCGCAGGTACGCGCTCGCGTACGCGATCAGTGCGAAGCTCGCCGCGTGCGATTCGGGAAAGCCGTACAGAGCGAACGAGGTGATCGCCTTGACGATCCGGTCGCGCGCCCCGGCGTCGATGCCGCGCGCCTCCATCCCGGCGCGGAGGCGCTTCTCGATCGACGACATCCTCTCGACCGATCGCTTGAACCCCATGGCGCGGCGCAGCTCCTCCGCCTCGCCCCCCGTGAAACCGGCCGCGACCATCGCGATCCGCAGGAGCTGCTCCTGGAACAGCGGAACGCCGAGCGTGCGCTCGAGGATCGGCTCGAGGCACGGGTGCGGGTACTCGACGGGAGCCAGCCCCCGGTGGCGGTCGAAGAAGGGCCGGATCATGCCGCCGACGATCGGCCCCGGGCGAATGATCGCGACCTGGACGACGATGTCGTAGAAGCGCTTCGGGGCGTGCCGCGGAAGCGAGGCCATCTGCGCGCGGCTCTCGAGCTGAAAAACGCCGACCGTGTCCGCCTCGTTCAGCATTTTGTAGACGGCGGGATCGTCCTGCGGAAGATGCGCGAGGTCCACTTCGACTCCTTCGTTTTCCCGCACCATCGGAATCGCCTCTTCCAGCGCCGCGAGCATCCCGAGCCCCAGCAGGTCGACCTTCACGATGCCGAGATCGGCGCAGTCGTCCTTGTCCCACTGAACCACGACGCGCCCGGGCATGGAGCACGGCTCGAGCGGCACGACCTCGTCGAGCCGCCCCGCCGCGACGATCATGCCGCCGGAATGCTGCCCGAGGTGTCGCGGCAGGTTCTGGATCGCGCACCAGAGGCGCAGGAAAAGGCGCGAACGCTCTTCGGAGGGGTCGAAACCGGCGGCCGCGATCTCGCCCGGCAGCTCCCGCAGCGGCTCCTGGATCTCGCCGAAGCTCCATCCCGCGAGCTGCTTCGAAAGCCGCTCCTGCTGCTCGGGGGAAAACCCCAGCGCCTTGCTCACCTCGCGCGCGGCCGAGCGGTCGCGGTACGTGATGACGTTGGCGGTCATCGCGGCGCCGTGGGGCCCGTAAGTCCGGTAGACGTGCTGAATGACGCTCTCCCGCTCGTCGCCCGAGGGAAGGTCGAGATCGATGTCGGGCCATTCGCCCCGCTCTTCCGAGAGAAAGCGCTCGAAGAGAAGGTCCATCTTCACGGGATCGACCGCCGTGATCGAGAGCGCGTAGCACACGGCGCTGTTGGCCGCCGAACCTCGTCCCTGAACGAGGATCTTTTCCCGCCGGCAGAACTGGACGATGTCCCAGACGATCAGGAAATATCCGGCGAGGTCGAGTTTCTCGATCATCGCGAGCTCTTTCTCGAGCTGCCGCTGTGCGCGCGCGGTCAGCGGGCGAAAGCGGGCGCGCGCTCCGTTCCAGGTGATCTTCCTCAGGTAGGAGCTCGCCGTCTCCCCCGCCGGAAGCGGGTAACCCGGAAAGCGGTAGCCCAGGTCCGCGAGCGTGAAGTCGAGAGATTCCGCGAGATCGAAGGACGCCGAAAGCGCGCCGGGAACGTCGCGAAAGAGGTTCGACATCTCCGCGGAGCCCTTGAGGTGCCGTTCGCGCCCGGCGGCGAGCAGGCTTCCCGCCCGGTCGAGCGAGGTCCCCTCCCGAACGCAGCAGAGCGCGTCGTGGAGGTCCCTGTCGCCCGCTTTCGCGTAGCGCACGCCGTTGGAGGCGAAGACCGGCAGACTGCAGCTTCCGCGCGAGGTCGAGCGCGGCCCGGTTGCGGTGCTCCTCCGCGCGGTCGAGATGCCGCTGAAGCTCGACATGGAGCCGGCCGGGAAAGATTTCCCCGAGACGGCGCAGGAATTTTTCGCCGGCGTCCAGTCCTTCGTTCCGGAGAATCGCGGCGAGCGGGCCTTCGGGACCTCCGGTGAGGCAATGCAGCCCTTCCGCGTGCCGCGCGATCGATTCCCACGAGGCGCTCGCCTTCCCCTTCTCTTTCCCCGCGGCCGCCTCCGTCAGGAGCTTGCAGAGGTTCCTGTAGCCGGCGCGGCTGCCGACGAGGAGCGAGAACCTCACCCCCCGTCCCCCTCTCCAGTCCACCTCCGTCCCCACGATCGCGCGCACCCCCGCCTCTTTCGCCGCCTTGTAGAACCGCGGCGCGCCGTACACCCCGTTCGTGTCGAGGAGCGCGACGGCGGGAAGACCGAGCGCCGCGGCGCGGTCGACGAGATCCTCCGGAAGCGAGGCTCCGTCCAGAAACGAAAACGCCGACGCGGCATGGAGCTCGGCGTACGGGCGGGGAGAGAGAGCGGAGGCGGGAGGCTTCCACGCGCGCTGCCGCAGCTTCTCCTTTCGCGCGCCCTCGGAGTGGAGCGCGACGACCGCGCGCTCCCCGAGATCCCGGGTGGGGGGGCCTTCAGTCATAAATCCCGTCCGCGAACCACGCGCGGCTTTTCCGATCCTGAAAAATCCTGTAGAGCGCCCCGTCGGACAGCTCGACGTCCCAGTAATCGCGGTCGGCGCCCGACTCCGACCACCACTCCTCCTCGAGCCGCCACGGCCCGGAGGCGACGCGCACGTCGCCGCGGATCTCGACGTTCTCCTCGATCGACTCCCAGCGGATCCGGACGGAAGTCGCGGACCAGCGCGGGTCTGCTGCGCAGGCTGCCCCGCTCTCCTTCGATTACTTCGAGCGCAATCGCCGGCCGCAGCACCCGCACCGCGAGGAGCCCGCGGCTGGCACGGAGGGGGGGCCGCAGATCGGGCGGAGGCGGCGGGTCGTACGGCGCGATCGCGAATCGCTCCGGGCGGTGGCCGTCGGCCGCCGCCGGCTGCCCGACGAACCCGGCCCCGAGGCGCGCGGCGAGTCTCGCGAGGCACGTCGCGAGCTCTCCCGGAGAAATCGCGGCGGGACCGAAGAGCGACAGCTGCGCGCGGCGCGGCCGGTCGGGGCGCGCATCGAATCGAAACCCGACGACGGGAGCTCCCGGGGGCCTCGATTCGAGATCGAGGCGAACGAGCGTCAGGAGCGTCTTCACTTCGCGTGTCGGGGCGGGCAGATCGAGGGCGCGCGCGTCGACCCCGTCGGGATCGAGCTTCAACTCGAGGGAGAGGCGCGAACACGCGAGCGCCTGCGCGCACAGGCGCTCCGCGAGCCGCTCGAGCGCGGCCCGCGCGACGAAGAGAAACGGCTCGACGGCGACGAGCGGCCATTCCAGGTCCATGCCTTCGGCAAACGACGGGGGCGCGGTCCGCGGAAAGGGGGTCGGATCGATCCCGCGCGCCGCCTGGTGCAGCATCCTCCCCGGCTCGCCGAGGCGCGCGACGACCTCCCCTTCCGAAAGCTTCGCGAATTCCCCGATCGTCTTGAGACCCCAGCGCCGGAGTGTTTCCGTAACCTCACCCCCGGCCTCCGGCCACCCCCTCTCCAGCTGGAGAGGGGGACGGGGGGTGAGGTTCAACCGCGAAAGCGGCAGCGGCGAAAGGAACACCGCCTCCCTTTCCGGCGGCACGCAGAAGGGCGAATCGGGCGAGTCGGCCGCCACGCGCGCGGCGAGCTTGCTCCCCGCGATCCCGATGCGCGACGGAAGCCCTGCCGCCTCGACGGCCGCGGCCAGCGACTGGCCGAGCGAACGCTCCGAGGAGAAGCTGCGATCCATTCCCTCCGTGTCGATGTAAGCGAGGCCGCCGCCCGCGTCCTCGATCCGCGGGGAGATCGTCTCCGCCGCTTCGAGCAGCGCTTCCTGGGCGGATCGCTCGCAGACGGGGTCGCTTCCCCGCGCGATCAGGCGCGGCAGCAGGACGCGCGCCTGGGGAAGCGAGAACCCGGCACGAATTCCCGCCTTGCGCGCCGCCCGGGAAGCCGCGACGATCCGCGCCGCATTGCCGTTGCCGGCGAGAATCGCGACCGCCTCGCCCGAGAGCTCCGGTTCGCTGCGCAGCCGCGCGGCGAGTGGAAAAAGGGGGACGAGAAGGCACGCGATGCGGGAGGGCACGCGTCACCCCGCTTCTTCCATTTGGAACCGGGCCTCTTCCGTTCTCCCCGGCCGCTCGCCGCGCTTCTTTTCGAGCGTGAAGCGCGCGTCGATTCCGCAGAGCAGCCGCGGCGAAGCTCCCGTTCCGCTCCACGCGGCCCGCCGCCGGCGCACGGTCACGACCGCTTCCGACGCCGGGCCCGCGACGGCGTACGGGGTGAGCAGGAGAAACGCGCTCGCATGGCCTTCCGCGCTCCGGGCGAGCCTCACCCAGGACGCGTCGGGAACGCGGCGTCCGAGAGGGGGACGCCGAGATCCGCGATGACGAGGGGAAACCCCGCGGAAAGGACGACTTCCGCCGCAAGAACGGCATCCTTGAGGCGTTTCGGCCGGACCCAGAGGATGCGCGGGAGGTGCGCGCCGGCCGCCTGCGTTTCGCGCGGGTCGAGATGGCCGCCGAGATCGATGAACGCGGCGTTCTCTCCCGTCCGGGTCGCGGCCGCGAGAGTCGAAAGCGCGATTCCCAGCCGCCCGCTCGATCGCCCCCCGACGATCTCGACGAGCTTGCCGCGCGGCAGTCCTCCCGAAAGAAGCGCGTCGAGCCGGCCGATTCCGGTCGCCAGGAGCGAAAGCCTTCGCGGCGCCACGATTTCCGACGCGCGAAGAACTCCCGTTCCGCGCGGAAACGCTTCGGCGAGGGTCGCGAGCTTTTCGGAGAGGGAAAGGAGAGCCATGGGTCAACTCCAGGGCGCTCACTCTAGGCGTAACAAAGGCGCAAGTCAAACCACTTCAGAGGGGGTCTGGAGGATGCCTCCCCCAGATTGGACGTCCAGTTCGTCGGCGCGCAGCGCCGAGGCACGAAGCGTAGCGAAGTCGAACTGGTGGGACCGGCCGGGCTCGAACCGGCGACCTAGAGTTTAGGAAACTCTCGCTCTATCCAACTGAGCTACGGCCCCAGAGCGGCTCGCGCCGGCAGTATCTCGCGGAGTCTGTGGGCGCCGCAAGAGAGAGCCTCGCTCGCCGGCGTCGCGGCCCGAGCCCCAGCGGCGCTCGGCAGTTCCTCGCTCGCCGAAAAGAACTCGCAAGATCGGGCTTCACTTCGGCGTCGTTTCTTTTTCGGCTCCTCAGAACCGCCTGCGCGCCGCCCCAAAGCCCCGGGCCACGCCGCCCGGCTTCGCTCAGGGGTTAGAGCCCACCTTCGAGCGAAGCACCGTCGCGCATGCGGCGTTTATCTCTCGTTCATCGCGTCTGGCAAACAACTTGCGTCCCCGCGAGGCATCAGCGAGAATCCGCGGCGGGAACGTTGCGTTCCGGAGGTATATGACCCCGCTCAATAAATACGCACCGTCAGAGAGCGCCCTCGACTTGGGCACGACTCGGGCCGACGTCGAAAAGACGATCGCCGCGGCGAGAGACTACCTCCTCTCGATCCAGCACGAGGACGGCCACTGGTGCGGCGAGCTCGAGGGCGACACGATCCTCGAGTCGGAGTACGCGCTCGTTCATTACTTCCTCGGCCGCGCCCTCGATCACCCGAAGCTGCGGAAGACGGCCGAATACCTGCGGCGGGCGCAGCTTCCGACCGGCGGCTGGGCGATCTACCCGGACGGACCGCCGGAAGTGAGCTCGTCGGTCAAGGCGTATTTCGTGCTGAAGCTCGCGGGCGACGACCCGAAAGCGCCGCACATGGCGAAGGCCCGCGAAGTCATCCTGGAGCTCGGCGGAATCGAGGCCTGCAATTCGTTCACCCGCATCTACCTTTCGATCTTCGGACAGTTCGAGTGGAGCGACTGCCCCGCGGTTCCGCCGGAAATCCTCCTGCTTCCCGACTGGTTCGTCTTCAACATCTACCGGATGTCGTCGTGGTCGCGGAACATCGTCGTCCCGCTGTCGATCGTCTGGGCGTTGAAGCCGTCGTGCGCGGTGCCCGGCGAGCTCGGCATCTCCGAGCTGCGAACCGGACGCCGCCCGAGTGCCGGGAAGCGCGCGACCCTCCGCGAGAGATTCTGGTCGCGTTCTTCCACGCGATCGATCGGGGCGTCAAGCTCGTCGAGCGTTTGCGAATCCGCCCGCTTCGGAAGAAAGCGATCGGCCGGGCCGAATCGTGGACGCTCGAACGGTTCGAGAAGAGCGACGGCCTCGGAGCGATTTTTCCTCCAATTATCAACACGCTGATCGCGCTTCACTCCCTCGGTTACGCGCCGGACGATCCCGTCTTCCTCGGCCAGCTCCGGGAGCTGGAAAAGCTCGAGCTCGAGGACGGCGATGCTCTCCGAATCCAGCCCTGCTTTCCCCCTGTGTGGGACACCGCGATCGCGATGCAGGCGCTCGTCGAGTCGGGCAGCGCGGCGGACGATCCCGCGCTCGCGCGAGCCGCGCGGTGGCTGCTCGATCACGAAATCCGGTCGCCCGGCGACTGGGTGAAGTCGAATCGGGACGCGGCGCCGGGAGGCTGGTATTTCGAATACGCGAACGAGTTCTATCCCGATTGCGACGACACGGCCGAGGTGCTCACGACACTCGCGAAGGTTCGCCTTCCTGATGGCGAGGAAGACCGAAAGCGCGCGGAGGCGGTTTCGCGCGGCCTCGAATGGCTCCTCTCGATGCAGAACGACGACGGGGGCTGGGCGGCGTTCGATCGCGGTTGCGACAACGAGATTCTCACGCTGATTCCCTTCGCCGACCACAACGCGATGATCGACCCGAGCAGCGAAGACGTGACCGGCCGCACCCTCGAGGCCCTTCGCTGCCTGCGAATAGATCCGGGTCGCGCCGAAGTGCGGCGGGCTGTCCGGTTCCCCGTTGAAGAAACAGGAGGCCGACGGCACCTGGTACGGCCGCTGGGGATGCAACTACCTTTACGGCACGTGGCTAGCGCTGCGCGGGCTCGCCGCCGCCGGAGTCGACCTCTCTTCTCCCTCCTTCCGGCGATCCGGGGAATGGGTGCGCCGTTGCCAGAACGGCGACGGCGGCTGGGGCGAGCTCCCCCTCTCCTACGAGCGGCCGGAAACCAAGGGCCTGGGGCCGAGCACGCCCTCGCAGACGTCGTGGGCGTTGATGGCCCTCTTCGCGGGCGGCGACTTCTCCTCGCCGGAGGTGCTTCGGGGCGTCGACTACCTCGCCTCCCGGCAAGCCGAGGACGGGTCGTGGGAGGACGAAGCGTGGACAGGGACCGGCTTCCCGAAAGTCTTCTATCT
>CAWEYG010000003.1:0-1046371 GCA_963813155.1 uncultured Acidobacteriota bacterium | reverse complement strand
GAGCCAGGGCGCGGCCGGCACGTCCTCGCCGCGGTGGGGGAACGCGACATAGAGCACGACCACCCCGGCGAGCACCAGGATCACGAGCATGGCGACGACTAGGAACCACATGCCTTCACCCTTGCATGCCCACCGTGACCGTCGTCAAAACGACTCACCCCGGGGGTCGGTCCTTCAGCGTCCGCCACCCACCTGCCCGGTTGTCGGCGACCAGGCGCCGGAAGAACCCCAGCAACGCCTCCTCGGGTACGACGTCACCCTCACCGAACCCGATCGTGCGGGCCGTCTTGTTCTCCTGCCCGGCGGTGACCAGGCCGTGGGGGTCGGGGACGATCCCGCCGTCGTAGACGAAGACGTTCACGTGGTCACGGGCGGCCAGGAAGGCCGCGACGTTGCCCTCGAGGACGAAGTAGGGCTGGACAGTCCGCTTGATGGTCTCCGTCATGGCGGGGTCGGTGCGGCCGAGCACCTCGCGCACCTGCTGCAGTGTCGCGCGCTGCCAGTCAGGGTAGCCCGTCGAGATAGTCGTCGACGCGCGGGTCGCGGTTCACCGGGGACTCACCGGACCAGGGCGTCGACCGCGGTCCGGACCACGTCGGGGAGCGGCGTGGCCGGACGCGCCGGGTCCGTGTTGTCGACGTAGACCATCACCACCCGGCCCTCGGCCGCGGCGGCGTCGTCGTCACCCTGGAAGAGGCCGACGCGGTAGGAGACCGACGTCCGTCCGACCCGGTCGACGACCACCCCGAGGTCGATCGGGGCGGGGTAGCCGATCTCGCGGAAGTAGCGGCACGACACCTCGGCGAAGACGCCGATCGCATCGAGCGTGTCGACGGCTCCGCCGATGGCCTCCTGCAGGTGCACGTCGATGGCGGTGTCGATCAGCTCGAAGTAGCGCGCGTTGTTCATGTGGCCGAAGCCGTCGAGGTCGGCCCAGCGGGTCGTCGCGGTCGACCAGTGCACGAAGTCGGCGCGTGTGGGCCGGGGTGCCCGGACCGACCCGGACATCAGGCCGGTTCGCGGAGGCGCTGGCTGATCACCGTCGAGACGCCGTCACCGCGCATGGTCACGCCGTAGAGGGCGTCGCCGACCTCCATCGTGCGCTTCTGGTGGGTGATCACGAGCAGCTGGCTGTGGGCACGCAGCTCCTCGTAGATCTGCAGCAGGCGCCCGAGGTTGGTGTCGTCGAGCGCGGCCTCGACCTCGTCGAGGATGTAGAACGGCGACGGGCGCGCCTTGAACAGGGCCACCAGGAACGCGACAGCCACCAGCGAACGCTCGCCGCCGGACAGCAGGGACAGGCGCTTGACCTTCTTGCCGGGCGGCCGGGCCTCGACCTCGACGCCGGTGGTGAGCATGTCGGACGGGTCGGTCAGCACGAGCCGGCCCTCGCCGCCGGGGAACAGCCGCGAGAAGGTCGTCTCGAAGGCGGCCTCCACGTCGGCGTACGCCTCGGTGAAGACCTGCTGCACGCGGGCGTCGACCTCGCGGACGATGTCGAGGAGGTCCTTGCGGGTGGCCTTGAGGTCCTCGAGCTGCTCGGTGAGGAACTTGTGGCGCTCCTCCAGCGCGGAGTACTCCTCCAGGGCCAGTGGGTTGACCTTGCCGAGCAGGGCGAGGGAGCGCTCGGCGGCGCGCAGCCGCTTGGCCTGCTCGTCGCGGTCGAACGGCGCCGGCTCGGGCGCGGACTCGCCGTCGGCGAGCTCTCCGGTGAAGGGCACGAGCTGGTCGGGGCCGTAGTCGGCGACGAGTCCGTCCTCGTCGAGGCCCAGCTCCTCCAGCGCGCGCTCCGCGAGCTGCTCGATCCGCATCCGCTGCTGGGTCCGCGCCATCTCGTCGCGGTGCACGGAGTGGACGAGCTCGTCGTGCTCGCGGGCCAGGTCGCGCAGCGCGGACCGTACGGCGAGCAGCTCCTGCTCGCGGTCGGCCCGGGTGGCCTCGACCTGCGTCCGCTCCTCCGCGGCCCGGTGGATGGACACCTCCAGCTTGCCCAGGACGACGGTCACGGCGAGGCCGACCGCCTGAGCGGCACGGCCCTCGCGGACCAGCCGCTCGCGCCGCTCGATGGCCCGGGCCCGCGCCTCGCGTTCGGCCTCGGCCGCCCGCAGGAGCGAGTCGGCGCGGCCATGGAGCGCGCGGGCACGCTCCTCGCTGGTGCGTAGGGCGAGCCGGGCGTCCATCTCGGCCTGGCGCGAGCCACGAGCCGCGTCGACCAGTCGCTCCCGCTCGGTGGTGTCGGGCTCCTCGTCGGTCGCGTCGTGTGCGGCGGCGAGTCTGGCCTCGAGGTCGGCGAGCCCGGCGAGGTCCTGGTCGCGTGCCTCGGAGGCCGCTGCGATCGCCGTGGCGATCCGCTCGGCCTCCCCGCGGGCCGAGCGCGCGGTCGTGCCGAAGTGGCCGAGCTCCTCGGCCACGGCGGCCAGTGTCGCGTCGGACTCGTGGAGCTTGGCCAGCGCGACGTCGACCCGGCGCTGGGCGTCGAGCCGCTCGGTGTCGAGCCGGGCGATGTCGAAGCCGAGCCGCTCGGAGGCTGCGATGGCCTCGCCCAGCTGGGTCGAGGCGTCGTCGTACGCCGCCTGGATCTCCAGGAGGCTCGGCTGCGAGGCGGAGCCGCCGGCGGCGAAGTGGGCGCCGTACACGTCGCCCTCGCGGGTCACCGCGGTGACGTCGGGCAGGTCGCCGACGAGGGCCCGGGCCGCGTCGAGGTCGTGGACGACTGCGGTCTTGAAGAGCAGGCGCGCCAGCGCGGGCCGCAGGGTGTCGGGGCACGACACCACGTCGACGGCGTACGTCGCGTGGCTGGGGAGCCCCGGCCAGGAGTGGTCGTCGGTGACTCCCCCGCCGAGCAGCATCCCGGCTCGGCCGAGGTCGCCGGTCTTGAGGTGGCCGATGGCCGAGACGGCGGCGTCGCCGTCGGTGACGGCCACCGCGTCGGCGGCCGAGCCCAGTGCCGCCGCGATCGCGGCCTCGTAGCCGGGGTCGACGGTCAGCACGGCGGCCACGGAGCCGAGCAGGCCCGAGACGGAGTCGGAGGCGGCGAGCAGCGCGCCGGCGCCGTCCTTGCGGTTGAGCCCGAGCTCGAGGGCCTCGGTGCGGGCTTGGAGGCCGGAGCGGTCCCGGTCGGCCTGAGCGGCCTCCTCGCGGGTCTTGGCCAGCCGCTCGGTGAGGTCGTCGAGCACGGCGAGTGCGACCTCGTGCTCGGCGTCGAGACCCTCCTCACCGGCGTCGAGGCCGGCGATCCGGGTCTCGAGCGCGGTGAAGTCGTGCTGGGCGCGGTCGGCGCGTGCGGCCGCGGCCGCACGGGACGCCTCGAGCCGGCCGAGCTCCTCCTCGGCCGCGGCGGCGCGCGACTTGACGGCGTTGACCTGGCCGGCGAGCCGGGCCAGTCCCTCACGCCGGTCGGCGGCCGCACGCAGGAGGCCCGCGACCCGGCGTTCCTCCTCGGCTGCGGCCTCCTCGGAGGTACGACGGGTGGTCACCGCGGCCTCGAGCGCGGACCGGTGCGTCTCGACCTCGCCGGCGATGGCCGTCTCCTGCTCGCGGATCCGGGCGGCCTCGGCCTCGAGCTCGTCGGGGTCACGACCGAGGTCGAGCGTCTCCTGCTCCGACCCGGCGGCGTTGCGAACCCGCTCGGCCGCGAGCGACGCCGTACCGCGCAGACGTTCGCGCATCCCGGACAGCCCGAACCACGTCTCCTGCGCCCGGGCGAGCGCCGGGAGGTCGTCGCGCAGCGACGACTCGAGCCGCCCCTCGGACTCCTGGGCCTTCGCGATCGCCGCCTCGACCTCCTCGCGCCGCTCGACCAGGATCGACTCGTCGGCGAGCTCCTGCTGGAGCGCGGTGCGGGCCGTGACCAGGTCGTCGGCGATCAGCCGGGCGCGCGCGTCGCGGACGTCGGCCTGCACGACCGCGGC
This sequence comes from uncultured Acidobacteriota bacterium, assembly GCA_963813155.1. GTDB lineage: Bacteria > Acidobacteriota > Thermoanaerobaculia > UBA5066 > DATFVB01 > CAWEYG01. Next base: position 1,042,460 of record CAWEYG010000003.1, on the reverse strand, counting down.
CCTGCGGGCGACCTCGGCCTGACGGCCGAGCGGCTTGAGCTGACGGCGGATCTCGCTGAGCAGGTCGCCGAGGCGGGTCAGGTTGCCGTCGGTGGAGTCGAGCTTGCGGAGCGCCTTCTCCTTGCGCTTGCGGTGCTTGAGGACACCTGCGGCCTCCTCGATGAAGCCGCGCCGGTCCTCGGGGGTCGCGTGGAGGATCGTGTCGAGCTGGCCCTGGCCGACGATCACGTGCATCTCGCGGCCGATGCCGGAGTCGCTGAGCAGCTCCTGCACGTCGAGCAGCCGGCAGGGCGTGCCGTTGATGGCGTACTCCGAGCCGCCGGAGCGGAACATCGTGCGGCTGATCGTCACCTCGGCGTACTCGATCGGGAGCGCGCCGTCGGTGTTGTCGATGGTCAGCAGCACCTCGGCCCGGCCCAGCGGGGGGCGGCCGGAGGTGCCGGCGAAGATGACGTCCTCCATCTTGCCGCCGCGCAGGCTCTTGGCGCCCTGCTCGCCCATCACCCAGGCGAGGGCGTCGACGACGTTGGACTTGCCCGAGCCGTTGGGCCCGACGATGCAGGTGATGCCGGGCTCCAGCTGCAGCGTGGTCGACGACGCGAAGGACTTGAACCCCTTGAGGGTCAGGCTCTTCAGGTACAACGTGGCTCCTCCGGGCGCGACAACGGGTGGAACTGCAGGCGCAGCGGGTGCCGACGGGGAAGTGCAGCGACTCTCACCCTACCCAGCCGCTCCCCCGAACCGGGGCAGGTGGGCGGGTGTCGGGGTGCTCCCTCAGCGTCGGCGCAGCCGGTCGCGCAGGACCAGCAGGTGCTGCCGCTCCTGGTCGGTGAGGGAGTCCATGCCGGTGGCGCTGATCTTGTCGAGGAGCGCGTCGAGCTCCGCCTGGTCGCGCGAGACCGGAGGCGTCGGCGTCGGGTTCCACGGGCCGGCCACGACCGTGCCCTCGCCACCGGATCGCTTGCTGCGCTTCGCCTTCTTCCGCCGGCGGCGGATCGCCAGGTTGGGCACCCACGTCAGCTCCGCCATCAGCCCCATCGAACGAGCGATGACCGCCGTCAGGGCCAGGCCCAGCAGGAAGTTGACCAACAGCCGCCAGTCGCGGTTCCCGAGGTAGGTGAGCACGGAGATGCCGATGATGACGGCGCCGATCACCCAACCCGGGATGTTGAAGAAGAAGCGGCGAGAGGGGTACTCGGCGATGAAGACCAGCAGCACCATCAGCTCGAGCTGGTTGAGCGAGAACAGCGAGAAGAGACCGGGGCTGGACGTGGTCGCCACGACGATGCCGACCCAGAGCAGGCCGAGCCCGACCGTCACCAGGCCGAGGAACCAGGCCATCCGCTTCCGGCCGAGCTGGCGCTCGATCTCGGTGCCGAAGTACCAGAACAGGGCGACCGCGATGATGTCGAAGATCCCCATCCCGTTGGGATAGGCGATCGGCCAGGTGATGATCCGCCACACCTGGCCATGGATGAACGAGTCGGGGTTGAGCATCAGGGCCGACTGGATCGGCTTGCTGGGCGGCTCCAGGGCCCACACGACGAAGGAGGCGACCGCCAGGACCGAGATCAGGAGGACGGTGGTGACATCCACACTGCCCAGCCGGAACCAGCCGTCGTCGGACCCGCGGCCGGGCCGTGCCATCCCCCATCGGTTGCTCACGGGGCCACGCTAGCGGGCAGGACGGGGTGCGACGAAGGGGCCGCCGCGGCCACACGAACAGCTGTTCGGGTTTAGAACAGTGTTCGTCAACTCGAACACCGTTCGTCCTTCACTCCAGGAGCGCACATGTCAGCGCTCTCCACCACCCCCGCCCCGCGCCGAGACCCCGCAGCCGGGGCCGTCGCGGCTACCGGTACCGCTGGATGGTCATGGCCGTCGTCATCGTCGCCGACGTCATGGACCTGCTCGACGCCACCATCGCCAACCTCGCCGGCCCCTCGATCCGGGCCGACCTCGGCGGCAGCCGCGAGCACCCTGCAGTGGGTGCTCGCGGCGTACACGATGTCCTTCGCGATCGGCCTGATCGTCTCCGCCCGGCTCGGCGACCTGGTCGGCCGCCGCCGGATGTTCATCATCGGCATGGTCGGCTTCACGCGTCGCCTCGCTGCTGTGCGGGCTCGCGCCGACCGCCGGGCTGCTGATCGCGGCTTCCGGGTCCTCCAGGGCGTGTTCGGCGCGGCGATGATCCCGCAGGGGCTCGCCATGGTGAAGCAGTCCTTCGCACCCCGACGACCTGCAGAAGGCGTTCATCCCGTTCGGCCCGATCATGGGGCTGGCCGCCGTGCTCGGCCCGATCCTGGCCGGCGTCCTGCTCGACGCCGACCTGTTCGGCACCGGCTGGCGGATGATCTTCCTGATCAACGTCCCGGTCGGCCTGGTCGGCGCCGTCCTCGCGTGGCGCTACCTGCCCGACCTCCCGCGCGACCCCGAGGCCACGGCTCGACCCCGTGGGGCGCGCTCCTGCTGACCGCCGCCTCGGCGCTGCTGATCTACCCGCTCGTCCAGGGTCGCGAGCTCGGCTGGCCGCTGGTGGTGCTTCGCTGATGATGGCGCCGCCGCGGTGCGTGTTCGCGGCTGTTCGTGCGTCGAACGAGCGCCGCAGCGCCACCCGGTGATCGAGCCGTCGCTGTTCCGCAACCGCGGGTTCGTCGCCGGCGTGGTGTTCCTCGGCGTCGTTCTTCGTCGCGATGAACGGCGTGATGCTGGTCGTCAACCTGTTCATCCAGCTCGGCCTGCGGCTTCACGCCCGCTGCACACCGGGCTCGCCATGACCCCGTGGCCCTCGGCATCGCGATCGGCGCCGCGCTCTCCGGCGCGGCTGCTCGGCCCGAAGTTCGGCCGCCACGTGCTGCACGGTGGCCTGCTCGTGGTCGGCGCCTCGGCATGGTCTGGCTGTGCGTGGACGATCGGCCGACGACGGCCTGCGGTCACCGGCTGGGACCTCGCGCCCGACTGTTCCTGGTCATCGGACTCGGCAGCGGCGTGATCTTCGCCCCGCTGTTCGACATCATCCTGGCCGACGCTCGACGACCGCGAGGTCGGCACCGGCTCGGGCGTGCTCAACGCCGTCCAGCAGTTCGGCGGCGCGCTCGGCGTCGCGGTGATCGGCACGGTGTTCTTCCAGTGGATCCCCGAGCAAGGCTTCGTCACCGCGATCAAGTGGCTCATCCTGCTGACCGTCGCCTGCTTCGCGATCGCGTTCGCCGTCGCGTTCATGTTGCCGAAGCAGGCACGCGAGGACACCAGCGCCGTCAGCAGGCGAGCGAGCCGCGAACCCCGGACGGGCGACCCCTTCGTCATGGCTGTCAGGCAGCCGGTCAGAACGCCCCGGTGCCGTTCGGCGTGCCGAGTCCGGTCGGCCCGTCCCAGCCTGCGCGGGCGTTGCACCACTGGGTGGTGGGGCAGGTCCCGTTGCTGCCGCTGGTGATGTCGTGCAGGCTCGCCGGATGCGCGTACGGCGTCGCGTTGCTGTAGCCGCCGCCCGCCAGCGCGTACACCGACGCGATGATCGGCGAGGACTCGCTGGTGCCGCCGTACTGCGACCACGAGGAGTTCTTCGAGCTCGTCGGGGCGTAGACGCTCAGACCGCCCGGTGTTCGGGTCCGCCGCGGCGGAGACGTCGGCCATGGCCCGCTTGGCGCAGCCGGTGTTGAAGCTCGCCGCCGCCGCCAGCGCGGTGTTGAGCGTCGAGCAGCCCGAGCCGGCCCCGCTCCACACGGTCTCGCTGACCCGGCTGGTGCCGGACATCTTCAGGGAGGTGCCGCCCACGGCGGTGACGAAGGACGACGAGGCCGGGTAGGAGGCTCCGGCGTAGCCGTTGTCCCCGGTCGACGCGGTGACCGCGATCCCCGGGTGGTTGTAGAACCTGGAGTACGTCGTGTCCGCGGCGTCTCCGCCGCCGTAGCTGTTGGAGATCGCGACCACACCGGCCGACGATGCCGCTGTGTTGACCGCTGCCCAGGTCGGCGAAGGACGCGGACTTGGCCTGGACCACCAAGATGTTGCAGCCCGGACAGGCTGCGGACACCGCGTCGACGTCGAGCGCCTGCTCCTGGTCCCAGCCGAGGTTGGTGCGGGGCGCCGTCGTGCCGCCGGTCTGGTTGCGGATCTTCAGGCAGCCGTTGGCCGTCGTGCACGCCGGCATTCCGTAGAAGTTGCGGTAGATGGTGAGGTCGCGCTCGAGGTTCGGGTAGCCGAAGGCATCCACGATGGCGACCGTGCGACCGGTCCCGCCGGTGCTGGGCAGGCCGTAGGCGGCCTTCAGCTGGGTGGGCGACAGCGCCGTGGACAGCGGAGCAGCCGCCTGCGGGACGGCGCCGGCCTTGTTGGCCAGGACCTTGGCGAAGCAGGTGGCATGGCCGGCCGCCGGGGCCTTCGCGCAGACCCGCTGCGCGTGGAGGCCCGTGAGGTGGACGACGTGGGGTGCGGCGGCGGCGTTCGCACCCGCTACGCCGGCGGTCAGTCCACCGAGTGCGAGTGCGCCCACACCGAGGACGGCCGCGAAGAATCTCTTGCTCACCACTGAATGACTCCCGATGGTCCGCCGGCCCCGTCGAGGCGCCTTGCCCGTCCGGCACTGGCGCGGACTCTGCCTCACGCGGTGCCCGGTGTCGATGGTCTGGCGACGACAGGTTCTCGCACTGCAGGTTTCCGCAGCATGTGGGGCAGGGCGCGAAGGGTCGCCGGGGCGGCGCCCGCGAGGAGCGGTGGTGCTTCGCAGCTGTCGCTGGGGTGGTGCGCGGCTGAGGCGGCGCTCAGGTGGGGCGGTGACCCTCGCGGGTCAGGCCGGCTGCATCTCCAGCTGGTCGGGCTCGAGGTCGAGCACCCGTGCCGCCTGGGCGACGGCCAACCGGTCGTTCTCTTCCATCAACCGGGTGACCAGTGCCTCCAGCTCAGCGACCCTGACTCGCAGCTGGGCGTTGTCGGCGGCCAGCCGGACGGGGAGGCCGCGATCTTGCTGCAGATGGCCGATCAGAGCCTTGGCCATGAATAGAAGCCTTCCGACGTGGGGGACCCGCCAGGTTCGAGGGGGCCGTCTTCAAGAGTGACACCTCGGTCGGCCCGGGTCAATCTCGCCGCGGGCACCCTTCGTGCCCGCGGGACGGGCTGGCAGCGGGGACAGAAGAACGACGAGCGGTTCATGAACTCGACCCGCCGGATCGGGGTGCCGCAACGCTCGCACGGCAGGCCCTCGCGTCCGTAGGCGTGGAGCGAGCGGTCGAAGTAGCCCGACTCGCCGTTGACGTTGACGTAGAGCGCGTCGAAGCTGGTGCCGCCCTGCCCGAGGGCGGCCCCCATGACGGCCCGCGCCTCGCGCGAGCACGCGTCGTACCTGGATGGGCCGGAGGCGATCCCCCGGCCGCTCGCCGTGCAGCTCGGCCCGCCACAGCGCCTCGTCGGCGTAGATGTTGCCGACACCCGAGATCAGGGTCTGGTCGAGCAGCAGCCGCTTGATGCCGGCCGTACGACGCCGCACCCGCGCGACGAACAGGTCGTCGTCGAACTCCGGGTCGAACGGGTCGCGCGCGATGTGGGCGATCTCCGGGGGCAGCTCCGCGCCTCCCGCCGAGACCGCCAGGCCGCCGAACATCCGCTGGTCGACGAAGCGAAGCTCGCGGTCGCCGAGACCGAAGCGCACGCGCAGGTGGCGCTCGTCGGGGTGGCCCGGCTCCTGGACCAGGACTGACCGCTCATCCCCAGGTGGCCGAGCAGGGCGTCGCCGTTGTCGAGCGGGAGCCAGAGGTACTTGCCGCGACGCCGGGCCGCCTCGAACCGGCGTCCGGTGAGCGCGGCCGCGAAGCCCGGCGGGCCGCGCAGGTCGCGACGGACGGGACGCGGATGGAGGACCGTGACCGACTCGACCGTGCGGCCGACGACGTGGCGGGCGAGGCCGTCGCGGACGGTCTCGACCTCGGGCAGCTCGGGCACGTCGGCCCGCGTCAGTCGGTCAGCGGAAGGTCGGCGTGCGACGCCGAGGGTCACCACGAGCTCGCCGTACGCCGTCTCAGCGGCCGCCTGCTCGGCTTCCTTCTTGGAGCGGCCGACGCCGTTGCCGTAGCGGGTGTCGCCGACGCGCACCTGCGCGGTGAAGGTCTTCATGTGGTCGGGGCCCTCGTCCTGGATGAGGTACTCGGGCACGCCCAGACCATGCTCGGCGGACAGCTCCTGGAGCGAGGTCTTCCAGTCCAGGCCGGCACCCATCGCGGAGGCCGCCTCGATCAGCGGGTCGAAGAGCAGGTGGACGACCTGCGCGGAGCTCTCGAGGCCGCCGTGTTTTCTCGAGGAAATCCGGGAGATTCGATCCCGCGGGGGGAAAGTCGTCTACGTCGAGGGGAACCGGGACTTCTACCTGCGAGGCTCTTACCTCGAGAGGGAATTCGACTCGATCCGCCCCGAGGCCTCGTTCGAGGCCGGGGGCCGGAAGTTTTTTCTGGTCCACGGAGACGGCATCAACGAGCGCGACTGGCCCTACCGGTTCTGGCGGTTCGTCTCGAAGAACCCGGTCGCTCGGGCGGCGATGACTCTCGTGCCCGGCGCGGCCGCCCGCCGTCTCGTGTCGAAGACCGAAGAGCGCCTGCGGGAGTCGAATTTCAAGCACAAGTCGCGTCTTCCGGTGGACCTGATCCGTTCCTTCGCGGAAAAGCGGTTCGCGCGAGGAGACGACGTCGTTCTCCTGGGCCACTTTCACCAGGCGTGGCGCGAGCAGATGCCGGGCGGGGAAGTCCGGATCGTGCCCCCGTTCCTCGAGGAGCGGAGCTGGATCGAAATCGACGACAGCGGCGGGATCGCGGTCGTCGGGCTCGCGTGATCTTCGCGGCGGTTCCTCGGATTCCGGAGGTTCGAGGCCGCGTGCGCGTCCCCGGCTCGAAGAGCCACACGAATCGCGCCCTGTTGCTCGCTTCGCTGGCGAGCGGTCCCGTCCGGGTCCGCGGCGCGCTGCAGTGCGGCGACGCGGATTCGCTCCTGGCCTGCCTCGCGGCCGCGGGGGCGTCGATCGAACGGGGACCCTCGGAAATCCTCGTCACGCCCGGGCGGTCTCCCGCGTCCTCGGTCGTGTTCGACGTTCGCGACTCCGGAACGGCGTGCCGGTTCCTCGCGGCCTCGGCGTCGGCATCGCCCGGGCTCACCGTGACGTTGACCGGATCCTCACGGCTGTGCGAGAGGCCGATCGGGCCTCTCGTCGACGCGCTGAGAAAACTCGGAGCCGAGATCGCGTATCTCGGCCGGGAAGGCTTTCCCCCGCTCGCGATCCGCGGCCGGTATCTGGACGGAGGCGAGGCGGCCGTGGATGCCTCGGCGTCCAGCCAGTTCGCTTCGGCGATCCTTCTCGCAGCGCCGCGGATGCGGGGCGGCGTCCGCCTGCGCCTCGACGGGAGGGAGGTCTCGCGGGCCTACCTCGACACGACGCTCGAAGCACTGTCCTCGGCGGGCGTGCGCTGGACGCGCGCGGGCCCGGCGATCGAAGTGCAGCCCGGCCCGATCCGGGTCGATGAGATCGCGATTCCCGGGGATTTCTCCTCCGCCGTCCCGCTCGCGGGGGCGGTCGCGGTTCGCGGCGGCGAGATGGAGCTCGCGAATCTTTCGTGGCCCTCCTCCCAGGCGGACGCCGCCGCGTTTGCCGTGCTGGAGAAGATGGGCGTCGCGATCGCGCCGGCGCTCGACTCGCTCCGCGTCTCGGGAAAGGCGACGCGTCCCGTGGCCGTCGATGCGGCGGGCTTTCCCGACGCGGTTCCGGTCCTCTGCGCGATCGCTTCGGGGCTTTCCGGGGAGAGCGTCTTCTCGGGCGTCGAGCATCTGCGCCTGAAAGAGAGCGACCGGATCGAGGCGATCCGGGACATGCTGGCCGCGACCGGCGCGGCGTCGAGCGCGGAGGGCGGCGAAATCCGGGTGGGAGGAGCGGCGGCCGATCCCCTCTCGGAACCGGTGTTTCCGACGCGCGCCGACCACCGCATCGTGATGGCGTCGACCCTTCTCTGCCTCGAGCGCGGCGGATTCGTCGAAGATCCCGGATCGGTCGGCAAGTCCTATCCCGGCTTTTTCCGGGATCTCTTCCGCTGTATCCTCCCGTAAAAGAAAAACACCATGGCCTTGCCGGAAACCGAGTCGGAGTGGGAAGACGCGTCCGCGGAAACCGTGGGAGATTCGCCCTCGGCCCGGGAACGTCTGGGAGGATTCCTCCCGATCGAGCACCCCATTTTTCCGACGTTCCTCGACCTGGACGTCTCGCGAAGCTCCCTCACGCTGCGTCTCCGCCGCCGCGAGGGAACTCCCGTCTCGAAGGTTCGGCCGTCGCGCGAAACCGCGGCCGCGCTCTTCGTCCAGGCCGCGTCGGCTCTCCTTTTTCTCGGGACGCGCGGATTCCCGCTCGAGCTCTCGGACTTCGAGGATTCCCGCGTCGAAATCTGGAACGGGGCCCCGCACCTCTGGCTCACGAGGACCCCGCGGGCCGCCCTCCGCGAGCCGCTTGCGGCCGAACCGGTTCCGGCCCTGCTCGCCGGTCTCATTCCGTTTTTCTTCGGGCCGAAAGCGCCAGGCCGTCTCCTGGATTCGTACCTGAACAGGATGTCCCGGCCGGTGCGCGCGGAGACCTGCGCAAGCGAGATCTTTCGCGTGTTTCCGTTTCTCGGCGAGCCGGCCTTTGCCTCCGTTCGGAAGCGGTGCTTCGGCTTCGTGCCCGCCGGATTCGACGACCGGGAACGCCGGCATCGGGCGCGAGCCCTCTGCGCGAAATTGAAGCTCGCGGGCCGCCGGCCGAGGATCTTCTCCCCGGGCGCGAGCGCGCTGCTGTCCGGCGACGCGCTCCGAGCCTCTCTCGGAGAGGGCGGCCGCGGCGAGAGGATGCGATCGGTACTGGAGGAGCGTCTTGCCGAATGCGCGGAATCCGACAGCGATTGGATTCGCCTCGAACGGGACGCGTGGGACGACGATTCGATTCGGCTCTTCGACCGAGTGGCCGGCCGCGCCGGTATCGACGTCGTCGAGATCGAGATGCCCGGGCCTCTTCGTCCCGATGAGATCCGCGACGCGGCCTGGATTCCCTCTCCCGACCTTTCGTCGTCGGTCGGACTGTACGAAGCGCTCCACTCGGTCGTCGAGCGCAATCCGCGCGCGCTGCGGCGAAGCCTTTCCCGTTTCGTGATGTCGCCCGATTTCGGCGCGTTTCTGAAGTCGGGGTCGTTGCCTTCCTCGCTCTGGGAGTCGGAGCCCGAGGAGGCCTCGAGGGCGATCGCCGTCCTGACCCGGCCGGAGAGGCGCGCGATCGGTCTGTTTCTCTGCCATCCCGGCGACCCTTCCTCGGCCGAGGTCGAACGGCTCGCCGGAGGCGCCTTTCTCGACCCGGCGGCCGTGGAGCTCGCGGCGGAGGGCTGGCTTTTCGAAGACCCCGTTTCGGGGGAGTGGCGTGCGGCAGACCGTTCGGCGAAAGCGGATCTTCTGTCGGCGTTCTCTCCCGAGGAGACGCGCGCCTTCGGCGAGTCGTGGCTCGCGTCGGCGGAGGACCCCGTTCTCCGCGTGCAGATCGCCCTCGCCTGCGGTCGTCCCGACGTCGCTTCCAGCGAGGCAGAGAAGATCTTCGGCGAGTCGCCGGCGCTCGTGCGGCCGCGCGACCTCGACGCTCTCGCGCGCGCCTGGGTCGGCGCCGCCGGAACTGCCGCTCCCGCGGCCGCGCTTCTGCACGAGGCGAGCCGCCTCTCGGAGATCGGGACGGAAGCGGACGCGCGCGGCCTGGTGGACGCCGCCGCGGCGGATTCGGCCGCTTCTCCGACGTGGAGACGGGAGGCTCGATTCCGGGTCGCGCTGTCCCGGGAAGCGGCCGGAGAACGCGAGAAGGCGGATCGCCTCTTTTCCGATCTGGCGAGGGAGCCCGGCAGCCCCGCGCTCGCCCGGTCTCGCGCGCTCCGGGCGCTTGCCCGTCTCGCGCTCTTCCGGGGCGATTGGGAACGGTCGGGAGAGATGCTGCGATCCGGCTCCGAATGCGCGGCGGGAGACCGCCGGGAGGAGATCGAAGTTCGGCTCGGCGAGGCAGACCTCGCGTCGCGCCGGGGCCTTTTCGAGGAAGAGGCCGCGATCTACGCGGAGATCCGATCCGGGATCGAGGCGTTCCCGGACGAGGACCTGGAGGGCCGCCTGCTGCTTCGCGAAGGGATGCTCCTGTCCGACCGGCGCGAGCACCGCGCGGCCGCGGCGCGATTCACCGAAGCCCTCCAGCTCGCCGGCGCGCATCCGGAGCGGCGGGGGATCGCGCTCACCGATCTCGCGATCTCGACCGAATTTCTCGGCGACTCATCGGCCGCGGAGTCCTATTTTCGCGAAGCGCTCGCGTGTTTCGAAGAGTCGGGCAGCGTTGCTCGGCGTCGCAACGCCGCGGGCAATCTCGCGCACATGCTGATTCTCCACGACCGGGACGAAGCCGCGCGGCCGATCGTCGACGCTCTTCTCGCCGACTCGGAGCGGGCCGAGGATCCCGTCGGAACGATGGTCGGGCTCGCCTACCGTGCGAGGCTGTCTCTCCGGCAGGGGCGCCTTTCGGCGGCTGCCCGCGACCGCGCGGAGGCACTCGCGTTGTGCGAACGGCTCGGAGACCGCGTGGAGCGCGCCGAGCTCGAAATCGAAGCCTCCGACGGAGATCTCTTTTTCGGCGATCGCGCCGGAGCGCTGGGAGCGGCGAGGCTCGCGGCGTCCCGGCCCGCGGACCGCAGCGACAGCCGGGAAGCCGCGCAGCGGCGCGTTGCGGACCTCGAGCGATGGCACGCGGCCGCAGGGCCGGAGTCGGCGTTCGGCCCGGAGGAGGTCGCGAAGGGCTTCGAGGAGGATCCCGCGGCCTGCTCCGAGCGCGTCGCGCGGGCTCGCGCATTCTTCGGGGAGGAGTTCGAAAAGTCGTGGCCCGAAGCCTGCGCGCTCGCGCGCGAGAGCCTCGTCCGCCGCGGCCGCCAGGAATTCGTGGAGCGGATCTTCTCCCGCGCGCTCGAGGGGCGGCACACCGAATCGCTCCGACAGCTTCGGCGAAAGCTCCAGGAGCACGGTCTGCCGCTTCGCCTGGTCGATTCGGAGGGAACCGTCCTCTGGAAGTCTCCGGCGTTTCACTGTTCCACCTGGAGCCGGCGTCTGGAGTGGAGCGGCGAGGATGTGGTCCTCGAAGGGGAAGGCTCCGATGCCGACACGACCGCATTCGTTTTCGAGACGCTCTGGAGGCGAGCCGACCTTTCTCCGCCGGCCGCCCCCCGACGCCGGGAAGAACATCTTTTCCTCTCTCGGGGTGGTGACGGCGGACCGATCGATGGAGTCTCTGGCGACCCGGCTGTCGCGCATCGCCCCCCAGAACGTGACCGTTTTCGTGAGCGGTGAGTCGGGCACGGGGAAGGAACGTGTCGCGCGAGCCGTGCACCAGCTCTCTCCGAGGGCGGCGTTTCCTTTCGTGGCGGTGAACGTTGCCGCGTTTCCCGAGCACCTCCTGGAGGACGAGCTCTTCGGTCACGCGAAGGGAGCGTTCACGGGCGCGGACCGCGATCGCGCCGGCCTTTTCGAGTCCGCTCACCGGGGAACGCTCTTCCTCGACGAGATCGGCGATTTGTCGCCGGCGCTCCAGGCGAAGCTCCTTCGCGTGTTGCAGGAGAGGGAGATCAAGCGGATCGGCGAGAACCGTTTCCGATCCGTGGACGTCCGTCTCGTCTCCGCCACTGCGAGAGAGCTGGAGAAGGAAGTCGAGCGGGGCGTCTTCCGCGAGGACCTGTACTATCGGCTCAAGGTCGCGTCGCTCGCCCTGCCTCCGCTTCGCGAGCGCGGGGGCGACTCGGCGCTTCTCGCCCGCCACTTCCTGGAAAAATACGGGTCGGAGTACGGAAAAGGCTCGCTGAAATGGAGCTCGCGGGCGGCCGCGGCGATTCGGGCGTTCGCCTGGCCCGGGAACGTGAGGCAGCTCGAGAATGCCGTGATGGAGGCCGCCGCTCTCGCGGACTCCGGCGCGACGATCGATCTCGACGGCCTTCCGGGGTTTCTCCGGGCCGATACGGCCGTTTCGGCGACGGGCGACTACCGGGCCCAGGTCGACGCCCACCGCCGGCGCTTGATCGAGTTGGCGCTCTCGCGTTCCCGCGGCAACCGCACGCACGCGGCGCGCGAGTTGGGGCTGACGCGGCAGGCGCTGCTTTATTTGATCCGGGAACTGTAGATCAAAGGATGAAGAACGGTTACGGTCTCCACTCCGCGATTCGGCCCTCGAAGGCCGATGCGGCCACCGTGTAAGGCGACGCGAGGTACATCTGCCCCGGGCCCGAGCGGCCGGGGAAGTTCCGGTTGATCGCGGAGACCGTGACCTGGTCTTTCGTCGTCGAGACGCCCGGGCCCGCGTTGATGCACGCCCCGCACGAGGGGTCGATCGTCTTCGCGCCCGCCCGGGCGAAGAGGTCGAGGTAGCCCTTCGCCTCGCAGTACCGTTTGACGTCCTGCGAGCCGAACTGAATCCAGAACGTCACCCCGTCGGCGACCTTCTTCCCTTTCGCGACGGCGTCCCGGCACACGGCCGCGTACATGTCCATGTCGGACCGCTTTCCGGCCGTGCACGAGCCGCCGTAAGCGATCTCGATCGCGACGCGGCCGAGGTCCGAGAGCGCTTTGCCGTTGCCCGGGTCGCCGGGAAGCGCGACCATCGGTTCGATCTCCGCCGCGTCGAACACGAGCGTCTCGGACCACTCGGCGCCGGGGTCCGACGTGAGCCCGTCGCAGAGCCGCTCGGCGGCTTCACGCGACAGGCCGCGGTGCTCGACGAGAAAGTCGGCGGTCTTCGCGTCGGGCGCCACGAGCCCCGTGAAGGCTCCGACCTCGGCCGCCATGTTCGTCATCGTCGCCCGCTCGTCCACGGTGAGCCCGCGCACCGCGTCGCCGGTGTACTCGAGGATCTTGCCGATCGCCTTGCCTTCCTTGACGTAGGGATGGGCGAGGATCGCGAGCATGAAGTCCTTCGCGGTCACGCCGGGCGGCTTTTCGCCGCGGATCTCGATTTTGACCGACTCCGGGACTTTCACGCGGACATCCCGAGTGATCCACGAATTGAAGATGTCCGTGGTGCCGACCCCGAAGGCGACGCAGCCGAGCGCCCCGCTGTGGGGCGTGTGGGAGTCCGAGCCGATGATGACCTGGCCGGGCAGGGCGTAGTTCTGGTACATCACGGAGTGGCAGATCCCCTCCGATCCGCCGGACGGGACCTCGCCGTGCAGGCGAATTTCCTGTCTCTTCGCGAAATCCGCCTGCCGGACGGCGAGTTCGTCGGCGGCGTCGAGGAGCCCCGCCGCGACCCTGTCCGGAGGCATCACGTATTTCAGGAACGTGAGGTGGTCCCGGAAAAAAAGGATCGTGGATGGATCGCTCACTTTCGCGTCGGGTCCGAGGTTCGCCTCGAAGAACGAAGCCGCCATCGGCGTCACGTATTCGTGGGAGAAGCGGTAGTCCGTCCGCACGAAACCGGCGTCGCCCGGCGCGACCGTGTCCACGCCGAGTCGGCCCGTCTTCGCGTCGGCGACGAAGTGCCGGGCGAGGACTTTTTCCGCGAGCGTCATGGGGCGAGCGCCTCCGTGCGGCGAAGGGGGCACGATCTCGCCCGCGAGCCGGGCCACGTTGTACGGGTAGAGGCCGCCGCGCTCGACGATCTCGCGCGTGATCTCGTCGGCCCCCTTTGAGAATTCCGAGAGCGGGATCGGCTCGCCCCGTCGGATCCTGTCGATCAGGGAGAAGTCGGTCGAGGCGAGCACGCCGAGGTTCTGGCAATTCTGGCGGTAGATCCTCTCGATGTTCTCCGCGATCACGAGTCGGATCCCGGCGCACCGTTCCGCGTACGGCGACTGTTCGCGGGAAGAGCCCTTCCCCCGGCGCTTTCCCGAGACGCAGACGGAGAATCCTCCCGCCTTCACGTCCCCTTTCCCGATCGGCTTTTCCCCCCGGCACGTGAGGCCGACATAGGGGTAGTCGCCCAGCCGCTCGTCGAAGTAGTAGCAGACCCACCCGGGCGTGATTTCGTCGGTCGAGATGTCGTCGCGAAGAGGCATCGAAGGGTCCCAGTCGAGATCTTCGCCCCGGAGCTGCCGGCGGATGAGCTCCGGATCTTCCGTCAGGAAGAGGATGCGGCCGGGAAATGTGACGCTCCGTTCGGGCATCGAGCCTCCGAGACTTCTATTCTATCGCCGGACCTCGGGCCCCGGGATTTCCCAGGGCTTGACTTCAACCCGAACGAGTTTGAAGATCGCGCGAAACCGGGAAAAATGGGAGGTGCTCGTGGAACCGAAGACTCTCGCCCTGGCAGCGGTCATTCTCGTCGTTTTCATCTACATTCTTTCGCACCTGCGCAGCATCGGACAATCGACGGTCGCCGTCGTGACCGTGTTTGGGAAGTACCGCCGGATCATGCGGGAAGGGCTAAACCTGAGGATGCCTTGGGAACACGTCTTCGACCGGCTCTCCCTGCAGAATCGCGCGCTGCAGATGGAGTTTCAGGCCATCACTCAAGACCAGGCCAACGTGAAGTTTTCGACGATGATCCTTTACGCCGTGGGCAATTCGATGGAAGAGACGATCAAGAAGGCCATCTTCAGTTTCGCTTCGCCCCAGGAGTTTCAATTGGCGCTGCAGCGCACGATCGACGGGTCGGTCCGCCAGTTCGTCGCCGGCACGAAGCAGTCCGACATCCTCGGCATGAGGGCTGAGATCGTCGATCACACGAAGAAGAATCTCGACGAAGTCGTTTCGTCGTGGGGCTACGTCGTCCGGGACATCCAGATCACCGACATCACATTCGACCAGGAAATCATGGAATCGATGGCTCGCGTCGTGTCGTCCAAGAACCTGCTGGCCGCGGCCGAGAACGAGGGAAACGCCCTGCTCGTCAAGCGGACGAAAGACGCCCAGGCCGAGGCCGCTTACAAGACGATCGGCGCGGAGGCGGAGAAGACCGCGGCGGCGCTGCGGGGCGAAGGCCTCGCGCTCTTTCGCAAGAACGTGGCCGACGGAATGAAGGAAGCGGCGGAGCATCTGAAGGCGGCGGGCGTCGATTCGGATTTTCTGCTTTTTCTCGAATACACCGACGCGTTGAAGTATGTCGCCGAGCACGGGCAGGGCAAGGTCGTCTTCATGGACAACGCCGCCGCGGCTCCGGCCAGGATCGTCCAGCAGATCGCCGGGCTCGACGTCGAGGCCGGCGGGGGCTCATCGAAGGCCTAGCAGGCCGCTGGATTTCGAGCGCCTGCCCCGGAACAGGCATGGACCGTGCATCCGCCTCTAAGATCTCTGTCATGAGAAATCGAGCCGTCGGCACCGCTCTCTTCGCTTCCTTGATCTGCGGGTCCGCCGCCTTCGCGGCGACTTACCCTCCCGTCTCGTCGTCGGTCGTCACGATCAAGGGCGACTGGTTCGGGCACACGACGCCGTCGGCGCAATACCGGGCCTACCAGAACCCGGGCGATACGTTCCGGATCATTTGTCCGGAGCCGTGTCCCGTCGATCCGAACGTGATCGCGGGGTTTCACTTCGGCTTTTCGCAGGCCCGCCAGTTGACGGTCCAGTTCTTCGGCCTCGACATTCTCCCTTCGCTCAGCCCGATGGACCTGCACATCGCGAACGACATGTGGTGCGGCAGCTACCAGCCCGGGTTCACGGGAGACTCCGGCGTGTACCCGTCGTACAGCGGCCTCGACGACGGCGTACGGATGCTTCTGGTACGCGGACCGCCCGGATTTCTTCGAGCCGTTCACGGCAGACAACGTCGCGCAGGTTTCCTACCACCTGCTGACGGTCCACGAGTACTCGCACCCGGTCTTCTTCGGGCGGCACTACTTCTCGTACGAAGACGTCGTGAAGGCCGCGTCGTTCGACGTGAGCGGCATTGGCGGCGCGGCGCCGATCACCGATCCGTGCGCCGCCCATCTTTACGACGTGAGCCAGGGGAGGCTCATCTGGTCGCTGTGCCACTTGAACGGGTTCTCGTACGCGGACCTTCCGCCCGCGATGCAGCAGCTCGACGCGCTCTTTCAGGCGGGTCACGGGGCCATCGACCAGGGCGTGCCGAACACGACTTCGGTGTATCAGTTCCGCAAGATTCTGAACGGGGTCCTGGGCGGCGACACGCGGGACGCGTTTCTCTCGAGCCTCATCGCGCCCGGGGAAGTGGAGGATGATGCGACCCTTCCCGGAGGAGGCGGGGTTGCGTGGTTTCTGGGAGGATGGATCTCCCTCGATCTGCCGCCGCAGGCCGTCGCGGGTTCTCCCTCGGTCCACGTTGCTGCTCTTTATTCGCTGCCGGTCGGAGCAACGTTGCCGAATCTCGACTTCAACACCATTTACGCGTTCACGCCGGCGCCGGGCTTTTCGAAGCCGGCGACCCTTCGAATCAAATACGACCCGTCGCTCCTGAACTACCAGCTCGTCCCGGTCGTCCGCGAAGAGACGCTCAAACTCTACCGCCTCGTCGGGAGTTCGTGGCAGGCGGTGGCCGGGTCTCGCGTCGACACGATCAACTCGGAGGTCGTCGCCCCCGTCTCTTCGCTCGGGACATTCGGAGTCTTCGGCGCGACGAGCTCGCTCGTCGGGAAGTCTCTCTACCTGTCCGGCATCGGCGCCGTGATGGGCGCCAACGGCTCGAATTTCCGGACGGCGCTGCAGATCCACAACGGGGGTTTTTCCGGTTCGAGCGGACAGCTGATCTTCCACGCGCCCGGGAACCCCGCCGACGGACACTCGGTGGCCTACTCGCTCAACAGCGAGGCGACGGCCACGTTCCCCGATCTCGTGACGTCCTTTGGAGCTTCCGGGCTCGGCAGCCTCGAAATCGCGCCTTCCTCGGGCCAGGCCCCGGTCGTGACCGCCCGGATCTTCAATGATTCCGGCGCGGCGGGAACCTCCGGGTTCTCCGAGGAGGCTTCCAAGGAGTCGTCGGCCCTTTCGGCCGGAGATGCCGCGGTGCTCCTCGCGCCTCCCGATCTCGCGGCGCAGCGTTTCAACATCGGCGTGCGGCCCCTCGGCCAGGGCGCCTCCCTCTCGATCACGATTCGGAACGCCGCGGGAACGGCGATCGCGACGCTGAGCCGCACTTTTCCGGCGAACGTTCTCGACCAGGAGAGCTCGCAGCAGTTCGCGCCGGGAGTCGCGTTTTCCGGAAACGAGAGTCTCACGATCAAGATCACCGCGGGGAGCGCCTTCGTGTTCGGCGTGGCGGTGGACAACAAGACCAACGACACGAGCTTCGAAGCGGGGAGGAACCTCGCTTTTGCCCCGGTCGCGGACGGCTCGATCGAGTACGTCCCGGCCGTGGGTTCGCTCCCCGGAGCGAACGGCGCGAATTTCCGGACGTCCTTTCAAATCCACAATTCGTCGTCGGCGGCGGTTTCCGGAAAGCTCGTCTACCATCCCGCCGGTCAGGCCGCGGCTTCCGGCGATCCCTCGATCGCGTACTCCCTCCCGCCGGGGCAGACCGCGGCGTTCGCCGATCTGCTTTCCGCTTTCGGGCTCACGGGGCTCGGAACGCTCGATGTCGTATCGTCGGTTGGCCCTCCGCCGCTTGCTCTTGCCCGCGTCTTCAACGACCTCGGCGCCGGGGGAGGGCTCGGCCTGGCGGAGGAAGCGGCGACCGCGGCGGAAGTCCTCAAGGCCGGCGACCATGCGGACGTGATCATTCCGCCGGACCTGTCGAAGCAGCGCGTCAACATCGGCGTGAGGACGTTCGGCGCGGCCACGCTGGCGGTGACGGTTTCCGACCCGAACGGCCGCGTCATCGGTTCGCGTCCACTACTCCGGACCATTCCGGCCGGACAGTTCCAGCAGTACTCCCTGCAGGACTTCCTCGGACCCGGGGTCGCGATTCCGGCGGGCGGATCGATTCGGATCGAATTGATCGGCGGCCAGGCCCTCGTCTACGGCTCGGTCGTGGACAACGTGACGAACGACTCGAGCTACCAGCTCGCGAGGCGGCTTCCCTACGTCTGAAGAGCTCCGCGGGGCCCGGTTCCGGAGGGCTATCCGTGCTTCAGGTATCGGAACCGGCGATGGGATTTTCCCGAAGCGGGCGTGACGTCGTCGTTCTTGAGAACCGAGATCGAGCCGTCGACCTCGAGCACGGCGAGCCGCACATCCTCGATGCTCGCGACGCCGTGTTCCCTCAGAGCCGCCATCAGATCCTCGGTCGAGATTCCCTCCGCCTTGAGATGCTCCTCGATGAGGATTCCCCGGTTCACGAGAAGCGTCCCGTGCCCACGCAGCAGGCGGCCGAACTTCAGCCATTTCCGCGCGGCGCGCCCGACGGTGAAGTTCAGAACGAGCAGCGCGCCCGCCGCGATCAGGCCGCCCTCGAGCGAAGTGTCGGGTCCGACCATCGCGTTTTGAACCGAGTTTGCGATCAACAGGATCAGAACGAGGTCGAACGGCGTCATCTGTCCGACTTCGCGCTTTCCGGACAGGCGCAGTCCGACGAGAACCAGGATGTAGACCAGCGCGCACCGGGCGACGATCTCGAGGATCGGAGTTCCGAGATGCCACATGGGCGGCTACCCCTTCTGGAAAAAGAGGAACAGGTTCACGGCGGACGGCCCGAGCGAGAAGAAGTCGCCCGATTTCAGCTCGCGCGAGCAGTCGTCCTCGGAAGCGCCTTCGATGTCCGGCTTCGGAAGCTCCTCGCCGTTGAGGTACGTTCCGCAGGTCGAGCGCAGATCGACGAGCTTGAAGACCGGTTCCGACTGCGATCCGCGGCGCGAGATCTTCGCGTGAATGCGCGAGACCTCGACGTTCAGGAACGCTTCCGGCGAGGAGACGCGAAAGCCGCCGACCGGCATTCCGATCCCGATGAACTCGGGGACTTCGCGCCCGAGCAGCAGCTCGTCGAAGTCCATCTTCACGAGCCCCGCGTTGTAGGGGCCGAGGCCGAGCATGTAGTGGCCTTCCGCGAGCTTCAGGAGCCGGTGCTCGAGGCGCTCCGAGATCGTGCGCAATCCCGTCTCGGCGAACGACGACACGTCGCGCTGGCGGGACTCGAGAGCCTCGCGGCAGATCGCCGAGTAGATGTCGTCCATGCCGGAAGTCTGCTCTCCCGCGCCGAAAAACGCAAAGCGGAACCGTCGGCGGCTCGATTGACACGCGCCGGGCAATTCGAGATGATCGCGCGGATGTTCAACTTTTCGACGCTCCTCGCCGCGGCGCCGGCTCCGGGAACGCCCCAGAATTCGTTCATGGCGTTCCTCCCGATGATCCTCATCTTTGCGATCTTCTACTTCATCCTGATCGCCCCGATGCGCAAGCGCCAGAAGAAGACGCAGGCGATGCTCGCGCAGCTGAAGAAGGGGGATCAGGTCATCACGAACGGCGGCATCTACGGCCGCATCGCGGCGACCGACGAATCGACGAACTCCGTCATCCTCCAGATTTCGGACCAGGTGAAGATCAAGGTCGCGCGCAGCGCGATCGCCGGCATGCAGGGCGGCAGCGAGCCCGTCGACACCTCCGTCGAACCCAAGTAACCACCCCGCCCCTGAGCGAAGTTCCGCGAAGGCTGGGGCCGATGCGCCGGCGCAGGCTGGTCTTCGAGATCCCGAGGGAAAGCGAACTGCGGCCGAGGGTCGAGAAGACTTGCCGAGCGGGCGCTGGTGCCAAGCCCGAGCGGAACGAGCGAAGCTGATCCGGAGTTTTGGTTGACTCGCGCCCCACGCCCCGATACACTCCGTCGGTTTCGCGGTAATTGCCGGGAGGTTTTGAATCGTGGCTCAAAAAGTCTGGGGTCGCGTCGCTCTCATTCTCGCCGTGCTCGTCGCCTCGGTCGGCGCGTACGTCGCGAGCGGGATGGCGCGCGTGAAAAACGACGTCACGGGCGAGACGACGCCCGGGTTGAAGGACTATCTCCGGAACGGAATCAAGCTCGGGCTCGACCTTCGGGGAGGCATCCACCTCGTCCTGCAGGTGCAGACGTCCGATGCGCTGAAGATCGAGACCGACGAGGCGATCGCGCGTCTCGGGGAGCAGAATTCCGCTCAACAGCTGAAACTCGGAGCAATCACGGCGGCCGGGCCGTCGTCGTTCAACGTGACGGTCGCGGCCGACACGGATCTGGACAAGCTCCAGGAGGCCGCGAAGCGCTATCTCCCCACGTGGGAGTACCGACGCCTCGGGACGACCTGGACGTTCTCGCTCGGCGCGCCCGCGCGGAAAACCCTCTCCGACGAGGCGGTCCAGCAGGCGGTCGAGACGATTCGCAACCGCATCGACCAGTTCGGAGTTTCCGAGCCGGTCATCGCCCGCGAAGGAAACGAAAGGATCGTCGTCCAGCTCCCGGGAGTCGACGACCCCAAGCGCGTGAAGGACATCATCAAGTCGACGGCGTTTCTCGAGCTGAAGCTCGTCCTCGCCGGCCCCAATTCCGACCGGACGGCGCTGCTGGCGGCGACCGGCGGACAAATGCCGCCCGACGCCGAAATCGTCGAGGGCAACGCGACCGAGCAGGACCCGACGTCGTCGAAGATCTACTACCTTCTCCAGAAAGCGGCGGCCGTCACGGGACGCGACATCAAGAACGCGAGGCCGTCGCAGGACGAGCAGAACCGCCCGTCGGTCTCGTTCACACTCAAGGCCGACAGCGCGGACAAGTTCGGGAAATTCACGGGCGCGAACATCGGCAAGGGGCTCGCGATCGTGCTCGACAATCGCGTGCAGTCCGCTCCGAACATCCACGGGCGGATCAGCGATTCGGGCATCATCACCGGGAACTTCACGCCCGAGCACGCGAACGATCTCGCGCTCATCCTCCGTTCGGGCGCGCTTCCGGCGGGCCTCGTCTACCTCGAAGAGCGGACGGTCGGCCCGTCGCTGGGGCTCGATTCGATTCGCAAGGGCATCACCGCCGCGGTCCTCGGCGCCCTGCTCGTGTTTCTGGCGATGGTGATCTATTACCGCCGTTCGGGCTTCAACGCCGTGCTCGCCCTCATCCTGAACGCGATCATCCTGCTCGGGGTGCTCGCCCAGTTCGGGGCCACGCTCACGCTGCCCGGGATCGCGGGCTTCATCCTGACGATCGGCATGGCGGTCGACTCGAACGTCCTGATCTTCGAGCGGATTCGCGAGGAGCTCCGCGAGGGGAAGACGCCGAAGACGGCGATCGAGAACGGCTTCTCGAAGGCGTTCCTCACGATCGTCGACACGCACGTTACGACCGTCGTCTCGGCCCTCTTTCTCTTCCAGTTCGGCACGGGCCCGGTGAAGGGTTTCGCCGTGACGCTGATCGTCGGCCTCGCGGCGTCGATGTTCACGGCGGTCTACGTTTCCAAGACGATCTTCATGCTGGAATACGGCTCTCGGCAACGCGTCGAGAGCGTTTCGATTTAGGACGGCCGATGGAACTGTTCAGAGACACCAAGATCGATTTTCTCCGGGTTAAATGGATCTGCATCGGAGTTTCCTGGGCGCTGATCGTGCTCGGGTTCATCTCGATCGCCGTTCGCGGCGGGCTGCGGTTCGGAATCGATTTCTCGGGCGGGACGCAGATCGTGCTGAAGTTCGCGACCCGTCCGGATCCGGCGAAGCTCGAATCGATCCTGAAACCGCTCAACCTCGGCCTGGAAGGCGTTCAGCGCTACGACGATCCTGCCAAAGGCGAAGTCCTGATCAAGGTCAAGCAGCAGGCTCGCGAGGGCCGCGATGTCTCGCAGGAGGTTTTCGCCGCGCTCTCGAGCGCGCTCGGGACGGCCGTGGACCCGAAGAAGATCGACGTCAACGCGAAAGGCCACGACACGCTCGCGCTGTCGATCGCGCCGACGGACCCGGACAACGTCGCCGGCCGGCTCGGCAACGCGGCGGCCCAGCACTACGCGTCGGTCGGCGACGCGATCGTCGCGTACCGCTCGCAGATCGGGCTCTTCCGGTCGCCGGCGGATTTCGACGCGATTCCCGGCGTCTCGCCCGCCGTGAAGGCCTGGCTCCAGCAGAACGCGGTCATCGGCCCGTTCACGGTGCTGTCGGCTGACAACGTCGGACCGCAGGTCGGAAAAGACCTTCGAACGAAGGCGCTCTGGGCGGTCTTCCTGTCGACGTTCGCGATGCTCTTTTACATCTGGTTCCGGTTCGACGTGAAGTTCGGCGTTGGAGCAATCGTCGCCATCATTCACGACACGCTCATCACGATCGGGCTGCTCTCGATCTTCAACCGCGAGATCACTCTCGTCGTCGTGGCCGCCTTGCTGACCCTGGTCGGCTACTCGATGAACGACACGGTCGTCGTGTACGACCGGATTCGCGAGAACCTGAAGAACAACCGCCGCGACCCGCTTCCGAAGGTGATCAACGATTCGATCAACCAGACGCTCTCGCGAACGGTGATGAGCTCCGGCCTCACGTTCCTCGTCGTCGTGGCGCTGTTCTTCCTTGGCGGCGAGGTCCTGAACACGTTCGCCCTCACGCTCGTCATCGGCATCATCGTCGGCACCTACTCGTCGATCTATGTCGCGGCGCCCATCGTCGTGATCTGGAACGACCTTCAGAACAAGCGGCGGCCCGCGACCGCGGCCGCGAAAGCTTCTCCGAAGGCGGGAAAGTCCGGCAAGAGATAGACGTTCTCGTGGTCGGGGCCGGGGCCGCCGGCCTCGCGGCCTCCCTTTTTGCCCGCCGCGCGGGCGCCCGGGTCGCGCTCTTGGAATCCACGGACAATCCCGGGCAGAAAATCCTGATCTCCGGGGGCGGCCGCTGCAACCTCCTTCCTTCCCGGTTCTCGCCCGAGCTCTTCGTCTCGGAGACGCCTCGCCTGGCGTCGAATCTGTTGAAGTCCTGGCGACTCGAAGCGGTCGCGCGATTCTTTTCGGAGGAGCTCGGGGTCCCGCTCGTCCTCGAGGAGGAGACCGGGAAGCTGTTCCCCGCCTCCCAGCGGGCGCGGGACGTCCGGAACGCTCTCCTCCGGGAAGCGGGCAAGGCGGGGGTCGAGCTGGTCCGGGAAGCCCGCGTCGTCGAAGTTTCGAGATCTTCTTCGGGCGTCCTTTCCGCCGTGGCGCAGGACGGCAGAAGTTTCACGGGCGGCGCGGTGGTCCTGGCCACGGGCGGTCTCTCGATTCCCCGGACCGGTTCCGACGGAGCGGGTCTCGATGTGGCCCGGCGGCTCGGGCACCGGCTCGTCGATCCGTACCCCGCGCTGACTCCTCTGCGGACCGCCGAAGCGGATCATCTCGCGCTCGCGGGCGTCTCGCTTCCGGTGACGATCTCCGTCGAGGGGAGCGGCTCGGCGCGAGCCGCCTCCGCTTCGGGCGGCTTTCTGTTCACCCATTTCGGCTATTCCGGCCCTTCGGTGCTGGACATCTCCCACCTCCTCGTTCGGGACCCCGGGCGGGCGGCCCGCGTTGCCTGGACGGCGGCGTCGGCTTCCGACTGGGACCGCCGCCTTCGCGACGCCCCCGGGAACGCGATGGTCGCCGGGGTGATCGCGAAATTCTTGCCCGACCGCCTTGCAGATCTCGTGGCCCGGACGGCCGGGGCCCGGCGCCCGCTGACGGTCTCGCACCTCTCCCGCGAGGCGCGCGCGCGCCTCGGGGAGAGCCTCACCCGCATGCGCCTTCCCGTCTCCGGCCACGAGGGCTATTCGCGGGCCGAGGTGACGGGAGGAGGCGTCGCGCTCGACGAAGTCCATCCCGCGACGCTCCAGAGCCGAAGGGTCTCCGGCCTGTTTTTCTGCGGGGAGATCCTCGACGCGTTCGGGCCGATCGGCGGGCACAATTTTCTGTGGGCGTGGGTGACCGGCAGGGCGGCGGGCCTCGGCGCGGCAAAGAGCGCGCTTTCGGCCGCGGGATCCTCGTAGAATAGCGGGGTGATCCGCTTCGAGGAAATCCTCGAGAAGGTGCAGGCCTACAACCCCGGCAGCGACGAGACGCTCCTGCGGAAGGCCTACGTCTTTTCCGCCAAGGAGCACCACGGCCAGACCCGGCGCTCCGGCGAGCCGTATCTCATCCACCCTCTGAACACCGCGGGCATCCTGGCCGACATGCGGGCCGACGACGTTTCGATCGTCGTCGGGCTTCTGCACGACATCCTCGAGGACACGGGCGTCACGAAAGAAGACCTGGCCCGGCACTTCGGAACCGAGGTCGCGGAGCTCGTCGACGGCGTCACGAAGATCGGCAAGTTCACGTTTCATTCCCGCGAGCAGGAACAGGCCGAGACGTTCCTCAAGATGATTCTGGGAATGGCCTCGGACCTCCGGGTCATCCTCGTCAAGCTCGCGGACCGCCTGCACAACATGCGAACCCTCGAATACCTCTCGCCCGAGAAGCGCGAGGAGGTTTCGCGCGAGACCCTCGAGATCTACGCCCCGATCGCGAACCGGCTCGGGATCGGGTCGATCAAGGGGCAGCTCGAAGATCTGGCGTTTCACGCGCTCGAGCCGGTTCAATACGAGCAGATCTCCGAGGCGGTCGAAGCGCGGCTGAAGAACTCGCGCCGTCTCGTGGAAGACGTGCAGCATCGAATCGAGTCGGCCCTGTCGGCCGCGGGCATCGAGAACCAGGTGCGGGGACGCGTGAAGCGGCTCTACTCCATCTGGCTGAAGATGCGGCGCCAGGAGATCGAGATCGCGCAGCTGTACGACATCCTCGCGTTCCGCATCGTCTGCCGGGAGGTCAAGGACTGCTACGCGATCCTCGGGCTCATCCACCAGATCTGGCGGCCCGTGCCGGGGCGATTCAAGGACTACATCGCGATGCCGAAGCCGAACTTCTATCAGTCGCTCCACACCACCGTCATGGGAGAGAAAGGGACGCCGTTCGAGGTGCAGGTCCGGACCCACGAAATGGACCTCGTGGCGGAGAGGGGGATCGCGGCGCACTGGCGCTACAAAGAGGGCCGGCTCGACGCTTCCCCGGACGACGCGCGGTTCGACTGGCTGCGGCGCCTGGCCGATCTTCGCACGGAGGTGACCGACCCGCGGCAGTTCCTCGACGCTCTGAAAGTCGATCTCTACCCGGACGAGGTCTACACGTTCACTCCGAAGGGCAAGGTCTTCGCGTTTCCCCGCGGCGCCACCCCGGTGGATTTCGCCTATCGCGTCCACAGCGACGTCGGCGCGCACTGCATCGGCTCGCGGGTCAACGGGAAGCTCGTTCCCCTGAAAACGCTGCTGCAGAACGGAGACTGGGTCGAGATCCTGACGTCCCCGGCGGCGAAGCCGTCGCGCGACTGGCTCTCGTTCGCCGTGACGTCCCGCGCGAAGAACAAGATCCGGCACTTCATTCACGCGCAGGAGAAGGAAAAGTCGATCGAGATCGGCCGCAAGCTGCTCGAAAAAGAATTCAAGCGGTTCCGCCGTTCGGTCAAGAAACTGGAATCCGACGGCGCGCTCGCCGATCTCCTTCCGGACCTGGGCCTCTCCAAGATCGAGGACCTGTACGCCGCGCTGGGCTTCGGGAAGATCGTCCCGCGGAGCATCGTCGAAAAGCTGGTGCCGCGCGAGGAGATCGACCGCGTTTCGGCGCCCGAGCCGGAATCCGTCCTCGAGCGCGCCGCCCGAAAGATCCTGCCATTCGGCTCCCCGACGGTCGAAGTGGTCGGTTACGACGATCTCCTGGCCTCCCTGGCGAAATGCTGCAACCCCCTTCCGGGCGAGGCGATCGTCGGATACGTGACCCGCGGAAGGGGAGTTTCCGTGCACGCCGCAAGCTGCCCGAACGTGACGAGCCTTCTGTACGACCCCGAGCGACAGATTCAGGTCCACTGGTCAGGGAAAAAATCCACCGGCCGGTTCCCGGCGGAGCTCAAGATCGCTACGGAGGACCGCCCGGGTCTGCTCGCCGACCTCACGCAGGTGATTGCGGAGGAAAAGAGCAACATTCGGCGGATCGAGGCCCGAAGCGACGCCGGCCGGAGGGGCGAAGTCCTCGTCGAGGTCGAGATCGAGGACGTGAAGCACCTGGAGAGGATCCTCAAGCGCCTCCGCGCCGTCGCGGGGGTCCTGCAGGTCCGGAGGCAGTTTCAGACGGCGGCGGCCGGCGACGCGACGCCCGCCTGAGGGCTTCGCTCGGCCGAGTCGCGGCCTAGCCCCAGTCGCCGGCTCGGCAACTCGCTCTTCGGACCCTCGGCCGCGAGATCGCTTTGCCCTCGGGATCTCACGAGACCGGCCTCCCCGGCGTCGTTGGCCTCGTCGCTCTCGGGCCTTCGCTCGAGGCGAAGCCCCATGCCCCATGCGACACCTCCGGCCTTCGCACGGCGGCGGCTGGCGCGAGGAGGGACTCGGCCTTCGTCGTGAGCGTGCAGTTCTTTCAGCTCGACCGTGGATGCACGAGATCTTCCGGGAACGCGAGCCCGAGGAGCGCACTGGCGATGCCGCGAGTTGCGATTCCCGAACGAGCCCGATTTGCCGCCGGCGCTGCGTCAGCGGCCGAGCCGAGCGAGCTCTAGGCTTTGGCGGCGCGGACGGTCGGCTTGACGACCTTGCCCGATCGCAGGCAGCGCGTGCACACGTGCACGTGCTTCGCCGCCCCGTCGAACACGGCGCGAACGCTCTTCAGGTTCGGTTGCCACGTCCGCTTCGTGACGTTGTTCGCGTGACTCACGCGGTTTCCTGAAACCGCGGCTTTTCCACAGTAATCACATCCCCTAGGCATTGTGTCTCCTCACTTGCCGGAAAACTCCATCCTAACACGCTTTCCGGACGGCCGGAAGAGGGGCTAACTCGTGCTGGGACAGAATCTTTTGTCTTGACAGTCGTTTAGCCTTCTGCTATTTTGGCACCAGTTGCTAGTAGTCCATCGCTAACCCCCTAAACCGGTTCGAGGAGTAGGTGAGGCATAGTGCTGTTCGGCAAATCTAAGAACCTCGTAGGCCTCGACATTGGCAGCTCCGGAGTCAAACTGGTGGAGCTCAAACAGGCCAAGGCGGGAAGCTTCAAGCTGGTTTCTGCCGGCGTCGAGACCCTTTCGCCGGAAGCCATCGTCGACGGGGCGATCATGGACTCCTCGCTCGTCGTCGAAGCGATCAACCGGCTCGATGCGGTGCTCAACGTCAAGAACGACAACTACGGGACTTCCTTGTCGGGACACTCCGTCATCATCAAGAAAATCAACCTGCCGCGGATGACCGAGTCGGAATTGGCCGAGTCGATTCGCTGGGAGGCGGAGCAGTACGTTCCGTTCGACATCAACGACGTGAATCTCGACTACGTCGTTCTCGAGGGGGGCTCGGGGGACGGCATGGACGTGCTCCTGGTCGCCGTCAAGAAGGACAAGATCGCCGAGTACACGGGCGTGATCTCGCAGGCGGGCAAGACCGCGGCGCTCGTCGACGTGGACGCATTCGCGGTCCAGAACGCCTACGAGATCAACTATCCGCTGACCCCGGGACGGGTCGTTGCGCTCGTCAACATCGGAGCTTCGGTCACGAACGTCAACGTGCTTTCCGGCACGAATTCGATCTTCTGGCGCGATATTTCCTTCGGCGGCAACCAGTACACCGACGCGCTGCAGAAGGAATACAACCTGAGCTTCGAGCAGGCGGAGGCCCTCAAGCGCGGCGAAAAAGTGGGCGAGCACACGCTGGCCACGACGCTGCCGATCCTCCAGTCGGTATCGCAGGACCTCGCCCAGGAGCTCCAGAAGACCTTCGATTTCTTCACGGCCACGACGGCCACGGAAAAAATCGACGAGATCGTTCTGTCCGGGGGATCCGCTCGCGTCATCAATCTCGATTCTCAGTTGAAGGATCGGTTCGGGATTCCCGTCGAGATCATGAACCCCTTCCGGCAGATCCAAACGTCGGGAAGCGGAGTGTCCGAGGAGTGGCTTTCGGACCAGGCTCCGCGGCTCGCGATCGCGGTCGGCCTTGCCTCCCGGCAGGTCGGAGGGTGACCGTTTGATCAAGATCAATCTGGTCTCCGAGGGGCGCACGACCGCCGCCAAGAAAGCTGCGGCTCCGACGGCAATGTCGACCGGCCGGGTGAACAATCTCATTTTCGCGGGCTGCTTTCTTCTCGGCGCGCTCTATGTCGGCGGAATGTGGTGGCACCTCAGCAGCGTGAAGGGCGATCTCGACGACAAGATCCGCAAGGCGCAGGCCGAGGTCGATCGCCTCAAGTCGATCATCGACGAAGTGAACGGATACGAGAAAAAGAAAGCCGATCTCGAGAAGAAGATCGCGCTGATCAACGATCTGAAGAGGAATCAGCGAGGGCCCGTCCGGCTGATGGACGAGGTCTCCCGGGCGCTGCCCGATCTCGTGTGGCTCAACGAGATGAATCTCATCGGCAACACGATCAGCCTGAGGGGCAAGGCCATGACGCCCAACGCCGTGGCCAACTTCATCGAAAATCTCAAGAAGAGCTCCTACTTCGCCGAACCGACCTTCGACAGCCTCAACCAGGAAGGGCCCATCTACAACTTCGGGCTTTCGGTGACGTTCACGTACGTGACGCCCGTGGCTGCCGCCGGCGACCACGACCACGACGACCACCACAACCACGACCGCGCCCCCCGGCGCGGCCAGGCCGGCGGCGTGACGAGGCGGACATGGCAATCGAGCTGAAATTCGAAGACAAGGCCTGGTGGGTCGCGGCGGCCTGGGGCCTCGCGCTCGCGCGTGATCCTGTCGCTCGCCGCCGAGTACGGCTATCCGAATTTTCAGCAAAAACGCAAGGACATCGAGGCGCGCCAAGGCTCAACTCACGTCGCTCACGGCCGAAATCGAGAAGGGCCGCGCCGCCGAACGAAAGCTCTCCCAGTTCCGGGAAGAAGTGAAAAAGCTGGAGCTGGAGCTTCAGAAGCTGCTGCAGGTCCTTCCGCCCGAGCGCGACACCGAAGACCTGATCAAGAAGGTGGAAGCCCTCGTCCACCAGGGCGATTTCACGCTGCTGAACTTCCGGACGAATGAGCCGATTCCGCGGGACTTCTACAAGGAGTACCCGTTCAACATCTCGCTCAACGGCACGTACCACAACCTGGCCCTCTTCTTCAGTCGGATGAGCAATTTCTCGCGGATCATCAACGTCGAGGATCTTCGAGTCCACGGAATCGACGCTCCGGGAAAGACGATCGGCGCGACCTTCGTCGCGAAAACGTTCATCTACATCGGCGAAAACCCCGCGGATCAGCCGAAGCGAGGCGCGGGCGGCCCCGTCGGGCCTCCTCGGGATCACCCCCCGGCCGCCGCCGGCCAAGGGTGGGGAGAAACTGGAATGAAGATCTTCCGCGATTCTCGAATCGTGCTTGCCGTCCTGGCCGCCTCCGCGGCGGTGTTCGCGGCGCCGCCGCTCCGCGCCCGCGCCTCCGAAACCGGCGCCTGCGGCCGCGCTGCCCGCCCCTCCTCCGCCCGAAGACGACGAGAGCCGCGCGTACGTTTACGAGCCCGCCGGCCGGCGCGACCCTTTCAAGTCGCTCCTCGTGCGGGAGCGTTCGCGGGAAGGCGAGCGGCCGCCGGGCATCCCGGGCCTGTCCGTCGACGAGCTGGAGCTCCAGGGGCTCTGGAAGACCCGATCCGGCTGGATCGCGCAGGTGCGCGGCTCCGACAATCGAAGCTACCTGCTTCGAAAAGGTGACCTGTTGTTTGATGGCGAAGTGCTCGACGTGAGAGCCAACGAGCTCACGCTCCGGCAGAACGTCAACGATCCCCAGAGCGTCAAGCCGTTCCGCGACGTGACCAAACGCTTGAACGCGGCGAGACCGGAATGAGACGGGCCCGGAAGGCCTTCGTGAAAACGGGAGGAGAGATGCACAGACGATGGATCTGCTTCGTGGCGATGGCCGGTGTCGCCTTCGCGGGCACCGCGTGCTCTTCGAGTCACGCGAATCGCGTCGCTGCATCGGACGCTCCAGCCGACCGCTCCGCCTCGACTCCGGCGGGTTCCCCGGAAAAGAAACCGTACGCGGTCATCGATTCCGCGGCCTTTTCTCAGGACTCCGACGGCGCCCGGGTCGTTCTGAACGCCAAGAGCCCCGCTCCTGTACACCTCGTATGAGCCGCGGCCCGACACGCTCGTCATCGATTTGACCGGCGCCCGGCCGGCGGACGCGTTTGTGACGCCGTCGCCGGAAGGAGCTCTCGTCACCTCCATCCGGGTCGAGCCGCAGGTCGAGCTCGGCAAGACACAGACCCGGCTGACGATCCTGCACGATCCGAAAGTGAAATACGAAATCGCGTCGCAGGGCGAATCCCTCGCGATCGCGTTCGCGCCGGAGGCCGGCGCAGCTGCGGTCGCCGAGACCACCGACGTCCCGAAGCCGGCCGTCGTCACGGCGGTCGAGCTCCCGGCAGCCGCGCCGGCCGCTCCGGCGGCGCCGGAACCGGCGGCCCTCGAGCCGGTCGCGGCTCCGGCGGCGGCGAATGTCCCGGTCGGCGAGATCGCGCGGACCCTCGAAAGCGTCGAAGTGCACGGCTCCGGCGATTCCGTCGTCGTCACCCTGCTCGGGGACGGCGTGCTCTCCGCGAGCGACTTCGTGCTTCCGAACCCGCCCCGGATCGTCCTGGACTTCAACGGAGTCCGCACGGAGGTCAAGCGCCGCACGGTCGCCGGAGCGGGGCCAGTCCTTCGCGCCCGCATCGCCCAATTCAAGACCGCGCCCGAGAAGGTGACGCGCGTCGTTCTGGATCTGAACGGGTCCGTTCCCTATACCACCCGGCGCGACGGAGAGCGCCTGCAGATCGTGATTGGATCGGCCGTGGAGGCCCGCTCAACGCCGGCGCCGTCTCCGGCCGCCCCCACTCCTTCCCGAACGGTGCTCGCGAGTCCCGCCCCGGCCAGCGAAGCGGCGGTTCCTCCGCCGGAGATGCCGAAGCCCGAAAGCCCGGCTGAGCCCGTCGCCGCCGCTCCCGCAGAGAGCCCGGCGCCGGCGCCCACAGCGGCGGCCGGCAGCCCGATGACCCAGGTCGCGACCGGACCCTCCGTCGAATCGATCCCGGCCCACAAACGGGCGCCGGGGGTCCTGGAGGCCCGGCGGGATCCCCGGCCCGCGGCGCCGAAGGCCGCCCCGGCGAAGACCGCGCCGACGCCGGCCACTGCCGCCAAGAAGAAAAAGAGGACGTCCTCTTCGAATCGGCGGAAGCGCTTCTCGCGCAGCAGGAAAAGCCGACCGACCGGCAGGAGCTCAACAACGCCTACAAGTCCAAGACCGTCGGAGGGGGAGAGTCGCAATACACCGGCGAGCCGATCTCGCTCGACCTCAAGGATGCCGACATCAAGGACGTGTTCCGAACCATTTCGGAACTCACCGGGTTGAACATCGTGATCGATCCGGACGTGCACGGAACCGTGACCGTTCGGCTCGAGAACGTCCCGTGGGACCAGGCTCTCGAGCTGATCCTCAAGCAGAACGGCCTCGGGTACATCATCGAGAACAACGTCATGCGGATCGCGACGATCGGGAAGCTCCAGGCCGAAGAGCGCGACCGCGCCGCCCTCGATCTGGCGCGCCAGACCTCGCTTCCCACGAAAACCGTCACGAAGAAACTCTCCTACGCGAAGGCGGGGGCCACGGCGGGGACCGTGAAGCGCGTGATGTCGCCCCGCGGCGACATCATCGTCGACGAGCGGACGAACACCCTGATCATCCGCGAGATCGCGGACTTCATGCCGACGGTGCTCCAGCTCATCGACAGCCTGGACACGCCGACGCCGCAGGTGATCATCGAGGCCCGAATCGTCGAGACGACGAAGACTTTCGGGCGCTCGCTCGGCGTCAACTGGGGATTCACCGGCGTTGCGGACGCCGCTCACGGAAACACGACGAATCTCATTTTTCCGAACAACGGAACGATCAACGGCACGGTCATCCAGCGTCCGGACGGCACCACGCAACCCAGCTCGTCGGGTCTCGCGCTGCGACTGGGCAACGTTCTCGACACGTTCAATCTCGATATCGCCCTGAACGCCGCCGAGAACGAGGGGCTCGCAAAGGTCATCTCCTCGCCGCGCGTTGCCGCGATGACGAACACGCAGGCCTCGATCCAGACGGGCACCCAGATCCCCGTCCAGACGACGGTCAACAACACGACGACGGTCAGCTACATCGACGCGACGCTCCAGTTGAGCGTCACTCCCCAGATCACCGCGGAGGGAACCGTGCTGATGGACGTGAACATCCAGAAGCGCGAGCCCCTCGCCGCGATTCCCGGCACCCCGAACCTTCCGATCGCGATCCGCCAGGCGAGGACGCAGATCATCGTCAAAGACGGCGGCACGGCCGTGATCGGCGGAATCTTCCAGATGAACAACAACGACACGTATCAGAACGTGCCGGGCCTCTGGAAGATCCCCCTGATCGGAAATCTCTTCCGGAGCAAGATCACGGCGGACAACCACGAAGAGCTCATCATTTTCATCACCCCGCGGATCGTTCACTGAGGGAGGCCAACGAGATGGGACCGACGAAACGATTCTTGAACCCGGCGCTGATCTTCGGCCTGTTGCTGCTTCCGTTCGCGACCGGCTGCACGAACAAGCAGGGGGAAACCGAATCTCCCGTGTTCATCACGGTTCAGATCCCGGACAATCCCGGGATCGTCAACATCGCGGCCCCGGCGCCGGTCCAGTTTCCGACGATCACGCTGCAGAGCCACTTGAAAAGCCCGACCGCGACCGACCCTCAGCACTTTCAGGACGTGAACATCACGTCGTACGTCGTGACCTACTCCCGGGTCGACGGCGGAACGAAGGTCCCGGCGAAGGAGACCTTCGGCGGCGCGCAGGGCCTTCTTCCCTCCGGGGGAACGCAGACGCTCAGCAATTTTCCGGGAATGTACGCCTATGCGGTGACCCAGTCGCCGTTTGATCAGCTCCTTGCCGTTCAACGGCGGAATCGATCTCGAAACGGGGCGAAGCGAGATCGACCTGCGCTTCACGTTCGTTTTCTACGGCGAAACGGTGGCGGGCACCCGCGTGGCGAGCGAGCCCGCGTCCGCGCCCCTGATTTTCGTCTACCAGCCATGATGAAGAAAACCAAGGAGGGCCCTATGCGCCTGTCGCTGAACCGGTGGATTGCGCTCGCCACGATCGCGGCGACCGCGTGGATGGTCGGCTGCTCGGCGGATAGCCCGACTCCGACCTCGGGCGGCGGGGGAGGCGGAAACGGCGGCCTCGCCCTCCAGATCACGACGACGAACGCGTCTCCGAAGGCGGGCACGTGCACGATCGTTCAGGCGTTCGCGACGTTGAACGGCTCGGCGGTCCCCGACGGCACTTCCGTCGTCCTCTCGACGAGCTTCGGCGTTTTCGCCCAGAACGGGCTCCAGTCGATCTCGCTCGTGACGCAGAGCGGCGCCGTGGCGGCCACCGTGTGCTCCGACATCGAGGGAGTCGTCACCGTCAAGGGCACGGTCACCCTCGCGAACAAGAACGCGCAGAAGTCGCTGATTCTCCAGTTCACGACCAACGGTCTGCCGAATGGACCGTTCATCTCGGTATGCTCCAACCCGCACAGCGGGCCGGTCACGGGAGGCACGGCCGTCACGATCACCGGCCAGGGCTTCGGGTCCAACCTGGCGAACGTTCGCGTCTTCTTCCGTTCCGGCGCGATCGTCCACCAGGCGGTCGTCACGTCGGTGACGAACACCCAGATCACGGCCGATCACGCCGGCATTCCCGGAGCTTGCGGGCGTCGGCTCGGCTTCCGTCGACGTCGAAGTCGTCATCTCGGGCGGGATCGACCTGCTTTCTCCGAACTGCTTCACGTTCAACGGCGCGTTCATTTCGATTTGCGCCAATCCCGGCAGCGGTCCCGTCACCGGCGGGACCTCGGTCACGATTCAGGGCGGTGGCTTCGGCACCGAAACGGGCGCGGTCCAGGTCCTCTTCCGCATCGGCTCGACGACGCTGCCCGGCATCGTCACGAGCGTGACCGACACGACGATCAACGTCACGACTCCCGCATTCACCGGCCTGGATCCGACGAAGCCCAACGTCGCCGACGTCATCGTCAAGGTCGGCGGGGCCACGACGATCACTTCCGCCGGCTGCTTCACGTTCACGGCGGTCAACCTGCAACCGGTCGTTTCCGCGATCCTTCCGAGCTCGGGCACGAAGCTCGGCGGCACGCGGGCGACGATCCTCGGCTCCGGCTTCTCGTCGCCGGTCCAGGTCTTCTTCGGAGGCGTCCAGGCGGAAATCGTCTCCGTCACTTTCAGCCAGATCATCGTCATCACGCCGCCGCTTCCGCTGGGGACTTCGACAGGAACGACAGGCGCTCCCGAACCGGTCATCGTCAAGAACGCCGACTGCGGTTCCGGAACGAGCTGCCAGAGCAACGGCGCAACGACGTTCACGTACACCGTGCCCCTTTCGATCACGACGTTCTCGCCGGTCGAGGGAGACGCGAGCACGGTCGTCACGATCCTCGGCCAGGGATTCGTCGCGCCTCTACAGGTTCTTTTCGGAGGCCACGAGGCGACGGTCATCTCGGTCACCGGCACGCAGATCCTCGTGAAGCCGCCGCCGGGATGCGGTGCGGGCGGCACGATCACGGTCACGAATATCGCGACGGGAGAATCGGCGACGAGCTCGTCCTCGTTCACGGGAGACGTTCCGACGATCGACGCCACAAACGGCCTGGTGCCGAATTCCGGCCCGGCAAACTCGTCGACGGCACGCCGTCGTCAATGGCGCGCATCTCTTCGAGAGCAGCAACCCGCAGGTCTCGATCTTCGACGCCACCGGGCGGCACGGTGACGATCACGGGAACGAGCGAGATGAACGGCGGACAATTCGTCAACGTGAGCATCACTCCGAACGGCTCGGCGTCCACCGTGACGTTCGCGATCCGGAATCGACGCGACGGGCTGCATCTCGGACACGGTTACGTTCACCGTCGACGAATGCGCCGCCGATCACGGGCGCGCTCAATCCGACTTCCGGACCGGTCGGGTCTGCGACACGGCGACCCTCACGGGAACGGGATTCTTCCCGACGGGGAATCCCGGCAGCGGCAACTATCGTCAATGTGACAGGGAGTGGATTACCAACGGTGAGCATTACGGGAACGACAGATGGCAACCCGCAATCGCTCACGCTCAATATCTGCTCGACCGTAGCCGGGGCGATTACGTTCCAGGTCAAGAACACCGTGACCGGCTTGACCTCGTCGGCGATTACCTTCACGGCTACCGGCTCGGGCGGCGCCTGCGCGATCTCCGCATCCGCCCCGTCGCCGGCCTCCGGGACGGCGGGCAGCGCGACGGCGGTCACCGTGACCCTGACGGGCAGTCCTTCGACAATCACGGTCTGCAACCCGGCCGGGACTGTCTGCGGGTCGTCGGGCGTTGTCGTGAGCGGGAGGAACGGTCTCGATCACCGGACTGTCGGGCAACACGCTGTCGCTGAACATCACGCCGGCGCCCAGCTGCACGAACGGCTCGGTCTCGTTCGTCGTCAAGAACACGCTGCCCAGCACGGCGAGCTGTCTGTCGAACACGGTGACGTTCAACTCGACCGGCACGGGAGCGCCCACGATCACGAGCGGGCCAACCCCGTCGATCGATTCCGACCGGCGGAACGACCGACGGTCACGATCAGCGGGATGGGTTCTTCACGACCGGCACCGGCGTCCGTGTCGACGTCGACCAGGTCGCGGAACGTGACGTCACGGCACGTGGAATGGCACCGCGACGGATGACGTCGCGATCCGTCACGTCGAGCTCGCGGGAGCTCGGACGTTCACTCGAGAACGCCTCACGTGCATCCGGTGTCCGACGTCAGTGTCATCGCGCGGACTCGGCCAGCCCTCGCGCTGCCACGATCTCAGCACTCCGGCGTACCCGCGATCGTGCACGGTCCCGGGACCGGATGTTCCCGGACGGCAACCCGGCACGGCCGGCTTGCGATCGGCCGCACCGGTGCGACGGCCCGCGGCGGACGGTTCCGCGGTTCAATCGGCGACGCGACCCAGACGTGACCCGCGATTACACCGAGCGGATGCACTGTCTACGATCGTCGACCTTGACGAGCACGAAGGCTGGTCGTGCGACGTTCTTCCTGATCGTCAACGTGATCGCTGACCGTGGCCGATGCCATCGTCTGCGACGTCAACGACCACTGGCACGTGCATGGCGGGGCCGGCTCCCGTCACCGTCACCGGCGGTACTGTCTGCGATTGTCGGCACGAGCGAGGACCCGCGGCGACGGCTACCGAGCACCTGAGCCTCTCGATCATTCCCGACAAATGTTCGGCATCCGTGACGTTCAGCATCAAGAACTCGTCCACGGGATGCGTCTCGAGCAACACTGCTGTTCCACAACACGAGCTTCGTGGCGCTCGCGGCGTCCTTCACCCAGACTGCCGGTGCCTCGGCGCGAGATCACGTTTACGAACACCTCGACGGGAGGAGTATCTCCCCTGACCTGTCTCTGGACGGCGACCGGAAACAACTCGGGTTCGCCGCTCAACCCCGGTGCGAACAGCTGCGGCCCGACGTCGCGGTGACCTGGGATTGCGGAGCCAGCGGCACCCCTTGCACGAACGATCCGACTATCGACCTGAAGGTCACGGACTCCTGCGGGACCGTGTCGGATACCGGGGCGGTGATCGTCTCGCCTCCGTAACCCCCGATTCTTCTCCGCTTGTCTCGCCCCGCCCCCTTTTGGGGGCGGCGCTCTTTTGGGGGCGAGTTCAGCCGCTATACTTGAGAAATGTCTCTGTTTCAGCCCCTGTTCCACGCCCTCAACGCGAACGGCGTGAGATATGTCGTTGTGGGAGGGCTCGCGATCGTCCTTCACGGCCACGCACGATTGACCCTCGACGTGGATCTCGTCATCGATCTCAATCCGGCGGAGGCCCGGAAAGCCGTCGAAGCGCTCACGGACCTGGGTCTGGTGCCGCGACTGCCGGTGGCGGCGCTCGATTTTGCAGATCCCACCGTGCGCCATTCCTGGATCACAGAGAAGAACATGCAGGTGTTTTCGTTCTGGGATCCGTCCAATCCGATGCGGATCGTTGACGTGTTCGCGGAGAGCCCGATTCCATTCGAAGAGCTCTGGTCACGGTCGGAATCCGTTGAAGTCGGCGGAGAAGGCATCCGTCTTGCCTCTCTTCGTGACCTGATCGCGATGAAGAGGATTGCAGGCAGGCCGGTTGACCTTGAGGACATCGAAGCCCTGGAAGAGATTGCTCGACAGAGGAAGAAATGAACCGAAAGGACGTGAGCCCCGTTTTCGAGGAAGCGGAATGGACCTGGGAGAACGCACGGCGCTGGCAAGGGACAATCGGGTTACAAGCGTCGCCGGCGCAGAGACTCGCCTGGCTGGAGGAGGTGATCGCTCTTGCTCACGCCCGGGGCGCCTCCAGGTGCGAGACCGGATGGAAATCCAACTCGAACGCCGGTTTCCGGGCCCCGTAACCTTCGGTTTCTCCCGGTTTTTCTCGCGCCGCCCCCTTTTGGGGGCGGCGCTCTTTTGGTGAGAGAATGACACCCATGGCGGACCCCGAATCGGACGACAGGATACGGGACCTCGAGCAGCGGATGGCCGCGATGCCCGGTTCGCGGATCTTCGTCGGCCTGGCCGAGGAATACCGGCGCGCCGGGCGCTACGAGGACGCCCTGAATACCCTTCGCAAGGGGCTGGAAGGCCATCCCACGTACCTTTCGGCCCAGATCGCGCTCGCGAGGCTGTACCAGGAGACCTGGCGCACGGACGAGGCGATCGAAGCCTTTTCGCGAGTCCTCTCCATGGACAGGGAAAACCTCGTGGCCGCGAAAGCCCTCTCCGACCTCTACGAGAACGCCAAGAACCCCATCGAGGCGATCAAGAAGCTGAAGCTGTACCGCGCGATCTCGGGGGACAAGTCGATCGACGACAGGATTGGAAAGATGGAGGCGCTCATCCATCCGCCCGAGGAGCCCGCCGCCACGATGGAGGAGCCCGCAGCGACGATGGCCCTCCGGATCGACGATCTGAGCCTGGCCGCCGCTTCGGCTCCGGAGCCGGCGTTCGATCCGAACGAGACCATCAACGTTCTCGGCGCCGCCGTGCCGGAGTACCCGGCGCCGGTGCCGCCGGTGCTCGTCCGGCGGTCGAGCTACCCTCGTCGCGGCTCGGGAGTCCCTTGCCCTCTCCCTCGAGGGAGAGGGCAGAGACCCCTGAGCCCGCGAGGAGGACCGGGTGAGGGGGCAAGCGTGCTGTCAGCGGAAACGCACGATGTCATCCCGCCCGCCCGCGCCCGACGCAGCCGGCGAGCTTCCCGCTTCGCGGACCCTCGCCGACCTCTATTTCAAGCAGGGATTCGTCGATGACGCGCGAAAGATCTACGAGAAGCTCGCCGTCGCGAACCCGATGGACGAAAGCGTCACGAGGCGCCTGAAGGTCCTTCGGAAGCCCGGCCGGAAAAAAGCCGCCCGGCTCGAGAGCTGGCTCGCGGGTATCCAGAGCCGGGCGAGCGCGGGCCGGGCATGACGGCGGCTCGGACCTGATGGCGGTCTTTCGCGCAGCGCTCGAAGGCGTCGCGGCGAGAGTCGAGGGCGTCCGCGGCCTCTCCCTGATGGGCCGGGACGGGATCACGCTCGAATCGGTGGGATCCGCCGCCCTCGCCGGCCAGGACCCTCAACTGGAACCGATCGCCGCGGAGCTCACGGGAATCCTGAAGCACCTCATGACGTCGGAGTCCGGGGTCGACTCGGGCATCATCCAGCAGTTCACGATCGAAAGCGGCAGCTCGATTCTGATCCTGGAGGCCGTGACTTCCGAGTATTATTTGCTCGTCCTGCTGTCGCGCGAGGGGAACTTCGGACGGGCCCGGTTCGAAGCCCGGCGGGCGGCGGCGCTGTTGGAGAAAGAACTGATCTGATGCTTTCGTTCAAGGAAATCAAGGAGCTCATCGACCTGGTCTCGGCGAAGAACCTCGCGGG
This sequence comes from uncultured Acidobacteriota bacterium, assembly GCA_963813155.1. Classification (GTDB taxonomy): domain Bacteria; phylum Acidobacteriota; class Thermoanaerobaculia; order UBA5066; family DATFVB01; genus CAWEYG01. Next base: position 1,003,655 of record CAWEYG010000003.1, on the reverse strand, counting down.
CGTGGAAATCGAGCGCGCCGGGTTCCGGATCCGGATCGAGGGCCAGCGCGCCGATCCGCCTTCCAACGGCGGAGGCGCAGCCCCCTATTTCTACCCGGCGCTTCCGGAGCCCGCCCGGCAGATCTCCACGACCGCCTCCGGCGCGGTACCCGTGGCCGCGCCCGCGGCCGCGAAGCCGGAAGAAGCGCCGGAACCGGACGTCCACTACATCCTCTCGCCCATCGTCGGAACCTTCTACCGATCCGCTTCGCCGGAGTCGGCGCCGTTCGTTTCTCCGGGAGATCGCGTGGAGAGGAACAAGATCCTGTGCATCATCGAGGCGATGAAGCTGATGAACGAGATCGAGTCCGACGTCGCCGGCGAAGTCGTGAAAGTCTTCCCCCAGAACGGTCAGCCGGTCGAGTACGGGGAACGGCTTTTCGCGATCAAGACCGCGTGAAAGACGTGGCGGCCGTCATTCCCGCGAAAGCGGGAATCGCTCGGTGGAAGATCCCCGCTTCGCGGGGATTGCGCGCTCTGCGCTCACGGGCGTGAGGCGATCGGCGGCCGTCATTCCCGCGAAAGCGGGAATCGCTCGGCGGGAGATCCCCGCTGCCGCGGGGATTGCGCGCTCTGCGCTCACGGGCGTGAGCGCGCCGCGCGGCAATGTTTAAGAAGATCCTCGTCGCGAACCGGGGGGAGATCGCCCTTCGGGTCATCTCCGCCTGCCGTGAGCTCGGAATTCGCACGGTCGCCGTCTACAGCGAGGCGGATCGGGACGCGCTGCACGTCCGCTATGCCGACGAGGACGTTTGCATCGGGCCGCATCCCCCGTCGGCCTCGTACCTGAACGTCGCTTCGATCATCTCGGCCGCCGAGATCACGGAGGCGGATGCGATCCATCCCGGCTACGGTTTCCTGTCGGAAAACTCGCGGTTCGCCGAAATCCTCGCGGACTGCCGGATCGCGTTCATCGGCCCCTCGCCGGAGGCGATCCGCACGATGGGAGACAAGGCGCTCGCCCGAACGACGATGGCGAAGGCGGGAGTCCCGACGCTTCCCGGGTCCGTCGGCGCGCTCGACACGCTGGACGAGGCCGTCGAGCTCGCGCGAAAAGTCGGTTATCCCGTCATCCTGAAGGCTTCGGCCGGCGGCGGGGGGCGCGGCATGCGGGTCGCCGCCAACGAGAGGGATCTGGCCCAGTACTACGAGATCGCGCGCGGAGAGGCGGACAAGGCGTTCGGCAACTCCGAGATCTACCTGGAGAAGTATCTCGTCGCGCCGAGGCACGTGGAGTTTCAGATCTTCGGCGACCGGTTCGGCAAGGTCGTTCATCTCGGCGAACGCGAGTGCTCGATCCAGCGGCGGCACCAGAAATTGATCGAGGAGTCGCCTTCGACGGCCGTCGACCCCGAGCTCCGGGCGCGGATGGGGGCCGCGGCGATCCAGGCGGGCAAGGCCGTCGCGTACCTCGGGGCCGGAACGGTGGAATTCCTGCTCGACTCGGACGGCAAGTTCTACTTCATGGAGATGAACACGAGGATTCAGGTGGAGCACCCCGTCACGGAAGAAGTCACGGGCCTCGATCTCGTGAAGGAGCAGATCTCGGTCGCGGCGGGGAACGCCCTGTCATTCGGAGACAAGGAGATCAAGGCGCGCGGCCACGCGATCGAATTCCGGATCAACGCGGAGGATCCGGAGAAATTCACACCTTCTCCCGGCCGGATCACGGTGTTCCATCCTCCCGGCGGCACGGGCGTGCGGGTGGACACCGCGGCCTACCAGGGTTACGTGATCCCGCCCTATTACGATTCCCTGATCGCGAAGCTGATCGTTCGCGGGAAGGACCGCGCGGAAGCGATCTCGCGGGGCCGCCGGGCGCTCGACTTCTTCGTGATCGAGGGGGTCAAGACCACGATTCCGATGCACCGGCGGATCCTGGAAGAGAAGGATTTCCAGGAAGGGCGCCTCACGACGCGCTTCATGGAACGATTCACTTCCGTCGGGAATTGAGCGTCCGCGGGCTCCCTCCCCTCTACGCGATCACGGACCGGCGCCGCTGCGGCCTCGACCGCGCGGAAGACGTCGCGCGGATCTTTTTCGAAGAGGGGATTCGGGCCGTTCAGATCCGCGAAAAGAACCTTTCCGATTCGGACCTGCTGGAGTCCGTTCAACGGGCGCAGGAATTCGCCACTTCCCGGGGGGCGCTGCTGCTCGTGAACGACCGCGCCGACATCGCCCGGATCGCCGGCTGCGGAGTGCACCTCGGGGAAGACGACCTGTCCCCGCCGCTCGCGCGGCGGGTCCTCGGACCCGAACCGGCCGTCGGAGTCTCTACCCATACCGTCGAGGACGCGGTTCGCGCGTTCGGATGCCCGGACGCCGATTACGTCGCGTTCGGTCCCGTGTTCGAGAGCGCGACGAAGCCCGGCCGCTCCGCGCTCGGCCTGGAGCAGCTTGCGGCCGCGGCCTCGAGCCCCGCCCGGGCGAAGCCGCTCGTCGCGATCGGCGGAATCTCGCCAGACGACCTGGACGCGGTGTGGGCGGCGGGCGCAGATTCCGCCGCGATGATCTCGGCGCTGAACGGCCCCGACGCGCGGGAGCGGGCGCGGACGGCCGTCGACGCCGCGCGCCGGCGCTTCCTTCCGAGGAAGATCTGGCTCGTCGGGTTCATGGGGAGCGGGAAGACGACGATCGGCCGGATCCTGGCGCGTCGCCTCGCGCTCCCGTTCTTCGATCTCGACGCCGAGATCGAGTCGACTTCGGGAAAGACGGTTCGCGCGATCTTCGAGTCGGAGGGGGAGCCGGAGTTTCGGCGGCGCGAACGGGCATTCGTAGAGGGCTCGGCCGACATTCCGGAAGGCGTTTTTGCGACCGGCGGCGGAACTTTCGCCGCCGAAGGCAACCGAAAGCTCATTCAAAGGTCGGGGCTCTCGGTTTTTCTCGACGCGCCGTTCGAGGTGCTCGCCGGCCGCGCGGGCGCCAGGCCGGACCGGCCGCTGTTCGCCGACGTCGCGCAGGCCCGGCGGCTTTTGGACGAGCGCCTGCCTTTCTATAGAATAGCCGCTCTCGCGGTTTCGTTGACGGGTGGCGAATCGCCCGAGGCCGCGGCGGAACTGCTTCTCGAGAAAATGGAAGAGCGGACTTGCGTTATTTGATCCTGTCGGACATTCACAGCAACGACGAGGCCCTGGCCGCGGTGATCGCGCGCGTTCGCCGGAAGAAGTTCGACAAAGTCGTCGTGCTCGGAGACTTCGTGGGCTACGGCGCGAACCCGAACCAGATCATCGAGCGCATCCGGAAGATCAAGCGGGAGAAGATCATGATTCGGGGCAACCACGACAAGGTCGTCGTGGGGACCGAAACGGGAGATCTCTTCAACTCGGTGGCTCTCGAGGCGGCGCGCTGGACGGGAAGCCGGCTCACGCCCGCGAATTGGAAGTACATCGAAGCGCTTCCGATGGGGCCGGCGATCGTGGACGGCGACTTCGCGGTGTGCCACGGTTCGCCCCTCGACGAAGACGCCTATATTTTTTCGGACATCGACGCCTACATGAATTTCCAGCAGGGCCCCTGGAAGGTCTGTTTCTTCGGGCACAGCCACATTCCTTCCATCTTCACGCTCGAACGCAGCGCGATCCGGGTGGAGGTCGTTCGGGGCGACCGCAGCAAGGTCGTTCTCGACCCGCGCAAGAGATACCTGATCAACCCCGGTTCGATCGGCCAGCCGCGGGACCGCAACCCGAACGCGGCGTACGCGATCTTCGACTCGAAGGAACGAGTCGTGTTTTTCGACCGCGTCTCGTATGACGTCGGCCGGGCGCGCGAGAAGATCCTGAAAGCGGGCCTTCCGGCGATGCTCGGCGACCGGCTGCCGCTGGGTCAGTGAAGACCTCGCCCCCTCCGCCTCCTCGAGCGTTCACCAGGGTCGAAGGCGCAAGGGCGGCTGTCCAGAGCGAGGGAATCGGCCTTGTCTGAGCTGGAGTTCTTCAGCTCGAAGCTGACGAGAGAACTCACGGGAACTTGGCGAAGGGGGCAATGCGATGCCGCGAGTTGCGATTCCCGAGCGAGCGAGCTGCCGCCCGAGGCGCTTCCTTGCAGTGGCCGCGACGGCGTTCCTGCTTTCCTGCGCTCCTGCCCGGCGACCCTCCTCTCCGGGGCAACAAGTCCCCGCCCCCTTCTGCAGTGAAATTCGCCTCGGCCCGGCGAGGCGGAGGCGTCGCTCCTGATGCTCGAAGACGACCGGCGCTACGACGGCGCGGTCCTCGAAGAAGCCGCGAGCCGGCCGGAGACGGTCGTTCGCGAGCGCGCGGCGCACGCGATCGGCTCGATCGGCGACGCGCGGGGGTACCCGATTCTCGCGACGCTTTCCGCGGACCGGGAACCCTCGGTGCGGGCGGCCTCGGCGCTCGGTTTCGAGCTTCTCGGCGATCCGCGCGCGGCCCCGACTCTCATCGTGCTTTTGCGGCAGGGGGACCCGATGGTCGGGTGCGCCGCTGCCCGGGCCCTCGGCCGCCTTCACCCGGCCGCCGGCGACGGGCCTCTCGCGGCCGCCTACGATTCCGCGCCTCCCGCCGAGCGCCCCTGCCTGCTTCGCGCGCTGGCCGGCTTCGCGACCGAGCCCGCGGCCTCCCTCGCCCGGCGCGCGTCCTCGGAGGAAACGGGCGACGTCCGGCGAGCGGCGATTTACGCGATTTCCCGAAACCCGATTCCGTCCTCGTTCGACTCGATCGCGCTCGCCACTCGGGACCCGGACCCCGATTCCGCGGCGTTCGCGGCCCGCGGCCTCGGTGTGCTCGGCGGGCCCGGCGGCCTTCCGGCGCTTTGCGACGCTCTCGGCCGGAGCGAACCCGGGGTTCTCGCGAATTCTCTGAACGCGATCGAGCAGATCGAGGGCAAGAAGCCCGAGGCGCCGCCCGCCGGCTGCATCTCCCGCATCGTGTCGCTCGCCGCGGACGCGAACCCGAACGTCGCGATCCCCGCGCTGACGGCGCTGCGACGCTTCACGAGCGATCGCGAGGCGATTCGGACGCTGAACGCGCAGGCGACGTCGGGAGCGGGCCGCCGCCGGGAGGTCGCGATCGTTTCGCTGGTCCGGGGGCTCCGGGAGAATTCGAAGTCGAAGCTCGATCTGGCGATCGCTTCGGAAGACCCGTCCCTGCGCGCAGCCGCCGCAGAGGGGCTTGCGGGATTGCCCGAGGAATTCGCGGCGCCCTACCGCATCCGGATGCTCGCGGACCCGAGCCCCCGCGTGCGCGAGTTCGCGATCGACGGCATGCCGGCGGATTCGGCGCATCGGGAGACGATCCGGACGATGCTCGCCGATCCGGACGCGGGCGTCCGTTCCTCCGCGATCGACCGGCTCGCCGACCTCGGCGATCCGACGATCGCCGCCGACCTCCGCTCCGCCCTCGCGGGAAGCGTCCGCGATTCGATTCCCGACGCCGCGCTCTCGGCCGTCACCGCGGCTGCGCGATTCGCGACCGATGAAGCGAGGTCGGTTGAGGCCGCCGCACTCCTGGACCCGAGGCCGCTCGTCGCGCGCTTCGCACGCCAGCAGTTGATCGAAATCTTCCATTCGGACGCTTCCGCGATCCCGGCGGTTGCGTACCGGAGCACCCGCAAGGTCGCCGACTACGAGCGCATCCTCGCCGAGGCCGAGAACCCCCGCCGGGCGAGGATCCGGACCTCGAAGGGCGATATCGTGATCGAGCTCGACGTGAAGGGAACGCCGCTCACCGTCGAGAATTTCGCCGGCCTCGCGTCGCGGAAATTTTTCGACGGGACGACGTTCGATCGCGCCGTTCCCAACTTCGTGATTCAGGGGGGCGATCCGACGGCGACGCAGCACGGCGGTCCCGGCTACGAAATCCGCGACGAGCTGGGGCCGGGGAGCTTCGAACGGGGCGCCGTGGGAATGGCCCTCGGCGGCGCCGACACGGGAGGCAGCCAGTTCTTCATCACGCTGTCTCCCCAGCCGCACCTGGACGGGCGTTATCCCCTGTTCGGACGGGTCGTTTCCGGGCAGGCGAACGCGGACAGGATCGAACAGGGGGATCGCGTGATTTCGGTTTCGGTCGAACCGGCGCGGTGAGGATGCGTGAGACCCTGGGCCGCAGCCTCATGTTGCTCGGCCTCGTGACGACGGGAATGGCTCTGTTTTTCGGGCTGTTCGGCGCGGAGCACCCCTTCGTCATGGAGCGGCTGGGCGGCCCCGTCCGGGCGGAACTGACCGTCCTCGCGCTCGGAGGCGCGCTCTTCCTGCTCGGGCAGGCGATCGGGGGGAAGAAACGGTGAACCCGATCGTCGTCGCGACGTCCCCGTTGCCCGGGCCCGTTTTTGCCGGCCTCGCGGAGGAGTTCGACCTTCGCGTTCTCGACGCCGACACGTCGCCCGAGCATCTGGCGGCGGAGCTCTCCGACGCCGATGCGCTCATCTGCCTTCTCTCGGTTCCGGTCGGCGAGCCGCTGCTCTCGCGAGCTCCAAAGCTCAAGATCGTCGCGAACTATGCGGTCGGCGTGGACAACATCGACGTCGCGGCGGCGGCCGCGCGCAGGATCGTCGTGACGCACACGCCCGGGGTCCTGACGGAGGCGACGGCCGACATGGCGATGGCCATGATCCTCGCGGTCGCGCGCCGCATCCTCGAGGGAGACCGCCTGGTGCGGGCGGGAGGCTTTTCGGGCTGGCGGCCGGATCTTCTGCTCGGGAGGGGGTTGCAGGGGAAAACCCTCGGAATCGTCGGTCCCGGGAGGATTGGAAAGGCGACGGCCCGGCGGGCTCGCGCGTTTGGAATGGATCCGATCGCGTTCGGGCGCTCGCCCCGCGATCCGTCCGATCCCGACGACCCCCGGCGAGTCTCCTTCGAGCACCTCCTCTCCTCGAGCGACGTCGTCTCCCTGCACGTTCCGCTCACCCCCGAAACTTTCCACCTCATCGGGGCGGAGGCGTTCTCCCGGATGAAGCCGTCGGCGATCCTCGTCAACACGGCGAGGGGCGCCATCGTCGACGAGATGGCGCTGTGCCGCGCTCTCGACGAGAAGCGAGTCTGGGGCGCGGCGCTCGACGTTTACGAGCGCGAGCCCGTCATCGCTCCGGCGCTTCTCGACGATGACCGGGTTCTGCTGATGCCCCACGCGGCGTCCGCGACCGAGGAGACGCGCGAAGAAATGGCGAGGATGGTGAGCGAGGACGTTCGCAGGGTCCTTCGGGGCGAGAGGCCCCGCTGGCCGGTCGTGGGCATTCCGTGAAGCGTTCGTTCACCCGCCTCGACGACGCCTGTCGCGATTCCCTGCGGCGTCTCAAGGGCGCGCGGCCCATCGGCTCGCTCCTCGCGGAGAAGTGGCCGGAGCTCGTCGGTCCGTATCTCGCCGGTAAGATCGAGCCCCGCCCGGCCGAAAAGGGAGCGATTGACGTCGTCCTGCTCGACCCGCGTTGCCGGCGCGCGGTGGAAGCGCTCCTGCCGCAGCTGGAAGCCAAAGTGAAGGCCGCGTTTCCGAAGGTGACGTCCGTTCGGTTGCGTTGATCCTCCTCGAAACCTCCCGCTTCCTCGCTCTCGATAAGCCCTCCGGCCTCTCGATGGCGACTCCGCGAGGAGGCGAGCAGCAGGCCGTCGAGAGGCTCGTCGAGGCTGCTGGCCTTTCTCCCGGGTCGGCCCGGAACCTCCTGCTCGTCCATCGGCTGGACGTCGGGACCTCGGGCGTCGTCCTGCTCGCGAAGGATCCGGAGGCGCACCGGGTGGCGTCGCTCCTGTTTCAGGAGCGGAAGGTCGAGAAGACGTATCGCGCCCTCGTCTGGGGCCATCCGAAGCCCGCCGAGGGCCTCATCGACTCGCCCCTCGCCATGGACCGCGAGGATCGGCGAAAAATGAAGGTTGCCGAAGAGGGCAAGCCCGCCTCGACGGAATATCGGACGCTCGAGCGGCTCTCCTCGGTCGCGCACCTCGAGCTCACGCCGAGGACGGGGAGAACGCACCAGCTCCGAGTGCATCTCGCTTCGCGCGGACATCCGATCGTCGGCGACGACCTGTATGGCGGGCCCCGGTGGAGGGGAGTGCGCGACCCGGCGCTGCGCCGGGTCCTGCGGGACGTACCGCGCCTGCTCCTTCACGCGCATCGCCTCGAATTCGCGGATCCGTTTTCGGGCGAGCCGGTCCGAATCGAATCCCCGGAACCCGCTTTGTTCGGGGAGGTCGTCGCAGCGTCTCGCGGGTGACGGCTTTCCGGCTACAATCGAACCCGATGGCAGGCCGATCTCCGGAGTCGAAGCGCCCTGGCCTGCTCGTTGCGATCATCATTTTCAAGTTCTTCAAGGCGGTCCTGTTCCTGGTCGCCGGAGCGGCGCTCGCGATCGAACGGCAGGAGCCCGTCTCGCGCCTGCTTCTGCGATGGGCGGACTGGGTGGAGGGGACGTCCCGCCTCGGTTTCACCGCGCGGATGCTGCGGGACCTCTCGTTCGCGTTCGAGCTGCATTTCCCGGCGATCGTGGCCTCATGCCTGATCGCCGGCGTCATTGTCGCGTGCGAAGGGTTCTTTCTTGCGCGAGGCTACACATGGGCTCCCTGGCTCACGATCGTCCTGACGGCCGTTTTCATTCCGTTCGAGGTGAGGCATCTCTTCGTGCGCAGCTTTTCCGCGCACCGCTTCCTCATCCTTTTCGTGAACGTGCTGATCGTCATTTACCTTTACCTGCACCGGAAATTCTTCAAAAGGCACATGGAGGCGAAGCTCTAGGAGCCGCAAGGCTTTACGCGTCCGCCCCTTTCAGGTATAAACTCCGGTTTCTCTCTCGGGGCGTAGCGCAGCCTGGTAGCGCACTCGGTTCGGGACCGAGTGGTCGGAGGTTCAAATCCTCTCGCCCCGACCAACCTTCCTCCGGCGTAGGACACCTCCAGGTTCGGGCTCGCCGCAGGCGACCTTTGGTTTATCGAGCGTTAATCCAACAATTGGCATCCTTGCGGCTGACGGCCCATCCCGCACGGCTCCGCCGTCCGCTAGGAGCGCGGTGAGCACTGGGTTGCTGTGTAAGCCTCGGCGAACTTGGCCCGGAGAACGGGCGATTCCTGCCGATCGCGGAAGGGGACACGATGGCCCTGATTAGTGAATATTTTCCGGACGAAGAATCGTTTCTCGAACTGACTCCGGATGAATTGGTGGCTCCTCTTCTTCGGTTTGTCGTGGCGTTGGAAGCCGAGAGCCTCCACCCGGAAACCGTTTCGACCGCGATCGCCAGAGAGTACCCCTCACGAAGTAAAGATGTATCCAGACAGATCATGTCGGCATGGACCAGGCTGGAGCGGGAAGGGCATATTACCCTCGACGTCAAAACTCGCGGAGGGTATGTCGTGACGGGCGCGGGGAACGCGAAGGCGCGAGAAGTCGGCCTTTTTCCTCCGGGGAACTCGTCCATCTTGAACAGGAGCGGTCTCCATTTTCTCCTTCGAGAAAACGTCTGGCGATCATTTGTTCGCGGAGACTATCCGGGCGCCGTCACTCAGGCCTTTGAGCGAGTCGAATCCGCTATCCGCGGAGCCACCGGCCTTTCGGCGCACCCTCCACGCCGACTGTTGAAGGAAGCCTTCGATTCCGGGACCGGGCCTCTCCGCGATCCTGGCCAGGACCCGGGGGCGAATGACGCATTCTGTGAATTCGTGTCCGGAGCCTTTGGAGTATTTCTGAGCGATTCCGGTCGTGCGACCCCGACGTTTGGAGATCCTCGCGAGGCGGCGGAAGTTATCGGCGTCGCGAACTATCTACTTCGAATTATCGAGCGACGCTCGCGTCCCTGAACCCCGGCTGGGGAAGGTATTCCTCAAGCCCCTTCTGAGATACTGACACTTGACTTACGCCTCCCTTACGCCTATATTCCCGGAAGTGAGGCCGACGGGCCGGCGCAGCTGATCAGAGCGCGGGCCGCGGTAGTTCCCTCGGCCTTCTTTTTTCGAACAGGGGTGCCGCCGATGAATCTGACGAAGCGTCAAAAAGAAATTCTCGATTTCATCTCCGCTTACAGGCGCAAGAACGGAATTTCTCCGACGCAGAGGGAGATCCGCGAGGAGTTCGGGCTCTCGAGCTTCGGGACCGTTCAGAAGCACCTTCGCCTGCTGCAGGAGAAGAAAGCGCTCACGCGCGACTGGAACAAGAGCCGCAGCCTCGCGCCGGTGGAGGCCGAAGAGCCGGCGACGGCCGTGCGGCTCCTCGGGATCGTCGCGGCGGGCCGCCCGATCGAGCCGTTCCCCGATTCCGATTCGATCGAAGTTCCCCCGTCGCTGCTCGGCAAGGGAGAGCACTTCGTGCTGAAAGTCCGCGGCGACTCGATGGTCGAGGACGGGATTCACGACGGCGACTACATCGTCGTTTCGCGCCGGGAAAACGCCGAGAACGGGCAGACCGTCGTCGCGCTGCTGAAAGGCGAGGCGACGCTCAAGCGTTTCTACGCGGAGGGCAAGCGCGTGCGCCTGCAGCCCGCGAACAGCGTCATGAAGCCGATCTTCGCAGAGCCGAAGGACGTTCGCATCCAGGGCGTCGTGACCGGCCTGATTCGCTCCTACAGCCGGATCTAGGGTGGTGGCGCTCTGTTTGACCTCGGGTCGACGCGAAGCCTAGAATCGCGCCTTGAGTCCGCGGCGACGTACCCAAGTGGTAAGGGAGAGGTCTGCAAAACCTTTATTCGTGGGTTCGATTCCCACCGTCGCCTCCAACCCACCCGTGCGAGAATTGAACCGAGGGATTTGAGAGCCGGAGTGGCGAAATTTGGCAGACGCACGGGACTTAAAATCCCGAGGCCCGAAAGGGCCGTGCCGGTTCGATTCCGGCCTCCGGCACCACGGAGCGAGTGTCCTCTTCCGGGGTCATCGAATCGGCTCCGAGGCCATTCGGCAAACCTAAGTGTTTCATGAGAAAAGGGGAGTAGTGGGTACGAATCTCGCAAAGGTTCGGCAGCGGAGGGAGTAACAACATGAAGAAATCCTGGTTCACACCGGTTCGGTTCGCGATCCTGAGTCTTTGTCTCGCGGTCGCGGCCGTGTCCAACGGCGCCCTGGCGCCCATCGATAACCTCGCCCGGTATCTTCCGGGCCGCTACGTCGGGGCGACTCCCGGCAACAAGCTCTCGATTGCGATCACGCCGGTCTCGGTCAGCCTTTCGCACCCGTACGACTATTTCGTGACGGTCTCGGGCCAGTTCGAGAAGACGAACATTCGCGAGCAGGCGCTCCTGAGGATCGAGCCGCAGGGAGACTCGATCCACATCGGGTACCTGCCTCATTTCGATCCCGGTGTCACGGCGATGTCGCCCGCATCCGCGAGATTCACCTCCGACGAGCTGAATTCGGCATGCGGGGTCTACCTGAAGATCGAAGGCGACGGATTCGCGGGAGAGACGAGGCCGAGCGACTGCGCGCGCGCGATTCGCGGGACCGCGGGCCGCTCGTGGCGGATCGAGATCGAGCCGAACCGGATCGCGCTGAGAGACGCGAAAACCGGCGAAACGTTGCGATTCGAGAAAGAAGAAAAAGCGAAGTAAAGTAGACTGCATTCCATGGCCGAGCCTTCGGATCGGTGCATGGTTTGCTTCCGGATTCCGAGCCCCACGCCGCTCGTCGACGATGCCCTGGCGCGGTGTCCCTCGTGCCAGAGATGGTTTTGCACCCGTTGCCTCGTGAGAAGAGGAGGCCGCGACTTCTGCGGCCAGCGATGCGGAGATACCTACTTCTTCGCCGGGGAAGACGAGGAGGAGGAGGAGAGTGGGGACGAGTAGCCGGATCCGTTTCGCCCGGCTTTTCTGGCGGGATCCGAACACGCAGTTTCTGGCGCTGGCGGTCCTCGTGGGAGTCCTCGGGGCCGCCGGCGCGATTGTGTTTCGCTGGTTCACGCAGGCGCTCACGGAGCGCCTCACGGGCACGTCCGACATCGTCCGAGGAGCCGCGGCCCTTCCTTACCTCGCCCGGCTCCTGATCCCGACTCTTGGGGGCCTGGCCGGCGGCGTCATCGCCCGCGTCTTCGTGCGGACCGGGGGAACCATGGGAATCGCGCAGATCATGGAGGTCGTGGCCGTGGGCCGCCGCACGGTTCGATTTCGGCAATCGCTCGCGCGAACGGCTTCTTCGGCTCTCGTGATCTCGACCGGAGGCTCGGAAGGGCGCGAGGGCCCGATCATCCAGATGGGCGCGGCGTTTTCCTCCGTCGTGGCGCGCGCCGTCCAGGTCTCGCCGGAGCGGGCCCGCGTGCTCGTCGCGTGCGGGATGGCCGCCGGCGTCGCCGGCGCGTACAACACGCCGTTTTCCGCGACGCTGTTCGTCGTGGAGCTCGTCATCGGGTCGTTCACGATGGCGGTGTTCGGCCCCGCGATCGTTTCCGCTTTCGTGTCGGCTCTGCTGACCCGCGCCGTCCTGGGGAACGAGCCGCTGTACCGGATGCCGACCTTCGAGATCGGGTCCGTGCGCGAGACCGTTCCGTACATTGCCGTCGGGCTTCTGGCCGGGCTCGGTTCGGTCCTGTTCATGAGAACGCTTCGATTCTCGAAGAAGATGTTTCTCCGGCTGGGCTGGCGGGACGAGTGGAGGATGGCTCTCGGCGGGCTCGGCGTCGGAGGGCTCGCCTTCGCCTTTCCGGAGGTCTGGGGGAACGGTTTCGAAGGGACCAATCATCTCCTCGCGATGAAACCCATCCTCTGGTTCTTCGTCGCGATTTTTGCGTGCAAAATTCTGGCGACGGCGCTCACGATCGGCTCGGGAGGGGTCGGCGGCGTGTTCACGCCTGCGTTGATGGTCGGCGCGGCGTTGGGCGGTTCCGTCGCGATCGTCGTGGAAACGCTCTTCCCGCACGTCTCGGCGCCCGTGTCCGCCTACGCGCTTCTCGGGATGGGGGGGATGCTGGCGGGCACGACCCGCGCGCCGTTTCTCGCGATCGTGATGATGTTCGAGCTCACGCAGGATGGAAACGTCGTGCTCCCGATGATGATCGTCTCGATCCTGGCCATCTCCGGAGCGAAGGTGTTCGAGAAGGAATCGGTCTACGTCGAGGAGCTCCGCGAATCGGGCGTGGAGTGGAGCGAGACGCCGGAGTCGACAGCGCTCGCGAGCATGCGCGTCAAGGAGATCATGCGAACCGACATTCACCTGATCCCTCAGACGGTCCCGCTGCCGGAAATCGTCCGAACGTTTTTGGAGACGCGGGCCTTCTATCTCTTCGTCGGTGACTCGGGAGGCAACCTGCTGGGGGTCATCGACCTGCACGATTTGAAGGATGTTCTCGGCGACCCGGAGCTCTCCGACCCGGCGCTCTCGCATCTCGTGATCGCGGGCGACCTCGTCCGCGAGATTCCCTTCGTGACGCCCGAGGAGCCGCTCTCGTCGGTCAACGAAAAGCTCTGGCTCCGCGATCTCGGCTGGCTGCCGGTCGTTTCCTCGGAAAAGGAGAGAAAGTTCCTGGGCATGGTGACGCGCCGCGACCTGCTCGGGGCCTTCGAGCGCGAGGCCCTTCGGCAGAGCCGGCTGTTCGCGAAGATCGGCCACGGGGGCGAGGGCGGCCGCGAGGTGGATTACTTCGAGCTGCCCGAGCGGCACCGGTTGTCGCAAATCGACGTGCCGCCCGAGTACTACGGGCGCACCGTGTCCGAGGCGAATTTTCGGAGCCGGTTCGGGGTGACGATCCTCGCGGTCAAGCGTCTCGGGCGCGACGGGCTCGAACGCCGGTTCGTTCCTTCGGCGACGGACCGGCTCCAGCGCGGCGACCGGCTGATCCTGCTGGCGACCGACGAGGCGCTCACGAAGCTCGAGACCGGGGCCGCCTGAGTTCGCTCGGCCCGTGGCGGCGCCCGGCAGTTCCTCGCTCGCCGAAAAGAACTCGCAACATCGGGAGGGGGTCTGGCGGATTCTTCCCCCAGATTAGATGCGCCAGTTCGTCGGCGCGAAGCGCCGATTCACGAAGCGTAGCGAGTCGAACTGGCGGGGCCGACGGGGTTCGAACCCGCGACCTCCGGCGTGACAGGCCGGCGTTCTAACCAAACTGAACTACAGCCCCGCGAAGAAAGGGAACGATATGCGACCGGGGGACGCAGGTCAAGCGATTCTCGTTCTGCGGCGTCTCTCATGGCACACTTGTTGCTGACCAGCCTTCTCGAGGGACTGTCATGAAGAGCATTTTGACTCGATCCATTCTCGTGGTGGCTGTCGTTGCGCTGTTGTCGGCTCGCGCCGACGCGGGCGTCTCGGTGAGCATTTCCATGTTCCAGAACGATCTGGATCCGTACGGATCCTGGGTCGACGTGCCTTCCTACGGCACCTGCTGGAGGCCATCCGAAGTTTCTTCGGACTGGCAGCCGTACACCGTCGGCGAATGGGCTTACACGGACTACGGCTGGACCTGGGTGTCTCACGATCGGTGGGGAGGCATGCCCTACCACTACGGAACGTGGGTGTGGGAGTCTGGCTACGGATGGGTCTGGATTCCCGGGACCGTCTGGGCGCCCGCCTGGGTGACCTGGTGCTACGGCGACAGCTATGTGGGCTGGGCGCCGATTCCTCCCTCGATCAACATGTCGTATTCCGGGTACTCCGGGTCCGCGATCGTCGTTTCGCAGACGAACTACGTCTTCGTCCCGACGAATCGGTTCGTCGGCGTGGAGATTTCGTCGGCCCGAATTCCCCGGACGAGAAACGCCGAAGTCTTTCAGCAGAGCCGGCAAAGGACGACGAATTTCGGCGTGTCCGGCGGTTTCCTCGTGAACCGCGGACCGTCGGTCCAGCGGATCGAACAGGTGGCCCACACCCGTATCCCGCATCAGAACGTGTCCGTGGCGCGAGTCAGCCCGACGTCGATTTTGGCCGGGGGCGCGCAGAAGGGGAGCAGGCTCGGAGTGATCGCCCCCGCGACGGATCGATCGCGGCAGTTTCACGCGGTGTCGAAGAACGGGGGAGCCGCGGCCGGCGGAGCGCGGGCAGGGGGCGGAGCGAAGATCGAACAGCACCCCGCCGGGACCGAGAAACGGACCGTCCACGAGCAACACGCGACGGCGCCGCTGGAGCACAAGACGGCGCCTCGGCAACATGAGACCGCGCAGGAATACAAAGCCGCACCTCAGGAACACAAAGCCGTGCAGCAGCACGAGACGGTGCAGCAGGAACACAAGACGCCGCCGGAGCACAAGGCCGTGCAGCAGCATGAGACGGTGCAGCAGGAACACAAGGCCGCGCCTCAGGAACACAAGGCGCTGCAGCATCACGAGCCCCCGCCCCCGCCTCCGCACCACGAGGCGGCGCAGGCTCCTCCCCCGCGGGAGGTCGTTCGCGACGCTCCGGTGCAGCACGGCGCCGCGTCTGGGAACGCGGCGCATTCCGGCGCCGACGCCGGGCATTCCTCCGCGGGCGGCTCGCATGGAGGGCCTCCTCCCGGCAAGGGAAAGCAACCGCCTCCCAAGAAGGACAAGGAGCCGCCTCCGCCGCACGGCCAGAGATGAAGCGTTTCCCGGCGGCCGACGCCAGTACGATAGATTGGTAGGCGGTGCAGGATTCGAACCTGCGACATCCTGCGTGTAAAGCAGGCGCTCTACCGCTGAGCTAACCGCCCGAATGCGACGATTCTAACAAACGGAGCGCGATTCGGTCCCGGCGGGGACCTCGATCCAGTCGTGGTAATCTGCGCGTCGAAGTGGCAAAAAGCGAATCGGCGGACATCTTGATCGCGACCGATCTCTCGGCGCGAGCCTCCCAACTGCTGCGCGCGTGAATCTCGCCGTTTTCGGGATCCTGTTCCTGATCGGAGTGCTCTCCGTGACGGTCTTTCTCACCCGGGGGCTCCGGCGGGGCGGATTCGACCGCGACGCGTTCCCGACCCCCGCTCGAAGGCACGCCGCGATCTTCCTCCTGGTGCTGGTTCTGCTGGTTTGCGTGGTCGCTCCGTTCTCCGTGGGTTTGTCCGGGCGTCCGGCGACGCCGAAGGAGTTGTCGCTCGCTTCGGCTTTCGCGCTCCACGCCGTCTTCCTCGTTTTCCTGGTCGTCTACTACTTTCTGTCGGGCCGCAGGGCCGCTGGTCGATTTTCTCGCGATTCGAACCGACCGGCCGGTGCGGCTCCTGCTGATCGGATTTCCCATCGCCGCTTTCGCCTGGGGAGTTTCGATCGCGGGAATGCTCGTGCTCCAGCTTGCGATCGGCACGCACGGGGGAGCGGCGGCGAAGCCGGAGATCTCGCCCGTGATCCCGTGGATCCTGGCGCTGCCCGTCGCCTTCAAGATCGCGATCGTCGTCTCGGCGATGGTTTTCGAAGAGGCGTTCTTTCGGTCGTTCCTGCAACCGCGGATCGGCGCGGTCGGCGCCACGATCTTCTTCACGCTCGCGCACGGCGTGTACGGGCAGCCGCTTCTGCTCGTGGGCATCTTCATCCTCGCTTCGGTGCTCGCGCTGACGTTCGAGTTGTATCGAAACGTCCTGCCGGCCGTCGTCGCGCACGGAGCCTTCGACGCGTTCGAGATCTTCGTCCTGATACCGTTCGCGCTCGGACTCTAAGAGCTCTCCGTCCGATTTCCCTCTCCCCGCGGGCAGCCTTTGAGGCAGTGTCAGCGCGAGGGTGGCGCGCCACGAGCGCGCCGGGTGAGGGGGGCGAGCCCTCGGGTCAGATCGGCGGTTGTTCGTAGCCCGTGAAGACGACGAGGTCGCTGCCGCGAACGACGCCTCGCGAGCCGGGAGAAACCTTCACCCAGGCGGCGAGGATCGTTGCCGCCGAGGAAGCGTCCGTCGTCCGAATCCTCCCGGCGTAGACGACCCGGTCTCCCTTCCGGAAGAACGCGAACCGATCTCCCCGCCACGCGGCGGCCAGCTTGTCCGGGTCGGGGGCCCCGGCGCGGCGCAGGAGAAAACGGAGGGTCCACTCGCCGAGAGTGTCCCGGTACGCGAGCGTGGCGCCGGGAGGGGCGGCGAGACGCTCGGGCAGGAGATTCGCGGCGGCGGCGATCTTCGATCCCGGATGGAGAATCTCCGCCGTCGAACCCGGCGGTTCGATCCAGAGCCGGTCGATCGCTTTCCACCCGCCGCGTTTCTTGAACGCGCGGACGTAGGCCGTGCCGTCGCTGTACGGGAAAAAGAGCTGCTGGGTGAAGAACTCGGGGACGTTCTTCGCTTCCGGATCGAGGTCGGCCAGTCCCGCGGTCAGGAGGGGCGCGAGCGCCGCCTCGATTCCCTCTTCCGCATCCGGGATTTCGCCGACGGCGCCCTCGATCATGACCTCCGTCGCCTCTCCCTCGAGCAGGCTCTGGAGAGCGAGCGCCGCGTCGCCGTCGTCTCGCAGAGCTCGCATCCGCCGGTCGAGGGAGAGCGTCTGGTCCTGAAGAGCGTGTGTCAGCTCGTGCGTGAGGAGAAGGGTCTCTTCGGAGTCTCCGAAGCCCGAGAGCCTCTCCCGGCCCGACCGGGAGATGAAGAATTTCCCGACCGAGGGGTCGTAGAAGGCGAGGACCTGGGACCCGTAGAAATCGAGGAGGCGGTCCCGGAGGTTGACGAGGTCCCCGTCGGAGATCGCCCCCAGCGCGGCGAGGGAGCGGAAGTAGGCTTCGCTGTCCGTCGCGAGGCCCTCGTCGAACTTTTTTGCGAGATCGGATCGGAGCCTCGCCGCGTCGATTTCTTCGGCCGGAACGGGACGCTTGAACTGGCGCCCGCGGACCTTTTCGACCGTTTTTTGGGCCAATTCCAGCTTCGGGGATTCCTCCGCCGCGGCCGCCCAGGCGGCCAGGAGCACCACGAGCCCGGTCCACCGGACCCGGCGAAACCCGCCACCTGCCATCTTGCCGCATTCTCGCATATCGAGTATCTTTCGTGCGAAATCAAGGAAATGAAAACGCAGCAAGTTCCTCCCGTGACCCTCTCGATCGCGAGCTCGTTCGACAACATCGAGCTCGCGCAGTACATCTGCGACCACATCCTGAAGCCGTGGAAGCTTTCCGCCGACACGACGCACGCGATCTCGATGGCGTTGCGGGAAGGCATGGCGAACGCGATCAAGCACGGAAACGCGGGAGATGCCGAGAAAAGGGTCTCGATCACGATGGAGGTCGATGGCGACGTTTTTCGGATGCGGATCGGGGACGAAGGCCAGGGCTTCCGGCCGGACGATGTGGCTGATCCGCTCGCGCCGGAGAATCGCCTGAAGACTTCGGGACGGGGCATTTTCTACATGAAGACGTTCATGGACGATGTACGATACGATTTCTCGCTCGGCGGCACCCAGGTCGTGCTCGAAAAGAAATTGGTTGCCGCCGGACAGGATTAAGAGGAGGCCCAGGAATGAAGGCGAACTTGAGGGATTCGGGAAACGTGGCGATCATCGAGTTGAAGGGCAAGATCACGATCGGTTCGGGCGATATTCAACTCCGGGACACGATCACGAAGCTCCTCGAATCGGGAAAGACCAACATTCTCGTCGAAATGAAGGAAGTGACCGCTATCGACTCTTCCGGAATCGGCGAACTGGTCGGCTGCTACACCACGGTGACGAACAAGGGCGGAAAGTTGCGTCTTCTCCACCTGCCGCCGAAGATCCAGGACGTCCTCACCGTGACCCAGTTGATCACCGTTTTCGACGTGTACGAAGTCGAATCGGAAGCCGTCGCCAGCTTCGGAGCTTGACCCCAGTCCGGAAGCCGGCCCATTCCTTCGAGAGATTCTCGAACCGGTTTCGTCCTGCTCTCGACCAAAGATTGGCCGCGTCGCTCCCGGGGGACGACTCGCGGCTTTCTCAGGCGATGCGAGGGGCTCTCCTCTCCTCCGGCAAGAGGATTCGAGCGCTCGTCGCCGTCGCGTCCGGCCTTCTCTTTCGCGGGCCCGAAGAGCCCCTGCTCGATCTGGGGGTCGCGATCGAGGCGGTCCATGCGGCGTCGCTCGTCTTCGACGACCTTCCGTCCATGGACGACGGCTCCGTGCGGCGCGGGGCCCCGGCGCTCCACCGGCAGTTCGGCGAGTCGACGGCGATCCTCGCGGCAATTTCGCTGATCAATCGAGCGTTCGAGATTCTCGCCGCGGCCCCCGGCTTGCCTCCGCGAATTCGGTCGCGCCTCGTCGCCGAGCTCGCGCGGGCTTCGGGCGAAAAGGGCTGCTGCCGCGGGCAGGACGCGGACCTCTCGTCGGACCCTCTGCGCGCCGGGCTCGACGAGCTCGAGCGAATCCATGCTCTCAAGACGGGCGAGCTCTTCGTGGCGGCGGCGCGCGGAGGAGCGATCGCGGCGCGCGCGTCGGAGGAAGAGATCGAGGCGATGACCCGATACGCGAAGAACCTCGGCCTTGCGTTTCAGATCGTCGACGACCTCCTCGAGGTCGAGGGAGACCAGGCCCGGACGGGAAAGAAAGCGCGCGGAGAGGGGCATCGGGCGAATTTCGCGAAAATCCTCGGCCCCGACATCGCCCGAACGATCGCCGGGAGAGCTCACGGAAGCGTCGGCGGCCGCCGTCTCGCCTCTCGGGCGCCGCGCCGGTCCGCTCGCCGACCTCGCGTACGCGCTGCGGGACCGCCGATCATGAGCGCCGAAAACGCTCCTTCCCCGACGCTCGAGAAGGTTCGCGAAAGGCTTCGTTCGCAGGGCTACCTCGACGCGGGCCTCGAACGGGCGATCTTCACCGCGCCACGCGCGTCGGGCGCGATCGCTCCGACCGTCGTTTCCGGCGCCGTGGCCCTGGCGACGGCTTCGGCTGCCGCCGTCGCGTCGCGGGGCGCCGCCGCGCCGGCCGCCGGAGTATTTCTGCTCTTCGCGGTTCTCTTTGCGGTCGAGCTTCTTCCCGCCGCCGCCGCGGGCGCGGCGCTCTATCTCCTTTCCCGAGCGGTCCGCGCTCCGGAACGTCCGAATCGCACGGCGGCGCTCGCGGGGGCGGCGGCGGCGGCGCTCGTCTTCGCGTTCTATGCCGTCGGCGTGCGCCGACTTCCCGCGGGGGGCCGGGGTCATCCCGTCCTCGCCCTCATTCCGGTTTGTATCACCGCGTTCTATTTCGCGCGGGCGGCTCGCGCGACGTCGCTGTCGTTGACGCTGCGGCGCCACGTTTCTCTTCCGGACCGGCCGGCGTTCCGCCGCGGCTCGGTCATCGCGCTGATCCTGGTGCTCGCGGCTTCCTCGATGTCCGCGTGGAGAGGGAGCGGGGAGGCGCGGTTTCCGAACGTGACGGTGTCTCAACGGCGAATTCCGCTCCTCGTCGTTGGTCTCGACGGCGTCGCACCTCAATCTCTCGCGCTCCTGGCTCCGGGCGCTCCTTCGGTCTCCTGGCGGCGCCGGACCGGTCCTCCGCCTGAGATCTGGAGCACGATTGCGACCGGAGTCTCTCCCTCGAGGCACGGCGTGGCGGCATTCGAACGCGCGTCGCTGCTCGGAACGACGGCCGTTCGCCCGCCGTTGTTCACCGGGTGGGCCTTTCGGGGCCCGCTGCGCTGGGCGGGCGTCGCCGGCCGCCTTCCGGTCTCCGGCGCGGAACGCCGCGCCTACGCGTTCTGGGAGGTCGCTAACCGCTGCGGAATCGCGACCTCGGCGGTGAACTGGTGGGCTTCCGAAAAAGTTGCGGGCGCTGAAGTCGTCGACAACTCCGAGATCGCCGCACGGGCGCGCTCGGGCGCGGAAGTCGACGAATATGCGGTCGCCCGGCTGCGCGAGGCGCGGCTCCGGGTCCGGCCGCTGCTTTCGGCGATCTACCTGCCCGGGGCCGACATCGATCGCGAAGGTCTCTCCGACGGCGCGCGCCGATTCGTGCAGGAGGAGATGCAGAGGGCGAAGGCGGGCGAGGAGAGTCTCTGGATCATCGTGGATGCCGGCCGGGCGGGAGATGAGGGGGCCGCCGCGTTCGTCGATTCGGCGGCGACCGGCTCGTCGCGAACGCCGGCTCGCGCCGAGGATCTCGCCCCGACCATTCTCGCGCGCCTCGGGATTCCGCCGGCGCGCGACCTCGAGGGCTCTCCGCTTTCCGGTCTCTTCGCGGCCGGAGCGCTCGAGGAACGCCGGGTTCCCACCTTCGGGACCCGGACCTCGCGCGAACCCGCGGCGGAGGAATCGGCTTCGGGGCGGGAATACCTGCGGAAGCTCAAGTCCCTCGGCTACTTGAACTGATGGCCGAACGGAAAGGGAAAGCATGAAAGCCGTTTACTTCGACTCTCACGGCGGCAACGAAGTGCTGCGAATCGGCGAACGGCCCGATCCCCGGCCCGGCCCGGGGGACGCGGTCGTCCGGATCCGCGCCGCGGCGATGAATCATCTCGATATCTTCGTTCGCGACGGTCTTCCGAACGTTCCGATCGCGCTGCCGCACATTCCGGGCTCGGACGGCGCCGGCGTGGTCGAGTCGCTCGGCCCGGACGTCGAATCTCTGCAGGTCGGCGACCGGGTCCTGATTCAGCCCGGGCTCTATTGCAACGCCTGCGAATTCTGCCGCGGCGGAGAGCAGAGCCTGTGCGTGAAATACAGGCTCCTGGGCGAGCACGTCGCGGGGACCTTCGCGGAACGGGTCGCGCTGCCCGCTCGCAACGTCTTTCGGATTCCCGACTCGATGTCGTTCGAGCAGGCGGCCGCGTTTCCCCTCGCCTACCAGACCGCCTGGAGGATGCTCATCGGCCGGGCGGTCCTGCGCCCGGGCGAGACCGTCCTGATTCACGGGATCGGCGGGGGCGTCGCCTGGGCCGCGCTCGAAATCGCGCTGCTCGCGGGCGCCCGCGTCTTCGTGACGTCGTCCGAGCCGGAAAAGCTCGCGGCGGCCCGCGCGGCCGGCGCGGAACAGGCATGGAACTATCGGGACGAAGACGTCCGCAAAGCGGTCTCCGGGACCACGCAAAAGCGAGGATGCGACGTCGTGGTCGACACCGTGGGCGACTCCACCTGGATGATATCTTTGAGGAGCGTGGCCAGGGGAGGGCGCATCGTGACCTGCGGAGCGACCTCCGGGCCGAACCCGAAGGAAGAAATCCGGCTGATCTTCTGGAATCAGATCTCGATCCTGGGCTCGACGATGGCGAACGATCGCGAGTTCCGGTCGCTTCTTTCCGCCGTGTTCGCGGGCCGGCTGCGCCCGCGGGTGGATTCGGTCCTGCCGGTCGAATCGGTCCGCCAGGCGTTCGAACGCATGGAATCCGGCAAGCAGCATGGAAAGATCGTCGTCACCGTTGAGTTCTCTCCGATGAGCTTCCGGCCGCTCTCGGTCCTTCAGGTCCTCGAGAAGGGACATTTCAACACGGGCTCGGTCGTGCAGATGTTTCAGCTCGCCGAGAACCTGAGCCGGCGCGGGCACCGGGTCGCGGTGGTTTCCCGCGGAGACGGGCAGATCCGCGACAGGTGCCGGGCGGCGGGCGTCGACTTTCTGGCGCTTCCGATGCGCAACGAGTTCGACGTCGGTTCGGCGCTCCGACTGGCGCGGGTCTATCGCGAACGAGAGGTGGAGGTCGTTCACGTCCACAAGGGAATCGCGCACTCGATTGCGCTCGAGGCGACGTTTCTCGGGCCGCGCCGTCCCGCGATCGTCGTCAACCGCGGAGTGTCGTTCCCGCTCGATGCCTTCAATCGCATCAAGTTCCATGTGCGGCTCGGCGCGGTTGTCACGGTGTGCGAGGACATCAAGAGGGTCATCGTCCAGTCCGGCAGGCTGAGGGCCGGCCAGGTGAGGGTCATCTACGCGGGGGTCGATCCCGCGGTTTTCGATCCCGCCCGCCTCGACCGCGGAAAGGTGCGCGCCGAGTGGGGGATCGGCCCGGAAGAGTTTCTGCTCGTTCAGGTCGGCGCCCGCGAATGGAAAGGGTGGAAACACCTCGTCGAAGCGACAGCCATCGCCCGGAAGTCGGTGCCCCGGTTGAGGACGGCGATCGTGGCATGCAAGAGCGAAGAACAGAAAAAGGAAGTCGCCGACTATGCGGCGAGCCGGGGAGTCGGCGACGCGGTTCTGCCGGTCGGTTTCCGCTATGACATGCCGGACGTCCTGATGGCGGCCGACGCGGCAATCGACCTGTCCTATGAAGGGCTCGGTGTCACGGGGACCATTCGCGAAGCGATGGCGCTCGAGAAGCCGGTGATCGCGACCGCCGCGGGCGGCAACCCCGAGCTCGTCGTGGACCAGGAGTCGGGCCTTCTCGTTCCGGTCCGGGATCCCGAGGCGGTTGCCCGGGCGATCGTCGCGATCGCGACGGACCGTGAACGGAGCCGGCGGCTCGCCCAGGCCGCCCGGAAGCGCGTCGAGGCCGGCTTCTCCTCGGACGTTCGTCTCCGCCGGATCGAAGACCTGTACCGCGAGCTCGCTCGATGAAGACATCCCTTTTGCGGGACCTTCCTTCGAACGAGCGCCCGCGAGAGCGCCTGGCGCGGCTCGGGGCGGAGGCGTTGAAGACCGAGGAGTTGCTCGCGATCCTGTTGAGGACCGGAAAGAAGGGCGAAGGCGCTCTCGCGCTCGCGCAGGCGATCCTCGCGGAGGCCGGCGGGGTCGGCCGGCTCGCGACGCTGTCGGTGCCCCAGCTCGTCAAAGGGAACCGGCTCGGCCCGGTTCAGGCCGTCACGCTCGCGGCTGCCCTCGAGCTCGCGAAGCGCGTCTCCAACGAGAAGGTCGAGCGGCTGAAATTTTCCAATCCGGAAGTCGTCGAGTCCTATCTGACCGCCAACCACGGCCGCCACACTCAGGAGCGCACGGGCGCCCTTCTCCTCGACGCGAAGCACCGGCTGATCAAAGACCTGGAGTGCTATCGCGGAACGCTCGACCGGGCGCTCGTGGAGCCCCGCGAGATCTGCAAGAACGCCCTGCTGGAAGATGCGGCGGCGGTGATTTTGTACCACAATCACCCGTCGGGAGACCCGGCCCCGTCGGCCGAAGACGTGGAATTCACCCGGCGCCTCCGGCGGGCCGCGGAGTCGCTCGGAATCCGGCTCCTCGACCACGTGATCGTCGGCCGGACCGGCTGCGTTTCGCTCAAGGAGCGGGGAGTTCTCTAGCCTACCGATGGGAAAGTACTACGTCACGACGCCGATCTACTATGTGAACGACCTCCCTCACGTCGGTCATCTCTACACGACGCTCGTGGCCGACACGGTCGCGCGTTTTCGCCGGGCCCGGGGGGAAGACGTCTACTTTCTCACCGGGACCGACGAGCACGGCCAGAAAATCGAGCGCGCCGCCGCCGAGAGGGGCATCTCTCCGCTCGAGCTGGCGGACCGTGTCGTCTCGCGGTACCACGACTGGTGGAAGACGCTTTCGATCACGAACGACGATTTCATCCGAACGACGGAAGAAAGGCACCGGCTCGGCGTTCTCGAGCTGATCCGGCGAGTCGAGGCCGCCGGGGACCTCTACACGGCGCGCCACGAGGGCTGGTACTGCACCGCGTGCGAAACGTATTACACCGAAAAGGAGCTCGTCGACGGGAAGCTTTGCCCCGACCATCGAACCCCGTGCGCGTGGCAGTCGGAGGAAAACGTGTTTTTCCGCCTGTCGCGCCACCAGGACGCGTTGCTCGCTCACTTCCGCGATCATCCGGATTTCGTGTCACCGGAATCCCGCTTCAACGAGGTGCGCTCGTTCGTCGAATCCGGCCTGAAAGACCTTTCGGTCTCGCGCACGAACCTGTCGTGGGGCATTCCGTTTCCCAACCACCCGGGCCATGTCGTCTACGTCTGGCTCGACGCTCTGGCGAACTACATCACCGCGCTCGGGTTCGGCGGCCCGGACGACTCGAAGTACCGCCGCTATTGGGCGGATCCCGCCGGCAGAGCGGATCCACGTCGTCGGGAAGGACATCCTGCGGTTCCATTCGGTGTACTGGCCCGCATTCCTGCTCTCGGCGGGACTGCCGCTTCCTTCGCGGATCTGCGTCCACGGCTGGTGGCTCCGCGACGAAAGGAAGATGTCGAAGACGACGGGAAACGTCGTTCGGCCCGACGCCCTGGTCGCGCGATTCGGTCCCGACGCGTTGAGGTATTTCCTCCTTCGCGAGATGGTTTTCGGGGCGGATGCGAATTTCTCGGACGAAGCCTTCCTCGACCGTTACAACGCCGATCTCGCGAACGGCCTGGGAAACGCGGTCTCGCGGGTCGCGCAGCTCTGCCGGAACTCGTTCGGTGGAACTCCTCCCGAGGCTGGCGACGGCGACGAGATCCGCCCGGCGGCGGAGGAGGCGGTGCGCGTTCTCTCCGAATCGTTCGAACGATTCGAGTTTTCCCGCGGTCTCGAAGCGGTCGCGGCCCTCTTGAAGACGGTCGACGGCTATCTCGCGTCGAAACAGCCGTGGAAAATGGCTCGCCTCGAAGGCGCCACGTCGCGCCTCGCGCAGATCCTGTACGCTTCCACGGAAGGCGCGCGGATCGCTGCGGCGGCCCTCGCGCCGGCGTTGCCCTCGATGTCGCCGAAGGCCCTTGCCGCCCTCGGGGCGGGTTCCCCGCCGGCCGGTGCGGAGTTGGACTGGGGCCAGCTGCCCACCGGGAAGCCGCTGCCGGAAGCCGCGCCCCTCTTTCCCCGGGCCGATCCCAACGAATATTTCGAAAAGAAGGAAGGATTGACGATGGAGCAGGAGGAGAAGCCGGAAAGCCCCTCGAAGATCACGATCGACGAGTTTCGAAAGATCGAGCTCCGGACGGCCCGGATCGTGGCGGCGGAACCGGTGCCGAAATCGAAGAAACTGATGCGCCTCGAGGTCGATCTCGGCAGCGAGAGGCGCCAGATCGTGGCCGGAATTGCGACCCGCTACTCGCCCGAACAGCTCGTCGGGAAGACCGTCATCATCGTCGCGAACCTCCAACCCGCGACTCTCATGGGGCAGCAATCCAACGGGATGGTCCTCGCCGCCTCGCTTCCCGACAGCGGCGAACCGGTTCTCCTGGCGCCCGAGTCGGAGGTTCCTCCCGGAACGGCGGTCAAGTAGGCCGGATGGGAATGCTCTGCGACTCGCACGGCCACGTCCAGATGCTGCCCCCCGCGGAGCTGCACGACGTTCTCTCGCGCGCGGAACAGGCCGGCGTCGGCCGGGTGCTGATCCCCGGAACCACCGTGGAAGACTCGAGGAGGGCGGTGGAGCTCGCAGAAGGCGACGATCGCCTCTTTGCGGCCGTCGGCGTCCATCCCCACGAGACCGCGGAGTTCGATCCGGATCGCGATTTGAAGATTCTGGAGGGTCTGCTCGCTTCGCGCAAGACCGTCGCGATCGGGGAGATCGGATTGGATTTTCACTACGAGCACTCCGCGCGCGAGGCCCAGCTCGCCGGTTTTCGGGCGCAGCTCGGGTTCGCCCGGGAACACTCCCTGCCGGCGCTCCTCCACAACCGAGAGTCCGGCGCCGTGATGCTGGAGATTCTCGAAGCCTCCGGGCCGCGCGAGAACGCGGGCGTCTTCCACTCGTTCACCGAGGACTCGGATTTTGGCCTCCGGGCGATCGGTCTCGGCTACAGGATTTCGTTCTCCGGGATGCTGACGTTCAAGGGCGCCGAGAACATCCGGGAGAGCGCGCGCGGGCTCCCGCTGTCCGAGATGCTCGTCGAAACCGACGCTCCGTTTCTGGCTCCCGTTCCCCACCGGGGAAAGCGGTGCGAGCCCGCCTTCGTCGTCGAGACGGCTCGAAAGCTCGCGGAGGTGAAAGGGGCCGCGCTCGAAGAAGTCGCGGCGGCGACGAGCTCGAACTTCGAGAGGCTCTTCGTCCGACGATGAGCCGGCCGGCGGACATCTTTCGGCAGATGTTCGAGCGCAACCGCGCCGTGCAGCTGCTGCTCGACCCCGAAACCGGCCGCATCCTGGACGCGAACCCGGCCGCTTGCGAGTATTACGGCTATTCGCGCGAGGAGCTGAAGACGAAATCGATCGGCCATCTCAACACGGCCTCGCCCGAAGAGATCCAGCGGGAGCTCCGGCGGGCGGTCGCGGAACAGCGAAACTCCTTCCACTTCATGCATCGGCTCGCGTCCGGGGAGATTCGCGACATCGAGGTGCACTCGAGCCCGATCGATCTCGAGGGGCGGACGGTTCTTCATTCGATCGTTCACGACACGACGGCGCTCCGCGAAGCGGAATCCAAGTACAGGACGCTCGTCGAGGGATCGTTGTCGGGCGTCTTCATCGCCCGCGAGGGCGTGTTCGTGTACGCGAACCCGAAGATGGCCGAAATCTTCGGCTTCAGCGCGGAGGAACTGACCGCTCGCCCCATTTCCGAGGTCGTGGCGCCGGGCGACCGGTCGGCGGTGACGGAGTTCCTGCTCCATCAGGTGGACGGCTCCGCCGAAAGCCTTCACTCCGCGTTTCGCGGCCGAAGGAACGACGGAACCGAAATCGACGTCGAGGTCCTCTGCTCGTTGATGGAGTACGGCGGAAGTCCCGCGGTCGTCGGCACGCTCCTGGATGTCACCGAACGCCGAAAGTCCGAGAAACTTCAGTCGGCGCTCTACCGCATTGCGGAGGAGACGGCGGCAGCGACCGACCTCGGCGAGGTCTACGGCGCAGTCCACCGAATCGTCGGGGAGCTCATGGACGCCCGGAACTTCTACATCGCCCTTCACGATGCCGCGGCGGGCACGCTGAGCTTCCCCTATCTGGTCGACGAGCACGACGCGCAGCCCCCGCCGACGGCCTCTCAAGAAGGGACTGACGGAGCTCGTCCTCCGAACGGGCCAGCCCCTCCTCGCGCCCCCGGAGGTGTTCGACGAGCTGCTCGCTCGCGGCGAGGTGGAGCCCGTGGGCTCGCCTTCGATCGACTGGCTGGGAGCGCCCCTGAGGAGCGGCGGGCGCACGTTCGGCGCGATCGTCGTCCAGAGCTACACCGAAAAGACCCGCTTCACGGAGAAGGAGACGGAGCTGCTGACTTTCGTGTCGCAGCATGTCGCGGCCGCGATCGAGAGCAAGCGCGCCGAGGAGCAGATCAAGCACCTCGCGTTTCACGATCCGCTGACCGATCTCCCGAATCGCCTTCTCTTCCAGGATCGCCTGACCCTGTCCGTCGCCCAGGCTCATCGGGTCGGCGGGGGCCTGGCCGTCTTTTTCGTCGACCTCGACCGGTTCAAGGTCATCAACGACTCGCTCGGCCACTCCATCGGCGATCAGTTGCTGCGGGAGATCGCCGCGCGCATTCAGGCCCTGCTGTGGGAAGGGGACACGCTCGCCCGGCTGGGTGGCGACGAGTTCATTCTGCTGATCCCGAACGTGATGCAAGTGGCCGACGCGGTCAGAATCGCGGAACGAATTCTGAACAGCTTCAAGAAATCTTTCGAGGTCGGCGGGCAGGAGCTGTTCATAACCGCGAGCATCGGCGTGAGCCTGTATCCGTTCGACGGTCACGACGCCGAGACGCTCGTGCGGAACGCCGATATCGCGATGTACCGGGCCAAGGAGCGCGGCCGCGACAATTATCAACTCTACACGCGGGAGCTCAACGAACGGGCACAGGTCCGGATGAAGCTGGAGAATGACGTTCGAGCGGCGCTTCGCAACGACGAATTCACCTTGCTCTACCAGCCGCAGATCAATCTGGCGACGTCGAAGGTCGAGGGAGTGGAAGCTCTGATCTACTGGAAGCGATCGCCGGACGGCCTCACTCCGCCTTCGGAATTCATCCCTCTCGCGGAGGAGACGGGCCTGATCCTTCCGATCGGAGCCTGGGTTCTTCGAACGGCGTGCCGCCAGCTGCGGGAATGGCTCGACGCGGGCCTTCCTTCCATCCGGATGTCGGTGAACCTGTCGGCGCGGCAGTTTCAGCAGCAGGGGCTCGTGTCGCAGATCGCGGAGACGCTGGACGATGCGGGCCTCAATCCTTCCTTGCTGGACCTCGAAATCACCGAGAGCGTCGCGATGGACAATGCCGAGCAGGTGCTTTCGACTCTCCGGCGCCTCAAGAATCTCGGCCTCGGCATCACGATGGATGACTTCGGGACGGGCTATTCTTCCCTGGGTTACCTGAAGCGATTTCCCCTCGACACGCTCAAGATCGACCGGGCTTTCGTTCGCGAGATGGTCGCGGATCGAAAGGACGGCGCGGTCGTGCGGGCGGTGATCGATCTGGCGCACGGGATCGGGCTTCGCGTGATCGCGGAGGGGGTGGAAACCGAGGAGCAGCGCGAGATTCTGCGGGCTCTCGGGTGCGATGGAATGCAGGGGTTTCTCTTCTGTCGTCCGATCCCGCCGGAGGAGCTCCGTGCCCTTCTGGAGCGCGAGGAGAGGTCCGCGTGAACGCATCCCGCCAGCCCTGGAGCGCGCTCGAACGGCGTCTGGGCTACACCTTCCGCGATCCGGCGATGCTCATGCGGGCGCTGACGCATCGGTCCTACGCGAACGAGAACCGCGCGCCGCGCGTCCAGCACAACGAGACTCTCGAATTCCTGGGGGATGCGGTGCTGGGATTCGTCATCGGGGAGCTGATCTTCAAGAGCTTTCCCGCGCTCCAGGAAGGATCGCTCTCGAAAATCAAGGCGCACCTGGTATCCGCCGCGACGCTGTCCCAGAAGGCGAAAGATCTCGACCTCGGGACCTTCCTGCGCCTCGGCTCCGGCGAAGCGCGATCCGGGGGGTCGAGCAAGGACTCGCTCCTCGCGGACGCGATGGAGGCGATCTTCGCGGCCATCTATCTGGACGGGGGCCTCCCCGCCGTGGGCCCTTTCATCTCCCGCGTGTTCGAGTCCGACGTCGCCGCGATCAACCTCGCGGATCTGTCGTTTCAGGATTACAAGACGTCCCTCCAGGAAACCGCTCAGCGGCTCGGCCTTCCGCTTCCCGAGTACCGCGTCGTCGAGGAATCGGGGCCGGACCACGAAAAAACGTTTCTGATCCAGGTCGTCTGGAACGGAGAGGCGTTCGCTCAGGGGTACGGGCCCTCCAAGAAAGAGGCCCAGCGCCAGGCGGCCCGCGCGACGCTCGAGAAGCTGGGAAAGGTCTAGCAGGCTGCCAGGTTCCGGTCAGGACCCCAGCTTCGCGACGCGCTCGAGAAACCGGTCCGGAGGCTCGAAGCCGACGAGGCGCGAACCGGGGACTTCTTTTCCGCCGGCGTCGAGAAAAACGATCGTCGGCATGCCGACGATTCCGAAGCGTCCGGAGAGGTCGATCGCCTCGGGCGAGTCGCCGCGCGTCATGTCGGCCTTGTAGAGCGTCATCCCGGAAAGAGCCTGGCGTACCCGCGGATCGGCGAAGGTCACGTCCTCGAGCTCGTGGCATGGAATGCACCAGTCGGCGGCGAAATCGATCATCGACGGCCGGCCACCGGCGGCTCCGGCGCTCGCGTGAAACGGCTGGAAAGCCAGACGCGCCGCCCCGGCGGCGGGACGGGGAGTGAAATGCGCGGCCCCCGCGAGAAGAACGATGCCGCTTCCCGCGACGGCCGCGCGGGCGACGCCGGGAACTCGGGCCTTCAGAATGCCGACGAGGACGAAGGCCCCCCCGATCGCGAGAATCGCCGGAAGCAGCCAGCTCCGCAGCGGCTCCGGGAGAACGGTCTTGAGGAAATACGCCGCCATCGCGAGAAGAACGAAACCGAAGACCTTCTTGATCTCGACCATCCAGGCGCCCGCTTTCGGAAGCTTCGCGAGCGCGCCGGAAAACGTCGCCAGGAAGAGGTACGGAAGGCCCAGGCCGAGAGAGAGAACGAAAAACATCGCGAATCCGAGAAGAGGATCGCGCCTTGCCGCGACGAACGTCAGCAGGCCCAGAACGAAAGGGCCCAGGCAGGGCGCCGCCACGACCCCGACGAGCAATCCCATTCCGAACGCGCCGCCGATTCCGGTTTTCGCTCCCGCGCGGTTCATCAGGAAGCGCGGCGGATTGATGTCGTACAGGCCGAACATGGAAAGCGAGAGGGCGACGAGCACGGCCGCGATTCCGGCGAGCACCCATGGCGACTGAAGGGCTGAGCCAAAAAGCTTGCCCGAAAGCGCCGCCGCAACGCCGAGCGCCGAATACGTCAGCGCCATTCCGAGGACGTAGACCGACGCGAGGCCGAAAGGCCGGCCCGCTTTCCCCGCCGACTGCCCGCCGAAGAACCCGATCGTGATCGGAATGATCGGGTAGACGCACGGCGTCAGGTTGAGCGCGAGTCCCCCCAAAAAGAGAAATGCGAAGAACAGGGCGAGGCCTTTCGACGAGAGCACGGCCGCGAGATCCGCACCGCCGTTCGCCGCGTCGCCGGGTCCAGCGGGCCTGGACGCCGAGGTCGGTCCTGCGCCCGCGCCTCTCCGTGCGGCCGGGGCCACGGAGATCGAGGCACGGAAGGGCACCCGGGCGGGGGCCAGGCACTGCTTGTCATTGCAGGGTTGATAGGAAAACGTTCCGGCGATTTCGCGAGGCCCTGCCGCGGAAGTCGAAGTGACCGCGCCCTGCCCGGTAACGGTGATCGTGCCTTCGTAGACGGCGAGCGGCTTTTCGGCGAACGAGAATTTCACCTGTTTCGCTGCAGGGTAGTGGAGCTCGGAAAACGTGATTCCGGCGGGCGGCTCGAGGGCCACGTTGGTGGCGATCAGGTAATCCTCCGAGGGCTGGTGGGCATTCACGTGCCACCCGGCGCGGAGATTCGCCGCGACGACGAGGGAGAAGGTCCCGCCCGGGGCGACGGTGGCGGGCGAAACGGACGCCCGGACTTCGACGAGCGATGCCGCGGGCTGCGCGGAAAGCGATCCGCCGACGAGCAGGAGTGCGGCGGCGAGGGTCTTCATTCCGATTTCGGCTGATCGGAGCCCATCTGATCGAGGTACGTCTTCGCCTGGTCCTTGAGCTTGCTCTCGGGGTGACGGGTCAGGAAAGCCTGAAACTCCCGCCGCGCCTCGTCGCGCTTGCCCTGGGCGAGCGCGAGCTGAGCCCGGAAGAGCTCGGCCTTCTCGCGCTGTCCGGCGTTTTTCGTGATCTTGAGGAGAGTGTCAACCGTGGCTCCCGCCTCCGCGAAGCGCTCGCGCTCCATCTGCGCCGAGGCGAGATACGCGAGGGCTTCCTCCCGGGTGGCGGCCGGGGCCTTCGGCGAAGCGGCGCGTTGGAGACGCGGGATTGCTTCTTCGGAATCGAAGCGCCGGAACAGCTCCATTCCCAGCTGGAGCTCGGCTTTCGGGTCGTTGATCGTTTCCGGCTCGTGGATGAGCTTCACGTTCAGATGGTCCCAGTCGGTCATCGAATTGTGGAGGTGAGTGTAGAAGGCTCGGTCGCTGTCGAACCCGACCATTCGAAAAATCAGAGCGCCTCCGGGCGAAACGACGAGAATCGCGGGCGTCTGGTTGATCTGATACCGGTTCTTGAGCGGCGCGGCTTCGACGCCATCGAGGTCGAGCTTGACCGGCACCATCCGGAGAAGCGCCATCTCGAAGTTGACGGACGGATAGAGGAGTCCATCCATCCGGAAGCAGTTTCCGCATTTTTTCTGGGCGAACTCGACGAACACGACTTTTCCCTGGTCCTTCGCGCGCTGAAGCGCTTCGTCGTAAGTCTTCGCCCAGATCGCGCGGCCGGGAACGCCCGGCGGCGCGATCGTTGCGGCGGCCGGCGCCGGCGCGGCGGATTGCGGCGCGGGAGGGGCGTTCTGCGCGAACACGGGGCCCGCGAAGGAGGCCGCGATGAGAGCGGCGGCGATGGTGGTTGTTTTCAAAAATCCTCCGCTGAACGACGGTTTTCGGTCAGGCTGCAAAACGTTTCGGCTGTCGAGCGCATTCCCGGAAAGCTTACCCCGGATTGACGGGGGGATGCCCCTCTGTTATTTTGCCCGCCTCGCGACTGGAGTCTTGTCGGC
This sequence comes from uncultured Acidobacteriota bacterium, assembly GCA_963813155.1. GTDB lineage: Bacteria > Acidobacteriota > Thermoanaerobaculia > UBA5066 > DATFVB01 > CAWEYG01. The sequence goes on along the minus strand of CAWEYG010000003.1, from coordinate 971,027 downwards.
TCGCGCCTTTGCCCAGGTAGCTCAGTCGGTAGAGCGAGGGACTGAAAATCCCTGCGTCGGCGGTTCAATTCCGTCCCTGGGCACCACGCGCGCTCAATACCTCGCCATCGTCGGGTCGATCGCCTGCGCCCACCGGTCGATTCCGCCCGTGAGGTTTCGGACCTTCCGGAATCCCGACTGCCGAAGGAGCTCGACGGCGCGGGCGCTTCGCGCTCCCGTGCGGCAGTGGACGACGATTTCGTCCGCGGTCGAAAGGCGGTTCAGGTTCTCCGGGAGCGAGCCGAGGGGGATTCTGACTGAGCCGGGCAGCGAGCTGATTTCGATTTCGTGGGGCTCCCGCACGTCGAGGATGACGAGCTTCTCGCCGCCATCGATCTCCTTCTTGAGATCCTCCACGCTCACCGACGGCACTCCCTCGGGGACCCGCTCCGCTCCCACGTTCGAGACACCGCAGAACGCCTCGTAGTCGACGAGCTCGCGAACGGACGGGCTCGGCCCGCAGACGACGCAGTCGGGGTTTTTCCGGAGCCTGACTTCGCGAAACTTCATGCCGAGGGCGTCGACGAGCAGCAGGCGGCCGACGAGCGACGAGCCCGCGCCGAGGACGAGCTTCACGGTCTCGGTTGCCTGGATGACGCCGAGCAGGCCGGGCAGGATCCCGAGGACTCCTCCTTCCGCGCACGAGGGAACCATTCCGGGAGGCGGCGGCTCGGGGTAGAGGCAGCGGTAGCAGGGCCCGCCGGGCGCGGCGAAGACCGACGCCTGCCCCTCGAACCGATAGATCGAAGCGTAGACGTTCGGCTTGCCCGTCATCACGCAGGCGTCATTGATGAGGTAGCGGGTGGGGAAGTTGTCGGTGCCGTCCGCAACGACGTCGAACTGGCGGAAGATCTCGAGCGCGTTCGCCGAGGTCAGTCTTTGCTCGAACGGGACGAAGCGGACGTGCGGATTGGCGTCACGGATCCTTTCTTCCGCCGACTGCAGCTTCCGGCGGCCGACGTCTCTCGTGCCGTAAAGAATCTGGCGGTGGAGGTTGGATTCCTCAACGACATCGAAGTCCACCATTCCGAGCGTTCCCACGCCGGCCGCCGCGAGGTAGAGCGCAAGCGGCGATCCGAGGCCTCCCGCTCCGACGCACAACACGCGCGCCGCCCGGAGCTTCTGCTGCCCGGCCAGTCCGACCTCGGGCATGAGGAGATGCCGGGAATAGCGGCGGAGCTCTTCGGGAGAGAAGGGGACGGGCATCGGGTGCGCGCGACGGGCTAGGAGTGCGCCGCGCCCTCGGGATGGATGTTTTCGCCGGCAGCGCCGCCCGCCTCCTTGTGGTGTTCTTCCGGCTCTTCCCGTCCCTGCTTGAGCTTCGCGACCTCGGCGTCGGTCAATTGCGGGAGGTGGTGGACGAAGGCCACGATCTTCCAGATCTCGGCCTCGGAATGCGTGGGGGAAAATGCCGGCATGCCCGTCATCCGGATGCCGTTCGAGACGATCCAGAACAGCTGGCCATCGCTCATCTTCTGGGTCCCCTTCATGTCGAGCATCGGAGGAGCGGGGTTGAGGCCCTTCGAGAACTCCGCGCCGTCGAGGGACCGGGCCCCGTGACAATCGAGGCAGTTTTCCTTGTAGTGAGACAGGCCCACGGCAAGCGCGGCGGGATCGTTCGCGAAGGGATTGGTCTTCTGCGGGGCGTGCTTCTCGATCGACCGATCGGAAACCTCGCCGAGCCAGTGATCGATCGCGTCGTTGATTCCCCCGTGGTTCGTCGCGGCGACGCTGATGCGCCCGCTCGTCGCGGCGAAGTATCCGACCGCGAGAAAACCGCCGATGCCGACGATGACTCCGAGAATGAATCTCATGCGCTTCCTCCTTTGGAATCGTACATCACACCTTTTCGACGGTGACCGTCGTGTTGTAGTCGGGCTCGAGAGACTCGGGGTCGATGCGATCCGCGGGCAGCAGGACGAGCCCTTCGGGCCAGTGGACCTGGAGGTTGCCGTCCTTGATCGGGGCGATCTTGACGGTCGCCCGAAGGTTGCCGGTGTCGGAGACGAGGCGAACGCCTTCGCCTTCGCGGACCCCGAGCGACGCCGCGTCGGAGGGACAGATCAGAACGTCGCTTCGTTTGGCTCCATTCAAGGGGTCGACTTCGCGCTGGACCATCGAATTGAACTGCTTTCCCCGCCGGGTGGAGAGCCGGAAGGGGCGGCGGGGCTCGCGAGCGGGAACGGCGAGAGCGGAGAATCTCGCCTTCCCGTCGGAGGTCGCGAACACCCCGTCGGAAAAAAGCCGCGAACCGCCCCACTGGAACTGGTCTCCCGCTCGCCGCAGGCGTTCGATTCCCGCGTAGAGAGGGACAGCCGCCGAGATCTCCTCGCGAAGCTGCTCCGACGAATCGATGCGAAGAAGGTTCGCGTCGCCGGGGCGAGCTCGCCGCGCAACCTCGCCGAAGACCTCCCACTCCGGCTTCGCGCCGCCGATCCTCCGCCCCGCGACTTCCGGCGAGAAAATGATCCGGCGTTCGGTCGAGGTCTCGGTCCCTCCGCCCGGCGACTCGTACCGCGTCGTGGCGGGGAAGAGAAGAACGGTCTCCCGCGCGGGAACGAGCATCTGCGGGGAGAGGACGACGTCGTGGTGGATACGCGTCCCCGCGCGTTCGAGGGCTGTTCGCGTCCGGGCCGGGTCGGGAAGCGTCTCCAGAAAATTTCCGCCGACGATCCAGAAGACGTCGATGTCGCCGCGAGCCGCGGCTTCGACCTGCTCCGCGGCCGAGTATCCCTTCGAGTCGGGCAGCTCGAACCCCCAGGAGCGCCGGAACCGCTCCCGGGTCGCGGGCTCGAGGTTCGGCACGCAGCCGACCTCGGCGCCTCCCTGCACGCCGGAGTGCCCGCGGATCGGCATGAGGCCGTTGTTCTCGCGGCCGACGTAGTGGCGGGCGAGACCGACGTTGACGAGGGCTTCGACCGTCTGCGTTCCGTGCACGTGCTGGGTCAGGCCCATCGACCAGACGAACACGGCGTTTGGGGCGTCGCGGAGCATTTCCGCGAATCGGCGCATCTCCGCGGGCGTCGCTCCCGAGCCCGATTCGAGAGCGTCCCACGGCGCGCGGAGCGCGGCGGCGCGCGCCTCGTCGAAGCCGGTAGTGGACTTCTCGATGAATGCCCGGTCGATCCACTCCTCTTCGCACAGGATCCGGAAGACTCCCAGCAGGAAGGCCAGGTCCCCGCCCGTGTGGACGGGAAACCATTCGTCGGTCATCTTCGTGCCGAACAGCGCCGACTCGGGAACCGAGGGGACCCAGTAGCGATCCAGTCCCGGTTCCCGATAGGGATTGACGACCGCGACGCGAGCCCCCCGGCGGCGCGCCTCGACGAGGTATTTCATCGTCACGGGCTGGTTGTTCGCCGCGTTGGCTCCGAAGAAGACGATGAGGTCGGTCCCGAGCCAGTCGGAATAGCTGCACGTCGTCGCGCCGTGCCCGACCGTCTTCTTCATCGCGGCGGTCGAGGCCGCGTGGCATAGCCGGGCAGAGTTGTCGACGTGATTCGTGCCGAGGAACCGCGCGGCCTTCTGGGCGGCGTAATAGTGCTCGTTCAGGATTCCGCGCGAGGTCAGGTAGACGGCAAATCGCCCCGGGTCGGCGGCTCGGATCTTCTCCGCCGCCGCGTCGAAGGCCTCCTCCCACGAGATCTCCCGAAACCCCGGTTCTCCCGCGCGCCGGATCATCGGGCTCGGCAGGCGGCCCAGCTCGCGCAGCTCGCGGGAGGTGAGGGCGGAAAGCCGGCCGACGTCGCGAAGGACCTTCGGGTCGAGGGCGGGAGCCGTGTTGATTCGCATCAGCTCCAGCCGGACCATGCAGAGGTGCGTTCCGGGAATCGTCCAGTCCGTCATCCCGGACGTGCCGAGCGCGCAGCCGTCGCAGGTGCCCTGGCGGAGGATTCTCCACGCGTAGGGAAGCTGGTCCCTGTTTTCCCAGGCAACCCGGGCCATTTCCCGGAAGTGTTTCGGCTTGGTATGGCCCAGGCCCGCCGGCGAGGCGGAAGCCCGGAGAGAAGATTTCGGCGGCACCGCGGCATTCTATGGCGTCCCGGGGGAATTTCTTTCTCCGGCAAGGAGTTGGAAACTTCATGAAGGCGATGCTGGGTCTGATCGCGATCCTTCTCCTCCCCGCCTCTCCTGCTTCCTATCGAATCGACCTGAAGGGGGGAGTGACGTACTGGTCGGCGGCGAAGCCTGGCGAGCGATCCGGACGGTACGTCTTCCGGACCGCGGACGGAACCTTGATGAGCATCCGGGTTTCGGACGTCGCGCGGATTCGGCAGGCGGCGATGCCCGGAAAACCGGGCGATGCCGTCGTGCTCGGTCCGACCTCTCCGGCCGCCGCTGCCCGGAACCAGAAAGTCGTCGCGGAGCAACTTCACGCGGCGCGCCGTCGAAAACCCGATGAGCTGTTGAAACAGAGCCCCTATCGACCCGGAGTCGGGGAACCGTATCCGGCGTCGCCAAACGACTACCGGGTCGGCAGGACGTTCGCGTTTCCTCCTTCGGGCAAGGTGTACGAAGGTCCCGCCCCGACGAACGTCCCGGAGGGCCCGGCTCCGACGAACGTTCCCGAGGGGCCCGCGCCGATGCTCGAGTCCCCGCCTCCGCCCCCGCCTCCTCACGGATAGATCACCGACAGAAGGGCCTGCTAGACTCGCGTCCCGGTTTCCCGAGATGCGCAAGTCCGAAGACGAATCCAGCACCGAGCCGTCGCGGGACGGACGCCGAACGCGCCCGCTCGGCGACGGGGCGCTGCTCCTCGATTGGCCCGCCGCATCCGACCTCGACGCCAACCGGAAGGCGAGATCGATCGCGGAACGGCTCGACCGGACGCCGCTCCCCGGCTTCGAAGAGTGCGTCGTCGGCGCCCGGAGCGTGCTCGTCGTTTTCGACCCGCTCCGGTTCGACCGGTCCTCCGCCCTGCGCCTGGCGCGGTTCTGGGAGAACGACTTCGCGGCGCTTCCCGCTCCGCGGCTGCACGAGATTCCGGTCTGCTACGGGTCCAACGCCGGGATCGACCTCGAGGAAGTCGCGGCGGCAAGGGGAATGGGCGCCGGAGATTTTGCGCAGGTTCATTCCGCGGCGGAATACCGGGTCGCGTTCCTCGGCTTCACTCCCGGATTCGCTTACCTGACGGGCCTGCCGGAGTCGCTCGCGTCTCCCCGTCTCGAGACTCCTCGCCTGTCCGTTCCGTGGGGCTCGGTCGCGATCGGCGGCTCGTACACCGGGATTTACCCCTCGACGACGCCCGGGGGCTGGCGGTTGATCGGCCGCACTCCGCTGCCGCTTTTCGAGCCGTCGCGAAATCCGCCGGTGCGGCTCTGGGCCGGAGACCGCGTGAAGTTCGTTCCGATCGAGGAATGGCGATTCGGAGCGCTCGCGGACGGCGGAGCCTGGCCGTGATCGCGCTTCGCGTGCTCCACGCGGGACTGCTGACGACCGTCCAGGACCTCGGGAGGCCCCGTTGCCGGCGGTGGGGAATCGCTCCGTCCGGCGCGGCGGACCCTTACTCGGCGCGCCTCGCGAACGCCCGGGCCGGCAACCCGGAAGGGGCCGCGCTTCTGGAGATGACCGCCTCGGGAGCCCGCTTCGAGGTCGTGAAGGAAATCCGAATCGCCGTCGCGGGAGCGGACATGCCGGTTCTCCGGAACGGTTCGGTGTTCGATCCGGCCTCTTCCGGGCAGCTTGCCGCGGGAGACGTTCTCGAGTTCGGCGCTGCCCGAGCCGGCTTTCGAACCTACCTCGCGCTCGCGGGAGGCGTCGATGTCCCGGAGGTCCTGGGCAGCCGATCGACGCACCTATCGGCCGGGTTCGGCGGATGGAAGGGACGCAGGCTCGAGAAAGACGACGCGATCGCCGTCCTGGAGGGGCCGGCGGCGAGGCCGCGCGGTTTGGAGTCGTTCTCGCTCCCGACCTCCCCGGCCGAGCTGCGGGTGATTTCGGGGCCCCAGCGGGAGAGCTTTCCTCCGGAAGCGGTCCGCCGCTTTTTCGAGGCGGAGTTTCGGGTTTCGTCGCGCTCGAACCGCATGGGCCTGCGCCTCGAGGGAGAGCGGCTTTCGGCGGCGGTCGAAGCGGTCGCCGGGGGATCGGACGCGCTTCCGGAGATGGCTCCCGAGGGATCGGTCGCTGGAGCCGTTCAGGTTCCTCCCGGAGGCGAGCCCATCGTGCACATGCCGGAAGGGCCTGTCACGGGCGGCTATGCGAGAATTGCCGGGGTCATTTCCGCCGATCTGGGAATCGCCGGCCAGCTCCGGCCGGGCGGCGTCGTCCGCTTCCGGGAAGTCACGCTCGAGGAAGCCTTGCGGGCGCGGCGCGAACGGGAAATGATCCTGGAAGGAAGCGCCGAATGAGAAGGGAAGTCGATCTGAACGCGGACCTGGGGGAGGGGTTCGACGACGAGGCGCTCCTTCCCTTTCTCACGTCGTGCAACGTCGCCTGTGGCGCGCATGCCGGCAGCCCGGAGACGATGCGATCGACCCTGTCCGCGGCCAGGCGCCTCGGAGTCGCGTGCGGCGCCCACCCCGGTTTCCCCGACCGGAAGAACTTCGGCCGCCGGGAGATGCCGCTGACGCTTGCAGAGCTCTCCGCGACGATCTCCGAACAGATCGACTCGCTTCTCGAAGCGGCTTCGGACACGGGGGCCGTTCTTTCGCACATCAAGCCGCACGGAGCGCTCTACCACGGGGCCAATCGCCGGAGCGACATCGCGCGCTGCTTCCTCGAGACAGTCGCGCGCCGGCAGCCGGCGTGGATCGTCGTCGGCCAGGCGGGATCGCCTCTCCTCGACGAGGCTCGCCGAATGGGGTTGCGCGTCGCGGGGGAGGGTTTTGCCGACCGGCTCTACCTGGAAGACGGGACGCTCGCTTCCCGGGGAGTCGAAGGCGCCGTGTTCGATTCGGCCGAAAAGGCGGCCGCGCAGGCGCTTTCTCTCGTGGCCGACGAGTCCGTACGGGCTTCGAACGGCGCGCGTCTCTCCGTCAGGGTTCAGACGATCTGCCTGCACGGCGACACTCCGGGCGCTGCGTCGTTCGCGAAGGCGATCCGGGCCCGGCTTCAGGAAGCGGGAATCGAAATTCGCCCGCTGGCACGCCTCGGAAAATGAGCGGCGCCGTATCGCTTTCCGGCAGCTTTTCGAGCATGTCGATGGCCGACCTGATTCAATGGGCGCGAACTGCCCGCCGGTCGGGGGTCATCACCGCTCGAAATCCGAGCCAGAACGCCGAGCGCAGGATTTTTCTCCAGGACGGGCGGATCATCGCGTGCGCTTCCAACGACCCGCGCGACTACTACGGGAAATATCTGGTTCGGCTCGGCCATTGCACGGAGGAAGACGTCGACAAGGCCCTGATGATCCAGCGGGAAACGGGGATCATGGTCGGCGCGATCCTCGTCATGGTGGAGAAGATCACGAGCGAACTGGCGGTCGCGACTCTGACCTACAAGACCTTCGACATCGTTTGCGACATCTTCCTCTGGAACGAGGGCTCGTTCGATTTCGAACAGGTCGCGTTTCCCGCTTCGAAGCTCGTGTCGATCAGTATCGATCCCATCGCGATCGCCCTCGAAGGCACGCGCCGGGTCGACGGCTGGAACGCCCTCCGAACCCGGATTCACCCCGGCGCGATCTTCGAGCCGACCGGAGCTCCTCCGCCGGCCGACACGAACGACGGCGGCCGGGGAATCGGGCGGTACTCTCTTCCTCTGCTCGACGGCCAGCGAAACGTCGAAGAAGTCATGGAGAGCCTGCCCTTCAGCCGGTACGCGATTCTGGAAAGCATCTGGAATCTCGTCGCGGCCGGCGCCGCCCGGCCGAGCGATGTCACGTCCGCGCCGAACCGCCGGAAGCGGCTCGAGATGAATCTCGCGGAGGCCGTCTCGGCGGGACAGCGGGGCGACTGGGGAAAGGCGGTTCAAATCCTCGAAGGGCTGCACGCGGTGAGCCCGGATCTGCCGGGGCTGTCCGAGGAGCTCGGCCGGTCCGGGGATCGGCTCAAGAAAGAGATCTACGAGTCGATCCATCCGGGCGACGTGCCGGTCGTCGCGATCGGTGTCGAAGCGCTGGAGCGCCTGTCGCTGAGCCCCGCGGACGGGTTCGTCGTTTCGCGCATGGACGGGCGATCCAGCATCGCCGATATCGTGCGGATCTCGCCCCTCCCGGAGCTGGACGCTCTCCGGTCGATCAAGCGGCTCCTCGGCGCGAAAGTGATCGATTTCCCGTCTCGCCTGCGGGCCTGACGACCCCGGGTGGACGAGAGGTCGATTGTTTCAAGCGATTTGAGCGAAAACGGCCGTCCGACGCTGGACCGATCCGAACAAAAGCCGTGAGATCGGGCGTAGGATAAATGCGACAGAGCGACCCGCTCCGGTCCCAAACAACTAATTCGATTGCATCATGCTTGTCCGGGCGGGTCCGGCGCAGACTTGCGGCAGGTTTGGAGGTTGGTCATGCATTTTTTCAAACGGGCCATCTTCCTCGGGGTTTCGGCGGCCGGCATTGCTGTTCCGGTTCGCCTCGGCGTGGTGAACCCCAACCTCCCGACTTTCGGCGGAAGGAGCGGCTCCGCCAACGCGCGAAAGGTCTACAGCCCGAACGATGCCGAGCTCTACATGTCCGAGGACCAGATCGGATACATACGGCCCGGCCTCCACGTGACGGTCAACAGCATCACGATCCCGGCTGATCTCCGGCCCGTCGTCGACTTTTCGCTGACCGACGACAAGGGCCAGCCGCTCGATCGCCTCGGAAATGTCACGCCGGGCGCCGTCAGCCCGAGCTTCATTCTTGCGTGGTGGGATCCGGCGACACGACACTACACCGCGTACACGACGCGAACCGTGACGACTCCGACGTCGAGCCCGCATCCGGGAGTGACCGCGATTCAGGCGGGCACCGACGCGGCCGGCAACGCGGGCTTCACCGACCTCGGCCTCGGGCACGCGACCTACCGATTCAAGACGGCCCTTCCCGCGAGCTTCGACCGGACGAAGACCACGACGCTCGGCATCTACGCGACGCGCGACCTGGTCACCCCCGCGATCCTGGACAAGAATTACTACGCGAACGTCGAATTCGACTTTCGGCCGGACAGCGCCGCCGTCACGGACGTCTGGGACAAAACGAACAACGCCGCCTGCAACAGCTGCCACGATCCGCTCTCGGCTCACGGCGGAGCGCGCCAGGACGTCAAGCTCTGCGTCCTTTGCCACCAGCCCCAGACCGTCGACCCGGACACGGGAAACACCGTCGACTTCAAGGTCCTGATCCACAAGATCCACGACGGCGCGAACCTGCCGAGCGTCCAGGCCGGCACTCCGTACCAGATCATCGGGTTCGGCCAGAGCGTGAACGACTTCTCGACTGTCGAGTTTCCCCAGGACGTCCGCAATTGCACGAAGTGCCACGTGGCTTCCGCCACGCAGGGCCCGAACTACTACACGTATCCCGGGGCCGCCGCGTGCGGCTCGTGCCACGACGACCTGAATTTCGTGACCGGCGCGAATCACAAGGGGGGGATTCAACTCGACGACACGAAGTGCGCAACGTGCCATCAGCCCCAGGGGGTCGAGTTCGATGCATCCGTCATCGGCGCCCACACGATTCCGCTCAAGTCGACTCAGCTCAAGGGGCTGAACGCCCAGATCCTGAGCGTCACGAACTCGCAGCCGGGCCAGACGCCGACGGTCACGTTCAAGATCACGAACAACGACGGCACCGTCGTCGATCCGAAGACGCTCGGCTCGAACGTCAACGTCGTCGTCGGCGGCCCGACGGTCGACTACAGCCTCGCGTCCCCGTTCCGCGAGCGAGCCGACGGCGCGTCTTTCAACGGAACGATCGCCACGTACACGCTGAAAGAGGCTCTGCCGCAGAGCGCCTCCGGGACATGGCTCGCGAGCATGGACGTCCGTCGCACCGTGATGATCAACGTCGGCGACTCGGACCAGAATCCGTCCGTCACCGAAGGCGCGACCAATCCCATCTTCTATTTCCCGGTGACCGACGCAAGCCCGGTTCCCCGCCGCGCCGTCGTCGACATCGCGAAATGCAACGTCTGCCACGACAGGCTCGCGCTCCATGGCGGCCAGCGTTTCGTGATCGAAGAGTGCGTCGCGTGCCACAATCCGAACGCAAACGACGGCTCCCAGCGCCCGGCGGGCAAGGGCTCGCCCGAGTCGATCTCGTTCCAGCGGCTGATCCATCACATTCACCGGGGCGAGAACCTCACGAAGGACTTCACGATCTACGGATTCGGCGGAAGCGTGAACAACTTCAACGACGTGCGTTTTCCCGGTGATCTGCGCGATTGCCAGAAGTGCCACCTGGCGGGAACGTACACGCCCCCGCTGCCGCTGACGAACCTCGCGGTTCAGACTCCTCCTCCGCCGCAGGAGTGGTACACGCCCCAGCAGACGACGGCGGCGGCCTGCCTGGGTTGCCACGACACCCAGGAAGCGGCGGCTCACGCGTTCGTGATGACCGCGCCCTTCGGCGAAGTCCTGCGCGTCGTGCCACGCGGCCGACGACGACTTCGCGGTCGACAAGGTCCACGCTCGATAGTCCGGAGGCGCGTCGGATCGAAGAGGGCGAAATGAAGAGCAATCGGGGAGTCCTGGCGGCGTTCCTGGTCTTCGGACTCGGCGCCGCCTCTCTTTCTCTGCTTGCAGCCGAGCAGGCGGCGGACAAGCCGACTCCCCCTGTCGAAGCTCCGGCCCCGGCGAAAGTGGAGACGGTCGCGTGCGCCGACTGCCACGACGAAGCGAAAGTCTTTGCGCGGAATCCGCACGGGCATCTTCTGAGTCTCGCGAAGAAAGGGATCACGGGAGACGCCGTCTGCGCGACGTGCCACGGCGAGACGGCGGAGCATGTCGCCTCGTCCGGCGAGAAGCCCGTTGCCCGCCCGATGCGCGGTCCCGACGGCGCGGCGTTCTGCCTGACCTGCCACGACCAGACGACGGACCATCGCTCCCGCCGAAACAGCGTTCACGCCAACTCCGCGGCGGTCAATTGCCTGAGCTGCCATTCCCTGCACGCGTCGGAACCGAAGGCGGCCTCTCTTCTCAAGAAGGAATCGGTCGTTCTCTGCGCCTCCTGCCATCCGGGCCAGGCCGCGTCGTTCCGCGACAAGCCGTTCGCGCATCGCCTCGAGGGAGGAATGAACTGCGCTTCCTGCCACGACCCGCACGGAAAGCGCGGCGAGTCGGCGCTCCGCCGCACCCGGGCGGACGAGTTGCCGTGCGTGTCCTGCCATGCGGAGAAACGCGGACCGTTCGTCTTCGAGCACGTCTCGGGCGTGGCCGGAGACTGCATGAGCTGTCATCAGCCGCACGGCTCGTCGAACCCGCGGCAGCTGATCCGCGCCCGGGTCGACCAGCTCTGCCTCGAGTGCCACTCGAATCTGACGGCGACGACGCTGGGATCGCAGCCGCCGTCGTTTCACAACCTCCTGCTGCCGCGATACCAGAACTGCACGACCTGCCACACGGCGATCCACGGCTCGAACCGGTCGCCGACGCTCCTGAAGTGAGAGAGAACAGATGAAGAACGCCCGCCGCCTCTTCGCCGCCGCTGTCGCGGTCGCGCGGGACGCTTTGTCTCCGCGCAGGCCCTTCCTCTCGACCTCGAGATGGGATACCGCTTCGTCGACGTCTCCGGCAACGAGCAGATGTACCGCAGCCAGATCAACGAGCGAGAAGGATTCCTTCTGCGGTCCTTCCTGGTGACCGCACCCGGACCGACCTCATTCTTCGACACGTTCCGCGTCGACGCGAGCGACCTCGGCGCGGGTCCGGCCGGGTCGCTGAACGTCCGCTCGGGCCTCTCGGGCAAGTACGACCTTCAACTGAGCTATCGGCGAACGGAGCTCTACAGCGCTCTTCCCGGTTTCGCGAATCCGCTTCTCGGCGACGGGATCGTGCCGGGCGAACAGACGTACAGCCGGACTCGCAACGTTCTCGACGTCGAGTTGAGGCTGTTCCCCGGCGCCGTGATCACGCCGATCCTCGGATACACGCGGAACCGCGACGAGGGGCCGGGCCGAAACACTTACCATGTCGGGGAGGACGAGTTCCGTCTCACCGACCGGCTCGACGACCGGGACGAGGAATTCCGGGTCGGCGCGGCGTTCGACGCCGGGCCGATCTCGGGGCAGGTCATCCAGGGCTGGAGGAAGCTCCACGAAGTCGAGACCCAGGGTCTCGTGGCGGGGGCCGGGAACGGCAACGACCCGGGAACGGTCCTCGGGGTGCCCGTTTCCCTGAACGATTTCAACCGAACGACGAAAGACGACGCGAACACGCCGGTGACGAGCGCGTACGTAACCGGAAGGCTCGGCGATCGAATCAAGCTCGTCGGCTCGTACATCCATGCCGCGGCGGAGGCCGACACGTCGTCCGCGGAAGATCTCTCCGGAAACCTCGTGTCGTTCGAGATCAGCCGGTTCTTCGGCGGCCTCTCCGACACGACGTCCGCCCGCGCCCGCAACACGATGTGGCGGGGAAGCGGCCGGGTCGAGGCGAACCTCGCCGAAGGGATCGACTTCATCGCCGGCTACTCGAAGAACCACACCGAGCTCGACGGCTTCGCGCTCGTCTCCAGCCTGTATCTCGACTCGGTGACGTTCGGCGGCGTGGACCCGAAGAATCTTCTCTCGGTCCTGCAGGCCGACACCGCGATCGAACGGACCGACGAGGTGTTCGACGCGAGGATCGAGGCTCGCCGATTCGGACCCTTCGCGGTGCGGGCCGGATGGTCGCAGACGAATCAGGACGTCACCGTCGACGAAGACCCGTCGGAAATCGTCCTTCCCGGCGGACAGGGCGGGACGTTTCATCGAAAGATCAAGACACTCGACGCCGGGGCGACCTTTTCGCAGAGCGGCGTGACGCTCGGAGCCGATTACCGCCGCGAGCGCGCCGACGAACCCGTCCTTCGAACGGACTTCCTCGACCGCGATCGGTATCGCCTTCGCGCGGCGTGGAGCCTGAAGCAGGTCTTCCAGCTGAGCGCGACCGCCGAGCAGATCGACGCCTCGAACGACAGGACGGGGATCGGCTACGACGGCCGGATCCGCCAGTACGGGGGGACCGTCGAGGGGTGGCCGGCCAAAGTTCATTCGCCTGCACCTTTCCGCCGAGAAATATCAGGCAGACAGCAAGATCCTGTTCGTCGTTCCTCAGACCCTCGCCCCGGACCGCTCGATTCACAAGGAAGACGGCCGTTCCCTCGAGGGCGGCCTCTCGCTCCTGCTATCTCCCGTCTCGATCGACGGCGCGTACGGACAGTTCCGAGAACGACGGTTCGTTCCCGTTCAAGATCGACCGCGCGAGCATCCGCGCCTCGGTCGACGTGACGAAGAATGCGTCGTTCATCGCCGAGTGGCGACGGGACAAGTACCGGGAGTCCCTGGCCGCGGAGAACGGCCTCGGTTCGTACGACGCGAACCGCTACGGCATTTTCCTGCGCTGGCACCAGTAGGGCTCCCGGTGCAGGGGACGCAATCTCTAGATCAGGTCTTTGCGGCGCAGGTCGCGAACGACGCGAACCACGAACAGCAGGAACCCCACGGCGATGAGCGGCTGCGCCAGGAACATGAACGCCGTCAGGGTATAGGGAGTCTCGCGAACGAGAAGAGCGAGACACACGAGGAGCCCCGCGACGGTGAAAGCGATCGACGCGCGATCGAGGGCGGAAGGACGGGGAGTTTCCGTCATCGGGATGCCTTCAACTCGAACTTGGGATGAGCGGGGCCGTGGCAGTCGAGACAGGACATCTGGCCGGCGATCAGGTTTCGCTGGTCTTCGGCGGAATGCTTCTTCGGGTCGAGAAACTTTTGAGACTCGCCGTGGCAACCGAGGCAACGCAGGTTCGAGTAGGGATGATGGATCTTCAACGGCAGCTTGTAATCGTGCAGCGTGTAATGGACCACATGCCCGAGCCCCTCCCACTTGGCCTTCACGGTCCCGAACATTCCGTAATCGCTGTGGCAGGTATAGCAGTGATTCTCCTGAATGTAACGGTTCTTGTAGTGGGTGGCGGCCAGCGAATCGCTCGCGGGATCCGGAGATCGGCGACGTAGGCGGTCATCACGTGGCAAGCGCCGCAGGCTTCGACGCTCTTGGATTTCTCGAGCCCGTACGAGTAACCGAGAAAGACGACGGCGATCGGAAGGACCGCGATTCCCAGAACGAGGTTTTGCTTGAGATGCGACGTGAGCCCCCGACGGTGGGAAGCGATCCACGTTCCCAGGAGCAAGGCCGAGGTCGATGAGAACGAGCGCGATGCCGAGGCCTTGCGCCCACTCCGTGGACGTTCCAATCCACCCGGTGGGGTGGACCGCGCCCAGGCTCACTTCTGCTCCTTACCTCCGGGATAGTCCTTCAACCATTCCACGTCGACTTCGTTCGCCTTCAGCTCCTGCTTCTTCGCGAAGAGCCATTTTCCGCGGTCGTTCAACTGATCCGGCTTGAACGAATCCTTCTTCGGAAGTTTTTCGGAGTGGCAATAGAGGCAATTCTGCGCCGGATAGCCCAGGTCCTTGACTTTTTTCACCCAGAGGGGCTTTCCCCACGCCGGGCCCTGCAGCAGCGCGAGCGCGACGTAAAGCGCCGCAAACGCCACCGCCATCTTTCGTGTCGAGTTCATGGGAACCTCCTTCGCGATTGTGGCAATTCTCTCATAGCGCGCCCTGATGCAAACGATTCATTTCGCGGTGGAAGCCCTGGCCTTTTCAAGAGCTTCGTCGAGGTCGCCTGCGAGGTTCTCGCGGCCGTACCGGTCGAGCCGGCCCGCGCGGTCGAGCGCGGCGAAGGGCTGGGCCTGGAGGCCGGCGATCAGGAACACGATCCCCTTTCGCACGAAGCTCTCATGCAGGTCGTCGAGCACGTGGATCCCGGTTGCGTCGATGGCGGGAACGTTCCTCAGCCGGAGGATGAAGACCTTCGGTTTCTTTGCCACGAACTGGAGCACGTCTTTGATTTTGTCGGCGGCTCCGAAGAAGAAAGGGCCGTTGATCTCGTAAACCTCGACTCCCGGGGGAATCGTGCGCCGGGCGACGCCGCCCGGGTCCGCCGACATCATGCCGTCGGGCGACTCCTCGAACTCGCGGGTAATCGCCCCGACGTTGGTGACGTCGGCCATCCGCTTCATGAAAAGGAAGGCGGCGAGAACGACCCCCACCTGCACGGCGACCGAGAGGTCGACGAGCACGGTCAGGAGGAACGTGGTCAACAGGACCAGGACATCGCTTCGCGGCGTCCGCAGGAGAGTCGCGAAGGACCGCCATTCGCTCATGTGGTAGGCGACAACCGCGAGGACCGCGGCGAGCGTCGCGAGCGGAATGAGACTGGCCCACCGGCCGAAGAGGAGAAGCACGAACAGCAGGGTGGCCGAATGAATCATGCCGGCGACGGGAGTGCGTCCCCCGTTCTTGACGTTCGTCGCGGTGCGGGCGATTGCGCCCGCGGCCGGTATGCCGCCGAAAAGCGACGACGCGATGTTCCCGACGCCCTGCGCGACGAGCTCCAGGTTCGACTTGTGGCGGCTGCCGATCATGCCGTCGGCGACGACGGCCGAGAGAAGCGACTCGATCCCCGCGAGGAGGGCGACGGTCACCGCGGGAGAAAACAGCTCCCGCACCCGCGAGAGGCTCAGGGGCGGAAAGCGCGGCGCCGGGATCGACGCGTGGAACCCCCCGAACCGCGACCCGATCGTCTCGACCGGGATCTTGAATACGGCGACGGCGGCCGTCGCGGCGAGAATCGCGACGATCGGTCCCGGAATCTTCTTCGAAATCCGCGGCCAGAAGATCAGGATCGCGAGCGATCCCGTGGAAACGCCTACGGCGGCGGGGGAGAACGAGGCGAACGCCTTGCCGAATGCCGCCCACTTCTCGAGAAACGGCGAGGGAACGGCCCCCATCCGGAGGCCGAACAGGTCCTTCACTTCCGAAGAAAAAATGATGACGGCGATGCCGCTCGTGAATCCGGTGACGACCGGATAGGGAATGAACTTGATTGCCCCGCCGAACCGGGCGAACCCCATCGCGACGAGCAGAATGCCCGCAAGGAGAGTGCAGACGGCGAGCCCGTCCACGCCGTATTTCTGGACGATGCCGTAGACGATCACCACGAACGCTCCGGTGGGGCCTCCGATCTGAACCCGGCTTCCGCCGAGGAGCGAGATCAGGAAGCCGGCGACGACGGCCGTGACGAGACCTTTCTCCGGGGAGACTCCGGAAGCGATCGCGAACGCGAGCGCGAGGGGGATCGCGACGATGCCGACGACGAGTCCCGCCTGAAGGTCGGCCAGGAATTGACGGCGCGAGTAGCCCCGGAGGGCGACGAACGATTTCGGCAGAAATGCCGGCGTTGGGCCGGGAGTCGGATTCACCGAGCCGAGAATATCTCGCAGCGAGAGGAGGCAGTGTCAC
The DNA here is from genome assembly GCA_963813155.1 of uncultured Acidobacteriota bacterium. Taxonomy (GTDB): domain Bacteria; phylum Acidobacteriota; class Thermoanaerobaculia; order UBA5066; family DATFVB01; genus CAWEYG01. Next base: position 954,564 of record CAWEYG010000003.1, on the reverse strand, counting down.
TCCAGCGGGCAGGCGGAAGGCATTCGCCGCCGGTCACCCGCTCGGCGGCCCTCGCCAGTGGTCAGATCAGCTGGTTGCGGTAGGCGAAGACGACCGCGGCGAGCTTCGTGTGGACGTCGAGCTTGTGCAGGAGGTTCTGGACGTGGTTTCGAACGGTCACTGGCGCGATGAAGAGCCGGTCCGAGATCGCGGGAGTCGACAGGCCTTCCGCGAGGCAGCGAAGGATCTCCTTCTCGCGCGCGGTCAGCTCGACCTTCTGGCCTTCCGAGGTCGTCAACGGCCAGCGGGGCGCGGGCATACCCTCCGAGGCTTTCGCGAGGCTCTTCTCGAGCGGCGAAGGCGCGGATCCCTCCTCGCGGATGACGTGAATGACGGCGGAGAGGGTCGGCCGGACGGCCGGAACGGAAAACATCGAAACGGCGAGCCGCTTTTCCTTCCCGGCCTTGTCCTTGACGAGCAGGTGGAAGGGATGCACTTCCGGCAAGTGGTCGTTCCGCGCCTGGTCGGCGACGGGGCAGTTTCGGTAGCAATAGACGTTTCCGTTCTCGTCGCGACCGCCCATGACGTCGTAGCAGTGCTTTCCCAGGACCTTCTGCGGTTCGAAGCCGAGAAGCTCCTCGCAGCCGCGGTTCCAGTAGACGATCCGGTCGCCGGAGTCGATCGCAAAAGCGGCTTCGCCGCTCTTGGAGAGCAGATCGATCGCTTCGTGGACAGCGGACGACATGGCGCTCAGCATAACAGGTGACCGGTCATCGACCGGATCATCGACTCAATGGGTCATCGCGGTGGCGTTAGCCTTTTCCAGGATCGAAGCCGCCGGGACTCCGTTCGGGCCGGCCGACGCCCGAGCGAGACGACTGACGTCGGCGAACGCCGCTTCGGGCACCAGGGGAAGCAAAACTCGAATCTTTGCGTCATTCATGGACGTCACCCTTTCTCATCGGGCGCGGTTGGAGGAATCCCTCAGATTCATCATTTTCGAATCATCGGGCCGTATAACCTCCGTCGACAACGATTTCCGAGCCCGTCATGAAGCTCGATTCGTCCGATGCCGCAAAAAGAACCGCGAATGCGATCTCCTCCGCCTTGCCGAGTCGCCCGATCGGATGTAGCGCCTCCAGGGCTTTTCGACCTTGGCTCCGCATTGCCTTGCGACGCGAGAAACTTTTCAACCATCGGCGTCCAGATGAATCCCGGATGGACCGAATTCACGCGAATACCGTCCTTCGCGTAATACAGAGCGTCGGTCTTGGTCATCAGCCTCACGGCGCCCTTGGAGGCGTGGTAGGGGGGGGCATCCGGGGCGCCGACCAGGCCGTAGATGGACGAGAGGTTGACGATGCTTCCTCCACCCGCCCGACGGATCGCCGGAATCGCGTGTTTCGTGCAAAAAAAGACGCCTTTGACGTTCACGCTCTGGACACGGTCCCATTCCTCCTCCGTGATCTCGTGCGTCGGCTTGCTCGGTCCCGAGATTCCGGCGTTGTTCACGAGGACGTCGATCTTTCCGAACTCATTCGAGACCTCGCGAAATACCCGTTCGACTTCTTGTTCGTCGGAGACGTCGAGATGCCAGTAGCGGGCCTGGCCGCCATCTGACCGGATTTTCTCGGCGAGCCCGTGGCCTTCCCGATCCTGGATGTCACAAAGTGCGACAGCCGCTCCTTTCCGCGCCAGCAGAGTTCCGATCGCCGCCCCGATCCCGACCGATGCTCCCGTGACGACCGCCACCTTGTTCTTCATTCGATCCATTGGCACTCCTCCGTTTCGCGGAAATTTGGGCTCAGGCGGAAGGTTTCGACCGCGAGGTCCGTCATTCGTATCGCAGCGCTTCCACGGGGTTCAGTCGCGACGCTTTGCGGGCGGGATAGAAACCGAAGAAAATCCCGACGGCAGCCGAGAATCCGAAAGCCACCAGAATTGCGGCGGCGTTGAGCTCGACCGGCAAGCCGCCCCGCCGCCCGATGATTCGCGATGCGCCAATTCCGAGCGCGACGCCGACGATCCCTCCCAACGCGGAAAGGGTCACCGCCTCGATCAGGAACTGGAGGAGAACCTGTCGAGAGCGCGCTCCGAGAGCCCGGCGGAGACCGATCTCGTGCGTCCGCTCGCTGACGGCGACGAGCATGATGTTCATGATCCCGATGCCGCCGACGAGCAACGAGATCGCCGCGGAGCACGCGAGCAGCAGCGAGAGAGTCCGGGAGGATTCCTGGGTCATCTGTGCGAACTCCTCCTGCGACCGCATCGTGAAATCGGAGTCCTGACCCGCCGCAAGGTGATGCCGCTGTCTCAGGAGGATTTCGATCTCCTTTTGCGCCTGCCCCACGAGGTTAGCCGATGCCGCGGAAACAAAGATCATGTCGAGTTTCGTGGCCCCGGTCAGCCGCTTCATGACTGTCGTGTAAGGAGCGATAACCACATCATCCTGGTCGCCCATCATCGTCGCTCCCTTCCGGTCGAGGATGCCGACGACCTTGAAGGGAACATGGTTGATCCGAACGATCTGTTCGACAGCCTCGGCGTCCGGAAAGAGGTTGTCGGAGACGGTCGCCCCGAGCACGCAGACCTTCGTCGCCGCGCGAACGTCGGAATCCGCGAAGAACGCTCCCTTCACGGTGTTCCACGAGCGCACGTAAGGCCATTCGACTCCGGCGCCCTGGATGCGAGTCCCCCAGTTGGTCTCTCCGGCGATCAGCTGCGCCGCGCCTCGAACCGTCGGGGAGACGTAGGCGACCGAGGGACATTCCTGCCGGATGGCCGCCGCATCCTCCTCCGTAATCGTCGATTGCCCCGTGAAGATGCGGGCACCCCCCTGAGTCGAGGCTCCGGGCATGAGCATGATGAAATTCGAGCCCAGGGAACTGATTTGCGACTGAATCGATCGGGAGGCGCCTTCTCCGATCCCCATCATCGCGATGACGCAACCCACGCCGATGATGATCCCGAGCATCGTCAGCGCCGATCGCATCTTGTTCTGGAAAAGCGCCCGGAAAGCCAGGTCGAACAGAGTCCCCAGGTCGTGAACCCCAACGGCCCCGCGGACCGGCCTGGCGGCATGAACCGACTCCATGACGATGAGAATGCCGCCTCGACCCGCCGATGAACAATCCTCCAATTGCATCAGATGTGGAATTTGCGAAATGGCGAAATTGAAGCGTTTGCATCATTGTGAGCCGGTTTGCACGGGGGAAAACTGGCGGCGTAATCGAAAGGAGGCCGATATGGCAACCATGACAATGACTCGGACCGATTCACAAGTTCAGCAGGACGTTCTGGCAGAGTTGCGTTGGGACACGAGAGTCAAACAAACGGAGATCGGTGTGTCCGTCAAGAACGGGATCGTGGCCCTGACAGGCAACGTCGACAGCTACGCGAAGAAGCTCGCGGCGCGCCAGGCGGCGCACCGGGTGAGCGGCGTGCTGGATGTCGCCGACGACATCCAGGTTCAGATCCCCGGGAGCCTCGTTCGGACTGACCCGGACATCGCTCTCGCGGTCCGACGCGCTCTCGAGTGGGACTCGTTTGTCGATGACACGAAGGTCCGATCGACCGTCGCCAGTGGATGGGTGACGCTCGAAGGAGGCGTCGAGTCTCTTTTCGACCGCGACGAGGTCGAGAGCGCCGTCCGGAGGCTTCTCGGCGTTCGGGGCGTGATCAACAACATCACGGTCGCGAGGAAGAGCGCGGATCCCGTGAAGCTCCGGAAAGCGATCGAAGACACGCTCGAGCGCCGAGCCGAGCGCGAAGCGGATCGGATCGACGCGGACGTCGACGACGGAAAGGTGGTCCTCGAGGGAAGGGTTCACTCCTGGCCGGAAAAGGACGCCGTTCTCGGAGCTGTTCAACACGCTTCCGGAGTGCAGCAGGTCGTCGATCGGCTCAGAATCGAGCCGTACTTCTGAGCCCGGCAGGCGCGTGGCTGTCGCCCCCGCGACGGCCACGCTCTTTTTTCATCTTTTCGCTGCGATGCGGCGAGTTGTGGAGTCTCGAGACCTCTTGGGATGATGCCGCGGGCGTCGTTTTTGACGAGGCTTTGTCATGACGCGGCTCAACAGTTCAAGAAGGTCAGACGCAGTGAGGATTCCGATGAGTTTTCGACCATACACGACCGGCAAGGCGCCAATCTTTCGCCGACGCATGAGACGCGCGGCGTCTTCGATCTTGGTCTCCGGTCCAACGACAGCGACTCCAAGGCTCATGACCTGCGAAATCGATCGGTCCAGTCGAAGGTCTCCCACGAGCAGGCCGGCAAGATCGCGGTCCGATACGATCCCGACGACCTCACCCTCTCGGACGACAACGAGGTGCCGGAGCTTGCGAAGGCGCATCCGTTTCAGGGCTTCCTCGGTCGAGCCGTCCTCGCGGATTGTTTCCACCCGCTTTCGCATCAGTTGTTCGACTCTCACCGGGCCTCCCGCTTGTTCTCGAAAGGCGATTCCGAATGTGTTTCCAAGGTCTTTGAATATACAGGGAATTCCATACGGAAGGGAGCGCGAGGAATGAGACTCGAAGAGGTCATGAACAAGAAGGTCGAGACCGTCGATGCCGGGATGTCGGCGGAACAGGCATGGAACCGGCTGACACAGAGTCGAATCCACCATCTGGTCGTCACACGCGGTTCGGAAATCGTGGGGATTCTCTCCGACCGCGACATGGGCGGTTTCGCTGATCCCGAGTATCGGAAGAACCGGACGGTTGCCGACGTGATGACCTCGTCGGTCGTGACCGCGCGAAAGGAAACGACGCTCCGGGAAGCCGCAAACCTGATGCGAGGGCGATCGATCGGCAGCCTTCCGGTCGTTGAGAACGGCAAGCTCGTCGGTATCGTGACGACGACCGATTTGTTGACGTTGATCGGTAAGGGCGCGGAGCGCCCGGTCACGAAATCGAAAAGGTGGATCATGAAAGGGCGCGGACCGCGGAGAAAATCGGGCTCTCCCCGTTAACGAGTTCGGCAAGAGACGCCCCTCGCGGGAGCCCGCGATCCACCGACCGATTTCTCACAGCTTCGCCGGTCTCACACCCCAGGGCATCGATCGGTCCTCGGCCGCCCGGTGGGTTGCGCCTCCTGCGGTCCGCCGTGGAGGCGGTCGCCCGATTTGGCTCTCTATTCTGTGGTCCTGCCGTCGAAGTGCTCGTTGTCGGCTTCCGCGTCGTCGCGCGTATGGTGGACGACGCCGTCGCGATGATTTGGGCGCGCGTAGAGCGTGTAGAGCTTCAGCGGAACGCTGCCGGTATTGATGATGTTGTGATTCGCTCCGGCCGGAACGACGACCGCGAAGCCCGCTCGGATCGCCGTCCGAACGCCATCGAGAATCGCCTGACCGCTTCCTTCCTCCACGCGAAAGAACTGGTCGAGATGGTGGACTTCCGCCCCGATCTCTTCCTTGGGTTTTAGCGACATGAGGACGAGCTGGCAGTGCTTTGCCGTGTAAAGCACCCGGCGAAACTCACCGTTTGTGACAGCGAGACTCTCGATGTCTTCCACAAAACCTTTCATGACGAACTCTCCTTCTGGGTCAAACTGAGTTTTCTCAAGATCGCAAGCGTTTAGCTTGTTGCAACACCTTGTCGTGAGCGGTGGGCGAAGCCGTTGCCGCGCGGCCTGTCCCGCGCCGGAGCCCGTCCGTACAGAAGGGGCCGTCCTCTCCCATCGCGAGATGCCGGTGGCAGTGCCGGCACATTTTCAATTGCCAGTGCACCCGGCATCGGGCGCAGCGCCAGGAGGGATGGAGCGTGAGGAGTCCGGTCGAATGACCGCAGCCAGGGCAGGCGAGGAGGATGTTGGCGTGCACCGGGTTCAGATCCGCTTTCATCAAGGCGACTGAGCATCGCGAGGGCTGAACGGCGACCGTCATCGCGGCGGGAAGTTCTCGAGGAGCCGATCGATCGTTTCTTCAGCGTGGCGGTCTCTTTTTTCAGAGGACGCCTCGGGATCGATCAGGCGACGCGCGACTCCCCGCCAGACCAGCTCGTTGGAGCGGGCGTCGACGAGATCGAGGACGAGGGTCCCGACGGGGATCTGTTCGGGCCGCGTAAAGGCGATGTTTCCCCTCCACCATCCCGGTCCGTAACCCCAGCGCTCAACATCGGTTCGAAAGACAGTTTCCAGAGCTCGATGCGTCTGAAGCGCGATCAGCAGATCCGGGCGATCGGACTTCGTGAAGCCCTTCGCGACCAGCCGGTGCTCGATCACCGCGCGGAATCTCTTCATCACCAATGCGTTTTCCGGCGGAGGCGCGTTCTCGATCCATTTGTAGGTCCGGTATTTCGCGAAATCGACCGACTTGTCGTAATCCACGGCGATCCGGAGCGTCGAGCAGGCGTTCAGGGTGAGTGCCAGGAGTCCCAGACGAGAAACGATTCGAAGAGCTCTCATAATGGGATCTTCCTCGCTCGTGCTGCCCGGAGTCATGATGCGAATGAATTAGGGGCTCAGCGGCTCGAGACACCGACGAGCATCTTTCCGAGGACCAAGGCTGCCGAAATACGGTTCGAATTGGGGACAAGGAGCACCGGGCGATCGCTCCAGCGGACGACTGCCCGGGCGTTGGAGCCGAGGAGCATCCCGCCCAGGGCCGTCCGGCCCGTGCCGGCGAGAACGACCAGGTCGAACGCGGAATCCGTCGCAAAGTTCAGAATTCCCTCCGCCGGGTATTCGGCCGAGATCACGTGGGCGTCGGTCAACGGGCGGGGAAACGCGGGATTTATCCGCTTCCTCCAGCGGGCGATTTCGTCGGTCCCTTCCCTGAGCACGAGCGCGGAGTCGAGCTTTCGCGTTCCGTGCCGCGCGACGACGTAGAGCAGGTGCGCTTCGGCCTGCGCCAGTTCCGCCATGGCCATTCCCCAGTCGGCGCTCGCCCGCGAGCTTTCCGAGAAATCCGTCGCGATGAGGACTCTTCTCACCCGGTACGATTCGGGAACGTCGCGGTACGTCAGAATGGGGCAGCTCGCGCTTCGCGCGAGGCTCGACGTCATGTGTCCGATTCGGCCTTCCTGCCGCGAGACCCGGCTCGTCCGGAGGACGGTCATATCGGCGCGCCAGGCCCCGATCTCGTTCATGACCGCCTCGATCGGCGCTGCCGAGACGACGTCCGGCTCCGTCGTGTAGCCCGCCTCGGCCAGAGGAGCCACCGCCTTCTTCAGCTGATCTCCGGCGGCCAGCCTTGCCTCGAGGTCGAGACGGTAGAGCTCCGGCAGAGCCGCCGACGCTTCGGGAAGGAAGACTTCCGCCTGCAGCGGGCGCGCGGCGTAGAAGGGCCGAAGCACGGCCAGGTCGGGGCGGAAAAACGCGCGAACGAGCCGACCGACGTTGGCGGTCGCCTCTTCCGGCACCATGGGGAGCAATACGCGGATTTTCGGTTCTTCGTTCATGACGCGATCGTCGCGCGATCCGATCGCGGGCGCCTCCTGCAAACGCATCAGTTTCGGAGACATTTGATGAGTTCACATCATGCCCCCGTGCCAGGCCTCTCGCATCATCGAAGACGGGAACAGCGTTCCTTCGAGCCGAGGAGGTTTTTATGGGGCCAATCACAACTTCGATATCGCGCGCCGAAGCGATTCGCCGCTTGCGCGAGACCCTGCTCGCGATGACGGACGACGAACACTCGATGTGTCAGGTCGCGACCGAGAAAGGCGTCTTCTGCCGGGGATTTCGCCGCCTTTCGGACGAGGAGTTCCGCGACCGTCATGACTGGCTCACTCGCCGGAACCCGAAGGCGAGCCGGGAGGAGATCGAGGACCTCGCCAACAAGTGGCAGCTCGCGCGCCAGATCGTGGACCGCGTTCCGCTCTCCTGCGACGCACAGCTGCGCGAGCACGACACCTGCGACGGCTGGAACGAGTTCACGAATCAGGAGCTCGAAGGATTTTGCCGGGAGATCCTGAACAAGAACGCGAAAATCGGATGAGGTTCGGCACCGCTCAGCTCCCGGGCGACGTCGCCGCTCTTTTCTCGGCGCTCGAGCATTCGCCCGAGCCCGTTTTCGCCACCGACCGGCGCAACCGGATCGTTTTCTGGAACCACAGCGCAGAGCACCTCTTCGGTTACAGCGAGGAGGAAGCCCTGGGGGCCAGCTGCGCCGGGATGTTGGAGGGCAGCGACGTCCACGGGAACCGCTACTGCGCCGAGACCTGTCCGGTCACGCAGATGGCCTTCCGCGGCGAGCCTGTCCGACATTTCGGCCTGACTCTCCAAGCGAAGGGAGGCGCGAGCATCGTCGCGGACGTGAGCATCCTCAATGTCGGATCCGGGCCTCCCGATCGCTTCTATCTCGCTCATATCCTTCAACCTCAGCTCTCCGACCGGAGGGAGCCGAAGGACTCGGAAGAACCTGCCATACCGCCGCGATCGATGCTCTCCGTCGTCCGGGAGTCGCCCGACGCTCGTGCCCGGAAGCTCACGGCCCGTGAAGTCGAAGTGCTCGGCATGCTCGCGGCCGGCCGGGCAACGCCCGAGATCGCGGATCGGCTCCATATCTCGCACCTGACGGCACGCAACCACATCCAGAACATCCTCGACAAGCTCGAGCTCCACTCGAAGGCCGAGGCAGTCGCCTTCGCGTTCCAGAAACGCATCCTCTTGCCTGGTGAGGTTTAACTACGTAATTCGGTGAGCTTGCGGGATGGGATCGGACCTCCCGGGGCGACAGAATCTGTGGTGTTGAAAGGAGTTGGTCTCAATGAAGAATAATTTGATCGCAGTAGTGATTCTGAGCGTTGGCGCACCCCTTCTCGCGGGTGAGATCCAGGGAAAAGTGAAGGTGAAGGGGACCCGCGACAGCGCCGACGCGGTGGTTTACGCCGTCGAGTCGGGGAAGACGTTTCCCGCGCCGACCGCTCACGCGAAGATGGACCAGGCGAACCTGATCTTCAGTCCGCACGTCGTCCCAGTGCTCGTCGGAACGACCGTGGATTTTCTCAATTCCGACGCCGTCCTGCACAACGTGTACTCCCCGGATGCCTGCGCCGACAAGTTCAATCTCGGCACGTGGCCCAAGGGGCAGACCAAGAGCTACACGTTCAAGAAAGAGTGCGTCGCCACACTCCTCTGCAAGGTCCATCCCGAGATGGAAGGCTTTGTCGCAGCGGTTCCGACTCCGTATTTTGCGGTCACAAAGGCGGACGGTTCGTTCCGGATTGCCGACGTTCCCGATGGTGCTTACACGGTCAAGGTCTGGCATCCGAAAGCGAAAGGAACCCAGAAGGCCGTCACGGTGAAAGGCGCCACGACGGCGGACTTTGAAATCGCGAGGTAGAGATGAAGAACCGCTATTCGTTCCTGTTCGTCGTCGCCGTGTCCTTTGCCGTCGCCGTCTTGTTTCGCTCGACCGCGCAATCTGTCCCGAGCTTCGCTCGACAGACGGGACTTGCGTGTAACGGCTGCCATACCACTCCTCCCGAGCTCAACAGCGCTGGCCGGCGGTTCAAGCTGCTGGGCTACACGGACCGCGCCCAGGAGACGCCAGCGGTCGTAAACGAGCCGAAGGAAACCCATGCCGGCCTCAACCTGCTCAAGACCCTTCCTCTTTCCGCGTGGTTGGAAACCTCTTACACGCACACAAACAAGACTCAACCCGGCACGCAGAATGGGAACGTCGAATTCCCGCAGGACATCTCGCTCTTTCTTTCCGGCGCCTGGACGACGCACATTGGCAGCTTCGTGCAGGTGACCTACACCAAGCAGGACGATCACTTCAGCATCGACAATAGCGACGTGCGCTATGCCAACTTGACGAAGATGGGAGGCAAAGAGCTCGTTTACGGTTTGACGCTCAACAACAATCCGACCGTCGAGGATCTCTGGAACACGACACCGGCCTGGGGCTATCCGTTCATGGCGAGCGACTCCGCACCGACCCCGACAGCGGCTCCGATCATCGCGAGTCTCGGCCAGGATGTGGCGGGCCTCGGTGCTTATGCGATGTGGGATGACCATCTCTACCTCGCGGGAACGCTCTACCGCTCGGATCACGTGGGGAGTCCTGCCCCGACGTCGGGCGAGGGCTTTGCCGTCAACATTCGCGGTGTCGCTCCCTACTGGCGGGTCGCGTGGCAGCAGACGATCGCGGGAAACAATTTCCTGGAGGTCGGAGGCTTCGGCATGCGCGTGAAGTCCAACCCGAATTCCGTCTCGGGCCCCGAGGACGAGTTCACCGATTGGGGAGCAGACACGCAATACGACCAAACGCTGTTCCGAACGGACGTTCTCTCGCTGCGCGGGACATACATCCGCGAGAATTCGACCCTGACCGGGAGCTTCGACCAGGGCGGTGCCGATCGGGAGAAGCACCACCTGAGCTCGGTGGCGGCCAGCGCCAACTACCATCTGGGGAACCGCTACTCGGCAGGAATCGGCTTGTTCAACGTCACCGGGACTCCGGACACGCTTCTCTTCGCCCCGGCGGATCTCAGCGGAAGCGCGACCGGCAGCCCGAACAGCTCGGGTTACATCGCGAACGTATCCTGGTGGCCGGTTCAGAACTGCCAGCTCGCCGCGCAGTACACGGTCTATACGAAGTTCAACGGCGCGAAGACGAATTACGACGGTTCCGGGCGCAATGCGAGCGACAACAATACCCTGTACGTCCTGGCGAGATTCGTGTTCTGACGGGACATCGTGTGACCGGCGTCAACGTCGAATGGCTGGAACGGAACTTTCCCTGCAAGTGGGCCTGCCCGGTCCACACCGAAGCGGGGAAGTATGTGGCCCTGATCGCGCAGGGGAAGTTCCGGGAAGCCTACGCGGTGGCTCGAAAGCCCAACCCGCTCGCCTCGATCTGCGGAAGGATCTGCGCGGCGCCCTGCGAGAGCGTCTGCCGAAGGGGGGAGCTCGACGCTCCGATCTCGATCCGCGCCCTCAAGCGCTTCGTCACGGAAAAGTTCGGTGTCGAAAGCATGATGGACTTTTCGGTACTGACGGAGATCTTCGGAGCCCGACGTGACCGCTATGCGGAGAAAGTCGCGGTGATCGGATCGGGCCCGGCGGGCCTCGCGTGCGCGCATGACCTGGCGATCATGGGGTATCCGGTGACGATCTTCGAAGGAGCTCCCGTGGCCGGGGGCATGCTCCGCCTCGGCGTGCCCGAGTATCGCTTGCCGCGGGCGATCATCCAGCTCGAGATCAACGCGATCCTTTCCCTGGGCGTCGAGCTGAAGACCAACACCAGACTGGGGACCGACTTCACGATCTCGGACCTGCAGGCGCAGGGATTTCGGTCCGTCTTTCTCGGCGTGGGGGCGATGCGGAGCCGGGACCTGACGATCCCGGGCGTCGAACTCGACGGCGTGCTCCGGGGGATCGACTATCTCTTGAACATCAACCTCGGCTACAAGCTCGAAATGGGCCGGCGCGTCGTCGTGATCGGCGGCGGCAACGTCGCCCTCGACGTCGCCCGCACGGCGGCCCGGGCCGGGGAGCAGGTCAACACGGAGCGCAATCTGTCGATCGTGCAGGCGCTCGACGTCGCCAGGAGCGCCGTCCGGTTCGGCGCCCGCGAGGTGACGGTCTGCTGCCTCGAATCCGAGGCGGAGATGCCCGCCGCCGGCGACGAGATCGAAGAGGCTTCCTCGGAGGGGATTCGTTTCCGACATCGGCTCGGGCCCAGCCGTTTTCTCGGCGGACCGTCCGGCCTGACGGGAATCGAATTCCGGAAGGTCTCGCGGGTTTTCGACGAGTCTGGCCGTTTTTCACCTCAATTTCTGGAGGGTTCGGAAACCGTTTTGGAGGCCGATACCGCGATCATGGCGATCGGCCAGACGGGTGACTTCTCGTTTCTCCGCCCGGAAGACGGTATTGCGATCAAAGGGGGCCGGATCACGATGAACCCCGACACGCTCGCGACGACGGCGCCGGGCGTGTACACCGGCGGCGACGCGGCGTTCGGTCCCCGGATCGCGATCAACGCGATCGCGGACGGAAAGAAGGCGGCGCGGTCGATCGACGAATTCCTGCGCGGCCGTCCGCGCAACGAGCCCGAGATCGAGGTCGAGATCGACGTCCATGGCCGCTATGCCAAACCTCTGGATTTCGAGGGCCTCCCGCGCCAGAAGCCTCCGACCCGGCCGATCGCCCGCCGGATCGGAATCGCGGAGGTCGAGGAGTGCTTTTCCGAGAAGCAGGCTCGGCTCGAGGGCTCCCGCTGCCTCCATTGCTGGACGAACACGATCTTCGAAGAGAGCGCCTCCCAGGGAACGGAATGCATCCTCTGCGGCGGATGCCAGGACATCTGCCCGGAGAACTGCATCGAGATCCTTCCGCAGGCCTTAATCCGGCGAGGGTCGCCGGCCGCGCGCGAAATCGCGCCGATCGTCATCGAGGGCCGGCGCGAGGGGGCGATTTTTCTGAAGGACGAGACCGTCTGCATTCGCTGCGGCCTGTGCGCCGCCCGGTGTCCGGCCGGAACGATCACGATGCAGAGTTTTGGGAGGAAGGGGGACGCTGTTGCCTGACGGCGCGAGAGATCCGAATCTGCGCGAGATGGACGAGTCGAGCCGGCGGGACTTTCTCGCTCGCATCGGAGTCGGCGCTTGCGCGGCGGCTGCGCTCGGTTCCGGCGTGGTGACGCTCGACTACCTCAAGCCGAAGGTCCTGTTCGAACCGCCGACCACGTTTCGCGCGGGAGGCTCGGGCGACTATCCGGAAGGCACGGTCCGTTTCAACAAGGAGCAGAAGGCCTACGTCATTGGGGGGCCGGGCGGGATCTACGCCCTTTCCGCCGTTTGCACGCATCTCGGCTGCATTACGCGATTCGTTTCCGACGAGGGAGCGATCGCCTGCCCCTGCCACGGGAGCCGCTTCGATCTGGAGGGCAACGTCTCCCACGGCCCCGCTCCCCGTCCGCTTCCCTGGCTCGAGGTGACTTCCGACGCGGCGGGGAATCTCCTGGTCGACACGAGCATCGTGATTCCGCACGGAAAGCTGTTCAAAGCATGAAGGAATCGACGATGGAAATGCTCTGGCGCAGAATTCGCGAGACTTCGGTCTATCGCTCGATCGTGCGGCACGGCGTAGCCGACACGAACCTGAACCGATCGCTCATCATCTTCGGGAACCTGTTTCTCCACGTTCATCCGGTCAAGGTCCGCGAAAAGACCCTCCTCTTCCGGCACACCTACTGGCTCGGGGGAATCGCGCTCGCCTGCTCGGCCATTCTCGTCGCGACGGGCGTCCTGCTGATGTTCTACTATCATCCCTCCGTTCCCCAGGCCTACAAGGACATGAAAGAGCTCCACTACGTCGTGGACAACGGGCTCTTCCTGAGAAACCTCCACCGATGGGCCGCGCACGCGATGGTCTTCGCGGCGATTCTCCACATGCTCCGCGTCTTCTACCACCGGGCCTATCGGCCGCCGCGCCAATTCAACTGGGTCATCGGCGTCGTCCTCCTGATCCTGACTCTTCTTCTCTCGTACACGGGCTATCTCCTGCCGTGGGACCAGCTCGCCTTCTGGGGCGTCTCGGTCGGGACGAACATGGCGAAACAGGCGCCTTTCATCGGCGACAAGGTTCGCTTCCTGCTGCTGGGCGGAAACGTCGTGTCGGAAAACGCCCTGCTCCGCTTCTACGTCCTCCACTGCGTCGTGCTTCCGGTTGCGCTGCTCCTGTTCGTCTCGGTTCACGTTTGGCGAGTCCGCAAGGACGGCGGGGTGCAGGGTCCCCCCGAAGAAGACGGCGGCCCGCCGGAAGATGAGCTACGAGAGGAGGATCTTCCATGAGCCGCGAGATCGACCTCGTCGAATCCAACGACCCGCTCGCCGTTCCGATCCGGGTCGCGCTCCTGAACCCGCAGATGCGGCCGGCCGTCCGCCGGGACGACGAGCGATACGTGATGACCTTTCCCCACCTGATCCTTCGCGAGATCATCCTGTTCCAGGTCGTGGTAATCGCGCTAGCAGTCGCGGCATTCGCGTTCGACGCGCCGCTGGAAGGAATCGCCAATCCGCTCGAGACGCCGAATCCCGCGAAGGCCCCCTGGTACTTTCTCGGACTTCAGGAGCTTCTCCACTATTTTCCGCCGATCGTCGCCGGCGTTCTGCTGCCGGCTCTCGTCGTGATCTCCCTCGTCGTCATTCCCTATGCCCGGATCAACCTGACGGCGGGCCCGCTCTGGGCTGGAAAAGGCAGGAAGCAGGCGATCGCGCTGGTCGCCGCCACCGGAGCACTTGTCGTGGCCTTCGGAGCCTCAGGTTGCTGGCCGGTCGTGGTGCCCACGGTTCTCGTCGCGGCCGCGATGTTCGCCGCGCGCGGAGGGGAGCAGGGGGGCCGCCTCCGGCGCGTTCTCTCGGGCGTGACGCTGCCCGAATGGATCATGACCTGGTTCGTGATGATCGCCACGATCCTCACGGCCATCGGGACTTTCTTTCGCGGCCCCGGCTGGTCGTTCGTCTGGCCCTGGAACGCGGGAACCGGGTTCTAGGGAGGAAACGTGCCGCTCCGACGAATCTTCGCCGCGACCAGCGTGATCTTCCTCGCGGTCCTCGCGGTCTCGCCGGTCAAGAACGTCCTGCGGCCGTATCGCGGGATTCAGCGCCGTTATTTCGCGCTCGCGGCGTCCCGGGCGAAAAACCTCAAGTCGGCGCGCGAGTATTCGAGCCGTCCGGTGGCCATTCAGCAATTCTGGCTGCGCGACTTCAACGATCGCGTGGACAGGTGCACGACCTGCCACCTCGGGGCGGCCGACGCGGTCTTGGCCGGCGCTCCCGAACCGTACGGTTTTCATTCCCGAACCGCCCACACGCCCGCAGATTTCGACCGATTCGGCTGCACGTCGTGCCACGGAGGGCAGGGGCTCGCAACCGATCTCGAGGACGCCCACGGGACCGCGCGGGACGCCGGGCCGCCGATGCTGCCCCTTTCCTTTCTCGAAGGAGGATGCGGCCGTTGCCATTTCACCGCGGCCGTGCCGGAGGCGCCGACCCTCTCCCGCGGCCGCGAGCTGATGGCCCGGAAGGGCTGCTATGCCTGCCACTCGGTTCCCGGTCACGGAGATTTCGTGTCCGAAGCCCCGCCGCTCGCGGCGGAGTCGATGAAAACGGGAGGGATCTGGCTGCGCCAGTGGCTCAGGGACCCGCATGGCGTCGATCCCAATGCCACGATGCCGAACTTCCATCTGGCGGGCGACAGCGTCGAGGAGCTGGCGCACTATGTGTTCAGTCTCGCCGCTCCCGACCTGCTCGCGCGACAGATTCGGGCCGCGGAACAGGAGGCCCCGGGCGATCCCGCGGCCGGAAAGAAGCTCTTTTCCGAATCGCGCTGCATCACCTGCCATACCGTGGAAGGAAAAGGAAAGGGCGCGGCGCCGGAGCTCTCGCACGTCGCCACCGCGGCGACCCGCGGGTGGCTGCTCGCCTTCCTCCGCAATCCCCAGGCGTTCAATCCGAGGACGCGGATGCCCCGCTTCAACTTCTCCGAGGCCGAATCGCGCGATGTCGTGGCCTACCTCGAGCAGGACTTTCGCGATTTCGAAGCTCCGGCCAACGTCCTCGAGCCGATCCGGGTCAATCAAACTCTCGCCGAGAAGGGCGAGAAGGTCTTTCGGACTTCCGGATGTCTCTCGTGCCATGACCCGTCGGTTTCGGGCCGGGGCGAGAAGTTCGGCCCGGACCTCGCTGGGATTGGCGACAAGAAGGCTTCGTCCCTGGACTTCGGGCGCCGAACCGACATTCCGAGGACGCTTCCCGCCTGGCTCGCGGCGAAAATCGACGCGCCCCGGTCCTTCGCGCAGGGTCTGAAGATGCCGTCTTACGGCTTGAATGCGGAGGATGCGCGCGCAGTCGTCACGGCGCTTCTCTCGCTCGGCTCCGAGCCGCCTCCCGAACGCTATCGCGTGGAATCGACGGCGGCGCCGGCCCTCCTCCCGGGCGGGCAGATCGGCAAGCTCGTCGAAAGCTACCGCTGTCTCTCCTGCCACCGGATTGGCGACCGGGGCGAGGACATCTCGACGGCGCCTCTGACCTTCGAGGGAAGCAAGGTGAAACGAGAGTGGCTCGTCGACTACCTCGCGGCGCCGTACACGCTGCGCCCGATCCTCGAAGAACGGATGCCGTCGCTCCGGATCACGCGCGAGCAGGCCGCGCTGCTCGCCGACGCGATCCAGAATTTCTACGTCGATCCCGCGATCGCCGAGGACCCCTTCGCCGGCCGGCCGGCGGGCGACTCGGACGCCTCCGAGGGATCGCGTCTCTACATCACTCTCGGTTGCCGGGGCTGCCACATCCTCGGGGCTTCGGGCGGGTACGTCGGACCCCCTCTCACGGATACCCCGAAGCGGCTCCGGCCGGGGTGGGTCTACTACTGGATGAAGGGGCCGCAACGCTGGAGGGCCGACGTCCGTTGCCCGAACTACGGCCTGTCCGACACAGACGCGCTGAGGATCACGTCGTACCTCGAGAGCCTTCCCCCGACGGCCGCGGCGCAGGCTTCGAAATGAAGGCGCGACTTCTCGCGGCCGCGCTCATCCTGATTTCCGGCTCCGGATGCGGCCGGCGGTCGGTCGGCGCGCGGGTCTCGAAAAACGTGGCTGCCAACGTCGCGAACAACCTGCAGAGCCCCGAGGCCCCATCCCCCGCCCCTTCGGCCTCCTACGAGCTGCGGCTGGCGAAAATGGTCTTTGCCTACTACTGCCAGACCTGCCATGGCGAGACCGGGGCGGGCGACGGCTTCAATGCGTTCAACCTCGATCCGAAGCCAAAGGATCTCTCGGACCCCGCGTTCCAGAAGAGCCGCCTCGACGAGCAGCTCGAGGACGCGGTCCGACGCGGTGGCAACGGCATCGGCCT
The DNA here is from genome assembly GCA_963813155.1 of uncultured Acidobacteriota bacterium. Taxonomy (GTDB): domain Bacteria; phylum Acidobacteriota; class Thermoanaerobaculia; order UBA5066; family DATFVB01; genus CAWEYG01. Next base: position 937,779 of record CAWEYG010000003.1, on the reverse strand, counting down.
TTCTCCGCTTATGCCTCCGTACGGACGCACACTTTCGGATCGCCAGATCCTGGAAGTCGTGCGTTACATGAGGACGCTCAGGAGGCCGGGGAATTAGCTCGAGGGCTCGACGCAGCGCGGAGCCTCGTCTTCCAAGCGATGTAGGGCTTCGCGAGGGTCCGAATCAACGAAAGCTTTGCCTCGTACACTCGCGTCGAAAATCCGTCTTTGACGAGCTCGACGGCCTCCTCCGGCTGAACGACGAGGGAAACTTCGATCGGGAGGATGCCGATCGGCAGTCCGGCGCGGCGGCAGGCGGAATACAGGTATGCGAAGACTTCTTTCATCGCCTCGGGATCCGGCGGCGGAACGTTCTCCATTTCGCTCCCGAGCGTCGGGCGGAAGATGCAGACGGTCGGGAAAGCTCCCGCGTCGACGATCCGGTCGATGCCGCGCTTGGTCGCGTCGATCGACTCGGGACCCGCGATGATCTCCCCCGACACGCGTCCGCGGCCGAGCGCGGCCGCCGTGTACTCCATCGCTTCGAAGAAACCCTTCTGGCCGACGGTCTGCGCCTTGCCGGGGCACAGCCGCGCAAACGTTTCCGGGTCTTCGAATTCATAGCAGAACGAGAAGTGGTCCGTGCCGGCCTCGATCAACGCGTCATACTCGCCGAACTTGCGACGGGGCACCGGATGCGCCTGCACTCCGATGAATCCACCGACCTCCCGACGAACGGCGCGAACGAACGGTTCCGCCTGCCGGAGGCCGTGGATGGGCTCGAGCCGGTCGACCTCTTCGTAGTGGTAGCCGGTGTTGAAGTGGGTGAAAATCGAGCCGGATTCTTTCCGAGCCGCTCGGGCCACCTCGACGACGTCTTCGACCTTCTTTCGCGATTGTTCCGAGACCCCGAGGTTTCTTCCCGTCGTGCAGAACTTGCACGCGCGGGAAGGGCTCGAGGCCCAGTAGAGGCACGCGTTGGAAACGTAAATGCCGAGATAGTTCCCCTGTAGCACGCCGATTCGGCTCATTTCGACCCCGGAAGCAGTGCTTCGCGAGTACCAGGCCGGCTCAGAAGGGATTTCGACGGGATACTCGGCTCCGTTCCGCTCGTCGTGGACGAACGGGACCTTCCCCGTCGTGACCAGGAGGAACGGCGATTTCCCGGCGAACGGCTCGGCGACGGGAACGTTGACCCATATCTTCTTTTTCCGGTTCGGGATCACGAGCTCGAGACCCGAGCCGAGGCCGGCTCTTGTCCGCGCGATGCGGCGGGCGTCCTCGCCCCGGAGATCCTCCAGACGAACGCGAATTCCGCGGCAAAAGAGCTCGATCTCGAGCTCGACGGCTGACATCATGGCGTTTCCTCCGCCTCCGACCATAGCCACGCCGTCCTGCCCTTGCCTGATGCAAATACATCGAGGCGCGTTTCCGCGCCGGGTGTGAAATGGACTGTCTTGAACGGGGGATGAACATGGCGGAGATATCAGCCGCCGAGAAGAGAAAGATTCTCGGCGAAAGGGCTCGGGTCGAACGTCGAGGCCGGATTCGGCAATTCGTTTTCGGCTCAATGGACGGGTTATTGGTCCCGCTCGGGGTTGTCAGTGCCATGGCGGGGGGCACCGGGAGCATCCGGGCCGTCATCGCCGCCGGCCTCGCGGAAGCGTTCGCCGGGGCGCTCTCGATGGGAGCCGGCGAGTTTCTCTCGAACCGTGCCGAAGCGCAGGTCCAGCAGTCGGAAATCCAGGCAGAACACCGCAGCATCCGGGAAAATCCTGAATACGAGCGGGAGGAGCTCGCGCTTCTTTTCGAGAACGAAGGGGTGCAAAAAGCAGACGCCCAACTGATCGCGGGAAAACTTCAGGCGAGTCCCACCGCTTTTGCGAGGACGATGATGGAAAAAGAGCTCGGGATCGACTCCGAGCCGAAAACCGTTCAGATCGCCGAAGGGATCACCATCGGCACGTCGTATCTCATCGGCTCGCTCGTCCCGCTCTTGCCGTATTTTCTCCTTCCGGTCCACGCGGCCCTTCCCGTCTCGGTCGGATTGACCTTTCTCGTGCTGGCCGGCATTGGATGCGTTCGAGGGCAGCTGGCAAAAATCAACCTTGTGCGAAGCGCGATCGAGGTCCTCGCCGTTGGAGCATTCACCGGAGGCGGCGGCTATCTCCTGGGAACCTTCGTGCCCAGAGCGCTCGGATACTGAAGGCCGGCGTCCTCCGTTCGAGATCCATCGCCGCTGTCGTTATTTCCATAGCCCTCTTCGAAGGAGCAGAAGCGCGGTGATCGCGAAACCGATGACGACGACGGCCTTCCTCGCGCGATCGCGGCCGATCCGGCGGGCGAATCTCGCCCCGCCGTAGCCTCCCGCGATCGCCGCGCCCGCCATGAGGAGAGCCGCGGGCCAGTCGACCGCGCCGCGAAAGATGAAGTAGCGCCGCGGCGACGGCGTTGACGCACATGCCGAAGAAGTTCTTGAGGCCGTTCATCGCATGGATGTCGGAGAGCCCGAGGAACCCCAGCGCCGCCAGCATCAGAATGCCGATCCCCGCGCCGAAGTATCCGCCGTAGATCGCGACCCCGAACTGCACGAGCGAGATCGCAACGAACCGCGCGCGCGACGGCCGCTCGGGATGGTGAGCCCGGCTCCAGCGGGAAATCACTCCCTGGACGAGGAAAAGCAGCGTCGCGAAGAGGATGAGAAACGGAGCGAGCTTTCTCGAACGCATGCTCGGGCGTCCGGAGCAGCAGCACCGAGCCGATCGCGCCGCCGATGAGGCTCGGAAGGAGAAGCGTCTTCAGCCAGCGGCGGTGGTCGGCGACCTCGCGGCGGTAACCCGCCATGCTCGCGGCCGCTCCCGGCAGGAGTGCGACGGTCGAGGTCGCGTTCGCGGTGATCGCCGATTCGCCGAGAAGAAGGAGGACCGGGAACGTCAGGATCGTGCCGCCGCCCGCCATCGCGTTCATCATTCCCGCCGCGGCCGCGGAAGCGAGCATCGTCCCGATTTGCCAGGGGCTCATGGACGCACCATGACTCGATTATTCCATCAAGGCTCTCTTGTGACAGCATTCTCCACATGCCGGAGTTGCCGGACGTCGTCGTCTACGTCGAGACCCTCGACAAAATGCTCGCAGGGAAGATCCTCGAGAAAATCCGGATCAAGAGCCCGTTCGTCGTGCGTTCGTTCGATCCTCCCATCGGGTCCGCCGAAGGGAAGAAGATCCTGTCCGTCTCGAGGCTCGGGAAGCGGATCGTGTTCGCTCTGGAGGGGGATCTCTTCCTCGTTGTCCACCTGATGATCGCCGGCCGCTTCCATTGGAAGCCGCGCGGCGCGAAGATCGGCGGCCGGATCCACCTGGCCGCGCTCGATTTCGAGCGCGGCACGCTCCTCCTGACGGAGGCGAGCCAGAAGAAGCGCGCGTCGATTCACCTCGTCTCGGGAGGCGAGTCCCTCGCCGCGTTGTCGCGCGGCGGGATCGAGCCGCTCGGCGCCACTCCGAAGGAGTTCGAGGCCGCGCTCCGTTCGGAAAACCACACGCTCAAGCGCGCGCTCACCGACCCGCGTCTTTTTTCCGGGATCGGAAACGCGTATTCGGACGAGATCCTCCACGCCGCGCGTCTCTCGCCCCTGAAGCTGACCTCGAAGCTCTCGCCGGAGGAGGCCGGCCGTCTCGGAGACGCGGCGCGGCAAACGCTCGAACAGTGGACCGACCGCCTGCGCCGCGAGTCCGGCGGAAGCCTGCCGGAAAAGGTCACGGCGTTTCGGGAGGGAATGGCGGTCCATGGCCGGTATGGAAAGCCGTGTCCCGCGTGCGGAACTCCCGTCCAGCGAATCGTGTACGCGGAGAACGAGGCGAACTATTGCCCGCAATGTCAGACCGGAGGGCGGCTGCTCGCCGACCGCGCGCTCTCCCGGCTCCTGCGCGCCGACTGGCCGAAGACTCTCGAGGAGCTGGAGGAGCGCAAGGGGAGTTCGGGCGAGGGGAGATAGACTGGATCGATGATCCACCTTCCGGCCGCCTGCGCCGACGCTGCCCTCCTGGCGCTGCGGCTCATGATCGCGATCGTGTTCGGCTGGAGCGGATGGGGCCACGCGAGCGATCCCGTGAAACGAGCCGAGAACATTGGCATGAGCCCGAATTTCACGCGGTTTCTCGGCGTCGCCGAGCTCGCGGGCAGCCTCGGTGTCGCGTTCGGCGTGCTCTCTCAATTCGCGGCGGCCGGCCTGATCCTCGTGATGCTCGGCGCGATCCAGAAGAAAATCTTCGTCTGGCACACGGGTTTCTGGGGCAAAAAGGGGAACGGCTGGCACTACGACCTGATGCTCGTCGTCATGAACCTCGTCGTCATCGCGACCGGCGGCGGACGGTGGGTCCTGTTCGGCTGATCCCTCCCTAGGGGATCTCTCCGTTCAGGATGTCCGCGAGCTTCGCGGAGTCGATGTTTCCTCCCGAGACGACGCACACGATCTTCCTTCCCGGGACCTTTCCGGACAGGGCCGCCGCGACGGCCGCGCCGGCGGCGCCTTCGGCAATCACTCGGTTGCGCTCGGCCACGAGTTTCACGGCCGCGGCAATGTCCGAAACGCTCGAGACGATCGATCCGGAGAGGAGCTCGCGAACGAGGGGCCACATCTCGGCCAGAAGGCCGCGCGCCCCGATCCCGTCGACGAAGCTCGGCGTGTAGGAGACATCCCGGGGCTCGCCGGCCGGGAGAGAAGCGGCAAGCGGCGCGGCCGTCTCGACCTCGCAGCCGTAGACGCGGACGTCGGGCTTCAACGCGCGAACGGCCGACGCGATTCCGCAGCTCAACCCTCCGCCGCCGTACGGCACGAGGATCGTGTCGGCGTCCGGCACGTCTTCGAGAATTTCGAGCCCGATCGTTCCGTTTCCCGCGATCACGGCGGGATCGCTGACGGGATGCACGAAGAACTCTTTGCGGCCGGAAGTCCCGTGGTCGACGAGCACCTGCCACCACCGGTCGAACGGGAGTTTTTCGATTTTTCCGCCGAGCCGGGTGATCGCCGCGAGCTTCGCCTCGGGCGCGTGCTCCGGAACGATCACCGTGCACGGGACGTCCGAGCCGCCGCGCGCCGTAGGCGACGCCCTGGGCCATGTTGCCGGCGCTCGCGGTGTAGACGCCTCGGGCCAGAGCCTCGCGCGGCGCGAGTGTCATCGCGTTCGAGGCTCCCCGGATCTTGAACGACCCGATGGGCTGGAGGTTTTCGAGCTTCAGGTAGATCTCGACGTCTCGATCCGAGATGTCGGCGTTCAGGCGCACGGCCGGCGTTCGGACGGCGAATCCCCGGATCCTTTCGGCCGCCGCCCGGATCTCCCCGAGGGGAATCGGGCCGAGGGGTTTCATTCCCGGGCGCCGCCGATCGGAAGAGCGGTGCCCGCCCCGCTCGCTCGCGCCTTCTCGTAGACGTGGCCGGCGGCCGCGAGATCTTCGATCGCGAGACCGAGCGACTTGAAAAGCGTGACGTCCAGCGGCGACGTCCTTCCCTCGCAACGACCCGTGAGCAGCTCGCCGATTTCGCCGAGGACATGCTCGTCGGTCACGGCGCCCTCGCGCTTCGCGAACAGGAAGTCCCCCGACTCCGCGTACGTCGATTCGCGCCGGTCGCAGAAATAGCGCGCACCTGCGACAGCCGAAGAGTCGAGCTCGCGGGAAGTCGCGACGCTCGACCCGGCGGCGTTCACGTGCGCGCCGGGAGAGAGCCACTCGCCCCGCAGGAACGGCTCGCGGGAGGAGGTCACCGTGCAGAGGATGTCGGCGCCGAGCGCCGCCTTTTTCGGCGTTTCGGCCGTCTCGATCCTCACTCCGTGCCTCTGCGACTCCCGCTCGGCGAATGCGCGGGCGTTGTCCGGATTGCGGCTCCAGACGCGGATGCGCCGGATGCCGCGCACGGCGCGCATCGCCTCGAGATGGGTGCGCGCCTGGGTCCCGGAGCCGAAGATCGCGAGATCGGACGCGTCCTTCCGGGAGAGGAGCTTCGTCGCGAGCGCGCTCACGGCGGCGGTTCGAACGGAGGTGATCTGCGTCGCGTCCACGACGGCGAGGAGCCGCCCGTTCCGCGCCTCGAAGAGCAGGACGACGCCCTGGTGCGAGTCCAGCTCCGTCCCGTGATTTCCGGGGAAGACCGTCACCGCCTTCAGGCCGAGCAGGCCGCCCGCGGTCGTTCCGAGATAGCCGGGCATGAGCCCGATCGCACCCGCCTTGTCGGGGGCCCAGAGGATCGACCGCAGCGGAAGCAGAGCCCGGCCCTCCGCCAGCGCGCGGAACGCGGCCTCCATCGCGTCGATGCACTCGTTCATCGGGAGCAGCTGTTTCACGGCCGCGGAATCGAGAACGAGCGTCTCGGGCGCGCTCATTGCCAGCGGAAGATCTTCAGCGCAACGACGAACGTGACGACGCCCCACGCCGCGAGGATCGCGCACTCTCCGGCGATCGCGGAGATTCCCCTACCCTCGAGCATGATCGCCCGAAGCGCGTTGTTCAGGGCGGTCAGGGGGAGGGCCTGGATGAACGGTTGAATCGCCCGGGGAAACCGGTCGGCGGAAAAGAACGAACCCGAGAGCAGCCACATCGGAATCATGACGAGGTTCATGAGCCCCGATCCGGTCTCGAGCGTCGTCGCCCGGGCCGTCGTCAGGAGGCCGATCCCGGAGAACGAAATCGCGCCGAGGACACAGACCGCCGCCAGGGTCAGCAGAGACCCGCGGATCGGCACGCCGAAGACGAGCACGCCGAAGAGAAGAATGAGCGGCACCTCGAACGCGAGGAAGGCCATGCGGCCGAGGAGATGGCTCGCGAGGTAGTCGCGCTTGCTCATCGGCGTCGCCGCGAGCAGCTTCAGCGTCTTCTTGATTCGCGAAGTGAGCACCGAGAAGCCGATTCCCCACATTCCCGTGCCCATCAGGTTCAACCCGAGGATGCCGGGCAGGAGGAAATCGATGTAGCGGGAGCCCTTCTCCCGCACGAGCTCCGGCGCGGTCGCGACGGGATCGCGGGAGCCCGCGGCGCGCTGCACGGCGCGGTCGAGCGCGAGCCGGGCGGTTCTGGCGTCCGGACGCGTAGGGTCGTAGCGGTATCGCAGCGGATTCCCCGGCTCGACGAGCAGGGCGATCTTTCCGAACGTGAGCGCGCGGCGCGCCTCCGTCTCGTCGAGGAACTGCTGGACCGCGAGATCCGGGTCTTTCGAAACGGACTCCATCGCGGCGGAAGAAAGCGACCCCGCCTCGATTCCCACGGGAATTCTCTCGGGCGGTTTCTCGCGAAACGCGAAACCGAGGGCAAGGCCCATGAGGACGGGGAAGACGAACACCCAGAACACGGCGCCGGGCTCGCGGAAGAACGCGAGGAGGCGGATGCGGGTCAGCTCGAGGAGCGGAGAGGCGGGACGGTTACTCATCTCTCAACTCCCTTCCCGTCATGCTCACGAACACGTCCTCGAGCGTCGCGCGGTGGGTCGAGAGCGTGACGAGCCGCGTTCCCGCTCGGTCGAGGATCGGAAAGAGCGAGGGAATCGCTTCGACGAGGGAATCGACCGAGACGAGCCACCCGGCGTCGCGCGCGCGCGCCTCGCGGGCGCCCGCGATCCCGTGCACGTCGGCCTCCGCCATCGCGGGCTCGGTGGAGAACTCCAGGATATTCGACGCCTGGAGCCGGCCGATGAGCTCCGGGGGCGTTCCCTCCGCGATGATCTTTCCGTGATCCATGATCGCGACCCGTTCGCAGAGACGCTCGGCCTCTTCCATGTAGTGTGTCGTCAGCAGCACGGTCTTGCCGCGGTCCTTGAGGGCCTGGATGCGGTCCCACAACTGAAGGCGGCTCTGCGGGTCGAGACCCGTCGTCGGCTCGTCGAGAAAGAGGACTTCCGGATCGCCCACGAGCGCGCAGGCGACCGCGAGCCTCTGCCTTTGTCCCCCGGAGAGCTTGACGACCCACGTGTCGCGTTTCTCCTCGAGCGAAAGAAAGCGCATCGCCTCTTCCGGGTCGATCCCGCGATCGTAGAAGGATCGAAAGAGGCGCAGCGTCTCGAAAACGGAGAGCTTTTCCGTGGTTCGCGATTCCTGAAGCGAGACTCCGATCCGGCGGCGGATGGCGACGGGGTTGTCCTCCCACCGGAGGCCGAGGATCGCCACGTCCCCGCCGTCCCGCCGCGTGAGCCCCTCGAGGATCTCGATCGTCGTCGTCTTGCCGGCGCCGTTGGGGCCGAGTAGGCCGAAGCACTCGCCCGGCGCCACCGTCAGGTCGACGCCGGCGACGGCCTGAACGGACCCGAAGGCCTTCTTGAGGTCGCGGCAGAGGATTGCGGCGTTTTCCGGATTCGGCATGAAGGGGGAGATTATCATCCGACCGTGGACAGATTCGGCAAGCCCCAGCATCCCCGGCCGGAGGCAATCCTTCAGGGGCCTCGGCGCCGCGGACTCGAGCTCTTTTCGGTCATCCGAATCGCTCTCGAGTTCATCAAGGGATTTCGAGCCCTCCATTTCGTCGGTCCGTGCGTGACCGTCTTCGGCTCGGCCCGTTTCCACGAGGACCACCCCTACTACGGCGTCGCGCGGGAAATGGGCGCCGCGCTCGTTCGCCTCGGATTCACGGTCCTCACGGGAGGAGGCCCGGGGATCATGGAAGCCGCGAACCGTGGCGCACAGGAAGCGGGCGGACCATCCGTCGGGTGCAACATCGAGCTGCCGAAAGAGCAGGCGCCCAACGCGTACCTCGACCGCTGGGTCACCTTTCATCACTTCTATGTCCGTAAGGTCATGATGGTGAAATATTCCTACGCGTTCGTCGTAATGCCGGGCGGCATCGGGACCCTGGACGAGCTGTTCGAAGCGCTGACCCTCATCCAGACGAAGAAGATCCTGTCTTTTCCGGTCGTCGTGATGGAGAAGGCTTACTGGGCGCCGCTCGTGGTTCTGATGAAAGGCATGGTCGCCGAGAAAACGATTGACGAGAACGACTTGAACCTTCTCCTGCTGACGGATTCCATTCCCGAGGCGATCGAGCACATCCGAAAGCATGCGATCGACGCGTTCGGTCTCCACAGGGCGGCAACGCCCGAGCGCTCGTCGCTGCTCGGAGAGAAGGGGCTCGGGAAAAAGGGACCTTGAGGTTGCGCCCGGGCTAGGCGCGCCGGCGTTCCGAGAACGCCTCGGCGGACACGTCGTACCCGGAAGCCCGAATCTCGGTCATTCCCTCCGGCTCCCAGATACCCATTTCGCGCAGGGGCGGGCGGTAGATGTGGAGCGAGAGGGAGCGACCGCGTCGCGGGAAGAGGCGGTGCAGCAGCGTCGGGCTCGTGAGGCACGCGTCGCCCTCGGCGCGATCGGCGCGCTCGACCAGGGCCGGCTTGTCCTCCGGCGTGTCGAAGACCTCTTCGACGAGGCTGCCGGAAAAAACCAGCATGGAGCCCATCACGCCGCGGTGATCGTGGATCGGCGTCTTCTGCCCCGTCTCCCAGGCGATGAGCATGACCTCCCACTCCGGCGCCAGCAGAACGGGGTGGCGCATGTACCGCTCCGTGCTGAACTGGACGCAGCCGAGGTAGGGCTCCATCTCTTTCGCGACCGGCAACAGCACCGACTCCGGAGTGGGCCGCTCGACGCGAACGGCAAGCTCGGCGAGGAGCTCCTGGATCCGATGGGGAAGATTCACTCCACGAATTCTATCAGGTTCGCTCGTTCATCGCGCCGGCTTCGGGGCGGAGACGGGGACGGGCACCGCGACCTCCAGTCGCGACGGTGAGAGGCAGCGCCGATCGTCGCAGGCCTGGAAATCGATCGTGAACTCGGCCCGAAGCTCTCCCGCTCTCGCGTCGCGCGAGATCGCGATCGGCACCGCGATTTCGAGAACGCCCGAGTACGTCGAGAGCGTTTCGCCCGCGACCGAGGCTTCCATCCCGGGCGGATAGTCCGGGTTTCCGAACGCGATCGAGTCGCCGGCCGCCCGCACGTCCGTCGCGACGAGATCGGGCCGGCTCGGCCGATGGCTCTGAATGTGCCAGCCTCGCTCGACTTCGAGGCGCACCGTGAGGCGGGAATCCCCGCCCGGGAGAACGCCGTCCGGCGGACGCCCCACGGAGACGCGCACCGGCCCCGACTGCGCTTCCGATGCGAGTTTTGCCGGGGAAGATGGACGCGCCGCCGCGAGGATCGCGAACGTGGTCGCGGAGGTGGGAAATGCGCGGGCGTAGGAGGCGGCGGCCGACATCGTCCGGTCCGCGGCGAGGCGGATTTCCGGAGAGTCGCGAGTCGCTTCCAGCCGGCGCAGGACCTCGACAGCCACGCCGTTCGGCGAGGGCACGACCTGGTCGAGGAATTCCTTCGACGAATCGAGGAGCCCCCTCTTTCCCGCCTGCGCGGCCGTAGCCGCTTCGGCGCGGCGGAGGCCCGCGGCGGCCGTCTGAAAGAACCCTCCCGCCGCGGAGTCCGAAAACCCGGCGACCATTTCCTCCGCGATCGACCTCGCCCGCGAAGCCATTTCGGGATCTTTTGCCGCTTCCGAGAGGTCGAGCAGCGCTCTCGCGAGGAAAGCGTAGTCTTCCAGGAAACCGTCGATCTTCGCCTTGCCGTCCCGCGAGACGTGCCAGACTCTCGAACCCGCCACGTGTTTTTCGACGAGGAGGGAAGCGACGCGACGCGCCGCCGCCAGCATTCCGGGCTCGCCGAGGTCCCGGGAGGCGTGGACGAGCGCCGAGACCGCGAGCGCATTCCACGAAGTCAGGACCTTGTCGTCGCGCGCCGGGTGGACGCGGCGGGAGCGCACGTTCTCGAGCGCCCGCTGGTCGGCCGAGAGGCGGCTCTCGATCTCCGGGGGCGCGGCCCGGTGCTTCGTCGCGAGAGACTCATCGCTCTCGGCCCGGCGGGGGAGGTTCTTTCCGTGCCCCTCCTCGAATTGCGCGGGAGTGTTGCCGGCGTCCCGGATGCCGAACGCCCCGCGGTAGAGGGAAGCTTCCTTCGGACCGAGGACGGCGTCGATTTCGCCGGCCGCCCACAGATAGTATTTTCCCTCGACGCCCTCCGAATCCGCGTCGAGGGCCGAGGCGTAGCCTCCCTCGGGGGTTCGCATCTCTCTCTCGAGCCATTCGAAGATTCTTACCGCCGTTTCCCGGTACCCGGGGTCGGCGAAAAGCGCGGCCGCGCGGGCGTAAATCTCGAGGAGCTGCGCGTTGTCGTACAGCATCTTCTCGAAATGCGGAATGAACCATTCCGAATCCACGGAGTATCGATGGAAACCGCCTCCCACGTGGTCGAAGATTCCTCCGTCCCGCATCTCGTCGAGCGTCTTGCGCAGCATCTTCTCGGCTTCGGCATCCTTCTTCGATTGGCAGCGAAACAGCAGGAACTGCAGGGCGCCGTGCGGCGGAAACTTCGGCGAGTCGGAGAATCCGCCGTGCGAGGCATCGAATCGCCGCCGCAGGTCCCCCAGCAGCGAGTCCGGGAAGGCCGAATCGAGCGGCGCGGTCTCGCCCTGCGGCGGGGCCTGGATCGCCTGCTCGACGACCTGCGCGACATGCGAGGCCTGCTGCTCGATTTCCGCCCGGTTCTTTTTCCACGTCTCGGCGATCCGCGGCAGCAGCGTCGTCATGCCCGCGCGTCCGTACCGGTCGTCGGGCGGAAAATACGTGCCGGCGAAAAACGGCCGGCCGTCGGGAGTGAGAATCGCCGTCAACGGCCATCCTCCCGAATGCGTCATCAGCTGGCACGCGGTCATGTAGACGTTGTCGAGGTCGGGCCGCTCTTCGCGGTCCACCTTGATCGACACGAAGCCGGAGTTGAGCAATGCCGCGATGCCGGGATTTTCGAACGATTCGCGCTCCATCACGTGGCACCAGTGGCAGGTCGAGTAGCCGATCGAAAGGAAAATCGGCTTGTCTTCGCTCTTCGCTCGGGCGAGGGCTTCCTCGCCCCAGGGATACCAGTCGACCGGGTTGTGGCTGTGCTGAAGGAGGTACGGGCTCGATTCCCCGGCGAGCCGGTTGGCCGGGGCCGAAGCGCCGGGAATCGTCTCCGCCATTGCGAGCAAGGCTAACACCATCCCGATTTCGAGCCGGCGCGTCATTTTCGCGAGGAAAGCTCCGCAACCGTGAGGGTGAGCAGAACCTGCTGCTCGGCGGATTGTTTCCGGAAGAGCCGCCGAAGGATTCGCGCGACCCGGTCGTGGCCGTCGGGCGCCACCGAGAGCAGATCCGGAGAAACGGCGGTCACGACCCTGGAAAGGGGGATCGATTCGAGTTTTCGCGCGAGGGCCCATCCCTGCCCGTCGGTCTCGGAGAGGAGTTTGTCCTCGGCGAGTTGCCTCGCGATCGATTCGAGGTCGGAACGGCCGAGCTCGCGCTTGAGATCGTCGATGCGGACCGGATCGGCGTGCCCGGCCAGCGCGATCAGGAGCCGGAGGGCGGATTCCGCTCGTCCCTCCCCGGCACGATCCGCCGAGGCGTCTTCGCCGGCGTCGAGCACGAACGTGAGCTCCACGCCGGCGAGCACGAGCTCCCAGAAGAAAAAGAGCGACAGCAGGAGAAGGAGGATGAGGGAAAGAGAGCCGTAGATGATGTTGATCGTGTGGAAGAGGGTGAAGTACAGGGCGAACCCGATCTTGATGATGCGAAGCGAGAGCGAGACGATGACCGCCGCGAGCGCGGCCGATCCCCAGGAGACGCGCGCGTTCGGCAGGAATCGGTAGAGGAGCGTCAGCGCGGCCGCGACGACGAGGGCCGCGAAGAGCCTTCCGAACAGAGCCGAAGCGAGGATGTTCTCGAGCGCGGCCTGCTTGCGAAGCTGGCCGATGCCGGAAACGAATACCCCGAGCAGGAGCGCCCCGGCGAAGAGGCCGACCGTGTACACGATCATTCGGGCGAGAAGGCGGCGGCGTTTGGGCGCTCCCCACACGTGGTTGACCGTGTCCTCGATGATGAAGATCAGCCGGAGCGAGGTCGCGACGAGAACCGCCACCCCCACGCCCGAAACCGTCTTGGCGGAGTCGATGAACTCGCGAAGGTTCGCGGTGATCCTCGCGCTCTGGTAGGGAAGGGCCATGTTGACCGCGTCGAGGATCGCGAGGTCGTTCTCCCGAAAGAACGTCGCGAGGAGGATTGCGAACGTCGCGGCGAGCGGGACCGCCATGAGGAGAGTGGAGAACGTGAGCGAAGCCGCCAGGTCGGGCCCGCGGTCCCCGAAAAAGCCCTTCGCCGTCTGGATCGCGACCCGGCGCGCCTTGCGGACGATCGTCAACCGAGCGCCTCGGATTGGTTTCGCAGGGGCAGCCGGACGTCGATCGAAAGCGCGCGAAGCTTTCCGGCGAGCGCCTCGCGGGCGGCGTCCTCTCCATGCACGAGGTACGTCCGGCGCGGCTTGACGGGGATCTTCGAGAACCATTCGACGAGCTCGCCCTGGTCGGCATGGGCCGACAACGCCGGAATCTGCTCGATTCGCGCGCGGATCTCGACGCTCATTCCGTGGATCCTCGCGGTCTTCGCGCCGTCTTCGATCAGCCGGCCGAGCGTCTCCTCCGCCTGGTAGCCGACGAAGAGGAGCGTGGTGGCGGGGTCCGGCAGACGCTGGGTGAGGTGGTGGAGGATCCGGCCGCCGCTCAGCATTCCCGACGCGGAGATGATCACCGCCGGGCCCTTCAACCCATTGAGCGACTTCGATTCCTCGACGCTTCGCATGAGCCGGACGGTCGGCCCCCCGATCGGGGACTCGTGGGAGTTTTCGAGTTGCGTCATCTCGAGGTCGTGTTCGCCCGTGAACTCCCGATAGATCTCGACCGCGGAAACGGCCATCGGCGAATCGACGAAAATCGGAAGGTCCGCGGGGATCTTTCCGGCGCGCTGGAGCTCGCGCAGGTAGTACAGGATCTCCTGGGTGCGGCCGACGGCGAACGCCGGAATCAGGAGGATGCCCCGCCTCGCGATCACGTCGGCCGCGACGCGCGCGAGAGCCGTCAGGGGCGATTCGTCGCCGTGGCTGCGGTCGCCGTAGGTCGATTCGAGCAGAACGTAGTCGGCCGCCAGGATCGGCTCCGGGTCTTTCAGGATCGGGACGTCTTTTCGTCCGACGTCCCCCGAAAAGAGCACCGAGACGTTTCCCGCCTGCATCCGGACGAAGCCCGCTCCCAGGATGTGGCCCACCCGGTGGAGGGAGAACTCGATGCCGGGAGAGAGGGTTGCGGATTGGTCGAACGGGACGTCGCGCAGCAGCTTGAGGGCCGACAGAGCGTCGGCTTCCGCGAACAGGGGAAGAGCCGGCTTGTGGCGCGAATAGCCTTTCCGGTTCGCGTACGAGGCTTCTTCCTCCTGGAGCCTCCCGGCGTCGGGAAGGAGATAGTTCAGGAGGGCCCGGGTCGGCGCGGAGCAGTAGACCGGCCCTTTGAAGCCGTCCTTGACGAAACGGGGAAGGTAGCCGGTGTGGTCGATGTGGGCGTGCGTCAGAACGATCGCGTCGACGGTCCGGGCGTCCACCGGGGGCCGTTCCCAGTTGAGCTGACGGAGTGCCGCCCCTCCCTGGAAGAGGCCGCAGTCGACGAGGATCTTCTTTCCGTCCGATTCCAGCAGGTACTTGGAGCCCGTCACCGTTCCGCAGGCTCCGAAGAAGCTCAGCTTTTGCATTGGGGCACTCTCCGAGACGCGAAAATAGCATGGACGAGCGAATTTTCTGGCCAGGGACTTGCTATAAACTTGATCTCTTACGGAGGTTTCGACATGGCGAAGGACACGTTCGAAAAGACCAAGGATTTCGTCGACGAGAAGCTCGGCCAGACGAAGGAGTATCTCGGAGATTCCTACAAGAAGACGCGGGAACGCGTGGACGACTTTCTCGGCGACGCGAGAAAGCAGTGGAAGGGCGTGAGCGACCAGCTGCCCGACCAGTGGGAAGACGTTTCCGGCGAAGTGAAGAAGTACGTGAAGAAGAATCCGGTCGCCTCGCTCGCGATCGCCGCCGGCGTCGGGTTTCTCGTCGGGCTGCTCTTCTCGCGGCGCGACTGAGCGCGCCGGGATGCCGCGCTCTCGCCGGGGCACGCGATCCTGGCGGTGGTTTCTCTGGACGGCGGCCGCCGGTCTGGGGTTCTACCTGACGCGAAGGCAGGGCCGCGTTCTCGCGCGAGCGATCTCGCTGTACGTCATCGGCCGAGCGCTTCGGGCGCTTTCCGAAACGTTCCGCGAGGAATATCCGTAAATCACAAAAACTATAATGCTCCGGTGATCGACCGGCCGGGCGGAATCCCCGCCCTCTCGACGTTTGCCGGCAGCGCGGGTTGAGCCTGTAAGCTGGGTCAGTTCGACCTACTCGCGCTGCTGAAAACGATGCCCGCTTCCGCGGATCCGAACCTGATCGCCGGGTTCGGCCACTCGGAAGACGCTTCGGCCTACCGGCTCGGAGACGGGAGGGCGCTCGTCCAGACGGTCGACTACTTCACGCCCGTCATCGACGACCCCTATCGCTTTGGCCAGATTGCCGCGGCGAACGCCCTTTCGGACCTCTACGCCGCGGGGGCCCGGCCGGCCGTCGCGCTGGCGCTCGCCGCGTTTCCCTCCGAAGTCCTGCCGCTCTCGGTCCTGGAAAAGATCCTTCGCGGGGGAGCCGACAAGGTGGCCGAGGCGGGAGCGGTCGTGACGGGCGGCCACACGATCGACCACGACGTTCCGATTTACGGCCTCGCGGCGACCGGGTTTGCGCGCGAGGACGAGTTGACGAAGCACGGAGCCGCGAAGCCCGGCGACGAGATCGTCCTGACGAAGCCGCTCGGCGTCGGCGTGATGGTCTCCGCGGGGCGGGCCGATTCGCTCGGGGGGCTGTTTCACCGGCGCCTGCTGACCGACGAGGTCCTGGAGAAGCTCGCCGACCAGATGGCGGAGCTGAACGCCGGACCGTCGCGGCTGATGCCCTCCTTCTCGGTCCGCGCGGCGACCGACGTCACCGGGTTCGGTCTGCTCGGCCATGCCTGGAACCTCATGGAATCCTCCGGAACGACGGCGGTGTTCCGGCTGTCGAAGATCCCGGTCTTCGATGGGGCGCGCGAGATCGCGCGAAAGGGGGTCGCGCCCGATGGCTCGAGAAAGAACTTCCGGAACTTCCGGGCGAAGACCGAATGGCGCGGGGCCTGGAGCGACGACGAATTTCTCCTGCTGTCGGACGCCCAGACCTCGGGGGGCCTCCTCGTGTGCGTTCCGGAAGGCCGGGGAGAAGAATACGCGGCCCGCTGCCGCGAGAACGGGGCGCCGGAGGCGGCGGTCGTGGGCGGCGTCGTTCCGCGCGGGGCGGCCGCTCTTGCCGTGGAATCCTGATGCGCGAGGGCGCCGAACGTGAGATAAGGAGCTCCAATGTCGAAAGGAAGTTCTGAAGAAGAGTGGGTCGAGGTCGCGGTCGTCGCCCAGGACGCCGAGGCGGGGCTGATCCGCGGGTTCCTGGAGTCGGAGGGAATCGACGTTGAGATCGACAACCGGACCTTCCACATGGAGCCGGTGAATTTCGGCGACATGACGGGAGTTCGGATTCTCACGCGCCCCGCCGACGCGGAGCGGGCCCGCGCGCTGCTGGAAACGAGACGGCGGGAGTTCGCGCTGCTGAAAAAGGGAGGCGCCGACGATTCGATCCTGACCGATTCCGGGCCGGCGGACCCGCCGGAGCGGGACTAGGATGGCGGACTTTTCCTCCGGCGCGACCGTCGGCCGGTTCCGCCTCGAGCGGCCGCTCGGCCAGGGAGCGATGGGCGCCGTCTATCTCGCGATCGACCCGGAAATCGAGCGGCACGTCGCGATCAAGATCATCCGGAGGGATGCGACGGCCGATCCCGACCAGCAGGCGGCCGTCGAGGCGCGCTTCCTCAAAGAAGCGAAAATCGCCGGGCGTCTCCAGCACCCGAACATCGTCACGATCTACGACGTGGGGAGGGACGCGGAGACCCTGTTCATCGCGATGGAATACGTCGAGGGGCGCCCGCTCGCGCGGTTCCTCCGGCCGGAAGTCGCGCTGTCCGACGGGCAGCGGCTGCTCGTCCTTCGCCAGACGGCCGAGGCGCTTTCGCACGCCCACGAGCGCAGCGTCATCCACCGGGACGTGAAACCGGGAAACATCCTGATCCGCACCGACGGCGTCGCGAAAGTGTCCGATTTCGGGATCGGAAAACTGTCTGCTGCCCGGCTCCTCCGAGCTCACGCAGGCGGGCCAGCTCGTGGGCAGCCCTTCCTACATGTCGCCCGAACAGATCCGCGGCGAGGTTCTCGACGGCCGAAGCGACCTGTTTTCCCTCGGCGTCGTCGCCTACGAGCTCTTCACCGGTTCCCGACCGTTTCCCGGGGACACCGTCAGCAGCCTGATGTACCAGATCCTGCATACGGAGCCGCGCGATCCGCTCCAGCTTCGACCGGATCTTTCCCCGGCGGCGGCGGACCTGCTGCGAAAGGCGCTCGCCAAGAAGCGCGAAGATCGGCATTTCGACGCGCGGGAGTTCGTTCGCGAGCTGGATCGGCTCGTCCCGGACACCGGCGATGCGCTGCCGACGGCGGTCGTTCCCTTCCCGGCGCTCGAGTCGGGCTCCGGCGACCGGCTGCTCTCCCGTTCCTCCGGGGTGCGCGCCGCGTCCGGGTCGGCGACGGCGCCTCCGGGCGCTTCCGCTCCCACGGTGATCGTCCAGAAGAGGGGAGGCGCGCTGCTGTTTGGAACGGCCGCGCTCGTTCTCGCGGCTGCGGCGTTTCTGTACGTCGTTCTCCAGCCGCTGCGCACGCGGTATCTCGCGGGCGAGTTCTCCCAGAAGGCCCGGAAGCCGGAGGCCTCCGCGGCGAAGTCGGCATCCGCTCCGCCGGCGGCGGCGACGACGTCCGAAACCCTTGTGGCGTCCGCGGCGCCCGCGTCCCCGACCACGGCGCCGGTGTCCGCGTCGCCGGCGATCGGAGAGCCGCGTCCGAATGCGAAGCCTCCCGTCTCGAGAGACACGGCGCGTTCCTCCAGTTCCGCGAAAACCGCCGCCGGAGACGCCCGCCGCGGCGGTCCCCCGGCCCGCGCCGGATGCTTCCGCGGCGGTCGACCACGTCTATCGCACGCGCAGCGCAATGAAATTCCAGATCAGCCCGGACCAGGCGCGGCTCTTCATCGACGGCATCTACGTCGGCGTCGCGGACGATTGGGACGATCACGGGGGCGGGAAGGCCTTTCCTTTCTCCGCCGGCACGCACGCCGTCCATGCGAAGCTGCCCGGATACAAAGACCTGAACCTTCAGATCGTCGCCGATCCGTCGGCCCCGAAGGAAGTCGAATCCTCCAGCGACGACATGACGCGGCTCACGAAAGAGGCGTATCAGAAAGTCGCGAAGGTGGACTACGCGACAACCGCCGGGGTGAACTTCTCGCCGAAGTTCGGGGCTGCGGAAATCACCCTCGACGAGAAACCGGCGGGAACCGCTGCGCAGTACACGCCGTCGTCGCCCCTCAAGCTCTCGGGACCGATGGTGCACGAGATCGTGATCCGGCGCGTGGCCCGACCCGACAGGATCGTCCGCGTCCTCTGCGCGTCGACCGCCGGGAAGGACATCGTGGAGATCAAGGAGTAGGCATCTCCGTTCCCCAGAAATAGCGGTCGAAGAACCCGGCGTACGACTCCTTCGTCAGGAAATGAAGGAGATCTTCGACGAGAGCGGTGGAGCCGGCCTTCCATTTCAGGTTCCGCTGATACGTCTTCAGAAACGTGAAGAAGGTCTCGTCGCCGAGCTTCCTGTGGAGCGCATAGAGAAGGTAGGGTCCTCGCCCGTACAGCAGGTTGGTCCGGTCGCGAAACGCCCGCTCTCCCTCGATCCGGTCGGCCGTGGGCAGCGTCGCGTGGCCGTCCGCCTCTTTCATCGCGCCTCGCCAGTCGTCGACGATCGTGCGGTACCAGGATTCGCCCTTTTCTTTCCGGACCTGAACGGCCGAGCAGTACTCTGCGAACGATTCGGAGAGCCACTCGTCTTCGTCCCGCGCCCACGAGACCTGATTTCCCCAGTACTGATGCGCGATTTCGTGGGCGAAGCGGGCGTTCAGGCTCTTCGAGAAATATTTCGTCACGTCGTCGCGATGGGGAGAGAACGCTTCCTGCGTGATGAACATCGTCGCCGGGGGCGCGACTCCGAACCCGTAAGAGTTGATCTCGACGATCGTGAACTCCGGGAACGGAAACGGTCCGAGGAAGGGCTCGTAGAACTTGATGATCTGCGAGGCGAGAGTGACGAGGTGTTCCGATGCCCGGTGGTTCGTGTAAGCGTAGCTCGCGACTCGGATCGTTCGGCCGTCCACGCTCTTCTCTTCGATGCTGTATCGCCCCGCGAGGACGACCGGCAGGGAAACCGGCTTGTCGAATTCCGCGGTCACGCTGTTCCACGCGCCTTCTTCATGGCGGGCGGTTGTTTTCCCGCTGACGATCGGCACGAACGGCTTCTTGACTCTCACGCTGCACTTCCACGTGAACTCCGAGCGCCCGACCGCCGGCCGCGGGAACCAGGGGTCGAACGAGAGGATCCAGTAGCTGTCCCCCGACGGGGGATGAAGGACTTTTCCCTCCATCTCGAAGCGGAGAACGATGGAGCGGCCCGGCTCGAGCGGCTCCGGGAGCTCGACGAGGAGGCGCTCCTGCCGGTGGTCGAACGGAAGCGGTTTGCCGGCCTCCGACAGCACCCGCAGAAGCCGCTGCGGCCGGATGTCCAGGGCGGACCCCGCGAAAACGCGGCTGCGAAGATCGAAGCCGAGGACCTTCGACGGCCGGTCGCGGGTTTCGATCGTCTCGTCGACGGTGAACTTCGCGTCCTCTCCATCCGCCTCGATCGTCGGTTCGACGCGCAGAAGCGCGATTCGCGGCCTCGGGCCGCCGTCCCGGATTTTCCGCCCGACCGGCTGTTCCGACACGACCTGGGGAGCCCATTCCCAAGGGGAGTTGGCGCTGTCGAATTCGAGCTTCTTGAGGACGGTCAGCAGCTCGTCGCTGCTCTCGCTGCCGTCGAACAGCCACAGCACGTCGTGCTTTCCGCCCGTCATCTCGGCCCAGCCGAGCTTCGCGGCGGGGCTCTCGGCCCGCCGGTAGGCGAGCCGCTGGGAGAGGCTGTCGGACTTCAGCCGTCCGAACCTTTCCCGGTGGCGGCGAAATTCCGAATCGAGGCCGGCGGTCGACGGCTTCCCGGGAAGCGGCGGCGTTCCGGGAGCGATCCAGAGCAGCTCCGCGAAGGCGTCCGAGACGGACACGCGTCCCGCCTCCTCGACGGGTTTCCAGCGCGAGACTTCGGAGAGGTTGTTCTTCAGGACGGGAAATTCCTCCGGCGTTTCGGAGACGTAGGTGAACCTTCCCTCTCCGCGGAAGAAAAATCCGACGGGTTCGTCGCCGGCGAGGACGGTGACGGCGACGCCGCGTTTCAGGGAGAGTTTCAGATGTCCGAGGCCGACCTCCGCGTCGAAGACTTCGACGGCGCCGCCGGTCTTGAGGTTCTCGTAGCGCCCGACCGCCTCGGGAATCGTCTCGGCGCGCAGCGGGAGCGCGGCGAACAGGACGAGAATCGGAAGGCGAAGCCTCATCCGAACGGCCCGGCCATCACTCGCCAGTGGACGAGCCGTTCCGAAGTGTCCACGACGCGGCGGGCCGCCTCGCGGCAGAGCACGGCGGCCAGAGCGGCGCCGCTCTCGGGGGCGCTGCGGCGAAGGCGTTCGAGGACGTCGCGCCCGAGGGCGAGCAGCGTGCAGGACTCATGGGCGATGGCGTCGGCCGAGCGATGGGGCTGTTCCGGGTCGAAGACCGACGTCTCGCCGAAGATCGCTCCGGGCTCGAGGATCGCGAGCGCCTCCTCTCCCGCGCCCGGGGAGGCGGCGCGAAATGCGGACCTTTCCCTCCGCCACGACGTAGAGGCACGGCCCCGGGTCTCCCTCGCGGAAGATCACCGCGCCTTCGGCAAAGGTCTGTTCCGCGCTGAACGTGGCGAACAGCACGAGGTCTTCGGCCGCGAGCCCCTCCCGCGAAAGCACGCGCGCTTTCTCGTGAGACGAGATTTTCGCCTCGCCGGCCTCCGCGGGGGCGGCGATCGCGTCGGGCGCGGCGGCGGACGGGAAGAAGGTCTTGAACATCTCGTTGAGGCCCCGGAGCGTGCGGCCCAGATCGCGCACGAGCCGCGGCGCGAGGGGCGCGGAACCCGCCCGGTCGAAAATCGCGTCTGCGGGGAACGAAAACAGGACCGCGTCCACGGCCGCGACCGCTTCCGCGAGCCGCCGGGAGGAGAGAAGAGCTTCGGCGACGCCGAAGAATTCCCCCGTCGCCGCTTCGCCGAGGGACTGAGGGCCGACCGGCGTGACCCGCTCGAGTTGCACTCTTCCCTCGACGACGAGGAAGAACTCGGCCGCCGGGTCCTGCGCCCGAAAGACGCGCTCGCCCCCGCGAAACCGGCGCATCTCCGCAATTCCGGCGATCTCCACGAGCGCTCGATCGTCGAGATCGGCCAGGCTCGAGAGCGATCTCAAACGCGCGGCGCGGTCGATCACCTCGCCGGGCGGCTCGGGCTCGGCGCCGCCCAGGACCGCCTCGGCGATCCGCAGGCCGCGTTTCCCCTCCGGAAAGTCGCTGCCGGATCCGATCGCCTCCTGCGAAAGGCGCTCCCACGCTTCGTGTGTCGCGGCGTCGAGCTGCGCCCGCGACAGGTTCAGCAGGGCGACGATCGCGCGGAGCTGCTGCGGCGCCGGAGCGCCCGGCTCGCGGGAGAGCCATTCCGCGTCGAGAAAGTCTTTCAGGGCTTCGGGCAGCCGGTGCTCCAGAAAATTCAGCTTTCCGCGCCAGGCGGCGGCCTCCGCGTCGAACGGGTTCTCGCTCCGGCAGAGGTCCAGCTCCCGGCGGGCCTCGTCCAGCCGGCCGGCCTCGAGGTGAAGAATGCCGAGGAGAAGGTGATCTCCGGCCCGCGCGGCGAGCTCCGCGGCGGTTCCCGGATTTTTCGAAGCCCGGGCGATTCGGGCGAGCGATCCATCGCGCCCGGGAAAGCCGTTTGCCCGGATGTAATGGTCGATCTCGAACCCGAGCCGGTACAGATCGTCGGCTTCGGCGGTCAGCCGGGCCTTTTCGGCCGCGCGCGCGGCTCGCTGGAGGCGCTCGGAGAAGTCGGGAGGTCCGGGCATGTCGCTTTCGGCGATTCTATCAACGCGGTTTGACTCGCGGGGGGGCGCGATGTAATTTTGCGCCTTCGATGGCGACGGAAACGGCACCCGGTTTGAAGCGAACGCCGCTGTATTCCGTGCACAGAGAGCTCGGCGCGAAGATGGTCGATTTCGGCGGATGGGAAATGCCCGTCGAATACGGGGGAATCCGCGACGAGCACCGGGCCGTCCGGGAGCGCGCGGGCCTGTTCGACGTTTCGCACATGGGGGAATTCGCGGTCGAGGGCCCGGACGCCCTCGCCTTTCTGCAGCGGCTCACCTGCAACGACGTTTCCGCTCTCGAGGACGGGCGATGCCAGTACTCCGCGATGCTGACTCCGGCGGGAACCTTCATCGACGATCTCCTGGTCTACCGGTTCGGCCCGGAGAAGTACCTCCTCGTCGTCAACGCCGGCAACACGCCGAAGGACTTCGCGCACGCGCTCTCGGTCTCGAAGGCGTTTCGGGTCCGGGTCGAGGACCGAAGCGACGACTTCGCCCTGCTCGCGCTCCAGGGCCCGCGCGCGGAAGAGGTGCTGTCGCCGATGACCGCCGCCGATCTCTCCCGCATCCCGTACTACGGTTTCGTGGAGGCCGAGGTCTCCGGAGCCCGGGCGATCGTCTCCCGAACCGGGTACACGGGCGAGAGCGGGTTCGAGATCTACTGCGATCCGGGAGACGCCGCGCGGCTCTTCCGCGAGATCCTCGAAACGGGGCGTCGATTCGACGTGCTGCCCTGCGGGCTCGGCGCGCGCGACACGCTGAGGCTCGAGGCGAAGATGGCGCTGTACGGCAACGACATCGACGACACCGTGACTCCGCTCGAGGCCGATCTCGGGTGGATCGTGAAGATGAAGAAAGGCGAGTTCCAGGGGCGGGAGGCGCTCGCGCGCCAGAAGTCGGAGGGCCTTCGCCGCAAGCTCTCCGGCTTCGAGCTGCTCGACCGCGGAATCGCGCGGCACGGCTACGAGACCCAATCGGCTTCGGGCCCGGGTGTCGTGACGTCGGGAATTCCCTCGCCCACCCTGGGCAAATCGATCGGCCTCGCCTACCTCCCGATCGCCGACGCGGCGGTCGGAACGGAATTTCAGGTGGATCTTCGCGGCCGCCCGGCCCGGGCCCGGGTCGTCGAGACGCCGTTTTACAAGAAAGCCAAGTGACGGGCGAGAGGAAGAGAGAAATGAAATTTCCCGACGATCTGCATTATTCGCGAAGCCACGAGTGGGTTCGGGTCGACGGCGACACGGCGACGGTCGGCATCACCGAGTACGCCCAGAAAGAGCTCGGCGAGATCGTGTACGTCGAACTGCCCGAAGTCGGGCACGTCTTCGATTCGGGGCAGGAATTCGGCACGGTCGAGTCCGTCAAGGCGGTCTCGGAGCTCTTTTCCCCCGTTGCCGGCGAGGTGACCGAAATCAACAAGCAGGCGGTGGAAGATCCGGCCGCCCTGAACGAGGACTCTTACGGAGACGGGTGGCTCATCAAACTCAAGCTCTCGACCGACGACGTGACCGACTTGATGGACGCGAAGGGATACGAAGCTTTCGTCAAGGAAGAATCGCAAGAACACTGAGATGAAATTTCTCCCCTCTTCGGACGACGAGCGCCGCGACATGCTCGCCGCGATCGGTGTCGACTCCGTCGAAGATCTGTTTCGCGACGTGCCTTCCGCGGTCCGATTGCGAGGAAAGCCCGATCTGCCGGCTCCCAGGTCCGAGATCGAAATCCGCCGCGAGCTCGGCCGGCTCGCCGCGCGAAACGCCGACGCGAAGAGCCATGCGCATTTTCTCGGAGCCGGCTGTTACCACCACTACGTGCCCGCGATCGCGGACCAGACGCTGTACCGCGAGGAATGGCTCTCGTCCTATACCCCCTACCAGCCCGAGATTTCGCAGGGCACGCTCCAGTCGATCTTCGAATGGCAGACCCACCTCGCCCTGCTGACGGGGATGGAAGTGGCGAACGCCTCCCTTTACGAGGGCGCGACCGCGCTCGTCGAAGCCCTGCTGATGGCGAGCCGCCTCGTCAAGGGCCGGCGGCGCGCCGTCGTGTCGAAGAACATCCATCCGGACTATCTCGACACGGCGAAGACGTATTTTCACAACCTGTCGCTCGACCTCGTCGAAGTCGAGGACGAAGACTTCGGCGCGGCCGTCGATTCGCAGACCTTCGCCGTCGCCATGCAGTCGCCGGACTTCTTCGGCGCCGTCCGGAGCTGGGAGCTCGCGCGAACGGCGGCGCAATCGAGCGGCGCGGCCGCCGTCGCGGTCGTCGCCGAGGCGGCTTCCCTGGCGCTGCTGAAGTCGCCGGGAGAATGCGGTCTCGACATCGCGTGCGGGGAAGCGCGTTCCCTCGGCGTTCCGATGTCGTTCGGCGCTCCCGCGCTCGGTTTTCTCGCCTGCCGCGACGCGCACAAGCGCCAGATGCCCGGCCGGCTCGCCGGCCAATCGGTCGATTCCGAAGGCAAACGCGCGTTCTGCCTCACCCTTTCCACCCGAGAGCAGCACATCCGCCGCGAGAAGGCGACGTCGAACATCTGCACGAACCAGGGCCTCATGGCGCTCTGCTCCAACGTGTACCTCTCCCTTCTCGGAAAGGCCGGGCTGCGGGAGACGGCGGTTCAGTGCGCCTCGAAGGCCGACTACCTGAAGACCCGGATCGCGGCGACGCGCGGATTCTCGATCGAGACCCGCGGGCCCGTGTTCAACGAGTTCTGCGTGCGCTGCCCGCGGCCCGCGGAAGAAGTCGTCGCGCTTCTCGGCGCGCGCGGAATCCTCGCCGGGGTCCCGCTGACGCGCTGGTTCCCGGGCCGGGACCCGCGAAATGCTCGTCGCCGTGACGGAAATGAACACGAAAGAAGAAATGGATCTCTACGCCGCGGAGCTCGCGAAGATCTCATGAAAATTCGCGAAGAGCCCCTGATTTTCGAGCGGTCCCGGCCGGGAAAGAGGGGTTATTCCCTTCCGCCGCTGGACGTCGAAGAGAAGCTCGCGATTCCTTCCGGAGCTGCTCCGAGGCGAGATCGAAGGGGAAACGGAGGTCTCGGAGGTCGACGTCGCGCGGCATTTCACCCGGCTCTCGCGCCTGAACCTCGGAATCGAGGACGGCCTGTATCCGCTCGGTTCGTGCACGATGAAGCACAACCCGAGGATCAACGAGGAGATGGCGCGGCTCCCGGGCTTCGCGGCGACGCATCCCTGCGCGCCGGAAGCGCTCGCCCAGGGGAACCTCGAATTGATGTGGATGCTCGAGCGTTTCCTGTCGGAACTGACGGGCCTGCCGCGCGTGACGCTCACGCCGTGCGCCGGAGCCCAGGGAGAGCTCGCCGGCATTCTGATGGTGCGCAAGGCCCTCGAAAAACGCGGAGACCCGCGCAAGTACGTGCTCATTCCCGACTCCGCGCACGGAACGAATCCGGCCACGGCGAGCTTCGCCGGCTACGAGGTGAAGGAGCTGAAGTCCAACGCGAACGGCCGCCTCGACCTCCACGTTCTCGAAGAGGCGATGACCGGCGAGGTCGCGGCCCTGATGATGACCGTCCCGAACACTCTCGGGCATCTTCGAGCGCCGGATCACCGAGATCGCGGAGATCGTCCACGGAAAGGGCGGATTCCTGTACGGCGACGGCGCGAATTTCAACGCGTTCGTCGGTCTCGCCAATCCCGGCGCGATGGGGATCGACGTGATGCACATGAACCTGCACAAGACGTTTTCGACCCCCCACGGCGGGGGCGGCCCCGGCGCCGGCCCGGTCGCGGTCTGCGAAGCGCTCGTCCCGCACCTTCCGGTCCCGACGGTCGAGCGCAACCCGGACGGCACGTTCCGGCTCGACGCGGACCGTCCGGAATCGGTCGGCCGCCTGAGGTCGTTTTCGTCGCAGTTCGGCGTCCTCGTGCGCGCGGTCTCGTACATCCTGACGTACGGGCGGGAGATCGGCGAGGTCGCGAGGGACGCCGTTCTCAACGCGAACTACATCCGCGCGCGCCTGGCGGACCTCTACCACCTGAAATACGACGCTCCGACGATGCACGAGGTCGTCTTCTCCGACAAGCGACAGGCCGAGCACGGAGTGCACAACGGCGACATCGCGAAGCGGCTGATGGACTACGGGTTTCCGCCTCCGACGGTGTCCTTTCCGCTGATCGTCGCGGGAGCGCTCATGATCGAGCCGACGGAAACCGAAGGCAAGCCCGAGCTCGACGCGTTCGTGGACGCGATGCGCGCGATCGCGAAGGAAGCGGAGGAGAAGCCCGAGATGTTCGCCGACGCGCCGTACACGACTCCGGTTCGCCGGGTCGACGAAGTCCGCGCGGCGAAGAACCCGATCCTTCGGTGGAAGCCCGGTCCCTGACGGCTCGCCCCGGGAGTCTGGTATCTTTCGCCTGAACGCGATGGGAAAATTCTTCGTCCGCAAGTGTCCGTTCTGCTCCGGAGACATGCTGCGCTCCAAGCCCAGCTGGCACATCGTGTACACGCCCCCCTGGTCGGGATTCCTGAAGATGGCGGCGCCGCACAACCGCGCGTACCCGTGGGCGTGCATGAGCTGCGGCGTCGTTCTTCTCTACCTCGACAAGGTCCAGGTGCTCGCCGGCGAGTACAAGCGAACCGAACAGGGCCACGGCGAGCTGTCGGGCGCGGTCTCGAATTCCGCCTCGCGGGAGCCGCTCAAACCGTAATCCTCCCCGCGCCATCTGATATCGTCCCTTCCCGGCGAACATGAAAAAATCCGGAATCCGCTACCTCGACGGGCGAAGGCTGCGCCGCGCCCTGATTGCGGGCGCGCGTTTCGTCACCGATCGGGCGGAACCGCTCAACCGGATCAACGTCTATCCCGTTCCCGACGGGGACACGGGAACCAACATGGCGATGACCCTCTCCCGCATCGCCCACCGCGCGGCGTTCGGAAAAGAGATCGGCGCGCGCCAGGCGGCGCTCGCGATCGCCGACGAGGCGGTGTCCGGCGCGCGGGGAAATTCGGGCGCGATCCTGGCCCAGTTCTTCACGGGTTTCTCGGAAGGCGTTCCCGAGAAGCAGCGAATCGACACGAACGAATTCGGACAGGCGGTCCTGAAGGGGGCCGAGTCGGCCCGAGCGGCGATCCAGAGGCCCCAGGAGGGAACGATCCTCACGGTTCTCCGCGACTGGGCCCAGGACGTCGTCGCGCAGGCCTCGAACGTGAAAGACTTCGGCGCCCTCCTCGACCGCTCGCTGCAGGCGGCGTCGGCGTCGCTCGCCCGGACGCCGGAAAAGCTCGCCCTTTTGAAGAAATCCGGCGTCGTCGACGCCGGGGCGCAGGGGTTCGTGTACCTGCTCGAGGGGATCGTGCGCTACATCCGCGAGGCCGCGCGCCGCGCGATCCCGGAGCCTCCGCCGGACGTCGCCGCCGCCACCTTCGACCGATCTCCCGAGTCGATCCTGTTTCGGTTCTGCACCGAGGCGCTGCTCGAGGGGATCTCGCTCGACCGCGACGCGTTGAGGCAGAGGATGGCTCTCCTGGGGGATTCGCTCGTCATCGCGGGCGGCGCCTCGAAGATGCGCGTGCACGTCCACACGAACGAGCCCGAGATCGTCTTTTCGCAGCTCGCCGAGCTCGCGACCGTGGAGCAGACGAAGGTCGAGGACATGCGGCACCAGCACGAGAAGCGTTTCGACGAGAGCCGGAAGGGGCGCGTCGGCATCGTCACGGACTCCGCCTGCGACCTGCCCGATTCGCTTCTCGAAGAGCTCGAGATCCAGATGGTTCCGATGCGCGTTCACTTCGGCCGCGAGAACTATCTCGACCGCGTGACGATCCGCGCTTCCGAGTTCTACGCGAGGTTTGCGGTCTGCGACGAATATCCGAAGACTTCGCAGCCCCCGCCGGCCGACTTCCGTCAGGTCTACGAGTCGCTCGCCGTTCACCACGGGTCGATCGTGTCGATCCATCTCTCCGGCGCTCTCTCGGGCACGCTTCAGGCGGCGATGACGGCGTCCCGCGCGGTTCCCGAGACCCGGGTTGTCACCGTCGATTCGAAGGGGGCCTCGATTGCCGAGGGGCTCGTCGTTCGCGCGGCGGCGGAGGCGATCCGGCGGGGCGCGACGGCCGAAGAGGCGGCGGACGAGGCCCGCCGGGCGGCCGAGAAGGTCCGGCTCTTCGTCGCTGTCCCGACGATCGAGCACCTCGTGCGGGGAGGCCGCGTGTCCGCCGGAAAGGGAAGGATTGCGCGATGGTTGCGCATCCTGCCCGTTCTCACGATCGGCCGCGACGGGAAGGCGCACGAGGCGGCCAAGGCGTTCGGCCACGTCTCCGCCGTGCAAAAGATGATGGCCCTGCTCTTCGAAGCCGCGGGAAACGGCGGCGGGCAGCGGTTTGGGGTCGTGCATGCCGACGCGCTCGAAGCCGCGGAGCGGCTCGCGCGCGAGATCCGATCGCGCTACCCCTCGTCCGACGTGCTCATCCTGGAATGCTCGCCCGTGCTCGGAGCGCACGGCGGCCCGGGAGCGCTCGGAGTCGCGGTCTTACCTTAGCCGCGATTTTGCTTGCCGCGAAACTTCAGCGCCAGTGCCCCTCGATCCAGACGTGTCCGCCCGGAACGCGGCGGTAGTGGCCCGGCACCCATCTCGCGTGCACCCGCGGGGGAAGCTGCCAGACGCCTCCGACCCACACGTACTCCCGCCCGCTCCAGCGCCAGTACCCGGGGACCCACACGTGGTTCGGCCCGGGCCGCGTGATGATCACTTCATGGCGCAGTGCCGGCGGATCGACGCGGATGACGACGCGCGCGGCGCTCGCCGGCGACGCTAGAACGAGCAATGCCGCGAATCCCGCGGAGACCAGCCATCGGAAAATGCCTTTCATCGGTTGCCTCCTCTCCGTTTGGACGACCGTCCGGCCGTCCGGGTTGACTTTACAACTCCGCGTCTTCGAGTCAAAATGCCCCGGAAGGGGAGGTGTCTATCGCTCGCAGAGTCGTGTACCGAAAGAAATTCCGCCGGACCGGCGATCCCGTTGCGGGCCCGAACGTCCGGCTTCGCCCCGGTCCGCCGACCGTCTCCGAAGGCAATGAGCCGGGCCGGCGCCGCTACAGCTTCCGCCTCGAAGAAGCGGTTTCTCCCTCCTGGACTCGCGCCTTTCGCGCGTCGCTGTTCGGCCTTCCCCCGGCCCGGGCCGTCCTGGCGTCGAGGATCGAATTTCAGGGAGACGAGGTCGTTTTCAACGCCCAGGAGAAAGACTACGAGGCGACCCGAGAGGCCCTTGAGATGAGTATCACGCGGGTCAACCAGATCCTGGCCGGGGGAACAGGCCGCTGACCTTCCTGGAATAACCCCTGAATCGGAAAAGTTATCGAATTGGTCCCCCTGAAGCGGGACAGGGATGACATGTCGTCACCCCTCTGAAAGGATTGATTCGATGAAGCTCTATGTGGGTAACCTCTCCTACGAAACCTCCGAAAACGACCTGAGAGACGCTTTTTCCGAGTACGGCGAAGTCGCGTCCGCCAAGGTCATCATGGACCGCGACACCGGCCGCTCCAAAGGATTCGGTTTCGTGGAGTTCAACGACGACGACTCCGCCCGCAAGGCAATGTCCGCTTTGAACGGCACCGACTTCAAGGGGCGAAATCTCACCGTCAACGAAGCGCGGCCCCAGACCGACCGGCCGCGGGGCGGCGGCGAAGGTCGCAGCCGCGGCGGGTTTCGAGGAGGCAGCCGGTACTGATCGGCGAGATCGGAGCGTTCACTCGGGCGGAGACTTTCGTCTCCGCCCTTTTTCTTTGCCCGGTCAGAGTTTTCGGGCGCCCAGAAGAAGGAGATCCTTCGTCCCCGGGCTCTTTCCCTCGGCCTTCCATCGAGCGACGAGGTCGGTGAACGTGCCGGCAATCGTCCCGGTCGCGGCGAGCTTTGCGGCCCTCTGGAGATGGCTCTCGAGCTCTCCGGTCCGGTCGCCGAGAACCGACACGAGTCCCTCCGAAGGGATCAGCACGAGATCGCCCGGCGCCAGCGGCACTCTCGCCCGGCGCAGGTCGCCGTCGCGTTCCGATTCGAACGGGCAGGGCCGGCCGTTCCGGAACAGGAAAGGGAGTGTTGCCCCCGACGCGTAGAGCTCGATCGCGTCCTTTCCGAGCCGGGCGGCGACGACGCGCTCGACGCGCTGGCCGATCGAAGCCACCACGGGCCCGAGCGCGGGGCCGGTGCCGCGGTTGCGCAGATCCGAGATCGCGGAGAGAAGATCGAAGATGCCGTCGGCCAGCGGCCGGGAATCTTCGGCGAGGGCGAGAGTGAGGAACTCGTCGCGGTAGGCCGCCTCGTAGCCGAGGAGGTGGGGCGTCGGGGAGCGCCAGCGCAGCGGCTCCGACTCGAACCCCGGCGTTTCCGGCCATTGCGTCGGCGAAAGCATCGGCCGCAGAGCGCTCAACATCTCCGCGCGCGCGGTCTCCGCCGCTTCGTCGACCGCGCTCTGATGTTGGCGGGAGCTCGAGACGGCAAGGGCGGCGTGTTCCGCCACCGCGCCAAGGAACTCCTCGTCCTCCCGCGAGAACGCGTTTTTCCTCTTGTTGAGCACCTCGATGACGCCGACGACTTCTCCCGACGGCGTCTTCATCGGCGCCGCGAGCAGAGACAGGGTCTTGAATCCCGAGGTCGAGTCCGGGCCCCGGTCGTGCCGGGGGTCGGATTCGACGTTCGTCGTGAGGATCGGCTTGCCTTCGGCCGCGCAGGCTCCCGCGATTCCCTGCCCCCAGGGAACGCGGATCGGGCTGACCGCACCTCCCTCGAGGATCTGCGAGACGAGGACGCGGGTTTCCGGCTCCACGAGAAAGATCGTTCCCCGCTCCGCGTCGGTCTCGGCGGTCGCGGTCTTGAGGATGATCCGCAGGATTTCCGTCGGATCGAAGGTGGCGGCCAGCGCCTTGTTCGCTTCGAGCATGACGAGCAGCCGGACCGACTTTGCGCGGGCCACCGAGACTTCGCGAAGCGCCTTGTCGAGGAATGACCCCTCGTAGCCCTCGATGGCGGAAGCGACGTCCTCGGCCGACCCGAATCGGGCGGCGGGATCCTTCGCGATCGCGCGCTGGAGGATCGAGGCGAGCTCGGGAGGCAGATCGGGGCGAAGTGAGGAGATTTCGGGCGCGGTCTCGTGAAGAACCTTTCGGACCAGTTTCGTCGTGTCGCCGTCGTCGAACGGAACGCGACCCGTGAACATTTCGAAGAGGAGGACTCCCAGCGCGTAGATGTCGGTGCGGGCGTCGGGCGCGGCGCCCCGCAGGAGCTCCGGCGCGAGGAACTGGGGAGTACCGGGGACCGTCCCCGATTTCTCCGTGGAGGTCCGGTTCTGTTCGATCGCGATCCCGAAATCCATCAGCCGGGGACGGCCGGCGTCGTCGACAATGACGTTCTCGGGCTTCAGGTCGCGGTGAAGCACTCCGATGTTGTGGGCGGCCGCGAGGCCGCGGCAGATCCCCTTCGCGATCGACAGCCCGCGTCCCAGCGGGAGGACGCCCTCGTGTTCCTCGATGTCCTTCAACGACTTTCCGGCGAGGTATTCCATCGAGACGTATTCGACGCCGTCGATCTCCTGGAGGTCGTAGATCCGGCAGACGTTCTCGTGCGTCACCTTGCGCGAGAGGATGATCTCGTGCCGCAGCACGGCGCGCTTCTCCGTGGACATCTTGTCCGGCCGCAGGCGTTTGAGCGCGATCTCGAGATCGAGAGTCAGGTCGAGCGCCCGATAGACGACGCCCATTCCTCCAAACCCGAGCACCGAGAGGATCCTGTACCGCGAGCCGAGCATCGCGCCCGGAGAAAGCGTCTTTTCGACGGCACCAATGCCGGGGGCTTCGTCGAGAGGCCCCGTCGGTCGGTCAGTCACGCGAGGCATTGCTCCCGGACAGTGTAGCAGCAGATGATTCAAACGCCCTGTTGACAGGGGGTCGGCCGGAGCGTAGATTTTCGAAGCGTCTCTAACTTTTGCAATAGGAGGATTTGTGGCGAATCCGCGACTCCGGTCCCTCCCGGTTCGTTTCCTGTGGCTCGCTTGCGCGGCTCTCTTCGTGGCGTCGCCGGCGCTTCCGGCCGGCTTCGGCTTTTTCGAACAGGGCGCGAAAGCAACGGCCATGGGCGGCGCTTTCAGCGCGGTCGCGGACGATCCGTCGGCGATCTTCTACAACCCCTCGGGGCTCGGCTTCCAGGATCATTTCTCGGTGATGGCCGGCACGACCGTGACGACGTTCACGAAGTCGGAGTTCACCGGAGACAACCCTTTCCCGGGCGCGGGAGCCACCGGGACGTACCACAAGACGTGGTTTTTTCCGAGCACGCTCTACATCGTGGCGCCGATCACCTCGAACCTGAAGTTCGGATTCGGATCTTTCTCGCCGTTCGGCCTTTCCTCCCGTTGGAAGGACGCGGAGACCTGGTCCGGCCGGTTCATCTCGCAGAACGCCGCGATCAAGACCGTCAGCCTCGAGCCGGTTCTCGCGTTTCGCGCGACGCCGACTTTTTCGGTCGCCGCGGGCGCTGAATACCGGATCTCGAACGTGACGCTGGAACGCGACGAGGCGATGACGGACCCGTTCACGCTGTCGCAGGCCGAGATCGCCCATGTGAAGCTCAAGTCGGACAACGCGCACGGATGGGGCTGGAACGCTGGCTTTCTCTGGAAACCCGTGCCGATGTTCTCTCTGGGCGGCTCCTATCGGTCGCACCTCAAGACCGACTTCGATGCCAACGCGAAGTTCACGCAGCGGTCGTCGGGCGATCCGATCTTCGACGCGCTCGTCGCCGCCCAGTTGCCGGCCAGTGCTCGGGCGACGACGTCGATCGACACGCCGGCCATCGGCGACATCGGCGTCGCGTACCATTGTCCGAACAACACGTTCACGCTTTCCGCGGACGCTGTCTGGACAGAGTGGTCCCGCTTTTCTTCGCTGGACATCGTCTTTCCGAACGGCGAGGCGCCGAACGTTCACCGGGACAACGGGTGGAAGAACGTCTGGTCGTATCGGGTGGGCGTCGAACAGAAGTTCCATTCGTTCGCCGTCCGCGCCGGCTTCGTTTATGACGAGTCGCCGCAGCCCGACAGCGACGCCGGGCCGATCCTGCCCGATTCGATCCGGCGCGGCTATTGCCTCGGTTTCGGCTACAACGGCGATCACTTCGGCGTGGATCTCGCCGACATGTACCTGCCGTTTCAGGACCGGAGCACGAAGGGACAGAGCTCGGACAATTTCAACGGCTCGTACAAGCTGACCGCGAACCTCGTCGGTCTCAATATTCGTCTCTCGTTTTGAGCGCGGCTGAGAAGAAATGGAGGATTTCGAGATGAAACGAATTCACGTGTTTCCCCTCGCGGCCATGATTTTCGCCGCGTCGAGCGTCTTTGCGGCCGCGCCGAGTTTCTCGAACTACGTCGCGATCGGCGATTCACTGACCGCGGGCTGGGAATCGGGTTGCCTCGTTGCGCGACATCAGTTGAAGTCCTATCCGGCGCAGCTCGCCGGCCAGTTCGGAATGACGGTGGCCCGGGAGGGCGATTCCGATGCCTCGCCCGGAAAATTTCAGCAGCCGCTCGTGACCGAGCCGGGGCTCCCCCAGCCCTGCTATTCGCTCACGTTTTCGAACGGATCCTTCGGGATCGACGTCCACGCCGGAGAGTCGGGCGGGCAGCCCGAGAACTCGCTGCTTCCCAGGCCTTACAACAACCTCGGGATTCCCGGCTCCCACAGCTACGATCAGATCGACAAGACCACGTCGAACGGAACCGACATTCTTTCGCTGGTCCTCCGGAACTTTCCCGGGTCGCCGCTGAACGGGACGAACTCGGTCGAGCAGGCGATCGCACTGTCGCCCTCCTTCGTGACCGTGTGGGCCGGGAACAACGACGACCTCGACGCGGCAGGCTCGGGCACCGTGATCAGCGATTCGTGCCTCGCGTTGAATCCCGCGGAGAACGGACTTTGTGACGGGATCACGCTGACCACGATCGACAAGTTCACGTCGAAGTACACCCAGATCCTTCAGACGTTGCACGCGGCCCTCCCGAACGCGGCGATTGTCGTGATCAATCTTCCCGACGTGACGTCGCTCCCGTTCACGACGACGGTCCCGCCGGTCGTCATCAATCCGGCCACCCAGCAGCCGGTGCTCGATCCCGCCGGTCATGTCATTCCTTTGATCGGGGAGAAGCACGACGGAAGCGTCGCGCAGGTCGACCCGACGAGCACCCTTGTCACTCTCGGAGCTCTTTCCCTGGAAGCGCAGGGTTTCGGAATTCCCTGCGCGGTCGCCCCCAGTCTCCCGGCTTGCGACCATCCTTTGCCCGACGGCAGCATCGGCCTCGACGGACTTCACCCGGGTGTCCTTCTGTACGGCGACGAAGTCGCTGCGCTTCTGGCGAGGAACGCCGCCTACAACTCCGCGATCGCGACGGCCGCGGCGTCGATCGGAGCGCCCGTCGTCGACATGAACGCGATCTTCAAAGACATCGTCGCACATGGACGAACCTACGGCGGAATCACGCTCACGACGAAATTCCTCACGGGAGGCATCTTCTCCTACGACGGCGTTCACCCGACCAACACCGGCTACGCGATCGTCGCCGACGAGATCGTGCAGTTCCTCAATGCGACGTACGGAACGAAGATCCCGCGAATCGACGTCGCCGCGGTCATGTTCGAGCCCGACGTCCCGTCGAGCGCCGACACGATCCGGCGGAGCCTGGCTCCGACGGCCGGTGCGAGCCTGTTTCCGATCGATGTCTGGCAGTCCCTGATGAACGTTTTCCCTCCGGTCGATCCGCAGCTGAGGGTGGCGCCGGTCCGGGAGCTGCTCGACTCGGGGGATCGGACCTCTCCGACGCGGGAGCGGCAGCGCTGAGAGTTTCTCGTCACCGAATCCAAAGCGGCCCGCTTCGGCGGGCCTTTTTTTGTGTTAGATTGGCGCCCCTTTGGAGCTGAGATGAATATACCCGCAACGCAGATTCGCAACGGCATGATCGTCATCTACAACGGCGAGCTTCACCGAGTGCACGAGGCTTCCCACCGGACCCCCGGGAACCTCCGGGCCTTCATGCAGGTTCGGATGCGGAACCTTCGAAACGGCTCGATGATCGACCACCGTTTTTCCTCGAGCGACCGGCTCGAAAAGGCCTCGCTCGACACCCACGAGATGGAGTACCTGTACTCCGATCCGTCGGGGCATCACTTCATGAACCAGGAGTCCTACGACCAGATCACTCTTCCGGACGACGTCGTCGGCGACTCGATGAAATACCTTCTTCCGAACACGGCGATCTCGGTCGACTTCTACGAGGGAAATCCCGTCGGCGTCGAGCTGCCGAACACGGTGAATCTCCGGGTCGTGGAGACCCAGCCGGGAATGAAGGGCGCGACCGCCTCCGCCTCGTACAAGCCGGCGAAGCTCGAGACCGGGCTCGTCGTCAATGTTCCCCAGTTCGTCGAGGCCGGGACCGTCGTCAAGATCGATACGCGGGAAGACACCTACCTCGAACGGGCCTAGGCATCCTTTTTGCATTCAAAAAAACACCACTTGGGGGTCGTTTTTTGTTGATCGGCGGCTGTTGGTTCGCCATAATCCCCGAGTGCAGACGAGACGAGTCGTTCTCGCCCCCATACTCATTATTTTCCTCGCCCTCCCGGTTGCGGCATCCGCTTCGAAATCCCGTGTTTCGCGGTCCAAGAAATCCAAATCTCTGAATTTGAAGCGGTCGAGGGCCGCTCTTGGCGAGCCGCGGCCGGATGGCATCTCCACTTTCGAGCCGTTCGGCCCCAGCCGCCCCGCCGGTTTGAAGGAAGCGCCCGTTCCGAAGGCCGTCCCGAAGGATGACGTGATCGAGCAGATTGCCGTCGTGGACGTCCACGAGGAGGACCGGGAGTGCACGCCCCAGGAGATTGCCGCAGGAACCTGCGAGGAAGACGGGGACGACGGGGCGAACCTGGAGGAAGTTCCGGCGGAGAGCCTTTCGAAGAAACCGACGCCCCTGAATCACCTGATGACGGCCGTGAAGAACGTCGGGGATCTGTTCCGGCCCAAGTCCACGCAGACGAGCCTCCTGCCGGAAGACGGGTACCTCGAGGAGCTGATCTCGATGAACCTTCAGATCCCGGTCGAGGGCGTCACGCGCGACGAGCTGCGGGATTCGTTCCTCGACCCCCGCGGCACCCGCCGGCATTCCCGCCAGCATCTGGCGCTCGACATCGGAGCCCCGAAGGGCACGCCCGTGCTCGCGGTGGCCGACGGAGAAGTGGTCCGGGCCGCTCGGGAGAAGAGGGGCGGCAACGCGATCTACCTTCGGGACGCCTCGAACCGGTACCTGTTCTACTACTGCCACCTGACCCGGTTTGCTCGCGGTCTCGCGGCGGGGGAGAAGGTCCGCAAGGGCGAGCTGCTCGGTTACGTCGGCGCGACGGGCAACGCCCACGGAGCCCACCTGCACTTCTCGGTGACCCGCCTTCCCGAAGACATCCCCGACTTCCACCGCGGCCTCGCCGTGAACCCCTACCTGGTCTTCCTCTTCGGGCCGTAGGGTCGCTCGACTCTTCCGGGGTCCTGCCGGCGGCCACCCCGCGGAAATCCTCGGCACGGGTCACTTCGGCTCCTTTGTGAGTTGGTGTGTCGGGCGGCCTGCGGGTTCCGCTGGGTCCCTGGCCGCCGTCACCCCTTCAGAGCCTTCGCTCGCGCGTTAGACGAGCCGGACGTCCTGCTTCTGCAGCATCAGGTCGAACCATCCCCCGGAGAGTTTCTCGGCGACCGTGTTCTGGCGCAGTCGGGCCGCGAGGTGTCCCCAGTCCATCTCGTCCATCAGCTGATCCTGGTTGTAGCAGGAAAAGACGATCTCCTTCGTGGCTCCCGTCGCGGGGTCCCGGTGCTTCTGGAGGCACTGCGCGCAGACTTCTTTCATCATGCACTGCATCGGAGAATTGATCGACGCAATGCCGATGTGGGCCTTCGAAAGGAAGGGCGCAAGGACCTCGTGCCGCGCCTTCGTGACGGCCGCCATCATCCTGTCGGAGCCGATCGCGATGATCCTCTCCACGCGTTTGAGGTCGATCGGCGGCTCACCGAGCGTTCCCTTCGCGTAGGCGACGATCGCCTCGAGGATGTTCCCGACGAGGGAGCGGTCCTGCGGGCGCCGGGGAGGGATCCCCTCGCCGCGGTCGACGGAGTAGACGACGACGTCGGCCGCGGCTTCGATATCGTCGCGCTTGTAGAAATCTTCGGCTTTCTTGTAGCCGGCGAAGTAGATCACGCGGTTTCCGCGCTCCCGGCAGGCCTTTCCGATGGAGAACAGAACGGCATTTCCGAGGCCGCCGCCGCAGAGCATCACGGTGGACCCTTCGGGGATCTCCGTCGGCGAGCCGGTCGGACCCATCACGATGACGGGCTCGCCGGGCTTCAGGGCCGCGCAGAGCCGCGACGAGACGCCGAGCTCGAGCGCGATCATCGAGAGAAGCCCCCGGCTCGGGTCGGTCGAGGCCCCCGTCAGGGCGAGCGGCTCCATGAGGAGCGGCGCGCCGTCGATTTTCGGCGAAGACGCCTCGAAGTTCTGGAGCCGGTAGAACTGGCCCGGGCGGAATCCGCGGGCGGCCGCCGGCGCGCGAACGATGACTTCCACGATCGTCGGCGTGAGCCGGTCCACTCGAACGACGCGGGCGACCCATTCGTCGTCGAGCAGGCTCGCAAAGTCTCGCCACGCGCCGTCGCGGGCGGGCTGTCCGGCGGGGTCGAGCGCGGAGAGTTCGCCCGCGAACAGCCCGGCGATCCAGGGATACCCGTCCCTCGCGGAAGCCATCGCCTTGACGACGTTTCCGTTGTAGCGGGGATGGTTGTCGCCGAAGAAAGTCGTGAATTTTCCGTCGCGCTGGAATCCCGTGAAGATCCCGCCCGGATCGTTGGCCTGGCAGGCCACGAGCTCGCGGCCGCCGTCCGGACGGACCTGCAGGCGGTGCGGCTCGAAGAAGCGCTTCTTTTCGTCGAGCGGGATCGAGGCCGGGCGTTCCTTCGCGTACGTGATATTCGGCGTCGTCCCGGCCGCCACGAAGCAGCTCCTCGCCGGAAACTCCGTCACCTCGCCGGAGGGCTTCCGGAAGCGCAATGCCCGGAGCTTTCCGAACTCGTCGGGCACCGCCTCCAGGGGATCGAGCGTCTCGACGAAAGAAATTCCCTCCTCCAGGGCCTTGATGATCTCCTCGTGGTTCAGCCGGTAGG
Source organism: uncultured Acidobacteriota bacterium (assembly GCA_963813155.1). GTDB lineage: Bacteria > Acidobacteriota > Thermoanaerobaculia > UBA5066 > DATFVB01 > CAWEYG01. Next base: position 899,460 of record CAWEYG010000003.1, on the reverse strand, counting down.
CGGGCGACTCCTCGAGCGTCCGTCGATAGACGATCGTGACCCCTCCCCATTCGCGGGAGAGTTTCGCGAGATCAGGTGTCTCTCCCGCCGCCGCGGCCCGGGCTCTCTCGTTTCGCACGGCCGTGCCGTGCGCGAGAAGGCGGTCGAGGATCTCCCGTTCTTCGTCGTCGAAGTGCTGGCGCAGGTGCTCGTCTCCCCGGGCGGCCGCGAGCGCCTCGTACTGCCGGAGGGTCTTCTCGGCTTCGAGCGGGTAGTACGCGAGGAGCTCGGTCGCCGTGTCGATCGCCGTCAGGCCGCCGCCGATGACGACGGCCGGCAGCTCCGCCTGCAGGTTCGCGAGGCCGTTCTTCTTGAACGCCCCCGTCAGCTGCAGCGCCATGAGGAAGTCGGACGCCTGGCGGATGCCTCGAATCATGTTGTTCTTCATGCCGACGATCGTCGGCCGTCCGGCTCCGGCGGCGATGGCGACGTGGTCGAAGCCCATCGAAAACGCCTGCTCCGCGGTGACCGTTCCGCCGAACCGGACGCCGCCGTAGGCGCGGAACGTCTTTCGGCGAACGAGCGTCAGCTGGATGACCGTCAGGAAGTTCTTGTCCCAGCGCACCGTGATGCCGTACTCGGAGACTCCGCCGAATCCGCCCAGCGGTCTTTCGTCCAGCTCCCTTTTGAGCTCGCTGAAGCTCTCGATGGGCCGCAGGGCGGGATCCAGCGGCTCGATCTTGAGGCCATCGACGCCCGCGACGCCGAATCCCTCGTTCAGAAGATAGTGGGCGAGCGTGTAGCCGGCCGGCCCGAGGCCGACGACGAGCACGTTCTTGCCGTTGTAGGGGAGCGCGTACGGGCGGCGCAAGTTCAGGGGGTTCCAGCGGGTCAGCAGGGAGTAGATCTCGAACCCGAACGGAAGATCGAGAACGTCCGTCAGCACGCCGGTCTCGGCCTGGGGGATGTTCACGGGGGTTTGCTTCTGGAAGATGCATCCCTTCATGCAGTCGTTGCAGATCCGGTGGCCCGTTCCGGGACACATCGGGTTGTCCACGCAGATGATCGCGAGAGCCGCGACCGAATCGCCGATCCGGCGCAGCTGGTGCATTTCGGAGATCTTTTCGTCGAGCGGACAGCCGGAGAGCGAGACCCCGAGGGGATTCTTCTGAAAAGTCTCGGTCTTCGAGTCGACGAAGCCCTTCGAGCAGGAGTCTTTTTCGCGCTCGTGGCAGAGGAGGCAGTAATGGGTTTCCGCGCTGACCTCCCTCGAATTCATCCGGTTGTCGGTGAGCTTGAACCCGTCGCGGCGGCGGCGGTGAGCGGGTGGACCTTCCCGGCGTTCGTTCAGCAGAGAATCGGGGCGAACCGTCTCGACAAGCGATTCGTAGACGATCTTTTCGGGAAGCCGGAACGAGGACCATTTCGCGATGTCTTTGCGCCAGGCCGGATGCGCCATCCTCAGGCGAAGGGCCGATTCGAGGTATCGAAGGCGCCGCTCCAGCCAGTCGAGCTCGGCTTCCGCCGTGTTCCCGGCGGGTTCGCCGTCGAGCCGGGCGAGGGCCGCCGACCTCGCGCGAAGCTCCGGCGCGACTTCGGGCTTCTTCTTCTGTTTCAGCACCTCGACGTACGCGCTCTCGAGCTCGAGGAGCTCGATGCCCATGCGCGCGGTCGCGATTTCTTCGTCGGATTCCCACGGAAGCTCGGGAAAAAGCGTGCGCTCGAAGCGCCGGAGCTCGGCGCCGGCGGCTGCAGGATCGACGGACGCGAGATCCGGCAGGGCGGCCTTCGCGACGCGACGCACGAGAAAGTCGCGCTTGAATCGCGAGAGAACCGCTTCGTCGGCGGCGCGCTCTCGGAGAGCGTCGAGCTCGCCGGAGATGGGAAAGATCTTCTCCAGGAAGCGGGAAACGTGCGGGGCGAGACGAACGAGAAAGTCGGAGAGCTGAAGCGGCGAAAGGGCGTCCGGATCGGACCGGCCAGCCTTCAGCACCTCGGCGAGCGCCGGGTCGGAGCTCTCGAGCTCGCTCACGAACTCGCCGTCGAGCGCGGCGAGGCGCCGCGGGTCGTAGAGGTCGGAAAACGAGAAGCCGAGAATTCGCAGGTTCAAGCTCATCGCGTGATTGTATCGGGCGGCGCCGGTTCCCGCCTGATGCAATCGGAGTCCCGGCATCAGGGCGGCGAGAGTCGCGCCGCCCGATCCCGGGACTCCCGTGCGCCGGCGACGTCGCCGAGCGATTCGAGCGCCCGACCGAGGGCCGACCAGGCTTGCGGGTCCGTGGACTCGGTGCGCGTCGCCGTCCGCAGGGCCTCGACCGCTCCGACGGCGTCGCCCGCCTGCAGGCGGAGCAGACCGAGGTTCAACGCAATCGCGTGCGAACCGGGAGCGTGCGCGAATTCCGCCTCCAGGAGCGACAGAGCCTCACGCGACGCGCCGAGCTGGATCAGACAGTGTGCGAGCTCGCATGCGGCTCCCTCGGAGTGCGGCTCGATCTGGAGGGCTTTCCGGAACCAGGGCACGGCTCCTGCGCAGTTGTGGCGAGTTTCGAGGATCTCCCCGAGCTGCTCGTAGCCCGCGGAATTCTCCGGGTGGGAGGCGATTGTCTCGCGGACGAACGATTCCGCGTCGGCGAACCGGCCCCGCGCCGCGAGGATCCGCGCGAGGCCGAAATGGGCGCGGAGGTCGTTTGGCTCGAGCTCGAGCACCCGCCGGAACAGGACCGCGGCCCGGTCGAGTTCGCCGGTGCGAAGCCGGGCGTACGCCAGCGTCCCGAGGAGGTACACGTTGCTCGGGTCGCGACGGAGGATCTCCTCGAGCCGATCGGCGCCCTCGCGGAATCTTCCGGGCCGGATCTGCGCAAGTGCTTCCTGCTCTGATTCCCGGAGCTCGATGCGATCTTTGGGATCGGGAAGGGCACCGGAAGGCGGGTGGGTGCCGGCCGCGAGGTACCCGAGGGCGGCGAGCTTCTTTCCGGTCTCCTGCGAGACGGTGCCGGGCTGCTGGTCGCCGCGCGAGAAGGGGTCCTCCTTGATCGCCGCATCAAGGGCGACAAACAGCGACCGCGCGTTGCCGGGCAGCGGCCTGCCGGGCTTGAGCTCGTTGTCGCGTTCCCCGGGATCCCGTTCCAGGTCGTAGGCCTCCGATCTCGGCGCCCGGATGACCTTGTAGGCCTGCGCCCTCACGGCCCGCAGCTCCGACCAGCTGTCGGACAGCCGGGGCTCGAATGACTCGAGAAAGACGGGGGCTCGGCTTTCCCCGTTCCAGATCCTGCGCAGGCTGAACCCGTCCCCGCTTGAAGGCGGGGGATAGCCCAGAAGATCCAATACGGTCGCGGGAATGTCCAGGTTGCTGACGAGCCGATCGACGCGCATTTGCGGCACGCCGGGCCCCGCAAACAGCAACGGAACGCGCGTCGTCGAGTCGTACACGAAAATGCCGTGCGTCTTTTCTCCGTGCTCGCCGAGGGATTCGCCGTGGTCCGCGGTGGCGATCACGATCGTGCGCCGAAGATCGCCGTCCTCGGCAAGGCGTTCCAGGACGCGTCCCAATTCGCGGTCCGCGAAGAAGATTTCCCCCGAGTACGGGTCCCCGGCAACGGCCGGGGAGAGGTCGGCGGGGGGGTGGTAGGGAGCATGAGGATCGAAGAAATGAAGCCAGAGAAAAAATGGTCGCCGTCGATCGCGCGTGGGAAGCCATGCGATCGCCTTGGAAGCGGTTTGATCGGCTGTGATTTCCTGGAACAGGAAGTCCTCTTCCTTTCGTCCCCCGGCGAGGTCGTCGTCGTATCCGTCGAAGCCCTGGTTCAAGCCGAACTGGTGGTCGAGGACGAACGAGGAGACCACGGCGTGCGTCGCGTAGCCGTGTTGCCGGAGAATCTGCGCGAGCGTCGCGTGCGAGGACGAAAGCGTGTAGGTGCCGTTGTTTCGGACTCCGTGGTGGAACGGATAGAGGCCAGTGAGGATGCTCGCGTGGGAGGGAAGGGTGAGGGGCGCCGTCGCGACACACGTCGAAAACCACGTTCCGCGTCGGGCGAGCCGGTCGAGGTTCGGGGTAAGGCCCGGCCTGCCCCCCGCGTAGCTCATGTGATCGGCGCGCGTCGTGTCGAGTGTCACGAGGAGCACGTTGGGGCGGGTAACGTTTCGGCCGCACCCGAGGAGGAGGCAGCAAGCAGCCAGGAGGATGCGGGCCGGGGCGAGCTTCACGGCAGCGAAGCTTATCAAAGCGCGGTTAGACTCCGGCAGTGGAGATGCGTCGAACGTTCTCGATTCGAAGCGATCGGAAGATCCACCGGATCGACGTCACGAAAGAGGTGTCGAACGCGATCGCGTCGCTCGGAGTCCGTTCCGGCTGGGTGCTGGTCTCGGTTCCCCACACGACCGCGGCGGTGACCGTGGGCGAGAACTGGGACCCGGACGTCGGGGGCGACCTCGAACGCGCGCTCGCGAATTGGGTTCCCGACGTGCCGTTCCGCCATTCGGAGGGAAACTCGGCGGCCCACTTCCTCTCGGAAGTGATCGGGACCTCGCGCATCCTCGTCGTGGAGGAAGGACGGCCGCGTTTCGGACGATGGCAGGGAGTCTTCCTTCTCGAGCTCGACGGTCCCCGCTCGCGCGAAGTCTGGGTCGACGTTCGGATTCCGGGCTCAAACGGCCCGGAAGAAATCGCTTGACAATCGGGTGGATTATTAATAGTAATAGTTACTGATATGATACATTCCGGCCCGGCACCGACGAGGCGAACGCGGCAGCGCGAAATCGTCTTTCGCATCGTCGCTTCGACGAGCCGTCACCCGACGGCGGACTGGATCTACGCGGAAGCGAGGAAGCAGCTTTCGAACGTCTCCCTCGGGACGGTCTACCGGAACCTCCAGGTGCTGGAACGCGAGGGGCGAGTTCGGGCGATCGATTCCTGGGGAAAGCCCACGCGCTACGACGCGGACTTATCGGAGCATTACCACTTCGTCTGTCTCGGATGCGGCTCCATCTCCGATCTCCCGAAGCCGGAAGGGGGCGATTCGAGGGTCGCTCCGCTCGTGGAGTCGCGGGGTTACGTCGTCACGGGACACACGCTGGAATTCCGGGGATACTGTCCGAAATGCGGAAACAAACGAAAAGCCTGACCGCTTTTCGAGAAGGAGAAGAAAAATGCCGAAACTCGTCAACACCAAGACCCACGAAAACCTGAAGCACGCCTTTGCCGGAGAGTCGCAGGCGAACCGCCGCTATCTGTACTTCGCGCGGCGAGCGGACATCGAAGGATTCCCCGACGTCGGAGGGCTCTTTCGCGACACGTCGGAGGCGGAAACCGGCCACGCGTTCGGCCATCTTGACTTCCTGAAGGAGGTCGGAGACCCGGCGACGAATTTTCCGATCGGGGACACGAAATTGAACCTGAAATCGGCCGTCGAAGGGGAGACGTACGAGTACACGCAGATGTACCCGGGCTTCGCGAAGACCGCCCGCGAAGAGGGGTTCACCGAGGTCGCCGAGTGGTTCGAGACGCTCGCGCGAGCCGAAAAATCCCACGCGGGACGATTCCAGAAGGGGCTCGACACGCTCGGGAATCGTGAACTCGGTGAACCGGCGGCGCGTCGTGCGGCTAGTCGCTCAGCTCGGGAATCGCAACTCGCGGCATCGCTGTGCTCCCGCTCGGCCGCGTTCCCGGAGCTCCTGGAACCTCGTTTCGAGTCGGAGAACAGCGAGCCAGACAAGGGCCGATTCCCTCGTTGCGAGCAGTTGCCGCCCGCAGCCGGCGATTCCGCGCCCCTTCCGAGTGGACCGCTCGCTCGCGACAGCCGCCCTCGCGAGGCGAGGAATCACCCATGACGTTCGACCCTTCCGCCCGCGATTTCGCCGATCCTCCCGCGCTCGAGAAGGAGTACCGGCGGATCATGGACATCTGCCACACGTGCCGGCGGTGCTACAACCTCTGCCCTTCGTTCGACACGATCTTTCGCGCGCTCGACCGGCCGGAAGTCGACGGCGAGATCGATCGTGTTCCGAAGGCGGACCTGAACGCCTTCACGGACCTCTGCTTCGAGTGCAAGCTTTGCATTCCCCACTGCCCGTACTATCCGCCCCACCGGTGGGACGTGGATATTCCGCGGCTCGTCCTGCGGGATCGCGCCGCCCGGGTTCGAAACGAGGGCAGGCCTCCCGTTCGCGACCGGGTGCTCGGTTCCGCGGACGCGCTGGGCTCGCTCGCATCCCTCGCCGCTCCGGTCGTCAATTTCGCGAATCGGACCGCCCCGCTGCGCTGGGCCATGGAAAAGACGCTCGGCGTGCATCGGGACCGGCTTCTTCCTGTCTTTCACGGCGAGACCTTCGAGAAATGGTGGGCGGGCCGGGGCGGCAAGATGTCGCTTTCGGACCTGCAAACCGACGACGCCGTCGTCCTGTTCACGACGTGCTCGGTGAATTTCAACAATCCCGACATCGGCAAGGCCGCCGTCGCAGTCCTCGAAAAAAACGGAGTCGAAGTGATCGTCCCGTTTCAGAAATGCTGCGGAATGCCGTTTCTCGATTCCGGCGATCTCGACTCCGCTCGCGGGAACCGCCGCGAGAACCTGAATTCGCTGATGCCCTTCGTCCGCCGGGGGATTCCGGTCGTCACGACCGGCCCGACCTGCTCGCTCACTCTCAAGAAGGAATATCCGCTTCTCGGAAAGGACGCGGATGCGGACGCCCTCTCCCGGGCGACGCTCGATCTCAGCGAGTATCTGATGAAACGGCACGCGGCGGGCAAGCTCGAGACCGACTTCCCGAAGGCGGCGGGCCGCATCGCGTACCACGTGGCATGCCACTTGAAGGTGCAGGACATCGGGTTCAAGTCGCGCGATCTCCTGGCACTCGTTCCGGGCAACCACGTCGAAACGATCGAGAAATGCTCGGGACACGACGGCACGTGGTCGATGAAAACGGAGTACTTTCCGATGTCCATGGAAATCGGCAAGCCGCTTTTCGAAAAACTCCGGGAGACTTCTGCCGACGCCGTCGCGACGGATTGTCCTCTGGCGGGGCTCCAGATCTCGCAGGGCGCGGGCGTGTCTCCCCGGCATCCGATTCAGATCCTCGCCGACTGTTACGGCCTGGAAGTCTGAGATGCAGAAGATCTCGATCACGTCGTTGCAAAATCTCCACGAATACGAGCTCGCCCGGCCCGAGTTTCGCCGCCGGGTGATCGAGAAGAAGGCTCTCCGCCGGGTTTCGGTGGGCCCGCTCGTGACGCTCGTTTTCGAGAACCGCGACACGGTCCTCTTCCAGATCCAGGAGATGCTTCGGGCCGAGCGGATCGTCGAGCCCGCGAAGATTCAGGAGGAGATCGACGTCTACAATTCGCTCCTGCCGGAACCGGGCGAGGTCGCCGCGACGCTGTTCGTCGAGGTGACCGAGGAAGCCCGGGTGAAGCCGATTCTCGACTCGTTCATCGGGCTGGACGAAGGCAGGAGCCTCTGGATGGAGATCGGCGGCCGCAGGTATTTCGCGAATTTCGAGGAAGGTCACGGGCGGGAAGATAAGATCTCGGCTGTGCATTACATCCGCTTTCCGCTGGGACCCGAAGGCTCTTCGGCGCTCGCCGGCGCCGGCCGGGCCCGGCTCGTGCTTTCCCACGGCGAAAATCGCGGGGAGGCGGAGTTGTCTCCCGAAACCGTGTCGGAGCTTCTCAAGGACCTGACGGGCGCCTGAGCGGCATCCATGTCGCAGGACCGGCCTCCGACCAAGAGTTTTCGCCGGTGCTTGCTGCACCGCCGGGGCGAAAGGATCGACTCTCTGCTCTCGTCGCTTCCCGGGGAGGGAATCGAGGCGAGCGAGTTCAACCGCGGCGGCCTCGCGCTCGGGCCCGACGATGTCGCGGTGCTCCTGCTCGATCGCGCGCTGCACGCGGAACTGGCCTCGCCCCCGCCGGAAGGGATCGGAGAAGGGGCGGAACGGGTCGGCGTGATCGTCGTCGGAGATCGGGCGGGCGCCACGGATCCTTTCTGGCCTCCGCGCGTGTACTTCTCGATTCCCGAGAGCGCTCCCGAACACCATCTGGCTCGCGCCGTGAGGTCCGTCTTCCGGTTCCTCGAAGAGCGAACGATCTCCGCGCGCTCCCGCCGCGCTCTCGCGGAGCGCACGCGCGCGATCGAGAACCTGAATCAGATCGGAATCTCGCTCGCCGCCGAAACGGATCCCCGGAACCTGATCCGCGAGGTTCTGTCCCGGGCCCGGGACCTCACGCAGGCCAACGCCGGAAGCCTTTACCTGATCGAGCCGCACGACCCGGAGACGCTTCGGTTCCAGGTCGCTCAGAACGACTCGGTCGCGATCGATTTCGAGGATCATTCCCTGCCGGTCGACATGGCCTCGATCGCGGGCTACGTTGCGTCGACGGCCGCGGTCCTGCGCATCGACGATGTCTACCGCCTTCCCGAGGGCGCGCCCTACCACTTCAACCGGGGCTGGGACGAAACGAATCGCTATCGCACGAAATCGATGCTCGTCGTTCCCATGAAGAACGCGCAGGGCCGCGTTCTGGGAGTGCTCCAGCTCATGAATCGCAAGCGGCACGTCGTTCCCGATCTCGCCACGACGGCCATGATCCGGCTGGAGACCGTGCCGTTCGACGAGCAGAACGAAGAGATCGCGCGCTCGCTCGCGTCCCAGGCCGCCGTCGCGCTCGAGAATGCGCGGCTGACCGAGCACCTGAAGCGCCTTTTCGAAGGATTCGTCGGCGCGGCGGTTACCGCGATCGAGCAGCGCGACCCCACGACGTCCGGGCATTCCGAACGCGTCGCGATTCTCACCTGCACGCTCGCGGAGGCCGCACAGAAGATCGCGCGCGGTCCCTACGCCGATTTTCGAATCTCCCCGGCCGAGATGACGGCGCTGCGGTACGCGGCCGTGCTGCACGACTTCGGGAAGGTGGGGGTCCGCGAGTGGGTCCTCGTGAAGGCGAACAAGCTTCCCCCCGGACGGCTTCCGCTGCTCGCCGAGCGGCTGGAGAAGGCCCGCTTCGCGACCGCCGCCCGGGTCTGGGAGAAGGCGGCCCGGAAGGGAATACCCGTTCGGGAGGCGCGAGACGAGATCGCCCGGGGGATCCGCGACCTCGACATCGCGTGGCAGCTGATCCTCGACGCCGACCGTCCCACGGTTCTCGAGGAGGAGACCGCGGCGCGCGTCGAAGAGCTGCGCAAGCTCCAGTGGTTCGACGCCGCCGGCGATCCCCAGCCCCTCGTGCTGGCCGAGGAAGAAGCCTACCTCGGTATCCCGAAGGGAAGCCTGAATCCGGAGGAGAGAAAGGAGATCGAGTCGCACGTGACCCAGACGTACCGGTTTCTCTCTCGAATCCCGTGGACCCCCGAGCTGTCGCGCGTCCCCGAGCTCGCCTACCTCCATCACGAGAAACTGAACGGGTCCGGCTACCCCCGGGGCCTTCGCGCCGACGATCTGCCTCCGCCGGCGCGCATGATGACGATCTGCGACATCTACGACGCCCTTTCCGCGTCCGACCGGCCGTACAAGCGCGCAGTCGCGCCCGAGGGCGCGCTCGACATTCTCCGGTCCGAGGCGAAACGGGGCGCGCTCGATGCCGAGCTTCTCTCGATCTTCATCGAGGCGAAGGTCCACGAGGCGACGACTTCCTGGAGTAAGGCGTGAGCAAGTGAGGCGTGAGCACGTGGACGAATAGGTCATTCCCGCGCAAGCGGGAATCGCTCGGGGCGGGCACCACGGAGCGATCCTTTGATTTCACAAACGAAGTGCAACACCTTCTGATGGGGGTGCTGCGATGGGGCGCCAATACGGGCAGCTTGGGATCCAGGAACGGTGTGAGATTGCCCGGCGTCGCTGCGCCGGGCAATCGATCCGGCAAATCGCGGCAGGTCTGGATCGCGCGCCATCGAGCGTTGCTCGGGAGCTGAAGCGCAACTGCACGACGTCGGGCGGGTATCAGCCCGTTTACGCCGGTCAACAGGCCAAGGCACGGCGCTGGACCGGCAGCAAACTGTTGCGTCGGCCCGACCTCCAGGCTCTGGTCTTGGACCGCCTCAGTCAGGGATGGTCGCCGCAGGAGGTCGCCGGCAGGCTCGCGCGCGAAGAAGGCCGGCCGGTTGTCAGTCATGAAACCATTTATCGCTTCATCGCCGCTCAGATCGCTCGCACCAAGGATTACTCCTGGCGGCTCTACCTCCCCCGCGGCAAGAGCAAGCGCGGCCGACGCTCCCCAAAACACGGCAACTCGACCGTGCACATCCAAGACCGTGTCCCCATTGCTCTGCGACCCCCAGAAGCCAGTGACCGAACCAACCCTGGCCATTGGGAGGCCGATCTCATGCTCTTTGCCACCTATGGGCAGGCCGTCTTGGCCCTTCACGAACGTACTTCTCGACTGACGGTTATCCTGCGTCAACAAAGCAAGGCCGCCGCACCTCTTGTCTCTACCATCGAAAATCTTCTGCGACCTCTTCCCCCGTCCCTGCGCCGCACCGTGACCTTCGACAACGGAACCGAGTTCGCTTTCCATCACCGCCTGGGGAAAACCCTCGGAGTCGAAACATTCTTTTGCGATCCACGGTCTCCTTGGCAGAAGGGCGGAGTCGAAAATGCCATCGGCCGGCTTCGTCGCTTCCTCCCCCGAAAAACCGACCTGGCAGTCCTTCCCACGAGCCAAATCCTCCGCCTTGCCCAACTCTACAATCACACACCTAGGAAATGCCTTGACTTCCAAACCCCGGCCGAGGTCTTCTCTCATCTGTTGCACTTCAAATGTGAATCCACCTCCCCGCGTTCGCGGGGATGACGAGTGGCTCCGGTTGAGCAATGTCCTACTCTTCCCGCCCGACTTTTCCCGCGGCGAACATCCTCGCGTCGACGCGCCCGAGCCGCCGCTCCTGCGAAGGCGTCAGGAGCCTCACGTGCGCGATCTCTTCGAGGTAGTGCGGAATGAACCACAGGTCTTCTTCCGAGGTCATCCAGTTTCGACCGTCGAACCGCGAAAGATCGACCGGGCGGCGAGCGTATCGCCGCAGCGTCTTTTCGCGCCGGAGATTGAAATACGACTCGAAGTAGGACAGGACGAGCTCGCGGAGAGTTCGATGGATCGGTTCGCGAAAACGGAGCCCGGAGTAGTTCGAACGGCCGATCGCCCCCCAGCATCCGCGTTCCCGGAACACCGCCAGGACATGGTCGTCGTCCCGCTCGGCTTCGAGATCGAGGATGAGCGGCGGGCGGCCCTGCAGGCGAAGAGCGGCCGCCGCGAACAGGGCCCCGTCCATGCACTGGGCCGTTTTTTCCCGCAGCACCCGTCGGGGAGAGCGACAGTGGGCTCCTCGGACGTCGTAATCGATGCCGTCGAGATATTTCTGGATCTTCCAGGCCGGGTCGAGGCTCCGCAGGAACCTCGCCTCGCGGGGCGTCATCGAGAAGTCGTTCATGAGCCTGCGAGCGTAAACTAGCGAGGCGCAAATCGCGAGGGAGAAGCCGTCGTGAACGTTTTTCGGAAATATGCCGATTGGCTCCACACGCGGTGGCCGGCGGGGACGGTCGAGCCGCTCCCCGAGGTCCGCGCCGACGGAACGACGGCAATCCCGGGCGTTCGGATCGTCGGCGACCTGACGGGGATCCCTCTGCTGAAGTTCGCTTCCGACAGCGGTGCGCGCGCGGTGAAGGCGATTCTGGACGAGCCGGGTTTCCAGTCCGCCGGGGAGGGAGCCACGGGCGACGACCTCGCGATCATCGGCGCGGGGGTCTCCGGCATCGCAGCGGCGATCGAAGCGAAGAAGGCGGGGCTGCGCTTTCGAGTGTTCGAAGCCGCCGACGCCTTCTCGACCGTCGAGAATTTTCCGAAGGGAAAGCCGATCTACACGTATCCGCGCGGAATGACGCCCGCGGGAGACCTGCAGTTCGAATCGGAAGTCCATCCCAAGGAGGAGCTTCTCGAGAGTCTGGAGGGATTCCGCCGATCGGCGGGGATCGAGGTGACGCCGGCGCGGATCGAACGGATCGAACGGAAGGGGGATCTCCTGGTCCTGCACCATGCCGGCGGGAGCACATCGACCGCGCGCCGGGTCATCGTCGCGATCGGCCGCAGCGGCGGCCATCGGAAGCTGAACGTTCCCGGCGAGAGCTCGGGCAAGGTGTACGACCGGCTCCACGACCCGAAGGATTTCGCCGGGCAGGACGCGCTCGTCGTCGGGGGCGGCGACGCGGCCCTCGAGACCGCGATCGCGCTCGCGGACGCCGGCGCGCGCGTGATCCTGTCGTACCGGCGAACGTCGTTCTCGCGGCCCAAAGCGGAAAACCTCCACGGGATTCGGCAACGCGAGCGGGACGGGTCGCCGGCCTCTCTCCGCGTCGAGATGGGCAGCGAGCTTTTGCGGATCGAGCCCGCGGAGGTCGTCCTGAGGAGCGCCGGGGGCAAGGAGCAACGGCTTCCAAACGATATCGTGTTTTCGATGATCGGGCGCGAGGCGCCGCTGGACTTCTTCCGCCGGTCCGGCATTCGCATCCGGGGAGAGCTTGGAGTCGCGGCGTACGCCGGCCTCGCGGCGTTCCTGATCCTGTGCACCGTGCTCTTCAACTGGAAGAGCCGCCATCCGGAGGTTCCCATCCAGAGCTGGGCCGAGGCGCGGAGCGCGTTTCCTTACGGAGTTCCCGCTGCGATCGATGCGGCGGGCGGGAAGATCGCCGACTGGTCGAATCGCGAGACGAACCTGCTCTTCACGGTCCGGCGCGGGCTCGGCAATCCGGCGTTCTATTACACGCTCGTCTACTGCGCGCTCGTGGCCATTTTCGGCGTCCGCCGAATCCGCCGTCGGAAGACGCCGTACGTCACGCTCCAGACGCTGACGTTGATCGCGATTCAGTGCCTGCCGCTGTTCCTCCTTCCGGAGATCCTTCTCCCATGGATGGGCCGGAACGGCTTCTTTTCGCACGGCGGGGCGGCCCAGTGGCTCGCCGACCATCTCTTCGAGCGCTACGACGCGATCGGGCGCGAGCGCGCCTACTGGCGGTCCTACGGATTCGTCCTCGCCTTCCCCCTGAACGTCTACAACGTGTTCACCGATCGCCCGATGTGGCTGTGGCTCGCGATCTGCTTCGTCCAGACCTGTGTAATCCTCCCGCTGCTGATCCGCCGCTGGGGAAAAGGCGCGTACTGCGGCTGGATCTGCTCGTGCGGAGCCCTGGCGGAGACTCTCGGGGACGCGCACCGCCAGAAGATGCCGCACGGCCCGCTGTGGAACCGCGTCAACATGGCGGGCCAGGCGGTCCTCGGATTCGCCGTCCTTGTCCTGGGGTTCCGGATCGCGGGGTGGGCGGAGGGCCCCGGATCGCGGCCGGCGCGCGTGTTCCACGCTCTCTTCGAGGGAATCCCTTTTTTGAACTATTCCTGGTCCGTGGACATCTTCCTCGCGGGGATCCTGGGGGTGGGTCTCTACTTCTGGTTCTCGGGCCGCGTCTGGTGCCGGTTCGCCTGCCCGCTCGCGGCGCTGATGCACGTGTACGCGCGCTTTTCGAAATTCCGGATCTTTCCGGAGAAGTCGAAGTGCATCTCCTGCAATGTCTGCACGTCCGTTTGTCACCAGGGGATCGACGTGATGAGCTTCGCGAACAAGGGTGCGCCGATGGAGGACCCCGAGTGCGTGGCTTGCTCCGCGTGCGTTCAGATGTGCCCGACCGGCGTTTTGAGCTTCGGGCGCGTCGGTGCGGGGGGCCTGCCGGTTCTCGGCCGTTTGCCCGCCTCGCCCGTGCAACGGGAGGAATCGGGGTGATCTTACGGAGGTAAGATTCCCCCCGAAAGGGAGGACTCATGAAAAAGACCTCGTTCGTACTGCCCACCCTGATCCTCGCCATCTCCGCGCTTGCTTTCGCCGCGGAAACGAAGAAGGCAGAAATGCCGAAACCCGCGCCCGAGGTCCAGAAGCTGGCCTCGTTCGCGGGGACGTGGCATCTCACGGGCGAAATGATGAAGAGCCCGATGGGCCCCGGCGGGAAAATGACAGCCACCGAGCATTGCTCCTGGTTCGCGGGAAATTATTTCCTGACGTGCCATGTGGAGGGCACCGGGCCGATGGGCAAGAGCACGGGGCTCGAGATGTTCGGCTACAACGCGGACGACAAGGTCTACACATACACCTCGTTCGACAGCATGGGTACGCACGAAACGGCGACCGGGACCGTGGACGGAAACAAATGGACCTGGAGCAACGAGCAGAAGATGGGTGACAAGACGATGAAGGGCCGGTTCATCGTGACCCAGGTCTCGCCGGACGAGAACACGATGTCGTGGTCCATCTCGCCGGACGGCCAGACGTGGTCGGAGCTGTTCAAGGCGACCGAAAAGCGCGAGAAGGCGACGAAGAAGGCCGCCGCAAAGAAATAGCGCTTCGCTCTGCATCTCGGGAGGTGGCTCGCTCGTTCGGGAATCGGAACTCGTCGCCTTGCGCCGACCGCTGCAGTGTGAACAGGGGAGGCTGACCTGGCTTCGTGATTGGAAGTCATCGAGCCTCCACCTTGGGTCGGCGCACGAGACGGCGCCTCAAACAGCCGATTCCCTCTCTCGCGACCACCTCCCTCGCCGCAGGTCATCGCGTTTGACGGCGTATGCTTGGCGGGAAACTCCATGCCTCGATCGGTGACGCTTCCGCTGTGGGCCGCGCTCGTCGTGCTCGCGCTCGCGCTGTGGGCCGCGCTCGACCGGATCTTCTTCCCGAGCGTCCGGTGGTTCCTTCGTCGCCGCGTCAACCGCGTGCTCGAAGAGCTCAACACCCGTCTCCACATCCGGATCCAGCCGTTCAAGCTGACGAAACGGCAGGTCCTCATCGACCGTCTCCAGTACGACCCGAAAGTCCTGGAGGCGGCCGATGACTTCGCGCGGGACGAGCAGATGCCGCGCGCCGTCGCGATGGACCGCGTCCGACGCTACTCGCGGGAGATCGTCCCGGCATTCAACGCCTACATCTATTTTCGAGTCGGCTATTCGCTGGCGCGGCGCTTTGCGCGCGCTCTCTACCGTGTGAGGCTCGGCACTTCGGACGACGAGGCGCTTTCCGCCATTCCCCCCGACGCGACCGTCGTTTTCGTGATCAACCACCGGAGCAACATGGACTACGTGCTCGTCGCCTACCTGGCGGCGGAGAAGGCCGCGCTGTCGTACGCGGTCGGCGAATGGGCGAGGATCTGGCCGCTGCAGACGCTCGTCCGCGCGATGGGGGCGTATTTCGTGCGGCGAAACTCGAAGAATCCGCTCTACCGCCGGGTGCTCGAGCGGTACGTCGCGATGGCGACGGCCGCCGGCGTGACGCAGGCCCTGTTTCCGGAGGGAGGCCTGTCCCGCGACGGGCGCCTGCAGCGCCCGAAGCTCGGCCTTCTCGACTACATGCTGAAGTCGCTTCGACCCGGAAACGCCGCGGGATCTCGTCTTCATCCCGGTCGGCATCAACTACGACCGGACGCTGGAGGACCGCACCCTCCTGCGCGAGCTCTCCGATGAGCCCCGGAGGGGCCGGGCGGCGGCTCTTCGCACGGCCGCGTTCTTCGTCGTTCGAAACCTCGCGCTCCTCGCCCGAAATCGCTGGCACCGATTCGGGTATGCCTGCGTCAACTTCGGAGCGCCGATCTCGCTGAAGGGTTACGCGGCGCGGGAGAACCTCGATTTCGGCCGATTGCCGCGGGAGGAGAGGTTTCGCCGCGTCGGCGAGTTCGCGGACGCTTTGATGAAGGCGCTCGGCCGCGTCATTCCCGTGCTGCCGGTCTCGCTCGTCGCGACTGTTTTCGCCGAGTGGCCGGATCGCGAGTTCGGCGAGCTCGAGATCAAGGGCCGCGTCTACGAGCTCGCGAAGGAGCTGGAGTCGCGCGGCGCCCACGTCTACGTTCCGCGAAAGGATCAGGACTACGCGATCGCCGTCGGGCTTCGCGCGCTGACCCTTCGGCACCTGGTGGACGAGCGCGAAGGCCTGTTTCGGGCGCGCACGTCCGAGCTCCCGGTCCTGAACTACTACGCCAATAGCATCCGGCACTTCCGCGAATAGCTCTTGGAATGGCCGGTAGCCCCGGACTATCCTGCGCCGCATGAATATTCGAATGAGAGAAGGCCTTCTGGCGGCGGCGCTGCTCCTGGGGATCTCGGGGCTCTCGCGCCGCGGCGCCGCCGCGGCCCGTCACGGAGAGCGACCTCCTGAAGTTTCGTTGGGTCGCGGATCCGGAAATCTCGCCTGATGGGCAGCAGGTTGCCTACGTTCTCGTGACGGCAAACGAGAAGGAGGACCGCTACGACACGGCGCTCTGGATCGTCTCGACGTCGGGACGGGAGGAGCCGAGGCTGCTCACGCCGGGCCCGAGGGACTCGTCTCCCCGCTGGTCGCCGGATTCGAAGACGCTCGCGTTCCTCCGAGCCGGGGAGAAGGACCCTCCCCAGATCTATCTCCTCTCGATGGGCGGCGGCGAGGGACAGAAGCTCACCGACCTTCCGAAAGGGGCTTCGTCGGCGGTCTGGTCGCCGGACGGCCGGACGATCGCGTTCACGAGCTCGACGAGCTCCGAAGACCTGGCGGAGCAGAAGCGAGCTCGAGAGGCGGGCGGGAAGGACCCGGATGAGAAAAAGAAGAGCGACGTTCGCGTCATCACGCGGGCGCTGTATCGGGACAACGACGAGGGTCTGCTCGACCTGGGCCGGCACGAGCACGTCTGGACGATCGCTTCGGACCCTCCGGGGGAGAAGCCTCCGGTCCGCGAGACAGCTCACCTCCGGCAGGTACGACGAAGGCGGGGAGTTCTGGAGCCGGGACGGATCGCGGATCTATTTTGTCTCCGACCGGCAGGAGGAGCCGTACTACAAGCCCGCCGACAGCAATCTCTACTCGGTCTCGGCATCCGGCGGAGCGACCGAGACGGTGATCGATATCGACGGCCCGGTCTTCCCCGGTGGCGTCGCTCTATCGGGAGATGGCCGGGCTTTCGCTTTCGAGGGATGGATCAATCCCGCGAAGGAGCGCTCGTACACCGAGGTCGACGTCTTCCAGTACCGGGGAGGCAAGGCGGAGAATCTGACCGCGGATTACGATTTCGACATCGGCAACGACGTCCTCGGAGACCAGCATCCGCCTCGCGGAGGCGGCGAGGGAACGCCGGTCTGGTCGGCCGACGGCTCCAGTGTGATCGTCTCGACGACCGAGCACGGACACTCGAACCTGATGCGGATCGATGTCGCCTCGCACCGCGTCGAATCGTTGACGACCGGAGATCACGAGGTCGTCTCGTACACGGCGGCCTCCGACGCGCGCCACTTTGCGGTGACGATCGGCGACGACACGCACCTTGCCGACCTTTACGTTCTCGACGCTTCGACGCGCCGGCTGACGCGCCTCACGCACGCGAACGACGAGCTGTTTTCCGAGCTTCGCATCTCCGCGTCCGAGCGGATCTGGTACACGAGCTTCGACGGGACGAAGATCGAAGCATGGGTCGTGAAACCGCCCGATTTCTCTCCTTCGAAGAAATACCCTCTGATCCTCGATATCCACGGCGGTCCGCACACGGCCTACGGCGACACGTTCTTCCACGAGTTCCAGTGGATGGCCGCGAAAGGCTACGTCGTTCTCGCGCCGAATCCGCGCGGCAGCACGTCCTACGGTCAGGATTTCGGCAACGTCATCCAATATCGCTACCCGGGGGACGATTACAAAGACCTGATGGCGGGCGTCGACGAGCTGATCCGCCGCGGTTACATCGACGAGAAGAAGCTCGGGGTCACGGGAGGAAGCGGCGGAGGGCTGCTGACGAACTGGACGGTCACGCAGACGAGCCGTTTCGCGGCGGCGGTCTCGCAGAGATCGATCGGAGACTGGGCGGCTTTCTGGTATTCGACGGATTTCACCCTGTTCACGCCGTTCTGGTTCCGCAAGTACCCGTTTCAAGACCCGGAGGAATATCGCGCGCGGTCGCCGGTCACGTACGCGGAGAAGATCACGACGCCCCTCCTGCTGATCGAAGGCCAGAGCGACCTGCGAACGCCGACCGACTCCGGCGGTGGAACGATGTTTCGCGCGCTCAAGGCCCTGCACAAAACGACCGCGATGGTCGTTTTCCCGGGGGAGACGCACGAGTTGTCCCGCTCGGGGAAGCCGTCTCACCGCGTCGAGAGGCTGCGGCACATCCTCAACTGGTTCGACAAGTACCTGCAGGGCAAGAACGTCACGGAGTACGACCTGCAGTAAACCGGGCGGTCGTTTTTAGCGGGTGCTCGTCGCGGCCAGTTCGTCAAACGCTTTCTGCATCCGGTTCCGGGTGCGCTCGACGAGCTGGGCCATTTTCAGGGGAGTCTCGGCGCCGCCGGTCGCGATCGGCTCGAGGACGCGGATTCGAAACTCGCCCCGTCGCGCCCGCTTTCGCGTCGTGTCGGCTACGGCGGCGATCGGTTCGGCGACGACGGGCACGATTGGAACGCCGGCTTCCGCCGCGAGTCGAAATGCCCCGCTCCGGAACGGGAGGAGCGTTCGTCCGTCGTTGCGATGGCCTTCGGGCATCATCCACACCGAAATTCCGTCCTGCCGCAGGATCTCCGCCGCCCGGTGAAGGGCCGCGGCCGTCTGCGGCCGATTTCCTCGGTCGAGCAGAACGTTCCCCGACGCGCGGAAGAACCAACCGAAAAAGGGGATGTAGGCGATCTCCTTCTTCCCGGCCGCGACGGTTCCCTTCGGCACGACGGCGCCGAAGAGGAGAACGTCGAGGAAGCTCTGGTGGTTCGCGACGAAGACGCATGGCCGACTCGCCGTGAATCCCCCGGGATTTTCGACCCGGACCCGCCAGCCGACCGCCGTGACGATTCCGCCGCAGAAAACCTTCGCGAAGACCCGGACCGCGAGCCGTTCGCGGCGGCCGAACGGCAGAAAGAGGAAGCCGACCGCGCAGCAGACGATCAGCCAGATCGCTCCCGCGGCGAAGCCCCCGAGGTATCGAAGCCGGTTCACGAGCGCGGGTCGGAATCCAGGCGGAGCGGATTCGCGCGGCCGTTCAGGTAGTTGCTCCAGAAGTTTCCGAGCACCGCCGGGCTCAGGTCGAAAATCGCGCGGTTTTCGTTGAGCCAGGTGTTGTAGCAACGGAAGCAGGAGTGTTCCCCGGCGTGGCGCCAGGCTCTCTCGACTCCGTCGCGCGCCGCGTTCAGCGGGCGAAACGTGCCGATGTGCAGGACGCAGGGGTAAACGTCGCCGTTGGGCTCCATCTGCAAAAAATAGCGGCCCGCCGTGCAGGGAGAACGTTTCCCCGGGCGTTCGACTCGCTCGAGTCCGAAATCGGGCCAGGCGAGCGTGCGGCGGTACGAGCGAGTTGTGAAGAGCACGGGGGCCCCGTCTTCCTTCGCGGCGATGATTTCCGTCACGATACGGCGGATGTCGTCCGGATCGGGCATCCACGCTCGCGCCTCGGTGCCGTACATCTCCTCGTTGAACTGCGGAATCTGGAAGTTGACCATAATTCCGAGGCGCGAAGCAGTTTCCAGCAGCCACGGAATCTGGTCGGCGCTGCGCCGAGTGACGACGGCCGACAGGAAGAAATCGAGCCCCTCCTTCGCGCAGAGATCGATTCCCCGCATGACTTTCTTCCAGGCGCCCGGGCCGCGCTGGCGGTCGTGCGATTCCTCGGCGCCATCGATGGAAATGACGACCTCGTCCATCTTCCGGACGGTGTCGAACTTTTCCGGGATCAGGAATCCGTTCGTGACCATCGCGGTTCGCATCCCGAGCCGGTGGACTTCGTCCGCCAGCGCGCCAATCTCGCGGACGAGCAGCGGCTCGCCGCCGAGGAACTTGATCCGGGCGGCTCCGAGGCGCGCGAAATCGCGAAGGATCGCGACGTGCTGGTCGAAGGAAAGAGGCCGGTCTTCGCGGTCGGGCGAATTGCAGTAGACGCAGCGGGCGTTGCAGCCGTTCAGCAGCGAGTACTGGACGAAGAAGGGGCGCGGGCGGTTCGTCAGACGGGCGGCGAGGATTCGGGCGCCGATCGCGATTTTCGTCCGGTTTCTCATGCCGCGTCGATCTCCGCGAGCGGCAATCTCCGCGCGTCGACCTTCCGGTAGGAAAGGCGAACGCCGACGAAAAGAAGCGAGACCGTCGCGACGAGGAGAACGGCGGTGAGGAGCGCGGCCAGCGCGGCCCGCCGGCGCCATTCGGGCTTCGCCGCGACGGCGCCCGCCGCGGCGAGGGCGGCCGAGAGCGAAACCGAGGCCCCGGCGGCCCGGACGGCGAGCGCGGCGGCAGGAAAGACGACCAGCGGAAACAGCACCATCTTGGCCGCGTGGCGGAGGAAGGTGCTTCGGGAGTCCTCGCGCATAGCAGCGATCCGCGGGAGAAAGCGGAAGATCTCTCGAACGTACGCTCGAGCTTTCCGGAACTTGTGCGGGATCAGCTCCCGGATCGACGCCGGAGTTCTCAGCTCCGTCACGTCTCCGGGTATGAAGCCGGTGCGCAGCCCTGCCGCCGCGCTCCGAAACGCGACGTGGACGTCGTCGGCGACGACGCCCGCGGGAAACCGGTCAACGACTCCCCGCCGGACGAGATAACAGGGTCCCGTCACGATCGACGCGCTGCCGTGAGCGGCTTCCCGCAGCCGGATGCCGTCGGTCTCTCTCCAGTGGAGCTCTTCCCAGGGGTGGGGCCGCGCCGGGGTCACCGCGACGCCGACCGCCCCGGTGTGAGGCGCCGACACTCCCTCTTTCACGAGACTGCGGAGTGTGTCGGCCGCCAGGCGAGAGTCCGCGTCGGTCACGAGGATCCACTCGCCGCGGCACTCCGGGAGTGCGAGATTCAGCTGGCGCGCTTTGTCGGCGACGTCCGACCGGAGCAGCGTGAATCGGGTATCGCCCCGGATCACGGCCGTGGCAGCCCGGCGGGTGGCGTCGCGGGAAGCACCGTCGACGATCCAGAACCGGATTTTGTCGGAGGGGTAGTCGAGGGCCAGGAGGTTCTCGATCTTTTCCGCGATATAGGCCTCTTCGTCGTGGACCGGGACGACGACGTCCACGAAGGGCTCGTCGCGGGATCCCGTCTCGAGAGGCATTTGTCGAATCTTAGCCGATCGGCTTCGTCACCAGCGGTGGAAAGCGGGGTGCCCCTCGCGGACGACGACGAACGTGCCGCGGCAGGTCGCCGTCACCGTGCCGCGCGACTCGAGACTCGCCTCCACGATCGCGCGATCTCCTTCGGATTCGACGACGCGCGCGCGCAGGCGCAGGGGGGCGTCCATCGGCGTGGGTTTTCGCAGGCGGACGTGGAAGTCTGCGGTCACCGTGCTCGGCAGGTCGTCGCCTCCCGATTTCTTCAGGAAATGGTGCGCCGCCGCCCAGTTGCTGTGGCAGTCGAGCAGCGCGCCGCAGATCCCGCCGTTCAGCGCGTTGGGAAAAGCCTGGTGATACGGCTCCGGCGTCCAGTCGCAGACGAGCTCGTCGCCGTCCGCGAAGCTCTTGATGCGGAGGCCCTTCTCGTTCGCCGGGCCGCAGCCGAAGCACCGGTTGTTCGGCGCGTACGTGTCTTGGAGGCTCTTCACGGAAACAGCCCGCGGATCCTCGTCGCCTCGGCGACGCGTCCGACGGCGAGGACCATGGCTCCCGTGCGCATGTCGGTTTTGTTCTTCTTCGCGGTGTCGTACACCTGTTTGAACGAGTGCCGGATCGTCTTTGTGAGGTGCGCGTACACGAAGTCCGTTTCCCAGAAGAATGAATACAGGTCCTGGACCCATTCGAAGTACGACACCGTCACCCCGCCGGCGTTGGCGAGGATGTCGGGGATCACGAGGGCGCCGCGCTTCAGGAGAATGTCGTCGGCCTCCGGCGTCGTGGGCCCGTTCGCCGCCTCGGCGATGATTTTCGCCTTCACGCTCCGCGCGTTGTCCTGCGTGATCACGCCCTCGAGGGCGGCGGGCACGAGGACGTCGACCGGCAGCTCCACGAGAGCCTCGTTGGAGATCTTCTCGCAGGGCCCCGGGTAGCGGCGAACGGTTCCCGACTTTTCCTTCGCGGCGAGAACCTTGTCGATCGGCAGGCCCTTCGCGTTGTAGATCCCGCCGGTCGAATCGGAGACCGCGACGACTTTCGCTCCCATCTCCCAGAGCAGGCGGGCCGTGATCGCGCCGGCGTTTCCGAATCCCTGCACGGCGACTTTCGCGCCCTTGACCTTCATCGAGAGGTGCTCGGCGGCTTCGCCGATCGCGACGACGCAGCCCCGGGCGGTCGCCTCGTTGCGCCCCTCCGATCCGCCGACGGCGATTGGTTTGCCCGTCACGACGCCGAGCGTCGAGTAGCCCTTCGTCATGGAGATCGTGTCCATCATCCAGGCCATGATCTGGGGATTCGTGTAGACGTCGGGCGCGGGAATGTCCCGGTCGTGGCCGATGATGATCGAGATCTCGGACGTGAAGCGCCGCGTCATTCGCTCGATCTCGCCCTGCGACATGGATTTCGGGTCGCAGATGACGCCGCCCTTTCCGCCTCCGAAGGGAATGTTGACGACCGCGCACTTCCACGTCATCCAGGAAGCGAGAGCCTTGACCTCGTCGAGCGAAACCTGCGGGTGGTAGCGGATGCCGCCCTTGGCCGGACCCCGGGCGATGTTGTGCTGAACTCGATAGCCCTCGTAGACGCGAATCGATCCGTCGTCCATGCGGACGGGGATCGAAACGATCAGCTGGCGCTTCGGCCGCCGCAGCGTTTCGCGAAGCCCGGCATCCAGTCCGAGGATGTCGGCCGCCCGGTCGAATTGTTCGAGAGCGACGTCGAAAGGGTTGCTCGGAGCGTGCGCCACCGGAGACGTCTGGGCCTTCGGCATTCTGCCTCCTTCGTATCGAACGGGATTCTATCGAGATCGGTCAGGGAGTTCTTTCGTAGAGGCGGAATCCGGGGCCCCGGAGCCGCTCCCGGAACAGCCGCGGGAACGAGGCGTCGTTCGGTGGGGGAGCGGGCAGGCGTGCGAGGTTGAGAAGGAGGAAGCGGGCTCCGATGCCGCGAAGGTTGCGGTCGAGCGTTGCGGCGTCGCGCGCGGGAGGGCCGTAGATCCGGCTGTAGCTGTAAGGGCCGAACCAGTCGCCGAGATAGTTTCCGTCCGCGAAGTACGCGAGGTTTTCGGCGCCGACCGCGTAGACCGTGTAGGCCGGACCGACGGAGCGGTTCAGGTATTCGATCGCGGCGTATGAAGGAAACGCGCGGCGAAGGTAGGCGTCCCGGTCGGCGACCCGGACGGGAATCGGGCCGAGCCGGGCGAGGCGGTAGCCGGTCCACGCGGCGCCCGGAAGAACGAGGGCCGCCGCCACCGCAGTTCGCATCGCGACCGACCGAACCACTCGATCCCCGGCGAGTCGCCCGAGCGCGACGGAGCCGGCAAAGCCGATCAGTGCGGCGGCGGGAATCAGGAATCGCGTCTCCGCGCCGCCGCACGCGACGGCGTAGGCGACGGCGAACAGCAGCGCGCGACGGACGGTCGAGCTTCGAAACGCAACGAGCGCGGCGGCTGCCGCCAGGAGCAGGAGAAACGGGGAGAGCGGCGCCTGGCCGGAAACTCCGGGCATTCCGGTCAGCGAGCGCGCGACCCGCAGAGGCGCGCCCAGCCATTCCCCGGCGGCGCGAAGGAAGGTGATTCTCGCGTCTGAGCCGGCGGTGCCGCCGGGCGTCACCGCATCGAGAGCGAGGGAGTACGGCGAGGGCCCGAAGACGCGGGAGAAAAAAGGAAACACCGGGTTGCCCGTGACGAGGAAGTTTCGGACGTAAGCCGGCGCGGAGACGATCCCCGCGATCGCCGCGAAATGGACGGCCGGACGCGCTCCTCTTCGCCGGCGGGCGCATTCCCAGATCGTCATCGCGCCGAGAAGCGCGACGAGGAAAAGGCCGTGGTATTTCGTTCCGGCGGAGAACCCGGCGAAGACCGCGGAGACGCCCACCCAACTCCGGCCGCCGCCCTCCCTCCAGCGCTCCCAGGCGAGAAACGAAAGCAGCGCGAACAACGCGAAGCCGAGGTCCACGTAAGCGGAGGCGGCGAAGATTGCGACCACGGGGCAGCCGGCCCAAGCGGAAGGGGCCCACGCGCCCGCGGCCGGACCGCCCTTTCTCCGCGCCCAGCCCCCGAGCGCCGCAAGACCCGCGAGAAGGGCGAGGACCTCCACGCCGGGGACATTCGTGTCGTCGGAGAGCAGGAGAACGGCGGAGAACGCCGACTCGCCGAGCTGGGGAAACACGGGAAATCTCCGCTCGGGAAGGCTCGCGATCCGGTGGGTCCGCGCGAAAGCCCGCGCGTAGGGAAGATGGTAGAGGGTCGCGTCGAAGCCGGTCGGAGGGTAGCAGGAGAGAACGGCGACGAGGGCGCACGCGAAAGCGACGGGAACCCAGGGCCAGAGATCGCGACCCTCCAGCGCGCGCGCGCGGGATCGGGCGCGCCGGACCGTGTCGCGCCAGGTTCCCAGGCATGCCACGTGGATCAGCAGAATTCCTCCGACGACGGCGGGAACCGTGAGGTCCCCGGCCAGCCCGATTCCGAACAGCGCGGTCGCCGCGGTTCCGAGTCCGAGACCGGTGCTGAGAGCGATCTCTTCGCCGGCGCTCGCGAAGTCGAACCCGCGAAGGAGGCGCCGCCCGAAAACGAAGCACGTCGCGCCGAGGACGCCGAACACCGCCGCGTGCCGGGCAAAGAAGAGAACGCCGTCGAGGGAAAACACGCTCAGCGCAGGAGAATCGAAAACGTCGTTCCGTTCCCGGAGAAATCGACCCGTTCCGGGCGGATCTGAACGACCGTGAAGTCGCCGACGAGGCCGCCGGGCGCGACGACTTTCCCGTTGATGAGGGCGATGGGATTTTCCTCGTTGTAAACGATGCCTCCGAGCTCGATCGTCTGTCCGCCGGCGAGCGTCGCGGTGTGCACGAACGTTCTCTGACCGGCCGCCGGGGGTGGCGCCGCGGAGGCCGATGCGGGATTGGGAGACGCTTCCGGCGCGGCGGCGCCGGGCGCCGGAGAGTTTTCTTCGGGAGCGCGGCGGACCCGGGTCCGAGCCGGGGGTTCGACTCTCCGCGCCGGCGCCGGCGCCGGGGCGGCGACGGCGGCCGGAGGTGGAGCCGCGGAAGGGGAAGGGCGCGCCGAGGGATCCGGAACGGAGCGCTCGGGAGCTCTCGAGAGGAAGAGCCACGCGGCCGCCGAGCCGGCGAGGAAAACGGCCGCGAGAGCGCCCGCGGCCTTCCACGCCGGGCGGCGACGCCGCGGAATGTGGGACGGAGCCCAGCGCGACGATCCGGGACGTTTCTCGGCTTCCTGCAGGGCGGCTTCTTCTCGGGCCCGTCTCAGGGCGTCGTCGATGAGGCTCATCTTCCTTCCAGTTCCCGCACGGCCCGGCGAACGTGGCTCGATGTCAGATGGTCGTCGCCCGTGACGAACCCGCAGAGCAGCGTCTTGTCGCAGACGGCGTTGATGAGGCGGGGCACGCCCTTCGAATAACGGTGAATGCTTCGAATCGCCCAGCCGCTGAAGTCGGGCCGTCCGTTGCCGCCCGCGATCTGAAGGCGGTGCTGGATGTAGCGCTCCGTGTCCGCGCGCGACAGCGGGTCGAGGTGGTAGCGGACGGTGATCCGCTGGCGGAGCTGGCGAAGCTCCTGGGCGTTCAGCTTCTCTCGGAGCTCCGGCTGGCCGATCAGGACGATCTGGAGAAGCTTTCGCCGGTCGGTTTCGAGATTGGACAGGAGCCGCACGTCTTCGAGCAGGTCGTCTCCGAGGTCCTGCGCCTCGTCGATGATGAGGACCACGTCGCGGCCGGCCTCGGCCTGTTCCAGGAGAAACCGGTTGAGCGCCTCGAGCCCGGCGGCGCGGTCGGCGCGGCGCGGCGGCAGCCCGAGCTCGGCCAGGATTCCGCGAAGCAGCTGGGCGCTCGTCAGCCGCGGATTCAGGATCAACGCGGTCTTGTAGTTCTCTCCGAGCTGCTCCAGGATCGAGCGGCACACGGTCGTCTTCCCGGCTCCGACCTCGCCCGTGATCTGGATGAACCCCTTCCTCTCGCGAATGCCGAAGAGGATGTGGTTGAAAGCTTCCCGGTGCTGTTCGCTGAAGAAGAGGAAGCGGGGGTCGGGAGTGATGTTAAACGGAGATTCGCGGAACCCGTAGTAGTCGTTGTACATCCAGCGGCAACTCTCTCACGGTTTGGCCGGGTTGCGCACTTCGGCGAGCTTTTTTCGGAGGGACGCGATCTGCGCGTCGGACTTCTGCTCGTCCGGCAGCTTTTCCGAGTATCCGATCGCGTCTTCGAGGGTCGATGCCGCCATCTCGGGCTTGCCCATGGCCTGGTAAATGTCCGCGCGGGTCCTCAGGATGCCGACCTTTCGGGGCCCGTAGGCCTTCGACAACGCCCGGTCGGAGGCGGCGAGCGCATCGTCGAATTTCCCCATGTTCTTGTATGCGAGCGCGAGCCGGGCCGGCGGGTTGTAGTCCTGGGGCAGGTCGCGCTCCGACGCTTCGAGCATCGGCACGGCCTTCTCCGGAGTCTTCAGCGCGAGATAGGCGAGGAGCCGGTGGGGATCGAGCGAGGATCTCTGCTCCACGGTCTTCGCGCGAGCCGCCTCGGCGTCGAGGAACGCGGACCACTCTTCCGTCGTCTTGCGCTGGCCGGCCTCGTCTTTCGCGTCTTCGCGGGCGTCGATGAGGACCTGGTAGAGGCTCGACCGGTCGTCGGCGGACATGACGAGACGCGGGTTCGCCATCGACTCGAGCGTCGCCTTCTCGAGCGAGGCCACGAGCTGCGCGCGCCCGGGCTTTTCGGCCGGGAGCTCGAGAGCGCATCCGAGCCCCGCGGCCGCGACGTTCGCGAGCGACGCCGAGCGGGAGAGTTTCGGATAGGCCTCGAACGCGGCGCGAGCGCACCCCTCGGCGTCGTGCGTGCTGTCCAGCGCGAACAAAAGCGATTCCACGGTCCGCCCGTAGCGATCCCACCCCTTCGGGGCGAGCGAGAGAGCGCGGCGGTACGAGTCCGCGGCCTCGGCGTTCTTCCCGGCGCCGTAGAGCCGGTCCGCGCGGGCGAGCGCCGTCTCGAAATCCCCGCGGCCGGGACGAACCGCCCGCCGGCCGTCGTCGAGGATTTTCTGCAGCTGCGCGACGGTCGCTCCGCCCATCCAGCGATACGCGACCGTCTCCGTCTCCGGGCTGATCACGAAAAAGGAAGGGTAGGCCTGAACCGTGTACTTCTTGAGGAACCCGGTGTTTTTCGCGAGCTCCGTGTTGACCGAAAGCCAGACGAACTGTCCGGCGCGCTTCGAGAGGGATTCATCGGTGAAGACGAAAGCCCTCATCGAGCGGCAGGTGTGTCACCAGGGGGCCCAGGCCTCCGCGAAGATCGGAAGCTTCTTGGCCCGCGCGCGGGACAGCGCCTGCGGGTAGTCGTCCTGGAGGAAGGGGAGCGGTTCCGTCTTCGGCGCGGCCGCTCGGAGCGAGGAAACCGAGCAAGCGGCGAGGACGACCGCGGAAAGAATGCGTTTCATGCCCGGAATCTTAACACCGAAGCGCGAAGCGGTCGGATCGCGGCGATGCGGATTCCGGCTCGCTCCGCCCGGGAAAGGAGAGCGTCGGAAACGCGCAATTGGCGAAAGTCTTCGATCACCCAGAGCCGGATCTCGCCCGTCTCCCGAAGCAGCGCCCGCGCCCGGGAATCGGAGAGCGACCCCTCGATCCAGAGAGCCTGCAACCGACCGCCGGGCGGCCTGCCGGGCAGATTCCGGGACGTTCCGTCCGCGGCGCTGTGGCGGGCGATGCCGCCGATGGCATCCCGCAGGACCGGCGGGGGCGCGGGAAGCCGGTAGCGTCGGCGGACGAGCTTCCAGAATTTCGAAGCCGACTTCGGGGCGCAGAACCGAACGGGCAGGCCTTCCGAGAGGGCCCGGTCGAGCGCGCCGTCGCTCTTCGGCGAGGCGGGGAGAAATTCTCTCCGGCCGCGCCCGGCCCGCTTTGCCGCGGAGATCGTCGGGGCGAAGACGATCGGAATCACCGCTTCGGCCGGCGCGCGCCCTTCGGCGCGGGGTCGGGGAGACGCGCCGGCATCGCGAGCGGCCCGAGTCCCGCTTCGAGAAGCATCTCGTAGACCTCGCGGGCCGGAAGGCCGACGACGTTGCTGTAGGAGCCCCGGATCTCCTGGATGAACCTCGCGCCGAGGCCCTGGACCGCGTACCCTCCGGCCTTGTCGAGCGGCTCCTCGGTCGAGACGTACCAGGCGATTTCGGCCGGCGACAGCGGGGCGAAGCGGACCTGGGAAACGGCCGTGCGTTCCATGAGCCGGTCGGGGGTGATGAGGCAGACGCCGGTCGCGACGTAGTGGGTCTTCCCCGAGAGCTCTTCGAGCATGGCGGCCGCTCTCGCGCGGCCGGCCGGCTTCCCGAAGATGTTCGTGCCGCGGTAGACGAGCGTGTCGGCGGCGAGGACGGCGCGCCCGCCCGCGTTCGCGAACACCTGCTGTCCTTTCTCCCGCGCGAGGCGTCGGACGGCCGACGGAGCGTCCTCGCCCCGGCGAAGGGTTTCGCTGCGTCGGGACACGAGGACACGAAACGCGATTCCGAGCGAAGAAAGGATCTCCGCCCGGCGCGGCGAGGCGGATGCGAGCACCAGGGGAGGGAGCTTGCTAGGCAGTTATTGTCCCGAGACTCTTCAGCGACCGGGCGAGCTTTTCAACGGCTTCGTCGGCTTCCGCGATCGACAGCGTGAGCGGCGGGCGCATCCGGATCGCGGCGGATCCCGAGGCGAGCGCCATGAGGTCGTTGTCCATGCACGCGGACAGCGCCTTGCCCCGCGATTCGCCATCGGGCAGGTCGAGGGCGATGAACAGACCGCGGCCCCGGACGTTCGAAACGGTTTTCGGCATCTCTTCCGCGAGCGCCCGGAGTTTCAGGAGGAGGTGCTCGCCGACCGTCCGCGCGTTCTCGACCAGGTTCTCCGCGGCGATGATCTCGAAATATCGCGTCGCCCGGAGCATGTCGACGAGGTTTCCTCCCCACGTCGAATTGATCCGCGACGAAACCTTGAAGACCGAGTCGACGTCGTCGACCCGGGAATTGACGGCGATTCCGCAGACCTGCGTCTTCTTGCCGAAAGCGAAAATGTCGGGGACGATCCCCATGTTCTGCCATCCCCACATCGTGCCCGTCATTCCCACGCCCGTCTGCACCTCGTCGCAGATCAGAAGGAACTCGTGCTCGTCGGCGAGCTCCCGGAGCTTTCGGAAGAACTCGGGGCGGAAATGGTTGTCGCCCCCCTCGCCCTGAATCGGCTCGATGATGAGCCCGGCGATGTCGTCCTTGCGCTCCCGCAGCGCGGACTCGATCTCGGCGACGGCCTGGTTCTCGGCCGCGGCGACCCGCTGGAGGACCGCGTCGGTGACGGGGAACGAAAGCTTCGGACAGCTGATCCGCGGCCAGTCGAACTTCGGGAAGTACTGCGTTTTTCGCGGATCGGCCGTGTTCGTGAGCGAGAGCGTGTAGCCGGTGCGGCCGTGGAACGCATGCTGGAAATGGAGGATCTGGTGCCCCTTTTCCTCCCGGATGCCCTTGGCGAAGTTCTTGCGCACCTTCCAGTCGAACGCCGTTTTCAGCGCGTTCTCGACCGCGACGGAGCCCCCTTCGACGAAGAAGAGATGTTTGGAGTGGCTCTCGGGAATCGCGATTCGAGCGAACGTCTCGACGAAGTTCGCGTACGTCCGGGTATAGATGTCGCTGTTGGCCGGCTTGTTCGTTGCGACGTCGGCGAGGCGTTCGCGAAATTCGATCGTTCGGAGCTTCGGGTGGTTGTACCCGATCGGGCACGTCGCGAAGCTCGTGAAAAAGTCGAGGATGTAGCGCTCGCTTCGGGCGTCGTAGAGATAGGAACCGCGGCTCTTCGCGAGGTCCATGACGACGTGGTACCCGTCGACCAGGATGTGCCGGGACAGGCTGTCGAGCACCTCCCGGGCTTCCACTTCGCGGCGATTGGCCAGAGACGTCATGAATTCACCTCACGAAAACACTTGAAAATACCACGGGCACCGCGGCGGTTTCAAATCTCGAGAGCGCGGCGAGCGAACCTTCAGACGGCGCTGACGGCGGCCCGCCGGACTCCCGGCGGGGCCATCTGGGACTGGTTCTTTCCGGTTTCTTTGGCGCGGTACATCGCGGCGTCCGCGGCCCGGAGCAGCTCGTTCTTCTGCTGCTCCACCGGCGCCCCGAGCGTCGTCTGACTCCGAACCGAGGCGACGCCCAACGACGCCGATAACTTGCGGAGCGACAGCGCGGGCTCGTTGAATCCGTACGGCCGGGATAGGTACACGGCCGCGGCGATCGCTTCGCGGACCTCTTCCGCGAGACGGAACGCCTCTTCGAGCTCGAGGCCCGGCAGAACCAGAACGAACTCGTCCCCGCCGTAGCGAGTCAGGGTCGCCCGATCGTCGGTGATCGTCTTGCTCAGGATGTATCCGATTTCCCGGAGGACCTGGCTTCCGGCCAGGTGGCCGAACCGGTCATTGACCGATTTCAGATTGTCGAGATCGAGAAAGATGAGCGAGAGATCTCCTCCGTCTCTCGCGAGCCGCGAGAGGTCCTGCGAGAGTTTCAGGTGGAGGTACCGGTCGTTGTAAAGACCCGTCAGGCCGTCCCGCTTGGCGACCTCGTGCGCCCGCCGAGCGTCGAGGAGGTTCTGGATCGAGATCGACGCGTGGTCGGCGAAAATCTCCAGAAGGCGCCGGTCCTTTCCCACGAACCCCTGAGACCCCTCGCGATTGATCAGCTCCAGGACGCCGCACACGGCAGACTCGATCTTGATCGGCACGCACAGGACGGATCGCGTCTGTTCCTGGGTCGTCATGTCGATCGAGGGATAGAAATACGGATCGTCGACAACGTCCGGCGTCATGTAGCCCACACCGCTGACGTAGACGTGCCCGACGATCCCGATGCGGGCGCTCATCCTCTGGCCGAGGATCTTCGTCGCGTGAGCGCCGAACGTGGCGATGAAGACGAGATCGCTCTCCGACCGGTCGTCGTTGTTCTTGGTCGCGGGGTCGTCGAGGAGGATCGATCCGGCTTCCGACGGGACGAATTCGTTGGCCTTCTGGAGAATCTCCCTCAAGAAACGGTCGATCTCGATCTCCCCCGAGTAGGGGTAATACGCCTTGTGCCTTTCGAGAAAGCCCTCCAGGCGGCGGTTCTCGAGCGTGCAGACCGAGGACATGTCAAAAAAGTTTAACACAGCCTATATTCGGACCTTCCAGCGTCTTGCCAGCTGGAGAGTCTCCGTCTCGAGTTCCTCGAGAGCTTCCTCCCGCGAGGACAGCTGCGGCGAGTAGGCGATCCGCGCGAGCTCGTCGCGCAGGCGCGCGATTTCGCCCGGGGCCGTTCCCCCCCGCCGGCTCGCCTTCGCCGCGAGGGCCGCGAGCAGCGACGCGATTCTCTCCTCCGGAGTCCCCTCCGGCCGTTCCGGTCCGGGGCCGGAATTTCGCGCCCGGCCGAGCCGATAACCCGCCGCGACGAGCAGCAGGGCGGCGGCCGCGAGACCCGGGACGAGGACGGCGGGCGCCGGAAACGCGCTGTGGGCGGGCGGCGAAGGGAGGATCGGAGCGGCGGGCGTCTCGGGCGCGAGCGGTCCGGCGGCGCGAACGTCCATCGACGGGGAAGCGACCTCCGCCACGCTTCCCGTGACGGGGTTGAAGGTCGAGATTCGAAAGGCCGGCACGGTCAGGATGCCCGGTTTCTCCGGCGTGACGACCCACTGCCAGCTTCGCGTCGACGACAGCCGCTGCGAGCTCCTGCGAATGGAGAGCCGCGACTCCGGTTCGGAGATCTTCGCGCCCGCGATCGAGAGGCCGGGCGCCGCCACGTCCGCCAGGCGCCCGTCGCCTGACAGCGAGGCGGTCACGGAAAAGGATCCTCCCGGCGCGACATCCCTCCGGTCCAACGAGCTCTTCAGGGTGAAGCTTCCGACCGGCAGGCGATCGCCGCTCTCGGGCAGCGGACGGAAGGCCGTCGCGACCGGCGCCGCTTCCTTCTCGACCGGCCGGGATTCCGAAAACGGCGAATCGCCGAACAGATCGAAGAAATCGGAACGGACCGCGATCAGCGCGCGGGCGGCGCCGATGGAAATCGCGCCCGGCCGGTTCGCGAAGAGGGCCTTGCGGATCATCGGATACGCGTGCCAGCTCACGCCCGCGATGTTCCAGACCTGGGGCATGACATTCGGGTCCCGGTCGAGATCCTCCGCCCAGAATCCCTTGAAGTCGGGAAGGGACTTGATCTCTCCCTGCGTGGCCCGGCCCCGCGTGACGAGATAAAGCGTCCAGACGGCCTGCTGCCCGGCGTACGGCCGGGAAGGATCGAGGCGCGCGACGAGAGCGGGGTCGGAGGAGACCGGCCCGGGGCGCGCCTCGGCCGCCGGTTCGCCGGGCTTCTCGACGGTAGCCGTCGCCTGCGGCGCCTCGAGGGTCTCGCCGGCCGCGCCGGAAACGCGAACCGGGCCGACCGATGCAGACCCCGGCTTCAACGCGCGCAGGCGGTAGATCAGGATCGTCTGGTTCGAGCTCCTTCCGTTGATCCACTCGAACCGGTTCTCGATCGAAGGTCCGGCAATGAGCTGGAAATTCTGGAGCGCGAGATCGGGGGCGCTCTTGAGCCGGACGGAGCCGGAGATCGTGATCTGAAGGGTCGTCATTTCCCCGGCCGCAAGGCGGTCCGGCTCGAGCCGTGCCGAGAGGGAGGGCGTCTCGGCCGCGATCGAGCCGCGCGAGCACAGAAGGGCGGCGACAAGAACCGAAACCCGCGCCCACCTCACCAGTCTTTTCCCTCTTCCCGGGCCGAGACCCGTTCCTTCTGTTTCTGTTCGTTTTCGAGGCTCCGCAGCATCGCTTCGGCTTCCGCCCGCGTCATGCCGGCCTTTCGGCGGAAGTCGGAGTCGTCCGGGCGATGCTCGGGTTTCTTCTCGCCCTTCGGCGGTTCTTTGCCTCCCCCGCCTCCTTTCGGCGGCGGGGGAGGTTTCTGGTCGCGATTGCGAGCGGCGATCTCGAAATTTCGCTTCGCGTCGGCGTCGCCGGGGACGATCTCGAGGCTCCGGCGGAGCTCGTTGGCCGCGTCCGGGTAGTTGCCCTCCTGCAGGTCGAGTGTGCCGATCTGGTAGAGGGCTCTGGCGGCGACGGCCGGATCGCTCGACTGCGCCGCCTTCGCGAGCTCCGCCCGAGCCGCTGCGTGATCCCCGGCGGCCGCGTTCGCGGTGCCGAGATTGAAGTTCCAGGCCGGCTCGTTCGGCTCGCGCCTCTCCGCCTCGCGAAAATCGCGTTGGGCCTCCGCGACGCGTTTCGCGCGGAAATCCTCCACGCCTTTCTTCGCGGCCCGGCGAGCGGGAGAGAAGATCGACCCGAGGGCGAGGAGCGCCGCGGCCGCCTTTTTCACGACCGCTCCCGGACCGGCAGCTGGCACGCCGCCCACGCGACGATCGCCAAACCCAGCGCCCACGGGGAGCGCTCCGCCGGCTCGCGGTTCGTCCATCCCCGCCCCGAGCGTCCGGGGGTTCGCAGTTTCGCCGCGAAGATCTTCGGAGAGTCGTCGGGAGTGACGAACGCGCCTCCCGAGCTCGCGGCGATCGCCCTCATCTTTTCCGGATGCGCGTGCGACACGACCGGGCCGCCTCCTTCCGAGAGAAAACCTCCGCCCCGCGCGGGCACGGGCCCCCCGCCGGGGGTGCCGGAGCAGACCGTGTCGACGACGATTCCCCGGCGCTGCGCCTCGCGAATCGCGGCATCGAGACCGTCGTCGAGGTCCTCTCCATCCGAGAGGAAAACGATCGAGCGGGCGCGCGACCCTCGCGCCGAAAGAAGAGCAGTCGCCTTGCGGATGCCGTTTCCGAGATCTGAGCCGGGGGTCTCGGATCCGCGGGGAGCGAGCTCGTCGAGCGAATTTCGCAGCGAATCGCGGTCGAGCGTGAGGGGGGAGACGACGGAACCTTCCCCTTCGACGCGGACGAGGCCGACGCGCACCGTGTCGGGAAGGTCGCGAAGGAGGTCGCGGACGAAGAGCTTTTCGCGCGAAAACCGGTCCGGCGCGACGTCACGGGTGAGCATCGACCCGGAAGTATCGAAGACGAGCACGGCATCGCTTTCCGCCGTCGCCGACGCGACGCGCCGGTACCCCCACTGCGGCCGGGCGAGCGCGGCGAAAACGAGAGCGAGGCTCGCGGCCGGAAGCACGCAGGCCCGCCAGGCCCCGCGGCCGCGGAAGCGCGGATCGATGCGCCGGCTCATCCGCAGCGCGCGAAGCTGCGCGGAGCGGAGCAGCACTCCGACGCCGGCGGCTCCGAGCACGCCCCAGAGCCAGACCGGTTCGGCCCACCTCATGCGGGCCTCACGCGGCCTCTGTCTCGACCCGGAGGGGTCCTGCGGCCAGCAGCAGGGCCGCGAGCAGGAGCGCGCCCGCGGCTCTCGCGGGCAGGCCGCTCAGGTCGTGCGCGACGATCTCGAATTTCGCCGGCACGGGCGTTTTCTCGAGGCCGTCGATCTCCCGGAAGATCGACGCGAGTGTCGCGGAGTCGGTTGCGCGGAAGGATCTTCCCCCCGTCGCGGCGGAGATCTTCCGAAGGAGCTCCTCGTCGACCTCGACGTCCGCCTCGATTCGCCGCTTCACCGACTTTCCCGTGAGCGGGTCGCGCATCGTCAGCGTGATGGGGACGCGGCCGCCCCGCCCGACGGCGATCGTGTGGATGCGAATCCCGTAGGCCCGCGCGATTCCGGCGGCGGTCTCGGGATCGATCTGGCCCGAGTTGTTGCCTCCGTCGGTCACGAGAACGAGAACCTTGCTCTTGCCGGGGAGGTCCTTGAGCCTCGACACGGCCGTCGCGATCGCGTTTCCGATCGCCGTGCCGTCCGGGAGCTTCGAACCGTCCGTTTGCGCGAGGAGAGCGAGCAGCGTGTCGCGGTCGTCCGTCGACGGGCAGACCGTCCGGGCCGCCCCCGCGAACGCGAGAAGCGCGATCGAATCGGCCGTTCGGCCGCGGATGAAATCGGCGACGACCGAACGCGCGACCTCGAGGCGGTTTCGCGGCTGAAAGTCCTCGGCGGACATCGAGCCCGAGACGTCCAGCGCGATCGCGATGTTCGCCCCCCAGCCGGGATCGATCGGCCGACGCTCGAAGCGGCGCGGCCCCGCGAGCGCGACCGCCGCGGCGGCAACGGCCAGAAAAGAGAGCACGGAGGGAACCGGCCACAGGAAGCCGGCGAGAGAGCGGCGCACGCGTGGAAGATCGGGCACCTCGAGGACTTCGAGGCCGGATCGCCGCCGCCAGTGCCGCCACCAGACCGCGGCGGCGGGGACGACGAGAATCGCGAAGGCCCAGGGCCGCGCAAAGGAGATCATGCGGACAATTCCTGCGGGGGCGGCTCGGTCGATCGGCGGATCCCGGCCGCGGCGCGGCGCGCGGCCGCCAGCGATTCGGCCGCCTGTTCCCGCCGGGTTTCGCGCCGGGCGAACCGATAACCGTCGCACGCCGCGAACACAGCCGCGACGTCCCGCGTCGGCATCGTCTGCGGCTGCCGATCGAGCTCGCGCGAGATCTCGAAGGAGGTCAGCCGCGGCGCCGGGAACCTCAGCTTCTGTTCGAGGTACCAGCGCGTCGTCTCGGCCAGCCAGTCGAAGAATTCCCCGTCCGGTTCGCCCCGGGACAGCTTTTCATCGAGGAGCGCGAGCTCCTGTTCGAACTGCTCGTCGGGCGATTTTGGCGAGTAACGCATTCCGCGCTTGCGCCGCAGGAAGCGCGCGAACAGCAGCACGACCAGAAGGCCGAGCGCGAACGCGGCCGCCCACTCCCACGGGACGTACGTCTTTTCGAGAGGCCCGGCCAGGGGCGAAACGGGGGGCGCGCCGCTGCCCGGGGGAAGAACGGAGACCGTTTCGATCGGCGGCGAGACGAGCTCGACCGCTCCTTCCGGCGCGCTCCGGATGCCGTAGCGCAGCTTCGCCGACGTCCCCGGAGCGAACGACGCCCAGCGCTCGGTCCGTTCGACGCGCCACCGTCCGCCCATTCGCCGGAATTTCCACGGCGAGACGGCGAGGCGTTCGAGCGATCCGGACGAAGCGGGGTTCGTGACGAGAACGTTCGAGGACGGCGGGCAGTCGAACGCGACGCGCACCTCGATCGGATCTCCGACGGAGACTTTCAGGGGAGAGAGCGTGACGGTCCCGTTCATCCGACCCTTCCCGTCCGGGCGAGGAACCGGGATCGGAAAAACGAAGCGAGGTCCGCCGACGGCGCGCGATCCGAGGACAGCTCGAGAAAGTCGACGCCGGAGCGCAGGCAGATTCCCCGCGCTCCGACGGCCGCGTCGGCGCCCCAGCGGTTTCGAAATTCCGCGGAAGACGCGTCCGCGACGCGAGTCTCTCCCGTCTCCGCGTCGCGGAATCGGAACAGCCCCCGCGACGGGAAGCGGCGCTCGGCCGGGTCGGAGACGGCGAGGGCGACGGCGTCGTGCCGGCGCGCGAGGGCGCCGAGCTCGTTCGCGTAGCCCGTCGCGCGAAAATCGGAAATGAGGACGACGAGCGCGCGCGATTTGAGGAGATTTCTCGCCGCCCGAATTCCCAGGGCGAGATCCGTACCGAAACCCTCGAGCGGACGCGTGAGCACGTCGCGGACGACCGAGAGCGCGTGGGGCTTTCCGCGCGCCGGGCGGCGGATCTTTTCGACCCGGTCCGTGAAGAGGATCGCGCCCACGCGGTCGCGGTTTTCCGCCGCCGAGAGGGCGATCGCCGCGGTCGCCTCCGCCGCGAGGTCGCGTTTCGTCGCGAGCGTCGAGCCGAAGTCCTCGGAAGCCGACAGGTCGACGAGGAAAAGAAGGGTGCGGTCCCGCTCTTCCCGGAAGAGCTTTACGAACGGCGTCCCGGCTCGGGCGGTGACGTTCCAGTCGATCGACCTCACGTCGTCGCCGGGCCGGTACTCGCGGACTTCCGAGAATTCCATTCCGCGCCCGTGGAAAACGGCGCGGTAGTCGCCGGACGTCTGCGAGACCGATTTCCTGCGCGCGGCGACGGCGATCCGTCCGACCCGACGAAAGAGCTCCTCGGCCGAGAGTGCGCGGCCCAGGCGCCGGCGCCGGGGCCGGGTGAGCCGGGAAAAGAGCGTCACGGGACGGGAATCTTGCCGAGCAGCCGCTCGATCACATCGTCGGCCCGGACGCCCTCGGCTTCCGCTTCGAACGTGAGCACGAGCCGGTGGCGGAGCGCGTCGGGCGCGATCGCCTTGACGTCCTCGGGCACCACGAACGAGCGCCCCTGGAGGAAGGCGTTTCCGCGCGCCGCCGCGAGCAGCGCGATCGACCCCCGGGGCGAGGCGCCGTA
This sequence comes from uncultured Acidobacteriota bacterium, assembly GCA_963813155.1. Taxonomy (GTDB): domain Bacteria; phylum Acidobacteriota; class Thermoanaerobaculia; order UBA5066; family DATFVB01; genus CAWEYG01. Next base: position 862,172 of record CAWEYG010000003.1, on the reverse strand, counting down.
GGCGATCCAGGGCGCACCCTCCGGGAACCCCGATTCGCGTGGCGCGCGCGTCGCCGCGGCGAGCGCGACGATGTACTCGCGGATCCGCCGGTCGGCGTACAGGCCGGCGACGGCGCCGGCGGCGTCCGTGAGGTCGCCGGTCGACAGCACGGGCGGCGAGAGGGGAGGGAACCCGGCAGAGGCGATCTCGAGGATCCGAAGCTCCTCTTCCTTCGACGGGTAGCGAACGACGCATTTGAGGAGGAAACGGTCCGTCTGGGCTTCGGGCAGCGGGTAGGTCCCTTCCTGCTCAATCGGGTTCTGGGTCGCGAGAACGAAGAACGGCTCCGGGAGCGGATGCGTCGTGTCGCCGATCGTGACCTGCCGTTCCTGCATCGACTCGAGCAGCGCGGACTGGACCTTCGCGGGCGCGCGGTTGATCTCGTCCGCGAGGACGATGTTCGCGAACACGGGGCCGAGCCTCGGGGTGAACGTGCCGGAGGCAGGGTGAAAGATGAGCGTGCCGGTGAGGTCGGCGGGCAGCAGATCGGGAGTGAATTGAATCCGCGAAAAACGTGCGTCCACGCCGCCGGCGAGCGCCCGGATCGCGAGCGTCTTCGCCAGACCGGGGACTCCCTCCACGAGGACATGGCCCCGGGCGAGAAGGCCGATGAGGAGCCGGTCGAGGAAATGCTCCTGGCCCACGAGCGCGACGTGAACCGCGCGCCGAAGCCCGGCGATCTTGTCGCGGCTCGCCTCGAGCCTCTCTTCGGCGGCCGGAACGGTGTTCAAATTTTCCACGCGGACTCCTCCCTGGCTCGGGACAAACGCAACCGGAATGCCAGAATTCTAGAGAGATTTTGCTGGGAAAGTCGGTTTGCGCGCGCGCCCATTCGTCGTCGCCGCGCCAGATTGGCGTTTTCCGGTGTGTGAGAATGGGGCGTGATTTCGCAGTTTCCCGCCCGAAAAAGATGGGGGCAGAACTTTCTCGTCGATCCGGAGACGGCGAAACGGATCGTCGCCGCGGCCGCGATCGGGGCCGGGGAAACGGTCCTCGAGATCGGGCCCGGAGACGGAGCCCTGACCCGACACCTGCTCGCGGCGGCTCCCGGACGCCTCGTCGCCGTCGAGATCGACCCTCTTCGCGCGGAGGCCCTGGAGGACGAGCTCGGCGGGGCCCTGAGGATCCTGCGCGGCGACGTGTTGCAAAGGCCGATCGCCGAGTGGGTCGCGGACGCGTCGCTGGCGCTTCCCGCCGTTCTCGTCGCGAATCTTCCATACAACGTCGCGACGCCGATCCTGTCCCGGGCGATCGAGGATGCCGGTTCGGTGTCCCGAATCGTCTCGACAGTTCAGAGAGAGGTGGCGCGGCGCTTCGTCGCGGCGCCGGGAAGCGACGACTACGGGTTTCTGTCGGTGCGATCGGCCCTGTTCTGCCGGGGAGAAATCCTGTTCCACATTTCGGCGGGAGCCTTTCGTCCCCGCCCGAAGGTCGTCTCTTCCGTCCTTCGGTTGGTTCCGCGCGAACCGCTCGCGACGCGGAGAGCCGCTCGTCCGCGTTCTCGCCGTCGCGTCGGCGGCCTTCCAGATGCGCCGAAAGAACCTGCCCAACGCTCTTTCCGCGCTCGGGGCGAAGGAAGACTGGGCGGAAGCCCTCGGAACCTGCGGATTCCGGGCCTCGACGCGCGCTGAAGAGCTGGCCGCCGCCGATTTCGTCAACCTCGCCCGCGAAGAGCGGCTCCTGGCGGCGAGGCGCGGAGAGTGATTTCCCCGGAAATCGAGGTCACCGCCCTCGGCGGACTTGGAGAATTCGGGAAGAATTGCCTCGTCGTCCGCGCGGGGGGCGAAGCCCTCGTCGTCGACGCGGGGATCTCGTTTCCGGACGAAACGCTGCCGGGGATCGACCGCGTCGCGCCCGACTTCTCCCCGCTCGCCGCTGATCGCGTGGCGGGGGTGTTTCTGACGCACGGGCACGAGGACCACATCGGCGCCCTTTCGCGGCTGTGCGAGGTCGCCAACGCGCCCGTCTTCGCGACGGAATTCACGCGGGCCCTGGCCCGCCGCCGGCTGCTCGAATCCGGGTCCGGCGGCGACAGCCGCTCGCGAATCGCCGCGGCGTCGTTCGGCGACCCTGTGGTGGCCGGCCCGTTTTCGGTGACGTTCCTGCCGGTTTCCCACTCGGTCCCGCAATCGGCGGCCCTCCTGATCGAGGTCTTCGGCCGGCGCATCCTCCACACCGGCGATTTCAAGATCGACGACGACGCGCCCGCGGGCGAGCGGACGAGCCTCGCGGACTTCGCGGCGCGCGCCGGCGGGTGCGATCTCCTCGTGCTCGATTCCACGAACGCGGAGAGGGCGGGAAACTGCCCGTCGGAGCGGGAGGCCCGGGAAGGGCTCCTGTCGGCGGCGCGCGGCGCCGGCGGCCGAATTGTGGTGACGACGTTTTCGAGTCACGTCGCGCGAATGCAGGCCGCCGTGGAAGCCGCCCGCGCGGCGGGCCGTGAGATCGCGATTCTCGGCAGGAGCATGCGGGAAATCGCCGAGATCGGGGAGCGCTATGGCTACCTCGCCATTCCCGCGGGTCTTTCGGCCGACCCGGAACGGCTCGACGAGCGGCGGCCCGGGCGGCTCCTCCTGCTGTGCGCGGGCTCGCAGGGCGAACCGCACTCGGCCCTTTCCCGCCTCGCGGCAGGCCGCCACGACCAGCTCGCGCTCGGGGAGGGCGACCTCGCGATCCTCTCCGCCCGAACGATTCCCGGCCGCGAGCGGGCCGTCTCGCGGGTCGTCGATGGCCTGCTTCGCCGGGGCGTGCGGGTCCTTCCGACTGGCCCGGAGGGGCCGGCCGTTCACGTTTCCGGGCATGCGTACCGCGACGACCTGAGGAGTTTGATCGAGGCCGTTCGCCCGCGGGCCGTTCTGCCGGCGCACGGCGAGCGGCGCGCGCTTCTCGCGTGCGGCGCGGCCGCGCGCGAGGCCGGCATCGTCGCAGAGCGCGTTTTCGTCTTCGACAACGGCGATTCGCTCTTTCTCGGCGAAGGCTTTCGCGCCGCAACCGGCGCCCGCCCGGCGCGGTCGATCTATCTCGACGCGGCGGAAGGCGCCGAGGTCTCCGAAGAGGAGATTCGCGTCCGAAGGACGCTCGGCTCGCAGGGCGCCGTCGTCGTCACCGTCCTCCTGCAGCTCGCCGCGATCCGCGTCGAAGTCGCGAGCATCGGTCTCGCCGCGCTGCCCGCCGAAGTCGCGGCGGAAGTCGGAGAGGAGGTGCGCACGCTTCTCGGGCGCGGCCGTCCCGCGGATCTCGCGAACGCGCAATGGCTGGAATCGGAGGCTCAAGTCGCCGCGAAGCGCGCCTGCCGGCGGGCGTTCGGGGCCCGGCCGGTCGTCGTCGTGACCGTCGCCCGGCCGTAGGCGGCGGGAAATCCAATACCCGGCCGTCCGGCGCTTCCCTCCCGTCGGGGGGATTTCGTACAATACGGAACAGGCGATGTGTCCATTCGGTTGCGTTTGAGAGCGGTTTCTTCGAGGTCGAGCGGCCGCATGCCTTCCGCGGCCGGGCGGATCTGACTTTGTCCGAGAACACGCGGCGTTACGCGGACGAGGCGATCGGCCTCCTGCTGGTCGTCGCCGGAATCCTGACCGTGCTCTCGCTGCTCTCGCATTCGCCCCAGGACCCGGCGCCCTTCTTTTCGAGCACGACGGGCGAGAACACGAAGGCGGCGAATTGGGTCGGCGGTGTCGGCGCGATGTGGTCGCGCCTGCTGCTGACGGCGTTCGGATTCACCGGCTGGCTGATCGCCGCCGGGTTGGTCGTCTGGGGCTCGCGGCGGTTCCTCGCGCGCCGGTTCTCCAATCCCGGCACGAAGGCGATCGGCGTGGCGCTCCTCGCCGTCTCGCTCCCCGCGCTGCTCTCGATCCTCATCGGGACGCGCGAGTTTCGCGGTGAACCGATCGAAGCCGGCGGCCTTCTCGGCGCGGGGATCTCGGGTTTCATCCGGTCGCGATTCAATACCGTCGGCTCGCTCGTTCTTCTCTCGGCGCTTCTGATCCTGGCCATTCCCCTCGCGACCCAGCTCTCGCTGGCCGACGCGATTTTTCTCGCGCGGGTGAAGCTGATCGGGCTGCTCGGAAGATTTACGCTCGGATTCTCGCGGAAGCGCGAGAGGCGAATGAAAGAGCGTTTGAAGCGAAACGTCATCGTGAAGCACATCGAGAAGTCCCGCCACGAGGGCGCTGCGCTCGCCGACTTCCCGTTTCGCCCCGATCCGCCGAAGGGCCCCGTCGCGCCCCTAAAGGTCGAGCGAGTGGAAGGAGAGGGGAAGTTCTCCATCCGCCGGGTGGCGTCGGGGGCCGGTTCCCCGGCCGCTTCGCCGCGGCCGGCGCCGGAACGGGAGCGCAAGAAGCCCTCTCCGCAGAAATCCCTGCCGATCGAGATGGGGGGCTATCTGTATCCCCAGACCTCGCTCCTGGAGAAGCACCTGACGGTGGGCACGTTCGACCGGAAGCAACTTCCCGAGATCGCCCGCCGCATCACGGAGAAATGCGCGGAGTTCGGCGTCGAAGGGGAGGTCGTGGAGTTCCACCCCGGCCCGGTCGTCACGACCTACGAGTTTCGCCCGGCCGCCGGGATCAAGGTGACGCAGGTGATGTCGATGGCCGAGGACCTCGCGCTCGCGCTGTCGGCGGAATCGATCCGGATCGAGAGGATCGCGGGCCGCTCTTCCGTCGGAATCGAGGTTCCGAATCCGGACGGCGGCGACCTGATCGGCCTTCGCGACGTCATCGAGTCGGAGCGATTCGCCGCGGAACGTTCGATGCTCGCGCTCGCGCTCGGAAAGGACATCCACGGCGAGCCGGTCGTCCAGAACCTCCAGTCGATGCCCCATCTCCTGATCGCCGGAACGACCGGATCGGGAAAATCGGTGGGGATCAACACGATCATCACGTCGATCCTGTTCAAGTCCACGCCCGCGCAGGTCAAGCTCATCCTCATCGATCCGAAGATGGTCGAGCTGGAAATCTACAAGGACATTCCCCATCTCCTCACCCCGATCGTCGTGGACCCGAAGAAGGCTTCCAACGCGCTGAAGTGGGCGGTCGCCCAGATGGAGGAGCGCTACCAGCGGCTTTCGAAGTTCGGCAACGTCCGCAACATCGACCAGTACAACCGGGCGCTCGAGGACAAGAACACCGTCGCAGAAGTGCAGGCGCGCCTCGGGGCCGACGAGCTCGAGCTCGATCCGCTTCCGTACGTCGTCATCATCATCGACGAGCTGGCCGACCTGATGATGACCGCGCCGAAGGACGTCGAAGATTCCATCGCCCGGATCGCCCAGAAGGCGCGCGCGGTCGGAATTCACCTCGTCGTCGCCACCCAGCGCCCCTCCACGGACGTTCTCACCGGCGTGATCAAGGCGAACCTGCCTTCGCGGATCGCGTTCAAGGTCGCGACGAAGATCGACTCCCGCGTCGTGCTCGACGGCAACGGCGCCGAGAAGCTCCTCGGCCGCGGCGACATGCTCTATCTCGGTCCGGGAACGTCGCGCCTGCACCGGATCCACGGCGCCTACATCTCCGTCCAGGAAACGGCCCAGCTCGTGAAGTTCCTGAAGAAGCAGGCGAAGCCCGTGTTCGACGAGGAGATCACGAAGGATCGCGAGGAAGAGGCGAGGTTGAGCGCCGCGGGAGGCGGGGACAGCGGCGACAACGATCCGCTCTACGACGAGGCCGCGCGCCTCGTCGTGCGCGAACGGATGGCCTCGATCTCGTTTTTGCAGAGAAGAATGCAAATCGGCTTTTCCCGAGCGGGAAAACTCATCGACATGATGGACCGCGACGGCCTGCTCGGGCCGCAGAAGGGGAGCAAGCCGCGAGAAGTCCTCGTCGCCGCCGACTATTTCGACCAGGTGGACAAGCAGATCCGGTGAGCCCGGCTGCTAGAATTTCGAACCGATGAGCGACGAGCGAAAGCCGGGACAGCTCTCGGGCGAGGCGGAAGCCCGCCGCGTGGCCGAGGAGGCGCGCGAGGCGGAATGGTCCAACGCGAGCTTCCTGAAGGAGATCTTCCTCGGGAACTTCCGGCTCGATCTCGTCCACCCCTTCCCGGCGGCGCCGCCGGAGAGGCCCGAATTTCGCGCCTTCTGCGACCGGATGAAGAAATTCCTCCTCGAGGAGGTCGATTCCGACGCGATCGACCGCGAAGGGAAGATTCCTCCGCGCGTGATTCGCGGGCTCGCCGAGATGGGCGCCTTCGGCATGAAGATCCCGAAGGAATACGGCGGGCTCGGGTTTTCGCAGGAAGAGTACGCGCGGGTGATCGAGCTCGTGACGAGCCAGGACGGAAACCTCATCGCGCTTCTCTCCGCGCACCAGTCGATCGGCGTTCCGCAACCGCTCAAGCTGTTCGGCACGGAAGAGCAGAAGCGGAAATACCTCCCGCGCCTCGCGGCCGGAGCGGTGTCGGCGTTCGCGCTCACCGAAAAGGATGTCGGCTCGGACCCGGCGAATCTCGCGACGACGGCCCGACGGACGCCGGAAGGCGACTACGTTCTCGACGGCGAGAAGCTGTGGACGACGAACGGCACGATCGCCGAGCTGTTCGTCGTCATGGCGCGGCACCCCGACACGGGGAAGATCTCGGCCTTCATCGTGGAGGCGGCCTGGCCGGGCGTCGAGGTCGTCCGGCGCTGTCACTTCATGGGACTGAAGGCGATCGAGAACGGCGTCATCCGGTTTCGAAACGTCCGGGTGCCGAAGGAGAACCTGCTTCTGGCCGAAGGCCGCGGGTTGAAGCTCGCCCTCGTGACGCTCAACACCGGGCGGCTGACCCTGCCGGCCTCGTGCTCGGCCGGCGTCAAGCGCTGCCTCGAGATCTGCCGCGAATGGTCCTCCGAGCGGGTGCAGTGGGGCCAGCCGATCGGCAAGCACGAGGCGATTGCGCAGCTGCTGGCGGAGATGGGCGCGACCGCGTTCGCGATGGAAGCGATCGTGGAACTGACGAGCCGGATGGCGGACGCCGGCGACCGCGACATCCGCCTCGAGGCCGCGGTCGCGAAGATGTGGAATTCCGAGGAAGGCTGGAAGATCGTGGACCGCACCCTGCAGATCCGCGGCGGGCGCGGTTACGAAACGGCGGATTCGCTCCGGGCGCGCGGAGAGCCTCCGATTCCCGTCGAGCGAATGATGCGCGATTTCCGGATCAACCTGATTTTCGAGGGTTCCTCGGAGATCATGCGTCTCTTCATCGCCCGCGAGGCGCTCGACCGGCACCTCGAGGCCGCGGGAGCCCTCGTGGACCCGAAGGCGCCTCTTTCCCGAAAAATCGCGGCCCTTCCGCGGATGCTGGCCTTTTACGCCTGGTGGTATCCGACCCGGTGGTTCGGCTGGGGACGGTGGCCGAGATTCTCCGGGTTCGGCGGTCTCGCGTCCCACGTGCGGTTTCTCGATCGCTCCACCCGGCGGCTCTCGCGCGCGATCTTCCACGCCATGGTGCGCAACGGGCCGAAGCTCGAAAAGAAGCAGGCCACTCTCTTTCGCGCGGTCGACATCGGCGCAGACCTGTTCGCGATGGCGGCGGCCGTCTCCCGCGCGCGGCAGATCGCGAAGAAGGACCCGGAGGACGGCGCGAGCGCCGTCCTCCTCGCGGACCTCTTCTGCCGCGATACGCGCCGTCGCGTCCTGCGACGCTTCGAGGACCTGTCCTCCAACGACGATCCGGCGAAGTACCGGCTCGCCCTGGAGGTCCTCAAGGGCGAGCACGAGTGGCTCGAGCGCGGAATCGCTCCGGTCCCCGCCAGGGCCTCCGCGGCAACCGAATCCGCGGACCGGGAGAACGTGCCGGGGGCCCCCGTCGGGGCGTGATTCCCGCGCTTTGATGAAACTGATCTTCTTCGGCAGCCCGGAGTTCGCCCTGCCTTCGCTCGCGCGTCTCGCTTCGGAACCGGAATTTCGAGTCTCGCTCGTCGTGTCCCGGCCCGACCGGAAAGTCGGGCGTTCCGGAGAGCTCCGGTCTCCGCCGGTCGCCGCGCTGGCGCGCCAGCTCGGGCTCCCGCTGGCCCAGCCGGAAGGAATTCGCGATCCGGCTTTCGAGAACCGAATCCGAACGGAAGCGCCCGACGCGATCGTCGTGGTCGCGTACGGCCGGATCCTGCCGCCGGAAATCCTGGCGATCCCCCGGTTCGGGTGCGTGAACGTGCATGCTTCTCTTCTCCCGAGGCACCGCGGCGCGTCGCCGGTCCAGGCGGCGCTCCTCGCGGGCGACGCGGAGACGGGGGTCGCGACGATGCGTATGACCGCGGGTCTCGACGAAGGACCTGTCTATCTGCACCGGCACGTCGCGATCTCCGCCGGCGACGACGCGGGCTCGCTCGCGGACCGGCTCGCGAAAGAGGGCGCGGATCTCCTCGTCGAAACGTTGCGCGGAATTTCGGCGGGGACGCTCGATCCCGTCGCGCAGGCCGGCGAGCCGACGTATTGCCGCACGCTCCGAAGAAGCGACGGCGAAATCGATTGGTCGAAGCCGGCGGCCGAGATCCTCCGCGCGAGCAGGGCCTATTCGCCCTGGCCGGGTCTCTTCACGTTTCGAAACGGCGAAAGGGTCAAGATCCTCGAAGGCCGTCCCGGCCCGGCGAGCGCGGGCCGCGCTCCCGGCGAGCTCTTCGCGAGCGACGACGGCGTCGCCGTCGCCTGCGGCTCGGGCAGCTCGATCGTTCCGGTCCGACTTCAACGCGAAGGAAAGAAACCCGCCGGGGCCGAGGAATTCCTCCGCGGGCTGCCGGGGACGGAGCGTTTTGGCCGCTAGCCGCGCTGCCAGCCCGGCGCGCCGCCGCGCCGTCGCCGCTCTGTCGGAATTCTTTTCCGGAGACCGGCGGACTCTCGCGCTCCCCGACGGCGGCCCGAATTTTTCCGACCTGGAGCGGGATTTCGCGCGCGAGCTGGTCCTCGGGGTCCTGCGCAACCGGGCCCGGCTCGACGCCGAGATCGCGAGCGTGTCTCGTTTTCCCCTCGAGCGGCTGCAGAAGCCGATGCGGGAAGTCCTCGAGGTCGGTCTCTTCCAGATCCGGTTTCTCGACCGCGTTCCCGTGCGGGCGGCCGTGCACGAAACCGTCGAGATGGCCCGGACGCTCTCGGGAGAGGGCGCCTCGCGCCTGGCCAACGGCGTCCTGCGGTCGCTGCTTCGCGACGCTCCTTCGCCCGCCCCGGAAGACGATGCCGCGGGGCTCGCGGTCGCGCATTCGCACCCGGAATTTCTCGTCCGCCGCTGGGTCGATCGCTTCGGGCTCGCGCGCGTCCGAACCGTCCTCGCGGCCGACAACGTGCGCTCGAAGGCGGCCCTCCTGTGCGACCCGCGGCGGGGAACAAGGGAGGAGATCGCGCTGCGCCTTCGGGCTGAACAGATCGACTCGGAGCCGAATCCCCTCTCCCGGCTCGGGCTCTCCGTGGTTTCCGGAAACCCCGTGCGCACCCGCAGTTTCCGGGAAGGAGACTTCTACATCGCCGACGCCGGCTCGCAGGTCCTGCCCGCGCTGATCCCGGAGGGCGACCTGCTGGCCGATCTCGCGGCCGCGCCCGGGGGCAAGACGGCCGCCGCGCTCTTCTCCCGCCGGTTCTCGAGAGTGTTCTCGTTCGACCGCTCCCTGTCGCGGCTGACCTTGCTTCGCGAAAACCGGGTCCGGCTTTCGCTCGGCAACGCGATGATTGCCTCGGCGGACGTCTCCCGCCTGCCCCTGCGGGAGGGCTCGCTGTCGCGCGTCCTCCTCGACGCTCCCTGCTCCGGCACGGGAACACTGCGGAAGAACCCGGAGATCCGGTACCGGGTGACGCAAGAATCGATCCTCCGGCTGGCGCAGGCGCAAGCCTTGATGCTGCGCGGGGCCGCCGGCGCCGTGGCTCCGGGCGGCTACGTCCTGTATTCAACCTGCAGCCTGGAGGCGGAGGAAAACGAGGACGTCGTCGCCCGATTTCTCGAATCGTGCGCCGAGTTCGAGGCGGCCGCCATCGACGCCCCTCCCGAGCTCGCGCCTTTCGTTGACGGCAGCCGTTTTCGCATCTTTCCCGACCAGGGGAGCGACGGGTTCACGGCGCACCTTCTGCGCCGGCGCGGGCCCTCCTCGCTTTGACAAATCGCCGTCGCCCCGCTTAGATTCGGAGAACGGGAGGGGACATGGCGGGAAAGACGGAGATCATCGACGCGATCGCGGAAGCGATGCAGGTATCCAGGCGGGAAGCCGAAACGGCCTATGAAGCGTTCCTCAGCGCCCTGACGCTCGCTTTCCGCCGCGGGGAGAAGGTCAGCATCCCGGGGCTCGGGTCGTTCGTGGTCGCGGACCGGCCGGAACGGCAGGGGCGAAATCCGAAGACGGGCGAGACGATCCGCATCGCCGCTTCTCGAACGGTAAAATTCAAGGCGGGCAAGGAATTGAAGCAGGCCGTCAACCCGGGCCCGGACGCGAAAGCGATCTCCTGACCTGATCCCCCTTCGCGACACGGTTCGCACGCGGACGACGCCGTGGATGAACTGGATTCTGATCGGCGGGAATCTGTGGGGGTTCTTTTTCGAGCTCTCGCTTTCTCCGCGCCGGCTCGATTCGTTCCTCTACGCCTACTCTTTCATCCCTTCCCGAATGTGGAGCGGGCAGTACTCGTTCTCCCAGTCGCTCTTCACGATCCTCGTCGCCATGTTTCTCCACGCGGGATGGCTCCACATCGGCGGGAACATGCTCTTTCTCTACATCTTCGGGGATAACGTGGAAGACCGGCTCGGACATCTCCGGTACTTCGTGTTTTACGTGCTCTGCGGCATCTCCGCCTCGTTCTGCCACGCGTTCTTCAATCCCGGATCGCGGCTTCCTTCCCTCGGGGCCTCGGGAGCGATTTCCGGGGTGCTCGCCGCGTACCTTTTCCTGTATCCCCGCGCGAGGATCGTGACGCTGATACCGCTCTTCCTTTTCTTCACGACCGAGATCCCCGCTTTCGTTTTCATCCTGTTCTGGTTCGTGATCCAGTTCTTCTCCGGAGAGGCGTCTCTGCGGATGTCGACGCCGACCTCCGGCGGAACCGCGTATTTCGCGCACATCGGGGGGTTTCTCGCGGGAATCGTCCTGCTCGCGATCCTGAAGCCGCGTCGCCCGCCGGGCCAGCTCGCCTGGCGGTGAGGCAGGCTAGAATCCCGCTGATGACAGAGGTCCTGGCGCTCGCGGGCGCCGTCCTGTGAGCGCGCGCCAGCGGCTCCTCGTCGTCGTCGGCACGCGTCCCGAGGCGATCAAGATGGCCCCGGTCGTGATCAAGGCACGCGCGGAGCCGGACCTCTTCGAAGTCGTCGTCTGCGCAACGGGGCAACATCGCGAGCTGGCGGACGGGGTCTTCTCGGTCTTCGGAATCCAGCCGGAGATCGACCTCGATCTGATGAAGCCGGGCCAGACGCCGAACCGGATCGCGTCCGGCGTTTTTTCCGCCTTCGACGGGCTGCTCGGGGATGTCCGGCCCGACTGGGTCCTCGTTCAGGGCGACACCACGAGCGCGATGGCGGCGTCGCTCGCGTCGTTCAACCGGGGCCTGCGCATCGCGCACGTCGAGGCTGGCCTCCGCACGTCCGAGCTCAGAAATCCGTTCCCGGAGGAGATGAACCGCCGGGTCGCCGACCTCGTGGCGGACCTTCATTTTGCTCCGACGCCTCGCAGCGCGGAGGCTCTCCGGCGCGAGGGCGCGGAAGGGATTCGCGTCACCGGCAACACCGTCGTGGACGCGCTCTACTGGATCCGCGACCGCCAACCCGCGCCGGAACCTTCCGGCGACGGCCTCGTTCTGATCACCTCGCACCGGCGGGAGAGCTTCGGCGAGCCGATGCGCGGCGCATTTCGCGGCATCGCCCGCCTCGCGAAGCGATTTCCCCGGATGCGATTCGTGTTCCCCGTCCATCCGAACCCGAACGTCGCCGAGGCGGCGTCGGTTTTCGAGGGAATCGGGAACATCGAGCTGCTGCCGCCGGCGGACTATCCGCAGCTCGTTTCCTGGATCCGCGCCTCCCGGATCATCCTGACCGACAGCGGCGGAATTCAGGAGGAAGCGCCCGCGTTCGGGGTGCCCACGCTCGTCCTGAGAACGACGACGGAACGCCCCGAGGGAATCGAGGCCGGCGTTGCCCGGCTCGTGGGAACCGACGAAGAACGGATCTTCGCGGAAGCCGAGCGCCTGCTGACGGACGAAACGGCGCACCGCGCGATGGCGCGCGTTCGGAACCCGTACGGCGACGGAAAGGCGGCCGAGCGGATCGTCGGAATCCTGGCGGGCCGGCCCGTCGCGGATTTCTCGCCGGAACCATGAGTCGAGAGACGCCCGGTCTGCCGCTGTCCCACCGGGTCCGCGGGCTGTTTCAGAAGCTCCGCCCCTGGCGATGGCTCCTGATCCACGTGGTGCCCACGCGCCTCCTTCGGCGATACCACGCCTGGTCGGTGCGGCTCGACTTCGACCCCGCTCTCTACCCGAAACAGAATCTGCCGGCCGGGTTAAACGTCATCGGTTTCCTTCGTTCGGCCTCGGGAGTGGGGGAGTCGGGGCGATCGTTCGTACAGGCGGCGCACGACGCGGGGATTCCGACCTCGCTCGTCAACGCGGACGGCGCGGACCGCGACCGGTTCGACGAGGACGATTCTCTCGGCGTGCTGCAGCGGAAGAACCCCTTCGACGTCAACCTGTTTTGCGTCAACTCGGACCACATGAAGATCCTGGGGGACTATCTGGGGGGCCGCTTCTTCGCGAACCGCGTGAACGTCGGCTACTGGTACTGGGAATTCCCGGAGCTCCCGGCCTCGCATCGCGACCGTTTTCAGAGGCTCGACGAAATCTGGGTGGCCTCGGAGTTCGTGCGCGGGGCCGTCGAGCGCGCCCTGCCGGCCGACGGTTCGGTGACCGTTCAAGTCCTGCCGCCCCACGTCGCCTATCGCCGGTCGCAGAGAAAGAGATGGCAACTCGGGCTTCACCCGAATGCCTTCGTTTTTCTCGCCCTTGCCGACGCGGGGAGCGTTCTTTCGAGAAAGAACCCGGAGGGGGCAATCGAGGCGTTCCTTCAGGCTTTCGGCGGATCGCCGGAGACCCAGCTGATCCTCAAGATCAATCACCCGGACACCGATCCGGAGGGAGTCGAGAAGCTGAAGGCCGCGGCGCGCGGGAGACCGATTCGCGTGCTCGACTGGATCTCGTCGCGAGAAGAGATCGACGGCCTCTTGACCAATTGCGACGCGCTCGTGTCGCTGCACCGCTCCGAAGGATTCGGCCTTCCCTGCGCGGAAGCGATGGCGCTCGGAAAGCCGGTGATCGCGACGGGCTATTCGGGAACGGTCGATTTTCTCTCCGAGGCGACGGGATTTCCCGTCCCGTACCGCCTTGTCGAGCTTTCCCAGGCGATCGGGCCCTACGAGAAGGGGGCGATCTGGGCGGAGCCGGACCTGGACGCGGCGGCGCTCGCCATGCGAAGGGTCTTCGAGGATCGCGAGGAATCGGGTCGGCGCGGCGCCGCGGCCGCGGCCCTCGTCGAGACCCGTTACGGGCGCCCGGCCGTCGCCGGGATGCTGAAGCAGCGTCTCGAGGTCCTCCGCTCCCGGCGGCGATGAAATGACGGGTTCCTGGCTCGAGGGGATGTACCGGTGGGGCCGGGCCGCGATCCCCCTGCGCTGGAGGCGCGCGATCCGGCGGCGAATTCCGGTCGAGCGCCTTTTCGGAATTCGAAAGCCCGCGTTCGAATCGGCGCTTCCGCCGTCACGGCGGGAGGAGCGGCCCGGCCGTCCCGACGTGTTTCTCCTGTCTCAGGGAGAGTGGAATTTCCGGCGGCAGCGGCCCCAGCAGCTCGCGTCCGCGCTCGCGAAGCTCGGAGGCCGCGTGTTTTTCGCGGAGCTCTCCGGCGGCCCGGTCGGATCGCCCGAGCCGGGCGTCGTGCTGTTCCCGGTCGCCGGCGCGCGGCGGGAGGATCTCTACGAGCGTGCCCTCGATTCCGCCCGCCTTTCGGCGGCCCTCGAAAGCGTGAGGGCCGTCGCGGAGCGCTTCTCCGTCCGGCACGCGGTCGTGCTCGTGGAGCTGCCGTACTGGCGACTCCTCGCGGAGGAGCTGCGCTCCGAGCGGGGATGGAAGGTCGCCTACGACTGCATCGACGACCACGCGGCGTTTTCCGACGCTCGCGGGGCGTTCGTCGAGGAAGAGGAGCGGCGGCTGGCGAGGCTCCGCCGATCTCGTCTTCGCTTCCTCCCGGAAGCTGTTCGAGAAGATGTCAGACCTTCGGGAGGAAGTCCTGCTGCTGCGCAACGCCGCGGACTTCGAGTTCTTCTCTTCCGCTTCGGCTCGGCCTTCCGGTCCGCGGCCCCGGATCGGCTATTTCGGCGCGGTTTCCGAGTGGTTCGACCTCGATCTCGTCGCACAGCTGGCGCGCCGGCGGCCGGGCTGGGATTTCGAGATTCTGGGATCGACGTTCGGATCGGAGGCGGAAAAACTCCAGGTCCCGCAACGTCCGGTTCGGCGGAGAGACCCCCTACACGGAATTGCCCGCCGCGCTCGCGCGCTTCGACGTGTCGATCATCCCGTTTCGACTCGGCCCCCTGATCGAGGCGACGAATCCGGTGAAGGTCTACGAAATGCTTTCTTCCGGAAAGCCGGTCGTGGCGACGCACATCCCGGAGCTGGTTCCGCTCGCGGACGACGGGCTCGTTCGGCTCGCGCCGGATGCCGCGGAATTCGAGACGCAGATCGCGGCTGCCCTGGCGGAAGGCGATCCGGCCCTGCGCGAGCGCCGAGCCGCGTTTGCCCGGGCGAACAGCTGGACGGCTCGCGCTCGGGAGTTGCTCCGGGCGATGCGCGCGCTGTACCCGCCCGCCTCGGTCGTCGTCGTCACGTTCGGGAATCTCGAGTTCAACCGCGCCTGTCTCTCCTCGCTCCTTTCGGAAACCGACTGGCCGAACCTGGAGCTGGTCTTCGTCGACAACGGGTCGAAAGACGGGACGCCGGAATGGCTGATCGAGGAGCGCTCCCGCACGCCGGAGCTCCGAGTCGTCCTCCACGGGGAAAATCTCGGATTCGCGCCCGCCGTCAACCGGGGAATCGCGGCATCGTCCGGCTCGTACCTGTGTCTCCTCAACAACGACACGGTCGTCACCCGCGGATGGCTTTCCGCGCTGTTCGCGCATCTCGAACGAGACCCGGCTCTCGGGTTGATCGGATCCTCGACGAACGAGATCGCAAACGAGGCTCGCGTGCCCGTTTCGTATTCGAACCTTGCGGAGCTGCGGGAATGGGCGCGCGAGTTCACCGCGAGAAACGCGGGCCGCGTCGTTCCGGTTCCCATGGTGGCGATGTTCTGCACGGCCTTCCGGCGGGCGCTGTACGACGAGATCGGCCCTCTCGACGAGCGGTTCTCGGTGGGGATGTTCGAGGACGACGACTACAGCCGGCGGGTTCGGGAAGCGGGATACGCGATCGCGTGCGCCCGCGACTCTTTCGTGCACCACCGGGGCCGCGCGAGCTTCGAGAAGCTCGGCGAGGAGGAATATCTCCGGATCTACCGCGAAAACGAACGACGCTTTCGCGAGAAATGGCGTGAAGCGGGCGGCCTGCCGATGGGCCTGCGGGGCCCGGCCCCCGTGATCGTCTTTCCGCCGTCGATCGGGTGGAATGTCACGCTTGTCCAGAGGCCCCACCACCTGGCCCGCGCTTTCGCGCGCTTGGGCACCCGCGTTGTCTTCGATTGCGGCGATCATTCCGCGGACGGTTTCCTGGGGTTTCGCGAAGCGGAGCCGGGGCTTCATCTTTTTCGTGGCGACCCGGAAACGCTTCGTTCGATCGAGAGGCCCGTCCTCTGGACCTTCGCGTACAACGTTCCTCCGAAGGCGGATTGGCCCGGAGCTCGTCTCGTCTACGACTGCATCGACCATCTCGACGTCTTCCCCCAGCCGAAGAGCGACCTGCGCCGGCGGCACGAGCGCGCGTTGCGCGAGGCCGATGCCGTGTTTGCCGTTTCGCGGCCGCTGCTCGCGGAGATCGCCGCGATCCGGCCGGACGCCCGGTACCTGCCCAACGCCGTGGACTTCAGCCGGTTCGAGGCCGCGACCGCCGGGCGGGGCGCCGGTCCGCCGGCCGCGGTCTACGTCGGGGCGCTCGCTCGATGGGTGGACTTCCGCCTGCTCTCGGACGTCGCGAAGGCAGATCCCGGCTGGGAGTTTCAACTCTGTGGGGAATCGCTGGACGAGGAATTCGCATCGTCGGGCATTCGAGCTCTTTCGAACGTCAAGTTTCGGGGCGCAGTCGAGAACTCGGGGATCCCGGACGTCCTTTCGGGGGCCGACGTCGGCCTGATTCCGTTCTGCGTCTCGCCCGTCACCAACGGCGTCTCGCCGATCAAGCTCTACGAGTACCTCGCGGCGGGAAAACCGGTCGTGTCGACGCCGATGGCGGAGACGCGGGAGATTCCGGGCGTGTGGACGGCCGCCACTCCCGAGGAGTGGAGCCGGGCGCTCTCGCAAGCCCTGGCGGCTTCGAAGGACGAGCGTTTCCGCGAGAAAATTCGGGCGTTTGCGCGCGAAAACGACTGGTCCGAGCGCGCGCGGCAGGCTCTCGCCCATCTGGTATATTGACCGGCCACGATGGCGAGAGCACGTTCCACGCCGGATTCGCACGTTCAGATCTACGATTCGGACGAGCGAACCTTCCGCGAGTGGGACGAGATCAAGAACGTCTGGGCCTATCGAAGCCTCGTTTGCGAGCTCGTGATCCGGGACATCAAGACCCGCTACAAGCGCTCGATTCTCGGGATCGGGTGGACGATGCTGGCGCCCCTGATCAACATGGTCGCGCTGACGCTCGTTTTTTCGAGCCTGCTCAAGCAGCAGATCCGCAACTATCCCGCCTTTTTCATGATCGGCTCGATGTACTGGACGTATTTCTCCTCCGCGACGTCGTTTGCCGCGGCGCAGACTCACGACTCGAACGAGTTTTCGAAGAGGATCTTCATTCCCCGTTCGGTGTTCGTCATCTCTTCGACTGGCGTCGCGCTCGTCAATCTTTTCCTTTCGCTCGCGCCGTTCGCGCTGATCCTCGTCGCGATCCGCTTCCGCTTCCACTCGACGACCTGGTTCCTGCCGTTCGCCCTTCTGCTCGAGACCGCGTTCACCCTGGGCCTCGGTTTTCTGATCTTCACGCTGGCATCGCGGTTCTCCGACATCCGCGAGATGTACCTCGTGTTGATCAACACCTGGTTTTTCATCACTCCGATCGTCTACGCTCCGTCGATCGTGCCCGCGAAATATCGTTTTATTCTCTGGCTCAATCCGCACTATTACCTGATCCAGACGTTCCGGACGCCGGTTTACGACGGAATTCTTCCTTCGGCCAGCGTGATTCTCTTCTCGGCTGCGATCGCGTTCGGCACGCTCCTGGCCGGGTGGATCTTCTTTTGCCGGCGGATCGACGAATATGCGTTCCGGAGCTGAAGACCGATGATCCGTCTCGAAAACGTCTCGATCCGTTATCGGCTCGCCCGGGGCGCGGGCTGGACGCTGAAATCGCACGTCATCAAAATGCTCAAGGGGCAGGTGAGCTACGAAGAGCTCGAGGCGCTTCGGAATGTCTCGGCGACGATTTCGAACGGCGAGTGCGTCGGGATCATCGGCCAGAACGGCGCGGGGAAGAGCACCCTCCTGAAGGTGATCTCGCGCGTTCATCGGCCCTCCTCCGGCCGCGTGGTCGTTTACGGGAAGGTCTCGCCGCTGCTCGAGCTGGGTCTGGGAATGAGCGGCGAGCTGACCGGACGAGAAAACATCTGCCTTCAGGGCGCCTTGCTCGGGTTCTCGCGCCGGGAGATGCAGCGAAGGACGGGGCGAATCGTCGAATTTGCCGAGCTCCAGGACTTCCTCGATTCGCCGGTCCGGACGTACTCGACGGGGATGGTGGCGAGGCTCGCGTTTTCCGTGGCAACGGACGTGGACCCCGACGTGCTCATCGTGGACGAAGCCCTTTCGGTGGGAGACGAGAGGTTCCAGACGAAATGCCGCGAGAGGATGGATAGCTTTCGCCGGGCCGGAAAGACCGTCGTGATCGTCTCGCACTCGCTCGGCCAGATCGTCGACTCGTGCGGGAGGGTCATGTGGATCGATCACGGCCGGCTCATCGCCGACGGCGACCCCGAACAGGTCACCAACGCCTATCACTCCTGGTCGGCGAGCGGCGGCGCGGATGCGGGCGCATACGCCGCAGACCTCGGCCTCACTCCGGGCGTGGCGGCGGGCGCCCGGGCGTCCTGACTCCCTGTCCCTCTCCTAGACGGACTTCGCCGCCCTCCGCTCTCCCAACAGACGATCGACCTCCTTTTGAAGGCGGCGGCTGGCTGCCGCAATCGACCATGAGGTCTCGACCTCGTGACGGGCCGCGGCCGCAACCGCCAGGGACTGGGGAGAGTTCTCGCGGACGAACTTCATGAGACGTGCCGCCTCGTCGAGGTCGGGCTCGGCCCACACGCTTCCTTTCGCGTAGGGCCCGACGTTGCGAACGAGGGAGACGAGCCGGTAGGGCACGGGAAAGCCGACATCCGGACGCAGAAAGTCAACGCTGCCCGAGTAGTCGGTTGCGATCACCGGTTTGCCGAGGGCCATCGATTCGAGCAGCGTCAGGCCCAGGCCCTCGCTTCGATGGAGCGACACATAGCAGTCGGCCACCGCGAGCAGGTCCAGCAACTCGTGCCGATCGAGGTATTCGCTGAGAATCTCGACGCGCCCGGATCGCGCCAGTCGGGAGAGAGCCGCGTCTCTCTGCGGGGTCGAGTTGATCGTCTTGAGGACGAGCCTTTCTCGCCCGGGGTTCGGGAATGCCGTCTGGAAGGCCCGAATGAGGCCGGCCGGATTCTTGCGCTTGACCGACGAAGCGCTGTCGAAGACATAGAGGAAGACGAAATCGTCATCCCGGATCCCGAAGGACGAGCGTGTCCGGCGACCTCGCGGTCGCTCGAACTCGAATCCGGGAGAGACTTTCACGACCGGGATCGGCGATGCGGCCGAGATCGCCTTCAGGCAGAACTCCGACGCGACCCACACTTCGTCGAGGAACCCGAAAGCTCCCGCGGAAGTCTGCGGAAACGTGGACAGCTCCCAGAACCAGTAGCCGACGTTCGTCCGGCCGCGGCGGGCGGACTCGCCAATCTGTGCGAGAACGTGGGGAAGCTGGTCGGCGTTGATCATGAACAGGTTGACCGCGTACGGGTTCGAGGCCGAAAATTGCTGGACTCGGCGGTCCCCGCGGCGCAGCCACTTCTGGCCCACGTTGACGAGCGCGTGGGGAGTTCCCGACCGTTCCAACATCGCCGCCATGCTGCGCGCGATTTCCCCGACTCCGCTCTCGGTGTCGAAGTAGCCGAAAAGGTTGACGCCGGGAGGAAGGTTCGGATCGAGGTTCTCGAGCCGGCGCCGGCGCCGGTGCGATGCCTCGGGCTCCGGGGCCGCCGCCAGAAGGGATATTGCCAGATCCACTTCCGGAGCCTTCGGTAGACCGGGCGGGTCAGAATGCGCTGGAGCGCGCGTTTGCCGGGGAGCCTCGGCTCGGCGTAGTAGGGATCGGCCGCGCGGCTCCGAGCAGCTCGCGTTCCCGGGCCTCTCGAGCGACGCGGATCGCGGTTTCCGCGGCCTCGATCGCGTCGAAGAGATCCCGAAACTGGTCGACGAAAAACGGGTCGAGCTTGTATTCCCTCGGCGTCGAGCCGACAGCCCATCCCAGGAGGAGTTTCGCGTTTTCGCGCTCACCGTTCGGAATCGCGGCTCGGACGTCGGGCCGGGACTCGTAGATGCCGGCGAGCACCCGCGGAGTCGCCGAGCCGAACTCGCCCGGCTCGAGCAGCCATTCGCGGAACGTGTTGCGGCCGCGCGCCCGAAAGGGGTCGCCCCAGCGCTCCCGTTCGGACCCCTGCTTGTGGTAGAGCGAGCGCAGATAAGGCGAGATCCGGACGCCGTCGTCGAAAGCGTCGAACGCGTAGGGATACCTTCGGGTCGCCTCGTGGCCGGCGGTGCGGATGGCGTCAACGTATCCCGTGAACAACTTCTGGTAAGGAGCCGGGAGATTGTGGAAGCGGAACCGGTTCTGGTACTTGGAGATCCGCTCGACCTTGCCGAACTCCAGACCGCTGAAATGGAAAAATGTCAGCGGGCATTCCGGAAAACGGTAGCTGCCGGCCACTTCGGCGAGGTCCATCCGTTCCTGCAGGTTCCAATAGGCCACGTTGTACCCGCGGTCCTTGAAGATTTCGACGCCCGAGAAGATGCTCGGGACGAGGTCGATCCACTTCTGGTCCGTGAAGAGGCCCCGCTCCGGCGCGGAAAACGCTCCGTCGGCGAGCTTGTCCTGCCACCATCGAAGGAACGAAAAGACCACTTCGGATTTCCGGAGCGCGAGGAACCCGAGGTTGTAGGTGCCGGAAATCAGAAAATCCGTCTCGTTGGGGCGGCGACCGTCGCTCTCCTGCGGAGCGAGAATGTGCGGTACGAGGATGATCTGGCGGTTTTCGAGGGTGCCGAGGACCTTGTCCAGCCGGCCGTAGAGAACCGTGTCCGGATCGAAGTAAAGGACTCGCTCGATGCCGCGGCGACGGAGAAGGTAGTCGAGCAGGAAGGGCTTGACGGCCGTGTTGAGCTCGACGATGTTGTACTTGAAGGCCATGTCGAGGAAGTCGGGGATTCCGAGCTCCTCGGCTTCGAGGACTTCGAATCCCTCCCGCTCGGGATCAAAACAGCCGTCGATTCGGTCGACGAGCAGAACGATCGTGCGGATCTCGGGGTGCAGGCGCCTCAGCGAGTCGTTCCAGACACGCGCGAGGCTGAGATAGTTCTTCGAGACGATCGTGCAGGCGACGGTCGGCGTCGCAGCGGTTGCCGCGGAGGCGCGAACGACGGAATCTTCTGGCGGCCGCCCGGATTCGGGCGCCATCCGCTCTTCTGGTTCGTTGCTCAGATTTGAACCGCCCTCAGATTGAAACGAAAACAGCCGATATTTCTCCGGAACTCGCAGAATTCTAGCATGCGGAGGACCGTCAGCGCTCAAGGCCACGCGATGAAGATGTTCCCTGGGCCGCCAACATAAACGTTTTGTTAGAATGAGCGCCTTCGTGAGTTTGCTGTCTGCTTCCGCCCCCGCTCGCACGGGTGTCGTTGGTGTTCTTCCGGACTCCCCGGACTTCGTCTATCGAGCCGAGGCCTGATCATGGCTCTCCTCGAGGTCAGACGGGTGGCACTGGCGAGACCGTGGACCGAGATCCGGGGGGGTGGAGTCGATTTTCCGCAGGTAGGGTTTCGGTGCGATCAGCGGGCCATCGACATCGAGGGATGGGCGCTCGGAAAAGACAGCGAGGCGATCGGAGCCGAGGTGTCTTCCGAGGGTATCGTGCTCGAGCGGGTCCGGCTCAACGTCGTGCGGAAGGATCTCGCAGTCGAATTTCCCGGAATCCCGGACGCCGAGCACAGCGGCTTTCGGACGACCGTGAGCCTTCTCGATTCCCGAGCCACGGATCTTCTCGTTCATGCGGTGCTTCGCGATCACCGGCGGGTTCTGATCGGCACGATCGGCGTCGAGACCCGATGGAGACAGTCGCCCGGCGGCGAGAAGGCGCCCCTCGTCTCGGTGATCATTCCGTGCCTGGATGAAGCGCAGGGCCTTCGTACAGCGATTGAGAGTGTCGTCGCCCAGACATATCCCGACGTGGAAATCGTGGTCGTCGACGGAGGGTCGCTCGAACGCGCCTCGGAGGTCGTCAGCGGCTTCCCCGGGGTCCGATGCGTTCGGGAGACGAATCGGGGGCGAGGGGCCGCCCGAAACCGCGGAATTCGGGAGACGAAAGGCGATTACCTCGCGTTTCTGGACGCGAACGAACTCCTTCTTCCGGGCGCGATCGAGCGCGGACTGGCAGCGTTTCGGGAGCATCCGGAGTGCGCCTTTGTCGCCGGCCACCGCCGGCTGCTCTCTGCGGACGGGGGTGTGCTCGTGACGCCGGAAACGGCCTGCGTTGAACGGGATGCCTACGAGGCGTTCCTCCGCCGAGACTTCGTGGGGACCAGCGCCGCCGTGTTGTATCGACGCGATCTGTTCGCCTCGGTCGGGAACTTCGAGACTTTCGAGACGGAGTTGGCGGACTACGATCTCTTCCTCCGCGCGGCTCGTGTTTTCCCGTTCGCCTGCCATCATGGATTGATCGCCGATTCCTGCCTTCGCGAGTCGAGTGCGGGCGCCGATCCGATTCAAAGGTTGAAGGAGGCGCGCCGGATCCTTCGGTCGCAGGCGTCGAACGTGAGGCGAAACGCGGGACACCGAGCGGCGCTGCGCCAGGGAGTGATCCACGTGCGATCGACGACGGGAAGGAGCGTGGCGCTTCTCGTCCGGGAGTCGCTTCGGAGCGGCTCCTGGAAGCGAGCGCTGGCCGGGCTGAAGGGCATCGTCGCTTACGATCCGAAGAGTCTGCGCTGGCTCTGGACCTGAAATGGGTCATACCGAGGTCCTCGACGTCTCGATGCTTCCAACCGGGAATTTCCTGATCGGTTGTTCGGTCGACGCCCCCCGCAAGGGTGCGCGGGTGGAAGGGAGCACCCTGTCCTTCCAGGGTTGGGTCTTGACTCGAGGACTTCCGGCGGTGGCGCTCGAAATCGTTCACGAGGGCTCGTGCGGAAGCGCGCCAGGCTCCGCGGGCGAGCGGATGCGGGAGCGGTGTACCCGAACGCCCCGCGCGCGCAGGACATCGGCTTCGGGTTCGACGAGACGCTGAGCTGTCTGGCAGGGAAGGATCTCCATTTCGAACTGAGGGCGGTTCGCCAGGATCAGCAGCGAATTCCCTTCGCCGCGGTGGATGTGGAGTATCGACCGTCGGCGGATGGCGCCGATTCCGAAGGCCCTCTCGTTTCGGTCGTGATTCCCTGCTTCGATCAGGCCCATTTTCTCGGAGAGGCGATCGAAAGTGTCCTTGCCCAGAGCCACGACCGGCTCGAGGTTCTCGTCGTCGACGACGGTTCGACCGACAATACCTCGGCGGTCGTCGCGGGCTTTCCGGGGGTCCGCTACGTCCGCCAGACGAACGCCGGTTTGGCGGCGGCGCGCAACACGGGCATCCGGGAGACCACCGGAGAGTTTCTCGTCTTCCTCGACGCGGATGATCGCCTGTTATCGGATGCCATCGAGGCGGGGCTCGCGACATTTCGCGCGAACCCGCAATGCGTGCTGGTTTCCGGGCACCATCGGGACATTGCGCTGAACGGGAAAGTCCTCTGGGAGAGAAAGGAGCACGCGCTCGCCGGCGAACCGTTCGAAGAGCTCCTCCGAGAGAACTACATTCCGACGTGCGGCGCCGTTCTCTTTCGCCGGTCCGTGTTTCGGGACGTCGGGATTTTCAACAGCGCCTGGGACGCGTGTGCCGACTACGATCTCTATTTGCGTGCTTCCCGGTCACATTCGATCCTCTGCCATCACCGGACTGTCGTCGAATACCGGCGGCACGGAACGAATATGAGCCGAAACGCCGGCTTGATGCTGTCCCAGGTTCTGGCCGTGCTCCATTCGGAAAGAAAATTCGTTCGCTCGCGTCCTCTTGCGCGCGAAGCCTACCGCGCCGGTCTTCATTTCTATCGCGAGCATTTCGGGGGACAGCTTGCGGAGAGTCTGGAGTCAGCCTTCTGGCGCAGGGACTGGAAAGCTGTTCTGAGGGAGGCGTTCGAGCTCTTTCGTTACTACCCGGAGGGACTCTGGAGGGGCCGGGGAGCGCGGTCGGCGCGGGTCAGGCAGTGAAGGTGGCTTCGGGAGCGGCTGGATACCTTCATGCCGACTACGCGAATTCGCTCACGGAGTTTGGCACACCCCGTTGCCTCCCGTTGAGCGGCGGCTGGATCCTCGAGCGCCCGATCGAAAGCACGAGCGATGTCGATGCAACCGGCTGCTATCCGCTCTTTTGTTGCGAAAACTGGTCGAACCTTCCGAGGGATCTAGAGCTTCTCGGTACCGGGTTCGTGAGCGTGGGTCTGGTCGCAGATCCATTCGGAGCCTACGACGAGCTGCTTCTTCACGACGCCTTCCCGGATCTCGTTCTCCCGTTCAAGAAGCATTATGTCGTGGACCTGCAGCGCGGCCGTGCTCTCCCGGGTTCGAGTCATCACCGTTATTATGCTCGGCGCGCAGCTCAAAAGATCCACGTCGAGATGGCCCCATCCCCGATTTCGTTCGTGGAAGAGTGGTCTACCCTCTATGCTCAACTCGTTCTTCGCCGTGCCATCCGAGGTGCCGCCCGGTTCTCGGCCTCGTCCTTCGAAAGGCAGTTGCGGGTTCCGGGCCTCGTGATGTTCCGGGCACTCGAAGAGAATCAGGTCGTCGGCGCGCACTTGTGGATGACGAATGGAGAGGTCGCTTACAGTCACCTGACAGCGGTGACCGATCGTGGATATCAAACTCGAGCCGCTTATGCGCTGATGGGGGCCGCCATCGAACACTTCGGCGGCCTGACTCGTTGGCTGGATCTCGGAGGGGAAGCCGGTTTATCCGATGAAGGCGGTGGCTTGGCCTCTTTCAAGAGGGGTTGGGCGACCGGAACCCGGATGGCATATTTTTGCGGCCGCGTCCTGAACCGCAGGAAGTATGAACAGCTCGTCAAATCGACGTCGATGCCTCGGCCGGAGTACTTCCCGGCATATCGTTCGGGCGAGATTTCGTGAGCGAACGAACATGGACGCGGTAACGGGGCCTTTGGAACAGCGGGATCGGATCGTCGGTGGAATGTTCGGCCTGGAAGCTCCTGCCAGTACGGCGGGCCCGGAGCCGGAGTTTCTGAGACAGCCTCACGAGCTGTTCGTCAACGCCCGATCGGCCTTCGCCTCGCTCCTCGAACGCGTGGCGCCGCCAGCGGTCTGGCTTCCGTCTTACCTTTGCTCCGCAGTCGTGGATTCCGTACGGAAGAGTTCTGTTCCGGCACGATTCTATCCGGTCAATCGACAGTTAAGGGTCGCTCCCGAAGATTGGATCGGGCGCGTCCAACCGGGCGAGGTCGTGCTCTTCATCGACTATTTCGGGATACCGTCGGACCCGGATCTCTTCGCGATAGCCCGGAGCCGCGGTGCGATCGTTGTCGAAGATGCCTGTCAGTCCCTTCTGTCAACTGCAACGCCAGGGGCGGATTTTCGGCTGTTCAGCCCTCGCAAGTTTCTCGGAGTCCCCGATGGAGGCGTGCTCTTTATCGGCAAGAACTTTGGCGGCGGCCGGACACATCTAGCGCCTCCTCCCGCGGAATGGTGGCAGAAGTCTCTCAGTGCCGCGTCGTGTCGCGCGAAATTCGATCGTGAGGGTGGGGATCGGGACTGGTTCGACGCTTTTCAGAGCGTCGAGGAGAACGCGCCGATCGGCGCCTATTCCATGAGCGATGTTTCGCGGGATCTGCTCTTCTCGGGGATCGACTACGTCTCCATCGGCCAGCGTCGGCGCGAAAATCTTGAGGTGCTCGCCGCACACCTGGGTTCGCTTTCCGTGTTCCCGCGTCTCGAGGAGAAATCGGTTCCGCTCGGCTTTCCGATCCGCGTGCGCAACCGCGACGAGGTGCTCGACCGTTGTTTTGCGGCCGGAATCTATCCTCCGATCCACTGGCCGATTGCGGGCATCGTCCCCGAAGAGTTTCGCGAAAGCCATCTGCTTTCCTCCGAAATCCTGACCTTGCCCTGTGATCAGCGATACAACGCCGAGGACATGCTGTACGTGGCGGACGTGGTTGCGCGGGTGGCGGATTCGCTAAGATGATCTCGTGAGTTCGAAATACGCTCGCCTCGCGACACATTATGAATCCTGCCTCGAGAGGTTCGGCGATACTCCCGCGGGCGTCGATCGCACCTCACGACGGCAGGCAGACCTCGCGCACGGAGCAATGATCGGCGTTGTCCGACCTGCAGATCCCCGACCGGTCCGGCTGCTCGACTTCGGCTGTGGAACGGCGCAAATGCTCGACTTCCTGCGCGAAAGGGACATCGCCGGAATCGAATACGAAGGCCTCGACGTGTCGGAGAGCTTTCTCGCCGTCGCGCGGGCGAAATACCCGGAAATTCGTTTTTCTCAGCAAGACATCCTCGTGGGGACCGAGCCCCTGCCGGTTTTCGACTATGTCGTTGCCAACGGCGTCTTCACCGAGAAGCTCGACCTTTCCTTCGACGAGATGTGGGAATTCGTGCAAAGGGCGCTCGTCCGGCTCTGGCCGGCCGTGAGGACGGGGCTGGCTTTCAACGTCATGTCGAAGCACGTCGATTGGGAGCGAGAGGATCTTTTTCACCTTCCTTTCGACACTTTGGCGGCATTCGTGAGAAGCGAGCTCAGCCGCCATTATGTCTTTCGGAGCGACTACGGCCTGTACGAGTACACGGCATATGTGTATCGGTAGATTATCCTCTTGAGCCGTTGAAGTGATGCCTGCGAAACTCCGGCGGGAGGACCTTGCGTTGTTCGGAGGTCGTCCACTTTTCGACGAGCCTCTGCACGTCGGCCGGCCGAATATCGGTGACCGAGAGGTGTTTCTCGAGTCGGTCGGGGAGATCCTGGATCGCCGCTGGCTTACCAACGATGGCCCGGTCGTCCAGCGGTTCGAAGCAGTATTGGCCGATCGCCTGGGGGTCCGGAATTGCATCGCCGTCTGCAACGCCACGGTTGCTCTTCAGATTCTTTTCGCTGCCGCCGGCGCGAAGGGAGAGGTCATCCTTCCGTCGTTCACGTTCGTCGCCACAGCGCACGCCGTGGCCTGGCAGGGGCTCTCCGTGGCGTTCGCCGACGTCTTGGCCGAGACGCACAACGTCGATCCTTCCGACGTCGAGCGGCGCGTCACCAGTCGAACCTCGGCGATTCTCGCCGTCCATCTCTGGGGCCGTCCCTCCGCTGTCGAGGAGCTCGAGCGAATCGCGCGGGCGAGAGGACTGCTGCTTTTCTTCGACGCCGCGCACGCCTTCGAGACGTCGCACCGGGGAAAAATGATTGGCGGCTTTGGCGACGCGGAGGTCTTCAGCTTTCACGCGACGAAGTTTTTTAACACATTGGAAGGTGGGGCGATCGCGACCAACGACGATGCGCTCGCGGAAAAGGTTCGCCTCGTTAGGAATTTCGGCTTTTCCGGCTATGATCGCGTCTCGGTGCTCGGGACCAACGGAAAAATGAACGAGGTGTCCGCGGCGATGGGAATGGCCGCGATTCCTCGTCTCGGCGATTTCATTGCAAACAATCGGTCTCACGGGGCGATCTACCGTCGGGCAGTCTCCGGCATTCCGGGGGTGAAGATGCTTGATTTCCCGGAAGGCGAAAAGTCGAACCATCAATACTCCGTCCTCGAGATTGATGATTTCGGCGGTATTGGTCGTGATCGCGTTCAAGAGGCTCTCTGGGCAGAAAACGTTCGGGCTCGAAGGTACTTCTATCCAGGTTGCCATCGTATGGAGCCGTATCGATCGAATACTCCGCTGGCCGGCTGGGGCCTTCCGGAAACGGAGAGTCTCGCGAGCCGGGTCCTTTGCCTTCCGACGGGAGGGGACTTGCGCGATTCAACGGTGGAGCGAGTGGCTGAATTTCTGAGGTTGATCCTGGGCTCTCGGGAGCTCCTGACCCGGGAAATCGAGCCGTGATCCGCGGTTCATCTGAAGTCCGTGTCAACGTGATCGTTCCGACTTACAACCACGCCCCTTACATCCGCGCGGCACTCGACGGCATCCTGGCCCAAGAAGCCGACTTTCGATGGGATGTTACGGTCCTTGAGGACCTGTCGACCGACGGCACGCGAGAAATCGTCGAGTCGTATCGGGACCTTCATCCGGACCGTCTGTTCGCTGTCCTCGCGACGGAAAACGGGAAGTACATGCCGGCGCTCGCCCGGGCCATTGATTCGTGCGGCGCGGACTACATTGCGTTGATCGAGGGTGATGACAAGTGGACCGATCCCCGCAAGCTGCAGCGCCAGGTGCAGCTGCTGGAAACGCATCCGGACTGTGCGCTCAGCTTTCACAACGTTGAGATTTGGTCTGAAGCGGACGGACGGACTCTGGGGAACTCCAACTCTCCGGAGGAGCCGCCGTTTTCCGACCTCGAAGACCTGCTGAAGGGCAATTTCATTCGAACCTGTTCGGTGATGATTCGCCGCGAGAGCGTCGTTCCTGTCCCCGAATGGTTCGAGAGAATGGCCTTCGGAGACTGGCCGCTCTTTCTCCTTGCCCTGCGGAACGGGCGCGCCGCATACGTTCCCGACCTGATGGCTTGTTATCGCCAGCACGCAGGAGGAATGTGGTCCGGTATCGAACGCCGGGCAAAGCTCGAGCAATACATCCTTTTCTACGATCGCATTTTCGGCCGATTGGGAAAGCGGTACGACGAGACAATTCGAGTGATGATGGTCAAGCGATGTTATGAGCTCATTGCGGACCGAGAGCTCGGGCCCGGTCCGGCTGTGCCGTCGGCTGCGCCGGTCCGCGAAATCGAAGAGCGCTTGCGGGCGAGTGAAAGAGCGACTGCTCTTCGTGTGACTCGAGTCGTCCCGGCCTGGTCTCCGGAGAGGCTTTTCGGGGCATCGATCGACATCCCGAAACCCGGCGCCGGCGTGGATGCCCGCAGCGTCGATCTGGAGGGATGGGTCGTCGGGAAGAGCTCCCCGGTCGAGGCTGTCGAGCTCGTCCGGGGCGATCGGACAGTCGCTCGAACGAGGGCTCGGCTGCCGCGGCTCGACGTCGCAGCGGTATTCCCCGAGGTCCCGGACGCGAAGAGTTGCGGCTTCCGCCTGACCGTCGCGCTTCCGGCGCGAGAAGGATCGGCTTTGAACCTCATTGCCGTCCTGCAGGATGAAAGCCGTGTGCCGGCTGCAGAAATCGAGTTCGGCCCGGTACCGTGAAGAGATAAAGCGGGCGCGCGCGATGCTATCCCGGTTCGGGTTACGATTCGTCGAGTGACTCGACCCTTTCTTTCGGGCGTGGCAATCTTCTTCGTTTGCCTCGCTGCCTACGTCTCGACGGCCGACGTGTCGAGTGTTGCGGAAGGCTGGGACACGCTCGGTACGCGGGTCCTTCCTTTCGCGATTCTTCGTGACCATCGAGTGACGTTGGACTCGTTCTCGGCAGAATTCTCGCGCGACACGCGGGAGGTCGGCTATCTCGAGAACCGGCGCGGGCATCTGATGTCCCACTATCCCATCGGCGCGGCGATCGCCGCGCTTCCCGTCGACCTCCCCATCTACGCCGTTCTTTCGCTGCAGAAACGAACTTCCCCCCGGAATCTCTTCGATGTGGCCGCCACGGCCGAGATCTGGAGCGCCGGGATCATCTGCGCCGCGGCGGTACTGGTGCTCTTCCGGATGCTCGTTCCCTGGGCGGGCCCGTACCGCGCACTCGGCGTCGCTCTCGTATTCGGTCTGGGCACCTCGATGTGGGCGGTGGCGAGCCAGGAGCTCTGGCAGCACGGCCCGGACGTGCTGTTCCTGCTCCTCGGATTGTTCTGCCTCTCTCGGCCGGGCGGGACGGTTCGCTCAGGAGCTTTGGCCGGCGTCTTTCTCGGATTTTCTGTACGGCATCCGGCCGGCGGCGGCGATTTTCGCGGCCGCCGGGTTCGCCTATTTGCTTCTGAAAGGGATACGGCGCAGACGGGGATGGAGGGCGCCGCTGGCCTACGGAGCGGGCGCGATCGCCGCCGCGGCGCCGTTTCTCTTCTACAACCTCTACTACTTCGACAATCCCATGGGGGGAACCGTTCACGGCGCCACGCACATCGCTCTGCGCAACGCTCCGCTCGGCATTCTCGGCCTGTTTTTCAGCCCGAATCGCGGACTCCTCTTCTACACGCCGGTGGCGGTCGTGGGCCTGGCGGGAATGGGGATTGCCTTCCGCCAGGCGAAGGCCCGGCCTCTTCTGGCGACCTTTTCTGCGGCGGCGATCGCCTACGCGCTCGTCCACTGTTCGTTTGCCCGCTGGGCCGGCGGCTGGAGTTTCGGGCCGCGCTACCTGATCGAGATACTGCCCGTGCTCGCGCTCACCTCGATTCTGGCATTGAGGCGGATGAGACGGCCACACCTGATCGTGACCGGCGTATTGGCGCTTCTGTCGATCCTCATCCAGATCGAAGGAGGTCTCGCCTACGGTTCGTCGAACTGGGAAGCGAGGATGGGACTCCCGCTGGAGGCCCATGCATGGGACTGGCATCATCTGGAGATGCGGGAGGATCTCCTTGCGCGCTCGAACGTCGCGGGATTCACGGCTCGGCCGAATGCTCTCCCGCCCGACGGCTACAGGGTCCGGTGGGGAGAGGTCCATGTACCGCCGGTGATCGAGCGCAAGCCCTTCGAGGCGACGGTTCGCTTCCAAAACGCGAGCCCGGTCTCCTGGCTCGGTCCCCGGCCCTCGATATCGGGGATCCCCGATGCGGTCCGCGCCGTGCGGTTGGGATGTCGATGGTTCAAGGTCAACTCCTCCGAACCCCTTCCCGACGATTCGCCGCGCGCGGACCTGAGCGAACCCCTCCTGCCGGGGCAATGGACGACTCTTCCGATCGACATCACGCCGCCGGATCTCGCCGGTGACTTCGAGCTTCACTTCGATCTCGTCCAGGAGTTTGTGTCGTGGTTTTCGGATCAGGGGGCGAACCCGCTCGTCATCCGGGTTCGCGTGAAATGAGGGGATCCGGGCCGCAGGAATTGCGGTACGATTCCGTCGCTTTCGGGAGTTCACAATCGCAATGTCGGCCCACCCGGAGACACTCGAGAATCTTTCGCCCGAGAGGGCGTGGAATGCGCCTGCGGTGTGCATGGCTCTCGGCGTCTTCGCCTTTCTGACGTATCTCGTCTGGGGAATATTCGCGCTCGATCGGGGGATGTTCCAGGATGAGACCTTTATTTTGGGATATGTGAACAGTTGGGGCCACGGGATTTTTCGGTTCCTTCTTCCGATCGCCCAGCCAACGCGAATCTTTGCCGGCGCGCCCTTCGCGCTCGCTCTCTTCACGCCGTCGCCCGTCGCGACTCTGCAGATCTTTTACGGCCTCACGTGGTTCCTCGGCGGTGTCTTCGCCGCCCTCGTCCTCGCGCAGATCTTTCCGGGGAATCGCTGGCTCGCATTCGCGGGAGGGTGTCTGACGATTTGCGCGACAGGCGACTATCAGGCGAACAGTCTCGAGGCGCTTCACTACGACCTGGCGGCCCTGTTTTACTTCGTCACGCTCGCGCTCCTTCTGGCCTGGTTGAAGTCGGGAAGGCGGCGATGGATCGCGTTGAGCATCGCGGCGCTCGCGGTCAGCCTCGGAAATACAGACGTTGCGTTTGCACCGATCCTGCTGACTCCGGCCTTGCTCTGGCTCGTCGAGGGGCGTTTCTCCCGGCGCGTGAAGGCCGCATCGCTCGCCATGGCGTGCGTGTTCGCGCCCTACCTCGTGGTTTTCGGGAGATTCTTGCTCGACCCTCACAGCTATGCCGCAACCGCGATCGAGCCGATCAGCTTCATGGCCCGGGGACATCGGATCGCGGCAGCATATTTTCACAACTTCGCGCCGTGGACGTGGGGGCGCGCCCGGCGGAACTGGTTCCCACCGCCACCCTCCGTCGTGCCGGGCTGGATCCGGCTCTGGGCTCCCGTCGTCGGGGCTTTCGCGTTTCTTGGCGGAACGGCCTGGTTCCTGGTCCGCCGCCGGGACCTGGAGCGGGAGGAGGAGTCGCGGAAGAGGGACTTCACATTCCTCGCGGCGTTCCTCCTGATGGCGCTCGCGTGCAACTCGACTCACGGGCTCCTGCAATTTTCCCAGTACTTTTTCCGGTCGCAAATTCTTTCGCGCTACTGGGCTTCGCTCGCGATTGCCCTTTCGGCATCGATTGTGCTTCGCCTGCGCTTCTCATTTCGCTGGCTGGGCGTCGCGCTGCCGCTCGTGTTCGTCGGGCTCGGAATCGATGGTGGGCTCGACCGGCAGGACTATTTTCTGGCGTACTGGCGGCGGCATCGCATGGAGCTGAGGTCGATCGTCGAGGCGGCGCCCCGACTCGCGCCGTCGGCCTCGCTCGTCCTCCTGATCCCGGAACGCCCGCCCTATTACCTCGCCACGCAGGCGGATTATCTTGCGCAGGCGTGGGCCAGCCTGCTCTATGACGACCGGTCGATGTGGGAGAGAACGCTTCTCATAGGTCCGTACGGGGATCAGCATTGTTCGGCCGAGCATGACGAGATTGCTTGCCGCGATTCGAAAGACCAAATTCTCGCCGACGTGGCCTTGCCGGCCGCGGTGATACTCCGGTACGACGCGGCCCGAAACGGCTATTTCCTCGCCGAGCGACTTCCGCCGGAGATCGCGTCGGGGTCTGCCTCTCAGGGCTCCGACTACCGACCTCGGGCGTTGATTTTCACCGCCCCTGCCGCCCGGATGGCCGAACGGGTGCTGATGGAATCGGCCCGATGAGCCGGTCGGCCGCCGCGGGGTCGGTCCTCGTCATCGTTTCGGTAGCGTCCCTGTTCTTGAGCTTCTTCACCAACTCTTTTGGTGTCGCCAACGAGGATTGGTTCGCCAACTTTCAAAGCGACAGTGAAAGCTACGTCATCGGCAGACTCGTCAAGAGCCGCCAGGATGGCATCCTTGCGGCAGGCGGGCTGCCGGGCCTGGGCAGCCTCACGACGGTTCCGGTCGACTACGCCGACAACCCGTTTTCCGATCAATATTCAGCCTACGCGAACCATTACCGATTTCGCGCTTTCACAACGTACGATTCGCAAATTGGCGGCCAGGGAATGTTATTTGGAATTCTCGACAGAGTGCTGGCCGCCTCGCCGGAAACAAAGTTGCGCGTGTTCCATGGCCTCACGGCCTCGATCTCGGCTCTCGTCCTGAGCGCGATTGTTCTGTGGTTTTATTTTGAATTCAGGTCGGTGGTTGCCGTGGGTGTTCTCCTGTCGATCATCTGTTCCCAATGGCTCGTCGTGTTCGGTCGCAATCTGTGGTGGTCGCTCTGGGCATTTTACGTTCCGCTGGGTGCCGTTCTCTACTATTTGCGGCCTCCGGCTCGTCGTCGCGCTGTCAACCTCGCGGCGTTATTCGGCGTCGTCGCGCTGGGTGTGTTCGTGAAATGTGTGGTCAACGGATACGAGTACATCACGACGACGATCGTCATGGTTCTCGTTCCAGGCGTGTTTTATGGCGCTGTTGAACGGTGGCCGGTGAGGCGATGGATACAAATTCTCTCCGTGTCGATCGCTGGCGCGTGTAGCGCTGTCGTTGCCAGCATGGTTCTTCTCTGTTTTCAAATAGCGTCCGTTCGGGGGCGTGTTGCGGCGGGTGTGTCCCACATAATCTATTCATTTGCGAAGAGAACACGGGGGGACCCGACGCGGCTCCCGGCTGAATTTGGCGACAGTTTGAGAGCGGGTACGGCACCTGTGATCGCGCGATACCTGACCGGGACCTATTTCCTGAACATGAGGTATGTGTATCTGATTGCCGTCGTCATTGCGATGTCGCTTGCGCTTTATGTCCGCAGCCGGAGCGCGAGGGAGGAGGCAATTCGGCGAAAGGAAATGGCCTTGATATTGGCCACGTGGGTCGCTTTTCTTGGCCCGGTCTCGTGGTTCGTGGTGTTCAAAGCTCATTCGTTCATACACACGCACATGGATTTCATCGTATGGCAAATGCCCTTCGTGCTGTTCGGAGGGGGCACCTGTGGCTGTGTGGTCGCGGATCTTCTGCGATGGCGACCACGGGGAAAGTCGAGAGCTGGTTCCGCCGTTGACGGGAACCCTGTGAAGGGCTGAGTGGCTGCCCGGAAGGCTGATCAGCGGGGCAACGCGCGGGGAACGTTGGCGAGCGGCTTACGAAAGATGACTCTGGTCGCCTTTTGTCTTGCGCTGGCGGGTTGCTCGAAATCGCGCCGTACAGCTTCCCCGGAGGAGCACGCTCCGCCGCTTCCCGACGACGCGTTCCGCGTCCAATGGATTTCCGTGGAGCCCGTTTCGGAGCTGGTGGCCGGCGCCAGGGCAACCTTCGCGGTGAAGTTGCGAAACCGCGGCTCGGCGACCTGGCCCGACGCCCAGGCTGCGATGCCGAGCCATCCGACGGGTATGTATGCCGTACGGCTGGCCTGGAGGTGTCTCGATCCACGCGACGGGCGCGTCATCCAGGACCGGCGCGCGCGTTCCGACCTGCCCTGGCCCGTCCGGCCCGGCAAGGACGTGATTCTCCCGGTCCAGGTGGATCTTCCGGCGATTGCGGGAAAATATGAGATCGAGTTCGAGCTCGTTCAGGAGGACGTCGCGTGGTTCGCCTCGAAAGGCGCTGACCGGCTGATCCTTCCGATTGTCGTGGCGGGGCCATGAGTCAAAGGCGGGCGCGTATTCTTCTCGGGCTGATCGCCGTCGCCGCGATGGCGGTTTCGGCTTACTGGGCTTTCCTCGTCCCGATGCTCGAGGTCCCCGATGAAGACATCCATCTTGACTATGCGTGGTGTGTTGCTGCCTCCGGTCGACTCCTCCAGGTCGCGGAGAAGCCCGTAGTCGAAAGGAGACCCGACGCGTCGTTGATTCCCGTGACTCACCCCGACCTATGGCTCCTGTCTACCCGGACGAATTTCGATGGCGTTCATCTCCACCCCGCGTCGCGAATTCCTCCCGGATATGGGTCTTCCGCGTTCTTCGCGAAGCTGAACCGGGAAGCTTCCGGTCTCAGAGCCTCCGCGGCGAGAAACCCCTACATCCTGGCTGAGTATCCGTTTGGATGGTACGCGGCGCTCGCGGCGTGGCTGCGCCTCGTCAACACGTTCGACTCGCGCCTGGTGACGCTCTTCTTTGCAGCGCGGATGAGCTCGGTCTTGTTGCTCGGCTTCAGGGTTTTGGCCGTGTTCGGGATACTTCGAGAGCTGCGCGTCTCGAAAGGTCGCTCGTTGATGTTGACCGCAGCCGTCGCATTCTTTCCGCTGACGATCGCCGTTTCGTCCAGCGCACATCCCGAAAACCTGAGCGCAGCCCTCACGCTGGCTTCGATCTGGGGCGCGTTAGTAGCGCGGCGTGAAATTCGCAGTTCGACCCGCCGATTACCGTGGATTTGGACCGGCCTGGCCCTCGGAGCGCTGCTCGTCACGAAGTATCACTTTTTCGCAGCCACCTTCGGCGCCGTGGCGGTCATGATCGCGGTCGAAGTTGCGCTTCTGCCGAAGGGTGAACGCCGATGGGGCTTTCGGCTCGGCAGTTTGCTTCTCCCGTGCGTTGTTCTCGCCGGCGTTCAACTCTGGGTCGATTGGAACGGTTTCACGAATCTCACGGCGGACATGGAGCCGCGGCAGACCGCTCAGCTTTGGAGGTCCGCCGGGCCGGTGCGATATGTCGGCGCGGCGGTTTCTTCCGCGCTGCACCAGATCTATGGAGGCGGAACGTGCTTTCAGACGTTCTGGGGCGGTGGAGGGACGGCGGGAATCTACGGCTGGATGGACACCCCGGTCGTCGTTGGCACTCCGCGGTTCGACGCGTTTTTCTGGCAGGCTTTGAGGATCGGGTGCTGGGTTGTCCTTGCCCTTTCCTTGATCTCTGCCGCCCGGCTCTTTGCTCGTCTTCGCCGGGTCTTCCGTGCGGGCCGTCGCCGGCGGGTAGTATCGCTGACGGTCTCGAATCCTCTTGTGTCGGCTCTCGTTTTATACACCGCGTTCTATCTGGTGCTTTATGTCGTCACCCTCGACGGCATGGATACCGTCGGCAGACACTGGTACCCGTATCTGCTGCCCGTGCTCTGGCTTGGAGCCTTCTATGCGCCGAAGGCTCTTCGATGTGGCGCTCTTCGGACGGCGATCTCGACGGGACTTCTCGCCGTGCTCCTTCTTTATTCCCTCGTCCTTGTGCCTTTCGGGGAGCGGTCGGTGCGTCGCCGATTCTACGGAGAGGCGACGGGCTTTCTGCCCGTGTCTCCTGACCGAGTCTCGGGAGTGACCCTCGGCGCCCCGCGGATTCTCCACGGCGGACCGTCGGGTCCGTGAAGAAGCGCGCGGGCGCCGGACGTTCATGGAGAGGCCTGCTACAATCCATCCGATCGAGCTCGTGCACGATGACAAAAAACACACAACCCGCAGTGCCGTGAGCCAGAGCCGCACGCTCTCGCTCGTCGTTCCGGTCTTCAACGAGGAGGAAAACGTTCCCATTCTTTATGGGCTGCTCGTGGAAGAAGTCTCGCCCCTTGCCGCCGATTTCGAGATCCTGTTCGTCGATGATGGGAGCACCGACGGGTCTGCTTCGGCGGTCGAGATGCTTCACCGGCAGGATCCTCGGGTGAAGCTGATTTCCCTCTCCCGAAACTTCGGCCACCAGAACGCTCTTACTGCGGGGATGGATTGCGCGACGGGCGACGCGGTCATCATGATGGATGCCGACCTGCAGCACCCCCCCAGGGTCATTCGGGAGCTTGTCCGGCGTTGGAACGAGGGGTTCGAGGTTGTCTACACGATCCGCGAGGAGATGGAGGACGCGGGGCCGCTGAAACGCCTGTTCTCATCGTTCTTCTACCGCCTTTTCCGCGCACTCTCGGGCCTCGACCTTTCCAGCAACGCGGCGGACTTTCGGCTGCTCGACCGCAAAGTCGTCGAAGCATTTGGAAGGATCCGCGAACGGACCCGTTTCTTGCGAGGGCTCGCCAGCTGGGTCGGATTTCGCTCAACGGCAGTCATTTACGAGGCTCCGTCGCGCCGCTCGGGAGAATCCAAGTACGGCGCGCGAAAGATGCTCCGTCTTGCGATGGACGGGCTGGTTTCCTTCTCGGCGACGCCACTCTATGTAGCGATCTACCTCGGTCTGGCGCTGGTGCTGGCCGGCTTCGGCTATCTCCTCTATATCCTCTACTCGCGTCTCGTCGTCGGGGATGTGGTCCCTGGTTGGACATCCTTGATCGTTATCGTGATGCTCATCGGAGGGGCGCAGCTGGGTCTGACAGGCATCATTGGCGTCTACGTCGGCCGAATCTACGAGGAAGCCAAGCAACGGCCTCTGTATCTCATCTCGCGGCGGTTGGGGTTCGCCGACTCGTCAGATCAGCTGACGGGTCGCCACGCCGAGGCCGGGCCTTGACGTGCGAGCTCTGCGGACACTCGGAAGAAATGGTCTCGCTCTATCCCCGTTTTGGAATCGTGAAGTGTCCCAGGTGTGACCTCGTCTTCTATGCGGGCCCGATCCCGGAAGACGGCCTCTACGGCAAGGAATACTTCTCGGGAGGCGAGTATCTCGACTACAACGCGGACCGGAAAATCCTTCAGCGCAACTTTCGCGCTCAGATCGCCCGCCTGCGGGAAGTTGCGCCAGCCGGCCGGCTGCTCGAAATCGGATCCGCGTACGGGTTCTTCCTGGACCTCGCGCGCTCTCACTGGAGCGTGCTCGGAATCGATGTTTCACAGGAGGGCGTGCAGCATTCGCGCGAGGTCCTCGGCCTCCCCGTCGTCCTGGGCGATTTTCTGGATGCTTCGGAGCAACCCGAGTCTTTCGACCTCATTTGCCTCTGGGATACGATCGAGCACCTTCCGCGGCCCGCGCGAACGATCGAAAAGGCGTCGAGGTGGCTCAAGCCCGGAGGCTCACTCGTAATCACGACGGGCGACATTGGAAGCCTCGTTGCCCGCTGGCGAAAGTCTCGTTGGCGACAGATCCATCCTCCGACGCACCTCTTCTATTTCTCCAGGAAAACGCTGTCCCGGGCAGTTGAGCAGGCGGGACTTGAGGTGCGGTCGGTGTCGTCCGTCGGCTATTGGCGCAGCCTGCGATCGATGCTTTACGGCATGTCCCCGCTCGGCGGAACGAAGGCCGCGAGTGTCTGTCGCCGCGTCGTTGCGGGTGGCCTGCTCGATCCTCCCGTCTATCTCAACCTCTACGACATTCTTCGGATGGTCGCGACGAAGCCATAAGACAATGCGAACGGAGCGCCGAAAACCTGTGATTCCAGCACTCGATGGTATCTGAGACGAGAAGGAATCCCCTCCTCCGCGAAATCGCGCTCGCGAGCGCCGTCTACGCCGCTCTTCTCTGCCTGGCCTATGGAAACGTCATCTTCCAAGGGAAGTCGCTCGTCTACTCGGACAACGCCAACCCGTTCGACGCGCGCTTCACCGTCGAGAACTACGGTGAAGAGTTCGTTCCGGAGAAAGTCTGGGCCGAGCGAAATCTTTTGCTCACGGCGAATTTTCACGACGCGGGCTCCGGGCTCTGGCAGTGGGAGCCCACCGGGCCGTTCTTGCGCGCCGCGCTCGCGGATGGAGAGATGCCGTTCTGGGACCCTTATATCGGCGGGGGCGTTCCTTCGATGGCAAACCAGACGGCCGCGTATTTCTTTCCGCCCTCCCTGCTCGTCGTCCTGCTGGGAAATACGGCGCTGCTCAAGAACCTCTATTTTCTCGGAATCGCCTTCACGGCCGGGCTCTTCACCTACCTCGTTCTCCGAAAGCACGAGTTGTCGGCGGCCGGGAGCTTCGCGGGCGGCGCGGCCTTCATGTTCTGCGGGGCGATCAGCCAGAACATCGGCTCGTTCATCGGCCAGACGATCGCCTGTATTCCGTTGGCGCTCTTTGTCACGATCTGGTTTCTCGAAGATCCGACGTGGCGGCGCGTTTGCGGCCTTTCGGTTCTCTATGCAGGGATCTCGCTCGCGAGTGCTCCTCCTTTTCTGGCTCAGGCGCTGGCGATCGCCGGCATTTACGCGATCGCTCGGATTCTCTGGTGGCCGGCGGCGAACCGGGCGCGTGCGCGCGGGCGGGCGGCGTTTCGCTGGGCCTGCGCCTGCGTCCTCGGCATGGGGCTGGTCGCCTGGTACTACGTGCCCGCTTTCACGCTCCTCCGCAGCACCCCTCAGGCGACGGCCGCCTATGCCGGCGCGGCGAAGGATTCGATCCCGCTCCGGTGCCTCTATGAGCTGCTCTCGCCGGCGCTGATGGACGGCTGGAAGATTTTTCTCGTCCACGCGGTCGGACGCCCGCATGGTTATCAGATCCCGTACCTCGGGGCCGCCGCGGTCCTGCTCGCCCTTCTGGCGTCGCCCAGGGACGGCCCGCGCCGTGCTCTCGGCGTTTTTGCGTGTGTCGGGTCGATCGTGGTCATGCTCAAGCTTTTCGGAGTGGCGCCCGTGCAGTGGATCGCCGAAGTCCCGGGTCTCAGGACTTTCCACTATGCCGCCTATTTCGGTATCACCCTCGATTTCCTGATCGCGATTCTGGCGGGCCTCGGAATCGATTCGCTCGTTCGGAACGAGGTTGGCCCGCTCAAGGGCTGGCTCGGGGCGCTCGCTCTCCCCGTCGCGGTGCTCGCGCTGAAGGAAAACGTTGCCGGACCCCTCGGCACGGATCCCCTGGCCCTGCACCAGTGGGAGCACAAGTGGAGAGTGCTGCTCCTGGGCGCTCTGCTGGCGTCATTCCTCGCCGCCGTGGCGGTCGTCGCGCGGAGGAAGGCCTGGCTCCGCTTTTCCGCCGCGTCGATTCTCGCCCTTCTGGTGGCCGGAGAAGGCGTGAGGAACGCAAAGTATCCGAGACAGAATCGGCGGGATGTCTGGCGGCACCCGCCACCGTACGTGGCGCGGCTCGCCCGCGACGCGGGCATGACTCGATGCCTCACGATCGCCACGTTGCCTGCGGACACGAACTCGGCGTTTGGAATCTTCTCCCTCGATTCGTTGATGACCTTCAATCCGCCCCGAATCTTCGAGCTCTACCGCCGCTATGCCGGCGGCCGGGACGCGACGTTTCTTCGGTCGGCGAGCACGATTCCGCCGGAGCCGGTGCTCGACAGCGCGAGCATCGGATACGTCGTCGTTCGCGAAGGAGTGCCGGGGCTCATCGAACAGTGCGAGGCGCGCCGCTACGAAAAAATCTTCGACGACGGGCTGAACGCGATTTTTCGACGAGTCTCCCTGCCGAGGTATTTCTTTTCGTCCGACTTTCGGGTCGACCGGCCGGCGGCGGCGCTTCGGGACCTCGCGACGCCCGGTGCTCCGCTGCGGCAGGTGATCGTCGAGTCGCCGCCGTCTTTTCCGAGGCTGCCGAATTCGTCAGCGGATCCGGCCGTCGGAATCCGCGATTTCCACCGCAACGGCTATGCCCTGACGCTCGATTCGCCGCGGCCGGGCCTTGTCGCCTGCTCCGAGAACGACTTTCCGGGCTGGTTCGCGACCGTCAATGGCAGGCCGGCGCGGATTCTCCCCGTCAACTATGCCTTTCGCGGAGTCGAAGTCCCCTCGGGGAAGGCGGACGTTCGGTTCTTCTACCGGCCGCCGGGGCTGAGGCTCGGAACGGCGTTGTCGGGCCTCGCGGCGTC
Source organism: uncultured Acidobacteriota bacterium (assembly GCA_963813155.1). Taxonomy (GTDB): domain Bacteria; phylum Acidobacteriota; class Thermoanaerobaculia; order UBA5066; family DATFVB01; genus CAWEYG01. The sequence goes on along the minus strand of CAWEYG010000003.1, from coordinate 821,931 downwards.
GATCTGGATGCTCCTGGCGATTTTCGAGCGGCGCAGGAGAGCTCTTCAGCGAACGGCGACGGGCTCGATCAGCTTGGACGCGCCTTTTTCCTCGAACCACGCGACAAGCTCGTCCACGAGATCGAACTGGAGCCGGTAATCCCCGGGCGCGTTCGGTGCGATCACCGCGATGGGAAGCGTGGCGGAAGCCCCCGGTTTGAGGGGGGTCGTCAGATCGGCGCGAACCGTGTACGGAGTCGCCAGAGGCGAGCTCGGCGGCCACCAGCGGTACGAAAGGCGCACGGCGCCCGAGCCCGGCGGTTTGCCGCCAGCCGTCTTCGAGTCCGGCCAGGTCTGCGTGCTGGCGTTTTTGAACGTGACCGAAACGACGACCTTTTCCCCGGGTTTCAGGGAAGGCGGAATCGTCGCCGCGCCCCATTCGACCTTGAACGCCGAGTCCGGGAGGGGAGCCGGCTCCGCGCCCTGCTCGGTATCGTGTTCGCAGGCGGTCGCCAGCGCGAGCAACGCGAGAGAAAGAATTGCCAGGGAGCCGCGTGCGCCTCGAAAATGCATCGCGGGAGTTTACCAGACGCCCGCACTCTGAAAGAATCGCTCCCTTGAGGAAGCTCGTCTCGGCCACGGTTCTCGTTCTTCTCGTGGCCGCGTTCTGGATCGCGGGTTCGGCGCTGCTCGGCCCGGGGACTGGCCAGGGGCCCGTCGTGATCTATCTCGTTGACACGCTTCGGTACGACCGTATGAGCGCGTATGGAGCGAAACGGCCGACAACTCCGGCCGCCGAGCGCCTTGCCCGGGAGGGAGTTCGGTATGACGCCGCCTATTCCGTCGCTTCCTGGACACGCCCCGCGGTCGCGTCTCTCTTCACGTCCCGCTGGCCTGCGGAGGTGGGGGCGGTCGGACGGTGGGGCGCTCTCACCGACAGGATCCCCGTGATGCCGGCGATGTTCCTCGCCAACGGCTGGGCGACCGCCGCGTTCTGCGGGCAGCCGAACATCTACGCCGAAGAGCTGGGTTTCCGGCGCGGCTTCACGACGTTCGTCTCGATACCGGCTCGGGGGGACGCGGTGGACGGAGGGGTCGCGACCGCCGACAGCATCGTCGAGCCGGCCATCCGGTGGATCGAGTCGCGCCGGGATCCGAGGTTTTTCCTGTTCGTTCACGTCGTTGACCCCCACAACGGCATGATCTCGGTGAATCCGAATCCCTACCGGCACTGGATCGGCGGCTACGAGAATCTTTTTTCCCGGGCGCCGATGGATCTCGACAGCCGGGACTGGCGCCTGGCGAAATACGACGCCCTCGTTCGGCAGGCCGACGACCAGTTTGCACGGCTGCGAGCCGCTCTGGAAAAGAAGCACTTCTGGAAGAAGGCGCTCGTCGTTTATCTCGCGGACCATGGCGAAGAGTTTTACGAGCACGGGTCTCTCTACCACGGCCAGTCGTTGTTCGAAGAGCTGGTTCACATCCCTCTGATCGTGAAGGGGCCGGGCTGGGGGAGGCCCGGAGAAGTCGAAAAACTGCCCGTGAGCGTGCTCGATCTTCTGCCTTCTCTCGCGCACTGGTCCGACCTGCCGTCGGATCGGAGCTGGCGAGGGACCGCGATCGACGGAACGAAGCCCAATCCGCGGCGCGAGATCTATTTCTCGGAAGAGCTCGACTTTCACCGGCAGTACGGGATGCGGAGAGGCTCGATGAAAATGATCGCGTCGGTGACGCCTCCGTTTCGGGTGCAGTTCGACCTCGCGCGAGATCCTGGCGAGGAGAACCCCGTCCTGAACGACTCCGAGCTCACGAGGAGGCTCGAGCAGTACCGCCGAAGGGAAATCGCGTCTTACGGGGGGATCAGGATCTGGAAGAAGGACAGGGGCGCAGGGACGATTCGGGGATTCATCGACTTGCCCGACGGCGAGCCCGCCTACCTCACGCTTCTCGACCGCGAGCGGTATCCCATCGACCCGAGACAACCGGGCCGGCTTCCCATCGCGGTTACGGTCGGTGAGGACCAGGATTTCGAGGCGCAGTTCGATACGCTGGATGGAGTGCCTGGCCTCACGGCTCACCTGACGGTCTCCCCTCGAGGACCGCTGCTTCCGATCACCGTGGGCTTCCGGGGCCGGATCGGTCCCTTCGAGGTTCGAGTCGCGTCGATCGTCCAGCTATCGCCGGCGGAGATGTCGGAGATTTCGAAAAAGATGCGCGCGCTCGGTTATCTCGGCGGGGGAGGCGCCGAATAACGCTTCGCGTCGCCCCAATGCGCGATTAGCTCACGCGAACCGGGATGGAAAGAGCTTTGGCGCCGCGATCGGGAAACCAGGCGACCGACTCGTTGACCAGTACGAAGACGAGCGTGTAGAGCCCGGCCTTTGCGGGGACGTCGACTAGGACATGGTCCAAAGAAACCGCTTCTCCGGGAGCGACCGGCCTCCCGAAGAACGTCCGGTTCGGCTCATAGGGGCCGGGGGCAGCACCGTCGAGCCTCCAAGTGTAATTGAACCTCACGAAGTGGTTCCAGACGCGGGGGCTGGAATTCTTGAACGTCACGGCCGCCAATACCTGCGTTCCATGTTTGACCTCGGCGGGAAACTCATGGTCGAGCCAGGTGACCGAGTAGAGATCCGGCGAAGGGCCCGCGGAAGGCGCCGAGAGCGCTGGAGGGAAATTTGCCTCGGGCGACCGCGCGCACGAAAGGACGAACGCAACGAGAGAAATACTGATCAGGCTCCGGGACACGGTGACATTCTAACTCCCGGCCGCCTCTTTCCTCTGATAGTCTCTCGTTCGGAACTCTCCGGCTGATAGAAGATGTTCGACTTTCGAAAAGTCCTGGTCACGGGCGGGGCCGGCTTCGTCGGTTCGAACCTCGCTGTCGGGCTCAAGCAGGCACATCCGGAGGTTCGCGTGATCGCGGCGGACAATCTTCGGCGCCGGGGGTCGGAGACGAATCTCGCGCGACTCCGGACGGGCGGGGTAGAGTTCCTGCACGCGGACATTCGAAGTCCCGAAGATCTCGAAACCGCTCTCCCGAAGATCGATCTCGTTCTCGAGTGCTCAGCGGAGCCGTCCGTTCTCGCGGGCCACGGAGAGTCGCCAGAGTATGTGCTCCGGACGAATCTGGTGGGTACCGTGAACTGTCTCGAGTTTGCTCGCAAGCGGGAAGCCGCCTTCGTCTTTCTCTCTACGAGCCGAGTTTATCCGACGCGGCTGCTCAACGAGATCGAGACCGAGGAAACGGAAACGCGGCTGAAGATTTCGAAAACCCAGAGACTCGTCGGCATATCACCGAAAGGGATCAGTGAAGATTTCCCCCTGGGTGGAGCGCGATCTCTTTACGGGGCTACGAAGCTCGCTTCGGAACTCTTGATCGGCGAATATGCGGACATGTATTCCCTCCGCGCGATCATCAATCGCTGCGGCGTCATCGCCGGCCCCTATCAGTTCGGGAAAGTCGAGCAGGGCGTGTTCGCTCTCTGGGTGGCGAGCCACTACTTCGGCAAAGCCATCGCGTACCATGGCTGGGGTGGAGAGGGGAAACAGGTCCGCGACCTCTTGCACATCGACGATCTCGCCGAGCTTCTGAGTCTCCAGCTCGGGGAACTGGAACGCTTCCGGGGGCTGACTTTCAACGTCGGGGGAGGGCTGGAGTGCAGCCTGTCGCTCCGCGAAGCCACGGCCCTTTGCCGCGAGCTGACGGGAAATACAGTATCGATCGGGTCGGAACCGTCGAATCGTCCGGCGGACGTGAAGTTGTACGTCTCCGACACCGACCGCATTCGCGAGGCGACCGGCTGGCGCCCGAAGAGATCGCCTCGCGACATTCTTCACGACACGCTCGAATGGATCCGTGCTTCGGAGCACGAGCTTCGCGGACTGTGGGCTTGAAAGGCTGAAATGTCCCTCGCCGTTGTGACGGGCAGTTGCGGTCTCGTGGGTTCAGAGACGGCGAGCTCCTTCGCCGAGCTCGGTTTCGATGTCGTCGGCATCGACAACGACATGCGGCGGCGCTTCTTCGGCGACGAGGCTTCGACAGCCTGGAACCGCGATCTTCTGAGATCCCGGTTCCCGGCGCGGTACAGCCACCGGGATATCGACATTCGCGACGAGGCGTCGATCGAGCGGCTGTTCCAGGGTCTCGGCTCGGCCGTCCGCCTCGTCGTTCATACGGCCGCGCAGCCCTCTCATGACTGGGCGGCCCGCGAACCGAAAACGGATTTTTCCGTCAATGCAGTCGGGACTCTCAACCTACTCGAAGCGTGTCGCCGCTTCTGTCCCGGCGCCGTCTTCATCTTCACCTCGACGAACAAAGTCTACGGCGACCGCCCGAACTTGCTTCCCCTCGTCGAAGAGTCGACCCGTTGGGAGATCGAGCGGGGCCACGAATTCTCGAACGGGATCGACGAGTCGATGAGCATCGATGCGTCGACCCATTCCGTGTTCGGAGCGTCGAAGGTCGCCGCGGACGTGCTCGTTCAAGAGTACGGGCGGTATTTCGGCCTGCCGACGGTGTGCTTTCGGGGAGGCTGTCTTACGGGGCCGAATCATTCCGGGACGGCGCTCCATGGCTTTCTGGCTTTTCTCATGAAGTGCGTCTGCACCGGGCAGCCCTACACGGTCTACGGATACAAAGGAAAGCAGGTGCGCGACAACATCCACAGTGCAGATCTGGTTGCGGCGTTCCATGAGTACTTCCGGGCTCCGCGGCCCGGCGAGGTCTACAACATGGGCGGCGGCCGCTTCAGCAATTGCTCCATGCTCGAAGCGATCGAGCTCTGTGAATCGATCGCGAACCGACCCCTGCAGTGGACGTACTCCGAGGCGAATCGGCTGGGCGATCACATTTGGTACATCAGCGACCTCGGAAAATTCCAGGTGCATTTCCCGAACTGGAAGCAGAGATACGATCTCGAGAGCCTGCTCCGTGACATCTACGAGAAGAACGTGGAGAGGTGGACAGCGGGCGCGTAATGCTGATATCGGTGGTCATTCCCGCTCATAACGAGGAAGGCAGCCTGGGCACGACGGTTTCGGCGCTTTGCGTCGCTTTGAGGTCGGCAGAGATCGCTTTCGAGATAGTCGTCGTGAACGATCACAGCACCGATCGAACGGCCGAGACAGTCGCAGACCTCGCTCGCGAATATCCGGAAGTCCGCGGAGTGTCGAACGAGAAGTCCGCCGGGTTCGGCCACGCCGTGACCAGGGGGCTCGAAACGTTTCGAGGCGACGCCGTTTGCATCGTCATGGCGGACGCCTCGGATGACCCGGCCGACGTGGTCAAGTACGCCCGAAAGCTGGAGGAAGGTTTCGAGTGCGTTTTTGGGTCCCGGTTCCTGCGGGGAAGCAGGGTCGTGGATTATCCGGTTTTCAAGCTCGCTTTGAACCGGCTCGCGAACTGGTTCATCAAAATCCTGTTCCGGCTCGATCTCAATGACACCACGAACGCTTTCAAGGGCTATCGGCGCGAGGTCATCGGGGGCGTGAGCCCGATTCTGTCACGGCATTTCAACCTGACGATCGAGCTGCCGTTGAAAGCGATTGTCCGTGGCTACACGTACGCCGTCCTTCCAATCAACTGGTACAACCGGACGACCGGCGTCTCGAAGCTCAAGATCAAGGAGATGGGCAGCCGTTATCTCTTTATCGTTTTGTACATCTTCCTTGAGAAGCTGCTCTCCCGCGGCGATTACCACCGGCACCAGCGAACGGCGGCAGCACTCCCGGTGGCAGAAGGGTTACAGCGGCCCTCCTTCTCGCCGCCGAAGGACGAAGCCCGCTGACAGCGCTACCGTGAAGAGAAGACTCCCCGCCGTGAGTGCGAGACCTGCCATGAGACCGGGAGGCCAGTACGAAAGGTGGACGCGAACTGTTCCCGCCGGGACCTCGACGGCGCGGAAGGCGTAATTGGCTGGCAGAATCTTTGTCGGTCGACCGTTCACAGTTGCGGACCATCCGTCGAAATAGCTCTCGGCACAATAGACGAGCCCCGGCCGGGGAGCAAAGAGGCCGAGAGTCAACGAATTTCGATGAAAATCGAGCACCTGGATGGCAGGATCGTCGCCGGCGTTGGGCTGTGAACTGAATTCCGGTTGCTCCTCGATCGCGATTCCCCTGCCGGGCGGCAGCGATCCAGCCAGATCGAGCGCTCTCGCCGGCGTGGCGAGCTGATAGTCGCTTGTAAAGTAGTACCGCGGCGAGGACGCTCGGCGGAAAATCCGCACGGTTCCGTCAGCAAAAATCGACTCGTAGCCGCGCCGGCTCGCTTCCCGGACCGCGCTCGGAATCCCTTCGGCGACGATGAGGTACCTCAGGTCGGCGCGATCAAGCGGCCCCTCTTCCGGAAGGCGTCTTGTCGACCGAAGAAAAATCTCTTTGGAGCGACTGAAATAGCGATGGTAAAAATCGTAGATCCTTTCCGGATTGAACGCCATCAGGGAATCGATCTCGAAGACCTCGTACGCCGACCCGAGGTTCGCTTCCAACGCCCCGAGGCCGAGCACTCGGTCGTGGGCGGCTTCGCGCTGGAGCTCCTGGACATATGGAACGGGGTGGCGCCACACGTTCCAAGTGTATTGGCGAGGATAATAAGCGTTGAAGGCTCCCTCGGCCATGCAAAGCGCGATGCAAGCGGCCACGACGACGGTCTTCGCGCGCCCTATCGACAGGATGGACGCGAGAAGAATCGACGCGAGGATCAGGATGGCGGTGCCGACGAGGAACGCCCAAGAGCGAAGCCAGAAGCTCTCGAGGCCGGATTTTCGGAGTCCCCCCGCGATCGCGACGTGGTGAGCGCCGCCGAGCAGCAGAGCGACGAGCAATGACGCGAACGCCGCTCGCGCTCGCGCCGGCCGTCCCGAGGCGAGCCGCTCGAGACCGATCGCGGCCAAAACGGCGATAAAAAAGTCGAGGTAGATACCGAAGTATTGTGCCATGTGCACGTTCTTCAGAATCGGTAACCGTCCGAGCGACTGAACAGGCTGTACCCCGAAAAGCTTGAGGCTCAGGAGAGCTGTGCTCGAAAAGAAGATCCAAAACAGGGCTTTCGCCTTTTTCGGCTGTACGGGGCCGGCGAGCGCCGCCAGTGCGATCGGCGCGACCCCGAGGTAAAAGAGGCTGAAATGACTGGGGCTTCGGAAGGGGGCCTGAGCGAAGACTTTCCGGCCGCCCAGCGCGACCGGGGAAAGCAGGTCATAGATCGTGACGAACGGCATCGAGAGCAACGCTGCCCCCTTGTACAGCGCGGATACGTAGGGGGTAGCCCGGACGAGGGCCACGAACGGAACGAAGTAAAACCCGACGAGCCCGAACGCGAGCCCGCAGGCGGCTGCAAATAACGCGATCAGTCGCGCCCGCCCGCCGGCCGGCTGCGAGGGCCGGTCGGCCGAGAGGATCATCGAAACCGCGTAGATTGCGACGGTTCCGAACGTTCCTACCAGGAGCGGCGGAAAGCTGGCGAGCGACACCAGCGCCATCCCGAACGCGAGAACGACGAGTCGTCTCGCCTCGGGGCGGTCCAGGAATCGGCGAACGAGATAGAGAACGAACGGAACGCATGCCGCCGCCTGACCGATAAACGATCCCGCGTTCTGAATGAGGCCACCGCAGAAGAGAAAGACGACGCCCCCGAGGAAGCACGCCTCCCGCAGCAGGCCGTGCTTGCGCAGGAAGAGGTAGGTAAAGAGAGCGGCGGCGAACAGCAGAAAAAGGTAGTAGGCGTTTCGAAGGAAGGCCGTGTTTCCGGCGAGAACCACGGCGACGTACGGCGGAAAAGCAAGCGCAGAGATGACGTTCGTCATCGCCGGCGTTCCGCCGGCGACGTAGGGGTCCCAGAAAGGAAGCTCTCTCTTCTCGAGACCGGTTCTCAGAAACTCGGCGGCGGGTTCCCATTGCCACCAAGTGGCTCCGGGATCGTGCAGATTCGGATAACGGTTGTAGTTCTTGTCGGCCCAGACCTCAGCGGGAACGAATTTCTCTCCATAATTCTGCGCAATCAGTCGCTCGTCGGCCGGATTGCGATTGTCCGTGTAGACGAGCGATTTCCCCTTGAATAGAACGTTTGGATAGGCGCACCCGAGAGCGACAAGATAGAGCAGTGCCACCGCGAGACCCTCCCGAAACGAGACGCGCAGTTCGCCATTTTCGTACACCTTGCCGAGAGTGTACGGGCGACCGATGCGAAGCTCAACTCGATATCCTCCCGGGCTAGCCCTGCAGGTGAGGTTTCGTGTAGGCTGGAATCGAGCGTTGGAGACTTGAAAATCGACACCATCGACCGGGACTCGCGGGCATGGTCGATCGCGAACGTCGCGTCGTTCTGCATCGCGGCGGCAATTCCCATTCTCCAGTTTTCTTTGATCTTTCCACTCACGAGCGACATGCCCATCTGGGACCAGTGGAGCCAGGTCGAGCTCTGGCTGCGGCACTACACCCACAAGCCGGTTCTGCCGTTCCTGCTCCGTCCTTACAACGGGCACTTCAACGTGTTTCCGAAGCTCATTTTCTACTGTCTGGGACTGCTGACGCGCTGGAACGTCCGCGCGGAGGTCGTCGCCAGCTACGTCGTCTGCGTCGGGGTCCTCGCGTTGCTGATCTGGATGGCGAAAGAAACGAGTCCCCGCCTGCTCGTCGTCGCCGCGGCCCTGTCGGCCTACGTGTTCTCCCTCTCGCAATTCGAGAACTTCTTCTCGGGCTATCCTCTGATGCAGAACCTATCTCTTTTGGCCTCTGTCCTGTCGATTTTCTTTCTCACTCGGCGAGACGGCCGGGCGAATCGGTTCGTGCCCGCGGTGATCGCGGCGGTCCTTGCGTCGCTGTCCTTTTCGGCCGCAAACTCGCTCTGGATCGTGGGGCTGGTCGCGATCGCCACGGATCCCACGCGCCGGCGTCTCCGCCTGTCGGTGTGGAGCCTTGCGGGCGTCGGCGGCCTGATTCTCGCCAAGCACGCCGCCAGCGTCGCCACGCTCCGCGTCAATTGGGCGAGAGTGGTTCCTTTTTTCCTCGTCCTTCTCGGCCGGCCGTTCGCTCTCTCGCCGCACTCTTCGCTTCGGGCGTTAGGAGAAATCGGTTTCGCCGTGTGCGCGGCGTTTGTTCTGGCACTGGCATTCGCCTGGCGTCGAGGGGGCATGGACCGAAACTCTCTTCGGAGGTGGAGCTGCGTCGGGCTGCTTGCGATCGGGTCGGCAGCCTTGATTGCCCTTGCGCGCGCCAGCGCGGGCCTCGATCAGGCGCTCGCTTCTCACTACTGCACGTCGACGACGCCGCTGGGAATCGCCGCGTTCATGCTGATCGTCGCGTCGATCGACTGCGAGCCGCAGCGGACGGCGACGAGCTCCGGGCATCGGCTTGTGGCAATCGTCGTGATCGGATCTCTCGCGACGGTGCAGGTCGTGAAACTCTCCGCGGGCTGGCTCCCGGTCGTTCGTCGTTTTTCCCAGATCAACGACCGGAACGTCGCTGACCTCCTCAACGGTACCGCCACGGATGCGCAGATCCGCAGCTCGCTCTACCCGAGGCCGCAGGCAGTGCGCGATGCCCTGGGCGTACTCCGGGAATACGGGCTCGCGGCCTACCGAAACAGGCCGTCGAGTATTCCGCCAATCGGAAGCGTGGATGTCATCAACGGTCTCGCCTTCCGCGGGCGAACGGTGATTCTCCGCACTGGCACGGTGGTCGACATCCGCGGATGGGCGGCGGACTCTCCCCGTTCCGGTGTGCCCGTGGAGCGGCTCGATCTCGTCTTGGACGGCCACCCCGTCGCCTCCGCGGAGCTCGGGCTTCCGCGACCCGACGTTGCCGCGAGCTACCGCGACCAGGCGTTTCGGCACGCGGGTTGGCGGATCCGGGTGCCGTTGTCTGTCCTGCCCGCGTCAGGCGTTCACGATCTCCGCGTCCGACTGCGGTGCCTGTACGGGAGGCGGCGCGACATCGAAATCGGCCGGCTCGTGCCCGACGAGGCCGGAATCCGCGTTGTCGGTGCGGCGTCGGATCTGGCGGCGCGGCCTTCAGGTCCTCACTGAATTTTGACGGGCACGGCGAGCTTGGCTGCTCCCTTGTCGCTGAACCACGCCACGGACTCCTGAACCAGATCGAACTGGAGTTTGTAGTCGCCGGGCTCCCCTGGGGTCTTCACGGGAACGACCAATTCGGCCGATTCTCCCGGTCCCAAAGCCTTGGGAAGATCGACTCGGTCCGTGAATGAGGTGAGGGGGTCAGACGAGGGTTTCAGCCAACGGTAGCTCAGACGAACCGCGCCCGCGCCGGCCCAGCTCGGGTCAAGCGATCCCTTGCTCGGCCACTGCTCATCGCCCGTGTTTTTGACGAGAACGGTCACGCTCGAAGACTGACCGGCGCGGAGCGCGGGCGAAAGTTTTGGGTTGCCCCACTCGACTCGGAAGGCCGTTTCCGACAGGGACGTCAGCCCGTCGGGGACAGCAGGCGGCCCCGTGGGAGCCGGAGGGGAGGTCGAGGCGGATGAGGACGCCTCCCCGGGCGTCGACGCCGGCTCGCGGCTGCAGGATAGGGAAAAGATCGTTACGACCACGGAAAGCAACAGGAGAAGGGCGGGTGGTGTCGCAGCTTTTTTCATAGCGAACCGACTCTACCGCATCTCGGATCGATGTCAGAATAGGGCTGAAGTCTTCAAGATGCCGCCGAACCCCGAGTCCCAGGACCAGAATTCCGGCCCCGCCTGGGCGCGTGCCTCGGGCGTCTCGCTTCTCGTCGCCGCGGCGATCCCCCTGATCCAGTTCGCTCTCCTCTTTCCCATGACCCTGGGGATCCCCAGCTGGGACCAGTGGAGCGAAATCGGGGTGTTTGCCGCGCATTATGAGCACCGCCCCGTCCTTCCGCTCCTTCTGAAGCCGTACAACGGCCATTTCAACGTCCTGCCCCGGATGATCTTCTTTTTCCTGGGCCTCCTCACGCACTGGAACGTAAAGGTCGAGGTCCTCGCGAGCTATGCCGTGTGCGCGGGGACCGTGGCGGCTCTGATCGCGATGCTCCGCGAAACGGACTCGCGGCTGTTGGTCCTGGCCGCGCCGTTGTCGGCCTACGTATTTTCCATCGTGCAGTTCGAAAATTTTCTGTCGGGGTATTCGCTTACCCAGAACCTCTCGATCCTGGCGTCGGTTCTCGCGGTCTTTCTCCTCACCCGGCGAGATCCCTCGAGAAATCTGTTCTGGCTGGCGCTCCTGTCGGCGCTCGTGGCGTCGTTTTCTTTCGGCGGGGGAAACGCGATTTGGGTCGCCGGTCTGTTCGCGATCGCGATTGCCGGGGGGCGCCGCGCCGTCCGGCTCGCCGCCTGGAGCGCCGTCGGACTCGGCTCACTGCTGCTGGCGCGGGTCGCTTCTCGAACCGCGCACCTGTACGTCAACCGGAAGACCGTCGTCCCGTTCTTCTTCGCCGTGCTGGGTCGGCCCTACGTCCCCATTCCCAACCCGTCGTTGCAGCTCGCGGCGGCCGCCGGTCTCGGCGCCGTCCTGATTTTCAGCTGCTGCGCGGCCTGGGCCCTTCGCGGCCGAGACCTCCGCCGCGACTCGCTCGGGCGCTGGCTCTCGCTCGGCCTCCTCGCGCTCGGCTCTGCCGGTTTGATCGCGATGGCGAGGTCGACTGCACCCCCGAAACAGGCGCTGGCCGCCCACTATGCCGCCTCGACGTCCTTGCTCGGCGCAGCGACTCTGGTGCTCTTTTCGATGCTGTTGGATCGGGGCCTGCGACGCCCTTCGGTTCGCTTGCTTGCCGTTGGACTCGCGGCAAGCCTGTCGCTGGCTGTCTCCGTGGTTGCCTCCGCTCGCTGGCTTCCGGTTCTGCGGGGATACACGGTCACGCGGAGGCGAAACGCCGCGGACCTGACGGCGGGCACGGCGACCGACGCCCAGATCCGGCAGTCCATCTATCCCCGCCCCGAACAGGTTCGCAAAGGCCTTCTGGTTCTCCGGAAATACCGGCTGGCGATGTTCCGGGAGCAAGCGGTCGCGGAGCCCTCGCCGGGCGCGGGTCCGGGAAAGTAGCGCCGCCGATGATCGCCTACACCGTCGATCTGGAGTCCTCTCGCGTAGAATTTTGCGAGAGGCGATTGCAAGCTTACGGATCTGTACGCAGGGGTCGGCCGTGACGGCGTCCGGACGGGCCATCGCGATCGTCTCTCTGACGGTCGCCGCGGCATTCCCCCTGGTTCAGTTTGCGCTCCTGTTTCCGATGACCTCGGAGATGCCGACCTGGGACCAGTGGAACGACGTCGAGGTGTTTGCGGCTCACTATGAGCACCGCCCCGTCCTTCCCCTCCTCCTGAAGCCGTACAACGGTCACTACAACGTCGTGCCACGAATGATCTTCTACATCCTGGGCCTTCTCACGCACTGGAACGTGAAGGTCGAAGTGGTTGCCAGCTACGTTATGTGCGGTGGCACGCTGGCGGTACTGCTCGCCATGCTTCGGGAGACGGACTCGAGGCTGCTGATCCTGGCCGCGCCGGTGTCGGCGTCGATTTTCTCGATTGCGGGGTTCGAGAACTTCCTCTCCGGGTATCCGCTTTGCCAGACGATTTCCCTGCTCGCGTCGGTGGCAGCTCTGTTCTTTCTCACGCGCCGCGAATCTTCGAGAAATCGCTACTGGATCGCGCTCTTCCTCGCTCTCGTCGCTTCCTTCTCCTGGGGGGCCGCGGTTGCCGTCTGGCCGGTAGGCCTCCTTCTCCTCGCGGGGGAAAGGCCGGTACGGCGCGGCCGTCTCGCGCTCTGGGTGCTGGCGGGTGCGGGATGCGCCGCGCTCGCTCGGATCGCGGTCGCTCGAGTGCCGCAAATTTCCGTCGACTGGCCTTCCGTCGGGCCCTTTTTCCTGGCGCTCCTCGGCGCGCCCTACACATCGGCTCCGCGCGGAAACGTTCATGCGGCCGAAATCTCTGGAATCGCTGCCGTGCTCCTCCTCCCGCTTCTTGTGGCTCTCGCTGTCCGCGAAAAGAAGGTGGATGCTCCCTCGGTCCGCCGCTGGACGGCGGTCGGCCTGCTGGCGCTGGGATCGGCGGCGCTGATCGCGATTGCACGATCTTCGCCTGACCTTCGCGGGGCCTTCACCTCCCACTACACGGGAGCAACGAGTCTCCTCGGAGTCGCGCTCCTCGTGCTCCTCGGCGTCATCCTCGGGGGAGGATCGAGGCTCGGGCGGGGGTCTCCTCTCGCGGTCTGCGCCGTCGCGGCGCTGTTCTTTCTGAACGTCGTGGCGATCTCGGCCCGCTGGCTTCCCGTTCTTCGCCGCTGGTCGAACGTGGGCCGGCGAAACGACGCTGCCCTGATGAGGGGCACGGCCACGGACGCCCAGATCGAGCAGTCTCTGTTCCCACTGCCGCAAGTCGTTCGCGACTCACTGCCGATTCTCCGGGAGCATCGCCTCGCGGCTTATCGCCATGGGACGGGGCAGGAGCATCCGTGACGCGGGAACCCGGGAATCTCCCCGATCGCGGATGGAACATCGCGGGGTTGTTCTCTCTGGCCGTCGCCGCGGCGATCCCGCTCGTTCAGTTCGCGCTTCTTTTTCCGATGACGTTGGACATCCCGAGCTGGGACCAGTGGAGCGAGGTCGAAGTCTGGGCCGCGCACTATGAGCACCTGCCGGTCCTTCCCCTCCTCCTGAAGCCGTACAACGGTCACTACAACGTGGTGCCGCGAATGATCTTCTACGTCCTGGGCGTTCTCACGCACTGGAACGTGAAGGTCGAAGTCCTCGCAAGTTACGCCGTGTGCGCGGGCACGCTGGCGCTGCTCATCGCCATGCTTCGCGAAACGGAGCCGAGGCTGTTGATCCTGGCCGCACCCCTGTCGGCATACGTCTTTTCGATCGTGGAATTCGAATGTTTTCTGTCGGGTTACTCGTTTGGCCAGAACTTCTCGATCCTAGCGTCGGTTCTCGCGGTCTTTCTCCTCACCCGGCGAGATCCCTCGAGAAATCTGTTCTGGTTGGCGCTCCTGTCGGCGCTCGTGGCCGCGTTTTCTTTCGGTGCGGCGAACGCGATCTGGGTCGTCGGCCTGTTCGCGATCGCAACGGCCGGCGGGCGCCGTCTCGGAAAGCTCGCCGTCTGGGCCGCCGTCGGGCTCGGCACGCTGCTGTTCGCGCGTGGTGCCTCACAAACCGCCGGCATGTACGTCGAGTGGAACACGGTCGTGCCATTCTTCTTCGCTCTTCTGGGGCGGCCGTACGGCGTGGCCCCGAAGCCGTCATTCCAGCTCGCCGCGGGCCTGGGTTTCGGCGTCCTCCTGCTCTTTGGTTACTGCGTCCTCTGGGCCGTTCGCCGGGAAGAGGCCCGACGCGATTCCTTTCGGCGCTGGATTTCGCTGGGCCTGCTCTCGCTTGGCGCGGCTGCCCTGGTCGCGATGGCGAGGTCGATTGCCGGTCCGCAACAGGCTCTGGGTTCCCACTATGTCGCCTCGACGTCCTTCCTGGGCATTGCGACTCTCGTGCTCGTCTCGATGAGGTTGGATCTTGGCCTCGGGCGGCGGCCGCTTCGCTTGCTCGCGATTGGGCTCGCGGCAAGCTTTTCGCTGGCGGCGTCCGTGATCCCTTCCGTCCGTTGGCTTCCGATTCTGCGGGGAAATACGATCGTGCGTCGGCGAAACGCCGCGGACCTGACGGCGGGCACGATAAGCGACGCTCAGATCCGGCGGTCGATCTATCCCGAGCCGGAAGAGGTTCGCAAGGACATGCCGATCCTGCGCAAGTACCGTTTGGCAATGTTTCGCGGCGGAAAGTAGCGAGTTTGCGCTCGCCGGAGAAGACCTGGTCGTGCGTTCTCTGCGGAGGGAGCCAGCGGCATCTCCGTTTTCCCGACACCATGCCAGCCGACCGCGCTCCCACCCAACCGTCGTCGTACGAGTGCACCCATTCCGGCTATGGCATCCACCCCGCGATTTTCGAGTGTGTGGAATGCGGCCTGCTTTCGAGCGCGGGGGCGAGCCAGGAAACCGTGCTCTCGGCCTACCGGGAAGTCGAGGATCCGCTGTATCTCCGCGAAGAGGATTCGCGCGTGGCCACCTTCGGCCGCCGTCTCGCGCGGATCGAAACGCTGCGGCGCCCTCCGGGCCGGCTGCTCGACGTCGGGGCCTACACGGGAACGATGGTCGAAGTCGCGGGCCGGCGCGGGTGGACCGCCTCCGGGATCGAGCCGTCGCGGTGGGCTGCCGGAGAAGCCCGCGCCCGGGGACTCGACGTCGTCGAGGGGACGCTCGATTCCGCTGGGTTCGCGGAGGGCTCTTTCGATGTCGTCACGATGTGGGACGTCATCGAGCACATCTCCGATCCGATTTCCCTGCTGCACGCTGCCGCCCGGCTCCTCGGCAAGGGAGGAGTCCTCGTCGTGCACACGATGGATGTGGGAAGCCTCACGGCGAATCTGATGCGCGGCCGCTGGCCCTGGCTGATGGAGATGCACCTCCACTATTTCTCGCGCCGGACACTCGCGAGGTCGCTGGAATCGACGGGTTTCCGGGCAGTTCGGATCTTCGCGGAAGGGAGGCGCGTGAGCGCCGGCTACTTCGCGACCCGAGTCGGAGGAGTGTGTGGCGACCGGGTCGGCCGCGCGCTTTCCTGGGCGGTTGGCAGGGCCGGGTTGAGCGGCGTTGAAGTCCCCGTCAATTTCGGTGACCTGATGACCGCCTACGCCGTCAAGGAGTGAGGCGCCTCGAGCCCGAGCTTTTCAAAGAGCGGAATCGGAGCCTCATCAGCGACAGGTAGCTCCATGCCGTCGTCACGATGTGCATTTTCGATTTCCCCGCCGTTCGGAAGATGAAGTGGATCGGTTCCTCGACTATCCGCATCCGGAGGGCGTTCGCGCGAATGAGGATCTCCGGGAGGAACGCGAAATTTTCGTTTTCGAACTCCAGGCGGCGGAGGGCCTCGGTCCTGTAGATTCGAAATCCCGAGGTCTTGTCCCGGACGCGCAGACGAAAGACGATCCGCATGATCACGTTGAGCGTGCCGCTCAGGAGGAGCTTCCAGGGGGGCGTCCCGTCGACCCGCCCGCCCTCGACAAACCGCGAGCCGACGAGGATGTCGGCGTCGCGATCCCGCGCGGCCTGGAGAAGGCGGGGAATTTCCTCCGGCTGGTGGTTGAGGTCGGCGTCCATCGTGAGGACGTAGTCGCTGTCGGGGGAGACCGCGGCGAAACCCCTCCGGAAGGCCTTTCCGAGGCCGCCCGGGTCCTCGGCGTAGAGGATCCGGAGGTTGGGAATCTCGCCCGTCAGCCCCTCCAGGATGTCCCGAGTGCCGTCCCGTCCTTCGACGACGAAGAGGAGCTCGGATTGGCACCCTGCAAGCGACCGCAGAACGGCATCGAGCCTCCGCGTCAGCCTTTCCGCGTTTTCAGCCTCGTCGTAGGCGGCGATCACGACCGACAGGCGGAGGGGAGGGGGTGGAAGAGCGTCCAATTTCGCGCAGTATACGATTTGGGCCCCTCTCGCGTACAATATTGCGAGAGGCGATTGCCAGTTAACGGATTTGTACGCAGGGGTCTATGCCGGAGAACATTTCTCAAGTGTTGGACACCGAGACGAGGGAAGCCCGGGGCGAAGGGGAGTTGAGAGCGCTCGTCCGAGACCTCGAGCTGCGCCTCGGCGAGAGCCTCGAGCGCGAGCGCGATCTCGGAGAACGCCTCGACTCCCTCGACGGAGAAGCCGTTTCCCGCGAGCGGGAGCTGCGCGAGAAGGTCCGCAAGTACATGGAATTCAATCAGCGAGTGGAAGGTTCCCGGTCCTGGCGGCTCCTGCAGTTCTTCCGGCGAATCATCGGCCGAAAATGGTAGCGGACGACGAGCGTTCCGCCCAGCTCCGCATCGCGGGGCTCGAGGCTCAGGTCGAGCGGCTCGAGAGGAGCCTCGCCGAGCGTTCCGACCTGATTCGAGCGCTCTCGCCCGAGCTCTGCGACAAGGATCTCGTGACGCTTTCGCGGCTGTCGTCCGGGTTGCCGCCGCTGCCCCGATCGGGAATCGGCCTTGCCGGCTGGAGGGAGTCGACCGAGCTTTTCCCCGCGGACGTCGAAGAGACGATGACCGAATTGTGGCGATCGCTCGCCGTGCAGAGAAAGGCCGTGAGCGCTCCTAGATGACCGCGCGAAAAGCGACCCTCATCGTTCTGGCCTGGAACCGCTGGAACCTGACCAAGAAGTGCCTGGACTCCCTGCGGCGAACGGACCTGTCCGACGCGGAGGTGATCGTCGTCGACAACGGTTCGACGGACGAGACTCCCCGCCGGCTCGAAGAATACGCCTGGGTCCGAGTCATCCGGAACGATCGAAACCTCGGCTACGTGAGGGGCAACAACGTCGGAATTCGAGAGGCCGATCCGGGGTCGGACATCGTCCTGCTGAACAACGATCTGGAGTTTTTCCAGGAAGACTGGCTGTCGCGGATGCGTGCCTGCGCCCATTCCTCTCCCGTGATCGGCGTCGTGGGCTGCCGTTTGACGAGGCCCGACGGGTCGCTGCTCCACGCCGGCACGTTCATGGTTCCCGAGACGATGTGGGGCCAGCAGATCGGATCGGGGGAACGCGACATCGGGCAATACACCTCGAGCCGCGAAGTCGAGGGCGTCGTCTTCGCGTGCGCGCTTTTGAAGAGAGAGGCGATCGCGGCGATCGGAGCCCTCTCGGAGGACTTCGAGTCGTACTTCGAAGACACGGACTACTGCCTTCGCGCCCGCCGTGCCGGGTTCAAAGTCGTCGTGTGCGGCGGGGTCACGCTCGTGCACGACGAGCACGGGTCCACCTCCGGTTCGGACGAGCATTTCAGCAGCCTGTTCCAGGCGAGCCGGGAGATCTTTCGCAAGAACTGGCGCTCCCATCTGAATGGCCGGTATCGCCACAATGTCCTCTGGCAATCGATCCTGAACTTCTCCACGGGATACGCGATCAGCTCCCGCGAAATCCTGCGAGCCCTCGAAGGACTGGGCGTGCGAGCGGCCTACGAATACGTCTACGGCCGCGGAACGCCATTTCCGGTCGACGAGCCGGAGAACACCGGCGACTACCTGATGAACGTCATCCGGGAGCGGGCGGACGGGCACTTCGCCCGCGGGTCTCCGTCGTCTACGGCCAGGGCGACGTGTTCCGGTCGAATCGGGGCCGGCAGAAGATCGGCTTCACGATGCTGGAGGTCGACGGGTTTCCGCGCGAGTGGGTCCGCCAGGCCAACCTCATGGACGAGGTCTGGGTTCCGACCGAATTCAACCGCGAGGGATTTCTCGCGTCCGGACTGAAACGCCCGATCCACAAGATCCCGCTCGGCATCGACACGAACTACTTTCATCCCGGGGTTCGCCGCCACGAGAACCCGCTCGGGGAGTTCGTGTTCGCGACGAACTTCGAATGGGGCGAGCGGAAAGCGCCCGGGCTGCTCCTCAAGACGTTCAACGACGAGTTCAAGGCGAGCGAGCCGGTCCGGCTCGTGTGCAAGATCATCAATCGCGACCCGAGCGTCGCCGTCCGGGAGGAGATCCGGAAGCTGGAGCTGAAGAAGTCCGGAGGCCGCACCGCGTTCCTGCTGAACCTCGAGTTTCCCTACGCCCAGCTCGCGAGCTTCTACCGATCCGCGGACTGCTACGTCTCCGCCGGCCGCGGGGAGGGGTGGGACATGCCCCTCATGGAGGCGATGGCCTGCGGGCTTCCGACGATCGCGACGGACTGGGGCGCGCACCGCGAGTTCGTCCACGAGCAGATTTCCTACCCTCTCCGTGTGCGCGGCACGATACCCGCGGAAGCGAAGTGCCCCTACTACGAAGGATTTCGCTGGGCCGACCCGGACCCGGACCACCTGCGGGCCCTCCTTCGCGAGGTGTACGAGAATCGCGACGCCGCACGCCTTCGAGGGCAGGCCGCGGCCCTCGAAGTCGCGGCGAAATGGACGTGGGACGCGAGCGCGCGCCGCATCGTCGATCGCCTGGACGCGATCAGCTCTTAGGAATGATGAATACGCCTCCGAACGAGCCGTGGGTGGAATCGCCGTTCTTCAAGCAGGAACTGGCCCGCAAACCCACTCTCACGGCTGCCGAGGTCGAGCTCGTCACGAGATACCACACCTATGGCTACGCGACGCTGGAGAATGTCGTCAGCGACGACCTGGCTGAGCGCGTCAAGCGGGAAGCGCAGGGGCTTTTTCGCCCGGATATCGAGGAGGGATACGCCAGCTACTACCGGGTCCACGATGCGTGGCATACCTCTCCCGCGGTCAAGGATCTGGCGCTTCACGGGCCAATCATTTCGGCTCTTCGGCTCCTTTACGGAAGAGAACCCGTTCCTTTCCAGACGCTGAACTTTCTCTATGGCTCCCAGCAGGCGAATCACTCCGACGCGATCCTTTTCAATTCGCTGCCGGCCCGGTTCATGTGCGGAGTCTGGGTGGCGCTGGAGGACGTGGACCTCGAGAGCGGCCCCCTCTTCTACTATCCGGGGTCCCAGCGGCTCAAGGAGTATTACGTTCAGGACTTCCACGATCCGGGAAAGGACCCGGACGACTTCTTCGGCCAGCGTTATCCCGGCTTCGTCAGCGAGCTCATGGCGACGGAGGGGTTTCAACGGGAACAGCTTCGCGTCAAGAAGGGATCGGCGCTCATCTGGTCGTCGAACCTCGTGCACGGCGGCATGCCGCGGTTGAACAAGGAGCTGACGCGCTGGACGCAGGTGACACACTATTTCTTTGAGGACTGCATCTACTACGTTCCTCTCTATTCGAATACCGTCGCGGGGGAGATGTGTCTCCGGGACGTCACCGACCTGCGCACCGGAGGTCTCGTGACGCAGACCTACAACGGCCGAACGTTCCTGAAGACCCCGGTGGCCGACAGGCGGTGGCGGATTCAGTTTCTGGAAGAGCTGGCTGTGCCGTCGGTGGTTTCCGCGGCGCCCGCGGCGGGGAAAGAGTCGGCGGCGAACCGGATCTTCTCGCGCTTCGCGAAGCTCGGGAAACCGAACGCGAAGTCCAGCGCGGAAGCGCGCGAGGTGCTTTTCAACGTTGATGGATTCGAGGACAGATCCACCGAAGCGTCCATCCTCGGCTGGACCTTCGTCCCCGGAGAGGAAGCGGACACCGTCGAGCTGCTTCTCGAATCGGCCTCCCATCGCTATGTCGTTGAATGCGCTCGAATGGCGAGGCCGGACGTCTCGGCATCCTTTCCGAACAGCCCGGTAAAGACGGGATTTCAGGCGAGAATCGACAAGCGCTCGCTCGCCGCTGGCATTTATCGGATCCGGTTGGTTCTCCGGGCCCCCGGGCGTGGAGAGAGGTTCCGGTTCCTCACCCAGGAGCTGCGGGTCGGGCCATGAGAATTGATACCCGGCTTTTCGATCGAGCCAGAGCTTCCCTGCCGTCGGCTATACTTGGGTCCTTGTTGCGAAATTTCGCCCAGCGCTGTTAAGGGGCAGTTGAATACAAATTGAGTACATCCTCAGAATTCGCCGACGGCTACTTTTACCACTCGATCGAATTGCCGGAGACTCCTGCGATCGCGGGAGCCTGGGATCTCCGGAAAAACGTCGATGATTACCTCGGAAATGTCGAGCTCGAGGGCAAGCGCGTTTTGGAGGTCGGCGCGGCGAACGGATTTTTGACCTTTTCGATGGAGCACCGCGGCGCGAATGTCGTTCCGTACGACCTCTCGCCGGAGTTTCTTGGTGACATCATGAAGAAGCCGGGCCAGGACTACGCGGACTTTGAGCGAAACTACCGCGTGGTCGTCGCCGGCCTCAATCGGGCCTGGCGATATGCGCGCGAGGCGTTTCACTCTTCCACCGATCTCGTTCACGGCTCGGCTTACGAGCTCCCGAATGGAATCGGAGATGTTGACGTGACGCTGTTCGGGTCGATTCTGCTCCACCTACGGGATCCGTACTCAGCGCTGAAAGAGGCCGCGCGGGTCACGAAGCAGAAAATCATCGTGACCGACACCTACAATCCCCCGTTCAAGGACGAGACGATCTCGGAAACGCACGACGCGCGTTCCGGAATGCTTTTCGATCCCTCGGCCGGGCGGGACCCGTGCACATGGTGGTATCTCTCGCCGGGGGCCGTGAAACGCATGTTGAGCTCGCTCGGGTTCTCCCGCTTCGAGGTCGGCTATCACACCCAGATCTTTCGGCCGGGATTCTCGCCCTGGGGAGCAACGCCTGTATCCGAGTTTTCCGGTCCCGAGATCAAAGGCGATCTCTTCACGGTAGTTGCGGAAAGGAGCTAGCAATTACCGACCCGTCGGCGTCGGAATTCTTGGTAGATGCCCGCGGATGATTAGCCTGCGACCTTCCACAGCACGGCGTCTCGCAATCGCTTTCGCCATCGGAAGCGTTCTTGCTTGGGCGATGCTCGTCCGGCTGCCTGTCCTTTACAACGCGAATGCTTTCTTTATTTCCGATGAGGCGGTAAACGCCTTAGTCGTGAAGCGCACGCTGTCCGGCGGAGGACTGTCGTTTTACAACTGGGACGCGACGTCCTATGGCGTTGTCGAGGGCCTGATCTCAATCCCGCTGGTTGTTCTCGTCGGTTTCCAACCGCTGGCTTTCAAACTGGCAACGGTCGCGACCCTTCTCGCCTTCGTTGTCGCCGTCTACTTTCTCGCGCGGGAATTTTATGGACCTCCCGGTGGGATCATCGGCGCGAGCACGGCCGCGGTGTTCTCGCCGCAACTGGTTCAATGGACGACGTCGGCGAGCGGCGGATTCTCGCTTGTCATGCTTTGCGGCGTCCTCTCCTTTTTGGTCCTTGCGCGCCTGCCGCCGGACTTTCGTCCGGGCCGGACTGTTCTTTTCGGCTTCCTCTGCGGTTTCAGCCTGTACACCTACGAGCTCTTTCTGGTCGATCTCGTGGTTCTCTGCGCCGCCTTTGCGTTCGCCCTGGCGAACGCTGCTCGTGAACCCGCCGCGTTGACCCACCGCGTGAGCTGGGTTACGTCGCGTCTAGGGCTCTTTACGGTTGCTTTCGGCCTTGGGTGGGCTCCCAAGGTTCGCGCGATCCTTCGACACACGTTAAGAACGCCTCGGGTCGACTACGGACTCGCTTCATTCGCCCAGATTCGCGCTAACTTCGGCCTCCTCGCGACCCGCGCGCTCCCGGCCTTTTTGGGGATCAACCCCGCGCGGACACGGGAACTCGGGCCGGCGGTCGGGGCGGCGGGCCTAGCGTGGAGCCTGACCGGATTTCTCTTTGCGCTCCTTCTTTCCTGGGCGTGGCTCGCGGTATTCTGGCGGCGGGACGAGATCCCTCTCAATCGCCGAGCGTGGAGATACATTCCCGTCTTCCTGGGGATCCTCGTGGGCGTGAACCTCCTGGTTTTCGGTCTCTCCAGGAATCCGCAGGATGTCCTTTCGAACCACTATCTTCTCCCCTGCGTCCCGGCTCTGGCCGTCCTGTCGGGAGGCTTCTTGGCGCGGCTGGCGCTTCGACATCGTTTCGCATCTGCGGGTCTCGTGGCTTTTTTGTTTTTCTACCCGGCTGTTCAAACCGGCCTCTGGTATCAGACCAACGGAGCTCTCGGGCCGGATTGGGAGCTGGCTCGCAAGCCGGACCCTAACGGAGACCTGATCGCATTTCTCCGGCGGGAAAATATTAGCGTGGGCTATGGCTCGTACTGGATCAGTTACGTGGTGAATATGCGTTCGAACGGCGACGTCAAACTGGGCCTGTTTCGTGACTGGGATCGGGACCAGATGTATACGCGAGCAGCAAACGCCTCGCGATCGCCCGCGTACGTCTTCTTCAAAGGTGACCCGCGGCAGGAATATATCGAATCGACCCTGAAGCTTGACCACCGACACTTTCGATACGACGAGGTGGGCCCGTTTGCCGTCTATCGAAACGATCCGGGAGCGATTCGGCTCCTCCCGCCAGACAGATAAATTACGCGAAACTGACGCGATGCGAGGTTTCGCCTGGCTTTAGAAAACGCAGAAACCTCCAGATGTTCCCTGGAGAATTCCCTACTCGAAGTACCCGGTCACGTCGAGGATGAAATTCAAAGTCTGTCCGGCGGCGCCGCCATTCCCGTAGACGACGTTGAGATCTGCACATGGCGAGGCGCAGATTTTTAGGGGTACGATCGCTCCGTTCGCCAGGCCAGGCTCTCCCGCCACGAAATTTATCGTCGACACTACCGGAAACTGGCCGCCTGCAGGCCAAAGCGAGAGAAATCCGGCGTCCGTCGGATTGAGGATAGCCGCGTTGACCGAGACGGCTTGCGCCGTATCGGGAATGCCGCAGCGGCCCTTCACGAAAAAGGCCCGAGTGGCGCCCGCTGTCAGACTTGGAGACCCGTTCAGGTAGGATCCCGAATTGAAAGTACTGCTCCTCGTGTCGGCGACCCGGCAGGGGATGACCGCAAAGTATTGAAGACCCGTCTGCGCGGCCGCCGGTTTGCCCGTGAAGAGGGCTACGACGACAACCAGGGCGAACGCCCATCTTCTGAGAGTGCGAGTGTCTGGATTCATTGGATCTCCTTCTTCGGCAAGTCCTCGACCCTTCGATAAGAGTAGCACAACTGGTTTTGGATTTTCATTCGGCATCTCTATTTGAAGTATCCGTTCACGTCGAGTAGGAAGTTGGTCGTGCCGGAGGTCTGATCGTCCTCGACGCTCGCGGCTCCGCTCGAGCTCAAGAAGACGATCGCGTTATTTGCGCGCGTCTTCAGGGAGTTGAAGAGGATGGCTGTCGCGGCAGTCGGTGTTGCGCCGGCGGGGTTTAATTTCAAGGCTCCGCCCGAACTGGGACTGACGACCGTAATATTGACCGAGGCGGCTCCGGCGCCGACAGGAATGCCGCACTGACCTGCGAGAACGAAGGTGCGGGTTGAGCCGGCTGACAGGGGCGGCCCACCGTAAGGCCCGGTCGGGTTTCGCGTGTCGACGATCCGACAGGGCGGGAGCGGAAAAAAATCCGTCGTGGAAATCGTGGAGGTGGAGCAACTGGGCGTGCCCGGGATGATCCCCGTACGGGCTGTACCGTACTTGAAAAATCCCCAGAGGGGTGTCGAATTCGTCGTCAGGGTCCAGGCAAAGACCTGGGTGTCAGTCGCCGAAGGGAAGGGCGTACCCGAGACCACAACCATCTCATTGGCGACACCGTCGTTGTCCAGATCTCCGATCGCGACACCGCTCACCGCCGTTTGCGTATAGAACGAGAATGTCCCTGCGGCGTGAGTCCCTGGGTCGGTCAACTGTGTTCCGGTTGAGGACAGGACGCAAATCTCCGTCCCGATGGGGAAAACAATTTCCGGGTGAGAGTCGTTCAAGATGTTGGCGATCCGAGGACTCCCAGCATTCGGCGTCGTTCCGAAAAAGGTTTTTGGCTGTGTCTTGAATATTGGCGTGCCGTTTCCTTTGAAACCGTAAACGTGAAAGGTTCCACTCGGCCCGTCGCTGGTGTCGGTCACCACGACGTCCGGAATTCCGTCGCCGTCGATGTCGCCCAGGGCGGGCGAGCTCGAAACCTCACCATCGACCGAAACCGGCCAGCCTGGCGCTTGCGTTCCGTTGCACTCGAACGCGTAGACGACGTGCGGCGGCGATACGCCGGTGCCGTTGTTGGTGCTGTTCCAGAATGTTCCGGTCCCCACGATGATCTCGGGCTTTCCATCTCCGTTGATATCGCCCACTGCGGGGGTGCTGTCCATCGCCTGATTGACGCACTGGGGAAACCCCGCCATTTCTGAGGCGTCGAACTGAAGCACGTGCAGGCATCCACCGTTGGGAGTGTTGTACGGAGCGCCTTCCTTGTGAGCGTCGGCACCGATGATGACCTCGAGCTTTCCATCACCGTTGAGATCCGCGAGGGCTGGAGAACAGAAAATCGTGTCCCGGACGAACTTTGGCCACCCGGTCTTATTCGCGCCGGTTGCGCCGTTCACGAGGTAGACATTCGCGTCGAGTCCGCCCCAGGCGACCTCGTTGTGGCCGTCCCCGTTCACGTCGCCAATCGCGGGCGTCGACATGACGGGATCGGGGGACCCATTGTTGTTGAAGTCTCCGGACACGCGGCACCACATCTGCGCGCCGTTGCGGTGGTACGCGCAGACGCCTCCGGTTTCCAGGCCCGTTGCGGCCACCTCGATCGTCGAGCCATAGCCGACGACGATGTCCGGAATGCCGTCGCCGTCGAGGTCGCCGATCGCGGGGCTGCTGTAAATGTCTCCGGGAAGAGTCACGGGAAAGCCGCTCGCGACCGAGCCGTCATAATTCACGACGTATAACTTGTGGTTGTACGTGCCGAAGATTATCTGTTTGTGGCCAGGGGTCAACCCAAGGTCCGCGATGACGGGCTCGCCGTGCGAGGTCTTGTTGCCGCTGAAGGTTATCGGAAACCCGGACTTGGACAAAACGCCCGGAGGGAGCACGGGCTGTTGAGCCTGAAGATGACGCTGGCCAATGAAGAGCAAGGATAAAGCCGCGAGAGAAGCTGTTCGCAGTCGTCGCGCTGCTCCGCGCGCGACGTGAATCTTGCTCGCAGTCATTTCGGTTCTACTCAGCATTTGAGATCCCCACTTCGAAGCCGTCGCGATCTTAGCAGGGGTTTGCCTCCTTGCACTGATGACTCTTAATCAAGAGCGGATCACTTGAAATATCCGTTCGCATCGATGAGTAAATTCGTTGTGCCCGATGTCTGGTCGTCCTCGACGCTGACGGCTCCCGTTGCGCCGAGAAACGCGAGCGCGTTGTTTGCGCGAGTCTGCAAGGCATTGAAGTTGATCGCCGTCGCGACGCTTGGCGAGACGCCGGCAGGATTGAGCTTGAGGGTGCCACCGGAAGTCGGCGCGACAACCGTAACGTTCAGCGAGACGGCCTTCGCGTCACTCGGAATTCCGCACTGTCCGGCCAGCACGAAGGTTCGTGTCGAATCTGCGCTCAAAGAAGGCCCGCCGTACGGTCCCGCTATGTTGCGGGTGTCGACGACCCGGCAGGGCATGAGGGTATAGAACAAAGCCCCCGCCGAACCGCCCGAGCCGACCTGGACTGTCGTCGAGCCCGTGACCGACGCGCAGCCGTTCGAATTCGTCTCGACGACCTGAAGCGTCAACGTGCCGGCGACACCGGCCGTGAACGTGATCTGGTTCGTGCCGTTGCCCAGCGTGATCGTTCCGTTGGTAATCGACCAGGCGTAGGTGCTTCCGACGTGGTTCGCGACCGAGGCGATCAACCCCGTGTCCCCCGGATTGGCGGTCGAAGAAGCGGTGATCACGGGTGTCGCGGGCGGGGGGTTGATGGTGACCGTGACTGTCGGACCGTTGGTGGAAGGGCATCCGCTGGCGTCGGTGACCGTGAGCGTGTAGGTCGTCGTTGCCGCGGGCGAGGCCGTCGGCGAGCAGCTCGACGCATTCGAAAGGCCCGTCGACGGCGACCACGAGCACGAAACGCCCCCGGAGCCGGAAAGCGATGTGGACTTGCCGGCGCAGATCGCTGCGCTGCCGGAGGCGACTGCCGTTGGGTTCGAGGCGCAGCCGCAGCTCGCGAACCGGAACGACCCGATCCGTGTTTGCCAGTTGAACGCTCCCGTCGTGGCAAGGTACTCGTCGGTGTACCAGAAGGTGCAGTCGTCGACAGGATCGACCGCGAGGGCGCTGTAATCGCCCCAGCGGGTCAGCGAGGAGCCTCCCTTGGCCTTCGTCTGCGAGCCGCTTCCGGACCGCATCGTCGATTCGCCCTCCGGCAGCGTCCCGAGGGGATCGCCTGCGAGTCGCCCGGTGTAGGCGACCGACGGGTAGACGGTACCCGACGAGACGCTGTAGCCGACGGCGACGTCGCCGGAACCGTCCATCGCGGCCGATCCCATCCACCGAGAAGCCCCGTCGTCGGGCGCGTACGTGCCTTGCTGGAAGATCGAGGGCGAGCTACCCGGCGAGCGGATCTCGTACCAGCGGATTCCGCTGACTCCGGAGCCGGGCGGCGTTACGCTGTGATTGACGACGAGCGATTCGTGGTCTCCAAAGTTCCGGTAGCCAAGGCGCATCATGAACCGGTCCGCGAGCGAGTCGAGCTGATTCGTCGTTCCCGGCTGGGGGATGCAGGTTCCCCCGCCGCAGGCGGGAGAAAATGTGGCGGGCGTGATCGTCGCTGGCCCGGAAAGCGCCGAATTTCCGGAATTCGACCCAGTCGACGTGGGCCTTCCAGAGGAGCAGCACCGGCGGGGAGCTTTGAAACGTCTCGTAGCTCATGACGTAGTCGGGTGATCCCGCCGGGGGGTCCGTTGGGCCATCGAGGTCTGACGGAACCGATCCGCCCATCGCCGAGACCGGGCCGAAACACTGTTGCGTGGCGGCGGCACCGGTGAGCATCTTCGAGCGGTCGTAGGCGCAAGTCTCGCCGCCGACGAAGCTATTCCCGTTGAACATGTTGTACGTCATGTAATAGCCGTCCGGCCAGACGGAGAGCTTCGGGTAATCGGGAAAGTTCGAAAACGTGTAGGAGTAGCGGGCGTAGGAACCAGTAGGGTCGGCCGTCGTCGAGATCGCGAGGCACTGCATGTACGGCGACTCGAATACCGGTTGCTCGAAAATCCAACGGTCGGCGCGCTTGTCGTACTTGACGACCGCGTCGCCGTCATTGGCGGTCTGGCACGCGCCTCCGAAGCCGCTCCAGAGAGTGTTTGTCGAAACCGGGCCATAGAGCAGGGTCCCGCTCTTATTGAAGACCGCGAAGTCAGTATTGACGATCTGAACATAGTGGTTTGGGCCGACGTCGCCGTCGGTGTCAGGCGGAGCCCATTGAACCGTAAAGCCCGCGAGCCCCTGCCCGATTCCCTCGAAATTGACGTTCGTCGAAGGCATCGCGAGCGGGCCATTCCACGTCTGCGTCACGGGATCGGCCTCCCCGTTGGTGTGCCGCGGAGGAAGAGGGCCGGGCTCGGGAGCCTCCCGGGGCGGGCCACCCCGGCGCGCGGCCGGCGGAAGGCTTCGAAGCGGAGGAGAAATGTCATGGTGAGAGGGCAGACTCACGACCGGGCGAACCGGTTGCTCGCCCGCCGGCTGCGCGCGGGCGGGTCCGGCGAGAAGGAAAAGTTGGAGAAGCGCCGCGGCCGCCAGTATCCGCGCGGGATTCGGCGCGCTACAGAGAGGAAGGCGCGAGGAAAGGCCAGATAGGAAATTCACACAAACCGGAAGCAATCATAGCACTTCCAGCACGCACGCGCCGCGGCTCACCGGCGTTCCTGAGTCAGCTTCACGTCCGCGTCGACCATCATTTCGACGAGAGCGCGAAACGGGACTTCGGGTACCCAGCCGAGCTCTTCGCGCGCGCGCCGCGGATTCGAGATGAGGAGGTCGACCTCCGCCGGGCGGACGAATTTCCTGTCGATCACGACGTGGTCCCGCCATTTGAGCCCGACGCGCGAAAAGGCGATGTCGACGAATTCTTCGACCGTGTGGGTCTCTCCGGTGCCGACGACGTAATCCTTCGGCTCGTCGTGCTGCAGCATCATGTGCATCGCTTTCACGTAGTCGCCCGTGAAGCCCCAGTCGCGCTTGGCCTCGAGGTTTCCGAGGCGCAGCTCCTTCTGCAGTCCAGCGGCGATGCGCGCGGCGCCGAGCGAAATCTTTCGCGTGACGAATTCCTCTCCGCGGCGCGGAGACTCGTGATTGAAGAGGATTCCCGAGACCGCGTGCATGCCGTACGACTCCCGGTAATTCACCGTGATCCAGTGCCCGTACAGCTTCGCGACCCCGTAGGGACTGCGCGGATGGAATTTCGTCTCCTCGTCCTGGGGAACCGAGTGCACCTTTCCGAACATTTCCGAGGAGGACGCCTGGTAGAACCGGATCTTCGGATTCAACACGCGGATCGCTTCGAGCATGCGGGTCACGCCGAGTGCCGTGAATTCGCCGGTCAGGACGGGCTGCGACCACGAAGCCGGAACGAACGACTGTGCCGCGAGGTTGTAGACCTCGTCCGGTTTCGCTTCGGCGATCGCGTTGGTCAGGGAGTTCTGGTCGAGCAGGTCGGCGTTCAGGAATTCGATCCGGTCCTGGATGTGCGCGACCCTTTCGAAATTCTGGGTCGAGCTGCGGCGAATCAGCCCGTACACCTTGTAGCCGAGTCCCAGGAGGTACTCGGAAAGGTACGAGCCGTCCTGGCCCGTGGTACCTGTGATCAGAGCGGTCTTCAACGTGCCTCCTCGTTCCTTCTCGAAAACGACGCAGTATAACCGCTACAATGCCTTTTTCGCGCAAATTGGAGGCGAATTGAAGCCGGATGAGCCCGAAGTGCTGGCGCGGGTGGGGTGAGAAAAGTGGCTGACGATCGCGCCGGCCGCCCGTCGATTTCCGCGTTTTTCCCCGCGTTCAACGACGGCGGGACGATCGCGAGCATGGTCGTCTCGGCCGAGGCTACCCTCTGCTCGCTCACCGACGACTTCGAGATCATCGTCGTCAATGACGGATCGACCGATTACACGGCCGACATCCTGAAGGAGCTGGCGGCCCGATATCCGAGCTTGCGTGTGATCGACCACGGCCGAAACCGGGGCTATGGAGCCGCGCTTCGCACCGGATTCGCGGCGGCAACGCGGGAGCTGGTCTTCTATACCGACGGCGACGCCCAGTACGATCCCCGGGAGCTTCGCCGGCTCGCCGAGGCGATGTCTCCGGAGGTCGACGTCGTCAACGGTTACAAGATCGACCGATCGGATCCGCTTCACCGAAAAATCATCGGCCGGGTCTATCACCACATCGTCCGCGCGGCATTCGGCTTCCGTCTGCGGGACGTCGACTGCGATTTCCGCCTGCTGCGACGCCGCGTGTTCGACGTCGTCGACCTGCAATCGAACACCGGGACGATCTGTCTGGAGCTCGTCAAGAAGC
The DNA here is from genome assembly GCA_963813155.1 of uncultured Acidobacteriota bacterium. Lineage (GTDB taxonomy): Bacteria > Acidobacteriota > Thermoanaerobaculia > UBA5066 > DATFVB01 > CAWEYG01. Next base: position 792,142 of record CAWEYG010000003.1, on the reverse strand, counting down.
TGCAGGACGCCGGCTTTCGATTCGCGGAGGTCCCCGTTCACCACTTTCATCGCGCCTACGGGAAGAGCCAGTTCTTCAATTTTCGCCGGCTCTGGCGCACGCTGATCCAGCTGATCGAGCTCTGGTGGCAGCTCGTCGTTCGCCGCGAAGGTGTCCGCGAACCCGCGGGAAGCGAGAGCCTCAACGGGCCGTCCGCGGGTCAGAAGCCGTGAGCTTCGCGAACCTCCTCGGTTCCGGGGAGCCGCGGCGCTTCCTTCTCGCGGGGGCCGTCAATACCGTCGCCACTTATCTTCTCTACCTCGCCCTCGTCGCTTACCTTCCGTATCCGATCGCCTATTCGGCCTCGTATCTCGCGGGGATCCTGCTCTCTTTCGCGCTGAATTCGCGCTACGTTTTTCGCCGGCCGGCGACGTGGAGCGCCTTCCTGCGCTATCCGGTCGTTTACGTCGGCCAGTACGCGCTGGGAATGGCGATCCTCTGGATGTGTCTGGCGAACGGCCACCTGCCTCAATGGATGGCATCCGGTCTCGCGATCGTCGGGAGCGTTCCGCTGACGTTCTTTCTCGCGCGGTGGGCCCTGGGCGTTCGCGCCGCGGAATCGGCTCCGGACACGGGCTACAATTCGGATCGAATTGACTGATTCTCCTCGCTCGCGAGATTTCTTTTCCGGGAAGAGATGCCTCGTCACGGGAGGCCTGGGGTTCATCGGTAGCCACCTCGCTCGCGCGCTCGCGGCCTCCGGTGCGGACGTCGTCCTCGTCGACAGCATGATTCCGGAATACGGGGGCAATCTCCACAACATCGAAGGGATTCAAGACCGGGTCCGCGTGAATTTTGCCGACGTCCGCGACGGGCACTCGATGCAGTATCTCGTGCAGGATCGCGATTTCATTTTCAATCTCGCGGGCCAGGTCAGCCATTGGGATTCGATGGAGGATCCTTTCACGGACCTCGACATCAACTGCCGGGCGCAGGTGTCGATCCTCGAAGCCTGCCGAAAGTTCAATCGGGACGCGAAGATCGTTTTTGCCGGCACAAGGCAGATCTACGGCCGGCCGAGCTATCTCCCGATCGACGAAGCGCACCCGGTTCGGCCGGTGGACGTCAATGGCATCAACAAGATGGCGGGCGAGCGGTATCACATCCTTTACAACGACGTGTACGGAATTCGCGCCTGTTCGCTTCGCCTGACCAATACGTACGGCCCGGGAATGCTCGTCAAGCACAGTCGCCAAACGGCGCTCGGCTGGTTCGTCCGGCTCGTCGTCGAAGGAGGAGAAGTCGAGATCTTCGGCGACGGCACCCAGATGCGCGACTACAACTACGTGGACGATGTCGTCGACGCCTTCCTCCTCGCCGCCGCCGACGAGCGGAGCAACGGCCGGATCTACAACCTGGGGGGGTTGGAGCCGACCGAGCACCGCCAGTTGCTCGACCTCCTGATCGAGCTCGCGGGCTCGGGAAGCTACCGCCTCGTGCCGTGGCCTCCGGAAAAGAAGGCCCTCGACGTGGGCGACGTCTACAGCTCGTTCCAACGAATCGAAGTCGAGCTCGGCTGGCGGCCCCGCGTCGCTCTTCGCGAAGGTCTCGCGCGAACGGTCGAATTCTTCCGGAAGAATCGGGAGCGGTACTGGTAGACGCGCCGATTCGCGTTCCGTTCGGTGATCTGGCGCGCCAGTTCCGGTCCATCGAGCCGGAGCTCCGGGAGGCCGTGTCCGGGGCCCTCGAACGGGGTCGGTACATCCTCGGACCCCAGACGAAAGCGTTCGAAAACGAATTCTCGAGTCTGTGCGGCGCCGCGCACGGCGTCGGGGTCGGCAGCGGCACGGACGCGATCCGCCTGGCGCTCCTCGCTTCCGGAGTGAAGGCGGGCAGCGACGTCGTCACGGTGGCCAACGCCGGTGTACCCGGGCCGGCCGCGATCCGCCTCGCCGGAGCGCGACCGGTCTACGTCGATGTCGATGTTCTCTCGCAAACGATGGACCCCGGGTCCCTGGCGCGGGGAATCACGGCCGCGGCGTCTGCCGTTCTCGTCGTGCATCTCTACGGCCTTCCTGCCGAAATGGACGAAATTCTCGAGATCGCGGGACGGCGCGGTTTGCCCGTCATCGAAGACTGCTCCCAGGCCCACGGGGCGCGATATCGGGGGAGACCGGTCGGCAGCCTCGCGGCCGCGGGCTGTTTCAGCTTCTACCCGACGAAGAACCTCGGGGCGGCAGGCGACGGAGGCATCGTCGTGACCAACGACGAAGATCTCGCGCTCCGCGTCCGACAGCTGAGGGAATACGGGTGGGAGAGCCGTTTTCACGCCGTCCTTCCCGGCGGAGCGAACAGCCGCCTCGACGAAGTTCAGGCCGCGATTCTGCGCGTGAAGTTGCCGCGCCTCGAGGGTTGGAATCGGGCGAGGCGCGCGATCGCGGACCGGTACAGGAAGGCGCTGGCAGGCACCCGTCTCGTTGCTCCTTTCGAGTCTCCCGAGCGGGAGCACGTGTACCACCTCTTCGTGATCCGGACCCTCGAACGGGAGCGCGTTCGCGCCCGGCTCGCGGACCTTGGCGTCGAGACCGACGTTCACTATCCAAACCCGGCGCATCTGGAACCCGCCTTCGCCGACCCGCAATTCCCGGAGGGCGCGCTGCCGGTCTCCGAACGGGTCGCGGGAGAAGTGGTCTCGATCCCGTGCTACCCGGAGTTGACCCCGGAAGAAGTCGAAGCTGTCGCTTGTGCGCTCGCGGCAGCGTCACCCCCGGAGGCTTCCGGACGCTAGAAGGCGGCTACGTCTCCCACGCTTGCCATCGTATTTTGCGGGTTCGTGTACTTCCGGATCGCTCCGGTCTGCGTGTCGGTGACGGTGATCGTGTACTGCACGTTCGACAGCGCGCCGTAGAACACCCAGAAGTGTTTGTTGATCGGGCGGCCGTCGAGAACCTTGACGGTGAGCTCGAGGTTGCTCGGATCGAAGAACCAGAATGCGCCCGTGTCTCCCGTCAGCGGGATCGCGATGCCGTTTCCGCTCGTGCCCTCGTTCAAGGCCTGCCACGCGACGCTCACGCGGAAGCGGGCACCCTGCAGGCACAATGTGTTCGCGCCCGCCTGGCAGCCGCTCGTCGGAGGCGGAGGCGGCGGGGGAGGCGGTGGCGGTGGGGGCGGTGGCGGGGGAGGAGGCGCGACGGTGTCCGTACAGGCTCCGTACAGCCAGCAAATTCCCTCGACGTCGTCGCTGCCGAGGCCGGTGTGGCGGGTGTAGCTGCCGGTCGAGATCATGACGGCGTCCGCAACGTCGTTCGGCGTGTGGTCGTGCGGGCTCGTCGCCTGGTCGGGATGATCGAGGCCGAGGGCATGGCCGAGCTCGTGCGTCGCGACATTCTCGAAAGCGCTCGGCAGGTAGGTGCTCGTCAGGCAATCCCAACGGCGAAGGTAGACGTCGGCCCCGAGCAGCGTTCGATAGCTCTCGTCTCTTGAAGGTCTGATTCGCGGAGCTCCACGAGACGATCGTGAGGCCGACGACGCCGAGATCGCACGGAATTCCCGTTCCTCCGGAGAACTCCGAGACGTTGTCGGTGTGAATCGTGACCGATTTCGACCCGGCCGAGAACGAGATGTTGATGCTGCTCGAGGAGTCGTCGTTCCAGTGGGAAACGGCGTTCTGGAGCTGGGGCAAACCTCCTCCGCCTCCGGTGAGGTTGGCCTGCGGACCCGTGCCGCCGTCGGTCGTGTCGTCGTCGACGTAGCCGGCGGAGATCGGCGCGTTCGTGGGCCAGCGCGCGAGAACGCTGCCGAGGTTGTTCCACATCGGCCGGATCTGTCCGCCCGTCCCCGACACCGGGACGGACTGCAGGCGTCCGGCGGGCGGCTTTCCCGAAACGGGGGAAGTCGGTCCAGCGATCATCGAGAGGAACGCGCGCAGCTCCCGCGGGACGCTCCGCGGGGAGGCCGCCGGCCGAGTCGAGCGATCGCGACGGCGCGGCGCTCGACGGGAAACGCGGGCGAACGGCGAACGCGGCGCCGGCCGCGTCGTATTGGACCTCGAAGATCCCGAGCTCCAGCTCCACGACGCCGTAGACGCCGTCGGATCGGCGCGCGAGAAAGAGGACGTAGTCGCTGCCGGCCCGGAATTCCGGCATCCAGGCGTACGATCCGGCGCCGGAGGGCAGGTTTCCTCCCGGCAGCGCGACGTCGATCGACCGCCCGGCGGTTCCGCGGACGACCTCTTCGACGGAGAAGGTCGTGCGGGTCTCCGTGTGGAAACCGCCCGCCGGAAGAACTCTCGACGCGAGCGCGGTCGCGCGCACGACGACGGGGCTCCGCCGGGCCAGGGACTCGTCGGAGATCATGAAGTACGAGGCGGCGAAGAGTCTCGTCGTCGGCGCCAGCAGGAGCGCGAAAATCGAAAAAGCCGCGCTGCGGACGGACCTGTGGACGAGTACTCCCTGTTTGCGCGGGATCGTTCGGCGGGTGGACAACCGCCGGAGATTATACAGGGGCGTCTCGCGGCGTCAAGGTCGTCGTCGAAATGCGATAGATTTCAAGTCGTTTGCGACTTCGGCGACTGGAGCGTTTTTCGCGCAGTGATGGTCTGCCCCCGCGGTTGCCTGTCCGCGGAGCGCCGTCCCAGAGTAACTCTCCGCCCGTTTTCGGCGAACGAAGCCTTCATGTCCTCCACGTCCCGTTTCTCGATTTTGGCCCTGCCGACGCGGCGAGCCCCGAACCGGGAGCGGTGAACTGGACGCTCGAAACCGCGTACGCGAGCACGTTCTCCTCGACCTGGCACGCGCTGAGCTACCACAAGAACCTCGGTCTCGCCGGAACGCCGTTCACGAGCGCCGAGGCCGAAATGATCCATCGGGATTTTCCAGGAGACCGGGTGTTCTTTCTCGAGAGCGATTTGTTTCGCGCGGGCCTGACCGGCCGAGCGGGGCTTTCCCGGTGTTTCTCGGTCTCCCTCGAGCTCGTTTACGTGTCGCACGACGCGATCCGCGGAGGTTCCGCGGTCGAGGCGTTTCATCGGGCGTTCGGCCTCCCGCAGTCGGGCCGCGACGAGTTTCCCGCCGATTCCTTCGACGTCGTCATCCAAAGGCCGAACGGCGCGATGACCTTCGACGACCGCCCGCCGGAATCGGGTCTCGGCGACGCGACGGCGACGCTGTCGTGGCGACCGGGCGGCGGTTCGCGGTGGTCCTACGGCGCCGACGCGGCCGTCAAGGCCCCGACGGGAAGCGCCAGGAATTTCAACGGTTCGGGATCGTGGGACGCGGGCGCTCTCGCGTTCGCCCGGCGCGACGGTCCGCGATGGACGCTCGATGGCGAAGCGGGCGTCGTCTTCCCGGGAAAATGGCGCAGCGAAACGGGGCTCCCGGTCGCGTGGTTCGCGCGGGCTCTCGTCGGGGCGACGCGCTCGTTTGGCGCGAGCACGAGGATCGGCGCTTCCGCGACGTACGAGCAGAGCCCTTTCCGCCGGGACGGGCTCGGAGACCTCTCGCATACCGGGTTCGAGATCGCGCTCGGCGTGGACCGCGATCTTTCCATCGCGCGTCGCCGCGGGCGTCACCCTGACGGAAAACGTCCCCGCTTTCGGCGACCGAGCGGACTTCGGCCTCGCGCTGAAGGTCCGGGTCCGGTAGCTCGGACCGCGAGCCCGCGCTATTCGTTGAGGGCCAGGACCCCGCCCTCGATGCTCAAGCGATCGAGTCGCACGCGGCACGGCATCGGTTTGAGGATCGGGTCGTTTCCCGCGGTCAACATTCCGGCGATCGCCGCCGGGATCGGTAGATCGCCGACGCGAAATCGCGTCACGTGGAATCCGATGTTCTCGCCCGCGACGATTCGCGGCTCGAGGGAGAGCGAGATCGCCGGGATCCGCCCGCGCGGATGCGCTTCGATCGAGATCGTTCCGGAGGAGAATCGCACGTGGCTCGGGCCGCGAAGAAGCGAGGCGAGATACTCGCTCGCGTCTTCTTCCCGCAGCTCGACGGAGGGCGCCGCCTCGCGAAGGCTCAGGACTTCGATCGTTCCGTCGCGAAGGAGGCGATACGGATTGACGACGACGTCGGACACTTCCAGTCGGACGTTTCGAAGCGCGAGCGCGGGTGAACCGGGTTTTTTCCCGCGGATCGCAGCGGTGGAAATGCGGATGTCGATCCGCCGGAACCGCCCGCTCCGGGTCTCGCCGTCGGAGTACGGGTCGACATCGATTTCCAGTCCCTCGACGTCGCGGAAGTAGGCGGCGACGAGGTCGGCCGCGGCCGATCGAAGTCGGCGAACGATCTCGTCCGGCTCGGCCGGAGCCGGCGCGACGTGCCGGGCGTAGATCCGTGCGACGCCTCCGTCGGGGAGCGGGTGTTCCCAGACGGGTTGGAAAAGAGACCGGAAGTCGCTCCGGGGATCTTCGACCTCGCGCATGATCTCCTTCGGCTCCGGGCGCTCTCCCTGGTCGCCGCTCTTCGTGATCACGAAGTCGGTGAAAGCGGGGAAATGAAACCACATGCCGACGTCGAGCGGAAAGCGCGCTTCTTCCGCGGCGTACTCGAAGCCATGCCTCTCGAAATACGGCCAGTCCGGGACGACCCGAAGCCGGGGCCGTGAAACCGGCTGGCGCCGGAGAAACTCGACCGCTTCGTGAATGGGCCAATTCTCGCGAACCGGAGGGTCCGTCCGCCAGGCCGCGCCGAGCGAGATCGCGGCGAGCAAGCCCGCGGCGGCGGCCTTCCAGCGGAACCGGACTCGGAAAGCGTCGAGCGCGGACGCGGCGACGACCGCAATGACGGGCAGCATGGGGATCACGTAGCGGGAATCCTTGTTCCGGATCAGGGTCAGGATCGCCCAGCCGCCCAGGATCGCAAAGAACATCAACCGGCCCCGGCGGAAACGGTCCCGAGCCGCGAGCGCAAGACCCCCGACAAAGAGAAAGGCCCAGGGCGCGAGGACGGCCGCCGGAAGCGACGAGGCGTAAAAGAACAGCGATTTCGCGGTGAAGACCGGCGGATCGCCTTCGCGTACTCCGACGTCGTACGAAAATTTCGCTGAATCGCGGAGGATGTTCCACAGGTGCGCCGAGTACCACGGGAGGGGGATCGCGGCCGCGAGAAGGAGACCCGCGCCCGCGTTTCCCAGACGCCGGCCGCGCTCGGACGACCTCGCGGCTCGAAGCAACTCGAAGGCGAGGGGCGCGGCGAGGAAAAAGACGACCGTCCATTTCGTGAGAAGAGCCAGCCCGAGCGTCGCTCCGAAGACCAACGAAGGTGCGGCGCGGCGAAAGGCGTCGGCGCGGCAGAGCGCAAGCAGGGCGAGCGCGGTCATCGCCGCATCGGGCAGATCGAGCATGAACATCCTCGATTGCATCGAGACGATCGGAAACGACGACACGGCGATCGCGGCGAGGATCCCGGTCGCCTCCGAGGAATATCTTTTTCCCATCGCGTAGGTCGCGCCGATCAGCAGCGCGAGCGCGGCCTGGTTCAGGAAGAGCGTCGGGCTCCGGGGATCGGCGCCTCCGAACGCCGGTCCCGCCGCGAGGGGCGCCAGCGGCGGATAGTGGTCGTCGACGCGCAGCAGCGATCGGGCCGTCGCCCGGACGGTCGCGTTCCCCTCGAGCAGATCCGCGACGAGGTTGTGGTACTTCGCGCCGGAAAAGAGATGGTTGAAGGGATCCCACGACGGGGGACGGGTGTTTTTCGAGAGCCACGCGAGGTTGACCGCGCCGAGAGCGAGCCACCAGAGCGCAAGAAAAAGAAAGATTTGCCGGCGGCGCGTCAGGAGTGGACCGGCAGCAGCCCCTTCTCGCGGAGCTCCTTTCGTCCTCCGTCGCCGGGAACGACGGGGGCGGTCGAAGCGTCGGTCGGGGGCACGGTGCCGTCGCCGGGGTAGTACGGCCGGTATCCGTACCCGTCTTTGACGGGGGCGCCCGGCTTTTCGACGAGCCGGGAGATGTCGAAGACCGATTCGTGCCGCGTGAAAAACGAGAGCTCGTAGTCGCGGCTCATCCAGATCGCGTCCTTCGGGACAGGCGTCCACGCAGAAACCGCACATGACGCAGCGCAGCATGTCGATGTTGAAGACGACCGGATATTTCTCGTAGGCGATCTTCGGGTGCTCGCCGGCGACGATCTGGATGCAGTCCGCCGGGCACGCCTGCGCGCACATGTAGCAGGCGACGCACTTGAGCGTCCCGTCCTCGCGGGTCTTCAGGATGTGCTTGCCGCGAAACCTTTCGGAATAGTTCCGCTTCTGTTCGGGGTAGAGGATCGTCGGGAGCTTGCCGATCGCGACGATGTTGCGCAGGAAATGCCCGATCGTGACGAGCATCCCCTTGAAGATCTCGGGGAGATAGAGGCGCGCGGCGAAAGACGGCGAGCGCGGCTCGCGGTCGGTGATGTCGACGACCTTCGCGCTCATCTGTCCAGTTCCCCGGCGATGATGTTCAGCGTCCCGAGCGTCGCGACGGCGTCCGAAATGCGGCTGCCCGCGATGATCTTTTCGAAGGCGGCCATCAGGGGAAAGCAGGGCGGCCGGACCTTGACGCGGTAGGGCGATCCGCCTCCCGTCGACACGATGTAGAAGCCGAGCTCCCCGTTGCCCCCTTCGAACCATTCGTACCGTTCGCCTTCCGGCACCTGGATCCCCTCCATCACCCATTTGAAGTGATAGATGAGCGATTCCATGTCGTGGTACACGTTGTTCTTCGGCGGGAGCACGACGTGCCAGTCGGCGGCGTCGACGGGCCCGGACTTCGGAAACACCTCGAGCGCCTGGCGGATGATCGAAAGGGACTGCCGCATCTCCTCCATGCGGACGAGGTAGCGGGCATAGTTGTCGCCGTCGCGGTGCACCGGCACGTCCCAGTCGAAGCGGTCGTAGAAATCGTACGGACGGGACTTCCTCACGTCGTACCCGACTCCGGAAGCGCGCAGGCACGGGCCGGTGAATCCCCAGGCGATCGCCTGCTCGCGGGAGACGACGCCGACGCCGTGAAAACGGTTCCACACGATCCGATTCTTCTTGATGAGCCCGTCCACGTCGTTCAGGAACGGCGGAATCGACTTCAGCAGCGACTTGCACCGCTCGACGAAGTCCTCCGGCACGTCGCGCGAGAGGCCGCCGATCCGTCCGTAGGAGACGGTCAGGCGTGCCCCGCAGCAGGCCTCGATCAGCGAGTAGATCTCCTCGCGGCACTGGAAGAGATACCAGAAGTTCGTGAGCGCTCCCGTGTCGACGAGGTTCGCGCCGATGCACACGCAGTGGTCCATCACCCGCGAGAACTCGGAGAGGATCGTGCGGATGAGCGCGCCGCGCTCCGGCACCTCGATCCCGAGCATCCGCTCCACCGTCTTGCAGTAGGCGACGTTGTTGAGGAACGACGAGCAGTAGTTCAGGCGGTCCGTGTACGGGATGACCTGGTTCCAGGTGTGCGTCTCCGACATTTTCTCGAAGCAGCGGTGCAGGTAGCCGATCTCCGACTCGGCCTCGAGGATCTGCTCCCCGTCGAGGCGCGCGACGATCCGGAGCGTCCCGTGCGTCGCGGGATGCGACGGCCCGAGGTTGACGACGACCGTCTCGAACTGGTCCTGCTCCTCGTTCTCCCGCTCGACGAGCGACGGCACGTAGAGGTCGTCGTCCGTGCACATCCAGCGCTGGCCGGCGGCGTAGTCTTTGCGGAGCGCGTGGCCGACGAACGCCTCGTGGCACAGGCAGGCGACGCAGCCTCGGATGCCCGGGAAAATCGAAACCGAAAAGGTCGAAGGCCTCGCGCTCGAACCAGTTCGCCGCGGGCCAGACGTCGACGACGGACGGCAGGCCCGGTTTGTCGGAGTCCAGGATGACCTTCGCGCGAACGTGCTCGTCGCGAACAGTGGAGTAAAAGTGCGACGACGGCTTCGAACCGGCTCGGCCGGCCCCGGCGCTGGAGATTGTCGACTCCCGCGAGATCCAGCAGAAGATCGAACCGCAGCTCCGGGTCGTCGCGCAGGAAGCGGGCGACCGCGGGCCAGCTCGAAGGGTCGGTCTCGACGGTGGGCAGGTCGAGGTCTGCGACGGAGACTTTCGAATCGGGGAATTTCTCCGCGATTTTCCGCCGGATCCGTTCGGCGGGCGCCGACAGGGAAGAGACGGCCGTGTCGCTCACGGCGCCTGGATCGCGGGAAGGCTCGCCGCGTAGCGCGCCGAGCGGCCGTCGCGGGACTTCTTTCCCGACTGGATCGCTTCCTGGAGCCGGATGATCCCGTACATCAGCTCTTCCGGCGTCGGAGGGCAGCCGGGGACGTAAACGTCGACCGGAACGATCTCGTCGATGCCCTGGACGACGTGGTACGCCCGGTAAAACCCTCCCGACGAGGCGCAGACGCCCATCGAGATCACCCATTTCGGCTCCGGCATCTGGTCGTAGATCTTGCGGAGCACGGGAGCGAGTTTGTCGACGACCGTTCCCGCAACGATCAGAAGATCGGCCTGCCGGGGAGAAAACCGCACGACCTCCGCGCCGAACCGGGAGAGGTCGTAATGCGAGGAGACGATCGACATGTATTCGATCGCGCAACACGCCGTCCCGAAGGGGAGCGGCCACAGGGAGTTCTTGCGCGCCCACGCGACGAGGTTGTCGAGCCGCGTCGTGAAGAAGTCGGCAGAGCCGGACGGCATCGTGTCGAGGGGGCGCGAGCTCGCCATGCTCAAAATCTATCAGAGCGAAACGGGAATGTGAAACGCTTCACAAGCTCGACTTACCCAAACTTTACGGTGTAGCCGAGGCTCCGGAGGTCTTTCATCCGGTCCAGGTAGACGATCCCGTCGAGGTGGTCGATCTCGTGCTGCAGGACCCGCGCGTGAAAGCCTTCCGCCTCGAACGCGACCGCCTTTCCGCCGCGGTCGAGAGCGCGGACGCGGATCGTCTTCCATCGCGGGACCTCGTCTCCCCAAAGGAACGGGACGGAGAGGCAACCCTCCGAATCGACCTCGATTTCGTCGCCGACCGGTTCGTAGCGGGCGTTGAAGAGCGCCGTCAGCGGAACGGCCTTCTCCTTCTTGTTCCGGCGTTCGGGAACGACTTCGTACACGAACACGCGCACTCCCGCGAAGACCTGCGGGGCCGCCAGGCCGGTCCCGTCGTATTCCCGCATCGTGTCGAGCATGTGCTCGAGGAACGGCTCGTACTTGCCCTGCCGCACGTCTTTCGGGTCGACGTCGGCCGCCTTTTCGCGCAGAACTTTGACGCCGAGCTTCGAAACCTTCAGAATCATCGCCGAAGGATAACCGAAGAATCGATCTGTCCTCTCCGATCCGCGTCATCGGGAATCCGGCCGCCGGCAACGGCCGTGAGCCGCGAATTCTCGCGAGCGTCCAGTCGCGCCTGCGGGAGCGCGGCGCCTCGTTCGAGATTTTTCGGACCGCTGCGCCCGGCCACGCGACGGAGCTGGCGCGCGAATTCATCGAGGCCGAGCGGGACGGCGTCGTCGTGGCGGTCGGCGGCGACGGCACCGTCCACGAGATCGTGCAGGCGATGGGGGCGGCGCCGGGCCGGGGAGTCCTCTGTTTCGTTCCCGCGGGAGGCGGAAACGACGCCGCGAGGACGATCGGCTCGCCGCGGAAGTTCGGCCCGGCGGCCGATCTCGCAATCGATGGCGAAGAAAAGACTCTCGACCTCGGCGCGATGGACGGCGAATTCTTCTTCAGCGGCGTCGGCGTCGGGCTGGACGGGGCGGCAGCCGCGAAGTCGAAGGAGTTTCGAAGATTGCGCGGGCTGCCCGCGTACCTCGCGGCCGCCGTCGCGACGATCGCGACCTACGAGAAGCCCGTCCTGAGACTCGAGGGGGATTTCGGGTCCTGGGAAGGGAAGGCTCTCCTCTGCGCGGTGGGCAACGGACCGTCGTGCGGCGGCGGGTTTCTCCTCACGCCGGACGCTTCCCCGTCCGACGGAGCGCTCGACGCGTGCGTGATCGGGGATCTCGGCAAGCTCGAAACGCTCGCGAACCTTCCGAAGGCGCTCTTCGGCGCGCACCGGAGCCATCCGAAGGCGAGGTTCTTCCGTGGAAAAGGGTTCACGCTGGGCTCCGACCGTCCTCTGTTTGCGCACGCGGACGGCGAGATCCGGAAGCCCTCGTTTCCGGTGAGCTTCTGGGTCGTTCCGGGCGCGATTCGCGTGCGCGTTCCGGCTGCGATGGCATCGGTTTCGCTCTTGTGAGGAAGTGAATGAGAAGACTCGCCTGGCTTTTCCCGCTCCTGGCCCTCTCCGGCTCCGCGATGGCGGAGCGCCATCTTCCGCTCGACACGATTCGGCTTCCGCCCGGGTTTCAGATCGGGATCTACGCCGATCAGGTCCCGGAGGCCCGTTCGATGGTGCTCGGGCCGGACTGCACGGTGTTCGTCGGGTCCAAGGGCGGGAACGTCTACGCGCTGACGAACCCGCACTGCGGTCCGAAGTCCGAGGAGACGATCGTGATTGCGCGGGGCCTTCGGTCTCCGAACGGGGTCGCGTTCCGCGCCGGATCGCTCTACGTCGCCGAGATCAACCGGGTCTGGCGTTACGACGACATCCTGCAGACGCTTCGGTCGCCGCGTCACCCCGCGCTCGTGACCGACGCCCTGCCCCCGGAGGAATGGCACGGGCTGAAGGTGATCCGGTTCGGGCCGGACAACTGGCTCTACTTCGGCATCGGAATGCCGTGCAACGTCTGCGAAAAGCCGGACCCTTACGGCACGATCATGCGCATGCGCCCGGACGGAAGCGGGATGGCAGTCTATGCCCGGGGCGTGCGCAACTCGGTCGGTTTCGACTGGAACCCGGAAACGCGGGAGCTGTGGTTCACCGACAACGGGAGGGACCTGCTCGGCGATGACGTGCCTCCGGACGAGTTGAACTTCGCGCCGAAGCCCGGCATGAATTTCGGCTTTCCCTATTGTCACGGCGGTACGGTCGCGGATCCGGAATTCGGCAACAAACATCCTTGCTCGCAATTCACGCCGCCCGCGCAAAATCTGGGCGCGCACGTGGCGTCCCTCGGCATGCGATTTTCCACGGGCACCACGTTTCCGTCCGAGTACCGCCGAGGGATTTTCATCGCGGAGCACGGCTCCTGGAATCGCAGTCGCAAGGTCGGCTATCGGGTGACGTTCGTCGGCGTGGACCGCGGCCGGGTCACCGGCTACCGCCCGTTCGCCGAGGGATGGCTCCAGGGCGAGAGGGCCTGGGGAAGGCCGGTCGACGTGCAGGTCATGCCGGACGGAGCGCTTCTTGTGTCGGACGACCAGACGGGAACGATCTACCGAATCTCATATACGCGGTAGTGCCGTCCCGCGACAGGACCCGTTCGGCGACGCCTAGATGCGCGCCCGGCTCAGCCTCAAGGCATTCGCGATCACCGAGAAGGAGCTGAAGCTCATCGCGGCGGCGGCGAGGATTGGCGAGAGAAGGATTCCGAAGAAGGGATAGAGCGCTCCGGCCGCGACCGGCACCCCGACGGAGTTGTAGACGAACGCGAAGAAGAGATTCTGCCGGATGTTTCGCATCGTCGCCTGCGACAGCCTCCGGGCGCGGACGATCCCGTTCAGGTCGCCGCGCACGAGCGTGATTCCGGCGCTTTCCATCGCGACGTCCGTTCCCGTTCCCATCGCGATGCCGACCCGCGCCTGCGCGAGCGCCGGCGCGTCGTTGATCCCGTCGCCGGCCATCGCGACCACGAGCCCCTCGCCCTGAAGCCGGCGGATCGCCTCGGCTTTGCCGGCCGGCAGGACGTCTCCCTCGACCTCGTCGATCCCGAGCTCGCGCGCGACGGCCAGGGCGGTTGCGCGGCTGTCCCCCGTCAGCATCACGAGGCGGATTCCCTCCCGGTGCAGCGCCGCGACCGCTTCGCGGGCGCTCGGCCGGATCGGGTCGGCGATCGCCACGATTCCCGCGATCTCTCCGCCGGAAGCGACGTAGACGGCGGTCCTTCCGTTCCGCCGAAACTCTTCGGCCCGCCCGGCCATCGCGTCCGGGTCGATTCCGAGCGCCTGCATCAGCGCGAGGTTTCCGAGCGCGCACGCCGCGCCGCCGATCGTTCCCCGCACGCCCTTCCCGGGGACGGCCTCGAAATCGGAAGACGCGGGAACCGCGACGCCCCGATCGTTCGCGCCTTCGACGATCGCCGCGGCGAGAGGGTGCTCGCTGCCGCGCTCGAGGCCGGCGGCGATCTCGAGAACGCGGGCCTCGCTCCACCCGGCGGCCGCGACGATTCCGTCGAGCCGCGGCTTTCCCTCCGTGAGAGTGCCGGTCTTGTCGACGACGAGCGTGTCCACGTTTCGGAGTTGTTCGATCGATTCGGCATTGCGGAAGAGGACGCCGACGCTCGCTCCCTTTCCCATCGCGACCATGATCGAGATCGGCGTGGCGAGGCCGAGCGCGCACGGGCAGGCGATGATGAGGACCGCGACCGCGTTGACGATCGCGTGCGCGAGGCGGGGCGCCGGCCCGAAGAGCGACCAGAGGACGAAGGTCGCCGCCGCGACTGCGACGACGGCGGGGACGAAATACCCGGCCACGACGTCGGCGAGGCGCTGGATGGGGGCGCGGCTGCGCTGCGCCGCGGCGACCATCTGGATGATCCGCGCGAGCAGGGTTTCGGATCCCACCTTCTCGGCGCGCAGGACGAACGAGCCGGTGCGGTTGACCGTCGCTCCGACGACGCGATCCCCGGGGCCTTTTTCGACCGGAATCGGCTCGCCCGAGATCATCGACTCGTCGATCGCGCTCGAGCCTTCGAGAACGACGCCGTCCACGGGAATCTTCTCTCCCGGGCGCACGCGAAGGCGGTCGCCGGGACGGATCGCGTCGAGAGGGACGTCTTCGTCCCGCCCCTCCGGGCCGACCCTTCGCGCGGTCTTCGGCGCGAGGCCGAGCAGGGCCCGGAGCGCGGCGCCGGTCCGGCTTCGCGCCCGCAGCTCCAGGACCTGTCCGACGAGGACGAGCGTGACGATCGAAGCGGACGCTTCGAAGTAGACGGCGACTTCGCCGTTGGCCATTCGGAGGGAGGTGGGGAAGATTCCCGGCGCGAGAGCCGCGACGACGCTGTAGAGAAAAGCGACGCCGACCCCGAGCGAGATGAGCGTGAACATGTTGAGGCTGCGCAGAACGAGCGACTTCCACCCCCGCACGAAGAAAGGCCAGCCCCCCCAGAGAACGACGGGAGCCGCGAGCGCGAGCTGAGTGAGAGCGCCGCCGCCCGCTCGCATCCCCATTCCCAGAACGACGACGGAAAGGGTGAGCGCGGCGCTCACCCACAGGCGGCGCGTCATGTCGGCGAGCTCGGGGTTGGGCCCCTCCTCGGCCGTGACCGTTCGCGGCTCGAGCGCCATGCCGCAGATCGGGCAGGACCCGGGAGCGTTCGCGACGACTTCCGGATGCATGGGACAGCCCCACTCCGTCGCCGCCTCTCGCGTCCCCTCTCCCTCAAGCGAGAGGGGGAAGCGGTGCAGGCCCGGCGGGCGAAGGAACGGCTGCAAGATACTTGCGCGGATCGGCGTCGAATTTTGCGCGGCAGCCGGCGGAACAGAAGAGGTATTCCCGCTCCTCGAACGTCGCTCGGTGGGGCGTGTCCGGTTTCGGCGTCATTCCGCAGACGGGATCGCGTTCGGCCGGGGCGGAGGGGAGTGTCGGAAGGCCCTGCATCCTCGAGCGATGGTATCGCGTCCGATTCGAGGGGATTCCAGCCTCTAGAATCGCCCGACTCTCGAGGAGGTCGGAATGTTGAAGCTCGCGAAGATCGTCGGCTGCATCGCTGCTCGTCGTCGTGCTCGTCGCGGCGGCCGGCGTCGTTTTTCTGTCGATTCGCCCGCCGAAGATGCGGCCTCCTTCCGCGGAGAAGGTCGAAGCCACGCCGTCCCGCATGGCCCGGGGCCGGTACCTCGTGGATCACGTGAGCGACTGCCTCGGCTGCCACTCGGACCACACGACGCGGTTCGCGATGCCGATCAAGCGCGGCACGGAGGGACAGGGCGGCTATCCGTTCGACGCGAAGCTCGGCGTGCCCGGCATCGTCTGCGCGCAGAACATCACGCCCGACCCGGAGCACGGGCTCGGACGATGGACCGACGGCGAGATTCTCCGCGCGTTCCGCGAAGGGGTCGATCGCGACGGGAAAGAGTTGTTTCCGATGATGCCGTACCGAAGCCTTGCGGAGATGAGCGACGAGGATGCGAAGTCCGTCGTCGTCTATCTTCGATCGCTGCCCGCAATCGCCCACGCGGTGCCGAAGAAGCACATCGACTTTCCCGTGAACCTCATGATCAAGTTCGTTCCGCAGCCGCTGACGGGGCCCGTCGTCGCGCCCGACGACAGCCGGGACCATCTGGCCTACGGGAAGTACGTCGTCACGATCGCCGGCTGCAGGACCTGCCACACGCCCCGCGAGAATGGGCGGGAAGTCGCCGGCCGGGATTTCTCCGGCGGCTGGGAGATGAAGGGCCCGTGGGGCCGCGTCGTGACCGCGAACATCACTCCCGAGCAGGGCACGTACGTCGGCCAGGCGAGCAAGGCGGAGTTCATCGGGCGCTTCAAGGCGTTCGCGTCGTTCACGCCGGAGACGATGCCCACCGCCGAGCCCGGCCGGAACACGGTCATGCCGTGGCTCGCGTTCTCGGGAATGACCGAGCAGGACCTGGGCGCGATCTACGACTACCTGAAGTCGCTTCCGCCGATCCGCAACGACGTCGTGAAGTTTCCCGACGCGCCGGAGTCGAAGCCGAAGACCGCCGGAGGGTAGAGGCCCCGGCCGCGCCGGTGACGCGAGCGGACGAGTGCCGAGCGACCTCCCTCAGTGCAAAAACCGCTTGCGGTTCCGGATGTAGTCGGTGAAGAGGAACTCCGCGAGGTTGTACGGCGAGGCGTAGTACGCGCGCCCGCGGTTGATTTTCGTCAGTTTCTCGACGAACTCCACGAGATGCGAATCGGTCGCGATCATGAACGTCGTGATCGTGATGCCGTCGCGCCGGCAGGCGTCCGCCTCCTCGAGCGTGCGGTTGACGATCTTCAGATCCAGGCCGAACGGGTTCTTGTAGAGCTTTCCCCGGTCGAAGATCGCGGAGGGCTTTCCGTCGGTGATCATGAAGATCTGCTTGTTCGGGTTCTTCTTGTGCTGCAGGATCTTGCGCGAAAGCGCCAATCCCGCCTTCGTGTTCGTGTGGAAGGGGCCGACGTCCGTTTTCGAGATTTCCGAGATCGGGATGCGCTTCGCGTCGTCGCCGAAGAGCACGACCTCGATCGAGTCCTTCGGGTATTTCGACTGGATCAGCTCCACCATCGCGAGCGCGACCTTCTTCGCCGGCGTGAACCGGTCCTCGCCGTACAGGACCATCGAATGCGAGATGTCGATCGCGATGACGGTCGCGCACGACGCGAGGTGCTCCGTGGAGTAGACCTCGAAGTCCTCCTCCTTCAGCGCAATATCCGAAATGTCGCGCTTGATCGCATTGCCGATCGTCCGGATGCCGTCGATCGAGGTGGGGTTGTCGCCGAACTCGTACGGCCGCGTTTCGGGCAGAGTCTCGCCGCCCGCGCCCGACTGCGGAATCGAGTGGTACCCCGCGCCCGATTTCTTGAGCGAGGAAAACACTTCTTCGAGGGCCTGCCGCCGGATCTGCCGCTCCGCGGCGCCGGTCAGCACGAGGTTGCCTCCCTGATTTTCAACGAGCTCGCGCTTTTCCAGTTCCTTTGCGAACTGCGCGAGGTCGATACCGGGATCGATCAGGCCGCGTTCCTGCAGGTACTTCATCCACCGGAGCGCTTCCTCGACGTCGCCGCCCGTCTGCAAAACGAGCTGCCAGAAGAGCTTCGTCAGCTCGTCCATCGTCAGGAGCTGGCGGAGGAGATCGACCGGGTAATCCTGGTATCGGTAGCGCATCCGATTTGATTCTACGCCCCGTGGAGAAGACCGGGCGAGAGCGCCCTACCGCGCGGGCGCGACGGCGGCGCGCCAGCCGCGCGCGGACTCGAGCAGCAGGGTGCGGTCGCTCGTCGTGAAGAAGCGGTACCCGAGCTCGACGAGCTCCGGGATCTGCTCGCGCCGCCCGAGCATGATCCCCGCGGCCCGCCCGTTGTCGCGCGCCGCGGAGGCGATCCTTTCGAGGGCATCGTGGTAGCGGCGGTCGTCGATCCGGCCCGGGATCCCGAGCGCCTGCGTGAGGTCGTTCGGCCCGACGAAGAGGACGTCGACTCCCGGCAGGGCCGCAATCGACCCCACGTCGTCGAGCGCGCCCGGCGTCTCGATCTGAACGGCGACGACGGTCTGCTCGTTGGATTCCCGAACGAAGTCGGCGAGGGGCTGGGTGCCGTAGCGGTTCGCGCGCACTCCGCCGAGACCGCGGCGTCCCTCGGGAGCGAACTTCACGCTCTCGACGGCGATCTTCGCGGACGCGGCGCCGTCCACGCGCGGCACGAGGACCCCGGCGGCTCCCGCGTCGAGCGATCGGCTCATGACGTCGGAGTCGAAACGGGGAGGACGGACGATCGCGGGGATGGAAGCCGTGTCCGACGCGCGAACGAGATTTTCAATCGACTCGATGCCGTGAAAGCCGTGCTCCACGTCGATGACGAGGAAATCGAGCTCGGCCAGCCCGAGCAGCTCCGCCGCGCCCCCGACGGGCCACGTGAGGAAGCAGCCCAGCAACCGTTCGCCCGCGAGGATTCTCGCGCGAAGATGGGGAGTCATTTAATTGACCGGTGTTCTTTGCCGAACCAGGTTGAACTTGAGCATTTCCTTGTAGGAAATCTTGCTGTCGAGGTCCTCGCGCGCGATTTTCAGGTGCTGCGTCAGCCCCTCGAGCACGAGCTCCATCGCGAGCGCCGTTTCCTCGCGCGACGACGGCTTGAAGTGCTCTTCGGCGACTCGCTTCAGGCCCGGCACCGATTCGAGATCCTGGAAGTGGCGCGCGAACGGGGATTCGTCGGAAATGTCGATCGAGTTTCCGGCGCCGAACCAGTCGACGATTTCGCGGTAGACGGGGTTCAGCTTGTCCGGCTCTTCGGCCGCGAACCGCGCGCCGCGCCGGGCGCCCGGATTCTCTTCTTCCTCCGCCGGCGGGGGACGCCGTTCCGTCCTGCGCCCCGAGTCGACGGGAGGGAACTTCTGTTTGAACAGCTCGGCGACGGGAACCGAAATGAGCTTTTTCGCGATGACTTCCGTTCCCTGCTGTTCTCCTTCGTAGACGACTTCGACTTTTCCGGTGATCGCCGGGAGGCACGCGAGCAGGTCGCACAGCCTCGGGAGGACGCACTGCTCGCCGTGGACGATCGCGCGGCGCTCGAGGTTCGAAACGAGGATCTCGAGGGCGGAGATGGGCATTCGCGCCGAAACGCCGGAAGACTGGTCGACGAACTCCGACTCCCGCGCCGCGAACGCGATCTTCTCCACGAGCTCCTTGAAATACTCGGGGACCTCGACGCGGATCCCCGGGTCGCGCGCGACCCACGCCTCCTGGTCGGTGATCGCCCGCGCGACCTTCACGTCGTCGGGGTAGTGGGTGAGGATCTGCGACGAGATCCGGTCCTTCAGCGGCGTGATGATGTTGCCGCGGTTCGTGTAGTCCTCGGGGTTGGCGGAAAAGACGAGCAGGATGTCGAGCGGGATGCGAACGGGAAAGCCGCGGATCTGGAGGTCTCGCTCTTCCAGGATGTTCAGGAGGCCGACCTGGATGCGCGGTTGCAGGTCGGGCAGCTCGTTGATCGCGAAGATCCCCCGGTTCGTCCTCGGGACGATGCCGAAGTGGATGATTTCCTCGTCGGAGTACGAGCGTCTCTGCGTCGCGGCCTTGATCGGGTCGATGTCTCCGATCAGATCCGCGATCGTCACGTCGGGAGTGGCGAGCTTTTCGCGGTATCGCTCTTCGCGCGGCATCCACGCGATCGGCGTCTGATCGCCCCGGTCCGCGACGAGTCGCGTGCCGTATTTCGTGATCGGCGCGAACGGGCTCTCATTGAGCTCGCTTCCGTCGATCACGGGCATTTCCGGATCGAGAAGGCCGACGAGCGACCGCAGCAGGCGCGTCTTCGCCTGCCCGCGCAGGCCCAGGAGGATGATGTCGTGCCGGGCGAGGATCGCGTTGTGGAGCATCGGCAGGACGGTGTGGTCGTAGCCATAGATTCCGGGGAACGCGTTCTGGCGGGTGCGGAGCCGGTCGATCAGGTTTTCCCGCAGCTCGTCCTTGACGGAACGCGGGCGATAACCGCTGGCCTTGAGCTCCCCGAAAGTCGCCGGACGCGTCGTCATCCTCGGGCATTATAGACCGGCGCTCTGCGAGGCCCGCCCGCGGCGTTTCGCGCGCTCCGGTGGACTCTCCCCGCGGAAGCCTCTAAACTAAAGGCAGCGCCATGCAGGGAAATCACCGTCTCAAACAGCGGTTGATCCGCGATCTCGTGCAGGAAAATCTCGACGTTGCCCGAGGTGTTCCGCGATACCGGTCGCGGTCCCGCGAGACGAAACGGGCGGGAGGGTGGATCCTCGGCGCGTTGATCGTCGCGGCCGCGGCTTTCTTCACGGGTTCGATCGGAACCACCTCCGCCGGGGGAGGCCGGAAAGCTCGCCGCGCCGCCGTCGCCGATCCGGTCGCGGAGCTTGCGCCGGCGGCGGCTCACCCGGCCTCGGGCGGCGTCTCGCCCGCGTCGGCGCCGCTCTCGCCCGAATCGCTCCCGGCTCCGAGGGCGATCGATCCGAACCTCTTCCAGCTCGCCGTCCGGAAGATCGTCGTGGATCCGGGCCACGGCGGCGGCGATCCCGGGGCGATGACTCGCGGCGGCCTCTCGGAAAAGGACATCACCCTCGATATCGCGGTCCGCCTCGCGGCGCTGCTGCGCGGGGGGAACCTGTTCGGTGTCGTGCTGACCCGCGACCGGGACGAGTCGGTCTCACTCGAGAAGCGCGTCGAGATCGCGAATCGCGAGAAGGCGGACCTGTTCGTCTCCATCCACGTCAATTCGATTCCGCTTCCGGAACAGTTCGGCGTGGAGACGTACTACCTCGGGACTTCCCGCGATCCCGCCGCCCTTCGGCTCGCCCATGCCGAAAACTCCGGCTCGGGCTACTCGCTCTCCGATTTCAAGACGCTGCTCGAAGGCGTGTACGTGGACGTCCGGCACGACGAATCGAGGCGCCTCGCCGAGGACATGCAGAACGGGCTGTACCGGAGGCTCCACGTCGTGACTCCGGAGCTGGAGAACCGCGGCGTGAAGACGGCGCCGCTCGTCGTGCTCGTCGGCACACAGATGCCGGCGATCCTCGCCGAGGTTTCGTGCATTTCCAACGGCGGCGAAGCGCGGCGCCTCTCGACGCCGGCGTACCGCCAGGAGATCGCGCAGGCGCTCCGCGCGGGCGTCGAATCGTACGTGGCCTCGCGCGGCGGATCGCCCGCTTCGGCGCCCGTGTCGGCGGGCAGCTGATTCCATGATCGAATCGTGGGAAAGGAATTCATGAGCACGAAGTCCGCGAAAGGCGAAATTCTGCACGTCGGGATCGACCTCGGAACGTCCCGCAGCTCCATCTCCGCGTCCAACGGGTCGCGGCACGTCGTCGAGAGCTACGTCGGATGGCCGGTGGACATGGTTGCGAGAAAAGTCGTCAAGAAGGCGATTCTGTTCGGCCACGAAGCGCTCGAGAACCGCCCGATGCTGGATCTTCACCGACCGCTCGAGCGGGGGCTGATCAAGGAAGGGTCCGAAAAGGACGAGCTTGCCGTGCGGGAGCTGCTCGGCCACCTGATCTCCCTGGCGGAGCCGAAGGAGGGGCAGAAGGTTTTCGCCGTCGTCGGAGTGCCGGCCGAAGCGCTGCGCGTTTCGAAGCAGCACCTGCGCAACGCCGTCTCGGGGATCGCGAGCTCGCTCATGATCGTTTCGGAGCCGTTCGCCGTCGCGTACGGGATGGACTCCCTTCTCCACACGATGATCATCGACATCGGCGCGGGCACGGCGGATTTCTGCGTGATGAACGGCCGCTATCCGACCGACGAAGACCAGCGCACGCTCACCAACGCCGGCGACGCGATCGACGAGCAGCTCGCCGCGCTCGTGAAGAGCCGCCATCCGGAGGGACGGTTCTCCGTCTACATGGTGCGGGAATGGAAAGAGCAGCAGAGCTTCGTCGGCGAGCCGAAGAAGCCGGTGATGGTGACCTTTCCGGTCGACGGCAAGCCGACGACGGTCGACATCACGTCGGAGATGCGGCGCGCCTGCGAAAGCCTTCTCGCCCCCGTCACCGAGACGATGCTCGACCTGATCTCGCGGGTCGATCCGGAATTCCAGGAAAAAGTCCGGAACAACGTCATCCTCGCGGGGGAGGATCGCAGATCCCCGGCCTCGCGGAGTCGCTGCAGAAAGCTCTCGGCGACATGGGGGGAGGCCGGGTGCGGGCGGTGGAAGATCCCGTCTTCGCGGGCTCGAACGGAGGTCTCGCGATCGCGACCGACGCTCCCGAAACCGACTGGGAGAGCCTTTCCGGCTCGAACGCCTGATCGATGGACGACCCCTCGGACAGCTCGCAGAACAGGCGAAAGATTCCGGCCGTCTCGGACGTCGTGGCCGAGCTCTCGAAACGCCTCCTCGCGTCGCCGGAACAGCAACCCGTGTTGTTTCGCGCCGCCCAGCAGGTCTGCGCGGAGGAGCTTCGGCTCGTTCGCACGGGCTTCCGCTCCGCTCCGTTCGACGAGCTCGTGGAGCGGGCGATCCGGCTGCTGCCGGCCGAGCTTGCCGGCGAGGGCGCGCCTCGCGCTCCGGAAGGCGGCGCTTTTCCCGGAACCGGATCCGTTCGACACGATCGCGGCTCCGTCGCGGCCCTCGAAGACCTCCGAAGAAGGTCCTTTCGCGCTCGATTCGGGGAGGGCCTCGAGTCCTACGAGCCTCCCGTCGGGCCGGCGAATCCGGCATCCGGTCCCGTCCGTCCCCTCGAGCTCTCGGAGAAAACGCCGCCTCCTCCGACGCCGGTGCCTCCCTACCGCGCCTACCTCCGCGAGCCGAGGAAAGAACGGCACTCGAACATCTCGGCCACGCGGGTCCTGATTTTTCTTCTGATCGTCGCCATCGGTTTCGGCGCCTACAAACTGGTCGAGGAGCGGCGCCTGGCCTTTCCACCGCGGTGCTCCCGGGGTTGCGAAGAGGGTCCCTGCGCCGGCCCCAGCTCCGTCCACGTCGTCCGCGCTGAGGGTCGAGCCCGTTCCCCCGCCGGCGGGGCAGCCCCCTCGGGAGGCGTCATCTCCCCGGGTACCGTCGCCGGGCCTCGCCGCTTCGAAGTCTTCGCTCGAGGACGACCGCGAGCCCCTCGACCGTCTCGCCGAACGCTCCGAAACCGAAACCGCCGGGTGCGATCGGGCTGTCGCGTGCCTCGAATGCTCCCGCGTCTCCGGACGCGCCGGCGCCGTCGAGCTCGGCCGCGGCGACTCCGAATGCGCGGCTCAGCGATACCGGAATCGCGCGGCTCTTCGATGATCTCGCCCGACTGGACCGGGCAGGCGCCCGCGTTCATGATTCACTTCTCCTCCTACCAGAAGCGGGAGAATGCGGAACGGGACCGGGCCCGCCTTTCGAAGGAGCTCGGCCGGCCGTTCCGCATCATCGAGGTCAATCTCGGCCGCGAGGGCTCGTGGTTCCGGGTAATGCTCGGCGAATTCGCGTCCCGCGACGAAGCGCTCGCTTTCCGGCAGCAGCTCGCCGACAAGGGCACGCCGGGCATGGGCCTCGTCTACAAAGTCTCGGGAACGCGCTAGAGCCGTCTCCGGCGTCAGGAGCTCGGGTGACCGGCTGCGCGGACATTCTCGCCGAACGGATTTCGAAAACGGGACCGATCTCCTTTCGCGACTTCATGGAGACGGCGCTCTACGACCCGAAGGAGGGGTACTACTCTGTCCGCGCGGCGATCGGCGAGGGAGGAGACTTCACGACCGCGCCGTCGATCTCGCCGCTTTTCGCGCGGGCGGTCGCGCGCGCCTTCGCGGCCGACGCGGGCAGCTTCGAGGGCCCGATCGATTTCGTGGAGGTCGCGGCCGGCGAGGGGATCTTCCTGCGCGACTTTCGCCGCGAGCTCGCGGAGGTCGATCCTTCCGCCGCCCGGCGGACGCGGATCCGGGCGGTCGAACGGTCGGCGCGCGGGAGAGAGTCGATCGTCCGGAGCGGCGGGGCCGAGCGGGTCTTCGCGGACGCGTCCCAGCTCGAGAAGGAATCGATCTCCGGCTGGATTTTCTCGAATGAGCTGTACGACGCGCTCCCGGTTCACCGAGTCCAGATGCGCGAAGGCCGAGCTCTTCGAGCTGGGGGTCACGCTCGGCTCGTCGGTCAAGCCGGAAGCCGAGCGCTCCGTCTCGGCAAGTCTTCTCGACCCTCGGCCGCAGTTCGCTTTCCCTCGGGATCTCGAAGACCAGCCTGCGCGGAGCGCTCTCGACCGGCACGGCTTCGCGTGGACATCCTGGCCGGCTCCCTCGCCTCTTTCCGACTACCTCGCCCGCTTCGGCGTCGAGCTGGCGGAGGGCCAGATCGCGGAAATCAATCTCGACGCCGGCCCGCTCCATCGGGCGCTCTGCCGGTCGATCCGGGTTGGAAGAATCGTTGCCTTCGACTACGGCCACCGCGCGCCGGTCCTCTACCATTCGCACGCGCGGCCGCGCGGAACGCTCGCGGTGCACTCGAGAGGACGCCGCGGCGGCGACCCGCTGGAGAATCCCGGGCTCGTCGACCTGACGGCTCACGTGAACTGGGACGACCTCGATCGCGGTGGGAGAAGCGGAAGGCTTCGCGTCGGAAGAGATCCGTCGACTCTCGCGATTCCTGGTCGAGTCGGGCCTCTTCCAGGACGCGTACCGCGACAAGATCGCGGCGATGCGCCTGCTCGATCCGGAAGGCCTCGGCGAAACGCTCTCCGTTCTCGTTCAGTCGAAGCAGGTTGCGAGCTTGCGCTTTTTTTCACAATTGACATCCGGAAGGTGAATCGAGAGAATCCCTAGGCTCAATGGAAGCTTACTTTTTCATTCTGGTTTTCGCCGTCCTGGCGGCCGCTCTGCCGATCGGGACGATCGTGGCCGCCCGGCTCCTGCAGCACGGCACGCCGAATACGGCCAAGGGCGAGCCCTACGAATGCGGAATCGAATCGACGACGACGGCATTCGATTACCGCTTTTCCGCCAGGTACTTCCTGATCGCCGTTCTCTTCGTCGTCTTCGACGTCGAGACGATCTTCCTCTTTCCGTGGGCGATCCTCCTCGACAAGCTCGCGATCTTCGGCTTCTTCGAGATGGTTCTCTTCCTCGCGATCCTGATCGTCGGCTACTTCTACGCGTGGAAGCGGGGAGCGCTGCAGTGGGCGTGACCGGAACAGGCCGCCGCATCTCCCTCGACCTGACGCAGCGGCCCACTTCGTGGCATCGGTCCATGGCCGCCGCTCGGCTAACTTTTCTCGCAAGTCAGCTGTCTCCAACTGAATACCGGACCCAGGCTCGAAAAGTTACGCAGTTCTCAGGAGACGCGGCTGCCTGTTCTGGGGACGGGCAATGAGCATCCTCACGAACCGCTTCGAAGAGAACGTCCTCACGACGACGGTCGACTCCGTCATCAACTGGGCGAGGCGCAGCGCGATCTGGCCGATGCAGTTCGGTCTCGCGTGCTGCGCGATCGAAATGATGGCGGTCATGGATTCGCGGCACGATCTCGCGCGGTTCGGGGCGGAGGTGTTCCGCGGCACGCCGCGCCAGTCGGACCTCATGATCGTCGCCGGCACGGTCGTCGAAAAGATGGCCCCCGTCGTCAAGCGGCTCTACGATCAGATGCCCGATCCGAAATGGGTGATCGCGATGGGCTCGTGCGCGACTTGCGGCGGACCTTACCGGACGTACGCGGTCACGCAGGGCGTGGACCGCATCGTTCCCGTAGACGTCTACGTGCCGGGCTGCCCGCCGCGGCCGGAAGCCCTGCTGTACGGCATCATCCAGCTCCAGAAGAAAATCGACAAGATGAAGGTCATTCGCAAGGCGTCCTGATGGCCGAAGCGAAACCTGCCGCGACGGACGCGTCCGATCACCCCTGGGTCGTTTCCCTTCGGGGCGCCGTGCCCGACTCCGTCGTGGCCGCCAAGATGTTCGCCTCGCAGGTCACCGTCACCGTCGCGCGCGAGAAGATCGTGGAGGTCGCGCGGCACCTCAAGGACGCCGAGGACTTCAAATACTGCGTCGACGTCACGGCCGTCGACTGGCGCGACCGCACGCCGCGGTTCGACGTCGTCTATCACTTCTACTCGTTTTCCAAGAACGCGAGAATCCGCGTGAAGCTCGGCTGCGCGGACGGGGAGGAAGTCCCGACGATCGCGACGACGTACCTCGCGGCGAACTGGTCGGAGCGCGAGGTGTTCGACCTGTACGGAATTCGCTTCACCGATCACCCGGACCTCCGGCGGCTCGTCACCTGGGACGGATTCCAGGGACATCCGCTGCGGAAGGATTTCCCGCTCGAGGGGATCGACACGGGCGCCGCGATCTACCCGGAGGAATATCCCGCCGGCGGCGGCCCCGCGCCCGACGACCCGAACCAGAAGTCGGTGTCATGAGCCGCACCCCCGAACAGGACGAAGCGGCCTACTTCGCGGCGCGCGCGAAGTCGGCGCAGACGCTGCACAACCCCCCGGCCCGGACGGTCGCGGCTCCGAAGACGCTGTTCGACGTCACGGAGATGGAGCTGAACTTCGGGCCGCAGCACCCCTCGACGCACGGCGTGCTCCGGATCGTTCTCAAGGTCGACGGCGAGAAGATCGTGGACGCGATTCCGGACGTCGGCTATCTCCACCGCGGCACGGAAAAGCTCTTCGAGACCGAAACCTACCCGATGGCGATCCCGCACACGGACCGCATGGACTACATCGCGGCCGCCACGAGCAATCACGCCTACTGCCTGACCGTCGAGAAGCTCCTCGGCGTCGAGATCCCGCGCCGCGCCCAGCTGATCCGCGTGATCCTCGACGAGCTGCAGCGGATCTCGTCCCACCTGGTGTGGCTCGGGACGTCGGGAATCGATCTCGGCGCGGTCACGCCGTTCTGGTACTGCTTCCGGGAGCGGGAGCAGATCCTCGATTTCTTCGAGGAGTACTGCGGCGCCCGCCTGACGTTGAACTGCATGCGGATCGGGGGCCTTCCCTTCGACCTGACGCCGAACTGGACGGAGGCCGTCGCAGAGTTCATCGAGGATTTTCCGGCGCGGGTGGACGATTACGAGACCCTTCTCACGAACAACCGGATCTGGAAGAAGCGGACGGTCGGAATCGGCGTCATTTCCGGCGAGGAGTGCATCGAATGGGGGCTCACCGGCCCGCTCATCCGGGGATCGGGCATCGAGTGGGACCTTCGCCGCGCGCAGCCGTACGAGTGCTACGACGAGCTCGACTTCGTCGTCCCGACCGGCAAGAACGGCGACACCTACGACCGATACCTCGTCCGCGTCGCGGAGATGCGCCAGTCCGCCCGAATCATCCGCCAGTGCCTCGACCGGCTCGAGCCGGGCGAGATCAAGGGCAAGGTCCCCCGCGTCATCAAGCCGCCGGCCGAGGAAGTCTACGCGTCGGTCGAATCCCCGAAGGGGGAGACTCGGCTTCTACCTCGTCTCGAACGGATCGAACAAGCCGTACCGCCTGCACGTGAGGCCTCCTTCGCTCATCAATCTGCAGGCGCTGCCGCGCCTCGCCCGGGGGCACCTCGTCTCGGACCTCGTGGCGCTGATCGGCACGGTCGACATCGTCCTCGGCGAGGTGGACCGATGAGCCCGCAGAACCTGCAGACGCTCTTCACGGCGGTCAAGATCCTCCTGATCGTCCTCGTCGTCCCGGCGATCGTCGGTTTCGTCATCGTTCTCGCCGAAAGGCGATTCATGGGCTTCATGCAGGGGAGGCTCGGCCCCAACCGGGTCGGCCCGCAGGGCACGCTGCAGGGGCTCGCGGACCTTCTGAAGCTCGTGACGAAAGAGGACCTGACGCCCGCGAAGGCGGAGAAGATCAGCTACTTCTTCGGCCCGGTGCTCTCGGTCATCCCGGCCCTGACGGCCCTCGCGCTCATTCCGTTCGGGGCCGGCATCCGGATCGCCGGGATCGAGACGCCGCTCTGGGTCGCCGACGTCAACGTCGGGCTCCTGTTCCTTCTCGGAATCACGTCGATCGGCGTGTACGGCATCATCCTGGGCGGCTGGGCGTCGAACAACAAGTTCTCGCTCCTCGGGGGGCTTCGCTCCGCGGCGCAGCTCGTCTCCTACGAGGTTCCGATGGGGCTCGCCATCGTCGCCGTGCTCCTGATGTCGCGCTCGATGTCGCTCGTGGAGATCGTGAGAGTCCAGGAGCGCGCGCGCCTGTGGTTCATCTTTCCCGGGCTCCTGTCGTTCTTCATCTACTTCGTGTCGGGGGTCGCGGAGACGAACCGGAATCCCTTCGACCTTCCGGAGGCGGAGTCGGAGCTCGTCTCGGGCTTCAACACGGAGTATTCGGGAATCAAGTTCGCCTTCTATTTTCTCGGCGAGTACACGGCGATGATCGTCGTCTCCTCGGTCGCCGTCACGCTGTTCTTCGGAGGCTGGCTGGCGCCCTTCCCGCACCTGCTGCCGTTCCTGAGCGCGGTGCCCGGAATGGTCTGGTTCCTCGCGAAGGTCGGTGTCTTCATCTTCTGTTACATCTGGTTCCGGTCGACGTTTCCACGCTACCGGTTCGACCAGCTCATGAACCTCGGTTGGAAGTGGCTCATCCCGCTCGCCCTCGGGAACATCCTCGTCGTCGCCGGCTGCGTGCTGGCGGACACGACGTACCTGCACGGGCTGCGGGCCCTCGGATGGGTGTTCGGCGGGCTGTTCGCCGCGATGTTCGCGCTTTCCGTTCTCCGGCGCTCGCTCGCGGCCGCGGAGGCGAAATGAGCCTCCGAAAGTTCCTGGACAAGATCGTTCTGCTCGACCTGTTCGACGGGCTCATGGTCACGGGCCGCCACTTCGTGAAGAAGAAGACGACGATCCAGTACCCGGAGCAGAAGAAGGAGCCGTCGGACCGTTTCCGGGGAATGTTCCGGCTCGACGAGGAGCGGTGCATCAAGTGCACTCTTTGCGCGATCGAGTGCCCGATCAACATCATCTTCATCGACTGGCACAACGAGAAGAACGAGGCGGCCAAGTCGGTCAAGGTTTTGGACCGCTTCG
The DNA here is from genome assembly GCA_963813155.1 of uncultured Acidobacteriota bacterium. GTDB lineage: Bacteria > Acidobacteriota > Thermoanaerobaculia > UBA5066 > DATFVB01 > CAWEYG01. Next base: position 763,005 of record CAWEYG010000003.1, on the reverse strand, counting down.
ACCTCGATCTCAAGCGCTGCATGTTCTGCCAGTTGTGCGAAGAAGCGTGCCCGACCGTCCCGAAGTCGATCTGGCTGACGACGAAGACCTACGAGCTCTCGACTTACGAGCGAAACGAGGCGCTCTACCTGGACATCGACAAGCTCACGGAGTGGGACGAAAACGTGAAGCCGTTCACGATCACGGAGAAGGGATGAGCGAGGGCGCGCTCCTGACGGGAATCTCCGGCTGGATCTTCGCCGCGTTCGCGCTCGTCGCGGTCGTCTGCGCGATCTCGGTCGTCCTCGCGCGGAACCCGATCCATTCGGCGCTTTCCCTGCTCCTCGCGTTTCTCATGGTCGCGGGGATCTTCTTCCTGCAGGAGGCGGAATTCGTGGGGGCCGTCCAGATCCTCGTTTACGCCGGCGGGATCATGGTTCTTTTCCTCTTCGTCATCATGCTCGTCAACGTCCAGCGTCTGCCGCAGGTCGAGCCGTACCAGAAGCAGATCGTCGCGGCCGTCGTGCTCGGGTTCATCCTGAACGTGCTCTTCGACTCGCAGCTCCTGCTGGAGCCTCTCGGCCCCGGAGCCCCGTTCCAGCCGGACGTTTTCCGCACGGTCGCGGGCAAGCTCCTCGGCAACTCGCAGGCGGTGGCCTGGGGCCTGTACCGCGAATATCTCCTGCCGTTCGAGATCGCGTCGATCTTCCTGCTCGTCGCAATCGTCGGCGCCGTCGTGCTCGGCCGGCGATCCGTCGAAAAGATGGACTGAAGTCATGACGATCACGATCAACGACTACCTCGCGCTTTCGTTTCTGCTCTTCACGATCGGCTTCATCGGCGTTTTGATCCGCCGGAACTTCCTGACCGTGCTGATGTCGATCGAGCTCATGTTGAACGCGGTGAACCTGAACCTCATCGCGTTTTCGCACCGCCTTTCGGACCTCACGGGCCAGATCTTCGCTGTGTTCGTGATCACGATCGCGGCCGGGGAAGCCGCCATCGGCCTGGCCATCATCATCTCGCTGTACCGGCAGAAGCAGACGTTGTACGTCGACGAAGCCGACACGATGCAGGGCTGATGAAAGACCTTCTCTGGCTGATTCCGCTCTTCCCGCTCGCGGGATTCGTCGTGAACGGCTTCCTCTACCTGCTGTCGCACCGGACGCAGGGGGAGCTCGCGGCGGGGGACCACGGGCCCGAAGTCCATCCGACCGAGGCAAAAGCGATCTCTCCGCCGCACGCGTCGGCGCCCTCGGCGCACGTCGGAGAGCACCCTCACGTTCCCTTCAAGACCGTTCACGCGGTGCTGTCCCCGCTGATGATCGCGCTCTCCTGCGTGTTTTCCTTCGGCGCGATCATCGACTGGGTGAGATCGGAGGGGCTCGCGCACCCCCACGTCGTGACGCTCGCGAGCTGGATTCCCCAGGGGGTCAACCCGCTGAAGCTCGGCGGAACGGCCGCGATGGCCGTCGACTGGACGTTCCGGCTCGATCCGCTCTCGGCGCTGATGATCTCCTTCGTCACGTTCGTGGGTTTCCTGATCCACGTCTATTCGATCGGGTACATGGGCCACGAAGAGGGATTCGGAAGGTTCTTCGCGTACCTCAACCTCTTCATGTTCTCGATGCTGCTGCTCGTTTTGGGCGGCAACTTCATCGTCATGTTCGCCGGCTGGGAGGGCGTCGGTCTCTGCTCGTACCTCCTGATCGGCTACTACTACGAGAAGAATTTCGCGGCGGACGCAGGCAAGAAGGCGTTCGTCGTCAACCGGATCGGCGATCTCGGCTTCGCGCTCGGGATCTTCGGGATCTTCTCGCTCTTCGGCACCTCCGACTTCGGCCGCGTCTTCTCCCTCGCGGCGGCTTCGCCCGGGACCTACGCCCCGTACCTGACCGCGATCTGCCTGTGTCTTTTCGTGGGCGCGATGGGCAAGTCGGCGCAGATTCCCCTGTACGTCTGGCTTCCGGACGCGATGGCCGGGCCCACGCCGGTTTCCGCGCTGATCCACGCGGCGACGATGGTGACCGCCGGCGTGTACATGGTCGCCCGCTGCAACGTGCTTTTCCGGCTGTCGCCGGAGGCGATGCTGTTCGTCGCCGTCATCGGCTGCGCGACGGCGATCTTTGCGGCCACGATCGCGCTCGTCCAGAACGACATCAAGAAGGTCCTCGCGTACTCGACGATCTCGCAGCTCGGCTACATGTTCCTGGGCTGCGGCGTCGGCGCTTTCGTCGGAGGAATGTTCCACGTCTTCACGCACGCGTTCTTCAAGGCTTGTCTCTTCCTCGGATCGGGCTCGGTGATCCATGCCATGGCGGGGGAGCAGGACATGCGCGCGATGGGCGGTCTGAAGAGCCGCATGAAGACGACGCACTGGACGTACCTCGTCTCGACGCTCGCGATCGCCGGGATCATTCCGTTCGCCGGGTTCTTCTCGAAAGACGAGATCCTCGGAGAGACGTTCGCGGGCGGGCATCGCATTCTCTACGGCGTGGGTCTCCTCACGGCGGGCATGACCGCGTTCTACATGTTTCGGACCGTCTTTCTGACGTTCTACGGAAAGTTCCGCGGAACGGCCGAACAGGAGAACCATCTCCACGAGTCGCCCGCGACGATGACGATTCCGCTGATCGTTCTGGGCGTCGGCGCGATCCTGGCCGGCTTCCTCGGAATTCCCGAGGCGTTTCGCTCTCACTCCCATCTCCTGAAGAACTGGCTCGAGCCGATCTTCCTGCCCCTCGCGGGGCGAAACGCGGCCGAGGCCCGGCTGGCGCCGGGCACGGAGTTTCTCCTGATGGGCGTCTCGGTCGGAGCCGCGATCGCCGGCATCCTCGTCGCTGCGCGCTTCTATCTCGGGGAGCGGGCGTTTGCGGCGCCGAAACGGCTCGCGGAACGGTTTGCGGGGGCCTACCGCGTTCTCCAGAACAAGTACTACGTCGACGAGGCGTACAACGCGGTCTTCGTCGAGGGCCTCGGCAAGGGAGGCGGACGTTTCCTGTGGGATTTCGACGCTCGCGTCATCGACGGAATCGGCGTGAACGGACTGTTCACGAAGGTGCCGCTCGCTCTCTCTTGGCTCGCGTCCGTTTTCGACCAGTACGTCGTTGACGGCCTCGTCAACGGCGTCGCCGGCTCGCTCCAGGCGGGATTTCGCGGCCTGAAGAGGCTTCAGACGGGCCGCGTTCAGAATTATGCATTCGTCATGGGGGGCGGATTCCTGGTGCTGATCGCCGCCTACCTGATCTGGAGATAGGGGAAGAGCAAGCATGAATTTTCTTCAAGCCCACATTCTTTCGATCGTCGCCTACATTCCGCTCGCGGGCGCGCTGCTGCTGGTCTTCGCGATTCCCCGGTCGAAGAGCGGCGCGATCCGGGCGTTCGCGACGGCCGTCGCGGGCCTCGATTTTGCCGTCTCGCTGTTCCTCTGGTTCTGGTTCGATCGCGCGAAGGACGGATTCCAGTTCCAGGAAGTCGCGAGCTGGATCCCTTCGCTCGGCGTGCAGTACCACTTCGGGATCGACGGGATCTCGCTGCTGCTGATCCTCCTGACGACGCTCCTGGGCGTGATCTCGATCTATTCGTCGTTCACCGCGATCCACGAGCGTGAAAAGGAGTATTACGTTTTCCTGTTGCTTCTCCAGACCGGGATGCTCGGGACGTTCATGACCCTGGATTTCTTCCTGTTCTACGTGTTCTGGGAGGTGATGCTCGTTCCGATGTACTTCCTCATCGGAATCTGGGGCGGTCCGCGAAGGCTCTACGCGGCGATCAAGTTCTTCCTCTACACGCTCTCCGGGTCGGTCCTGATGCTGCTTGGCATCATCACGGTCTACTTCTACAACACGACCGGAGCGCTCGGGGTCGCCGGCCTCGGCAACGCTCCGACGTTCGACATCCCGACGCTGACGGCGCTGACGCCGGGAATGCCCGCGCATCTCCAGATCCTGCTGTTCTTCGCGTTCTTCTTCGGCTTCGCGATCAAGGTTCCGATGTTCCCGTTCCACACGTGGCTTCCGGACGCGCACGTGGAAGCGCCGACGGCAGGCTCGGTCATCCTCGCGGGCGTTTTGCTGAAGATGGGCACGTACGGATTCGTCCGCTTCTCGCTGCCGATGTTCCCGAAGGCCGTCACGACGCACTGGGTGCTCCTCCTGATGGCCGCGATCTCGATCGTCGGGATCATCTACGGCGCGATGGTCTCCCTCGTTCAGAAAGACATGAAGAAGCTCGTCGCCTACTCGTCGGTCTCCCACCTGGGATTCGTGATGCTCGGCGTGTTCGCTCTGAACACGGCGGGGTTGCGGGGCGGGATCCTGCAGATGGTGAACCACGGAATTTCCACCGGAGCGCTCTTTCTCCTCGTCGGCATCGTCTACGAGCGCCGGCACACGAGAATGATCGCGGAATACGGCGGCCTCGCGAAGCAGATGCCGATCTACGCGGTTTTCTTTCTCATCATCGCGCTTTCGTCGATGGGGCTCCCACTTCTGAACGGGTTCGTCGGGGAGTTCACGATCCTGAACGGCGCGTACCTCCACAATCCGTGGTGGGCTTTCTGGGCGCTCTGGGGAATCGTGCTCGGGGCGGCCTACCTCCTGTGGCTCTACCAGAGGGTCTTTTTCGGCGAGCTGTCGAACCCGGCCAATGAAAAACTGAAAGATCTGTCGGCCCGCGAGCAGTGGACGCTCATTCCCCTGATCGCGTGCGCGTTGTGGATCGGCGTCTACCCGCAGCCGTTCTTCGACATCATGGCGAAGCCGGTCGACAAGATCGTCGCGGCGATCGCCACGGCGTCCGCTCCCGGGACGCCGCCGGGCGCTGTCGCGCGGCTCCGGACGAAATGAAGATCCGCCCGATCGAGTGGCTGCTCCTTTCGCCGGAGCTTTTCCTCTGCGGCGTCGCGGCGCTCATCCTCTGCCTCGCCGTCGTCACTTCGAAGAAGCGCGAGAAGATCCTCGCGGGCGTCGCGCTCGCAGGAATCGCCGGGGCCGCCGCGCTCCTGCTCGGCATCCTGCTGAGGGTGCCCGGCCGCGGAGTTCCGATCCTCTCCGGTATGTTCGTGGTCGACAACTTTTCAATCTATTTCAAGTTTCTCGTGCTCGGCTCGGCGGCGCTGACCGTCCTTGCGTCGATTCGCTTCGTCGGAGACGCGCCGTATCCCGCGGGGGAGTACTACGGCCTCGTTCTTTTCGCGACGCTCGGTACGATGTTCATGGCATCGGGCGACAATCTCGCGTCGATCTACGTTTCGCTCGAGCTCATGGCGCTGTCCTCCTACGTGCTCGCCGGCTATTTCAAGGAACAGGTGAAGTCGATCGAGGCGGCGACGAAATATTTCATCCTCGGCGCGTTTTCGTCGGGCGTGCTTCTCTACGGGATCTCCCTGCTGTACGGATTTTCGGGGAAGCTCGGGCTGCCGGAGCTGGCGGCGTCGTTTCAGACGCTCGCTCCGAGCCGGATCGCGACGATCGGAGCTCTCCTTCTTCTCTTCGGGATCCTGTTCAAGATCGCGGCCGTCCCGTTTCACGTCTGGGCCCCGGACGTCTACGAGGGGGCGCCGACGCCGATCGCGGCGTTCTTCTCCGTGGGGCCGAAGGCGGGCTCCTATGCGATTCTCGCGCGCATCTTCTACGTCGCTCTCCCGCATTTTGCGGCTGACTGGAAGCTGATCGTCGCGATCGCGGCCGCGCTCACGCTCGTCGTCGGGAACGTCGCGGCGCTGCTGCAGACGAACGTCAAGCGGCTGCTCGCGTACTCGTCGATCGCGAACGCGGGATACGCCCTGCTCGGCGTGCTCGGGTTCTCGCAGGGCGGGATCGAGGCGATCGAAATCTACCTGCTCGCATACACGTTCATGAACTTCGGAGCTTTCGCCCTCGTGATTTTCCTGGAATCGAAGGGGTACGCAGGCGAATCGATCGACGACTGGAAAGGCCTCTCGCGCCGGAACCCGCTGATCGCCGCCGTGATGCTGATCTTTCTCCTCTCGCTTGCCGGCATCCCGACGACCGCGGGGTTCATCGGAAAGTACTACCTGTTCGCGGTTGCGATCCGAGCCGGATATCCGGGCCTCGCCGTGCTCGCCGTGCTCGCTTCGGCGGTCTCGCTCTTCTACTACTTCCGCATCGTGACGGCGATGTACCTGTCCGAGGGCGAGGGGGCGCCGCTGAAGGGCTCGATCGGGCTGACCGTGACGGTCTCGGCGTGCGCGATCGCGACGATGGTGATCGGTCTCGCCCCGCAGCCGTTCCTGTCCGTCGTTCGCCGCTGCCTGCTTTGAGCCGTTCGCGCCTGCGCACGGCCGCGGACGCCGCGGCGCTCGGCCTGACCTTTCCCGCCTGCACGCTCGCCGGGTATTTCCTGGGGCACTGGCTCGATTCGCTGTTCCATACCGGACGTGCCCTCTCGTACGGGGGAGGCCTCCTCGGGAGCGCGGCGGCATTCGTCAACCTGTACTGGATCGCGGGCCGCGCATCGAACGATGACAAGTCCGATTGACCCTTCCGAGCGGCTCCTCCTCGGCGTCCGAAAGACCGCGTTCCTGCTCGCCGCGGCAGCCTCCGCGGCGACGTTCGCGCTCTTCGGGACCCGCGCCGGCCTGTCCTTGACGATCGGGGCGGCCATCGCTATATTCAACTTTTTCGTTCTGGAAAAGGTGATGGGAAGGGTCCTCACCCCCAGAACCGGTATGCGATTCACCGACGTCGCGATTCCGGCAGCGGGTTTTCTGTTGATCCTTCTGCTGCTCACGGCGGTGCTGAGATGGAAGGCCTTCGATCTCGTTGCGGGGCTCGCGGGACTCTCGGTCATCGTGGTCGCGATAGCCTGGCGGGGCGCCCTCGGGGGCTGGAAATAGGGACGGAAGGAGAACGGCGGGAATGGAACACTCGTTTCTCTACGGGCCGATCAACCGGCTGCTGACCGCGCTGTTCGGTCCGCCTCCGCTTGCGCGGCTTTCCCCGGGGCTCCGTGGCTACCTCTTTCCGGACGGGCCGGGGATCTGGCTGCAGGACAACGTGATCATGGCGCTCCTGCTGCTCGTTCTTCTCGCGGTCGTGCTTCCGATCGCGAGCCGCAAGTACCGCAAGCGCAGCCCGAACTGGTTCCAGAACTTGAACGAGATGATCGTTCTCGCCGTGAGGGACCTCATCGACGACGTCGTCGGGCACGGCGCGGGAAAGAAGTACCTTCCGCTGCTCGGCGCTTTCGCGTACTTCATCCTTCTCTCCAATCTCATGGGCCTCTTCTTCTTCCTCTCCCCGCCGACGGCTTCGTTCCAGACGACGATCGCGCTCGCTATCACGTCATTTGTTTATTTCAATTTCCATGGAATTCGGGAGCACGGGCTCTTCGGATACCTGAAGCATTTCATGGGGCCGATGCTCGTGCTGGCGCCGCTGATGTTCCTGATCGAGATCATCAGCGTGTTCGCGCGCATCCTCTCCCTGTCGCTGCGTCTCGTCGGCAACATCGGCGGCGAGCACATCGCGACGGGAGTCTTCTTCACGATGGCGCCGATCCTGGTTCCGTGGCCGATGATGGCCCTCGGGCTCATCGGCGCGCTTCTGCAGGCGTTCATTTTCGTGATTCTGTCGACGATCTACATCGCGGGAGCGGTGGGGCACGAAGAACACTGAGTTCACGAAGAACATTGAGAGGTTTTGAAAGGAGTTTCGTCTGATGTCGAAAAAGGGAATGTTCATGGGGTTGGCGGCGACGGCGTTGATGGCGATGCCGGCGTTCGCCCAGGAGACCGCGGCGGCGGGCGCGACCGGCGGCGTCAAATGGGGCGTCATCGGCGCGGCGTTTGCGATCGCGATCTCGGCGTTCGGCGGCGCGTTCGCGCAGGGCAAGGCGACGGCGGCGGCCTGCGAGGGCATGGCGAGGAATCCCGGCGCGGCCGGGCCGATCCGCGTGATGGCGATTCTGGGCCTCGCGCTCATCGAGTCGCTCGTCATCTACGCGCTCGTGATCGCGTTCGCGATCAAAGGGGCGTAAGGCTTCCCGTTCCGCACTTCGTTGTATCGCGCCCCCGCCGCCCGGCGGGGGCGTCCTTTTTTCAGGGCAGCACGTCCACTTTGACATTCTCCGAAACGTTTTTCTACGCCCCTTCGTAAACAGGGATGAGCCGGGGTTCCGGTAAGTCCCTGAAACTGCTCGAAGGCCGAAGTCGGAAGGCTCGGAGCGGGCCCGGCAGGGGAATTGCAACCGATTTATTCCAGATTTGGAGGAAGACGTGCTGAAGCTTGCAACTGAATCCACCGCCCCGATGGGACCCCAGGGAGTCACGGCGTGGGATTTCGACTCGAAAACGATGCCGTACGTGGACTCGCTCTACAACACGGCCTACCGGATGACCGGAAACTCCCAGGACGCGGAAGACCTCGTCCAGGAGACGTTCTTCAAGGCCTACAAGTACTACGACAAGTTCGAAGAGGGAACGAACCTCAAGGCCTGGCTCTTCAAGATCTTGAAGAACACGTTCATCAACAACTACCGTAAGAAAAAGCTGGAGCCCAAGAGCGTCGAGTTTTCCGAGATCGAGGAGTCGTTCGAGCGGATCGTTCGCCACGACCCGGACGACGTGCCGCTCGACCCGGAGACCCAGTACCTGTCGAGCATCATGGACGAGGGCGTCAAAAAGGCGCTCGAGTCGCTCCCGACGGACTACCGGATGGTCGTTCTCCTGGCCGATCTGGAGGACTTCTCGTACAAGGAGATCGCCGAGATCCTCGATTGCCCGGTGGGAACGGTCATGTCGCGTCTCTACCGCGGCCGGAAGCTGCTCGAGAAGGCGCTCATGCGGTACGCGAAGTCCCACGGCTACCTCCGGGGCGGAGCCCCGGCCCGAACCCGCCTCAAAGCCTCGAAATAAAGGGCTCCCGGGCGGTTCCCCGGAATAGGGATCGAAATTTATCCGTTCTTAAGGGAGAATATCGCGTCGGTGACGTCGCGAGATTTTCACTTATGGACTGCGCCAGAACCAGATTTTTCCTGAATGCCTACCTCGACGGGGAGCTCGCCGAGGGCGACCGCCGTCAGGTCGCGCTGCACCTTTCGAGGTGCGAGCGGTGCGCCGTTCGTCTGGACTCCTTTCGCCGCGTCCGCGCGATCCTGAAGGACCGCTCGCCGCGGCAGCCGGCTCCCGCCGACCTTCGGCGCCGGATCGCCCGCATGCGGCTGCCTTCGAGAAGGCGAGCGTGGCGGCCGGCCGTCGCCGCCGCGGCCCTCTGTCTCCTCGTGATTCCCGTCGTCGCGGATTCGATCTCGCGATCTCCCGTCGAAAGGGACGCTCTGAAGGAGAAGCCGGTGGAGCGCGTGCTGCGCGGCCGGATCTTCTGCCTGCGCTGCGCTCTGAAGGGAAAGGCCGAGATCGCCGCGGCGCCCGCCGGGTCGAATCCGCATCTTGCGGCGTTCCGTTCCGACGACGGAGAAGTCTGGATCCTGCTCAACCGCGAGGCGTGCCCGGAATCGTACCCGACCGGCGAGGTCGCGATGGCCGGGCGGTACTTCCCGGCGAGCCACGTCGTCGCGGCCGAGAGCATTCGCTGACCGGCGTTTCCGCGTCCGCCCCGGCCCGCGTGGACCTGGCCGGCGGCACCCTCGATCTGTGGCCTCTCTATCTCCTCCACGAAAACTCGAAGACCGTGAACCTTGCGATCGATCGCCGGGCGCGCGCGGCGGTGTCCGCGATCGGCTCCGGATTCGAGCTCGTTTCGCAGGACCTCCGGTTCGAACGGCGGTACGAGACCGTGCGCTCGGCCGGGCAGAGCCGCGAGGCCTCGATCGCCTCGGGGGCGGCCCTCGCCCTCGGTCTCGAGAACGGGCTGCGCATCGAGACCTCGTCGGCGGTGCCGTTCGGGTCCGGCCTCGGCGGATCGTCGGCGCTGCTCGTCGCCATCGTCGCCGCCCTCGCGCGTTTTTCCGAGACCGAGCTGCCGGCTGAGCGGATCTGCGAAATCTGCCGCGACGTCGAGACCCGCGTTCTCGGGGCGCCGGCGGGCACGCAGGACTACGAATCCGCGCTTCGCGGCGGCCTGAACGTGATTTCCTTCGGGATCGGCGGCGCGGTCATCGAGACCCGGGCGGTGCCCGCGGAGGATTTCTCGAGGCATCTCGTGCTCTTCGACTCGGGGACCTCGCATTCTTCGGGCCTGAACAACTGGGAGATCTACAAGGCCCGAATCGACGGAGACGCGAGCGTGCGCGACGCGCTCGACGGCATCCGGGACTGCGCGCTCGCGCTGGCCCGGGCGTCTCATGGCCTCGACTTCGAAGCGATGGGACTCGCGATGGGAGAAGAGTGGGCGTTTCGCAAGCGGCTGTCGAAGCGCGCGTCGACCGATCTCCTCGACGAGGCCGACCGGCGGAGCCGGGCGGCGGGCGCCTGGGGCGCGAAGGCGTGCGGAGCGGGAGGCGGCGGCGTCCTTGCGATCCTGACCCCGGCGCCGCGGAGGGAGGCCGTCGTCGACGCCCTTCGCGGGCTCGCGGGCGGGGCGATCTTCGAAGCGTCGCCCGAAAACGACGGGCTGCGATTCGGAGATCTGATATCCTTTTCCTCAAGTCCAGGATGAGTCAGATGATGTCCCGCAGCCGGAACGCCTCGCTGATCGCCCAGCTCGTGTCGGTCGTGATCGCACTTCTCGTCGGCACCGCGGCGGCGTACCTGATTCTGTTTACGCTGATCGCCCGGAAGACGTTCTTCGAGCGCCTCAAGCGGGAAGGAACGTCGCTGTCGAAGACGATCGCCGCGGGGAGCGGCTACTACGTGGACTTCCGCCTGGAGGCGAACCTCCGCGACATCGCCCAGTCCCTGCTTCTCAACCGCTCGGTCGACTACGTCGAATTCCTCGACGGCGACGGAAAGCTCCTCGCGCAGAGCGACGCTTCGAAGCGGCCCGCGGCGCTGGGAACCTCCCGCGCCCTGCCCGCCGGGGAGATTGCGTTCGGCGCCCCGGTCGCGGACACGCCCGCGGACGCGAGGGCGCTCGATCGCCTCGGCGTCGCGAGCCGGCCCGAGCTCGCCCGGGTTTCCGAGGACGCGATCGTCACGGCGGGCGTCGCGCGTGCGGACGTGGAGAACTTCCGGAAATCGGCGATCGTGGGAACGCTTCGGCTGGTCATGAATTCCCGGGACTGGCAGGACATGCGCCGGACCGTGTGGGGGCTGGGCGCCGCGCTGACGCTCGTCGGCCTGGCCGTCGGCATCCTCATCATTGTCTTCGCGGCGCGCTACATGATCAAACCCCTCGAAAGCATCGCGTTTTCCGCCGGGAAGATGGCGTCTGGCGACCTCACGCGCCGGATCGCGGTTACCCGACGCAACGAGATCGGTGTGCTGGCCTCCGCGTTCAATTCGATGGCGGAGGGCCTGGCCGGCATCGCCGTGCGGATTCGCGAAGGGCAGCGCCGCGTCCGCAAGGTCGCGGAAGGAATTCAGCGCGACACCGAAGCGGTCGCCGGCCGCGCGGTGGCGCAGAACGAGATCGTCGATAAGGCCTCGGCCTCGATCGAGCAGTCCGATTCCGACTCGCGGCGGATCGGAGAGCGGATGGAAGATCTCTCCGCTTCGGCCGAGCAGACCGGCTCGTCGATTCTCGAAATGGCGGCGTCCCTCGAAGAGGTCTCGCAGCACATGGACGCCCTCCACGCCTCGATCGAGGAGATGTCGACGGCGGCGGTGGAGATGGCGCAGTCGATCTCGTCGATCGACTCGTCGCTCGAGACGCTGTCGGCTTTCGCCGCCGAGACGGCGACCTCGATGACGGAAATCGACGCGTCGATCCGCCAGGTCCGGGAGAGCGCGAAGAAGAGCGCGCAGCTCTCGGAAGGGGCGGCGACCGACGCCGAGGGAGGGCAGGGGGCGGTCATGAAGACCGTGTCCGCGATGTCGGCCGTGCGCGACGCGGTGAAAGGCGACTCGGCGCGCATGAACGCGCTCGGCGAGCGGTCGCGCGAAATCGGGAAGATCGTCGGGATGATCGAGGAAGTCGCCGGCGAGACGCACCTGCTCGCGCTCAACGCCGCGATTCTCGCGGCGCAGTCCGGCGAAGAAGGAAAAGGATTCGGCGTCGTCGCGGCCGAGATTCGCGCCCTGTCCCAGCGCGCCTCGGCGGGAGCTTCGGAGATCGGCCAGCTGCTTTCGGGAATCCAGCAGGAAATCGGCGCTCTCTCCGACTCGATGAAGGAGAGTGTTCGCCGCGTCGAGGACGGCGTCGGCCGGTCGCAGGGCGCCGGAGAGAGGCTCTCGAAAATTCTCGACCGGTCGCGCCTGGCGAGCGAGTCCGCCGCGGAGATCGCCCGCGCGACCGCCGAACAGAGCGAGGGCTCCCACCGGGTCGCGACGGCGATCGACCGCGTTCGCGAACAGATTGCGCAGATCGCCTCGGCGATGTCGCAGCAGAAAGCGGGCGGACGCCACGTCGAGCAGGCCGTCGTCTCGATGCGCGAGCGCTCCGCTTCCATCAAGGGCGCCGTCCGGGAGCAGAAGAACGCGGGGGACTCGATCGCCCAGGCGGCCGAGAGCACGCTGTCGCGGATTCGCGAGGTCCTCGCCTCCACCGAACGGCAGAAGACGGAATCCGCCCGGCTCGTCGAGCTGATTTCCGGCGTCCGCCGCCAGAGCGGCGACAACAGCGCGAGCGCGGCGGCGGTCGGCGAGGCGATCCAGGTTCTTCGTTCCGAGATTGGATTGCTCGAGCGGGAGATCGAGCGCTTCCGGCTGGAGGGGGCGTCGAGTTGATCTCCGGCCGGGCGGGCGTCGCGATCGAAGTCGGCGGCCGCAGCTTCTTTCTCCCGGTCGAGCGCCTCGCGTTCGTCGCTCCCCTGCGCGTGACCGAGGACGACCAGCTCGTTCTCGCCCGCGGCCGCGTGCCCCTCCTTCGGCTCGCCGGCCGGCTGGGGCTCGCGAATCGGGCCGAGGAGACGAGCGCGATCGGAATCGATGGCCGGCGCGGCTTTTACGCCGTCGCGGCCGAAAGGGTGCGATGGGTGGAATCGTCCGAGTCCGCGGATCTCGAGCCGCTCGAACCGGACTCGCTGTGGACTCCCGAAGAAGAAGAGAAGCTTTTTTCCGAGCCGGCTGACGGCGTATGATTCGGGTTCGGAGGCATTTGGGATGGCAACTCTGACGGAGATTCTGGGCCAAGCATCCGGCGCGCTGCTGAGCCGGGGCGACGTCGCGGAACGGTACGAAGACGTCCGCACCGACGCGGCGGCCCGCGCGAACCGTTTGCTCGGCGAGGCGAAGCACGAAGGGGCCGAGCTGCTCGCGCTGGCGGCGCGCCACGGGGCGGAGCTCGCGCGCGAATACGGCCTGCCCCTCCTCACGGGAACTTCGCGCCGGCGGCGCCGATCCTCGTGGAGGATCTGGGTCGCCGCCGCCGCGATCGCCGCGATCGCCGCCGTCGTGGTCGCCACGTCGCGCGATTGATCGAGCCGGACGTGGAATCGGACGAGATTCCCGAGGTCCCCGACGGGACCTGGCAGGAGTGGAAGCGCTCGCTCGCCGCATTCCTTTCGGCCCTGGGCTCGCTCGGCTTTCTCCGCTGGGAGATGGCCAAGAGCGAGGCGAAGGAGTGGAGCCGCTTTGCCCTCGTCCGCGTCGCCCTTTTCGCGACAGCGGCGGCGCTGTCGTTCCTCGCTCTCGTTTTCCTGCTCGTCGGCGTCGTTCTTCTCCTGGATCTCTGGTTCAGAAGCCTGATTGCGGCGGTGTTCGCGAGCTTCGGAATCTGCGTTCTCTCCGCCGCCGGCCTGGTCTTCGCCGCTCTTCGGAGCCGCCTGTCCCGGCCGATGTTCGAACGGACTGCGGGCGAGATCCGGAAGGATTTCGAGTCCTGGACCGGAGGGGAGCAATGAGCTCCGAGGAGAAGTGGAGCCGGTGGATCGCCGCGGGCGCGAGCGAACGCGACCGCGTCGGCCGACGTTTCCGGGAACTCGAGTTCGCGACCCGGCAGGGCGCGGCCGATCTCACGTCGGGCCTCGAGAAGGCGGGCAATTCACTCAAGTGGGGCGGCCTCGCGTTGCTGACCTCGGCCGCGGTTCTGCGGATGACCTCCCTGCGCCGAGGCTTTCGATCGGCGAAATGGCTTTTGAAGCTCGCGCCCGTCGTCGCGCGGTTCGCGGGCGGGAAGGTCCTGCCGGGGCTACATCTTTTCGGGCGAGGGGATTCCCAGAAGCGATAAAAGGAGCCCGAGCCCGGAGTGGAAGGCCCGCGCCGCGGCGACTTTCTGCGCGCGGAGGACCTCGTCGCGTTCCTGCGCGATCGGGTGCCGGTGGTAGAACTGGGAAAAGAGCTGCGCGAGCGAGAAGGCGTGCCTCGCGACGGCCGCCAGCTCGAGCGACGAGAGGGCCCGTTCGACGACTTCCGTGATCCGGGAGACCTCGAGAAAGATCTCCCAGAGGTCGTCGGGCCAGTCCGCGGCGGCGAGCCGGTCCAGCGAGCCCGGGTCGACAGCCGCGGCGATTCCCATTCCCTCGAGCTTCCGAAAGATGTTCTCGGCCCGCACGACCGAATACTGGAGGTACGGCCCGGTGTCGCCCTCGAAGTTCAAGGCCTCATCGAAATCGAACGCGAGGATCTTGTTGCGGCCGAACTTCAGCATGAAATACCGGAGGGCGCCGACGGCGATCTCGCGAGCCCGGACTTCCGCCTCGCCGGGCGCGAGGGCGGGATCCCGCTCCCGGATCTGGGCGAGCGCCTGTTCGACCATCGTCTCGAGCAGGTCGTGCGCCTTGACGCCCTGTCCCTTCCGCCCCGACATCTCGACGAATGCTTTCTTTTCGTCTTCTTCGGAGAGGCGGTACTCGTCTCCGTAGACGTCGTGGAGCCGGCGCACCGTTCCCGGTGTCAGGGCGACCATCTCGTACGCGAAGTGCACCGACGCGTCGGCCTCGTCGCCGAAACCGAGGACCCTCAGTCCTTCCTGAACGACCTTCTGGGGGTAGGACTGGCGGACGTCGATCACGTTGAAGACTCTCGCGGCCGAGCCGAAGCCGGGCGACGACGGCGGGGCGCCGGTTGACGTCTGCCAGACCGGGTGACGCCGGACTTCGTCCGGAACGGCCCCCGCGCCCCCGCGCCCGGCCGACCAGTCGGGTTCGTACGGCGCATAGTCGAAGTCGAGCCCCAGGCGTCCGAACTTCCAGAGCTGGTAGGCGATGTCCTTGCCGGTGTACGTGACGGTTCCGTTGCTGCGGACGAGAATCTTGTCCGGCTCGTCGAGACCGGCAAAGGCTTCCGAGGCGGACAGTCTCATGACCCAGCAGCCGGCGTGGCGGCCCTCGCTTTCGAGGGCGATCGCGTCCCGCTCCTTCAGGAGAGAGAAGGCGCGAACCCAGAAATGCTTCTTGAGGATGTCGGATTCGCGGGGAAGGAGATCGTAGGCGACCCCGATCCGGCCCATCGTCGCGACGTGTTCCGCGACGATCGCCGCGGCGATTTTCTCGGCCGACGCGGATCGGAGGTTGCCCCCCTCTTCCATCGCATGGAGCGTCTCCGCCCGAAGGCCCTTCGTCTCGGGGCGCTGCTCGTACTCGCGCCCCACGTCGGCATACACGTCCCAGCAGAGGTCGCCGAACGTCCGATATCTCGCGCCGCTCGCGGCGGGGCTCCGGATCGCATCCTCGATCTGTTCGAGCGTCCATCGCCGGACGTCGAGAAAGCCGACGACCACGTCGGCCACCTGGACGCCCGTGTCGTCGATGTAGTTCTGCACTTCCACCTCGCGGCCGGCATGCCGGAGACAGCGCACGAGAGTGTCGCCGAGGACGGCATTGCGAAGGTGGCCGATGTGAGCGGCCTTGTTGGGGTTGATGTTCGTGTGCTCGACGATGACTTTGCCGGCGCGGGCCGGCGGTTCCGCGACCCCGGTGGGTCGAGGCCGGAACATTCCGGCGACGAACGCGCCGCGATCGAGGCGGAAATTCAGGTATCCCGCCCCTTCGACGGCGGCCCCGGCGACGCCGGGCGGGAGAACGAGGGTCCGCGCGAGCTCGGCCGCGATCGCGCGCGGAGCCTTCCGAAGGCGCTTCGCCAGGTCGAAGGCGATCGTCGTCGACAGGTCTCCCTGCGAGACGTTCGGCGGCCGTTCGAGGGAGAACTCCGCGTCGGTGACGCCGAAGGCGCCCTCGAGGGCGACTCGAACGGCTTCCGCCAGGCCCTGACGGATGGCGGAGACGAGAAAAGCGGCGTCCAAAGCGCGCGAAGTTTAACACGCGAAGAGAGATAATCCGGCGTGATGCTGCGGACTCCGCTCGAATACATCCGCGAGGCGCTGTCGAAGCTCGGCCGCGAAGACGACCTGCCCGAGTGGGAGGGGTTGCGCGGCGTCGGGCAGCGGGGAGAGACGCTCGCGATCGACGCGCTCGTCGAAGCCGGCTACGAGATCGTCGAGCGAAATTTTCGAACGCCCATCGGGGAAATCGACGTCGTCGCGCGGGAGCGGGACGTGCTCTGCTTCGTCGAGGTGAAATGGCGGCGGGACGAGAACATGGGCCATCCGGCGGAGGCCGTCACGCCGGAGAAGCAGCGGCGCCTTGCGCGCACGGCGGAATGGTATCTCGCGAAACGCAAGAAGACTGGCTCTGCGGCCCGGTTCGACGTCGTCGCGATCCTCGAGGAGAACGGGGTGGCGCGGGTCGAGATCCTCCGAAACGCGTTCGAAGGCCCTTACCGGCCGCGAAGGCGCCGCTCGCTCTCGCTGGCACAAATCGTGCACGGTATACCCGCGGGAGGACACGGGTATGAAACGCATTTTTTCCGCCGTCGGCGTCACGATACTCATGCTGGCCGCCGCGGGCAGCCTGCTCGCCCATGATGACGTGACCGTCATCGGCTACATCAGCGACAGCATGTGCGGCCTCGATCACTCCGAGATGCAGCGAAAACACGGGGGCGTTGCCCAGTACTCAACGGCCGTCTGTACGAAGGCGTGCGTCGAAGGGGGCGCGAAGTACGTGCTCGCCGATACCGAATCGAACAAGACCTACAACATCGAGAACCAGAAGAAGGCCGCCGGTTACGCTGGCCAGCGAGTGCAGATCGTCGGCGACCTGAAGGGGGACAAGCTCGATATCGAGAAAATCCGTCTGATGCCTTGACCGCTGGAGCCATCACCAGCGGCCCGGAGTGATCCGGGACCCCGCTTCGGCGGGGTTTTTTTTGCGCTCCGGCGGCACGAATGTTGCTATTTTCGGCTGTCGAATGTTCGTGAAGATTCGGGTCGCCGCGCTGCTCACCGGCCTCGCCGGAACGGCTCTTGCCCTTTCGGGCTGCACCGTTCTTCGCGGGGTCATCGCTTCGGAGAAGAGGGAGATCTATCACTTCAAGCCGGACTTCGGCGTGGAGGAGCCCCAGTTCCGCCGTTCGCTCGACACGCTGGAGAGCAGCATGACGAGCGGAAACTCCGCCGAGCTTCTGAAGAACGGCGATCAGATCTTCCCGGCGATGACCCGCGAGATCCGCGCCGCGAAAATGAGTGTGAACCTGGAGACGTACATCTTTCAGCCGGACGCGGCGGGCCGCCAGTTCGCGGACGCCATGATCGACGCGGCGAAGCGAGGCGTCGAGGTCCGGCTCCTCATTGACGGCTACGGGAGCTCCCTGGGCGACCTCGAGGAACCGCTCAAGCAGGCGGGCGTGAACGTGAAGGTGTACCGTCCGATCCGCCTGATCTCGATCTACAAGATCGGGAAGCGCACGCACCGGAAGCTCCTGATCGTGGACGGAAAGGTCGGATACACGGGCGGCCTGGGCATCGACAAGCGGTGGCTGGGTGACGCCCGAACCACCTCCGAATGGCGCGACACGCAGGTTCGCGTCGAAGGTCCCGTCGCGGCGCAGATGCAGGCGATTTTCTCCGAAGACTGGACGTTCACGACGGGCGAAATCCTGGCCGGGGAGAGGTTCTTTCCGAAGATCGCGCCGGCCGGCAAGATCGACGTCGCGGCGATGAAGGCCTCGCGGGGAGACGCTTCCTCGCTTCCGAAGATGCTCTACTACATGTGCATCCAGGCGGCCCGAAAGAGCATCCACATCCAGAACGCCTATTTCCTACCGGACCGCCAGACGCGCAACGCCCTGATCCGGGCGGTTCGGAGGGGAGTCGACGTGCAGGTGATGGTTCCCGGCATGAACATCGATCTTCCGATGGTGCGGCTCGCGGGGCGGCTCCACTACGGGCCGATGTTGAAGGCCGGCGTCAAGTTCTACGAATACCAGCCGACGATGATGCACACGAAATCCTTCGTCGTCGACGGCGTTTTCTCCACGATCGGCTCGATCAATTTCGACACGCGATCGATGGGGAAGAACGCGGAAGAGAGCGTCGCCTTCTACGACCGGGGGTTCGCGCAGCAGATCGAAGAAATGTTCAACGACGACATGAAGAAATGCCGGGAGATCACGTACCCGAACTGGTCGCACCGGGGGCTGCTCGCGCGGGTTTCGGAGCTCATCTTCTGGATCTGGGAGCCGTACTACTGAAAGGCGGCGTCGCCGGTGCGGGTCCAGGGCCCGATCGGCAGCGTCAGGCGCGCGACGCAGCCGGTCGCATCGCGGCGGTTGGACAGCGTCAGGGAGCCGCCGTGCGCCTCGGCGATCTGCCGGCTGAGAAGCAGGCCGATCCCCGAGCCTCCCGGTTTCGTCGTGTAGAACGGCACGAAGAGGTTGTTCGTGCTGGCGATGCCGGGTCCGTCGTCGATGACGCTCGCTTCGACCCCGCCCGGGCCGAGGTCCCACCCGACCTCTACCGATCCTCCGGTCTCGAGGGCCGCATCGGCGGCGTTCCGTAGGAGGTTGATGAAGAGTTGCTCGAGCTGATCTCCGTCCGCCTCGATCACGACGTCGGGCCCTCCGGCGACGCGAACCGGGACGCGGCTCTCGAGAGCGGCGACGCGCCGGAGAAGGCCGGCGAGATCGACCCGGCGGCGCTGCGGCTCGGGGAGCCGGGCGAGCTGCCGGTATCCCTCGAGGAATCGCGTCAATGCGGCCGCGCGGGAGCCGATGACCTCGAGGCCGCGGCCCAGGTCGGCATCCCAGTCGGCGGACCGCGGCGTTCTCGCGGAAGCCGAGAGGAGGCTCTCTGCGATCGAGCGGATCGGCGCGAGCGAGTTGTTCAGCTCGTGCCCGAGGACCCGGATGATCCGCTGCCAGGCCTGCCGCTCCTCCTCGCGCAGCGCCTGGCGGAGATCGGTGACGACGACGAGGTGGTGCGGGCGGCCCTCTTCGCGAAAGGCCGAGCGGCGCACGGACCAGCGGCCGGGGACCGAAAGGACGTGCTCGACGGTCCTCGCCTCGGGGCCCTCGAGCCATTCGGCGAGGCCGAGGTCCGCGGCCCGCTTCCCGACAAGCCTGTCCGCCGGCGTTCCGAGGAGCGATTCCGCGGAGCGGTTCACGAATTGCAGGTTCGCGTCGAAATCGAACGTGAAAATCGCCGTGTCGATCTTCGCGACGACCGCGCGCAAGAGGGCGGCGGATTCGAGCTCGCCCAGCCTCCGGCCCCGAAGGGTTTCCGCGAGCTCGTTGATCTCCCAGAAGACGAGGCTCAAGGCGTCCTGGCCCGGCGTGATCGTTCCCCGTATCGAGTAGTCGTCTTCTCGGATCGCGCCGAGCAGGTTCGCGACCGTCTGGAGGGTCCGGACGACGCGGCTCCGAATCGCGAACGCGAACGCCGCGGTCGAGCCCGCGAGGAGCGCGAGGACCGTCCACGCGAGGCCCCGGCCCGCGTGAGCGGTCCACAGAAGGATTCCGGCGCCGGCGATCGCGGGGAGCCCGGCGGCGAGCGCGAGGCCGAAGATCCGTCCCTCGTGGTTGCGTCGCGGCCGCTTCAGCATCGCCTGCGACTCACATTCCGTGCCGCTGGAGCCGCCGGTACAGCGCGCTTCGCGAGAGGCCGAGCGCGTCGGCCGCTTTGCTCACGTTGCCTTCGTGGCGCGCGAGAGCCTTTCGGATCAGCAGTGCTTCCATTTCTTCCAGCCCCATTTCCTCGAGGCGGGTGTCCGTCTCGCGCCCGGAGGCGAGCCCCAGGTCGGAAATGCGGATTCGCTCTCCTTCCGACATCAGGACTGCGCGCTCGATCACGTGCTCGAGCTCTCGCACGTTTCCGGGCCAGGGATACCGCCGCAGCGCGTCGAGCGCCGCCGGATCCAGTTCGTTGGCCTTTTTGCGGTGGCGGACCGTGTGCAGCCCGAGGAAGTGCGTCGCGAGGCCGGCGATGTCGTCCGGGCGCTCGCGGAGCGGCGGAATCGAGATCTCGACGGTATTGAGGCGGAACAGCAGGTCCTGGCGAAACTTTCCCGCCGCGACTTCCTGCCGCAGGTCGGCGTTCGTCGCGGACAGGATTCGCACGTCGGCGCGGCGCGTCCGGGAGGATCCCACGGGCTCGAACTCGCCGGTTTCGATCACGCGGAGGAGACGCGCCTGCTGCGCGAGCGTCAGGTTCGCGATTTCGTCCTGGAACAGAGTTCCGCCGCGGGCGAGCTCGAATCGCCCGATTCGGTCGGCTTTCGCGTCGGTGAACGCCCCTTTGACGTGCCCGAACAGCTCGCTCTCGAAAACGCCTTCCGGCAGCCCGCCCATGTTGATCGTGACCATCGGGGCTGCGGCGCGCCGGGACGCGGCGTGGAGCGCCTGGGCGATGAGTCCCTTTCCCGTTCCGCTTTCCCCGGTGATGAGGACATTTGCTTCCGTGGGCCCGACCCGCGCGACCATCTGCAGGATCGGCTGCATCGCGGCGGATTGAGCGACGATCGGCGGCGCGCCGGCGCCCCGCAGAAGACGGTTCTCGGCCTCGAGCCGCCTCCCGCGCCGCAACGCGGCCCCGAGCTCGACCTGGGTGCGAAGCGTCGCGACAAGGCGCGCGTTGTCCCACGGCTTCTGGACGAAATCCCGGGCACCGCGGCGCACGGCCTCGACGGCGAGGTCGATCGAGCCCCAGGCGGTCATCACGATCACGGGAAGCGTCTCGTCGGTCTCGAGAAGCCGGGTCAGGAGATCGAGCCCCTCCCGCCCCGAAGTCGTGTCGCGCGCATAGTTGAGGTCGATCAGGACGGCGTCGAACTCCCGGTGGCGGGCGGCATCCAGGGCCGCCGCGGGCGAGCCCGCCGTTTCCACGAGAAAGCCCTCCGGCTTGACGAGAAGTCGGATCGCCTCGAGGACCGCCGGCTGGTCGTCGGCCACGAGCAGGCGGGGCGCGGTTTCTCCGGTCGTCGGCATCCTACGCGAGCATTCCGCGTTTGAGAGCTCGCGTCAATCGCGTTGGATCCACCCGTCGTGGAGGCGGACGACCCGGTTTCCGTACCCCGCGTTCGTGTCGGAGTGGGTCACCTGGATGATCGTCGTGCCGGAGGCGTTCAATTCGCGAAACAGCTCCATGATCTCCCGCCCCTGGTCGGAGTGGAGGTTCCCGGTCGGTTCGTCGGCGAGGATGAGCTTCGGTTTCGCGATGAGCGCGCGCGCGACGCCCACGAGCTGCTGCTGCCCGCCGGAGAGCTGGGAGGGGAAAAGATCCTTTTTTCCGACGATGCGGAAGCGGTCGAGCGTGTCCGCGACGAGCGCCGCTCGTTCGGACGATTTGACGTTTCGGTACGACAGGGGAACGTCGAGATTTTCGCGGACCGTCAGGTTGTCGAGGAGGTGGTACTGCTGAAAGACGAACCCGATGTTCTTCTTGTTGAGCTCCGCGCGCTCTTTCGGCTTCATCCGGTGGACGGACTGGCCGAGGAATTCGTACTCGCCGCTCCAGTCCGCGTCGAGCATGCCGAGAATCGAGAGGAGCGTCGTCTTTCCGGATCCGGACGGGCCCATGATCGAGACGAACTCGCCTTCCTCCACGCCCAGCTCGATCTGCCGCAGAACGAACGTGCGGCCCCCTCCCGCGGGGAACGACTTTTCGACGTTGCGAAGCTGGATCATCGTTGCGTCTCCTTCATCATAAACGACAGGATTCCGCCGACCCTCATTCGGATCGCAGGGCTTCCATCGGGTCGATTCTCGCGGCTCTTCGGGCGGGGAGGCCGCTCGCGAGGAGACCGACGCAGGCGAGCACGGCTGCCGTGCCGGCGAAAGTGGCGGGATCGAGCGGCGCGACGCCGTAAAGAAGGCCGGTCAGCCATCGCGTCGCCAGGGCCGCGCCCGCGAGGCCCGACCCGATGCCGAGGGCGATCATCTTCGAGCTCTCGCCCAGGACGAGGCGCAGGACCGATCCGGGGCGGGCGCCGAGGGCCATTCGGATGCCGATCTCGCGGCGCCGCTGGGCGACGGAGTAAGCCAGGACGCCGTACAGACCGATGCCCGCGAGAACGAGCGCCGACGAGGCGAAGGCCGAGAGAGCGACCGCCGCGAGCCGCCGGCGGGACACCGACGCCGACAGGACCTCCGAGAGCGGCACGACGTCGGCAACCGGCTGGTCGCGGTCGACGGCCGCGACCGCGGATCGCAGCCCCTGGGCCGCGAGATTCGGATCGCCTCCCGTCCTCGCGACGAGCGCCATCATTCCGGGCGGCCTTTGCGCGAAAGGAACATAGAACGCGGATCGCGGCTCGTCGTCGAGCGATCGGGCGCGGATCGTCCCGACGACTCCCACGATGACGCGCCATCGCGGCGCGCCCGGGTCGCCCTCGAAATCGATTCTCCTGCCGAGCGCGCCGAACCCGCCGAAGTATTTCTTCGCAAGCGCTTCGTCGACGATCGCGACCGGCACCGATCCGGGTCGGTCGGTCGCATCGAAGAGACGCCCCCGAAAGAGCGGGATCCGCATCGTTTCGAAATAGCCGACCGAGGCTCGCCAGCTCTCGGCGTGGGGCTTCGTTCCTCCCGGCTCGGCAGGCCGATTCTCGACGTCGAACGTCGAGCTGTTCATCTCACCCCCGAGCGGAAGAATCTCGGCCGCGCCGGCGGCCCGAATTCCCGGCTCGGAGCGCAGGCGCGCGAGGACAGCCTCCGCGAATGCCGCGCGGGACGCCCGGTCCGGGTATCGCGAGGGGGGGAGCGAGATCTCGCCGGCGACGACGCCGTTGGGGTCGAACCCCGGATTGACGCTGGAGCAGCCGGGAAAGGCTCGAGACGAGGAGACCCGCGCCGACCAGAAGCAGCGATGCGAACGCCATCTGCGAGGCCACGAGAAACCGCCGCAGCCGGCCCCGGTTTCCACCGGAGGCCTGCCGATCCGCGTCGATCTCTTCCCTGAGGTTCCCACGCGTCGTCCCCCAGAGCCGGGAGAAGACCGAAAAGCACGGCCGTCAGCGCCGAGACTCCGACGGAGAAAACCGCGGCGGCGCCGTCGAATCTCGCTCTCTCCAGTCCTGGAAAGGTCTCGAAACCCGCGCGCCGGACGACGCCCAACGCGACCGCCGCCAGAAACGCTCCGAGGGCCCCGGCAACAAACGCCAGCAGGGCGCTCTCCGCGAGCAGCTGGCGCAGCAGGCGCTGCCGGGTGGCGCCGAGCGAAGCCCGAATCGCGATTTCGCCCCGCCGCGCCGCGGCCCGGGCGAGAAGAAGGCCCGCCACGTTCGTGCACGCGATCGCCAGAAGGAACCCGACCGAACCGACGAGCACCCAGAGAGGCGAGCGCACGTTTTCGACCAGGTCGTCCCGGAGGGGAACGAGCGTCGTGGTGAGCCCCCCTCCTCGGGGAAAGTTCTCCGGGTAGCTTCGGCGGAATCCCTCCATGAGCTGGTCGATCTCGCCCTGAGCGGCTCGGACGGAAACGCCCGGCCGAAGCCGGCCGATCAGGTCGAGGTATTCGTTGCCGCGCTGGTCGGGGGCAATCCGCGAGGGCGTCAGCGCGAACGGCGCCCAGAGGTCCGCGGCCCCGCTCCCGCCGTACGCGCGGCCCCACCGGAATCCGGGGGGCATGACGCCGACGACGATGTACTCTTCGCCGTTCAGCCGGATCGGTTTGCCGACCCGCGATGGGTCCGAGCCGAACCTTCGTCTCCAGAAAGCGTCGCTGAGAACCGCGACCCGTTCACGGCCGTCGACTTCCTCGGCGGGAAGAAACGTTCGGCCCCGCGCGGCGGAAACGCCGAGGGTCGAAAAGAAGTTCGCCGAGACGAGCAGCGCGTTCAGTCTTTCGGGAGACGCTTCGCCGGTGACGTTCGGGTTCCAGGGCTGGGAAGCCGCGACGTCTTTCAAGGAGCGAACCGACCGGCGGTAGTCGAGGAAGTCGGGAGGCGAGGCCGCGGCGCGAAAATGCTGCTTCACGTCCGAAGTGACGATCGCATACAGGCGATCGGGGTGGTCAAAGGGCAGCGGCTTGAGAAGAACCGTGTCGACGACGCCGAAGAGAGTCACGTTGGCCGCGATGCCGAGAGCGAGAACGACGATCGATCCGAACGCGAACCCGGGCGAGCGGCGCAGCAACCGGGCCGCAAAACGAAGATCCTGAAGGATTCCGGTCATCTGTTCACCTCATTCTCCGCGAAAGAAATCCTTCCGCTCCGCTCACTCGTCGCGCAGCGCCACCGTCGGCTCGATCCCCGCGGCCCGCCGGGCCGGCAGCCACGACGCCGCGAGGGACACGAGCGCGAGACCGAGCGTCACGGCGGCGAAGGTCGGAAAGTCGAACGGCTTCATCCGGAACAGCAGCGTCGAGAGGAGTCGCGTCGCCACGAGAGCCCCGGCGATTCCGAGGACGAGACCGAGCGCCGCGAGGCGCATGCCATGGCCGACGACGAGGCGGTAGACGGCGGAATCGCTGGCGCCGAGCGCGCGCCGGATTCCGATCTCGTGCGTGCGCTGGGAAACGGAATAGGACAGGACTCCGTACAGGCCGACCGCCGTCAGGACGAGCGCGAGCGCGGCGAACAGGCCGAGGAGGACCGCGTTGAAGCGGGGCCGGGCGACGGCCTGCGACATGTACTCGTCGATCGTCCGAACGTCGAAAACGGGCACCGTCGGATCGCCGGCGTGAACGGCGGCCGCGAGCGAGGCCTCGGCGTCGAGCGGCCTTCCCGCCGTGCGCGCCACGACCGTCATCGTGCTGAACGGCACCTGCCCCTCCGGCAGGTACGTCTCCGGGCCGTCGACCTCCGCGAGCTCGACGTGCTTGACGTCTCCCACGACTCCGACGATTCGCCGGAAGGGAGGATCCCCGGGAAGGGCGCTCAGTCCGGGCCGGATCCGCCGCCCGATCGGGTCGACGCCGGGAAAGAACTTTCGCGCGAGAGTCTGATTGATGATGGCGACCGGCGGAGCGTCGATCCGGTCTTCGGGCTGGAAATCGCGCCCGGAAGACAGAGTAATACCCATCGTTCGGAAGTATCCGGGCGTCGCGATCCGGACGTCGGTGCCCGGCTGTTCGGCCTTCGGGGTCGGATGTCCTTCGATCTCGAAACTCGTTCCCATGTTGCCGCCTCCGAGCGGAAGGGGACCGACGGCGGCCGCGGCAACGACGCCGGGCACGGCCGCGCACCGTTCGACCGTGCCCGCGACGAATGCCGCGATCCGGGCCGAAGTCGGATAGGACCGGTCCGGGAGGCTGAAGCGCAGCGAAAGGACGTGATCGGGCCGGAAACCGGGGTCGACGCGCTGGAGACGAACGAAGCTCTGGAGCAGCAGTCCGGCCCCCGCGAGGAGAATCAGCGCGAGCGTGACTTCGGCGATCACGAGCAGGCTTCGAAATCGATTTTGTCGGAGACCGGCGCTCGCCCCCCGGCCACCGTCTTTCAACGATTCGGCCAGCCGCGAAGGCGACGAGCGCAACGCGGGGGCCAACCCGAAGACGACGCCGGTGACGAGCGAGAGCGCCGCCGTGAAGAGGAGAACCCAGCCATCGAGGTGGATCTGGGAAAGCCGCGGCAGGTCCCGCGGGCCGCGGGCGACGACGAGCGCGATTCCCCAGTACGCCAGCAGGACCCCCGCGGCCCCGCCGAACAGCGAGAGGAGAACGCTCTCCGTCAGAAGCTGGCGGATCATCCGGGCCCGGCTCGCTCCGATGGCCGCGCGAACGGCGAGCTCCTTTTCGCGGGATGCCGCGCGAGCGAGCAGAAGATTCGCGATGTTCGCGCACGCGATGAGGAGCACGCAACCCACGGCGCCGAAGAGCACGAGCAGAGCGGGCTCGAGGTTGCGAACCAGCGATTCGTGCAGCGCCAGGACCTCGGCGCTCCGGCGCGCGTCTTCGTCCGGATGGAGCGCGGCGAGCGTTCGGGCGATCGCGTTCATCTCGGCCGTCGCCCGGCCGATCGTCACGCCGGGCTTCAGCCGGGCGACTGTTCGAAGAGAGCGCCACCCGCGCTGTTCGGCCTGCGACTTTCCGTTCGGATCGTCGGCCGGCCGTTCGGCGTCGAGTCCCGCGTTCGCCCAGAGCTCGCCGGGACGGGGATCGATCGGAAACTGGAACCCGGCCGGCATCACTCCGGCGACCCGGAACGCGCGGCCGTCGATCAGGATCGTGCGTCCGACGATTCCCGGGTCGCCCGCGAAACGGCGGCGCCAGAGGCCGTCGGCGAGGAGAACCGTCCGCGGCCCGGGCCGGTCGTCGGCCGGCGTGAAGGAACGGCCGAGCTTGGGCGCAATCCCGAGAACCTCCATGAGATTCGAAGAAGCGACCGTTCCTCGAGCGTGCAGCGGTTCGCCCTCGCCCGTGAGAGTGAAGCTTTCCGAACGGTAGGTGGCGATGCCGGTGAAGACCCGGTTCATTGACCGAAAGTCCTGGACGTCGAGGTACGACTGGCTGTTTCTCGCTCCCTGGCCTTCGGAGAGGGGCTCGAAGATCTGAACGAGGCGCCCCGGATCGCGGAACGGCAGCGGCCGGAGCAGGACGGCATCGACGACCGAGAAGATGGCGGAATTCGCGCCGATGCCGAGCGCGAGCGTCACAACCGCGACCGCCGTGAAGCCGGGCGACTTGCGGAAGCTCCGCAGCGCGAAGCGAACGTCCTGGCCGAGTCCGTTCATGGAAGGTCTCCTTTTCGTCCGTGCATCAGTCTTCCCGCAGCGCCGTCATCGGATCGATTCTCGACGCTCGAAGGGCGGGCAGCGAGCTTGCCGTCGCGGCGAGGAGGAGAAGGGCGGCGGCCGCCAGGGCGTACGTCGCGGGGTCGGAGCTCGAGACCCCGAACAGGAGGTTCCCCAGAACCCGGCGAGCGAGGAACGCGGCTGCGACGCCCGCGCCGAGTCCGGCGGCGACCGGAAGGGCGGCCCGGCGCGCGATGTGGGAGATGACGCGTCCGCGCGTCGCTCCCAGCGCGATCCGCACGCCGATCTCCTTGCGCCGGAGAACGACGGAGTAGGCGAGGACGCCGTAAAGGCCCTGTGCGGCGAGGAGAAGGGCCGCGGCCGCGAAGCCTCCGAGCACCTGGGCGAGAAAGCGCGAGGGCGCGAGGCTCCGGCGGAACTGAAGGTCCAGGGGCTCGATCTCCGAGATCGTCAGGGAGGGGTCGACTCTCCAGATCGCCTCGCGAATTCGGGGCAGCAGATTCGTTGCGCCGCGCGCCGCGCGGACCACGATCGTGCCGAATCGCTGCCACGCCGGCGCTCGCTGGGCGTACGGGATGTAGACCGCCCGCGTGTCTTCTTCCGTGAGATCCGAGGGCTTCGTGTCGGCCACGAGGCCGACGACCCGGAACGAGCGGGGATCGTCCCAGCCCGAGAGGCGAATCGTCTTCCCGACCGCCTCCTGCCCGGGCCAGTACCGCCGGGCAAGGGCGAGATTGACGACCGCGACCGGCTCGTGGTTCTCGTCGTCGGCGTCTCGGAGAACCCGTCCCCGAAGGACAGGAATGCGGAGGGCGCGAAAATAGTCTCCCAGAACGGGCCGGACTCGCGCGCTCGGGGCCCGTCCTGAGCGGTCAGGCGCGGCGCCGGCCACGTCGATCGAGGACCCGATTCCGCGCCCGGACGGACGGAGGGGAGCCCCGATCACCGACGCCGCGGATTCGATCCCCGGCGTGGCGGACAACTCCCCGACGATTCGCCGGAACGCCCGGGTCTGCGCGGCGCGGTCGGAGTAGCGGCTCTCGGGGAGGACGAGCTCCGCGGTCAGGGCCCCTCGCGGCTCGAAACCGAGAGGAACCCGATTCAATCCCAGGAAACTCCGCGTCAGCAGCTGCGCCCCGACGACGAGGGGAACGGCGAGCGCGATTTCCGAGGCGATGATCCATCCGAGCGACCCGCTCCGGCGCAGCGAGCCCGCCTGTCGTCCGCCGCCGGCCGGCGCGAAGAGATCCGCTCGCCGCGACCGCCAGACCGGGATCGCGGCGCAGGCGAGTCCCGCGAGCAGGGCCGCTCCGAAATCGAACGCGAGGACGGGCAGGTCGAGGGCCACCCCGCCGGAGCGGGGAAGGCTCGCGGGCGCCAGGCGCAGGAGCATGCGCGTTCCGGCGGCGGCGATCGGGACTCCGAGCAGCGCGCCGCCGAGACTGAGGACTTCCGCCTCGACGATCAGTTGCCGGAAGATCCTGGCACTGCCCGCGCCGAGCGCCCGGCGCACCGCCAGCTCCGGTCCCCTCGAAGCGAGCCGCGCAAGCAGGAGGCTCGCGAGGTTCACGCATCCGATCAGCATGACGAAGGCGACGGCGGCGAACAGCACGAGAATCCCGCGCCGGACGGCGCCGGTGAGGAAGTCCAGCAGCAGAATCGGTTCGACGACCTTTCCCTGGTTCGTCGCGGGGAACTGCCGCTCGAGCCGCTCGCAAACGGAGCGAAGCTGTGCTTTTGCGGTCGCGAGACTCGCGCCGGGAGCGAGGCGCCCGATCGCGTCGAAGTTGTTGGTGCCTCGTTCGCCGAGCGCCCACGGCGTTTCCACGGCCGCCGGCACCCAGACGTCGGTGCCGTCCCCGAGAACGTCGAAGGCGTCCGGCATGACGCCGATGATCGTCGTGGGGTGATCGCTCAGGGATATGACTTTCCCGACGATCGCGGGGTCGCGGCGGAAGCGCCGGTTCCAGAAGGCTTCCCGGATGACCGCGACCCGGCGTCCCCCCGACTGGTCGTCCGCCGGCTCGATCGTTCGTCCCACGAGCGGCGCGATGCCAAGAACGCGAAAGTACTGCGCCTCGACGACCGCGGAACGCAGGCGTTCGGGTTCGCCAAGGCCCGTGAGGTCGAGGTCCCAGTCGCGCAGGAAGAGTCCCACCGAACCGAGGGCCGGCGCGGACGCGCGCCAGTCCCGACCGTCCGGGATGGAGACGTCCCCGGAGCGAGTGATGAAAACGATGCGGGAAGGCTCCGGCGCGGGAAGGGCGCGAAGCAGAATCCCGTTCACGAAGCTGAAGACCGCCGTCGTCGCCCCGATTCCGAGCGCGAGCGTGAGGATGGCCGTCGCCGCGAACGCCGGGTTCCTTCGGAAGCTCCTCAGAGCGTAGCGAATGTCCTGGAGAAATCCGTTCATTCTGGTCTCCTCACTCGTACCGGAGCGCCGTCAGCGGATCGACCCGAAGGGCGCGAAGGGCGGGAACGGCGCAGGCCGCCGTCGCGACGAGCAGAAGCAATCCGGCGGCTCCGGCCAGCGTCGCGATATCGGTCGCGCGGACGCCGAAGACGAAGTGCTCCAGGGTTCGGCGCAGGGCGAGAACGGCAACGAGCCCGCTCGCTTCGCCGAGAAGGGCCCAGCGAAGGCCGTCGCCGAGGATCAGCCGGAGGATGTTGGCCGGACGCGCGCCGAAAGCGACCCGGATGCCGATCTCGCGCGTTCGCTGCGCGACGCCGAAGGACATCACGCTGAAGACGCCGACGGCCGCGAGGAGGAGCGCGAGCGCCGCGAAGAGCCCGAGGAGGAGGGTGTTCGCGCGGCGCGGTCCGATCGAACGCGCCACGACGTCTTCCATGGGCCGGACGTTGAACACCGCCTGATCGGGATCGGCGCGGCGGATCGCGGCGATGGCGGCGCCGGAAAGGGCCTCGGGCGCCCCGGAGGTCCGCACGACGACCGTGAGAAACGTCCAGGGGTCCTGATCGTAGGGAACGTACAGCGTCGGAGCGCCGTTCCGGGAGAGGTCGTGCTGGCGGACGTCGCCGACGACGCCCACGATCGTAACCCAGGGTATGGGATCCGAGATCCCCCCGTTCTTGATGCGCTTGCCGATCGGGCTCTCGCCCGGCCAGAAGGCCTGCGCCATCGCCCGGCTGATGACGGCGACGGGGGGCGCATTCGCGCGATCGCGGTCGGTGAAGGAGCGCCCGGCCAGAACGGGGATGCCGAGGGACTCGAAGTAGCCCGGGCTGGCGACCAGGTAGTCGGGGCTCAGCGGCTCGGAATCCTGAAATGCCGAATACGTGTGGCCTTCGATCACGAAGCTTCGGGTGCTGTTGCCGGAATTGAGGGGAAGGCGCGACACGACCGCCGCGCTGCGGGCGCCCGGGAGCGATCGCGCGTTCTCCAGCACGCGGTCGACGAAACGAACGCGGGCTTCCGGATCGGCGTATCGGATCGGCGGCAGCGAGGTCGCAAGCGTGAGGATGCGGTCCGCCCGAAAGCCCTCGTCCTGGGCGAGGATCCGGGAGAGGCTTTTCAGCAGGAGTCCGGCTCCGACGAGAAGGAGCAGCGAAAGGCCGGATTCGACGAGCACGAGGGCGCCATGGGTGAGCCGGTGCTCTCCGGAGGAAGTCCGCGTCCCCCGCTGGAGCACGAGCTGGGGATCCCGCCCGGACGAGCGAATCGCGGGCCAGAGGCCGAACAGGAGCGCGGCCGCGATCGAGAGCGCAAGGGTGAAAGCGAGAACGGATCCGTCGATCCGCACGGTGTCGGCGGCGACGATCCCCCGGGTGAGGAGGGCGGCGAGAGCGCCCGTTCCGAGATGCGCGACGCCGACGCCGAGCGCGGCGGCGGCGAGCACCGTCAGGCAACTCTCCGCCAGAAAGAGCCGCACGAGCGCGGCGCGGCCGGCGCCGAGCGCCGTGCGCACCGCGATCTCGTGCGAACGAATCGTGCCGCGCGCGAGAAGCAGGTTCGCGACGTTCGCGCAGGCGATCAGGAGCACGAGGCCGACGGCGCCGAGAAGGGCGTAGAGCGAACCCCGGGAACCCTTCACCTCGTGCTGGTGGAGGTCTTCGATTCCCGCGCGCGCGTCTTTCAAGTCGGAATCGGGATGAGCGCTCACGACCCGGTCGAACGCGACATCGAGATCGGCCCGCGCCCGTTCCGGCGATATCCCGTCGCGAAGCCTCCCGACCCCCTCGAAGTAATGCGACCCGCGCATCTGCGCCGGGTCGGATTGGGGCTCGAGGGGATGCTCCGGGGCGGCGAAGCCGGCGCGGGGAGAGGCCCACAGCTCGGTGTCGACCGGATAGTCGGCGCCCGGGCCGAGCACGCCGACGATGCTCGCCGGCTCGCCGTCGAGCACCACGTTCTCGCCGACGGCGTCGCGGCGCGAGCCGAATCGCCGCACCCAGAGGGAGTGGCTGAGGACGACTTCGCGCCTCTGTCCCGCCCCGCTCTCGAGAAATCCGCGCCCCAGCCGCGGCTCGAGACCGAGAACGGAAAAGTAATTCGGCGTGACGACCGCTGCCCCGACGCGTTCCGGGTTGCCGGCGAGCGAGAGCGTGAGCTCCCGCTCCCTCGAGGCCGCGAGCCGCACCGTGTCGCGGGTCTGCGCCGCCACGTCCAGGAAATCGGCCGCTGACATCGCTTCGTGCTGCCCGCCCCGGGCGACCTGATCGACGGCCACGAGCCGGTCGGCGCGGGGAAAAGGCAGGGGACGCAGCAGCACCGCCCGCACGACGCTGAAGATCGCGGTATTCGCGCCGATGCCGAGCGCGAGGGTCGCGACGGCGACGACCGTGAACCCGGGCGACTTCCGGATTCCGCGCAGCGCATAGCGGAGATCGTGGAGAAATCCGTTCATCGAATCACCTCATTCCTCCCGCAGGGCGGTCATCGGGTCGACCCGCATGGCGCGCCGGGCGGGGATGAGACAGGCGAGGAGGCCGACCGCCGTCATCAGGGCGACGACTTCGGCGAGCGTGGCCGGATCGCGCGGGCTCACGGCGAACAGCTCGTTCTGGAGCAGCCGCGTGGCCGCGAGGGTCCCGGCGACGCCAACCGCGAGGCCCGCCGCGATCCAGCCGAATGTCCCGGCCGCGACGAGCCGCAGAACGGACGCTCGCGGCGCGCCGAGGGCCATCCGGATGCCGAACTCCCGCCGGCGCTGGACGACGCCGCGCGCGACGACGCCGTAGATTCCGATCGAGGCGAGGAGGATCGCCATCAGGGCGAAAGCTCCGAGGGCGACTTCGGCGAAGCGCCTCCGGCCGGCGGATGCCGCGACGACTTCTTCCATCGTGCCGACGTGATCGACGACCTGGTCGCGGTCGAGCGCCGCGACGGCGGCGGCCGCGGTCCGTGCGACGGCGCCCGGCAAAGAGCGGGAAGTCCGGATCACGATCGTTCGGTCGTTGTCCGCCATGAACTGCTCTGCGGGGAGATAGACCTGGTACGACTGGGGGGCGTCGAGGCCGCGCTGGCGGACGTCGCCGACGATTCCGACGATCGTTCTCCAGGGACCGTCCGTGCCCCCCACCCGGATCCGTTTTCCGATCGGATCCGCCGTCCCGAAGACCCCGCGCGCGAGCTCGCGGTTGATCAGGACGACGGGCGTGCTTTCGGACTCGGCGAGTCCTCGCCCGCGAAGAACGGGAATCTGCATCGTCTTGAGGTAATCGGGGCTCACGGAGAATCGGTCGGCCGAAGGATCGTTCTCGGGATTCGGGTTCGGGTGGTCTTCCGAGTGGACGCCGTAGGCGTCGAAGTTCGTCCCGAGCGGCAGCAGGCTCGTGACGGCGGCCGACTCGACGCCGGGGAGCGAACGGACCCGGTCCAGCGCGTTTCGGTAGAACGCGTTCAGCGCTTCGTCTTTCCGATAGCGGGCGCCGGAGAGATGCACGTCGAGTTTCGCCACGCGGCTCGCATCGAATCCGGATTCGACGCCGAACAGGCGCGAAACGCTTCGAACGAGGAGCCCCGCTCCCGAGAGCAGAACGAGCGCGAGCGCGACGTCGGCGACGACGAGGCCGGCCAGAAAACGCCTTCGCTGCCGGCCCGCCGTCCCTCCGGAGGAATCGGCCAGGGCCGCGGCGGAATCGAAACGGCCCATCGCGAATGCGGGCCCGAGACCGAACGCGATGCCCGTCGCGATCGACGTCAACAGGCAGACGAAGAAGACGCGCAGGTCGATTGCCATCGAGGAGAGCCTCGGCAGGTCGACCGGAGCGGCCGCGGCGAGGCCGCGGGAAGCCCCCGCCGCGATCGCGAGACCGAGGGCCCCGCCGAAGAGGGAGAGAAGGAGGCTTTCCGTCAGGAGGAGCCGGACGACGCGGCCGTGGCTGGCGCCGAGGGCGAATCGCAGGGCGATCTCCTTGCGGCGCTCGCCGACGCGGGCGAGGAGGACGCTCGCGACGTTCGCGCACGCCATCACGAGCACGAGCGCGACGGCCGCCAGCATGGCGAGAAGGGACACGCGGACCTTTCCGAAGAGCTGCTGGACGAGCGGGATCACCGACGTCTTCGGCGACGCATATTCCTTCGGGTAAGCGCGGAACAGCGACGTTTCCACCCGGTTGAGATCGAGATTGGCGGCCGCAAGGGACGCTCCCGGTTTCAGGCGGCCGATGGCGCGGAGGTGCCGGCAGTCGCGGCAAGCCCACGGGATCGTCGCGTCGTAGCCGAGCGGGGACCAGATCTGGGTGTCTTCGTGCCGATCGACCGAGAAGACCGAGTCGAATTGCTTCGGCAGAACACCGACGACCGTGTAGGGGGTTCCCCCCAGCGAGATCGCGCGCCCGACGATCGAGCGGTCGCCGCCGAATCGCCTCTCGAAAAGGCCGTTTCCGAGAATGACTACGTGGTTTCGGTCCTTGCGGTCCTCTTCGGGGAGGAAGTCTCGGCCGAGGGCGGGAGAGACGCCGAGGGTCCGGAAAAATCCTTCCGTAACGCGGAGGCCCTCCAGCGATTCGGCCCGGAGCCCACCGGTCAACGTCGGGCTCCAGTACGAGAGGACGGCGATGTCGGAGAAAGAGCGCGTCTCGCGCTTCCAGTCCACGAAAGTCGGCCACCCGACATTGTCGGGCTTGCCCTCGGAATCCCGGTCCCACAGCGTGACGATTCGCTCGGGAGCCGGAAAGCTCAGGGGCCGCAGCAGCACCGTGTCGACGACGGTGAAGATCGCCGTGTTGGCCCCGATCCCGAGCGCGAGCGTCGCGACGGCGACCGCCGCGAAACCGGGCGACTTCCGAAACCCGCGGAGAACGTACCGAAGATCCTGGAGAAGTCCGTTCATCGTTTCACCTCACTCTTCCCGCAGCGCGACCATGGGGTCGACGCGCAAGGCCCGCCACCCGGGCACGACGGACGCCGCGAGCGCGACGCCGAGGAGAATCCCGGCGACGGCCGCAAACGTCGGTACGTCGGTGGCGGCAACACCGTAGAGCAGCGCCGAAAGCGCTCGCGAAGCGAGCGCGCCGGCGATCAGACCGACCGCGACGCCGATCACGGCGAGGAGCATCCCGCCTCCGACGACGAGCCGCAGCACGTCTCTCCGCGCGGCGCCGAGCGCGATCCGGATCCCGATCTCGTGCGTGCGCCGCGCGACGGAATACGACAGCACGCCGTAGATTCCGATCGCCGCGAGAATCAGCGCGAGCGCGGCGAACGCGGCGGTGAGGAACGCTCGAAAGCGGGGCTGCTCCGTCGTCTCCGCCACGATGTCGGCGAGCGGCAGGATGGCGTACACGGGCTCGTCCGGATCGATCTCCGAGACGGCCGAACGAATCGCGGCGGCAAGCGCCTTCGGCTCTCGCGCGCGCACGACGACGGCCATGCCCGATTGCGCGTTCTGAGCGAAGGGCATGTAGATCTGGTTCGTGGCGGCCGAGGCGAGCGAATCGCTCCGGACGTCCCCGACGACTCCCACGATCGTCGCCCAGTCGTTCGGCCCGGGCTCGTCCTCGAGGGAGATCCGCCGGCCGACGGGATCCTGTCCGGGGAATATGGAGTGCGCGAGGGTCCGGTTGACGATTGCGACTTTCGGCGCCTCGCGGGTGTCGCCGTCGGTGAACGGGCGTCCGCGCTCGAGAGGGAGCTCGAGCGTTTCGAAGTAGCCGGGTGTCGCGGACGAGTAGACGGCGATGAGCGGACTGGCGGGATCCGATCGCCGTCCCTGGACGACGAAAGACAGGTTCATTCGCCGATCGCCGCGGAACGGCAGGTTCGAAACGGCGCCGGCCCGATCGACGCCGGGCATGGCGCGCAGCCGCTCGAGCAGCCGCGTGCCGAAGGCCGAAATGTCGCGCCCCCGCGGGTACTTCGCTTCGGGAAAATCGAGCTCCGCGGTCATGATCCTATCCGTTGCGAAGCCGGGGTCGACGTGGGCGAGGCGCCAGAAGCTCTTGAGCATGAGCCCGGCGCCGAGCAGGAGAACCACCGACAGCGCGAATTCAGACGCGACGAGGACGCGCCCCGCTCGCCCTTCCCCCCGCGCGACGCGCCGGTCGCCCTGCTTGAGGGCATCGCTCAGGCGCTTCACGGAGGCGTGCGCGGCCGGCGCGAGGCCGAAAAGAACTCCGGTCGCGAGCGAGATCGCGAACGCATAGAGGAGGACGGCCCCATCCACCCGCGCCTGGTCGAGGCGGGCTATGTCCGCGGGCCCGAATCTCCGGACGAGCGCGACACCCGTCGACGCGGCGATGACCCCCAGCGCGCCGCCGATCAGGGACAGGACGAGGCTCTCGACCAGGAGTTGCTGGACCAGCCGAGCACGGCCGGCGCCAAGGGCCGTGCGGACGGCGATCTCGTGGGACCGCGCCGTGGCTCGCGAAAGGAGCATGTTCGCGACGTTGACCGACGCGATCGCGAGGAGGACGAAAACCGAGCCGAGAAGCGCGAGGAGAGCCGGGCGCGCGGGACCGGCGACCTCGCGCGAAAGCGGGAAGGCGTCGATCGCGTGGTTCGAGTTCGAAACGGGGTACTCCCGCTGAAGCGTGCGGGCGACCGCGGAGAGATCGCCCTGCGCGGCGGCGAGCGAGACCCCGTCCCTTGAGACGCGCGACGACGCTCAGGTAATGTCCCTGCCGGTTCTCGACCGCCCGGTAATACCCGTGGGCGGCCCGGTCGGCGACGACCGGACCGTCATGCTCGTGCGGCGCGCCGGCGGGCGCCGTCTCGTTCGCGGCGCGCTCGGTGATGACCGGAACGAACAGATCCGTGTTCGACGAGAGCGACGGGAGCCGAATTCCGGTCGGCGCCACGCCGATCACCCGGAAGGGTGTTCCGTCGAGCAGAATGTTCTTTCCGACGACGGATCGATCGCCGCCGAATCGCCTCAGAAAGAACGCGTGGCCCAGCACGACGACATCGTCGTGGCCTTTCGTTTCCTCCTCCGGCCGGAAGGCTCGGCCGATGCTCGGCGTGACCCCGAGGACGTCGAAGAAGTTCGTCGAGACGACGGCGCTTTCGACGCGCTCCGGAGAGCTTGCGCCGGTGAGATTGTGCGTCCAGGCCGAGAACGCCGCCATGCCGTCGAACGAACGGCTGCGGTCTCGCCAGTCGCGGAAATCCGGGTAGCTCGCGACCACGTGGTCGCGTTGCGGCCTCCGTTCCCAGACCATGACGAGGCGGTTGGGCGCGCGGAACGGAAGCGGGCGAAGAAGAACCGCGTCGACCACCGAGAAGATCGCGGTGTTCGCGCCGATGCCGAGCGCGAGGGTGAACACGGCGACCACCGTAAAACCCGGCGTTTTGCGAAGGGATCGCAAAGCATACCGAACGTCCTGGAAGATCCCGCTCATGATTCCCTCACTCTTCCCGCAGCGCGACCATTGGATCGACGTTCGCGGCCCGGCGGGCGGGCAGATAACACGCGAGCAGCGCCGCGAGAGCGAGAAGAGTCGAGACCGCGGCGATCGTCGGCGGATCGAACGGCTTGGTCCGGAAGAGGATCGAGGCCAGAAGGCGGCTCGCCGCGAGGGCGCCGGCGATCCCGAGAGCGAGCCCGGCCGCGACGAGGCGGCTGCCTTCGCGGAGCACCATTCCGATCACGTCGCCGCGCTGCGCGCCGAGGGCGACGCGGATTCCGATCTCGCGCACGCGGCAATTCACCGCGAACGCCATGATCCCGTACAGGCCGATCGCCGCCAGAAGGAGGGCGAGCGCGGCGAAGAGGCCGATGAGGAAGGCGGGATAGCGCCGGAGGAAAGTGGACGGAGCGTCGGTGATGAGCCGCCCCATGCTCGTCACGTCGAGGATCATGACGTCTTTGTCGATCGAACGGATCGCCGCCTTCACCGAAGCCCCGAGGTCCTCCGGCCTCCCTGCCGTGCGGACGACGACGCTCATCGAGTCGTCGAGGCTCTGAAAGAAGCTCGCGTAGACGACGGGCGCGGGCTCCGAGTCGAGGCTCTTCTCGTTTTCGTCGCCGACGACGCCGACGATCTCCCGGAACGGCTGCTTGTCGTTGAACGTGAACCGGATCCGGCGGCCGATCGGGTTCGCGCCGCCGAAGAAGCGGCGGGCGAGCGTGCGGTTGACGATGACGGTTCGCGGACCGCTCCGGACGTCCCTCGCGTCGAAGGCCCTCCCGCCCGCGAGCGGGATGCCCATGTCGTGGAAATAGTTCGGCGAGACCGTGCGGATGTTCGCTTCCATCTCCTGACCCGGAAGGACCGTCCTTCCCTCGACGGCGAAGTCCACGGTGTTGCCGCCGCCGGAGAGCGGCAGAACGTCCACCGTTCCGACCGACTTCACGCCGGGAACCGCGCGGATCCTTCGCCATGAGCTGGTCGTGGAACATCGCGAGCTTGTCCTCGCCTTCATAGCGGCCGTTGGAGGGGAGCGCAATCTGGAGAGTCAGCAGGTTCTTCGTCTCGAAGCCCGGATCCACCCGGAGAAGAGCGAGCGTGCTTCGGAGCATCAGGCCCGCTCCCGTGAGCAGCACGATCGCGATCGCAATTTCCGAGACGACGAGAGCGCTGCGCATCCGGTTGCGGGACCGGCCGCCGGCCGCGTATCCGTCTTTCAGGGCCTCCTCCGGGGCCGGCCGCGCGCTCTGGAGCGCCGGGACGAGGCCGAACAGCACTCCCGTTGCCGAGCGAGAGAGCGATTCCCGCGAGCAGGACTTCTCCGTCGAGGCCCGCGTGCGCGAGATACGGCATGGCGGCGGCCTGGGCCTCGGGAATTCCGGAGAGCAGCAGACGCACGCCCCAGTGGGCCCCGAGAATTCCGATCGCGCCCCCGATCGCGCCGAGAGTGAGGCTTTCCGTGAGCAACTGCGCCACGAGATCGCGCGAGCCGGCGCCGAGCGCCATCCGGATAGCGATTTCTTTTCTCCTCGCCGAAGCCCGGCCGAGAAGGAGGCCCGCGACGTTCGCGCACGCGATCAGAAGGACGGCCGCGACGGCGCCGAGAAGGGCGGCGAGGATGGGCCGCACGGGGCCGAGCACCTGGTCGCGCAGGGACACGAGCCGGATCCCGAGACCCGAGTCGGAATCGGGATAAGCCTTCTCGAGCAACGCTTGGACGTGGGCCAGATCCGCACGGGCTTTTCGAGTCGAGACTCCCGGCTTCGTTCTCGCGACGACGTTGAGCCACCAGAGGTTGCGTCGCATCCGCTCCGCGTCGAGACGCACGTTCACCCAGATCTCGGCCCCGCCGGCGGGAGCGAAGTTGAAGAGCGACGGCAGGATTCCCGCGATGCGCCTCGGAGAGCCGTTGAATTCGATCGAACGGCCGACGATGCCCGGGTCGGCGCCGAACCGCTCGGCCCACAGCCGGTGGCTCAGGAGCACGACGCGTTCCGAATTCGGGAGCTCGTCGCGCGCGTCGAATCCGCGGCCAAGGATCGGCGCGACCCCGAGCGTCGTGAAGAAACTCGCGGTCGCGGTCGCGGCGCGGACCGGCACGGAATCCGCGCGCAGCCGTAGTGAGCCTTTCAGCCCGCCGACGTATCCGCCCATGTCCTCGAACGCGGCGCTTTTGCTTCGCCAGTCGAGGTAGTCGGGATAAGACGTTTCGTGCTCCCCGTTCGGATACGTGACCCAGACGTGGACGAGCCTTTCCGGATCCCGGTACGGAAGGGACTTCGTCAACGCCGCGCGCGAGAGCGAAACAATCGCCGTCGTCGTCCCGATCGCGAGCGCGAGTGTACCGATCGCGACGAGGGAGAACCCCGGGCTCCGGCGGAACGAGCGAAGGGCGTAGCGGACGTTCTGGGCCGTGCGGTTCATTCGAGCCTCCTCATTCGTTCCGAAGCGCCGTCATCGGATCGACCCGCGTCGCCCGGCGCGCCGGGAAATAGGAAGCCAGGAGCGCGACGGCGAAAAGAACTGCCGAGACCTCGAGGATCGTCGCGGGGTCCGTCGGCGCCACGCCGTAGAGAATCCCCGAAAGCAGGCGCGTCGAGAGAAGCGACGCGACGAGCCCCGCTCCCAGGCCGGTGAGCGCGAGGAGCGCGGCCCGGCGGAGGATCATCGCCATCACGTCCTTGCGCTCTGCCCCGACGGCGATCCGGATGCCGATTTCCCGGGTCCGCTGGGCGACCGCGTACGAAAGGACCCCGTAGATCCCGACGGCGGCGAGCCCGAGGGCGGTCAGCGAAAAGACCAGGAGCAGGAATGCGTAGAACCGGGGTCGCGCGAGCGACTGGGAGACGACGTCGTCCATCGACGTCATTCCGACGACCGGCAGGTCCCGGTCGAGGCGGGAGACGACGCTTCGAACGGAGGCGGCGACGGCTTTGGGCGGTTGTGCCGTTCGAACGACGATCGTCAATCCCGAAACGCCGACCTGGTCGAGCGGAAAGTAGGCCGCGGGTTGCGGGTCTTCGGCGAGAGCGGAATCACGGGTGTCCCCGACGATCCCGACGACCGTGCCCTCCACCTCGTCCGAGCTCGGCCGCGCGCCGAGGCGCAGGTATTGTCCGATTGCTCCTCCGTTCGGCCAGAACCTGCGCGCCGCCGTCTGTGTGAGCAGCAGGACCCGGTCGCCGCCGCGGCGGTCGTGGTCCGAGAGGAGCCGGCCTGCGACGAGCGGAATCCTCATCGTGCGAAAGTAATCGGGCGAGACGACGCGGAGATTGAGCGAAGGCTGGTCCTGCTCCGGGACGGGAGCGCCCCGAACGGAGAACGAGCTGCTGAACCCCGAGTCGGAGAGCGGGGCGCAGAACACGCTTCCCGAAGCGCGGACGCCGGGGATCCGGTTGATCTCGTCGAGAAGGCCTCGATAGAAGCCGGACACCGCCGCCGTGTCCTTGTATTTCGAGTCGAGTGTGAGGTCGAACGTCAGGACGTGGTCGGTTCGGAACCCCGGGTCGATTCGCACCAGCCGTGAAAGGCTCTTGACGAGAAGGCCCGCGCCGGCGAGGAGCATGAGCGCGAGCGCCATCTCGCCGGCCACGAGGACGCCGCGGAGGCGCTCCCGGTTCGGGCCTCCCGTGGCAGAGTTTTCCTTGAGCGTGGAAGACGGACTGGAGCGGGTCGCCCGAAGCGCGGGGAGCAGGCCGAAAACGACGGTTGTCGCCACGGCGATCCCCGCCGTCACGGCCAGAACCGCGCCGTCGATTCCCGCCTCGGCGAGCCGCGGAATGTCCTTCGGTCCGAACCGGATGATGAGTCCGTCGGCGAGCCGCGCGAGCAGGACCGCGAGCGCCGCGCCGATTCCGGAGAGGAGCAACGACTCCGTGAGGAGCTGCCGGATCAGGCGCGGCCGGCCCGCGCCGAGCGCGGTGCGAACCGCCATTTCCCGGCCGCGGCCCGACGAGCGGGCGAGGAGCAGGTTCGCGACGTTCGCGCAGGCGATCAGGACGACGAGAGCGACGGCTCCCATCAGCAGGAGGAGCGCGGGCTTCACCTTTCCGACGATCTGTTCCTTCAGCGTCTTGATCGAGACCGTGTGCCCCTGGTTCGTTTTGGGATACGCGGCCGCGAGGCGGGACGCGATTCCCTTCATTTCGGTCTCGACTCCCGGAAGGGAAACCCCCGGCCGAAGCCGTCCCACGACGGAAATGTAATGGGCGCCGCGCTGCGTCGCGACGTCTGCGGGAAAGCTCATGGGAATCCAGAGGTCGTGGTTCGTCGCCGGAAACTGGAACCCGGGCGGCATCACCCCGATCACGGTGTACGGCTCGCCGGCGAGCCGCAGAGTCGAACCGACCGCGTCCGCGCGTCCTCCGAATCGGCGCAGCCAGAGCCCGTGGCTCAACACCGCGACGCGGTCTTTCCCCTTGACGCACTCCTGCTCCGAATAGACGCGGCCGATCGCCGGGCGGACGCCGAGGACGGAAAAGAGCGAGGCCGTGGCCTCCGCGTACTTCACCTGCTCCGGATCGCCCGAGCCGGTGACCGCGTCCGAGCTTCGATCGTAGGCGGCGAGATCCGTGAAGGAATGGCTCTGGGCCTTCCAATCCAGGAAATTGGGGGGCGAAGCGGTCATGCCGAGAAATCCCTTCTCGGGCTCGTCTTCGCGGACCATGACGAGGCGATCCG
Source organism: uncultured Acidobacteriota bacterium (assembly GCA_963813155.1). Lineage (GTDB taxonomy): Bacteria > Acidobacteriota > Thermoanaerobaculia > UBA5066 > DATFVB01 > CAWEYG01. The sequence goes on along the minus strand of CAWEYG010000003.1, from coordinate 721,613 downwards.
AGTCGGGAAAGGGGAGCGGCCGCAGGAGGACTCCGTTGACGATGCCGTAGATCGCCGTGTTCGCTCCGATGCCGAGGGCGAGCGTCAGGACCGCGACGGCGGTGAAACCGGGAGACCTGCGGAGCGTCCGCGCCGCGTATCGGAGGTCGTGCCAAATTCCGGTCATCGCGTCACCTCACTCTGCTCGAAGCGCCCGGAGGGGATCGATTTTCGCGGCGCGTCGGGCGGGAATCGCGCAGGCGATGAGGGCCGTCGTAACGAGAAGGAAAACCGCGCCGAGGAGGGCGACGGCGTCCACAGGGGTTCTTCCGAACAGGAGGCTCTTGAGGAGGCGCCCCGCGACGAACGATCCCGCGAGGCCGGTTGCGGCGCCCGCGGCGACCGGCAACATCCCCCGTGAGACGACGTTCCGGACGATGTCGGCGGGGCGCGCGCCGAGAGCGATCCGGATTCCGACTTCGCGGGTTCGCCGGACGGTTGACGAATTGACGACGCCGTAGACGCCGATGGCCGCGAGCAGGAGCGCGAGACCTGCGAACAGGCCGAGGAGCGTCGAGAAGAACCGGGGCCGTTTGAGGGAATCCGCGACGACCCTGTCCATCGGTTGAATCTCCGCGACAGGCAGCTCCGGATCGAGGGAGCGGATCGTCGCGCGAATCGACGGCGCGAGGGACGCCGGGCGCCCGGAGCTTCGCAACAGCACGGTCATGAAATTGTTGGGTTGCTGGCTCTGCGGAAGGAAGATCACCGGGCGAACTTCCGCGTCGAGAGAGACGAATTGCGAGTCCGCCACGACGCCGACGACTTCCACGCTCTCGCCTTCCGGGGCCGGGCCCCAGCTCACGGAAAGCCGCTTACCGATCGGATCGCGGCCGTCGAAGCTTCTTCGGGCCAGCTGAGCGTTGATCACGGCGCGCAATGGGCTCCGCGCCGAGTCCTCGTTTCCGAAGAGCCGGCCGTGAAGAAGCGGCACTCCCGCCGTCGGGAAGAATCCGGAGCTGACGACTCGAACTTCGGCAACCGGTTCGGAGCCCGGGGCCGGCGCGGGGCGGTCCGCGGGAAAGTATTGGGTCGCCGCGCCGGGCCCGCCGAGCGGTAGCCAGCTGATGACCCCGACGCTATTCACGCCGGGCAGGGAGCGCAGCCTTTGTTCCGCGGCATCCGAAAAAGTCGTGATTTTCTGCGAATCGGAGTAGCTCCGGGTGGGAAGGTCGAGGCGAAAAGTCAGGATGCTTTCGGTGCGGAAACCGGGATCGACGCTCCAGAGCGCGGCCAGGCTTCTCAGGAGCAGGCCGGCGCCGGACAAAAGGACGACGCAGGCGGCGACTTCCATGCCGATCAGCCAGCGGGAGTATTTCGCGCCCGTGGGCGAGTCCGTCGAGCCCGCGCCCCGCAGTCTCTCCTGCAGGTTTCCACCTCCGGCGCGAAGGGCCGGATAGAGGCCGAAGAGAAAGCCGACGAGAACCGAGACGGCCGCCGTGAATGCCAGAACGGGCGCGCTGACGCGCACGCCGAGGAAATTCGGAAGGTCCGCCGGGACGAGGGCCAGGAGCGCCCGGACGCCGAGGATTCCGAACGCGCCTCCTGCGAAGCCTCCCGCGATCGCGAGCAGAACGGTTTCGGCGAGGAGGGCCCGGGCGATCTGCCCGCGGGAAGCCCCGAGCGCGGCGCGAACGGCGAGCTCCCGCCGCCGGCCGGCCGTCCGGCCGAGGACGAGATTCGCGAGATTCGCGCAACCGATCAGCAGGAGGCAGCCGACGGCCCCCATCAGGACCAGAAGGCCGGTTCGAAAATCGCCGACGATCTGTTCGCGCATCGAAACGACGCGCGCGCCCCACCCGCTGTCGATGTCGGGACGCTCTTTCCGAAGCGCGGCCGCGATCGACGCCATTTCCTGCTGAGACTGTCGAAGGGAAACGCCCCTCCTCAGACGCCCGATGACGGTCAGATACCTTCCCGGCACGTCCCGCTGCCGGGCGCCGAACGCCATCGGCATCCAGACATCCGTGCCGGCGGGAACGTCGAGATGGAGCGGTACGACTCCGACCACGGCGCAGGGGACGCCGTTGATCCGGACGATCTTCCCGAGGATCGAGGGGTCGCTTCCAAAGCGCCTCTGCCAGAGCCCCGCGGAAATTGCGACCACGTCGGGGCTCCGGTCCTTCGCGTCCGACGGTTGCAGGAGCCGTCCGGCGAGGGGCAGGCCTCCGAGAGTCGGAAAGAAGTTCCCCGAGACGTAGCCGATCTTGATTCGAACGGGATCTCCCGGCCCGCTCAGGTTCGCGGTCCACGGGGTCATCGCCGCGAGGCTCTCGAAGGATCGGTTTCTCTCCGTCCAGCGCATGTAGTTGCCCGGGTTGACGACGTTTTTCTCCGAACCCTGCGTCCTGGCGGATTCCCAGACGAAGACGAGCCGATCGGCGTCCCGGAACGGCAGCCGGCGAAGAAGGGCGGCATGAACGACGGAGAAGATGGCGGTATTCGCGCCGATCCCCAGCGCCAGGGTCGCGACGGCGACCGCCGTGAAGCCCGGCGACTTTCTCAGCGAGCGGGCGGCGAATCGAAGGTCGTGCAGAAAGCCGTTCATTTTTTCACCTCATTCCATTCGCAACGCGTCCGCAGCGGGAAGCCGGAGCAGGCGCAGGGAGGGGATCAGAACGGCGATCGTCGCGCACCCGGCGAGAACCGCCGCGGACGCCGCGAGCGAGAGCGGGTCCCAGGCCTCGACTCCGAACAGCACCGCGCGAGCCGTCCCTCCGAACGCCGCGGCGATCACGGCTCCCGCCGCCACGCCGGCGGCGACCAGCCGGGACTGCTCGGAAAGAAGCAGCCCGAGAAGACCGGAGGGACGCGCCCCCAGCGCCGTTCGGATTCCCATCTCGCGCTGCCGCTGGGCGATCGAGTAGGCCGTGATGCCGGCGAGCCCCGTGCAGGCGAGCGCGAGCGCGGCCACGCTGAAGACCACAAGCAGCAGGAGCCCGACGCGGCGGGGCGCGACAGCCTCCGCGATCACTTCGTCCATGGTCCGAATCGTCGCCGGAACGGAGGGATCCACGTCGCGAGCGACGCGACGCGCGGCCTGCCGCGAGCGCGAGGGGGTTGCCGGCGGCGCGTATCGTCACGGTCACGGTCGGTCCCTTCTGGCGCTGCGCGAGGTTGGCGTACAGAATGGGCTCGGGCGGGTTCTCGATGCGGCTCTCGTGCACGTCGCCGACCACGCCGACGATCGTCAGCGGCCGCAGGTCGCCGTCCATGTTGCCGAACTCGATCGCCTGCCCGATGGGGTCCCGGTCGGCGAAGCGCGCCTTCGCCAGGGATTGGCTGATCACGGCGACGTGAGGGGCGTCTGCGCCGTCGCGCGCGTCGAACAGGCGTCCCCGCAGCAGAGGGATTCCCATCGAAGGAAAGTACCCGGCCGTCGCGAGCGCGAAATCGGCCGATCCCGTTCGGCCGGCGTCCCGGAAGAGCCGTTCGAAATCGGACGGATCGGTGATCGCCTGTCCCGGCTGAAGAAGGAGAAACGTGCCGTCGGGCGCGTCGGTACCGATCGGGAGCGCGTCGGTCGCTCCCACCTTTTCGACGCCCGGGAGGCGGCTCACGCCGTCGAGGACGCGGGCGATCTTCTCGGCCCTTTGCGACCGTTCGTCCGAGGGAAGGACGTAGCGATATCCCGCGGCCGGAAGGTCGAGATCCATGGTCAGCACGTGAGCCGGCTGGAATCCGAAAGGAACGTCGAGCAGCCGGGTGAGGCTTCGGGCGAGCAGGGAAACACCCGCGAGGAGGACGGTCGTGACGGCGAGCTGGCCGACCGAGAGCGTTCGTTGCGCCCGGCGAGTCCGGGTGTCGGAGGTGGTCTGGTGCCCGCGGAGCACTTCGGCGAGCCGGCTGCCGTACTCGTTCCACGCGGTTGCGACCGCGAGCATCCCCGCCGCGAACACGGAGAGAAACAGCGCGGCGGCGAGAGCCGGAGCGTCGATCGCGATCTCTGCGACCCGCGGGAGGCCGGGAGGCGCGAACCGGGCGACCGAGCGCACGAGGACCGCGGCGATCGCCACACCGAGGATCCCTCCCGGGATGGAAACACCGAGCGCCTCGGCGAGAAACGTGCGGATGACGTCAAGGCGGCCCGCGCCGAGCGCGCGTCGAACTGCGATTTCGCGTCGCCGGGACGCCGCGCGCGCCAGGAGCAGCGCCACGACGTCCACGCATCCGACCAGAAAGAGCGCCGCCGCCGCGCCCAGGAGAAGGAAAAGGGCGGGCCGGGTGCGGCCGACGATCGATTCGCGCAGCGGCACGGCCGCCGTGTCGGCCATGTTGGTGTCCTTGCCGTATTCTGCCGCGAGGCGCTTCGCAATGGCCGAGAGGTCCGCGCGCAGCGCGTCCAGCGAGACGCCGGGCTTCCTCCGGCCGATTACCCGGTCGTTGTGCGCGGTGCGACTCGGAAGCCACGGGAACCGCTCCCGCGCCACCCACACCTGCGCGGCTGCGGGAAAATGGAAACCGGCGGGCAGGACGCCGACGACCGTGTGGGGCACTCCGTCGATGCGAAGCGGAACCGACCCCGGATTGCGCGCGGCGCCCAGATGAGCGCGCCAGAATTCTTCGCTGACGAGGGCGACCGGAGGGCCGCCCGGGACGAGCTCGGCCGGCGCGAAGCCGCGGCCGAACGACGGTTCGACGCCGAGAGTGCGGAAGAATTGCGCCGAAACGGAGGCGACGTCCGTTCGGAGAGCTTCGGTCGGCGTCGCGACGGCTCCGACGCCGGACGAGTACTCGGCGAGCGCCTCGAGCGTCCGGCTTCGGTCGCGCAGGTCGAGAAAGTTCGCGTCGGCCATCCGCGTGACGTGTCCTTTCGCGTTGACCTCGGCGACATCGACGAGCCGGTTTTCGCCCGGGTAGGGAAGGGGCCGCAGGAGGACGCCGTAAACGACCGAAAAGATCGCGGTCCCGGCGCCGATCCCGATCGCGAGCGAGACGATCGCCGCGGCGGTGAAACCCGGGCGGGCGGCGAGCGCACGGACCGCGTGTCGGAGGTCCCGGAGAAAGGCTCGCACCGTCTCCATGGCAGCCCCTTTCTAGGCTTCCGCCGCGAGCGTCTCTTCGACGATTCGCCCGTCGAACACGTGGATCGTCCTGTCGGCGTGCTGGGCGAACCGGGGGTCGTGCGTGACCGTACAGATCGTCGCTCCCTCCCGGTGCAGTTCCTGGAGGAGCTCCATGACGGATTCGGCGTTCCGGGAGTCGAGGTTTCCGGTCGGCTCGTCGGCCAGGAGAATCGATGGCGAGCCGGCGAGGGCGCGGGCGACCGCGACGCGCTGCTGCTGGCCGCCGGAGAGCTGCGAAGGATAGTGCTTCGTGCGGTGGCTCATCCCGACACGCTCGAGCGACTCGTGCACGCGGGTCCGGCGGTCCGCCGACGACATGCCGCGGTAGGTCAGTGGCAGCTCGACGTTCTCGTAAACCGTCAGGTCGCCGATCAGGTTGAAGCTCTGGAAGATGAATCCGATCTGCCGGTTCCGGATTCGCGCCCGCTCGGAGGCGTCGATGTCCTCGACGGGCTTTCCCGCGAGGATGTACTGGCCGCCGGTCGGAGTGTCGAGCAGGCCCATGATCGCGAGGAGCGTCGACTTTCCCGAGCCCGACGGGCCGGCGATCGCGACGTATTCGCCGCGGCAAATTTCCAGATGGATTTCCGAGAGGGCGTGGGTCTCCACTTCTTCCGTGTAGAAGACTTTCTGGATACCCACCATCTGGATCAACCGGTCTTCCATGGCCTTCGAGGTGTCGTTCATCCCGCTTCCTTTCACTCCAGTCGAATTCGGTCGAAACCGTCCCAACGCGACATATCGGAGAGAATCGCCTTCTCTCCCTCCTTGAGACCGCCGACCACCTCGACCGTGTTGACCGAGCCCCGCCCGAGCTGGACGGGGACGCGAACGGCGAATTTCTCGTTCGGATCGAGCCGGAACATTCCCACGGTGCTGCGCTCCTGGCCGAAGGCCGGGCGCCCGATGAAGAGGATCTTCTCGAGCCTCTCGAGCTCGATCGTTCCGTCGACCGTCAGGTCGGGCCGGGCGCCCTTCGGGAGGTCTCCGAGGAGGGCGACGTCGACCGTGACGGTTCCGTTCTGAACGGCCGGGTCGATGCGGAAGACCTTGCCCGGCACGATGCCGTTGCGCGTGTCGATCGAGGCGAGCTGGCCGGGCAGGATGTCCTTGGCCTGGGTCTCCGCGATCTTCAACTCCGCCTTGAGCTTCTCCGGCTGGGCGACCTTCGCGAGCGTCGCGCCCGGGGCGACGCGCTGGCCCACTTCGACGGGAACCTGCTGGAGGACCCCCCGGATGCCCGCCCGGACCTTCAGGGCGCCGGCCTGCTCCCGGCGGACCGCGACGAGCGCCTGGACCTTTTCGACCTGAGTCCGCTGCGCCGCGAGCTGCGCCTGGACGGAATCTCCGCTCATGGCGAGCCTCCGCCGCTCGATGTCGAGACGCTTCGAGAGCTCCTCCGCTTTCCCGCGCGAGTTCTGCAGCACTAAACTGGAGACGAGCCCGTCCTGGAAAAGTTTTTCATTCATCGCGGATTCCCGCGAAGCCTGGTTGTAGTCGGCCTCCAGCGAGGCGAGCGTCGACTGCTGGTCCATCTGCTTCCCCTCGATGCTCACGCGCTGGCTCACGAAATCGGCTTCCGCGCTCTTGAGCTGCAGCGCGGCGTCCTGCGAGGCCAGCATGACGTCCGGGTTGGAGAGCTCGAGGATCACGGTGTCCGGCTTCACTTCGGTTCCGGGGTAGACGAGGATCCGTTCCACCCGCCCTTCTGTGGCCGCGGGGATCCAGCGCACCACTTCGGGCAGGAGCGTTCCAGTTCCTCGCACCTCGCGGAGCATCTCGCCGCGTTTGACGGCATCGATCCAGAGCGTTCCGCGGTCAACCGACGGGGCGGCGGGCTTGAGCCGGCTCAGGCCGAGCGTGACGAGCAGTACGGCCAGGACCCCGGAAATTCCGAGGATGATCCGCCGGCGTTTCGGCTTTCGGGTATCGCGTGCGATGTCCATTCGTTCTCTCGGGCAGCCTGTAGCTCAAAGTCCGTGCCACGGACGGCTCTTCGACCAACACTTGATTTATCAATGAGTTGACAGCGATGGGAGAACGCAGGAGACCCCGGGAACGTGCGCTTGTGGGACGCCAAAATCCCAAAACCGCACACTGTCATATCTAAGCTGTTTAAGCTCAGATTCTTCCGTTGAAGAAATAATGGCGCTACTATCAATGTTTCGGATGTCGAATGTCGGTGTAGATATTGACAGGAGGACTTCGATGGTCGAAACGGTGAACCTTCCCGTCGTTCCGCTGAGGGCGGCGGTGCTCTTCCCCGGGGTGAGTATTCCCATTGCCGCGGGTCGTCCGGGAACGCTCCGCGCGATCGAGGCGGCCGCAGCGTCGCCGGACCGGCTCGTCTTCGCGATCTCGCAGCGCCAGGACATCGAGAAAGTCTCCCCCGAGACGCTCTACACGATCGGGACCGTCGCCTCGATCGGCGCGATCCAGCGAGGTCTCGGCGGCACGCGGCTTCTGCTCCAGGGAAAGCGGCGGGGAATCGCGGCGAGGTTTTCGACCCGGGACGGCTACCTCGAGGCCGCCGTTCTCGACGCGGCAGAGATGCTGCCGATCGATCCCGAACGACGCGGCGTTCGTGGCTCTCTACCGCGAAGCCCGCGAGAGGGCGGCCGAGCTGGGCCGCAAGAGCGGCCTTCCCGACGAGGTCATCGATCAGATCCTCGCGGAAGTGGAGGAGCCGGGCCGCCTGGCCGACCTCGTCGCCGGGTACGTCGAGATTCCCTTCGCGGAACGGCAGGGTCTTCTCGAGACCCTGGCGGTCGAAGACCGTCTCCGCCGGATGCTCGTCCATGTCCAGCGGCAGATCTCGGTCCTCGACGCCCAGGAGGACATCAAGTCGAAGGTCCAGGAAGAGCTCGGCGGACGCCAGCGGGAGATGTTCCTTCGCGAACAGATGAAGGCGATTCAAAAGGAGCTCGGCGAAGGGGCGGAAGGCGGAGACGAAGGAATCAAGGAGCTTCGCGACAAGCTCGACGCGCTGCAGCTTTCCGATCCCGTCCGGAAGGAAGTTGACCGCGAGTGGGCGCGGCTGACCCGGCTCGGCCGGGAGTCGATGGAATCGCAGATCATCCGAAATTACCTCGAGTACGTCGCGGAGCTGCCGTGGAACGCCCGGAGCGACGAGCACCTCGACATCCAGGCCGCGTCGAAGATTCTGGACGAGGACCACTACGGCCTCAAGGACGTGAAGGATCGGATCCTCGAGTTTCTGGCCGTTCGCCAGCTTCGGGACTCTGCGGAGAAGGCTGAGAAAGCCGAGAAGGCCGAGAAAGCGGAGCCGTCCGAGGGCGAGCCGGGCGAGGCCCCGGCCGAGGGACGAGGCGGAAAGGGGAGAATTCTTCTGTTCGCCGGCCCTCCCGGCGTCGGAAAGACGTCGATCGCGAAATCGATCGCCCGCGCCATGGGCCGCAAGTACGTGCGAATCTCCCTGGGAGGCGCGCGCGACGAAGCCGACATCCGCGGGCACCGGCGCACCTACGTGGGCGCGATGCCGGGGCGGATCCTGAACGGCATGAAGCAGGCCGGCACGAAGAACCCGGTCTTCCTGCTCGACGAGGTCGACAAGCTCGGCATCTCGTACCAGGGGGATCCGGCGAGCGCGCTGCTCGAGGTGCTCGACCCGGCGCAGAACGACAGCTTCACGGACCACTACCTCGGAGTTCCGTTCGACCTTTCGGAGGTGCTCTTCATCGCAACGGCGAACTTCCTGCAGAGCATTCCGGGCCCGCTCGTCGACCGAATGGAGGTCGTGGAGTTCGCGGGCTACACGGAGCGCGAAAAGCTCGCGATCGCCCGAAGCTACCTGCTTCCGCGGCAGCGCGAGGAGAACGGCCTGAAGGCCGGGCAGCTCGAGATTTCCGACGACGCGCTGGCGGAGATGATCACCGGCTACACGCGGGAGTCGGGCGTGAGGCAGCTCGAGCGAACGCTCGGGAAGCTCGCCCGCAAGCTCGCGCGCAAGATCGCGGCGCGGGGAGATTTCGTCGGCGGTCGTGCAGCACAAGGACGTTCCGGAGCTGCTCGGGCGGGCGAAGATTCATCCGGAGCGGATGGCGGGGACGGACCAGATCGGAGTCGCGACGGGCATGTACTACACGCCCGCCGGCGGCGACATCATGTTCGTCGAGGCGTCCCCGATGCGCGGCAAGGGCGAGCTCGTCCTGACCGGGCAGCTCGGCGACGTGATGAAGGAATCCGCCCGGGCGGCGTGGACGTACGCCCGCTCGCACGCGGCCCTGCTCGGCATCGAGGAGGAAGCGTTCGACCGCGACCTCCACATCCACGTCCCCGCGGGGGCGATCCCGAAGGACGGTCCCTCGGCCGGCATCACGATGGCGACGGCGGTCGTCTCGGCGCTCTCGCACCGGCCCGTGCGCAACGACATCGCGATGACGGGCGAGATCACGCTCTCGGGGCGCGTCCTGCCGATCGGCGGGCTGAAGGAGAAGATCCTCGGAGCCGTGCGGGCCGGGATTTCGACGATCGTGCTTCCGAAGGAGAACGAGCCGGATCTCTCCGACCTGCCGGACGAAGTTCGAAGCTCGATCCAGGCGCACCCCGTGCGCGACCTGGGCGAGGCTCTCGCGCTCACGCTTCGAGGCGCCTCGTTCCAGTCGGGCCGGCTCCTGTTCGAGCCGGACAGCCCGGGAAAGGGCGAAGCCGTCATTCCGCACTGAGAGCGAGAGGACCGCGTAGAATCGACGCTTCTCCATGGCGAAAGCGCTTCGATTCTCTCTGTGGGTGTGCGCGGCTCTCGGCTTCCTGTCGTGTCGAAACGACTCGAGAGGGAGCGGCTCGCAGCCTGAACGCCCCGCCGCCGTCGAGGACGCCGACACTGCGGCGCGCTCCTCCCGGCCGGCCGGCGGCCGAACGCCGGTGATCTGGATCGGGCTCGACGGGCTCGACCCCGATTTCATGGACCGGCTTTCGGCGGAGGGGAAGGTCCCGAACTGGACGAAGCTCGTCGCGGAGGGCGCGAGCGCGAAACTCGCGAGCTTCGTGCCGATGATCTCGCCGGCCGTCTGGACCACGATCGCGACGGGGGCCGGGCCCGACGTCCACGGCGTCCTCGATTTCCAGGAAATCGACCCCGCGACCGGTTCGAGAGTTCCGATCTCGGGCCTTTCGCGCTCGGTTCCGGCGGTCTGGAACTTCGCGTCGGCGGCGGGCGCGAAGGTCGGGGTCGTGGGCTGGTGGGCGACGTACCCCGCGGAGGTCGTCGACGGCTTCTTCGTCTCGGACCGCGCGAGCCCGATTCTCCACGAGTCCCCGGTCTCGGCCGGCGTCGCGTACCCTCCCGCGCTCGACGCGATGGTCGGCTCGATTCGCGCGCGGGACGGCGCCGTGAACGCGAGAGGATCTCCGGCCCTACCTCGACGCGCCTCCGGACGAAATCTCCCGCGCGCTTTCGAGCGGCCGCGGCAGGGAAGACCCGGTCGTCGCGCTCGCGCGGATCGTGGGAGCGACCCGCATCACGCAGCGGATCGCCCGGGATCTGTACGACCGCGAACACCCGGACCTGCTCGCGGTGTATTTCGAGGGGACCGACGAGATCGGCCACGTCTTCGCCGCGGAGACGCCGCCGCGCCTTCCGTGCGCGTCCGACGACGGGTTCCGCCGGGACCGCCGGGCGGCCGAGACCTACTTCGGCGCGGTCGACCGCATTCTCGGCCAGTGGATGCGCCGCGCCCGCGAGGACGGCGCGACCCTGATCGTGAATTCCGACCACGGCTTCAAATGGGGGAGCGACCGGACGTGCGAGCGCTCCTCGCTCGAGTCTTCGACGGCGGCCTTCTGGCACCGGATCGACGGCGTCTTCGCGGCGTGGGGGGCGCGGGTCATCCCGGGCCGCGCCGTCGCTCACCCGAGCGTGTTCGACCTCGCTCCGACCGTGCTCGCTCTGCTCGACGTTCCGCCCGCCGCGAGAATGACGGGAAAGGCGATTCCCGTCTTTCGCGATCTGAAAGCGCCTCCCCGCGCGGCGACTTCGGCGGATCCCGCCGTGCGCCGCGCCGCGGCGGCGCCGATCCCGGCCGCGAGCGCCGCCGAGTACGCGGAAAAGCTCCGATCGCTCGGGTACCTGTCCGGGGGCGACACGCGTTCGGCGGCCCCTTCCCTCTTCCGGGGGGAGGCCGGGCCGGACCGAGAGCGCGTACAACAACCTCGGCCTCTACGAGCGGGAAGTCTCCGGCGACCTCGCCGGGGCCGAGAGGGACTTTCAACGCGCCCTCGCGATGCGTCCCGACTATCCGTCGCCGATTTTCAACCTCGCCGTGCTGTACAGGAGGAAGGGGCAGGACGACCGCGCGCGAGACTGGCTTTTCCGCGCGCTTTCGGCGGGACACGCGGACCCCGCGGGCACCGTCCTCGGCTGGGCCGCCGAGTACCGTGCCGCCGGCAAGCCGGGTCCGGAAAAGGCCCTGCTGGAGCGCGCGGCCGCGTCGTTTCCCGGCCGCGAGGATCTCGCCCGCGCGCTCGCGGAATTCCGGTTTCGGGGGAAGGATTGCGGCGGCGCGCTCGACGCGATCGGCCGATTCGAGCCGGCGACGACGCAGCCGGAGACTCTGAACCTGCTGGCTCTGCTCCACACGTGCATGGGCCGGAAGGATCGCGCCCTCGAGCTCTTCCGCCGTTCGCTCGCGCTCCGGCCCGGACCAACCGCGCGTCCTCGAAGCGATGGGGATGCTGGAGGGGAGGACTCCGTGAGAAACCGCAGGCCCCGGCACCACTTCGTGATCTTTCTCGTCCTCGTGGCCGCCGGCTACGCGCTGGCCGTCAGCATCGCGAAATCGAGCGCCCCGAAAGAGACCGTCTACGACCTGCCGCACGATTTCAAGGTCACCTCGCCGACGTTTCTGCCGTCCGCCCTGCCCGGCCCGACGATGACGTCCGGCAACCGGATCGAGATTCTCGAGAACGGCGACGCGATCTTTCCCGCGATGCTCGCCGCGATCGCTTCGGCCCGCCGGACGGTCAACTTCGAGGCCTATATCTTCTGGTCGGGCGAAGTGGGCGCGCGTTTCCGCGACGCGCTCGCCGAACGGGCCGCGCACGGCGTCGCGGTGCGGGTTCTGCTCGACGCGGTCGGATCTCCCGGCAGGCGGCTGAAGGCGACCGACGTCGAAATCCTGCGACGAGCCGGGTGCCGCGTGGAGTTCTTCCATTCGACGAAACCCTGGGTGATCTGGGTCGTCAACCATCGCAGCCACCGCCGCGTCCTCGTGGTGGACGGCGCGGTCGGGTTCACGGGAGGGGCGGGGTTCGCCGACCCGTGGCTCGGGAGCGCCGACTCGCCCGAACACTGGCGCGACACGCAGGTGCGAGTGGACGGTCCCGCCGTTCGGGGCCTTCAGCGGGCGTTCCAGGAGAACTGGTCGGAAACGACGGGAGAGGCTCTCGTCGGCGAAGACTTTTTTCCCGCGCTTCCGGCGGCGGGGTCGATTTCGGCCGCCGTCGTGCCGTCGTCGCCGCTCGCGGCGATGTCGGGAGCCGGCGCGCGTGTACGCGATCTCGCTCGCGGCGGCTTCGAAGGAGGTCTGGATCGCGAATTCCTACTTTCTGCCGGACGACTCGACCGTTACGCTGTTCGTCGCGGCCGTCAAGCGGGGCGTGGACGTCCGGGTCATCGTGCCTTCCGACGAACAGAACGACGTGCCGGCGACGAAAGCCGCGGGGCGCTCCTTCCTCGGCCCGCTCCTGGCGGGAGGCGTGAAGATCTTCGAGTACCAGCCGACGATGTACCACCTGAAGACGATGGTCGTGGACGGGATCTTCTCCACCGTGGGGTCCGCGAACTTCGACGACCGGTCGTTTCATCTGAACGAGGAGCTGAACCTGTTCGTGTACGACACGGATTTCGCCGGGCGGATGAAACAGTCTTTCCAGCGGGACCTGTCCCGGTGCCGCCCGTACACGCTCGCGATGTGGAAGAACCGCACGCTCGCGAAGCGGATGACGGAATGGGCTCTGAGGCCCTTCAAGTCGGAGCTCTAGTCGAGGATAGAATTCTGCGGATGGCGCCGAAGGCAAAGATCGGGTGGCTCGAGGAGCCGGAAGATCATGACTATCCGGCCGCCGAGTCTTACCTGACCCTCCTCTACGACAAGGCGTCCGCGGCGTCCCTCGTGCGGCGCTTGAAGAAGTCGAAGGTCGTCGAGTTCAAGGCGAAGGACATCTTCCGGGCCTCGGGCCTGTCGCTGCTGGGAGTCAGCAATTCGCACGTGGAGAAGGACCGCGCGAAGATTCGAAAGCGTCAGAAGCTTTCGCCGCTCCTGCTCGTGCGCGCGACGGAGCTCGGCAAGGTCGTCATCGCGGACGGGTATCACCGGCTCTGCGCCGTCTACTCCTTCGACGAAGACGCGCTCATCCCGTGCAAGATCGTGTGAGTCGGCGAAAGTTTGGAGCGGGAAACGGGAGTCGAACCCGCGACATCCACCTTGGCAAGGTGGCGCTCTACCACTGAGCTATTCCCGCCCAGGCCAGAAGAAGCAAGAAGATAGCGGAGCCGGGCGGGGGAGTCAAGGCGCCGGCTCCGGCGCGTTTCCCGTGTTGCCGGCGGGGAAGAATCCGCGTAGGATCGGCGCCGGAAAAAACTCTTTGGACCAATCCATGAAGACCCTGTTCATTCGACCCGACCCCGGCAACGAGCGCTTCGGCCTCGGGCCGTTTTTTCGCGTCGAGCCGCTCGGCCTGGAATACGTGGGAGCGGGCCTTCGCCGCGCCGGATACGAGTCGGTCATCGTCGACGAGAGGTTCGGGGCCGGCGCGGCTTCGTGGGCCCGGCGCGTCCGGCCGAACGTCGTCGGGATCTCCGGCATGCACGCGCTCGAGTACGACCAGGTTCTCGGCGTCGCGCGCGAGGTGAGGCGCGTCGTTCCGGACGCCTTCATCGTCGCCGGGGGGCATGCGGCGTCCGCCTATCCGGAACCGCTCGAGAACGACGCTCTCGACGCGATCTGCACCGACGACGGGGAGGAGATCTTCCCGGCTCTCGTGCGCGCGCTCGACCGCCGCCGGCCGCTCTCGGAGGTTCCGGGCCTGCGCCTTCGGACACGGGACGGATGGATCTCCACGCCGCCGCTGTCGAACCGCACGGAGCTGGACGAGGTCGCTCTTCCGGCGCGCGATCTCGTCGGCCGCTACCGCAACCGGTACCACTGCCTTCTCTTCAAGCCGGTCTGGCTCGTGGAGACGGCGCGCGGCTGCCCGTACCGCTGTTCTTTCTGTTCCGTCTGGCAGCTCTACGACCGGTCGTTCCGGGAGAGAAGCGTCGCCGCGGTCGTGGAAGATTTCGCCTCGGTCGGCGAGAACGTCTTCGTCGTCGACGACCTGTTCTGGAACCACCCCGCGAGGAGCCTCGAGCTCGCGCGAGCGCTGCGCAAGAGGGGAATCCGCAAGCGGTGGATGCTCGTCCAGAGCCGGACGGACCTCGTCGCGCGCAACGCGGACCTCCTGGCGGAGTGGCGGCCGCTCGCGAAGGACTTCGACATCTTCTTCGGGCTGGAGTCGGCGTCCGACGCGGGGCTGCAGAGCGTCGTCAAGGACGCGAGCGCGAACCAGAGCGTCGAGGCGGCCCGCGTCGCCCGCTCCCTGAAATACGGCGTGACGGGCAATTTCCTCGTCGACCCGGACTGGGAGGAAGCGGACTTCCGCGAGCTGTGGGACTTCGTCGCGCGCCACGGATTCCAGCGCGCCGGCTACACGGTGCTGACCCCGCTGCCGGGAACGGAGCTCCACCGAAAGCTGGCTCCCGCGATCGAGGGGCAACCCTGGTTCAAGTACGACATGAGCCACGTCCTGTGGGAGCCGAAGCTCGGCGCCCGCCGCTTCTTCGAGCTCTACGCGGAGACGTGGAGGCGGTCGATCCTGAACACGAGCGGCGAGAAGAGCCTGTGGGACTGGATCCGGCAGGTGCGGCCGCGGCAGATCCCCTACCTCGTTCGCGTGCTCGCCCGGACGCAGCGCATGATGGATCCCGCCGCTTACCTCAAGGAGCACGCCGCCTCGGCCCGGCCGGCGGCAGGAGAGGCGGCGGAGCGGGAGCGGGCGACGGGGTAGACCGAAGTCACCCCTCACCCTTCCCTCTCCCGCAGGGGGAGAGGGTGAAGCGGGCTCGATCCACCTCTCCCCTTGAGGGAGAGGTCGGCGAGCCGAGGTATCTGCGAGGCGAGCCGGGTGAGGGGTTCGGTTTACGCGGGTTTCGCGCTGGGCTCGGCGAGGAGCTTGCGCACGGTCTGCATGAGCGCGCTCGCCTGGATCGGCTTCGGGATGTAGGCGTTCGCGCCGAGCGCGAGGCCGCGCTCGCGGTCCTCGTCCGCGCCCTTCGTCGTGATGATGATGATCGGGATGTTCTTCAGGTTCTCGTTCTGACGGACGAATCCGACGAGCTTCAACCCGTCCATGATGGGCATGTTGATGTCGGTCAGGATGAGGTCCACGGGCTGAACGGAAAGCTTCGCGAGCGCTTCGGCGCCGTTGGACGCTTCCGTGATCTTGCAGCCGGTAAGCTGCTTCAGGTTCAGCATCAGCATCTGCCGGACGGTCGAAGAGTCTTCGACGATGAGGATGGACGGGTTTTGCGAAGTCATCTCTTTGGGACGATAGAGAATCCCGGCGCGATGGTCAAGCCGGAGCGCTCCGGAGGCTTCCGCCGGGCCACCTCGCGAAGCGCGAGGTTTTCGAGCCCGATCGAGATCTGGCGCGCGAGCGCGATCAGGGCCCTTGCGTCGGTCAGGGAGGCGAGCGGCGACCGGCAGAAAAGAACGAGCGAGACTCGGCCGAGCACGAGCAGCGGAACGGCGAGCGTCGAGACGGCCCCCGGAGTCCTCGGCTGGGCCATTGCGAGCCCGCCCTCCGGGGTGAGGGAGACGTAGCCGGCGTACGGCCGTCCATCGCTCGCGATCATCTTGAGCAGGGGATTCTGTTCTATCGGAAACGACGTTTTCTGGATCGGGGCCGCCTCGTCGCCCCAGGCGAACGCGGAGCCGAACTGGCCGAGCACGCGGAAGCCCTGCGAATCGCGCAGGAGCAGCCCTCCCTCGCCGTAGAGCTCGCTCGCGTAGCGCAGGAGGAGAAGGGCCATCTCGCCGCGTTCGCTCGCCGAGAAGAGCTCTTCGCTGACCGACAGGTACGCGTGCGCGATGCGCAGCTGTTCCGGGTCTTCCATGTCGAAATCCGGCGGCCGGGACCCGTCGTCGAACCATTGAATGGTCTTCGCGTCGTCGTCCTCCTCGGCGGGCGTTTCCGTCGATTCCCGCTCGTGCTTGTCCTTCATCAGGCTCGCCTCGAGCAGGAGGTGGCGCGGCTCGACGCCGTCGGCAAGCACCAGGTCCAGCGCGAAATTCGGCATTCCGCGGCCGATCGACACCATTCCGATCCGGAACTCGAATTCTGCGTTCGACCAGGTCATGAGGCTCTCGATCGTCTCGGTGATCTGTTGCCGCACTTCGAGCTCGACGGTCTGCCGGGTGATGACTCCGCGCTCGACGAGCGCGTCCCCGATCCGCATGCCCGGAAAGTGGGCGAGGTACGCGAGCGAATCGTGGAGCTGCTCGACAGTGATCAGGCTCTTGTCGATCAGCCGGTCCCCGAGCGTCTGGTAGGCGTCGGTCCGAACCGCCTGCACGATGTTCCCGCTTCGAAACGTGACGACGGCCGTGTCCCCGGTCGGGCGGTTCAGGAAGAGCGCTCCGCTCTTCGCTCCGACCTGGAGGAACTGCAAGATGTCGGAGAGCGGAAGATCCTCGATGAGCCCCCGGAGGATGCGGGCTTCGTCCGGTGCGTTTGTCCGAGGGGAAGGCATGGTCAGTTTTTGAGGAGCTCCATGAACTTCTGCACCGTCTTGAGCTTCCGGTCCACGGAGATGTAGGCCTGCGACGAGACGATCGCGAGCGCGGCCTGCCCGCCGAGCAGGTCGAAGAGCTCCCGGTCGAGGGACGAGAAGGTTTGCTTGTGGGACAGCAGGCCGTAGACGGTCATCGCGCCGACGAGCCGGTCGCGGAAGATCAGCGGCACGCAGCAGAGCGGCTCGTCGGCGCCGGCGCCCTCGGGCAGCTCGTCCTGGAAGAAGGCGCGCTTCTGCTCGATCGCTCCCTGCTCCACGAGCTTCGCCAGCGAGGGAAGCCGGTTCGTGCCGGGCGCGGAGTCCCCCTCCCGCGCGGCGAGCACGTAGTCTCCCTGTGAATCGTCGGTGAGGTAGAGAACGAAGTCGGCCGCTCCGATGAGGTTCAGGGCGATCTCCACGACGCACTGGATGACCGTCGCGGGGTCGAGCGTCGAGTGGAGTTGAAAGGTCGCGGCGTAGAGGTTCGCGAGGCTCGAAGTGCGGTCTTCCAGCTCCACGTTGCGCTGCGCGAAGTCGCGGTTCTCGAGCTCGAGCTCGTTGGTCTGGCGCCGAAGGCGCTCTTTTTCCTGGCTCGTTTCCTGGAATTCGGTGGAAAGGAAGGTCTCCGCGGTCGCCAGGTCGGTCTCGAGGTCCTGCACCCGGTGGCGGAGGCGGTCGTTCTCCTTGAGGAGGTCCTCGCGCAGAGAACGGCTGCGTTCCAGCAGGTCGCGAAACATCTGCTGCACGGCCTGGACCTTGTCCATGGATTTTTCCTCGCTCAAGCAGGATCCTCCATCCGCCATCATAGCTCGAATGGCGCCGGAGTCGTCACTCTCTCAGCTTCAGAATGCCCCCGCCCGCGCCCCTTTTCTCGGAGTCCGCCGGCCCCTCGGGCGCGAGGCGCGGCGCCCTTTCGCCGGCGGGGGTGGAGCGCGCCGACCACTCCCGCAGCTTCTCCATCGAGATGTAGAAGACGGGCGTGACATAGAGCGTCAGGAGCTGCGAGAAGAGGAGACCGCCCACGACCGCGAGACCGAGCGGCCGGCGAGACTCCGCCCCCGCCCCGATTCCCATGGCGATCGGCAGCGTTCCCATGAGGGCGGCCATCGTCGTCATCATGATCGGGCGGAACCGCACGACGCACGCTTCGTAGATCGCGTCGGCCGGGGCCTTCCCCTCGTTGCGCTGCGCCTCGACGGCGAAGTCGATCATCATGATGCCGTTCTTCTTCACGATGCCGACGAGCATGATGATTCCGACGAACGCGTAGATCGAGAGCTCGGTGTGGAAGAGCATCAGCGTGACGAGCGCCCCGAACCCGGCAAAAGGGAGCGCCGAGAGAATCGTGAGGGGATGGATGAAACTCTCGTAGAGGATGCCCAGAACCATGTAGATCACGAGGATCGCCATGAGCAGCAGCATTCCGAGGCCCTGGAAGGACGACTGGAAGGCCTGGGCGGTGCCCTGAAAGCTCGTGCTGATCGTCGCGGGGAGCGCCTGGCGCGCGAGCTTGTCGACGGCCGCGACCGCCTCGCCGATGGCGGCCCCCGGCTTCAGATTGAACGAAATGGTGACCGAGGGGAGCTGGCCCGTGTGGTTGACCTGCAGCGGACCGACGTTTTCGGACAGATGCACGAGCGTCGAGAGCGGAACCAGGTCGCCCGTCGCCGAATGGATGTAGAGCATCGAGATGTCGCTCGGATTGCGCTGGTACTCCGGCGCCAGCTCCATGATCACCTGGTACTCGTTGTTCGGCGCGTAGATCGTCGAGATCTGGCGCGAGCCGTACGCGGTGTAAAGCGCGTCCTCGATCTTCTGCGGCGTGATCCCGAGGGCGCCGGCCTTGTCGCGGTCGATATCGACGTGGAGCTGGGGATTCTTCAATTGCATGTCGCTCGTCACGTCGAGGAGCCCCGGGACGC
Source organism: uncultured Acidobacteriota bacterium (assembly GCA_963813155.1). Taxonomy (GTDB): domain Bacteria; phylum Acidobacteriota; class Thermoanaerobaculia; order UBA5066; family DATFVB01; genus CAWEYG01. Next base: position 702,756 of record CAWEYG010000003.1, on the reverse strand, counting down.
CGCGCATCTTTTCTTCGAGGATGGGAGCGAACCGGTAGAGCTCGGCCGTGTCCGGATCCTGAAGCGCATACTGGTACTGGCTCTTGGTCAGGCTGCCGCCGATCCGGATCGGGGGAGGGTTCTGCAGAAACACGCGAATGCCCGTGATCTTCGCGAGCTTCGGCCGAAGACTCTGGATGATGTCGTCGACGGAGCGTCTGCGCACCGAGCGGTCCCGGAGCTTGCCGAAGATGATGCCCTGGTTTCCGTTGCTGATGCTCCCCCGGGGACCGCAGCTCGAAAGGAGATTCTCGATGTCGGGGTCCGCGCCGGCCACCGCCGCGACGGCCTTCTGGTGTTCTTTCATCTCCGAAAACGAGATCCCCTGCGCGGCCTCGGTGAACCCGAACACCTGGCCGATGTCCTCGCTCGGAAGGAAGCCTTTCGGGATCGCGATGAACAGGTACACCGTCGCGACGAGGATCGCGAGCGACACCAGGAGCGTGGCGGTTCCATGGCGCAGGACGAACTTGAGGGTCCTCTCGTAGAGTGCCAGCGTCTCGTCGAATCCCTTCTCGGTGGCCTGGTAGACGCGTCCGTGCTTCTGTTCCTTCTCGTGCGGTTTCAGGAAGCGGCTGCAGAGCATCGGCGTGAGCGAGAGGGAGATGAATCCCGAGAGAAGGATCGCGACGCCGATCGTCACCGCGAACTCGTGGAAGAGCCGTCCGACGATTCCGCCCATGAAGAGGACGGGGATGAAGACCGCGGCGAGCGAGAGCGTCATCGAAAGGATCGTGAACCCGATCTCCTTGGAGCCGTTCAGGGCGGCGGTCATGACGGGCTCGCCCATCTCCATGTGGCGGACGATGTTTTCGAGCATCACGATCGCGTCGTCGACGACGAAGCCGACGGAAAGCGTCAGCGCCATGAGCGACAGGTTGTCCATGCTGTACCCGAGGACGTACATGAGCGCGAACGTCCCGGCGATCGAGAGTGGCAGCGCGAGACTCGGGATGACGGTCGCCGAGACGTTTCGCAGGAACACGAAGATCACCATGACGACGAGACACAGCGTGAGGATGAGCGTGAACTTCACGTCGTGGACGGACTCTTTGATCGAAACCGACCGGTCGAAGAGGACGTGGAGCTGGGCTGCCGGCGGGAGCTGCTTCTGGAAGGTCGGCAGGAGCCTCCGCACCGCGTCCGCGACCTGGACGGTGTTGGTTCCCGGCTGCCGCTGGATCGCGAGCGAGATCGACCGGTCGCCGTTGAACCAGGCGGCCGTCTTGTCGTTCTCGACGCTGTCGAAGACGCGGCCGACCTGAGTCGAGGCGCACCGGCGCGCCGTTCTTGTAGGAGACGAGAATGGACCGGTAGGCGCCCGCTTCGTTCAGCTGCCCGGTGGCCTGGAGCGTGAACGCCTTCGAGGGGCCGTACATGATTCCCGTCGGCAGATTCACGTTGGCGTTGCTGACGGCGCTCGAGACTTCGTCGATCCCGATCCCGCGGGTTGCGAGAGCGCGCGGGTCCAGCTGGATTCGGACGGCGTACTTCTGGGGACCGTAGACCTGCACCTGCGCGACTCCGGGAATCGTCGAGATCCGCTGCGCCATGAACGTTTCGCCGTATTCGTCGAGAGTCGAAAGGGGAAGCGTCGACGAGGTGAGCGCGAGGTACATGATCGGCGAGTCGGCGGGATTCACCTTCTGATACGAGGGCGGCGCCGGCATTTCCGGAGGGAGCTGCCGGGCGGCCGCCGCGATCATCGACTGCACGTCCTGGGCGGCGTTGTCGAGATTGCGGCTCAAGTTGAACTGGAGCGTGATCTGGGTCGATCCCTGCGAGCTCGTCGAGTTCATGTTGTCGAGGCCGGCAATCGTCGTGAACTGCTTCTCGAGCGGCGTGGCGACGGCCGATGCCATCGTCTCCGGCGAGGCGCCCGGCAGGGTCGCGGCCACCTGGATCGTCGGGAAATCGACGTTCGGGAGGTCGGAGACGGGCAGGAGCCGGTAGCCCATCAGCCCGAAGAGCAGGATCGCCAGCATGACGAGCGTCGTCATGACGGGACGTTTGATGAAGATTTCGGCGATGTTCATGAGGCGGCCTCCCCGGATCTCTTGACCTCGACCCGCACCCCGGGTGTCAGGCGCAGCTGGCCGTCCGTGACGACCTGCTCGCCGGGGGCGAGACCCTTCGCGACGATCGAGAGGGTTCCCTGCGTTCGCTCCACGGCCACCGGGCGCGATTCGACGGTGGAGTCCGCCTTGATCACGTACACGTAGGACCCGGACTGGCCCGTCTGAACGGCTGGCGAAGGCACGACGACGGCGTTGGCCTGTGTGCTCATCACGAGCACGAGATTCACGAACTGCCCGGGCCACAGGCCGCGGCGCTCGTTGGGAAACGTGGCTTTCAGCGTGATCGTCCCGGTCGTCATGTCGACCGCGTTGTCGACGAACGTGAGCTCGCCGCGGTGAGCGTCGCCTCCCGGCGCGGTCGCCGTGACCGTGAGCGCGGAGCCGGTCGAGTGCTTCTTGATCTCGGTCAACTGGGCTTCCGGAATCGAGAACGTCGCGAGGATCGGCTGGATCTGGTTGATCACGAGAAGCGGGACGTCGTTCGGCTTGACGACGTTGCCTTCTTTCACGAGCAGGCTGCCCGTCCGCCCGGCGATCGGGGCCGTGATCGAGCAGTACGCGACCTGCAGCCGCGCGTTCTCGACGGCGGCTTCGTCGGCCTTCACCGTCGCGTCGAGCGCGGCGGAGTTGGCCTGCATCTGGTCGGACTGCTCGCGCGTGACGTAGTCCTTCTGCGCGAGGTCCGCGTACCTCTTCGACTCGGAGACGGCGTTCTTCGCCTGCGCCTGGTCGCGTGCGAGGGCCGCCTGCGCCTGGCGAAGCGCGGCCTCGTAAGGGCGCGGGTCGATCGTCAGGAGCATGTCGCCCTTCTGGACGTCCAGGCCCTCGCGAAACCAGACCCGGGTGATCGTGCCCCCGACCTGGGCCCGAATCGAAACGGTGGACAGCGGCTCGACGTGGCCGATCGCGGCGACCTCGACGGGGACCGAACGCTTTTCGACCGTGGCGGCCGTGACCGGAACGGATTCCGTTGCGCGCTTGGGCTCCGGGCGGGAGCACGCCGCCGAAACGGCGAGGATCGCGATCAGAAGGGAGATTCTCATTTGGACTCCTTTGTTTCCGGCGCGGCGGAAGCCGCGGCGGCCGGGGAACCGAGGACCCCCGTGTCGTGGGCGAGCTGGGCGATCGAAAGGAACCAGTCGGAGCGCGCCTGCACGTCCTGAGCCCTGGCCGAGGCGAGCGCGCTTTGCGCCGTCAGCAGGTCGAGAATGCTGCCGACGCCGTTCTTGTAGCGGCCGAGCGCGACTTCCTGCGACTGCCTCGCGCTGTCGAGGAGATCGCGGGAGGTCAGGACCTTCTGTCCGGCCGTCTTCAGCTCGAAATAGCTCGTCCAGACCTGGAGGATCACCTGCTGGCGGAGAGTCTCCAGCTGCGCGCGCGCGGCTTCGGCCTGCTCCTTTGCTTCCCGCGTGTCGTAGCTCGTTCGAAAGCCCGTGAACAACGGGACCGAGAGCAGGAGGGCGCCCGTGTAGTTCGTCGAGAACGGCCCCGAGGCGGCGCCGGCGTAGTAGGTTCGGTTCGCCGTGCCCGAGGCCTGCAGGGCCGGCAGGCCTCTCGATCTCACGGTCCGAACGTGAGCCTCGGCTTTCGCGGCGTCGGCCCGCGCCGCGGCGAGGTCGGGGCGCTCCTTCTGCGCGGCCTCGATGAGGTCGTCGACCGCGCGATTGGCGGAACCGACGTCGAACTGCTCGGGCAGCTCCCCGATGTCGATCGGAAGATTCGCGACGCTGGCGGGAAATCCGAGCGCCGTGGCGAGCGCTCCGCGGATCGTCTGGATCTGGCCCGCGATCGTCTCGAGCGAGAGCTGCGCCTGCGAGAGCGCGGTCTTGGCCTGGAGGACGTCGGCGATCGTCGAGACGCCGGCATCGTGCCGCCCGCGCGCCGCGTCGTAGCTCGTCTGCGCCTCTTTCAGGCTCGCCTCCGCGGCGTCGCGGAGGCCTTTCGCGTCGAGATACCGGTAATACGCCTGCTCGACGAGGAGCACGACGTTCTGAATCGCGGCGTCGTGCGCCCAGTTCGCCGAGTACAGCGCCTGCCGGGCTTCCTCGACGTTGCCGCTCCGGCCGCCGAAATCGAGCAGCAGCATCGAGAGCGTCGCCGTGGGCCCGTACGTGGTGAGGAAGTACGTCACCCTCGGCGGGAAGCTCGTCGTGGCCTTTTGCCGCGTCAGGTTTCCGCCGAGATCGATCTCGGGGAAGTACTGGGAGCGCTTGCTCCCGAGATCGGCGGCGGCGGCCCGCGCCTGGAACCAGGCCGCGCGCGTGGACGGATTGTTCCGGAGCGCGAGGTCGAGGATTTCCGGGAGAGAGAGAATCGTGTTTCCCTTCGTCCACTTCTCGGGAATGGGCGTCGCGGGGGGCGGGGCCGGCACGACGGTCGCCTCCGCGGGAGGCTGCCACGGCCGCGCCGGAGAATCGGAAACGGCGCCCGCTCCCCAGATCATCCACAGCGCGATCGCCGCCCTCATGCTCTCTCCTTTTCGATTCCCCGGGTCCAGAGTCCGATCAATTCCGCGACGAGGTCGTCGAGCCGGTCGGATTCCCGGCGAAACACGTTGATCGCGCGGATCATTCCGAGGAAGAGCTCCGCGGCCGTTTTCGGGTCGACGACGCGGAAGGCGCCGGTCTCGATCCCCTGCTGGATCGTCTGCTCGACGAGCTGGACGAGGTGCTCCCGGTTTTTCTTGAGGCGCCCTTCCTGCGCGAGGAACCGCTGCTCGTTCCGGTAGAGGAGCGCGTAGAAATAGCGGCGCTCCCAGAAGTACCTCAGGAGCTCCAGCGCGATGCGCTCGAGACGCTTCTCGGGGCTCGTCTCCGCCGAGATGGCGGAGGCGAGGGATTCGTTCACGGCCTCATAGCCGTGGAGGATCGTGGAGAAGTAGAGGTCTTCTTTCGTCCGGAAATAGCGGTAGATCGTTCCCTTGCCGACCCCCGCTTCGTGAGCGATCTCGTCGCAAAGGACTTCGTGGTATTGCCTCGCCGCGAAGATCTTCGACGCCGCGGCGAGGATCTCTTCCTGTTTCGATTCGGTTTTGACTCTGGGCAAACCGCCTCCAGTACTGACCAGTCAGTTCCGTTATTTATTCTATCCGTAATTCGCGGATGCGACGCAAGGCCTACAATCAATCTTTAATGTCGTTTGGGCAGGGCCCCCGGAGGTCGTCCATGGCTCTTCGTGACAAGAAATGTGTTTCGGGGAAAGCCGGGGCTGTCCGGCTCTCAGACCAGAAGATCAGCGAGCTGCTCCACGAAGTCGTCGGCTGGAGCCTTCGGGAAAGCAAAATCCGGAAGAATCTCAAGTTCGCCGATTTCGTCTCGGCGATGAGCTTCCTGAACCGGGTCGCGGAGCTGGCGGAGCGGGAAGCGCATCATCCGGATTTTTGCGTCCACTACAACGAGGTGGAGTTGACGCTCTGGACGCACGACGCGGGAGGGCTCTCGGAAAACGACTTCATCGTCGCGTCGAAGATCGACGCGCTTCTGTAACCGGATCCCGAGCGGGCGGGTCCTGTCACGGGACTCGCCCCGCTTTCCCGCTCGCTGCGTTCTAAGGCCTTTGCGACGACTTCGCGCCGCGAGCGGCGAAAGGGGGTCTCGTCCCGGGCCACCCGCCCGCTCGTGGCGGCGGCTGCTGGTCTACCGCACGATGATCTTCGCCGTGTCGCGGTGGCCGTCTCCGTCGCGCGCCGCGACCGTGTGCTCTCCCGCCCGGATCGGCCAGGAGAGCGACGCCTCCGATGAGATCGATCCCAGCACGTCGCCGTCGATGCTCCACTCGACGTCGCGTTCCCCTCCGCGCGCCGCGGCGCGCAAGGTGAGGGTCTGAAACTCCCTCCGCAGCGTCGGGTCGATCAGGTAGGTCGTGCCGTCCGGCGGGTCGAGGATCGAAAGAGGCCTTCGGGACGCGTTCGACGCTTCGCGCGAAGGCTCCCGCCGCGAGGCGAGCCCGTTGTCGAGGGCCCACGCGCGGAATTCGGCGGGCCACGCGACCGCGGAGCCGCCCCGGTGCCAGTCGCACGCGTCGGGGAGGCGGCCGGCCGGAAGCCATTCGCGGATCGAGCGCGGGCACGCCCGCCCCGCGCGCAGGCCGGAGAGCGCGCAGATCTCCACGGCGGACAGGTCGCCCGGCGGGGGAGAGACGGGCTCGCCGGTGGAGCAGGAGGAGCAGCCGCTCGCGCGCTTTTCCGCGGCGAGCAGCACGTCGTGCAGGATCGGGCCGGCCCCGGTGACGCCCGACGAGTCGGCAAGAGGAGTTCGGTCGAAGTTTCCCACCCACACGCCGACGGTGACGTTCTTCGTGTAGCCGATCGTCCAGTTGTCGCGGTAGGCCTGCGACGTGCCCGTCTTCACGGCGGCGGGGAACGGAAAGTCGAGAACGCCGCCCCGGCCGAACGTGGCCGCCCGCGCCTCGGGATCCGACAGGATGCTCGTGATCCAGAACGCCGCTCGCCGTGAGAAGATCCGGCGCTCGGCCGCCGCCTCGACCGGAATCGCGCGGCCGTTCGAGTCCGCGAGGCGAAGCACGGCCGCCGGGGAGCGGAAGATCCCGCCGCGCGCGAACGCGGAATACGCCGCGACGAGCTCCGCCAGCTCGACTTCGGCGTCGCCCATCGTCAGCGCGTACCCGTAGTAGGAAGAGTTCCTGTCCAGCGTCGAGAACCCGGCCCCTCGCAGCAGCGCGAGGAGCCGCGGGACGCCCGCCTGCGACAGGAGCCAGACCGCCGGAACGTTCTCCGAGTTGCCGAGGGCCTCGCGCGCGCGCAGCGGGCCGCGGAAGCGGCCGTCGTAGTTTCGCGGCGCGTAGATCACGCCCGATTGCGCCGTCGGAAACGCCGCCGGCACGTCGGGGAGGATGCTCGCCGGGGTGAACCCCTCGTCGAACGCGAGCGCGTAGGTGAACGGCTTCAGCGCGGATCCGGGCTGGCGCGGTGCCGTCACGCCGTCGATCCGGGCGCCGTTCTCGTCGTCGAAGTCGTCGCCGGAGCCCTCCCACGCGAGCCACTCTCCCCGCGCGTTGTCGAGCACCGCGACGGCCGCGTTTCGAGCCTGATGGGACCGCAGGCCTGCCCGCTGAGCGAAGAGGATCCCCGCGACTTCCGCCTGGAGGCCGGCGTCGAGCGTCGTCGTGATCGTCGAGGGCGCCGGGCCCGCGACCGGGAAGCGCCCGAGCACCTCAGCGACGAAGTGCGGCGCGAGGAACGCCTTCGGCTCGCGGCGGAGGGCGAGACGTTCCGCGAGGGCCTGCCGGTACTCGTCTTCGGAGAGCTCGCCCGCCGCGCGCATCCGGGCGAGGACCCATCGCTGGCGGCGCCGCGCGGCGTCGAAACTGCGGTACGGGTCGAAACCGGTGGGGCGCTGCGGGAGCCCGGCGAGGAATGCGGCCTGCGCGGCCGTGAGATTTTCCGGGGGACAGCCGAAATACGCGCGGCTCGCGGCGCCCGCGCCGGTGTACTGGTGGCCGTACGGCGCGAGGTTCAGGTAGAGAGCGAGGATCTCGGCTTTCGGCAGGCGGTGCTCGAGCCGCAGCGCAAGGAGCGCCTCGCGCGCCTTCCCGCCGATCGACCGCCCCCCGATCCTTCCCCGGGTTTGAGACAACAGCTGCTTGACGACCTGCTGGGTGATCGTCGATCCCCCCTCGGCCAGGCGTCCGCGCCGCGCGTCATGCCACGACGCGCGCGCGATCGCGGGAAGATCGACGCCCGGGTGAAAGAAGAAGCGCCGGTCCTCGGCGGCGAGCGTGGCGGCAGCGAGAGCGTCGGGGAGACGGCCGGCCGGAATCCAGCTCGCGCGGTCTCCCGCGGCCGACAGGCGCTCGTACAGGACCTCTCCGTTCCGATCGGTGACGGTCGTCGAGATCCGGCCGCGGAGATCGAGGAACCCCGGCGGAAGAGGTCCGCAGCGAATCCAGACAAGGACCGCGGCGGCGGCGATCGCCGCCGCGGCGAGCTTTCTCCTCACGGCTCGACCGCGACGACCGCGGAAGACGTGCGGCCGAAGACCTCCGGCTCGTACATTTCCTCGGCCCGCGCCGGCGCCGTCGCGAACGTGCCCGACGTCGTCGCGCGCGCGACGTACGAGAACTTGTGCTCGCCCTCGGCGAGCCGGGTCGCGAACAGCAGGACGCGGTCGTCGTGCCGCTCCACGTGGTCGAATCCGCCGCGGCGCCACCAGGACGTCCAGTCCTCGCCGCCGCTCTCCTCGCGGACCTGCTGGCGCGAGAGGTCGGCGGCCGTCGTCGCGAACCAGGACTCGACGGGTTCGAATCCTGCCGGAAGCGGGTCCGTGACGGCGACGAAGCGGCGTTCCTTTGTCAGCCGGAGCTTCAGCGTGACGCGGACGAGCTCTCCCGCCTTGAACGACAATGCCGGCGCGCCGTCGCGGCCCTTCTCGTCGGTCGGCGCGTACGAGCGCTCGACGGCGATTCCCTTTTCCATCGCCTCGAGCTTCGGCTCGTCGCTCGCGTAGCGCAGCGAGGCCGAGTAGAAGAGCTTGCCCGGTCCCGACTTCGAGAACTCGAGGTCGAGCGGCTCGCCCGGCTTGCCCCGCGCGAGGATGTCCTTCATCGGGACGTTCGTCTCCGAGGCGTCGGCGCTCCGGCCGGTGAAAGACCGTTTCGCGAGGGTCTGTCCCGACAGCGCGACGACCGCGGAGAAATCGGGGACCTCCTTCTCGAGAGCGCGGTAATAGTCGACGAGCGCCTCCATCGCCTGCGCGTTTTCCTGCGTGTTTCCCCAGCGCCCCTTTTCGCGGGCTTTCAGCAGCCATCGGACCATCGCCGGGATCGTCGCGTCGTCGCGCTTGCGCCGGACCAGGGAGCCCAGTGCAAGCGCCGTCGAACGGACGTTCGAGCTCCAGAACCACAGCAGGTAAGGGTCGGAGAGCTCTTCCACGTGCGCCGTTCCCCCCTCCGGGAGGATCGCGTTGTCGATCCGCCGTACGAGCTCCGCCGGGCGCGCGCCGTTTTCCCCGGAGGCAACCATTGCGTCGAGGAGGTACGTCAGCCCGAACACGGGCATCCGGTCGGCTTCGCCGAACAGGCGCGTGATGTTGCTGTCCTCGCGTCGGCCTCCCTCGGCAAGGACCTTCGCCCCGAACGCCTGCCACGCCGCGTACGACGGGCGCCACCCTTCGTTCTGCGGGGGAGCCTGGCCGAGCTGTCCGTCGAGATACTTGTAGGCCCGGTCGAGCACGTCGCCGGGGATCTCGTAGCCGAGCTTCGCGCCGCGCTGGAAGACGTGCGTGACGTAGCTTGTGAGGTACGGAGACGAAGGGCAGGAGCCCTTCCAGTAGCCGAACCCGCCGTCGTCGCACTGGAACGACTCGAGCTCCTTCAGGTTTTCCTGCGCGGTTTTTCGGAGGTCCGCGGGGGAGATGGCCGGCAGGTGGAACGCCCCGCCGAGGTCCGCGGCGAGCATGATCGCGAGGCCGCGGGACGCGCGCTGCTCGGCGCAGCCGTAGGGATATTCGACGAGGTAGTCCGCTCCCTCCCCGAGGCCGGACAGGGCGGTCGACGAGAGCTCGAACCGCAGGCCGCCGTACCCGGCGACGAGGCGGTCCGGAATCTCGATCTTCTCGGTCGCCTTCTTGTCGTCGACCTGCCCGTAGGCGGAGACGACTTCCGGAGAGACGAGGACCTCGACCGGGAGCGTGTCCTCGAAAACGTCGCTCTCCGACAACAGCTCGACCGAAGTTCGCAGCCGGGCTCTTCCGACCGCTTTCGCGCGGACGCGAAACCGGACTTCCGCGGAGCCGCCGGCGCCGATGTCGACGGTTTTCGGCGAAGCCTCCTCGATTTCGAGCACGCCGGGGTCGAGGCTCGTCATCGTGACCGAAGCCTTTCCCGCGGCTTTCAGCTGGCTGAAGACGACCGAGCCGAACTGCGCCCGATCGCCGACCGCGAGGAAGCGGGGAAACGCCGGCTTCAGGAGGACCGGTTTGCTCGTGCGGATTTCGAGGTCGCCCTTGCCGAAGCGCGAAGCTCCGTCGGCCGCGACCGCCATCACGCGGTACGCGGTGAGGGAATCGGGCAGCTGCACCGACGCGGACGCCTTCCCCTGCGCGTCCGTTTCCACCGACCCGAGCCAGACGGCGAGCGGCCGGAAGTCCTTGCGCACGGGGCTGCCCGGTCCCTCGGACCGCCCGCCGCCTCCGGCGGAGTCGGCGCCTTTCGGCGTGAGGACGCGGCGGCTGACGATCCGCTGCCGCGAGTCCTCGTTCGAGACGCCGAGCGCCTTGTTCACGTAGATGGAACCGAGGATGTCGGGGGTCTTGTACGCGGTCAGGTCGAGCACGCCCGCATCGACCGCCCACAGCGTCGCTTCCGCCCGCACCGGCTTCGCGTCCGCGTCTTTCACGAGGATCCGGATCGTCGCGCGGGCGGACGGGCGGTATTCCGGCTTGTCCGTTTCCACGGCCAGCGAAAGGCGCTTGCGCGCGTCCTCAACCTGGAGCGCCGCGTACCCGACGCGGAACGAAGGCTTGCCGGGATCGCTCGCGTCGGTCGCCGAGAACGATTCGCTTCGTCCTTTGACGAGGACCACGGACACGTAGACGTTCGGGATGTCGTCCTCCGTCACGGGAACCTCGACCGTCTGCTGCGTGGACGTCAGGTCGAGCTCGCGGTAGCGGCGGACGCCCTCGCGCTCGGTCGTCAGGAGGAGCGTCGCCTTTTCCCACGGCGACTTGATCAGGAGGCGGGCGGTCTCGCCCGGGCGGTAGCTCTTCTTCTCGGGGACGAGGTCGATCTGCGCGCCGTCGTAGCGCTGCCACGCCGCGTAGCCTTCTCCCGTCGCGTAGAAGGAGCTCGTCGTCGTCGTGAAGCGCCCTTCCCCGTCCTGGGCGCGCGCCTCGAGGATGTAAAACCCGCCGCCCGGGACGGGGACGTGCAGGGGAGCGGGGCGCTCCCCCGTCGGGACCGTCCACTTGCCGGCCGGCACGCGCGTCTCTTTCGAGTCCCAGCTGTAGAAGCCGTTTCCTTCGGCGCGGCGCACGCTGTGCCACTGCACCTGCTCGAGCTTCACGCGGACGGGCACCCCCGCGGCGGTCTTCCCGTCGAGGCCGACGGCCGCGATCGCCGTGTCGGCGCCCGCGCGCGCATCGACGAAGTAGGGGAGCTTTTTCACGGCGATGTACCACGGCGCCGGATTCACGAGCGACGACGCGCGCCCCGCGATCGTCTGCCGCGACACGTCGGTGACTTCTCCCTCCAGCGTGTAGCGCAGCGGAATGCCCGCGGTCTTTTTCGTCTCGAGCGAAAGGGCGAGGTCTCCCTCCGGTCCCAGCTTCCCGCGCTTTTCCTGGAGCGGCTCTGTTCGCGTCCACTTGCGGGCCGATTCCCAGTCGAGGAACTCGTATTCGTTCTCGCGGTCGAAGTTGCGAACGGCGTCGGGCACGTCGAGCACGGGCTGGGCGGAATACGTCCAGCGCACCGCGCGGTCTTTCATGACGGCGCCGAAGAGGTATCGGCCCGAGACGACGCCGGCGAGCCTTTCTCCGGCGATCGACTTTCCGGCGATCAGCGTCCCTTCGCCGAGCTTCACGGCGACGCGGAAATCCGGGCGCCGGTATGCCGCGACGAGGAACTGCCCGCTCACCTCCCGATGAGTCTCTTCAGAGCTCGCGGCGACCCGGTAGCTGCCGAGGGGCCCGTCTTCCGGAACGGTGAAAACGCCGTCCGAAGCGCTCCACTTGCCGGCCGCGACCGACCTCTTGTCAATCTCCTTGCCCTGGCTGTCGGTGACCTTCAGGGAGATCTTCGAAGCCGGCGGCAGCATCTTCATCCCGTCCGCCGTGTCGCTCCGGAAGATCGCCTTGAAGTGGACCTGCTCTCCCGGCTTGTAAACGCCGCGGTCCGTGAAGACGGCGCCGCGAAGGATCGGAAGCGCTTCTTCCAGGTCGTAGTTGATGCCGAACACCCACGAGGAGATCCCCTCGTTCCAGTTGCTCGCGACGTAAGCGACGTCGCCGTCCTTTTCCGCGGTGACGAGGAACGCGAGCTTCCACCAGTCCTTCGGGTCGCGCAGGGCCGTGTGCGGCGCAAGCACGAGCCCGTCCTTTCCAGTCTCGCCGCTCCAGAAGACCTTGTTGTCCAGGCTCCGAATGGCGACGCGAGCTCCCGCGACCGGGACCGCGTGGTCGAGCGTCGTGACGAAGACGAGCGTGTTCTGCGGGCTGTCCTTCACGGTGATGCCGAGATTCGTGACCTGCACGATCGTCGATTGCGAGGTCGCGGTGCCGGAGGGAAGCAGCGACCGGGGGATCGGGCGCCCGAACGAGAGCCCGGCCCAGGCGACGCCCGTGCCGCGGGCCGAGAGCGCGCTCTTGAGGTTCAACCCATAAGCCTGGATCTTGTCGGCGACGGGGGAGAGGTTCCGCGCTTTTCCCTCGCCGGGCGGGAGCTCGCCGAAGTCCTTCTCCTCGAGGTGCTGGATCGTCGGAAACAGGGCGTCCACCGTCAGGGGAGAAACCCATTCGCGCAAGTCCTGCAGGTTGCGCGCCGAGAAGGGCAGCTCGCTGCCGCCCGACGCCTCCCAGACTCCGTGCCCGCTGCCAAAACTCAGAAAAGCCGCCTGGTGGAGGTTCTCGAGCTGGCCCGTCCAGTCGTAGCCGAGGAGCTCGCCGTCTTCGGAGCGGAGCGTCGAAGGCACCCGGAGCTTATAGCTGCGCGCGGGCGCGGCCTCGTAGCCGAGCTCTTCGAGAGTGAAGCTGGATTCATAGCTGCCCGGAGCCTCGTCGGAATGGAGCGGCGTCGAGGGCTCGACTTCCTCGCCGCCCTCGTCGACTTCGTCGATTCCGGCTTCCCGCTCTTTCGCGGGTTTCGGCTGCAGCCGGCGGGCCGCGCCGGCCGCGATTTCGGAAAACTGCAGGACGTCGCGAACGGTCTTCTCGGTTGCGGAGGCGGTGAAAAGGAGCGGGTTGTAGTTGTCCGGGTCGCACCCGTCGGCACACTTCAGCCCGGTGACGAAAAACGGCGGCTCCATCTTCATCGTGAACTGTTGCGGCGTTCCGGGGACCTCGGGGCCCTGGACGGCGGGGGCCTTTTCGTCGAGGTCGACGGAGATCCACGCGTTCGTGGGCGGAACGTCGCGGGTCTCGAGGACGATGAGGTCGCTGCCCGGCTTGATGAGCTTCGGGTTCCATTTCGCGACGACGATGTACGGAACGGCGTCCGCCAGCTGGGACGCCTTCACAGCGCGGTCGAGCTTCGCGTTGAATGCCGGATCCGGATCGCTCGGCGCCGAAGGGGCCTGCCACTCGTGCGGCGAATACTTGAGCGAAATCGCGTCGCGGATCTTCTCCGGCGCGACCGGCTGGTTGAAGCGGAGCGCGACGAGGATCGGCGAATCGACCTTTCCGCTCTTGCGCCACCACCGCGTCTGCCGCAGGCGGACGGTCGGCGTCGTGAACGAGAACGCGTGCGCGCTCTTCAGGCGATGCCCGGAAACGGCCGCCGCCGACGCCGCCACCGTCACGGAGTACTTCGTCGCGAACGGGAGCTTCGCCGCGGGCGTGAAGATCAGCGTCGTCGTGCCGGACCAGCGGAACGCGCCGGGAACGGGCGGCTCGATCTGGAAGAACGGGGCCGCGACGGGCGTCGGGATCTTGCCGAGCGCGACCATCGGCTCGGAAAAGACGATCCGGATTTCCTTCGCCTGCGCGATGCCGTCGAGCTCGCCCTCGGGGCCGGATCGCACGACGCGGAGGCCGGCCTCGGGCCCCGCCATCGCGGTCAGGGAGAGCAGAAGGAGGATGGGGAAGAGCCGCCGGCGTAGGTCCGTCACGTTGTGCCTCCGAGCGTTCGATCCGTTTCCGGGAGTTATGGTGCTGAATTATCCCACAAGCGAAATGCAGGGGGTCGCTCGCCGGCCCCGCGACAGGACCCGCTGGCCGAGCCGGCGCTGGGGTTCAGGCCGCGAATCGGGCTGAGCGAAGCACATCCGTGTAAAAATTCGATCGTGCAGTTCGCATACACGAAAATCGGCACCGCGACCTGGAACTATCCCGGCTGGCATGGGATCGTGTATCCCGCGAGCTCACCGGAAAAGCTTTCTTCCGCGGAGCGCCTCGCGCTGTACGCCCGCTCCGGGCGTTTCGAAACCGTCGAGGCGGACTTCACGTTCTACCGCCCGCAGAACGCGCGCGAGTGGAAGCGCTATGCCGCGTCGCTGCCGTCGGGATTCCCGGTTGTCTCGAAGGTCTGGGAAGAGCTCTCGTGCGAGCGCTTTCCGAAGATCGAGCGCCAGGGCGACCGCGGCGGAAAAGACAACCCCAACTTCCTGAACGTCGAAGCGTTCAAGACGTTCGTGCTCGGCCCGGCGGAAGAAGGGTTCTCCGACCACCTCGGCCCGTTCGTCTTCGAGTTCCGGCGCGAGTGGAGCCCGACGCCGGAGAGCCGCGCGAAGTTTCGCGGCCGCCTCGACGGATTCCTCTCCGCTCTGCCGCGCGGCCACCGCTACGCCGTCGAAATCCGGACGGCCGAATACCTCGACGCCGAGTACCTCGCGATGCTCCGCTCCCACGGGGCGGCGCATGTCCTGAACTGGTGGACCTACATGCCGCCGCTCTCGCGGCAGTTCGAAGTCCCGGGGTTGGACGAGTCGGATTTTCTGATCTCGCGCGTCCTCGTCGCACCCGGCCGCGAGTACGCGGACGCCGTGAAGATGTTCACGCCGTACGACAGGATCCAGGATGCCCACCCGGAGATGCGCGCCGACGCCGCGAAGATCGCCCGCTTCGCGGAAGAGAAGAAGAAGGACTTCTTCCTGATCGTCAACAACCGCGCGGAGGGGAGCGCTCCGTACACGATCAACGCGATTCGCAAGATGCTCGGCCAGGATCCGCCCGCGCTGCCGGAGCCGGGGGCGGACGAAGACGAGACTTTGCCGTTTTAGGGTCGGTCCTCACCCCCCCGCGCTAAAATCCGCGATATGCGAAAAGTCGGGCTCGTGGTCGCCCGGATCGTGGCCTGGGGGTGGTTCCTGCTTGCAGGCGTGGGCGGCCTCATGCTCCTCATCCACGAAGGGCCGCTCCCAGTCACAAACGGTTGGTTCGCGATGTGCTCCGGGATCGCGGCCTGTCCGGCCACGGCGTGGCTATTGAAGAAATACGCCGGCGTCACTGTCCGCCTCCGCACTCAGTTCGGGATTGCGTTCCTCTTTTTTCTCGCAGGAAGAGTGGCCGTCGTCCTCGTGCTTCACCGGCCCTTCCTGGCCTCACCGGTGCGCAGTCCACCGCTGGCCCGCCCACCCTCCCCCGGGGAGGGCTGCGAAGTCCGGTGAGGGGGACCCCCCTGAAGCCACTCGCGAAAGTTGGCCTCGTCCTCGCCGGATACGGCGTGGCCTTTGGCATTGCGATGGCTGCGGTCGCTCTGCATGTCGCGGCCACGAGCGGGCCCGATCGGCGCACCTACGGGGGGATGTTCGCGTTCGGCGACAGCATCCTTTTCCTCGCCGTGTTCGTGATCGCTTCCATCCCCGCGACGGGAGCGGCGCTGTTCTTCCTGAGGCCGTATCCGCGGTTCTGGAGGCTCTGGTCGATCGCGGCGATCCTGATCTCCGCGACGGCGCTGGCAGCCGGTATCGACTACTTCACGGAGCGCGCCGCGGGCCCGGCGGTCGCGCGGCACGGCTGGGCGGGCTACGCGGTGCTCCGGATCTTCGCCGCGCCGATGTTCGGGTTGCTGTTTCTGGTCTCGGGCCTGGTCGTGCCTCGCCGCTCCGCCCGGTTCGTGCTGCTGGCTGCGAGCGTCGTCGAGGCGGCCGCGTTCATTTCCGTCGTCGTGACGTGGGTTCACCCGTTTGGGGGAAGGTGAGAGTGGACGCCGTTTCCCCACCCGGGCACGGAGTGATGGATTTGCGAGGCTCCCTCTCGGCATTTGTCCCGGAAGCGATAGCCTGGGCGGAGCATGAAGCCCTTGAAGCTCTGGCAATCGGCGACCCGCTGCCGCCGGGTAGTCTCGAGGTCGCCCGTCGGGTCGGCGTCCTGTCGCCCGAGAAAATCCGCATGAGAGTCGTCGATGCGCTTCCGATGCCGGAGGATCCCGAGCTCAGCGCCGCAGCCGCCCAGATCGGACTTCTCGGCCCGGGAATGATCGGGCTGACTCTCGGCTACGCGATCTTCCTGAAAACCGGGTACATGGACACTCGTGTTCTCTCCCACGAGTGCCGCCACGTTCACCAGTACGAGTCGCACGGAGGGATCGCGGGGTTCCTGCCCGTCTATCTCGCCCAAGTCGTCAGCGCGGGATACGGCTCAGCCCCATTCGAAATCGATGCGAGAAATCATGAGATCGACGCCGCGTCTTGACCTGGCGCAGAAGCCTCTGTAGACTCATTGTAGATACGGAGGATCTGTGAAGACTCGGGTGCAGAAATGGGGCAACAGCCTGGCGGTTCGAATTCCGAAACCCTTCGCGGAGGGAGCCGGTCTGCTCGCGTCGTCCGAAGTCGAGATTTCCATGGAGAAGGGTGAAGTGCGCCTGACGCCTGTTCGACCGCGCTGGAGACTCAGCCAGCTGCTCGCCGGCGTCAAGAAGAAGAATCTGCATTCCGAGGTCGAAAGCGGTCCGGCCGCCGGCCGAGAGGCGTGGTAGCGCCGTGCCATACGTTCCGGAACGCGGTGACGTCGTCTGGATCACGCTCAACCCCCAGGCGGGGCACGAGCAGGCGGGCCGCCGACCCGCCGTCGTCGTCTCGCCTCGTTCTTACAACGGAAAGGTCGGCCTCGGCCTTTTTTGCCCCATCACGAGTCAGGCGAAGGGCTATCCATTCGAAGTCGCACTTCCCGTCGGATTACCTGTCGAAGGTGTCGTCCTCGCCGATCAGGTGAAGAGTCTCGATTGGCGCGCGCGAGAGGTGCAGCTTGCGGCTCGATTGCCGGAGAGCGCGAGCGCCGAGGTCCTGGGCAAGCTTGCGGTATTGCTGGAAGGCTAAGAGTCCGTTGAGAAGTCGGTGACGCAGTGATCGACTCCGCCGCTTCCTTCGCCGACTACTGGGTGAACGCGCGGTCTCGAACGATGCGCATTCTCGACCGCCTTCCAGAATCCGATCTCGAGTGGACGCACGCGCCGGGGCGCTTCACGTTCGGCGATCTGTTTCGCCATCTCGCCGGAATCGAGCGCTACATGTACGCCGAGAATGTCCAGGGCCGCCCGAGCACGTACCCGGGGCACGCCTCATCTCTCGCGAGCGGGATCTCCGCCGTGCGGGAATACGTCGGCCGCTGTCACGAGGAGTCGCTCGCGGTGTTCCGGGCGCTCACAGACGAGGATCTTCAGCGCAAGTGCCTCACGCCCGCGGGGACTCCGATCACGACATGGAAGTGGCTTCGCGCGATGGCCGAGCACGAGGCGCATCATCGGGGGCAGCTCTACATGATGGCTTCGATGCGCGGCATTTCCGTTCCGCCGCTGTACGGGCTCACCGAAGAGCAGGTGCTCGAACGCTCGATCTTGACCGAATCTTAAACTCGGGTCGGTATAATTCTGGTTCGTAGCCATGAGCATCGCGTACCGAATCGACAGGGACCGGCGACTCGCTCTCACGCGGTGGAGCGGGCCAGTCACGGCGGAGGAGTTTCTCGCGCACGTCCGGAGTCTCGTCTCCGATCCGGGATGGCCGCCCGCTCCGGAAGGCCGGCAACTCTGCGACCTGCGCTTTGTCTCTCTCGACGGCTCGATCGACGCCGGCGTGCTCGAGAAGGCCGCGAGTCTCTACGGACGAGCATCCGGGGATCGACACGCTGAGAGTCGCGATCGTGGCCGACGAGGCGTTCCGGAAAGCGGCGAAGTTCGACGAGCTGTACGCCCGCCAGGGGGGAAAGTCCATCGTCTTCAACGCCCTCGGCACGGCCTGCGCGTGGCTCGGCCTGAGCGCGGCGGACACGGAAAAAGAGCTCGTGGAGCTGGCGAGCGAGGCTCCCGCGAGCCCCATGCCGGCTCTCTAGGATGATCCGAAAGCTCAAGTCCGGCCAGTTCCGGTTGTACTCGCGAAAGAAGAACCCGAAAACCGGGAAGCGGCGGAACCTGGGGACATTCAAATCGCGAGCCGTCGCCGAGAAGCACGAGAGAGAAATCCAGTACTTCAAGAGACATTGAGAAGCGAAGGAACGGCATCGTGATGATCCCTAGCGTCGATTAGCATGCCTCGAATGAAACGCGCCGCGCTTCTTCTTCCTTTCGTGGTTTTCGCGCTCGGGTGCCAGTCGTCGGCTCCGTCGCGCCCACCCCGTCCCGCGGAGTTCCTCTCGTCGCCGGGGGCCGCGGAGCATTCGCTTCCGTTCTCGGAGGCGGTTCGCGCGGGAGACTTCCTGATTCTCTCGGGTCAGATCGGGAACGTGCCGGGCAAACTCGAGCTCGTGCCGGGCGGCATCGGGCCCGAGGCCGCGCGAGCGCTCGACAACATCCAGGCGATCCTCCAGCGCCACGGCGCCTCGATGGACGACGTCGTGAAGTGCACGGTCTTTCTCGCGGACATGCGCGAGTGGCCTGCCTTCAACGAGGTCTATCGAAAGTACTTCCCGCGCCACTTTCCGGCGCGCAGCGCGCTCGCGGCCAGTGGCCTCGTCCTGGGAGCTCGAGTGGAGCTCGAGTGCACCGCGTATGAACCCGTTCCTCGCCGCTAGGCGGGATCGGGCTCGTTCCGCGGGCCGCCCCTCCATGTGGGCATGGGCCGTCTCCCGACGGAGACTTCGAACGCCGCGCGAGCCAGAAGCCGGGTCGAATCCAGCGTCGGGAGCGGCGACGTTTCGGGCGTGACAAGCAGCGGGATTTCCGTGCAGACGAGCGCGGCCGCGTCGCAGCCGGTCTCCTTCATCTGGCCGATGACGCGCACGAGCTCGGCGCGCGAGCTGTCGGAGAAGACCCCGGCCACGAGCTCGTCGAAAATGATCTTGTTGATGAGCAGCCGGTCGTACGCTTCCGGAATTTCCGCCGCGAT
Source organism: uncultured Acidobacteriota bacterium (assembly GCA_963813155.1). Taxonomy (GTDB): domain Bacteria; phylum Acidobacteriota; class Thermoanaerobaculia; order UBA5066; family DATFVB01; genus CAWEYG01. The sequence continues at coordinate 683,706 of CAWEYG010000003.1, read as the reverse complement.
CCCGCGGCCGGCAAGCTCCCGGGGATAGATCGGCCCCTGCATGGTGTACTTCGTGCCGAGGACGGCGACTCGCCTGCGCCCGTCGCGGGCGGCGCGGTCCGCGACGACCTCGGCGATGTGCAGCCCCGGAAGCGCGAAGGCGTCTCCCGGCTCTTCCAGCGCGAGATGGGCCGTGTTGTCCGGGCACACGAAGAAGTCCGCGCCCGCGCGGGCCAGCCGATCGACGCTCTCCCGGAGGGTTCTCCGGATGCTCGCGTAGTCGGCAGCGTCCCAGGCGGCCATGCTCCTGGCCATGGTGATGCAATCGAGGGTGACGTCCGGGTGTTGGTGGGGGCCGAGCTCCCGGAATCCTTCCTGGCAGAACGCCAGGAAACAGAGGGCGGCCCCTTCGGTCGAGTGCGCGAGAATTCCCAGATGCTTCATCGAGCAGAGACAAATATCATGTCGCCCGGGAAGCGATGCGGACGCTTATGCTTTTATGCATGGCGGCGATTGCGGAAGGGAGATTGTGCCGAATCTGAAGACGATTGAGATCAAGCTGTGGATGTGGCGAATCGGACAGAACGCGACCGCATGAGATTCGCGAGCTCTCTGTTCACGTTTGTCGCGCTCGCTCGCGTGGCGGCCGCGCAGGGGAGCGCGGACAAGGAGCCCTTTCCCCCGTTCCGGATCGCGGGGAACCTCTATTCAGTGGGAACGAGGGGTCTCTCGAGTTATCTCGTCGTCACGGCGAAGGGGAATATCCTGATCAACGCCACCTACGAAGAGAACGTGCCTCTCGTCCGCGCGAGCATCGAAAAGCTGGGGTTCCAATTCAGCGACATCAAGATCCTGCTGATCAGCCAGGCGCACTCCGATCACGTCGCCGGAAGCGCGCTGGTCAAGCGGATGACCGGCGCCCGCTACATGGTCATGGACGCCGACGTTTCGGCCGTGGAGTCGGGCGGGGCGACCGATTTCCAGTACGGAAACGATCCGGCGCAGCGCTATGAGGCCACGAGAGTCGACCGCGTCCTGCACGACGGCGACGAAGTGAAGCTCGGGGACGCGGTGCTCGTCGCCCACCTGACGCCCGGGCACACGAAGGGCTGCACGACGTGGACGATGAAAGTGAACGAGGGCGGCAAGGCTCGCGACGTCGTCATCGTCGGCGGCCCGTGGGTGAATCCGGGCTACGACCTCGTCCAGAACTCGCTCTACCCGAAGATCGCGGAAGACTACGAACGCATGTTCCGCGTACTGAGGTCGCTTCCCTGCGACTACTTTCTCGGCGCCCACTCTTCCTACTTCGACATGGAGGCGAAGCACGCCAGGATGAAGGAGGGCGCCGCTTCGCCGTTCCTCGACCCCGACGGGTACGCGAAGTTCGTCGCCAGGACCGAGCAGGCCTTTCGAGCCGAACTCGCGAGGCAGAGGGCGGGAGGGAGGCCCTGAGCGGGCCGGCAGCGGTCATGGACCGGCGCGTTGCGCTTCTTCGCGGGGTCAACGTCGGAGGCGCGAAGCGCGTCCCAATGGCCGATCTGCGCCAGCTCGTCGAAGCGCTTGGCTACACGGACGTGAGCACACTGTTGAACAGCGGGAATGTCGTGTTCACCGTTCCGAAGGGACCCTCCGGCGACGCGGCGATGCGGATCGAGAAGGCGATCGCGGCTCGACTCGGCGTGTCGACGCGCGTGACGGTGCTGACGGGGAGCGATGTCGCGGCGGCCGTCCGGAAAAATCCGTTCGCTTCGATCGCGCACGATCCTGCCCGCCTGCTCGTGCTCGCGTTTCCGGATCCGAAGGCCCTGGCGCGGTTGAGACCGCTCGCGAAAGAACGATGGGGGCCGGAGGCACTGGCCCTCGGGTCCCGCGTCGCATACCTCTGGTGCGCGGACGGAATCGTCGAGAGCCGGCTGTGGAAGGCGGCGAGCAAGAGCCTCGGCCGCGAATGCACCGCGCGGAACCTGACGACGATGACGAAACTGCTCGCGCTGATCGAGGAAACGTAGCGCGATCGCGAAGCCTTTCCGTCCTCGCGGAGCGGGCGTGTTAATATCTGGACAACAATTTTACATGCCGAGGCGAGGCCCCGGTAAAAAGGGGAAACCTATGTCCAGACTGCTCAGGTCGCTCTTTCTCATCGCGGGGTTCATTGGCGTTGCCTCGATCAGCCACGCAACCGTCCCTGACGTCATCAGCTGCCCCCTCTACGGGCCGGATTTCTTTTACCTTCCCGGCATGGACGGCGCCTGTTTCAATCCGACTACGGGCGACATTCGCCAGCAGACGACCGGGGGCACGTGGCGCAATCTCAACCCGGACAACTCGGGGACCTGGGTCACGGACTTGAAGGACGCCTGCAAGGGAGGCCGGCTCCTCAAGGTCGGAACGTTCACGGCGGCAGATTTCACGGCCAATGTGTACTCGAAGTATCAGACTCCGCTTTTCCCTTTGAACCTCAAGCCCGGCGATTTCATCTCGAGCGTGATCCTGAGTGGCGGCTTCGACGTCACTAACCGGTCGACGTTCTGCCTCTCGTTCTTCAATGCTTCCACGGACATCAACACCCCGGACAGGTTCAGCCCCGTCGGGTGCCAGAACACCGCGGTGCTCAGGAACCAACCCGCAGCGTTCTCGTTCGTGCCCCGGGAGACGGTTCCCCCGTCCTACCTCACGGGTCCGTTACAGCTCGTGGGCACGAACGCCGAAGAGGACTGGGGATTTCCGGACCCTCTGACTTTCAACGGCGCGCTCACCTGCTGGGTGTGCCTGCAGCACGCCGGGCCCGGGCCGAATGGGCCGAAGTGACGTTCGAGAGCCCGAAGTAACTTCGGGCTACTTCATTTCGCCGGGGGCGGCGGGGCGGGAATCGGGGTCCTCGAATACAGGCCGATCGGGTGGCCGACGGGGTCCAGCGCCAGGCCCACGGCTCCGCCCGCGTCCGGCAGATTGAACGGAAAGCCGGGAATGACCGTTCCGCCCAGGGCGGTCGCTTTCGCGCAGGCGGCCTGCATGTCGCTCACCTGGACGTACACGACTCCGTTGAATCCGCTGATCTTCCCCTCGGCAACCCGCAGGGTCCCGATCTCGGCGCCGCCCGCGACGATCTGGACCGCGTACTCTGTGCCGGCCATGCCGTTGAACTGCCAGTCGAAGAGTTTGCCGTAGAATTCTTTCGACCGCGGGAGGTCCGAGGTGGTGATGTCGAACCACGCGATGTGACCCGCCCCGACGTCGGGTTTCGGGGCTCTGGGGGCCGCGGCCCGAACTTGGCCGGCCGCGAGGCCGAAGAGAATGGTCAGTGCCAGGGTCGCGTTTCGCATCGGTTTTCTCCTGTCTCCCATGTGAGGGATGAGGGATGCTAGCACCGGCCCGAGATCGGCCAAAGCCGGAATCGGGCGAAGGAGGTCTTCGATGAGGGCAACGAATCGGTTTCTCGCGGGTCTGCTGCTGCTGGTTCCCTCGGTCCTTTTTTCGCAGGACGTGATGCAGTACAAGCTGAAGCACTTGAAGCTGCTCGCGGAGGACGACAGGGTGCGCGTCCTGAAGTTCGAGCCGAAGAAGGGCGACAAGACGCCGATCCACTCGCACCCCGCGACTGTCGTCTACGTCATCCGGGGCGGTCGGGTCCGCGTGACGCTCGCGGACGGAACCGTGCGCGAATCGGAATTCAAGGCCGGCGACACGATGATCCGGCCGCCCGTGACGCATTCCGACGAGGCGCTCGACGACCTGGAGATGGTGATCGTCGAGCTGAAGGCAGCCGGACCGAGCGCGACGCCTTCCGACACGGCGAACGCAGAGCTGATGGCGCTCGAGAAGCGGTTTGCGGAGGCGATTCTCAAGGGGGACGCGGACGCGCTGGGCAGGCTCGTGAGCGACGACTGGGTCGTCTACGGCCCGGACGGCAAGGCGATCTCGAAATCCGCGTTCCTCGCCGTCCTCAAGTCCGGCGCGCTGACGCATTCCGCGATGGACTTCGACGAGGCGCGCGTGCGGGTGAACGGCGATACGGCGATCGTCACCGGCCGCGCGACGACAACGGGCGCCTACCAGGGGCAGGCGTTCACGACGCGCGAGCGCTCGACCGACATCTTTGTCCGGCAGAACGGACAGTGGAAATGCGTCCAGACCCAGTTGACGACGATCGCCGAAAAGTGAAAGGACGAAGGCGTGGCCGCCGGCCTAGCGTCGTGATGCTGCTCGCGCCGGTCGATCGCTAAAGCTCAGTCTCGGGAAACGGCCGCGCGCAAATACCCTTTCGTCGCGCGCGCGAAACTCGCGGCGTCTTGATGGCCTCGCCATCCGCGGTTCCCGACTGCGGCTCGGCCATATCCGGTCGCTCAGACAACGACGCGCGACTCCTCGAGGGATTGCTTGCGGCCGTTTCCAGCGGTGCTACGATACGAAAATGGCGACGAGATTTCTGATCGAGGTCCCCCACGAAGAGCCCATGGTGGCCTGTGCGCGGGCCGTCAGGGTTTTCCTCGAGTCCGGATCCCATTATCTGAGCCACGCCGACTGGGGTTGCAAGGACGGCGTTCACAAATCCTGGATGACGGTCGAGGTCGATAGCAAGGAAGAGGCGCGCGCCATCGTTCCTCCGGCGTTCCGCGACCAGGCGAACATCGTTCAGCTCAACGCGTTCTCAGTCCAGGACATCGACGAGATCCTTCGGCACCACCAAAGCTAGAGGCGCGGCCGCGCTCGCCGTAAAATGAAGATTCGATGATGAAGCTGCTCGAGACGATCGGCCGCACGAGGATCCTTCCGCTGCGGCACATGGTGCCGGAAGGAAGCGCCGAGATCCTCCTGAAGCTGGAATTCGAAAATCCAACCGGGAGCATGAAGGACCGGATGGCCCTCGCGATGGTGGAGACCGCGGAGGCCGACGGGCGGCTTCGGCCGGGCGGCTCCGTCGTCGAGTACACGGGCGGGAGCACGGGAGTATCGCTCGCGTTCGTGTGCGCCGCGAAGCGCATTCCGCTTCAGATCGTGACCTCGGACGCCTTCAGCCGCGAGAAACGGGACCACATGGCGGCGCTCGGCGCCCGCCTCACGCTCGTGCGCAGCCCGACCGGAGGAACGACGAAGGCCCTGATCGAGGAGATGATCGAGGCGGCGAGAAAACTCGCGTCGGCGCCCGGGAGCTACTGGACCGACCAGTTGAACAACCGGGATCAGCTCCCGAGCTACGAGCAGATGGCGGAGGAGATTCGGGCGCAGACGAATGGAAGCGTGAGCGCCTTCGTGCAGAGCGTCGGCACCGCGGGTTCCCTGAGGGGAATTTCGACGCGTCTCCGGTCGCACGACCCTTCCGTGCGTGTCGTCGCCGTGGAGCCGGCGGAGTCTGCCGTGCTCTCGGGCGGGCCGACCGGTTCGCACAAGATCGAGGGCGTCGGGCCCGGTTTTGTCTCGCCGCTCTGGGTCGAGGGCCTGGCCGACGAGATTCAGACGGTCTCGACGGCGGAAGCGATGGCGACCGCCCGGCGGCTCGCGCGCGAGGAAGGCATCTTCGCCGGGACGTCCACGGGCGGCAATGTGACCGTCGCGCTGCGGGTCGCGGCGCGATTGGGGGCCGGCAAGACCGTCGTGACCATCGCGGTCGATTCCGGGATGAAGTACCTGAGCACGCCGCTGTACGGGTCGGCGTGACGGGTGGCGTCACCGACGATCGTCTCTGCTTTTCGGAGGTTTTTCGGATCGCTCGGGCTCACGATCCTCGCGGCGCTTCCGGTGGCAAGGGCCCAGCCCGCACCGGAGGCCGGCACCGTTGAGGTTCAGCTGCTCGCGATCAACGATTTTCACGGAAACCTCGAACCTCCGTCGGGTTCGAATGGCCGAATGGGAGCAACGGAAGCGGGCGGCATCGAGTACCTCGCGACGCACCTGGCCACGCTGAAGGCGGCCAATCCGAACACGATCGTCGTTTCTGCCGGCGACAACATCGGCGCGGCACCGCTGCTGTCGAGCATGTTTCACGACGAGCCGACGATCGAGGCGCTCGGCGCAGCGGGGCTGCAGGTTTCGGCGGTCGGCAACCACGAGCTCGATGAAGGATGGTCGGAGCTCTATCGCCTGCAGAAGGGCGGCTGTCATCCGGTCGACGGCTGCCAGGGCGGGACGCCGTTCGACGGAGCGAGGTTCGAATTTCTGTCGGCCAACATCGTCCTCGATCCTCTCCGCGTCGACTCCCGGGCGCTGGCGAAGAGCGGGTGGAAAAGCTCGAACCATCGCCCGGCCACGCTGTTTCCGCCGTCGATGGTGAAGGAGGTCGGCGGGGTGAAGATCGGGTTCATCGGTCTCACCCTCGAAGGCGCGCCTCGGATCGTGGCGCCAGCCGGAATGAAGGGGCTGTCCTTCGCCCCGGAGGCGAGAACGGCCAATGCCGTCGCCGCAGGTCTTCGCCGCCAGGGAGTTCGCGCGATCGTCGTTCTGATTCACCAGGGCGGGAAGCAGGAGGGCGACGACCCCGACGCGTGCCAATCCCTGTCGGGCGCGATTGTGCCGATCGTGCAGAGCATGTCGGAGGACATCGATGTCGTCGTCTCGGGTCACACCCACCGGGCGTACAACTGCAGGATCGGGACGAAACTCGTGACGAGCGCCGAGTCGTTCGGGCGGCTCATTACCGACATCGACCTTCGAATCGATCGCCGTACCGGCAGGGTCGTGTCGAAGAGCGCGCACAACGTCGTCGTCACTCGCGACGTCGTCAAAGACGCGGGCGAGACCGCACTGCTCGACCGCTATCGCCCCTTTGCGGCGAAGATCGGAAACCGCCCTGTCGGCTCGATTTCCACGAGCATTCTCCGAACGCTCAACGAGGCCGGCGAGTCGGCCCTCGGAGACGTCGTCGCCGACAGCATGCTGGACGCGGCCAGCGACCCGGAAAGCGGGGAGGCTGTCGTCGCGTTGATGAATCCGGGAGGCCTTCGAGCCGATCTCACCCGGGAGTCGGCGTCCGGCTCGGGGGAGGCGAGTGCGGTCACGTATTCGGACGCCTTCAACGTGCTGCCATTCGGAAACGTCGTCATCGTGAAGACGCTGTCCGGCAATGCCCTCCGACGCCTGCTCGAGCAACAGTTCGACAATCCGCGGCCCGGCCAGAACACGATGCTGCAGGTTTCGAACGGATTCGGGTATTCGTACAGCCTTTCGCAGCCCAGGGGGCGCCGGGTGGACGGGGCGTCGATCACGATTAACGGCCGGATCGTGGCGCCGGCGGCCCGCTACCGGGTTGCGATGCCCGACTACCTGTGGTCGGGAGGAGACGGACTGGCCGTCGCGAAAGAAGGGAGCGATCCGACGGCAGGCAATCGCGACGTGGACGTGTTCGCCGCCTACATCGGCAAACATTCGCCGCTCGGCTCCGGGCCGCGGAATCGTCTGCAGCGCCGGCCCTAGGGCAGCCCGAATTCTTTCTTGATGCTTTCCGTCTGCTCGCCGAGCCTCGGGGGCCGCGCGAGCGGCGCTTCGCTCTCCGCGAACCGGATCGGCGACGCGACGGTTCGAAATTCTTCCGAGCCCCGGACGAGGCCGAGGGCTTCCGCCTGCGGCGAGCGGAGCGCCTCGAGCGGACCGCGCACGGGGCCCGCGGGAACGGAGGCGTCGCGGCAACGGCGCAGCCATTCCTCACGCGTCCCCGTCCGAAAAACCTCCTGCAAGGCGGGGATGAGCGCGCCGCGGTTCGCGACCCTCGCCGCATTCGTCGAATAGCGGGGATCGCGGCTCCACTCGTTTTTGCGGAGGACCTTCTCGCAGAGGTTCTTGAACTGCCGCTCCGTTCCGACGGCGAGGATGAACTCCCCGTCGGAGGTCTCGAACATCTGGTACGGAACGATCTGGCCGTGGCCCGTTCCGAACCGGCGGGCCTCCTCGCCCGAAACGAGGCATGCCTGCGTGTAGTTCGGGAGCATTGCGACCGTGGAAGAGAAGAGGTCGACCTCGACCGCCGTTCCCTTTCCCGTCGCGCCGCGCTCGACGAGCGCCGCGAGGACGCCGACCGCCAGGTTATAGCCGGCGATCACGTCCGACACGGCCATGCCGACCTTCTGGGGCGGCCCTTCGGGATCTCCCGTGACCCACATCAACCCCGCGCCCGCCTGGGCGAGGAGATCGAAGCCGACGCAGTCGCGATCGGGCCCGACGCGCCCGAACCCGGTGACCGACCCCGTAATGAGGCGGGGGTTCGCGTGCCGCAGCGCTTCGAGCGAAAGGCCGAGCCGGTCGAGAGCGCCGGGAGCGAAGTTCTCGAGGAGGACGTCCGCGCGACCCGCGAGGATCTCGACGGATCGCCGGCCCACCTCCGTCCCGAGGTCCAGCACGATGGACTCTTTGTTGCGGTTGATCGAGAGGTAGTAGGCGGACTCTCCCGAGCCGTCGAACGGCGGCCCCCAGCCGCGCGTCGTGTCGCCTCCTTCGGGATGCTCGACCTTGAGGACCCGCGCGCCGAGGTCCGCGAGCATCATCGAGCAATACGGGCCCGCGAGAACGCGCGAGAGGTCGAGGACGAGAGTTCCCTCGAGGGGCCTCTTTCCCGTTCGGGACATCAGACCGAGAACTTCCCGTCGGCGTAGCGCGCTTCGATCGTCGAGCTGATGCCGCCGCGCGAGGAGAACGTCCCGGTGATCGACATCCGTTTCGGGCGGCACGCTTCCACGCAGTCTCGCAGGATCCGGTTGACGGCGTTCTCGTAGAAGATGCCGACGTTGCGGTACGCCACGATGTAGAGCTTCAGCGACTTGAGCTCCAGGCAGAGGCGGTCGGGAACGTAGCGGATCGCGAGCGCCCCGAAGTCGGGGAGGCCGGTCTTCGGGCAGATCGCGTTGTACTCGGGGACCTCGACGGCGATCTCGTAGTCGGGATACTGGTTCGGCCACGTTTCGATCGCCGGAAGCGGCGCGGCGATGCCGGATTTCGCGTGGTCTTCGGTGTAGTCGCTCATGCGGAACGGATTGTATCCGGTGGTGTAGGATTCCCGGAGTGGACCTGTTGAAGGAGTTCCAGGAGACGGGAGCGTTGCTCTCGGGCCATTTCCAGCTCTCCTCCGGCCTCCATAGCGACCGCTACCTGCAGTGCGCGACACTCCTCCAGTGGCCCGACCGCGCGGAGCGGATCGGACGGCTCCTTGCGCAGGAACTGCGTCCTTTCCCAGGCGGGCGTCGTCGTGTCTCCCGCGCTCGGCGGCGTGATCATCGGGCACGAGGTCGCCCGCGCTCTCGGCGTGCGCGCGCTGTTCACGGAGCGCAAGGACGGGCGGATGCAGCTTCGCCGGGGTTTCCGGCTCGAGCCCTCGGAACGGGTCGCGGTCGTCGAGGACGTCTTCACGACGGGAAAATCCACGCGCGAGACGATCGAGGCGATCGGGCAGCTCGGAGGCTCGGTCGTCGCGGCCGGCTCGATCGTCGACCGCGGGCTCCCGGCCGGCGCGCTTCCGGTGGAAACGAAGTCGCTTCTTTCGCTGCAGGTTCCGGCGTGGCCCGCCGACCAGTGCCCGCTGTGCGCGGAGGGTTTTCCGGTCGAATCGCCCGGGAGTCGCCACGCGGCGGCGGCTCCCCGATGAGATAGAGAGAGGTCCCTTGGAGATTCGATCCGTGTGCGTCTATTGCGCGGCTTCCACGGGCGCTCCGGCCTGGTTGAACGACGAGGCCCGGGAGTTCGGAAAGGGACTCGCTTCGCGCGGCTGGCGGCTCGTGTACGGGGGCGCATCCGTCGGCGTGATGGGCGCGCTGGCCGACTCGGTCCTTTCGGCCGGCGGCGAAGTGCTCGGCGTGATCCCGAGAGCGCTGATCTCCCGCGAAGTCGCGCACCCCGGCTTGACCGAGTTGAAGGTCGTCGAAACGATGCACGAACGCAAGGCCGAGATGTTCAAGGCCTCGGACGCGTTCGTCGCCTTTCCGGGCGGTTTCGGGACCATGGAAGAGTTTTTCGAGATGCTCACGTGGAAACAGATGGGGATCCACAACAAGCCGATCGTTTTCGTGAACAGCCACGGCTTCTACGACGCGCTCATGGCCCAATTCGAGCGCTGCATCGCGGACGGAATCATCAAAAAGGACGCGCGGATCCTCTATTCGCTCGCGGACACCGGGGCGCAGGCGTTCAACGTGCTAACGGATTCGACCGTTCTGAACCGGCAGCCGGGGAAATGGTACTAGATCCGGAAGCACGCTCCTTCAACTCCTCCAGCAGCGTCCGGTTGATCGACACGAGGTCCGCGAGCAGCGCGATCAGGAACGTCTGGGCGCCGACGACGATGAGGATCGCCGCGACGATGAGCGACTGGACGTGCCCCGCGGGATTCCGTCCCGTCGCGTAGAGCCAGCCGTACCGGAGCACGAGCGCGAGGCCCGACGCGAGGAAAAGCGCGGCGGCGGCCGAGAAGACCTTCAGCGGCTTGTACAGCGCCGTGATCCGCAGGATGTTCGCGCCGGAGAGCGCGACGTATTTCGCGGTCGAGGGGATGAGCCTCGACGGGCGGACGGGCGGATTCGTTCGCACCGGGACCGAGGCGATGCGCAGGCCCTTCGAGCCCGCCTGGATCAGCGTCTCCAACGTGTACGTCAGCCTCGAGAAGACGTGGACGGATTCCGCCGCGTGGCGGGACAGCGCCCGGAAGCCGGACGTCGCGTCCGGGACGTTCGTCGAGGAGGCCTGCCGCACGACCCAGGACCCTGCCGCCTGCAGGAACTTCTTCGCCGGGGAGAAATGGGGAATCCGGTGGGTCTGGCGGTCACCCACGACGAGGTCCGCCTCGCCCCGCAGGATCGGCGCGACGAGGAGCGGAAGGTCGGCCGCGACGTACTGGTTGTCGGCGTCGAAGTTCACGATGCAGTCGGCCCCCCGGCGCAGGCTCGCTTCGATGCCGGCGGTGAACGCGGCCGCGAGCCCCCGGTGCGCGGGAAAGCGCACGACTTCGGCGGCGCCCGACCGGCGGGCGACCTCCGAGGTGCCGTCCGACGATCCGTCGTCGATCACGAGGACCTCGACCGAATCGAAGCCTTCGACGCTTTTCGGCAGCGCCGCGATCGCGGCGGCGAGCGACCCTTCCTCGTTGAACGCGGGGATCTGGACGACGAGCTTCATCGGCTTGCGGAGTATATGGCGCGGTGTACGATTCGCGGATGATCCCGTTCCTCTCGAACGGCCCCGCCCGCCCGCGGCTCACCCTGGTTCTCGCGCACGGCGCCGGGGCGGCGATGGACTCGCCGTTCCTCGAGACGATGGCCGAAGAGATCGCGGGGAACGGGATCCGCGTCGTCCGGTTCGAATTTCCCTACATGCAGAGGCGCCGGGAATCGGGAAAGAAGGGCGCGCCCGATCCGCCGGCGGTCCTCCGGAAGAGCTGGCTGGAGGTCATCGGGCACTTCGGACCGGAGAAGCTCGCGATCGGCGGCAAGTCGATGGGAGGCCGCATCGCGAGCATGGTCGCCGACGAGGCGGGAGTCCGCGCGCTCGTCTGTCTCGGGTATCCGTTTCACCCTCCCGGAAAACCGGAGCGCCTGCGCACCGAGCACCTTGCGGCTCTGCGGACGCCAACCCTCATCATCCAGGGCACCCGCGACGCCCTCGGTTCGAAGGCCGACGTCGTGTCCTACCGGCTCTCCTCCGCGATTCGCGTCGTCTGGGTCGAGGGAGGGGACCACTCGCTCAAGCCTCCGGCAAAGAACGCTGAGGACCCAGGCGGAGTGCCTGTCGTTCGCCGCCGAGACCGTGAAAGAATTCCTGCAGCGAACGTGAGGGACAGCAGCGCGACGGCGCCGATCGCGGACAGCGCGATCTCCCGCCGCGGGATCTGAAACCTCCCTTCGACGACGTGCCTCCCCGCCGGCACGAGCATCCCGAAGAAGAGCCCGTCGGAGGCGGCCACGGGAGCCGGCCGCCCGTCGAGGAAGCCGCGCCAGTAGGGGTCGAACAGTTTCTCGGAGGACGCGAGGAAGACGGGAGTCCTCGAATCGACGGAGAGGGCGAACTTCTCGGCCCGATATTCGACGATCCGCACACGGGCGTCTTCGGGCCGCGAGCCGGAAAGGGCGTTCCGGAGCGCCGCGAAATCCCCGCCTGGCACGAATGCCGTCGTCGCGAGCTCTTCGCGCGACGCCGCGGCCGCTTCGGGAGCGCCTCCCTCGAGAACGCGGGAGACGGGGAAGAACCGGGCAAACGCTCCCGGCCGCGAGAACAGCGTCATGTCCGGCCCGGAATAGGCGATCGGAAGGGGAGCGCGGGGGCGCTCGCCGACCGGCGACACGCGGCTCGTCTGTTCGGAAAAGAGATACACGGGGTCCTGGAGCGCGGCTTCGCGCGAGTCGGGCCGGCCGACGCCCGGCGGCGCCGCGATTCGCGTGACGTTCAGGAGGTCGAGAACGGCCGAAGAGGGATCGAAGCTGCGCGGCCCGAAGATCAGCAGGGTTCCGAACGTGCCGTAGACGTTCGGGTCGGCGGAGCGGAGGAGGTCCACGTACGCCTGCTCGTGCATGAGGTGGCTGCGAACGTCCTCGACGCCGAACGCCTCGGAGAGGTTCGGCATGAGCGTCCATCCCGTGCCGAGGAACCGGGCGGGCGCAGCGCTTTCCGACGCGAGGAGCTTTTCGATTCCCGGCGTCGCGGCAAAGACGGCCCGCGAAGGCGGGACCGCAGGGTAGTTTCGCGCGGCGAGGAACACGAGCGGAACCGCGATCGCGTACGGAACGGCGGAGAGGATGCGCCGAAGGATTTTTCTTCCCCGGAAAAGGTCCTCGAGGACCTCGACGCCCGCCGCGCACGCGATCGCGATCGCGAGGACGATCAGGACTTTCGTGCGATGGAAGTGGCCCGCCGAGAAACCGGGAAGGCTTCCGACCGCGCGCAGGATTCTCCCGCCCGCATAGAGCGGAATCCCGACCGAGAGGGCGAGCGCGGCGGCGAGGAGAACGAGCCGCCGCCTCCGGCGCGACGCGACCGCGAGCGCGGCGAATCCGAGCGCGAAGGGGCCGACCGCCGACGCCGTCTCGAACGGGTTGTCCATCGGTCCCAGCCCGACTCCCGTGTAGCTCTCGTCCGGCGCGTTCCCCGCGTAACCGGGAGCGAGATAGAGCCTCAGCTGGCGCAGCGGCATGGGGTTCTGCGCGCCGAGCCCCGCCCGGCGCCGGATCTCGCCGGTCTCCTTCAAAAAACGGAACGACACGAGGCCCGCGGGAAGGAGGATCGCGAGCGCGATCGCGGCCGCGCAGGAGAGCCTCGCCGCCGCCGCGAGCATCGCGCGCGCGGGGAATTCGCCGATTCGCGAGAGGAAGGCGAACGCGACGAGGATCGCGCCGAAGAAAATCCAGAACGGGTATCCCCCGGCGAAGAGCCCGAGGAAGACCCACGCGGCCGCCGCCGCCGCCGGGACGAAAGCCGGGGATTCGAGCGCGACGTCGACGCTCCACAGCAGGAGCGGGAAGAACACCGAGACGGAGGTCTGCATCCAGAGCCACCAGCAGGTCTGGACGCTGGAAAGCGCCCAGGCCGCCGCCCCCGCCGAAGCGGCGTTCTCCGAGAATTTCCGGCGGCGAAAGAAGAGGTACGCGAACAGGAACGAGGCGTTGAGTTTCAGGAACAGGATCCCGGTCTCGATTCCCGCTTCGGGCAGCGCGAGCGCTGGGAGCCAGAAAAACGGGGAAAGATTTCCCTGAACGAGATTGACGGGGCCGGGAGCGCCGCCGCCGATCGAGCGGTTCCAGAAGAAGCCCGCCGGCAGTTTCCGGAAATTCCGAAGCAGCGATTCCGAAGAGGTCGCGGGGTCGGCCAGCAGCCGGTTGCGCGGAAGGTCGATGCCGGACGACGCCTTCCACGGATGGAGCGAGAGCGCGACGTCGTGCGAAGAGAACACGCGGCCGTGGAACAGGACCGGCCAGAAGAAGAGAAGGTTGCAGACGGCCAGAAGGGCGCCCGCCCGCCTCATTTCTTGCGGGCGATCACGATCCGGAAGTACGACTCGACCCACCGGTTCTCGAGGAGGTGGTCCTCAAGGGCGATGAGCCGGGACAGCGCCCCGGTGCGGTCGTTGCGGAGCATCTTCATGTCGAGGCAGGGAAACGTGAACCAGAGGATGTTGCCCCCGTAGGGGCGATCCTCGAGGATCTCGAAGCGGCGCGCGAGCTCCGGCGCGATCCCGGAGGAGCGGACCGACTCCGACGGGTCGTCGAGGGGGAGGGGAACCATGAGGTTCGGGCGGTTGCGGAGATCGGGATCGAGGGCCTCGAACGCGGCCTGCGCGAATCGCCAGACCGAGTCGCTCCATTCGAGGCGCGCGGGGCCGAGGTATTCGTCGAGAAAGACGATGCCGCCCGGCTTGAGCGCATCGTGGACGGTCGACAGCGCGTTTTCGATCTCCCGGACGTGGTGGAGCGAACCGTGGAAAAAGACGATGTCGTAGGCGCCGGCGGGAAGCGCCAGCGCGTCGAGGTTCCCGACGCGGTAGCGGATCCGCGAGGAGATGCCTGCCTCCTCGGCCAGGACTTCGGCCCGTTTCAGCGCCTCCCGGGAGAAGTCGATTCCCTCGACCATCCGGCAGACGTTCTTCGCGACGAGGTCCCGTTCCAGGGCGCCCTCCCCGCAGCCGGCGGACAGGCCGAGGTCGAACGGCGACGGAGCGTACTTGCGCGCAAACCAGTCCATCGGCCACAGGTTCGGGTCGCCCGTGATCCGGCGGTTGATCGCTCGGCGCACGAGCGGCTGCGCGCCCCAGTAGTGGTTTTCCTCGCTCTCCGCGGTGCCGGTTTCCCAGTATTCCCGCGCTTCGTCGTGGTGGCGGTCGTGCCGGAAGGGCTCCGCGGCCCGGTTCGCGATTCGAAGGAGGTTTTCGCGAGACAGAAGCGCCATGACTTGCCACCATCGTAACATGCGGCCCGCGGCGCTCCGGTTTGTTGAATTCCGGGGTGCGCTCTGCTAACCTAGCGCCCTTTCCGCGAATTGCGGATGTTCTTTGGGAGAATTCAGGGTCGAGGGTCGGATTGTAAATAGCCTCGCGGCTTTCCGGCCGGTAGCCCGAAATAGGCTCGTAGCTCAGCTGGTAGAGCACTACCTCGACACGGTAGGGGTCAGCGGTTCGAACCCGCTCGAGCCTACCAACATCCGATCGCGGAAATTCCGCGCCGGATCGTCAGGCGCTTAGCTCAGCTGGGAGAGCGCTTCCTTCACACGGAAGAGGTCGGCGGTTCGATCCCGCCAGCGCCTACCATCGGTGAACGGTTTTGGAACGCGGGGCAACCCGCGTTTTTGTTTTGGAGGGGATTTTGGAGGTTCAGGTCACGCTTCCCGACGGCTCGGTCCGGGCGTTCCCGAAAGGGGCGACGGTTCGCGACGTCGCGACGTCCATCGGGCCCGGGCTCGCGAAGGCCGCCCTCGCGGGAAAGGTCGACGGCCAGGTCGTCGACCTTTCGAGGCCGATCGAAGCGGACGCCCGTCTCGAGATCGTGACTCCGAAATCTCCCGACGCCGTCGAGCTGTACCGCCATTCGACGGCGCACCTGACGGCCAACGCCGTGAAGCGCCTCTTCCCGAACGTGAAGATCGGAATCGGGCCCGCGATCGAAAACGGCTATTACTACGACTTCGACCCCGGCCGGCCGTTCACGCCCGAAGACCTCGCCGCGATCGAAGCGGAGATGCGCCGGATCGTTGCCGAGAACAATCCGGTCGAACGCCTCGAGATGTCGAAAGACGAGGCGATCGAGATCTTCGAGGCCCAGGGAGACCACCTGAAGGTCGAAATCATCCGCGGGATCCCGGACGGCCGCGTTTCCTGCTACCGCCAGGGCGACTTCATCGACCTGTGCCGCGGCCCCCACGTGCCCTCCACGGGCAAGCTCGGCGTCTTCAAGCTCACCCACTCGGCGGGCGCTTACTGGAAAGGGGACGAGCACAACCCCATGCTCCAGAGGATCTACGGAGCCGCGTTCCTCACCCAGGCGGAGCTCGACACGTACTTGAAGCGCATCGAGGAAGCGAAAGCCCGCGACCATCGGAAGCTGGGCCGCGAGCTCGACCTGTTTTCGTTTCATCCCTGGGCTCCCGCATCGCCGTTTTTCCACCCGCGCGGGGCGGTGGTCTACAATTTGCTGGTCGAATACATTCGTGGGCTCTATCGGAAGTACGGCTACCGGGAAATCATCACGCCCCAGATCTTCGACTCCGAGCTGTTCAAGCTTTCCGGGCACTACCAGAACTACCACGAAAACATGTATTTCACGGAGATCGACGAGCGGGAGTTCGGCGTCAAGCCGATGAACTGCCCCGGGCATTGCCTGCTCTATCGCGAGACTCGCCGTTCCTATCGCGACCTGCCCGTTCGGTTCGCCGATTTCGGCCGGCTCCATCGGTACGAACGCTCCGGCGTCACCCAGGGCCTCACGCGCGTCCGAACCTTTTCCCAGGACGACGCGCACGTCTTCACGCCGATCGAGCGGCTCGCGGAAGAGATCGACGGGTTCGTCGATTTCATCGACGAGGTTTACCTCACGTTCGGGTTCACGGACGTCCGGGTCGCTCTGTCGACGCGCCCCGAGAAGTCGATGGGAACCGACGAAAACTGGTCGATCGCGGAAAAGGCGCTCGCGGAGGGGTTCGACCGGCGGAATCGTCCGTACCGGCTGTCGCCGGGGGAGGGCGCCTTCTACGGCCCGAAGCTCGACTTCGAGGTGACCGACGCGATCGGGCGGCCGTGGCAGCTCGGCACGCTCCAGGTGGATTTCAGCAACCCGGAGCGGTTCGATCTCACCTACGTCGGCGAGGACAACCAGCCCCACCGCCCCGTCATGCTCCATCGGGCGATCCTGGGCTCGGTCGAGCGGTTCATCGGGATACTGATCGAGCACACGGCGGGAGACTTCCCGTTGTGGCTCGCGCCCGACCAGGTCGTCGTCCTGCCGATCTCCGACAAGTTCGGCGACTACGCCCGGACCGTCGCCGGGAGGTTGAAGGACGGAGGGCTGCGGGCGGAAGTGGACGACCGGAACGAGAAGCTCGGCGCGCGAATCCGCGACGCCGAGCTCAAGAAGATTCCCTACATGGCGATCGTGGGGGAGCGGGAGCGCGCGGAAAACGCCGTTTCGCCCCGCAAGCACAAGTCCGGAGATCTCGGACCGCGGTCCGTCGAGACATTCCTCGCCGAGCTCGCGGAAGAAGTGGAGAAGAAACAGTGAAGGAGGTTTTCAATCGATAAGAAGAGCATCCGAATCAACGAACAGATCCGATGGAAAGAGGTCCGTCTCATCGGCGCCGACGGCGAGGCGCTGGGGGTCGTCGCGATGACGCAAGCCCAGGAGACGGCGCGGGCCGCCGGCCTCGACCTGGTCGAGATCGCGCCGACCGCGAACCCGCCGGTCTGCCGGATCATGAACTTCGGAAAGTTCATCTATCAGCAGAAGAAGAAACAGCACGACTCGAAGAAGAAACAGAAGGTCACGCAGGTCAAGGAAGTGAAGTTTCGGCCGAACATCGACGAACACGACTACGACTTCAAGAAGGCGAGCATCCTGCGTTTCCTGGAGCACGGCGACAAGGTGAAGGCGACGATCCAGTTCCGCGGGCGCGAAATGGCGCGGCGGGAAAACGGGCTCAAGGTCCTGCGCCGGATCGTCGAGGAGCTCAAAGGCAAGGCCGTGGCGGAGTCGTCGCCGGAGATCATGGGCAACCGGATGCACCAGATTCTGGGTCCGGTCAAAGTGGAAAAAGCGGTCAAGCCCGTGAAGGGCAAGGCAGCGGCCGCCGCAAAGGAACAGTGAGGAGTTCGATGCCGAAGCTCAAAACGCACCGGGGAGCGGCGAAGAGATTCAAAAGGACCGCATCCGGAAAGTTCAAACGAGGCAAGGCTTTCAAGAGCCACATCCTGACGAAGAAGGCATCCGGCCGGAAGCGAGACCTCGACCAGGGGACCCTCGTTTCGAAAGCCGACACCGCGAAAGTGCGGGAGATGCTGCCGTACTCGACCTAGAAATCAACATCACCGACGGAGGAAGAAGATGCCCCGCGTCAAACGAGGACCCAAGAGAAAGAACCGCCGCGCGAAGGTACTGAAGCTCGCGAAAGGCTATTACGGAACGAAATCGAAGTCGTACCGTATCGCGAAGCAGCAGGTCGAGAAATCGCTCGCGTACGCGTACCGCGACCGGAAGGCGAAGAAGCGCGACTTCCGCGGCCTGTGGATCGTGCGGATCAACGCCGCCGCGCGCGAGAACGACATCTCGTACAGCAAGCTGATGGACGGCCTGAAGAAATCGGGCAGCGAGATCAACCGAAAGATGCTTTCCGAGCTCGCCGTCTCGGACCCCGGCGCCTTCACGCATCTCGTGTCGGTCGCGAAAAAAGCGCTGCAGCCGGCCTGACCTGACGTGACGGATCCGATTCGGATCGAGGACGTCGCGGACCGGTTTCGGCGCGAGGCGGCCGGAGTGTCGACCCGGGCCGGCTACGAGTCGCTCAAGGGGAAGTATCTCAACCGCGAGCACGGGCTGATCCCGTCTTTCTTCGCGCGGCTGAAGACGCTTTCGGGCGCCGAAAAGTCGGATTTCGGGAAACGCGCGAACGAGGTCAAGCGGGAGATCGAAGGGGAGCTGGAACGGCTCGAGGCGCGCATGCTCGCGTCCGAGGCGGAGCGCCGCTCCGCCCGCGAACAGGTCGACGCGACGCTGCCCGGCCGCCCGTCGCCCCGAGGCGCGCTCCACCCGATCACGGCCGCCCGGCGGCAGATCGAGCGTGCGTTCGTCCGTCTCGGCTTCTCGATCGCGGACGGGCCCGAGCTCGAGACGGATTTCTTCAACTTCGCGGCGCTGAATTTTCCGCCGGACCACCCGGCCCGCGACACGCAGGACACGCTCCTCGTCTCGGCGCGGGAGGGCGCGCCGCCGGAATACCTGCTGCG
The DNA here is from genome assembly GCA_963813155.1 of uncultured Acidobacteriota bacterium. GTDB lineage: Bacteria > Acidobacteriota > Thermoanaerobaculia > UBA5066 > DATFVB01 > CAWEYG01. The sequence continues at coordinate 664,841 of CAWEYG010000003.1, read as the reverse complement.
CACGCACACCTCGCCGGTGCAGATCCGGGCCCTGACACGGCACGGCGCTCCCATCCGCGTCATCGCGCCGGGGCGCGTCTACCGGAAGGACGAGGTCGACGCGACGCATTCGCCCGTCTTCCACCAGATCGAGGGCCTCGTCGTGGACCGCGGCATCACGATGGCGCACCTGAAGGGAACGATCGAAGCGTTCCTCCAGGGGCTGTTCGGGAGCGGCACGAAGGTCCGGTTCACGTGCTCGTACTTTCCGTTCGTCGAGCCGGGAGCCCAGGCCGCGATGACGTGTTTCCTGTGCCGCGGCGCGGGCTGCAGGACGTGCAAGGGGTCGGGATGGATCGAGATCCTCGGCGCCGGCATGGTTCACCCGAACGTGCTGCGGGTCTGCGGCGTGGACCCGGAGGTCTACTCGGGCTTCGCGTTCGGGACCGGCATCGACCGGCTCGCGTTCCTGAAGTACTCCGTGCCCGACCTGAGGCTCTTCTGGGAAAACGACCTGCGGTTCCTCGAGCAGTTCCGGAGCGCGACGTGAAGTTCTCGCTCGAGTGGCTGTGCGAGTTCTGGGGAATCGAGCCGGCTTCGCTGAACGCCGAGTTCGTCGAACGCCTCGCCTTCACGGCCAACGAGATCGGCCTCGAGATCGGCCTCGTCGAGAAGGCCGGCGCCGACACGGTCTTCGACGCGGACGTCACGCCGAACCGGCCCGATGCGATGAATCATCGCGGGTTCGCGCGCGATCTCGCGGCCGCGCTCGAGCTGCCGTTCGCGAACGAACGCCTGCGCCCGAAGCTGCGCGAGGGGTCGCACCCGGCCGCCGAGCTCGCGTCGGTGACGATCGAGGTGCCGGACCGTTGCCGTCGGTTCGGCCTCCGCGTGATCCGCGGAGTCTCTTCCCTTCCTTCGCGGGAGGAGTGGATTCGCCGCATGTCTGCCGTCGGCCTGAAGCCGATCGACGCGCTCGTCGACGCGACGAACATCTCCCTCTGGGGAATCGGCCAGCCACTCCACGCGTTCGACGCGGACCGCGTCGAAGGTTCCCGCCTCGATCGTGCGGCTCGCGAAAAAAGGGGAAAAGCTCCTCGGCCTCGACGGCGTCGAGCGCGAGTTGCATCCCGAAGACGTCGTCGTCGCGGACGCGCGCCGCGCGCTCTCGATCGCCGGAGTGCTCGGCGGCGCCGACTCCGCGATCCAGGTGGGGAAGACGAAGAACGTCCTTCTCGAAGCCGCCTGGTGGGACCCCGTGTCGATCCGGCGGACAGCGAGGCGGCACGGGCTGCACACCGACGCCTCGCACCGGTACGAGCGGGGCGCCGACATCGAGGCGATCCCCGAGGGCCTCGCGCTCGCGGCCTCGCTGATCCTCGAGCGCTCCGGCGGCGATCTCGCGGCCGGGATGATCGACGAGTATCCGCGTCCTTTTGCCGCGCGCCGCGTTCGCCTGCGCCAGTCCCGCGTGCTCGCGCTGTCCGGCCTTTCCGGCCTGTCGGTCGAGCGGTCGGCCGGGATCCTCGAACGCCTCGGTTTCGGCCCGACGATCGAAGGGAGCGAGATCGAGGCTTCCGTGCCTTCCTGGAGGCCTGACGTCTCCCTCGAGGAAGACCTCGTCGAAGAGGTGGTCCGCATCCACGGCTACTCGAAGATCCCCTCCGAGCTGCCCCCTTCCGAACGCCTCTCGCCCCTGTACCTTTCCGACGATCCGGACGAGGCTCGCGCGCTCCGGGAGATCGAAGAGCTCGCCTCCGACCAGGCCCGCGAGGCCGGGCTCTTCGAGGCGATGAGCTTTCCGTTCGTGGCCGTCGACTCGGAAGACGCGCTCGGCGGAAACCTGCTCGCGAAGGAGACGTTCCGACTCTCGTCCTCTTCTCGTCGCGAATCCACTCGACGCGTCGCGGCCGGCGCTGCGCCGGCTCGTCCTGCCGGGACTGCTGGAGGCGGCTTCGCTCAACCATCGCAGCGGCCGCCGCTCGATCGCCCTCTTCGAGCTGGGAAGGGTCTGGGACCGCGAGGCCGCGCCCGGCGCCGACCCGGCGGAGACCGAGAGCCGGCATTTCGCGGCGGTTCTCGCGGGCGCGGCTCCGGACGAATTTCCGGCGCGCGACGAGCGACATTTTCGACCTGAAAGGGATGGTCTCGCGGATCCTCGAGGCGGTCGCGGGCGAGGCCCCGGACTTCGTTTCGGCCGGCCGCCCCTGCCTGTCGCCGGGTTCCGGCCTCGAGATCCTGGTCGCGGGCCGCCGGATCGGGATTCTGGGAAGGCTCGGCAACGCCTCCGTGGCGGAACTGGACCTGGGGGGCCTTCCGCGCTCCCGGCGGGACCTCGCGTTTCGCGAGTACTCCCGATTTCCCGCCGCCGACGTCGACGTCACGGTCGCCTGCCGGCCCGGCGTCGCGTGGGCGGAGATCTCCGAGGCCGTTCGGGAGGCGCGACTCGCGGACTGCGAGGAGGCGATCCTGCTCAAGCTGTTCGAAGACCCGGCGCGGCCGGGCACGAGGAACGTCACGCTGCGGCTCGCGTTTCGAGCGAGCGACCGGACGCTTTCCCTGGAGGAAGTCAATCGGGAACGGGATAGGCTCATGGCCATCTTGAACGAGAAATTCGGAGTGACGAAATGACGGCAGACAACGCAAAGGTGTTCGATTCCCTCGAAAAACGGGTCGAGAAGGTGCTCGAGCGCTACCGGGCGGCGGCCGAGGAGAACGCGCGGCTCAAGGCGCGCGTTTCGGAGCGCGAGGCGGAGCTCGACAAGCTGAAACAGGAGCTCGCCGGCGCCCGAAAGTCGGTCAAGCGCGAAGAGGAGCTGGCCTCCGAGGTCAAGCGTTACGAGGAGGACAGCGAGAAGGTTCGCGAGCGCCTCTCCCGCCTGATCGAGTCGCTGGAAACGATTGACGCGAATAGAGGTTAGCCTCTATACTGCGATCCGAAAGGATCGCGTCCATGCCGGAGAGGCGAGCCAACATCACGCAGGTGGAGATTTACGGCCAGACCTACAGTGTCCGGGCCGACAGCGACAGCTCCTACGTGCGCGAACTGGCCCGGTTCGTGGATGGTAAGATGCGAGAAGTAGCCGAAAGGGCTGCAACCGTGGATTCGGCCAAAATCGCGATTTTGGCGGCACTGAATATCTCGGACGACCTCTTTCAGAGGGAGAAAAGGAGTCAGGGCGACCCCACCAACGCGAAGGCGAGGGTGGAGCGCCTCATAAAGAAATTAGACGACGCCCTGGAGGCACGCTGAGCCGGAAACGGCCGGTTTCGGCGGAGAAGAGAAAACATTGACGAAAGGTTGGTCCTGCTTGGTTCGTGATGGAAAAGTCACTCTTGAACCAACATTAAGATTTCGGGAGCTTGACTTCCGGTGGAGCGGTGACGTCCCGACACGATCGGGAAACTAAAGCTTCACCTTTCGGGCACCCACCTGTCTATTAACAGGTTCAAGCCGACTCGCCCACACGGCCAACGCGGGACCTCTCTCATCTCTCGCCCTCCGGCGCGTCCTGGAGAAGCGCGATGGACTCGACACTTCTGGTTGCTCTGGTGGTGGGAATCGCCGCGGCGGTGCTGGCCACCGTCATCTTCGCGGTCCTTGTCCGCAAACGAACCGCCGGGATCCGCAACGCGGCCCGGAGGGAGGCGGAGCGCCTTCTCGAAGACGCGAAGCGCCAGGCGGACGCCCGGCGCCGCGAAGCCGAGATCGAGGCGAAGGAAAAGGTGCTCGCGGCCCGGTCCGAATTCGACAAGCAGGCCAACGCCCGTCGCCAGGAGATCGCCGCGATGGAGAAGCGGCTGGCGCAGAAGGAGGAGGGCCTCGACCGGAAAACTTCGCAGATCGAGCAGCGGGCGGGGGAATTCGACAAGAAGGAAAAAGAGCTCGCGAAGCGCCAGAGCGAGAACGAACGGCTCGACCAGGAATTCCGGAACCTCATCGAAGAACAGCGGCACAAGCTCGAGACGATCTCGGGGCTGACGGCCGAACAGGCCAAGCTCACCCTGACGAAGTCGATCGAGAACGAGGCGCGCCTCGAAGCGTCGCACCTCGTCCGGCGGATCGAGGAGGAGGCGACCGAGAACGCGACCCAGAAGGCCCGCCGGATCATCGGAATGGCGATCCAGAGGATGGCATCCGACACGGTCGTCGAGGCCACGGTCTCGGTCGTCGACCTGCCTTCCGACGACCTGAAGGGGCGGATCATCGGGCGGGAAGGCCGGAACATCCGGGCGCTCGAGGCCGCGACGGGCGTCGACCTCATCATCGACGACACCCCGGAAGCGATCATTCTGTCCGCCTTCGAGCCGGTTCGCCGGGAGATCGCGCGCATGGCGATCCAGCGGCTCATCCAGGACGGCCGCATCCACCCCGCGCGAATCGAGGAGATCGTCGAGAAGGTCCGCGCGGAGCTGTGGGAAAAGATCCGTCAGGAAGGCGAGGCCGTCGCGCTCGAGTTCGGGATTCCCGATCTGCACCCCGAGCTCGTCAAGCTGCTCGGCCGCCTGAAGTACCGCACCTCGTACGGCCAGAATGTCCTCCAGCACTCGCGGGAAGTCGGATGGCTGGCGGGAAACATGGCGGCGGAGCTCGGCGTCAACGTCGACGTGGCGAAGCGCGCGGGCCTGCTGCACGACATCGGCAAGGCGATCGACCGGGAGATGGAAGGCACGCACCTCGAGCTCGGGCGCGAAGTGCTGAAGAAATTCGGCGAGATCGAGGCCGTGATCCACGCGATGGAGTGCCACCACGGCGACTACGAGCCGAGGTCGGTCGAAGCGGTGCTCGTCAACGGGGCCGACGCCCTCTCGGCCGCCCGTCCCGGGGCGAGGCGCGAGATTCTGGAGACCTACGTCAAGCGCCTGGAGAAGCTCGAGCACATCGCGGACGGCTTCAAGGGCGTGCAGAAGGCTTTCGCCGTGCAGGCGGGCCGCGAGCTTCGGATCGTCGTCGAGGCGACGAAGGTGACCGACGACGAGGCCCTGTGGCTCTCGAAAGACGTCGCGAAGAAAATCGAAGCCGAGCTGCAGTACCCGGGACAGATCAAGGTCACGGTCATTCGCGAGACGCGGGCCGTCGAGTATGCGAGATAACGCGGCGACGGCCGGACCCTCGCCGGCCGAGCCACACTTCGCATGATCAACATCCTGTTCGTCGGCGACGTCATCGGCAATCCCGGTCGCCGCGCGCTGCAGGAGGCGCTCGAGAAGACGATCGACCGCAAGAAGATCGACTTCACGATCGTCAACATCGAGAACGCGGCCGGCGGGTTCGGGCTCACGCGCGAGATCTACAACGACCTGAAGAAGCTGCCGATCGACGTCTTCTCGTCGGGCAACCACATCTGGGACCGGCGCGACTTTCTTTCGAGCCTCGACGAGCTCGACGACGTGCTCCGCCCGGCGAATTACCCGGCGGGAAATCCGGGCCGGGGATCGGTCGTCAAGAAGACGGCCTCGGGGGTCGCCGTCGCCGTCCTGAACCTGCAGGGGCTCGTCTTCATGGCAAACATCGACTCCCCGTTCCGGATCGCGGACGAGGTGCTTCCCGGGCTTCGCAAGCAGGCCCGCGTGATCTTCGTCGATTTCCACGCGGAGGCGACGTCGGAGAAAAACGCGCTCGGCTGGTACCTGGACGGGCGCGTCTCGGCCGTGATCGGGACCCACACGCACGTTCCCGACGGCCGACGAGACGATCCGGCCCGGGGGAACCGCCTACCTGACCGACGTCGGTTGCACCGGCGGGTATGAAGGCGTCATCGGGTTCTCGAAGGAAAAGGTCATCGAAAAATTCCTCGCGCAGACGCCGCGATCTTTCGAGCCGGCGAAACATGACATCCGCCTCTCGACGGCCATCGTTTCCATCGACGAGTCCACGGGAAAGGCGTCGGCGATCGAGCGGTACCAGGTGAGGTTGGACGGGTGACCGGGCGGCCCGGGATCACGGCGATCATCACGACCTTCAACGAGGAAATCAACATCCAGGAGTGCCTGGAGAGCGTCCTCTGGGCCGACGAGGTCCTGCTCGTCGATTCTTTCTCGACCGACAGGACCGTGGAAATCGCGAAATCGATGCCGAAGGCGCAGGTCGTCCAGCACGCCTATTTCGGGTCGGCCGCCCAGAAGAACTGGGCGATGGACCGGGCCGTGGGCCCGTGGGTGCTCATCGTCGATGCCGACGAGCGCGTCACCGCGGAGCTCTCCCGCGAGATCCTGGCGCTCCTGGAGAAAGGCCCCGACGCCGACCACTACTACATCCGCCGGCAGAACATCTTCGTGGACCGGATCATCCGCCACTCCGGGTGGTCGACCGACAAGGTCGTCCGGCTGATCCGCAAGGGGACCGCGAGATATCCGAATCGCCGAGTGCACGCGGACATCCGGCCGGAAGGACGGACCCCGGTTCTCGATTCGCCGTTCCTGCACTACACGTTCCGGTCGTTTTCGCAGTACCTCGAAAAGCTCCACCGGTACGCGGAGTGGGGAGCCGCGGAGGCCTATCGGCGCGGGAGGAAGCCGGGAACCCTCCAGCTCTTCTTCCGGCCGGCGTGGAGGTTCTTCCGGATGTACGTGCTGCAGGCCGGCTTTCTCGACGGGAGGCACGGCTTCGTGCTCTGTGCGCTCCAGGCTTACGGCGTCTTTCTCAAGTGGGCGAAGGTCTGGGAGTGGCAGCGCTTCCGGGCGAACGGCTGGGCCTTCGAGCTCCCCGCCTACGACGAGAGCAACGAGACGTGGCGGGGCAACGAAGAGGCGAGCTCGTAGAAAAAAAGAGCGCCCGCGTTCGCGGGCGCGCCTCGAGATTCCCGGTCAGGCGATTTACTTTGCGGCGGCTTTCTTGCTCGCCTTCGAGAGCCGAGCCTTGTAGCGGGCCGCCGTGTTCCGATGGATGACGCCCTTGGCCAGCGCCCGGTCGATCTGCGAGATCGTCTTCGGAAGGCTTTCCGCGGAGTCCCCGGCCCGCTGCGTCTTGACGACGCGGCGGAGCTTCGATTTCACGCTCTTGTTTCTTTCGGTTTTCTTCGCGGTCGTCCGGATCCGCTTTTCGGCGCTCTTGATGTTTGCCATGCTCTCCTAATTTTCCTTCCTGTCGATTCGTGGAATTCTAACGGGTTTCCACCCCGAGGGCCGACAACTTCTGCCGCGCGAGGCGCGACTCGTCGGAGGAGGGGTATTCGTGGACGACGTACTGCAGCGCGACGACGGACTCCGCCCGGCGGTTGAGCTCGAGGAGCGCGAGGCCCTTTTTCAAAAGCGCCGCCGCGGCCTTGTCGCTCTGGGGCCACCTCTTCAGGAGCGTGTCGAAGTCGCGGATCGCCTGGTCGAACTTCCTCTCGGAGTAGTCCGATTCGCCGATCCAGTACTGGGCGTTGTCCGTCAAGTCGGTCGAGGGGTACCGCTCGATGTATTCCTGAAAGCCGGCGATCGACAGCTCGTATCGCCCTTTCGTGAAGTCTCCGTACGCCGTGTCGTAGAGCTGCTGGGGGCTCGCTCCCGCCCGGCCCGCCGCGGGCGGCGCCGAGCCTGCCTGAGGATTCGGACGCGGCGCGCCGACCGACGGGGAGGTCGGCGTCAGGCCGGGACTCATCCGGCCCAGGTCGCCCTGCGTCGCGGCGATCTGCTGGGAGAGCTCCGCGAGGCGCCGGTTCGTGTCTTCGAGCTTCGACTGGAGTGATTCGATCTGACGCGACAGCTCATCGAGCTTGACGCCCGTGTCCGCGTTGGACTTCAGCAGCTGGTTCGTCTGCTGGGAGACGCTCGCGTTGAGCTTCTGGACTTCTTCCTTCGAGGAAGACTTGTTTTCGACCGCCTGGATCTGGCGCTCGATATCGTTCATCTGGCGGTGCAACCCGTCGATGTCGTCGGAGGAAACGCAGCCTCCCGCCGCGAGGAGCAAGAGCGAAAGCGCTCCCGCTCCCAGCGGGAGAGAGAACCTCGAGCCCCTCACTTCGCCGTGATGACGAAATGACCGCGGCGGTTCTGCTGCCAGCAAGACTCGCTCTCGTCGGTGCAGAAGGGACGGGTCTTTCCGTACGAAACCGTGTTGATCCGGCCGCCATCGAGGCCGAGCGACACGAGGTAGTCCTTGACGGAGGCGGCGCGCTTCTGCCCGAGGGAGAGGTTGTACTCCTCCGTGCCGCGCGAGTCGCAATGCCCTTCCACGAGGACCTGGATCGACGAATAGCGCTTCAGCCACTGGGCGTCCGCCGCGAGCGCGGTGCGGGCATCTTCGCGAAGGTCGTACTTGTCGAAGTCGAAGAAGGAATCCTTCAGATAACCGCGCGAGTTGAGGGTCTGGAGGTCGGCGCTCGACACGTCGTCGCCGCCGCTCGCCGGGGCCGCCGGCGCGGGCGGTGCCGGGGCCGTGGACGGCTGTTCCGGCGCGGCCGGAGGGGGAGGCGCGGCCTCCGGAGTCGTCGTCGGGGGTTTCTTCTTGCAGCTGGCTGCCAGTACGAGGCATGCGGCCAGCAGCGCGAGATTTCGAATCGATACCCGGGTCGTCATTTCGTACCTCCTTGTTGTTGCGTTCGCCGGCTGAGTGGTTCGACGAATTTCGAGTCTTCCCGTTTCACGCTCTTCCTGAAGGGAACCGTAGCAAAATTCATGCACGCTTTCAATCAGTTGGGCGACCAGGCCGGCTGGCTGTTGTTTCCCTTGTCGGTGATCGCGACTCGATGCTGGCCGTTGATGTCCATCGTGTAGACCTGGGTCGACCCGCCCCGGCGGCAATCGTAGGCGATCTTGTTCCCGTCGGGCGACCAGCTGGGATGGCCGTTGGACCCTTCCCCGGTGAGCTGGAGAGTCTGGCCGGTCGCCAGATTCGTCACGCAGATCTGGAAATCGCCCCCATTTCGGCAGGCGTACGCGATCTTCGACCCGTCCGGCGACCACGCGCCCTCGTCGTTCCAGTCTCCGGCGAGGGTCACCCGGCGCGAATTCGCGCCTTCCGGATCCATCAGATAGAGCTGCGGGTTGCCCGAGAGGCTCGAGGTGTAGAGGATCTGGTTGCCGACCGGCGACCACCGCGGCGTGGAATCGACGGAGTGCGAGTTTGTCAGCCGCTTGAGTCCCGTGCCGTCCGAATTGACGACGAAAATCGCGGGGTTCCCCTTCACCGAGCCGGCAAAGACGAGCCGGCGGCCGTCGGGGGAGTAGGAGGGCGATGCGTTGAGCTCGACGCCGGTCGGGACCTCGCGGCGGGTGCCGCCGCTCTTGTCCATGGAAAAGAGGCGCGGAAACATCTTCGCGTAGCTCGTGAACGCGATGCGCTGGCCGTCCGCGGACCAGGTCGGGTTCATGCTGAGCGTCCGGCCCTGGGTCAGCCGCCGGGGATTTCGTCCGTCGAAATCCATCAGGTAGATCTCCCGCAGCCCCCTCCCGCCATCCCGGTCCGAGCCGAACGCGATCGAAGTCATGAAGAGGCCGGCCTTCCCGGTGAAGTACTTCACGATGTCGTCGGCGACCGCGTGGGCGATGCGGGGGACGAACGTGCTGCCGCCGCTGTAGCGTTTTCCGAAGACGAGCTTGTGCGATTTGAGGTCGTACACGCGCGCCTCCGCCGAGACCCGGTCGCCGGAGATTTCGAGCAGGGTGTCGACGAGGACTTCGGCGCCCGCCGCCGTCCAGCGGTCCGCCGACTCCGGCTGCGTCGCGTCGCGATATCCCTTCGGGTAGAGCGACGGATCGACGATCGAGAACAGGCCGCAGTAGTCGAGGTCGCTGCGCAGCGTGTCGGAGAACGGGAGCCGGATCTGCGTCTCGATGACCGGCCCCGCGGGGGCGATTGCGGGCGGGAGCGCGATGGGAAGCTTCTTTCCGCTCGGCTTGTTGAGCTCGAGCCAAAGTTCCTGACTCTCCCGCGGGGGAGCCTGGGCCTGCTGGGCCCGGATCGGCGCGGCGAGGATGCCGGCCGCGAGAGCGAGTAGGGCGGCGCGTTTCCGCAAGCGAGACCTCCTGTTCATTCGAATTTCAAGTGGACGCCGAGCGAGCTTTCGTGGAAATCCACCGGCAGCGGGGGAAGCGGGGACGACGCGAGGACGGCCCTCTGCGCCGCGCGGTCCACGAACGGCAGCCCGCTCGATTTCTCGACGCGGACATCCGAAATCGACCCGTCCCTCGCGATCCGGAAGAAGAGCACCGGGTTCACCGCCTGGTCGGTCGGCTTGAACCAGTTCGCTCCGATCGACGCGAGCATCTGCGCAATGTAGTAAGAGTAATTGAAGTCGGCCGAGTCGAACGCCGACAGGCTCGTTCCGAGGTTCGAGGCCGGCCCCGCGGGACCAGCGCCCCCGCCCGCTTCGCTGCCGGAAGGAAGCTCCACGGGCGCGCCGCTGACCTTCCGGGCCGCCTTCGGCGAAACCTGGGCCGGGTGCACCGATGCGGGAGTCTTCTTCTCCGGCTTCTTGTCGGGCAACGGCAGCGCCTTCGGGCTCGGAACGGGCTCTTCCTCGGCTTTCTCGATCACGGGCCGGGAAGCTTCGGCCGGCTCGGCCGGCTGCGTCCGCGCGCCCGGCAACGAGGAGAGGGAGACGAGCCGGACCGAAACGGACTGGGGCGTGAGGAAGCGCCGCGGAGGCGTGATGCGGGACCCGATGACGTACGCGAGGGCGAGCCCCACGTGGAGCAGGATCGTTCCGAGGGTCCCCAGCTTCCACTCCAGACTGTCCTTCCCGTGTTCGAGAAGCGGGTCGCCGAGGATTTCCACGTCGGTCATTTCTTCTCGCGAGACTCCGTCAGCATTCCGAGGTTCTCGATCCCCATCCGGTTCAGCAGGTCCATCGTTTCAACGACCGTGCCATAAGAGAGGGAGCGATCGGCCTTGAGGTAGACGGTCCGGTCCTGGCGAGTGCGAAGAAACGCCTGGAGCCGGTCTTTGAGGGCCCCGTGGGCGATCGGGGTTTCGTTGATGTAGTACATGCCGGTCGTCGTAATCGAGAGGATGATCGGGTCTTCCGCGCTCTTCGGGAGGCTCGAAGAGTTCGCTTTCGGCAGGGCGACGGAGACCCCCTGGTGGAGCATCGGGGCCGTGACCATGAAAATGATCAACAGCACGAGCATCACGTCCACGAGCGGCGTGACGTTGATGTCCGCGAGGTGGTCGAACGGATCGCCCTTCGGGCCGGAGGTCATCGACATCTAGGTGAAGTTCCTCTCGGTCAGGTTCAGGAACTCGAGGGCGAAATCGTCCATGGTCGCGCGCATCTGGCGGATCTGGCCCATGAAGTAGTTGTACGCGATGAGCGCCGGAATCGCCGCCGCGAGGCCGGCCGCCGTGTTGATGAGCGCCTCGGAGATGCCGGGAGCGACCGCGACGATCGAGGTCGAGCCGGAGGCGCCGATCGCGTTGAAGGAGGACATGATGCCCCAGACGGTGCCGAAGAGCCCGATGAAGGGGCACGCGGCGGCCGTCGTCGCCAGAAACGTGAGCGACTTCGTGAGGCGGGAGATCTCGGCGCCCGCCGCGCGCTCGAGGGCGCGCTCGATGCCGCTGATGTTCTTGATCAGGAGCCGGGCGCTCGCGGTGACCGAGGTGGAAGGGTCCTCGGCGCGGGCCGCCTTGATCTGGGCGTCGAGCTCCGCGTAGCCGGACTTGAAAAGGGTCGTCAGCGGGGTGTCCGAGAGCTGGCTCGCCATGGTGTTGACTTCGGAAAACCGCTTCGATTTTCGAAAAAAGTCGAGAAACCGGTTAGACTGTCCCCGAACGCGATTCAGCCGGATGAATTTGGCGATGATGATCAGCCACGAAACGAGCGAAAAAAAGAGCAATATGCCGAGGACGACCTTCGCCGCAGGCCCGGTCTGGCGAAAGAACGTGACGAGCGAGGACGATCCGTTGTCCAACGCAGTCGAGCTGACGGTTTGTGCCTCCAACGCCACGCATGCTCCTCTCGCTTGCCAGAAATGGCCCGGTCACCGTAGCACACGAAACTTTGCATCGTCAACAATAGATGGATGAAACGGGCGCTCGGGCGGGTTGTGCAGGGAAGATGAGGAAAATTCGTTTCGCCTTCGCGAGCCTGGCTCTCTCTTTCCGCGGCGACGGCGTCGTCTCGGCGTCGCCGCCCATCCTGGAGGTCTCCGGCATTCACGCCGGCCAGACGGGCTACGGTCTCTGCGATTTCGGCAACGGGAAGGGCGTGACCCGTTTCGGCGTCGAGATCCTGGGAGTCATGCGGGACTACGCGCCGAAGCAGGACCTCATTCTCGCGCGGCTCTCGGGCAACAACCTCGAGAAGAGCGGGGTGATCGCCGGGATGAGCGGCAGCCCCGTGTACATCAACGAGCACCTCATCGGCGCGGTCGCCTATGGCTGGCCTTTTTCCGAGGAGCCGATCGCGGGAATCACGCCGATCGAATCGATGCTCGACATCCGGCACGTGCCCGCGTCGGCGCCCGTGCCGATCGGCGCGCCGGCGCCCGCCGGGAGCCGCGCGGCGGCGGCGTTCATGGAATCGTTCCAGAGCGCGGACTATCTCCCCGCGTTCCGTTCGCTGGTCGAGCGCGTCTTTCCGTCCCGCCGCGAAGGGTGGGCGCCGCTTCCTCTTCCGCTCTCCCACACCGGGTCGTCGGACGACTTCCTGCGGGACCTGTTCTTCTCGCGCGGCGCCTTTCTGGACGCGCCGTCGGGAGGCCGATCCCTGCCGTCCGCCACGCCGGGCGACTCCCTCAAACCCGGGTCCTCCGTCGCGACCATCCTGATCTCGGGCGACATGACGATGGCCGCGACGGGGACGGTCACCTGGGTCGAAGGGGAAAACGTTCTCGCGTTCGGGCATCCGTTCCTGTCGATGGGTCCCGTCGAGATGCCCATGGCGGATTCCGACGTGATCGGCGTCCTGCCGTCGCTGTACCGGTCCTTCAAATTCGCTTCGACCGGGAACGTGCTCGGGTCGATCACGCAGGATCGCTCGACCGGAATCCTGGGATCTTTCGGAACGCAGGCGAAGATGGTGCCCGTCCACGTTTCGATCGAATCCGAGAACCTGCCCGTGCAGCGCTTCGACTTCCAGGTCGTGCGGAATTCGATGTTGACCCCGATTCTCGCGGCGTCGGCGATCGACACGACGCTGTCGACGCTCGAGAAATCGGTGGGTGAGCGCACGCTCGTCTGGAAATCCGCGATCCGAACGCCCGGCCGCACGGTTCGGTTCGATTCCGTGTTCTCCGGAATGGGAGCCAAGGACCAGGCCGTCTCGGCGATGGCGCTCCTCACGAATTACCTGATGGCCAACGAATTCCACGATCTCGCGATCGACGGGATCGACGTCGCGATTCAGCATTCGGACGTTCTGAAGAACGCGCGGATCACCGACGTCGTGCCCGCGAAGGACCGCGTCCGTCCCGGGGAGACGGTGCCCCTGCTCGTGTCGCTGCAGGACTTCCGCGGCAGCACGCGGCGCATCTCCCTGTCGCTTCCCGTGCCCGCGGGCACTCCGCCGGGCCCGTTGACGGTCTTCGTCGGGGACGGGCTCTCGGCGACGGCGTTCGACCTTTCGCTCTTTCCGGCGGATCCGCGGTCGCTCGAGCAGGTGCTCGACTTCCTCGATCGCCTGAAGCCTGCCAACACGGTGAACCTCCTGGCCTATCGCCCGGGCGCGGGCGCGGTCGTTTCCGGAGAAGAGCTTCCGGCTCTGCCGCCGTCGGTGTATTCGCTCTTCGCGGCGCAGAGCGCCCGCGACGGCGGCCCGAGCCTTTCGCAGCAGCGCGTCTACGCCACCAGCGTGGAACAGGGAATCCCGATCACGGGATCGGTGAGGCTCACGCTGGACGTCGTCGCGAAAATCGATTGACGCGTTCCGAAACGAGGCCTGATTGAAACGCTTCTTGCGCCCTGGCATTTTCCTTCCCTGCGCGGCGGTCTTCGTCGCGGCGGCCGCGAGCGCCTCGAGCGCGAAGATCTGGGTGACCGACACGACGAGAGAGTTCTCCGCCGGAACCGCGCACGGCGTTTCCGCGGAGCCGTCGGGCGATCTGATTCTCGCCCGGCGCTCCGGAAAGATCGAAGGCATCAGCACTCCGACGATCCTTTCCGCGGCCGAAGAGCCTTCGGGAGCGATCGAGATCGGGACCGGCGACGGAGGCCAGGTCCTGCGCGCGGAGCCGGGAAAGCCGGCTGCCGTGCTGGCGACGCTTCCGGAGAAGGAGGTCACGGCGCTCGCGATCGGCCCCGACGGGGCGGTCTACGCGGGGACCTCGCCGAAGGGAAAGGTCTACCGGATCGCGAACGGAAAGCCGGCGGAGTTTTTCGATCCGAAGGCGGAATACATCTGGGCGTTCGCCTTCGACGGCGACCGCAACCTGTTCGTCGGTACGGGAATCCCCGGCAAGATCGTGAAGGTGTCGTCCGCGGGCCGGGGCTCGACCTACTTCGACGCCGTCGACGAGCACGTCCGGACGCTCCGGATCGACCGGAAAGGCCGCCTGTGGGCGGGAACGGCTTCCCGGGGCCTGCTCCTTCGCTTCGACTCGAACGGGCGAGCCGGGACGATCTACGACTCCCAGCGATCGGAGATCACCTCCATCCTCGAGGACCGAGCGGGGAAGGTTTACGCGGCCGCGGTGACGGGTCACGGCGCTCCGTCGCCGTCGTCCGGCCGTTCGCCTTCGCCAGCGTCCCCGCCGGCGAAGGACAAGAAACCGGAACCGGGAACCCCCGACGAGGGAAACGCGACCGTGACCGTGACGGTGTCGTCGTCGCCGGTTCTTCCGCCGGCGCCCCCGCCGCCGCCGCGGGGCGCGGAGAATTCCGAGATCGTCGAAATTTCCCCGGACGATTCCGTGGCCGTCGTCTGGCAGTCGGACGAGGAGCTCGTCTATTCGTGCAGGTTGGACGAGCCGAGCGGAGGAATCCTGCTGGGTACGGGATCCCGGGGCCGCCTCTACTCCCTCCAGGATGGTCAGCTCTCTCTGGCCGAGAGCTTCGACGAGAAGCGGATCCTGGTCGTCCTGAAGGATGCGGTCATCACGGACTCGCCTCCCTCCGCCTATCGCCGCCTGCCGGCGAGCCGGGGCGAATATTTCTCGCCGATCAAGGACACGGGCCGGGCATCCCGGTTCGGGGCCTTTCGCTCCGAGTCGCAGCTTCCGCCGAAGTCCTCGATCTCCTTCTCTTTCCGAAGCGGCAACTCGACCCTGCCCGACGCGACCTGGAGCGATTGGAGCGCTCCCGTTTCCGCGCCGCGTCTCGACAGGATTCCGGCGCCGCCGGGACGCTTTCTCCAGTGGCGCGCGACGCTGGAGGCGGCCGATCACGGGCCTTCCCCGTCGCTCGGCCGCGTCGAATGCGCCTACCGCAACCAGAACGCGCGGCCGACCGTCGAGGCGGTCTCCGCGGGAGCGATCGCGGCGCACGACGCGAGCTCGGTCCCGGCCGCGTCGACCGATCGCGATTCCGGTCTCGAGACGATCTTCACGTCCGCGGACGAACGCCCGCCGGGCGGCCTCTCGACCTCGCGGTGGGAGAACCGCGGATTTCTCATCGTCAGCTGGAAGGCTTCCGATCCCGACGGCGACGAGCTGTCCGCCGACATCGATTTCCGCCCGGAAGGCTCCGGGAAGTGGATTTCGATGCGAAAGGACGTCAAGGGATCGTCGTTCGGTTTCGATTCCAGCCTCCTGCCCGACGGGCACTACCTGTTCCGCGTGACCGTGAGCGACGCCGCCGCCAACGCCGACGACCCGAAATCCGACTCCCGGGTCTCCGACCCGGTGCTCATCGACAACACGCCGCCGCGAATCGAGGTGATCTCCTCGGGCCGCGAGTCGGGCCGGATCGTGATCCGCCTTCGCGTGACCGACGCCTCCTCGCCGCTCTCCGCCGTTTTCTGGAGCGTCAATGCCGGCACCTGGAGCCGCGGCGACGCGGACGACGGCATGACGGATTCGCCGGCCGAGTCGTATACAATCCGGCTCGATCCGGAGAGCCACGGAGCGTATCTGTTGGTCCGCGCGCTGGATGCAGCGGGCAACTCGGCCTCGACTTCGGTCGCCGTTCCGTAACTCCGGCCGGCGGGCTCCGAACGGAGGGCTCTTGCGGCGAATCCTTTCGGCACTTTTCGCGGTCTCCGCGGCCCTGCTCGCCGCGTGCGGGGGCGAGAAGCCGCGCTCGAAGGCCCCCGAACCCGTCCGCATCGGCTTCGTCGACGAGACGGCGGGCTCTCCGCGCGAAGGCGGAACCCTCTACCGGCGGCTGGAAGGGGAGCCGGCGACGCTCAACCCGATACTCCAGACTTCCGAGTACGACGCGTACGTGCTCGCGGGAATCTCGCGGAACCTGATCGACTTCGACAAGGCGATGAATCCGGTCGGCGGGCTGTGCGACCGCTGGGAGATCTCGCCGGACCAGCGGGTCATCACCCTGCACCTGCGGCCGGAGGCCGTCTGGCAGGACGGCTCGCCGGTGACGGCGAAGGACGCGGTCTTCACCCTCGAGAGAATCGCCGATCCCAAGAGCGAGGCGCTCTTCTTCTCCCAGAACCTGGACTCCTTCCAGAAGGCCGAGGCGCTCGACGAGAAGACCTTTCGGGTGACCTTCGCGCAGCCGTACGCCTACCGTCTCTACGCGTTCAACCTGCCCCTGCTTCCCGCCGCGATCTACGCGAACCGCGACCTGCTCAAGGCGCCCGAGAACCGCGCGCCCGTTTCGAACGGCCCCTACCGGTTCGTGCGCTGGAGGACGTCGGAATCGATCGAGCTCGCGCGCAACGAGCGGTACTGGGGCCCCCGGCCGCACTTCGACCGCGTCCTGTTCCGAATCGTTCCCGGACCAGGCCCAGGCCCTGCGCGCTCTCGAGCGGGGCGACATCGACGAGATGCGGCTCTCGACCGAGCAATGGAAGCAGGCGCGCGGCGACCCGCGGTTCCTGAAGCGGTGCCGGCTCGTCCTGTTTTTCGACCTCTCGTACTTCTACATCGGCTACAACAACCGTTCGCCCCTTTTCTCGGACGCGGCGACGCGCCGCGCGCTCACGATGCTCCTGGACCGGGGATCGCTCGTGCGGGACCTGTTTCTCGGGACCGCGCGGGTCCTCTCCGGGCCGTGGGCCGCCGACTCCCCGGCCTACGACCCGTCCATCGCGCCCTATCCCTTCGACCCCGCCCGGGCGAAACAACTCCTCGCGGGAGCGGGATGGAAGCCCTCGGAGCGCGACCGGGTGCTCGAGCGCGGGGGAAAGCGATTCGAATTCGACCTGCTCTACGGGAGCGGCAGCACGTCGGCGCAGCAGGTCGCGGAGGTCTTTCGCGACGCGCTCTCGGGAGCGGGCATCGTCTGCCATCCGCGCGCCGTCGAGTGGGCGGCGTTCGCGAAGAAGATGGACGCGGGCGATTTCGACGCGGTCGCCTCGTCGTATTCGGCGTCCGACCCGAACCCGGACCTCTTCGGAAACTGGCACTCGTCTCAGGCCCCGCCGAACGGACTGAACAACCTCTCCTACGCCGACCCCGAGGCCGATCGACTGATCTCCGAGGCGCGACTGGAGCTCGATCCCGTGCGGCGGATCGCGATCGATCATCGCCTCCACGCGATCCTGCACGCGGACGAGCCCGCGACGTTCGCCCTTCAGTCCGCCCAGAAGTACGCCGTCTCCCGGAGGATCGGGGGCCTCGTCACGACCCCGCTCGGTCTCTTCAAGTTCTGGCCCGACTCGGTCGGCTGGTGGGACCGGGAGGCCGCCCCGCGATTTTGAAGCGCTACGTGGGGAAGCGGCTGATCCTCGCCGTGCCGACGCTCGCCGGGGTCGTGTTGTCCGTTTTTCTCCTTCTGCGGGTCGCTCCCGGGGATCCCGCTTCGGCGGCGGGCCGTCAGACGGGGCGCCGGGTTTCGCCCGCCGCGGCGCTCGCCCTTCGAAAGCTCTACGGCCTCGACCGGCCCCTTTCCCGGCAGATCGCGGCGTGGTTCTCGAGGGCGGCCCGATTCGACTTCGGAGACTCGTTCCAGGACCATCGCCCGGTCTCCCGGCGAATCCTGGAGGCGCTTCCGTACACGTTCGGTCTCAACCTGGCCGCGCTGGTCCTGACGCTCGCGATCGGGATTCCCCTCGGCGCCGCCCAGGCGGAGAGGGCGGGCTCGGCCTTCGACAGGATCTCCGGCGGGGCGCTCTTCCTGCTGTACTCGACGCCGTCGTTCTGGGTCGCCATGCTTCTCGTCACGGTGTTCGCCGTTCGGCTGGAATGGCTTCCGCTCTTCGGGGTCGCGTCCGACGCGGCGAAGGGCTCGACAGCCGGCGCCGCGATCGCCGACGTGGCGCGCCACGCCGTTCTTCCTCTCGTGTGCCTGACGTACGGATCGCTCGCGTTCTTCACGGGCCTCGTCCGGTCGAGCGTCCGCGAAGCGTCGTCGGCGGAATACGTTCTCGCGGCCCGCGCCCGGGGGGCCTCCCGCTCGCGCGCGCTGTGGCGGCACTCGTTTCGCAACGCCCTGCTGCCGCTCGTGACGTCGCTCGGCCTGCTGCTGCCGGGGCTGCTCTCGGGCTCGGTGATCGTCGAGCAGATCTTCGCCTGGCCCGGCCTCGGGAGGCTCTACTTCGACGCGATCCTCTCGCGCGACTATCCGCTCATTCTCGGTTTGACGTTCTTCACGGCGGTGCTGACGCTGGGGGCCACTCTCCTGGCCGACCTCCTGTATGCGGCCGCCGATCCGCGGGTGAAGTATGAGTGAGGGAACCTGGGGCCGCTTTCGGCGCCGGACCGGCGCTCGCGCGGGTCTCGCGGCGGTCGGCGCGCTTGTGGCGGTCGCCCTCCTGTCGCCGGTTCTCGCGACCGACCTTCCGCTGATCGCGATCGACCGGGGCGGCCTCCACGCGCCGGCCCTCGGCGGCTATCCGGTGTTCGGCAGGCTCTTCGCGTGGGAGCCGTCCGGCGCCGCGAGGCCGGTGCTGCGCGCGCCGGTTCCCTATTCTCCTTACGCGATCGTCCTTCCGGCGCGGCTCGAGGCCCCTTCTCGCTCGCACTGGCTCGGCACCGACGACCTCGGGCGCGACGTGCTCGCCCGGCTGATCGCGGCCGCGCCGACGTCGCTCTCGATCGGCCTCGTTTCGGCCTCGGCCTCGATGGTTCTCGGGCTGCTCCTCGGAGGCCTCGCGGGCTCCGCCGGTGGCTTCGCCGACCTCGCCGTCTCCCGCGTGATGGAGATCGTCCTCTGCTTTCCGGCGCTTTTTTTCCTTCTCGCGCTCGTGGCTCTCTGGGGCCCGTCGGCCGCGACGATCGTCGTCGCGATTGCCCTGACGTCGTGGCCGAACGAGGCCCGGTTCGCGCGGGGGGAGATCCTCAAGGCGAGGGAGCTCGACTCGACCCGCGCGGCGCGCGCCGCGGGGCTTTCGCCCCTGCAGATCTTCCGGTCGCACCTCCTGCCGAGCGCGATGGGGCCGGTCCTCGTCTCGGCGACGTTCGGCGTCGCGAGCGCGACGCTCGCGGAAGCTTCGCTCTCGTTTCTCGGGCTCGGCGTTCCGCCCCCGCGGCCGTCGTGGGGAGGGGTGCTCGCGCTGTCGGAGGCGTACGCCGAGCAGGCCTGGTGGCTCGCGCTATTTCCGGGGCTCGCGATTTTCGTGACGGTCGCGGCCTACAATCTGATCGGCGACTCGTGGCGCGAGGCGCTCGACCCGAGGCTCGAAATCTCTCCCGGGGGACTGTTCCGGCCCGGAGGATTGTTTCGGAGGGGGAGATCCGCGCCGGAAGAGGAGGTCGCATGACGGAACGCGTTGCGGTTTACCCGGGCTCTTTCGACCCGCTCACGAACGGGCACCTCGACATCATCGAGCGGGCCAGGCAGCTCTGCGACCGGCTCGTGCTCGCGCTGCTCGTCAACGACGAGAAGAAGCCCCTCTTCACGGTCGGCCGAGAGGACGCGAATGATCCGCGAGCACGTCGAGAAGAACCACGGGGCGGCCGTCGAGGTGCGCGAGTTCTCGGGCCTGCTCGTCGAGTTCGCGCATTCCATCGGAGCCCGGATGATCGTGCGGGGACTGCGCGCGATGTCGGACTTCGAGTACGAGTTCCAGATGGCGCTCATGAACCGGCGCCTCGCGCCAAACGTGGAAACGGTCTTCCTGATGGCCAAGGAGGAGTACTCCTACGTGTCGTCCCGCCTCGTGAAGGAAGTCGCGCGGCTCGGCGGCGACGTGTCTGGCCTGACGCCGCCCGGCGTCAACGAGGCGCTGAAGAAGGCATTCGGGGGCTAGGCTCCGCGGGACTGGGCCTATTTCGAGCTCCAGGCCTTCAGAAACTCCGCTGGCGCCTGAATCCGAAATGCGAGTCCACGCCGGATCGCCGACGGAAAGTGCCGGAGGTTGCCGGTGACGAGC
This sequence comes from uncultured Acidobacteriota bacterium, assembly GCA_963813155.1. Lineage (GTDB taxonomy): Bacteria > Acidobacteriota > Thermoanaerobaculia > UBA5066 > DATFVB01 > CAWEYG01. The sequence continues at coordinate 644,565 of CAWEYG010000003.1, read as the reverse complement.
GAATCGGCCCTGCCGGAGATCGCGACCTCGAGGAACGGGAGGTCGTCGGGGTCGGGGAGGCTCAAACCGCAAGGGGCCGCCGGGACGAGCTCGGACTCGGATTCGAGGAATTCCAGGACCGACAGGATATCGGCGCGCGGAAACGCGAATTTCGGGCGGGGCAGAACGATCCGATATTCCCGCAGAATTCGATCGTCCACGAGCAGTGCGATTTCCCCGGCCAGCAGGAGATCGAGGACGCGGCCGGCCGCGCCGACCGGGTTCAGAAGGCCCGAGACGAGGACGTTCGTGTCGAGGACGACCCTCACCGTTTACGTTTCGGACGGCGGGCCGCGCGGATCTCCCGATCGATCTCCTTCATGGACAGGGTCGAAATGCCTCGTTCTGCCGCCCGCCGCCGGATGCGCGAAACCGCGAGCGTGGCGCGAGCGCGGCGCAACGCCGAAAGGGTATCTTCGAGGCTGTCGTCTTTCACGCCGACGAGCAGACCCACGGGCGAGCCCTTGGAAGTCAGGACAAGGTCCTGGGTCTCGATCTCGGTCCAGACCTTCCCCGGTCGATTGCGAAGCTCGCGGACGTTGACGAATTTCATACGGCCATTGTAGCCGAAATAGCTACAAAACGGCTACCTTGTCCTGACGACGGCGTAGACCTCGTCGTCCGGCCCTGCAGCCGGGAAGCGCGCGACGAATCGAAGACGGTTGTCGCGCGCTCCCGATTTCAGGAACACGTCCAGCGCGGAGGCTTCCGCCGGACTGAGCGTCGCGCGGTGAACGACGAGGAACGAGACTGGCACCGCCTCGAGCGCATTCAGCCAGGGGCCGGGAATCGGATTTCGCTCGCTCGCTTCCTCCAGGCGGCGCTCGAACGCGGGCTGAAAGCCCGACGTCCCGTCGACGAGGGGCCGCCAGTGATCCGCGGCGCGCAGCGTGTAAAGAAAGTTGTGCGAACCGAACCCCATGGGAAGCTCGACGACGCCGCCCGTCATCGGAGTCCGCGCGAGCCACCGGTAGACCTCCGGCACCCGGACTTCGGCGGAGACCAGGGGGATCGGCGCGACGCGCAGCTCCGCGAGCAGCGCGATTCCGAGAAGAGCGAACAGGGCCGCCGGCCGGCGCGTTGCCCGGAGTAGCCGGTGCGCTCCGGCCGCGGCGAGAAGGGACAGCCCGAGCGCCGCGACGAATTCCGCGCGAGCGGGGACTCGCATCGCCCGATAGGGGAGGATGAATTTCCAGAGCAGGCGGTGGTAGGGCGTGTGCATCCCCAGGGAATCGAGAAATCCCAGGACGACCCAGGCCACCGCCACATGAAGCTCCGGCCGGGAAGTCGTTCGAAGGACCTCCCGCCATCCCCGGCGGGCCGCGCCGGCGGAAAGTCGGGGAAGCCGCAACCAGAGCCGGACGCCGAGAGCGACGGCGGCGGCGAGGAGAGCGGTGCTCGCGTGGCGGACGCTCGTGGTGCCCTCTCCGGGCCAGAAAGCAAACGCGAGAACCGCCGCGCCGACGGCCGTGATCGCGGCAGCATCGAGGAGACGGACGACGGAGTCCACCCTCCCATCCGGTGGAGAGGGGGCAGCGTCCGGCGCGCGCCGGTGGGGAACGAACGCGGCCGCCGCGAGCAGGAGGATCCCGAATCCGGGGAAAAGAGCTCGCTCCCCCGTGGGCGGGCGCCTCGTCAGGACGTTCCGGTACAGGCGGACGGCGGGATTGATCGCCAGCCAGTCTGCTGGAACGGCGCTCATGAAGTTGTTTTCGCCCGCGCCTCGTTCGAAGCCGTTCTCGCGCGCGGCGCGCGCATAAGGCATCAGAAAAGGGAGCAGCGCGACGCCGGCGAGGAAGAAAGCGGCGGCCGCGCGGAGGAGGGTCTTCCGGCCGGCCGGCCGGGCGTAAGCGAGGATCGCGCAAGTGACGGCGACGGGAACCAGGGTGAGAAGAAGCCAGTAGACGTCGGTCAGCGCGTTGAGAACGAAACACGTTCCCATCCAGAACGCCCGGCCCCGCGTGGGAGAGCGAAAGAAGAGAATTTCCGACTCGAGCAGCAGCGCCGCCCAGCCTGCCCACAGCAGCTGCAGGTGGCCGTCATGAAGGAAGCGCCCCGGCAGAAACGTGAACGCGAGGGAGCCGAGGATCGCCGCCCGGGGGCAATCGGTAACCGTCCGCGCGAGCCGAAAGACGGCGTATCCGGTGAACGCGAAGCCCGCGAGCGCGGAGACGTTGTACACGGCGACCGGTCCGAGCCCCAGCAGGGGCAGCCAGAAAAGCGGGAGGAACACGCCGAGAAGGTCGTTGGAGAAAGCGAGCGAATGGCGGAGGGGATAGAAAATGTTCGCATCGAACAGGCGCAGGGGAGCGCGAAAAACCTGGTGGAAATCCCACGCGAGAACCCACGACAGCAGGTACGGGTCGCCCCGGTCCGGCACCGCGTCGGCGACGCGGGCGACCCACGGCCACGTCATCGCGCAGGAGAGCGCCGCGAAAAGGGCGGAGACCGCGAGCTCGGGGAGGGCCCGCCGGCGAAGCGGAGCGCTCACGCCGGAAGGTTCCGTCTCACGCTCCCAGGAACTTCGCGAAGGTCTCCCGAACCTTCTCGGGAATCCGGATCGGCTTGCTCGCCGCATCGGTGAAGATGTGGCGGGTCGAGCCCTCCGCGAGCAGCGAGCCGTCCTCGCCGAGGACCTCGTAGAAGAACGTCAATCCCCGGCTTCCGACCTCGCCCATCCGCGTCCGGATCGTCACGCCGTCGTCGTAGCGGGCCGGCCGGCGATAGACGCAGTCGACTCCGGTGACGGGAATGAGGATTCCCTCGTCTTCCATCTGCCGGTAGGGAATTCCCGCGCTGCGGCAGAACTCGGTCCGCCCGATCTCGAACCAGACGATGTAGTTCGTGTGGTACACGACGCCCATGCGGTCGGTTTCGGCGTAGCGAACGCGAATCGAGTGGTCGACCGCGCGGTCGTAGATCTGGGGCTTTTGACTCATTCGGCCGATTCTAAGGCCTCTTCCACCCGTATCTCGCGATCGTCCACAGGATCTTGTATCCGGCGCGGACGGTCCCGCCGACCGTTCCCGCGATCTTCGACACGCCGATTCGCCGGCGGTACGATACCGGGACCTCGACGATTCGTAGACCCCGGCGGACGGCCTTGACCTGCATCTCGCACGTCCAGCCAAAATTCGTGTCCTCCATTCCGATCGAGCGGAGGGCTTCCCAGCGAATCGCGCGGAAGGGCCCGAGGTCGGTGAACCGGTGGCCGTACAGGATCCCGATCAGGAAGGTCGCGAGCGCGTTGCCCGCCCGGGCCTGCGGCAGAAGAGCGCCCCGTTCGCGTCGGCCCAGCACGCGGGAGCCAATCGCGAGGTCCGCTCCCTGCTCGATCGCGTCGAGGAGCGAGCCGGCCTCTTCCGGGTGATCGGAATAGTCTCCGTCCAGGAAGAGCACGCCGCCGGGAGGATCGGAAACCAGAGCCGCGATGCCCGCGAGGCAGGCGCTTCCGTAGCCGCGCCGCGGCTCGTGGACGACGCGGACGGGCAGATTCGCCGCGACGGCCCCCGTGCCGTCTGACGAACCGTTGTCGACGACGAGGACCTCCGCGATGCGCGGGTCCGTGAGGTCCTTCACGACGAGCGGAAGCGATTGCCTCTCGTTGAAGACCGGAATGATCGCGGCGAATCTCACGCGCAGTCGACTCTATCGCGACGTGGAAAAGGAAATAATGCACTCGATGAATCGCGATTCCCTTCTCGACGGGATCCTTGCGCCGGGCGCAGCGCTCTTCGACGGCTGGCGCGATTCCGGGCGGTGGACGATCGCCCTGCCGGATCCGGTCGACGAGTTCCGGGTGGAGTGGGGGCAGGAGGGCCGCCTGGAAGAATTCCTGAACGCGATCCGCTTCGACGGAAATTCCACGCCGGCGTCCGAAGAAATTCCCTTTCTCGGGGGCTGGGTCGGTTTCATTTCGTATGAAGCGGGGAGCCGATGGGAAGGGGCGCCGTCCCGCGATTCGAATCCTCCCGAGCCGGCGGCGCTGTTTTTTCGTCATGAGTCGGGCTTTGCAATCTCGTCGGACGGGAAGGCATACCGGTTCACGGCCGGAAGAGTGGATCCGGTCTTGGAAGACGACGAGCGGGTCCTGTCGCGGGACTCGACCCATCGTCGAGGAGCATTTGCCGAGCCGGCGCAGGGACCAGGCCGCGGCCCGCTCCTCGAGGACTCCCTAGCAGGCCCCGCGTACGGGTTCGCCCATGAAGAAATCCGGCGCGGAATCGCGCGCGGCGATTACTACCAGGTCAACCTCACCCGCCGATACTCGTTACCGACGGGCGAGCGAAGCGATCCCCGCGCGCTCTATCGCGGCCTCGCGGGCCCGGACCCGCCGCCGTACTCCGCTCTCCTGCTCGGCGGGGATTTCGACGTGATCTCCGCCTCGCCCGAGCTCTTTCTCCGCGCCGATTTCGGGACGCGCCGCGCGGAGATGAGGCCGATCAAAGGGACGGCGCCCCGCGGTTCGGACCCTGCCGCGGACCGCCGTGCCTCCGAGGCCCTCCTCGCCTCGCCGAAAGACCGGGCCGAAAACGTCATGATCGCCGATCTGTGCCGCAACGACCTCGGGCGCGTCTGCGAGCCCGGGAGCATCCGCGTCTCGGAGCTGTGCGGCCTGCGGTCGCACCGCCTTCACCATCTCGAATCGACCGTCGAGGGGAGATTGCTTCCCGGGATCGGCGCGTCGGAGCTGATCCGCGCCACGTTTCCCCCCGGTTCCGTGACGGGCGCGCCGAAGCGCGCGGCGGTCGGCGCGATCTCGCGGCTCGAGCCGGTCGCGAGGGGCGTGTATACCGGCATCGTCGGTTATCTCGACGGCCGGGGGCGCCTCGCGTTCAACGTCGCGATCCGCACCGCGATTTCCTCCGACCGCGAGGTGCGGTACCACGCGGGAGGCGGGATCACCTGGGACTCGAGGGCGGAACGGGAAAGTCGCGAATCGGAGTGGAAGGCGAACGAATTCTTTTCGCTCCTCGCCTCTCTCCGGGGAGAATAGGCCCGTGCCGGCGCCGAAGATCACTCTCTCGATCGACTCCCCCGCGCTCGCGCGCGGCGTCGGGTTCTTCGAGACGCTCTGGGTGACCGGCGGCCGGGCGGTTCTGTTCGACGAGCACTTCGGCCGATTGAAGACGTCGTGCGATCTCCTTCGCGTGCCTCCGCCGTCGCTCGCTCGCGTCCGCGCGGCCGCGCGCGCGGAGCTCCGATCGGCGGGAAAGCGCAGGGAGTGGGGAATGCGCTGGTCTTACATTGCCGCGGGCCGGGATCTCGACGATCCGCGATCCTGGCGATTCTTCGCGATGCTCTTTCCGATTCCTCCGGAGATTCTCCGCAAGCGGCGGGGCGTCCGCGCGATCCTGCTTCCCCGGGACTGGGAGCGAACGACGCCGCGCTGGAAGACGATCGACTACCGGACATCGATCGCCGGCGGCCGCCTGGCGAAGCGACTGGCCGCCGAGGAGGGGATTTTTCTGGACTCGAAGGGCCGCGTGCGGGAGGGCACGGCGACGAACGTGTTCCGGATTTCGGGAAACCGCTTGCGGACGCCTCCCGTGTCGTCCGGAATCCTTCCCGGTGTCGTGCGCGCCTGGGTGATCGCGAACGCCCGACGCGTCGGCCTGAGCGTCGAGGAGGCGACGTTCTCGGCTCCGCAGCTGCTTGGCGGCGCCTTCCTGACGTCGAGCCTCACCGGAATCGCCGCGCTCCAGACGCTCGACGGAAAGAAGTGCGCTTTCCCGGGCGATGGGTTCGCGAGGCTCCGGGCGCTCTACCTGGAATCGGTTCGGGACGCCCCGGTTTGACGCGAAGAACCGCCGCCGCGACGCTCCTTTTGATCCTGGTCGCCGCCGCGCGCGTCCGGGCGGAGGATCGGATCACCGTCCTGCTCCTCGGGACCGGCAACCCGAGGCCGTCGCTCGAGCGGTTCGGCCCGAGCATCCTCGTGTCGGCGGGAGGGGAGCGCCTGCTCTTCGATTGCGGCCGCGGCGCGACCCAGCGGCTGTTTCAGCACGGCATCCCGCTCGGCGGCCGTTCGCTCCCTCTTCTTCACACATCTTCATTCCGACCACACGGTCGGGTCTCGCCGACCTGTGGCTGACGGGATGGATCTTCGGGCGGTCCGAGTCCCTTCGCATCCGGGGACCGGCGGGAACGGCCGATTTCGTCTCGAACCTCGAAAAGGCCTACGCGTTCGACGTCCACATGCGCCGCGACGTGGACGAGAAACTTCCCGCTCGGGGAGCCGTGATCGAGGCCCGCGACACCGGCGAAGGCATCGCGTTCGAGAAAGGGCCGCTTCGGGTCACGGCGTTTCTTGTCGACCACGGGCCTGTTCGCCCGGCGCTCGGTTACCGCGTGGATTTCGGATCGCGGTCCGTCGTGCTGTCGGGCGACACGCGCCCCTCGCCGAACCTCGTGAAGTTCGCGAAAGGAGCCGACGTGTTGGTCCACGAAGTGATCGCCGTCGAAGCGGAAAAGCGGGGCGCCGCGGGCAACCTGACTCCGGAGCAGGTTCGGCGGATCATCGAGCACCACACGACGCCCGAGGACGCCGGGAAGATCTTCGCGGCCGTCCATCCGAAGCTCGCCGTGTACTCCCACATCGTCCCGTCCATGGCGACCGCCGTGGATCTCGTGGCCCCGACCCGCAGGACGTACGCCGGCCCGCTCGCAGTCGGGGAGGACGGGATGACGATCGAGATCGGGGAGAAGGTGCGAGTAATCCCTTACAGGTAGCTCAGCCAGACGTCCCGCCGCCGGGACTTCAGGCCGGCGAACCACCGGCACGGGAAATACAGGATCAGCACGGCGAGCAGCCACATCGCATACACGCCGGGGAGCCCCAATCCGGCGTCCACCGGAGGAGGATTCGTCCGGCTCCAGGTGAAGATCGCCGGGCCGTAGCGAATCAGGCCAAACACGATCGCCATCGCGTGGACCAGCGGGATGTGCAGGACGTAGTAGAAAAAGGGAACGCGCCCGAAGACGCGGATCTTCGAGGCGATCGGCCCGGCCGGGCGGTCGAGGAGAGCCAGGAGCGCGAGCGCCGGTCCCAGCGTCATCAGGAGGTAGAGGAGCGACGGCGGATACTTCTCGCAGTTCAGGAACGACAGCACCGTGAACAGGCCGTTCTTCTGCGACGGTCCAGGGCCGGGGGTCGCCGTAGAGATTCGTCCAGCGGAGCAGGACGAACACGGCCGTAAGGGCGATCCCGAGCAGCAGCAGCGTGCGCCGCCGCCGGCCGGCCGGGAGCGAGAAGACCGGGCCGAGGGCATAGCCGGCCGCCATGACTCCGACCCAGGGGATGAGGGGATAGACGAGCGTGAACGAATGCGTGCCGTCCTGCGCGATCGGGGCCCAGCGGGAGACGTGCAGGATGTCCCACAACCAGGCGTACGCGCCGAACCGCTCCGGTGGGATCGTGTCGAGGAGGTTGTGGGACGCGATCATGACGACGCCGAAGGCTCCGACGGCGGCCGTCGGAAGCCGGATCAGGAACGCGAGGGCGACCATCGACCACCCGATCGCCCAGATCACCTGGAGAACGATGTCGTGGAAGCCGAAGTCGAAAGACCATCCGAAGGTGACGAGAGTCACCTCGACGATCACGAGCCAGAGTCCCCGCGTCCAGAGAAACCTCGAGAGATCCTTCTTCGACCGGCCGCGCGAGAGCGAGAGGAAGGCGCCCGTGCCGGCGAGAAAGACGAAGACCGGCGCGCAGAAGTGCGTGATCCAGCGCGTGAAGTAGAGCGCGGCGTTCGTCTGCGTGAGATCCAGCGGGTCGAAGCGGGCGTTGGAAAAGTAGTCGCGCGTGTGGTCGAGAGCCATGACGACCATGACGAGACCGCGCAGGACGTCGACCGAGTCGATCCGGGACCTTGTCGCGGCGACGGCGGGGACCTCCCGGGCCGGTGTCGCCATCAATGAGGTTTCGAAGCCTTCTTCGGGGAAGCGCCCGGCGCCGGCGCGACGGAGTCCGCGGTGACGAAAACCGGCTCGATGTCGGTCGCGACGTTCCCGAGCCTGTCGAGCGCCTTCTGGACCTCGGGCCGAAGGACGGCGAGATCCGTCATCATCTTCTGCGTGCCGGCGTAATCGCCTGTCGCCTCGAGCGTCAGGAACTCCCGATCGAGGTCCGCGACGGCCGACTTGATCTTCGTGAAGTCCACGGAGAACGTGCCGTCCGGATGGGCGACGTAGCCCCCCTTGTCGAGAAGGTAGTTCACCTGGACGGCCTGACCGCGGGCGTGCGCGTCCTGGAGTCCGAAATGGAGAGTCCGGAACGCCGACGCGAGGACGGTCGTGTAGAGCTTCCGCTCCGCGTCGGGACCGCCCGGGATCGCCTTCTGGTCCATCAGAAACTGCAGCAGGAACATTCCGGTGACATCCGCTTTCGCTTCTTCGATCGCCCCGTAGAGATCCTTGAGCTCGAGCCGCGGGTTCGTCTCTTTTCCCGCGATCTCGATCTGGTGCGGGCCGATGCCGTGGGACAGCTCGTGGGAGAGGATCCAGGAGAAGAACGACTCGAACTCGACGTCCTTCTGATCCTCGGGGGAAAGCACGGCCTTCGAGATCGGAAGAAGGATCTTCTGGAACTTCGCCTCGTTGATGTTCTTCATCATGATCCGCTTGGCGCCCTTCTGCTGGACGACCCGATCGTCGTTGGGCAGGTTGTAGGCGACCGTCTGGATTCCGTGGCTTCCGTCTCCGGCGCCGAAAACTTCGTTGACGACGCGAATCGGAGAAGCCGCGCCGAGCTTCTTCACCCGGTACTTTGGGTCCTCGGGGAGATTGTCTTCGACGTCCTGGAGGTGGTGAGAGAAGAATTCGAGCTTCTTCGTTTCGGCGTCGTCCCGGACGCTGACGTAGGCCTCGAACGCGGCCTTGTAGCCGAAGAGGCCGTCGTTGTACGTCTCGTACGGGCCGATCGTGACGTCGATCGGCGCGTCGAGGTCCATCCAGGCGATGTCGCTGTCGAAGTAATCGTTCGAGAGAAAGGCGGCCGCGCGAAGCTCGAGAAATTTCTTCAGCGTCGCGTTGTCGGTCGCCGCCGCCGCGCTTCGGAGCAGCCGGGCCGCCCGCTCGAGGTCGGCCCTTGTAGGCCTCGCTGAACGGCACGGAGCGAAGCTTTCCGCCGGATTCGCGGCGGATGACGGAGTAGAACCCCGAAGCCTGCTCCTTTTCGGCGGGCGAGAGGGAGCGATACCAGGTTTCGAACTGTTCTTTCGTCAGGTCCTCCGGATAGAAATTCGCGCCGGCCGGCTTCTTCGCGGGGACGCCCGGAAGAAACGCGGTGTAGCCGTCGATCTCGCTCCAGGGAGACTTGTTGATCCAGAAGTAGTGGAACCGCGCGCGCCCGAGGGGAGAGCGGTCGGCGCGGAGTTTCGCGGCGAGCGCGCGGTTTCCCTTCCACATCTGGTCGAGGAAGATGTCGTTGACGATTCGCGCGGCGCGGACGAGATCGCCGAGGGCCTTGCGATCTCCGGCGGACAGGCCCGCGATCGGGACCTTCAGTTCGGTCGGCGTGAGTCGAGCCGCCATCCGTGTGAGCGCGGCGGCGTCGGGAGCTTTCGGAGCCTCCGCGGCGGAGCCGGCGGCGGCGAGCAGGAGAACGGCGGGGAAGAGCTTGTACATTCGGCGTTCCTCCGCCGCGATTCTATGACGAGACCAGGGGTTCCACCTCGACCCGCGCGTCGTTGAAGCACGCTCCGCCGCCGAGGTCGGCGAGGCTGTCGGGCGCGAGCGCGGACGCGGTCGCGCCGTTGAGCGTGTGCCGGGCCCAGAGACCCTTCGGCAGGTGGACGACTCCGGGGCGGACGTCCGGCGTGATCCGAACGAAGCAGCGCACCTCGCCGAGGCTCGTTGTACACGCGGACGGGCTTTTCCTCGCTCAGTCCGCGGGCGCGAGCGTCGTCGGGGTGGATCTCGATCGCCGCCGGAGAATCGTCCAGCTCTCCGAGCGTCGAGCTGATCGTCTTGTCGGAGGCGGGGGAGATGAGCGCGAGCGGGAATTCGCGGGTGCCGGGGTCCTCTCCGTACGCGTAGAGGCCGGACCGGGCTTCGCGGTCGAGCTCTTCCGGGAAGAGGTGGGCCTTTCCGGTCGGGCGTGTTCGGGAACACGTCGACGAACTGGATCGGCGAGGGGCCGAACGCGGGGGCCGCGCAGCCGTCCCGGGCGATCGCCTCGCGGAATGCCCGCCCGTTGGGATGCGCTCCGAGGATCGCCGTGGCGAGGTCGGCGGCCCTTTCCGGCTCGTCCGGGCGGGCGACGCCCGTTCGGCGGCAGAGCTCGGCGAAGACTTCCGGATTTGGCCGGGATTCCCCGGCGGGAGCGGCGACCGGCGCCGACTCGAACAGGCTGTAGGCCCCGTAGCCGCGCGACAACTCGTGGTGCTCCAGAAACGCCGTCGCGGGAAGCACGACGTCGGCATACCGCGCCGTATCGGTCATCACGGAATCGAACACGACGGTGAAAAGATCCTCCCGCTCGAGGCCCTCGCGCACTTTCTGCTGACGCGGGGTCGTCGCGAGCGCGTTGGAGTTGTAGACGAACAGGCATTTCACCGGCGGCGAATCGAAGTCGAGGAGGGCCGATCCCAGCAGGTTCATGTTGACGAGCCGCGTCGGGGCCTCGGGCTCGCGCGCGGCGGCGAGCGAGTCGAGCTTCCAGGCGCCGGAGTTGCTCATCGTGTAGCCCCCGCCCCGGACCCCGAATTTTCCCGCGACGGCCGGCAGCGCGAGCACGGCCGCGATCGCGGAGCCCCCGTTGCGGTTCCGCTCGAGCCCCCACCCGCAGCGGATCGCCGCGGGGGAGCTGTCCGCGTACAACCGCGCGAATTCCTCGAGGTCGCGCGCCGGGATCCCGGCGACTTCCGCGGCCCGCTCGAGGGTCCACGGTTCGGCCGCGGCGCGCAGCCGATCCGAGCCGGTCGTGTGCTCGCGAAGGAACTTCTCGTCGGCCTTCCCCGACGCAAAGAGCCATTTCGCGATCGCGAGCGCGACCGGAAGGTCGGTCCCCGGGCGGAGCGGGAGATGAAGGTCCGCGCGCGCCGAAAGCGAAGTCGATCGGGGGTCGATCACGACGAGCTTCGCCCCCTTCTTCTGCGCTTCGTAGATGTACGGGACGAGGTGGATGCCCGACGTCGAGGGATTCACCCCCCACAGGACGATCAGGTTCGCGTGCGCGTAGTCGGCGATCGCGACGCCCGCCATCTTGCCGTAGAGGCCCATCGCGGCGGCACCCGAGGGGGCAGCGCAGACCGTGCGGGCGAGGCGGGACGCCCCGAGCCGCCGGAAGAGCCGGGCGTCCGTGGTGTCCTGGGTCAGCAGGCCGTTCGATCCGCCGTAGGAGTAGGGAAGAATCGCCTCGCCGCCGAACTCGTCCCGGATTTCGAGCATTCGCGACGAGACCGATGCGAGCGCTTCGTCCCAGGTGACGTCCCGGAACCGGCCCTCTCCCTTTCGGCCGATTCGGATCCCCGGGGAAAGCAGCCGATCCGGGCCGTACAGGTGCTCCGGGAAGCGGCGGACCTTCGCGCAGATGTAGCCGTTCGTCACCGGATTCACGTGGCTTCCGCCGATCGAGACGACGCGGCCGTTCTCGACCCCGACCTCGAGGCTGCAGGCGTCCGGGCAATCGAGCGGGCACGCGCTGGCGACTTTCTGCATGGGCGGAGGATAGACGGAACGGCCGATTCCCCGCCAGAGCCATTTCGAGGAAAGTGGACTGGGGAAGTGGTTCGTCCCTTACACGCTTCTGCGCGGCAGCGGCGCGCGCGAGACGAAGAGCCCCGCGAGGATGAGCGCCGCGGAAAGGACCGTCTTGAGCCCCGGGATCTCGCCGAGCCACGCGATCGCGAGAGACGCCGCGACCGCCGGCTGGAGGGCCACGAACATCGCGACGTGGGAGGCGTGGGTGCGGGCGAGCGCCCAGCCGTTGAGGATGTAGGCGAGGACGGAGGCAAAGACGATCACGGCGGCGAGGCAGAGCCAGGCGACGAGGGGGACCCGGGCGAAATTCATTTTCGCGATCGGCAGGGCGGCGAACAGCAGGACCGGAAGCGTTCCCATGACGAACGTCGTCCGAATGAACGTCGTGGCCGTGTATTTCCGGAGAATGTCGCGCGAGAGGACGAGGTACGCGGAATAGCACCCCGCGTTGGTGAGAAGCAGAACATCGCCGAGGAACAGGTCGCTTCTCCAGTCGAAGCGGCCGATTCCGACCAGCACGTAGGCGCCGGCGAGCGCGAGCGCGCAGCCCGCGAGCTTTCGGGTGCTCGCGGCTTCGCGGCGGGCCAGGATCGCGAACGCGAGGGTGAGCACCGGGATCATCGTCATGAGGATCGCGGCGTTGATCGCCGTCGAGAGCGAGAGGCCCGTGATGTAGAGGATCTGGTTGACCGAGACGCCGAGAAACGAGAGCAGCCAGAGACGCGGGCGGTCTTCGGGATCGATCTCTTCGCGCGGCCGGAACCGGGCGACGGCCGCGAGGAGGATCGAGGCTCCGGCGATCCGGAAGAACGCGAACGGCAGGGGAGGGATCGAGGCGAGTGCGACCTTGCCGACGACGGGAAACGCTCCGAGGAAGAGCTGGGCGCAGAAGAGCGCGCCGAAGATCGCGAGCTCGGAGTCGCGGCTCTTCACGAGCGGGTCTTGGGCTCGACGCGGGCGGTCTTCGACTCGTCGTCCGGGAGACAGAGGATTTCACCTTCGGCGACGTCGCGCAGCGCGTAGCCGAGGCCGATGCCTCCGAGCCGGACGGAGTCGGCCGACGACGTCACCCTTCCGAGCTCCTTTTCGGGCTGGCCGGGACGGAACAGCGCGGTCCCGGGAGGAGGAAGCCACCCTTCCGAGAACGACCATCCGACGAGCCTCTTGTTCACGCGGCCGTACGTTCGAAGCCTCGCGACGATCTCCTGGCCGACGTAGCAGCCCTTCGCCGTCGAGATCGCGTCGTCCATCCCGACTTCGTCCGGGAGGTTGGAATCGTCCATGTCCTTTCCGTACTCCGGCCTTCCGGCTTCGATCCGAAGAGCTTCCGCCGCCTCGGCGGAGATCCGCTGCCCGGACTCCGAGAGCGCCGCCTCGACGGCCTCGACGTCCTCGCGGGAAACCAGCCAGGAAGACGTCGTTTCGAAGAACGCCGGCCATATCTGGACGGAGCGATCCGCGAACCTCCACGAAAGGACTTCGCCGGGAGGAGATTCCGGCCGCGGCTCGCCCCCGCCGAAGAACTCCACGAGAGCGTACGAGCTCGCGACGTTTTCGATCCTCACGTCCTGGAAGACCGCGTATTTTCGGAAGTGCGTGGCCAGCGCCTCGTCCCGCGACGGCGAGGTCAGGATCCGCAGCGGGTCGAGACGGGCGATCCGGAACTCCGCGAGGAGCTTTCCCTTCGGTGTGAGCGCGGCGGCGCGGGCGACTGCCCCGGGCGCGAGACGGAGGACGTCGTTCGTGCACTGTCCCTGGAGAAATCCCTCGCGGTCCTTTCCGGCGATTTCGAGCAGCGCCGGCGATGTCACCCGGTAGCGGGGCTTGCCGTTCAAGGCGATTTTTTGCGGGCCGTCTTCTTTCGCGGCGCCGGCTCGCTCTGCTTTCGCGCGACGGCGAATCGAATGTCGCGGAGCAGGGCGGCGGCGGCGACGTCCGCGTCGTCGGCCCATTTCTTCCCCTCGGCGAGGTCCTGCGCGGCGAGCCGGCGGTGCGCCTCCTGCTGTTTCGCGGTCGCTTCGAGCGTCTCCGCCGCGAAGAGCTGGCGGGAGTCGGCTTCGACCCCGCGCGCTTCCGCGATCTTTTCCTCATCGGAGGCGTCCTGGAGCTCCCGATCGGTCGCCGCCACCTTCGCCTGAAGGGCGGCCAACATCTTCCGGCGATTGTCCGCCGAGATCCCGGCGGCGCCTTTCGCGCGGCTCGAGGACTCGAGCGCGAGCGTCTTCGCATCCGCGTAACGTCCTTCGTGGGCAAGCTTTTGCGCTCCTTCGAGCGCCCGTCGGGCTTCCTGAAAGGAGGCGGGGGCGTAGACCTGCGCCTGCGCCTGGAGGGCGGCCGCGAGGTTGGATTTCGCCTCCTCGATTTCCCGCCGGGGCGTTCGCCTGCATCCCGCGGCCGCGGCCACGAGAATCGCCGGCGCGATCGGCCAGAGGCGGAGGAGGCTTCGCACGGCCGAAGCATACGCCAAGGGCGCGGGGTTTCGGAGAGCCGTAGAATTGGCACGGGCTTCGCTCTGTTCCCGGTTAGAAGAGTCCAAAGGAGGAGTCCCATGAGTCAGTTCTTGTCGCGAAATCTCCGAGATGGCCTGCGGACGGCAGGTCTCGGGCTTGCCTGCCTGCTCGCGTCTTTCGGAGGCGCCCGGGCGCAGGATTCGGACATCCGGCAGGTCGCCGCGAGGATCTCGTTCCTTTCCGGCGACGTTTCGTACAGTCGGGGAGACGATCCCGACGACTGGCAATCTCCCACGGTCAACGTTCCGTTCACGCTCGGCGACCGCATCTACTCTCCCGAGAACGGTCGCGTCGAGCTCCAGATCCAGGGAGGCGAGTTCGTCCGCCTCGCGGCGCGGACCGACCTCGCGGCCCTGAACCTGACCGAGGACACGAGGCAATTCTCCCTGACCGCGGGCACGGCGTCGGTTCAGCTGCGCCGCCTGGACGAGAACGAAACCTTCGAAGTCGACACGCCGAACGTCGCCGTCACGTTCGAACGCCCGGGCGACTATCGAATCGACGTGGACGCGAACGGCAACACCCGCGTGTCGTGCTTGCAGGGCGAGGCGACCGTGGCCGCCTCGGGCGGAGAGGTGCCGCTTCGGGCGGGCGAGCAGATGTGGATCGACGGGATCGACAACCCGCAGTACGACGTCGGGCGGCTGGACGCGAGAGATTCCTGGGACAGCTGGGTGGTGAGCCGGGAGAGCCGGTTCAGCCGGGTGACGTCCTATCGAAACGTGAATTTCAACATCGGGGGAATCGACGACCTCGAAGAGTACGGCCGCTGGGTGGACGTCCCCGCCTACGGCCGTTGCTGGACCCCGTCCCGCGTCGACGTCGGCTGGCAGCCCTATCAAGCGGGCCGCTGGATCTGGGAAGACCCCTGGGGCTGGACCTGGATCGGCGACGAGCCCTGGGGTTGGGCGCCGTACCACTACGGAAGATGGGTGGTCTCCTCGTCACGCTGGTACTGGGTGCCCGTGGGGCCTTCCGTCGCGGTGCAATACTCGCCGGCCCTCGTGGCGTTCGTCGGCGGGGGGCCGGGATGGTCGCTTTCGCTTGCTGCGGGCGGCAACGGGTACGTGGGGTGGTTTCCGCTCGGTCCCCGCGATCCGTTCGATCCCTGGTGGGGATCGCGCGCCCGCGCCCGCGCCGACGTGGGGAACTTCCGATTTGCGAACCGGTCTTACGTGACGGTCGTCAACGAGAACACGTTCGTCTCGGGCGGCGTTGTCGCGGCGGGAGCCGTGCGCGATCCGCAGATCATCCGGCAGGTCGCCGCCGCCCCCGTGATTCGGGGACCGATTCCCGTCCTTCCGACGGCGGGGTCGCTCCGTGTTTCGGCGCGCATCGCGGGCGCCGCCGTTCGACCGCCCGTCTCGATCGCCGTGAGGCCGGTCGTGACGCGCGTGGCTCCGCCTCCGGCGCCCGCCCGGTTTCAGGAAAAGCTGGCCGCGATCCGGGAAAGTCGGGGGGCGCCGGTGTCGGCCTCCGCGGCAGCGCAGCTTTCGATCGCGGCGCGCGGGGGGGCCCGCGCCGTGTCCCCCGTTCGGCCGGTCGTCGTCGACGCGGGACGCACGACGTTCCAACCCAAAAACGCCCAGAGCGCGGCGCCGAAAGCCGCTCCGGTGATGGAACATCGGGGGCGGCCTCTCTCGACCCTGCAGAATCCGATCGTGTCCGCGCCCGCCGCGTCGCCGGGAGGTCCGGGACCGGCGCGGATCGCGCCGGGCGCGGTCGTGACCCCGAGGGACGCGCCACTGCCGCCGCCCGAGGGGGCGGCGCCGAGGACGCTCGAGCGCCGGGTCTCGCCTCCGCCTCCCGCTCCGCCGGCGGAGCCCACGGACCGCCGCGACGAGGGTTGGAGAACGCGCCAGAGCCCTCCGCCTCCTCCTCCGCCCGAGCAGACTCCGCCGCCCCCGCGGCCGGAGTTCCGCCGGAACCCGCCCCCGCCGGCTGCCGCGCCGGATGCGCAGGCTCCGTCCTCCGCCGGCGCCCCCGCAAGCGCATCCCGGGCCGCCGGACAGGGGCGACGCGAAACGCGCGCAGCCGGACAAGGGCCAGGGCCCGAACAAGGGGAAGGACAATCCGAAAGACAAGGACAACAAGGACAACAAGGATAAGAACAAGGACAAGAAGGAGAAAAAACCGAAGGAGGAGCCTCCTCCTCCTTCGGCTCCCTGAGGGCCGGGTCGCGGGCTAGGGCTCGATCGAGAGGTGAAGCTTCGCGCTCTTCGCGGAGATGATGTCGAGAGTCTTCATGTGGACCCACACCCGGATGTTGTCGTCGGTCTTGCCCGCGTCGACGGTGTCCTTCTTGTCGAAGTGGCCGACCGATTCGCCGTCTTTTCCAATGATCTCGAACTCGATCTTCATTTTGACCTTTTTTTCGGATCGATTGGAAACGGAAAAATTCCAAAACGTCAACTTCGTGTCTTTGGGATCCTTGGTTCTGGCCTTTTCAACATCGTCCGAGTCGGGGTAGTTCTGAATTCGGACGCTCTCGATCTTCGCGCCCTCGGAGCTGAAGTTAATCGTCACGTCCTGATCGCGCTTGGGCACCGGGATCGTCTTTTCCGTCGATGCGGCGAACGCGGAGGTCGTCACCGCGGCGCCAACTAGCAGGGCAATCAGCTTTTTCATCTCACGACTCCTTTCTTGAGCGCTCAGTCTATCGAGCTATCGGGTCGGCCGAGAAGAAAAAAGACGATAATCGGGCTATGGACGAAATTCAGGAAAACCCCGAGTTGCACGTGATCGACATCTTCATGATGTCGGTCAAATGCGGAAATTGCGACCGCTACCAGACCGTGATCGAATTCAAGAAAGCGGGCGACAAGAACGTCTACACGTACGAGTGCGATTGGGACACGTCGCCGAACTGCGACCCCAACGTGACGCGAACGATCGTCGAAGTGCCGAAACACCTCGACAACTCGACGAAACGGCACGAAGAGCTGCCGTACTCGAAGGCGGGGGAGTAGCTCGGGTCAAGCCCCAGCGCCGGTCTCGGCAAGTCTCTTCGACCCTCGGCCGCAGTTCGCTTTCCCTCGGGATCTCAGAGACCAGCCTGCGCCGGCGCGTTGGCCCCGACCCGAGCGCCGCTCTATTTTCTCTTGACTATCGGCTGCGCGTCGACCGCGATCGACCGAATCCCGTTCTTGCCGACCGATCGCACCGCGAAGAAGACGTTGTCGATCGGGATTTTGGTTTCGACCGATCCCGGCGCCGCGGCCGGTTGCAGCACCTTCCATCGCGCCTCGGTCGTCTCCCGATAGAGAATCTCGAAGCCGTCGCGCCCCGGGTCGTCGGGGGCAGCGAACGTCACCGTCGCGACGGGCCGGACGGCCCCTTCCACCTCGACGCCCGACGGGGGAAGCGGCGCGTTCGCGAGCTTCCACAGGGATTCCGCGTTCTTTTGCGCGACCGAGGCGAGCGAGTCGAAGTCCATGAACTTCTGGAGATCGCCGTATTCCACGCCCTTCTCGGTGCGGGGGGTCTGGTGCTGGTGCCGGTAGTCTTCCTGCGGCTCGCAGAATCGCACGGCCGGGAGGCCCGCCTCCACGAACGGCAGGTGGTCCCCGCCGCGCCCGAAGCGATCCTTTCGAAACACGAGGCGCACGCCGCCCACGAATTCGTCGATCCAGAGGCCGAGCTCCCTCGACGGCGAAAAACCGTCCGTGTCGCTGAACAGCCGCGGCCGGCGGTCCGGGGCGCCGTTCGTCGCGCCGACGATGTCGTTGTTGAGCATTCCCCCGACGGTGTAGCCCTGCGCCTTCGTCCATTCCAGGAGTCTCTTGCCGCCGAGGAGCCCCTGTTCTTCCCCCGAGACCGCCGCGAACACGATCGTGGCGCGGTGCGGCATTCCCGCGAGGAGGAGCGCCGACTCCAGCGAAACGGTCGTGCCGGATGCGTCGTCGTCGGCGCCCGGAGCGTCGCACTCGGCGCTCATGAAATCGGAGCACATCGAGTCGAAATGGCCCGAGACCAGGAACGCGATCTTTCGAAGGAGCGGATCGGAGCCTTCCGAAACGAGATACACGTTCTGCAGCGGAGCGGCGCCGTGGGTTCGCTCGGAGGACGCTTCGAACCGGTCGATGACGATCGAGGATCCCGCCCGGCCGGCGGCTACCCGCTGATCGAAGCCGGCGATCTTGTCGCGCGCGCACCCGATCCCGCGCTTCGGATCGGTCCACGAGGAAAGGGAATGCCGGGTGCCGCACGCGACGAGCTCCGAATCGATCTGCCGCACGTCCGCGGCAGGGGGGACGGGAACGGCGAGCGACTCGGCGCCCGCGATCGAGGCCGTTGCGAAGACGAGACCGGAAAGCCAGCGTGCGTTCATGAATTCTCCTTGCTCCAGCGCGGATGGTATCCCGCGCATGAGCGAACCGGAAGCGCGGGGAACCGGGCGTACGACGGGTCGGCGTCGGAGAGCCCGCAGCGATAGAACGACGCGCCCCGATCCGAACGGACGATTCGGGAATGCCGGCAGTCGCCGCACAGCCCGGGGTCGGGCGGAGGCGCGGTTTCTTCCGGCCGGGTCACTTCGCGGATTGCAACAGCTCGGCCGAGAGAGTTCCGTGGCACACGCTCGTGACCGGTCCCGTGAGCGTCACCTCGAATTCCGGGCCGATTTCCACGGCCACCTCGCCGCCGGGCATCGCGACCCGGATTTCCGGACCGCAGAAGCCCAGCTTCCGGGCGACGGCCGCGGCCGCGCCACTGCTCGTTCCCGAGGAGAGCGTGTAACCGGCGCCCCTTTCCCAGATTTCGATCTCGATGCGGGAAGGGCTGGCGACGCGGACGAACTGAACGTTCGTCCGATTCGGAAAACGCGGGTCCGTCTCGATGACCGGTCCCGCCGCGATCGCCTCGGCTCGCGAGATCTCCGGCAGCAGGATCACGCAGTGCGGGTTTCCCAAAGTGACGCCGGAAAATTTGTAGTGGCGGCCGGCGGCCTCGATCGGCTCCTCGAGCACGAGGAAGCTCGCCTTTCCGAGGCGCACGGTGACCTGGTCGCCTCGCCGGTGGACGACGGTCGAGACGGGTCCGCCGGGCGTCCGGATCTCGACCTCCTCGTCGTTGATGTAGCCGAGATCCCAGAGGAAACGCGAGAAAATTCGGACTCCGTTGCCGCTCTTTTCCGCCTCCGAGCCGTCGGGGTTGAAGATCCGCAGGGAGAACTCGCGGCTCTCGGGATGGATGGAAGTCCAGAGGATGCCGTCGGCGCCCACGCCGTACTGCCGGTGACAGATCCGGCGAATCTGGGCGGGCGTCAATTCCCGGTCGAAGTCTTTCGAATGGAACACGAGGTAGTCGTTTCCGAGCGCGTGGTATTTCGCGAAGTTCATGGCGAACCTCCGGTCGGCAGGTCGATTCTAGTCCTCCGGCGCGACTCTCGCTATTCCCGCGGCGGGATACTAGAATCTGCCGCCTATGACGCTGAGAAGCTTCCGCTCCGGAGAGCTCGCGGAGAGCCTCTATCCACGCTTCGTCGCCGACCTGGCGGCAAGGCTCGACGACCCGGCTTCCGACCGCAACGACGTCGTTCGCGAGACGCTCGCCGGGCTGTACGCCGGGGCCGCGGGAGGCTCCGTTGCCTCGCACCCGGGTGCCCTGGCCTCGAGCGTGGCCGCGGCCTCGTTCGATCCGAGAAACGCGACCCTGGAGGCGGAGTACTACAACGAGATCGACCTGGAGAAATGGGCGAAGACGAAGCCCCTCCTCTGGTTCTGGCAGATGTTCGATCATTCGCCCGTCGGGAGGAACATTCTGCTCGGCACCCAGGTCCGCGGGATGCTCGCCCGCCGCGTCTTCCGGCGCTGCGGGGAGAACGTCCGCATCTTCCACGATTGCGAGTTTTCTTTCGGCTACAACCTGAGCGTCGGCGACAACGTGACGATCCACCGGAACGTCCTGATCGACGACCGGGGCGAAGTCGTGATCGGCAACAACGTGTCGATTTCGGACTACGCGAACATCTATTCGCACTCGCACGCCGTCGAAGACATCAACGACGTGTCCCTCGGCCGAACCGTGATCGGCGACAACGCCCGGATCACCTACCACTCGACGGTCTTCTCCGGCGTGCAGATCGGCCACGACTCGATCCTCGCGTCCCATTCGGTCGCGAACAGGGAGATCGGGGATTACGAGATCTTCGGCGGAGTGCCCGCGAAGAAGGTGGCGCAGAAGAAGGCCCACCCGTAAGGGGATAAAATCCCCGCGTGCTGCGCGACCTCTCGATTCGGAATTTCGCGATCGTCGAGAACCTCACGCTCGCGCTCGGCGAGGGCTTCACCGCGATCACCGGCGAGACGGGCGCCGGCAAGTCGATTCTCGTCGACGCCCTGACGCTGCTTTCGGGCGGCCGGGCTTCAGCCGAGATGCTGCGGCACGACTCCGAGAAGATGTCGGTCGCCGCCCGCTTCGACGCCGCGGCCACGGTGCGCGGGATTCTCGAGGAGGCGGGCGTTCCGATGGAAGGGGACCTTCTGGTCCGGCGCGAAATGGGCGCCGACGGGAGGGGCCGCGCGTTCGTCAACGACGAGCCGGCGACGGCGCGGACGGTGTCTCGAATCGGCGAAGCGCTGCTCGCAATCCACGGGCAGGGGGGCGAGCGCCGGCTGCTCGATCCGGACGCGGCGCTCGATCTTCTCGATGATTCGCCCGATCTCGGCGCCCTCGCCGCCGGCGTGAAGCGGCTGGCGGCGCAGGTGAGCGCGGCCGAGGCGAGGAAAAACGAGCTCGAAGCGTCCCGCCGGGACCGCGATCGCCTTCTCGACCGGCATCGTTACGAGATCCGGGAGATCGAGGAGGCGCGGCTCGAGGGAACCGACGAGGCCGCGCTTGCGTCGGAGCGAAATCGCCTGCTGCACGCCGACCGCATCCGGCAGCTCGGGGAGTCCGCCGTCTTGGAGCTCTCCGAGGACGAGGGGTCGGCGGCGGATCGACTCGGCGCGGCCTATCGGGCGCTGTCGGACCTCGCGCGGATCGACGGCGGTTTTTCCGAGGCCGAGCGGGAGTGCGGGGAGCTCAAGTCGCGCATCGCCGATCTGGCCGCGGTGGCGAGGGACGCCGCCGCCTCGATCGAATCCGATCCGGAACGCCTCGCGGAGCTCGAAGACCGGCTCGCGAAGCTCGCCCGTTTGAAACAGAAGTACGGCGCGGACGTCGCGGAAATCCTCGCATATCGGGACCGGGCCGCGGGCGAGGAAGAGGCGCTCTCGAATCTCGACGACTCGCTCGAGCGGCTCGCGAAAGAGTGCGAGCGGACGCGAGAGGAGTATTTCGCCGCGGCGCGGGATCTGTCCGCGGGGCGCCGGGACGCCGCGGGGCAGCTTTCGGCCGACGTCCGGCGCGAGCTGTCGGACCTTGCGATGGACAAGGCGAAATTCCGCATTGAGCTCGCGGAACGGGCCGAGCCGGTGGCCCCGCGCGGTCTGGACCGGGCGGAGATCCTGTTCACCGCGAACCCCGGCGAGCCGGAACGCCCCCTCTCGAAGGTCGCCTCGGGCGGCGAGCTGTCGCGGGTCCAGCTCGCGATCGAGTCGGCGTGCCTTCGCCGCAGCAAGGCTGCTCCTCGCACGCTCATCTTCGACGAAGTGGACGCGGGGATCGGGGGACGGGTCGCGGAAGTCGTCGGCCGGAAGTTGAAAGCGCTCTCGGCGCGGGACCAGGTGCTCTGCGTGACGCACGTGCCTCAGATCGCGGCGCTCGCCGACAGGCACCTGCGGGCCGTGAAAACGGTCGCGCGGGGCCGGACGAGGGCGTCGATCGAAGAACTGGCCGGTGAGGACAGAAACGAGGAAATCGCCCGAATGCTGGCCGGGGAAATGGTGACGGCGACCGCGCGAGACCACGCCCGCGAGCTCTTGAAGTCCACCGCGAAGGGCGCGGTGAGGGCCCGATGAGCAGGTCGGAAGGTTCGCGTTATTCGCGCTCGGAATCGTTTCCGGGCATTGGCGCGGCAGGCCAGGAGACGATCGGGCGGGCGGGCATCGCTCTCGTCGGCGTCGGGGCCGTCGGGACCGTCGCCGCGGAGATCGCGGTTCGGTCGGGGTTCGGCCGGGTCTCGCTGATCGACCGAGACGTCGTGGAGGAATCGAATCTCCAGCGCCAGTTCCTGTTCGACGAAGCCGACGCGCGGGCCGTCTCCCCGAAGGCCGAGGCCGCGGCCTCGCGGCTGGCACGGATGAGCTCCGCCGTCGAGCTTTGCCCCGTCGTCGCGGACCTCGACTTTCGAAACGTCGAGGACCTGCTTTCGGGCCACGACGTGATCGTCGACGGCAGCGACAACTTCGAAACTCGTTTCCTCGTGTCCGACGCGGGCAAGCGGTTCGGAATTCCGACGATTTATGCGGCCTGCGTGGGTTCGGACGGGCTCGTCGCCGTCTCGACGCCGGACCCGGGCTGCCCTTGCTTGCGCTGCTATCTCGGCGCGCTTCCCGCTGGGGGAACAGGACCGACCTGCGAGACGGCCGGCGTCGTGCCCGCGCTCCCTCCGCTCGTGGCGTCGCTCGCGATGAGCGAAGCCCTCCGGATCGCCGTCGGGAAGGCTCCTTCGCGGGGCGTGCTCACCCTTTCCGTCTGGGAGGGCGACGTCTCGCCGGTCCGCGCATTCGCATCGGCCGGGCCGACCGTTCTCTGCGATGTGTGCGCGGGCCGGCGTTATCCCGCGCTCGACGGGGAAGGCGCATCGGAGGCGGTCAAGCTGTGCGGCCGGAACAGCGTGCAGGTGGTATCGCGGGGCGGCTCGCGTCCGGACCTGGAAAGCCTCGCCCGGGCGTGGTCGCGCTACGGAACCGTCCAGAGGTCGCCCCACGTTGTCTCCGTTCCGGTCGAGGACGTGCTGCTCACGCTCTTTTCCGACGGCCGCTGCGTCGTTCGCGGGACGGAGGACCTCGTCCGCGCCCGGGACCTCTATTCGAAATATGTCGCGGGCTGAAGGCGGAGCCCGGCGGACCCCCCGATGACGCGCCGCCTCTCCCTGGAGGCGCTCCTCGCCTCAGAGGAAGAGCTTCGCGCCTTTCGCGAGTTCCTCGCGTCCGACGGCGTCGCGGCGATTCCGACCGAGACGTATTACGCGCTCGCGGCGAACCCGGGCAGCGCGAAGGCGGTGGGCCGCGTTTTCGAGCTCAAGGGGAGGAGCGCGGAAAAGGCTCTGCCGGTTCTCTTCGCCGGGGCGGAACACCTGAAAGAGCTCGGGATCGAGGAATCCGCGGAATGGGAACGATTCCGGCCGCTCTGGCCGGCGCCGTTGACGGTGATCTTTCCGACGTTTCGCGAGATCCCATGCGCGGGGGGCGACGCTTCCCTCGCGGTCCGCATCCCGGACCGGGAGGACCTTCGCGAGCTCCTGCGCCGGACGGGCCCGTTGACGGGAACCTCCGCGAACATCTCGGGCAGCCCGCCCCTCTCCGATCCGAACGAGGTCGAGATCGCGTTCGGCGGCGTTCTCGATCTCCTGATCGACGGGGGAGCGACGCCGGGACGGCGCTCGTCGACGCTCGTCGACGCCCGTTTCGACCCGCCCCGGCTGCTTCGGCGCGGCGCGTACCCCTGGCCGGAATCGGGTTAAACTGCCGGTCTTTCGGAGGCCGCGTGGGAATCGTGAAATCGTACGGCGGGAAGACGCCGGTGCTGGGAGAAAGGGTCTATCTCGCCGAGACGGCGGCCGTCATCGGCGACGTCGTGCTCGGGGACGACGTCTCGGTCTGGTACAACTCGGTCGTCCGCGGCGACTGTCATTTCATCCGCATCGGGGACCGGACGAACATCCAGGACAACTGCGCGATCCACGTCACCCAGAAGACGCACCCGACGGTCCTCGAAGAGGAAGTGACTCTCGGCCACGGAGCGATCGTGCACGGGGCCACCGTTCGGCGCGGAGCGCTCGTCGGAATCCGCGCGACGGTGATGGACGGCGCCGACGTCGGCGAATCCGCATTCATCGGGGCCGGCGCGCTCGTCGTGCCAAGGACGAAAGTTCCGCCCCGCACGCTGTGGCTCGGAGCGCCCGCCCGGCAGGCGAAGGTGCTCTCGGACGCGGAAGTGGACGACCTGAAGAACTACCACCTCCACTATCTCGGGTACAAGGCGGAGTACTACCGTGTCGACGGAAAGTGGGCAGGATGAAAGTTTCGCGCGTCAAGGGCACGCGGGATCTCCTTCCACCCGAGACGGATCGGTGGATTCACGTCGAGAACGCGGTGCGCCGGGTCTTCGCGTCGTACGGGTACGGAGAGATCCGCACGCCCGTCCTCGAATCGACCGACCTCTTCGTTCGCTCGGTCGGCGAATCCACCGACATCGTCCACAAGGAGATGTACACGTTCCAGGATCGCGGCGATCGCTCGCTCACTCTCCGTCCCGAGAACACGGCGGGCGTCGTGCGCGCGGTCATCGAGAACCGCCTCGACCAGGGAACGATGCCGCTTCGTCTCTTCTACATCGGCCCCCAGTTTCGCTACGAGCGCCCGCAAAAGGGGCGATACCGCGAGTTCCGGCAGATCGGGGCGGAGCTTTTCGGCGCACCGGGTCCCGCCGGCGACGCCGAAATTCTCTTCCTGCTGTTCGATTTTCTCGGCGCGCTCGGCTTCCAGCGGTTGTCGGTCGCCTTGAACGCCGTTCCGGGGCGAGAGGGGCGGGAGAAGTTTTCCGCCGCGATCCGGGCTTTCGCGGAGGGGCACCTCGATCGGCTTGGCGAGGACGACCGGCGCCGTCTCGAGGAAAATCCCCTGCGCCTGTTCGACTCGAAAGACCCGGCCGCCGCGAATCTCCTCGAGAACGCGCCGCGGGCGATCGACTATCTCGACGCGGAGTCTCGCGCCCACCACGAGGAGTTGAAATCGCTTCTCTCGGAGGGGGGCGTGGCGTTCTTCGAGAACCCGAAGCTCGTGCGCGGTCTCGATTACTACACGAAGACGGTCTTCGAGGTGACATCCTCGGATCTCGGCGCGCAGGACGCGATTCTCGGCGGCGGGCGATACGACGGTCTCGTCGCGGATCTCGGGGGCCCGAGCCTTCCGGGCGTCGGTTTTGCGATCGGCGAAGACCGGCTCGTGGATCTGCTTCCCGCCGTCCCGCCGCGGGAGGGCGAAGGGGTTCGGGTGATTCCCATGAGCGACGGGGAGGCGGGCTATGCCCTCGCCGTGGCGTCGCGGCTGCGGCGCACCCGGCCGCGCGTCGAGCTCGACCTTTCGGGCAAGGGCATGAAAAAGGGGCTCGCGGCCGCGTCCGAGTTGGACTTCGGGGAGGCGGCGATCGTCGGTCCCGACGAGGTCCGCGGCCAGACGGTGACGATGAAGAACCTTCGGACCCGGGAACAGCGCACGGTCCCCATCTCGGAGGTCGTGTGACCGGGGGAGCGCGCGAGCGGACCTCCGCCGGAACTCTTTCGGCCTCCTCGGTGGGAGCGCAGGTCCTGCTCCAGGGATGGGTCGCCCGCCGGCGAGATTTCGGCGAGCTGATCTTCGTGACGCTTCGGGACCGGTCCGGCGTCGCGCAGGTCGTGTTCGACGAAAGATCGGACCGCGCGCTCGTGGAAGAGGCAAAGTCGCTTCGCTCGGAGGACGTGGTCGAGATCGAAGGGACCGTCGCGCGGCGCGCGGAGGGTCAGGAAAATCGCGAGATGGCGACCGGAGAAATCGAGGTCGTCGCGAGCCGCCTCGCCGTCCTCACCCGGGGCGAGGTGCCGCCCTTCCCGATCGAGGATCGGGTGAGCGCGTCGGAAGACCTCCGCCTGAAGTACCGCTACCTCGACCTGCGCCGCCCCACGATGGCGAAAAACTTCATCCTGCGGGACGAGATCGCGTTCCGCGCCCGAAAGACGCTGCACGAGGCCGGGTTCCTCGAAATCGAGACGCCGATCCTGACGAAATCGACTCCCGAAGGAGCCCGCGATTTTCTCGTGCCCTCCCGGCTCCACCGCGGGGAGTTCTACGCGCTCCCGCAGTCCCCGCAGCTGTTCAAGCAGCTGCTCATGGTCGCCGGCTTCGAAAAGTACTACCAGATTGCGCGTTGTTTTCGCGACGAAGACCTCCGCGCGGACCGGCAGCCCGAGTTCACGCAGATCGACATCGAGATGTCGTTTCCGACGGAGGAGACGGTGTTCTCCCTCGTGGAGTCCCTGCTGCCGCCGATGTTTTCGGCCGCCGGGATTCCCTGCGATCCGCCATTCGCCCGCCTGACCTACGACGAGGCGATCGAGAGATTCGGAATCGACCGGCCGGACCTTCGCTTCGGCCTCGAGCTCGTCGACCTCGCGCCGTCCGTTCGGGAGTCCGGCTTCGCGGTGTTCGACCGGGCCGCGGAGGCCGGCGACTGGATTCGCGGCCTGACCGTGCCCTCGGGAGCGGACGCGACGAGAAAGTCGCTGGACGCCTGGACCGAGCTGGCGAAGACGCACGGCGCGGCGGGCCTCGTCTGGTTCAAGCGCGCGGGAGGCGAGGTGACGGGCCCCGCGAGAAAGTTCCTTTCGGAAGCGGCGCTTGAGAGGATCACCGCCGCCCTGCTGCCGAACGACGGGGACCTCGGTCTCGTCGTCGCGGACAAGAAGAAAAACGCCGCCGACGCTCTCGCCGCCGTGCGGATCGCCGTCGCGAGAGAAAAAGGACTGATCGACGATTCGAAGTACGCCTTCTGCTGGGTGACCGACTTTCCCCTCGTGGAGTGGGATGACCGCGAAAAACGGTGGTTCGCGATGCACCACCCCTTCACATCGCCGCGCGAGCAGGACCTCGCGTTTCTCGAGAGCGAGCCGGGGAGAGTTCGGGCGCGCGCGTACGACGTCGTCCTGAACGGAACCGAGCTCGGCGGCGGGTCCATTCGAATCCATCGCTCCGACGTGCAGTCGCAAATGTTCCGGCTCCTCGGCATCTCCGACGAGGAGGCTCGGTCGAGATTCGGCTTTCTTCTCGAGGCCTTCCGGTTCGGCGCGCCGCCGCACGGCGGGATCGCGTTCGGGTTGGACCGGATCTGCATGTTCGCCTCGCGCGCCGCGTCCATTCGCGACGTGATCGCCTTTCCCAAGACCGCTTCGGGCATGTGCCTGATGACCGAGTCCCCCTCTCCGGTCGACGCCCGCCAGCTCGCGGAGCTCGGAATCGCGCTCGCCAAGTGACGTCCATCCGATTCGGCAGGGGAGAGATCCGGGGCTTCGGCGGGGCGTTCGGGTTTCCTTCCGGCCGCGCGTTTCTCGTCTCGTCGGGCGAAGTGCTGCGCCTCCACGGAGCCGCCCTTCGCGAGGCCCTTTCGTTCCGCGAAGCCTTCGAGATCGCGATCGACGACCGGGAGGAGGCGAAGAACTTCGACACTCTCCGCTTCGTTCTCGACGCCGCCCTCGCGGCTGGAGCGCGGAGGGACGATTTTGTGGTCGCGGCCGGCGGAGGCGTCGTGACCGACGTCGCAGGATTTGCGGCCTCGGTTCTGCTGCGCGGAGTCGAGTGGTACGCAATTCCCACGACCTTGCTCGGAATGGCCGATGCGGCGATCGGGGGCAAGACGGCGATCGATCATCCCGCGGGAAAGAACCTGATCGGAAGCTTTCACCTGCCTGCGGGAGTGGTGATTGATCCGGATTTTCTTGCGACACTGCCCGCCCGCCAGTTTCGAAGCGGGCTCGCCGAGGTCTACAAGACCGTCCTCGTCGGCGACGCCGGGATGACGCGGATGATGTCGGGGCGCCTCGAGGCGATCTCGGAAGGGCGGGAGGTCGACGAGGCTCTTCGCGCGGCCGTCCGGATCAAGGAGGAGATCGTCGCGCGCGATCCGAGGGACGCGGGGGAACGCCGCCATTTGAACTTCGGGCATACCCTCGGGCACGCGCTCGAGGCCCAGGGGGGCTTCCGCCGCCTGACCCACGGGGAAGCCGTTGCCCTCGGAATGTCGGCGGCCCTGATTCTCTCGGCAAGCCGGGCGGGCTTTCCCGAGCGCGAGGCCGAGCGGCTCTCGGAAGAGCTCGCGAACTTCGTTGGGAAACCGGCCGCCGCCGCGGGGATCGACCCGGAGGACCGCAACCTCTGGAACGCCCTGTCGCACGACAAGAAGTTCACTTCCCGCGGCCACCACGGCGGTCCTGCTGGAGCGGCCCGGCGCGCCCTGCCTCCGGGAGGTTTCGACGGACGAATGGAAGGACGCGCTGCGCCGCGTTTTGTCCTCGATCGCCTTATAATCACTCGGGTGAGTCAGGCCCAGTCCCCCCGGATCCGCTTGTTCGCGCTCTTCGTGGGCGCCCTGGCGATCGTCTCGCTGACGCCTCTCGTCATTTCGGACCTGATTCTCATCGGCCGGAACCGGGACAGCCTCGAGACGATGGAGAAGAAGTACACCGCCCGGTCGGCCGCCGGACTCGCGCAATCCATCTCGAATTTCTACCGGGCGAGCGAGGAACAGCTGGCGACGCTCGCCGACACCATGAAATATTCCGAGGCGCTCTCGGGAAAGAATCCGTTCGCCTCGGAGGCCGGCATCCTTCCCGATTTCGTCAAGGGGCGGTCGACGTTTCTCGCGCTCCGGGCGATCGACCGGCAGGGGCGCGGCGGCGCGATCGGTCCCCGGAATCTCCCGCCGTCGATCGACGACGAGCTGCGCAAGGGCTACCTCGAAGCTCGCGACGGGCGCCGTTTCTCGGGCAAGCCCGTGCGCGCCGACGGTTTCCCGGGGGCCGTCGTGGTCCTCGCGGAGCCGGTCGTCAGCCAGGAAGACGAGGTTCTCGGCGTCGTGGAGGGCCTCGTTTCCTGGGCCCCCGTCGAGCGACAGATCGAGGACGAAGCCCGGCAGGAGATCACGGTCACGCTTCTGGATCGGGACGGAAACATCCTTTTGACTTCCAAGAACCGCCCGAAAGCGCGCCCGGCCGGAGGTCTCGTCGCGGACTATCGTCAGTCGCCCGCTCGTCTCACGCGGGCGTACGACGCCGGAGGGCAGTCGCTCCTCGGGTCGATCGTCCCGGTGGAAAATCCCGATTGGGCGGTGCTCGTGGAACGCGATCAGCGCCTCGCGTTCGCCTCGGTCGCGGAAATGACGAACGAGACCGTCTTCTGGAGCCTTCTCGCGCTCGCGCTCGCGATCGGCGTCGGCGTTCTCATCGCCGTGCGCCTCGCTTCGCCGATCCGCGCTCTCGCGCAACAGGCGCGGGAGATCGCCGAGGGCCGCTACGGAAATCGGGTCGAGGTGCGCGGCGCGGCCGAGATCGCCGACCTGTCGCTTTCGTTCAACCGGATGAGCGAATCCATCGAGACCGCGATGGGAGAGCTCAAGAGCGCCGCCCGCGAGAACCACGAGCTGTTCCTTTCGTCCGTGCGCGCCCTCGCGGCGGCGATCGACGCGAAGGACCCCTACACGCGGGGCCACTCGGAGCGCGTCGCCCGCTATGCCGTTTCGATCGCGCGTGCGATGGAGCTGCCGCCCGAAGAAGTGCGGCGAATTCGTCTGTCGGCTCTCCTTCACGATGTCGGAAAGATCGGCATCGACGACCGCATTTTGCGCAAGCCCACCGCCCTGACGGACGAAGAGTTCGAGATCATGAAGCAGCACCCGTCCAAGGGCGCCGCGATCATGTCCGCGATTCCCCAGCTGGCGGACATCATTCCCGGAATGAAGCACCACCACGAGAAATGGGAAGGCGGAGGATATCCCGACGGCCTGAAGGGCGAGGAGATCCCCTTCCAGGCGCGGATCGTCAGCGTGGCGGACACCTTTGACGCGATGACGACGACGCGGCCGTACCAGAAGGCGATGGAAGTGTCGTACGTGATTCAGCGGATTCAGAGCCTGGCCGGCAGCCGCTTCGACTCCCGCGTGACGGACGTTCTCCTGAAAGCCTACGAGAACGGCGATCTGATTCCTCTCGACGCTCATCCCCAGGCCGCGCGGACCGTCGCATGAGGCGGGCGCTCTCGCTTTTCGGCGCGCTGCTCTGCACAGCCGCCTGCCAGACCGGCGCGAAAAAAATGCCCCCGTCGGAGCTGTACCTGACCGAGCGGATGGCGACGGTCTTGCTTCAGCAGGGCAACGCGGTCGACGCGGAGGCGTCCTTCAAGAAGGCGATTCCCCAGGATCCCGAGAATCCCGAGATGCGCGACGGGCACGGCCTTTCGCTGCTGATGCTGGGCCGCGCCAAGGAGGCGCTCGTGGAATTCGACAAGGCCCTTCAGATCTCCTCTCGCGGCGCGTATCTGAATAACCGGGGGGCGGCGCGAATGGCGCTCGGCGACCTTTCGGGCGCCGAGGCCGACTTTCTGAAGGCTTTCGAGTCAACGCTTCCAGCCGACAGGGAATCTGCTCTCATCAATCTCGGCCGGGCGAGGATGCGCCGCGGCCTGTACACCGAATCGGAGGACGCCCTGACGCGCGCGATCGCGCTGGACCCGGAGTCGTTCGACGCCCTGATCGCGAGGGGAGAATGCCGGGAGCTCCTTCGCGACGAGCGGGGAGCCGTGACGGACTACCTGGCCGCGCTCCGGATCAAGAAAGACAACCTCGAGGCAATGTTCCGCGTGGGCGCCGGCTTGCTCGCCCTGAAACAGGACGAGCTCGGGCGCCGTTACCTCCAGCGGATCTCCGAGCTCTCTCCCGACGCTCCCGAGGCCGTTCGGGCGCGCGTGCTGCTCGGGCAGGAACTCATGGAGAAACCCCACTGAGGCGGACTTGATCCTTCAGAAGATCCTCGAGGCGCTCGTCGCCGCGCTGGAGGGCCTTTACGCGGCCGTGCTGCTCGACAACGAGGGAGAGGCGGTCGTCGCCGCTCGCCGCGACGGAGACGACCACGCGCACCGCGTCATCGGGGCGTACCAGGGGATTTATCTTCGGGACCTCGGCCGGGCTTTCGCGCGCTGCGGCCTGGGGGAGATCCGAAGCTTCACGATCCAGTTCGGCGACTCCTGCGTGTTCACGGAATCGCTCCAGGACGGCTATTACGTCGTTCTCCTCGCGAGCGATGCCGTCCCGCAGTCCCTTGCCCGGCGAGAGCTCGGCCGCGCCGCCGAACAGCTTCGCGCCAATCTCTGAGGAGCACTATGGCCGAGCCGGCCTCCGGATTCTTTTCGAAGATCAAGCGCGGTCTGTTCATGACCCACACGGAGCTCCTCGAGAAGCTCGAGGGGGCCGTCCGGGAGACCCTCGGTTACGACGAGAGCGTGCTCGAAACCCTCGAGGAGGCGCTGCTCGCCGCCGACGTCGGGGCCCCGACCGCCGCCGTTCTGGTCGCGGGCGTCGCCGGCCGGGCGAAGCGCTATCGTCCCGAGGACCTTCCCCAGCTGAGGGTCCTGCTCCGCGAGGAGATCGACGCGTTGCTCGCCGCGGCTCCCCGCGAAGCGCCGCCGTCGGGATCTCCCGAAGTGGTGTTCATCGTCGGCGTGAACGGCACGGGGAAGACCACGACGGCCGCGAAACTCGCCGCCCGGGACGCGGCTGCCGGCCGAAAGGCGATCCTGGCGGCGGCCGACACGTTTCGCGCCGCGGCGGTCGAGCAGCTGCAGACCTGGGGCGACCGGATCGGAGTCGAAGTCGTGAAACACCGCGAGGGATCGGATCCGGCCGCGGTGCTGTTCGACGCGATCGCGGCGGCGCGGGCGCGCAGGGCGGACGTCCTGTATGTCGACACCGCCGGCAGGCTGCACACGAAGTTCAATCTGATGGAGGAGCTCGCGAAAATGCGGCGCGTCGCCGGCCGGGAGATCCCCGGCGCTCCCCACCGCTGTCTCCTGGTCATCGACGCGACGACCGGCGGAAACGGGCTCGCGCAGGCCAAGAAGTTCGTCGAGGCGGCCGGCGTGACCGGCGTCGTCCTGACGAAGCTCGACGGAACGGCCAAGGGAGGAATCGTTCTCGCGATACTGCGCGAGCTCGGGATCCCCGTCGTGGCCGTTGGCGTCGGCGAGGGGCAGGACGACCTGATCCCGTTCGACCCGCGGGAATTCGCCGCGGCCCTTCTGGACTGAAGCCGTGAACGACGAGGAGTGGATGCGCCGGGCCCTTCGTCTCGCCGAGCGGGGAAGATACTCGACGTCCCCGAACCCGATGGTCGGGTCCGTGGTCGTCCGGCGGGGCCGGGTCGTCGGCGAAGGATTCCATCGCCGGGCCGGCGGTCCCCACGCGGAGATCGCGGCGCTCCGGGCGGCGGCGCACGACGCGCGAGGCTCGACGCTCTACACGACGCTCGAGCCGTGCTCCCACCGCGGGAGAACGGGCCCGTGCGCGAAGGCGATCGTCGAAGCGGGAGTCGCGCGGGTCGTCGCCGCGAGGCGCGATCCGAATCCGGTCGTCGCCGGGCGGGGACTTCGGTTCCTCCGCCGCGCCGGCCTCGCGGTCGAGGCCGGGCTTCTCCGCGAAGAATCGGCCCTTCAGAACGAGCGGTTCGACCTGTGGGTGACCGAGCGGCGCCCCTTCGTCCTCGCGAAAGTCGCCGCCACGCTCGACGGGCGCATCGCCGATTCTCGCGGGTTCTCCCGCTGGATTTCGGGCCGGGAGTCGCGCCGGCGATCGCTCGAATGGCGGGAGGAGTTCGACGCGGTTCTGATCGGGGCCCGCACCGCCGTTCTGGACCGGGCGCGGCTGACCCGCCGGCTCGGCTGGAACAGGACGACACCCCAGAGGAGAATCGTCCTGGACGGGAGCTTTTCGGTGCCGGAATCGGCCGAGATCTTCCGCGAACCGGAGGGCGTCGAAGTCTGGACGTCGCGTGCGAACGCGGCCAAGGAACGCCGGCTTCGGTCCCTCGGCGTCGAAGTCGTCGTGGCCGCGGGCCGGGACGGCCGGGTCGATCTGAAAAAGGCCCTCGCCCGTCTCGGCCGGGAGTCGGTGACGGGATTGATCGTCGAGGGGGGGACGGCGACGTTGACGGAATTTCATCGGAAGAAACTGATCGACCGGTGGGCGATTTTCTATTCGCCCCGCCTCCTCGGTGGGCGCGATTCCTACCCGCTGCTCGGCGGGGGAGACGTCCGACTGTCGCGCGCGTCGACGCTCGGCGCGGTCCGCGTCGAAGAGATCGGGGGAGACATCCTCGTGACGGGGCGGACCTGATGTTTTCGGGCATCGTCGAATCGGTCGGCAAGGTCGCCGAGTGGAGCGAACGGGAAGGCGGGGCCCGCCTCGAGATCCGGCCTCCGGTCCGGTTCGGGAAATTTCGAAAGGGCGAGAGCGTTGCGGTGTCGGGCGTCTGCCTCACGGCGATCTCGGCCGGCCCGCTGTTCCGCGCCGATCTCTCTCCCGAGACGCTCGCGAAGAGCTCTCTCGGAATCCTTCGGCGAGGGGATCCGGTGAACCTCGAGAGGGCGGTGCGGTTGTCCGACCGGCTCTCCGGCCATCTCGTCGCCGGGCATGTCGACGGCCTGGCGCTCGTGCGATCCATCCGGCCGGAAGGCGAGGGCCGGGTCCTGACGTTCTCGATTCCCGCGCGGCTTTCCCGTTACGTCGTCGAGAAGGGATCCGTCGCGCTCGACGGAATCTCGCTCACGGCGATCGCCGTTCGGGGGAATCGTTTCTCCGTCGCCGTCATCCCGTTCACGCTGCGCGAGACGACGCTTCGGCACCGTTCGGCGGGGGATGTCCTGAACTTCGAAGCGGACATGATGGCGAAATTCGCGGAATCGCTGCTGAAGCGCCGATGATCCTCTACTCCACGGGACCCGCCGCCGTCCGGCGGGGCGAATTCGCACCGTTTCCGGGCGTCCGCAGCCGGACCCGCATGATTCCGTACGTCGGGCTCGATCTTCCCGGGGCGGATCCCTGGAAGGGCGGATACCGGAAGGCGGCGGAAGAGATCGAAGTCGCCGCTGGCCCCGACTCCGCCGAGCGGTGGGAAGAGACGCTCTTCGCCGCCCCTCCCGGGTCCGTTCTGATCGGGCCGATCGCCGCTTGCGAGAAGGTGTACGGCGCCGGCGCCGCGGCGATCGAAGCGGCCCGAGATTCGGGAAGGGGCTCGGTCGTCGTCGATTCTCTTTGCGGCTTTCGGGACCTCCCGGACGGACCGGATGTCGTCCGAATCGCGACGTGGCGAGCGAGCGAGGATGAGAGCCTCTGGGGTCGCCTCGATTCGCGAAGAGAGGGAAAAGCCGGCGTCGCGCTGCCGCTGATCCCCGGATGGACGGCGGAGCGGGAGTTCCTGCGGGCGTTTCTCGCGCGCGTCCGGGAGGCCCGGCTCGACTTCGTGGCGCCGTTCGAAATCGTCCCCGACGGCTACTCGCGCTCCGCGATTCACTCGGATTTCGCGGCCCGGTTTCCGGAGCGGTCCGACTCCTATTTCGACGAGCTCCATCACCGAGACTGGGCGGACGAGCTCCCGCGCGCCCGCCTAGCCTTCGCGGAAGAGGCCGGCGCCGCGGGCCTGGCCGCGCGGGTTCCCCTTCCGAGGGGGAGGCGCGATTTCGAGGCGAACCTGCGAGCCCGGGAGGCGCTGGACGCGGAGGCCGACCGGTCCGGCGAGCCGGAGGCGTCGGTGCTGCGCAGCGCGGCGCGGCGGATCGAAGATTTCGGCCGCGATCTCGCGGAGCTGGCGAGGCAGGGGAACATGCGCCTGCTCGTCTCTCCCGGGACCCGCGAATGGCGGGTCGTCGACGAAACGATCGGAGAGCCGAAGGCGGTGCCCCGGTGACGGCGGCCGCCGGCGGTCCCGCGGGGATTTACGTACACTGGCCTTATTGCGCCCGCCACTGCTCCTACTGTTCGTTCACGATTTCGACGGAGGAGTCGACGCGGTCGTCGTACTTCCGGGCCCTCCGCCGGGAGATCGAGATCGTCGCGGCGGAAGCGAGGGGCGCGGAGTTCGATTCCATCTCTTTCGGCGGCGGAACGCCCTCCCGCCTCTCCCCGGACGAGGTCTCGACGCTCCTGGCCGATCTTCGGGCGCGGTTTTCGATGCTTCCGGGCGCCGAGATCACGCTCGAGGCGAACCCTGAGGACGTTTCGCCCTCGTCCCTCGCCGGGTGGCTGGCCGGCGGCGTGACTCGACTCTCGCTGGGCATTCAGGCGTTTGACGACGGAGCGCTCCGGGAGATCGGAAGGGTCCACACCGCGCACCGCGCCCGGGCCGCCCTCGCGGACGCCGCCAGGTCCGGAATGGAGGTCTCGGCGGATCTCATTCTCGGCCTCCCCGGGCAGTCCGGAGAGGCGTTTCTCTCCGACGTCGATGAGGTCGTTTCCTCGGGCGCCGGCCACGTCTCGATCTATCTGCTCGAGCTCGACCAGGCGCACCGTCTCGCGGAGGACCGGCGAGCGCGTCCCGGGCATTACCTTTCCGACGACGCGCAGGCAGCTCTCTACCTGAAGGCCTCGGAGTCGCTTCGGCGCCGCGGTTTCGATCACTACGAAGTCTCGAGCTGGGCTCTTCCGGGGCGGCGCGCCCGGCACAACTCGAAGTACTGGAGCCGATCGCCGACGCTCGGCTTCGGGGTTTCCGCGCACGAATTCTGGAACGGCCGGCGGCGCGCGAATACGGCTTCGCTTCGGCTCTACATCGACCGGCTCGAGGCGGGGATTCGCCCGTCCGCGTCCGATCGCGAGGTCGGCGGCGACGAAGCGGCCCGGGAGCGGATTTTCCTCGGCGCCCGGACGGCGGAAGGGGTTCCCGCCGCGGACCTGGATTCGTGGCTCGCACGGCACGGGGACTCCCGGCTGCGGAGCGACTGGCAACAATGGGTCGAGGACGGGCTCATCGTCCGCCGGCAGGGACATTACGCTCTGTCGGAAGCGGGTTTTCTCGTCTCCAGCGAGGTGTTATGCCGTTTCGTCTGACTCCCTCACGCCTTCTCTTCGCGGCCGCCCTTCTCGGGTCCGCCGCGTGCAACCCGGCTCCGCCGAAGACGGTGCCAAAGCCGGCCGCCGTGGGTGCCTATCCGTTCCAGAGCGCCACGTTCAGCTCCCTTCTTCGATGGGAGACGGGCCCGTCGCTCTCGTCGCGGTACTGGATTTCCCCGCTCGGCATCCTGAAGGAAATGACCAGCCAGGGAAAAGTCTCCTTCCTGCTCGTGGGCGGCGGCAGCGCCTATCAGTGGGACGCGGAGTCGAAAGAGGGCAAGAAGGGGGTCTTTGCCGGCAGCCCGCGCGTCACGGGAGAACCGGACGCTCTGGAGGTGCTCCGGGTTCTTCCGGAAATGTTCAAGGCCGGACATTTCCAGTTCGCCGGCTATGACACGATCGAAGGGGTCCGGACCGTGAAGTACGCGTTTCGTTTTCGGGACGGGTTGCTTCGGGTGGTATGGGAGGGAACGGTCTGGCTTCGCGAAGACCGTCCTTTTCCCGTGAGGTACGTGAACCGCGGATTCGGGGGACATTTCGAGATCCTGAACACTCGAATGGTCTTCGACGGGAAGCTCGACCCGGGGATTTTCCGGCCGCCCTCCGACGTTCATTTCGTCAGCGCCGACATTCACCGGAAACCTTCCGAACAAGAAAAAGCCCCGCCTCGCGGCGGGGCCGGAAATCGACGCTAGGGTACCGACTCAGAGGAAGAGCGGGGCGAGCACCAGCGTGATTGTCGAGAGCAGCTTGATGAGCACGTGGAGAGACGGCCCCGCCGTATCTTTGAAGGGATCTCCGACCGTGTCGCCCACCACGGCGGCGCCGTGAGTCGGGTTCTTGGTCTTCTTCCCATCCGGTCCGGTCAGATACTTCCCGCCGTGCGCGCCCGTCTCGATGTACTTCTTGGCGTTGTCCCAGGCTCCGCCGCTGTTGTTGAGGAACAGCGCCATCAGGATGCCGACGATCGTGCCGACCATCAGCATTCCGGCGACGGCCTCGGCGGCAATGAGCTTGTCGCCGGGGTTGATGAAGACCTTGAACGTCAGACCGACCGCGATCGGGCTCAGCACCACGAGCAGGCCGGGCGCGACCATTTTCTGCAGAGCGGACTTCGTGACGATGTCGACGCAGGAGCCGTAGTCCGGCTTGAAGTCGGCGGGAAACTGGATGATGTCGTTCACGCGGGTCAATTTCGCGTATTGACGGCGAACTTCCTGAATGATCGCCTGCGCCGCGGAACCGACGGCCCGGATGCACATCGCCGAGAAAAGGAAGACCAGCATCGCTCCGAGGAGCGCGCCGACGAAGACGACGGGCTTGCTCAGGTCCACGCGGAAGGTGAACCCTTCGCCGAGGCCGGCGTACTGGACGACCTCGTCCATGTACGCCTGGAAGAGAAGGAAGGCCGCGAGGCCGGCCGAGCCGATCGCGTAGCCTTTCGTGAGCGCCTTCGTCGTATTGCCGACAGAATCGAGCCGGTCGGTCTTGCGTCGGATGTCTTCGGGCTGTTGTGACATTTCGACGATTCCGCCCGCGTTGTCGGTGATCGGGCCGAAGGTGTCCATCGCGAGGATGTAGGCCGCCGTC
Source organism: uncultured Acidobacteriota bacterium (assembly GCA_963813155.1). GTDB lineage: Bacteria > Acidobacteriota > Thermoanaerobaculia > UBA5066 > DATFVB01 > CAWEYG01. The sequence goes on along the minus strand of CAWEYG010000003.1, from coordinate 606,994 downwards.
GCGAGCATCCCCATGGTCGCGACGGCCGTGCCGAAGAGGCCGGCGTGCGGCAGGCCGCTCGCGCGGCCGAGGTAGTACGAACCGAGCAGGGCCGCGCCCATCACGAGCGCGGGCATCCACGTGCACTCGAGACCGACGCCGATGCCGGCGATGATGTTCGTGGCCGGACCCGTCTTGGAGGCCTCCGCGATCGACTGGACCGGGCGGTACTTGTACTCGGTGTAGTACTGCGTGATGTAGACGAAGGCGACGGAAGTCAGGACGCCGAGGACGCCGCAGAGAAAGAAGTGCCACCAGGCCTGCGGGGCCGCCGGGCTGTTGAGCAGCCAGTAGCTCGTGCCGCCAAACGCGGCCATCGCGAGCACGACGGCGATGTAGTACCCGCGGTTCAGGGCCTGCATCGGATCCATCTTCTCTTCGCGATCCATCCTCACGGACATGATGCCGATGATCGAAGCAATGATGCCGAACGCGCGCGCGACGAGCGGAAACAGCATCACGCCGACGATGCCAGCCGAAAATCCCATTCCCGCCCTGTCCGCATAAGAGGCGAGCGAGGCCCCGAGGATCATGGCGCCGATGTTTTCCGCGGCCGTCGACTCGAACAGGTCCGCGCCGCGGCCTGCGCAGTCGCCGACGTTGTCGCCGACGAGGTCGGCGATGACAGCCGGATTCCGCGGATCGTCCTCCGGAATTCCCGCCTCGACTTTTCCGACGAGGTCGGCTCCGACGTCCGCGGCTTTCGTGTAAATTCCCCCTCCGACCTGCGCGAAAAGCGCGACGAAGGAGGCCCCGAACCCGTAGCCGACGATCAGCAGGGGAATCTTCGTCACCTCGACGTGGCTGACGGCGTTCACGAGGGCGTAGAGGCCGGCGACGCCGAGCAGACTCATCGCGACGACCAGGAGCCCGGAAACCGCCCCGCCCCGAAGCGCGATTCGGAGAGCGTCGTTCAGGGACGTGCGCGCGGCCGAGGCGGTCCGGATGTTCGCGCGGATCGAGACCCACATTCCGATGTAGCCGGCGAAGACCGAGCAGAGCGCGCCGAAGACGAAGGACAGCGTGATCCAGCTCGCGAGGGTCATCGAGCTCGCGACCGGGTCGAAGTCGTGGTGACTCCGCACGAAGCCGTAGCCGATGAAGAGAATCGCGGCGAACAGAGCCGCCAGAAAAAGGATCGTCCGGTTCTGCCGCCGCATGAAGGCCTCGGCGCCTTCCTTGATCGCGTCGGAGATGGCTTTCATCGCGGGAGTGCCCGTGTCCCTTCGGAGCACCCACCGGGCCAGGCCCCAGGCGAAGACGAGAGCTCCGGCGGAGCAGATGAAGATGATCGGTAGTTCCCAGGTCATGCTGTTTCCATCCTTCTCAAAATGAAGGCCCGCTGGAGCGGGCCCTTACCTCGCGGGATTCCGTCGCGGTTCTCAGCGAACGGGCACCGGCTCCATCACGATCCCGATCTTGACGCCCTCCGACGCGCTTTCTTTGTAGCCCCCGGCGTTGCGGACGGCGTCCATGACGTTCATCGTTTCGCCGTAATTGGCGTGGTCGTCGACCGAGAAGAACACGACCTTGTCGTGGCGGTTCTCCAGGATCTGGCCCAGCTGGGTGACGAGCGCCTGCTGGCTCATTTCCTGCTTGTTCAGGAAAATCTTTCTGTCCGCCGTGTAAGACACCACGAGCTGGTCCGGGGGCGGCTGCTGGGGAGTCTCCGTCGGAGGGGCTTTCGGGGGAATGTTGGTGTCGTAGCCCATCTGCGTCATCGGCTGGATGACGATGAAGATGATGAGAAGCACGAGACAAACGTCCACGAGCGGAGTGACGTTGATCTCGCTGCGAACGGCGCCGACTTTTCCCATTTCCATATGCGGTTCTCCCTCCGAGTGAGCGTGCGCCTACGAGGCGCCCTTTTGCTTTTTGTCCGTGATGAGGCCGACGTTGTCGAAGCCGGCATCTTTCGCGACCCGCATCGCGTCTCGCACGTCTTTCCATGTGAGCCGGGAGTCGGCCTTGATCACGACGGGTCGCGTCGAGTTTCGCTGGTAGGCCTCGTCGACGGCCTTCTCGAAGTCGGCGCGGGAATATTGATTCTCGGCGACGCCGTACATCGGAGGATTGGCGTACTTGATGGTCAGGACCAGCTGCTTCTGGTCTTCCGGTTTCTTGGACGGCTGGCTCGTTCGGGGAAGGCTGATGTCGCCCGTGCCGAGCATGGGGGTAACGACCATGAAGATGATGAGGAGCACGAGGCAGACGTCCACGAGCGGCGTGACGTTGATCTCGCTTCGGATGTTCCCCTTGTCTGCGCCTAAGTCCATTTCGACCTCCCTTGGACTCGCGATCAGGACGCCCGGGCGGCGCCCTTCCGCTTGACGAAGTAATCGAGCAATTCAGAAGCCGAGTTCGACATTTCCACCTGGAAACGCTCGATCTTGTTCATGAAGAAGTTGAACATCCAGACGGCCGGGATGGCCACGAACAGACCCGCCGCGGTCGTCCAGAGCGCTTCGGCGATACCTCCGGAGACGCTCGCGAGGTTGCCGCCGCCGCCCTTCGAGATGCCCTCGAAGGAGTGAATGATGCCGATGACCGTTCCGAACAGTCCGATGAAAGGCGCGGTCGTCGCGATCGTCGCGAGGCCGCCGATTCCGCGCTTGAAGTCCGCCGTGACCATGAGAGCTTCCCGCTCGACGGCCCGCTTGGCCGCTTCGACCATGTCGTGGCCGGGGGCGTCCAGCGCTCCGGACTGAACCTCGTACTGGAACTCGTAGAGTCCCGCCGAGACGACGCGCGCGAGGTGGCTGTCCTTGTATTTCTTGGATTCCGCGATCGCGCCGGCGATGTTGTCCTGCTTCAGGAACGCCGTGACCTGGCGGGCGAAGAGGAGGGACTGTTTTTTCGCCTTCGCAAAGGTGACCAGCCGCTCGATCATGACGGTGATGGAGTAGACGGAAAGCAGGGCGAGAATGATGACCACGGACCGGGCAATCCAGCTCATTGAGTTCCAAATTTCCAACATGATTGCTAATTCCTCCTCATCCTTATTAAGTTCAAACGCGCAAAGGTCAATGCAGTTGGAAGTTGACCGTCACGGTGAGATAAACCGAGACCGCCCGGCCGTTCAAGGTCGCCGGCCTGTACAGCCATCGGGAAACCGCCCGTTCGGCGGCGGAATCCAGGAGCGGGTTGATCGATTTCAGGACCTTCACGTCCGCGACGTTTCCGTCCGCCGTGATGATCGCCTCCAGGATGACGACGCCCTGCATGCGAGCTTTCCGGGCGGCTTCCGGATAGACCGGCTCGATGCGCTCCTTCAGGATGGGGGCTTTCACGTCGCCGCCGATCCGGAGCGGCGCGCCGAGATCGCTCCCCGTTCCCCCTTTGACGCCGCCAATGACGCCGCCGACGACTCCGCCCGGCACGCCGCCCTCCACGCCGCCCTCCACGCCTTCCGACGGCGGAGCCTCCGGCTCGGGTTTCGGCAGGGGCAGCGGAATGATGTCGGGGATGACCGTCGGCGCCGTGACCTGGGTCGGTTTCACGGGGGTCACTTTCGGCGGAGTCTTCTGAGGGGCGGCCTTCGCGGCCGGCGGCGGGGGAGGAGGAGGCGGGGGAGCCGCCGCATAGAACTGAATCGGAATCGGCGGTTCCGGGACTTCCTCGACGAACCAGAGCGATGCGGCAACCAGCGATCCGATGACGAGGCCGTGCACGATCAGGGAAATCACGAAGGTCAGGGGCTTCTTGCCGGTGCCCTTTCGATGGACGGATTCGATCAGCTGCTTTTCAAACATCGCTATTTCCCCACGCCCGCCTGTTTTTCCGCTGTGGCCTGAGATTGCTTCTGCTTCTGGAGCTCAATCGCCTTGTTGCGGTACTCGTCCGCCTTCGCAAGGTCTTCCTCGGCCTTCTTCGGATCGGTCTTCTGGTCGATCTTCGCCTGTTCCCGGTACAGGAGGTTGATGAACGCGAGGGCTTCCGTGTAGTTCGGGTCCATCGCGAGCGATTTGTTCATCGCCTCGATCCCCTGCGTCACGACCGCCTGCCGCTGCTCGTCGGTCAGATCCGGATAGTTGTGAGCCTTGTCCCACGCCTGCGCGCCGATCGTCTCGTAGGTTTCCTTCTTCGGCCCGGTGATCTTCATGGCGTTTTCCATCATCTCGACGCCGTGGGGAAAATCGGCTTTCTGGAAGTACAGGTTCGCCATCGTCTCCATCGCCTTCGTGTCCTGGGGATGCTTCTGGCTGTAGTCCTGGAAGAAACCGAGCGCGTCGTCGAGCCGGCCCGAATTGAGGTACATGGTGACGAGGAATTCCGGAGCCTTCTTGTCCTTCGGGAACGCGTCGACGTACTTCTTCAGGAAGTCGATCGCCCGCTGCGAGTATTCCAGGTCCTTCGGGTGCTTCGAGCCCGGCTGGTACAGACCCATGTAGGCGAGGCCGATGTTCTTGTAGAGCTTCTTTTCGCCCGGATCGAGCTGAAGGGCCGTGTTGTACTTCGCGAGAGCCGTGTCGTACCGGCCGACCCGGAAGAACTCGTTGCCCTGGCGGATTTCCGCGCGCGACTGGAACTTGTTGCATCCGGCCGAGGCCAGGAGGGAGGCGAGGAGAACCGACGAGAGAAGCGACTTTCCGGCCCACCGACTCTTCGCTGAGTTGAATTTCATTCGCGACTCGCTCCTGCTGCTACGGCTCCGGGGCGACGAAGCCCCCGGAAACCACTAGTTTAACGCCTTCTTCGACCGAGAAGCCAGGGTCCAGCAATTCCTCCTCCGGTACGACCACCACCATTCCGCTGGTGGGGTTGAGCGCGGCCGGAATGAGGACCGACACCCACTTTCGTCCCTGGCCGGCAGGAATGTGCCACCCGGCCCGGGAAGTCAAGAATCCTATTGAGTAGATCCCCTTTCGGGGATACTCAATCAGGACCACCCTTTTCAACCCCCCGCCGGCCGGGGAGAGCGCCGAAACCATCTGCTTCGCCGCGGAATAAACAGTCTTGACCAGCGGCGTATTCTCCAGAATTTTCGAGACGTAAGCAAGAATTTTTTTGCCAACCATGTTCGAAGCGATCGCTCCGACCGACAGGACCAGCAACAGGGAGAAGACCAGCCCCAGCCCCGGCACGTGCCGCTCGAAAGTCCGGTCGGCCAGGGGGGCGAGCAATCCATCGAAGAAGTTGAACAGAAAGCGAAACACCCAGAACGTGACGATCAGCGGGACCAGAGTCAGGATTCCGGCCAGAAACGATCGCCGCAGGCCTGCCATAATTATTGCGGTCCCCGTTCGAGGCGGATCCGCCTCGAGTCGCCCGGCCCCGATTCGAGTCGAACGCGGTATCGGACGCGGAGGATCGCTTCGCTCGAGGAATTCGGCCACTCCACTGCCGTGATCTTTCCCGAAACGACCTCGGGCAGGCCGATCTCGCGAAGCTCTTCCTCGCGATCCGGAAGGCGGTAGAGGTCGAGGTGGACGAGCGAGGGAGTTCCGGCGCGGCACTCGTATTCGTGCAACAGGGCGAACGTCGGCGAGGCGACATCCACGGGATCGGCCCCGAGCCCCTCGGCGAGCCCTCGAACGAAGACCGTTTTGCCCGCTCCGAGCTCGCCCGAGAGGGCCACGACGTCGTTTTCGCGCAGCTCGGACGCCAGGAGCCTTCCGATGCTCCGGGTCTGATCCTCGCGGGTCGATTCGACTTCAAGCGGGAATTCCATCGATTTTCCGGCAGTCTATCCGAACGATTCCAGGACGCGGGGAATTGCCGCCGCGACTTCGGATGCAAGGATTCCCCGGTCCGCGCCGGCCGCCGCGCGCTCGCCCGCGAGGCCGTGCACGAAGACCGCGGCCACGGCCGCATCGTCGGCTTCGAAGCCCTGGGCGAGCAGCGAAGCCCCGATGCCGGACAGGACGTCGCCCGAGCCCCCGGCGGCGAGCGCCGGCGTGCCCGTGGGGTTCCACCAGACTCTCCCGGACGCGGTCGGCCGTGAGAGAGCCCGCGCCCTTGAGAACGGCGACCGAGCCCGACCGCCGGGCCAGCTCGGCGGCGCTCTCCGGACGGGATCGCTGAATCTCCGAGGTCGATTTCGAAAGGAGGCGGGCGGCCTCTCCGGGATGCGGAGTCAGGATCGTCGCGGCCTTTCGGCGGCGAAAGACCTCGGGCCGTCCCGAAAAGGCGTTCAGGGCGTCGGCGTCGAACAGAATCGGAATCCGGGCTCGAGTCACCACGGACGAGAGGAGGCGGACCGTCCCGGCCGCCGTCCCGAGCCCCGGCCCGACGGCCGCCGCGTCGCACTTCTCCAGGAAGGCGAGGAGCGGCGCCTCGGCGCGGGCCGAGAGGGCGCCCGACTCCTCGGGAAGCGGCAGCGTCATCGCCTCGGGCAGGGCGGAGGCGAACCGCGGCTCGACCGACTCGGGGCACGCGATCGTCACGAGGCCCGCTCCGGCGCGCAGCGCCCCGAGGGCGCAGAGGAGCGCCGCTCCGGACTTTCCCCGGCTTCCCGCGACGACGGCGACGTGCCCGAAATTCCCCTTGTTCGCGTCTTCGGCTCGCTTCGCGAAGAGCGGGGCGATGGCCTCCTCCGAAACGACCGCAAAGCGGTGCCCTTTCGTCTCGATCAGCTCGTCCGGGATGCCGATGTCGACGATCGCGATTTCGCCGCAGCGGCTCCGCGCGGGGAAGAGCACGTGGCAGCGCTTCAGGGCCGCGATCGCCGCCGTCCAGTCGGCCCGGACCGCCGGCCCGGGAGGATTCCCGGAATCCCCGGAGAGCCCCGACGGGACGTCGACCGCGACGACGGGCCGCGCGGAGGCGTTGATCGCCTCGACGGTCCTCCGCGCGACGCCGGTCAGGGGGCGGGAGAGCCCGGTTCCGAAGAGAGCGTCCACGATCACGTCCATGGAAGACACCGCAGAGCGAAAATCGTTCCAGCCCGGCTTCGACGTCAGGTCCACCGGAACGAGGCCCGCCGCTTCCGCCCGGGAGAGGTTCCGTGCCGGGTCGCCCCGAAGGCGTCCGGCGGCCCCGAGGAGAAAGATTCTCGGGGAGACCCGGGACCCCGCGAGCAGGCGGGCGACGGCAAGGCCGTCCCCTCCGTTGTTCCCGGGCCCGCACACGACGGCAATTCGTTTCGAGCCGGGAAAGCGGGCCCGAACCAGATCCGCCACTCCCTCGGCGGCCCGCTCCATGAGGAGCAGCGAGGGAATCTTCTCCCTCTTCTGGGCCGCCCGGTCGACGGCGGACATTTCGGCCGAAGTGAGGATTCTCACGTCGCGCGAGCGCCGGCTCTTCGCGGCCGAAGCGCGCCGAGCGCCTCCCACGTCGCCCGCGGGAATCCGGGCTCTGCCGGATCGCGCTCCTCGAGGTCCCGGGCCAGCGTTTCGAGGTCGGCTTCGCGATCGATGTCGTAGGTCTCGGGAAAAATCTCCAGCTCGATCGAATTCCGCCGCGCCCGCTCGAGCGTCTGCTCGAGCACGGACGGTGTCGACCATTCCACGTTCTCGAAGAGGCCGGCGACGCCCGGGCTTCTCTCCAGGATCAGGGCGGCGTACCCGCCGTCGCGCGTCGGCCAGATCGCGCTCGGGGAATCGAGAAAACGGCCGAGCTCGGCCAGCGGCAGGGCCGGGTGGTCGGAGCCGAGAACGGCGACCCTCTCGTACCTCTCGAATTCGCGTTCGAACGCTCTCGCGAGACGCCGCCCGAGATCGCCTTCTCCCTGCGGCTCGATGCGCCAGGGAGCGGGGAACGCGCCGGCCCAGAAAGGGTGACGCGGGGGTTCCGCGGCGAGGACGGGCGCGAACTCTCCCGGGGAGCGGCCCGCCGCGAGAGAAGCGCAGCCGCGGGAGGCGTCGCGGAGGAACGATTCGGAGAGGAGCGCCGCGTTTTCGGGGCCGATCGAGCCGGCGAGCCGCGTCTTGACTCTCCCCGGCAACGGGACCTTGCCGAAAAGAACGAGCGCGGTCGGCTTCAACTCGGGATCCGGCTCACGAGCTCTTTTTCTTCTCGACGGGGAGAACGGAGACGAAGACTCCCTTCTGGGAGTAAGAGACGGAATTCGAAACGCCGTCGCGGACGGCGACGGAGAGCTTTTGCGCGCCCGGGATCATGATCAGCTGCACGTCGTAGCCGTAGTCTTTCTTTCGCGCCGATTCGTACTTCTTGCCTTCGACCTTGATTTCGAGCGGCCGGATCTGAAGATCCGACTGCTGGCCCTGGGAATCGAGCACGACGAAATAGACGTACAGGCGGCCGCGGTAGGACTCGCCCTCGGGAATCAGGGTGACGTTCTGCAGCGGAATCGACATCCGCACCGGAACCAGGTAGTTCTCGGTGGAGTACGGCTTCGGGTCGCCCACGGAAACCGCGAACTGCAGCGGGTTGTCGGTTCGCGGGTAGTAAAGCGCGGCGGTGACGGATTCCGCGGTCCGGGTCTCGACCGTCTTCTCGAGGTATCCCGAGCGGTAGCGCGCCTTGAGGCCGGGGTGATTCAGGATCTTCACTTCGAGAGAATGGGGGCGGTCGACCGCGCCCCGGGTCGACCGGTAGCCGAGCGAGTAGAAGTCGGAGAAATCGCGCGCGATCTCGTCGAATTCGTGTTCCGCGTTGTTCGTGTTGACCGCCGCGATGCCGCCGGTCTCCCGGGCGAGCATCTGGAGCGGGGCCTGGTAGTTCTGCTGGAGCACGAACCCCGAGGGACGGGCCTGCGCCGTGCCGTATTCCGCGCTGACGCCTTCCTCGATCTTCAGCCCCGAGGCGTCGATCATGTAGAGCGTCACCCCCTGGGCGTTGGCTTCGCGCACGATCGTGGCATAGGAGGCCGTGCGGTCGAAGGTGAAGCTCTCCATCGCCGCGGCGGACGTCTGGAACCTCGTCTGAATCGTGTCGAACAGCTCCTCTCCGACGGTCTGCGGCAGGCCGTCGGAGATGTAGATGAGGACCTTTCGTCCTTCGACCCCCGCGAGCAAACTCAGCGTGTTCTTGAGGCCGTCGATCGTGTAGCGCAGGTCGTCGTCCATGGAGCGGGCCGACATCTTCGCCATCTCGATCGCCTCGCCCGGAGACTTCGCGTCCTGGATCTTCTGAAGCGCGTCCATGCGATCCGACACGAGCGTCGTGCCTCCGCCGGAGTCCCCCATGATCGACTCGAGCGCGCCCGTCACGATTCCCTTGTCGGAAGTGAATTTCTGGCGCACCTTGAGCGATCGGTTGAAGGTCACGACCATTCCCTCGGCGTTCGGCCCGATCGCCTTGTCCACGAAGGACAGGACGGTCTTGAAGATCCGGGTCCGGTGGAGGGGGTGGATGTTGAGGTTGTCGACGTAGATGATGTATTTCGTCTTCAGGTTCGAGGGGATTTCCTCGGACGGTTTGGTGGACTCCTGGGAAAGGGAGACCTCGCTGCCGTCGGACAGGATCGTCCGGCCGCCGGAGACCGCGTAGAAGTTCGTGAGCGGCTGCGGGACGCTGTCCTCGAACAGCTGGAAGTCCTCTTTCTTCAGGCCGGGCGCGCGGTTTCCCTTCGAATCGGTGACGACGACTTCGAGGTTCGTGACCGCGACCGTCACGTTCTCCGACAGGGGCGCGAGCTCTCCCGGCTTCGTCGCGGGTTTTTCTGGGCCCGTGCGGAGGCCGACAGGAGGAGAAGCCCGAAGAAAATCTTTGCGTTTTTCAATTGCTCTCCGCCGGCATTCTATCCGTTCCGCCGGATCAGAACGAAAGAATCAGGCCTCCGGAGACCTCTCCATTGGTCAGGTAGTGGCGGTCGTCGCAGCGGTCGTCGTGCCGGCACGTGTCGTCGCGATTGAGGTAGGTGCTGTATCCGCGGCCGTCGATCCGGAATCCGAAGTGGGGGGTCGCGAAGAACTTGAGGCCGGCGCCGAGGCTGCCCGTGAAACGCGTGCTGTCGTGGGCCGGGAGCGCCGTGTCGGACGGTTGGAGCCTGCCGACTCCCGCGCCGATCGTGACGTAGGGCAGCACGCGGCGGTGCCCGAAGTTGAAGGTCCCGTACCCGAGCAGGTAGTCGACCCTCAGGTCGCCGAGGCGCTCGCCGCCGGAACCGAAGACGTCGCCGGATTCGTGCGAAATAAAGTGGGTATCGGTGCGCGAACCCTGGATTTCGAACTCGAACATCTCGGTCGCGTTGTACCCGACCCGCAGGCCCCAGGTGTTCGCGTCGTCGACGTCGACTTTCTCGTTGAACAGGGAGTTCGAGCCCCGCGCGAATTCGCCGCCGAAGAATCGGCCGAAGAAGGGGTTGATCTCCACGGTGTTCGTCCGGATTTGCGCCTCCGCCCGGCCCGCCGTGAAAATCGGCGCGAGGGCGAGGAGGGCGAGTGTCAGGAGTTTCGTTCTCATGCTCATTTTCCCGTCCTCTTTTTCTTCAGATATTTTTCGATGTGCTCGATCCATTGCTTTTCGATCTCGGGATCGAACCCGATGAACGCCTTCTCCACTTCACCCGACGGCTTGAGGATGATGCTCGTCGGAATCCCGTTGGCCGTCATCGTCGACGCGTCGAGGGGGCTCGCGAAGTAGATTGGAAGAGAGAGGTTGTTCTTCTTGAGGAAGGGATCCACCCGGCTTCGGTCGCTGTCCACGTCGATCGCGAGAACGGTGAAATTGCGGTCGCTGTACCTGTTGTAGAGGTCCTGCAGGAGGGGAAGCTCCATGCGGCACGGCCCGCACCAGGTCGCCCAGAAGTTCAGGAAGACGACGTTGCCGCGCAGCTGCGAGAGCCGGATGCCCTCGCCGTCCTTGCCCTGGAGGTCCAGGTCGGGGAAGGTCTCCGCGGCGAAAGCGCCGGCGGCAAGGGACAGCGCGAGAGCGCCGAGAACGACCCTCAGTTTCCTTCCCACATCACACCTCTCCTCAACTCGGTTTCTCCAACAAGCCCGGATTTCAGTTTATTTCTTTCCATCCGTGAAAGATATTGCTCCCGTATAATCGCGTCCCTTGAAGGTTGACCGGGGAATTCTCGCGCCCGTCTCGCAGTGGGACGACAAGGTCGACGCTTTCATCCGGGCGTTCGCCGTCAAGCTTGCCGACTTTCTGCCGAGGCTCGTCGCCGCCGTCCTGATCCTCCTCGTCTTCTGGGGCCTTCACCGCGCGGCCCGGGGGATTCTGAGCCGGTCGCTGAAGGCGCGGGCGAATCTCCTCGCGGCCGACATCCTCTTCAAGCTCGTCAAGTACGTCGTTCTCGGTCTCGGACTCCTCATGGCGGCGGCCCAGCTCGGCTTCAACGTGGTGTCGATGCTGGCGGGCCTCGGCGTCGCCGGTCTCGCGGTCGGCCTCGCGGCCAAAGAGACGATGGCGAACTTCATCTCCGGGTTGATCATCCTCTGGGACCGTCCCTTCGAGCTGGGCGACGACGTCGAGATCGGAGACACCCCCGGGTTCGTGCGGCACATCGAGCTTCGCTCGACGAAACTCGAGACGCCCGACGGCAACGACGTGATCCTTCCGAACAGCGACGTCGTCAACAAGAGGATCACGAATTACAGCCGGACGCCGAAGATGCGGGTCCGCGTTCCCGTCGGCGTGGCCTACGCGTCGGACCTGCGCAAGGCGCGGTTCGCGCTGCTCCAGACGACGAAGGGGAGACGACCGCCTGCTCGAGCGCCCGGCTCCGACGGTCATCGTCTCCGAGCTGGCGGACTCCGCCGTCAACCTGGAGCTTCACCTCTGGGCCCGGGATCCCTCCGCGCGCGCCGCCCTGCGCGCCGAGTATCTGGAGAGAGTCAAGGGCGCTCTCGACGCGGCCGGCGTTCCGATGCCGTTTCCCCAGCGGGAGATCCGTCTTCTCGGGGACGCCGGTGCCTGACGCCGCGAACCCGGTCGTCGCGACCGTGACGCGGGCGGGTCGCATCGAGTCGATCCATCGAGGTTTCGGCGCCGTCGCGGATCGCGAGGGAAACGTCGTGGCGCAGTTCGGAGACGCCGAAACTCCAGTCTACTGGCGCTCGGCGGCGAAGCCGTTCCAGGTGATGCCGTTTCTCGAAGGCGGCGGGGCGGCGGCCTTCTCCCTGTCGCAAAGCGAAATCGCGCTCGCCTGCGCGTCGCACGACGGGGAGCCGCTCCACGCGGAGACCGCGCGAACCATGCTGGAGAAGGGCGGTTTCACGGAAGCCGACCTGCGATGCGGCGTGCACGCTCCCTACTCCGACGCTTCGGCCGCCGCGCTGGTCCGGGCAGGCCAGCCCGTCACGCAGCTCCACAACAACTGTTCCGGCAAGCACGCGGCGATGCTTCTGGCATGCCGGTTGTTCGGTTTCGACCCGAAGACGTACGACGCGCCGGACCATCCGCTCCAGCGGGAGATTCGGGCGCGCATCGCCTTCTACTCGATGTTTCCCGAGGAGGAGATCGAAATCGGGGTCGACGGCTGTTCGCTCCCCGTTTTCCGGCTGCCGATCTCTCGCCTCGCGACGGCGTACGCGCGGCTGCTCGGCCCGGACCCGCTCTCCTTGGAGTCCGCGGGGGCCTTCTCGGCCCGCCGCGCGGCGGTCGCCGCCATGACCGGTTGCCCGTTCTTCATTTCGGGAACCGGACAGTTCACGACCCGGTTCCTCGAGGCGGGGGCGGGGCGGTGGATCGGCAAGGAAGGCGCCGAGGGCGTCTACGCGATCGGCGTGGAATCGCCCGCCCGCGGGATCGCTTTCAAGATCGACGACGGCGGCGGTCGCGCTCGCTACGCCGTCGCGATGCACCTCGTCGAGAAATTCGGCGGGGGAGCGCCGCCCGCGCTCGGCGAATACGTTCGGCCCCGCATTAAAAACGCCCGCGGGACTTCCGTCGGGGAAGTGGTCGCCGGGGTCCCGGTCGAGACCGTCCGATGAGCTTCCGAAACCTCACCGATTTCCTGGAGGACCTCCGGAAGAGCGGCGATCTCCTCACCGTCGGCGAGCGCGTGTCTCCGATCCTCGAGATCCCGGAGATCGCCGATCGCATGGTGAAATCGGGAGGGCCAGCCCTGCTCTTCGAGAACGTGGAGGGTTCTTCCTTTCCGGTCGCGATCAACCTCTTCGCGTCGCGCGCGAGGATGCAGCGCGCTCTCGGAATCGAATCCTTCGCCGGGTGGGACGCACGGGTCGAGGCTCTCCTCGATCCGGCTCCGCCGGAGGGATGGCTCGGAAAGCTCAAGGCCCTGCCGAAGCTCGCCGACCTCGCGTCGATTTTTCCGAAGACCGTGCGCAACGCGCCCTGCCAGGAGGTCGTCGAGGAAGGGGATGCCGTCGACCTGGCCCGCCTCCCCGCGCTCCAGTGCTGGCCGCAGGACGGCGGGCGGTTCATCACGATGCCGCTCGTGATCACTCGCGATCCGGCCTCCGGCCGCACGAACGTCGGCATGTACCGCATGCAGATCTACGACCGCAACTCGACCGGCATGCACTGGCAGAAGCACAAGGACGGCGCCGGCCAGGCGCGCGGCTACGAGCGCGACGGCCGGCGAATGGAAGTGGCGGCGGCCATCGGAGCCGATCCGGCGACCGTTTTTTCGGGGATCGCCCCGCTGCCTCCCGGGATTTCCGAATTTCTCCTTGCCGGCTTTCTGCGGGAGGAGGGCGTCCCTCTCGTGCAGGCGAAGACCGTCGACCTGCTCGTTCCCGCGGAGGCGGAATTCGTCCTGGAAGGCTACGTCGATCCGGGGGAGCGGCGCCGCGAAGGGCCGTTCGGGGACCACACCGGCTTCTACTCGCTCGACGACGATTTCCCGGTCTTCCACGTGACGGCGGTCACTCGCCGGAAGAACCCGGTCTATCTGACGACGATCGTCGGAAAGCCGCCCATGGAAGACGGTTTCATGGGCGAAGCGGTCGAGAGGCTCTTTCTGCCGGTCGTGAAGAAGACGATTCCCGAGATCGTCGACATGTACCTGCCCGTGGAGGGCGTCTTTCACAACCTCATGATCGTGTCGATCGACAAGCGCTACCCGGGCCACGCGCGAAAGGTGATGCACGCGGTCTGGGGCACGGGCCAGATGATGTTCACGAAGGTGATCGTCGTCGTCGACGCGGATACCGACGTTCGCAACGTCGCCGAAGTCGCGTGGAAAGTGCTGAACCACATCGATCCGGAGCGCGACTTCGAATTCGCGATGGGCCCGATCGACGAGCTCGATCATGCGTCGAGGCAGCCGTGCTACGGCTCCCACGTGGGAATCGACGCGACGCGCAAGCTCCCCGGCGAAGGGTTCGCCCGGCGGTGGCCCGACGAGATCGTCATGGACCCCGAGACCCGAAGGAAAATCGACCTCCTCTGGCCGAAGCTGGGGTGGCCCGGCCCGCGGGGAGGCGAATGAGAGGCCCGGAGGCGTACAATCTCCCCATGCGATCCTCGTCCCGGTGGTTTTCGGTGCTGCTGTCCGTCGCCGCCGCGACCTCGCTCGCGGCTCAGGTCGGCGCCCCTCCGCCCGTGCCGGACGAGATCCGGAACTTCTCGCGGCACATCCCCGAATATTTCTCGAAACTCGAGAACGTCATCGCGACCGAGACGATCACGCAGACCCTCCTGAACGACACGACCGGAAACGCAACGGTGCAGCGGCGGCGGGTTCTCGTCTCCGACTACCAGATCGCGCACCTGGGGGAGAATCCGGCCGCGCTCTGGGAGTTTCGCTTCGTCCGATCGGTGGACGGGCAGAATCTGCCCGACGTGGACCGGAAGATCGAGGATTTCTTCCGGCTGCGACACCTCTCGGCCGCGGCGGAGCGCCGCAGCATCGTGGATCTCGCGGTGGGGCAGTCGCTCCCGGGATGCTACTGGCACAACCTCACGCTGGTCCTGCTCGCCTTCGGCGACGGTCCCGTCGAGAATTTCGACTGGACCCGGAAGGGAAATCAGTTTCTCTTCCGCCAGGTGCGCGGTCTCGGCATCCCGGAGGACCTTTTCAACCCCAAGTCGCCGCGCCACTACCCGTCCGGCGCGCTGACGATTTATCCGGACGGGGCCTCTCCGGAGCGACTGGACATGGAATTCCGCACGGATTCGAATCGAGTCCGAATGAGCCTGGAGTTCTCTCCCCCCTCCGGCCCCGGGCAGGTCTCCCTGCCGCGTTCCTATGAGATCGACAGCGACCGCGTCACGAAGATGGGCTTCAACCCTTCCACACGCGTTCGATTCGACTACTCCAACATCCGACAGTTCTCGGTGAGCACCGAAGAAGCCGTTCCGCCGGCGACGAAATGAATTTCGCGGCGGGGGCTCGTTCCCGCCGAATCGCGCTACAATAAACGACGTGGAGAAGTCCCCGGCGGAGGGCCGGCTCGCAGCGCTCGAAGCGGAGCTCGGAGAGCTTCGGCTGGCGCTCGCGCGGGCCGGGGGCCCCCTCGCGGGGCTCGTCGGAAAATCGTCCGCCATGCAGGACCTCTTCGCGACTCTCCTCGATTGGGCCGACGACGCTTTTCCCGTTCTGGTCGTCGGAGAGCCCGGCGTCGGAAAGAGGGCTGCGGCGTCCGCGCTGCACGTTCTCGCCCGGCGGCGCGGCCTTCCCGCGACCTCTCGCCGCGCGGACGAGCGTCTCGATCTCGAGGGGATTTCGGGAGGGACGCTGATCCTGGAAGCCGTCCATCGGTTTCCGCTCGAATCCCAGGAGCAGGCTTTCCGTTTCGCGAAGAAATCCGGGACGCGGCTCGTGTGCACGTCGACCCGCGAGGCGGAGGCCGCCGTCCGGGACGGGAAGCTGCTTTCCGAGCTTCGGGAGAATTCCCGAGAGCTGATCGTTCCCGCGCTGAGAACCCGCGCGGACGACATCGAACCCCTCTCGGCTTTCTTCCTCGAAGAAGTCGAGTCGCAGGAGCGGTCGGGCGTCGTCGCGATCGATCCGAAGGCGCTCGAAGCGATGTACGCGCACGAATGGCCCGGAAACGTTCGGGAGCTTCGCAACGTCGTTCGCCGGGCCCACTCCCTGACGACGGGATCCTGGATCGGGTTGACGGCGATCCAGTCCGTTCTCGGCGGGTCGTCGGCGCGGCCGGACGGAGCGACGGAGGCGGCGCCCGGCCAGGAGATCGTTCCCGTCCGCGTGGGCGATTCGATGGCGGACGTCGAGCGGCGGGTGCTTCAGCGCACGCTCGAATTCGCCAAGGGAAACAAGAAGAAGGCCGCCGAGATGCTGGAGCTCTCGTTGAAGACGATTTACAACAAGGTCAAGGAATACGGGCTCGAGCGCCAGTTCAACCGCAGATTTCGGAAAGCTCCTCGATCCGGCGGGGACGCTCTCCGAACCGGAAACCGATGAAGTCCACGGGCGCCTCGCGGGCCGCTTCCGCGTCGTAGATCGAATCTCCCACGAAAACGCAACGGTCGAGCGTCACCCCGAGACGCTTCGCCGCGAGCCGCACGACGGCGGGGTCGGGTTTCCCCGCTCCCGCTTCGTCGGCGCACGCCATTTCGTCGAGGAGCTTCGAGAGGCCGAGCCGCCCGAGGATCGCCTCGGCGAGCTTCCGGTTCGTGTTCGTGGCGAGCGCGGTCTTTGCGCCGGCGCGCGAGAGCGCGCGCAGCGTCGAATCGGCGGCGGGGTTGACCGTGATGTCGGCGAGGCGCCCCTCGAAGAAGCGGCGGTAGGCCGCGTCGATTTCCGCGACGGAGCGCTCCGGCATGTACTTCGCGCGGTCAGCCTCGGTGCCGTTTCCGAAGATCTCGAGGAATTCCTCGCGCGAGATCCGCGGATGGCCGAAATGCGCGAGCGTGTCGTTGTACACGCCGAACCAGGCCGAGGTCGAGAAAACGAGCACGCCGTCCATGTCGAACAGAACCGCCCGGCCGGGCGCGGGCCGAAACGGGATCAACTCTTCGTCGACCCGACCCGGTACTGGCCACCGCCCGCAATGACCTCGTCGACCGTCACCCGGACGGTGTGCAGCCCCTTTTCCGATTTGTCGGAGGCGGCGATGGCGCGGAAGAACGGGGCCGACGCCGTCTTGTTCTGCTTGTCGCTCTTGACGGCCTTCTGGAGCAGCAGGGTTATCTTGCCCGCGGGCCCGACGTCGACGACGTTCACCGAGTAGATTCTCGGGGTAAAGGTACCCGGGACGTCGAGGTCGAGGACGCCCTGGAGACCCTTGTCCTCAGGCTCGACCGGAAAGCCTTCGTCTTCCGGGTTGGGATTGCCCTTTTTCGGCACGGGATAGAGAGCGAGATTTCCCACGATGGGCGACGGGAACGAAACGGGATCCTTCGGCCGGGTCCGGTCTTTCACGAAGTGCACGACGGTATTGAGGCAAATCGAGATCGGCTTTCCATTCTCGGTCGCTCCTCCGGAGTAGGTAAACCGCGAGACGTAGGTCAGCGCGGCTTTTTCCAGGAGGGGCGAGGAGGAGGCGAGCACTTTCAGGCCGGCGACTTTGCCTTCCGGCGTGATCTCGCCGGTCAGGACGACGTTGCCTTCGACGTTCTTCTTCCTCGCCTCCGGGGGATAGGGGAGACCGGGCAAGGGTTTCGGCTTCGTCGGAGTCCGCACGGCGGCGGCGACGGGAAGGGCGAGGGAGAGGGGAATCCAGAGAAGGTGTGCGAGCTTCAAACGTCCTCCGTTTCGAAATTCAGAGAGCGGCGTGTCGGGCATGATAGGACGACCGAACGAGCGGCCCGGACTCGACATGAGAAAAGCCGAGCGATTGCGCGCGGGCCTTGATCTCCGCGAATTCCCCGGGCGTGTAGTACTTCTCGACCGGCAGCCGCTTCTCGTAAGGCTGCAGGTACTGTCCGACGGTCGCGATGTCGCACCCGTGCGACCGCAGGTCCGCGAGCGTCGAGAGAATCTCCTCGGAAGTCTCGCCAAGGCCCGCCATGAGCCCGGACTTCGTCCGGAGCTTCGCTCCCGACCGCCGGAATTCGTCCGCCCGCGCGATCAGCTCGAGCGAGCGCTCGTAAATGGCATCGGGACGAACGCGGCGATAGAGGCGGGGGACCGTCTCCGTGTTGTGATTCAGGACTTCCGGCTGCTCGTCGAGCACGACCTGAAGGGCGTCCCAGTTGCCGCAGAAATCGGGGATCAGCACCTCGACGGCGCACCCGGGGCTCTGCCGCCGGATCTCGCGGATCGTCGCGGCGAACT
Organism: uncultured Acidobacteriota bacterium; assembly: GCA_963813155.1. Taxonomy (GTDB): domain Bacteria; phylum Acidobacteriota; class Thermoanaerobaculia; order UBA5066; family DATFVB01; genus CAWEYG01. Next base: position 588,951 of record CAWEYG010000003.1, on the reverse strand, counting down.
GCTCGGCTCCGCCGTCGGGCAGGTCGTCGCGGTTCACGGAGGTCACGACCGCGTGCTTCAGGCCGAGCTCCGCGACCGCCTCGCCGACGCGGCGCGGCTCGTCGGGGTCGACGGAGCCGGGCGTTCCCTTGCCGACGGCGCAGAAGCCGCAGTGGCGCGTGCAGACGTCGCCGAGCAGCATGAACGTGGCGGTGCGCTCCCGCGCCCAGCACTCGTGGATGTTCGGGCAGCGGGCTTCCTCGCAGACCGTGACGAGATTCAGCCGCCGCATCATGGAGTTGACCTCGTCGAACTCTCCGCTCGCCGAGAGCCGGACCTTCAGCCACTCGGGGCGCTCGAGCCGCGTCGGGCGCGCGGGGAGGACGGGGAGACTGCTCACAGGGCGAGTATAAGACGAGGGGCCTCCGGGCCCGACCCCACCCCTGCCCGCGTTGCAAGGAGGGGTAGTCGGGTCCGAAATCGAGCATTCGAAAAATCACAATTCGAGAAACTGCCGGTGTCCCCGTTTCCCGGTCCCCGCGATAGGAAGGGGCAAAGGGGGGAATATTCGCAGGCGTAAGGACGGCGTAGAATCGAGAAGCATGATGAACTCGCCACGTGGCCCTGCTGATCCAGGGGCAATTGCGGCGTACCCACGACCGTCTGCACTGGCCGATCAAGACTCGGCGCCGGGTCATTGCCGATGCCGGCTCGGCAGGTGCGGAAGCCGTTTTGGACACCATGATATTTCGCCGCGGCGAGTCCGAAGCTGATGCGCGCGACGTCCTTGAGGCTCTTGCCTTGGTCCTCCAGCTCTCCGCGCGAGCTGCAGCCTCAGATTCTTCTCGAGATTTCCCGGAGGGAAGGGATCCCCGCCGACCCTTGTCTAGCTCTAATCGCGGCGTCTTTAGGGAATGCGGCTGTAAAGAGACGGGCGGATCATTTAGGCGCTCGCGAAATCGAGCTCAGGCTGCAGGAACTCGTTGATCATCCGAACGAATTCGTTCGCTCGTGTGCGCAGAGGGGTCTTGATGAGTTGGCTACGATCGCCTAGCGCCACGCACTTGACTTCTCGTTGCAGTGGGATGTCGAGCCGCTGGCTCGCCGCCGCTGAACTCCGGTCGTTGGGCGGCTGAAATGATGCGTCGGACGCGGCTCGCCTTAGCGTCTGTCGTCACGGTTACCGTGGTCGCTTGGGCGTTCCTCTGTTTCGGCTTGTGGCGGCATCTGGTCAAGATTGCGGCTGATTCACCGGAGCTCTACACCCGCGGTTCCGGCTTCCAGGCTCTCAACTTCGTAGTCCAATACCTCGCACCACTCACGCTCCTCCTCGCGGCGGCGATCGGGGTCGAGTGGGCGATGTTCCGATTGGCTGGATGGGTTAGACGGAAGGTGTCGGCACATGCCGGCTAACATCGGCTTCCAGCGGACGTCGATTCGCCGCTCCGCGGCTCACGCCGCCGCTGAAGCCGGGTCGTTCCGGGGCGTGAGCAGCGTCTATGCGTAGAGCAGCGGCCCTCAGCATCGCGGTCGTGGTCTTCCTTTTGGTGATGGTTGCAGACGTGTGGGCTGTGATCGCCGTAGGTCGAGGAACAAACTCTGGCTTGCTCGGAATCTGCGGACCTTACGGGTCTGATACTGCGATCTGGGGAATGACCGGGCTGCTACTCGTCGGCCCGATGCTCGCAATGTTGCTGGCATTTCGAATACGTGGCTTGATCATAGGTCGAGCGAGATGAGGAAAGCGTCGCCACCGAACATCGGCTTGCAGCGGACCAGCCTTCGCCAAGGCTACGGCTCGGCCGGGGCTTCGGCCTGCGGCCTTGCCGCTGGTCACCCGCGCCGAAGCTTCACGCGGAGGCGGGAAGCCGGGTCGTTGGGCCGTGCCTGCATCGTGACGACTCTTTCACTGCTCTTTGGCCTTTTGGCGACGACGCCCGCAGTGGCGACCTCGGCAAGGCCATCAAACCCGATCTACCACGTCGACGAAGTCAGCGTTGAGGTCTTTATCGGTGGGTCGGGCGAGATGGTGCCAACACCTGGTGCGGGTTTGTTCGACTTGGCCGGGGCCGCGCGATTCAAGGTCGCACTCGAGGACCGAGTATCGAAACGCCTCAGATCGGCCGGCATAATTGCCAGGAAGGGGGCTGGGCACGCCCTACTCCTCGAGTTCTGGGGGAGGCAGGTTCCGGATCCAGTATGCAAACCGCAATACGTTGTCGAAGTCGCGGCTAGCTTTCATCACCCCGCGAAGTTTGATCACGGCGACGTTTCCTGGGCTCACACGATCATTGAAATCGCGCCGGCCGACAACCTGGAAGGGCAGATCGAGGGTGCGGTCGCATCTCTACTTGACGAACTGTTGAGCGCACCGAAATCCTCAAAGTGGCAGTGACGAAGCAAAGGACCGACCGAGCCCTACGACCCAACACGCGCGTGCAGCGCGGTGTCGCTTTGCTCCACCGCTGACGCCGAATCGTTGGGCGACAGATGATGGCCGCGCAGACGCAAGATGCGCGGTCGGTGGTGTGTCCTTGGTGCAATGAGAATATCCAGTTGCCATTTCCGGACCTTGACTCGCCACCTGAATCCTCAAAGGCAACCAAGCCCGGCCTCGCGTTCGATCCATACGCGAGGCTAGTAGAAACCCATGAGTGCCCAAATTGCCGGAGGGAGATGAAAGTGTTTTGGTACGGTGGTCGTCGATGGTGATCGTTGGTCAACCATCGCCCAACAAGCGCGGGCAGTGGATGTCGACCACCGCTAACGCCGAATCGTTATGACCGCGAGAATCATGAACGCTGTTGAACAGCTTGCTGAGCAGACGGTCAGCGCCTTTGCGTTTTTGGCCCCTTCCGGGTTCAAGATGGCGGGTCGCAAGATAGTGGCGCCTGAGTCGTTCAAGGGCGGCTTCGCTCTCTCATTTCGATCCGGCGGTTCATCGCTTGAGATTCAATATTCCGACATGGAATTCGTGGTCACCCACGATGGCCGGGAAATTTTCGGCGCCACAAATCACCCCGGCTTCGCGGGGAACATGTTCAGCCGCGAACACCTGGCTGAGAACCTCCCAGGTCTGGCGGAAAGCATCCGCAAGGAGCTATCGCATGCATCGACCGCGCGGGCATAACATCGCCTTGCAGCGATGTCGTGCGCACCAACGCGGACGCCGAATCGTTGCTGGCGGCCCGTCCACGTTCCAGGGTGCGGCATGATCTTTCTCATCGTGGTTGGGGCATATGCTGTGGTCCGACAGAGAGTCGTGACTCCCGTCGCTTGGGCATACTTCGCGGAAAGGTTGCGCAGTCCTACGGGGTCGCATCGATTCTCGCGGTCCCGACCTCGCTGGTTTCAAAGGCTGCCGTAGGTCGCCTCTTCCCCTCGATGCTCAACCGGTACTCGATATGTCACGTCTGAATTCTGCGCTGATCGCCCTCGCAGCCGTTGGACCTGCGTTTCTTTTCGCCCAGGCTAGCAGGGCCATAGGTCGTCGGAGCCGTCTTCGTCGCCGGCGCAGCTGGCGCCCCGGATCGAGAATGAATCGAGGCCGTCGAACATCGGCGCACCGGCTGCCGTCGCTCGCTCGGCGAGCTATGGCGTGGCAAGCTGCCGGCCTGCTTCTTCGCCCACGGGCTTCGGCGCCGAGCGGCCTTGCCGGTGGTCAACGATGCGCTCGACACAGACGTCGATTTCCGGCTGAAGGCAGCGGACCAGGTGTTCGAGTTCCAGCTTACCGAGGTCCAGGAGCCTGGGCGACGGAGGGGCCTCGTAGTGCAAGCGCCCGGAATCGAAGCCGCCCTGGAAACCGCTCGCGGATGCGCGCAGAGGCAAAATCGAAGGCCCTGGGTGGATCGCCGGCGCAGTGGAATCGAAGGCTCGAACGTATCGGCGAGGCGTCCATGAACCTCAATCTGCTTGCCTACGCCGACTTCGCGACCGACGACACGACGTACCACGATCTTGTCGCTGGCCTGCGAACGCTTCGGTTCGACGTTCGCGTCTATCTCGCCCATGGACAGCGTTCGTATGCTGTTCGACCCATCGTCAGAGCGCTCGGAGAGGCAAAGGGCTGGCATGAGAGCCGGCCCATCGAGGAATACTGTAGAATCCGCAGGCCCGAACATCGGCTTGCAGCGGACGTCGCCCTGCGGCCTTGCCGCTGAAGCCGGTGCTAGGCAGGTGATGTGTTCTGGTCCTCGCGTCTGCACGCCCTCGGTGTCTGTCTATCTTCCTAACCGTCGCCCTAGCGGAATCATATTCAGTGTTCCACCGTCTGGTTGTCGTCGCCGGTGGGACTGTGGCTGGCGCTCGGAGACACGAGGTCCTGGATCTGGAATTCCGCGCCCGGCGGCGCGCGGTTCATAGCGCTGGCGAAGCTCCTCATTTACGCTGCGGGATTCAGCCTGTCGGTTCGTCGGCGGCGGAGCGGCGTCCCTGAAGACGCGTGGCTAGATGATTTGTCCGAATTGCGGCGACGAATACCGGCCGGGCTTTACCGAGTGCGCGGAGTGTCATGTTCCTCTCGTGACGGGGGCGCCGGAGGCCGAGGAGGAGCAAGGTCATCATCCCGACCTGGTCACGGTGTACACGACCGGAAACGCTGCGCTTCTCCCGGTCATCGAGTCCGTGTTTCGCGACGCCGGAATTCAGTTCCTCGCCAAATATGAGGGTCTTCAGGATTTCTTCGCGTGGGGGCGAATCGGGCTTGAGTTATAACCCTATTCGTCGGCCCGGTCGAGATTCAGGTGACAACCGACGACCGAGCCGTTGCTCAGGAACTCCTGAAGGGAATCGAGAATGGTGAGAGTGCGGGGGCATAACATGCGCGTGCAGCGGATGTCGCTGCGCCCCACCGCTGACGCCGAATCGTGGGGAGTGCGTTGAACCGGACCTACCCGTTTCGTGCTCGCGGCAACCATTCTCGCGGTTGGCTTCGCGGCTGGAATGACTTTTGGCAAGCGCCGTGAGGCGGCCTTGCAGGACTCGCGCAGGCTTATCGCGAATGCGCTCGCCGCTGGTTCTTGCCAGGCCGCGCTTGCAGCCTTTAACGGCCGCCCGGCTCTCTCTCAGCAGCTGTCGAACAACACCTCACCTTCGCGATTGACCGCGCCTATGACCTCACGAAGACGGCGCGAGACGTCGATTTTCCGGTTCCAAATCTGATTGCAGGCGTTGAGAAAGCGCGCGAACATGCGTTAGCCCGCGGCCTCGGCGACACGGCGCGAAGTGCCAGGCGGTGATCGTGCTTCTTCGGAGGGGATACGCGCACGCATAAAACGCCGGCGTGCAGCGGACGTCGCTTCGTTCCGCCGCTGAGGCGCAAGGCGTTGGCCGCGGAAGGGTTGGCCTGGTGGTAAAATCAAGGTCCGATGACCACGAAGCTCGAAAAGGCTATCTCAGTGCTCGAAGGTTTGCCCGAAAGGAGCAGGATCGGCCGCCGATTGGCTGTTCGCGGCCGAGGCCTCGAATCGGAGCGCCGCGGGACGACACCTTCGCCGATCGTCTGATGCATGCCGCCGCCAGAACGCTGCTGGCAGTGCTCGGCCGAACTGCCCGCGCCGATGTCAACGTCGGCTCGCCCACGAGAACTTCGAAATCCCGCACCAGACGCGGGCATCCGTCGCCTCTTCAGCGAGTTGCGAAGCCGGTTCGGATCTCGCCCGTGAGGGTTCGGCCTTCCTCGCGAATCCGTCGCACCCCGGCGCTTCGGAGTTCGTCCCACGCCCCAACGATTCCGCCCGCGTCGGGGTGGCTTCGTGCGATCGGCGCACCAGCGCGACGAGATCGTCCGTACTGGTCGGGCCTCACACGGGACCGAGAAATCCCGCGGCAACACCGGCATACAGCGTGATGTCGGTTCGCTCACCGCTGAAGCGCGTCGTTAGGCCGCACACAGGCTTCACGACCGCCATCAATTCCCAGGAGGAGCACCATGGCCAAGTACCTGATCTCCTTTCCAAGCGCGGCGATGGTCGTGCCCGAAGGCGAGTGGGAGGCGGTGGGCCGCGACGCGCACGCCGTGATCGACGAGGCGAAAGCCGCCGGCGTCTACGTCTTCGGCGGCGGCATCGACGAAGGCGTGCCGCCCGTTCTCGTCGCAGCAGACGGAGCAGTCGCCGAGGGCGGCTACCCATGGGCGCCCCCGCTTGACGGCGGCTTCACCGTGCTCGAACTGCCCTCGCGCGAGGAGGCCGTCGCGTGGGCCGCGCGCATCGCGAAGGCCTGTCGCTGCGACCAAGAGCTGCGCGTCTTCGGGTTCGACCCGCAGTCCTGAGCACGAGTGTCTGAAACGGGGTTAGGGTAGTAGCGTTCTTACCATCTATCATCGCAGGATTCTGACAGCAACGCCCCAACTTACGAGCGTAGAGTACGTACTTGTCTTGGCGGGCGCTTGCGTCCGAATCCTGAGTGACGCAACTTGCCGCCCGGACGGAGTGAGACGATGAAGATTAGCCGCCGATCCTTTCTCAAATCTGCAGCCGCAATGGGTGCTTCGCTCGCATGGGCCGGGCCGGCTCGAGGTTCGCGTGCCCACTGGAATGAGCGGCGTGATCTCTATCCCCAGGGGGTCGCCTCGGGCGATCCCGATGCGCACAGCGTCATCCTGTGGACGAGGCATCCGTTCGCCCAGGACACACGCCAGCTCCTGACCGTCGAGGTAGCCGAGGATGAGGCCTTCCGCCGAGTCGTTGCGCACGCGCAGGCGCCGGTCTCCAGCGCCGCGGACTGGACCGCGCGCGTTCTGATTGGCGGACTCAAGCCGGCGCGCGCTTACTGGTATCGGTTCACCGACGCCGACGGAAACGGCAGCCGGGTCGGCCGCACGATCACCGCGCCGCTGCCAGGCGATCCACGAACGGTGAACTTCACATTCGTGAGCTGTCAGGATGTCAACGAGGGCAAGCTCAACGCCTATCGCCGGATGATTTACGAAGATGAACGCGCTCCCGCCGCCCAACAGCTCGGCTTCGTTCTGCACCTGGGTGATTTCATCTACGAGGTGGTCGAGTATCCCGACGAGACGAAGACGCGCTACGACCGCACGATCTACGAGGTCGCGCGCATCCCGGACGGGGGCCAGGTTGGCCATTTTCATTTCCCGCTGACGGTCGACGGCTATCGGGCCGTTTACAAAGGCTATCTCGCCGATCCCGACCTCCAGGACGCCCGCGCGCGCTGGCCGTTCGTCGCCATGTGGGACAACCACGAATTCTCGTGGCAGGGCTGGCAAAGCATCCAGCAAGCTGGCGGCATCTCTCGACCGGGTCAAAACATCAAAGTCGCCGCCAACCAGGCATGGTGGGAATACCTCCCCTCGCGCTGCAAGAAAGTCAGCGGACCCTCGTTCGAAAGCTTCGATCCGCCCGCAGGTGACGAATGTCGCAATCGAGAAGTGGGACGAGAACGGCCTTGGCGACGAGCCGAACAATCTCGCAGCGATCAACAGCCTGATCGGCTACCGCACATTCCGCTACGGCAAGCATCTCGATCTGATCATTACCGACCAGCACAGCTACCGCAGCGCCGACCCGTTTAGCGATCCCTCGCTCAACAGGCTCGGCGGCGAAGAGTTCACCGACATGTCGCCGGAAACCTTGATGCAGGTGCTCGACGGCGGTCGCGCGTTCAACGGCGGCAATCCGCCGGCCGAAGTCGGCTTTGGCGATGCGCATGTCCCAAACCCGCAGAAGGATAGGCCTCCGCAGACCATTCTCGGCGCAACGCAAAAAGCGTGGTTCAAGGATCAGCTGCGCAAGTCGACCGCCACGTGGAAGATCTGGGGCAATTCGGAAGGCGCGCTCGATGGGCGAAGCGATCCGCAGAACCTGCCCCCTGGATTGACCAAGGAAACCTGGCCTAAGGACACTTATGCATCCATGAGCCCTCCCGATTACGCAATGGCCTATACCGAGCGCGCCGAGATCTACGACCTCATCCGGGATGCGAAGATCACCGGCTTCGCCATCGTCTCGGGAGACCGCCACAGCTTCTGGGCCGGTTACGCGACTTCTCAATTGCCGCCCGGCAAATTCGATCCCGTCGGCTTGAGCTTCGTCGGCGCCTCGCTCTCGAGCGCAGGAACCATGGAAGCCACCGAGCACAATTTGTCCAAGACCGATCCGCTGCGCCCGCTGTTTCTCGCCGATCGGCCGGACGGCGCGAAGCCCGACTGGACGTACAACATGCTGCTCAAGCACGGCGTCCGCTCGAGCCTGGAATATGCCAGGAGCTTCGATCTCAAGCGCGCACGGTCGCTGTCCAACCCGGATCTGGCTCCGCACCTCGAGTTCGTCGATCTGGGAGGACACGGTTACGCGAAGGTGCAATTGTCGGCCGATGAGATGCGCACCGAGTTTGTCTGCATCCCGCGGCCCATCGCGCGCAGTGAAAGACCGGACGGGGGGCCCCTCCGGTATCGGGTTTTACACACGGCTGCACTCTGGAAGGGCGGAGAGCGTCCGCGGCTGAAGACATCGGTGCTCGAAGGCGACGTGGGGCTGGCGATGTGACACGCGGCGCTCGTTTCCCTAGCGGCCGGGAAGGCTGACGTTGACGAGCTCTCACGATTCCCAGCCTCAAAGTCTCGTCGCGAGATTCATGTCGATCTCGATGGGGTTGCTGTAGCGGGAGTAATTCGAGGTAGCATTTCTCCCACCCACGCGACGAACAGGAGGCGACATGAGACGAGTCACGGGCATCGGCGGCATCTTCTTCAAGGCCAAAGAGGCTCCGGCATTGCAGGCCTGGTACAAGCGGCACCTGGGAATCGACGTTCAGAGCTGGGGAGGCGCTGCCTTCGATTGGGTCGACGCCGAGGGCAAGCCGGTTGGCGGCACGACCGCCTGGTTGATCGATCCGCAGGAGAGCAATCACTTCGCCCCGAGCTCGGCTTCCTTCATGGTCAACTACCGGGTGGAAGACCTCCACGCCTTGCTCAAGGCCTTGAAGGAAGAAGGCTGCAGCGTGCTCGACAAGATCGACGAATCCGATTTTGGGAAGTTTGGCTGGGTCATGGATCCCGAGGGTAACAAGGTCGAGCTCTGGCAGCCGCCTCCCGGCCAATGAGCAGGCTCCCGCATGACAAACCCTGATTCTCGCGTCACCATCCACATGGCGGCGAGCCTCGACGGCTTCATCGCCCGAAAGGACGGAAGCGTCGACTGGCTCGAGACCTCGGACAAGTTCGAGGGCGGGGAGAAGCTGGAGCCCGGCTTCGTCGAGGCGTTCCTGAAGACGATCGACTGTTACGTGATGGGATCGCGAACCTACGAGACCGCATTGAATTTCGAGGCGAAAGGTTTCGGGTGGTCGTACGGCGACAAGCCGACTTTCGTCCTCACCCATCGCGAGCTGCCGCGAACCCGCGAGAGCGTCGAGCTCTCCTCGGGCGACCTCGCGCAGTTCGTGAACGAGCGCCTGCGGCCCCGGTTTCGCTCCATCTGGTTCGTTGGGGGCGGAATGCTCTCCGCCGAATGCCTTCGTCTCGGGCTGGCCGACGAACTGCGTTACTCGATCCTGCCGATTCTGATCGGCGACGGGATCCGATTCTTCGAGAAACTCGATCGAGACGTCGCCCTCCATCTGGCGGAGGTCAAGGCCTACGGAAGCGGCATGGTCGAGCTTCGTTACGAGGTGAAGCGATAACGGAGGGGGACGGACGGCCGAGGCTTCAGATCTCCGGCTCGCGTCCCGTAATCTTCCGAAAGGCCGCGAAATACCTGCTCTCGCGTTCCTTCGACGACGTCCGCGGGAGGGTCGGCGCCGGCGGCGTCTTGTTCCACCCGCTCGCCTCGAGCCAGTCCCGGATGAACTGCTTGTCGAGAGAGGCGGGGGAGCTGCCCGGCCGGTACGACTCCGCCGGCCAGAACCGCGAGGAATCCGGCGTGAAGGCCTCGTCGATCCAGACGAGCCGCCCGTCGATCTCCCCGAACTCGATCTTCGAATCGGCAAGGAGAATTCCCTTCGCCTCACAGGCGGCGCGGACTCTCGCATACAGCGAGAGGGTCCTGTCCCGAAGCTCGGCGGCCCGCTCCCGGCCCAGCGCATTCGCCAGGACTTCGAACGACACGTTCTCGTCGTGTCCCGTTTCCGCTTTCGTGGCCGGCGTGAAGATCGGCTCCGGGAGGCGATCGGCTTCGCCGAAGGCCCGGGGGAAGCGGGATTCCGCACACCGATCCCGTGCGAACGTAGTCCTTGTAGCCCGAGCCCGCGAGATAGCCGCGCGCGACGCACTCGAAGGGGACGACCGCGCATTTTTTCACGACGACCGCCCGGCCCGCGAGCACCTCGCGGTGAGCGGCGAGCGCGGACGGGAATTCCCCCGCGTCCGTTTCGATGAGGTGATTTTCGACGTCGGGAAACGCGTCGAACCAGAAGTTCGAAAGTTGATTCAGGATTTTCCCCTTGTCGGGAATTCCCGGCGAGAGCACGACGTCGAAGGCCGAGACGCGGTCGGTCGACACGATGAGCAGCGTGTCGCCGAGATCGTAGACGTCGCGCACTTTGCCGCGCCGCGCGGGAGCGAGCCCGGCCAGGAGGGTCGATTCGAGAGCTTTTCTCAAGAGCATTGAGTTTAGCAGACGGCCTTTGCTATTCTGTGGCGAATGGGGTTCCTCTCTCTCCTCGGCGCACTGTTCCTTACGACCTTTGGTATTTACCCCGCCTCGCCGACGGTTCTCGTGTTTCGGTCGCGCGATTTCGCGGGAAAGCCGCGGGAGAGCGTGGTCGTGAAGTCGCTCGGCGGCAAGCTGCGTCTCGAGGCGTTTCGCGAGACCCTCGTGTTCGACGGAAAGCAGTGGTACTCCGACGGCGATCTGCCCGAGGAGGCGGCCGGCGCCGTCGCGTTCATGGCGCCGCTCAGCCCGCAGGGAAACGTCCGGACCGACAACCTCGGCCGGCCGGTCCTGATGGTGGACGTTCCCGTGGGAAAGAGGAAGGCGCGCATCGAATATCGCTACGATTCCACCGGCCTGGCGGCCGTGAATTTCGTGCTTTCGGACGGATCCGGCTATCAGTTCCGCCGCTCGGAAGCCTCCCCGGCGACGTTCGGCCCGGCGGACTTCGAGCCGCCGAAGCAAATCGAGCCGGAGTCGCCCGGCAATCGGAAGGCTGGCCCGGTCCGGACTCCAGATTTCGCCGCCGTCGACCGGCTCTTTTCCGTCGTCATCGCGCCGGCCGAGCAGTCCGAATTCGAGCGGGCGGGGGCGGTCGGACGATTTCAACCGGGTCCTCGGTGAGGAGTCTCCTCTCATTGCTCGCGGCGGCGATCCTTCTGGCGGCGGCGGGTTCCTGCGCCTCTCCGAGCCCGCAGCCCGTGCGCCGAGCGATCGCGCCGGCCCCGGCGGCTTCGTCCGCCCCGGCCGTGACTCCTTCCGCCGGCGACCCCGCCGTCGAAAAAGCCGGCCGGGAGATGGCGGCGAGCCTGTTCGCCCGCGACCCCCTGACGCCCGACGGGCGCCTTCTGCGCTACGTGAATCTCGTGGGGCGGACGGCGGCCGGCGGGGTGTCCGGCTCCGTTCGGTACCGGTTCGCGGTCACCCAGTCCGACGTGCCTTATTCCCTGTCGTTGCCGGGGAGATTCGTCGTGCTGTCGCGCGGAATGCTGTTCGTGATGTCCTCGGAAGCGGATCTGGCGGTGACGCTGTCGCGGGAGATCTGCCGCGAGCAGCAGCCGGGCGGCCTGCGGGAGGCCGCGGGAGAGACGGAGCCGGCGGTCGACTCCACTCTCGACGCGTGCGGCGCGCGGCTCGCCTCGCTGGCGGGCTACGACGTTTCGGGCTACCTTCACGTCCTCGAGAGCCTGAGGGAAAGAGCGGTTTCGGCCCGCGATGTCGCCGATCTTCAGCGACGCATCGAGGCCTACAAGACGATCCCCGACTTTTCGCGCGGGGGAAAAACGCTCGCCGACCGTTTTCGAAGCTCGGCAATTCTGTGAGGTGAAATGGCGACTCTGAAGATCGACAACAGCGAGAGACAGCCCGAGACGCATTTCTTCTTCCCCGCCGGGTATGCCGCGGGGACGCTCCCGGTGCCCGAATCTCTCCGGAAGAGGATCCCCCGGTCGGAAGGCGAGACCTACTGGGTCGAGTCGCGCGGCGCGTGCTGCGTTCATTTGTACAAGCCGAAAGCCAGACTGCTCGCCGCTCTGCGGGCCTCCACCCGGTCGGCGGCGGAGGCGATGAAGAAGCGGGGCGTGACGCGGGCCCGGTTCGTCTTTTCGAAAGAAGCGGCCGGTGTCGCGCGCGCTCTCCTTCCGCACCTCGCGCTCTGCGACTACGCGTTCGAGAGGTACCGGCGCAAGGAACGTCCGCCGCGCCTGACGCTGGCGATCGACTTTCCGGGAGCTCGGCTTTCCGCCGAGGAGGTCCGAACGGCCTCGGTCGTCGCGGAAGTCGCGGCGTGGGCGCGCGACCTGGGGAACACGCCCGCCAACGATCTCGGATCGCGCCAGCTCTCCGCGATCGTGGGGGCGGTCGCCCGGCGCGAAGGGCTGGCTTTTCGGTCCCTGTCCAAGGCGGAGATCGTCCGCGAAAAGATGGGCGGCGTGCTGGGGGTCTCCTCCGGCAGCTCGCGCCCGCCCGGTTTCCTCGTCCTCTCCCACCGCCCGAAGAGCTCCCGGGCTCGGGTCGTGCTCGTCGGCAAGGGCATCACGTTCGATTCCGGCGGCATCTCGATCAAGCCCGCGGCTTCGATGGGCGAAATGAAGTTCGACATGATGGGCGCGGCGACCGCGCTCGCGATCGTCCGGGCCGCGCACCGGATGAGGCTCCCGGTGACGATCACGGCTCTCACGCCCCTCGCGGAAAACATTCCGTCCGGCACTTCGTACCGCCCGGGCGACATCCTCCGGATGCGCAACGGCAAGACCGTGGAGGTCGACAACACCGACGCGGAAGGACGTCTCATCCTCGCCGACGCGCTGTCCTATTCCGAAAAGCTCGACCCCGACGTCCTGATCGACTATGCGACGCTGACGGGCGCCGTCGTCGTCGCGCTCGGAAACGAGTGCGCCGGATTGATGAGCAACGACGATTCCCTCGCGGACGACCTGATCGCGGCAGGCGAGAAAACCGGCGACCGCTTCTGGAGGCTGCCGCTCTGGGACGAGTACCGGGACCTGCTCCGCTCGGACTACGCGGACATGAAGAATTCCGGCGGAAGATGGGGCGGGACGGTCTCGGCCGCAGCTTTCCTGAAGGAGTTCGTTCCCGAAGGCGTGCCGTGGGCTCATTGCGACATCGCCGGAACCGCCCATTTCGAGAAGGCTCGCGCCGGCTACCCCGCGGGGGCGACCGGTTTCGGCATCGCGGCCACCATCACGTTTCTGCAACAGCGTTATTCGGGCGGCCGGAGGAAGAACCGGACCTGACCGGAGGGCTCGCTATTCTTTCGGCACGGTCGCCGTCGCGAGCCACTGAATCGCGCACAGCTCTTCGGGGAGGTGCGCAACGCGGGAAGCCCGAAGACGGGCCAGGAATTCCGTCCCGTCCGACGGCACCGGGACCGGCGAGAGGCGAATCTCCCGAAGCCCGACGCTCTCGAGGAGCTCCCCGAGGAGCCGGCGGGTGAACCACCGAAGGTGCCCCGCGTCCGCGGGCCCGGCGGCGACGGGGTCGAACCGTCCGAGGAGGAGGTCCTCGACCACGGGGAGGCTGGCCGCATTCGGCACGCTGACGATCAGGGTCGCGCCGGGCTCCGCGAGCCGAAGCGCCGTCTTCAGCACGACATACGGATCCTCCGTGTGCTCGAGAAAGTCGGCGAAGACGATCGTGTCGAAACGAGCGCCGCGCCGCTCGAGCTCGGCAAATCCTTCCGCGGCTTCGCCGGAGAAGAACTCGTCGAGATTCCGAGACGCCGCTTCCGCGAGCCCGGGGTGTCGGTCGATCCCGGCCGCCCGGAGGCCGGGAATGCGGCGCCGGGCCTCGGCCGCGGTCTCTCCGGCGCCGCACCCGACGTCGAGGAGCCGCCGCGCCGTTTCGGGAATTCTCGCGAGGATCTCCTCGCGGACGCCGAAGGTCACGGGAACTCGAAGCACCCGAAATCCGGATGCCGCGACGAGGCGCCCGGGCTCGCCCGCGGCGCGACGGAATCGCACCGGCGCGTTTCGCGGCTCCGCCGACAGGACGAAGGTGTCCCCGCCCGGAGCTCCGGCGCCCGCCTCGAGCTCGCGGAGCGTCGACGCGGCCGGCGGCTTCCATCGCAGCTCCGGCTCGCTCGCCGAGGAGTCCATCGCGAAGATGTCGGCGTCCGGGTGGGACTGTGCGGCGGCCGCGAGGGAGAGACCGGAACCCGGGACCGGGAGGCACAGCAGATCGGAGACTTCCAGCACTCCTTCGAGGCCGCGGCAGGGCTCCTCGAATTCGCGATTCCAGCGGCCGCGCGACAGGGCGGCGAGATAGTCGTCGGGTCCGGGCGGGAACGTCGTCCGAAAACCGGCCGTCATGCGAGCATCCTCGGGCGGAATCCGCGATGCGTTTCGGCCGGCATCAGGCGAAGAGCGCCCGAATCCCCTCCGTCGAGGCGGGAGGGATTTTCGACAGCGCGAATGTCTCGCGCGCGTGCTCCGGATTCGACACGCCGACGAGGGCGGCGGTGACGCCGGCAGAAGACCTCGGGAGCTGGAGGGCGCGCCGGGCCCCGGCGGGAACGTTCGAGAAGAGATCGTCGATTTCCGGCGGGAGGTCCGCTTCCGCGAGACGCCCCTGGAGGATCGACGCGGAGGAGAAGACCGCGAGTTCCATCTCGCTCGCGGCGTCGAGAAGGGGGATCATCCGTCCGCCGGCCGATTGCGAGGGGAACGCGATCGCCTGGGGCATGGCGAGGTTCACCGGGGCCTGAACGGCCTCCAGGTGGTGGCCGTCCCCCGCGACCTCGCGGGCGAGGGCGAGACACTCTTCGAGAGAAACATGCGCGGGATGGCGGGGCGGCACCCGGAGGCAATCCCACGTCGCGAGCCCCCACCGCGCGATCGTCCCCTTCGCGACCTCGCCTTCGAGGAATTCGAACGCGAGCCGAAGGCGCCGCCGGAACTCGTCGCGCGGGACCGATTGGAGCTGCGTCTCGGGATTGTGGAGATAGTAGAGATCGATCGTCGAAAGGCCCAGGTTTCGCCGGCTCTGCTCGAGGGCCTTCGCGAGAAACCGGGGGGAAAGGGCGTGGCAGCCGGCGGCGATGTCCTCCGGCGCGAGAATCTTTGTCTCGAAATACTCCTCCCGGACGTACTCCTCGGGGGGGCGGGGGTCGCCGCTGTCGTGGGGAAGAAAGCCCCCCTTCGTCGAGACGAAGAACGCCTCCCGCGGGAGGCCTCCGGCGACGGCGCGCGCGAGCGCCCGGCCGATGGCTCGCTCGCTTCTTTGCCCGCGGTAGTTGAGCGCGGAATCGAAGACATTGACGCCGCCGGCGAGAGCGACGGCGATCGACTCTTCGAATCCGCGGTCGGTCGCATCGTCCTCTTCGCCGAGGTAGGTGCCGAGCCCGATCGACGAGCAGTGGATTCCTTCGAACGCCTGGCGAAAATGGCGATCCGCGCACTTCGCGGCGGACGCGAATTCCAGCGTCTGTGCGGGCGTGGCCCGTCCGGAGATCATCCGGCGATGCTATCCCGGCGGCGGGGATTCGCGGCGGAGCATTTGCCGGCGGCCCTGCAGCCGCGCCCGGAGCTCGGTAAGCCGTTCGGCGAACTCGGGGTCGTTGGGCGCGGACGGCAGGCGGCTGCAGATCTGGTAGATCCGAAGCGCCCTCCAGGGATGGCCGCTGGCGTACGCCTTGTCGCCTCGGGCCCTGAGCCTCTCGGGGAGGGAACGGAGCGAGCCGGTGAACGCGGTCCCGGGGTTGGCGGATAAATAGGTCGCGACGAAATCGACGAACGCGTCGACGTCGCGGAGCGACCCTTTCTCAGCGGTTTCGCGGAGTTGTTCGAATCTCGCAATCGCCGCGGATTCGTCGGGCGGAGCGGGCGGTTTCGGCGGAGCCGGGACCGGCGCGCTTTCGGGCGGCGTCGCGGGCGCCCGCCGGGCTTTCGGGACCGGAGCGGCAGGCCCGGGCGCTTCGACGATCCGGGGTGGAGCCGCGATCTCGATCGCGGGCGCCGGAGGCGTCGACGGCTTCGCGCTCGGCGGTGGCGGGACGGCCGGGGCGGATACCGCCGGCGGGAGCGCTTCCCGGCGGGCGGATCTCCAGGCGTATCCGATGACGAGCGCCCCGAAGAGAAAAAACGCGGCTGCCGCGCCGAGGGCGCGGGAACGCGCCCCGTCGCGCCGGGGCCGGACGACCGTCGTGCCGGCGGGCGGAGTCTCGAGCGGCAGCGTCGGATCGTGGTCGCCTGCGGCCGATCGAACGGTCGGCATCGTCGCCGTGACCGGAAGAAGAGCTGCGAGCGCGGCCGAGAACTCCGCCGCGGTCTGAAAGCGCCGGTCCCGGTCCTTTCGCAACGCCCGGTCGACGATTTCCGACAGCCGGAAACCGGTCTCCCGGGGAAGGTCGTCGCGGAGAAGAACGGGCGGCGCTTCCTGAAGGTGCTTGACGATGTAGCCCTCCGGCGTCGGCGACTCGAACAGCGGCTTTCCGGAGAGCATTTCGTAGAGGACGGCGCCGAACGAATACAGGTCGCTCCGGCCGTCGAGCGTTTCGCCGCCTGCCGCCCCGGCCTGCTCGGGAGAGCAGTATTTGAGCTTTCCGAGGAACATCCCGGTGGCCGTCATGCCGAGCCGGTCCTGCGCGATCCTCTTCGCGATGCCGAGATCGATGATTTTCGCGACGCGCCGCCCGTCCCGGACGACGATCATGATGTTGTCCGGAGAGACGTCGCGGTGGACGACGCGGGTCCGGTGAATTTCGCCGAGACCGGAGAGAACCTGGATTCCGATGTCGATCGCTTCTTCCGGCGACAGCCGGCCCACCCGGCGGAGACGGTGGAGCAGGGTTTCGCCGTCAATGAACTCCCAGACCATGTAGTAACTGCCGGACGGAAGCTTCGAGAAATCGTACAGGGCGGCGACGTTCGGATGCCGGACCTGGGTCGCGAGCCGCGCTTCCTCGGAGAATCGGCGCTGCGAGGTCGCGTCGTCGCCGCCGAGCGTCTTCATCACCTTGATGATCCGAACGTCGTCGAGATGGAGATGCCGGGCGCGATAAACCTCGCCCATACCGCCTTCGGCCACTTTGCCGAGGATCTCGTACTTGCCGTCGACGATTTCGCCGGGCTTGAACATCACAATCTCGGAGCCGCAGGCGGAGCAATACCGGGAGGGCGCCGCGTTCGGGGCCCCGCACTGGTCGCACATGCGTCCGGATTCAGTCAAGACACTCTCACAGGCCGCAATCATTATAGATATCTGGACGAGCGAAGACCGGGGAAGGTTGACTCGCGGCGAAGGCGGGAGGGATGGCGCATAATCGGGACATGGACCTCGTTCTGGTGACCGGCTCGGAGGGGAAGGCGCGCGAGGCACGCGAGATTTTCGGGCGAAATCTCGAGCAGGTGGAGATCGACCTGCCGGAGATCCAGGCGGCGACCGTCGAAGAGGTCGCGCGCGAAAAGTCGCGGGAGGCCTTTCGCCGGCTCGAGCGCGCGTGCGTCGTCGAAGACTCGGCTCTGGGTTTCTCGGCCTGGGGGGGCCTGCCCGGGCCGTTCATCAAGTGGTTCGAACAGTCCGCGGGTCTCGAGGCTCTCTGCCGGTCCCTCGACGGATTCGCCGACCGCGCCGCGACGGCGCTCTGCGTCCTCGCGTACCGGTCGGAGACCGCCCAGGTGACGGCCGTCGGCCGCCTCGAAGGGTCGATTGCGCCGAAGCCCCGGGGGGATCGCGGTTTCGGCTGGGATTCGATCTTCATTCCCCTCGGATCCGACCGGACGTTCGCGGAAATGACGGCGGAAGAAAAAAACGCGATTTCCCATCGCCGAAAGGCGTGGGAGGAGCTCCGGGCGAGGCTCCAGAGGGAGAAGATCTAGGTCCCCGGCCCCCGATTCCATCCGGCGAAGAGGGCTTCGACTTTTTCGCGGAGCTCTTCCGGGGTCCCGGTGTTCACGATCACGTCGTCGGCCTTCTTTCGCGCCTCGTTCTCCACGACCTGGGCGGCCATGCGCCGGGAGAGCTCTTCGGGTTCGAGGCCCTTCTCCCGCCATCGCTTCATCCGGGCGATTTCAGGCGAGACGACGAGAACCACGCGGTCAAACTCGTTCTCGTATCCCGCCTCGAAGATCTGCGAGGCTTCGGCAACAGCGACGTTGCGGCCCTCTTTTTCGGCCGCGGCGAAACGCTTTCGAAGCTCCGAAACGACGAGCGGATGAATCGCCGCTTCCAGCTGGCGGCGCGCCGCGTCGTCCTGGAAGACGCGGGCGGCGACTCTCGCCTTGTCCACGGCGCCCCCGGGGCGAACGAACTCCTTGCCGAAGAGCTCCGAGACGGCTCGCGTTCCGGGCTGTCCCGGCTCGTACGACTCCGCGACGATCCGGTCCGCGTCGAAAACCGCCGCGCCGAGCTTCGCGAAGAATTCGCCAGCCGTCGTTTTCCCCGACGCGACGCCGCCGGTCAACCCGACTCGGAGCACGACCTCAGCCCCTCTCCACGGCCGCCTTCACCGTGTTCTTCAGGAGCATCGCAACGGTGAGCGGGCCGACGCCCTTCGGAACCGGCGTGATCGCGGAGGCGACTTCGCGCGCCGCCTCGAAGTCGACGTCGCCGCAGAGGCCCGTGTCGAGGCGGTTGATCCCGACGTCGATCACGACCGCTCCGGGGCGGATGAAATCGCGGGTGACGAAGCGGGCCTTGCCCATCGCGACGACGAGGATGTCCGCCGTCCGGCAGACGGCCGGAAGATCTCGCGTCTTCGAGTGGGCGATCGTGACCGTCGCATTCGCGCCGAGGAGCAGCGCGGCCATCGGTTTTCCGACGATTTCGCTGCGGCCGACGATGACCGCGTGCCGGCCCTCGATCGGAAGATTCTCGCGGCGAAGCAGCTCGAGGATTCCCGCGGGCGTGCAGGGGACGAAGCGGGGACGCCCCTGCTGGAGCAGGCCGACGTTGACGGGATGAAAGCCGTCGACGTCTTTCGAGGGATCGATCGCGTCGAGGACCTTCCGGGGGCGGATCGCCGCCGGGAGAGGCATCTGGACGAGGAGGCCGTCGATCCGGGTCGAGCGATTCGCGTCGGCGACCTGGTCGAGGAGCTCGGCCTCCGAAGCGGAGGAGGGGAGCCGGACGGTCTCGGCCAGCAGCCCCGCCGCCAGAGCCGCTTTCTCCTTGGACCGGACGTAGACCGCGGACCCCGGATCGTCGCCGACGAGGATAACGCGGAGACCCGGGGGCCGCCCGGCCGTTTCCGCGAACGATCTTGCTTCCCGGGCCGCTTCGGAACGCAGAATTTCCGCGAGGCCGGTGCCCTCGAGGACTCGCGCGCTCATGGCTTGACGGCCTCGTGAAGGGCCACGACGCCGAGCGCGAGCGTTCGCGCAGAGACGTTCGAGAACCCGGACCGCTCGAGCGCCGAGGAAAACTCCTCCTTCGCCGGCCACTCCCTCGCCGAACGGCTCAGGTACTCGTACGCCGGGCGTGAGCCGGACAGCAGCTTCCCGATTCGCGGAAGAACGCGGCCGGAATACGAGCGATACAGCGCGCCCCATAGGCCTCGCGGCTGCGAAAACTCGAGGATCAGGAGCTTTCCGCCGGGCCGGAGGACGCGCCGGATCTCCGACAGCCCCCGCGAAAGATCGGCAAAATTCCGCACGCCGAAACCGACCGTGACGGCGTCGAACGACGCGTCGCCGAACGGCAGGCGGAGCGCGTCGGCCGCGGAAAGCGCGACGGGGCGCGAGCCGGATTTCCGGGTCTTCACCCGGGCGATGGCGAGCATGTCGAGGCAGAAATCCGCTCCGGCGACCGTGCGTCCCTCTCTCCCGACCGCGATCGCGAGGTCGCCGGTTCCGGTGGCCAGGTCGAGCACCCTCCGGTGGCGCCCGTTGAGGGAACCGGCTGCGATTCGCCGCCAGCGGCGGTCCCAATTTGCCGAAAGGACGTGGTTGAGGAAGTCGTACCGGCCGGCAATCGACGAAAACATCCCGGAGATCGTGGCGCCGGATTTGTCGAGATCCGTCATGTCGCGGGCAGCTTAACCCGGATTCAGCGGCCTGCTAAGCGCTTGACACTGCGCCGGGTTCCCGTTATCTTGTTCGTCCCCTTGCCGAAGGGAGTACTGCGTCCGGGTCGGTGTGGCGCCGCGCGACGGCGTCCGGAGTTAAGGTTCCGACGCAAGTCAATTGGAGTGTGGATGTCTTCGAAGACGATGGTGGTCAAGAGGGACCAGGTTCGGCACAACTGGTACGTGGTCGACGCGCAGGGGACGGCGGTCGGGCGGATCGCGTCCCGCGCCGCGAAGATTCTGATGGGCAAGAACAAGGCGGCGTATTCGCCGTCGCTGGACAACGGGGACTTCGTCGTCGTCATCAACGCCGAAAAGGCGGTCCTGACGGGCGCGAAGGAGCAGGCGAAGGTCTACCGGCGCCACACGGGTTTTCCGGGCGGCCTCCGTTCGACGCCCGCCGCGGAAATGCGGGCGAAGCACCCCGAGAAAATGATCGAGGAAGCCGTCAAGGGAATGCTTCCGAAGAATTCCCTCGGCCGGAAGCAGTTCAAGAAGCTGAAAGTTTACGCCGGGTCCACGCACCCGCACGAGGCGCAGCGCCCGAAGACGATCGCGGCGCGGGCATAAGGAGGAGGTCCACTTGGCATCGACGCTTCAGTACTACGGAACGGGCCGACGCAAGGAAGCGGTGGCCCGCGTCTACCTCAGGCCCGGATCGGGCGAGATCAAGGTCAACGACCATCCGTTCGACGAGTACTTTCCGAACAAGGTCCTCAAGATGATCATCCGGCAGCCCCTCGCTCTGACCGAGACGGCCGACAAATTCGACATCGGCGTCACCGTCATGGGAGGGGGACCCGCCGGCCAGGCCGGCGCGATCCGGCACGGGATTTCCCGCGCGCTCCTCGTTTACAACGCGGAATTGCGCCCGAAGCTGAAAAAGGAAGGTCTCCTCACCCGCGACTCGCGGGTCAAGGAGCGCAAGAAGTACGGGCAGAAGGGCGCGCGAGCCCGGTTCCAGTTCTCGAAACGTTGATTTTGCTGTTTCGGAAAAGCCATTCCGGCCTTTCCGCGGTTTTGAAGGAGGTGTGATCTGGCTTCTATTTCGATGAAAGAACTGCTCGAGGCTGGCGTCCATTTCGGTCATCAGACGAAGCGCTGGAACCCGAAAATGAAGAAGTTCATTTTTGGAAAGCGCAACGGGATCTACATCATCGACCTGCAAAAGACGCTCAAGCAGTTCAAACAAGCCTCGGAATTCGTGACATCGCTTGCCGTCGCCGGCAAGAACATCCTTTTCGTGGGCACCAAGAGACAGGCGCAGGACGCCGTCTACGAAGAGGCGAATCGCTGCGGAATGTTCTTCGTGAACACCCGCTGGCTCGGCGGCACGCTGACGAATTTCACGACGATTCGCAAGTCGATTCACCGGTTGAAAGAGATCGAGGCCTCGCTGACCGACACGGACAACGAGAACCTGACGAAGAAAGAGCGCATCCGTCTCGAACGGGAAAAAGAGAAGCTCGAGAAGAATCTCTCCGGGATCAAGGAAATGGACGAGCTGCCCGACGCTCTCTTCATCATCGATCCGAAGAAAGAGCACATCGCCGTCAAAGAGGCGCACTCCCTGAAGATCCCGATCGTCGCCGTCGTCGACACGAACTGCGACCCGGAGCTGGTGGATTACGTGATCCCCGGAAACGACGACGCGATCCGCGCGATTCGCCTTTTCACGAGCAAGGTTGCCGATTCCATTCTCGAAGGTCTGCACGCCCATGACGAGCGGATCGGCGGTGAGCCCGCGGAGACTCCGGCGGCGGAGAGCTCCGAGACTTTCGGCGCCGTGGCCGGGTAGAACGCCATGGAAATCACCGCGAAGATGGTCAACGACCTGCGCCAGGCCACCGGCGCGGGGATGATGGAGTGCAAGGCCGCGCTCAAGGAAGCCAACGGCGATTCCGAGGAAGCGACGAAGATCCTCCGCAAGAAGGGTCTCGCCGCCGCCGCGAAGAAGGCCGGCCGGGCCGCGACGGAGGGTCTCGTTTCCGCGAAGGTCCATCCGCAGGCGGCGGTGCTGCTGGAAGTCAACTGCGAGACCGATTTCGTCGCGAAGACGGAAGAATTCCAGGTCCTCGTCGAGAAGCTCTCCGAGCGGATCGCGGTGCACTCCGCTTTCGGCGACACCTCGGACGGCGAGGTGGCGGCGCTTGCGTCGCTCTCGTCCCCGACGGAAGAAGGCGCGACGATCGGCGAGGCGCTCGCGCACCTTGTCGGCCGGATCGGCGAGAACATGTCGATTCGGCGGTTCGCGAGATGGACGGCGACGCCCGGCGAGGTCTTCTCGACCTACGTTCACGGCAACGGCCGCATCGGCGTGCTGATCGGCATTCCGGGAGGCCCGGCGGACCTCGCCCGCGACGTCGCGATGCACGTCGCCGCGGCGGAGCCGCGGTTCGGCCGCAAGGAAGACGTGCCGCAAAGCGTTCTGGACGCCGAGCGCGAAATCGCGAAGGCCCAGGCCGCGGCCTCCGGCAAGCCCGCCCCGGTCATCGAGAAGATCGCCGACGGCAAGGTCGAGAAGTTCTACCAGGATGCGGTCCTTCTCGAGCAGGCGTACGTCCGCGACGACAAGCAGACGGTGGGCCAGGTGCTGAAGGCTCGCGGGGGAGAGAAGGCGCAGGGGCTGCGGTTCCTCCGCTACAAGCTCGGCGAAGGCCTCGCGAAGCGCGAGAACGATTTCGCGGCGGAAGTCGCGGCGCAAAGCCGGTAGATACACGGACCGCGGATTCGTTTAGAATCCCTCCCGTGGGCGCGGTCTACAAAAGAATCCTCCTCAAGATCTCCGGCGAAGCCCTCATGGGCGACCGCTCGTTCGGGATCGACCCCGAGCGGATCTCGCGGATCGCGGACGAGATCGCGGAGGTCCACGGCCTCGGCACGGAGACGGCGCTCGTCCTCGGCGGCGGGAACATCATCCGCGGCGTCACGGCCGCGGCGTCCGGCATCGACCGAGTCTCGGGCGACCACATGGGCATGCTCGCGACGATCATCAACGGGCTCGCGATGCAGGACGCCCTCGAAAAACGTGACATCAGCACCCGGCTCATCTCCGCAATCGAGATGCGCCAGATCGCCGAGCCGTTCATCCGCCGCCGCGCCATGCGCCACCTGGAAAAGAAGAGGGTCGTTCTATTCGTCGGCGGCACGGGAAACCCGTTCTTCACGACCGACACGGCGGCCGCGCTGCGCGCGAACGAAATTCGAGCGGACGTTCTCCTCAAGGCGACGCGCGTCGACGGCGTCTACACGGCGGATCCCAGGCTCGACCGCAACGCGAAGCTGCTTCCGTTCGTGACGTACCGCCAGGCGCTCGAACAGGACCTGAAGGTCATGGACGCGGCCGCCGTCGCGCTCTGCCGCGACAACCGCATCCCGATCAAGGTCTTCAATCTGCTGACCGCCGGGAACATCCGCCGGGTCGTCGAAGGGTCGGACATCGGGTCGCTCGTCGTCGACGAAGTCGTCGCCCGGGCGGGTCAGACCTTCTGAGACCGGACGAGAGCGGAGAAAGAGGGAGAGCCGAGAGAGAATCATGAGAAACGAAATTCAAGACGTCGAAAAGAAGATGGTCGCCGCCCTGGACGCGCTGAAACACCAGCTGGGCACGCTGCGCACCGGGCGCGCGTCCGCCGCGTTGCTCGAGGGGGTGATGGTTTCCTCGTACGGAGTCGAGACGCCCCTGAAGCAGGTGTGCAACCTGACCGTTCCCGAGTCGAGCCTCCTCGTCGCTCAACCCTGGGACCCGTCCCTTTGCGGGGAGATCGACAAGGCGATCCGAAAGGCGGACCTCGGCTTGAATCCCGTGTCGGACGGAAAGGTCGTGCGGATTCCCGTCCCGCAGCCGACGGAGGAGCGGCGAAAGGAGATCGTGAAGAAGGGGCACCACCTGGCGGAGGAGGTCCGCGTCGAGGTGCGGCGATTTCGTCACGAGGCCAACGACACGCTGAAGAAGATGAAGAAAGACAAGGCGATCTCCGAAGACGACGAGAAGCGCGGCCTCGACGAAGTCCAGAAACTGACCGACAAGAAGATCTCGGAGATCGACGCGCTCCTGAAGGCCAAGGAAGAAGAGATTCTGAAGGTTTGAGCCTGCACCTTCTGATCCCGGCGGCCGGCCGCGGCGATCGGCTCGGCGGATCCGTCTCGAAGGCTCTCGTTCCGGTCCATGGGCGTCCTCTCCTTTCGTTCTCGCTGAAGACGTTCGCGTCGATGCCGTTCGAGAAGGGCATCGTTCTCTCACCGGCGGGACTCGAAGAACAGTTCGGGGCGGCGCTGCGCCACCGGTGGCCGGTCATCGCCGGCGGCAGCACTCGAGCCGAATCCGTCGCGCTCGGCGTCGACTACCTCGCGCCGGGGCCGCGCGACTTCGTCGTCATTCACGACGCGGCGCGGGCGTTCGTCGAGCCGGAAGAGGTTCAGGCGGTCATCGACGCCGCCGAAGAAACGGGCGCTGCGATCGCGGTCATTCGGGTCGCGGACACGCTGAAACGTTGGGACGGCGAATGGATTCTCGGGACGCTCGACCGCGAAGAGGTCGCGGCGGCCGCGACGCCGCAGGTTTTCCGGGGCGATGTCCTGCGGCGGGCGATCTCGGAAGCGCCGCCCGGCACCGACGAGGCCTCGCGCTGCGAAGCGATCGGAATCCGCGTCGCGGCCGTGCCCGTGTCGCGCCTGGCGTTCAAGATCACGTTCCCGGAAGACCTGCGCCTCGCGGAGGCGATCGCAAGGGATTTCGGGGGGAAAAGCGAGCCCGAATGAACCGCGTCGGCCTGGGTTTCGACGCCCATCCTTTCGAGAAGGGCCGTCCCCTCGCGTTGGGCGGGCTCGTCTGGGAAGCGGGCGCCGGGCTCGCGGGACACTCCGACGGCGACGTTCTGTTGCACGCGATCTGCGACGCTCTGCTCGGGGCGGCCGGCCTGGGAAGCCTCGGCGAGCATTTCTCCGACCGCGATCCGAAGGGGCGGGGCCGCGAAAGCGGCGAGATGCTCTCGGCCGTCGCGGAAATGGTCCGCTCTGCCGGATGGTCGATCGGCAACGTCGACGCGACGGTGATCGGCGAGGAGCCGAAGATAGCGCCGCGGCGCGTAGAGATGGCGCGGGGAATCGCCTCGCTCCTGGACGTCCCTCCCGACCGGGTCTCGGTGCGCGGAACCTCCACGAACGGAATGGGTTTCCCGGGGCGGGGCGAGGGCCTCGCGGCGATGGCAGTGGTGCTTTTGGAGTCGCGCCGAAGCCTCGGCGAAGGCGGATGATCGTCTCCGGGTTCCACGCCGTCGAAGAAGCCGTGCGATCGAGCCCGAAACGCGTGGAATGGGCGCTGTTCGACGAATCGCGGCGCGACCGGCGCAGCGGCGAGCTCAAAAGCCTGTGCCGGGAAGCCGGGGTCGCGGTGCGCTTCGGCGCCCGGGCGTCTCTCGACCGGTTCGCGAAGAATCACCAGGGAATCGTGGCCCGGCTGGCGGCCGCCGACCTGTCGACCCGCGAAGAAGTCCTTTCCGGAGAGCCCGGTAGCCGGTTCGTGATCCTTCTCGACGACGTCCAGGACCCCCACAACCTCGGCGCGGTCCTGAGGGTCGCCGATGCGGCCGGGGCGAGGGTCGTCGTGCACGACCGGGGCTCGGCGCCGCTTTCCGAGACCGTCGCCCGGGTTTCCGCCGGCGCGATGGCGCGGGTGCCTCTGTTTCGAGCCGGAAATCTGCGCCGGTTCCTCGACGACGCGAGGGATCAGGGATTCTTCGCCGTGGGGCTGGACGAGAGGGGCGAAGACCTGTATTCGCTCGATTTGAAGGGGGATCTCGTTCTCGTGCTCGGCGCGGAGGGCAAGGGAATCCGCCGCCTCGTGAAGGAGGGCTGCGACGTGGTCGCCCGCCTGCCCATGGCGGGGCAGATCGCCTCGCTGAACGTGTCCACCGCGGCCGCCGCGGCAGCCTTCGAGGCGGTGCGCCAAAGGCGGGCTATCCTTTAGAGAAGAAAAGTTCTTGCCTCGCTAAAAACGTTCTGGTATTCTCCACAGTTCGCGCCGTGTTTGCGAGAATACGTGTGCACGGTGGGTGTGTCTGGAGTCTTTCCCGGGGTGTTCTTTGAAGAGCGGGCAACGTTCGCGGGATCGCGCCGGCGTAGCTCAATCGGCAGAGCAGCGGTTTTGTAAACCGAAGGTTGGAGGTTCAATTCCTCTCGTCGGCTCCACGAGCGTCCGGCGGGGGAAGAAGACGAGAATCCGAGGGCAGTTGGCCGAGTGGTTAATGGCAGCAGACTGTAAATCTGCCGCGCTTCGCGCTACGGAGGTTCGAATCCTCCACTGCCCACCATCTCCGGGCGGCGCGGCGGCGGAAAGTACGGGGAAAGCGCGGGAGTAACTCAGGGGTAGAGTCACAGCCTTCCAAGCTGTTGGTCGCGGGTTCGAATCCCGTCTCCCGCTCCAAACTTGGGAATCTGGGGGTCTTTGATCGTACTCCTG
Organism: uncultured Acidobacteriota bacterium; assembly: GCA_963813155.1. Classification (GTDB taxonomy): domain Bacteria; phylum Acidobacteriota; class Thermoanaerobaculia; order UBA5066; family DATFVB01; genus CAWEYG01. The sequence continues at coordinate 562,376 of CAWEYG010000003.1, read as the reverse complement.
CCCACGTAGCTCAGGCGGTAGAGCGCGTCCTTGGTAAGGACGAGGTCACCAGTTCAACCCTGGTCGTGGGCTCCAGTTCTCGATCCGGGAAATTTCCCCGCGGCGGGATTTGAAAAATGATGAGGGACGAGGATGTCGAAAGAGAAATTTGACCGGAGCAAGCCGCACGTCAACATCGGGACGATCGGTCACGTGGATCACGGGAAGACGACGTTGACGGCGGCGATCACGACGGTGTTGTCCAAGAAGGGGCTGGCAACGGCGAAGGGATACGACCAGATCGACAACGCGCCGGAAGAGAAGGCGCGAGGGATCACGATCAACACGGCGCACGTGGAGTACTCCACGGAGAAGCGGCACTACGCGCACGTGGACTGTCCTGGGCACGCGGATTACGTCAAGAACATGATCACGGGCGCGGCGCAGATGGACGGAGCGATCCTGGTGGTGTCGGCGGCGGACGGACCGATGCCGCAGACGCGGGAGCACATCCTGCTGGCGCGTCAGGTGGGAGTGCCGTTCATCGTGGTGTTTTTGAACAAGACCGACATGGTGGACGACCCGGAGCTGCTGGAGCTGGTGGAGCTGGAAGTTCGAGAGCTCCTGACCTCCTACAAGTTCCCGGGCGACAAGATTCCGATGATCAAGGGTTCGGCGCTCAAGGCGCTGGCCTCGGGAGACCCTGCCAGCCCGGACACCCAGTGCATCATGGAGTTGATGGACGCGGTGGACGCCTACATTCCGCTGCCGGAGCGCGCGATCGACAAGGATTTCCTGATGCCGATCGAAGACGTGTTCTCGATTTCGGGCCGCGGGACCGTGGTGACGGGACGAGTGGAGCGGGGCAAGGTGAAGGTGGGCGAGGAAGTCGAGATCGTGGGGATCAAGGCGACGCAGACCAAGGTGGTGACGGGAGTGGAGATGTTCCGCAAGCTCCTGGACGAGGGCGTCGCGGGCGACAACGTGGGACTCTTGCTGCGGGGTGTGGAGCGCAAGGACGTGGAGCGCGGACAGGTTTGCGCCAAGCCCAAGTCGATCACGCCGCACACCAAGTTCAAGGCGGAGGCCTACGTGTTGACCAAGGAAGAGGGCGGACGGCACACGCCGTTTTTCAACGGCTACCGGCCGCAGTTCTACTTCCGCACGACCGACGTGACGGGGACCGCGCAGCTGCCGGCGGGAGTGGAGATGGTGATGCCGGGCGACAACGTGGCCATGGAGATCAACCTGATCACGCCCATCGCCATGGAGAAGGGCCTTCGCTTCGCCATCCGCGAGGGCGGCCGCACCGTCGGCGCCGGCACCATCACGGAAATCATCGAATAAGGGGATACGACGATGCAGGAAATCATCTCTCTCGCGTGCAGCGCTTGCAAGCGGCGGAACTACACGACGACGAAGAACAAGAAGACCAACACCGAGAAGCTGGAGCGGAGCAAGTACTGCCGATTCTGCCGGAAGCACACGGCGCACAAGGAAGGCAAGGTTTGAGCTTGAGGGGTGTAGCTCGAATTGGTAGAGCGCCGGTCTCCAAAACCGGATGTTGGGGGTTCGAATCCCTCCACCCCTGCCATCTTTCGAGTTTGAGCGGGCGGGTTTCGAGCGAGCGAGGATAAGGGAGCCATGGCAGCGATTTCACAGTGGTGGCCGAACACGCGAACCTTCGTCCGGGAAGTGATCGCGGAAGCCAAGAAAGTCACGTGGCCGGACCGGAAGACCGTCGTCGGGACGACGATCGTCGTGATCGTCGCGACCCTGATCATCGGTTTCTACCTGTCCGCCTGCGACCTCGTCCTCGGGAAGGGGCTCGAGGCCGTGTACAAGGCGCTCGGCGTATGAAAGCGGCGACCGGCGAAAAGCGCTGGTACATCGTGCACACGTACTCGGGTTTCGAGGATCGCGTGCGGCAGAACCTGCTGCAGCGCGTCGAGGCGATGGGCATGAGCCCGGCCTTCGGCGAGGTCCGCATCCCGACCGAGACCCTTGTCGAGATGAAGGGCGGAAAGAAGCGCGAGATCCACCGCAAGTTCTTCCCCGGCTACATCCTCGTCGAGATGGAAATGTCCGACGAGGCCTGGCACCTGGTCAAGAACACGCCGAAGGTGACGGGATTCGTCGGATCCGGGAAAGAGCCGACGCCGCTGACCGAAGAGGAGGTCGAGCAGATCCTCCACCAGGTCCATTCGACGAAGGAGAAACCCAAGCCGCGGCACACGTTCGAGCACGGCGAGACGGTCCGGATCACCGACGGCCCGTTCACGAACTTCACGGGCGTCGTGGAGGACGTCAACCTCGACCGCTCGACGCTCAAAGTCATGGTCACGATCTTCGGCCGGGCCACTCCGGTCGAGTTGGATTTCCTCCAGGTCCAGAAGATTTAGTTCGAGAGAAGATAGGAAAACGCGAGCATGGCCAAGAAGATCACCGGCTACATCAAGCTTCAGATTCCCGCGGGCGAAGCCACTCCGGCCCCGCCGGTCGGAACGGCGCTCGGTCCGGCGGGCGTCAACATCATGGACTTCGTCAAGAACTTCAACGCGAGGACCGCGAAGGACAAGGGGCTCATCATCCCCGTCGTCCTGACAGTCTACGCGGACCGGTCTTACACGTTCATCACGAAGACGCCCCCGGCGCCCGTCCTCCTGCTGAAGGCGGCCGGAGTTCCGAAGGGGTCGGGAACGCCCAACAAGGTCAAGGTCGGCAAGGTGACGAAGGCGCAGGTCGAGGAGATCGCCCGCCTGAAGATGCCCGACCTGAACGCCGGCTCGCTCGACGCGGCGATCCGGACGATTTCCGGCACGGCCCGGAACATGGGGCTCGACATCGTTTAACGGGGTTTCCACGGTCTCCTCCGGGGCGAGTCAGCGCCCAGGGAACGGAGGCGGCCGAAACAACAGTCGGAGATCCCGGCGACGGGATCGATTGCACGACGAAAGGATCTTATGGCTTCAAGAGGCAAAAAGTTTCAGGCGGCCAAGGCGCAGATCCAGGACCGTCCGTACGGGCTGGAAGAGGCGATCGCGCTCGCGAAAAAGATCAAGTTCGCGAAGTTCGACGAGACTCTGGACGTGTCGATCCTGCTCGGAGTGGACCCGAAGCACGCGGACCAGATGGTCCGGGGAACGGTGATCCTCCCGCACGGACTCGGCAAATCCAAGCGCGTGGCCGTCATCACGTCGGGCGAGAAAATCAAGGAAGCGGAGGCCGCGGGAGCCGACATCGTCGGGGGAGAAGATCTGGCGGAGAAGATCGCCGGAGGCTACCTCGACTTCGACGCGCTCGTGGCGACTCCGGACATGATGCGGTCGGTCGGCCGGCTCGGAAAGGTCCTCGGCCCGCGGGGCCTCATGCCGAATCCGAAGGCGGGAACGGTTACGGCCGACGTCGGCAGGGCCGTCACCGAGATCAAGGCCGGAAAGCTCGAGTTCCGCGTCGACAAGACGGCGATCATCCACGCCCCGCTGGGAAAAATGTCCTTTGAGGAGAAGAAGTTGAAGGAGAACGCGGAAGCGTTGATCCACGCGGTTCATCGGGCGAAGCCCGCGGCCGCGAAGGGGAAATATTTCCGCTCCGTTTCGCTTTCTTCCACGATGGGCCCCAGCGTCAAAATCGACACGACCGCGGCGGAAGCGATCTGAGGGGATTGAGAGTGAACAAACAAGAGAAAAACGCTGCCATCGAAGAGCTTCGCGACTCGGTCGGCGCGGCGCGGAACGCGTTTGTGCTCGGATTCTCCGGGCTTCGGGTTCCCGACGTCACCGAGCTGCGCAAGCAGATTCGCGATTCGAAGTCTTCGTACCTCGTGGTCAAGAACACGCTCGCGATCCGGGCGATCGAGGGGAGCGCCCTCGAGCCGCTCAAGGATCATTTTGCCGGGCCGACGGCGGTCGCGTACAACGCCGATTCCCCGGTCGGGCTCGCGAAAATCCTGACGACATTCGCGAAAACGAATGCATCGCTCTCTTTCAAGGGGGCGGTCGTCGAAGGGAAGGCGGTCCCGGCAACCCAGATTCAGATGATTGCCGACCTCCCGTCCCGCGAGCAGCTGGTGGGAAGGTTGCTTTTCATGCTACAATCACCGGTTCGGCGGTTGGTCACGGTGTTGAATGGTCCGATTCAGAACCTCGCTGTTGTGCTTTCGCAGATCAGCGATCAAAAAGGGAAGTCCGCCCCCGCGGAGCAAACCGCGTCGGGTGAATGAGAATTTGAGGAGAAATCAATGGCATTGAACGTAGAGCAGTTCGTTTCGGAGATCGAGAAGATGTCGGTTCTCGATCTCAACACCCTCGTCAAGTCGCTCGAGGAGAAGTTCGGCGTGTCGGCGGCCGCGATGGCGATGCCGGCGGCGGCAGCCCCGGCGGCCGCGGCGGCTCCGGCGGAGGAAGAGAAGACGGAATTCACCGTCGTCCTCGCCGCCGCGGGCGACAAGATCAAGACCATCAAGGTGGTTCGCGAAGTGACGGGCCTCGGGCTCAAGGAAGCCAAGGACCTGGTCGACGGCGCCCCGCAGACGCTCAAGGAAGGCGTTTCCAAGGACGACGCGGCCAACATCAAGAAGAAGTTCGAAGAAGTTGGGGCGAAAGTCGAAGTCAAGTAATCGGAAACGAGAAGACGTGTTTTCTTGTCCGGATGAAGGATTTGGGGGACCGCCTCCGGCGGTCCCCGTCTGCCTCCCCGGTGGAAATCGTGGAAAAGGAGTCGTAACGGCATGAGTTCTGAAGCGGTCGTACGCGAACGAAGAGATTTCTCCAAGATCCGGTCCTTCATGGATCTCCCGAACCTGATCGACGTGCAGCGCCGGTCCTACGAGAAGTTTCTTCAGATGAACCTGCTTCCCGAGGAGAGGGAAGAGGTCGGCCTGCAGTCGGTCTTCAACGGGATTTTCCCGTTCGCGGATTTCCGCGGCCTGTGCGAGCTGCAATTCGTGAAGTATTCGATCGGCAACTGGGAGTGCAAGTGCGGCAGGCTCCGCGACCTCGAGTACCTGCGAATGACGTGCGCCTCGTGCAAGGCCCGGATCATCACGGCCCATCCCCACGAGGAAGTGGTCCAGTGCCCGAAATGCGGCCACCAGAACAAGAATGAAGTGACTCTCTGCGACGTCTGCTCGAACCCCGTGGACCTGCAGATGAAATACGGCGTGGCCGAGTGCCAGGAGCGGGGGATGACGTTCTCGGTCCCGCTCAAGGTCACGTTCCGCCTGTTCGTCTACGACCGCGACCCGGAAACCGGGACGCGGACGATGCGCGACGCGAAGGAAGAGGAAGTCTTCTTCGGGGACATTCCGCTGATGACCGAGCACGGGACGTTCATCATCAACGGCACCGAGCGCGTCATCGTGTCGCAGCTCCACCGCTCGCCGGGCGTGTTCTTCACCCGGGAGAGCGCGCACGGGTATCTCGCGAAGATCATCCCGTACCGCGGATCCTGGGTGGAGTTCGAGTTCGACCAGAAGGGAATCCTCTACGTTCGAATCGACCGCAAGCGCAAGTTCCCGGCGACGATCTTCCTGCGGGCGCTGGGGCTCGAGACGGACGAATCGATCCTGCGGCAGTTCTACGCGCCGGTCAAAACGCGGCTCGACCGCGGGCGAGCGTTCGTGACCGTCGGCCCCGAGGTCCTGAAGCAGGAAGACCTGAAGGACCGGTTCGCTCGAATCAAGCGCGACGTCAAGCCGATCTTTGCCGGAATCAAGCTCGACCTGGACCAGCAGAAGGAGATCAACAAGAAGGGCTCCGTCGAAGTCTCCGTTCCGCAGGAGCAGGTCGAAAAGGCGTGTTTCCTCGCCGACATCGTCGATCTCGCTTCGGGCGAAGTGCTCTTCGAGGCCGGGCAGGAAGTCGGCCCGGGCGGCGTCGAAGCGCTCAAGGCGAAGGGGATCAAGGAAGTCGAGCTCCTCTTTCCCGAATGGGATCTCGGCGGCGACGTCCTCGTGAACACGATCCGCAAGGACACCCACAAGACGAAAAACGAGGCCGTCCTCGAGATCTACCGGCGCCTGCGTCCGGGAGACCCTCCGACCTACGAGTCGGCCAAGAATCTCTTCGAAGGAATGTTCTTCGACTCGAAGAAGTACGACTTCTCGCGCGTCGGCCGGTTCAAGTTCAACATCAAGATGGAGTCGGAGGGCTCGCTCGAGACGCGGACCCTGACGCCCGACGACATCTACCGGGTCGTCGGCTACCTGCTCCGCCTCCGCAAGGACGTCGGACGGGTCGACGACATCGACAACCTCGGCAACCGCAGGGTCCGATCCGTCGGCGAGCTGCTCGAGAACCAGTTCCGGATCGGCCTCGTCCGCATGGAGCGCGCGATCAAGGAGAAGATGTCCGTTCACCAGGACATCGACTCGGCGATGCCGCACGACCTGATCAACAGCAAGCCGGTCATCGCGGCGATCAAGGAGTTCTTCGGTTCGTCGCAGCTGTCCCAGTTCATGGACCAGACGAACCCGCTCTCCGAGGTCACGCACAAGCGGAGGCTCTCCGCCCTCGGGCCGGGCGGCCTTTCCCGCGAGCGCGCCGGTTTCGAAGTGCGCGACGTCCATCCGACGCACTACGGCCGCGTCTGCCCGATCGAGACGCCGGAAGGCCCGAACATCGGCCTCATCTCGTCGCTGTCGTGCTACGCGCGGATCAACGACTTCGGCTTCATCGAGACCCCGTACAAGAAGGTCGAGAAGGGCCGCGTTCTGGACCACTTCCGCGTGACGCGGACCGGGGACACGCGGTTCAAGCTCAGCCAGATCGTCGAAAAGAAGGACCTGGACGAAGAGAACGAGCGCGTTCGCGGAGGCCACAAGAAGGTCGCCGAAGCGGAGCCGTTCGCGTTCTACCTGTCCGCGTGGCAGGAGGAGAATTTCGTCATCGCGCAGGCGAACGCCGAGACCGATTCGCACGGCCGGCTGAAGGAAGACCGGGTCATCGCCCGATTGAACGGGGAATTCATCTCCGTCGAGCGGGACAAGGTCGACTACAAGGACATCTCGCCGCGCCAGCTCGTTTCGATCGCCGCGGCCCTCATTCCGTTCCTCGAGCACGACGACGCAAACCGCGCCCTGATGGGATCGAACATGCAGCGCCAGGCGGTTCCGCTGCTGAAGGCCGAGGCGCCGCTCGTCGGCACCGGTCTCGAGCGCACGGTCGCCCGCGACTCGGGAGCCGTCGTGCTCGCGAAGCGCGGAGGAATCGTCGACCAGGTCGACGCGGAGCGAATCATCGTCCGCGTCGAGGGGGAAGAAGGGGACACCCGCGGGGCGAAGGAATTCGGAGCGGACATCTATCCGATGGTGAAGTTCCGGCGCAGCAACCAGAACACCTGCATCAACCAGAAGCCGATCGTCGTCGAAGGGCAGCGGGTCGCCCGGGGCGAGGTCCTCGCCGACGGTCCGTGCACCGACGACGGAGAGCTCGCGCTCGGCCGCAACATCCTCGTCGCGTTCATGCCGTGGCGGGGCTACAACTACGAGGACGCGATCCTGATCTCGGAAAAGATGGTGAAGGAGGACTATTTCACCTCCATCCACATCGAAGAATTCGACCTCGAGGCCCGCGACACGAAGCTCGGACCGGAGGAGATCACGCGCGACATCCCGAACGTCTCGGAATACGCGCTCGGCGACCTCGACGAGTCCGGAATCATTCGGATCGGGGCGTCCGTCAAGCCCGGCGACATCCTCGTCGGCAAGGTCACGCCGAAGGGCGAGACCCAGCTGACGCCGGAAGAGAAACTCCTTCGGGCGATCTTCGGCGAGAAGGCGGGCGACGTCCGCGACGCCTCTCTCAAGTGCCCTCCGGGGATCGAGGGCATCGTCGTCGACGTGAAGATCTTTTCCCGAAAGGGGATCGAAAAGGACGTCCGCGCTCTCCAGATCGAAGAAGACCAGATCGCGAAGCTCCAGAAAAACAGCCAGGACGAGATCCGGATCATTCGGGAAGAAGCGAACAAGAAGGTCCAGGGAATTCTCGACGGAAAGACGCTCGCCGAGGACCTCGAGGACCGGCGGGGCGAAGTCGTCGCGAAGAAGGGCGGCCGCCTCGCGGCCGACGTCATCGCGAAGCTCTCGAAGAAAGAGCTCCTGTCGGCGCGCCTGAAGGACGACGAAGCTCGGGACGAAGTTCGAAGGATTTTTGGCCGGGCCGATTCCCAGATCGAAGTTCTGAACAAGGTCAACGCGGACCGGATCGACCTGCTGCAGAAGGGGGACGAGCTGCCCCCGGGAGTCATCAAGCTGGTCAAGGTGTACGTGGCCATGAAACGCAAGCTCTCCGTCGGGGACAAGATGGCGGGCCGCCACGGGAACAAGGGCGTGATCTCGCGGATCCTGCCGGAAGAGGACATGCCGTACCTCCCGGACGGACGGCCGGTCGAGATCGTGCTCAATCCCCTCGGCGTTCCGTCCCGAATGAACGTGGGCCAGATCCTCGAGACGCATCTGGGCTGGGCGGCGCGCGCCCTGGGTCTCCACGTCGCGACGCCGGTGTTCGACGGCGCGTCGGAGGGGGAGATCAAGATGCTCCTCAAGGACGCGAATCTCCCGTCCTCGGGAAAAACGACCCTGTACGACGGAATGACGGGCGAGGGATTCGAGCAGAAGGTCACCGTCGGGTACATCTACATGCTGAAGCTCTCGCACCTCGTCGACGACAAGATCCACGCGCGCTCGATCGGGCCGTATTCGCTGATCACGCAGCAGCCCCTCGGCGGCAAGGCGCAGTTCGGCGGGCAGCGGTTCGGCGAGATGGAAGTGTGGGCCCTGGAGGCGTACGGCGCGGCCTACACGCTCCAGGAGCTGCTGACGATCAAGTCCGACGACGTCGAGGGACGGTCGAAGGTCTACGAAGCGATCGTCAAGGGCGAGGTCCCGGAAGATCCGGGTCTTCCCGAGTCCTTCAACGTGCTGGTGCGCGAGCTCCAGTCGCTGTGTCTCGACGTCGAACTGCTGAAGAGGTAACCGGGTGGCAAGAGAGTTCGAAAGGAGTGGGCAATTGGAAACGCTCACGTTGATGAATCAACCGACGAGTCTGAAGGATTTCAATTCGATCCGGGTGTCCCTGGCCTCGCCGGAAAAAATCCGTTCCTGGTCGTTCGGGGAGGTCACGAAACCCGAGACGATCAACTACCGCACGTTCAAACCGGAGCGGGACGGGCTCTTCTGCGCGAAGATCTTCGGACCGATCACCGATTGGGAATGCCTGTGCGGCAAGTACAAGCGGATGAAGCACCGCGGCGTCGTCTGCGACAAGTGCGGCGTTGAGGTCACGAAGTCCCGCGTCCGCCGCGAGCGGATGGGGCACATCGAGCTGGCCGCGCCCGTTTCGCACGTATGGTTCTTCAAGGGCCTTCCGTCGCGGATCGGCCATCTCCTCGACATGTCGCTGCGCGACCTCGAGCGCGTTCTCTACTTCGAGTCGTACGTCGTCATCGACTCGGGCGAGACGGACCTGAAGGAAAAGGAGCTCCTCTCGGAGGAGCGTTTCCGCGAAGTGCGCGGCGAGTGGGGAGACGTCTTCGTCGCGCGGATGGGCGCCGAAGCGATCCAGGAGCTCCTGCGCCGGGTCGACGTCGAGTCGGCCTCCGAAGAGCTGCGGCTCATCATGAAGACCGAGACGTCGCAGATCAAGAAACAGAAAGCGGCGAAGCGGCTCAAGGTGATCGACTCGTTCCGGCGGTCCGGCCAGCGCCCCGAGTGGATGATCATGGACGTCATCCCGGTCATTCCGCCGGAGCTGCGCCCCCTCGTTCCCCTGGACGGCGGCCGCTTCGCGACGTCGGACCTGAACGACCTCTACCGGCGCGTCATCAATCGGAACAACCGCCTGAAGAAGCTGCTCGAGCTGCGCGCGCCCGAAGTCATCGTGCGAAACGAAAAGCGCATGCTCCAGGAAGCCGTCGACGCCCTGTTCGACAACGGCCGCCGGGGACGCGTTCTCAAGGGCTCGAACAACCGGCCCCTGAAATCGCTTTCCGACACGCTCAAGGGAAAGACGGGCCGCTTCCGGCAGAACCTGCTCGGCAAGCGAGTCGACTACTCGGGCCGTTCCGTCATCGTCGTGGGGCCGGAGCTCAAGCTCCACCAGTGCGGCCTGCCGAAGAAGATGGCCGTCGAGCTCTTCAAGCCGTTCATCTACAACCGCCTGGAAAAGAAGGGGTTGGCCCCGACGATCAAGGCGGCCAAGGAGCTCGTCGAGCAGGGCGACGTGGAAGTCTGGGATGCCCTGGAAGAGGTCATCAAGGATCATCCGGTTCTCCTGAACCGCGCGCCCACACTCCATCGCCTCGGCATCCAGGCGTTCCAGCCGGTGCTCGTCGAGGGCAAGGCGATCAAGATCCATCCGCTCGTCTGCCCGGCGTTCAACGCCGACTTCGACGGCGACCAGATGGCGGTTCACGTTCCCCTTTCCCCGAAAGCCCAGATCGAGGCGCATCTCCTGATGCTCTCGTCGAACAACATCCTGTCGCCCGCGTCGGGCCGGCCGCTCGCCGTGCCGTCGCAGGACCTCGTCCTCGGCTGCTACTACCTGACGAAGGCGCGTCCGGGAACCAAGGGAGAAGGACGCATCTTCGCCGACTTCGACGAAGTGCTTCTCGCGCACGCCGAAGGCGAAGTCGTCACGCACACCCCGATTCGCGTCCGGTACACGGGCGAATACGTCGACCTGACGACCCAGTACAACGATCAGGACATCATCCACGCCGAGATCCAGAACATCCAGCGGTCCCTGATCGACACGACGGTCGGCCGCGTGATCTTCAACCGGGCGCTTCCGGCGCAGTTTCCGTTCATCAACGGCCTGCTGAAGAAGAAGGGCCTTTCGGACCTCGTCACGTTCTCGTACCTGCGGTACGGGCCCGCCGACACCGTTCACATGCTCGACGAGCTCAAGGAGACCGGCTTCCTCTACGCGACGAAGGCCGGCATCTCGATCGGCGTCGACGACATGCTCATTCCCGAAAAGAAGGGCGCCCTCGTCGAGAAGGCTCAAAAGGAAGTGCGAGAGGTCGAGAACCAGCGCTCTTCGGGCGTCATCACGGCGGGCGAGCGCAAGAACAAGATCATCGACATCTGGCATCGGACGACGGAGGCCGTCTCGGACGAGATGTTCAAGGAAATGAAGAAATCCGACCAGACCGGTCAGGAGTTCAATCCCATCTACATCATGGCCGATTCCGGGGCCCGAGGCTCGAAGGAGCAGGTCCGACAGCTCGCGGGTATGCGCGGCCTGATGTCGAAGCCTTCGGGCGAGGTGATCGAGAACCCGATCATCGCGAACTTCCGCGAGGGCCTCTCGGTGCTGCAGTACTTCATTTCGACCCACGGCGCCCGAAAGGGCCTCGCGGACACGGCCTTGAAGACGGCAGACTCCGGCTATCTCACCCGCCGCCTGGTCGACGTCGGCCAGGACGTGATCGTGATCGAAGAGGATTGCGGCACGGCGGACGGCATCGTCGTGACGGCCATCATGGAAGGCGGCGACATCCTCGAAGCGCTGCGCGACCGCATCGTCGGCCGCGTTTCGCAGGAGGACATCCTCGATCCGCTCACGGAACAGAAGATCGTGTCGGTCGGCGATGAGATCACCGAAGAGCTCGCGTCGGCCGTCCAGGAAGCCGGCATCGAGCGGGTCAAGATCCGCTCCGTGCTGACGTGCGAAACCCGGCGGGGAGTCTGCCGCCGCTGCTACGGCCGAATGCTCGCGACGGGCCATCTCGTGGAGATCGGCGAAGCTGTCGGCGTCATCGCCGCCCAGTCGATCGGCGAGCCGGGCACGCAGCTCACGATGCGGACGTTCCACTACGGAGGCACGGCCTCCCGCGTGACGGAGCAGTCGAAGCACGCCGCGAAGAACCCGGGCAAGGTCAAGTTCCTGAACGTCAACACGGTCGAGCGCCGGGACGGCGGCCTCGTGGTCGTCAACCGGAGCGGCAAGATCACGATCCTCGACAACAAGGGCCGCGAGAAAGAGCGCTACTCGGTCGTTTACGGATCGAACCTGAAGGTCACCGACGGCCAGGACGTCGTGCCCGGCCAGGAGCTCATCGAGTGGGATCCGTTCACGTCCGCGATCCTTTCCGAGGTCGGCGGACGCGTCGAGTTCAAGGACATCGTCGACGGCGAGAACCTGCGGGAAGAGACCGACCGCGTCACGGGCCTGACGCAGAACATCGTCGTCGAGTCGCTCGGCGCCGAGAAGCGCTCGCCCCAGCTCGTCGTCCACACGAAGGAAGCGAAGGACGGCAAGCTCGACCGCAAGTACCTCCTCCCGATCGGGTCGCACCTGATGGTGACCAACGGCCAGGAGATCTACCCGGGCGACACGCTTGCGAAGATCCCGCGCGAGACGACGAAAACGAAGGACATCACGGGCGGTCTTCCGCGCGTCGTCGAGCTCTTCGAGGCCCGTCGGCCGAAGGAGCCCGCGATCATCACGGAGATCAACGGCATCGTCGAATACGGCCCGATCACGAAGGGCCTGCGCAAGATCATCGTCCGGAGCGACGACAACGAGGTGCGGGAGTACCTGATCCCGCGGTACACCCACGTCAACGTCCAGGACGGCGAGAAGGTGCACGCCGGCGATCCGCTGATCGACGGTTCCATCAACCCGCACGACGTGCTCGCGATTCTCGGGGAGAAAGAGCTCCAGCGCTACATGGTGGACAAGATCCAGGAGGTCTACCGCTCCCAGAACGTCGCGATCAACGACAAACACATCGAAGTGGTCGTCCGCCAGATGATGCGGTCCGTGAAGATCGAGGAGGTCGGGGACACGGAGTTCCTGATCGACGAGCAGGTCGACCGGTTCCGCTTCACCGAGGAGAACGAGCGCGTCATGGCGGCGGGAGGGGAGCCGGCGATCGGCCGTCCGCTGCTGCTCGGCATCACGAAGGCCTCGCTTTCGACCGACTCGCTGATCTCCGCGGCGTCTTTCCAGGAGACGACGCGCGTGCTCACCGAGGCGGCCATTTCCGGCAAGGTCGACTCGCTCCGGGGCCTCAAGGAAAACGTCATCGTCGGGCGCCTGATCCCGGCCGGAACGGGCATGGGCTACTACCGCGACGTCGTTCTCGAGAAGGAAGAGATCCCCGAGATCGAGCCGGTCGTGGAAGAGTTCCTGACCGACAACCTCGACGATCTGGCCCTGGCCGAAGCCGACGGCGACTTCGATTCGGACGAAGAAGCGTAAAATCCGGCCTTTTTTCAAGGATTTCGAAGGCCCCGGAGCAATCCGGGGCCTTTCGTTTTCCGGGGGTTTCAGGGATTCGGGGAAGGAGTGGAGGTTCGGTCCGGGGGAGCGGGCGCCAGAACGGGGCCTCGCCCTCGTCTTTTGCTTGACAGATCAGCCATAGGCTCATAGTATTAGCGGGTTTTCCCCGGGACTTCTCGGATACTGATCCAGAAGACAGGGAGACGATCGATCTCGGCCCCACGGAGCGGCAAGAACCTGGGACCGGGGAGACGAATTGAATTGAGGCCGCCTGGAGAAATTTTTCTGTGCGGCCGGGGACGCAGGGATTCGGAGGACTAGAGGAATGCCGACGATTTCACAGTTGGTTCGCAGCGGACGGGAGGCCGTTCGGTACAAGACGGCGAGTCCCGCGTTGAACGCGAGCCCGCAGAAGCGGGGCGTCTGCACGCGCGTTTACACCACCACTCCGAAGAAGCCGAACTCGGCCCTTCGAAAAGTCGCCCGCGTCCGCCTGACCAACGGCACGGAAGTCACGACCTACATCCCGGGAGTCGGGCACAACCTCCAGGAGCACTCCATCGTGATGATTCGCGGCGGCCGCGTGAAGGATCTGCCCGGCGTCCGCTACCACATCATCCGGGGCACGCTCGACGCGGTCGGCGTTGCGAACCGGAAGCAGGGCCGGTCCAAATACGGCGCGAAGCGCCCGAAGAGCTGAGACGATGCCGAGACGAAGAGAAGTTCCCAAGCGCGAGATTCTGCCGGACCCCGTCTACAACTCCCAGCTCGTGACGAAGTTCGTGAACTCGGTCATGAAGCAGGGGAAGAAGAGCGTGGCCGAGCGCATCCTGTACGGCGCGCTCGAAGTCGTTTCCGAGAAGACCCAGGACGACCCGATGAAGGTCTTCAAGAAGGCGGTCGAGAACGTCAAGCCGGCGCTCGAGGTCAAGTCGCGGCGCGTCGGCGGATCGACCTACCAGGTGCCCGTCGAAGTTCGGCCGAACCGGCGGACCTCGCTCGCGATCCGGTGGCTGATCGAATACGCCCTGGCGCGCGGAGAGCGCACGATGCGCGAGAAGCTCGCGGGCGAGCTCCTCGATGCGTCCAACCTCAAGGGCGGCGCGATGAAGAAGAAAGACGACACGCTGAAGATGGCGGAAGCCAACAAGGCTTTTGCCCACTACCGTTGGTGAGTTGAATCATGCCCCGCACACACGCACTCAAAGACACTCGCAACATCGGCATCATGGCCCACATCGACGCGGGGAAGACGACCACGACGGAGCGCATCCTCTATTACACCGGCGTGAACTACAAGATCGGCGAGGTGCACGAAGGCACCGCGACGATGGACTGGATGGTCCAGGAGCAGGAACGCGGCATCACGATCACGTCGGCCGCGACGACGTGTTTCTGGAAGGACATCCGCATCAACATCATCGACACGCCCGGACACGTCGACTTCACGGCGGAAGTGGAGCGTTCGCTCCGCGTTCTCGACGGCGCGGTCGCGTGCTTCGACGCGGTCGCCGGCGTGGAGCCCCAGTCCGAGACGGTCTGGAGGCAGGCGGACCGCTACGGCGTTCCCCGGATCGCGTTCGTCAACAAGATGGACCGGATCGGCGCGAATTTTCCGCGCTGCGTCGAGATGATGAAGACGAAACTCAACGCGAAGCCCGCGCCCATCCAGATCCCGTGGGGGAGCGAGTCGCAGCTGCGCGGCGTCATCGACCTCGTCGAATGGAAGGGTATCGAGTTCAAGGAAGAGTCGCTCGGGGCGAAATTCGACATCGTCGAAATCCCCGAAGAGTTTCGCGAGGAAGCGGAGCGCTACCGCGAGCACCTCGTCGAAGCGATCGCGGAGACCGACGACCACCTGATGGAAAAATACCTCGAGGGCGGACAGGTCACCGGAGCGGAGATCAAGGCCGCGCTGCGCAAGGCGACGGTCGCGGGCAAGGTCCAGCCGGTCGTCTGCGGGTCCGCGTTCAAGAACAAGGGTGTCCAGCAGCTGCTCGACGCCGTCGTCGACTACCTTCCCTCTCCCCTCGACGTGCCCCCGATCAAGGGCCACGACGATCTCGACAGCGAAGTCACCCGGGAGCCCAGGGATGACGGCCCGTTCGCGGCGTTGATCTTCAAGATCATGACCGACCCGTTCGTCGGCCAGCTCGCGTTCTTCCGCGTCTATTCCGGCCATCTCGACGCGGGTTCGTCCGTGTTCAACGCGACGAAGGACACGAATGAGCGGGTCGGGCGAATCCTCAAGATGCACGCGAACAAGCGCGAGGAGATCAAGGAAGTCTGGGCCGGCGACATCGCGGCCGCGGTGGGCCTGCGGGACGTGCGCACCGGCGACACGATCTGCGACAAGAACGCGCCCGTCGTCCTCGAGTCGATGAATTTCCCGGATCCCGTCATCTCGGTCGCGATCGAGCCGAAGACGAAGTCGGACCAGGAAAAGATGGGCGTCGCGCTCTCCAAGCTCATGCAGGAAGATCCGACGTTCAAGGTCTTCAGCGACAAGGAAACGAACCAGACGATCATCTCGGGGATGGGCGAGCTCCACCTGGAGATCATCGTCGACCGCATGGTCCGCGAATTCAACGTCGGCGCGAACGTCGGAAAACCCCAGGTCGCGTACCGCGAGGCGATCACGAAGGAAGCCGACGGACGGGGCCTCTTCAAGCGGCAGACCGGCGGCCACGGCCAGTACGGCGACTGCCGGATCCGCGTCCGGCCGGCGGAAGACGGCAAGGAATTCGTCTTCGAGAACGTCATCAAGGGCGGCGCGATCCCGAAGGAGTTCATCAAGCCGATCGAGCAGGGGATCAAGGAAGCGCTGGAAACGGGCGTGCTCGCGGGATATCCGACGACGGGCGTTCACATCGAGCTGTACGACGGCTCGTACCACGACGTCGACTCGTCCGAAATCGCGTTCAAGATCGCCGGCTCGCTCGCCTGGAAGGACGCCGCCCAGAGGGCGAAGCCGATCCTCAAGGAGCCGATCATGGACGTCGAAGTCGTCGTTCCCGAAGACCACATGGGCGACGTCATCGGCGACATCAATTCGCGTCGCGGCCACATCCTCCACCAGGAGCCCCGGGCGGGAGTGCAGGTCATCAAGGCGCGCGTGCCGCTCTCGGAGATGTTCGGCTACTCCACGACGCTCCGGTCGAAGACCCAGGGGCGCGGAAACTACACCATGCAGTTCGGATCGTACGAGCCGGTCCCGCGGAACGTCTCGGAAGAGATCATCGCCAAAGTCGGATCGAAGTAAGTAGAGAGGGACGAGGATGTCGAAAGAGAAATTTGACCGGAGCAAGCCGCACGTCAACATCGGGACGATCGGTCACGTGGATCACGGGAAGACGACGTTGACGGCGGCGATCACGACGGTGTTGTCCAAGAAGGGGTCTGGCAACGGCGAAGGGATACGACCAGATCGACAACGCGCCGGAAGAGAAGGCGCGAGGGATCACGATCAACACGGCGCACGTGGAGTACTCCACGGAGAAGCGGCACTACGCGCACGTGGACTGTCCTGGGCACGCGGATTACGTCAAGAACATGATCACGGGCGCGGCGCAGATGGACGGAGCGATCCTGGTGGTGTCGGCGGCGGACGGACCGATGCCGCAGACGCGGGAGCACATCCTGCTGGCGCGTCAGGTGGGAGTGCCGTTCATCGTGGTGTTTTTGAACAAGACCGACATGGTGGACGACCCGGAGTTGCTGGAGCTGGTCGAGCTGGAAGTTCGAGAGCTCCTGACCTCCTACAAGTTCCCGGGCGACAAGATTCCGATGATCAAGGGCTCGGCGCTCAAGGCGCTGGCCTCGGGAGACCCTGCCAGCCCGGACACCCAGTGCATCATGGAATTGATGGACGCGGTGGACGCCTACATTCCGCTGCCGGAGCGCGCGATCGACAAGGATTTCCTGATGCCGATCGAAGACGTGTTCTCGATTTCGGGCCGCGGGACCGTGGTGACGGGACGAGTGGAGCGGGGCAAAGTGAAGGTGGGCGAGGAAGTCGAGATCGTGGGGATCAAGGCGACGCAGACCAAGGTGGTGACGGGAGTGGAGATGTTCCGCAAGCTCCTGGACGAGGGCGTCGCGGGCGACAACGTGGGACTCTTGCTGCGGGGTGTGGAGCGCAAGGACGTGGAGCGCGGACAGGTTTGCGCCAAGCCCAAGTCGATCACGCCGCACACCAAGTTCAAGGCGGAGGCCTACGTGTTGACCAAGGAAGAGGGCGGACGGCACACGCCGTTTTTCAACGGCTACCGGCCGCAGTTCTACTTCCGCACGACCGACGTGACGGGGACCGCGCAGCTGCCGGCGGGAGTGGAGATGGTGATGCCGGGCGACAACGTGGCCATGGAGATCAACCTGATCACGCCCATCGCCATGGAGAAGGGCCTTCGCTTCGCCATCCGCGAGGGCGGCCGCACCGTCGGCGCCGGCACCATCACGGAAATCATCGAATAAGTTCGAAGGAAAGAATCGAGAAGACGATGAACGACAAAATCCGCATTCGGCTCAAGGCGTTCGACTACCGGGTCCTCGACCAGTCGGCGACCGAGATCGTGGACACGGCGCGCCGGACCGGAGCGCGGATCGCCGGCCCGATTCCGCTTCCGACGACGATTTCCCGCTACACGGTGAACCGCTCCCCGCACGTCGACAAGAAGTCGCGGGAGCAATTCGAGATGCGGACGCACAAGCGCCTGCTCGACATCCTCGAGCCTTCCTCGCAGACGGTGGACGCGCTGATGAAGCTCGAGTTGCCGGCCGGCGTGGACGTCGAGATCAAGGCATTTGGAAAGTGACGCCATGATTCACGGTTTGATCGGGAAAAAGGTCGGAATGACCCAGATCTTCAAGGAGGACGGCACGGTCGTCCCCGTGACGGTCGTCAAAGCCGGCCCGTGCCTCGTCGTCCAGATGAAGACGGTCGAGAAAGACGGCTACAGCGCGGTTCAGATCGGCCTCGTCGAAGATCGCGCGCCCCGCAACGTTCCCAAGCCGCTGCAGGGGCACTTCGCGAAAGCGTCGGTGGCTCCGATGCGTGAGCTCGCCGAATTCGCCCTGGACAACGGCGACGAGCTCAAGGCGGGCGACAAGGTCCTGGCCGACACCTTCAAGGAAAACGACCACGTCGACATCGAGGGATTCTCGAAGGGCAAGGGTTTCGCCGGAGTCGTCCGGCGGCACCATTTCGCGGGCGGCCGCGCGACGCACGGTTCGATGTTTCACCGCGCTCCGGGCTCGATCGGGCCGTCGGCGTTTCCCTCGCGCGTCTATCCGGGCACGCGTTCCTCGGGACGGCTCGGCGGCCGGCATGCCACGAGCAAGAACGTCGTCGTCGCGAAGGTCGATCCGGAGAATCATTTGCTGTATTTGAGCGGCCCCGTTCCGGGCGCCCGCAACGCGTACGTTCGCATCGTGCGGTCGACGTTCGCGCCGAAGCCGGAGTAAGAAGCGATGGCCAACGTGGAAGTCTGGAACTGGAAGAAAGAAAAGGTCGGCTCGATCGACCTGCCTGCCGACGTGTTCGAGCAGCCTTACCGGCGCCACCTCGTGTGGACCGTCGTGAAGGCCTATCTCGCGGGACAGCGCAGCGGCACGCACAAGACGAAGACGCGCGCGGAAGTCTCCGGGTCGGGTCGGAAGCCGTTCAAGCAGAAGGGGACGGGCCGGGCCCGGCAGGGCGGCGGACGGCCCCCGATTCACCGCCACGGCGGAACGGTCTTCGGCCCCGTGCCGCGCTCTTACGAGCAAAAGGTGTCGATCAACGAAAAGAAGAACGCCCTGCGGTCGGTCCTCTCGCGCAAGGCGAAGGAGTCCCGCCTCGTCGTCCTCGACCGCCTGGGCCTCGACTCCTACCGGACGAAGGAGCTCGTGGGAAACCTCTCGACGCTCGGAATCGAGGGCAAGGCCCTGCTCGTGGAATCCCGGGACAATGAGAACCTGACTCGCGCCTCGCGAAACATCCGAGGCTTGAAGCACGTCGATCCTCTCGCGGTGAACTGCTACGACGTGCTGAGTCACGGCTACGTTCTGATCACGCGCGACGCGCTGACGCGAGTCACGCGGAACCTGGGGGCCAAGTCATGAACCTGCACCAGGTGATCCGGCGGCCGTTGATCACGGAAGCGTCGACCCGGCTCAAGGACTCGGCCAAAACGGTTTGCTTCGAGGTCGACCCGGCCGCGAACAAGATCGAAGTGAAGGCGGCGGTCGAGATGCTGTTCAAGGTGAAGGTGGCGTCCGTCCGGGTCGCCAACCGCGCCGGCAAGATGAAGCGGATGGGGCGGTTCGTCGGGAACCGTCGCGACTGGAAGAAGGCTTACGTTCGCCTGGCCGCAGGCGAAAAGCCCATTGAATTCTTCGAAGGCGTGTAGGTGAATCGATGCCCGTAAAGTCGTTCAAACCCACTTCGGCCGGCCGCCGTTTCCAGACGTCGATGACGTTCTCGGAGATCACGTCGGACCGCCCGGAGAAGAGCCTCGTCACGCCCAAACGCCGCACGGGCGGCCGTAACAGCAGCGGCCAGATCACGTCGCGCTTCATGGGCGGAGGCCACAAGCGCCAGTATCGCGTCATCGACTTTCGCCGGGAGAAAATGGACGTGCCCGCGAGCGTGGCCTCGATCGAGTACGACCCGAATCGCACCGCGAACATCGCGCTCCTTCACTACGCGGACGGCGAAAAACGCTACATCCTGGCGCCGGTCGGCCTCGAAGTGGGCGCGCGCGTCGTCTCCGGACCCAAGGCCGACATCCTTCCGGGGAACGCGCTTCCGCTGCGGGGAATCCCGGTCGGCACGACGATCCACAACATCGAGTTGAAGCGCGGCAAGGGCGGCCAGATGGTCCGCTCGGCGGGCGCCGCGGCGCAGTTGATGGCCAAGGAGGGGGACTACGCGCAGGTGCGACTGCCCTCGGGGGAAACCCGCAAGGTCTTCATCGACTGCTACGCGACGATCGGGCAGGTCGGCAACATCGAGCACGAGAACCTCTCGATCGGCAAAGCCGGCCGGTCGCGCTGGCTCGGTTGGAAGCCGCACAACCGCGGCGTTTCGATGAATCCCGTCGACCATCCGATGGGCGGCGGCGAAGGCAAGACCTCGGGCGGCCGGCACCCGGTTTCGCCGTGGGGCTGGAAAACGAAGGGCTTCAAGACCCGCAACAACAAGCGGACGGACGCGATGATCGTCCGCCGGAGGAAGTAGGCAACCATGTCGAGATCGATCAAGAAGGGCGCGTTCGTGGACGACCACCTCAAGAAGAAGGTGGACGCCCTGAACGAAACGCGGGAAAAGAAGGTCGTCAAGACGTGGTCGCGGCGTTCGACGGTCATTCCCGACATGGTGGGCCACACGATCGCCGTTCACAACGGAAGAAAATTCATTCCCGTCTACATCGCGGAGAACATGGTCGGGCACAAGCTCGGGGAGTTCTCGCCGACGCGCATCTTCAAGGGCCACGGGGGCAAGAAGGCGGACGCGGCGGGAGCCAAGCCGGGCGGAGCTCCGGTGTCGGCGCCGGGCGCGGCGCCGGCGGCTCCGGCTCCGAAGGGTTAAGGAGAAGATTCGATGAACGCCGTCGCCAAGCTTCGCTTCATGAAAGGCTCCGCCCAGAAGGTGCGCCTCGTCGCGGACCTGATCCGGGGAAAAAAGGTCAACGACGCCGCCGCGATTCTCCGCGCGACGCCGAAATACGCGTCCCGCGACATCCTGAAGCTCCTGAAATCGGCGATCGCGAATGCGGAACAGAAGGAGTCCGGCGTGGACGTCGACACGTTGGTCGTCCGGAAGATTCATGTCGACGGCGGCCCGATCGAAAAGCGAATTCGTCCGGCTCCGATGGGCCGGGCCTACAGGATTCAGAAACGAAAAAGCCACGTCACCCTCGAAGTTTCGGACGAGGCGAGAGGTTAAGATGGGTCAAAAGGTTCACCCCTACGGATTTCGTCTCGGCTTCAACCGGACGTGGCATTCGCGCTGGTACGCCGAGCGCGGCCAGTATCTCGAGCACCTGCACGAGGACATGAAGCTCCGTCGCGAGCTCAAGAACCGTCTCTCGCACGCGGGCGTTTCGGAAATCGACGTCGAGCGGTACGCGAACAAGTTGAAGGTCAACGTGCAGACGTCCCGGCCCGGCGTCATCATCGGCAAGCGCGGGGCGGAAGTCGACAAGCTGCGCGACGAGCTGCAGCGCAAGACGAAGAACGAAGTCCACATCAACATCATTGAAATCCAGCGGCCCGAGACCGACGCGCAGCTCGTCGCGGAGTCGATCGCGATGCAGCTCGAGCGCCGCGTCGCGTTTCGGAGGGCCATGAAGAAGGCGATCGAATCCGCGCAGCGGTTCGGGGCTCAGGGGATCAAGATCCGGTGCGCCGGCCGCCTGAACGGCGCCGAGATCGCTCGTTCCGAGTGGTACCAGGAGGGGCGTCTTCCGCTCCACACCCTCAAGGCGGACATCGACTACGGGTTTGCGGAGGCGCAGACGACCTACGGCAAGATCGGGGTCAAGGCGTGGATCTACCGCGGCGAGCAGCACAAGATGAAGAACCGCCGCCGCGAGACGAAGAAAACGGCATAGGGAAGAACCGTCATGTTGATGCCCAGCAAGGTCAAGTTTCGAAAGCAGCAGCGCGGCCGCATGCGCGGCAAGGCGCTGCGCGGCGGCGAGCTGTCGTTCGGGGACTACGGGCTCCAGGCTCTGGAGCCGGGGTGGGTGACCGCGCGACAGATCGAGGCGGCGCGAATCGCGATGACGCGCCACATCAAGCGCGGCGGGAAGATCTGGATCCGGATCTTTCCCGACAAGCCCTACACGAAGAAGCCCGCCGAAACCCGAATGGGCAAGGGAAAAGGAGCTCCCGAAGGATGGGTCGCCGTCGTGAAGCCGGCTCGCATCCTGTTCGAGATGGAAGGCGTCGATGATGCGACGGCAAAGGCCGCGATGCGGCTCGCCGGCGACAAGATCGGAATCAAGACGCGGTTCATCTCGCGCCACGAAGGAAAGGTGGCTTGAGGCGATGAAGAAGAAGGATCTCGACCAGTTGAGGGGAGAGGCGGTGGACGCCCTCCATGCGAAAGAGCGAGAGCTGCGGGACGCGCTGTGGAAACTGCGCCTGCAGAAGACGACGGGGCAGTTGGAGAATCCGGCGAGGCTGCGGAACGTTCGCCGGGACATCGCGCGCGTGAAGACCTTCGCGCGGGCAAACGGAGAAAAAGCGTGACTCAGACGGCCGATACTCAGAAGAAGCGCCAGATCAAAGTCGGCAAGGTGATCTCCGACAAGATGGACAAGAGCGTCGTCGTCGAGGTGGAGCGCACCGTTCTGCACCCGCGTTATCAGCGCTACATCAAGCGCCGGTCGCGGTTCATGGCGCACGACGAAAAGGAGATCGCCTCGATCGGCGATCGGGTTTCCATCGAAGAGACGCGCCCGCTTTCGAAGCGGAAACGCTGGTCGCTCCGTGAAGTTCTCAGGAAAGCGCAGGCTTAGGCCATGATTCAGATGGGAACGGTTCTGGAAGTCGCCGACAACTCCGGCGCCCGAAAGATCGCGTGCATCAAGAAGAAGGGCGGATCGAACTCCCGGTACGCGTATCTCGGCGACGTGATCACGGCGTCGGTCAAGGAGTGCGCCCCCGACTCGCCTTTCGTGGAAAAACACGGCAAGCGAGTCGTCAAGGCGGTGATCGTCCGCACTCGCCGGCAGCAGCGCCGGAAGGACGGCTCGTACATCCGGTTCGACGACAACGCGGCGGTGCTCGTCAATGCGGAGAACGAGCCCGTTGGAACGCGCGTATTCGGGCCCGTCGCCCGCGAGCTGCGCGAGAAGAAATTCATGAAGATCATCTCCCTGGCCCCGGAAGTTCTTTGAGGGAATCAGGCAAATGAAGAAAGTCAGACTGAAGAAGAACGACATCGTTGTCGTCATCGCGGGCAAGGACAAGGGCCGCGAGGGAAAGGTCCTTCGCGTTTTCCCGGGCAAAGACCGGGTGCTCGTCGAGCGCGTCAATCAGATCAAGAAACACCTCCGGCCGAATCCCTCGAAGAACATCGCGGGCGGGATTTCGGAGCGGGAGGCGAACATCCATATCTCGAACGTGATGCTCGTGGACCCCGAGCAGCACACGGGAACCCGGATTGGCCGCCGCCGGACGGCGGATGGCCGGCCGGAGCGCGTCGCGAAGAAGAGCGGCGCGGTGATCGGATAGAAAGTTGGGAGTGGCGATGGCTGCGCGATTGAAGGAACAGTACGAAAAAGAGATCGTGGGCAAGCTCACGAAGGAGTTCGGCATCGAGAACAAGATGGCCGTGCCCAAGCTCTCGCGCATCGTTCTCAACATGGGAATGGGCGAGGCGACCTCGAACGTGAAACTGCTCGACACGGCGGTCGAGGAGCTGACGGCGATCGCGGGGCAGAAGGCGGTGATCACGCGCGCGAAAAAGTCGATCGCTTCCTTCAAGCTTCGCGCCGGGATGCCGATCGGCTGCCGGGTGACCCTGCGCGGCGAGCGGATGTACGAATTCCTCGACCGGCTGATCTCGATCGCGCTGCCTCGCGTTCGCGATTTTCGGGGGGTCTCGACGAAGGCGTTCGACGGACGGGGCAATTACACCCTGGGAGTGAAGGATCACCTGATCTTCCAGGAAATCGATTATTCGAAGGTCGACAAGTCGAAGGGCTTGAACGTGACCATCGTGACGACGGCGGGGCGGGACGACAGGGCGCAGAGTCTTCTGCGCGAGTTCGGCATGCCCTTCGCGAAGTAGGAAGGGCGACAAATGGCAAGACGGGCCATGATCATCAAGGCGGAGCGGAAGCCGAAATTTTCGAGCCGAAAGGTCCGGCGATGCCGGACTTGCGGGAGGCCGCGCAGCGTCCTCCGAAAGTTCGGCCTCTGCCGGATTTGTTTCCGGGAGCGCGCCCTCGCGGGCTACATCCCGGGTGTCATCAAGGCGACGTGGTGAGACCATGAATACGACCGATTCCATCGCGGACCTGCTCACGGGAATTCGCAACGCGATTCGCGCCGGGCACGACAAGACGGAGTTTCCCGCGTCGCGTCAGCGGGAGGCGATCCTCAAGCTCCTTTCCGACGAGGGATACGTCGGGAGCTACAAGGCGCTGACCGTGGAGAACCACGCGAGGCTGCAGGTCCGGCTGAAGTACGACCACGAAGGGGAGCCGGTCATCGGCGGCCTCAAGCGCGTGTCGAAGCCCGGGCGCCGGGTGTACCGCGGCGCGGCGGACATCGTTCCCGTCCTCGGCGGGATGGGCATGTCGGTCGTTTCGACTTCACGGGGACTGATGTCCGACAAGAAGGCTCGGGAGAGCAAGCTCGGCGGCGAAGTCCTTTTCAACATCTGGTAGGAGGAGAAGTCGTGTCGCGAATCGGAAAGAACCCCGTGCAGATCCCGAAAGGGGTCGAGATCCACGTCGAGGGAAACGTCGTTCGGGTCAAGGGCCCGAAGGGAGAGGTCAGCAGCCCCGTGCCGGTCTCGGTCCAGGCGAAGGTGCTGGACGGCCGGCTGGAATTCACGCGGGACGGCGAGGAGCCGACGCAGCGTGCTCTGCACGGCCTGGCCCGCGCTCTCGCGGCGAACGCCGTCCAGGGAGTCACGAAGGGCTTCGTCCGCGAGCTCGACATCGTGGGGGTCGGCTTCAAGGCCGAAGTCCGCGGGAAGAGCGTCGCGTTCGCCCTCGGTTATTCGCACCCGATCAACTTTCCGATTCCCGAGGGGATCGCGATCGCGATCGACGGCAAAACGAACCACATGACGATCACCGGGATCGACAAGCAGAAGGTGGGCCAGACCGCCGCGGAGATCCGCGCGCTTCGAATCCCCGACCCCTACAAGGCGAAGGGAATCAAGTACAGCGACGAGGTCATTCGGCGCAAGGTCGGAAAGGCCGGAGGCAAGTAACATGTCGAACTCTTCAACGCGCCGCGAGGCTCGCGGCAAAGTGCGTCGCCGGGTTCGGTCGCGTGTCTCGGGAACCCAGGAGCGTCCGCGGCTCGCGGTCTACAAGAGCCTCAAGCACTGCTACGCCCAGGTCATCGACGATCGCCAGGGCGCGACCATCGTCGCCGCCTCTTCGCTGGATTCGGATTTTCGCGCCGATCTCAAGACCGGCGGAAACCTCGCGGCCGCGAAGAAAGTCGGCGAGCTGGTGGCCCGCCGCGCGAAGGCGAAGGGCGTCACCCGCGTCGTGTTCGACCGTGGCGGATACCCCTACCACGGGAAGGTCAAAGCGCTGGCGGATTCCGCCCGCGAGAATGGGTTGGAGTTTTAGATGGCCAATCAACAGCCGGGCAACCGGGATCGGCGCGACCGCCGCGACCGGGACGGCGAGTCGTCGGAGTTCGTCGACCGCGTCGTCCACATCAACCGCGTCACGAAGGTCGTCAAGGGCGGCAAGAACTTCTCGTTCTCCGCTCTCGTCGTCGTCGGCGACGGGAAGGGGCGGGTCGGTTACGGGTCCGGAAAGGCCAAGGAAGTTCCGCAGGCGATTCGCAAGGGAATCGAGCTCGCGAAGAAGAACATGGTCCACGTCATCCTGACGGGAACGACGATTCCGCACCAGGTGCTCGGTCGCTTCGGCGCCGGGCGGGTTCTTCTGAAGCCGGCGGCCGACGGAACGGGCGTCATCGCGGGAGGGCCGGTCCGCGCGGTGCTCGAATCGGTGGGGATCGCGAACATTCTGACGAAGTCGCTCGGCACGACGAACCCGGGCAACGTGGTCAAGGCGACTTTTGACGCGCTGTCGCAGCTCCGCAAGGCGGAACACATGGAACGCCGGCGCGGCATGGGCGCGGAGAAGGCTTGAAAATGGCGTCGAAGAAGGACGAAAAGAAAAAGGACCCCGTCGCCTCGCTCGAGGAGATCGAGAAGGCGGTCGCCCGGCCGAAGAAGGCGAAAGCCGCCCCGGTCGCCGCGGCGCCGGCTTCCCCGGCCGCCGCCCGGGAGGCGACCCGGGACTCGAAGAGCCCCGCCACCCGCGCGGCGAAGGCTTCCGGAAGCGTCCGGATCCGCCTCGTTCGCAGCGGAATCTGCACGCCGAGAGACCAGAAGGCCACGCTTCTGGGCCTCGGGTTGCGGAGGATTCGCCAGGAAGTCGTTCGCAGCGACACGCCGTCGCTGCGCGGAATGCTCCACAAGGTGCGCCACCTCGTGGAAGTGGCTCCGGCCACCTAGAGAGCGCAGAGGACCAGCACGATGGCCAAGACCAAGACTCGCAGTGAAGAAGAAGACCGTTCGCAAGCCGGCCGCGAAACCGGCGGCGAAGAAGGTCGCGGCGCCGAAGGCTCCGGCGGCGCGTCCTCAGCCCCAGCCGAAGGCTCGCCGCGCGGCGCCTCCGGCGGCCCAGCTGCCTCCGGGAACGGGCGTTCACAGCCTCCGCCCTGCGAGCGGGTCGACGCATTCGCGCAAGCGGGTGGGCCGCGGCCCGGGTTCCGGGCACGGCAAGACGGCCGGCCGGGGAAGCAAGGGGCAGAAATCGAGATCGGGGTATTCGCACATGCGCGGGTTCGAGGGCGGGCAGATGCCGCTCCACCGGCGGCTGCCGAAGCGCGGCTTCACGAACATCTTCCGCCGCCCCTACGATCCGGTGAACCTCTCGAACCTGGGACGATTCGACGCCGGGCAGGAAATCACGCCCGAGGTTCTCCACTCGCACGGCATGACGGGCAAGGGAGCGCTCGTGAAGATCCTGGGAGGGGGAGAGATCTCGAAAGCTCTCGTCGTCCGGGCGCACAAGTTCTCCGCGTCGGCGAAGGAGAAGATCGAGAAGGCCGGCGGGCGGTGTGAGATCGTCGTTCAGGAGAAGGTCGCGCAGTAATGCTGGAATCGATTCGCAACATTTTTTCGATTCCGGACCTCCGGAAACGGATCCTGTTCACGTTCGCGATGCTCGCGGTCTATCGCCTCGGGTCGCACATCCCCACGCCGGGAGTCAACCCCAAGGCGATGGCGGAGTTTTTCTCGTCGCAGGCGGGGGGCGCCCTCGGGCTGCTCGACATCTTCTCCGGCGGAGCGCTCCGCCGGTTCTCGGTGTTCGCGCTCGGGATCATGCCGTACATTTCGGCGTCGATCATCCTGCAGCTCCTCACGGTCGTCTGGCCGTACCTGGAGAAGCTCTCCAAGGAAGGCGAGATCGGGCGCAAGAAGATCACCCAGTACACCCGGTACGGGACGATTCTCCTCTCCATCATTCAGGGCTCGGGAATCGCGCTCTTCCTTCAGAAGCAGCAACTTCCCTCGGGGCAGTTCCTGGTTCGGCCGGAAATGCAGGGTACGGGATTCATCATGCTGACGGTGCTCTCCCTGACGACGGGAAGCGCGTTCATCATGTGGCTCGGAGAGCAGATCTCCGAACGCGGCGTGGGCAACGGGATCTCGCTCATCATCTACGCCGGAATCGTCGTCGGCCTTCCGCGAGGCATGCACGGGCTGTATCAGCAGATCACCCTCGGCACCCTGTCGCTGTTCACGATTCTCGCGATCCTGGTCTTCATGTTCGCCGTCGTCGCCCTGATCGTGTTCGTCGAAAGCGGCCAGCGGCGGATTCCCGTCCAGTACGCGAAACGGGTCGTCGGCCGGAAGGTCTACGGGGGCCAGAACACCTACCTGCCCCTCCGGGTCAACACGGGCGGCGTCATGGCCATCATTTTCGCGATCTCGATCATTCAGTTTCCCCAGTACATCGGAAGGCTGATCAACACGGAATGGTCGAACAAGCTCGCGGGCTCGCTCGCCCTCGGCCATCCGCTCTACGTCCTCTTCTACGCGGTCGCGATCGTGTTCTTCACGTACTTCTACATTTCGATCGTGTTCAACCCCGACGACACGGCGGACAACATCCGCAAGTACGGCGGGTTCATCCCGGGAATCCGCCCCGGCAAGAAGACCGCGGAGTACATCGACAATTCCCTGACCCGGATCACGGCGGTCGCGACGGTCTACCTGATCGCGATCGCGATCCTTCCGGACTTCCTGAACCAGGGGTTCAAAGTCGGGGGAATTCCGGGGATCGGCCCGGCGCTCGAAGCCGCGCTTCCGAAGTTCGTGACGGAAGGCTTCGGCTTCAATTTCTACTTCGGCGGAACGTCTCTGCTGATCGTCGTGGGCGTCGCGATGGACACCGTCAACCAGATCGAGTCGCAGCTCGTCATGCGGCATTACGACGGATTCCTGAAGAAGTCGCGGCTGCGAGGTCGCCGGTCGTGATCGTCGTGTTCTTCGGTCCCCCGGGCTCCGGCAAGGGAACGCAGGCCTCGAGCCTCGCGGCCCGCGCCGGAATTCCCCAGCTTTCGACCGGCGACATGCTTCGGCAGGCGGTCAAGGAGGGGTCCCCTCTCGGGCTGAAGGCGAAGGCGATCATGGACAAGGGCGATCTGCTGCCCGACGAAGTCATCATCGGCCTGATGAAGGATCGCATCGCGGCTCCCGATTGCCGCGACGGCTTCATTCTCGACGGTTTTCCCCGGACGGTCGCCCAGGCCGAGGCGCTCGAGAACCTCCTCCGGGAGACGGGCCGCCGGGTGGACGCGGTCCTCAACCTGAAGGCGGACGAGCAGGAAGTGACCGGGCGAATGGCCGGCCGCGCCGCGGCCGAGGGGCGGTCGGACGACAACCCGGCGACGATCCGCGAACGGCTGCGCGTCTACCGCGAGAAGACGGAGCCGCTCATTTCCTGGTTCGACAAACGGGGTTCCCTCGTCGACGTCGACGGAATGGGATCGGTCGACGACGTGGCGCGCCGGATCGACGAGTCGCTGGCGGCCGCCCGGACCGGGGGCCGCGCGTGATCACGGTGCGCAGCCGCGACGAGCTTCGCCGGATGGACCGCGCCTGCGAGATCGTCCACCGCGCGATCGCCGCGGTCGCGAAGGCCGTCGCGCCGGGCGTGACGACGGAGGAGCTCGATCAGATCGCCGAAAAGAGCATTCGGGCCGACGGGGCGAAGCCGGCTTTCGTCGGCTATCGCGGGTACCCGAAGACCCTCTGCACGTCGATCAACGACGAGGTCGTGCACGGGATCCCCGGCAAGCGAAAGCTGGCGGCGGGGGACATCGTGGGCGTCGATTGCGGAGCGATTTTCGAGGGGTATTACGGCGACGCGGCGAGGACGCTTCCGGTGGGCAAGGTCCGCCCGGAGGTCCAGCAGCTGGTCGAGGACACGCGGCAGGCTCTCGCCCTCGGGATCGCGGCCGTCCGGCCCGGGGCCCACGTTTCGGACATCGGGGCCGCCGTGGAAGGTTTCGCGGCCGTTCGCGGTTATGGTGTTGTTCGGGAGTTCGTCGGGCACGGGGTGGGCACGGCCCTGCACGAAGAGCCTCAGGTCCCGAATTACGGCCCCGGGGGCCGCGGGCCGGTCTTGAAAGAAGGAATGGCGATCGCAATCGAACCGATGTTGAACCTCGGAACGGCCCGGGTGTCCGTTCAGAAGGACGGCTGGACCGTCAAAACCGGCGACGGCCGATGGTCCGCCCATTTCGAAGACACCGTCGCGGTCGGCCCCGAGGGGGCGATCGTGCTCGGAGCCGGGCAGTTCGAGCGCGCCTCGCAGCCCGAAAGCCGGGCGGAGGCGCTTCGCGCATGACGAAGGAAGAAGCGATCGAGGTCATGGCGACCGTTCTGGAGCCCCTGCCCAACGCGATGTTCAAGGTGGAGCTGGAGAACCAGCACCAGGTTCTGGCGCACATTTCCGGTAAGATGCGGAAGAATTTCATCCGAATCCTGCCGGGCGACAAGGTTTTGGTGGAGCTGTCCCCCTACGATTTGACCCGGGGGCGGATCATCTACCGGTACAAGTGAGAACGAAATGAAAGTTCGGGCATCCGTCAAGAAGATTTGCGCGAAGTGCAAGATGATCCGCCGGCAGGGCGTTCTGCGGGTGATCTGCGAAAATCCGAAGCACAAACAGAGGCAGGGATAACATGGCACGTATCGCCGGGGTCGATCTTCCCCTGAACAAGCGCGTCGAGATCGGGCTGACCTACATCTTCGGGATCGGCCGGTCGATTTCCAATTCGATCCTCACGTCGGCGGACGTGAACGCGAACACGCGCGTCAAGGACCTCTCCGAAGAGGAAGTGTCTCGGATCCGGAAGGTGATTCAGGACACGCACAAGGTGGAGGGCGATCTCCGCAAGGAAGTCTCCATGGACATCAAGCGATTGATGGACATCGGATCTTATCGAGGGCAGCGGCACCGCCGGAACCTCCCGGTCCGGGGACAACGGACGCACACGAACGCCCGGACCCGAAAAGGGCCGCGCAAACAGACGATCGCCGGCAAGAAAAAAGCGACGAAGAAGTAAGGAAGAAAGATGGCCGAAGCCACGACGACCGCGAAGAAGCCCGGGAAGAAATTCAAGGGCGGAAAAAAAGAGAAGAAGAGCGTTCCGCACGGGACGGTTCTCGTCCAGGCCTCGTTCAACAACACGATCATCACGATCGCGGACCACGAGGGCGGCGTGCTCTCCTGGTCTTCGGCCGGGCGCATCGGGTTCAAGGGGTCCAGGAAGGGAACGCCCTTCGCGGCGCAGCTCGCTGCCACCAACGCCGCGACGATCGCGCGCGAGCACGGGGTGCGCACGGTGGACGTTCGAGTCACGGGTCCCGGGGCCGGCCGCGAGTCGGCGATTCGGGCGATTCAGGCAAGCGGCATCGACATCAAGTCGATCAAGGACGTGACGCCGATTCCGCACAACGGTTGCCGTCCGCGCAAGCGGCGGCGGGTCTAAAGAGCGTCCGGCTTCGGCCGGCGCATCGTCTGTAAACCGATTCGGGACCACCGATCGGGAGGAAGGACGGAAACGAACAAGGTGGTCCGCACGGAGGTTGTGTCCATTGGCTCGATATCGAGAATCGGTCTGCCGGCTCTGCCGGCGTGAGGGGATGAAGCTCTTCCTGAAGGGCGACCGCTGTTTCAAGGACAAGTGCGCGGTGGAGAGGCGGAATTTCCCGCCCGGCCAGCACGGCAAGCGGCGCAGCAAGCTGCTCGGCTACGGCATCCAGCTGCGGGAGAAGCAGAAGGTCAAACGGATTTACGGCCTGCTCGAGTCGCAGTTCCGTCTCGCTTTCGAGCGTGCGGAGCGGATGAAGGGCATCACGGGCGAAAACCTGCTGCAGCAGCTCGAGCGGCGCCTCGACAACGTGGTCTTTTCGCTCGGATTCGCGGCCTCGCGCGCGCAGGCGCGCCAGCTGATCCGGCACGGGCACATCACGGTGAACGCCCGCAAGGTGAACATTCCGTCGTTCCAGGTTCAAAAGGGTCAGAGCGTCGCGGTGAAGGACAAGAGCCGCGCCAACGAGCTGATCAAGTCGTCCGTCGAAACGGCGAAGGCGCGGGGAGTTCCCGTGTGGCTCGAGCTCGATCCCGAGAATTTCAAGGGGCAGGTCCTGGATCTGCCCAAACGAGAAGACATCAAGCTGCCGATCCAGGAGCAGCTCATCGTCGAACTTTATTCGAAGTAGCGGCGGAGGAGACACATGAGACTTTGGAAGGGATTTCAGAAACCGAAGAGACTGGAAGTCGACCAGGAAACCCTGACGTCGACCTACGGCCGCTTCTACGCGCAGCCTTTCGAGCGCGGCTTCGGAACGACGGTGGGCAACGCGCTGCGTCGAGCCCTGCTTTCTTCGATCGAAGGCGCGGCGATCACGGCCGTCAAGATCGAGGGAGTGCTCCACGAGTTTTCCTCGATCCCCGGCGTCGTGGAAGACGTGACCGACATCATCCTGAACCTGAAGCAGATTCCGTTCAAGCTGATGGCGGAAGAGGAAAAGATCCTTCGCCTCGACGTGGAGCGCAAGGGGAAGGTCACGGCGGCGGACATCGAGGAGTCGGCCGACGTGGAGATTCTCGACCCGAAGGCGCACGTCGCGACGCTCTCGGAGGGCGGCCATCTCAGCATGGAGATGAGGCTTTCCCGCGGCCGCGGTTACGTCTCGGCGGACAAGAACTTCGACGAGGACATGGGGATCGGCTACATCCCGATCGATTCCGTCCATTCGCCCGTCCGAAGAGTCAATTACCACATTGAAGCGGCGCGAATCGGCCAGGAAACCGATTTCGACCGGCTCGTTCTGGAGGTCTGGACCGACGGCACGGTCTCGCCCGAGGACGCCGTCGGAATGGCGGCGACTCTGTTGACGGAGCACCTGACAATCTTCATCAACGCGGAGCACGACACCGCTTTCGACCACGCGGCGGAGCGGGAGCTTCCGGAAAACCTGAATGAAGTGCTCAACAAATCGGTCGACGAGCTGGAGCTTTCGGTTCGTTCCTCGAACTGCCTGAAGAACGCCGACATCAAGACGATCCGGGAGCTGGTCCAGAAGACCGAAAAGGAAATGCTCGAGACGAAGAATTTCGGGCGCAAGTCGTTGAACGAGATCAAGGACCTGCTGCGTTCGATGGGGCTTTCGCTGGGGATGGACCTGAACAACGTCCCGGCGGGAATCGAGAAGTAAGAGGCACCCATGCAGCACAATCGATTCGGTCGAAAGCTCCGGCGGACGACCTCGCATCGCATTGCGATGTTCCGCAACCAGCTGATGTCGATCGTCGAGCACGAGCGCATCGCGACGACCCTGGAAAAGGCCAAGGAGCTTCGGCCCCTGGTGGAGAAGGTCGTCACGATGGGGAAGACGGATTCCGTTCCGTCGCGGCGCAAGGTCTTCCGGTGGGTCCCGAGCCGTCCGCTCGTCAAGAAGGTTTTCGACACGCTCGGGCCGCGCTTCACGGACCGGCCCGGGGGATACACGCGGATCCTTCATCTCGGCCGGCGTCGGGGCGACAATTCCGAGGAGGCGATCCTGGAGTTCGTCGATTACAAATTCACCGCGAAGGAGCGGGGCCCGAAGCGGGAGTCGACGATGGAACGCGCGCGGCGATCCGTTTCCTCGAAGGTCGAGACGATTCGGAAGGAAAAAGAGGAGGCCGGCGGGGAAGCTCCGGCGGCCGAGGCGAAGAGGGCTCCCGCGGCGCACGCCGCGAAGGGCAAAAAGGGTCCGGAGCCCAAGTCGAAGGGCGCTCCGGCGAAGCAGTCGAAGGCGAAGGGCTCCAAGCCCGTCAAGAAGGGTGCGAACCGCGGCCAGTAGGGGTTGCGGGTCGGCCAATCCGAGAATTTCGCGCCCGGCTCCGGCCGGGCGTTTTCGTTTCGGTATGATGTCGGAAAACGAGACATGTCCGACGAAGACGAAATCCGCGTTCCGATCCTTCCGCTCGAAGTCGACTTCACGGTCTCGGACGGCAGCCGCCTGGAGGGCACGGTGTTTCTGGCGCCGAACTCGCCGCGGCATGACGGCCCGGAGACCCTGGATGAGTTCCTGAATGCCGCGCGCTCGTTTCTGCCGGTGCGCAGCGGGGGATCGTTCCTGCTCCTGGGCTCCGACTCGATCCTCGTCGCGAAGGCCTCGCCGGAGGCGCCGCTGCTCTCCCGGCTTCCCGGCCACGTGATCGCGAACGTCTATGTCGTTCGGGTGTATCTGGAAAACGGAGCCTGCGTCGAGGGCGCACTCTCTTCCAACCTGCCCGCCGGGTCGTCTCGCGTTTCGGATGCGTTCAATCAGGCCGGCAGATTCGTCCCGATCGAAAGCTCCGATGCCGTCTATCTCGTTCGGAAGGACCGCGTGACGCGGATCGAAGTCTGATGTCGCTGCTCGTGCCGCTGCTGGATGCTCTCGTCCGTTCCGGCGGCGACGACATGTTTCTCGTTCCGGGCGAGAAGATCTTCGTCCAGCGACAGGGACAGCGCCTCGACCTCGGGCGCGAGGCCCTCTCCGTCACGGCGGTCGAGGGCGTCGCTTCGGAGGTCCTGGCCTCTCCTGCCGGCGCGGGAGGGGCCAGCCCCGTCCGGTGGTCCGCGGGGGGCGAAGACTTCGAAATTGAGATCTCCCGAAAGGCGGCCGGGACCGTCGATCCGCGTCCGGAGGATCTCCGGAAGAACGGCTGCGGAAGCGCCTCGCGGCGATCCGGCGACCGCGCCCGCGCGGCCGGCCTCCCGCGGCGCGCCGCCTCCTTCAGCCGCGACGGCGCGTCCCGCGGCCGTGCCGCCTCCCTCGGTGCCGCGTTCCGCGAACGTCCACCCGATCGACGAGCTGCTCGCGATCATGATCGGACGCGCGGCCTCGGACCTCCACCTGACCGCCGGATCGGTTCCTGTTCTGCGCGTCCACGGCGAGATGATGTTCCTCGAGGAAAGGGGAGTGCTGACCTCCGAGGCGGTTCACGCCCTGATCGATCCGATCTTTTCGGAGGCCTCGCGGGGCGATTACGAGGCATCGAACGACGCGGACTTTGCCTACGAGGTCCAGGGTCTCGCGAGATTCCGGGTGAACGCCTTCCGCGACCGGGGCGGAGTGGGCGCGGTATTCCGCCAGATCCCGCTCGACATCCAGTCCGTCGAGCAGCTCGGCCTCCCGAAGGCGGTGCTGGATCTCTGTTTTCTTTCGAAGGGCCTCGTTCTGGTGACCGGGCCGACGGGGTCGGGAAAGTCGACGACGCTCGCGTCGATGGTGAATCACATCAACCAGAACCGGTCCGACCACATCATCACGATCGAAGATCCCATCGAGTTCGTGCATTCGAACCAGCGGTGTCTCGTCAACCAGCGCGAGGTCGGCTCGCACACGCAGTCGTTCAAGAGCGCCCTCCGGGCCGCGCTGCGCGAGGACCCGGACATTGTTCTGGTCGGGGAGATGAGAGACCTCGAGACGATCGCGATCGCGATCGAAACGGCGGAGACCGGACACCTCGTGTTGGGCACGCTGCACACGACGACGGCAATCTCGACCGTCGACCGGATCATCGACCAGTTTCCGACGAACCAGCAGGAGCAAATCCGGACGATGCTCGCCGAGGCGCTCAAGGGTGTCATTGCCCAGGTCCTGTGTCGCCGGATCGGGGGCGGGCGCGTGGCGGCGCTGGAGATCCTGCTTTCAAACCATGCGGTCTCGAGTCTCATCCGCGAGGCGAAAACGTTCCAGATTGCGTCGGTCATGCAGACGTCGAAGGCCGCCGGCATGGTCACAATGAACGACTCGCTCTTTGCCCTCGTGAGGGATAAGGTCGTGGAACCGAAAGAAGCGTGGATCAAGGCAACGGACAAGAGCGGGCTTCTGGGAATGTTCCGCAACGCCGGCCTCCCGACGACGTTCTCCTGAGCCGGGACCGATGGCGTCCCGTTTGATTTCGCTTTGTCCGTCCCTGACGGAAACGCTCGCCGGGATCGGCCTCGGCGGCCGTCTCGTCGGAGCGACGCGTTACTGCACGCGGCCCCGGGACCTCGTCCGTTCGCTGACGAAGGTTGGAGGAACCAAGACGATCGATCTCCCGGCGATCGAACGCCTCGCCCCCGATGCGATCTTCGCGAACGGGGAAGAGAACCGGAAAGAGGACGTGGAAGCGCTGGCGGAGCGGTTTCAGGTGCACGTCTCCCTCCCGCGAACCGTC
The DNA here is from genome assembly GCA_963813155.1 of uncultured Acidobacteriota bacterium. Lineage (GTDB taxonomy): Bacteria > Acidobacteriota > Thermoanaerobaculia > UBA5066 > DATFVB01 > CAWEYG01. Next base: position 526,690 of record CAWEYG010000003.1, on the reverse strand, counting down.
GCCGAAGTTCCCCCCCACGTTCGTGAGCTGGCCGTTCACGCCGGGGAACCGGGAGCGGGCGACGCGATGGCGGACGAGATCGAATCGGCGCGACGGCGTCTCGCCGCCGAGCTCGCGCCGCGGTTTCGATACGCGTATTTCATATGGAAGGACCCCTGGATGTCCGTCTCCGGGGATACGTACATCAGCGACCTGTTTCGGTACGCGGGCGGCGTCAACGTCTTTGCGGAATCGACGTCCCGCTATCCCGAAGTGACTCCTGCAGGGGTGCTTGCCGCACGGCCCGACGTGATGTTCTTTTCATCCGAGCCGTACCCCTTCACGGAAAAGCACATCCCTGCGATCGAGGCGGCGTTCGGGAAGTCCATGCGGATCGAGCTCGTGGACGGCGACGACTGCTGCTGGCACGGCGCGCGGACGCGGCAAGGGCTGAAGCTGATGGGGGAGCTGCGCGAGCGGTTCGCGCCCTAGCGGCGCTTCAGGAGGTCGAGGAACTCCTCGCGGACCGGCTTGTTCAGGAAGATCCCGCGGATCGCGGACGTGACGGTGACGGCTCCCGGCTTCTTGACTCCGCGCATCTCGACGCAGAGATGACGGGCTTCGAGAACGACCATGGTTCCCTGGGGTTTCAGCCGGCTCTCGAGGTATCCGGCGATCTGTTCGGTCAGCCTCTCCTGGAGCTGCGGGCGCTTTGCGTAGAACTCGAGGATCCGGGGCATCTTCGACAGTCCGACGATTCGCTCGTTTGGAATGTAGGCGATGTGGGCGTGGCCGTAGAACGGGACGAAGTGGTGCGAGCACAGCGAGTAGAACGGGATCTCCTTCTCCATCACCATGGAGCTGTAGTTCTCCTCGTTCGGAAAACACGTGATGTCCGGCTCGGCGCCCTCCGAGAGCCCGGAAAACATCTCCAGGTACATCTTCGCGACGCGCCGGTCCGTCTCGCGGAGGTTGGGATCGGTCTCCGGATCGAGGCCGAGAATCTCGATGATCGAGCGGACGTGGCCGCGGATCTCGTCGACCTTTGCTGCGTCGTTCAGGCCCGGAACGGGCTGTCCGTTCTTGAGTTGCGTGCTCATTCGGCGTCGATTCTACCCGAAAGGCTGCGGCCGCTGCGTGAGCCGGGGCGAGGCCCTACGCGTGTGCCATCGCCCGCAGGATCTCGATTCTCTTCTGAATCGGCGGGTGCGTCGAGAACCAGCTCGCGAGGGAGGATTCGCTGCCGTTCAATGGGCGGCCGCGGGGATCTTCGATGCAGAGGTGGCCGACTCCTTCCGTGATGGTTCGGGTGGGCTCGGACGCGGATCCGATTTTCTGGAGCGCCGAGGCGAGGGCCAGAGGGTTGCGCGTGAGCTCCGCGCCGGTCGCATCGGCGAGATATTCGCGCTGCCTCGAGACGGCGAGCGTGACGAGTTGCGCGATCAGGGGCGCGAGGACGGCCGCGACGATCCACACGAGCAACACGAGGATACCGCCCCCTCCGCCTTCGCGGTCGTCGCTGCGCCGCCGTCCGCCGCCCCACCACAGGGCGCTGCGGCTCCATGCGGACAGGAGCAGGACCGCCCCGGCCAGCGCGGCGAGAACGGTCATGTAGCGGGTGTCGTAGTCCTTGACGTGGGACATTTCGTGGGAGACGACGCCCTGAAGCTCTTCCCGGTTCATGAGCGCGAGGAGACCCTCCGTCACCGCGATCGAAGCGTGCTCCGGGTCGGCGCCGGTCGCAAACGCGTTGGGATCGGGATCGGGAATCACGTAGCCTTTCGGCTTCGGCATCCCGGACGCGATCGACATCTCCTCCAGAACGTCGTCGAAGGCTTTCTCCGGGCCATTCGAGGGGTCGAGGGGCCGCGCGCGGGTGGACGCGAGAATCGCCTGGTCTCCGCCGTGGAGGCTCCAGTAGGCGGAGAACGCGCCGATCGCGATCGCGCCGAGCGTGGCGATGGGGAGGCCGGTCTGGCGGCCGACGAACGCGAAATCGAGGCCGGCGCCCAGGAATCCGAGGAAGACGATGAAGAAGCCGATCAGGACGAACGTCCTGGACCGGTTCTCCTTCTGGCGGTCGTAAAGGGTCTTGGAGATCACGATCCCAGGTTGAGATCGACCTTCGGGACTTCCCGCTGCGCCGCTTCTCCCTCGGGAATCTGGAACAGTTCGACCGGGGTGAAGTGGAACGTGCTCGCGATGAAGCTCGCCGGGAAGACCTGCTGAGAGATGTTGTAGTTCGTCGCGAGGTCGTTGTAGAACTGGCGGGCGAACCCGATCTTGTTCTCAGTCGAGGTCAGCTCCTCCATGAGGGCTCGGACCTGTTCGTTCGCCTTGAGGTTCGGGTAGTTCTCGACCAGGCCGATGAAGCGGGAGAGGGTGGCCGAGAGCGCATTTTCCGACTGGGCCTGGGCGGCGACCCCGACGCCCGGGTTCTGCGATGCCGCGACCGCCTGGTTCCGCGCCGCGATCACTTTCTCCAGGGTGTCCTGCTCGAACTTCATCTCCCCCTTGACGGCGGAAACGAGGTTCGGGATGAGGTCGTATCGACGCTTGAGCTGGATGTCGATCTGCTTCCAGGCGTTGGCGACCTGGTTTCTTAGGGTGACGAGGCCGTTGTACTTCCCGATCACCCAGAAGACCAGGACCAGGGCCAGGCCGAGGGGAATGAGGCCGCATGCGAGCATCAGGACAATCCCTCCATCCTCTTGTACGAATTTACTTTGCAGAAGTTTAGCATGGGGCCGCGCGGCCTTCGGGGGTCGGTTAAGATTCCGGGATGAGCGTTTTCGTCGGCGGGTCCGCGATGGCGATGGTCAAGGATGTCGCCGAGGGATACATCATCGTGTCGGAGCACACTTTCAAAAAATTTCAGGTCGCCGACCTCCAGGGCTTCTCCGCGGAGCTCGAGAAGTTCACCCGCGAGGTCCGGGGCACGGCCGCGCCGCCCAACGACATCGAAGCCGTTCAGAAGCGCAACCGGAAGCTCCAGCGGCTCTATCAGGTGCAGCAAATCCTCAATGCAGTGCTGGCCCGCCGCCGCCGCGGCTAACCCTCGGCGCGTGTCGTGTTCGGGAGCTAGGCGACCCAGAACCCGAGCGCGAACCGGATCGTGAGGTACCCGAGGCCGAGCAGGGAGCAGGTCGCGTAAGCCCACTCGACCCAGGGAAACCTCCGGAAGAGATCTCCGAGCAAGAAGAACGCGGGAAAGAGCACGAGGACGTACCGCGAGGCGCTGAAGAGCTGGCCGGACAGACAGAGCATGAGGAGCGCGAGGGTTAAATACGCCGAATATCCCTTGAAACGCTTCCACAAGAACGCCGCTGCGGCGAAAAATAACAGCACCAGGATGACTTCGAATCGGAGATGCGGCTTCCAGAACCAGCCTCCGATCAGCGTTCGCCACGGCCATGTGAGGGAATGGTGCCAGCCGCTCCGCTGGATCGAGACGGGAAGCAGGGGATCGCCCAGCTTCGCCCAGCTGTAGGCAAGGAAGGCCGCAAGGCCGACACTCGGAGCCGCAGCCGCGAGCCACGGCCCCGCGCGAGAGCGATCCGGAGACGGAGAACGCTCTTCGAAGAGCGCCCAGGCGACGGGAACGGTCAGGAGAAACCCGTTCGGCCGGCAGATCCCGGCGAGGAATCCGGCCAGTGCGGCAATCGCATATTTCCGGCGCCGGACAGCGAGCAGGCAGGCCACCGACACGAAGAGGTAGAGAGCCTCGGTGTAAACGGCGAGGAAGAAGAACGCCGTGGGGAACGCGAGAAGCGCCCGAACCGTGGCGAGCTCGTCGAATCCTTCCTCGCGAGCCAGAAGGGCCAGGACAACCAGGGCGCCGACAAGCGCGGCCAGGGAGACGATCTGGCCTGCGAGCAGGGGAGCGAGCCCGGTCGACCGGGACAGCGCGGCGATCGCGAGAGGGTAGAGCGGGAAAAACGCGATGTCGTGCATCCGGCCGTCCGAGCTGCCCTCGTAACCGCTCGTCGCGATTCGCGCATACCAGGGAGAATCCCAGCGGGCAAATGCGGTCGACGGCTGCCGGATCGGGGGCCGGCCGGAAAAGGTCGTTGGAGCGAAATCGGCGAGCAGATACAGGGCCGCGGCCCAGACCGCCGCGAGCACGAGGATCGAGAGAAGGGTCGGGCGGCTCATCGGATGGCTCTCACGCGATCCACAGCCCGGCCACGAACCGGCAAGTGCAATACGCCAGCCCGAGAATCCCGGCGGTCGCGTAAACGGACTCGGCGAAGCGGGACCTCCGTAGGAGCTCTCCGAGCAGGAAAAACGCGGGAAAGAGGTCGAGAACGAAGCGCGGCACGCTCATGACCGTGCCGGACGTGCAGGCCAGCAGGAGCGTCCCGGCGACATAGAGCGAGTACCCCTTGTGGCGTTTCCAGAGAAGCGCGGCGAGCGCGAAGAAGGCCAGGGTCGCGGCGACCTGAAATCGAAGGCGGGGAGCCCAGAACCATCCCCGGAGGATCGGCCGCCACGGCCAGGAGAGATGGTGGTGCCATCCCGACTTCTGGATCTCGAACGGGAGCATCGCGTCGCCGAGGCGGAGTCGAACGAAAACGAGAAAAGCCCCGAGGCCGAGAAGTGGAGAGAGCGCGGCGAAGAGAATCGCAACGCTGCGCCGGTCGAGCCGAAGGGGCCGCTTCTCGAGAAGGGGCCACGCGATCGGGATCGCCAGCAGGAACCCGGTGGGCCGGCAGAGCCCGGCGAGGAGGCCGCACAGGGCGGCCATCACGTACCGGCGCCGGCGGGCGGCCAGGAGGGAAGCGACCGTGACGAGGAGAAAGAGGGACTCCGTATAAACGGAAGCGAAGAAAAATGCCGTGGGAAACCAGAGCAGGGCTCGCGCCGTGGCGTCCGCGTCGAATCCCTCCTCCCGGGCGAGGGAACCCAGGAGAACGACGGCAGCCAGGAGCGCCGCGAGCGAGACGGCGGAACCCGCCGCGAAGGGATCGCAATGGAAGGCCGCCGAGACGGCGCCGACGATCAGCGGGTACAGGGGATAGAACACGACGTTGTGCAGGTTGCCGTCGTCTCGGCCCTCGTAACCGTTTTTCACGATGCCGGCGTACCAGAAGGAATCCCATCGGGCGAGGGGATAGCGCGACGAGATCTCGACCGGCTTTCCGGCCCACAGCCGGCCGAAACCGTTGACGTCGGGCAGGGTTCGGATCGCCGTGAATGCGAGCAGGAAGAGCCCGGCCGCCCAGACGGAGGCGAACGCGAGGAGTCGGGAGATCTCCTTCGCGGTCATCGCCCGGACTCCCAGTCGAAACGAAGGGCCCCTGAGAGTTCGAACCGGCGGGTCATTTCACCCCTGCGTCCCTGTGTCGGCCTCTGGCAACACGAATTTCCTTTCGTTCTGTCCCTTGAAACGTTCGGCAAGAATATGCTTTCCAGCCGAAACGTTCACGGCCGGTTTCGAACCTGTCACCGTTGTTCGTGAGAACCGGATGGAATCAAGGCCCCCAGATCACCCTAAGCGTCGGAAGGCGACGTGCTCGCCCTTCCGGCGATCGGAATTCGATATCGATGGTGTGAAGGCCGGCTTTCCTGGGCGGCGCGAATGTCGTTCGGAAGCCCGCCGTACTGCAATCCCCGAGCCGTGGATTCGCTCGTCCGGCATCGGGCCTGGGATACCGTTCCGGGGTCGCAACCCGTTCGCCGTCATCGAGAATGACGCGCACGTCAACGTTTCCACTCTCCGCTCGGGCCCACCCATCGACAACGAGGGGTCCGTGGACGACGGACCTCGGTAACGGGCTGTCATACCAACCCGGAATCGCGTCGTCGTTTTTCCAGGGTGACCACCACACGCTGTACGCGCGGACCCGAGTTGCCGGAGGGGCGGGGGGAGATGTGTGCTGCACGCGAGGTACTGACGCATCGATGCCGAGTCGCCTTGCCAGGTGCGCGCTTCCGATCGTAATCGGGCTGGCCCTCAGGTCCCACAGGCGGGCGGGCTCCCGATCGATGTTTTCTTCGAACTCGACCGGATAAGCCCAGACCGCGAGGCTCTCGGCATAGACGGAGAAAGCCACGAGGGCGAGGAAGGCGAGCCGCAGGAACTTCGACGGCTCGAGCCAGCGCTGCCAGCCGAGGGCCGAGAGCAGGACGAGCGCCGGCGCCGCCTCGGTGATGAGGCGATACCCATAGCAGTTTCCGCCCCACCACGTGCCCCACCAGGAATACAGCAGCAGAAGGGAGACGACGCACGCGAAGAGCCACCGGTAGACGGGCTCTTCCTGCCGTCGAAAGAGGATCTTCGCGCCGTAGGCGAGTCCGACGGCCAGGAAAGGGCTGAAGAGGAGTAGCCCGCGAGCGGGACTGATCAGAAGGCCGGGGAGCGTCTGGAGCGGGTTGCCCGTGAAACCCCACCCGCCCTGCTGTTGGCCGAACGTGCGAAGGGTTCCCCAGTAGCGAAGCGAATAAGCGCCGACCAACGCGGCGGGTACGCCCGCCAGAAGAGCAAACCACGGGAACCGGCGTCGCCGATGGATCGCCACGAAGACCGCCAGGGGAAGCGCGAAGACGATGTTCGTGGGCCGGTCGGCCACCGCGAGGCCCAGGGCGAGACCCGCCCATGGGACCATGGCGTCCCGCTTGCGAATCAGGGCAAAGAACGAAAACGAGAGAAACAGCAGCGACGCCCCGTGCTGGAACAGCGTAATTCCGCCAATCGACCACGCGGTGGTTCCGAGCGCGTAGGCGAGAGCGAATCCAAGGGCCGCCCGGTCCTCCGCGAGAACCTCCCGGAGCGCCAGAAAGAGAAACAACGTTGAAAGGGAGGTGATCCAGGCGGCGGTGAGGAGCGACAGGCGATGTCTGCGGGCGACGATGTCCACGCCGGCGGCGTCTGCGGCCGCAAAGATTGGGACGTTGAGGATGCCGGGAAGAATTGGGTAACTGGAAACGGCGTGTCCCTTGACGAGCGTGAAGTAGTACGGGAGCTCCTGAGAGTGGTCCACGAATTCGTCGAAATCCAGGTTGTGCTCTCGGAGGATCGAGACCGGCAGCAACTCGGCGGGGGCGGTGTCGCCGCTTGGGTTGTAGCGGTGCGGCGCGATGTAGACGACGAGCGGAAGGAAGAAGGCGATCCAGGCCGCCCATTTCGTTCTCGCGGCGGTCATTTATTCGCGGCGTCGGACCGAAGCACCCAGATCTCGACGGAAGGCAGGTCGATCGATTTTCCGTTTCGGCCGAGAAATCTCGTCGTCAGCACGTGACGCCCGCGGGGAACATGGGCGATGCGGTATCGGTAGCCGCAGGAGCCTGCGCAGGGAACGCGCGGTTTCGCGGCCAGCACGTCGGGTCTCGGGAATCCGTAGGTCGCCCGTCCGACCGGAATATCGTCGAGCAGAATGTCGACGCTTGCGATGCCGCCCTCGGCAGCCGCCCAGCCCGAGCCCCGGATTTCGCCGCCGGCGCAGACCTCGCCGTTCCCGGGTCCGTCGAACCAGCCGTACGGCGGAACCGCAGGGACATCCGGGGCACGGAGATAGTTTTCGAATCGCTCCCGGGCGTCGGGCTGCGCGGACAGAGGGGCGCCGCGAGCGCCGTCCACGGGTTCGGTCAGTTCAAACGCCAGGTCGCGCGCTTCCTTTCCTGCGAATTGCGCAAGGACGCGCAGATGTCCCGAACGGACTTCCGACTGGAGGAAGCTCGCGAGGGGAGGGATCTCCTCGGCGGTAGCGAGCCCGGCGTGATAGACGACGACTCGGGCGAGCGACGAACGCGCCCGATCGAAGGCTTCAGGCGCGATGGGCCGGGCATCGAACGCCGCTTTCAGGTCCAGGTAGCTCTTCGGAAAGAAGCCGCTTGAGCCGTTGAGGATCGGGTGTCCGTGGAACATCGTGTGGAACAGGTATCCCGTGTCGTTCTCCGTGGAGATCGGAAGCTCGAGGAGCCCGCCCGCGAATTTCTGGCCTGCCAGCCAGCGATCGGTCGCGGTCGGCGACGTATCGTAGCGTCGCCAGTCGAGCGGTGCGGCCCTCAGCTCGAAGCAGAGCAGGGCGAGGATGCAGGCCGTCGCCGCAGGCCGGGCGAACTTGCCCAGGCGCGACATCCCGAGGGCGAGTCCCCGAGCGGCCAACACGGCGATCCCCACGTGACAGAGCACGATGCCCCGGGACGGTGCTCGAATGGATTTCAGTACGAAGGGAAACGCGTCAAGGAGCGCGCGATAGAAGAAAGTGTGGACGCCGAGCGCGACCCCGACGCCGAGGGCCGTCATCCCCGCGGCCCAAGGGAGCCAGGGAGGACCATCGTGTCGGCGAAGGAACTCGGCGAGGTTCGCGGACTTCCAACGGCGCGGGAACGCGAGCGCTAACCGGGTGAGGAGAAGGAGAAAAAGCATCATCGAGAGCCGGTGGGTTTCGTGAATTCGGAGCAGGCGGCCGATCCGGATTCCTCCGGTGACGGCGAGGACCACGCGGAGCAGGAGAAGAACCGCCAACGACGAGTCGAGCACCCGCAAGAAGGTCTCTCGCGCCCCGGATCGGGGTCGTTCCGAGAGCGGCAGGTCATCCTTTCGGCCTCCGAGCCCGATCCCGGCGAACAAGGCCAGAATCGGGCCGATCAATCCCGGAAACATCTGCCGCTCGGGTCCCTGGAATCGAGCGGTGATCGCCGCGTAGAGTTTGTTGTGCGAGCCGGCGCTCAGGAAGTTCTTCGGTTCGGCGCTGAAGAACTTCATCTCGTTGATCGAGCGCTGAAACTGGTAGATCTTCGCGGCGGCCGCATACGGAAGATAGAACGGAGCGATGACGATGGCGCTGGCGAGCAGCGCGATGCCCAGTCCAATGTACCGGCGCGGGCCGGGCGGGGCGTCGGCGATGCTGCGCGAGAAAATCAGGAAGAGTGCGAGCGCCATTGCACCGAAGACCCCGTAGTGAACGCACGCGAGCGCGTTCCAGGAAAAGAACAGCGCGAAAGCAACGAGGTCCTTCACCCGTCCCCTCTGAAAATACCGAATTAGAAAGAGGAGAAAGAGAGGCAAGAACCCCCCCCATTGCATCTGGAGATGGGAGACCTGGTCGAACCGAAAGGGAACGAACTCGTAGAAGATGCCCGCGGCCAGGGCAGGTCCCGCTTCGCCGATCAGTTCGCGCGCCAGCGCCCAGCAACCGAACCCGGACAGGGCCATCCCGCCGAGGAACACGACGTTGTAGACGGCCACGGGATGGACCCCGGAGGCGTAAAGGGGGAACCCGAAAACCGCGACTCCGACGAGGTTCTCGGAGAACGCCAGCGCCAATCGGCAGGGAAAAAAGATGCCGGCGTCGAAGAGGTGGACCGGATCGCGAAACATTTGTATCCAGTCCCAGTGAAGGATCCATGTCGTGAGATAAGGATCTCCGTTGTCCGGAAGGAGATGCGTGAGGTCGGTTGCGAGAGGCCACGTCATCGCCGCCGTGAGGACGAGGAAGAAGATTGCCGCCGCCGGCGCAGTCAGGGTCCGGCGGCGGCCGATCAAGCTCGAATTCCCGTCACGTAGATTTCCGCGTTCCCCTCCCGACCCGCTTCGAGCGTGAGGTCGCGGACCTCGAAACCGAGCATCGACATCAGGTGACGCACTTCGTCGACGGTGTAGGCACGGACGCGGCTCGCGCTCAGGTGGCGCTGACGGACCGGCTCAAGGAAGGCTTCCGTGTATTCGGGCGAGAGGAAATTCGGGAACTGCACGAACAGGAGGGCGCCCGGCTTCAGCACGCGGTGCGCATGTTGGAGATATGTGTACGCGTGCTCTCTTTCCATGTGCTGGAGGACGAGAAGAGAAAAGACGAGGTCGAAAGTCTCGTCCGCATACGAGGAAAGGTATTCGTCGAGAGCGACTTCCCGGAGCCGGACATTCGACAGACCTTCGAGACGCTGTCTCGCGAGCGCGATCATCTCCCCGCTGATGTCGACGGCGTGCAGCTCCTGGACTTTCGGCGCGAGGTACTTCTCGACGCGGCCGATTCCGCAGCCGATGTTCAGAACGACGGAATCGCTCGAGACGAAACGGCCGATTCGGTCCGCGTCCGCCCGACCCGACGATTCAAAAGACTCGTCGGTCGCGTTCGTGAAGATCCAGTCCTTCGCGTCATGCCGCGCATAGTGATCCCAGATGATCTTGTACGTGTTCGATCGCTGCCCCGGGGGGGCGGGCGCGCGCCGGGGCCGGAGAGCGGAGAGCCATTTCATCCGAGCCCCTTTTTCATCGCGATGAGACGCCGGGCTCCGTTCGTCTGCGTGACGAGCGAGGCGATCTTGAACTTTCGGAAGAGGTGCTCGATCTCCCGGTTCTGGTAGACGACGAACGTGCCGAACCGGCCGTGGTCCCATCGGTATGCCGTCGCCCGGCGGTCGAAGAACGTCCGAAGAGGGCTGCTGTGCAGGGATTGCGTCGCCCAGACGGGCGCGAACGAGACGAACGCGATCCCGGTGGGGACGAGGATCCTCTCGATCTCGGCAGTGAAGCTCGGGGCCGCCTCGCGCGGCAGGTAGTCGTAGGTTCCCAGGCAGAGGATGCCCTCGAACGAGGCCGCTGCCTGCTCGATCGCGACGCGGCGATTGTTCTTGGCGGCATCGAGGACCTCCTTCCGGGTGTCGAGCGAGCAGGGAGAAAACCCCTTGCCCGCGAAAAATGTCACCAGGTCGTAGCCGGCCGAGAGGTCCAGGAGCCGGTGATTCTCCTTTTTTCGGAGGCGGGAAAAGAAGTCCTCGTAGGCGTTCTCAGGGAGCTGGTTTTGCCAGGTGAGCTCCATGCGGTAAACAGTATAATGCGGGGCTTTATGGAGAAACCGCGGATCTCTCCGGACGATGCGACGCCGATCTCGAAACTGGGTTCGCGATCGGGGGGCGACGCCGTGCTCGCGGGCTGGCTGTACAACCGGCGGTCTTCCGGCAAGATCCAGTTCCTGATCGTCCGTGACGGGTCCGGCTATTGTCAGTGCGTCGTCGCGAAAACCGAAGTCCAGGCCTCCGTCTGGGAGGAGGCCGAGCGGGCGGCCCAGGAAACCTCTCTCGTTGTTCGCGGCCGGGTGCGGGAGGACGCGAGGGCGCCCGGCGGATACGAGCTCACGGTGACGGACCTCCAGATCCTCGGAGACTCTCCCGAGTACCCGATCACGCCGAAAGAGCACGGGATCGACTTCCTCCTCTCGCAGCGCCACCTCTGGATGCGCTCTTCGCGCCAGCACGCGGTTTTGCGGGTGCGTTCGGAAGTCTCCCAGGCGATCCGAGACTTCTTCTACGAGCGCGAGTTCACGCTGATCGACTCGCCGATCCTGACTCCCGCGGCGTGCGAGGGGACCTCGACGCTTTTCGAGACCGACTATTTCGGCGAAAAGGCCTATCTCTCCCAGTCCGGCCAGCTCTACCTGGAGCCCGCTGCGGCCGCTTTTGGAAAGGTTTACTGTTTCGGCCCGACCTTTCGCGCCGAAAAGTCGAAGACGCGCCGCCACCTCACGGAGTTCTGGATGGTCGAGCCGGAGGTTGCGTTCCTGGAGCTTCCCGGTCTCGAGAAGCTCGCGGAGGACTTCGTCTCCTACCTCGTGGCCCGGGCGCTGGACCGCTGCAAGGAGGATCTGAAGCGCCTGGAACGCGACACTTCGGGCCTCGAGAAGGCGACAACGCCGTTTCCCCGGATCACGTACCGCGAGGCGGTCGACAAACTGGCGGCCCGCGGGTTGCCCGTCAAGTTCGGCGACGACCTCGGCGGCGACGAAGAGACGGAGATTTCGAAGGAATTCGACCGGCCCGTGATGATCACGCGGTACCCCGCGGCGATCAAGTCGTTCTACATGCAGCCCGATCCCCTCGATCCGGAGGTGGTTCTCGGCCTCGACATGATCGCCCCGGAAGGGTACGGCGAGATCATCGGCGGGTCGCAGCGCATCCACGACCACGATCTGCTGTTGCGCCGTATCCAGGAGAACAACCTTCCGGTCGAGGCCTACCAGTGGTACCTCGACGTTCGGAAATACGGGACGTTTCCGCATTCGGGGTTCGGGATGGGAGTCGAGCGCACGGTCGCGTGGATTTGCGGCATCCATCACCTGCGCGAGGCGATTCCTTACCCGCGCACCCTGAACAGGATTTACCCCTGAGCAAGCCGGCTCTTCCCACGGTCGGTGTCGTGTCTCTCGGCTGCCCGAAGAACCTCGTCGACACGGAGATCATGCTTGGACACCTGGACCGGGCGGGCCACCGGATCGTGCCGGACGGCGATGCGCGCGTCGTGCTCGTGAACACCTGCGGTTTCATCGACAAGGCGAAAGAGGAGTCGATCGGGGCGATTCTCGAGCAGGTCGAGAGGAAAAAGCGCGGCGAGATCGACCGGATCGTCGTCGCGGGCTGCATGGTACAGAAGTACGGGGCCGAGCTGGCGGCCGAGATCCCCGAAGTCGACTCGTTCCTGGGTCTCGACGAGCTGGAGAACGCTCCTGCCGCGGTGGGCGGCCTGCCCTCGCTGCCGCGCTTCTCGCCGAAGCCGCTCGCGACACGCGTTTACGACGAGCTCTCGCCGCGCGTCCTGACGAACGGCCGGGGATATTCGTTCCTGAAGGTCGCCGAGGGGTGCAACAACCCGTGCACGTTCTGCGTCATTCCCCAGATGCGCGGTCTCCAGAGGAGCCGGACGATCGATTCGCTCGCCGAAGAGGCGAGATGGCTGGAGTCGAAAGGCGTTCGAGAGCTCTGCCTGATCGCCCAGGACACGACGCGTTACGGCGAGGACCTCGGGATGGGTCGCGACGGCCTCGCGAAGCTCGTCGCGGGGCTGCTCGAGCGGACATCGATCCACTGGCTTCGCTTCCTGTACGCGTATCCGAAAACCCTCGACGATTCGGTTCTCGAGTTGATGGCGAGGGAGCCGCGATTCGTGCCCTACGTCGATATTCCGCTGCAGCACGTCTCTCGCGAGATTCTCTCGAAGATGCGCCGCGGCGGCGATCCGAAGAGCTACCTCGCGATGATCGAAAAGATGCGACTCCGGGTGCCGGGGATCGCGATTCGCACGACCTTCATCGTGGGGTTTCCGGGCGAGACCGACGCGCATTTCCGGGAGCTCTGCGAGTTCGTCCGGGAAGCGGAATTCGACAACCTGGGCGCTTTCATGTATTCACCCGAGCCGTCGTCGGGCGCCGAGCCGCTCGGCGACCCGGTGGCCGCCGAAGTGAAGGAGGAACGCCGGGATTTTCTCCTGTCGCTCCAGCAGCCGATCGCGCGGAAGAAATCCCGGGCAATGAAGGGGAAAACGATCGAAGTGCTCGTGGAGGGAGAATGCCGGGAGACCGAGCATCTTCTCGAGGGGCGCACGAGCGCAATGGCGCCGGAAATCGACGGCCGGGTTCTGATCAACGAGCTGGCGGATTTCCCGGTTCGCCCGGGGGACTTCGTGATGGCCAGAGTCACCGAAGCGCACACGTACGATCTGGTCGCGAAAGTGGTGGGGCGCGCCGGCGAATTCCCTGCGGCAGAATGAGTTCTCGCTAACCTCCTGATGCAGGTCTTCCGCGACGCGCTCGACTCGACCGATCTACCCCGCGGCGCCGTCACGACGATCGGAAATTTCGACGGCGTGCATCTCGGCCATCAGAAAATCGTTGCCAGCGTCGTTCACCGCGCCCGGGAGCAGGGACGGCCCGCCGTCGCGATCACGTTCGAGCCGCATCCGTTGAAAGTGCTTCATCCGGAGCTCGCGCCGAAGATGATCCAGACGCTCGCACAAAAGGAGGAATCCCTCGAGTCCCTCGGCATCGACGCTCTTCTCGTGATTCCGTTCACGCGCGATTTCTCGCTGACGGAGCCGGAGATATTCGTGAAGGAGTTCCTGGCGGGACGCCTCGGCACGTCGGAGATCCTCCTCGGGGCCCACTTCGCGTTCGGGCGGGGGAAGCGCGGAAACCTGGAGCTCCTGCAGACGATGGGGCCCTCGCTGGGGTTTGCGGCCGAGGGGGTGCCGGAGGTCCTGCGCGCGGACGCGCCGGTTTCGTCGACCCGCATCCGCGAGGCGATTCTGGAGGGAGACATCGCCGACGCGAACTCGATGCTCGGCAGGCCCCACGTGCTCGACGGGCTGATCGCCCGCGGGGACCGGATGGGGCGCAAGATCGGTTTTCCGACGATCAACCTCAAGCCGGAAAACGAGCTCTACCCGGCGGACGGCGTCTACTTTTCGCGTGTGTTCTTCAAGTCGTTCGGCAGAGAGTTCGATTGCGTCACGAACATCGGCCGCCGTCCAACGGTCTACGAGGATTACGAGACGACGATCGAGTCCTACGTTCTGGACTTCTCCTCGGACGTCTACGGGGAAAGGATCCGGCTCTTCTTTCACGACCGCGTTCGCGAGGAGCGGCGATTCGCGTCCATGCTGGAGCTGACGGCCCAGATCCGAAGGGACATCGACGCGACACGCGCGTATTTCGCGAAGGCCGCGCCGTGAACGGCGTGTACCTCGGGATCGGGGCCGGGATCGCGGCCGTCGTCGCGCTGATGGGCCTTCGCGAGCTCCGCTGGCGCCGTCGGATCGCCTCGGAGCTGCAGTCGGAGGTCGCGCTCGGCATCCTTTCGAGCGGAGATTTCGAGGCGCTGCGAGGGTGGAAGCGCTTTCGACGGTCGTGGCTTTCGGGATCGCGCGAGAGGCGCGCCTTTTCACGCATCGCGGGAAGACTCGCGCGGGCGAAGGAGTCCCAGAAGCGCGCTTCCGGGGAAAGGGGCCGCCTGCTGCAGGTGCAGGTCCTCACCCTGCGGACGCGCCTTCGCCAGATGCACGCGACCCGGAGAGACGGCGCGCCGGATCCGTCCGCCTGACGGGCGCGCTCAGACCTCGAGCCGGTCTCCCGGCCGGGCGACGATCGAATAGAGGGCGGGCATCAGGAAGACGCTGATCAGAAGCCGGGAAAAGAGACCGCCGACAATGACGAGGGCAAACGGTCGCTGGGAGTCGGAGCCGATGCCTGTTGAAAGAGCGGCCGGAAGCAATCCGAAGGCCGCCACGAGGGCCGTCATCATGATCGGCCGCAGCCGGAGGAGCGCCGCCTCCCTCGTTGCTTCGCGAATACCCAGCCCGGAATCGCGCCGCAGCTCGTTCGCATACGAGATGTAGATGACGGCGGTCTGCACCGAGACCCCGAAGAGCGCGAGAAACCCGATTCCGGAGGAGACGGAGAACGGCGTTCCGGTGATCCATAGGGCCGACGAGCCCGCCGACCGGCGAGGACAGGATGACCGCGACACCGTGATCACGGGGAACTTGAAGTTGCTGTACAGGGCGAAAAGGAGCAGAAAGATGAGGAACAGCGTCAGCGGGAGGACGAACCTGAGTTGTCGTCGCGACGAGGTGTATTCCTTGTATTCACCCCCCCAGACGATCCGGTAGCCTTCGGGCAGCCTGACCTTCGCCGCGATCTGTCGTTGAGCATCCTCGACCGCTCCGGCGAGGTCCCGGCCGGCGACGGAATACTGGACTCCGATGTAGCGCGAGTTGTCCTCGCGATAGATGAACGAGGCGCCGTTGACGATCCGGATGTCCGCGAGCTCTTTGAGCGGGATCTGCGCACCGCCCGGTGTCGCGACCAGGATGTTTCCGATCTCGTCGGCGCTCTCCCGGAACCTCGGCTCGAGGCGGACCACCAGGTCGAACAGCTCTTCCCCCTGAACGACCTGCGTGGCCACCGTTCCGCCGACTGCGGCCTCGATCAGGCCGTTGACGTCGGCGACGTTCACGCCGTAGCGGGCGATTTGGCCGCGATCGATCGTCACGGTCAGGCTGGGCTGGCCGAGCTCCTGCACGAGGCTGAGCCCGCCGATACCGTGGACGCCCTCCAACACCCGTTTGATCTCTTTCCCTTTCGATTCCAGAGTGGAGAGATCGGGGCCGAAGACCTTCACTGCGAGCGCGCTCTTCAGTCCGGTCTCCGCCTCGTCGACGGCGTCCTCGGCGGGTTGCGTATAGTTGAAGATGATTCCCGGGAAAACCTTCAGCTTCTTGTCGATTGCCGCGATCAACTGCTGTTTCGTCCGGTAGGGCCCCGTCCATTCACGATAAGGCTTCAAGCCGACGTAGAACTCGTCGTTGAAGAAACCCGGTCGGATCGGTGCCGTCGTCCGGCCGGCCGAGCTCGGATGCGACCACGGTGACCTGAGGGAACGAGCGAAGGATGTCGCGGACCTGAGGCGAGACCTTGGCCGCCTCTTCGAAGGAGATCGTGTAGGGCATGGTCGCGCGGACCCAGATCGCCCCTTCGTCGAGGTGGGGCATGAACTCGGCTCCGATCGCGGGAATCAGACAGAAGGGAGACTCCCGAGGATCGCGGCCGATAACCCCGTCGTCGCCCAGGGATGGGCGAGACACCCGTCGAGTCCCCGGGCATACATGCCTTTGACCCATTCGAACGGGCGATTCTGGCGCTCGCGAACGCCTTTGCGAAGCGCCCAGGAGCAGAGAACGGGAATCAGCGTGAGGGTCAGCACCAGGGCGCCGAGCAAAGCGAAAATCATCGTGTCTGCCATCGGCTTGAAGAGCAACCCCGATGGTCCGGACAACACGTAGATCGGAAGGAAGCCGGCGACGATCACCGCGACGGCGTAGAAGATGGGGCGGTCCACTTCCGCCGCCGCGTCCGCGATCACTTCACGGATTCGAAATGGAGCGTTCCCGCGAAGTGCGACCTGCCGGTAGATGTTCTCCACCATCACGACCGCTCCATCGACGAGGATTCCAAAGTCGATCGCCCCGATCGAGAGGAGGTTCGCGGGGACGTGCTGCAAGTCGAGGCAGATGAAAGCAAAAAAGCAGCGCGAGCGGGATGGTGATCGCGACGACCATCCCCGTGCGGATGTCGTACAGAAAAAAGATCAGGATGATCACGACGAGAACCATTCCCCGAAGCAGGTTGTCCTCGACCGTTCGCGTCGTGAGCGCGATCAGGTCGCTTCTGTCGTAGTAGGGATGGATTTTCACGTCTTTCGGAAGAATCGAGCGGTTGAGTTCTTTGGTTTTCTCTTCAATGGATCGCAAGACGACCTGCGCCTGTTCCCCCTTGCGCATCAGCATCACGCCTTCGACGGCGTCGTCACGTTTCTCGTAGCCGAACTCGCCGAGCCTTGGCGCGTGGCCGATCTCCACGCGCGCGACGTCCTTGACGAGCACGGGCACGCCGTTGTGAACCGTGAGCACGACGTCGCCGATGTCGTCCGGTGTCTGAAGTCGGCCGAGGCCGCGGACGTAATAGAACTGGCCGCCCTGCGAGTAAAACCCGCCTCCGGCGTTCCCATTATTCGCGGCGAGGGCCGCGACGACCGCGGGAACGGAGAGGCCGGCGCCGGCGATTTTCGCTGGGTCCAGTACCACCTGGTACTGCATCGTCTGGCCACCGAACCCGGAATCGTCCGCCACGCCGGGTACCGATTTGAATTGGCGTTCGACGATCCAGTCTTCGATCGTCTTGAGCTCCATCGGAGAGCGGTCCGGACTGTCGAGCACGTACCGATAGATGAGTCCGGAAGGGGAGAAGAGCGGAGCGACGGAAGGAGCCACTCCGTCCGGCAGCGCGAGATCCGGGATTCGTTCGAACACCCGCTGGCGGGCAAAATAGCTGTCGGTGCGGTCCTCGAACGTGAGCCGGACGTCGGAGAGGCCGTAGAGCGAGATGGAGCGAATGGCCGTCATCCGAGGTATCCCGTTCATCTCCACCTCGACCGGAACCGTGATGAGCCGCTCGACCTCTTCGGCGGCCTTGCCCGGCCACTGTGTGACGATCTCGACCATCGGCGGCGAAAGGTCGGGGTAGGCGTCGACCGGAAGCCGCGAGAAGGACCAGATGCCTGCTCCGACGAGCATGACCGCGAGGAGGACTACCAGGAAGGGCTGCCGCAGGGCCGAAGAAACGACCCGGTTGATCACCGAGCCCTTTCTGGGCTCGGTCCCCGGGCGGCGGGTGAGAGGATTCGCTCACTGGCTCTCGGCAAACTGGAGAAACAGTCCGCCCTCCACGATGATTCGTTCGCCCTCGCGCAGGCCCGAGGCAATCTGGTAGGCATCGCCGATTCGGTTCGCAATTTCGACCCGTCGGCGCCCGAACGAACCGTCAGGCTGCTCGGCGAAAACAAACGGCAGGTTTTCGTCGTTCCGAAGGATGGACGAAGCCGGCACGAGGAGTCCGCGGATGTCGCGGCTCGAGTGAATTGCGACGCTGACGTACAGATCCTTCCGAAGAGCTCCTCGCGGATTCTGCGCGACGATGCGGACGGAGATCGCTCGAGTCGAGGGATCCACGAGGGCCGAAATGTAGTCGACCCGGCCCGGAAGCGTGGTTCCCAGGCCCGTTGATATGTCGGCCGGGTCTCCTCGGTCGACAAAGGGAATGTCCTTCTCGAAAACGTTGGCGAGGATCCAGACCGTCGAGAGATTCGCAACGGTGAAGCAGGGCGTCGTTCCCGCGGCCACAAGTTGCCCGGGCGAGATGAGCTTTTCGACGACCGTGCCTGCGATGGGAGCGCGGATGACCGCCTTGACTTCCGTAACGGCCTTTCCCTGCTGGAGCGTGTGAATCGCGGCGTCGGGAATCCCGATCGAGTGGAGTTGGGCAAGCGCTGAGTCTCGGTCCGCCTCCGCGGTCAGCGCATCGGTCTCCGCCTGTTGAAGGTCACGGCGCGGGATTCCTCCGGCGTCGAAGAGTTTCTGGTCGAGATCGGCGATTCGCCGGAGGTTCCCGGCGGTCGCGACCGCCTTTCGGTAGCCCGAGAGAGAGGACGCGAAATCGGGCGAAGTCACCTCCGCCAGCGGCTGTCCGGCCGCGACGTTCTCCCCCAGGGGAACGAGGATGCGGGAAACCGGGCCCGATATTCCCGCGATCACCTGAGTGGAGGCGTTTTGGTCGAAGGTCACGGTTCCGGTCGTCTCGAGAGTGCGGCGGAAGGTCGTGGCCCGGACTTCCGCGACCGTGACCTTCTGACGTTGGTCCGCGGAAAGGCGGAGGCCCGAAGGCGCGTCGCTGGAAGTCGCGGGAGAGCCACCGTCCTGGCGCTTGGACGAGCACGCCGAACAGAGGAGGAGAGCACTCGTCGCGATCAAGACGGCGCGCGCAATTCGGAGCGGGTCAGGGTTCATGAGGAGCTCCTTCGGTTGAAGGCGGGAGGCAAAGGGGCGCCGACCGCCAGCTCGAGCTGCGCCTGCGCGTCGTTGACCGCTCCGAGGGCCTGGACGTACTGGGTCTGGGCCGCCGAGCAGGGCCGTCTTGGCGTTGATGAGATCGAGGGCCGAGGATCCGCCGAGCGCGTAGCTCTTCGACGCCACCTCGTACTCTTCGCGCGCCTGGGGGAGTAAGTTCGTCGCGGATCCAGAGGGCCTGACGGCGCGCGGTGTCGGCGGACGCGTAGGCGGTGCGGACTTCGAGATCCACCTGCGCCCGGGTGACGCTTTCGTCGGCCGCGAGCTCCACCTGTTTCGCTTCGGCGGCGGCAACGTCTCCCTTTTCGTGTTGCCAGAAGAAAAGCGGAACGGCGAAGCTCCCGGCCGTCGAATACGCCGCCGGAGCCCCGGCCGTGAAGTTTCGGAACAGCGAAATGTTCAGGTCCGGAAACCAGAACTCCTTTGCGAGCGTGACCGCGAAGCGGGCGCCTTCGCGCAGGGCAACAGCGGAAGCCAGTTCCGGACGATGATCCTCCGCGATCTTGACCAGCGCGCCGAGGTCCGGCGGAGCCGGCGGCACGTCGAGCTTCTCGGCGGGCTCGACAATGGTTCCCGACGGGAGGCCGAGCGCGCGGGCGAAGGATGCTCGGGCCGTCATGAGCGCGCGGTCATCGGCGATCGTCTGATTCCTCGCCTGGGAGAAGTTGACCCGGGCCTGGAGCACATCGAGACGGGCCACGGTGCCGGCGTCGTAACGAGCCTGCGTCTTCCGGACGATGTCCTCCGAAAGATGTTCCGATGCCGTGTCGTTTTCGAGCTGGGCTTCGGCGACCAGGACCGCGTCGAAGGCGGCTTCGGTATCCGACGCGATCTGCTGCTGGGTCTGCGTCAGTGAGAACTCCGCCGCCCGCAGGGCCGCCTCGGAGATCCGGCGATTCAGGCGGAACTTATCGGGGAAGGGAATCGTGAAACTGGCGCCCACGTCGCGGGACTGGGCCGACCGCAGGTTCCCGAGGCTTTTCTGCTGTTCGGAGGTGAAGGCGAACGACGGGTCGGGAAACGCCGTCGTCTGCGCGATTCCCGCCCGGGCTTCGTCCACCTGCGCCCGGATCGCCCCGAGCTGCGGATTTTTCGCGAGCGCCTCGGCGAGCGCCTGCGCACGGGTGAGGCGGACCGCCTCCTGTGCGGCGGCGATGCTGGTAGCCGACGAGATCGCCAGAAAAATCCATGAAAATCTCGGGATGTAACCCGATCGCAAAACCAACCTCCTCTCGATCCGAGAACGAATAGGACGCGGGGGAAAATCGTCAGGCGATCGACGGAGGGGGGCGGCTCTCGACGGAAGCCCGGGGAGAAACGAAGGGTGCGGAGGGAATGGACGGGGTGACGATCTCGACTGCCTGCGGCGGGACGACGGGAACGGTCAGCGAGAGCCGCGCACTCAAGATTCCGTCGAGCGTGCAGGCCGCGCAGGTGTCGGCCGGGGAGGCGCTCGAAAAGAGCGCTACTCGATGCCCCGGATTGATACGGCCGAGATCGTTGTCCGCGGCCGAATGGAACGAAGCCACGACGAGCAGGAAAAGGGTTGCGGCAAGGAGCGCAAAGGCTTTCCCGGTTCGAGCGGATGCGTTCATGAGCACGCTAGCATAGCAAAATTCGCAGTCCGTAGGCGGGGAATGTCTCGAGGGGATATAGTGAACGCCGATGAGACGGAGACTGTTTTCACGTCTTTTGGAGACCGCCGCGGCGCTGCTCCTGCTGGCAGCGCAGCTGGCACTCGGGACCTCCATTCATCATCACGCGTCGAACGTTCTCGAAGGGTTCAATGGGGACGACTCGGCCTCGCCCCAGCAGGTCCATGAGGTCGACTGCGCCCAGCCAACCGCTTCACACTGGCACAAGGATCGGATTGTCGAGGTCGAGCCGTGCCTCGCGTGCCTGCGTCAGCACCTCGTCGGCCTTCAGCTTCACGCACCCCTGCGTCCCGTGCTTGCCACCACGAACGCTGTCCTTCAGACGAGCGATCAGCCTCCCGTCGAGGGTCTCCGTCTCGAGTCATTCCCTCGCGGTCCTCCCACCCTCCTCTAACCGAAGCGAAATCCACGAACGCGGGATCGCCTCGCGGCACTTTACGCCGCGAGAGCGCATCGTCCCATTTCGGATTAATGGAGGAGTTCTCTTGAACACTCGTATTTTAGTCACCGTTTTCACGCTGACGGTCGCTCTCGGGTCATTCGCGATTCCTCTTCACGCAGCCATTTCTGCGGGCACGCTGCGGGGTGTCGTCACGGGTCCCGACGGGCAGCCGATGCCCGGCGTACCGCTCATCCTTCGCAACGACATCACCGGGTTCAAGGCGCAAGCCGTGACGGATGCCAACGGCCGATACTCTTTCTTCAACGTGCCTTTCAATCCCTACGAGCTGCACGTCGAGGTTCAGGGCTTCGCGACCCAGCACCTTGCGATCGACGTTCGGAGCACGTCCCCGGTGGAGCAGCCGGTAGCGCTGAAGCTCGAATCGGTCTCGGCGAGCGTCAAGGTCGAGGCGGAAAAGCCGGCGGCCGTCCTCGAGACGGATTCCTCTCAGTCGCACGTCGACATCGACAAATCGTCGATTCAGCGCGCTCCGGCTGCCTCTCCGTCCCGGGGGATGGAATCCCTGATCATTCAGGCTCCCGGTTTCTCTCAGGACGAGAACGGCCGCTATCACTTTCAGGGCGCGCACAGCCAGCAGAGCTACGTCGTGGACGGGCAGCCGATCTCGGACCAGATCGGGACGACGTTCTCGAACTCGATCGATCCCGGAATCCTGCAGTCCGCCGAGGTCATCTACGGGAACGTTCCGGCGGAATACGGCGAGAAGATCGCGGCTGTCATCAACCTGACGACCAAATCCGGCCTCGGGACTGGCGGGCCGCACGGCGATGTTCATGCGGGGGGAGCACAGTTCAAGACATACGATGCGGGCGCGTCGGTCGGAGGAGGCACTTCGACGTTCGGCTATTTCGGATCTGTGGACGCATCGAAGTCCGACCGCTTCCTCGATCCCGTCAACTTCGACAACTTTCACAACCACGGCGACACGGAACGAGCTTTTCTCCGTCTCGACGGCACGACGCCCCAGGGCAGCGACAGCTTCCGGCTCTCGGGCCTGATCGGCAGAACCAACCGGGACGTGACCAACACGTTCACAGAGGAAGCCACGAATACCGACAACACGGTCGAAACGAACGACTGGAACGCGAACGCGGGGTGGCAGCATGTCTTCGGCTCGAGCGCCGTGCTCGACACCACTCTCTTCGCCCGAAACAATCGATTCACTTACCGCGGCTCCCCGAACGATCCATCGGTCATCACGAACTCGAAGCGGTCCCTGGACAACTACGGAGTCCAGCCCACGCTCTCGATCCAGGCCGGAGCCGTGAACGAGCTCAAGTTCGGCGCGGTCTTCAAGAGCTACCCGATTCAGGAGCGGTTTTCCTTCGGGCTCACCGATCCGGCGCTCAACGACCCAGGCTCCGACACCTACAACCCGAACCTCGCCCCGTACGACCTGACGCGCGGCGGAACGTTCTTCCAGTTCGACGAGTCGAAGACGATCACGTACCTCGCGGGATTTGTCGAGGACACGATTCGCCTCTCGAACTTCACGGCTCAGGTCGGCCTGCGCTACGACCACAACAGTTTTCCACTGACGGAGTCGCAGCTTCAGCCGCGGGTGGGGATCGTCCTATTACATTCCATCGACGAAAACAGTTCTTCGTGCCTCGTACAACAGGATTTTCGAAACACCGGAGTACGAAAACATTCTCTTTTCGTCCTCGGCGGAGGCCGCCGCGCTTGCCCCACCCGACGTTCAGCAGTCGCGCGCTCTCGGGGACGGTCTCTTGTTCGTTCCTTCCGAGCGCCAGAACGCCTACGACGTCGGCCTTCAGCAACAGGTAGGCTCTTCCCTTCGGTTGGATATCGATTTCTGGCGGCGAGACGTCGGACTTCGCCGGGGATCAGGATCAGTTTCAGAACACGGGGATTGTCTTTCCGCTGGCGTTCGAACACGGCAAGCTCCACGGCTGGAACGTTCGGCTGGATCTCGCACCGGTCGACGGTTTCCGCGGCTACGCATCGGTGGGACACACTCGGGCCATCTACATTCCGCCTCTGGCCGGCGGGCCTTGTTCCTCGATCCGAGCGCTCTCGACGCGATTAACAGCGGACCCTTCATCATCGATCATGATGAGAATCTCCAGATCCAGAGCGGCCTCAACTACGACTTCGGGAAATCCGGCGTGTGGGCGGGGATAGTGGTTCGGTATGACTCCGGCCTCGTGACGGGCGCCGATCAGACGATCCTCCAGGACCCGGACAACGCGTTTGCATATCCGTACATCAATTTCACGTCGAACACGAACCTCGATCCGAACCGGATCAAGCCCCGGACGATCTGGAATTTCTCCCTCGGCGCGGATCTCGCAAGGTATCGGCGTACCGTTGAGTCTTCAGGCCGATCTCTTAAACGCGTTCGACAAGAAGGGCGTTTACAACGTGCTCTCGACGTTCGGAGGAACGCACGTCATTCCCCCGCGCACGCTCGCGGCAAGGGTGAAGTACACGTTCTGAGACAGCCGGGAGGTCCGAACCCTCCGGGAGTGTTCTCGTCAAGAAAGTCGCGAATGAAGGAGCAGACCCTTGGCAGTTATCTGTTCCACGTCAGGAAAGTCAGGCGCCTCACCCTTCGCGGGGTCGAGAGGGCGACCGGGCAGGGAGTTTCGAACTCGTACCTGAGCCAGCTGGAACACGATCGAATCCGCAGGCCTTCGCCCAACGTTCTGTGGAGCTTGTCCGAGGTCTATGCCATTTCCTACGCGGAGCTGATGGAGAAGGCCGGTTACGTTATCGCGGCATCCGGCGGCCACGAGGTGCCAAGACGTGGTGGCGGCCTGCTCCTGCGTATTGAGGACCTGACTTCGGAAGAGGAGGCGGAGCTGTTGAGGTTCCTCGCGTTCCTGAGGGCGCGTGAGGTCGGCAAGACTTGAACGGAGCGGTCGTTGAGGAGGATCGAAAAAGCCCGGCCCCTGTCGGGGCCGGGCATGCCTTGCGCGAGAGGAGGGACGAGTTAGTGGCCGCCGCCGTGGGCGTTGATCTGGACCTTCGAGGCTTGAACGCTGCCGTCGCCGAGCAGGGCCCCTTCGGCGCTCACCTTGACGCCAGCGACGACGTCGGAAAAGCTCGCCGCAGTGTGCCCGTTGAGAAAGAATTGAGTCGAACCGTCCGTGTGAACGGTCACGTCGCCCGAGTCGGTCGTGACGACGAAATCCGGAGCGGCGACCGACGCGACGGTCCCCTCGACCTCGACCCCTTCGGTCTCGGGCGCCTCGAAGCTGACCTTTGCCGCGAGAACGGAGCTGTCGGCCTGGAGCGTGCCATCGACTTCGGCATCGTCGCCGACCGCCAGGTCGCCGCAGGTGACGACCTTTCCCTTCGACTTGAAGGCGGTATTCGCGTCGAACGTGACGTTCACGTCGCCGCCGTCGGTCGAAAGGACCATCGTGCCGGCGCCGCAGTCGAGGGCCTTGACCGTTCCGGAGAGCTCGGTCTCGTTGTCGCCGGACCCTTCCGAGCCGTCCCCGTTGTTCTCGTCCTGAACCAGGATTTCCCCGGCGAGATAAGTCACGCCGTCCGCCTGCAACGCGGCCTTCGCGTGAACGGTCATTCCGACCGTGACGTCGGCCAGGGTGAGGATCGTGTTGCCGTGACGGATGACCGTGTTCGCGTCCGTCGTGACCGTGACGGCCCCGAGGCTTTCGTCGGTGACGGTCAGGGTCGTGCCGTCGTTCGCCGTGACGATGCCCTCGATCTCGGCTCCTTCATGTCCTCCGGCCATAATCGGAAGCAGGACGGCCGCCGAGCCTCCCGGCACTCCCATTCCCCCGATGGAGATGACCCCGCGCGACCGGCCGCCGTGCGAGCTCTGAAATCGAACGACGAATGTCGCCTCGCCGGTCGCGACCGAAAGCGTCGAGGGACCGGACGGAAGGCCGGACAGAACGAATCGGCCGCGGGAGTCCGTCTCGACGCTCTGGCCGGTGACCGCTTCGGTCACGATCGCGCCGCCGACGGGCGCTCCGTTTTGAACGACGATCCCGGAGAGCGACGCGGCTGCGCGGTGCGGGGAAAAAGAGTCGAAGTTCGCCCGCATGGCGGACGCGCCGGCAGCCAGAAGAAGGGGAGCGAGAAAAAGCGCGAACCGAAGGCAGACGGGGTGCCGGGGCCGGGATTCCATAAAGACCTCCTCGTTTCCGGCTCCGGGGATCTCTGAAATTTCCTTCGTGGCCCATTCCAGCCGGGAAACTTCAGGGAACCTCGGGGCTCAATGGGCGGAATTTTAGCAGAATCGGGGAGGCGGAGGCGTTTCGGGAAATCTTCATGTTCGCCCGAGCGGACTCACTACGGGGAGACCAGGGCCGAGACGACGAACAGGATCGAGAATCCACCGATCGTCGCGAGGAGAACCGGAATGCCCGTCTTCCTTCGGTGCGCTTCCGGAAGCAGGTGAGCCGCGCCGAGATAGAGGAAGAACCCCCCGAAGATCCCGAGGGCCGGGACGAGGAGCGCGGGCGGAAAACGCCAGAGGAGGGTTGCCAGCGCTCCCACACAGGGGGCGGCGGCGTCCGCGACGAGCCAGGCGCGGGCCCGGGAGTCCGTCGAGTCCTTGAGAAGCATGGCCGTGTTGAGGCCGTCCGAGAAATCGTGCGCGATGACGGCTCCGGCGACGGCGAAACCGGCCGCGTTGGAGACCTGGAATCCCACGCCGATCGCAGCGCCGTCGAAGAATGAGTGAATCGTGACGGCCAGCGCCCCGAGGTCTCCCACGTGCGAGTGGCCGGGCTCTCCATAGTGGGGCTCGGGGTGCGAATGGATGGCGAGAAATTTCTCGAGGAGGTGAAACGCCAGGAAGCCCGCCGCCGCGAACCCCGTGACGAAGACCGGGGGACGGCCCATCGCCTGCGCGAGTTGCAGGCCCTCCGGCAGCAGGTCGAAAAGGGCGGCTCCGAGCAACATTCCCGCCGCGAGGCCGAGAAAGACGTTGAGTTGCTTGCCGGCGCGGCGGCCGACGATGCCTCCGGCCATCGTCGAGAAGAACGTCAGGAGCGCGAGAGCGACCGCCATTCGCTCGCGATCATATGCCGGGTTCGAGTGCGCTAGCCGCCGAGGAGCACCATCGCTCCCGTCGGCTGTGGTACGCCTCCGAGCGGCTCGATCGTGACCGCAAACTTCTCGACGGGAGCGGCGCTTTCGGGCAGCGGCGTCGATTCGAAAATCGTCGCGCCCAGGGCGGACGGGTCGAAGGTGCCGGCGGCGATCGGCTTTCCGCCGGCGATGAACCAGAGCTCATATTGCCGGCCCGGCGGAAGCGCCGGAAGCCCTGGCCGCGACGAGGATCGCCCGGCGCGCCCGGGAGCTGAACAGGATTTTTCCGCGGGAGCCCGGCGCGGCGGCCTGGCCCGAAAGGAGGATCGTCTGGACGTTGGGGTCCTCGAGAAAGCGGGCGCGGAGATCCTTCCGCGCGAGATCCTCGCGGCTTCGCTCCAGCTGTACGGACAGGACCGCGGCGCGTTTCTGCGATTCGCGAGCGGAACGGCGGCGCGCGACGTCGTCGATCGCGAGGAAGCCGAGCAGAACTGCCGCCGCGAGCGCGAGCCAGCGGACGGCGGCCGCGGGTCTCCTCGGCGGCGCGGACGCCGGAATCCCCCGGCGCGTTTCGAGCAGCCGGGCGCGGAGCTCTGCGGGAGGGACGACCTCCGGAACCGAGAGCGCGACGAGGGAGAGGTCGCGTCGCCAGGCTGCGAGCGCGGTCTCGCACGCCGGGCACCTCTCCTGAAGGTGGCCTTCGAACGCGTCGCGATCGGAACCGTCGAGGGCTCCGAGCGCGGCTGATCCCCGCCAGCTCGCCCAGAAACTCAGTGTGCGCCAAAGGGCTCCTCACGGTTGAAGTACGCCCGATACCCGTCGCGCAGTTTCATGAGCCCCTGGCGCAGCCGCGTTTTGACCGTGCCCAGGGGAGCCCCCGTCAGCGTCGCGATCTCGGTCTGGGTGTATCCGCCGAAATACGCGAGCTCCAGGGCCTGTCGCTGGTCGAGCGGGAGCTCGGAAAGCACCCGGTAAACCGCCCGCCCCTCCTGGCGCAGGCCCGCCGTCCGCTCGAGGTCCTCCGCCGACGGGACCTGGCACTCCGACAGATCGACCTGCCGGTCGCGGCCTCGTCTCCTCAGGGAACGAAGACGGTCGATCGCGCGGCTCCTGGCGAGGATCAGGATCCACGTGAGCAGGCTTCCGCGGTCGGGGGCGTAGTGAGAAGGGTTCCTCCAGACGTGGAGAAACACGTCCTGGAGAACGTCCTGCGCTTCCTCCGGGTCCGCGAGAATTCGCGTCGTGAGTCCGAGCACGCGCGGCGAAGTAAAGGTCGTAGAGGTCTCCCAGGGCGTCGCCTTCGCCCGCGGCGATCCGGCGCATGATTCGCGCGTCGTCGGTCCGGGCTTCTCCCGAGGACTCCTTCATGCTTCGTCCGTCGGCCGCGGGTCAGGGGGCGGCGGCCCGAATCTCGTCGCGATCGGAGGAAATCACGATCGCCATGCCGCCGGTTTCCGAGAACGTGTCTTCCTCTTCCGTGCCCGTTTCCGAGCGGCAGTAGTCGCCGGCCGAGAGGAGCAGTCCGTTGATCGTCAGGGAGCCCTCCAGGACGAAGATCTCTTCGGTGCCGGCGTGCCGGTGTTTCGGGTAGCGCGTGCCGGGAGCGAAGCGCAGGAGGCGGGTCGTCACGCCGCGTGCGTCGTCGTGCGCCAGGAACTTCTCCTCGATGCCGGGAAGCGGCGTCGGCGACCAGCGAGTCGTCGCGGATCGGACCCCGGAAACCCCCGCAGCCGGCCGAGGAAGTCGTCGGTCACCGCCGCGATGGCGTCGTAGCCGCCGAGCCGCTTGTAGAGGCTCGGGCCTTCCGAGGCCGCGGGCGCCGCCGCTGCCGGACGCCGCGAACGGCGCGAGAGAGGCGAAAAACACCAGGGCGAGTACGAGGGGCCGAAACCGGGGATGCAGCATGGGGATCCTCCTTTCAGGAACCGATCTTCAATTGAACCGCGATCCGCCAGGCGTAGAAGATTCCGAAGCCGAGCGAACCGAGTCCCGCGGCGAACTGGATCTTTCCGACGAGGCCGGCGAACACCCTGTTGGCGAGAGCGAAGGGAAGGCCGATGACAGCGGACATCACGAGCATTCCGCCGATCGTTCCCGCGCCGAAGATGAGCACGTAGACGAGGCCGATCCAGGGGTTCGTGATCGTCGTCAGAACGAAGAGCATGAGGGCGGCGCTTCCCGCGAGGCCGTGCACGAGGCCGACGAAGAACGGGCGTTTGCCGACGGCGTGGTGAGAACGGTGGAGATCCGGGATTCCCGCGTGGAGATGAAGGTGCTCGCGCTCCTCGCCGTCGTGGGTGTGGGAGTGGATCGAGATCTCTCCCTTCAGGACGCGGCGCAAAAGATCGAGCCCCAGGAGAATCAGCATGAGTCCCACGCCGAACTCGAGAGTCAGGGATGCGCGCGCCGAAATCGTCAGCTTCAAGAGGATCACGCCCACCGCGGCGACGAAGAGCGACAGCCGTGTGCCCCATGCCCCAGACCGCCCCGACGATCGACGACTTCCAGACGGATTTTTCGCGGCCGACGATCGTGGAAACGGCCACGAGATGGTCGGCGTCGAGAGCGTGCTTCAGCCCGAGCACGAATCCCAGGGCGAGCGTTCCCAGCAGAGATCCGTTCATGATCGTCCTCCCGCCGTCAAAAGAAGGCCTTCTGGATATCCGTGAAAGCGCGCGCGGCGATCGCGAGGCCCAGCGCGCCGATGAGCAGAGCGGAAAACGCGGGCAGCCTTCGGGCCCACACGCCCGCGGATTCGAATTTTCCGAGGAGCCTTCCCGCACGGACGACGAGGATGCCGATCGCGGACAGGACGGCGGCGAGACCCGCCGAGAACGAGACGATGAGCACGAGCCCGAACCCGGTTCGGTGGAGCGCGATCGCCGAAAGGAGCACGACGAGCGCGGAAGGGCACGGCAGGATTCCTCCCGACACCCCGAGGGCGAGCAGCGCGGACGCTGTGGGAGCCTCGCGGGGCACCTCGACGGCGTGCGAGTGGCCGTGCGATTCAGGGCCGCGGCGCGCGAGCCGCCGAACGAACAGGGCCACGCCAATGACGACGATCGTGACGCCGGACAGGAACTGGATCGCGGGGTAGAGCTTCTCCGGCACGACGGCCTTCGACAGCGCGAGGGTGACGATGCCGAGAAGGAAGACACCGATCGTGTGGGAAGCCGTGACGACGAGGCCGAGGAGGAGAGCGTGCTTCGCCGTGCCTCGCGATCCGACGAGATAGGCCGCGACGATCGTTTTGCCGTGACCGGGCGAGAGCGCGTGCAGGCCCCCGAGACTGGCCGCGATCACGAGCGAGAGTAGAACGATCCCCTGGCGTCAGTTGCCTGCGCGCGACGAGATCGGCGAAGCGGTCTCCGGCCCGGGAATGACGTTCGCTCGGCCAATCCCGAGCTCGAGGACACTGCTGCCCCGCGCCCTGCTTCGCTCGGCAAGTACTCGTTCTGCGCGCGCTCATCGGCCGCAGATTCGCTTTCCCTCGGGATCTCGCGCAAGACCAGCCCGCGCGGCGGCCGTCAGCCCGCGCCGCTCGGCCGGCTTCGCTCGACTGGCGACGCGCCCATGCCTCCGCTGAGAAGGCGTGGAAGCGGTAACGGCGGCCAGGGACCGAGCGAAGCTCGACGGCCCGAAGCCGGGTCCGCTAGCGATCCTTCGAGGCGCACGGCCGTCGTCGTCTGAGCGATCCTGATATGGCCGAGCCGGAGTCGCGGAACCGCGGATCGAGCGAGGCCATCCAAACCGCCGCGAGTTTCGCGGCCGTGACGAGAAGGTGTCGCGAGCGGACTCGGCTCGGGCTACCGCGAAGGAGACGCCAATGGTCGTTGTCACGATCTGCGGAATGTCCGCCGTGGGGTCCGCGGGGTAGTCGGTCAGCTCGCGGCTTCGGTCGATCGTCGTGAAGTCGCCCGAGACGACCACTCCCTCGCCGGACGCACCACGACTTCGCGCCAGCCGAGCCGGTCCGGGGCGTTCTCGTCGGCATAGCGAAGGGTCTTCACTTCGAAATCCTTGGGCCACGCCGCCGACCCCTCGATCTCGAGCTTCATCGTCGGAAGGCCGCCTGCTCCCGCCGAGAATCGAATCGACGCTTCCTTCGCGATGGAACCGGATCGGTCCGGCGTCCCTGGAGAGCGTCAGTCCGGCAGCCAGGCGGACTCGAGGTCCTTCGCCAGGGCGATCCGCGTGGCGCCTGGTTCAGCGACGCGGGGTCGAGATTTGCCGCGAGGTCGGGGAACTTCGAAAGTTCCTGGAAGGAGGGAATTTCCGCGAAATCCACCAGGTAAAGCAGAGTGACGCCGCGATCGGACGGCTCCAGACGCGCGTAGCGGTTCACGCTGAAATTCCCCATCGGATGGCCGGAGACGGCCGGAACCGCGAGGCCGAGAACGGAGGCCGCCAGAAGCGCTCGAACGCTTCTCACGCGCCCGCCTTCGCCGCGGAGAGCCGCGCGATCAGCTTTGCGGGAGCGCCCTCCCGGCAGATCAGAGGTTCGGGATTCTCTTCGTTCGCCCGTTGCGCGTGACGCAGGGCTCGGGCGGGATCGCCGGCCGCGGCGAAGACCTCGGCGGCATGGAGATCCAGGATCGGATCCTGCGTTCCGAGCGCGACCGCGCGAGACTCCGCTTCGGCAGCGTCCGCGCTTCGTCCGGCGCGATGAAGCGCCCAGGCGTAGGCTTCCCAGCCGTAGACGTCCTTTCGGCCGGCCAACTCGGCGGCGGTCATCCGCACTGAGAGTTCGGCGTCGCCGTAGTCGGCCTCGAAGCCGGCGAGCACGCGGTTGAAGAGACCGGCGGAAGTGGAGAGCTTCTCGAGGGCCTCCACGAGACCCCGCCACCGCGCGGCGCCGCGAGCGTCGTTCTGTCGGATTGCAACCTCGTAGCGCGCGACCGCGTACTGCGGCCACGGAACGAGCGAGAACGCCTTCTCGAACCGGCGCGCCGCTTCGGCGAGGTCTCCCCGGGCGGCCGCGAGGCGGCCGAGCCCTTCGTGGGCGTAGGAACACTCCGGAAAGAGGGCGAGCGCCTCGAGGTCGCGCCGGCCGGCTTCTTCGATTCTCCCCAGCTTCCACGCGAGGAGACCCGACCGGGAGAGGCACCAGGCGAGCGACTCCGGATCGGACGCGTCACCGGCCGCGATCGCCATGTCCATGGCCGTCAGCGCGCCTGTCCAGTTCGCCGTGGATTTCGCGGGCGTAGGAAACGCGGCTGTACGCCGGAAGTCCCGGGCGGATGTCGACCATGCGCTGGCATCGTCTCGACGGCTTCGGGATAGCGGCCCGCTTCCATGCGGGAGTCGGCCAGCATTCCGAGGACGTCGACGTCTCGCGGGCGTTCCGCGAGGAGAGAGAGGCAGTCGCGTTCGACCCGCGCGAACTCGTGATTCGTGAGCCGCACCGAGGCCTCCATGCGGCGCGCGTCGAAGTCGCGGGGATCGAGAGTGAGGGCCCTCTCGATCGCTTCCTGTGCCACTGCGACCGTTTCCGCGGCATGGGTGAGGCGTGTCGCGGGAGGGCGCCCGCGAGTCGTCGAGCGCGGCGGGAGTCCGGGCGGCGGCGGCAGGAGTCCTTCGCGGACGAGATCCGGGCCTGCAAACGCCTCGCGGGCCGCGTCCGCCGCCGAAGGGGAAGAGGGCGCCGCCGTGCCCGCGGGCACGGCGGCGAGAACCAGAAGAGAGACGAGGAAATCCATCGGCCGGTCAGTTCGAGGAGTTTCGCCGGGGCGAGCGCTCCCGCGGAGTGGACGGGGCGGGCGCTCCTGGCGTGCGGGTCGGCGAAACCCTGGTAGGGAGTGATCATGAACGGGAACGAGGTCGAGCATGCGGAGTCGGGCGCGTCCACCTCATCGCCGAGCTCGTTGTTCGGAGCGTGGTCGAAGTCCGGCGTGAGGACCGTGCCGCCGGCGATGACCCGGAGCTCGATGTCAACGACGTCGTCGCACGTGCGCCTGCCGTTCGGGAAGCCCGCGTTGTTCCTGCAATCACGCCGAGCGAGTTCGCGTCGGCGATGTGGACCGGAGGAATGGCGACGTTGAGACGCAGCTCGTCGGCTTCGACCTCGCCGGGGCGATGGTTCAGGCCCGGGATTCCCGTCGCGAGGGCCTCCACGATGTCTTCGCGGGGTTCCGCGGGGGATTCGATTCCGAAGAGCGCCTTGAGCAGCCCGGCGACCTCGGAATGGCGGTAGTACTCGTCGACGAAGGCGTGGTCGTCCTTCGGCGCGGTGGCGTTCCAGAGGTCCTTGTCGCCGAGCGCGATGAGGACCTCGTTGATGAGCGGCGCTCCCAGGCGCGAAACCTGCACGTAGTTGCCCGACTCGGTCGTCGTTCCATCCCCGTTGAGGACTCGGGTCGCGGGACGGCTCGTCGTCGACCAGAGACCCGACGATCGCGTCCGGATTCGTGGCGTCGGTCGGAGTGTCGTGGTTCTTCGTGATGTCGGAAACGGGGACTTCGAGCATGATCGCCATCACGTTGAACCCGTTGAGCGTGTTCTTGCCGCCTCCCGTGTTTCCAACGCCGATCCCGGGCCGGCTCGTGGGTCCCGCGAGGTTGATGAGGTCGAAAATCGTCTGGAGATCGACGAAGAAAGGATCGGCGCGGGGGCCGCACGCCACCGTGCCGCCATCCGTGGTCGAATAGATGCCGTCCGTGATCGAGTGGTACGCGTTGTTCGGGTACGACTTCGGGCCGATGTTCCAGGGAACCGTGTAGAAGGGTTGAGACGCGTCTCCGCCTCCGACGACCGTGATCTGAGAGGGAGAGGGGTTGCCCGGCGAGCCGACGATTTTCTGAACGACGAAGGTCTGATAGACGTTCAGGTTCGGGTCGCTCACGCTGGCGATCGGGCCGGTGTTGTAGAGGAAGGTCTCGTCGCTGCGACGGTGGTTCGTGAACAGGAATCGGTACGTGATGTCGTGAGCGCCGTCGCCGTCGTTGTCGATCTTCAGGTCGTAGCGGGCGTTCTCGGCGAAACTCTTGTAGTTCGGCCCGGACGCAGGGTTCGACAGGCCGTTGAACGTCGCGAGCATCACCGCCATGCCGGGACGGTTCGGGTCCAGGAAAAAGTAGACGTCGCAGTTGTCGACCGCCGGGTCGAGGGAGATCAGGGGCGCTTCACTGTGGCTCGACGCCCCGGCCCGGCCGGCCGCCAGGCACACGCCCAGCGCGGCGACCAGCCCGAGAACGGCTGCCCCGGGCCTCTTCCAACTTGTCACCATAGGGTCCTCCTTCCGAGTATTGAGCAAAAGGGAAACTCTTCTGCCTTGCACTCGTACCCGGCGCGACTTCGGATTTATCGGAGGGGTTGAGAATCAGTGTGTCGGAGCGGGGTCGCACTCCGACGTCTCGCAGACTTCGATCTGGATCGTAGCGTGGTCGATGCCCTTCTCCCGGCGAAGGCAGTCCTGCACGCGGAGAAGGACCTCCGGGGCGTCGGCATCCGGGGTGATCGCTACGTGGAGGCTCGCGTAATGGACTCCCGACGTCAGTGTCCAGAGGTGGAGGTCGTGAATCGAGAGCACGCCGGGAAGCCGGCACAGCAGCCCGCGGAGATCCGCCTGGTCGATGTCGGAAGGGGCGCCTTCGAGCAGGATGTGGGCGGAATGGCGCAGCAGCGAGAGTGTCCGGGGGAGGATGAACAGGGCGATCGCCGCGGAAAGCGCCGGATCGACCCACCGGAGGCCGGTCTTCGCGATGACGGCGGCCGCGGCGATGACGGCCGCCGAGGCGAGTGTGTCGGAGGCAACTTCGAGATACGCGCCCTTCAGGTTCAGGCTGGCTTCGCGGTGGGAATGGAGGAACCGCAGCGAGATTCCGTTCGCGACGAGGGCGAAGACGCCGAACAGCAGCATCGGAAGCGGGGCGACGTCGGCGGGATGGGCGATCCGGCGATACGACTCGTACAGAATCGCTCCGCAGGCGAGCAGGAGAACCTGGGCGTTGATGAAAGCGGCGAGGATCTCCGCCCGGTACAGCCCGAAGGTGTGGCGCGGCGAGGCGGACCGTTCCGCGAACCGCACGGCGATGTAGGAGAGGAGCAGCGCCGCGAAATCGGTGAGAGCGTGGCCGGCGTCGGCGAGGAGAGCGAGACTGTTCGACACGATTCCGCCGGTCACCTCGGCGATGACGATCGTCGCCGAGATGCCGAGGGCCACCGCGAGCCTCTGTCGGGCCGTCGCCCGTGAGCCGGTCATGAGGAGAGCCTAGCCGATGTCGCGATTCGAGTTCGCGGGATATGATCACCGGATGCAGACGGGGTGCGCCCAAGGATGACCGAAGACGAGTTCCTGGAGTCCATGGAAGGCTCGCCGGAGGACGTCGGCCCGCTCTTCGAATTCACGCGCGAGCTCAAGAAGCGGGGAGAGAAGGAAAAACCGAGGACCCTGCTCGCGCGCCTCGCGGAAGTGCAGCGCGAGAAGGGGCTTCCGGGGGCGAGGCTCGAAACGCTCCTGGAGATTGCGCGCGCGTTTCCGCCCCGGGCGGCAACGGCCGAGGAAATGGCCGAGGCGTTCCGGGAGGCGTACCCGAAGCACCCCTCGCTGGAAGCCCTGCTCGCGCATTACCTGAAGCCGAAGGTCTCCGTGGTGGAAGCCGCGGAGAAGCTCCGCCGCTGGCTGGCCTTCTCTCCGGGCGACGTCTTCTATTTCGCCGGGCACGGCGCCGGGCGCGTCGTGGACCTCAACCCGGCGATCGATTCGGTTCGGTTCGAGTTCGAACGCGGAGAAAAGCTGTCTCTTCCTCCGGGCGCGGCCGCGAAGAACCTGATCCCGCTTCCGAAGGGCGACTTCCGCCGCGAGCGGTACGAAGACCGAGCCGGTCTCGCGGCGCGCGCCTCGGCCGATCCTGCCGAGACGGTCCGACATCTCCTGCAGAGCGTGGGGCGCCCGCTCACCGCCGTCGAGATCAAAGAGGCTTTCACGGGCGTCGTCGCGCCGGAAAAGTGGACGTCTTTCTGGAACGCGTCGCGCAAGCACCCGCAGCTCGTGCTTTCCGGAGCCGGCAAGAATGCCCTGTACTCGTGGACCGGCTCGACGCAGGCGGCGACCGACTCCGTCCGGGAGGAGTTCGACCGCGCGGACGCGGTCCGCAAGCTCGCGATCGCCCGCCAGCATTCGCGGCGAGCCGAGCTTTCGGAGCACTTTTCCGAGCAGCTCTCCGGCGAGCTCGGCCGGCTCGGGGGAAAGAGCCCTTCGCTCGAGATCGCGTTCTTTCTCGAAGAGAACCGTCCGGGCGTCGCGTCGCCGATGTCCGTCGCCGAGCTCCTCGCCGGGGCGAAGGGCGTGGAGCGGGCGAGGGAGCTGCCGGACCCCGGACTTCGAATGCGCTCCTACCGGCTCATCCAGGAACGCGATCCCGGCGACGTGCCGGAGATTTTTTCGATCCTCTTCTGTCAGGAAGAGGATTCGCGGGTCCTCGCCTTTCTCGACAACGCCCTTCGGGAACGGGCGCCGGCGGAGAGGCGGCGGCTCCTCGAGCGGATCGTCCGCGCTCCGAAAACGGCTCCCCGGGCGTATCTCTGGCTCGCCGAAAAGCGCTCCGAGATCGAAGGTGCAGGCGAGCTCTGGGACGCGCAGGCCCTCGTTTCGGCCCTTCCGGAGGCTCTTCGGGCGACGGAGTTCGCTCCCTACCGTGCGAAGGTGAAAGCCCTGTTCGACCGGGGAGGCCTCGCTCTCGAACTGGTCGCGAAGATCCCGGACGAGGAGGAGGCGAGGCGAATTCTGACGGCGATCGAGCGGGCTCCCGGTTTGGAAGACTTCCGTCGCGAGGATTTCAAGCAGGCGCTTCATCGGAGGTTTCCGGATCTGCGAGGCCCGAAGGTCGAGCCCCTGTATGTGACGCCCGAGTCTCTCGCGCAGCGGCGCGCCGAGCTCGAGCAATTGTTGTCGGTGGAAATCCCGAAGAACGGGCGCGCGATCCAGGAGGCCGCCGCGATGGGCGACCTGAGCGAGAATTTCGAGTACCACGCGGCTCGGGCCCGGCAGGAATTTCTCTCTTCCCGGGCGGCGGCGCTGCAACAGGAAATGGCGCGCGCGCGGCCTCTCGAGCTCGCGAAGGTGGATGCGTCCGCCGTGCGCGTGGGTACCCGTCTGAAGCTTCTCTCGAATGGCGAAACGAAGCTTGCGACGATTCTCGGGCCCTGGGATTCGAACCCCGAGGCGGCTGTCTACTCGTACCAGTCGGAATTCGCGCAGAAACTCATCGGCAAGAGACCGGGGGAGTCCGTCGAGATCGACGGGCGGGCGTGGGAGATCGCCGACATCCGGCCGTGGAAGGATTGATCGCGCGAGCGGCCGCGTTGGCCCTGGTCCTCGCATTTACGGTGCCTCTCTCGTCCGCGGAAAAGCCCGTCAGGTCGTTTCCCGCGCCGTTCGACTCTTCCGCCTGGACCCGCCTCCTGGAAAGGCACGTCGACGAGCGGGGTCTCGTCTCCTATGCAAGCTGGAAGCAAAACGCCGCCGACTCGAGGGCCCTGGACGCCTATCTCGCGAAATTCGACGCCCCGGGCGGCAATCCTTCGGCCGACGAGAAAATCGCCCTGCTCGCCAACGCATACAACGCGTTCATCGTCCGGACGATCCTGGAGCACTATCCGGTCGCGGGGATCCGGTCGATCCCCGGCGCGTTCACGGCGGAATCGCACGGGATCGGCGGCGAGAAATACTCACTGGACGAGATCGAGCACACGGCGGTGGCGCTGGGAGGCTACCGTATTCACGCGATACTCGTGTGCGCTTCGAAATCGTGCCCGCCCCTCGACCGTCGGGCGTACGCGGCCGAAGGACTCTCTGCGCGCGAGGACGATCGCCTGCGTGCCTGGATGTCGCGCCCGGACCTCTATCGCTTTGAGCCGGAGAAGAACCTCGCGAAGCTTCCGATGTATTTCGACTGGTACCGGGCCGACTTCGAGAATCCCGGCGTCGCGAAGGTCCTTTCCGCTTCCGCGCCTTTCCGTTATCGGGAGTGGCTCGCGAGGGGAGGTTTTCGGATCGAATACCTGGACTACGACTGGACTCTCAACGAAGCCTCCTCTCGCTGAGGCGCCGCAGCGCCGTTTGGCGCCGGGAAGATTTCGAGCGATAATGGTGTTCTCAATGTCCCGAACGAAGCGTGCGTGCCACGCGAGCTAAAGGAGAGATACCCGAATGTCCGAAAATGTCCACGAAATCTCCGACGATTCCTTCGAGAACGACGTCGTGAAGAGCGAGACCCCCGTGTTCGTCGATTTCTGGGCGCCCTGGTGCGGTCCGTGCCGCGCCGTCGCGCCGATTGTCGAGGAGCTCGCAAGCCAGTACCAGGGAAAGCTCAAGGTCGCGAAGATGAACGTCGACGACTCGCCCGCAGTCGCCCAGAAATTCATGGTGACGTCGATCCCCACGTTCATCCTCTTCAAGAACGGGCAGGCGGCCGATCGCACAATGGGAGCGATGCCGAAGGGCCAGTTCCAGCAGTTCATCGAGCGGAACCTCTAAGAACCGCCGTCCCTCGCACTTTTCCGGAAATGCCCGCCTCGGCGGGCATTTTGCTATTGTCCGGGAATTTGAGTCATCTCTGGGTGACGACGCATGCGATCGCGGCCGTCGAGCATTACCTCGAGAAGGAGACGGTCGTCGGGGTTTTCGTTCTGCTCTTCGTCGGGGCGTTCGGGCCGAGCCCTCCCGAAGAGACGATCCTTCTGCTGGCCGGTTACGTCGTGTACCAGGGCCTCGCGCGATTCTGGCCGATCGTCGCGTCCGCTTACGTCGCGGCGGTCCTCGGCGACACGGCCCTGTACGGAATCGGGCGGTTCTTCGGCGGCGACCTGAAGAAGCGTCCCTGGCTGGGGAAGATCTTTCCGCCGAAAAGAATCGAGCGGGTCAAGAAGAGCTTCGGGCGGTACCAGTTCCGCGCGATCGTCGCGGGGCGCTACGTGTACGGGCTGCGGCCCGTGCTCTTCTTCACGTCCGGAGCCACGAAAATGCCGCTCTGGAGGTTTCTCCTGGCCGACTCGATCGCGGCCGGCGCGAACGCGATCGTGTGGGTCTTTCTGGGATATCGCTTCGGCGGACGTCTCGGCGACGTCCTTCACTGGGCCGAGCGGTCGGAAACGATCCTTCTGATCGTCGCGGGGGCGCTCGTGGCCTATTTCATCGTCGAGAACGTCCTGCTCCATTACGGAAAGTGGCGCGAGGGGTCTCCGTTCGTCCGGTGGGCGACGGGGTGGAAAATCGCGGCGATCGCCGGAACCGCGCTTCTTCTCGTCTACCTCGAGGCGTCGCTGCGGGCGCGCGGAATCCGCCTGACCCGATTCTGAGAGGTAAGATCGCCCCGATGTCGGAGTCTCGTCGAGCGCTGCTCGTCTTCACGCGTACCCCCGAGGCGGAAGCGCGCGCGAAGGGCCTCTCCCCGGAGGCCGGCTCCCGGCTTTTTGCCGCCTTCCTCTCCTCGTGGGAGCGGGCGGCCGAGGCGGCGGGAGCCCGCTTCGTGATTTCCTCGCCACCCCGCTGCGCGGAGCGTTTCCGCTCCCGGCGCGGCCCCGGGCTTTCGCCGGTCCTCGCCCAATCGGACGGCCGGTTCGGGGAGCGACTGGCGAGCGCGGTCGCCGAAGTCTTCGCCCTGGGATTCACCTCCGTCGCGGTCGTCGGGGGCGACGCTCCCGCGCTTTCCGGCCGGGACCTGGATCTCGCGTTCCGGGCCCTCGAGGGGGCCCGCTCCACGGTCGTTCTCGGACCGTCGCGCGACGGGGGCGTCTATCTCGTCGGACTGTCCGACAGCCGATTCCGCTTTCTCGAGAATTGCTCGCCGAGAGACGCCCGACTCTGCGCGAAGCTCGAGACGGCCCTCGAGCGCACGGGGCGCGAGGTCGTGAGGCTGGAAGTCCGCGACGAGCTCGACTCGGTCGACGACCTGGCGCGAGCGTATCGAGATTGCGAATCGACAGCGGCCTGGACGGAATTTCGCCCCCTGCTCGCCGACGCTCTCCGGCAGCGGCGCTCCGCGCGGGTCGTATTCGCGAACGCGCCGGCTCTCCTCTCCGCGCTTGCGCTGCCCGCCCGCGCTCCTCCCTCCGCCTGACCTCTCCGTCCCGTTCAAACCCCCGGCCGGCGCGGCGAAGCGCCGTGTCTCGAAAGGAGCATCTTGCCGGATCCCGAATTTCCCTTCGTACCTTCGACGTCCGTCGACACGCTGTGGTTCCAGGTCGCGGGAACGATCTGCAACCTCCGGTGCACCCATTGCTTCATCTCCTGCTCGCCGGAGAATCATTCCCACGGAATGCTCACCCTGTCCGCGGTGCGGGAGAGGCTTCGCGAAGCGGCCGACCTCGGCGTCCGCGAGTACTACTTCACGGGCGGAGAGCCGTTTCTCAATCGCGAGATTCTCCCGATTCTCGAAGCGACGCTGAAGCAGGGTCCGGCGCACGTGCTGACGAACGGCGTGCTCCTCACTCCGGAGCTCGCGCGGCAGCTGAAAGCGCTCGACGACGCATCGGAATACTCGTTCGACCTGCGGGTCTCGATCGACGGCTACGATGCCTCGACCAACGACCCGATCCGGGGCGCGGGGACGTTCGATCGAATCCTCCAGGGGATACGGAATCTCTCGAAGGCGGGGTTGAATCCCGTGATCACCGTCACCGAGGCCTGCGACGAAGCGGCTTCGGGGGAGGGGCGCGAGCGATTCCTGGCGTTTCTCCGGTCGATCGGTCTCCCGCGCCCGCGACTGAAGATCCTGTCCCTCTTCCGCATCGGCGCCGAGGAGACGCGGATGCGCGCGTACGAGTCGTGGGAAACCCTGAGGGGCCGCGCGCTGACGAACGAGGAAGCGGAGAGTCTCCAGTGCTCCTCGTGCCGGATGGTCACGTCCGAAGGCGTCTACGTGTGCCCGATTCTCATCGACCATCCGGAGGCGCGAATGGGATCGACGATCGGCGAGACGCTGCGTCCGTTCGAGCTGAGGTTCCCGGCCTGCTTCACCTGTCACGAATACGGAGTCACGTGCAAGACCAATTGAAAGGAAAGTGAATGCCGAGCTATTACCTGTCCGAAGACCTCGCGCGATTCGGCGAAATCGCGAAGACCAACCCGAAGCTCTTCGACCTGTTCCTGAAGTGGTATTCGACGACGATGGAGGCGGGAGCGCTCGACGAAAAGACGAAGAAGCTGATCGCGCTGGCGGTCGCGTTCGCGATCCAGGAGCCGTACTGCATCGACTCCTACT
This sequence comes from uncultured Acidobacteriota bacterium, assembly GCA_963813155.1. Taxonomy (GTDB): domain Bacteria; phylum Acidobacteriota; class Thermoanaerobaculia; order UBA5066; family DATFVB01; genus CAWEYG01. The sequence continues at coordinate 486,190 of CAWEYG010000003.1, read as the reverse complement.
CGTCGGCCTGCACGGACGCGGGAATCAGCCCCGAGGAGATGTCGGAAGCGGTCAACGTCGCGGCCGTGATTCGGGGCGGCGGAACGATCGCGCACTGGGTCCAGTCCTGCAACACGCTCTCCCGGAAAGCGTGATCCGTTGGCATCGAAGCGCCTGATCGTCGTCGGCGCCGGCCCCATGGGGCTCGCCGCCGCTCTCGGCGCGCGAGAAAGGGGCTTCGACGTCGCCGTCCTCGAGAAAGGCTCGATCGGCGAGTCGCTGCGCCGGTGGGGTATCGACGCGATTTTTCACTCCGCTGCGGATGAATCTCTCCGCTTCTTCGAAGCGAGCCCTCGACGGCGGCCCTTCCGCCGGAGGACGCGCTGTTGACCGGCCCCGAGATGGCGGATCGCGTGCTCGTACCGCTTGCGGCGTCGCCGCTCCTTCGCGGCCGCGTTCATCTCGGCCGGCGCGTCCTTTCGATCGGCCGATCCGGTCTTTCCCGGCCGGAATTCGCGGGACATCCGATTCGCAGCGAGCGGCCGTTTCGCGTTCTGACGGAGCGGGACGGGATCGAAGAGCTCTGGGAGGCCGACGTCGTCTTCGACGCTTCGGGAGGTTTCGCCATCCCCAATGCGGCCGGACCGGGCGGGCTCCCCGCGCTCGGCGAGCGGGACGCCGGGGAAAGGCTGGTTCGGGACCTCGGGACGCTGGAAGCGCGCCTCGACTCCCTTTCGGGCGGGTCGATTCTGATGGCCGGCCACGGGCATTCCGCGGCGACGGCGATCGGGGTTCTCTCGGCGCGCCGGGCGAATTCTCCGGGGACGCGCGTGACCTGGGCGGTTCGAACGGCGAACCGGCGGCCGTGCGAGGAGTTTGCGGAGGACCCCCTTCCGGAGCGCCGCCGGATCGTGTCGGAGGCCAACGACCTCGCCGCGTCGCCTCCCGGCTGGCTCTCGGTCCGCAGGCGAACCGCGATCGAGGAAATCCGAACCGAGGACGGCCGCCTCCGCGTGCGGTTCTCGAGGGACGGGGATGAGAGTTTCGACGCGATCGTCGCCCTCACGGGCTTCCGACCGGACTACCGGTTCCTGTCGGAGCTGTCTCTCGACCTCGCCGCCGCGACGGAGGGCCCCGCCGCCCTGTCCCGCGCTCTCGCGGGCTCGACCGACTGCCTCTCGGTCCCGCGCGTTCGGTCCGAGGACCTCGCGACGGGGGAGCCGAACTTCTTCTTCGTCGGCGCGAAGAGCTACGGCCGCCGCCGGACGTTCCTCCTCCAGACGGGACTGGCGCAGCTCGAGCTCCTGCTCGGGAGCCTCGGGAAGCGGTCGTCATGACCCGGCTTGCGTTTTTCGGGGGAATCTACAGCAACCACCTTGCTCTCGCGTCGGCGATTTCGATCGCGCGAAGGGAAGGCGCCGACGAGATCTTCGCGCTCGGCGATTTCGGGGCGTTCGGCCCGCATCCCGACCGGACGATCGAGATCCTCCGTTCCCAACCGATCGGCCTCATCCAGGGCAACTACGAGGAATCGCTCTCCTCGGAAGCCGACGACTGCCACTGCGGTTACACCGATCCGCGCGACAACCGCTTCGCGAAATTTTCGTACGATTACACGTTCGCAAACACCGCGCCCGACCACCGCCGCTGGATGGGAACGCTGCCGAAAACGCGGCGGCTCGAAGTCGGCGGCCGAAAGGTGCTGCTCGTTCACGGAAGTCCCCGGAAGATCAACGAATTCCTTTGGGAGTCGAATTCGCCCGTCGCGTTCCTGGAGAAGCTGCTCTCGGACTTCGACGCCGACGTCCTCGTCTGCACCCACACGGGCCTCCACTGGCAGCGCCGCCTTCCGTCCGGAAGGCTCGTCGTCAATTGCGGCGCGCTCGGGCGGCCCGCCAACGACGGCCGCACGAACGTCTGGTACGCGACGCTCGAATTCGGCAGCGAATTCGGCGGCGAATTCGGCGGCGAGTTCGGCGGCGAGTTCGGCTGCGGGGTCGAGGCGCGGTTCGTGCCGGTCCCGTACGAACACGAGCGGCTCGCGCGCGAGATGGAAGAAGAGAGCCTTCCGGCCGAGTTTGTCGAGACGATCCGAACCGGTTGGTGGACGAGCTGCCTCGAGATTCTCCCCGCGAAGGAACGCGCGCGCGGGAAGTACTAGCAGGCTGCTGAAAAACCGCACGGGTCACGTTCGGAGCGCCGCCTGGACGGATGCGAGGCGACCGCGACGCAGGCGATGCCGGGGCATCGTTGAGGAGCGGCAACGAAGCAGACGGACGGGCGCCGCCCGAACCCGTTGGGCGCCAGCGCATTGCGGACGATCTCGGCGTTGCTCGTCGGGTCCGATCGCTTGGGCATCTGTCCCCTCCTCGCGCCTTGAGCTCCTCCGCAAGCCGCTGGCGCGCGACTCGCGGGGTTTTTCAGCAGCCTGCTAGGCCGGCGCCGGAGATAGACTGCGGCCGATGTCGCGTTTCCTGTGGATCTGCCTCGGCGGCGCGGTCGGAACCGGGGCGCGCTACTGGCTCTCCGGTTGGGTCCAGCGCCAGGCGGGCCCCGGGTTTCCGTTCGGAACCCTCGCCGTGAACACGATCGGCTCCTTCCTGCTCGGGTTCATCATGGAAATCGGGGCTTCCGGCGGCCTCCTCGGCCCGACTCTGCGAATCAGCCTCGCGACCGGCGTGATCGGCGGCTTCACGACGTATTCGACTTTCAACTACGAGACCCTCGAGTACGTTCGCGAGGGCGCCTGGGCGCTCGCCGCCGCGAACCTCGGAACGACGGTCGTCGTGTGCCTCGTCTGCGGTCTCGCGGGGCTGGCGGCCGGGAAGTCCCTTCTGGGCGGTTGAGGAGGAATCATGCGCGCGCTCGACGGCGAACAGATGCTGGTGCGGATCTTCATCGGGGAATCGGATCGCTGGAATCATCATCCCCTCGCGTCGGCCCTCGTGGAGCGCCTCCGGAAAGAGGGCTTCGCCGGAGCGACGGTCTTCCGCGGGGTCGCGGGGTTCGGGGCCCGCAGCGTCCTGCACACGACGCAGCTGCTTCGTCTTTCGGAAGACCTGCCCGTCGTCATCGAGATCGTGGACACCGAAGCGCACGTCGAACGGCTCCTCCCGATCCTCGACGAGATGGTGACGGAGGGGCTCGTGACGGTCGAAAGGGTCCGCGTCGTGAAGTATTCGCCCGGGAGCCGTCCGCCCGTTTCCGGCGCCTGATCGGGCCGCTGTTCAAATCGTCCGATTTATGACAGAATCCCGCTCCCGCGGAAGGAAGCTTCCGTTTTTTTATTGGGGGAGACCGGATTTGAGGCAAGGAGTACGGGTCGAGCCATGAGCTCAGAGAAAAGATCGGTCGTCGTCACGGGCGGAACGCGCGGAATCGGAAACGCGATCGCGCGCCGATTCGCGGTCGAGGGCTGGAACGTGGCCATCTCCGGGCGGACGCTGGAAGGCGTGCGCAACGCGACCGCCGCGTTCCAGAAAGACGGCCTCGCCGTCGAGGGCAAGTCGGCCGACTCGCGAAAGGAAGACGACGTCCGCGCGCTCATCGAGTTCTTCGCGGAACGTTTCGGCAAGATCGACGTTCTCGTCAACAACGCGGGCGTCGGGCAGTTCGGAAGCGCCGCGGAAATCGACCCGAAGGACTTTCGCTCGATCGTCGAAACGAACCTTTTCGGACCTTTCTACGGAATCCGCTTCGCCGCGCCGATCATGAAGAAAAACGGCGGCGGCTTCATCGTCAACATCGGATCGCTCGCTTCGGTCAACGCATTCGCGGGGGGCGCCGCCTACAACGCCTCGAAATTCGGGCTGCTCGGCCTCTCGCACGCCGCCATGCTGGATCTCCGGCAGGACGGGATCCGAATCGCGATCGTCATGCCCGGCTCCGTCGCGACGGATTTTCAGGGCGCCGAGGCGTCCTCCGAATCGTGGATGCTCGCGCCGGACGATATCGCGCAGGCGGTGTTGGATCTCGTGCGGTACCCCGACCGCGCGATCCCGTCCCGCATCGAGTTGCGACCCACGCGCCCCGCGAAAAAAGCATAACGTCGAGAGAAGGCCCGCGAGTGGTGGCGCCGGTGCTGGAGCGCGCGCGGGCAACGCGAATCATGAAACAATCCATGATGCTAAAGCGTTACGATGCAAGGAGGTCGTGTCGTTGAAGAAGTCGTACATCTGGCTCGCCATCGTCGTCCTCGCGCTCGCCGGCGGCGTCGTGCTCATCCGCCGGGGCGGCCAGAAGCCGCAGAAATACAGGACCGCGCCGGTCTCCCGGGGCGACATCACGATGTCGGTATCGGCGACGGGAGCGATCTCGGCGGTCACGACCGTCCAGGTGGGCAGCCAGGTCTCCGGCATCATCGCGAAGCTCTACGCCGACTTCAACAGCCGCGTGAAGAAGGGTCAGCTCCTCGCCGAGCTCGATCCGACGCCGTTCGAGCAGGCGATCGCCCAGCAGAAGGCGAACGTCGACAAGACGAAAGTGGACGCCGCCAACGCGAAAATCGCGTTCCAGCGGCAGGGAAGGCTCAAGGACGAAGGGCTCGCGGCGCAGGCGGACTACGACAACGCGAAAGCGGCGTCGGATTCGGCGGCCGCGCAGGTCGCGCAGGCCCAGGCCGCTCTGGGCGAGGCGGAGACGAACCTGAAATATTCGAAGATCGTGTCGCCGATCGACGGAGTCGTCGTCAACCGCGCGTACGACGTCGGGCAAACGGTCGCCGCTTCGTTTCAGGCCCCCACGCTTTTCACGATCGCGCAGGACCTGACGAAAATGCAGGTGCAGGCCGACGTGGACGAGTCGGACATCGGGCGCGTCAAGGTCGGCGAGCCCGTCCACTTCAGCGTGGACGCGTTTCCGGACCGCGTCTTCCAGGCGAAGGTCAGCCAGATCCGGCTGAACGCGACCGTCAACCAGAATGTCGTCACGTATCCCGTCATCGTGTCGGTGGACAACGCCGAGGAGAAGCTCCGGCCCTCGATGACCGCGAACATCACGATTGACGTCGCGACCGACCACGACGTGCTTCGCATTCCGAACGCGGCGCTCCGATTCAAGCCCGCCCCGTCCGAATCGGCGCGCGGGAACGCGCCGACGGGAGCTTCGCCGGCAGGTCCGCCGGCTCCGGCCGCCGCTCCGGGAGCGCCGCCTTCGCGCCCGACGCTCGCGGGATCGCTTCCCCGCACCGGCAAGCGCGACGCGGGACCCACGGTCTACGTGCTCTCGGACACCGGCGCGCTCACGGCCGTTCACGTTCACCCGGGAATCACGGACGGTCAGTTCACGGAGATCCGCGACGGGGAGCTCGAGCCCGGCCAGAAGATCGTCACGGGCCTGGCGACCGTGAAGGCCGATACGCAGAACGCGCCCCGAATGAGGTTCTGATGCCCGAGGTCATCCGCGTCGCCGACCTCGTCAAGACCTATCGAATGGGAGACGTCGAGGTGCGCGCGCTGAACGGCGTCTCCGTGACCGTCGAGGCCGGGGAGTTCGTCGCCGTGATGGGCGCTTCGGGCTCCGGAAAATCGACGTTCATGAACATCATCGGGTGCCTCGACCGGCCCACCTCCGGAAAGTATTTTCTCGACGGGCACGACGTTTCGGAGTTGTCGCGCGACGCGCGAGCCGAAATCCGGAACGCGAAGATCGGGTTCGTGTTCCAGTCTTTCAACCTGCTCTCCCGGACCTCCGCGCTCGAGAACGTCGAGCTGCCGTTGCTCTACGCCCGGGACACGCACGCCGCCGATCATCGCGCCGAGAAGGCCCGGCGGTGCCTCGCGATGGTGGGGCTTGCGGGCAGGGAAGACCACTACCCGAACCAGCTTTCGGGAGGGCAGCAGCAGCGCGTCGCGATCGCCCGGTCGATGATCAACGATCCGGCCATCATCCTCGCGGACGAGCCCACGGGAAACCTCGACTCGCGAACCTCGGAAGACGTGATCGCGGTCTTCCAGAATCTCAACGCGAGCGGCAAGACGGTCGTTCTCATCACGCACGAGCCCGACATCGCCCAGTTCGCGAAGCGGATCGTCATGTTCAAGGACGGAGTCGTGCTCTCCGACGGGGCAGCGCGCCAGAAAAAGGCGTCCGCGGAGTCCGCGACGCCGGCCGCGGAGGTGATCGCATGAAGCGTTTCGCGATGATCCTGAAGGTCGGCATGCAGGCGATCCTCCGGAACAAGCTCCGTTCGGCGCTGACGATGCTGGGAATCATCATCGGTGTGGGATGCGTGATCGCGATGATCGCGATCGGCGCGGGGGCGTCGGAGTCGATCCAGTCGCAGATCGAATCGCTCGGTTCGAATTTCGTCATGATTTTTCCCGGGGCTTCGACCCAGGGAGGGGCTCATCTCTTCAGCGACCAGTCGTTCCTCACGGAGGACGACGCGAACGCGATCAAGGCGGACTGCCCCTCCGTGGCGTACATGACGCCGATCGCCCGCACCTCCGCGCAGGTGGTCTCCGGCGAGACGAACTGGGGCACGTCGATTCAGGGGGTCGGCGTCGAATGGCCGCTCGTTCGCACGTGGAACACCGTTCAAGGGGGGTTTTTCACGGATTCCGACGTTCGCGCGGCGTCGAAGGTCTGCGTTCTCGGCGGCACCGTCAACGACAACCTGTTCCCGGCGGGAAACGCCGTCGGGCAGATGGTGAGGATCAAGAACGTTCCCTTCAAGGTCGCCGGCGTTCTCGAGAAAAAGGGCGGCTCGATGATGGGAGATCAGGATGACGTCGTCATCATCCCGTACACGACCGCGCTCAAGCGGTTGATCGGAAAGAACAAGCTGAACTCGATCTACGTTTCCGCGACGTCGGTGGGCACGGTCGACCAGGCGCAGGAAGAAATCACGGCGCTCCTTCGGCAGAGACATCACCTCGGCCCCAACCAGGAGTCGGATTTCACGATGCGGTCGCAGCAGGAATTCGCGCAGATGTCCGAGCAGTCGTCCAAGACCCTTTCGCTCCTTCTCGCCTCCGCCGCGGCGATCTCGCTGCTCGTCGGCGGCATCGGCATCATGAACATCATGCTCGTTTCGGTCACGGAGAGGACCCGCGAGATCGGGATCCGAATGGCGATCGGAGCGAAAGGCACTCACGTGCTCGTGCAGTTTCTGATCGAAGCGGTCACGCTCGCGGTCTTCGGGGGCCTGATCGGGATCGCCGTGGGGATCGGGGCGTCCGCGGTCGTGTCGGCCAAGGGAGGCCTGCCGGTCCACGTTTCTCCGGCGTCGATCGCGCTCGCCTTCGGTTTTTCGGCCGCGATCGGAATCTTCTTCGGCTTCTATCCCGCCCGCAAGGCGTCGCGACTGGATCCGATCGACGCGCTGCGCTACGAGTGATCAACAGCGCACTTCCGATAAGCTCCTGAAGCTCGTGAAAAAGCGGTCCGGCCTGTCGATGGGAGCGCTCTACGCGGCGCACTTCCTGCTCACCGTCGCGACGGTGTGGAACATCTCGCGCCTGGTCCGCGCGGCGGGCTGGGTGAACCACACCAAGAACGTGCTGACGGAGCTCGCCGAAACGCAGGACGTCGTCACGACCGCGGAGTCCAACGAGCGGGCTTATCTCCTCACGGGGGATCCCCGCTATTCCATCGGAGGGGTTCGGACCGCGCTCGAAGGGCATTTCGGGAAGCTCGAGATCCTCGTCGCCGACAACCCGCCCCAGCGCCGGGCCGTCGAGGCCCTGCGGGACGCCGCTCTCGATCGTCTCTCGGAGCTTCGGAGCCTCGACGAGACGCGCGACCGGGATGGCCTGGACGAGGCCGCCGCGCTCGTGAATCCCGGCGCGACGGAGCGCGTGAGGCGGCTCGTGGCCGACCTGGAAGAGGCCGAGAAGGCGCTCCTGCGCCAGCGGCAGGCCGAGAGCCGCAGTGTCACGATCTTCACGATCGCGACGCTGGCCGCCGGCGGGGCTCTCCTGCTGCTCCTGATCGTCGCGTTTCACCGGGATCTTCGCCGGCGGGATTCGGCCGCCCGGTCGCTGGCGGAAGCGAGGCAATCCGCCGAGGAGGCGAACGCGCAGAAAGACCGGTTCCTCGCGTCTCTTTCTCACGAATTGAGAACTCCGCTCACGCCGATCTTTGCGGGCACGCAGCTGCTCGAGCGCGAGAACCTCTCCGCTGCCGCGCGCGAGACGACGGCGATGATCCGGCGCAACGTCGAGCTCGAAACCCGCTTGATCGACGATCTCCTCGACCACGCCCGGGCGATCCAGGGAAAAATCGAGCTCCGGACGGTCGCCGTGGATCTCGACTCCGTGGTCCGGCATGCGGTCGAGACCTGCCAGCCCGAGATCGAAGCCGGGAAGATCGCGCTTCACCTGAACCTCGAAGCTCGGGCGCATCACGTGCGCGGCGATCCGGCGAGGCTCGAGCAGGTCTGCTGGAATCTTCTGAAGAACGCCGCGAAATTCACTCCGGAGGGGGGCTCGATTTCGATCCGGACCTTCGACGGTCCGGGGGCCCGGGTGCGGCTCGTGGTCTCGGACACCGGGATCGGAATCTCGCCCGGCAACCTTTCGAGGATCTTCCAGCCGTTCCAGCAGGGCTCCGAAGCCGGCGGACTGGGCGGGCTCGGCCTCGGTCTCTCGATCGCCAAGGCGATCGTGGACCAGCACGGCGGGACGATCGCCGCCCGAAGCGAAGGCAAGGACCGGGGATCGGCTTTCGAGGTGACGTTTCCGACGATTCCGCGGCCCGCGGAGAACGGCGACGGCGGCGCAACGCGAAGAAGCGGTCGACGTTGGGCGGATACGCATTCTCGTGGTGGAGGATCATGCGGACACGGCCCGGGCGATCGAGGCCCTTCTGCGGCTCCAGGGCCACGACGTGGAGGTCGCCGGATCGATCGCGGAGGCGGTCGCCGCGCATCGGGCGAACTCCGCCGACCTCGTCGTCACCGACATCGGGCTTCCCGACGGAAGCGGTCTGGCGCTGCCGGACAAGCTCGCGCAGATCCGGCCGGTCCGCGCGATCGTCGTGAGCGGCTATGGGACCGAGAGCGACCTCGCGCGGAGCCGGGAAGCGGGGGTCCTCGCTCACCTCGTCAAGCCGGTGACCGGCGAAAAGCTGTCGGCGGCCATCGCGCTCGCTCTCCGGCCGGACGAACTCGCTCGGCGCCGATAATTCTTGATCCTGTCCGGCGCCGCGGCGAGAATGGCTGCGATGCCGGCTTCGAAGCTCGCCGCCGCCGCCGGATTCTCGTTCCTGAGAATGCTCGCGGCTTACGCGTTCTCTCTCGTTTTCGCGATCGCGTACGGCGTCGCCGCGGGGCGCTCGAAAAAGGCCGAGCGGATCCTCATTCCCATACTCGACGTTCTTCAATCGGTGCCGGTCCTCGGGTTCTTTCCGGCGGCCGTCTATTTCTTCATTGCGCTCACCGGGGGCGGCCGGCTGGGGATCGAGCTGGCGGCGGTCTTCCTGATCTTCACGGGGCAGGCCTGGAACATGGCCTTTGGCGTCTACGAGGCGGTCACGACGCTTCCCGCCGACTCGTCGGAAGCGGTCCTGTCGTTCGGTCTCTCGCGGTGGCAGCGGTTTCGCCAGCTCGAGTTGCCGGCTTCGGTGCCCAAGCTCGTCTACAACTCGATCCTGTCGTGGGCGGCGGGGTGGTACTTCCTCGTCGCGTGCGAGATCATTTCGCTCGGGAAGAACACCTATTCGCTTCCCGGCCTCGGGTCGTTCATTCAGAAGTCGATGGAGAAGGGGGACGCGCGCGGCATGGCCATGGGAATCGGCGCGCTCGTCGCGATCGTCGTGCTTCTCGACGTGCTCGTCTGGCGTCCGCTGACGGTCTGGGCGGAGAAGTACCGGTTCGAGTTCACGGCGGGCGCCGTCGGCGACAGCCGCGTGTTCGACTTCTACCGCCAACGCGGAATCGGCCGGGCTCTGGGCCGGGCGTTCGAAATCGGATGGTCGTGGCTCGACCGCCCGATTCTCCGGGTCGAACGGCTTCCCCCCGAAAGTGCCGCGGCGAAAGTCGTGGCCGGTCTTCGCAGGGTCTGGCGCGTCTTTTTCTGGCTCGGGGCGGCGACCGCCGCGGCGGCCCTCGCCGTGGTTCTCGTTTCGCACCTGAAGCCGCCCGTGCCGCCCGAGGCCGTCCAGATTCCCCGCGCGATCCTCTTCTCGTTCCTGAGGCTGTGCGTCGCTTATGCGATCTCGCTCGCCTGGACGGTCCCCCTTTCGCTCTGGGTCGGCGAGAACGATCGCGTGGCGAAGATCGTGACGCCCGTCGCGGAAGTCGTGGCCTCGATTCCGGCGACGGCCTTTTTCCCGCTCATCGTGTTCTTCGTTGTTCGGGAGCTCGGGAGCGTGAACGTCGCGTCCATCCTGCTCGTCCTCACGGGGATGCAGTGGTATCTCCTCTTCAACGCCCTCGCCGGGGCGAGGCAGGTCCCGGGCGAGATGAAGGAAATGACGCGCTCGTTCGGGCTGACGTTTCCCGCCCGCGCCCGCAAGGCGATCCTGCCGGCCATGGCCCCGTCCCTCATCACCGGCAGCGTGACCGGGTGGGGCGGCGGCTGGAACGCGCTGATCCTGTCGGAATACGTTGCCTACGGAAACCGGATCTACGAGGCCCCGGGAATCGGCCAGCTCCTTCAGCGGGCGACCGTTTCGGGCGATACCCGCCTCCTGGCGTGGTCGCTCGTGTCGATGGTCCTCGCGATCGGAATCCTCAACCGGCTGATTTGGAGGCGACTTTACGCGTTCGCTTCCGTAAGATTCCGAATCGATGCTTGAGCCCTCCGCCACTCCGAAGCCCGGCGAGGCGCCTTCCGAATCGAGGGGCAAGGCTCCTCTGTCGCTCTCGGTCGTGAAGATCTCGAAGGAATTCGAGCTTCCGACGGGCCCCCTGCCCGTGCTCGAGGACATTTCGTTCGAGGCTTCGGCGGGCGAATTCATCGCGCTGGTCGGCCCCTCGGGTTCGGGGAAATCGACGCTTCTGAGAATCATCGCCGGCCTCATCCCGCCGTCCGCGGGCGAAGTCGTCTACAACGGGAGCCGGCAATCGGGCGTCAATCTCGACTGCGCGATGGTCTTCCAGTCGTTCGCGCTGCTTCCCTGGCTCACGGTGCTGGAAAACGTCGAGCTCGGGCTCGACGCCCGGGGACTTCCGCCGGAGGAGCGGCGCAAGAAGGCGAACTTCTACATCGACAAGGTCGGCCTCGACGGCTACGAAGAGGCGTATCCGCGGGAGCTGTCCGGAGGCATGAAACAGCGGGTCGGATTCGCCCGGGCTCTCGCCGTCGAGCCGAAGATCCTGCTGATGGACGAGCCTTTCTCGGCGCTGGACGCTCTCACGACGATCAACCTGAGGGAAGAGCTGATCGATCTCTTCCGCGACCCCGAGATCCTCATTTCGGTCGCGATCCTCGTGACGCACACCATCGAGGAAGCCGTCGAGCTCGCCGACCGAGTGATCGTGCTTTCTTCCCACCCCGGCCAGATCATCACCGACCGAAAAATCGAATTGCCGCGGCCGAGGGACCGCCGCGATCCCGCCCTGAATCAAATCGTGGGCGAGATCTTTTCCTTGATAGCTTGAATATGAAAGAACCAGAAACACCGACACCCAGTTTCGAAATCGAACCGATCCCCGTCTGCGGGATCTCCCGCGTTCTCGGCCTGCTCGAAACGCTCGACGACCGGGGAGGCAAGGAACCGATGGGGAGGCTCGCGGCGGACCTGCACATCGAATTCGGAGAGCTTCTCGCGGTCGTGAAAGCCGCCGAAATGCTCGGTCTCGTGAGCACGCCCGGCTCGGACGTCGTCCTCGAGCCGTTCGGCAAGGCCACCATGGAATTGCCGATGAACGAGAAGAAGCGCACCATCCGCGAAAAGATCCGGAAAGGTCCCGCTGTTCGCCGCGATCGAGACGCTCCTGCGGCGGCAGGAAGATACTTCGCTTCCGAAGGACATCGTGCTGGAGGAGCTGGTGATGTGGCTCCCGGACGAGAACCCGGAAACGATCTTCAAAACCGTCGTCAACTGGGGCCGCTACGCCGAGCTCTTCAGCTACGACGCCGACGAGGAGCTCCTCGCGATCGACCAGGGAAGCTGAGGAGTCCCGTGGTCGGACGCCTCTGGGAAATCCACCTCGCTCCGCCGCTCGACGCCGAATTCGATTCGTACGCGAGCGGAGCCGCGCTGCCGATGGTCCGCGGCCGAATGGGATGTTCCGCCGTGTTCGTGCTGCGCGACCCGGAGGGCGGCGGCCGGGCCATTCTGACTTTCTGGCTCAGCCGAAAAGCGATGGCGGTCGCGGCCGCCTCCGAGGAATGGAACGAGGTCGCGCGCGGGTTCGCGCGCTTCGGCGTTTCGTTCGACCTCGAGCACGCGAGACCCTTCGAATCCGTGGCTCACTTCTTCGCCGGAGAGACGGCCGACGCCCCCGCCGGGATCCCTCGCTCGCCGAATTCGTGAAGTCCAGGCTCGACGACCTTCTCGTCTCGCGGGGGTTGGCCGTCCGGGTCGAAACGGCCAGGGCGTTGATTCTCGCCGGGCGGGTCGCCGTCGAAGGGGTCGAGCGGCCCACGGCGGGCCTTCTCGTCGGCCCGGACGCCGCAATCGAGGTGCGCGAGCCGCCGCATCCTTTCGTGTCGCGAGGGGGAGTGAAGCTCGCGGCGGCGCTGGCCGCGTTCGAGGTGTCCGTCGAGGGTCGCGTTTGCCTCGACGTGGGCGCGTCGACGGGAGGATTCACGGATTGCTTTCTCCAGCGCGGAGCGGCGCGCGTCTACGCGGTCGACACCGGCTACGGACAGATCGATTCTCGCCTGCGCGCCGATCCCCGGGTCGTCCTGCGCGAAAACACGAACGCGAGATCGATCGGGCCGGAAATCGTTCCCGAGCCGATCGGCGCGGCGGCGATCGACGTGTCCTTCATTTCCGCGCGGAAGGTGCTCGGACCGGTCGTCTCTCTCCTCGAAACGGGCGGAATCGTGATCGTCCTCGTCAAGCCCCAGTTCGAGGCGCGGCGGGAGGAGGTTCCCCGGGGAGGAATCGTGACCGATCCCGAGGTTCATCGGCGAGTCGTCGAGGAGATTCGCTCCGAAGCCGGGAGGCTGGGACTCTCTCCGATCGGAGAGACGGCGAGCCCGATTCTCGGCTCCCGGGGAAACCGGGAATTCCTGCTCGGTTTCGCGAAACGCTGATAAAGTTTCTTTCGTGACTCGGCGAATCAAAGTGGCGTTGCTGGCCAAGCAGGTTCGGCCCGCGCAGTCGCTCGCCCGCCGCCTCTCCGAAGAATTTCGACGTCACGGCGTCGACGTCCTTTTCGACGAAGAAACGGCTTCGTCCCTCGGGCTTCCCCGCGGATTTCCGCGGAACCGGATCCCCCGCGACATCCATTTCGTCGTCACGCTGGGGGGAGACGGAACGCTCCTGTCGGCGGCGCGCGGGGTTTCCGACGGCGCCGAAATTCTGGGGGTGAACATCGGCACGCTCGGCTTCCTCACCGGCGTTTCGGGCCGCGAGGTCGAGAGCCTGGTGGAGGACGCCGTGCTCGGGCGGTTCGACCGGGACGTGCGGCAGCTCCTGGAGATCTCGGTCCACGACGGCGACCGGCTGAAGCGGTCGCGCGTTCTCAACGACGCGGTGTTGAACCGGGGCGCGCTCTCGCGGATCGCGAGATTCACTCTTCGGTTCGACGGCAAGCCTTTCTCGTCGATGCGCGCGGACGGACTGATCATCTCGAGTCCGACCGGCTCGACCGCTTACAACCTTTCGGCGGGAGGGCCTCTCCTGCACCCGGAGGTGAAGGGGTATCTCGTGACGCCGATCTGCCCGCATGCGCTGACTCATCGCCCGATCGTTCTCCCGGCGACCAAGACGCTGGAAGTTTCCGCGGAAGCGGGCACGCCGGAGGGGATCTACCTGACGCTCGACGGCCAGGAGGGCTACCGGCTGCCGGCCCGGTCGGTGCTGCGGGCCCGGGTGTCCCGCCGGACGGTGACGCTGCTGCGAAAGCCGCAGCACGGCTATTTCACGACCCTTTCCGAGAAGCTCAACTGGGGAGCGTGAACCCGACCGATCCCGCTCCGCCGCTCTCGCGGATTTCGCCGGCCCGGCTCCTCGGCCTCCTTTTCCTGTTCGCCTGTGCCTGCGCGTACGCCGTTTACCACTCCGCGAGGTTTCAGCGCGAGAGCCGCGCCCTCCTCGTGCGGATCGCGTCTTCGGCCCTCGATCGCCGGGTTTCGTTCTCGGAGATCTCCTTTTCCGTCGTGCCGCCGGGCGCCACCGTGCGCAGTGTCCGGATCGACGGCCTTCCCGGCGAGTCGCAGCCGTTTTTCTCGGCGGACGAAGTGTCGCTGTCCGGCCGGGTCTCCTGGATCGGGCGCACGCTCACGCTGGGGTCGATCTCGGCGTCGCATCCCCAGCTGCATGTCGCGGTCTTCCCGGACGGCAGCGACAACCTTCCCCGCGGGTTGAAACGCAAATCGGGGGCGTCCGCGGTCCGGGTCCAGATCGACCGGATCGCGATGACGGGCGGGACGTTTCTGTTCAACGAGCTTCGCGCGCCCCTGGATCTGGCCGTGCGATCGTTCGTCGCCGAGCTGAATTCCACGGGGCCCCGAAATCGGTTCCTCGGCCGCCTGAACTGCCGGCGGGCGGAGCTGCGGCTTCGGGACGGCGTCTCGGTGCCCTTCTCCCTGGACTACCCGTTTCGATCTCGGCGGCGACCGGCTGCACGTCGATTCGCTCACGGTCGCCGGCGCGTTCGGGACGCTGCACGCGACCGGAGAGGTCCCGCGGCTTTCCCTCCCGGTCGTCAGCGCGTCGATTGCGGGCGACCTCGATGCGCTGGAGGTCGAGACCGCCTTTCACGTGAAGCTTCCGTTCCGGGGAAAGGCGGCGATTCTGGCGGACCTGGAGGCCGGGGGAGAAGACGGGTTCCGGCTGGGCGGGCGCGTCGAGATTCCGAAGCTTCGCGCGGAGGGATTCGAGTTCAACGAGATGACCGCGACGGTTTCGGCCTCGCCTTCCGGGGTGATCGCCCGAATCGAGCAGGCGGCCTTCGAAGGGGGCTCGATTGCCGGGATCTTCCGGCTCGGCCGCCTTTCCGCATCGCCCCAGCAGTTCGAGCTGCTCGTGGAGGGGCGTCGCCTGTCGGTCGAGAAATTCTTCTCCGACATCGGCCTGCCGGGCACCGGGATCGCCTCGGCGGCGGACGCGACGATTTCGCTTACGCTGGTCCGGCAGTGAGATCGAGCGGGGGGACGGCGGGGGATATCTCTCGCTGTCGCCCGTCGAAGCGGGCCCCCGGGCCGTGTCGTTGTCGGGAGGAGGCCCCATCGCGATCCGAAGCGGGTTCATCGACTTCGAGAACGCCGCGGCCCGCTTTCCCGACTCGACCCTCGCCTGGAGCGGAGGTTTCGCGATGGGCGATTGGAACCCGAAGATCCAGTTCTCGATCGACTCCCGCGATTTCCGGTCGGTCGACAAGCTCGCGACGAATTTCACCTCGGCGATCGACCGCCATCCGGCCGCGGCCTACGGCCTCCAGGGCTCGGGCCGGATCGACGGCTCCCTGCGCGGGACGTGGGCGGTCCCCGAAGTTTCGGCGAGCCTTTCCGCGGAGGACGTCTTCTTCGCCGGTATCCGGCTGGGGACGGTGTACTCGAATCTCTCCGTCGCCGACCGCTCGTTCCTGTTCCATCCGCTCCGGGCCTACGACGGGGATTCGCGGCTGTCTCTCGCAGGGTACGCGAGGTATGCGCCGAAACGCGGGAGCCCGAGCTTCGACCTGACCGTGGAAGCGTCGCGGTTTCCGATCGAGCGAGGGCTCAAGTATCTTGGCCTCGATTTCCCGGTGACGGGCCGGGCGACGGGGACTCTTCCCGTGAGCGGAACTCCCGACGCGGTGACGGGCGGCGGCGACATCGTTCTCGAGGACGCGGTCGTCTACGGACAGCCGCTCGCGCGACTGACCGGATCCCTCGTCCTCAGTCCCGGCGAGGTCCGGCTGCAGAAGGTCCGCGGCGAAGTCGGGGATTCCGTCCTCGGCGGGGAGGGCTCGTTCACGATCGCGAACCGCGGGTACCGGTTTCGTATCGCGGCCGACGACCTCCCGATTGCCCGGGTCGCGGCGCTCTCGAGCCTGAAGGACGTCGCGGACGGCGTCGTCTCGTTCCACGCGGAAGGGGAAGGAACCCTCGACCGTCCGTCGCTCACGGCCGCCGTGCGGACGAAAAAGTTCTCCCTCTACGGACACCCCGTGCCCGACGAAGAGGCGCCCGCGATCACGGCGACGCTCGACCGGGGCAGCCTGCGGCTCGAGGCGGCCGCGCCGGAGCGGTGGTCTTTGTCGGCGTCGGGTCAGATCTCGGGCCCGCGGCCCGAGCTGCAAGTCGCGCTCGCGGTGACCGATCCCGCGACGCTGCCGGCGCTGTTCCCCGCGCTGCCTTCCGAGTTTCGGGGCGAGCTCGCCGCGGCCGGATTCGTTCGCCTCGATCCAAAGGACGACTCGATCGTCGAGTCGAAGCTGACGTTCTCGAAGTTGAAGATCTCCAACGGCCCGAAGGCGGCCGTCGAGCAGGCGGAGCCGATCGTGGCCACCTACGCCCGGGGCAGGATCTCGGTGGCCAACGCTCGCCTCGCCGGTTCGCCCCAGACTTCGCTGTCCGTCTCGCTGTCGGTCGGCGTCGCGGATCCCCGCCCGATGGAGGGAACGGTTCGCGGCACGATCGACCCGAGCCTCCTGGCCGGTTTCGCGGGTGTCGACGCGGAGATCGGCGGCCTCCTGTCGGCAGACCTCGGAATTTCGGGCACGTTTTCGGAGCCGGCGCTCCGCGGCCGGATCGGGCTCGATCGGGGACGCTTTCGCGCCGCGTTTTCTCCGTACGTCCTCGAGGACATTTCGGCGATCCTCTCCCTGAACGGGCCGCAGGCGACCCTCGAGGCGTTTCGATCGCGAATCGGGGGCGGCGAGCTCGTGGCTTCGGGCGACGCGCGGCTCTCGGGACTCGCGCTGAAGGGCTTTCGGATCGTCGCGCAGGCGCAGAACGTGACCGTGCGCTCGATCGAGGGGTTGAGCCTGCAGGCGGACGCCGACCTCACGCTGATCGGAGACGCCGACCGCTCGGTGGCCCGGGGCCAGGTGACGCTGCTCTCCGGAACGTACACGAAGGATTTCGCGCCGACGCTCGCGACGTTCTTTTCCCCGTCGCGCGGGGCCGCGTATTCCGGCAGCCGCAATTCCTGGCAGGACCGAATCTCGCTGGAGGTCCAGATCCTCTCTTCCGCTTCCCTCGAGGTTCGGAACAACCTCGCGCGGCTGACCGCGTCCGTCGACCTCCTCGTGCGCGGTTCGCTCGCCGACCCGATTCTCCTCGGGCAGATCGGTGTCGACGAGGGGGGCAAGATCACGTTTCAGGACGCCAAGTACGAGATCGAGTCGGGGACGATCACGTTCGGAAACCCGCAGAGAACCGAACCGGTCGTCGACATCGTCGCGACGGCCGACGTGAAGGGATATTCGGTCAACGTGCAGGCCGTCGGAACGCTCGGCGGACGCTCGCGCGTGCAGTTCCATCTCTCCTCCGACCCGCCCCTGTCGGAGGAGCAGCTCACGGCGCTGCTGCTGACCGGCGCCACGCCCGAGACGGCAGGCGCTCAGAGGCCCGAGAGCTCGACGACGAATTCGATTGTCGGAAGCGTCGCGGGCCTCGCGATTCGTCCCGTGACCTCCCGCGTGCAGCAACTCTTCCGGCTCGACCGCTTTCAGATCGATCCGGTCCTGCAGTCCTCCGCCGGCACGAGCGGCGGGGCGGTCATCACGGTCGGTAAGAATCTCTCGCGGGACCTCTCGGTGACGTATTCCTATTCGGCGGAAACGAACGCCCAATCGATCGTTCTCGTCGAATATCAGATCGACGCGAACAAATTGCTGCAGGCGAGCAAGGACGAGAACAACGTCTATTCGATCGACATCAAGTTTCGGAAGCGATTGTGATCGCCGGCCTCCTCGCTTTTGCCCTGCGCGCCGCGGCGGCGCCCCTGCCCGCGGCGGATGCGAGCGTTCCCGTCGTCGATTCCGTCTCGTACGACAGCGACGGTCCGGCGGATCCGACTGTGGAGAAATTGATCGAAATCCGGTCCGGGTCGGCCCTCGACCCCGATGCCGTGCGGCGAACGATCCAGAATCTTTCGGCGACGGAGCGTTATGCGCAAATCGCGGTCGAGGAAGAGGCCGCCGGGGAAGGACGGATCGAGCTGACGCTGCACCTTTTCCGAGCCTATCGGGTGGGCCGGGTTCGGTTCGAGAGCAACCCCGTGTCGGCGGACGAGCTGAGGCGCTCGCTCGGATATGGAATCGGCGATCCCTATTCGGCGGCGGAAATGGAAGAGGGGGTCGGCCGCCTGAAGCGGCTCCTCGCGACGGAAGGGTATTCGGAGGCGGAAGTGGCCGCTTCCTCGATCCTCGATCGGACCGAGTTCGAGGCGCAGATCACGTACCGGATCCGGCCGGGTCCGCCGACCCGGCTCGCGGATCCGGTGTTCGACGGCGACATCGCGCCTTTTGCGGCCAGCGTGTTCCTGCGGAAGATGCATTGGAAATCGGGAAGCCGGTACCGCGAGGAACGGGCCCGAAAGAGCGCGCAGGCGCTCCAGGCGTATCTGCTCCAGCAGGGGCGGCTGAAGGCGGAAGTTCGGCAGATCGGCGTCGAGACGAAGAACCACCTCGCGGCCCCCGTCTTTCGCGTGGAAATCGGCCCGCTCGTGACCTTCGAGACGAAAGGGGTCGAGGAAAAGAGGGTGCAGAAGGACTTTCTGAATCTTTTGAAAGACCAGGTGTTCCAGGAGGATCTTCTCATCCAGTACGTCGACGCTCTCCGGCGAAAATATCAGGAGAGCGGTTACCGGAAAGCCGTCGTCGATTATTCGATCGAGGAGACTCCCGGGAAGGAGGCGGTCGTCCTGACGGTCGTGCGCGGTCCCCGGGAGTGGCTCGAGGCGGTGCAGGTCGAGGGTGTTCAATCCTTCTCCGAAAAGACCGTCCGCCGGCTGCTGTTGACGCGGCCCCGGTCGCTTTTCCACCGGGGCTATCTCGTCGATGCCGTCCTGGAAGAAGACCGGGGCGCGGTCGTCGGCTTCTATCGGACGCACGGCTACACGCTGGCGGCGGTGGCGCCCCCGGAGCTCGCGCCCGGAAAGAAGACGGGCGCCCTCCGGTTGACGCTTCGGGTCACCGAAGGGACGGCGACGACGGTCCGGCAGGTCCGGGTCGAGGGGAGCACGCACACGGATCCGGCCGACTTGCAGAAGCTCCTGCGGGTCCGCCTGGGCCAGCCCTACGACGACCAGAAGGTCGACGATGACAAGGCTTCGCTCGTCAATTACTACCGCGACCACGGCTGGACGCGCGCCGCCGTCGAGCCCCGCGTGAATTTCACGCCCGACCGTACCGAGGCATCGGTGACGTATCTGGTGACCGAAGGCGCGAGAGAGTTCTTCGGGAAGACGATCGTGCGCGGAAACACGCGGACGCGAAGCTCGAGGGTGGAATTTCCGATCCGCTGGCGTGAGGGCGATCCGCTGTCGGAGACGAAGATGCTCGACGCCCAGCGGGAGCTCTCCCGCACCGGGGTCTTCCAGAAGGTGGAGGTTCGCCCTTCCCTGCCCGATCCGACGACGCCGGAACGAAATGTCCTGATCGACGTCGCGGAAGCCCGGCCGCTGTCGCTCCTGTACGGCCTCGGCTACCAGTACGACGACACGACGGGGGATCAAAGCCCCTTCTTCATCCTCGGCCTCGGGTACAACAACCTGTTCGGAACGCTCCGGTCGATCTCGCTCGAGTCGCGGTACGCTCCGCTGACGAAGCGCGGGCGGGTCTTCCTGAACTACCGTGACCCCTTCCTGTTCGGCTTCGACCTGCCCCTCACGGCGACGGTCTTCTACGCGCGGGAGCCGATCTCGAACATCGACATCCAGCGCCGCGGCGCGTTTCTCGAGGGGAACAAGCAGGTGTCGCCGAAAATCCGACTCGGATCGCGCGTGGAGTTCCAGCGCATCAACGTGGGCAGCGAGAGCCCGCTCGACCTCGAGAAGATCCAGCCTTTCGACCGGAACATTTCCGAGGCGACGATCGGCGTCAACGCGCTGTACGACGCCCGTGACGAGATCATCGACCCGCATCGGGGCGTCTTTGTCAGCTCGTTCCTGAAATACGCGTTCCCCGTTCCTTCGCTTTCCGCCGACGCGAAGTATTTGAAGGGATACGCGCAGGTCTCCGCTTACCAGAAGGTCCTCGGCGGCGTCCTTGCGGTTTCGGCCCGGGCCGGAGCCATCCGGGTGCCGGGCAATTGCTCGCCGGAGCAGTCCGCCCTGCCGTGTATACCGATCGCGGAGCGATTCTTTTCGGGCGGCCGGACGTCGAATCGCGGATTCGACACGAACCTTTCCGGAATTTCCGGCCAGACCGTGGACTATTCCGTCATCGAGCAGGCCGCCGGAAAGCCCGGGAAGGGGAGCTGCTCCTTCGACACGAACTTCGACTGCGACAAGGGCCCCCGGTTGATCGGGGGCGCGGCGACGGCCGGCTGGAACGCGGAATGGCGATTCCCGATCGTCGGCGCGCTCGGCGGGACCCTGTTCTACGACGCGACGCAGGTCTGGATGGACGACCGGGTCCGGTGGCGGCTCGAGGGCGCGGACGGGCTGCGCCAGAGCGCCGGGATCGGCCTCCGTTACCTGACGCCCGTCGGGCCGATCCGCCTCGAGTATGGGCAGGTCCTGCGGCCCCGGACTTTCGATGTCCCCCTTCTGAGGTTCAATCCCGACACCGGCCAGATCTCCGACACGGGCCAGACCATCCGGCGAACGGAGCCGAAATCGCAGCTTTTTGTCTCGATCGGGTATCCCTTCTAGCCGAAAACAAGCGGTAGAATAGGGAAATGGCATCCCGGGCGGCCCTCTTCGAACATCCCGAGCTCTTCTCCAAGAAGGTCCGATACGACTCTCTTTTCGAGCTCGAAACCTGGCTCAAGGGGATCGAGGCCTTCCTTCAGGTGGAGAACCTCGCCCTGTCTCCGGAGGAACGGGGACGGACCGCGATCCGGAATTACGTCGACGAGATTTCCGTCGCCCGCGACGCTCTCGTCTACGTGGGGCGCGTGACGCAGCGCCTCCTCGGCGAGGGCAAGGAAGACTTCGCAAATTTCCTGCAGTATCTCGAGCACCAGGTCGCGCGCAACCCGGGCGACCCGGGCAGGCCGCGGGTGGCCCAGCCGGAGGTGAAGATCGCGGAGGCCGTGGAGAAGATCGAGGATTTCGTGCGCGTTCTCGAAGAGCTCTCCCACTCCCGGTACATCGGCCAGCCGACGTACGTTTCGATCGGCCGGGCGCTCATTCGGACCCTTCGCGAAGACTCCAATCTCGGAATTTTCTTTCGCGAGGACCTGCTCCCGCTGTTCGACACGGCGGACCGCCGGACTCTCGCGCGGGTCATGAATCGGGTCACCGACCGGAGGTCCAAGCGCGAGCTGGGGACCCTCTTCGTCGGGCTGTTCAAGGGATTGCACTACGCGGACGTTGCCTCCGCTTCGATCGTTCGAGCCTCGTCGCGTCGCCGGACGCTCGTGCTGTTCTCCCGAATCGGATCCCTCGCGCGGTCGCTTTCGGAGTACATCCGAAGCCGGCTGCTCGCGGGCGAGCCGGCCGATTCCAAGCGGGCGGAAGTGCTCGACCGGCTGCTCTTCTCCACGGAGATGGAGCTACGCAAGGTGATGGAGGGTGAGCTCGTCGACGTCGCGCGCCTGAAGGAGTCGCGAACGGCGCAGGAGCGGATGGAAAACGCCTGCGGCATTCTGAAAGACCTCTTTCAGCAGAACATCCTCGCCCTCGCGGAGACGTACGCCGGCCCCGTCGACCCGAAACGGGTGTTTCCGGAGCACCTCACCCGGCGCCAGCAGTCGCTGCGCCTCCGGGAGGACCTCTGGGAGCTCGTGCTCGCCTGCCGGCGATTCCAGGACATCCCGGACCAAAAGCGGCTCGAGGACTTCGCCGAGGAGCTCGCCGGTTTTCGCCGGGAAGCGATGCGCTATCTCATGTTCAAGGACTGGTCGGTGTTCGACCGCTTTGCCGCCGGTTTCTCGAGCGACTGCTCCACGAAGACTTTTCTGGCTGCGGCGCACCAGTTCGAGATTTTCGCGAAAACGCTCATTCGGGAGATCGGCAAGCGCCAGGTCCTTTCCGACCAGCCGTTCGTCCCGAAGGCTCCGAAGAGCGCGGAAAAAGCCTCCGTCCTGGAGAATTCATGACCCGGGCCGACGAAGCGGCGTTCGAAAACGTTCAGCGCGCGATCGAAGAATTCCGGTCCGGCAAGTTCGTCGTCATCGTCGACGACGAGGACCGAGAGAACGAAGGCGACCTCGCCGTGGCCGCCGAGCGCGTCACTCCCGAAGCGATCAACTTCATGGCGCGGGAGGGGCGGGGCCTCATCTGCCTCTCGCTCACGTCGGAGCGCTGCGACGAGCTGGGACTCCCTCCGATGGTCGAGGAGAACACTTCGCCGTTCGGAACGGCGTTCACCGTTTCCATCGAGGCGCGCGGGCGGGTGACGACGGGGATCTCCGCGGCCGACCGCGCGGCGACCGTGCGCGTCGCGATCGATCCGGCGACGAAGCCGTCGGACCTGCTGCGCCCGGGCCACATGTTTCCCCTTCGCGCGGCGCCGGGCGGGGTGCTCAAGCGCGCCGGCCAGACCGAAGCTTCCGTGGATCTCGCGAGGATCGCGGGCCTCACTCCCGCGGCGGCGATCTGCGAGATCATGAACGACGACGGCACGATGGCTCGCCTGCCCGATCTCCAGAAGTTCACCGCGGCGCACGGCCTCACGATGATCTCGGTCGCGGACCTGATTCGCTACCGGATGCAGACGGAACGGCTCGTCAAGCGGATCGCGGCGCCGAACCTGCCGACCGATTTCGGAGAGTTCCGCATCGTCGCGTACAAGAGCGAGGTGACGCACGAAGAGCACGTCGCGCTCGTGGCGGGGGAGTGGGCCGAGGACGAGCCGGTTCTCGTCCGCGTGCACTCGCAATGCCTCACGGGCGACGTGTTCGGCTCGTCGCGGTGCGATTGCGGCGTGCAGCTGCGTCTCGCGATGGAGAAGATCACGGAAGAGGGAAAGGGCGTGCTGCTCTATCTCCTGCAGGAGGGGCGCGGCATCGGCCTCTTCAACAAGCTCAAGGCGTACGACTTGCAGGACCGGGGCGACGACACCGTTTCCGCGAACGAAAAGCTCGGGTTTCCCCCGGACATCCGCGACTACGGCGTCGGGTGCCAGATCCTGCGCGACCTCGGCGTCCGACGAATGCGGCTCCTGACGAACAACCCTTCGAAGTACGTCGCGATCGACGGCTACGGGCTGGAGATCGTGGAGCGCGTCCCGCTCGAGGTCCGGCCGACCGAGCGCACCCAGAAATACCTCGAGGCGAAGAAGAACAAGATGGGGCACCTGCTGAAGATGGTTTAGGGCCTCGTCTCCCGCGACGATAGACGTCCAGCTGCCCGATACCACCTCTCCAGCGTCTCCGGCCGGGCTCCGAGAAAATACCCGGTCATCACCTTCCAGTTCGTGAGCACCTGCCGAAGGCTCCGTCCCCGGTACGCCCGCGCCGAAGTCACACACGCACCGGGAAGAAGCCGGAAGCCGCCGACTCTCCGGAGCCTCAGCGCGAACGCGAGGTCGTCGCAGATCGGGAGCTCCGGGTAGCCTCCGGTCCGCTCGTACGCCGCGCGAGTGCAGAAGACCCCCTGGTCGCCGAACGGCAGCTGGAAGACGCGGCTTCGGAGGTTCGCCCACCAGGCGATCCAGCGCAGCGAAGGGGAGTCGTCGTCGTACGCCAGCCGGAATGCTCCCCAGGCAGCGCCGGAGCGCACGGCGTCCTCGATCGTCTCGCGCGCGCCGGCCGGAAGGCGCGAGTCGGAATGGAGGAACGCGAGAATGTCGCCCCGGCTCTCGCGGGCGGCGCTGGCGAGGCGTTCGCCGCGATTGCTTCCCGGGAACGACAGAACGCGCGCTCCGATCTTTTCAAAGGCGGCCGCAGCCGCGCCGGCACGGTCCCCGTCCGCGACGAGAATCTCGATTTCCGGGCCGAGTCGCGAAAATGCGCAGGCGGCGATCGCCGGCTCGCCGCGGATCGGAATCAGAAGGGAAATCATCCTTTTCGGATGCTAGCATCGGGCCCTCGGGCTGCAGGGAGGGAACGATGAGAATCCGAATCTTGGCCGGGTCCGGAATCGCGCTCGCGGCGGGCGCGCTCTTCGCGGTTCAACGGCCCGCCGCGAGGGCCGCGGCGGCCCCGTCGGACCGCGGCGCGTACATCGTGGAGCATTTGTCCCGTTGCGGGCAGTGCCACACCCCCCGGGACGAGACCGGAAATCTCGTGATGACCCGAACGCTCTCCGGCGCTCCGATTCCCCTGCGGTCGCCGTTTTTGGGTCAGCCCTGGGCGTTCGCGGCGCCGAACATTCGCGGTTTCGCGGGATACACCGACGAGGAGGCGATCCGCCTGCTGACGGAAGGCGTCACCCGCGGCGGAACTCCTCCGCAGCTCCCGATGCAGCAGTTCGGAATGACGCGCGAAGACGCGGCCGCCGTTGTCGCATATCTGAGATCGCTGAAGTAGCGGCGAGCGATGGACGTGATCACCGAGATGTCGGGCGTCGTGCTTGCGGGCGGGGAGTCTGCGCGGATGGGCCGCGACAAGGCCTGGCTCGACTATGGAGGCAAGCCCCTGATCGCGCATCAGCTCGAGCGCCTTTCGCGCGTGTTTTCCGACGTGCGGATCTCTGCGAAGCACGCCGCTCCGTTCGCGTCCCTGGGATATCCGGTCATCACGGACGGAAACGGGGTGGGCGCGCCGATCTTCGGAATCGCGGCTTCCCTTCGGGCGCTCCGGCGGCCCGTTTTCGTCCTCGCCGTCGATCTTCCCCTGTTTCCGGAAGTCCTCGTCGACCACGTCGCGCAACGCCTCCTCGCAGGCGACGCTCCGTGCGTCGTTCTGCGAGCCGGCGGGAAGATCCACGGTCTCTGCGCCGCGTACCGGCCGTCGGTTCTCGACACATTCGAGCGGAACGCGGCGCGGGGAGAGCTTTCGATTTACGAACTCGTGACAGAATGCGAGGGGACAATTGAAGAGGAAAACGCCTGGGGCCGCGTTGCGGGCCCGGAGGCGTTTTCCAACTGGAACCGGCCGGAAGACGCGGCGATGCCCCGCGGATGAAGGCGATGGGCTTGCTCCGGACGGCCGGCCGGGCCGTGAAAGAAGCTCTGCGAAAGAAAGGGGAAATGATCATGCTTTCCGTCGGAGATCCGGCTCCCGATTTCGAAGTCGAAAACGATCGAGAAGAAACGGTCCGCCTCTCGGATCAGAGAGGCAAAACGATCGTGCTCTGGTTCTATCCGAAGGCGGACACCCCCGGTTGAACGCTCGAGGGTTGCGGGTTCCGCGACCTCTACCCGGAATTCCAGAAAAAGAACGCCGAGATCTGGGGCATCTCGTTCGACACGCCCGCCGAGAACGCGGCCTTCGCGAAGAAGTTCTCTTTCCCGTTTCCGCTGCTCTGCGACGTGAAGCGCGAGATCGGAATGGCGTACGGAGCGTGCGACTCGCCGGCGGCGAATGCGGCGAAGCGCATCACATACGTGATCGGCCCGGACGGAAAGGTTCTCCAGGCCCACGCGAAGGTGGACCCAAAGAGCCATCCGAAAGCGATTCTGGAGAGCCTCTGACCTCACCCCCGGCCTCCGGCCACCCCCTCTCCAGCTGGAGAGGGGGACCGGGGGGTGAGGTCAGAACGCGTTTGTGTCCGCGCCGCCGCAGATGTTGCCCGGGTCGTTGTGGTAGGTGCGGACGCTCCCGGTCGTCGTGTCGGTCAGGGTGATCGTGTACTCCAGATCCGAAAGCGCTCCGTAGAAGAACCAGAATTTTCCGTTCGAGCCTCGTCCGTCGATGAGCTTGACAGTGAGCTCGGCCCAGTCGGGCCGGAAAAACCAGAAGGAGCCGCTGCCGTCGGAGAGGGGGAGGGTCGTGCCGGTCCCGGAGATTCCGCCGGCATGCTGGTCGAACCAGCTGACCGAGACTTTGAATCGGTTGGAGAGCAGGCAAAGGTCTTCCGAGCTCGGCACGCAGGGGCCGGGGTTGGTCAGAGCCAGCCTCCCGATCTTGTTCGAATCCGGGTTCGGTGAACCAGATTGCGCCGTCCGGGCCGGCCGCGATCCCTTGCGGATGAGGAGATGGATTCGCGCCCGGCGCCGGCAGGATGAGCTCGCTGATCTCGCCAGCCGTCGTGATCCTGCCGATCCGGTCGGGGTTGGACTCGGTGAACCAGAGAGCGCCGTCGGGTCCGGCGGCAATTCCCGGGATCCGCTCGCCGGTGTGGGGACGGGAAATTCGGAGAGACGCCCGACGGCGTGATTCGGCCGATGGCGTCGGGCTCCGTAAACCAGACGTTGCCGTCGGGACCTCGTGTAATCTCGCCGACGACACTCGAGGTTGAGAACGGAGTGAAGACGCCGGTGGTTGTGATCCGCCAAATCAACGGGTTGAGATGGTCCGTGAACCAGAGATTGCCATCGGGGCCTGCGGCGATTGTGATCGAGAAGTAGCCCGATTCCGGGAGCGGGAACGTCGTCAGGTCGCCCGAAGGCGTCATCCGGGCGATTGATATTGACGAGCCGTTGCACTGCGTCAACCACAGGTTTCCATCCGGGCCGGAAGCGACGCCGCACGGCGAGAGAAACTTGCCGGTCAACGAGAAATCAACAACGGCGCCGGAAGTCGTCATCCGGACGAGCGCGCCCGTTCCGAAGTCGAATTCGGAGACCGGGATCCAGAGGTTGCCGTCCGCTCCCGCCGCGATGCCCCTGGGAGGCCCAATCCGGAGTTGAAGTGTCAAATTCTGTGACGGTCCCCGAAGGGGTGATTCGCCCGATCTTGGAATTCTCCGTGAACCAGAGGTTTCCGTCTGAGCCGAGGGTGATTTGTCCTGGTTCGCTATTCGGCGTCGGAATCGAATACTCCGTGAGAGTTCCGAAGTCCCCGGTGGCCGCTCGAGCGACGACCGGAGACCACCCGACGAGCAGACCCACGACAACCGTTCGTAACAGAACCCGGACGATCGGCTGACTTGCTTTCATCGATTCCTCCTTCTTTCCCGTCTAAAACGCTTTTGTGTCCGCACCGCCGCAGATGTTGCCGGGATCGTTGTGGTAGGTCCGGACCGTTCCGGTCGTCGTGTCGGTCACGGTGATCGTGTACTCCAGATCCGAAAGCGCCCCGTAGAAGAACCAGAATTTCCCGTTCGTGCCTCGCCCGTCGATGAGCTTGACAGTGAGCTCGGCCCAATCGGGCCGGAAGAACCAGAATGAGCCGCTGCCGTCGGAGAGGGGAGGGTCGTGCCGGTCCCGGAGAGCTCTCCGGAATGCTGATCGATCCAGTTCACCGAAACTTTGAAGCGGCTGGAGAGCAGGCACAGGTCCTCTGCGCTCGGCGTGCAGGGGCCAGCGGTGCTCAGTGCGAGCCGCCCGATCTTCGATTTGCTTTCATCGATTCCTCCTCGACATCAATCGAATTTCCTTTCCGCCTCTCGATCAGTTTCCGGAGGACTGAACGAGGAACGAGGCGGTGACCGCCGGGGATCGCGCCTGGCGTTTGTCCGTGACGGTGAGGGTTGCGTTGAAGGTCTGGCCTGCGACGGCGCAGGGGGCCGTCCACGACAGCTGGCCGTTATTGAAACTGACGGTCATCCCGGCGGGCAGGCTCGACCCCGCGTAGGTGTAAGGAAAATCGCCTCCCTTGGCGATGATTGCCCCGTTCCAGTACGTGCCGCACGGTACGGCGATCGGACCCACGGTACCCCCGGGTTCCACGACCATGTGCTCGACCGTGATGACAGTTGTGTAGCCCACCGGATCGAAGCCCAACGTATCGACGTCGGTGATCTGGGGAGTTCCTTTGGATTGCGTCGGGCTCGAGCTGTCGGAACAAGAGGAGAAGAGCGGCACGAGGCCCAAGGAGAGGAAAAATCCCCGCTGCCACGATGGTCCCACCCCTCTGAAAACGATAGCGAGCGACCTTTCCCGTTTTTGCCTTCATCGATCCCTCCTTCACGGTTTTGCGCGATAATCACGGTGCGCTTTTTCCCCAGAGATGTCGTTGGAGAAAGCCGGGAAATTTCCGGGATTTTTCCGGGGGCGAGAATGACAATCGAGTTTGGACAGTGCAGGCTCGACACCGAAGCACGGGAGTTGTTCGTCCGGGGCGCCGCCAGGCATCTGACCCCGAAGGCCTTCGGTTTTCTCGAGATCCTCGTGCGGAACCGGCCGACCGCTCTCTCCAAAGCCGCCATTCATGATCGCCTCTGGCCGGGGACCTTCGTGGCCGATGGAACCTTGACGAGTCTTGTTGCCGAGGTCCGTTCGGCGATCGACGACGCGAAGAACCCTCGATTCATCCGAACCGTTCATGGCTTCGGTTACGCCTTCGCGGGAGAGGCGAGCGAGAAGGGCGAGTCCGAACGGACATCCGAATCGCCGGTCTTCCGGCTGAACTGGTCCGACCGGGAAATCACCCTCCAGGAAGGCGTCAACGTTCTCGGGCGAGATCATGATGCCGTCGCCTGGATCGAACGTCTACAGCGTTTCCCGACGCCATGCGAGGATCGTGGTTTCCGGCGCGAGTGCGACGATCGAAGACCTCGGCAGCAAGAACGGCACGTTCCTCGACGGCCGTCGCCTGACTTCCACACAGGCCCTCTCCGACGGCAGCCGGGTGAAGATCGGAACCGTGGAAATGACCATTCGGCGTTATGAGGGAGGCGTCTCGACGGAGTCCGCCCTGAGTCGCTGATGGTCTCGCGTGGAACGGGCGCGCGTCGCGATTTGACAGGAGCTCGTTTCGGTACCCTACGAGATCCTCGTACATCTCGGCTCCGGCGGCATGGGCGAGGTGTACCGGGCTCGCGACACTCGTCTCGCGCGAGACGTAGCTCTCAAGATTCTGCCCGACGAATTCCAGTCCGACCCCCGTCGGGCGAATCGGTTCGAGAGAGAGGCGCGCTCGGCGTCGGCCCTCAACCACCCGAATATCGTCGCGGTTTATGACGTCGGCCGTGTCGACTCGGTCCCCTACATCGCCATGGAGCTCATCGAGGGAAGGACGCTGCGGGCGATGCTCGCGTCGGGCCCGATTCCCGTGAAACAGATTCTCGAGATTTCCTGCGAGGTCGCTTCCGGCCTCGCGCGAGCGCACGAAGCGGGAATCATGCATCGGGACCTCAAGCCCGAAAACGTCATGATCTCGAAAGACGGCCGCGCCAAGATTCTCGACTTCGGTCTCGCCAAACAATTTGCCTCCGAGGGAGGCGCGTCCGACGCCGAAACGACGATCACCGATCTCACCGACGACGGAGTCGTCCTCGGGACTGTCGGGTACATGTCGCCCGAGCAGGCCGCGGGGAGCCCGGTCGATTTCCGCTCGGACCAGTTCGCGCTCGGGTCGATGCTCTACGAGATGGCGACAGGAACCCGTGCGTTCGTGGGGCCGAGCAAGCCCCAGACGCTCGCGGCGATCATCGAGAAACCGGCCGACTCCGCCGCGCTTCGCGCTTCGAAGGCCCCTCTGCCACTTCAATGGGTGATCGAACGGTGCCTGGCCAAGGATCCGAAAGAACGCTACGCGGCGACCCGCGATCTCGCCCACGATCTCTCGACCGTCCGGGAACACGCGGGCGAGATCTCCGGCACGGATCCAGCCATCGTCGCGCCGCGGCGCCTTCTCTTCTCTCGATTGTGGGTGCCAGCGGCCGTGCTTGCCGGCGTGATCGGAGTCTTCTTCCTCGGGAGACGCGCCGCCAGAGGGTCGGCCCCCGACTATCAGCGACTCACGTTTCGCCGCGGGACCGTCAAATCCGCGCGCTTCGCGCCCGACGGCCGCACGATCGTCTATGGGGCGGGATGGGAGGGCGATCCGATCCGTCTCTACTCGACGCGAACGGACGGCCGTGACTCGACCCGACTGGACGTTGCCGACGCGGACGTCGTTTCCGTCTCCTCCGGCGGAGAAATTGCGATGCTTCTGGGGCGTCCGCTGCTCCCGATCAACTCATGGGCGGGCACGCTCGCTCGCGCGCCCCTCGCGGGCGGAGCGCCGCGGGAGATGACCGAGAACGTGGCGACCGCCGACTGGTCTCCCGACGGCAAGGGTCTCGCGATCGTTCGGACCGTCGGCAAGACGAGTCGTCTCGAGTTTCCGATAGGCAAGGTCCTCTTCGAAACGAAAGGCTGGATTGAAGCGCTTCGTTTCTCTCCGGCAGGCGATCGACTCGCGTTCCTGCTTCGGAATCCGGACGTCTCCGTCGACATGGTGGATCTCGCGGGCAAACACAGCGTCCTTTCGCACGGGTGGAAACGAGGGATGGGGCTCGCCTGGTCGCCGGACGGCGGCGAAGTCTGGTTCAGCGCGAACGAGCGGGGATGGCGAACGCCGATCTACGCCGTCACATTGGCGGGCAAGCTGCGACTCGTGAT
Source organism: uncultured Acidobacteriota bacterium (assembly GCA_963813155.1). GTDB lineage: Bacteria > Acidobacteriota > Thermoanaerobaculia > UBA5066 > DATFVB01 > CAWEYG01. The sequence goes on along the minus strand of CAWEYG010000003.1, from coordinate 455,676 downwards.
GCGGTTGCCGACGTGGATCGAGCTCCAGGACGTTTCTCGCGATGGGAAGGCCCTCGTGTCGCTCGTCGCCCTGCGCTGGACCACCCGGGGACGGGGGCCCGGCGAGACTCAGGAACGGGATCTTTCGTGGCATGAGGGATCGCTCGTGAGGGGTTTGACTCCCGACGGGAAGACGATGCTGTTCGACGAGGGGAGTGAAGGTTATTTTCATACGATCTATGTCCGCCCGATGGACGGCTCTCCGGCCAAACGAATCGGCGAAGGAAGGGCGATGGCGATTTCTCCCGACGGCCAATGGGTCGCCGCGAACGCCGCAGGCCAGGGGTCCCCGACGGTGCTGCTGCCGACCGGAGCCGGGGAACCGAGAGCCCTCGAGTCGGAAGGTCACCTGTTCGAAGACGCCGCTTTCTCTCCGGACGGAAAGCGGATTCTGCTCGTCGCCGCGGACCCGGGACACCGACGCCGAAGCTATGTCGAGGATCTGCCAACCGGCAGTCTTCGCGCGATCGCGCCGGAGGGAGTGGCCTGCGGGGCCATCTCGCCGGACGGGCGAGAAGCGGCCTGCACCGGCCCGAAGGGCGAGGGGATCATCGAGTCGATCGACAGCGGCGGGTCCCGCCCGATTCCGGGGTTCGAGACGGGAAGAGAAGGCGCGCTGCTCTGGAGCTCCGACGGTCGCGGCCTTTTCGTCGGTAACTCCGGAGGTCCTTCCGGGTGGAAGGACCGGGCCCTGAGAGTCTTCCGCCTCGATCTGGCGACGGGCGGGAGGGCGCTCTGTCGCGAGATCATTCCCTCAGATCGAGCGGCGTTCGTGGGGAGCACTTTCGCGATGACTCCCGACGGCAACTCGTACGCGTACTCCTTCTTGAACATACCGTCCGACCTGTATCTCGTGACCGGCCTCAAGTGACGCGTCGCCTTCTCGCGCTCGTCGTTCTGACCTCTCTTCTTGCCGTCCGCGGCGTTCGCGCGCAAACAACGGGCTCGATCGAGGGTCGAATCACCGACACTGCCGGGGCTCCGCTGCCTGGTGTTTCCGTCGCCGCGACGAGCCCGAGCCTGCAGGGGGTCCGCACGACGGCGACCGACCGCGGCGGCGTGTACAGGATCCCGGCCCTTCCGCCCGGCATGTATCGCATCGAGACGCGGCTCGCGGGCTTTCGGTCCGCGGAAAAAAACGCCACGGTAACACTCGATGGCACGGCGACCGCCGACCTGACTCTCCAGCTCGCCGCGAAGGAAGGGATCGTCGTTTCCGGCGATTCTCCGCTCGTCGACACGACCTCGACGACGAGCGGGACGACCTATACGAGCCGGGTCATCGCCGGGCTGCCCGTGCAGCGCAACTACGCCGACATCGTGCGCTCCACTCCGGGAGTCAGTCAGGACAACGGCGAGATGCAGGGTCGCGCGCTCGCGCTCACGATCTCGGGGGCGACCTCCGTCGAGAACCAGTGGATCGTCGACGGGATCAACACGACCAACGTCATCAAGGGATTCCAGGGAAAGGCCCTCAACAACGAGTTCATCGAAGAAGTGGAGGTCATGACCGGCGGTTACCAGGCCGAGTACGGTCGGGCGCTCGGGGGCATCGTCAACGTGGTCACGAAGTCCGGAGGGAACGCTTTCCACGGCGATGCGTTCCTGTATCTCGATTCCCAGGACACCACCGCCGCGCAGGTGGTGACCGAGAGGGATTCCCTGACCGGCATGCGTCTCACTCCGACCCGTCGCGCGGATTTCGGCGCGGATCTCGGCGGGTCCCTCGTGAAGGATCGCCTCTGGTTCTTCGGGGCGTACGACCGCGTCGATACTCCGGGAACGACTTCACGATACGTCTCGAGCAAGGCGGTTCCGGATAGTCTTCAATTTCCCCGCGACCAGACCGACAGCCTCGCCTCGGGAAAGTTGACCTGGAGCCCGGCCTCCGGAACGACACTCGTCGCAACCGCGTTCTCCGATCCCTCCGAGGTCACGGGCGCCGCTCGAGCCGGCACGGTCAACGGCCTCATCTCGAGCCCGGATCCCGGAACGTGGCAGTCGCGGCGCGAGATCGGAGGAACGGACGGCGGTCTTCGCGTGAGTCGGCTCGTGGGGTCCGTCGGAGTTCTCGAAGTGCAGGCGGCCCGTCACCGGGACCGCTTCGAGCTTTTTCCGTCGGGGCCGGGAGCCGCGGTCCGCTTCGAGGACTGGACCTGCGCCGGTGGAACCCCGCAGCTTCCATGCAACTCGCCGGTCTCGCCCAATTTCGCCTCGGGCGGAATGGGGATCGTCGGCGGCCCTCATCAGCGGAATTCCTCTCGCCGGGATCAATTGCGAGCGGACCTGGATTTCTATTTCGGCAATCATCAAATCCGGGCCGGCGGCGACTATCAGGACTCGATGTCCACTCTGGTCACCGGCTACACGGGAGGCCAGCAAGTCGAGCGGTACAACGAATTCGGCCAGACCTATTACAGCCACAATTTCATTGCCGCGAGCCCCTCCGACCCCACGCCGGCTGATGCCATCGCCCGTCCGCACCACATCGACGAGAGCCTCTACATTCAGGACTCATGGAGCGCGGGACCGGGATTGACGGTAAACGCCGGACTGCGGTGGGACGAGGAGAACCTGCTCGACGTTCAGGGATCGTCGCTCTTCAAGACGACCGCGGAGTGGCAGCCGCGCCTGGGAGTCGTCTGGGACCCGAGCCGCACCGGCCGAATGAAGTTTTACGCATCGGCGGGCCGGTTTTACTACTCGCTCCCGACCGACATCGGCGCGTTCACTTCGCCGATCGTTCGCGAAACGACGTACAACTTCGACCCGGTGGACAAGACGCAGAACCCCGATGTCATCGGGCACGGGACCGCGTCACTCTCGCCGACCGGCGGCGACCTCGTCGATCACGGGCTCAAGGGGATCTATCAGGACGAGCTGACCCTGGGGTTCGAGACGCTGCTCGATCCGACGTTCGCCGTCGGAGTGAAAGGGACATATCGACGGCTCGGCCGCGCGATCGAAAGCCGCTGCGACCTGGATTTCAACCTGCCCGAGAACGGGAATTCCGGGTGCGCCATCGTCAATCCAGGCTCCGGTGGAAAATACGCAAGCGGCGATTTCTACGGCTGCAACGGCCTGGATGGCGACGCCGAAGAGTGCCAGCAGGGCGCGCCGGCGACGCCGGCCGCTCGCCGGCTGTATCGAGGAGTCGAGCTCCTGGTCCGAAAGAGCGTCGCGGATCGGCTATGGCTTCAGGCTTCGTACGTCCGTTCCTCACTTCGGGGCAATTACGATGGAGAAGTGAGCGAGGCTTCGGGCGAAACGAATCCGGGTGTCTCGTTCGACTTCGACTATCCGCAGCTCTCGACGCACAACTCCTATGGGAAGCTCTTTCTCGACCGGCCGAACGCCTTTCGCGCGGACGCGAGCTACCGCTTGCCCTTCGGGCTGCTCGTTGGCCTTCAGGGCTACGCGCAGTCGGGAGCGCCGCTCGAAAAGCTGGGGTACTTCGCCTCGAGCTACCCTCCCGTCATTCAGCTCGTGCCGAGAGGAGACGCCGGACGCCTTCCAACGCTCTGGGAGGCGAACCTGACCCTCGCCTATCCGGTCCAGCTGGGGCCCCTCACCGCCACGCTCCAGGGGTACGTGTTCAACCTCTTCAACAACCAGATCGCGATCAGCGAGGACCAGAACTACACGACGCACCCGCCCCCGGGGTACCCCGCCAGTCTGTTCGACTCCTCCGTCGCGTCGAACAACGCGAACTACGGCAAGATCACCGCGCGCCAGGACCCGCGGCTCTTTCGCGTCGCGATGAGGGTGTCGTTCTAAGTGAGCTCTTTCATGATCGCGTCGAGCGCCTCGCGGCCCGGGCGCGTCTTCGAGTCCGGCAGCGTCGCGAGCGGCTCGTCCACCATGTTGAGCTGCGTGAGGAAGTCGGGCGTCTTCTCGTTGATGTAGATCAGCCCGGTCAGGAACTCCTGTTTTTCGCGCGAGTCGTGGAGCAGCTCGACGGCTTTCAACTTGTTCGTCGGGTCGTAGTCGGCGCGCAGCGCTTTCAGGCGCAGCTTGGAGCCGTCGTGCATCTCGACTTCCTGCACTTCGCCGGGCGTCTGCTCGATCTTGACGTCTTCGAAATACGGGACGAACGTGATGTCCTCGATCGCTTCTTCGTGGTCTTTGGACCACTTGTACGATTTCGTCGATCCCTCGTGGTTGTTGAACGTGACGCAGGGCGAGATCACGTCGAGCAGGCTGGTGCCCCGGTGGGCGATCGCGGCTTTCAGCAGGGCCACGAGCTGTTTCATGTCGCCCGAAAAGGACCGAGCGACGAAAGAGCAGCCGAGCTCGATCGCGAGGCCGCACAGGTCGATCGCGGGAAGGTCGTTGACGACGCCCGTCTTGAGCTTCGAGCCGAGGTCGGCGGTCGCGGAGAACTGGCCCTTCGTGAGGCCGTACACGCCGTTGTTTTCGACGACATAGATCATCGGGATGTTCCGGCGCAGCAGGTGGACGAACTGGCCGGCGCCGATCGAGGCCGTGTCGCCGTCGCCCGAGACGCCGATCGACAGCAGGGTCCTGTTCGCGAGCATCACGCCCGTGCCGACCGCGGGCATCCGGCCGTGAACCGCGTTGAATCCGTGCCCGCGCTCCACGAAATACGCCGTCGTCTTCGAAGAACAGCCGATCCCCGACAGCTTCGCGACCCGGTGGGGCTCGACGCCCATGTCGAAGAAGGCCTGCGTGATCTGCTTCGTGATGACGTCGTGTCCGCATCCCACGCAAAGGGTGGATTTCAGGCCTCCGTATTCCTTGACGGTCAGGCCGATTCGATTCGTGGGCGGGGCTTTGGGTTCCGTGACGCTGCTCACAGTTTCACCTCTCCGAGCTCGACTCCCTCGACGACCGACTGCGCGTCGAGGGGAAGTCCGTTGTAGTGCAGGACCGGCCGGAGCCGGGCGCTTTCGGCGCCGAGCTCGATCGTCAGGAGACTCTTCATCTGCGCGTCGCGGTTCTGCTCCACGACGTAGACCCTTTCGTGCGCGAGAATGAAGTCCAGGATCTCCTGCTGGAAGGGGAGAGCCTTGATCCGGAGATAGTTCGTCTCGATGCCCTTCTCCCGGAGCAGGTCGCGAGCTTCCTGCACGGCGTGGTGCGAGGACCCGAACGCGACGATCCCGATCGGCGTTTTCGATCCGTTGAAAATCTCCGGCTTGGAGACGAGCGATCTCGCCGTGTCGTGCTTGCGGGCGAGCCGGTCCATGATCGCGATGTAGTCTTCCGGCCGCTCCGAATACGTGGCCCTGTCCGTGTGGCCCGATCCCCGGGTGAAGTAAGCCGCGAGCGGGTGTTTCGTGCCCGGCAGCGTGCGGTACGGGATTCCGTCTCCGTCGACGTCGCGGTAGCGGGCAAAGCCGTTTCGCTCGGTGAGGCCCTCGGCGTCGAGGACCTTGCCCCGGTCGAGCGGTTTGTCGGGGTACGGGAACGGATCGCTCGCCCAGTTGTTCATCGCGAGGTCGAGGTCGGACATGACGAACACCGGAGTCTGGAGCCTTTCCGCCAGGTCGAACGCCTCGATCGACATCGAGTAGCACTCGAGCATCGAAGAAGGGATGAGCAGCACGTGGCTCTTGTCGCCGTGAGAAAGGAAGTACGTGGAGAGGATGTCCCCCTGCATCGTCCGCGTCGGAAGGCCGGTCGAGGGGCCGACGCGCTGGATGTCGAAGATGACCGCGGGAATCTCGGCGTAATAGCCGAGGCCGACGAACTCTCCCATGAGGGAGATGCCCGGCCCGGACGTCGCCGTCATCGCGCGGGCGCCCGCCCACGAAGAGCCGAGGACCATTCCCAGGGCGGCCAGCTCGTCTTCGGCCTGGACGATCGCGAACGTTGCCTTCCCGGTCTCGGGATCGATCCGGTACTCCTTCATGTAGTCGATCAGGGACTCGACGAGCGAGGAGGACGGCGTGATCGGGTACCAGGTGACGCAGGTCACCCCGGCGAACATGCACCCGATGGCGGCGGCGGCGTTGCCGTCCAGGATGATCTTTCCCCGGGTCAGGTCCATCCGTTCCAGGTAGAACGGGTCCTTCTTCTGGAGGTTTTCGGCGGCCCACTTCCAGCCCCCGTGGATCGCGCCGATGTTCAGGTCGACCGCCTTCGCCTTGCCCTTGAACTGCTTCCGGGTCGCTTCGGCGATCTCGGCGGGATCGAGGCCGAGAAGCCACCCGGCGACTCCGACGTAGATCATGTTGACGACGAGCCGGCGGAGTTTGCCGTCGGCGCAGAGCTCGAGGATGAGCTTCGAGAATGGGACGGGATAGTAGACCAGGTCGGATCGCAACGCGTCGAGCTTGAGCGATTCCTCGTAGACGACCGCGGCTCCCGGCGCGACGGTCCGGACGTCTTCCTGCGCCGTTTCGGGGTTCATGCAGATGAGCACCTGAACGTCGCGGCGCCGGGCGACGTACCCCTTGTTCGAAGTCCGGATCGTGAACCAGGTCGGCAACCCCTGGATGTTCGAAGGGAAGAGGTTTTTCCCCGACACGGGAATGCCCATCTGGTGGATGGCCCGCATCAGGATGTTGTTCGACGATTGAGAACCGGAGCCGTTCGCGGTGGCCACCTGAATGGAAAAGTCGTTCACGATCGGCTTTTCGGGGCGGGACGCGGCGACGAGCCCTTCCGAGGTCAAAACGCTGGACATGTCTCTCCTTCCAAAACTTTCAAAGCCCATGGAGTATATCGACGGGCACCAACGCCGGCAAATTCCTCACGACGCGTTAGTATAAGCGGCTCATGACTGATGAAAATGAACCAGTTTCAGAGGTCCCGCCGGGCGACGAACACGAGCTGATCCGCAACCGCCAGGCGAACCTCGCGGCGATCGTCGCGCTCGGCCACCGCCCGTACCCGAATTTCTTCGCGGCGGACCGAACGATCTCCGACGTCGTCGAAGGTCACGCCGCGCGCGACGCCGAGTTCCTCGAGGCGCACCCCGAGAAGGTCGCGGTCGCGGGCCGGATCCGGGCGCTCCGAAGCGCGGGGAAAGCGGCGTTCGCCGATCTCTGGGACGGCGATGCGAAAATCCAGCTCTACGTGAAGAAGGACGTCGTCGGCGAGGCGGGTTTCGAGCTGTACCGGCTTCTCGACCTGGGGGACTGGATCGGCGTCGAAGGGACCGTGTTTCGAACGCGGGCCGGGGAGCTCTCGATCAAGGCGGAGCGGCTGCACTTCCTGGCCAAGGCGCTTCGCCCGCTTCCCGAAAAATGGCACGGGCTGAAGAACCTCGAGGAGCGGTACCGCCGGCGGTACGTCGACCTGATCGTGAATCCCGAATCGCGGGAAGTCTTCGACCGGCGCGCCAGGATCGTCTCGTTCTTGCGGAAGTTTCTCGACTCGAGAGGATTTCTGGAAGTCGAGACGCCGATGATGCAGCCGATCGCGGGCGGCGCGACGGCGCGGCCTTTCAAGACGAAGCACAACGCGCTGGACCTCGATCTCTTTCTCCGCATCGCCCCCGAGCTTTACCTGAAGAGGCTCGTCGTGGGGGGATTCCCGCGCGTCTACGAGATCAACCGCAACTTCCGAAACGAGGGGATTTCGACGCGCCACAACCCCGAGTTCACGATGCTCGAGTTCTACCAGGCCTACGCGCGCGCCGAGACGCTGATGTCGTTGACGGAGGAGCTCTTCTCGCAGATGGCGGCGGAAGTCGTCGGTACGCCGGAGACGCCGTGGGGCGAAGGGAGCGATCTCGTGGCGCGCTCCGTTCGCGCGGTACACGATGCGGGAAGCGGTCGTCGAGTTTTCGAAGAGCCACCCGAAGGGCCCCGTGGCCGCCGCCGAGCTGGAGTCGGCGGACGCGCTGCTCGCGGCGGCCCGCCGCATCGGAACGGAACGCCCCGACCGCTTTCGAGGGCAAAAGGGAAAGTTGCTCGCCGAAGTGTTCGAGGCGGTCGCGGAGGACCATCTCGTCCAGCCGACTTTCATCCACGAGTTTCCGACCGAGATTTCGCCCCTGTCGAAGCAGAATCCGGACGACCCCGAGTGGGTCGAGCGTTTCGAGCTGTACGCCGGCGGCATGGAGATCGCGAACGGATTCTCGGAGTTGAACGATCCCGCCGAGCAGGCGCGCCGTTTCCGCGAACAGATGGCGGCGAAGGCTGCGGGCGACGAGGAAGCCCAGCCGTACGACCAGGACTACGTCGAGGCGCTGGAGTACGGCCTTCCCCCGACGGCCGGCGAGGGAATCGGAGTCGACCGCGTCACGATGCTCTTCACCGACCGGCGATCGATCCGAGACGTGATCCTGTTTCCGCTGATGCGGCCGAAATAGAGGCGCGCTCGGCTGTAAAATCCGAGGAAGTGTCCCTCGAAACGTTCTTCCATCTCCGCGAGCGCGGAACGAACGTCCGGACGGAGATCCTCGGCGGCGCGACCACTTTCGCGACGATGGCCTACATCATCGTCGTCAATCCGGCGATCCTCGCGTTCGCCGGAATTCCCCGCGGTCCGAGCACGGTCGCGACGATTGTCGCCGCTGTCCTCGGCTGTCTCGCGATGGGTCTGTACGCGAACTTGCCGATCGCGGTGGCGCCCTACATGGGCGAGAACGCGTTCGTCGCCTTCGGGCTCGCGGCGATGGGGATCACCTGGCAGCAGCGTCTCGGCGCGGTTTTCGTCAGCGGCGTTGCCTTCGCGCTCCTCACGGTCCTCCGTGTGCGCTCCTGGCTCGCCGAGTCGATCTCGGCGTCTCTCAAGCACAGTTTCGCCGTCGGAATCGGGCTGTTTCTCGCCTTCATCGGCTTCTACGAGACCGGCATTGTCACGAGCGCCGTCGCCGGCATGCCGCCGCAGGCGCTTCTCGTGCCCGGGAGCGGCATTCTGAGGTCGCCCGACGTTCCCCTCAAACTCGGAAACCTGCGCGACACGCCCGTTCTCCTCGCGATCGCGGGGTTCGCGTTGATCTCGGTGCTCCTGATCCGCCGCGTGCGCGGGGCGATTCTCCTCGGGATCGCGTCCGTCGGGATCGCGGCGCTCGCGCTCGGCCTCGCTCCCGCGCCGGCGCGGCTCGCGGCGTGGCCGGGCGGCGCGGAGTACGACCTTTCGGCGATCGCCGGAAAGCTCGACATCGCGGGGGCTTTCCGCCTCTCCTTTCTCCCGGTCCTCCTGACGCTGTTTCTCATGTCGTTCCTCGACACCCTGGGGACCCTCGTCGGAGTCGGAGCCGCCGCCGGGATGCTGGACTCCCGGGGAAACTTTCCCCGGATCGAGCGGCCGATGATGGTGGATGCGGCGGCTTGCGTCGCGAGCTCGCTGCTCGGGACCTCGACGAGCGGGGCGTTCATCGAATCCGCGGCGGGAATTCGGGAAGGCGCCCGGACCGGCCTCGCGGCCGTGACGACAGCGGTTCTCTTCGCCGGCTCGCTGTTTTTTCTGCCCCTCTTCGAGCCTCTCCAGCAGCTTCGTTGCGCGTACGGCCCGGCCCTCATCGCCGTGGGAGTTCTCATGGTGGCGTCGGCGGCGAAGATCGAATTCGCCGACCCGACGGAGCTCGTGCCTGCGTTCGCGACGATCGCGATGATGGTCTTCACGTACAACATCGGCAACGGCCTCACGGCCGGCCTCGTGCTCCATCCGATTCTGAAAGTCGGCGCGGGGCGCGCCCGGGAGGTTCGCCCGGGAGGCTGGGTTCTCGGCGCGGTCTGTCTCGCCTATTTCGTCTTCGGCCTTCCCCACTGAAGGATCGGATGGGGGAAGAGACGGCTCTGCGGCTTGCGACGGCGGAGGATGTTCGGGAGTTGCGAGCCGTCATTGAAGATTCGGTGCGCGGGTTGAGCGCCGGGTGTTACTCGCCCGCGCAGATCAAGGCGTCGCTCGAGGAGGTCTTCGGCGTTGACTCTCAGCTGATCGAGGACAGGACATACTTCGTCGCGCGCGCCGAGGCCCGGCGGCCGGATCGCGGGCTGCGGCGGGTGGAGTCGGCGGCGAACCCTGTTCGGCGGCGACCGCCGGAAGGGGGGCGCCCCCGATCCGCTTCTCGATCCGCAGCGGGACTCCGCCCGGATCCGCGCCTTCTACGTCCGGCCCGAGTTCTCGCGTCGGGGCATCGGGCGCCTCCTGCTCCGGGCTTCGGAAGAAGCGGCGGCCGCGGAGGGATTCCTCCGCTTCGAGCTCATGGCGACCCTTCCGGGATTGCCGCTCTACGAGGCGATGGGGTATCAGAGGGTCGAGGAGGTCGATCTGCCGATGAGGAACGGGTTGAGCCTCCCGCTCGTGAGAATGGAGCGGTCGACAATGCGCGTATCATCGGGCGGATGAGGACCCCGGACTGGCCGGCCATCCCGTACGAAGGGTGGAAAGACACTCTCGAGACGCTTCATCTGTGGACGCAGATCGCGGGAAAGATTCGGCTCGCGCAATCTCCGTGGACGAATCACTCCTGGCACGTCGCCCTCGCGGTCACGTCACGCGGACTGACGACCGGCGCGACCCCCTGGGAGCACGGCACCTTCGAAATCGACTTCGACTTTCTCGAACACCAGGTTCTGATCGAGACGAGCCGGGGCGGCGTGCGCACGGTCGCGATGAAGCCCCGTTCGGTCGCGGACTTTCATGAGGAGCTTTTCGCCCGGCTCGCCGAGCTCGGCCCTCGCCCGCGAATCTACGGAAGACCGAATGAGATGGAAGTCGCCATCCCTTTCGCGGAAGACCGCGAGCACGCGTCTTACGACGCCGCCGCGGTTTCCCGGTTCTTCGGCGCGCTCTCCCACGCGGATCGGCTGTTGAAGGAGTTTCGGGCCCGTTTCATCGGGAAATGCAGTCCGGTCCACTTCTTCTGGGGAGGCTTCGACCTCGCGGTCACTCGCTTTTCCGGACGGCCGGCGCCGCTTCACAGCGGAGGCCCGCCGAACTGCCCGGCGCGAGTCAACGAGGAGGCGTACTCGCACGAAGTCAGCAGCGCCGGCTTCTGGCCCGGAAACCCCTTGTTGCCGCAGCCGGTCTTCTACTCGTATTCGTATCCTGAGCCGGACGGATTCCGCGCGTCGCCGGTCCGGCCGGCGGAAGCCGCGTACAACGGGGACCTGGGAGAGTTCCTGCTTCCGTACGACGAGGCGCGCAAGGCGCCTTCGCCCGACGCGGTGGTCCTCGACTTCCTCCAGAGCAGCTACGAGGCGGCGGCGAACTGCGCGAAATGGGATCGAGCCGCGCTGGAGAAGGATTTGTCGTCGATGTGGCATCCGCCGGCGCCGCGCCTGCGGTGAATTGCAGTGAAATAGGGAATCGCGTCAGCGAGCCCGGCGGCGCCCTCCGGCGATCCGGTCGGCGGCGCGTTTCGCCAGGAGACGGGCGAACTTCGGGCCCGATCGCGACGCGAACAAAAGGAAATCCTGAGCCTGGCGGAGACGCACCGCCGCAGGGCGTTCGCTCTCCGCAGTTCGGCGGCGGATCTCGTCAAGCCACGCGGGGTCCCGCAGCAGGCCCAGGTATTTCTCCTGCGGGGGCTTCGCGAGCCCGGCGTAGAGGTCCTCCCACTGAGCGGCAAAGAATCGCAGGTGCGTCGTCTCGGGAATGAATTCCGCGGATTCGCCGGGAGCGCACGCCCGGCGATAGAAGTCGCGGTCGCCGAACCGGAGCAGCGATTCGTCCCAGAAGCCGATTCGGTCGAAAAGGGCCCGTCGATGGACCATGTTCGCGGAGCCGACGAACCAGCGCGTCAGGAAACGCGAAAACGCCCCGAGCCGCCAGTCGAACGCGAAGAAATACGGGTCCAGCTCGTCCGGAGGTCGAACCTGCGCCGACCGAAACGCCACGAGAGCGAGCCTCCGCTCTTCGAGCATCCGCGCGCCTCGCTCCAGGTGGTCCGGGAAGAGGAGGTCGTCGTCGGTCGTGTAGGCGACGAACGGAGCGACAGATTCCCGAAGCACCGTGTTGCGGTTCCGGTACCCAAACCCGGGCGCTTTCGGGAACCGACGATAGCGGACCCGCGGATCGGCGAACGAGCGGACGACGTCCTCGGTCTTAGCGCCGCAGCCGTCGCCGATGACGTGGAGCGTGAAATTGGCTTCGGTCTGTTCGAGCACCGAGGTGATCGCGTAGCCGATCGTGTGCGAACGGCCGACCGTCGGCAGGATCACGTCGAAGAGGGGCATGAGCCATTCTAGAGCGCGGCCGCCGTCAACCGCGGAATACGAGGGGTCCGCGTTTCGTTGGCATCCTCATGATGGAAACGAAAGCCTACGCCGCCTTTGACCACACAAACCCGCTGAAACCGTTCACGATCTCCCGGCGCGAGCCGCGGGAGCACGACGTCGTGATCGACATCCTCTATTGCGGGGTCTGCCATTCCGACCTCCACCAGGTGCGCAACGAGTGGGCGAACTCGAACTACCCGATGGTCCCGGGGCACGAGATCGTCGGGAGCGTGTCCCGCGTCGGGAAGAGCGTCACGAAGTTCCGCGAGGGAGACATCGTCGGCGTCGGTTGCCTCGTCGACAGCTGCCGCGTCTGCGAGGCGTGCAAGGCGGGGCTCGAGCAGTTCTGCGAGAAAGGGCCCGTGCTCACGTACAACGGCTTCGAATACGACGGAAAGACGCCGACATACGGCGGCTACTCGACGCGCGTCGTCGTCGACGAGAATTTCGTCCTTCGAGTGGGGAAGCGTGACCGGCTGGACGCCGTCGCGCCCCTGCTGTGCGCCGGAATAACGACGTATTCGCCGCTGCGCCACTGGAAAGTCGGGAAGGGCCACCGCCTCGGCGTGGTCGGCCTCGGCGGCCTCGGCCACATGGCCGTCAAGATCGGCAGCGCTCTGGGAGCAGAGGTCACGCTTCTGTCCCACAACGCGGCAAAGAAAGAGGACGCCCGTCGTCTGGGAGCGGCCGACTTCCTCCTGACGTCCGACGACAAAGCCATGGCCGCCGCGGCGGGCCGATTTCACTTTCTGCTGAACACCGTCTCGGCCCGGCACGACGTCGGCCGGCTCACGGACCTGCTGGCCCGCGAGGGAACGATGATCGTCGTCGGCGCGCCCGACAAGCCTTCCGACCTTCCGTCCTCTTCGCTCGTCGGAAAACGCCGTTCGATCGCCGGCTCGCTGATCGGGGGCCTCGCGGAGACGCAGGAGATGCTCGACTTCTGCGCCGAGCGAGGGATCGTTTCCGACATCGAGACGATTCCGATCCAGAAAATCGACGAAGCCTACGACCGCATGCTCCGGGGCGACGTCCGGTACCGGTTTGTCGTCGACGCCAAGAGTCTCGGCTAGGCCGCCGCGGCTTTCGTCGCCGGAACGATCGCGCGCAGCCCCGCGACGAACGCCTTCATCTCTTCCGGTTTCCCGATCGAAATGCGAAGCCAGTTCGGCATCGAGGGAAACTTGCGGCCGACCTCGATGTTTCGGTCGCGGAACGCGCGAATGACCGGAGCCACGTCGCCGTGCACGTCGATCATGACGAAGTTCGCGTGCGAGGGAATGTATCGCCGTCCGTCCCGCTCGAGCTCGGCGCACAGCCACCGGCGGGTGTCGTTGAGGGCTTTGCGGCGCTGCGCGACGAGGCCGCTCTCCCCGAGGTTCGCGAGCGCGGCCGAAAGCACCGCGGCGTTGACGTTGTCCCACGACGCGAAGCTGTTGAGCGCCGAGGCCGCGCCCGGAGAGGCGACCGCGTACCCGAGCCGCATCCCGGCGAGCCCGTAGATCTTCGAGAACGTCCTCGCGACGATGAGGTTCGGATGCCGGGGGAGCATGCCGATCGCGGTTCGGTACCGCCCGTCCTCGACGAAGTGGTGGTACGCCTCGTCGACGAGGACCGTCGCGGTCGGGGGCACGCGGGCCAGGAAGTCTTCCAGCTCGTCGCCGGACACGATCGTGCCCGTCGGGTTGTTCGGGTTGCAGACGTAGACGAGGCCCGTGCGGTCGTCGCATACGGACGCCATCTTCGCGAGGTCGTGCCGGAAATCTGCCGTCTGCGCCACCTTCACGGGCTCGGCGTGCATCACGGCGGCGTAGGCGAGCACCGCTTCGAAAGTCGGCTCCGTCGCGATGACCTTCCGCCCGGGCCCGAGGTAGGCCGAGTCGGCCATCTGGAGGATCTGAGACGAGCCGCACCCCAGGACGACCTGGTCGGGCCGGACGGCGTGCTGCGACGCGATCTCCTTCTTCAGCGACTCCGCGAGGGCGTCGGGGTAGCGATGCCCGATGCCGACCGAGCGCTCGATCGCGCGGCGGGCTTTCTCCGACGGCCCGTACGGGTTCTCGTTCGCGCTCAGTCGAACGGGGCCGGCGGGTTCCGAGGACTTCTCCGCGGGCCTGCCGGTTTCCGCGGCCGCCGCGAGCCCTCGTTCGAGCAGCGTCGCGCCGATCGCGGCGCCGAAGACTCCCGCAAAACCGCGGCGAGAGAGCAAATCGGTTTTCATCTCGGTCCTCCTCGTTCGCCGAAGCTTACGATAGACTTTCGCCGTTCGAGACAGATTTCGATCGACAGGAGACTACGACGCAGTTTCCCCCCGGCACGCGGCTCGGTCCCTACGAAATTGTCTCCCTGCTCGGCGCGGGGGGAATGGGAGAGGTGTACCGGGCCCGCGACGCGCGGCTTTCCCGCGAAGTCGCGATCAAGGTCCTGCCGGAGAGCGTCGCGCAGGACGCGGACGCGCTCGCCCGCTTCGAGCGCGAGGCGCGCGCCGTCGCGGCCCTGTCGCATCCGAATATCCTCGGGATCTTCGACATCGGCACGGAAGGCGGCGCGGTTTTCGCCGTCACCGAGCTCCTCGAAGGGCGCACGCTGCGGGACGAGCTCGGTTCGGCATTGACCGTTCGGAAATCGACCGACTACGCGATTCAGATCGCGCGCGGTCTCGCCGCAGCCCACGAGAAAGGGATCGTTCATCGGGACCTGAAACCGGAGAACGTCTTCGTCACCCGGGATGGCCGCGTCAAGATCCTCGATTTCGGCCTGGCCAAGCGGCTGGAGTCCGGCTCGGGCTCCGATTCGAAAATTCAGACGGTGTCTCACAAGACGGAGCCGGGCACCGTGATGGGCACCGCCGGTTACATGTCGCCCGAACAGGTTCGGGGAATCTCCGCCGATCATCGAACCGACATCTTTTCCTTCGGGGCCGTTCTCTACGAAATGCTCGCGGGGAAGTCCGCCTTTCGGCGGGAAACCGCGAGCGACACGATGGCGGCGATCCTCAAAGAGGAGCCTCCCGAGCTGTCCGAGTCGGGCCGAGCGATCCCGCCGTCGCTCGACCGGATCGTCCGGCACTGCCTGGAGAAGGATCCGGAGCGTCGCTTCCAGTCGGCCTCCGACATCGCGTTCGACCTGGAGTCGCTCTCCCAGGTCTCGACGGCCTCCGGGCCGAAGGCGATCTCGAAATTCCGCTCCCGCCTCCGCCTGCAGACGGCTCTCCTCGGTCTGGCTGTGCTCGGGGTGCCGCTCGCCTGGTGGCTCGGCACACGGACGGGCAGGACCGCGACGCCGGATTTCCATCGCCTGACCTTCGAGCGCGGGACCGTCTCCGGCGCTCGCTATGGTCCCGAAGGCCAGACCGTTGTCTTCGCCGCCGGATGGAACGGAGAGCCGGCGAAGGTCTACTCGACCCGCCCGCAGGTCGCCGGGAGCACGCCGATCGCGATGCCCGACGCGAGTCTTCTCGCGGTCTCGAAGTCAGGGGAAATGGCGATCGCGCGTGCGCTTCCAGCCGGTCACGACGCTTTACAGCGCCGGCACGCTGGCTCGCGTTCCTCTCTCGGGAGGCGCCCCGCGGGAGCTGCTCGACAGCGTGGTCTCGGCCGACTGGTCGCCCGACGGCAGCGCCCTCGCGGCCGCGCAGATCGTCGGCGGCAAAATGTCGGCTGGAGTATCCGGTCGGCAAGGTCATCTACGAGACCGGGGGCTGGATCAACCACGTGCGAATGTCTCCCGACGGGAAGACGATCGCCTTTCTCGAGCATCCCGGGGGCAACGACGGCGGAACGGTTTCGGTGATCCGGGCCGACGGAGGGACGAAGCGCGACGTTTCGACCAAGTGGCTCTCGGTCGAGGGGCTCGCGTGGAGCCCGAACGGGCGCGAGATCTGGTTCACCGGTACGCGTTATGGATCGGCGACGAAAGTCTATGCATGCGACCTCTCGGGGAACGAAAGGCTCGTCCTCGCGAGCCCGAACGAGCTCACGCTCTGGGACATGTCCGCCGACGGACGCGTCCTCCTGACGGAAGATGACTGGCGCGCGCAGATGTCTGCCCTCGCTCCTGGCGCGAAAGCCGAGCGAGACCTCTCGAACCTCGACTACGCTCTCATCCGTTCGATCACGCCCGACGGGAAGCTCATCGCGTTCGACGAGAGCGGCGAGGGCGGGGGCGACACCGGCGGTGTCTACGTGCGTCCGACCGACGGATCGCCGGCGACGCGGTTCGGCGACGGCACAGCCGCCACGTTTTCGCCGGACGGAAAAACGGTCGTGACCGCGGACATCGACTTCGGGAAGCTCAACATCCTTCCGATCGGCGCGGGTCAGCCGGTGGCGATCCCCATCTGCCCCGGTCGTCGGCGTGTACCCGAACTTCCTTCCGGACGGGAAACGCATCGTCTTCTGGGGAGCCGAGCCCGGTAAAGGAAATCGGATCTGGATGATCGACGTCGCGGGAGGGAAGCCGAAAGCGATCTCGGTCGAGGGTATCCCTTTCGCTCCGCTGGTGCCGTCGCCGGATGGGCGCTTCGTCATGGGGCTCGACCCCGGCGCCCGGCCGACGCTCTTCCCGGTCGACGGCGGGGCGCCGCGGGCGATTCCCAGACACGTCGGTCGGCGACGCGGGAACCCAGTGGACCGCGGACGGAACGGGCGTTTACGTGAACCGCGCCGAGGGACCGGCGGTGACGGTTCGCGTCGTGAACGTCTCGACGGGGGAGTCGAGGGCCTGGAAGACGATCGAGCCGGGCGATCCCGCCGGCGTTCATGCCGTCGCGCGCGTCTACCCGACACCGGACGGACGCGCCTATGCGTACAGCTTCGTCCGCATCCTTTCGACGCTCCTCGAAGTCAAGGGGCTGCGCTAGACTCGAAATCAGGGGGTGCGGAAATGAAAATGATTGCCCTGATCCTGATCGTCCTCGGCGTTCTCGGGCTCGTCTACGGCGGCATCACGTACACGTCAGAGTCGCACTCGGCCAAGATTGGCTCAATGGAAATTTCCGTCAAAGAGAAGAAGACCGTCAACGTTCCGCTCTGGGCGGGCGCCGCGGCCGTCATCGTCGGCGCGGGGCTCCTCCTCGCGGGGGGAAAGAGAACCTAGCCGGACGACTTCAAATCGTCGAGGGCGCGGCCGATCCGGGCGAGCCCCTCTTCGAGCATCTCCGTCTCTCCGCCGATCCCGATTCGGAAGTGTTCCGGCATCTCGAAGAACCTTCCCGGCACGACGCTCGTCTCGTAGCGGCTCTCGCAGGATCTCGTACAGCTCGTCGACGCGGCCTCCGCGGAGCTTCGGGAAACGACGTCGTTCCCGCCGGCGTCCGAACCGTTTCGAGCTCGTCCCGCGGAGTCGAGAAACTCGTTCAGCAAGGAGCGATTGCGCGCGAGCTGCTTCTCCGAATAGGCCGCGATCTCGGCGAGATGGTCGAGCGCGATGACGCTCAGGAGCTCGGCCGGGTGCGCGGGGGTCGCAGCGAACAGGTCGTTCAACCGCCACATCTTTTCCGCGAGCTCCGGCCGCGCGAGGATCCACCCGCACCGGATCCCGGACAGGCCGTAGACCTTTGTCAGGCTGCTCGTCGTGACGAAGTTCGGACCGAGATGAAACGCGGAAGAAGGGGCTGTCCCGGCCGGGGTCTTCGCACAGTCGAGATAGACCTCGTCGACGAGCACGTTTGCGCCAACCCGATCGGCGGCCGCTCCGATGGTTTTCAGCGCCGGTTCGTCGGTCTGAACGCTCGAGGGGTTGTTCAGGTTCGTCAGGACGATCAGGCGCGTGCGGGGCGTCGTTGCGGCCGCGACTTCGTCCGGATCGATCCGGAAACCGTTTTCGACCCGCCTCTCGAAGCGTCGAATCTCCGCGCCGAGGTAGCTCGCGGTCGAGAGGAGCAGCTCGTAGGTCGGATGCTCGACGAGAATTTCGTCGCCCGGCTCGAAGAGGGCGGCCATCGCGAGATGATTCGCCATCGACGTTCCCTGCGAGGCGACGACGCAATCCGTCGAGACGCCGCACTTCGCTCGCGAGCGCTTCCTGCAGCGGCGCGTAGCCGTAGATCGTCGGGCCGTTGATCTCGAGATCGCCCAGTCGGGCGGGGAGCTTCGCGAGGGGAAAGCTCGAGAGCCCGCTCGTCGAGAGCTCGTACTTCGCGTGCGATCGAAGCTTCGACCACTCCATGTAGGGTGAGCGGAGCGACCTCACCCCCGGCCTCCGGCCGATTTCCGGCTCCACGCGAAATACACCGGCACCCCCGCGAGCAGGATGCCGAACCCGATCGCCGTGTTGATCGGGTACTTGACGATCGTGTTGGCGACGACGATCCACGACACGGCGACGAACAGGGCGGTCGTCACCGGGTGCCCGGGGACCCTGCCGAGGCCGGGCGGAGACGATCCGCCCGTTTCGCGCCGCCGAAACACGAAGAGGCACGTCGCGGTGAGCCCGAAGAAGAGGAAATCCATCGACACCACATAGCTCAGGATCTGGTCGTACCGTCCGGACAGCGCGATGACGCACGCCATGGCCGCCTGCAGCAGGATCGCGACGGACGGCACGCCGTGGCGCGGATCGACCCACCCGACCGCGCGGAAGAACACGCCATCCCGCGCCATCGCGTAGTAGACGCGCGGCGCGGTGAGAATCGACTGGCTGAGGAACCCCAGCGCCGAGAGGGCGATGCCCACCGCGATCCAGCGCGAACCGGCCTCGCCGAACGCCTTTCGCATCACGGCGGACGCGGGGGTGGAGGACTCCGCGAGGCCGGAGGCGCCGAGAACGAAAACGAAGACGAAATTGACCGCGAGGTAAAGCACGACGACGCCGGCGACCCCGAGCAGCAGCGCGCGCGGCAGGTTGACGCGCGGCTCGCGGATTTCCTCGGCGACGAAATTTGCCGTCTGCCATCCCCCGAACGCGAACAGAACGGGGACCATTGCGGCTCCCATCGCCTGCAGGAGGGCGAGCGGGGCGGCAGCCCCGGCGGGACGGGGGGAGGGCGGTTTGGCCCATCCGTGCGTCGAGAGAAACCACAGACCGCCGGACACGAGCGCGACGATCGCGACGATCTTCAGAACCATGAGGCCGCTCTGGACGGAGCTCCCGGCGCGCAACCCGAGGCAGTTGACGGCCGCGAGGACCGCGAGAACAGCGACGGCGACGGCGGCGGGCGAGATTGGAAGATGCGTCAGCTCCAGAAAGTACGCCGCGAACGTCACGGCGACGGCTGCCATTCCCCCGGTCTGGATGACGAGCAGGAGCACCCAGCCATAGAGGAACGCGACGGCGGGGTGGTACGCGTCGCGAAGGTAGGCGTACTGGCCGCCGACGGCGGGCATCCGGGAAGCGAGCTCCGAGTAGACGAACGCGCCGGCAAGCGCGATCAGGCCTCCGATCGCCCAGGCTCCGAGGATCAGCGCGGGCGTGTGCACCTGCCTCGCGACCACATAGGGGTTGATGAAGATCCCGGAGCCGATGATGCCGCCCATCACGATCATCGTCGCGTGGAACAGCCCGAGCTTTGTGGTCTTGGGTTGGATGCGGAAGTTTAGCGCGATTCGGTCGATAACCGGTAGAGAAGAATCGCGGCGCGCTTCGTCTGGGAGGGGAGTGTCGCGAGGTCGGCCGTCTCTCGGTCGGTGTGGTCATCCGTGCCCATCAGCCCGACGCCGTCGATCGCCATTTTCACGTTCCCCGCCGCGAACGCGACGTCCGCCGCGCCTGCGCCCATCGGGTCCGTCGCGGCGACACCGCCGAGCCCGAGGTCCCGGCTCGCGTGGTCGTACAGCGCGAGGAGTTTCCGGTTCCCGTCCGCCGGCGCCATCGGGGGATAGCCGTCGTCGAACTCGATCGAAGCGTCGGTGTTCGGAAGATGAGCGCCGACGATCTCGCGCATCCGGGCCTTCGCGGACGCGAGCTGCTCCGGCGAGACCGTCCGGATGTCGCCCTCGACGGAGGCTTCTCCGGCGACGACGTTGCTCTTGCCGAACGCCGATCCGCGGTTCTGCGACTTATCGAGCGTCGCTGTCGTACCCCCGACGATGACACCCGGAGAGAAAGTGAGGTATTTCTCCCCGGCGAGGGTCTTCTGGAATTGATCGAGGATGCGCGCGATCTCGAAGATCGCTCCGGATCCGACGTCCTCCCGGAAGATCTGGGAGGAATGCGCGGGAGTTCCCTTCGCGCGCACGATCCAGTCGCTGGAGCCGCGCCGGGCGACGATTGCTTCCGTCGATTTCCCGGAGCCGTCCTCGAACCCGATCGCGACGTCGGAACGCTTTGCGAGCTCGACCAGTTCCTTCCGAGCGACCGAGAGCGGGTCGCCGGCCTTCTCCTCGTCTCCCGTCATGATCACCGCGACGCT
The DNA here is from genome assembly GCA_963813155.1 of uncultured Acidobacteriota bacterium. GTDB lineage: Bacteria > Acidobacteriota > Thermoanaerobaculia > UBA5066 > DATFVB01 > CAWEYG01. The sequence continues at coordinate 435,144 of CAWEYG010000003.1, read as the reverse complement.
CATCCGGTCGAGCGCTCCGGCCGCTCGAAGCGCCTCGAGGGCATGAATCATCACGACGTCGCCGCCTTTCATGTCGATCACGCCGGGCCCGCGAGCTTTGCCGCCCGGGAGGCGCTCCAGTTTCTGAAACGGGCTGTCCTTTTCGAAAACCGTGTCCAGGTGGCCGATGAGGAGGAGGCGCGGAGCTCGAGGATTTGAGTTTTTTGGTGCGTGCTCCGCGATCAGGTGCCCGGCCCGATGGAATGCGGCGCCGTCGACCCATCGCGTCGCGAGGCCCAGCGCGTCGAGCTCGGCCCGAAAGATCCGGCCGACCTCCCGGACTCCGTCGAAATTCATCGTGCCGCTGTTGACGTTCACCGCGCGCTCCAGCAGCGCCTCGGCTTCACCGTTGTGCGCGTCGACGAAGGCCGCGAGCTTGCGCTCGGAGGCGGACAGGGGAGACGCGGCGTCGGACATGGGAGCGATGATAAGGGCGAGGAGGAGCGGCGGGAGGCGGAGTCGTTTCATGGGGGGATTGTAGCGTCCGTGGGCCGACCCTTAAGATGACTGCATCTTCTGGGAGGATAACCCGATGAGCGAAAGAGCCAGTTTGTCCAGGATGAACCATCCGGTGCCGGAGCTGCCGGTCGAGGATGTCGAGCGAGCGCAGCGGTACTATCGCGACGTTCTCGGGTTCGAGATCGGCTGGCTCTATCCGGGCAAGGAGATCGGAGCCGTATCCCGCGGCGGCGTCGTGATTTTCTTTCGGAGAACGAGCGCCCCGTTCGCGCCCGCTGTCCATTGGGTTTACGCCGATGACGTCGAAGAGTCGTACCGCGAGCTCCAGGCGTCGGGTGCGAACATCGTCGATCCGCCGGAGAAGAAGCCCTGGGGGTTGAGGCAGTTCGAAATCCAGGACCTGGACGGGAACCGGTTCTACTTCCACCATGATTAGCCGGATCGGCAAGGTGAGCCAGCCGATCGCGGCTCCGGCTAGAATCCACTGGTGAGCCGAGATCCCCGTTTGTCGGAGGCCAGCGATGCCTGACGCGAGCCGCAAGAAACCGAAGGAACGGAAGAAGAGTACCGCCGTGAAGAAGAGCGGGCCTCCGAAGGGAAAGTCTCCGTCCCGGATGATCGACGAAAGGATCCATTCTCTCGGCGACTGGCGCGGCAAGATGCTCTCGCGGCTGCGGGCGTTGATCCGGCAAGCCGACCCCGACGTCGTCGAGGAGTGGAAGTGGGGAATTCCGGTGTGGTCCCACGACGGAATTCTCTGCACGGGCGAGACGTACAAGAGCGTCGTGAAGACGACCTTTGCCCGGGGAGCCGCGCTGAAGGACCCTTCGGGCCTCTTCAACTCCAGCCTCGAGGGCAACACCCGGCGCGCCATCGACTTCCACGAGGGCGAGAAGATCGACGAGAAGGCTTTGAAGGCCCTCATTCGCGCGGCCGTGGCGCTGAACGCGGTCCACGCCCATGGGTGATCGCTCACTCCCGTGTCCGGCACGAGGTTTGCTCTATCCGGAAGAGATTGAGAAGGTCGCCAACGCGGCCGACGAACATCGAGAGGTGAAAAGATGAGACGTATCCCTGCGACCGGTTTCTTCTCGGCGGGCTTTCTTTTCATTGGCATTGCAACCGCCTTCGGACAGAACTGGGGCCGTGCGGAGATGCCCCGGTCCGGAGCCTGCTTCTACGAGCACCCGAACTTCGGCGGCCGGTACTTCTGTGCCGAGATCGGCAGCTCGACGAGGATGGTGCCGGAGGGGATGAACGACAAGATCTCGTCGATCCGCGTTCTCGGAGACGCCGAAGTCACGGTGTTCAAGGATCGCGACTTCCGCGGAGTCTCTCAACGTTTCGGACGGGACAAGAACGACCTGCGGGAAGTCGGCTGGAACGACCGGATCTCGTCTTATCGCGTCGAGCCTCGCGAAGACCGGGGGGGCCCGCGCGACGGCCGGGGCGAGGGGCGCGGCGAGATGAGCTGGGGCCACCCGACCGCGCCCCGTTCCGGCGCGTGCTTTTACGAGGACCCGAATTTCGGGGGCCGGTCCTTCTGCGCCGCGGTCGGCGAGTCGTCCGCGATGGTGCCGCCGGGAATGAACGACCGGGTTTCGTCGATCCGGGTTTTCGGCAGCGCGGAAGTCACGGCATTCAAGGATCGCGACTTCCGGGGGGACGGGCGGCGCTTCGGCCGCGACATGGTCGATCTGCGCGCCGCCGGCTTCAACGACCGCATTTCCTCGTTCCGCATCGAAGAGCGCGAACGAGGCTCTTTCCGCCGCCGGCACTGAGTCAATGCGAAGGGGCGGCGTCCCGCGATCGGTGATCGCGGGACGCCGATCGCCGCGGTAAGATCGGGGCTCCGAAACGGAGGGGAAGGACATGTCGCTTCTCGTCAAGTTCAACTTGATCCTGATCCTGTGCGCCGCGATCGCCCTCGTGCCGGCACACCTGATCACCCAGGATCTCCTTCAGAACAACGCGCGGTCGCAGGTCGTCCAGCAGGCACGGTTGATGATGCAGACCGCCCTCGCGACGCGCGGCTACACGAACAAGCAGATCAAGCCGCTCCTCGCTCCGCGGCTGGCCGAAGAATTCCTGCCGCAGTCCGTCCCGGCTTACTCCGCGACCGAGATCTTCAACACGCTGCGGGAGAGTCACCCCGAGTACACGTACAAAGAAGCGACGCTGAACCCGACGAACCCGCGCGACCGGACGGTGGACTGGGAGGCCGACGTCGTCAACGCCTTTCGCGCCGACCCGAAAATGCGGGAGATCATCGGCGAGCGGCAGACGCCGCTCGGACGGGCGCTGTACCTCGCGCGGCCGATCACGATCACCGACCCGAGCTGTCTGTCGTGCCACACGACGCCGGAGACGACTCCCGCCTCCCTCGTGAAGCGATACGGGCCCGCCGGGGGCTTCGGCTGGAAGCTCAACGAAACGATCGGGGCGCAGATCGTTGCCGTGCCGATGGCCCTGCCGATTCGTCTCGCGACACAGGCGCAGCGCGCGATGCTCGCGACGCTCGTGGGAGTCTTCCTGTTCCTGCTGGTTCTTCTGAATTTCCTGCTGTGGTTCACGATTCTTCGGCCCATTCGCCGGCTCTCGCGGATGGCGGACGAGGTCTCGACGGGCAATCTCGATATTCCCGAGGTTCGTTTCCGCAGCCGCGACGAGGTCGGCCGCCTTGCGGGGTCCTTCAACCGGATGCGCATCAGCCTCGTGAAGGCCCTCAAGATGCTCGACGAGGAGTAGTCGCGTGCGAAGGGCGGACGCCGTTTGACGGAGCAGAGCCTCGCGGGGCGGCGCTTCGGCGCCTATGAGATTCTCGAGGAGCTGGGCTCCGGCGGAATGGGAAAGGTCTATCGAGCCCGGAACGTCACGCTCGAACGCATCGTCGCGCTGAAGACGCTTGCTCCCGAGTTCTCCGCGGACGAGGAATTCGTCCAGAGGTTCCTGAAGGAAGCGCGGGTCGCGGCGCGCTTGAATCACCCGAACGTGGTTCAGATCTATGACTTCGGAAGCGTGGACGGAGTTCAGTACCTCGCGATGGAGTACGTCGACGGCGAGTCGCTGGGCACGCGCCTGAACCGCGGCCGGCTGAGCGAAAACGAGGCCCTCCAGATCGTCCGGCAGGCGGCGCGGGCGCTCGCGGTCGCTCACGCGGCGGGCATCGTCCACCGCGACATCAAGCCGGACAATCTCATGCTGACCTCGCGGGGCGAGGTCAAGCTCGTGGACCTGGGGATCGCAAAGCGCATGGACGAAGACCAGGGCCTGACGCAAACGGGACAGGCGGTGGGAACGCCGAACTACATCTCGCCCGAGCAGATTCGCGGGCTGAAAGACATCGACGCCCGCGCGGACGTCTACTCGCTCGGGGCGACGTTCTACCACCTCGTCACCGGGCACGCGCCGTACAAGGGAACGTCCGGCGCGCTCGTGATGTCGATGCACCTGACGCAGCCGCTCCCCGACCCTCGCCGGTACGAGCCGGGTCTCTCGGAAGGGCTCTGCCGCGTCCTTCGGAAGACGATGGCCAAGAACCGCGAGGAGCGCTACCCGGACATGGACGCGCTCGACCGGGACCTCGCCCGCGTGCAGGCCGGCGAGGTCCCGAGGGCGGAAGAGCCGAGCGTGACGCAGATCGAAGCACTGGTGGATTTGGAAGCGGGAGAGACGATGACGGTGGGCCATCGGCCCGGATCGGCCGCTCCTTCCGCGGTCCCGTCGGCGACGGCTTCCTCGTTTCGCGAGGAGGACCTGCACTTCGTCGAAGTCGAGCTCGCCCGGCACATCGGCCCGCTCGCGCGCGTGCTCGTTAAGAAAGCGGCGAAGGGCGCCGCGAGCCTGGTCGGACTCGCCGCGGCCGTCGCCGACCAGATCCCGGACGAAAAGGCGCGCCGCGATTTCCGCGCTTCCGTGCGCGCCCGCGCGAAGTAGGGGAGGGATGTCGCGTCGCGTTCGCGTCCCTGAGCGTTTCCTTCCGATCCTTCTGGCTGCCTGCGTGGCCGTGCTGGCCGGCTGCCGTTCGTCGCGCCCGCCGGAGGGAAGCTCCGCCGACATTCTCGCGCGGCTCGCCTCGCAGATCGGACCCGATGTGCCCTTCGTCGGAGAGACGAAGGTCGCCGAGAACCTCTCCCGGTACCGGCACGATGCTTCCGCCGCGAGCTTCGGGAAGCGGTTGCGGCTGGCCCAGGCGCTCGTTCGCGTCGGAAACGCCGAAGAAGCGGTCGCGCTCTACGACGAGCTGCTCGTTCAGGCCGGCAAGCTCGGGATTCGCGGCGACGACCTGATCGACCGCGTCGAGTTTCCGCGCGCGGTCGCGTACATGCGGCTCGGAGAACAGGAGAACTGCGTCGCGATGCACACGGGCGATTCCTGCCTTTTTCCGATCCGAGCGGGTGGGGTCCACGTGCAGCGGCGAGGATCGCTCGCGGCCGTCGCCGCGTTCGAGTCGATCCTTGAACGGCGGCCGGGCGACCTCGTCGTGAAATGGCTCCTGAACATCGCGTGCATGACGCTCGGAAGAGGGCCGGAGACGATTCGCCCGGAGTGGCGGATCGATCCGGCGACTTACGGGCCGAAATCGGCGTTTCCGGAATTCAAGGACGTCGCCGACTCCCTCGGCGTCGCGGTAGGCGGTCTCGCGGGCGGCGTCGTGATCGACGACTTCGACGGGGACGGGTACCTGGACATCATGGTCTCGGAGGCCGCTCCGATCGACTCCGATGAGGGGCAGCTCCGGCTCTTCCGCAACATGGGAGACGGCACGTTCGCGGACGTCACGAAAGAAGCGGGGCTCCAGGGCGTTCGAGGAGGACTGAATCTGATCCAGGCGGACTACGACAACAACGGGTACCCGGACGTCCTCGTCTTGCGCGGGGGATGGCAAATGGAGCACGGCCAGCCGAGCACGCTGCTCGCGAACGACCACGGCAAGTTCACCGACGTCACGGCGCGCGCGGGAATCCTGCAAATCGAGGCGACGCAGGCAGCCGCCTGGGGCGACTTCGACAACGACGGCCTGCTCGACCTCTTCGTCGGCACGGAGACCGGGTTCCCCACGCGCGTCCTCGACTCAATGAGCAAGCTTTCCGCGAGCCTCCTGCTCGACCTCTACCGGCTCGCGCACCCGCAGGCGCAGGGCCACCTGTATCGAAACCAGGGGGACGGGACCTTCAAGGATGTCCTCCCGGAGATGGGCCTCGACATTCGCGGATGGATCAAGGGCGCCGCGTGGGGCGACTACGATCACGACGGGCGCATCGACCTCTACCTTTCGCGCTACGGCGACACGAACATCCTGTTGCACAACGACGGGCCGGACGCGAAGGGGCGATGGAAATTCAGCGACGTCACGGCCCGGGCGGGCGTGGGCGAGCCGATCTTCAGTTTTCCGACCTGGTTCTTCGACTACGACAATGACGGGTGGGACGACATTTTCGTCGGCGGCTACCCTCGCGCCCGCGTCGTCTTCTCCGGCAAGGGCGTCCCGATCGAGCTGCGGACGTCGGCGCGAGACGAGATCGCGGAATTCCTCGGCCAGGCGGCGCCTTCCTCGGACGGAAAACCCCGACTCTTCCACAACCGCGGGGACGGGACTTTCGCCGACGTGACGAAAGAGGCGGGGCTCTGGCATTCGATGTCCGTGATGGGCGCGAACTTCGGCGACTTCGACAACGACGGGTTCCTCGACCTGTACCTCGGAACCGGAACCCCGCCGTTCGAGTTCCTGGTTCCGAACCGGGCGTTTCGAAACAAAGGGGGGCGCGCGTTCGAGGACGTGACCGTGGCGGCGAACCTCGGGACTCTCGCGAAGGGGCACGGGGTCGCGTTCGCCGACCTGGACAACGACGGCGACGAGGACATTTACGAGGTCCTGGGCGGGGCATTTCCGGGAGACACGTTTCCGAACGCGCTCTTCGAGAACCCGGGCAACGGGAACGACTGGATCTCGCTGAAACTCGAGGGAACTCGCGCGAACCGATCCGCGATCGGCGCCCGAATCGAAGTCACGATCGCGGGCGCGAAGGGGACCCGGCGGATCTTTCGCACCGTCGGCAGCGGCGGAAGCTTCGGCGCCTCTCCCCTCGAGCAGGAGATCGGCCTCGGCTGCCTCGCGGACGACGAGGCGACGATCCGCGAAATCGAGATCACGTGGCCCGACCGCGACCGGACGACCCAGAAGCTCGGGGCCCTGCCGGCGGGCGCGTCGTACTTTGTCCGACAGGGGGATCCCGCGGCTCTTCGCGGACGCCGTCGACTGACTCTGAAGGGGAGCGAGTAATGAGTCGGCCTGCGAAGGGCGGGGCGTCGCCGGCGGAGATTCGCCTGAGGCGCATTGCCCGCGCGATCCTCGCGGCCGGTCTCGGAAGCGCCGCGATCATTTTCTTCGCGGCCGGTCCCGAGCCGGAGAACCCTCTCGGCTACGATCCGATGGACACCAAACTCTACCTCCACCAGCTCGAGGTTTATGGCGGAACGGCGAACGTCCTCGCGGCCGAGTTCCGCGAATGGTTCGCCGGGCTCTGGCACGGAAGGAATCTCGCCGGCACCGTTGCCGTCCTCACGATCCTGGTCGTGCTCGCGATGCGCTTCGTCGCGGCGCGAATGCCCCCGGAAATCGAAAGCCCGGGATCTCGGGTCGCCGTCTTCCGTCCCCGCAAATGACTCGCGCGGCGAGGTTCGGGCCGCCGCGGATCGGGCGCCGGGATGCTACGATCGACCTTGAAGAGGAGGGATCATGACGGGACTGACGGCGCTCTGGCTTCCCATCCTGCTTTCCTCGGTGGCGGTTTTCATCACGAGCTCTCTCATCCACATGGCGTCGCCCTGGCACAAGAACGACTTCCCCATGCTGCCGAACCAGGACGCCGTGATGGACGCGCTTCGCCCGCTGGCGATCCCTCCGGGCGATTATTTCGTTCCCCGTCCGGCGACGCGGGCAGACATGAAGACTCCCGAGTTCTCCGAGAAAATGAAAAAGGGGCCTGTCCTGGTGATGACGGTCATGCCGAACGGGCCCGTCTCCATGGGAAGCAACCTGGTACTCTGGTTTCTCTACTCCGTCGCGATCGGGGTGTTCGCGGCCTTCATCGCGGGGCGCGCTCTCGCCCCGGGCGCGGCGTATCGGCAGGTGTTCAAGTTTTCCGGCGTGACCGCTTTCGTCGGCTACTCTGCCGCTCTGTGGCAGATGTCGATCTGGTACAAGCGAGCCTGGAGCATCACCCTGAAGGCGACGGTGGACGGGCTCGTCTATGCCGTCGTGACGGCGGGCGTTTTCGGGTGGCTGTGGCCGCGCTGAAGCCCCGGTAACGTTCTCGCAGTCCGCGGCGTTTTCCTGTGGGTTGTGCGCGCATATTGCAAGCAGAGCCTCCGGAGGTCGAAACATGAGCCTCAAGGCGCCCGAACGGCCCCCCGAAAAGCCGGAAGAACCGTTGCTCCTGACGGCCGGCGCGCCGGACCGAAAACGCCGGCGATGGCCCTGGGTCGTCATGGCGCTGGTCGCTTTGATCGCCTTTCTCGTGCTTCGACGGTCGAGCAGCAGCAAGGCGGCGGCTCTCCAAAAGGAGAAGTCCGCCGCATCGCGGGCAATCCCGGTCGTCGCCGTTCCCGCCCGGATCGGCGACATCGGCGTTTACCTGAACGGGCTCGGGAGCGTGACGGCGCTGAACACCGTGACGGTCCATTCCCGCGTGGACGGCCAGCTCGTGGACGTCGCGTTTCGCGAAGGACAGGTCGTTCACGCCGGGGATCGGCTCGCGCAGATCGACCCCCGTCCCTTCCAGGTCCAGCTCGAGCAGGCGGAAGGCCAGAAGGCGAAAGACGTCGCGGCCCTGGAGAACGCGCGCGTCGATCAGCATCGCTACGAGGTTCTGATCGGGCAGGAGGCGATTCCGAGGCAACAGCTCGACACCCAGATCGCGACGGTCCACCAGGACGAAGCTGCCGTCCGGAGCGACCAGGGGCAGGTCGACGCCGCGAAACTGAACCTGACCTACAGTCGGATCACGTCTCCGATCACGGGACGCGTCGGCCTGCGTCTCGTCGATCCCGGAAACATCGTCCACGCGAGCGACAACAACGGCCTCCTCGTCATCACTCAGCTGCAGCCGATTGCGGTCGTCTTCACGATTCCCGCCGACCAGCTTCCTCCGGTGCTGGCTCGGATGAAGGGCGGTCGGCCGCTCGAGGTGGATGCCTTCGATCGTGACTTGAAGAAGAAGCTCGCGGTGGGTTCCCTCGTTGCGGTCGACAATCAGATCGACACGACGACCGGGACGGTGAAGCTCAAGGCGGAATTTCCCAATCAGGACAACGCCCTCTTTGCGAACCAGTTCGTCAACGCCCGTCTGCTGGTCAACACGTTGAAGGGCGCGACCCTGGTTTCGGCCGCGGCGATTCAGCGCAGCCCGCAATCGACGTTCGTGTGGGTCGTGAAGCCGGACTCCACAGTCGAGATGCGAAACGTCGGCGTGCAACTGACCGAGGGAGAGCAGGCGGCGATTCAGGGAAAAGTCGCCCCGGGCGAGCAACTCATCGTGGACGGAATGGACAAGCTCCAGCCCGGGTCGAAGGTCGCCGTCAGCGCGCCTTCGGCGGCGGCCGCGCCCCGGAGCGCGAGTTGAGCCCATCCCGGCCGTTCATTCTCCGGCCGATCGCGACTTCTCTTCTCATGGCCGGCATCCTCATCACGGGAGCCATCGGATTCAAGGAGCTTCCTGTCTCCGCGTTGCCGCAGGTCGACTATCCGACGATCCAGGTGCTGACGTTCTATCCGGGCGCGAGCCCCGACGTGATGGCTTCCGCCGTGACCGCGCCGCTCGAGCGCCAGTTCGGCCAGGTGCCGGGCCTGAACCAGATGACCTCGAACAGTTCCGACGGAAGCTCGGTCATCACCCTGCAGTTCGTCCTGAACCTGAACATCGACGTGGCCGAGCAGGAGGTGCAGGCGGCGATCAACGCCGCCGGCTCGTACCTTCCGGCGGACCTTCCGAATCCTCCGATTTACAGCAAGACGAACCCGGCGGACGCTCCGATTCTCACGCTCGCCCTCACCTCCGCGACGGTGCCCCTGACGAAGATCGAGGATTTCGCCGACACGCGATTCGCCCAGAAAATTTCCCAGCTGCCGGGTGTGGGTTTCGTCAACATCTCGGGAGGGCAGAAGCCCGCCGTGCGCGTCCAGGTCAACCCGACGGCCCTCTCCTCGTACGGTCTCACGATGGAGGACATTCGGACGGCGATCTCCCAGACGAACGTCAATCAGGCCAAGGGCACTTTCAACGGAGCAAGGCAGTCGTACTCGATTGCCACGAACGACCAGCTTCTCTCGAGCGATCAGTACCGCCCGATCGTCGTCGCCTACCGGAACGGCGCGCCGGTCCAACTCTCCGACGTGGCGAATGTCGTCGATTCTGCGGAGAACGTTCGGCAGGCCGCCTGGATGAACACGACCCCGGCCGTGATCCTCAACATCCAGCGCCAGCCGGGCGCCAACATCATCGCCGTCGTCGACCGCGTGAAGAGCCTCCTTCCCCAATTGAGCGCCACCCTCCCGGCGGCCGTGAAGGTTTCGATCCTCACGGACCGGACGACGACCATCCGCGCTTCCGTTGCGGACGTCGAGTTCGAGCTGATCCTCGTGATTGCGCTCGTCATCATGGTGATCTTCCTTTTCTTGCGCACGCTCGCGGCGACGATCATTCCCAGCATCGCGGTTCCGATCTCGCTGGTCGGGACGTTCGGCGTGATGTACCTCCTCGGCTACAGCCTGAACAACCTGACGCTGATGGCGCTGACGATTTCCACCGGCTTCGTGGTCGATGACGCGATCGTGATGATCGAGAACATCACGCGCTACATCGAGGCGGGCGACAAACCCCTGGACGCGGCTTTGAAAGGAGCGGAGCAGATCGGGTTCACGATCGTGTCGCTGACGCTCTCGCTCATCGCGGTGCTGATCCCGCTCCTGTTCATGGCGGACATCGTCGGCCGGCTCTTCCGCGAGTTCGCCATCACGCTCTCGGTCACGATTCTGATCTCGGCGGTGGTTTCCCTCACCCTCACGCCGATGATGTGCGCCAAACTGCTAAAGCACAAAGAGGAGAAGGACCGGGGAACCTTCTATCGAGTGTCGGAGCGCCTCTTCAACCAGATCATCGAGTTCTACGGGCGCACCCTGACGTGGGTGCTCCGCCATCAGCCGACGACGCTCATCGTGGCGGTGGCGACGCTGGTCGTCACGGTTTTGCTGTATGTCCTCGTCCCGAAGGGCTTTTTCCCCGTTCAGGACACGGGTGTGATTCTCGGTATCTCCGAGGCGTCGCAGACCGCTTCCTTCGGGGACATGTCCGAACGCCAGCAGGCGCTCGCGCGCGTCATCCTGAAGGACCAGGGCGTCGAAAGCCTTTCGTCGTTCATTGGCATCGACGGAACCAACACGACGATGAACAGCGGACGAATCCAGATCAACCTCAAGCCGTTGAAGGCCCGCCATCACGACTCGGCCACCGACATCATTCGGCGGCTTCAGCCGGAGCTGACGAAGGTCGCCGGGATCACGCTCTTTCTGCAGCCGGTTCAGGACCTGACGGTCGAAGATCGCGTGAGCCGGACGCAGTATCAGTACAGCCTCGAGGACCCCGACGCGGTCGAGCTCGCGACCTGGACGCCCCGGTTCGTGAGCCGGCTCCAGAAGCTCGCCGACCTGCGCGACGTCGCGAGCGACCAGCAGAATGCCGGGCTCGAGGCGCGGCTGGTTCTCGACCGCACGACGGCCTCCCGACTCGGCATCACGCCGCAGATGCTCGACAACGCTCTCTACGACGAGTTCGGCCAGCGTCAGGTCTCGACGATGTTCACCCAGCTCAACCAGTACCACGTCATTCTGGAATCCCAGAACGGCTTCCAGTCCGGGCCGGACGACCTGAAGAACGTTTTCCTGCGGCCCGCGGGGGCGTCCGGGGCGCCGGCCGGTTCGGGGGGAAGCGCCGCGGTCGGGACGGGCGCCGCTTCCGCGGCGGCGAATCCGGGAACGACTTTCAACCCCCTCGCATCGGCGGGATCGTCCGGTGGGTCCGGCAGCTCCGGCGCGGCGTCCGGCCCGACCCCTCCGGGCACGCCGGGCGGCGGGACCGTTCCTCTCGGCGCCTTCACCCGGATTGAAACGGTCAACGCCCCGCTTTCGGTCAACCACCAGGGGCAGTTTCCCGTCGTCACCGTCTCGTTCAATCTCGCGCCGGGCGCCTCGCTCGGATCGGCCGTCAAGGCGATCGAAAAAGCGAAGCAGGATCTCGGGCTCCCGGACAGCATTCAGGGGGCGTTTCAAGGCACGGCTCAGGCGTTCCGCGCTTCTCTCACGAACACACCACTCCTGATCCTCGCCGCGCTCGTCACCGTGTACATCCTGCTCGGGGTCCTGTACGAGAGCTACATCCACCCGATCACGATTCTTTCGACCCTGCCCTCGGCCGGCGTGGGGGCCCTTCTGGCGCTCATGCTCTTCCGGAACGATTTTTCCGTGATCGCGCTGATCGGGATCATTCTCCTGATCGGAATCGTCAAAAAGAACGGGATCATGATGGTCGACTTTGCGATCGACGCCGAACGCAACCAGGGCAAGAAGCCGGAAGAAGCGATTTTCCAGGCCTGCCTGCTCCGCTTCCGCCCGATCATGATGACGACGATGGCCGCGCTGCTCGCCGGCATCCCTCTCGCGCTCGGTTCCGGGATCGGGGCGGAGCTGCGCCGGCCGCTCGGCATCACGATCGTCGGAGGACTGATCTTCTCGCAGGTGCTGACGTTGTACACGACGCCGGTCATCTATCTCGCGTTCGACCGGCTCGCGCGCCGGACAGCGGGTCGCCGGAGCACCGAGGTCGCGCCGCAGGCCGATTTCCGTCCGGTCGAGGGATGAAGTGAGCCTTTCCTCTCCTTTCATCCACCGGCCGATCGCGACCGTGCTGCTGACCGCAGCCATCGCCCTCGCCGGGGGAATCGCCTACAAGATGCTTCCGGTCTCGCCGCTGCCGCAGGTCGAATTTCCGACGATCAACGTGAGCTCCGGCCTGCCGGGGGCCTCGCCGGAAACGATGGCCTCCTCGGTGGCGACACCGCTCGAACGGCAGTTCGGCCGGATCGCCGGAATCACCGAGATGACCTCCTCGAGCACGCTCGGTTCGACGAACATCACTCTGCAGTTCGAGCTGAATCGCCAGATCGACGCCGCGGCGCGCGACGTGCAGGCCGCGATCAACGCGGCTCGCGGCCAGCTTCCCGCGAACCTTCCGAGCAACCCTTCGTACCGAAAGGTCAACCCCGCGGACGCGCCGATCCTGCTGCTGTCGCTGACGTCGGACCTCGTCGACCGGGCCCACATGTACGACGTCGCCTCGTCGGTGCTCCAACAGATGCTTTCCCAGGTGCCGGGGGTCGGGCAGGTGGTCGTCGGGGGAGGCGCCCTCCCCGCGGTTCGCGTCGATGTCAATCCAACCGAGCTCAACCGAAACGGGTTGAGCCTCGAGGACGTTCGGGCGGCGCTTGGCTCCGCGAACGCGAACCGGCCGAAGGGAAAGATCGGGAACGCTCAAAGATCCTGGTCGCTCGCGACGACGGATCAGCTCCTGAGCGCAGCCGAGTATCGCCCCATGGTCATCCACTACCAGAACGGGGCCGCTCTTCGGCTCGCCGACATCGCGAACGTGACCGACTCGGTCGAGGACATCCGGACGGGAGGCCTCGCGAACGGGAAGCCCGCGATCATCATCATCGTGTTCAAGCAGCCGGGCGCCAACATCATCGATACGGTGGATCACATCCGGGCGATCCTGCCGCGCCTTCAGTCGACGGTGCCTCCGACGGTCAAGCTCTCCGTTTTGATCGACGCGACGCGGACGATTCGCGCCTCGGTCAAGGACGTCGAAATCACGCTCATGATCGCGATCGCCCTGGTCGTTCTCGTCGTTTTCGTGTTTCTTCGAAACGTGCGATCGACCCTGATCCCGAGCGTGGCCGTGCCCATCTCGCTCGTCGGGACCTTTGGCGTGATGTACCTTCTCGGGTATAGCCTCGATAACCTTTCGCTCATGGCGCTGACCGTCGCGACGGGCTTCGTCGTGGACGACGCGATCGTCGTTCTGGAAAACATCACGCGACACCTCGAGGAGGGGAAACAGCCGATGGAGGCCGCGCTTCTTGGGGCGAAGGAGATCGGCTTCACGGTGATGTCGATCAGCATCTCGCTCATCGCCGTGTTCATCCCGATCCTCCTCATGGGAGGGATCGTGGGTCGCCTGTTCCGCGAGTTCGCGGTGACCCTTTCCGTGGCGATCTTCGTGTCGATGGTGATTTCCCTGACGACGACCCCGATGATGTGCTCCCTGCTGCTGCGCCCGAAGTCGAAGGAGTCTCACGGAAAAGTGTTTCAAGCGAGCGAACGGGGGTTCAACGCGATCCTCAAGGGGTACGAGCGGTCGCTCGCATGGGTCCTTCGTCACCAGCCCCTGATGATCGCGGTCATGCTCGCGACGATGGCGGCCACGATCGTCCTTTACGTGAGAATCCCGAAGGGATTCTTTCCGCAACAGGACACCGGGCGCCTGACCGGCGCGATTCAGGCGGACCAGGACACGTCGTTCCAGGCGATGCAGAAGAAGCTCGAGCGGTTCGTCGACACCGTGATGAAGGACCCGGCGGTCGAGAGCGCGACGGGATTCGTCGGCGGCGGGACGGCCAACACGGGACGCATGTTCATCTCCCTGAAAGATCGTTCCCAGCGCAACGTGACCGCCGATCAGGTGATCGCCCGTCTCCGCGGGAAACTCGCTCATGTTCCGGGGGCGACCCTCGTGCTCCAGCCCATTCAGGACGTGCGAGTCGGCGGCCGCGTCGGGGCAGCTCAATATCAGTACACGCTGCAGGGCGACGACCCGAACCAGCTCTTCGAATGGGCGCCGAAGGTGCTCTCGCGCATGAGGAAGATCCACCAGCTCGCCGACGTCAACAGCGATCAGCAGAACAAGGGTCTCCAGGCCTCTCTCGTCATCGACCGAAGCACCGCCTCGCGCCTGGGAATCACTCCGGCCGCGATCGACAACACTCTGTACGACGCATTCGGGCAACGCCAGGTCTCGACGATGTACCGCGCCCTCAACCAGTACCACGTCGTGATGGAGGCGGATCCCCAGTTCTGGCAGAACCCGGACGGCCTGAAGTACATTTTCGTGCGAACGAACACCGGATCCATGGTTCCGCTTTCGGCATTCACGCACTACGAGCCGTCGACGGCGCCGCTCGCCGTGAATCATCAGGCCCAGTTTCCGTCGGTGACCCTTTCGTTCAACCTTGCGCCTTCGGTTGCCCTGGGGGATGCGGTCACGGCCATCCAGAAGGCGCAGGCCGAAATTCACGTGCCGGGGACGATCCGCGGCAGTTTCCAGGGGACCGCGCAGGCATTCCAGGCGTCTCTCGCGAACGAGCCGATTCTCGTTCTCGCCGCCGTCGTGACCGTGTACATCGTGCTCGGGATCCTCTACGAGAGCTACATTCACCCGATTACGATCCTTTCGACGCTGCCCTCGGCGGGCGTCGGAGCGCTTCTCGCGCTGATCTTCACGCACAACGATCTCTCCGTCATCGCGTTGATCGGCGTCATTCTCCTGATCGGCATCGTCAAGAAGAACGGAATTCTGATGGTCGACTTCGCGATCGAAGCGGAGCGCAAACAAGGGAAGTCGCCGGAAGACGCGATTTTTCAGGCCTGCCTGCTGCGCTTCCGTCCGATCACGATGACGACCATGGCGGCGCTTCTGGGAGGGCTGCCACTCGCGATCGGTGGAGGAACGGGCTCGGAGCTCCGCCGGCCGCTCGGTATCGCGATCGTGGGAGGCCTGATTTTTTCTCAGATGCTCACGCTCTACACGACACCGGTCGTTTACCTCTACCTCGACCGGTTCCGGCTGTGGTGGGAGCGAGGTCGGGACCGGGAGATGCCGGTCGGCGCGACAGTGCCGGCCGAGGAGGGGACATGAGCAAGCGCGGCGCACCTGGAACCGCCTCTCCCTCGATGGGAGAGGCCGCTGAGCGAAGCGAAGCGGGTGAGGGTGTGGTCACGACCCCTCACCCTCGTGCCTTCGGCACTCGACCTCTCCCACAGGGGGAGAGGTCGGCTGGCCTCCTCCTCATTCTCCTCTTGCTTGCCGGCTGTTCCGTCGGTCCGAACTACAAGAGGCCTTCGGCACCCATCTCTCCCGACTACAAGGAAAAGGGACCGCCTCCGGAAGCGACCGCCGGCGAGTGGAAACCCGCGGAACCGAGCGAGGGAGCCCTCCGGGGAAAGTGGTGGGAGGCGTTCGCCGACCCGAACCTGAACGCGCTCGAAGAGCAGGTCTCGATCTCGAACCAGAACATCGCCCAGTCCGAGGCGAACTATCGCGCGGCCCGCGCCGTGGCCCGCGGGGCGAGAGCCGACTTCTTCCCGGTCGTGTCGGGCGGCGGCTCGGCCGCGCGCTCCCGGGCGGCGGGCAACTCGAACGCGCTCGCTCCGCCGGGAACCTTCACGGAGTACCAGGTGTCCGGCCAGCTCTCCTGGGAAATCGACATCTGGGGAAGGGTTCGGCGCAGCGTCGAGGCGAACGTCGCCGCCGCTCAGGCCACGGAGGCGGATCTCGAAAATGCCCGGTTGTCCTTTCAGGCGGAGCTCGCGAGCGACTATTTCACGCTGCGGGGCGTCGACGCCGAGAGGCAGCTCCTCGACACCACGGCCGACGCCTATGAAAAGGCGCTGAAGCTCACGACCGACCGGTTCAACCAGGGCGTCGTTTCCGGCGTCGACGTCGCGCAGGCCCAAACGCAGCTTTCGACGACCCGCGCCCTGGCGATCGACCTGTCTCTGACGCGGGCCCGGCTCGAGCACGCGATCGCCGTCCTCGTCGGAAAGGCTCCGGCCGAGATCTCTGTTTCGATCCTCCCCCTGACCGAGGCGCCTCCCGCGATCCCGGTCGAGCTGCCGTCGGCGCTTCTCGAGCGCCGACCGGACATCGCCTCGGCGGAGCGCTCGATGGCGGCGGCGAATGCGCGGATCGGCGTTGCGCAGGCCGCGTACTATCCGACCCTCGGGCTGAGCGGCTCGGGCGGATGGGCCAGCTCGACCCTCTCGAAGCTGTTCACGCTGCCGAACCGCTTCTGGTCGCTCGGGGCGTCCCTCCTCGAGACGATTTTTGACGGCGGCAAGCGCCGCGCGGCGAAGGAACAGGCGGAGGCGCAATACGACGCGGCCGTGGCCGGCTACCGCCAGACCGTCCTCTCGGCTTTTCAGGAGGTCGAGGACGATCTTGCGGCGCTTCGGATCCTGTCGCAAGAGGCCCTGCAGGAAGCCGACGCGGTGGCTGCCGCGGAGAAGTCGCTCTCCCTCGCGCAGACCCGCTACCAGGGAGGGATCACGAGCTATCTGGAAGTCATCACCGCTCAGAGCGCCGCGCTCTCGAACGAAAGCACGGCCGTCGGGCTCCGAGTCCGCCGGATGACGTCCGCCGTCGATCTCGTCCGGGCGGTGGGCGGCGGCTGGAGCGCGTCGGACCTGCCTTCCGGCTCCGCGGTGCTTTCCCGGGCATTGAAAATCTCGTTTTCCGTCGCGCCGGGAGATTTCGCTGTCGCACGCCTGGATCCCGCGGCGCCGGTTCCCGAGTGGGCACGATCCCACCCCTTTTGCTCGGTGACTCGAACGGCGGAGGAGCTTTCGGTCGTCTGCGAGGACGCTTCGGTTCCTCCGAGTGTTCGCGCGGAGCGGGGCTGGACCCTCCTGCAGCTGGGCGGGCCGTTCCCTTTCGAGCAGGTGGGTGTCCTGGATTCCTTCCTCCGGCCGCTTGCAGCGGCGGGCGTGAGCGTTTTCGCGATCGCGACGTTCGACACGGACTACGTCCTCGTGAAGAAGGACCGCCTCGACGATGCGCTCGCGGCGCTCGCGGCCGCGGGGCACGAGCACCGGGCCTGAGCGACCCTTCCTCCGGGCCGGTTGTGCCGGGAGCGGGCTCTCGTTACTCTCCCGGTGTGCCGTACGAGCTCTTCATCGCGCTCCGCTATCTCACCGCCTCCCGGAAGCGCGCGCACGTGGCTCTCGTGTCGGCCATCTCGGTCGGCGGGCTGGCCCTCGGCGTCGCGGCTCTCGTCGTCTCGATCGCGCTGCTCACGGGGTTTCAGGACCAGATTCGCGGGAGGCTCTCGAAGAGCACGCCCCACCTCCTCGTCACGCCGGCGGGCGCGGCATTCTTCCCGGACGCCGGGGCCGTCGCGGACGCAATCGCGAAGGAACCCGGAGTCCGGTCGATCGACCCGGTCGTCGAGGGAAGGGGATGGATCACCGACATGCGCGCCAGGTCCGCTCTGCCCGTCCGGTATCGCGCCTCCGGAGAGAGAGGTTGCTGCGGGCGGAGCGAGGCTCTCCGCGTCGATCGCGGGCCAGCTCGCGCTCGGACCCGGCGCCCGGGCGAGGATCGTCTCGAGCCGAACCCAGATCTCGCCGCTCGGACCGGTCCCGGTCGCGATCGACGTCCAGGTGGTTTCGGTCGCGCGGGAGTCCGCGGGATCGCCGGCCCCGGACGTTCGGTTGTCTCTCGCGGACGCGAGGGCGCTTGCGGGCACCGAGAACGGCGTGTCGGCGTTCGAGGTGCGTCTCGATTCCGCGGACGCCGCTCCGGGGGAGGCGCGGGACCTCGCGGCTCGTCTCGGACGCGCGGCCTCGGTGCGGAGCTGGCGCGACCTCAACGTCGGGCTCACGTTCGCGCTGCGGATGGAGAAGGTGCTGATCTTCGTCACCGTCTTTTCTGATCGTCGTCGTCGCTTCGCTCAACGTGGTGTCGGACCTCGCGCTCCTCGTCGTCGAAAAGCGGCGCGATCTCGGGGTGCTCGCGACGCTTGGAGCCGCCGGTGCGTCCCTGTCGCGGATCTACTGGTGGCTCGGCGGAGCGATCGGGTCGCTCGGGACCCTCCTCGGGGTCGGGGCCGGGGCGGGCCTGTCCTGGGCCCTCGACCGCTACGGGCTCGTGCCCCTGCCCGCGGACGTCTATCTTCTGTCGCACGTTCCCTTCGCCCTGCACGCGAAGGACCTCGCGCTCGTCGTCGCGTTCTCGCTGGCCACGGCGGCGGCCGCCTCGTTCTTTCCGGCGAAGGCCGCGGCGCGAACCGGGCCGGCCGAATCGCTGAGGCTCTCGCGATGACGGCGGCCGTTCGCGCGGTCGGACTGACGAAGAGCTACGGCACCGGCGCCTCCGCGGTGCGGGTGTTTTCGGGGCTTTCGCTCGAGCTGCAGGAGGCGGAATTCGTCGCGGTCGTCGGCCCGTCGGGCTCGGGAAAGTCGACGCTGCTCCATCTCCTCGCCGGGATCGACGAGCCGGATTCGGGCGAAGTCGAGATCGCCGGAGTCCCCCTGTCCCGCCTCGGCGCGGCGAGCCGCGCGCGCCTGCGAAACACGAACATCGGGTTCGTCTTCCAGTTTCACCATCTCCTTCCGGAATTCAGCGCGCTCGAGAACGTGTCGATGCCTCTTCGAATCGCGGGAGTGCCTCGCGGCGAAGCGATGCGTCGCGCGCGGGAAGCGCTCGACCGCGTGGGGCTGGGCCTGCGCGGCGAGCATCGGCCCGCGGAGCTCTCGGGCGGCGAGTTGCAGAGAGCGGCGGTCGCCCGCGCGGTGATCGCGAAGCCCCGTCTCCTTTTTGCGGACGAGCCGACCGGAAATCTGGACAGCGACAATGCTCGCGCCGTCTTCGATCTCCTTCGAGCGCTCCACGGGGAGGGCGGCGGAACGGTCGTTGTCGTCACTCACGACCGCGATCTGGCGGCGCGGTGTGATAAAATTTTCACGATGTCAGCAGAGGGTGTCAGGAGCCTGGATGTTTGAAAAATACAACGAGAAGGCGAGGCGAGCGCTTTTCTTCGCCCGGTACGAGGCCTCCAAGCTCGGATCGAAGGTGATCGAGTCCGAGCACATCCTGCTCGGCATCCTCCGCGAGGGGGAAGACATCATCAAGGAGATCTTCTCCCGCTTCAACGTGAAGCCGGAAGAGATCCGGCGCGAGATCGAGGGGGACAGGATCTTCGTGGAGCGGATCTCGTCCACCGCGGAGCTTCCGCTTTCGGAGGAATCGAAGAAGATCCTCGCCTATGCGAGCCACGAGGCGGAGTCGATGGTTCACCCGTACGTCGGAACGGAGCATTTGCTGATCGGCATTCTTCGCGTCGACGGGTCGGTCGCCGGCAGGCTTCTGACGGCTCGCGGGTTCAACCTCTACGGGGTTCGCGAGGAGACGATCTCCCTGATCAAGGATCGCGAGGCGAGCAAGCAGAAGAAGGAGCTTCCTTTCCTGGCCGAGTACAGCCGGGACCTCACGGCCGCGGCGAGCGGCGGCAACTTCGACCCGCTGATCGGCCGCGACAAGGAGGTCGAGCGCATCATCCAGATCCTCTCGCGCCGCACGAAGAACAACCCGATTCTCCTCGGCGAGCCGGGCGTGGGAAAGACGGCGATCGTCGAGGGCCTGGCGACGAGGATCGTCGAGGGCGCGGTGCCGCTGTTTCTCTCGACGAAGAAGATCCTCGCGCTCGATCTCTCCCTGATCGTGGCCGGGACGAAATACCGGGGCCAGTTCGAGGAGCGACTCAAGGGAATTCTCAAAGAGCTGCGCGAGAACAGCGACATCATGATCTTCATCGACGAGATCCATTCGCTGATCGGAGCGGGCTCCGCGGAAGGATCGCTCGACGCGGCGAACATTTTGAAGCCCGCGCTGTCGCGGGGGGAAATCTCCTGCATCGGCGCGACGACCATGCGCGAGTACCGCAAGTACATCGAGAAGGACCGCTCGCTCCTGCGCCGGTTCCAGGCGGTCACCGTCGCGCCGCCCTCGGAGAACGAGACGTTCGAAATCCTCGAGGGCGTCAAGGAGCGTTACGAGCAGTTTCACAAGGTCCGGTATTCCTCGGAGGCGATTCGAACGGCCGTCTACCAGTCGAACCGCTACATTACCGACCGTTTTTTCCCGGACAAGGCCCTGGACCTGCTCGACGAGGCCGGCGCGAAGGTCAAGCTCAAGAGGGTCGCCGACACGCAGAACCTCCGCAAGCTCGAAACCGAGATCAAGCAGATCGTCAAGGAGATGAAGAAGGCGATTTCGGACAAGGATTTCGAGAAGGCGGTTTTTCTCCGCGAGAGGGAGATCGAGCTGAAGGAGGAGATCGAGCGGGTCAAGGCCTCGTCTTCCGAGCGTCCGGAGTCGTCCCAGGAAGTCACCCGCCAGGACATCGAGGAGATCATCTCTTCGTGGACCGGAATCCCCGTTTCCTCGCTGCAGATGGAGGAGGCGGAAAAACTCCTGCACATGGAAGACGCCCTGAGGAAGAGGATCGTCGGCCAGGAGCCCGCCGTCACGGCCATCGCGAAGGCGATCCGGCGCTCCCGGCTCGGCGTGAACAGCCCGAACCGCCCGATGGGGTCCTTCATTTTTCTCGGACCGTCCGGCGTCGGAAAGACCGAGGTCGCGCGCCGTCTCGCGGAATTCCTGTTCGAGAACCAGAAATCGCTCGTGCGCTTCGACATGTCGGAATTCATGGAAAAGCATGCCGTCTCGAAGCTGATCGGATCGCCCCCGGGGTATGTCGGCCACGAAGAGGGGGGCCAGCTCACGGAGAAGATCCGTCGCAATCCGTACAGCGTCATTCTGCTCGACGAGATCGAAAAAGCGCACCCCGACATTTCGAACCTGCTCCTGCAGATCCTGGAGGACGGGATTCTGACCGACGCGTACGGAAACGTCGTCGACTTCAAGAACACCCTGATCATCATGACGTCCAACATCGGGACGCGCCACCTCGTCAGCCAGACGAGAATGGGTTTCGGCGACGTCAAGGAAGGCAAGACCCACCGGGAGATCGAGGACCTGGTGCTCAAGGAGTTGCGCCGGGACTTCTCGCCCGAATTCATCAACCGCATCGACGACGTCATCGTCTTCCATCCGCTCTCCCACGACGAGCTCCGGCGCGTCTGCCGGCTTCTCATCGACGACGTCAACGAAACGCTTCGATACAAGAAGGTGTCGGTCGCGATCGACGACGAAGCGATCGAGTGGTTGTTGTCGCGCGCGGGCGAGGATCCCCACATGGGCGCGCGCCCGCTCCGCCGGACGATCCAGAAATACGTCGAGGACAGAATCTCCGAGTCGCTGATCGTCGATCGGGACGAAAAGATCGAAAGCTTCGTGGTCACGGTGACCGACGGAGAGCTGGACGTCTCCGCGCGCGACAAAGAGATCGTGGTCCAGGAAAACTGATCGTTGAAGCGGTTCGGTTTACTCGCCGCTGCTTGTGCGATTTTGTGCGCGGCGACGTTGCCCGGACAGAGCGCGCCGCCGCCGCCGGTTCCCGAGCCGGTGCCGCCCGCGGCCGTTCTGCCATCGGTTCCTCCGGCGCCGGTTCCGCCTGCCGGGGCCCCCGTCGCGATCCCGGCTCCTCCCGCAACCCCCGGCCCCCCGATCGTCGGAGTTCGCATGGTGGGAAGCTCCACGGTTTCGGCGGAGACGGTCCTTTTCTATCTCGGGATGCACGTCGGCGATGCCTATGACCCCGCGAAGATTCAGAAGAACTTCGAGACTCTCTGGAAATCCGACCTCTTCGACGACGTGAAGGTCGAAGCGGACCGGGGCCCGGGCGGCGTCACTCTGTTTTTCACCGTCGTCGAGCGCCCGACGGTCTATTCCGTGGAATACACGGGAAACAAGAAGCTCGCGCTCACCCAGATCCGGGACAAACTCACGCAGCAGAAGGCCGCGATCAAGACCGGCGTCCCCCTGTCGATGAAGGACGTTGCATCCGTGTCCCAGGCGATCCGAGACGTGTACGCGGAGAACGGGTTCCGCGGGGTGACGATCGACTGGAAGGTCGAGGGCAAGACGAAAGCGGAGCAGAAGCTCGTCTTCGTGATCGACGAAGGGGAGAAGATCAAGATCGCCTCGATCCGGTTCACGGGGAATCACGTGTTCTCCGCGTCCCGGATCCGGCTCGCGATGAAGAAGTCCAAAGTCAATTCTCTCTGGCGCGTCTTTTCCGACAAAACCGTCTACAACCAGGCGAATTTCGACGAGGACGTCGAGTCGATCAAGCACCTCTACCAGGACTACGGCTACAAGGACATCGTGGTGAAGGACCCCGTCCTCGACATCTTCATTGCGAACCCGAACCAGAAGAACGCGAAGAAGATCCGGAAGAGGATGCGAATCACGATTCCGCTCGTCGAGGGCGAAAAGTTCTTTTTCGGCAAAGTCGACGTCGCGCTCGAGGAAGGCGATCCGAAGGTATTCACGAAGGCCGAGATCCTCCGGGCGTTCCGCTTTTGCAAGCCCGGCCAGGTGTTGTCCCGGGCGCGGCTCCAGGAGGGGCTCGCCGAGATCGAGACGAAGTACAAGAAGAAGGGCTACATCTACTGGTTCGGCGAGCCCCAGTACCAGGCTCTCCCGAAGGGGCACGATGTCGACGTCGTGGTCCGCATGTTCGAGGGAGACCAGTTCCGGCTCGGCCGGCTGGAGTTCACGGGAAACACCAGCACGAAGGACAAGGTCCTTCGCCGCCAGGTCGTCGTCGACGAGGGCCAGGTCCTCGACATGGAGTCCTTCCGAAAGAGCGTCCTGAAGATTTCCCAGCTCGGATATTTCAAGCTCGGCGAGGACCCGTCTTTCGTGCCGGACAACGCGGCGAAGAAGGTCAACATCCAGGTGAAGGGGCAGGAGACTTCGCGCAACGAGGTGAACTTCGGGGCCGGTTACTCGGGCTTCGACGGCTTCTTCGGCCAGTTCTCCTTTGCGACGAGGAATTTTCTCGGCCGCGGCGAGACGATCTCCGCCTCCGTTCAAATCGGAAAGATCACGAGCCTTTACGATCTGGGATACACGGTGCCGTGGTTCCTCGACAAGGACCAGTCCGTCGGAGGCTCGATTTACAGCCGTCAGTCGACCTATCTCTCGATCGACGACCGGCGCAAGGGCATCTCGATTTTCTACGGACGCTCGCTCGGGGTCTTCGACACCTACTCGGTGAGCTACGGGCTCGAATCGATTCACTCCCGCTATCCCGTGCAGGCCGCTCCGAATCCACCCGGTTTCCCGGTTCCCGACCTCGCGACTTCGCTCGTGGACGGGACGACTTCGGCGATTTCGCCGGCCTACCGCTACGACTCCACCGACGATCCCTTCGACCCCGTGAAAGGCACGCGTTTCTCGGCCGTGCTCGAGTACGCAGGCGTCGGGGGCACGAACTACTTCCTCAAGCCGTCGATCGGCGGCACCGCGTACATCCCCTTCCTGCGAAACCGGTATTTCGGCCTCCATTTCGAAGCGGGGTACGCGAGACCATTCGCGGGGCGAGACCTCCCGATCTTCGAGAGGTACCAGCTCGGAGGAGAACAGAACATCCGCGGTTATTCGATCGGGTCGATCATTCCCCTTCACACCGAATCCGGCCTGAAGAATCGGATTTACGTCGACGACCAGGGGCGAATTCTCGGCGGGGACAAGTACGCCGTCCTCAACCTGGAATACATCTTCGCGCACATCGGCCCCGTGAAAGTGCTCACCTTCGTCGACGTCGGGAATACCTGGATCGAGAACCAGCCGATCGTTCTCGGCGACCTGAGGTCCTCGACCGGGCTCGAGATGCGGCTGACGCTGCCGATCTTCCAGGCCCCGCTGCGGTTCATCTATTCGTGGAACCTCCACCCCATCGATCCGCTCGATCAGTTCGGTTTTGAGATTCGCCGGCTGAAGCAAAAGCGAAGCGGATTCGACTTCTCGATCGGCTCGACATTCTGATATCCTTCCGCCTTCACGAGGCTCAGATCGTCCGTGAAACCGCCCGAAAGCGGCCGGACATACAAGGAGTGGGGATGAAATTTTGGACTGTTTTCTTGATTGCGGGAGCCGCGGCGCTTCCCGTCGCCGCTCAGACGAGCGCGCCCAAGATCGCGGTGATCGACATTCAAAAGCTGGTCGTCGAGTCGGCCGCCGGTAAAGAAGCCCAGGGTCGCGTCAAAAAGGTCGTGGACTCCAAGCAGGGCGAGGGAGAAAAGCTGCAGAAAGATCTGCAGGCGCTCCAGCAGCGGCTGACGGACCAGGGGCCGTCGATGAACGACGACAAGCGCGATCAGCTGAACAAGGAATACCAGGAGAAAGGGATCGCGTACAAGCGCTTCCAGGACGACGCCCAGCGGGACGTCCAGGAGGCCCAGCAGAAGGAGCTCGCGGAGCTCGAGAAGCGCGTCCTCCCCGTCATCAACCAGGTCGGCAAAGAAAAGGGTTACACGCTGATCTTCAACAAATTCGCCCCGGGGATGCTCGTGTACGCCGACGAGTCGGTGGACATCACCGACGAGGTCCTTCGCCGGTTCAACACGCAGGTCACCGTTCCCGCTCCGGCGGCGAAGCCCGCCGCGACGGCGAAGCCTCCGGCCGGCAAACCGGCGGAAAAGCCCAAGACGCCTCCTCCGCCGCCCGGGGGATCGCGGTAATCCGGGATTCGTGAGGCCTTTTTCCTTAGAAGAAATCGCCGGGGTTGCGGGCGCCACGCTCGCCGGCCCCGGCGATCTCGTTTTGCGCGGGGTCGCGCCTCTGGCCGAGGCGGGGCCCGCCGACCTTTCGTTCGTCGCCGGCGCCCGTAACGCGCCGGACGCGCGGGACAGCCGGGCGGGGGCGCTGATCGTGCCGGCCCTGGAGCTCGCCGGCGGGCGGCCGGCCCTGATCCACCCGAAGCCGGCTCGTCGCGATCGCGAAAGTTCTGGAGCACCTGCACCCGGAAAGAGACGTCGTCGCCGGGATTTCGGACACGGCGCGCGTCGCGGCGTCGGCCGCTCTCGGCACGGGCGTGTCGGTCGGGCCGGGCGCGGTCGTGGAAGCCGGGGCCGTGATCGGGGATCGCGTTTCCCTCGGCCCGAACGTCTTCGTCGGGGAGGGCGCGGCGATCGGATCGGAGTGTCGCGTTCTCGCCGGCGCGGTGATCGAGCGAGGGTGCCGCCTCGGCGCGCGGTGCCGGATCGGGCCGGGGGCGGTGATCGGGGCGGACGGCTTCGGGTACGCGTGGGACGGCGAGCGCCACCGGCGGATCCCCCAGGTCGGCATCGTCGTGCTCGAGGACGACGTGGACGTCGGCGCCAATGCTTGCATCGACCGCGCGGCGCTCACCGAAACCCGCATCGGGCGAGGGACGAAAATCGACAACCTCGCGCAGGTCGGCCACAACGTGACGATCGGCGAGCACTCGATCGTGTGCGGCCAGGCGGGGATCGCGGGCTCCGCCCGAATCGGCAGGGGAGTCACGATCGCCGGGCAGGTCGGCGTTGCGGACCGCATGGTGATCGGCGACGGCGCGACGGTCACCGCGCAGGCGGGAGTCATGCGGAAAGTCGAGGCCGGCGCGATCGTCTCCGGCATGCCGGCGGAGCCGCACGCCGACTTTCTCCGCCGGGAAGCGGCGGCCGACCGTCTTCCCGAGCTGATGGAACGGGTCCGCCGGCTCGAGGAAGAGCTCGGCGCGTCGGGAAGGAAGGACTGAGCATGGAGCTGGGAATCACCGAGATCCTCAAGATCATTCCGCATCGCTATCCCTTCGTGCTGGTGGATCGGATCCTCGAGATGGAGCCCGGCAAGAGGGCCATCGGTCTCAAGAACGTCTCGTTCAACGAGGAATTCTTCCAGGGGCATTTTCCCGGGAATCCGGTGATGCCGGGGGTCCTCGTCGTCGAGGCGATGGCCCAGACGGCCGCCGTCTGTCTCCTGGTTTCGCTTCCCGACCGCGACGCCCGGATCCCGTATTTCACCGGAATCGATGCGTGCAAGTTCCGTCGCCCGGTCGTTCCGGGAGACCAGCTTCGCCTCGAAGTCGAAATTCTCTCCGCGCGGACGAAGCTTTCGAAGTGCCGCGGCCTCGCGACGGTGAACGGCGTGCTCTGCGCGGAGGCGCAGATTCTCTCCTCTTTCGTCGACCGGCGAGGCTAGAGATGGCCTCCCGAATCCACCCGACCGCGATCGTTTCTTCCGAGGCCCGTCTCGCGCCGGACGTCGAGGTCGGGCCGTACGCGGTGATCGGCGCGGACGTCGAGCTGGGCCGCGGGTGCACGGTCGGCGCGCACGCGGTTCTCGAGGGGCCGTCCTCGTTCGCTGAGGAGAACCGGATCTTTCCTCACGCGGCCCTGGGGTTCGCGCCGCAGGACCTGAAGTACCGGAACGAGCCGACGACCCTGAGGGTGGGGTCGCGAAACACGTTTCGGGAGTTCTCGACGGTTCATCGCGGCACGGCCGGGGGCGGAGCCGTGACGACGATCGGAGACGATAATTTCCTGATGGCCTACATCCACATCGCGCACGATTGCCACGTCGGCTCGCGTACGATTTTCGCGAACTATGCCGCGCTCGCGGGACACGTCGAGATCGGGGACGACGCGATCGTCGGCGCCTTTTGCGCGATCCAGCAATTCTCGAGAGTCGGCCGGCACGCGTTCATGGGGGCGATGACGGGCGCGTCCCAGGACGTTCTTCCGTTCGTCAAGACCGACGGCAACCACATCGTCAAGACGTACGGGGTCAACACCCTCGGCCTCAAGAGGAAAGGGTTCTCCGACGAGCGGATCGACGCCCTGAAGGGCATCTACCGCCTCCTCGTGTCCCCGAAGCTCAATACCTCGCAGGCCCTCGAGCGCATCGCCGCGGAATTTCCCTCCAACGAAGACGCCGTGTACATCGCGGAGTTCATCCGGACCTCGAAGCGGGGCGTCCACAAGTGACGGAGCCCGCGTTTCGCATCGGTGTGGCCGGCGTCGGATCGCTCGGCCGCCACCACGCCCGCGTCGCCTCGGCCCTCGAGGGCGCCGTCGTCTCCGGGGTTTACGACTCGGACTTCGCGCGGCGCGACGCTGTCGCGGGCGAATTCGGCCTCCCCGCGAGCCGGTCGCTGGAGGAGCTGCTCGACGTTTCGGACGCAATCGTCGTCTCGACGCCCACGATCTCTCACCGCGACGTCGCGGGCGCGGCGCTCGCGGCCGGGCGGCACGTTCTGGTGGAGAAACCGATCGCGTCGACTCTCACGGAGGCCGATGATCTGATCCGGGCGGCGAGCAGGGCGCGCGTCGTTCTCCAGGTCGGTCACATCGAGAGGTTCAATCCCGCGGTGGAGGCGGCGCTCCCTCTCGCGTCCGGCGCCCGGTTCATCGAAACGCACCGCCTCGCGGTGTTCACGCCGAGGTCGCTCGACGTCGACGTCGTGCTCGACCTCATGATCCACGACCTGCAGATCGCGCAGACCGTCGTTGGGCGGCCGGTCGTCGAGGTCCGTGCGGCCGGCGTCGCGGTCCTGACGCCGAAGATCGACATCGCCAACGCCCGGATCGCTTTCGAGGGAGGCTGCGTCGCGAATCTCACGGCGTCGCGGGTGTCCGCCGACAAGGTGCGCAAGTTCCGGGTCTTCGGGCCCTCGCGGTACGTTTCAATCGACATGGGATCGCAGGAAATTTCGGCGGCCGCCCTCGTCCCCGGCCCGGGTGGCAAGCCGGTCATCGTGCCGTCGAAGATCGAGGTCGTCCACGAGGAGCCTCTTCGTCGCGAGCTCGCGGGCTTCGTCCGCGCCTGCCGGGGCTCCGGCCCTCCTCTCGTTTCGGGCCGCGACGGCCGGGAAGCGCTCGCGCTGGCCCTCGAGGTCCGCGATGCGATCGCGGAGCACCAGCGGAGCGTGTCTTGAGCGGCCGAATCGGAATTCTCGGGGGAAGCGGACTGTACGAGCTCGCGGCGCTCGCGAACGCGCGCGAAGAGGCGCTGCGGACGCCGTTCGGGGAGCCGTCGGATTCGTACGTCGTCGGCGACCTCGCCGGCAGGCCGGTCGCGTTTCTCGCGCGCCACGGAAGAGGTCACCGTTTCAGCCCGTCGGAAATCAACTACCGCGCGAACATCTTCGGGTTCAAGCTTCTCGGATGCGACGCCGTTCTGTCGGTCGCCGCGGTTGGAAGCCTTCGCGAGGAAATGCCGCCTTCGCACGTCTGCATTCCGGCGCAATTCATCGACCGCACCCGCTCTCGCGCGGACACGTTCTTCGGCCGCGGCGTCGTCGCCCACGTTTCGCTCGCCGATCCCGTCTGCCCGTCGCTCTCGGGCGTGCTGGCGGCGTCCACCCGGAAGGCGGGCGCGGCCGTGACGGAGGGCGGGACCTATGTGTGCATGGAGGGGCCCCAGTTTTCGACGCGCGCCGAGTCGGAGCTCTATCGCTCGTGGGGCGCGAGCGTCATCGGGATGACGAACCTGACCGAGGCGAAGCTCGCGCGGGAAGCCGAGCTCTGCTACTCGACGATGGCGATGGTGACCGACTACGACTGCTGGAGGCAGGGAACCGAGGCGGTCTCGGTCGACACGATCCTCTCGGTGCTGAAGGCGAACGCGCAGCGGGCGCAGGCCGCGCTGCTCGACGCGGTGGCCGGCGTGGACGGCGCGCGTTCCTGTTCCTGCCGCGAGGCGCTCCGTTTCGCGGTGCTGACCCCGGCGGCCTCGATCCCGGCGGCCCTGCGATCGGAGCTCGCTCCGCTTCTCGGGCGTTACCTGTCGTGAGCGTCCGCGGGCGCGACATCGTCGTGACGGGTTCGGTCGCGTACGACTACCTGATGACTTTTCCGGGCCGGTTCCTCGAGCATTTTCTGCCGGACCGCCTGCATCACATCTCCGTCTCTTTTCTGGTCGACGAGATGCGCAAAGTGCGCGGCGGATGCGCCCCGAACATCGCCTACGGCCTGGCGCTGCTGGGCGAGAAGCCGCGGATCGTCGCCGCCGCGGGCCGCGACGCCGTGGAGTATCGCGACTGGCTGGCGGCGGAAGGAGTTCGCGTTGGGGGGTTCCGCATCTTCGACGACCTTTTCACGGCCTCGTTCTTCGTGTCGACCGATCTCGAGCAGAACCAGATCGCCTCTTTCTACACGGGCGCAATGGCTCGCGCGTCGGAGGTTTCGCTCGTCGACGGCGACCCCTCCGAGATCGCGTACGCGATCATTTCGCCGAACGATCCCGCGGCGATGGCGCGTTACGCCCGGGACTGCCGGAGCGCGGGCATCCCGTTCGTCTACGATCCGTCGCAGCAGGTCGCCCGGCTCTCCGGGGAAGACCTGTGGGACGGGATGGAGGGCGCCTCGGTCCTGATCTGCAACGACTACGAATGGGGCATCATCCTGCAGAAGACGGGGAAGGACGAACGGGAGATTTTGTCCCGGGTGGCGACGCTGATCGTGACGCACGGAGCGGAGGGCTCGAGTTTCCGGTCGGGCTCGGCGTCCTTCCGGATTCCGGCGGCCCGGCTCCGCGCGCCTGCGGCGGACCCCACGGGGGTGGGAGACGCGTTCCGCGGGGGTCTTCTCAAGGGGATGCTGCGGGGAGACCGCTGGGAGTTCTGCGGGCAGATCGCGAGCGTTGCAGCGGCATTCTGCCTCGAATCGGTCGGCCCGCAGCCGCCCCGGATGAGTCGGGAGGCGTTCGCCGACCGATTCCGCGAGAGCTACGGCGACGCACCGGAACTTTCGGGCCTGTTCGAGCCGGTTCTGGCATAAAATAACGAAGCTCGGCCGATGCGAAATGGTTCATTGAAGTCTCCGGAAGGCCTGGACGCGACGGGACTCCGTTTCGCCGTCGTCGCTGCCCGCTGGAATTCGCGCTTCACCGATCGTCTCCTCGCCGGGGCCCTGCGCGCGCTCCGCGACGCCGGCGCGAAGAAGGGAGACGTTTCGGTGGTCCGAGTGCCGGGTTCTTTCGAGTTGATTTCCGCCTGCCGGCGAGCTGCTTTTGGCGGCAACGTGTCCGCCATCGTGTCTCTCGGGTGCCTGATTCGGGGGGAGACCCCCCACTTCGACGTTCTCGCGAACTCGGTCGCGTCCGCGCTCGCTCATCTGAACGCCACGCAGGACGTCCCGATCTCGTTCGGCGTTCTCACCTGCGACAACGAAAAGCAGGCGAGGGCCCGGTCCGGGGGAGCGGCCGGCCACGCGGGAATCGAGGCGGCCGAGGCGGCGGTCGAGATGGCCCGGCTGAGGCGGGGCTCTCTTCCCGCCCGGACGCGCCGCGCGCCGGGATCCGTGCGCTGATGGGCTCGCGTCGTCGCGCGAGGGAGCTCGCGCTGCAAATGCTTTTCGAGAACGATCTGACCGGAACCTCGCCGGAGGACATGTTCACGCACTTCCAGGAATGGCACCACGCAGCCGAGTCGACGCGCGACTACGCGAAGAAGCTCGTCGTGGGAACTCTCAACCACCGTTCCGAGATCGACGCGCTGATCGTGCGTCAGGCGGACAACTGGCGCCTCGAGCGGATGCCGGCCGTCGACCGCAACATCCTTCGGATGGCGCTTTACGAGATCCGGCACGAGCCGGACACGCCGGCTCCGGTCGTCATCGACGAGGCGCTCGAGATCGCGAAGCGCTTTTCCACCCCGAGGTCCTCCCAGTTCATCAACGGGATTCTCGACGGGGTGCTGAAGGCTCCGGCGGAATCGGAACGCCCGTGAGGACGATTGTCGCCTTCGCCGCGCTTCTCGCCTCGCTGCCCGCCGCCGCCGAAACGGCCGTTTACCTGGCGCACGGCAGGGACGCCTCTCTGTTCGGCCAGTACGACGTGAACGGCTATTCAATGGAGGCCTTTCCGGAGCGCGCGGGCGTCCGGCTGATCGTTCGGACCGCGCCCGCCGGCGCCGAGCGGCGTTTGCCGTATACCCCGGACCGGTCGGGATTCCGCCTTCCGTCCGCTCCGGAGCGCGACGCGCTCGCGGCGCAGCTCTGCCGCGGGAAAACCGTCGAAGGAGAGGTGGAGGGAGCGATTCTGGAATGGGTCTCGGCCGAGATCGAGTACGACCCCGATCGCGGCCTCCCGCAGGACCCCGTCTCGGTGTTCGCGTCCCGGCGCGCCCATTGCGTCGGGTTCGCGGAGCTCGCCGTCGACCTGCTGCGGCGGGCAGGCATCGCCGCCGAAACCGTGCAGGGGATCCTCGTCGCGGACCCCTCGATGCCCGGTTACGCGCCGGAGCTCGGCGGCGTTTATCATCGGTGGGTGAAAATCTATTCGCCCGGCCGCGGCTGGCGTTTCGCCGACCCTCTCGCCCGCCGGCTCTCCGTGAACGCGCACTACGTGCCTTTCGCGCATCGATCCTGGACGCGGCCGGAAGATCTTCATCTTCAGCGAATTTCGGAGGGGGCAGAATGATCAAGCGCGTTCTCGTCGTCGAAGACTCCGACGCGACCCGGTCGATGATCGTCTCCGCGCTCGACGACCCCGAGCGCCGCGAAGTTTTCGAAGCGGCGTCCGGCTTCGAAGCGCTGAGGCTCCTGCCGCGGCACCTGTTCGACATCATCGTGACCGACGTGAACATGCCCGATATCAACGGTCTGGAACTGATCGGCTTCCTGAAAAATCACCCGCAGTACAAGACCATCCCGATCCTCGTGGTCTCGACGGAGGTCGCCCAGGAAGACGTGGAGCGAGCCCTTTCGCTCGGTTCGGAGGATTACGTCCGGAAGCCGTTCACGCCGGAGCAGCTGTGCGCCGCGGTCGACCGGCTCCTCGAAAAGAAGGTTTCCTCGGCGCCATGAAAGGACCCGCCGGGCGGGTCGATTTCGCCGCGGAGGCATCGGAGAGGCTGGAGGTCATCCACCGGATCCTCGAGGCCGGACGCGCGCCGAAAATCGCGGAAATCAACGAGTTGTTTCGAGCGGTTCATTCGCTGAAGGGCCTCGCGGGTCTCGCGGGCATGTCGAAGTTCGGCCGCGCTCTTCACGAGGCGGAGAATCTCCTCGACTCGATCCGCCTTTCGAAACTTCCGTGGTCGGGGCCGGTTCGCGACTCGCTGTCGAGATTCTTCGAGATCTTCGAGGACTCGCTGGCCGCCGCGGCGCAGGGCGGAACCGACGACGGGTTTTCCGCCGAGGAAGCCCTCGTGTCCCTTTCCCGGGCGCGGGAGCCGGAGGCCGCGGGGCCGCTCACGCCCCTGTCCGAGCTCGTGAATCTGCCGGAAAAGACCGTGTCGTGCCTCTCGGAGTACGAGGAGAGCCGGCTTCGCGTCAACCTTTCGGCCGGATTGCGAATTTTCACTTTGGACGCCTCGTTTCCGCTCGAGAACTTCGAGTCGGGTCTCAAGGGCGTCGGAGCGAAGCTGAACGAGAACGGCGAATGGATTGCGACGCTGCCCCAGGTTTCGGGGTTCTCGGCGGAGCGCCTGTCGGTCCAGTTGCTGGCCGCCGCCGCGAGCGATCCGGAAGGCTTTGGAGAGGGAGTCTCGGTCGCCCGGGTGGACCGCGAGCGGGAACCCGAGCCGGAGGTCGAATCGATTCGTTCCACAACGGGCAAGAGCATCCGCCTCGAGACCGCCCGGGTGGAGCAGCTCCTTTCGGAGGCGGAAGAAGCCCGCGGGGCCTTCCAGAAACTGTCCGCGGAAGTCGAGAGACTCGAGTCGGGCCTCGCGCCGTCGCAAAGGGTCTCCCTTTCCCGCCTGCGAAAGAGGGTGGATGCCTCGCTGGCGCGGCTGACGAAGGAGGCGGCGGCGATTCGGACGGTTCCCCTCTCGTCGCTCGCCGACCGGTTGCGGCGGGCGGCCGGGCGGATCCTCTCGACCTCGGGCAAGCGAGCCGCGTTCCGGATCCTCGGAGGGGACGTCGAGATCGACCGCTCCCTCGCGGAGGACCTGGCGGATCCGCTTCTCCATCTCGTTCGAAACGCGATCGACCATGGGCTGGAGTCACCTCTCGAAAGGCGCGCGGCGGGAAAGCCCGAGGAGGGCTCGATCACGATCATGGCCCGCTCCCGGAGCTCCCGCCTCGTCGTTTCCATCGCGGACGACGGCAAAGGAATCGACGAAGCGGCCGTCGTGGCGCGGGCGAAGATCCTCGGCTGGATTCCGGACGGGGCTGTCCCGACACGGGACGAAGTCTTCGCGTTTCTGTTTCGTCCCGGGTTCTCGACCGCGAGCGCGATTTCCGAGATCTCGGGCAGGGGAGTCGGGTTGGACCTTGTCAAAGACCGGGTCGAGTCCCGGCACGGGGAAGTTCGTACCTTCTCCACTCCGGGATCGGGGACGAGATTCGAAATCGAGGTCTCCGTCTCGCAGGCCGTCTTCGACGCGATCGTCGTGCGCGAATCGGGCCACGCCTACGCTTTTCCCCTCGCCGCCGTCGCGCGAGTCGCGAGGGAGGGCTCGGAGTCGGGCGCCCTTCCGCTTTCGCGCGCGCTCGGGGGCGGCGAACCGCCCGCGGGTAGGAGGCGCGTGCAGATCTTCCTGCCGGATTCCTCGTCGATTTCCGTCGGCGAGGTGCTCCGCCAGGAGATGCTCGTCGTTCGGCCGGTCGCGACGTCGATGGCGCCCTCGTATCTGATTGGCGCTTCCGAGGGAAAGGGCGAGGAGGCGATCCTCGTCCTCGACCCGAAAAGGCTCCTCCGCAGCGCCTTCGAGAAGCCGAATTGAGCGAGCGTCGGGAGTTTCCCGCGAGGCGGGCGATCGGCCGCTATTTTCGCGAGCCGCCGGCTCTGACGCCCGACGACCTCGGGCTCGTCTTCGGACACGGCGGGAGGGGCGTTTTCCTCCCGGCCGGTTCCGTCGTCGAGATCGCGCCCGCGCTGGCCTATTCGCTCCTCCCCGGCGCCCCGGGCATCGGAGTCTCCTTCTGGCGCGGACGGGCGCTGGAAGTGCGCGGTATCGGGGGCCCTGCGGAGAGCTTCGTTCTCGTTCGCGGGGCAAAGCACGACTTCTTTCTCGTCGCCGAGACCCGGCCGGCGACGGTTTCCCGAGCGCTCGCGGGGAACGTCGCGCTCTACGCGGAGGAGATGTGAACGACGGAGATCTGATCGACGCGCTGAAGCGCGATTCGCAGGACCAGAACTCGGACGTGCGGCAGAAGTGCGCGCGGATCCTCATGGAGCGGTCGGACGCGGAGTCCCTGAACCTGCTCGTCCAGCTCGCGGGAGATCCCGACTGGCGGGTGCGGAAGGCGGCGATCGAAGGGCTCGAAGCGAACCCCAGCGAAGATGTCGTTCGGGCGTTGATTCCGGCTCTCTACGACCAGGCGAACGCCGGGCGGCGAAACGCCGCCGCCGACGCGTTACGGGCGATCGAAAGCCGTGCGCTTCCTTACCTGCTCTTCGAGTTGAACCGGGTCACGGAGCCCGACAGCAAGATCGCGATCGCAACCGTGCTGGGCGACATTCCGGGCGACGAGAGCGTCGCGGCGCTCGTGGAATTGCTGCGTCATGACGACGTCAACGTGGCGTCGGCCGCCATCGTTTCTCTCGGAAAACTCAGCCGTCGCGAGGCGATTCCCGCTTTGGTCGCCATCCTTTCGGGCGACAATCCCTGGCTCCACTACCACGCGATCGAGACCCTCGGCCGGCTGAAGGCGGTCGAGGCGCTTCCGGCGATCGTCGCCTGCGACCAAAATGCGGCGCTCAAGAAAGCGATTCTCGAGGCGGCGGGCTCGATCGGGGGATTCGGTTCGATCGATCTGCTCGCTTCGAGGCTGTCGTCTTCTTCTGTTCCCGATTTTCCGCTGCTCCAGGCCTTCGTGGCCGTGGACGAGGCGTCGAGGCCCCGGATCGTGGCCGACCGCGAGCGGGCGTATCTTCGGCGAAAGTTCCGCGAGAACGCGCCGCCGGGCACGGCCGCCGCGATCGCCCTGGCCATCCGCAAGACCGATCGCCCCGACCGAAAAGGAAACCTGCTGCGGGCGCTCGGCTGGATCGCCGCTCCCGAATCGGTTCCCGTGCTCCTCGCAGCGCTCGGGTCGGAGGTTTCTGATGCCGCCGAAAAGGCCCTCGCGGACTTCGGCGCGGCGTCGGACCCGGCACTGCTGTCGCTTCTTTCGCCGTCTGCCGACGAACAGAAGGCAGAGATCGCGCTGAAGCTGCTCTCGACCCGACCCGAGGCCGGGATGCTCTTTCCGGTCCTCGGGCTGCTCGAGCACGACTCGCCCGCGGTTCGGCGCCGAGCGGTCGAGTTGATCTCGAAAATCGCGGATTCGCGCGCGATGGATTATCTGATCGCCCACCTCGGGGATTCCGACGCGGGCGTCGACACCGCCGCCGTGGATGCGCTCGCGGCGCTCGTCCGGCGACACCCCGAGCTCCGGGACCCGCTGCAGCGCCGGGTCGTGCGCGCGGCGGCGGGACGCGATGCTCTCACCCGGGCAAACGCCCTTTCGCTCCTGTTCGAGATCGGATCGGAAGAGTTCCGCTCGAGGGTCTCGACGGCGAGCAAAGACGAAGACTCCGTCGTCCGGGCGAGGGCCGTGGCCCTGGCGGCCCGGTCGATGGACGTGTCGCTGGCCCCCCTGTTCGACCACGCGCTTGCGGACGAGAACGCTCTCGTTCGACAGGCGGCCGTCGTCGCGATCGCAGCGACGCCGCAGCCATCCAGCCGCCGGGAGGCGATTCTCGCGTCGCTCCAGGACGACGATCTCTGGGTGCGCGCGGCTGCTTGCCGGGGCCTCGGGGCGATGGGCGAGCCGGAGGATGCCGAGCGGCTCGCGGAGATATCGGAAAAAGGGGAGGCGCCGG
Organism: uncultured Acidobacteriota bacterium; assembly: GCA_963813155.1. Lineage (GTDB taxonomy): Bacteria > Acidobacteriota > Thermoanaerobaculia > UBA5066 > DATFVB01 > CAWEYG01. The sequence continues at coordinate 399,070 of CAWEYG010000003.1, read as the reverse complement.
AGAGGATTGCCGCCCTCGAGGCTCTGGGGCGGATCGGGGGAGAGTCCGCGTGGGGCTCGATCTCGCGCTCGCTCGAAGACCCGGACGCCGAGATCCGGCAGGCGGCTCTCGCAGCCGTCGCGGACACGCCAACCGCCGAGGCGGATCGGGAGCTGGACCGGCGCGCGGCCGACCCCGACTGGAGGCTGCGCGCGACCGCGCTCGAGGCGCTCGGGCGCCGCGGCCGAACGGACCGCCGGCCGCTCCTCCACCAGGCCCTTCTGCGGGACCCGGACGATCTCGTCGCGCGCTCCGCCCTCGCCGCAATCGAGCGGATCGCCGCGGCGCAGGACGTTCCGGTCCTCGTTGGGGCGCTGTCCCGAACCGCGCTCGCGGAAGACGTGAGCGCGACTCTCGCGCGCCTGCGGCCGAAGCTGTCCGCCGAGATCGAGCTCGCATGGCGCGAAGCAGAGCCCCGCACGGCCGGGATCCTCGCGGAAGTTCTCCGGAGCGAGCCGTTGCAGTGACGCAGAACGGCGGAGCGCCTTTTCCGAACGAGCTCTACCGCGTGTTCGCGGACCTCGTCCGGGAGAGGTGCGGAATCGATTTCACCGACTCGAATCGTTTTCTCCTCGAGTCGCGGGTCCTCCGCCGGGTCGAAGAGCTGAGGCTCGACGGCCCCCGGTCTTATCTTCTTCGCCTTCGCTACGGCAGCCCCGAGGAGTCCGAGTTTGACGCGCTGATCGACCGGATCACGAATCCCGAGACATATTTCTTTCGGGAGCCGGAGCAACTCGCGGCTTTCACGGACGAGGTCCTCCCGGAATGGGAAGCGGCGTCTCGCGGCGCGGAACCGCTGAAGATCTGGAGCGCGGGCTGTGCTTCCGGAGAGGAGCCGTACACGCTCGCCATGCTTCTCGAGGAGATTGGCGCATTCGATCGCCGAGAGGTCGAGATTTTCGGCAGCGACGTGTCCCTGGGAAGCATCGGCCGGGCCCGGGCCGGCATTTTCCGCGAGAACTCCTTCCGGCAGACGTCGGAGGATCGCCGCTCGAAGTTCTTCGAGCTCGAAGGCCCCGGGCGATACAGGATCCGGGAGGACGTTCGCCGGCGCGTCTCGTTCGGGCGTGTGAACCTGATCGAGTCGGCCCGCCTCGCCGCGCTTCCGATCTTTCACGTCATCTTCTGCAGAAACGTCCTGATCTATCTGGAAGATTCCGCGAAGCGTTCCGTCGTCGCCTCGCTGCACAAGAGGCTCGCGCCCGGCGGGCACCTCTTTCTCGGGCGAGTCGAATCGCTCGTGGCTTTCTCGACCGAGTTCCATCTTCGCCACCTGAAAAACGACATGGTCTACCAGAAATGATCCGGGTCCTCGTCGCCGACGACAGCGCCTTCTCCCGGGTCACGCTCTCCCGGATGATCGAGTCCGACCCCGAGATGAAGGTCGTCGCGTCGGCGGTCAACGGGGAGGAGGCGATCCGCCTGACGATGGCGCACGAGCCTGACATCATCACCCTCGATCTCGAGATGCCGGGTCTCGACGGTTTTTCGGTTCTCCGCTGGCTCGCCTCGAACCGGCCGACGCCGACGATCGTCGTCTCTTCCCGGCACGGCCGGGAAGACGTCTTTCGCGCCCTCGAGCTCGGGGCCGTGGATTTCATCGTGAAGCCGCAGGCAACCGCTTCGCCCGAGTATTCGAAGCTCGAGAAGGTGCTGCTCGAGAAGCTCCGAGCGGCGGCCGGCGCGCGATTGAGCCGGCCGATCATCGTCGACCGCATCCGACCGCCGGAACCGATCGCCCCGGGGGTGGGGGTGCTCGTCATCGGCGCCTCGACGGGAGGTCCGTCGGCGATCTCGACGCTCTTCGCGGCTCTCCCGGCGATTCCGTTCCCGATCGTCGTCGCGCAGCACATGCCGACGGGGTTTACCCGCCTCTTCGCCCAGCGGCTCGCCCGGAGCGCCGTGTTTCCGGTGGAAGAGGCGGCAGAAGGGCAGCGGGCGAAGCCGGGCGCGGCCTATGTCGCCCCGGGAGGCGGCCATCTGGAGTTTTCCGGGGAAGCCGAGAACGCGAGATTTCACCTCTCGCCCCGCCAGCCGCCGGACCTCTATTCGCCGTCGGTCGACCGGCTCTTCCGGAGCGCGGCCGCGACGTTCGGGGCCCGCACCGTTGCCGTCGTGTTGACCGGAATGGGCAGTGACGGGCGGGAGGGCGTCGTTTCCGTGCGCGGAGCCGGAGGGCGGACGCTTGCGGAGTCGCAGGAGTCGGCGGTCGTTTTCGGCATGCCACGCGAGGCGGCGGAGTCGGGGGCCGTGGACGAAGTCGTTTCCCTCGCGGAGATGCCGCGGACCCTCCTTCGCGTTCTCTCGTCGATGGGAAACCTGGAGCTTCGGGCGTAACTGCTTGAATCGCGGTCTCCGGTCATTTAGATTCGCTTCTCTTTCATGAACGAGCGGGACGGCTACGCGCCGGACGAGATCGAACCGAAGTGGCAGGAGCGGTGGGCGAAAGACAGGGCCGCCTTCGTGGACACTTCCGACGAGTCGGTGTCGGGCAGGTACCTTCTCGTCATGTTGCCGTATCCCTCCGGCGACCGGCTTCACGTGGGACACGCGAGGACGTATTTCCTGACCGACGCCCTTCATCGGTACTGGCGGCAGCGGGGAAACACGGTCTTCTGCCCGATGGGATGGGACGCGTTCGGACTGCCGGCGGAAAACTACGCGATCGAAAAGGGGATTCATCCGCGCGTGTCGACGCTCGCCAACATCGCCGCGATGAAGGAGCAGTTCCGCGCCTGGGGCGTTCTCTACGACTGGACGAAGGAAGTCACGACGTGCGAGCCCGGGTATTACCGCTGGAACCAGTGGTTCTTCCTGAGAATGCACGAGCAGGGCCTCGCGGTTCGAAAGAAGGCCCCCGTCAACTGGTGTCCGTCCTGCCAGACCGTCCTCGCGAACGAACAGGCCGAGGGCGGAGTGTGCGACCGGTGCGGCAGTCCGGTCGAATCGAGGGAGCTGGAGCAGTGGTTCCTGAGAATCACGGAAGAGGCGGAATCGCTCCTCTCGGGGCTCGACGACCTCGAAGGCAAGTGGCCCGACAAAGTCCGCGCGATGCAGCGCAACTGGATCGGGAAGAGCTCGGGCGCCGACGTCGTGTTCCGCATCCCCGGGCTGTCCGAAAATCTGACGGTGTTCACGACGCGACCCGACACGCTCTATGGCGCGACGTTCGTCGCGCTCGCGCCGGAGCATCCGCTCGTCGCGAAGATCGTTTCAAAGAGTCCTCGCCGCGCCGAGATCGAGGCCTTCGTCGGGAGAGTCCGGGAGGAGTCGCGGATCGTTCGCGAGGCGGAATCGGGCGAGAAGGAGGGAATTCCGACCGGATTCGAGGCGGTTCATCCGCTTCTCGGCGAACCCGTCCCGGTGTGGCTCGCGAACTTCGTGCTGCCGGACTACGGAACGGGCGCGATCATGGGCGTGCCGGCGCATGACCAGCGCGACTTCGAATTCGCGCGCAAGTACGGGCTACCCATCCGGCCGGTCTATCGAACCGAGGAGGAGCTCGACCCGGCGGCCATGACCGCGGCGGCCCTCGCGCACGAGGGTGTTCTCTACCGGTCCGGGTCGTGGGACGGGATTCCCAACGGGCCGAAGGCCGTCGAGGCGGCGATCGCAACGCTCGAGGAGTCGGGCGCAGGCCGTCGCCGGGTCACGTACCGCCTTCGCGACTGGCTGATCTCGCGGCAGCGTTACTGGGGAACCCCGATCCCGATGGTCCGCTGCGAGAAGGACGGATGGGTGCCCGTGCCCGAGTCCGAGCTCCCGGTTCTGCTCCCGGCCGAAGCGCCGTTCACGGGGAAGGGCGGAAACCCTCTGGAGAAAGTCGATTCTTTCGTCCACACTTCGTGTCCGCGCTGCGGAGGGCCGGCTCGGCGCGAGACCGACACCATGGACACGTTCGTCGATTCCGCGTGGTATTTCATCCGCTATCTCGACCCCTCGAATGCGGAACGGCCGTTCGATCCCGCGATCGCGAGGCGCTGGATTCCGGTCACGCAATATGTCGGCGGCGTCGAGCACGCGATCCTCCATCTCCTGTACGCGCGATTCTTCGCGCGCGTGCTCAAGGGGCTCGGGATGCTTCAGGCCGAGGAACCGTTCGCGGCGCTGTTCAACCAGGGGATGATCACGCGCATGGGACCTTCGGGCCGGGTGGAGAAGATGTCCAAGTCGCGCGGGAACGCCGTCTCGCTCGACCCGTTGATCGCGAGCAAGGGCGCGGACGCCGTCCGAACGTACGTGCTGTTCCTCGGGCCCGCGACGGCCGAGGCGGAGTGGAGCGACCAGGGGATCGCGGGCGCGGAGAGGTTTCTGGCTCGCCTTCGAGCGGTTTCCGACCGGCTGATCGAGGCCGGACCGGCGCCGTCGGGAAGCCCCGCGGCCGACACGCCCGCCTCGCGCGCCCGGCACCGGGCCGTGAAGGCCGTCACGGAAGATTTCGAGAACTTTTCGTTCCACACGGCCGTGGCCCACCTGATGGAGTACCTTCACCAGGTGGTCGATCTCGTCGGGGACCCGGCCGCGGAGGCCGCGGAGAAGCACGCCTCCCTGAGGACCCTGCTGTCTCTCGCTCACCCGGTCGCTCCGCACCTCACGGAGGAGCTCAACGAGCGCCTCGGGGGGCGCGAAGAGTCTGCTGTTCTCGGGCTGGCCCGCCTTCGACCCCGCCCTCGTGATCGAAGAAACCGTCACCTACGCGGTGCAGGTGAACGGGAAGCTTCGCGGCCAGGTGACACTCGGCCGCGGCGCCGCGGAAAACGACGTCCTCTCCGCCGCCGAGGCCGACGAATCGGTCGCGAAGTGGCTCGCAGACAAGCAGCGCGTGAAAGTCGTTTTCGTCCCCGACCGCCTGCTGAACGTGGTCGTGCGATAGTGCGGCAGAACGTCGAAGCGCCCGCGGCGGAGCGTCGGTCCGTGAGGCGGAGATTCGCGGGACGGCTGCTTCAAGTCTTCCTCGTTGGATCTCTCGCCGGGACGGCGGCCTGCGGGTACGCGCTCGTCGGCCGCGGGAGCTTCCTGCCGGAGTCCGTCAAGCGGGTCTCCTTCCCGACGTTCAAGAATTCGACCCCGCGAGTCGGGCTCGAGCAGCGGCTCTCGAAAGCGGTGGCCTCCGAGCTCGCGTCGCGCGGGCGGTTCTCGGTTTCCGCCCGGGAGGGGGACGGCGACGCGCAGCTCTCCGGCGAGATCACGTCCTTTTCCCTGTATCCGGTCGCGGCGGACTCGCTCGGGCGGGCGACGCAGTATCAGATTCAGATCGTGGTCAAGGTCTCGCTGACGCAGCTTCCCGACGGGAAGGTCATCTGGAAAAACGACGCCTACACGTTCCGGGAGAACTACGATGTCGCGGCGGGAAACGTTTCGGCGGCGAACTTCTCGGATCTCGAGAACGTCGCGGTCGACGCCGAGGCGGACCGTTTCGCGCAATCGCTCGTGACGAGCATTCTGGAAGGATTCTGAGCCCGATGAACGACGAGTTCGAGATCTCCGCGGCCGAGGCAAAGGCGAGGTTCGAAAAGGGAGAGGCCGTCCTGCTGGACGTGCGCGAGGGCTTCGAGCGCGACCGCGCCTCGATCGAGGGCTCCGTGTGGATCCCCATGCGCGAGGTCCCGCCCCGCGCGGCCGAGCTTCCCCCGGACCACGACATCATTGTGTTCTGTCACCACGGCTCCCGCTCGGCCCAGGTCGCGATGTACCTGCTTCGCAACGGGTATTCGCGGGTGCGGAACCTCGCCGGCGGCATCGACGCGTGGTCGACTCTCGTGGACCCTTCGGTCCCGAGATACTGACGCTTCAGCCCTCGTTGTCGAGATCGGCGAGCCACGCCTCCGGCGAGACGTCCGCGGGCATTCTCCAGTCGCCCCTCGGGGACAGGGCCACCGTACCGACTTTCGGACCGTCCGGCATGGCGTTGCGCTTGAACTGATTCGCGAAGAAGCGCGTCAGGAACGTCCGCAGCGTCCGGGTCACCACGGCGGCCGGATATTTATCGCCGAAGGCGCGGCCGGCGAGAAACAGCAGCTTCCTCGGCGGATCGCCGCCCCGCAGGAAATGGTAGAGGAAAAAATCGTGCAACTCGTACGGGCCGAGGATGTCCTCGGTGCGCTGGGGCATCTCGGCGCCCGATTCGAGCGGCAGGAGCTCCGGCGAGACGGGAGTGCCGAGCACGTCGTCGAGCACGCGCGCGATTTTCGGGTCGGCGTGGCGGGCGAACCACCCGACCACGTGGCGGACGAGCGTTTTGGGAACGGAAGAATTCACGGCGTACATCGACAGATGATCGCCGCCGTACGTCGACCACCCGAGCGCAATCTCGGAGAGGTCGCCCGTGCCGACCACGATGCCGTGTTCCGCGTTCGCGAGATCCATCAGGATCTGGGTCCGCTCCCGCGCCTGCGCGTTTTCGTACGCGAGGTCGGCCGAGCCCGAGTGCTTCAGGTCCGTCAGGTGCTGGTGGAGGGCGGCGCGAATGTCGATTTCGCGAAACTCGGCCCCGAGCGAGCAGGCGAGCCGATGGGCATTTTCGCGGGTGCGCGCGGAAGTCCCCGGACCGGGCATGGAGACCGTCAGGAGGTCGTGAGCGGGCCGCTCGAGCTGCTCGAGCGCTCGAAGCGAAATGAGCGCGGCGAGCGTCGAATCGAGGCCGCCCGAGAGGCCGAGGACGGGCCTCGACGGGGAAACATGCTGGAGGCGGCGGACGAGCCCGGCCGCCTGAATGCTCGCGACCTCTTCGCATCGCGCGTCGAGGGTCGAAGGGTCGTCGGGAACGAACGGGTGCGGCTCGACGTACCGCGAGAACGCGAGCGCCGGTTTCGTTTCGAGCCGGGGCAGCTCGAGGACGCGGAAACGCGCAGGGCTCAGCGCCGCCGCGTCGGCAAAGCTCCCGATGCGGTCCCGGTCTGCCGTCAACCGGTCGATGTCGATCTCGGTGACGGCGAGCGTCGGGCCCTCCTGGAAGCCCCGGCGCTCTTCGAGGATTGCGCCATTTTCGGCGATCAGGGAATGTCCACCGAAGACGAGGTCGGAGGAGGATTCGCCCGGGCCCGACGAGACGAAGATCATTCCGGCGAGGCAGCGCGCGGACTGGGACGCGACCAGGTTCGCCCTGCGATATTCGCGCTTGCCGATCGTGTCGTCGGAAGCGGAGAGATTCAGGAGGAGCTGAGCGCCCGCGAGCGCCTGGAACGAGGAAGGCGGCGTCGGGACCCAGAGGTCCTCGCAGATCTCGATTCCGAACACGATCGGCCGTTCCCAGGACCCCCGGAAGAGCAGGTCGGTCCCGAACGGCACCGAGCGGGCCCCGACGGGGACCTCCGAGGAGCGCGCGGAGAGCCCCGAGACGAACCATCGCTTCTCGTAGTACTCCTTGTAGTTCGGAAGAAACGTCTTCGGAACGAAGCCTTCGATCCGGCCTCCCGCGAACACGATTGCCGTGTTGAAGAGCATTCCGCCGTTGCGCCACGGCACGCCCGCGACCGTGACGATCGACGCCGGAAGGTTCTGCTCCAGCCACAGCGCTGCGTCGCGGGCTTCGTCTTCGAGCCGTTTCTGGAGGAAGAGGTCTCCCGCCGTGTACCCTGTGAGAGAGAGCTCGGGGAAGACGACCAGCCGGGCGCCCTCGTCGGCCGCGCGCTGGGCGAGCTCGGCGATCCTCCGGGCGTTGACCCGGGGCTGGGCGGGGGCGCAGACAGGCACCGCCGCCGCGACGCGGAAGAAGCCGAAGTCGGACGGGGTTCCCACGACGAAGATTATTTCATACCCGCCCGGGGATTCCGGATCGCCGGTACAATTCATCCGTGCGCAGAGCCCTGCATCTCGACACCCGCGGCCGGGCCCGGATGGTCGACGTGGGAAACAAGAGAACGACGAAGCGTTCGGCTCGGGCCTCGGGAGAAGTCCGGCTCTCCCGCGCCGCCTTTCGAGCGCTGCTCGACGGGAGACTCGCGAAGGGCGATGCTCTCGCCGTCGCGAGAATCGCGGGCATCCAGGCGGCGAAGAGGACCTCGGAGATCGTTCCGCTCTGCCATCCACTGTCGCTCGACTCGATTTCGGTCGATCTGACGCTCGACGGCGCCGCGCTCCGGGTCGTCGTCGCCGCTTCCGCCTCGATCCGGGGACGAACCGGAGTCGAAATGGAGGCTCTCGTCGCGGTGTCGGCGGCGTGTCTCGCCGTCTATGACATGGTGAAGGCGATCGATCGCTCTGCCGTCATCGGGGAGATTCGTCTGCTCGAAAAGACCGGCGGCCGGTCGGGCCGCTTTCTGGCTTCGCGGCCGGGGCGGCGGGCGCGGTGAGAGCCGGGGTGTTGACCGTTTCCGACACCGTCGCGCGGGGAACGCGCGAAGACGGCGGAGGACCGGCCGTCCGGAAGGCGCTGCTGGAGATGTGCGGCGCCGAGATCGCCACGTCGGCCGTTCTGCCGGACGAGCCGGAGGAGATCCAGATTCTCCTTCGCCGGTGGTGCGCCGAGAAGCTGGATCTCATCGTCGTGACGGGAGGAACGGGCGTCTCGCCCCGCGACCGCACGCCGGAAGCCGTTCGCGCAGTTCTCGACATCGAGGTGCCGGGGCTGGCGGAGCGGATGCGGGCCGAGACCGGGGAAGCCTTTCCGGCTGCCTACCTCTCGCGCGCAGTCGCGGGCGTGAGGGGAAGGACCCTGATCCTCGCCCTGCCCGGATCTCCGCGAGGCGCCGTCGACTGCCTGTCGGCGGTCGCCGGGCTCATTCCCCACGCAGTATCGGTCGTTCGCGGCGAAGCGATTCACCCGGCGCATCCGCCCGGACGGAGCGGCTAGACCGGAAAGGTCTTGCCGCTCCGAAGAAGAGCCTCGAACGCGTCGTTCGTCAGCGGCTCGCTGAAAAGGTAGCCCTGCATTTCGTCGCATTTCCGGCGCTTGAGAAATTCGAGCTGGTCCCGGGTCTCGACTCCCTCGGCGATCACGTTGAGCTTCAGCTCGTGCGCCATGACGATCGCGGCGCGAACAATGGCGGCGTCGTTGGCGTCGGTCGTCACGTCGCGGACGAACGTCTGGTCGATCTTGATCGTGTCGATCGGAAACTTCTTCAGGTAGGAGAGCGACGAATAGCCGGTCCCAAAGTCGTCGATCGTGATCCGGATGCCCAGCGCTTTGAGCTGCCGAAGCGTCACGACATTGACCTCCACGTTTTGCATCGCGATGCTCTCGGTGATTTCGAGCTCGAGCTGCTCGGCCGGGATCCCCGTCGCTTCCAGCACTTCACCGACCTGGCGCACCAGGTCCTGCTGGTGAAACTGGCGCGCCGAGAGATTCACCGACACCCTCAGGCCGGGAAACCCGAGCGCGTGCCACTGGCGCGTTTGCCGGCACGCCTCGCGGAGGATTCGGGCTCCGAGCGGCACGATGAGGCCTGTCTCTTCGGCGATCGGGATGAATTCTGCCGGGCGCATGAGTCCCCGAAGGGGATGCCGCCACCGCGCAAGAGCCTCGGCGCCGACGATCTCGCCCGTCCCGAGGTCGATCAGCGGCTGGTAGTAGACGGGAAAGACGCCGTTCTGGAGACCCTTGCGGAGGTCCGTCTCGAGGGCGAGGCGGGTGATCGCGTCGTGCGTGTGCCGGGACGTGTGAACCTGGAAGTTGTCGCGACCCTCCTGCTTGGCACGGTACATCGCGATGTCCGCGTTCTTGACGAGCGTCTCGCGATCTTCGCCGTGTTGAGGATAGATGCTGATCCCGATGGACGCGCTCACGAACAGCTCTCGGTCGCCGAGGACGAAGGGCTTCTTGAACAGGTGGAGGATTTTTTGCGCGACGCGCGAGGCGTCGTCGTCGTTTTCGATCTGGGAGAGCAGAATGATGAATTCGTCGCCGCCGAGACGCGCGAGCGTGTCCCCTCCTCGGATGATTTGAGCGAGCCGATTCGCGGCCTTCTGGAGGAGAAGATCGCCCACCTTATGGCCAAGGCTGTCGTTGACGACCTTGAAGCGGTCCAGATCGAGGAACAGGATCGCGACGTGGTAGCCCTCGATCCGGGCCTGCGAGAGCGCGAGATCGAGGCGATCGGCGAAGCGGGTCCGATTCGGCAGGTTCGTGAGGGCATCGTGGTAGGCGAGGCGCTCGATCTGGACCTTCGCGCGCTTGCTCTCAGTGATGTCGCGGCAAACCGAGAGAATCGCGGTCCCTCCCCGGTAGTCGACGAGGGACGAACTGACGAGAAGGTCGACCGGCGTGCCGTCGCGCCCGAAATGCACGGTCTCGAAATTCTCGCTGCTTCCTTCGCGCAGGATGCGGCGAATCTGCTCCTCGCTCCGGTAGACATCGCGCGTGAAGCTCTTCAGGCTCTTCCCGACGATTTCGTCGTGCGGAAGCCGGTACGTTTCGCACGCCTTCCGGTTCGCTTCGAGGATCGTCTGGTCTTCGGGCCGCAGGATCAGGATCGCGTCGTTGGCCTTCTCGAAGAGGTCGCGGTATTCCGCGACGGACCGGCGGAGCGACTCCACGGCCTGCTTGCGCTCCGTGATGTCCGTGATCGCGGCCAGGGTTCCGACGATTTCCCCGGCGGCGTTGCGAAAGGGGATGCCGTTCACCTCCGCCGAGAAGCGGCCGCCGTCTTTGCGGACCATCTCGACTTCGTAGCGCTCGCTCTCGCCGAGAAGACGCCGGCGATTCCTCTCGTCGATGGAAGGCCATTCTTCCGGGGGCAGAAGCTCCCTGTGCGCGGTTCGCCCGGTCAGCTCCGCAACCGTCCGTCCGGCCATTTCCGCCATCCGGGGATTGAGGAAGAGGATCGTGTCGGCAGGGTCGGTGATCAGCAACCCTTCGTTGAGGTTCTCGACGACCTCGCGATAGCGGCCTTCACTCTCGCGCAAGGCCTCTTCCGCGCGTTGCCGGGAGGTGACGTCCCGGAAACTCCACACCCGGCCCACACTCTCGCCGTGAAGGCGCTGGGGAATCGAATACCGCTCGAAAACGCGCCCGTCGAGGAACTCGAGAACGTCGTAACTCTCCGCCTGGGGGTGGGAATACAGCTCGCGGACCTTGCGCAGGAAGGAGTCGGGGTCCTGGAGCTGGCTGACGACGACCGACAGGGCGGCGTTGTCGTCTCCCGTCGCCGCCACGACATCCGGGATCTGCCACATCTCGAGGAAGCGCTGGTTGAAGCTGACGATCTTTCCGGTGCCGTCGACGACGAGAAGGCCGTCCGCCGTCGATTCGAGAGTCGCCGCGAGAAGCGACAGCGTCCGGCGATTCGCCTCCTCGCCCCTTTTTCGCGACGTGATGTCCCGGAGGATCGCCATGATTTTCGTGGGATCCTCCGGGCTGTACCGCTTGACGGCGACCTCGAGCTCCACACGGGTGCCGTCTTTCCTCAGGAGGGCCGACTCGTAGTGATCGGGGACCTCCTTTCCGGCGATGCGTTCCCGGAGGCGCTTTTCCAGCATGGGACGCATCTCCGGATCCACGAGGTCCAGAAAGGACGGAAGCGCGAGCAGCTCGCTCGCCGGGTACCCGGAGATCTTGCAGAACGCCTCGTTGACGTACGTGAGCTTCTGTCCTTTGCTGAGGAAGAACCCCTCGCCGAGATCGCTCTGCGCCTGGAGAAGGGCTTCGAATTCGTGCTGAATTTCGCCGGAGGAGGGCGTTCGGTCCGAAACGGCTTCGTCGGCCTTCCCGGCCGGGCGCGTGGGCGGCATTTCGGGGATTCTATCTTCTTCAACTCTGAGATAATCGGATCTTCATGTACGTGCTCGCGATTCTTCGTTACCGCCGGAGTCTCGAGGAGATCCTGACGCGGCTCGACGCCCACCGTTCGTATCTGCGAGAGCTTCGGGACCGGGGAATCCTGCTCGCGTCGGGCCCTTTCGATCCGCGTTCGGGAGGCGCGTTGCTCCTGAGGGTCCCGGAAGGGTCGACGACCGCCGAACTGGACGCCATTCGCGACGCCGACCCGTTCGTTCGGGACGGGATGGCACAGTACGAGATCCTCCCCTGGAAGCCGGTGATCGGCACGGAAGACCTGGACCGGCTCGGCAGGCCGGATCACGACTCGCGGCGATAGAAGCCGAAGAGCAGCTGGGAAAGCCCGTAGGCGATCAACCCGACGGCGAGCCCCGCCAGGATCGCCGAACCGAACGGCAGGAGGCCGACGCGCCGGAGGGCTCCTCCGGTCAGCACGGCGCCGCTCGGATTGGCGGCCAGTCCCGCACGCACGAGGAAGAAGCCCATGACCGCGACGAGAATTCCGTGCGCGGCGAGGCCGAACCGGGCCACGGGGATCGACCATTTTTTCTCGAGCCTTCCCATTCTCTTTTTCACGAAGGTCTCGCGGAGACGTCCGGTCGCGCCCTGGAAGATCTCCCGGAGACCGACGATGGCGGCGATCGCGCCGGCCACGATGATGGCCTTCGTCCCCCACGGCCGAGCCATGACCCAGCCGAGCCTTTCCCGGAGAAAGTCCCCCTCCCGCTGCAGCCGCACGTTTCGATAGACCTGAAAGGCGGTCGCGCCGAGGGCGGCCGCGCCGACGGCCCGAACGAAGAACGCCAGTCGCGCGAGAATTCCCCGCTTTTTCCGCGAGAGAGCCTGAATCAGCCGGAAGAGAGCGTCGGCGAAGAACCCGAAGGCCACGGCGCCGACGAAGAGTCGGCCCTCCGCGCCGCCGAGGACGGCCTTCAGCGCGGCGCCGGGGCCGACCGCCCGGGCATGACTGAAGACCGCCGCCCGCGCCGTCCAGATGCCCATCGCGAGGTAAACGACGGCCCGGGCAAAATGCCCGAGCCGCGCGAGCATTCCGAAACGCCGGAACGCGGGGACCCGGCGCTCAGCCAATTCTCTCCTCCAGCCAGGCGATCACGCCCTGTTCGGCCCACGACCGGAGCGTCCAGGGGTTGCGGCCCGAGAGAAATCCGAGATGACTGCCCCGGTCGGGCATCCGAAACTCGACGGCCGGCGACGCGGCGTCGCGAGCTGCCGCGGCGACTCGACCCGGAAGGAACGGGTCGTCGCGCGCGGTCATGCAAAGCGATTCGGTGTCGATCTTCGGCAGGTAACCGAGCGAGCTCGAGCGCGAATAGTAGTCGTCCGCGCCTTCGAATCCGTGGAGGGGCGCCGTCGCGGCGTCGTCGAACTCGAAGAACGTGCGGGCGGCGGCAACGCGCGCCGGATCGATCCGCCGGGCGGCGTCCGGGAACCGGCGAACGACCGAGAGGGCCTTGGGGCGGAGGGTGCGAAGGAAGGCCGAGACGTAGACGCGTCCCATCCGCGATTCGAGATTCCGGGCGCAGGCGGAGAGGTCGTAGGGCGTTGAAATCGCCGCGGCCGCCCGCACCCGCCGCTGGCCCGGATGCTCTCCCAGCCACTTGAGCAGGACGTTGCCGCCGAGGGAAGCTCCGACGGCGACGAGCGGCGCGCTCGGCTCGCGGCGGGCGAGCGTCTCGACCGCCAGGTCGAGGTCCCGCGTTTCGCCCGAGTGATACAGGCGCGCGGTGCGGTTCGCGATTCGCCTCGAAGGCCGGGAGGGGTCGCGCGCGCAGGACCGGAAGTTCAGCGCCGTTCCGTTCCAGCCGCGAGCCTGCGCGAGGGCGAGCAGCCCCTGCGCGTAGACGGAGAACGAGCTCCCCTCGAGGCCGTGGAGGACGAGAAGACGCGGCCGATCGCCGCGTCCCGCGTCGACGTGATCGAGGAGGATTTCGTCGCCGTCCGCCGTCTCGAGCGCCTCGCGCCGGAACGCCACGAGTCTTCGGCTCCGCAGCAATGGCCCCAGCGCGAGCTGGACGTGCGGATTTCGCAGCCAGAGGGGCGGGATGTAGTTCTGTCGTTCCACCGCGTCGCGATTCTAGTGCGGCGCGCCGGCGCGTGATTTAATGACCGGATGAACCAGAGATTTTTTCGCCTGCTCTTCGCCTCGGTCCTTGCCGCTTTTCCGCTGGCTCTCCTCGCCGCGCCGGACGAGCCGCCGGCGTCGATTTCGCAGCGCACCGCGGGTCTCCAGCGTCACGACGGGTTCATCCCGTACTACTGGGACGCGCGGAAGGGCGCGCTGCTGCTCGAGATTTCGGCCGGAAAGGGGAAATTCCTCTACGGATCGGGCCTTGCGTCGGGAACGGGGATGATCGAGACGTTTCTCGACCGGGGGCAGCCGGGAAGCCTCGGCCTGTGCCGGTTCGAGCGCGTCGGTCCGAGAGTGCTCCTCGTGCAGGAGCAGACGACGAACCGCAGCGGGGACCCGGACCCCGAGCGAACGCGCGTCGTCGAAGAGTCGTTTCCGACGTCGATCCTTGCGGCGATGCCGGTCGTCGCGGAAGAGGGAGACCGGGCGCTCGTCGACGCGACCGAGTTTCTGCTGCGCGACACGGAGGTGCTGCCGATTCTCCGCCAGGCCCGGCAGGGCGACTGGAGGCAGGACGCCGCGCGTTCCGCCCTCCATTTCGAGAGGACGGGCGCTTTCCCCCGGAACACGGAAATCGAAGCGCAGCTCTCGTACGTCTCCGACAACCCCTCGCCGGCGGCTGCGGACGTCCTGCCGGACGGCCGGACGATGACGCTGCGCATCCACCACTCGTTCGTTCAGCTGCCGGAGCCGGGATTCGAACCGCGGCCGCTGGACCCTCGGATCGGATTCATTCCCCTGTTCTACCGGGACCAGACCGCTCCGGTGTCGCAACCGATCGAGCGCTACCTGGCGACGCGCTGGCGGCTCGACGCCGCGCACCCGATCGTCTATTACCTCGACCGTGGAATTCCGGAGCCGGAGCGCGCGGCGATTCGCGGCGCCGTGCTCTGGTGGAATCACGCTTTCGCGGAGGCCGGCTTCCCGGACGCGCTTCGACTCGAAGACCTTCCGGTCGGAGCCACTTTCCTGGACGTCCGCTATTCCGGCGTCGAGTGGGTCAATCGCGCGGAGCGGGGATGGTCGGTCGGAGAGATCCAGGTCGATCCGCGCACGGGCGAAATCCTTCACGGCGTCGCGCGGATCGATTCCCACCGGCGGCGGACGACCTCGCGGATCTGGCGCAATCTCCAGACCCCCTCCGGCGGCTGCAGCGCCGGAGACTCTCCCGACTACTCCTGGCTCGCGGCGGGCGGCCCGGGGGATCCGGGAATCGATGAGCAATCCCTCGTGCTCGAGAGACTCCGCTACCTCGCCGCGCACGAGGTCGGCCACACGCTCGGCCTGATGCACAACTGGGCCGCGACGACGTTCGGGTGGGGGTCCGTCATGGATTACCTCGCGCCGAACATCCAGCTCAAGAACGGCAAGTTCGACCTCTCGGACGCCTATCCCGCCGACGTCGGCTCTTACGACCGGTTGATGATCCGGTGGGGATACACGGCTTCGAACGATCCGGCGCGGCTCGGCGAGATCGTCCGCGACGGTTATTCGAAGGGGCAGGTCTATCCGCTCGAGAGCGACCCGCGCTGGGCCGAGTACGACTGGGGCAGCGACCCGGTCGAGTGGCTCAAGACCACCCAGGAAGTTCGGGGGGCGATTCTCGCGCGGTTCGGCGCGAGTCAGCTCGCTCCCGGGGAGCCCGTGCACGATCTGGAAGAGCGGTTCTCGCTCGCGTATCTGTACCACCGGTTCGCGATCCAGGCCGCCCAGCAATTCGTGGGCGGGCAGTTTCAGACGAACGCGCTGGCCGGGGACGGACAGAAACCCGTCGCGTGGGTCTCTCCGAAGCAGCAGCGAAGAGCGCTGGATCTGCTCGTCTCGGCGCTCTCTCCGGAAAACCTCGACATTCCCGATTCGATCGTCGCCGCGCTCGTCGCCCCTCCCCAGGGGGAGAGGCCGACGCGCGAACAGTTCTCCCTCCGAGGCGGGAGAAACCTTCAGTCCCCTCACGGCGGCCCGGACGCTCGCCGGGCTCATCGTCGAACCGCTCCTCGACCCGGCGCGCGCGGCGAGGTTGACGCTCGACCGCGAGCCCGGCGCGCCGCGCCTCGACGAGGTCCTGAAGCGCCTCGAGGATTCGACCTGGGGCTCGCCCGCGCCGAAAACCTCGCGCCTCGCGGCGCTGCGCCGCGTGGGGGAAAAAGCCGTGCTCGACTCCGCGTTCGATCTCGCCGCGAACCCTTCGGCCTCTCCGGAAGTCCGCGCGGCGGCCTGGGGCGAGCTCTCGCGCCTTCGGCGCAGGGCCGCAGTCCCCTCCGCGCCCGGGGACGAGGAGCAGTTTCGGGCGCTCGCGAAGCGGGACCTCGACGAGTTCTTCGAGAAGCCCGAGACGCGGAAGAATCGCCTCCCGGGGCCGAAGGCTCCCCCCGGCCGGCCGATCGGGAGCTCTTCCCGCTAGAGGGATTCCCGGCGCGCCGGGTCAGGACCTGCGGATCGCGACGATCGACACGTCGTCTTCCGGCGCTCGCCGGCCGCAGAACGCCGACAGCTCCCGCGCGAGATTTGCCGTCAGCTCCGACACTGGCTTCCCGGCCGACTGCCGGACGATGAGCCGCACGCTCTCGTCGCCGAACTCCCGCTCGCCGTCCCGCGCCTCCGGCAGCCCGTCGGAGTAGAGAAGGAGCGTTTCGCCGGGGCCGATCGATCCCGCGAGAGTTTCCCATCGCAGTCCGTCCTTGATGCCGAGCGGATAGGCGCCTTTGCCGAGCGAGTCGCGAAGCTCGCCGTTGGCGCCGAAGATCAGGAGGGGAGGGTGCCCGGCGAACGTGGCGCTGAAAGTTCCGTCGGGCGACAGGAGGACGTAGGCGCAGGAGAAAAACGACCTCGGGCCGCCCGTCCGGCAGAGGATGCGGTTCAACGCGCCGAAGATGGACGAGGGGGAAGGATCGACCTCGAGCTGCGTCTGAAATCCCGCGTGCGCGACCGCCATCACGAGCCCCGCCGCCATTCCGTGCCCCGACGCGTCGCCGAAGAGAAGCGAAAGGCGCCCGTCGGGCAGGATCACGAAGTCGTAGAGATCGCCGCCCACCATGTTCGCGATCCGGTTGAACGCGGAGATCTCGAACCCCGGCACGGAGGGAGGCGTCTTTGGCAGGAGGTCGGCCTGGAGCTGGCGCGCCAGCACGAGCTCGTCCCGGAACGCGAGCTTGTCGACGAGCTCCATCGCGAGCAGACCCAGCAGGAGAACGACGGACACGGAGAGGATGCCGCCGAAGTCGATCGAAACGTGGAGCCGGCTCTCGGTCCTCCCGATCTGGCACGCTCCCATGCCGCTCAGGACGACGCAGACGAGCGCGATCGCGAGCACGAGCCGCCGCGTCGGGGCGAGGCGCCGGACGAGCCCGTAGACGATCGCGTTGACCTCGAGGAGAAAGCGGCGCAGCCGCCTGGGCTCCGTTCGAAGGCGGTCGCGATATTCCGCGACGAGGATCTCCCGCGCGCCGGCCCATTCCCTCGAGAAGAGCTCGCGCACGTCGTCTCGCCCGATCGAGCGCGCCGTTTCCTTCGCCATGTCGGCCCAGTCGCGAAAGATCGCCATGTGCGGAGAATACGAAAAAATACGCGAAAGGATTCACCGGCCATAGAATCCCCCTCGCGTGTTCCAATTCGGAATCGACCGGCTCCTGGACGACCCCTCCCCGATCGAGGGGCTGCGCGTCGGACTGCTTTCCCACCCGGCCGGCGTCACGTCTTCCCTCGTTCCGGGATGGAAGCGTCTCGCGAAACTCCCGGGTGTCCGCCTGGTTCGGTTGTTCGGGCCGGAGCACGGCATCGACGGGGGAGCCCAGGACATGGCGGAGGTCTCGGATTCTGTCCATTCCGAGACCGGCCTTCCGGTTCGTTCGCTGTACGGCGGCACCGCGGCCTCGCTCTCCCCGACCCGCGCGGACCTCGAGGGCCTCGACGTCCTCGTCTGCGATCTCCAGGACGTCGGGAGCCGCTATTACACGTTCGTGTGGACGATCTGCCTCGCGATGGAAGCGTGTTCGAAGGCGGGAGTCCGGGTGCTCGTGTGCGACCGGCCGAATCCCCTCGGCGGAGCCCGCGAGGGAGAGCCTCAGCGCCCGGACCTCTGCTCGTTCGTGGGGCTTCTTCCGGTGCCGGTCCGGCACGGCCTCACGGCGGGCGAGATCGCGATGCTCTACCGTGACCGGAAGGGGCTCGACGTCGACCTCTCCGTCGTCCGAATGAGCCGATGGGCCAGAGGGACGGGCTGGCCCGCGGGAGCGGCGTGGGTCGCGCCTTCTCCGAACATGCCCACCGTCGACACTGCCCGCGTCTACCCGGGCGCCTGCCTCGTCGAGGCGACGAACCTCTCGGAAGGACGCGGCACGACCCGGCCGTTCGAGCAGGTCGGCGCGCCGTTTCTCGACGCGGACCGGCTCGCGGACGCTCTGAACGGTGCCGGGCTTCCCGGAGTGCGGTTCCTGCCGGTCCACTTCCTTCCGACGTTTCAAAAGTTCGCCGGAGAGATCTGCCACGGCGTCTTTCAGCACGTCCTCGACGCGAAGCTCTACCGGCCGTTCGAAACGGGGCTTCGAATCCTCGAGGCGTGCCGGCTCTCGGCGCCGTCCGATTTTCGCTGGAGGGACCAGCCCTACGAGTTCGAGAGCCGGCCGGCGATCGATCTCCTGACGGGCTCGCCGGAATTCCGCGAGCTCCTGGAGGAGGGCATCGGACCCTGGGCCGCTACTGCGAACGGCAGCGAAGCGTCGCCGATCCGTCTCCCGAAACCCGGATCTACCCGGAGGAGCGGCCGGCGGCGATCGGGATTTCCGGCGAGCACAATTCCGGCAAGACGACGCTCCTGGAAAAGCTCGTGCCGAGGCTTCGGGATCGGGGCCTTCGCGTCGGCGCGGTGAAGCACACTCCCCACGACGTCGAGGACGACTTGCCGGGAAAGGACTCGTCGAGGGTCCGGGCGGCCGGGGCCGAGCCGTCGGCCTTCGTTCGGACGACGGAGTCCACGGTGCGTCGCCGCGAAGCCGACGACCTCGAGACGATCCTCCGGCGAGACTTTTCCGATTGCGACGTCGTCCTCGTCGAGGGGTACAAGCGCCTTCCGATGACGCGAATCCACGTGGGGAAAACCCGCCGGTTCGGAGTGGAATTCGACGGGACGGACTACAGCGACGACCTCGAGGGCCTCGTCGCGCGCCTTTTTCGGCGGCTCGGAATCGAATGAAGCCCGGGGCGATCGTGTTCGATCTCGACGGCACTCTCATCGACGGCTACGACGCGATCGAGGAAGCCCTCGCCCACGCCGTGAAGGCGCTCGGGAAAGTGCCTCCCGGCCGCGATCGCGTCCGTGAGATGGTCGGTCACGGCCTGGAAAAGCTCCTGGAGCAGGCGGTCGGGGCCGGGGACGCTCCGGAGGGAGTGCGCCTCTTTCGCGAGTATTACCCCGAAGTCGCGATCGAGAAGTCCCGGCTTCTGCCCGGCGTGCCGGAGGTGCTCGAGAGGCTGGCCCGGGAGGGGTATTCGATGTGCCTCGCCTCGAACAAGCCGCTCCGGTTCTCCCGGCTGATCCTCGAGTCGAAAAACGTCGCCGCATACTTCCGGGGCTTCGCCGGCCCCGACGCGACGCACGCTCCGAAACCCGATCCCTCGATGCTCCGGGCGCTGATGGCGGAGATCGGCGCGGCGCCCGAGGCGACGGTGTGCGTCGGCGACATGGAGGTCGACGTGGAATTCGCGCGGGCCGGCGGTTGCCGCGCGGTCGTCGTGCCCTCGGGATCGCGATCGCGGGCGTTCCTGGAGACCGCCGGCGCGGATCTGCTGATCGACGACCTCTCGGAGCTGCCCGCCGCGCTCGCGCTCCTTTCGGCGCGTTCCGCTCGCGGGCATCTCCGCTCATTGACATAGCTCCGCCTGCGGGAAAGAATCCGGCCATGAGCGAAAAACCGCCGTTCGCCGGCACCGTCAAGTTTTTCCTGCCCGGGCCGGTCTACGTCCGGCCGGAAGTTCTCGCGGCTCTTTCGAAGCCGATGATCGGGCACCGCGGCAAGTCGTACGCCGACCTCCAGGAGCGGATCGAAAAGCGGATTCCCGCCGTGTTCGACACGAAAAACTTCGTGCTGCTCGCGACGTCCTCGGCGACGGGCCTCATGGAGGCCGGCCTTCAGAACGCGAATCCGTCGCGCGTGCTGTCGGTCACGGTCGGCGCGTTTTCCGAGCGGTGGAACAAGATCGCGACCGACAACGGGTTCGAGGCGGACAAGCTCTCGTTCGAGTGGGGCGAGGCCGCGGACCCGGACCGGGTGCGCGAAGCCCTCGGGAAGAAGAAATACGATGCCGTCACCGTCGTTCACAACGAAACCTCCACCGGGGTGATTTCCCCGCTCGGAGAGATCGCGAAGGCGGTCCGCGAGAACTCCGATGCGTTCCTTCTCGTGGATGCCGTCACGTCCCTCGCGGGGGCTCCGGTCGAGACCGACGCGTGGGGCATCGACCTCGTCCTCGCGGGCTCGCAGAAGGCCCTCGCCCTTCCGCCGGGGCTCGCGGTCGGGGCCGTTTCGAGGCGCCTGCTCGACCGGTCGCGGTCCGCGGGAGTGCGGTCGCACTATTTCAAGTTCGCCGAGTACGAGGAATTTTCGAAGAAGCACCACACCCCGACGACGCCCTCCCTTCCGCACCTCTTCGCTCTCGACGTCCAGCTCGGGTTCTTCGAGCAGGAGACCCTCCCGGCGCGGTTCGAGCGCCACCGCGCGATGCGTTCGCGTGTCGAGTCGTGGGCTTCCGCGAAGGGCTGTGAATTCTTCGCGGCTCGGCCGGAGCAGCGTTCGCCGACCGTTTCGTGCCTGCGGCCGCCTGCGGGGTTCTCGCCGGAGAAGCTCAAGAGCGCCCTGTCCGCGGGCGGATGGACGATCGGGGGCGGCTACGGAAAGCTCAAGAACGACACGTTCCGCATCAGCCACATGGGCGACGTCGACCTCGAATCGCTCGACTCGCTGCTCGCCGAGATCGACCGGGTTCTGCCCGAGTGCCGGGCGTGAGCCGGGTCGTCGTCGCCGAGAAAATCTCTTCGTCCGGAATCGACCTGCTCCGAAAGGATGGCCACGACGTCGTCGACGCGGTCGGCTGGCCGCGGGAGAAGCTGCTCGAGGCGCTCCAGGATGCCGACGCGCTGCTCGTGCGCAGCGGAACGAAGGTCGACGCCGGCCTGCTTTCCCGCGCGCCGAAGCTGACCGTGATCGGCCGCGCCGGTGTCGGCGTCGACAACATCGAGATGGCTGCCGCGACGCGCCGGGGAGTCCTCGTCCTGAACTCGCCGACCGGCAACGTGGTGTCGGCCGTCGAGCACACGTTCGCGATCCTCTTCGCCCTGCTGCGCCGGGTGACCGTCGCCGCCGCTTCCCTGAAGGAGGGCAAGTGGGATCGGGCGAAATTCGTCGGGACGGAGCTGGAGGGCAAGACGATCGGGATCGTCGGGCTCGGCCAGGTCGGTTCGAGGGTCGCGACCCGGGCGAACGCTTTCGGCGCCCGCGTCATCGGGTTCGACCCGTTTCTTCCCGCCGAGAAAGCCCGCGAGCTCGGCGCCGCTCTCGTCGATTTCGAGCAGCTCCTCCGCGAGGCCGACATCGTCACGCTCCACGCGACTGCGACGGACTCCGCGAAGAAGATGATGGACGAGAAGGCCTTCGCGTCGATGAAGCCGGGCGCCGTTCTCGTGAACGTGGCGAGGGGAAGTCTCGTGGACCGCGACGCGCTGTACTCCGCGCTCTCGTCAGGCCGTCTTGGCGGGGCCGCGATCGACGTGTACGACCCCGAGCCCCCCGATTTTGCGGACCCGATATTTCGCATGGAAAACGTCGTCGCGACGCCGCACCTCGGCGCTTCGACGCAGGAGGCCCAGGAGCGCGTCGCGTCGCAGACGGTCGAGGCGCTGCGGGAGGCGCTGTCCGGCGCCGCCTATGTTCCCGCCGTGAATCTTCCGTTCCGCAAGCCGTCGGACGCGGGGGCGGCGGCCGGGTGGATGGACCTCTCGGAGCGAGCCGCGAGGTTCCTGCGCTGCATTTCGGACGGCCTTCTCTCCTCCGTCTCCGTCGAGGCCTGGAACCTGCCGGCGGAATTCCTTCGGCCGGTCGCGCTCGCGGCCGTCAAGGGCGCTCTTTCGGGCGTATCGCCCGAGACCGTCAACCTCGTCAACGCCGGGGCCGTCGCCCGCGATCGCGGCGTGTCGATCTCCGAGACTTCCCACGAAGAGAGGGGAGACTACGCGGCGCTTCTGCGCGTGATCCTGAAATCGGGGACGGGCGTCCACACGGCAGAAGGAACGATCTTCGGAAAGGGCGATCCGCGGCTCGTTTCCATCGACGGGCGATCCCTCGAATTCCGTCCGCGCGGCGTGGCCCTCTACGTCCTCAACAAAGACGTGCCGGGCGTCGTCGGCCTCGTGGGAACGATTCTCGGCGCGGCGGGCGTCAACATCGCGGACTTCACTCTCTCGCGCGGGGACGGCTCGGGCGGCGCCGCCTCGGTCCTTACCGTGGACACGGTCCCGCCGGCGAAGGCGCTCGCGTCGCTCGAGACCGCCGAAGCGATCGAGCGGGTCCGCGTCGTCGAATGGTGAAGCGCCGGGTCGCCGTCGTCTTCGGCGGCATGTCGGTCGAGCGCGAAGTGTCGCGCGTCTCGGCCCGCGCAATCCTGGAGGGCCTCTCGGGCTCGGCGATTGCCGTTCCCGTCGGCATCGACGCCGCCGGCCGGTTTCGCAACGAAGAGGATTCCCGAATCCTGCTCGAACGGGGCTTCGATTCCCTGCCGCCGCCGGCGGAGAGCCAGGACCCGTGCCGGTTCTTCCGCGGCGTCGACGCCGCGTTCCCGATCGTGCACGGCGAGGCGGGAGAGGACGGCACGCTCCAGGGCTTCTTCGAAACGATCGGGTTGCCGTACGTGGGCTCGGGGGTCTCGGCGTCGGCCCTGGGAATGAACAAGATCGCTTTCAAGGCGAGGATGAGGGAAGCCGGAATACCGGTCGTCCGCTCGTTGGCCGTCTCGAGGCCCGAGTGGGCGGCGTCGGCGGCGGCTCTCGCCGACTCCGTCGCCCGGAGATTTGCGCTCCCGGTCTTCGTGAAGCCGTCCAACGGCGGATCGTCGCTCGGCATCACCAGAGTCAAGGATTGGAGCGAGCTTCCGGCGGCTGTCGCTCTCGCCTTCGATTACGACGACTCCCTTCTCGTGGAAGAGGGCATCGACGCCCGCGAGATCGAAACGGCGATTCTGGGAAACGACGAGCCGGAGGCATCGGGATGCGCCGAGATCGTCCCCGGCCGGGAGTTCTACGACTACGAGGACAAGTACCTTTCGAACGCAGCCCAACTCCTCGTGCCCGCTCCTCTCGACGACTCGATCGCGCTCGAAGTGCGAAAGACGGCCGTGCGCGCGTTCCTGCTGTGCGGCTGTTCGGGCCTCGCGAGGGTCGACTTCTTCCTGGACCGTAAATCGGGGGGGCTCGTCCTGAACGAGCTGAACACCCTTCCCGGCTTCACCTCCATTTCGCAATACCCGCGCCTCTGGGCCGATGCCGGAGTTCCCCTGCCGGAGCTCCTCGACCGTCTCGTGCGTTACGGCGTGGAGCGCTTCGAGGCTCGGCGCGCAGGGGCCGTGCGGCGGGGAAAACCGCCGAAAATCGGCTAGAGCCGGGCCCGCCGGTCTCCCCGCGTTGACACTCGATCCGGTCGCTCTTAGAATTTAGCCACTCGGAGAGGGCTTTCTACCGAAAGAAGACAATGAGCGATCGCGCCGACAGCATTCCGAAGTTGAGCCGCCTGGGACGGTTCGAGATCTTGAGCGAGCTCGGCAAGGGCGCGATGGGGGTGGTGTACCTCGCGAAGGACCCTTCGATCGGCCGCCTCGTCGCGATCAAGACGATCCGGGCCTCCGGGGGCGACGAGGACGATTCGGAGTCCCGGGAGTTCCGCGAGCGCTTCATGCGCGAGGCGCAAACGGCCGGAATCCTGTCTCACCCGAACATCGTCACGATCTACGACGTCGGCGAGGACAAAGAGACGGGGGTCTCCTTCATCGCGATGGAGTACATCGAGGGCAAGACGATCAAGGCCCTCCTCGTCGAGATGACCCAGTTCGCCCCCGACCAGATCTCCGACATCATCGGCCAGGTCGCCGAGGCCCTCGACTACGCGCACCGCAAGGGAATCATCCATCGCGACATCAAGCCGGCGAACATCATGATCACGACCGACGGCAAGGTGAAGATCACGGATTTCGGGATCGCGAAGGTCGCCTCGTCGAACCTGACGACGACGGGTCAATTCCTCGGAACGCCGAACTACATGTCGCCGGAGCAGGTCACCGGGGCGTCGGTGGACGGGCGCAGCGACATCTTCTCGCTCGGCGTCGTCCTCTACGAAATGCTCTCCCGCCGAAAGCCCTTCTCCGGCGAGAACCTGACGACCATCTCGTACAAGATCGTTCACGAGAATTTCACGCCGCTCGCCGACATCTCGAAGAACGTTCCGGGGGAATTCGATTCGATCCTCGGAAAGGCGCTGTCGAAGGATCCGTGGAATCGCTACCAGCGCGGGAAGGATTTCGCTCTCGCGCTCTACCAGGCGAAAGCGCGATTCGAGGAGCAGGCGATCTTCCAGGACCTCGGGACGATGGTGTCGTCCGCCGAAAACCTGCCGACGATGAAGCTCGAAGGGCTGGAAGGGCTCGAGGAGGCCACGCGTCTCGACGCGCCCGCGCTCGAGGACTCGGCCCCGGGCCGGACGGTTGCGGTCGCGGAAGGGACGGGCGGCGTCCGCGCTCCCGCCCCGGTGGGCGAATCGACGCGCGAAGTGCTGGGCTCCGCCACCTCGGCGGTTCCCGGCGCCGTCGCTGCGCCGGTCCCGGGTCCGGCCGCGAAAGGAGCTCCCGCGGCGGGCCAGGCGACGGTCTGGAAGAGCGCCGTCAATCCGAAGTACTGGTGGGGAATCGTCGCCGCGGTGGTCGTGATCGTCGGGGCGGCGCTGCTCGTGCTGAAGTCCCGGATCCCGGGCGGCGAGCCCCCGAAAGCCGTCGAGGAAGCGAGCCGCGCACAGCTCGATCTGCAGAAAGAGGTCGCCCAGGGCAAGGACCTGTACGCGAAGGGACGCTATGCGGAAAGCCTCGCGCTCTTTCGATCCGTCCTCCAGCGGGATCCCTCGCTCAAGGCCGCTCGCGAATTCAGCCAGATGTCGGAAGAAGCGATTCGCAACGAGCAGCAGAAAAAAGCCGACGAGGAAAAGTCCGCTCAAATCGCGTCGCACCTGCAGGCCGGCAGGACCGCCCTGGACGGAAAGGACTTCGAGACGGCGCTGAAGGAGTCGGAAGCGGCTCTGAACCTCGACCCGAAGAACGAGGAAGCGACGAAGCTCTCGGAAGACACCCGCAAGCGCCTGACCGACGAAAAGAAGGCGGAGCTGAGAAAGGGCGAGAAGAAGAAGAAAGCCGAGTCACTCGCCCGGGTCGGGGAGGCTCAGGCCAAGACGGCGACCACGCCGGCCGCGGCGAGCTCCGCGGGAAGCCGTCCGCCGGCAGCCTCCGCGACGACGCCCGCGACGATCAAAGTGACGTTCACGAGCCCCATTCCGAAGGGGTATCTCATGATCGCGGTCAACGATGCGATCATCTATCGGAAGAATTTCGATTTTGGGAAAGAGAACGGGGGAGTGCTGGCCGACACCCTGAAAGTCGCGCCGGGCTCGTCCACGGTCAAGGTCTGGCTGACGACGCCGGATTCTTCGGTGAAAGGCTATCAGCCGATCAACGCGACCCTCGCGGGAGGCGATTCCCGCGTGCTCACGATCACCCTGCAGGGAAAGAAATTCTCCGCCCATCTTTCGTGATGTCGTTTTGAAGTTTTTTGAGGAGGTCGACATGCGCAAAATCGGGATTCTTTGGATTCTGGCGGCGATTCTCGCGGCGCCCGCCGTCGTTCGAGCGCGGGGCAAGGACAGCCCGG
This sequence comes from uncultured Acidobacteriota bacterium, assembly GCA_963813155.1. GTDB lineage: Bacteria > Acidobacteriota > Thermoanaerobaculia > UBA5066 > DATFVB01 > CAWEYG01. The sequence continues at coordinate 373,222 of CAWEYG010000003.1, read as the reverse complement.
GGCCCGACAAGGAGTTCTTGGGCGTCGACACGCACAAGGGAAAGTATCTGGACCAGGAGTACCTCGCTCCGAGCGCGGATCTCTCGGGAAAGACGATTCACGTCGAGAAGTTCGATGTCAAATGCGAGCGCCCGGAAAAGGAAAAGGGCGATCTTTCCTGGAAAGAGCTTCCGGGCTTCATGCAGGACGCGATCTTCGACAACGCGGCGGACCGTTCGGGAGGGTCGATCAAGCTGTCGAAATCCTCCGGAAGCTACAAGCTGATGGGACAGGTGACGGAGTTTCGGCCGCCCTCGGCGGGAGCCTCCTGGGGGGGCTGGATCGGGGAAGCCGCCGGTTCGGGAACGGTCGTTTTCGACTTCAAGGTCGTCGACGGGTCGGGCAGGGTCGTCGCGGCGGGGCACCACAAGCTTCTCGCGCAAGCCTCGGATTCGTTGCGTCGCCGGGTCGAGAACGTGGCGGGCGACGAGATCGGGCATTTCCTGGCGGCCGCCGCAAAGTAACTCTTTTCCTTCGAGTATCTTGGGGCCCGCTTCGGCGGGCCCTCGTATTTGCGCCCCTCCCGCGGGGGTGGTAGCCTTTCGGCTGGCGGGAACGGTTCCGCCGGGAGGGAAACGATCTCGGAGATTTTACAGAGCGTCTCGATTCCGGAGGCCGGGATTTCGGCGCTTTTCGGCAGGCTCGACGAGAATCTCCGCGCGATCGAGGAGTCCTTCGGCGTCAAACTGAAGGCGCGGGGGACCGAGATCTCGGTCGTCGGCGACGGCCCTCAGGTTCCGGTCGTGCAGCGCATGCTGGCGGAGTTGTCCGAGCTGTTGCAGCGCGGATTCCCCCTGCAGAAAACGGACGTCGTGACGGCGATTTCCGTCCTGAAACAGGACCCGACCGCTTCCCTCACGGAATTCTTTTCGGGAGACTTTCTCGGCCCCGCGTTGCGGGCCGTCGTCGCGCCGCGAAACGCGAAGCAGCGCGAATACTTGAAAACCGTGTCCGAGCACGACGTCGTTTTCGCGATCGGCCCGGCCGGCACGGGAAAGACGTATCTCGCGGTGGCGATGGCCGCGGCCGCTCTCCTCGAGCGAAAGATCAAGCGGATCGTCCTCTGCCGCCCGGCGGTCGAGGCCGGGGAGAGGCTCGGCTTCCTTCCGGGCGATCTCGTCGAGAAGATCAATCCCGTACCTTCGGCCGCTGTACGACGCCCTTTACGACATCCTCGGTTACGAGAAAACCGGCAAGATGCTGGAGAGGGGAGTGATCGAAGTCGCTCCGATCGCCTTCATGCGAGGCCGCACCCTCAACGACGCTTTCATCATCCTGGACGAAGCCCAGAACACGACGACTGAACAGATGAAGATGTTTCTGACGCGGATCGGCTTCTTCTCCAAGGCGGTCATCACGGGAGACGTCACGCAGGTCGACCTGCCGCAGGGGAAGGCTTCCGGTCTTCGCGAGGCACGCCGAATCCTGTCCGACGTTCCGGAGATCGGGTTCGTGACCTTCAACGAGCGGGACGTTGTCCGGCACCCGATCGTGCAGAAGATCGTCGCGGCCTACGAATCGGAAGAGAACGGCCGGCAGTCGAATTCCGCGAACAGCGCCCGCTGATCATGGACTCCCGCCCCTCCCGCCCGCGATTGCGCCTGTTTCCCTTTCGGCGGAAGAGGGAATCGGACGGGTCGCGCCGCAGTTCCTGGCGGGATCGAACCGCCCTCTGGACGGTGCTCTACGTCGCCGTCACGTCCCTGTGTTTCGCGCCGGCGATCTCGTTTCGCGCGACGAAGCTGAAATCGGGCACGATCGCGCGTCGGGACGTCGTCGCCGCGCAGGATTACATTCTTCCGGATTCCGACTCGACCGAGAAAAAGAGAGTCGAGGCGGCGGCTGCCGTTCGGCCGGTCTACGACCGCGACACCCAGGCCGCGGCGCGCCTCGAAGACCGGCTCCAGAAGTCTTTCGCGAGCGCCCGGGAGGCCGAGCGGCTCGCGCAGTCGGGCAAGAAGCGGGGAACCCTCGAGGCGGCCCGGGACGGATTCACGATGCCGATCGGCGACGAGGCGTTTCAAGCGCTCGCCCGGGACCGGTTCTCCGGCGAGCTCGAAGCCCGGCTGATCGCGAGCGCGGCGCGCCTGTACCGCGACGGAATCGTCGACAACAAGGAGCTCCTTCTTCAGAACCGTGACCGGGGCGTGACGCTCCGCGATACCGCGACCGGGACCGAGCGGACGACGGTGGATCTCTTTTCGACTGCGGAGTACGGGTCGGACACGAAGTCGCTCGTCGCCGCGGAGCTCGCCGGGGGAAAGCTGACCCCGTCCGAGATTCGCGAGGTCGCGGCGTTTCTCGCCTCGGCCCTGACTCCGAACCTGACTTACAACGCGGCGGAAACCACGCGGCGACGGGAGCTCGCGGCCCGCCAGGTCGAGAGCGTCCTCGTGAAGATCCCCCGAGGCCAGGCGATCGTCCGCCGGGGAGATCTCATCACGCCCCGGACGGCGCGAATCATCGGCGCGGTCCAGGGCTCGGCCTCCGAACCGCAACCCTGGTGGCGGCTCCTCGGCGTCGTGTGCATTCAGATCCTCGCCGCTCTCGCGTTCTGGATCGACAGCCAGGTTCGGGCGCGCACGATGCGCAAGGAGCCCTCGACCCTGCTTCCCCTGCTCGCCGTCGGTATCGTGTTCGCGCTCGTGATGCGCGGAGGGTTCACGGTCGCGCAGCTGCTCTCCGCGAATTTCTCTTCCGACGCGCTTTCGTCCGATTCCCTGGCCCTGCCGTTTGCGGCCGGGCCGATCGTCGCCGTTCTCGTGGCCGGGGCCGGACCCGGGCCCGCGGTCCTTTTCGCGGCCATCCAGGCGGTCGGCGCGGGAATTCTCCTCGGCCTGAACTTCCAGTTCGCACTCTTCGCGCTGGCCGGATCGCTCGCGGGAATCTACGGAATGAAACGCCTCGGCTCGCGCAGCGTTTTGTTCGGAATGGGCGCGATCGTGGCCGGCACCAACGTGTTCGTCGTTTCCATCTGGCACGCCCTGTCCGGAGACGCCGCGACCCTGCTCGCGGACATGGCGAGCGCGGCGGCCGGAGGGCTCGTCGTCGCGGCCCTCGTGGCCTTTCTGGTGCCCCTCTTCGAAACCCTGTTTCATGTCACGACCGACATCCGCCTGCTGGAGCTTTCGAACTTGAACCTGCCGGCTCTTCGGACCCTTGCGTTCGAGGCGCCCGGGACCTACCAGCACTCGCTGATGGTCGGTCATCTCGCGGAAACCGCGGCCGAAGCGGTCGGCGCGAACCCCTTGCTCGCCCGCGTGTGCGCCTACTACCACGACATCGGGAAGACGAAGATGCCGGAGTACTTCATCGAGAACCAGCCGCGGGGCTTCAATCGCCATGACCGGCTCGAGCCCTCGATGAGCGCCCTGATCATCGCGTCCCACGTCAAGGAAGGCGTCGAGCTGGCCCGAAAATCTCGGCTTCCCGAGCCGATCGTGACGGGCATCCGGGAGCACCACGGCACGAAACTGATTCGCTACTTCTACCAGAAGGCTCTTTCCCGGGTCGAGGCCGGATCCCCGCCAATCCTGGAGTCGGACTATCGGTATCCCGGGCCGAAACCCTCGAACCGCATCACGGGGATCCTGATGCTGGCGGACGCGGTCGAGGCGGCTTCCCGGACGCTCGTCGAGCCCACGCCCGCGAAGATCTCCGCGATGGTCCGGGCGATCGGCAGCGATTGCCTCCGCGACGGCCAGTTCGACTCCTGCGACCTCACGATGGGGGACCTCACGGCGATCCAGGAGTCCCTCATCCGCACGGTGACGACGATGTTTCACCACCGGATCGATTATCCGGGCTTCGATTTCAATGCGCTGGAAAAACCCGAGCCGTCCTCGCGCCGCGGGAGCGACACCGTCCGGCTGCATGTCAAATGAAGGTCGACGTTCGATCGACCCTGAAGCGCCCGGGGTACCCGGCCGCGCGAACGAAGAAGTTCCTGAATCGCGCCCTTGCGCTCTCCGGACATTCGGCGGCGGAGATTTCCGTTCTCTATTGCGGTGATTCCGCGATGAGGCGGCTGAACCGAACGTACCGGCACAAGGACAGGACGACCGACGTGCTGTCCTTCCCCTCCGGGGAACGGAGAAAGGGTTTCCTCGGCGACTTGATCGTCTCGGCGCCCGAGGCCCGGCGGCAGGCGCGGCAGGTCCGGTCGACGTTCCCGAAGATCGTCGAAAAACTCCTTCTCCACGGACTGCTCCACCTGCTCGGGTACGACCACGAGACGGACGGGGGCGAAATGGACGAGCTCGAGGGAAAGCTGCGGCGCCGGCTTTCGACGGCTCGATGATTTCCCTTCTTCTTTCGGCCCTCTGTCTCTGCGGCTTCCTGCTCTTCGAGCTGTTCTACCAGGCGCTCGACCGGCTCTCGCCGATCAAGCTCCGCGGGCTCCTGGACGAGCATCCGAAGGCCCTGTCTCTGCTTTCGGGCAAAGAGGAGCCGGCGGTCGTCAAGACGACGTTGAAGGTGCTCGTGCAGATTCTGCTGCTCGCCGGCCTCTGGACGCTCATTCGCGGGCTGACGGCTCTCGATGTCCCCGCTCCCTGGATGCTCGGAGGGGCGGTATTTCTGCTCGGCTGGCTGCTGATCGAGGGAGCGCTCCTGCGGGCAGTCTCCGGGGCCGCGCCCGAAAAGCTCCTGACGAGCCTTCATCCGGCCATTTCCCTTTTTTCCTGGGTGATCCGCCCCCTCGCATGGCCCGTGCGGGCGATCTTCGAAGCGAGAACGGAGGACGAAGGGCCGGCCTCCGACGAAGAAATCCAGGCCTATATCGAAGTCGGGCGGGAGGAGGGGATCCTCGAACGGGAAGAGGAAAAACTCCTCCTTTCGATCGTCGACTTCGGGGACACCACTGTCAAGGAAGTGATGACGCCGAGGACCGACCTCGTCGCGGTGGGAGACGAGACGTCCCTCGATCGGGTGGCGGACCTCTTCGTCGAGACGAAGTATTCGCGCCTTCCCGTGTACAAGGGAACGATCGACCAGGTGACGGGGATCCTCCACGTGAAGGACGTCTTCGAGGCGGTGAGGCGCAACGTGTCGCGAACGCTCTCCGAAATCGCGCGGCCCGTCCACTTCGTGCCCGAGACGAAGAAGACGGCGGAGCTCCTGCGGGAATTCCAGCGGAAGCATCTCGCGATTGCGGTGGTCGTCGACGAGTACGGCAGTGTTTCCGGGCTCGTTACGATCGAGGACCTTCTCGAGGAGATCGTCGGCGAGATCGCCGACGAGCACGAGGACGAGGGCGAGGCCGTCGTCGAGCTGCCCGGCGGGGCCTACTCGATCTCCGGAAAGACTCACGTCGAGATTCTCCACGAGCTGTTCGGCCGGGGCCCGAAAGACGAGGAGTTCGACACCCTGGGCGGGTTTCTCGCGGCGAGACTCGGTCGGATCCCCAAGGTCGGCGAGAAGCGCGAGGAAGACGCGCTGAGATTCATCGTGGAGGAAGCGGACCGCCGGCGCGTGCTTCGCGTGCGCGTCGAACCGGTCGCCGAGGCCGCGGTGCCGGCGTCGAATGTCTGAAGCGCCGTTCCGGTCCGGCATGGTGGCCGTCGTCGGCCTCCCGAACGCCGGAAAATCCACCCTCGTCAACCGGCTCGTGGGAACGAAGGTGGCGATCGTTTCGGACAAGCCCCAGACGACCCGAAAGCGGATTCTTGGCGTCGCGTCCCGTCCCGGCGCCCAGATCGTCCTCGTCGATACTCCCGGCATTCACCGACCCGAACACCGCATGAACGCGGCGATGGTTCGCGACGCGTTCGACGCGATGGCGGGTTGCGACGCCGTGCTCTTCGTGGTGGACGCGTCGGAGAAGCACGGCGCGGGCGAGCGCCGCATCGCGGAGCGCCTCCGCGGCGAGGGAGGCCCTCCCTCCGTGCTGGCGCTGAACAAGATCGACCGCGTCGCAAAATCGAAGCTCCTGCCTCAGCTTTCGGAGCTGTCGGCCCTGGCGCCGTTTTCCCACCTCGTGCCGATCTCCGCCCGTACGGGCGACGGAGTTGAAGAGCTCATGACGGTGATCGTGGCCCAGCTGCCAGAGGGGCCGGCCCTTTTCCCCGCGGAGGAGCCCGATCCCGGCCCCCTCCGGGAGAAGATCGCCGAACAGATCCGGGAGCCGGCGCTCGCGCTGACTCGGGAGGAAGTGCCCTTCTCTCTCGCGGTCGTCGTCGACGACCTGCGGCTCGACGAAGAGAAGGGCCTCACGGTCGTCGAAGCCACGCTCTGGGTCGAGCGCGAGGGGCAGAAGGCGATCGTCATCGGCCGGGGAGGCTCGATGATCCGCGAGATCGGCACGGCCGCGCGCACGGCGTGCGAGGCGCGCTTCGGGGGGCGGTTCTACCTCGACCTCCGCGTCCGCACGCGAGAGAACTGGCGCGAGGACGAGGGGTTCCTGACGCAGATCGTGAACCCGGAAGTCTGAGACCTAGGGGTAGTACCCGGAGATCGTCCTTGCGAGCAGCGCGGTCGGGTTCGTCTTGATCTCGATCCGCCGCCACTTGTTGTCGGTCGACGGGTTCGTCGAGTAATACGTCAGCAGGTACTGCGTCCGGAGCTCGCTGTTGATCTGGCCGTAAACATTCTGAAGGCTTCGGGTACTGTCGATGTAGAACGTCGTTCCGCCCGAGGCCTCCGCCATGCGATTGAGTTTCGACTTCACTTCGAGCTCGGCCTTCGAGATGTTCAGGCCGATCGCGTAAACCGCGACGCCGGCCTTTTTCACGTAGTCGAGCAGCGTGTCGAACTCGTATTTCGAGGTGGTGTCCTTTCCGTCGGTCAGGAGAACGAGCGCCTTCTTCCCGCGGACCCCCTGGAACTGGTACAGCGCGTAGACGATCGCGTCGTAGAGCGCGGTGGAGCCTTCGGCGCGAAGACCGGCGAACGAGCGGCCGAGCCTCTCGCGGTTGTTCGTCAGCTTGCACAGCGTGTACGGGGAGTCGTCGAACGACATCGTGAATCCGCGGTCCTTTTCGCCGAGCGTCGCGCCGATGAAATCCACGGCCGCCTTCTCGGCCGCCGGAAGGTTCTCGATCATCGACGCCGAGGTGTCGATCGCGACTCCGACGGTGAGGGGCAGGTTCGTGACGTGCTCGAAATGCGCGATCTGCTGTTCCTTCCCGTCCTCGAAGACCTTGAAGTTCGTCTCCGCGAGGCCTTCGACGGGCCGGTTTCCGCGGGTCACGGACGTGTAGAGCTCGACGGCGTCCACGTTGACTTCGCTGATGTACGCCGGCGCGTTGACGTACCGAAGGTCTTCGGCGATGAGCCCGTCGTCGAGCGTCCCGACGACCCGGACGTAACCGAGCGATCCGGTGCTGTGGAAAGGGACGATCTGCTGCCAGGGGGGCTGGAAGAGCGTCGCGACTTTCGTGTTGTTCGAGAAGAACTCCATCTTCGTGATCTTGTGCCCTTCGGGGGCCGTCGCATCGGCGACGACCGTCGTCGGGCCGGAGGCGTTGGTCCCGCGGCGCGGAGCGATGATCTTCACGCGAAACGACTCGCTTCCCTCGTTGATGTTGAGCTCGTCCTCGCCGACCGAGCGGCCCTGGCGGTCGTAGGCGACGACCTTGACCGCGTGGCGGCGGGGCAGCGGGCCGAGGTTGAGATCGGCGTCGAAGGGGGACTTCGTCCGCGTCATGACTTTGATGCCGTCGAGGAAGAAATCGACGGCGAGGATTCCTTCCGCCGACTTCGTCTCGAATCGCTGGAGTCCGGTCAGGATTTCCCGAACGGGAGGCAGGATCGAGATCGCCGAGGGGCGGAAATCCCCCGTCGGAAGAACGCCGGGGTTGCGCGTGAGGCTGGCGGAGGCGACGAGCGCCGCCGGGGCGTCCGGCTTCTCGGGAACTCGAAACGCCTGCGCGAACCGTCCCTCGCCCTTTCGGTTGGAGTCGGCCGCCTTGAGTCGCAACTCGTACTGGCCCGGAAAGAGGTACCGCCTCAGCGTGAGGGGGAGCTTGTCGCCGCCGACCTCGTCGGAAGGAATGTCGAACCGGTACTTGAAGTTGTCGAGGAGCCGGTCGTTCTGAACGATCTCCCCGATGAGGTCGATGTCGTAGAACTTCTCGTCGCCGAGATCGCGCAGCGCAAGATCCTTTCGCGGGAGGAGGACCGAGATGTCGCACGCGATCTTTCCGTCCCTCTCCTCGGGGAAAAGGAAGGTCTTTTCGACCGGGATCGAGGCGGCGCCCGCATCCAGCTGCGTCGTCAGGCCGAGAAAACGGTCGATTCCTTCCGTCTCGACCGGCGGGGGAACGAACATCTTCGTGGCCTCCGCCATTCCGGAGATTCCGTTTCCGAGAGTCGCGTTCTCGGCGGCGATCGCCTGCTGCAGCGTGCGCGCGTCGAAGCAGCGCGATTCCGCGGCGCGCGGGTCGTAACTCCCGCGGACGGCGAGCTTCTCGACCCCGTCGAGAGGCAGCCAGAGCTTCCAGTCGCCGGGGACGCCGTACGGCTCGTAGAAAATCAGGTACACCTTGCTTCGCAACGCTTCGAGGCGTTCGTAGTACCAGATTCGAATCGGAACGAAGACCTCGGAGCAATCGATCGGGATGATGGCGTCCGGGGGGCCGTTGAGGACGTAAACCTTGGCGGCGTCCGACCAGAGGTTCTTGAAATTCTCCCTCGCGTATTCGGTCCGCGCGCGGTAGACCTCGCGGAAGTTCGTACGCACGCCGTCCTTGTCGATCGAGCGCCGGCGCCAGAACTCCTCGATGAACTTGTCGCGCTCGATGCTGTCCTTGACCTGGAGGAAGACGTCGCGCTCGGCGTCGGTCATGATCATCTCGACGTCGGAGAGCCACTCCCGATACTTCTCCGGCAGGGCCTTCTCGAGCTGCGAACGGTCGGACCGCGTGAGTTTCCGGGCGGGAGAGACCGGCGTTTCGGCCGCCGCCGGCGAGACGCCGATCGACGAAAGAGCCGCGGGCGCACCGTTTCCGGCGAGGCGGGTCTTCCACGCGTTCCAATCGGTCTCCGGCGGCTGCCGGAATGCCGTCAACTGGCCGACTTCCTCCAGAATGCCCGACGTCCCCGGGGCTCTCAGGCCGCGGAGCGCCGCCTGAAGGGACTTCGCGGATCTCGGGCTTGCAATCCGCTTTCGGGCCAGGGACGCGAAGGGCGTCCTCGCCGATGACCGGCGTCCACAACTTCCACGGGCCCCCGTCGAAATCGCGGTAGTAGACGAGCCGCGGCGGCTCGGGCTGTCCGGGCGCCGCCGCCAGAACCCAGATCTGGATCGGCCGAAACTCGTCCGAACACTCGATCGGGAGCACCTGCGTCGGAACGCCGAACGTCAGGACGGTCCTGCCCTGATCGCTCTTCCAGCCGCCGTATTTTTCCTCGGCGAGCCGGAAGCGAGTCTCGTACAGATTTTTGAATCCCGGTCCGAAGGGGGCTTTCGCGCCTTCCTTTTCCCGCGTCCGCCAGAATTCGGCGCGAAACTCCGTGCGCTGGTTCGGCGACGGAAGGCCCAGGTAGAGCCTCTTTTCGTCCTCGGTCGCGAGCGGGGCCACCTCTTCCTCGATCCACTGCCTCTCTTCCTGCGATATCGGCGACGGAGTCGTCGACAATTCCGGAGAGGGGGCCGGCCGCGGCCGCCGTGGAGGGGGCCAGGGATGGACTCCCTTCGACGAACCGCGACCGCCAGTGGTTCCAGTCCCCTTCCGGAGGGGACGGAATCTGCGCGAGCGAGGCCACGAAGCTCTCCGCGCCGAGGTTTCCGTAATTCCGCATCGAAATGATCGTCGGCCACAGAACGTCGCACTCGTGGTCGCACGCGGGTTCCGTGGCTCTCGGCCCGCACCGCGCGGAGAACATCTGCTGGGCGTCGCGGCTCGCGTTGAAGAGCTGCTGAGCTTCGGGGTCGAAGTTCCTCTCTCCAGCGGCTGCAGCAGGACTTCCTGCCCGAGGATCGGCGTCCAGAGCTTCAAGGGGCCGGACTCGTAGTCCCGGTAGAAGATGAGCCGCTGGGGGACCTGGCGCCCTTCGGCCGGCGGCATCGCCCAGATCTCGATCGGGCGAAAGATGTTCACGCCCGCACATTCGATCTTGAGAACGCTCGTCGGCTCGCCGAGGGCGAGAACGATTCGTCCGGCGTCGGTTTTTCGGCCGCCGTAGTCGGCGTTCGCGATCTCGAGCCGCGATTCGTACCGGCTCTTGAAGTTCGGGCCGAAGGGCGGGCGAAGACCGTCCCGCTCGCGCAGGGCCCAGAACTCGTCCCGGAAAGCCGTCCGCTGGCCCGGGGTCGCGAGAGAGCTGTAAACGCGCTTCTCCTCCTTCGTCATCAGGGGAGCGACGTCGTCGAGCCACTGTTTCTCCTCCTTCGTCAGGGGAGCGGCCGTGACGGATTCGTCGCGCGGCGGGTCTTCGCCGAAGACGCGGCTCGGAAAACCGCCCGAACAGAAGAATCCCGCGAGGAGAAGGACAAAACGGATCGATTTCGGTATTCGCATTCCAGCCTCGATATTGCATCCTAACGCGGTCAAAATACACACTATTCCTTTTTTTTGGAGAAGTTAGAATCCTCTTCGTGATCTACCTGGACCACAACGCAACAACGCCCGTGGACCCCCGCGTCGCGGCCGCGATGGACCCGTTCCTGAGAGGTTCGTGGGGAAACCCGTCTTCGGTCCATTCGGCCGGACGGGCAGCCCGCCGGGCCGTCGAGGAGGCCCGCGAGCAGGTCGGCGCCCTGATCGGAGCGGGGGCCGCCGAAGAGATCATTTTCACCTCCGGGGGGACCGAAAGCGACGCGCTCGCCCTCTCGCTCGCGAGGTCGTTCGAAAGGGGTTCGGCGATCGTGACGACGGCGGTCGAACATCCGGCCGTGTCGGAGTACGTTCGCCGGCTCGCCGCCGAAGGGTATCCGACTCGCGTGATCGCCGTCGACCGGACCGGCCGTCTCGACCCCGATTCCGTGCGGAAGGCCCTCGAAGGGGCCGCGGCCCTCGTTTCGGTAATGGCGGCGAACAACGAGTACGGGACGGTCTTCCCGCTCGCGGAGATCTCCCCGATGGCGAAGGAGCGCGGGGCCGTCGTCCACAGCGACGCGGTGTCGGCGCTCGGCCGGATTCCGATCGACGTCCGCCGGCTCGGGGTCGATCTCCTCTCCCTCTCCGCGCACAAGATCTACGGCCCGAAGGGAACGGGCGCGCTCTACGCCCGAAAGGGAATCGATCTGGAGCCCCTCTTCCCGGGGGGCGGCCAGGAGCGCCGCCGGCGCGGCGGAACGGAGAACGTCGCGGGAATCGTGGGGTTCGGCCAGGCCGCCCGGCTGATCGCCGAGGAGGGGTCGGAATCGAGGGAGCGTATCGGCCGCCTGCGCGACCGGTTCGAATCGGAGCTGGCCGCCCGGTTCGAGGGCGCGAGGATCTGGGGCCGGGAGTCGCTCCGCCTTCCGAACACGTCGGCGGTCGCGTTCCCGGGTTTCTCGGGAGAGGGCCTGCTGATCTCTCTCGACCTTGCGGGCATCGCGGTGTCGGTTGGGTCCGCGTGCTCGTCCGGGACGCTGCAAGCCGTCGCCCGCGATCCTTGCCCTCGGCGCGACCCGCGAAGAGGCGAAGTCCACCCTGCGTTTCTCGTTCGGGAAGGACAACCGCGAGGAGGAAATTCCGCGAGTGATCGATGCTCTCGCGAGAGCGCTCGAGCGGGTCCACGCTTGATCTCCCGCGCGGCCGATGGGAGAATGCCTCCCAGGGGCCTCTCGACACGATGACACGGAATACAACGGCGAAGGGACTTCGGTCATGATCGTGGCGTGCGCCTCGTGCGGGGCGAAGTATCGCTACGAGGAGTCGCGGTTCGACGGCAAGGCGTCGAAGAGAATCCGCTGCACGAAGTGCGAGACCGTCTTCGAGGTGCACAACCCCGAGGTCGCCCTGCGCTCCGAAACGCGGCCGGAGCCGCCGGTCGTGAATCCGGCGCCGGTCGGCGCGGGCGATACGACCCAGATGAGAAGGCCCGAGCACGACAGCCCCCCTCCGAGCGAAACGACGAAGCAGTACGTCCTGGCGAAGCTCCGGGCGGCCATGCCGGCGCAGAATCTCAGGCTCCCCGCCGGAAAGAAACTCTCGCTCGCGGTCATCTCGGGCGCGGATTCGGGCCGGAATTTCCCCATCGAGAAGCCTCGCGTTGTCATCGGGCGTACGGGAGCCGACGTTGCGCTCTCCGACTCGGAGATTTCGCGCGAGCACGCCGCCGTCGAAATCGCTGACGACATCGTGACTCTCGTGGATCTCGCTTCGACGAACGGCACGTTCGTCAGCGGGGGGCGAATCGAAAGGGCGGACCTCGAGAATTATGGCGAGTTCGAGGTCGGCGGCACCACGCTCATGCTGATCGTCACCGGCGAGACGATATGATTCCCGGCCACCGATGAGAATCGCGGTCGCGATGTCGGGCGGCGTCGACTCCTCGGTCGCGGCCCTCCTCCTCCAGCAGCAGGGCCACGAAGTGGTGGGTCTGTCGATGCAGCTGTGGGACCACAGCGCCGAGAAGGGGCGCAGCGGGCGCTGCTGCACGCTGGACGACCTTTCCGACGCGCGCAAGGTTGCGTGGACGCTCGGGATTCCTCACTATGTTCTCGACCTCGAGGAGGAGTTCCGAGAAAACGTGGTCGTCCCCTTCGTCGGGGAGTACGTCGCGGGCCGGACGCCGATTCCCTGCGCGGAATGCAACACGAAGGTGAAGTTTCGGGCTCTGCGCGACCGGGCGGCCGCCTTCGGCTGCGAGAAGGTCGCGACCGGGCACTACGCGAGAATCGGGCGCGACGAAAAGGGCCGGGCGGTGCTTCGGAAGGCCGCGGATCCGGAAAAGGACCAGTCGTATTTTCTCTATGACCTGACGCCGGATCAGCTCGAGGCGGCGATCTTTCCGGTCGGAGAGCTGACGAAGAGCGAAGTTCGCGAAGCGGCGCGCCGCGCGGGCTTGCCGACGGCCGACAAGGACGAATCGATGGAGATCTGTTTCGTTCCGGCGAAGGAATCGGTCGGCGATTTCATCGAAAGGCAGGCCGGCTCGCTCGGCTTCGCGCTGCCCGCCCACGGGGATTTCGTCGATTCCTCCGGCGGCACGATCGGCGAGCACGGCGGCATCTATCGTTATACCGTGGGGCAGCGGCGCGGCCTCGGCGTCGCATCGTCCGGCCGCCGGTACGTGACTCGGATCGACCCCGAAACCGGCACAATCCGCCTCGGCGAAGCGTCGGAGCTGATGTCGAGCGAAGCGGACGTGGTGAACGTCCGGTGGGCGTCTCCCCCCTCGCCCGGCGCTCCCGTTCGCGCCGACGTTCGAATCCGCCACCGGGGCCGGGAATCGTCCGCGACGATTCACCCCGATGCGGGCGACACGGCCCGAATCGTCTTCGACGAGCCGGTACGGGCCGTCTCTCCGGGCCAGGCGGCCGTGTTCTCTCGTGGGGAGCGGATTCTCGGAGGCGGAATTCTCGCGGCGGGCCGTTAGTTGGTCTGGGGCTCCGGCGCGGGCATCTGTCCCGGCGCGTATTCGGGGATCGCTCCGAACTGCTGCTCGTAGAGGCCGATGTTGTGCGTGAGGGCTTTGAGGAACTGTTTTGCATGAACGGGCGTCGTCAGGATACGGGCGTGGATCTTCACGTCGGGCCGCCCCGGAACGATGCGCCCGAAGTCGAACACGAATTCCGTGGGGTTGTGCAAAATGTTCGCGAAATTCACGTAGTGGCCGGCGGACGTCGGTTCGTCGATCGTCATCTTGAACTCGGCCGGCTTTTCGTCGCTCATGGATCAGCTCCTGAGTCAGTCTAGCACGGCGTCCTCTATAATCGATTCCGGAAGGAACTGAAATGCACATCGTGTCTGCAGTCGTGTTTTGCGTCCTTGCCCAGATCCACACGACGACTCCTCCCTCGCAGCCGACGCTGCCGTCCCCGCAGGAGCGGGCGATGGAGAATCTCCACCTGGAGGCGCAGGCGAAAGAAGGCGACGTTCACTACCAGCGGCGCGCGGAAGGCCGGCAGGCGGATGTCGCGTCGTCGATCGAGATCGACGCGTCGCTCGAGTCGTATTCCGCGGCTCTCAAGAAAAATCGAAGCGACGTGGAAGACCGATGGAAATACCTTCGGTCGACCTACTTCAAAGCGGAGTACACGGGACTGAACGACGAGCAGAAAGCCGCTCTGTACGAGAGGGCCCTGCCGATCGCGGACGAGGCGATCGCGATCGAGCGCGACACGGCGGGGCGGCGGTCCGCGCAGAACGGTCGAACGATGGAGCCGGCGCAGCTCGGTTCGGCCCTCGCCGGGGACCAGACGGCCGGCGAGACGTTCTTCTGGGCGTCCGTGACTTCCGGCCAGTGGGCCCTCGTGCACGGAAGGCTGCAGGCGGCCCGCCAGGGGGTCGCGGCGAAAATCCGGGACCAGGCGCGAACGACGATCGCCATCGACCCGAAGCTCGAGGACGCCGGCGGCTATCGCGTGCTCGGAAGGCTCCACTGCGTGTCGCCCAAGATCCTTTTCGTCACGGGTTGGGTCGACCGCGACGCGGGCGTCCGTTACCTTCGAAAGTCGGTCGAGATCGCGCCCGAGAATTTCGTGAATCTCTTCTTTCTCGCGGAGGGCCTCCGCGAGAACACCGACCAGCGCGAGGAGGCTGTCCAGATCCTGAAGAAGGTCGTCGCCGCCACCCCGCGCCCCGATCACCTCATCGAGGACTTGCGGGTTCAGGCGGACGCGCGCCGCGACCTCGAGGCCTGGAAGTAGCAGCCCTTACAACTCTCCGATCAGCTGCCGGGCGGTCTTGCCGAGCTCGGGGTGCCGCCAGCGGGGCGCGATCTCGGCGAGGGGCTCGAGGACGAAACGACGCTCCTGCATCCTCGGGTGCGGCAGTGTGAGCGATTTCGTGCGGAGGGACTGCCCGCGCACGTCGAGCAAATCGATGTCGATGACCCGCGGCCCGTTGCGAAAGGACCTCACCCTTCCCAGGCGCGCCTCGATGGCCTGGGTCCGTTCGAGGAGCTCCCTCGCCGGGAGGGACGTGACGATCTTCATCGCGGCGTTCAGGAAGCGGGGCTGTCGCCGGAAGCCGACGGGCTCGGTTTCGTGAAACGGAGAGACGGAAACGACGCGGGCGATCCTGCCGACCTCGCGGATGGCGTCTTTGAGGTGCTTCGTTCGGTTTCCGAGATTGCTTCCGAGCCCCAGGTAGGCGGGTCCGCGCGGTTCAGAACTCTTCTTCTTCTTCCCGTTCGTGGATCTCGAGAGGGGCTTCCTCGTCATCGGTTTCTTCTTCTTCGCCGTACCCGGGAGCAGCCTCTTCTTCCTGCGGCTGGTCTTCGAATTCGTTGACTTCTTCGGGCGCGACGACGATGGGAGCCATCCGTCTCGGGCGCGGAGCGGCCGGCCGCCTCGTCGGCGTTCTTCGCGTCCTTCTGGTTGGCCCCGCATTTGGGGCAGATCGCTTCCGGCTTGCCGAGGTCGTAAAACTTCGCCCGGCAGTTGAAGCATTCGAATTTTTTTCCGAGATTTGACATCCACCCCCCAAAGCGGGGGCGAACGTACCACCCCCGCTATCAGCCGTCAAGGCATTGAAAAGCTTCCATGCTAGGCTCGCGATTCTTGAAAAACCCCGATCGATTTTTCGAAATTCTCGCGGTCGACGGGGCGGCGCGCCGTGGCCGTCTGTCGCTGTCGAGGGGCGCGGTCGAGACCCCCGCGTTCATGCCGGTCGGCACTCTCGGGGCCGTGAAGGGCGTTCCCTTCGACCGGCTCGAGGAATGGGGGTGCCAGCTCGTCCTCGCGAACACGTATCACCTGATGCTGCGGCCGGGGCTCGAGGGGATCCGGCGCGCCGGCGGCCTTCATGCCTTCATCGGCTGGGACCGCTCGTTGCTGACCGACTCGGGAGGGTTCCAGGTCCTCTCGCTCGAGAAGAGCCGGAAGATCCGCGAAGAGGGCGTCGAATTTCGCTCGCATCTCGACGGCTCTCCCCGGTTCCTCACCCCGGAGCTCGCGATGGAACTGCAGTCCGCGTTCGGAACCGACGTGGCGATGTGCCTGGACGTGTGCCCCGGCCTTCCCGCGCCGGAAGCCGAGCTGGAAGCCGCGGTCTCGCGGACGATCCGCTGGGCGCGGCGATGTCGGGACGCGTGGCGCGGGCCGGGCGCTCTTTTCGGCATCCTGCAGGGGGGCGGCCGGGCGGACCTGCGGCGGCGCTGCGCGGAGGAACTCGTGCCGATGGATTTTCCCGGGTACGCGATCGGGGGCGTCGCCGTGGGGGAATCGAAGGCCGAAATCTCGGAGACGGTCGAGATTTCCTGCGCGGCGCTTCCGGGCGAAAAGCCCCGGTACCTCATGGGGGTCGGGACGCCGTCGGACCTCCTCCGCGCCGTCCGGCAGGGGATCGATCTTTTCGACTGCGTTCTGCCGACGCGAAACGGGAGAATGGGCCACGCCTTCACGTCGCGGGGAAGCGTCACGATCAAGAATTCGCGATTTGCTTCGGATTTCGAGCCGCTCGACCCCGATTGCGACTGTCCCGTGTGCCGCCGTCACTCGCGCGCCTACCTCCGGCACCTGTTCGTTCTCAAGGACATCTCGGCGCCGGTCTTGATTTCCCAGCACAACGTGTATTTCTATCTGGCCTGGATGACCCGGATCCGGGAGGCGATCGCGGCCGGCACACTGGCATCTCTCGAGGCGCCCCCGGACAGGGGCGGGAACGAGGAGGAATCGTGACGAATCGGGAATTCGAATCCAAAACGGTCCTCGTGACGGGGGGCGGGTCGGGGCTCGGCAAGGCGACGGCGCTCGCATTCGCGCAGTCGGGCGCCCGCGTCGCGATTCTCTCGCGATCGGCCGAGCGGCTCGAAGCGGCTGCCGCGGAGATCCGGAAGGCGGGGACGGCTGTTCTTCCGGTCGCCGCCGACGTCCGCTCGCCGGAAGGCGTCGAGTCCGCGGTCGAACGCATCGAAAAGGAGCTCGGCCCCCTCGACATCCTCGTCAACAACGCCGCGGGGAACTTCCTGGTGCCGGCGGAGCAGCTGACGCCGAACGGATTTCGCGCGGTCGTGGAAATCGTTCTCCACGGAACCTGGTTCTGTTCGTCGATCGTGGGACGCCGGATGCTTTCGAGGGGACATGGAGCTCTCGTGAACGTCGTCGCGACGTATGCCGAAACGGGGATGCCGGGCGTCGTCCATTCGGCCGCGGCGAAGGCGGGAGTGCTCTCGATCACGAAGACGCTCGCCGCGGAATGGGGCTCGCGGGGAATCCGGGTGAACGCGATCGCTCCCGGGATCATGGTGACCGAAGGCGCGTCCCAGAACCTGAACTTCGCGGACCCCGAGACGCAGGAGAAGCTGAAGAAGACGATTCCCGCGCGAAGGCTCGCCCGGCTGGAAGAGGTGGCGGACGCGATCCTCTACCTCTGCTCTTCCGCCGCCGATTACGTGACCGGAACGTGTCTCACGATCGACGGGGGAATCTCCCTGCCTTCGGGGCTGGTACCCCGGCGCTGAGCTCTTTCTACTTGGAAGGGCGCGAATGCGCGGATCGAGCCGGTCGCTCGGGAGGCGGGGACAGGATCTTCTTCATGTTCTCGCGATGCCGTAATCTCTTCTTCTTCGCCTTGGCGAAGCGAGCCTTGTCTCCGTTTGCTTGTGACATTCGTGCAGTTTACACCGCATTCACGATTCGGGGGTTCCGAGCCACTCGAAGATCTCTTGCGGGCTGAAGAGGGAGAATTTTTCCCCGTCTCGATCAAAATTGCCGGTCAAATTTTGACTCCGCTTGTTTGCAGCCGATGTGCTGGCCTGGGATTTGGCCTGTATTTTGTTCGGGTTGATGGGCCGGACTTCGCCGGATCGCGGTGGCGCGGCCCTTGCGATGTGAGATAGCTAACGAAAGGGAGGACAAAATGGCAAACGATGTTCGAATCAAGTTGACTGAAGAGCAGATGGCGAAAATCAAGGCGGGAACGGGCAAAGACATGGGCGAGATCCGGGTCGGAAACCTGGGAAACAACCCGGCGCTTTCGGCTCCCGACTCGAGCCACACCGGCTCGACCTTCTCCAGCAAGCAGGGCCTTTCGGGTAAGCCCGGCCTTTCGGGCAAGCCTGGACTGTCCGGCAAGCCGGGGCTCTCCGGGAAGCCTGGCCTCTCTGGCAAGCCGGGGCTCTCCGGGAAGCCTGGCCTCTCTGGCAAGCCGGGGCTCTCTGGGAAGCCTGGCCTCTCTGGCAAACCCGGCCTCTCAGGCAAGCCTGGGCTCTCTGGCAAGCCGGGGCTCTCTGGGAAGCCTGGCCTCTCTGGCAAGCCTGGCCTCTCTGGCAAGCCTGGCCTCTCTGGCAAGCCTGGGCTCTCTGGGAAGCCTGGCCTCTCTGGCAAGCCTGGCCTCTCTGGCAAACCCGGCCTCTCGGGCAAACCCGGCCTCTCGGGCAAGCCTGGCCTCTCGGGCAAGCCTGGACTGTCCGGCAAGCCGGGGCTCTCTGGGAAGCCTGGCCTCTCTGGCAAACCCGGCCTCTGATCCGGTCGAACGGTTCCACGAAAAGCGCCCCAACAGGGGCGCTTTTCTTTTGTGGCCAACCCGGTTAGCGGGCTCTCGCGCCGGTGCGGAACGGCCACTGCTTCAACAGCAGCGAGCGGCCCAGGAAGAACACGACGCCGGCCGACATGACGACCGCTCCGGCTACCTGGAAGCCTTTTTCCGGCGAAGCCACGATGTACGCCCACAGGCCGAGCGCGACGAACACGGGAACGGGGTAGAGCCACATCTTGAAAGGACGTTTCCCGTTCGGGTTGCGGCGGCGGATCACGACGGACCCGATGATCTGAGCCATGAAAGGAATGATCGCGCGGATGGAGAGGATCGACTTGATGACCGTCGGAAGGGGAAGCAGGCAGAACAGCGCTCCGACGATCCCGAGAGCGAGAAGGGCGACATACGGAAACGCGCCGGTCGGGTGGAGGCGGGAAAAGAACGAAAAGAAGTTCCCGTCCCGCGCCGCGGCGTAGAGGATCCGGGAGTAGCCGAGCATGAGGGAGAAAATCGACGCCAGGCCGGTCCAGAGAATCAGGACCGAGACGGCCCTCGCCCAGCGGGAGCCCAGGAGCACCGCGAGGTAGTCGGAGAAGACATGCTCGGAGGTCATCGCCTGTTTCATCGGCAGTACGGACACGAGGCACGCGTTCATCAGCAGGTAGAGAACGGCGATCGCGACGATCGAAATCACGATAACGCGTGGAATCGTTTTTTCCGGCTCGTGAATCTCGTCGCCGATGTAGCAGATGTTGTAGTAGCCGAGGTAATCGTACACGGC
The DNA here is from genome assembly GCA_963813155.1 of uncultured Acidobacteriota bacterium. GTDB lineage: Bacteria > Acidobacteriota > Thermoanaerobaculia > UBA5066 > DATFVB01 > CAWEYG01. Next base: position 353,890 of record CAWEYG010000003.1, on the reverse strand, counting down.
GTAGATCATCGCGACTCCCAGCCCCGACCACCCGACTCGCGCGTCGAATCGTGGAGCGTTCCAGAACTCGACCGCCGCGAGACGGAAATGCGGAAGCCCGGCCCCGATGACGATCGCGATCGTCGCGAGCACGCCCGCCCAGAGGAGGATCGAGAGTTTCCCGATCGAGCCGATCTTCCGGAACAGGAGCGCTGTCAGCAGGAGCGCCGCGAGCGCGGCGATCGCGCCGCCGCTCCAGGTAATCCCGGGAAAGACGAACTTGAGGTAGCTGGCGAATCCCTTCGAGCCGGAGGCGATCGACAGGGGCGCCGAGATGAGGATCTGGAAAAGGAACAGGAATGAGACGAGCCGCCCCCACTTCGCGGGTCCGTACGCCTCCCGAAGGAACACGTACGAGCCGCCGGACGCCGGCAGCTCCGCCGAGAGCTCCGCGGTGACGAGCCCGTCGGAGATCGCGAGCAGGGCGCCGAGGATCCACGCGAGCATTGCCCGGCCCCCGCCCATCGCGGACAGGATCAAGGGCATCGTGATGAACGGGCCGATTCCGACCATGTCGATCATGTTCAGGGCGACGCCGCGCCAGAGTCCGATTTCGCGCTTGAGCTCGGTCATGGAAACCTGAGCGCTACTTCGAGGGCGAGATGAGATTCACGAAGATCCGGATCGCTCCCGGGACTCCCTCCGGCAGCTCGCGGAACCACGAGAGCGCCGTGTAAATGTAGGTTCCTTTCCCGGGGTGCGCGAGGAGCGTGCCGCCGAGGAGCGGCTCCTCGCCCGGGTCGGTCATCTTGACGAGCGGCGTGTAGTCGCTCGACCACTGGTCGGGAAAGTAGAGGCCCCGCTCCTGGACCCAGCCCTGGAAGTCCGCGAGAGTGATCTTGTTCGGAAAGTTCCAGACCGGGTCCTCCGGATGAAGGATCTCGACCGGCGAGTCTTCCACGGTGATTCGCCGGGTATCCGGGGAAAAGGACGCGGAGAACGGGAACTCCCGAAAGGTGCGCACGTTCGTGTTGTACTGGACGACGAGGCGGCCCCCGTTCCGGACGTATTCCATGAGCCGGCGGTGAAAGCGCTTCAGGTCGTCGCGCACGTCGTACGCCCGCGGCCCGGTGACGATCGTCGGGAAGACGGAGAGGTTCCCCTTTTCGAGGTCTTCGGGCGCGAGGAATACGACGTGGATCCCGAGCTGCTGCAGAAACTCCGGAATCGAATCCTCCGGTCCGCGGACGTAGCCGACCGTGAGATTGTCCGGAACCGCCACGTCGACAACCTCGATTTTCGCTTCGGCGGGCTTGAGAAAATACGTCGGCGCGATGTCGGGATGTTCCAGGATGTCGAGCGTGCGGTCGAACGGGCCGGCGGCCGCCTTCAGGCTGTACGTTCCTTCCTTCGCTCCCCTCGGGACCGCGAGCGTGGCCCCGAGGCGGTCGGAGTCGTTTTCTTTCGCGAGCGAGAACGCGACGGGTTCGGGCACTTTCCAGCCGGCGGGAGGCGCGAGTTGAAGCTTCCCGTCCTGCTTTCCGGCGGCATGGTTCGTCACCTCGATCTCGAATGCGATGTTCCGTTCGCCCGCTTTCGCGAGGGGAACGATGGCGAGCGGCGGACGAACGCGGAGGGAGACGGCGGGCTCGACGGCGAGGTCCCGCGGCAGCTCCCCGCGGAGCGGATCGACGGTGCGCGTCGCGACGGTTCGAGAGATCGACCCTTCGGTGCCCGCGAACTCGTATCGAATGCGCGCCGTCAGCGGGTAGGCCGGGCGCGGATCGCCCGTGAGGCGAGGGTCGTCGATCTCGTACAACGAGTCTTCCACGCTTCGCCGGTGCCAGTATGGAGCCGTCGGGGGCGCGCCGGGCGCCACGCCCGCGCGGAAGAGCGACCGGGCCGATCCATTCGGATCGACGCTTTTCGGAGGCGGTCCCTCCGACAGCTCGACTTTCCATCTCGCCGGCGCGAGGAGCTCCGCCGCGACGACCTTCACGGCGAGGGGAGAGCGGTTGACGAGCGTCACGGCGACGGGAAAGGATTCGCCGGCGGCGGCCGTTTTCATCGTGTCGACCGCGAAGCGGAAACCGGGAAAAGGGGAGCCCGGGTCTTTCTCCGGCTCGACGCGGGCGAGCAGCACGAGAGAGAGGGAATCGTTCAGCGCGTCCTGGAATTCGGCGATCTTTTCGTCGAGCAGGAAGGCCGCGTCGCTTCGGGCCGCCGCGGGAGCCGGCGAGGAATCGATCTTCCGTCGAATCTCGCGGGCGAGCCGGAGGCCCCGGGCGAGAGGCTCCGCGCAGGCCTCGGGATGCGTTGCGTCGAACCGCCTCAGGGCTTCCTGCGCGGCGTTCTCGAGTCCGCCGAGGTCGCGGGCGAGCTCGTCGCCCGCGAGGCTGGCGAGGCGGCCCCGGATTCCGGGAACGGATTCGTCGAGGCCGTCGAAGAAATCCTTCTCCGGCTTCGCGGGCCCCTCGTGGAAAGGATTCTCGATCTTTCCGTCGGACCCCACGGCGGCGAGCGGTGTTCCGTCGATGCGCTTGTAATAGACGGTTCGCGACCCGGGATCCGGCCGCACCTGCCCGACCCCCTGGGTGCGCTGGTGGGCGAGCCCTTCCCAGGCGAGCTGGGAGTAGGAGAGCCCGAGGAGGGGGTCGTAAACGCCGACATCCTCGGAAACCGTCCATTCCTCGTTGGCCCGGAGGATGCCGATGTAGAGCTTCTTCGGCTGCCAGGGAGCAAGACCTTCCCGCAGAAGCTCGGGGAATGCGGAGGGATTCCCCGCCTCCGCAAAGGCCTTCCGCGCGAGGACCGCGGACGCCTGGTGGTGCGCATGGCTGTCGCGCGGAGTTCCGCTGAAGCGCGCGACGAGGACTTCGGGGCGAAACCTCCGGATCACCCGGACGAGGTCCTCGACGACCGGCCCGCCGTCGCGTTCGGAGAATTGCCACTTCTCGAGCGCCTCGGAAATCGTCTTGGAGTAGCCGTAGTCGACCGCGCGGGTGAAGAAGAGCGAAACGCCGTAGTAAGCGGCGGAAGCGCGCAGCTCCTCGGTTCGCGTGAGGCCGAGCTCGTCGAAGAGCTCCGAGCCGATTTTGTTCTGCCCTCCTTCGCCGCGCGTGAGGGAGACGAGGCCGGTTCGGACGCCGCGTCCGCGGGACAGGAGAGTCAGGAGGCCTCCGTCTTCGTCGTCGGGATGCGCGGTGACCTGCAGAACGCTCGCGGTCGTGCGGAGGCGAAGGAGATCGCTGTGCAGCGCGGCGGCGCCGTGATCCGCGCCCGGGTCGGGAGCCTGAGCCTGGAGGCTCCCGCAGAAGAGGAAAAATCCGAGAAGGATTCGAAACCGTCGAAGGTGTTTCACGTATATTCTCCCGGGCGAGGACGTTATACGAAAGATGGGCGACAAGGAAATCGGCGATTCGCCCGGCGCTGACGAATCCCCGAGGATCTCGTCGATCCCGGAGAGTCCGGCCGCGGACGCGAGGGGCTGGCGAAAAACGTTTCGGGCCTTTTCGTATCGGGATTACCGCCTGCTCTGGTCCGGATCGTTCACCTCCTCCTGTGGGACCTGGATGCAGGAGGTGGCGCAGAACTGGCTGATCTTCGACATGACGCGCTCGGCGTTCTGGCTGGGTCTGGACGCCTTTCTCGGCGACGCGCCGTTCATTCTGTTTTCCCTGATCGGTGGAGTCGTCGCCGACCGGTATGACCGGCGAAAGATCCTGCTCTGCTCCCAGATCGTCCAACTCACGAACGCGTTCGTTCTCGGCGCGCTCGTCTGGTTCCACCAGGTCCACATCTGGCACATCCTTCTGCTCTCCTTCCTGACGGGCGTCGCCCAATCCTTCGGCGGCCCCGCCTATCAGGCGCTCGTCCCCACTCTCGTCGAGAAAGAGGACGTACCGAACGCCGTGTCCCTTCAGTCGACTCAGTTCAATCTCGCGCGCGTCGTTGGCCCGGTGCTGGCGGCGGCCGCGTACCAGAAGTACGGGGCGCCCGTGTGTTTCGGGCTCAACGGGCTTTCCTTCTTCGTCGTCATCGCGGCCCTGCTGCTGATCGGGAACCGCTTCGTCCGGAAAGCGGGAAAGCATCCGCCGGTGGCCCAGAGCCTCCGCGAGAGCCTGGCTTTCATCCGGCGGACGCCGGCGTTGACGGCGCTCATTCTCCTCGCTTTCGCGGGGAGCTTTCTCGCTTTTCCGTTGACCACGTTCCTGCCGGTCTTTGCGAAGGCGATCTTCGCGAAAGACGTTCGCGCCTATGGCCGCTTCCTGACGTTCTTCGGAGTCGGCGCGGTGCTCGGCGCCGTCGCGGCGGCGCGGCTCTCGCATTCCGGGCGCAAGGGCATCCGCGCGGTTTCGGCCCAGGTCGTTTTCGCCGCAATCATCGTGGCGTTCGCTCTCTCGCGGAACTTCACGCTTTCCTGCGCGCTGCTGTTCTGCGGCGGCGTCGCGCTGTCGATGGTTTTCACCATGTTGATGTCGCTGGTCCAGACCGTCGTGCCGGACGAGATGCGGGGCCGCGTGGGATCGGTCTACATGCTCGCTTTCCGGGGAGCGATCCCTCTCGGAAACGTGATCGCGGGAGCCGTCGCCGCGAGGACGTCGGTGACCGCGGTGCTCGTCTTCAACGGCATCCTGCTCGCGGCCGTCAGCACGACCGTCCTCACGGTTCGACGATCCGCGCTCGTCGAGTAGAATCGCCTCCATGAGCGAATCGGACAGCGAGAACCCGGGTTCCGCCGGCGCGCCCGATCCGGCCGCGGACGACGAGCGCCGCGCGCGCGCGGCCGAGATCAATCGGAAACGAACCGAAGACGAGTGGAATCGCAACAAGAAGTCGTGGCTGAAGGGGAATTTTCCGGAGAAAACGGGGTCCTAGCCTCCCGTCGTTCACTCTAGCGGTGGGGAGGAGCTTTGAGCCCCGATCCGGTCGCGATGACGGCCGACGGAGCCGAATTCCCGGAGCGCGCCAGGGCCGCGAACGCAAGCGCGGACGTCGGTTCGATCGGAAATCCAGCATCGCCAGGCTCCGACCCAGGCCCGCTCGATCTCCTCCTCCGTCGCCGTCACGGCATCGCCGCCGCTCGCCGCGATGGCCGCCCGGATCTCGTCCGCCGCCGGCGGTTGGAGGATCGCGCAGCCGTCCGCGATCGTCACGCCGTCTCCCGGAGATTCCGGGCGCGAAATCGGCGCGCACCGCTCGGCCTGCACGGCGACGAGCCGCGGGAGAGCGTCGATCCGGCCGCTTTCGCGAAGCGCGAGAAGGCCGTCCCACAGGCCGAGCAGGAGAGACCCGTTGCCGACCGGCAGGTAGACGACCTCCGGGATCGAGGCGTTTGCGATCCAGGCACGGGCCAGCGTCGCGACGCCCGCGCGGAAAAGGGGGTTTCGAACGTGGCTCGCGTCGTAGGACTCCGAGTCGCGGACGCACGCCGCGGCGGCCTCCGCCCGGGTGGGATACGTCTCGAGGCGGGCGCCGGTCGCGCGGAGGAGGGCCGCTTTTTCGGGGGAGATCGAGGCGGCGACGCGGATGACCGAAGAGAGACCCGCGCGGGCCGCGGCGGCCGCGACAGCGAGGCCCGCGTTGCCGGAAGAGTCGAGCGTGACCCGTCGGGCGGCGGATGCCTTCGCGCCCGCGACGACCGCGGCCGCGCCGCGGTCCTTGAAGGAGCCGGTCGGAAGCGCGAACTCGGCGACCACGGAAATCCCGGGCCGCGCCGGGTGCGGAAGAATCGTCGCCCCGAACTCCGGAAAGGCGATCACGACTCGAGCCGCGCGACGATTTCGGCGTGATCGAACGCCAGCGGGAGGGACTTCGCCTGCTCCAGGCCGAACCAGCGGGCTTCCGCCGCGTCGTCGCCTCCGGCGGCCGATCCGCCGACGAGTCGGCAGCGAAAGACGATCGAAACCGTGTGTCCCCGGGGATCGCGATCGGGGCGCGAAAAGACGCCCAGAATCGAATCGATTTCGACATCGACGCCGGTTTCTTCCCGGGTTTCGCGGATGCACGCCTCTTCGACGGTTTCGCCGATCTCGACGAAGCCGCCCGGAAGGGCCCAACGGCCCTCGAACGGTGGACGGCCGCGGCGGATGAGCAGGACGCGGCCGCTCGGGTCGAGCGTCAGCGAATCGACGGTGAGGCGGGGCCCCCTATCCATTCGCGAAAAACTCCCGGACGGCTCCCTCCGGGTCTCGCGTCACGAGCTCCTCCGGGCTCACGTCGTACCAATCGCGCGGGAGGTATCGCTGGTACGGCTCTTCCACGAAACGCCGGCACAGCAGCGCGACGACGCCCCGGTCGCTCTCCGAGCGGATGAGCCGGCCCGCGGCCTGGATCACGCGCGTCATGCCCGGCTGGATGTACGCGAACTCGAAACCCGACTCGTCGTGCTCGTCGAAATACCGCTTCAGGAGCTGACGCTCGAACGAAACCTGGGGGAGGGATGGGGACACGATGAACACCCCCGAAAGCTTCTCTCCCGGGTAGTCCACGCCTTCCGCGTACATCCCGCCGGCGACCGCCAGGAAGAGAAGACCCTCCTCGGGCGGCGATTCGAGCGCCGCGAGGATCTGGCTCTTCTCGAAGTCGGTCAGGCGCTCCCGCTGCTCCAGAAGGCGCGCCTGCATCGGCGGGAGGCGGCTGGAGACCTCGCGCAGGAACTTGTAGGAGGGGAACAGGGCGAGGTTGTTGCCGGCGTGGGCGTCCGCCATGCGTGCGAGAAGGCCCGCGATTTTGTCGTAATTCTTTTCCCGAGACGTGAACGTCGTCCGGACCGAAGAGACGACGAGCACGCGGCGATTCTCGCGGGGAAACGGCGGCGGAAGGCTGAGCTCGGAGGTCCGGTCCCGGGAGAGGCCGGTCAGGCGGCGCAGGACCTCGAACGGCTCGAGCGTCGCGGAGAGAAGGATCGTCGACGACGCGGCGTTGAGGATCGGCGCGAGAGCGCGCGCGGGGTCGAGGCAGATCATCGAAGCGCGCACGCCGCCCGGCGTCCGCTCGACGACGTTCGCGAAGTCGGGCTTGCCCGCGGCGAAACGGAGCACGACCCCGAAACGGACGACGGAAAAATGAAGGCCGATCACCGGGTCGTCCTCCGAGGCGTCGTTTGTGTCGCGCTTCCACTCGAAATACCCCACCATGGCCTCGTCCCACCGCGCGAGGAAGTCGCCGAAATCGTCCTCCGAGAAGGCGGTCTCGCCGATTGCGCCGGTTTCCTCCGCCAGCTCCCCGCCCGCGGAACGAAGGAACTGGCGGAGCTCCGCGAGGACGCGGCCGAGCCGGGCCCAGACGTCTCCGACCGAGAGCGCCGCGAGATTCTCGATGAGCGCGACGTCGCCCTCGTCGATCGAGGGCGAATAGATCTTTCGGGCCCGGTCGGGCAGGTTGTGGGCCTCGTCGACGACGAGAATGCAATTTCGCAGTTCGTCGGGCCCGAAGGCTCGAAGGGCCGTCACCGGCTCGAAGACGTAGTTGTAGTCGCCGACGAAGACGTCCGCGCGGGGCGCGAGCTCGATCTGCACTTCGAACGGACAGACCTCTTCGGCTCGCGCGTTCGCGAAGACCGAGTCGGGGTCGAGAACGGGATGTGTCGCGAGGAGCCGGTCGGCGAGCCCCGATCGAGCCATCTTCACGGGATAGTCGCGGGCGAAGCGGCAATGGTCCTCGTCGCAGAAAATCCTGTCGTTCGCGCACATCCGTTCCTTCGCGCGCATCCAGAGAACGCGGAACTGGCCGTCGTTGATTTTTCGAAGCGTTTCGACCGCGAGGGTCTGTTGAAGCGTCTTTGCGGTCAGGAAAGCAAGTCGCTTGCCCTGGCGCATCGCCTGGGAAAGCGCGGAATGCAGCGCCGCGGCCGTCTTTCCGGTCCCGGTGGGGCTCTGGAGAAGAAGGTGCCGTCCCTCGGCGGCGGCGTGGTCGATCGCCTCCATCATCTCCCGCTGGATCGGCCGTCGCTCGGCGAACGGGAAGCGGATCGTCCCGGCGGCTTCCGCTTTCGCGCGCTTTTCTTCGCGCAGTCTTTCGAGCCGGTCGAACTTCGATTCGAGGGTCGCTGCGATTTCCGCTTCGACTTCCGCCGCGCGGAAGGCGACCGTTCGCGCTTCCTCGAAGCGCCCCGCGGCGTCGACGAGGACCAGGGCGGTCCGAACGCGTCCGCGGCCCGCTTTCTCCCAGAGCGCTGCGTAAACGAGGAGCTGCCGGCGCGCCCGGGCTTCCCGCTCCGGAGGGAAGAAGGGTATCCCGCCGGCGGTGAAGGGGCAGGTCTTGTATTCCTCGATCAGCCAGGAGCCCTCTTCTCCCTCGACGATTCCGTCGGCGCGGCCGCTGACGATCGCGCGGTAGCGCGGAGTCTGGAATTCTCCGGAGACCCAGACCTCCCCGCGGTAGCCCGGGAAGGCGTCGATCCGGGATGCGAGCGTTCGACGATGAGCTTCGCCGCCGAGCGCGAGCCGCCGCCAGCTTCGGCTCCGCTCGAAGCCAACGCGGTGAAAGCTCTCGTCTTCTTCCACCAGTTCGCGGACCGATATTTCAAAGACGCGAGTTGTTTCGTCGAAAATCAAGATTTCTATTTTATAATCCCTTGATGGCCAGCGGGTTGGAAAAGAAATGCCTCGTTTCGATCCTCGCCGTTGCGCTCGCCGGACCGCTCGCGGTTCCGTCCGGAGCCGAGGCAAAACCGTCCGACGGGGCGTCCGAGCTTCGCGTGGCGCTCGCGCGCGCGGCGCTTCGTCCCCCGGCGTCCCCGGCCGGCGTGTCCATCGTCGTCGCCGAGGAGGCGGGGGACGGGGCTCCGGTATTCGCGGTGAACCCCGACGGAGCGCTCACGATCGCCTCCGTCTCCAAGATCTTCTCGACCGCCGCCGCGCTTGCCGGACTCGGCCGCGACTACCGGTTCAAGACGACGCTGTATCGCAACGGCACGATCGCGAACGGGCTCCTTTCGGGTTCGCTCCTCGTCCTCGGCGGCGGGGACCCCAACCTGTCGGGTCGCTTCTACGAGAACGACATCGAGGCGATCTTCGACCGATGGGCGGACGGCCTGCGTCTGGCCGGAGTCAGCCGCGTGTCCGGGGATCTGATTTTAAACGCGTCGTTTTTCGACTCGGCGTACCGGAATCCGGGCTGGCCGGCCGGGCAGGAGGCCCGCTGGTACCAGGCGCCCATCTCGGCGCTCTCGTTCAACGACAACTGCATCTCGGTGTCAGTCCTGCCCGGAGCGCGCCCGGGCGCGCCGGCCTCGGTCCGATTCGAGCCGCCGACGAATTTCCTCCAGGCCGTGTCGTCGGCGACGACCGTTTCCGCGCGCCGCCCGGCGCGGCTCGCCGTCGCCCGGAACTTCGGAAGCCAGGTCGTGCGCGTCGCCGGCACCGTTCCGTTCCATCGTTCGGGCTGGTCCACCGTGATCGCGATCGACGATCCGCCGCGGTATTTCGGCACGGTCCTGAAGGAACGCCTCGCGCAGCACGGGATCGCGATCGACGGCAAAGTGACCGAATCGGCGGCGAAACCCGACGCGAGCTGGGCGGTCGTGGCCACGACCACGTCGGACCTCCTTCCGTCGATCGCGGTGGCCAACAAGCGCAGCCAGAGCTTCTACGCCGAGCAGATCTTCAAGACGCTGGCGGCCGAAAAAGGGAAAGAGGGCTCCTGGGCCGAAGCCGTGCGGCTCGAGAAGGACTTCGTCGGCTCCCTCGGCTTGAACCCCGGCCGCTACGATCTGCACGACGGCAGCGGCCTGAACCCCGCGAACCACGTCGCGGCGATCGACATCGTCGCCTTCCTCCGCAAGATGGCGGTTTCTTCGATCGCGGAGGACTGGGTCTCCACGCTCGCGGTGTCCGGCGGGGGAGACGGAACGCTCCGCCATCGCTTCCGGGACCGTTCGGTCCGGGGCCGCGTCTTCGCGAAGACCGGCAGCCTCGACCACGTCAACTCTCTCGCCGGCTACGCGACGGCGGCATCCGGCAAGAACTACGTTTTCGCCATCGTCCTGAACGGCCGGAAGGTCAACGACGGCACGGGCCACGCCTTCGAGGACCGCGTTCTGCGCGCGCTCTTGGCGAAAGGATGATTTCTCCATAGAATCCACTATCTTGGATTCGAAAAAGTCACTCTTCCGCAAAGTCGAACGGGCCATCGAGACGATCGAGAAGTCCTCGGACGTCGCGTCGACGGTCGTGTCGGCGGCGGGTGCCGTGATCGACAACTTTCGCGACGACCTCGGCGTCCGGGGCGGGCGCCTCTACGAGCGGCGCGACAACGCCTACGAGATCACGCGGACGTTCGGCGACGTCAAGCCGGTTTCGCCGGGACTCTCCGTGCCGATCGACTACCCTCCGATCGAGCAGGTACTCGACGGCGGAGTCGTCGTTCTCGACTTGAACGCGCCCGGCGTCGACCGCGAGTTCGAAGAGAAGATCGGCGCGGACCGCTTCGCCGCGATCGCGGTGGGGGAGGAGCAGTTCATTCTTTCCTTCTCCGTCGATCCCGGCGCCAACGACGAGGACCTCCTGATCTCCCTCGGGATCCTGCGGCACGCGGTCGACCAGAAAATCCGGCAGGAGCGCTTCGCCACGCTGCTGCAGGAGGCGAGGCAGATTCAGACGTCGATCCTCCCGAAGCGGCTTCCCCGGTTCGGAAACTTCGAGATCGCGGGAAGGTCGTGCCCCTCCGAGGTGGTCGGCGGGGATTTTTACGACATCATTCCGGTCTCCGACCAGATCATCGGGGTTGCGATCGCCGACGCGTCGGGCCACGGACTGCCGGCGGCCCTCCAGGTGCGCGACGTTTATACCGGGCTTCGGATGGGCGTTTCGCGCGATTTCAAGATCGTGAAGACCGTGGAACGGCTGAACCGCATCATCCACGAATCACGGATGACCTCGAAGTTCGTTTCGCTGTTCTACGGAGAGCTGGAGCAATCGGGGAACTTCATTTACGTCAATGCGGGCCACAACCCGCCGATCCTCTGGAAGGCTTCGGAAGCGGTGCTTCTGCGGCAGACCGGGATGGTCCTGGGACCTTCGAAGGAGGCGACGTACAGCAGGGGGTTCGTGACGGTCGACCCGGGCGACGTCCTCGTCCTTTACACCGACGGAATCGTCGAGGCTCACGACAGGAAGGACGTCGAGTTCGGCCTCGAGCGCTTGAAGCGCGTCGTGGCTTCCGTCCACGAGAAGTCCGCGGAGGAGATCCTCGCGGCGATCCTCGCGGAGGTCCGCAAGTTCACGCAGGGAGGGCCCGTGGAGGACGACCAGACGCTCCTCATCCTTCGGCGGGGATGGGCGCCCGTCCCGGAGCGCCGCCTGAGCGCCGAAATTGCCATCCCGGCATAACGAAACCCCGCTCCCGGCCCTGCTCCTCGATCCGGCGCGCCTGCCTCCGCGGGTCGAGACCCGGAGTTTCTTCCGGCGCGACACCCGAACCGTCGCAAAGGACCTGCTCGGCGCCTGGCTTCTGCGGTCATCCGGCGAGAGGGTCCATGGCGCGCGGATCGTCGAGGTCGAGGCTTATCTGGGAGAGCGCGACGCGGCCGCGCATTCCTTCGGCGGCCGGCGCACGGAGCGCGTCGAGCCGATGTACGGAGACGGCGGCCTGCTCTACGTCTTTCAGGTTTACGGCCTCCATTTCTGCGCGAACGTGGTCACCCGCGGGTCGGGAGTTCCGCAGGCCGTTCTCCTGCGTGCGGCGCGTCACCCCGAGGCGGACCCTCGTCTCCTGTCGGGGCCGGGAAAGCTCTGCGCGGCTCTCGGGATCACGAAAGCGCAATCCGGGATGGATCTTCTGAATTCGCCCGAATTCGAGATCCGCCTCGATCCGGTCGCCCGATCGCGGATCGCCGTCTCTCCGAGGATCGGCGTGGACTATGCGGGAGAGGCGAAGGATTGGCCGCTTCGGTACTGGATTGCGGGCGAACCGGCCGTTTCGGGAAAGGTCAGCTCTTCTCCTTCCAGCGGATCACCTTCTCGGAGACGAACTTCCGGAAGATCAGGAGAACCTCCATCTCCCGAATCGGCGAGATCTTCGCGATCGAGTTCACGTCCCAGGTCCCGTTGATCCGGGAGAGGACGAATCCCTCGTTCGGCGTCAAGGAAAGGTTCGTCACTTCGGCGATCGGGATGTTCAGGACGGGGACCTTGTGGCGCTCGACGCCTCCCGCCTTCAGGAAGGCCGCGAGCCGGTCTTCCGTCTGCCGCAGGGACTCGCGCGGCCGGGGGTCGGAGGGGTCCAGCTCGGAGGCGGCCTTGAACATCTTCCAGGCCGTCTCGGGGTCCTGGTTCATCATCGAGCGGCCGCGGCGAAGAAACTGCTCCACGTCGCCGGAAATCTTCTTCTCGGATTCCTCGACCTCTTCGGCATGCGGAAGGCTCCGGTCGAGGACGATCGTCCCTTCCCGAAGGCCCTCGTTGACGATTCGCGCGACGACGAAATCCGCGTTGTGCGTCTGCACCGCAATCTCCTCGATCGACCGCTCCCCGTTGATGTAGGGGACGACCAGTTTCTCCTGGTCCGAGAAGTTGTCGAGGGAGAACGTGCCCACGATCTTCGGCACGACCGAAAGCACGGGCAGCCTCTGCCGGATCTGCTTCCACTCGTCGAAACGACGAAGGCCTTCCATGACGATTCCGGTGACGTCGAGCGACAGGGCGACCATCTGTTGATCGGGCACCTCGTTGTCGACGAACTCGAACTCGCCTTCCGGCCAGAGGAAGATGTCGTAGATCGACTCCTCGGCTTTCTTCTTCATCAGCCGAAGAAGGTCGGGCTCGGAGATCGCGTTGATCATGACGAGGATCTTCCCGAGGAGGATCGACGACTCTTCCTGGACCTGCATCGCCATTTTCAGCTCTTCCTCGCTGATGTACCCGTGCGACACGAGGAACTGGCCCAGGTATTCGCGGGGATCCGACGACGACGTGGACGTGATCCGGCCATCGCCGAAATAGATCCTCTTCTGGATTCCGCGTCCCTCGACGAGGAGGGTCCCCGTCTTGACCCCCAGCGAGAGCCACTGGAGGAGCTCCGACAGCACCATGGTCTTGAGGTTTCCGGTGATACCCACCGGGGGTTACTCCATCGGAGGGTTGTACGACGGTATTCCCGTGATGGCCTCGCCGATCACGAGGGTGTGGATGTCGTGAGTTCCCTCGTACGTGTATACCGATTCGATGTTCGCGAGGTGTCGGAAAACCGGGTATTCGTTGACGACGCCGTTCGCGCCGAGCGTCTCCCGCGCCAGCTTCGCGCACTCGCGGGCGACCCAGACGTTGTTTCGCTTGCCCATGGAAACGTGCTCGGGCTTCATGGTCCCGGCGTCCTTCAGCTTGGCCAGCTGCCAGGCGAGGAGCTGTGCCTTCGTGATCTCGGTGATCATCCAGGCGAGGCGCTCCTGCACGAGCTGGTGCGCCGCGATCGGGCGGTCGCGGAATTGCTTTCGGGCCATCGCGTAGTCGAGCGCGGCCCGATAAGTCGCCATCGCGGATCCGATGGCCCCCCAGGCAATCCCGTACCGGGCCTGGGTCAGGCACGAAAGGGGTCCCTTGATCCCCTCGACGTTCAGGATGTTGTCCTTGGGGATCCGGCAATCTTCGAATGCGAGCTGCGAAGTGACCGAGGCCCGGAGAGACATCTTTCCGCGGTGCTCCGAGGTCGAGAACCCCTTCGTTCCCTTCTCCACGAGGAACCCGCGAATCTTGCCGCCGTCGAGGCGGGCCCAGACGACGGCGACGTCGGCAATCGAGCCGTTCGTGATCCAGGCCTTCGCGCCGTTCAGGACGAAGGAATCGCCGTCGGTACGCGCGGTCGTTCGCATTCCCGACGGGTTCGAGCCGAAGTCCGGTTCGGTCAGCCCGAAACAGCCGATCGCCGTGCCCGCGGCCATCCGGGGGATCCAGTGGTCTTTGTGCTTCTGCGACCCGTAGGCGTAAATCGGGAACATCACGAGCCCCGATTGCACGGAGACGAACGACCGCAGGCCGGAGTCACCGCGTTCGAGCTCCTGCATCGTGAGGCCGTAGGCGACCGAATCGAGGCCGGGAAGCCCGTATTCGTGGATCGTCGATCCGAACAGCTGGAGCTCCGCCAGCTGCGGGATCAGCTCCTTCGGAAAGCGCCCCTCGTAGGCGCAGTCTTCGATGATCGGCATCACCCGGTCGTCGACGAAGTCCCGCACGGTCTGGCGGACGAGCTTTTGTTCCTCGGTCAGGAGGGAGTCGAAATCCAGGTAATCGACGCCGGGAAACGCAGCCACGGGCGCTCCTTTCGGGGTTAATGCACTGAATCTTATCAGGAACGGCGTCGAAAACGGGGGGAGAGCACGGGGTTGCGGGCCTTTTCGGGCAGCAGCGCGTAGCTGATCATCTTGTACGCGAGCTTCGCGGCGAGGAAATCCGGCGCGCGGTTCCCGGCCAGCGGCGCGTGCTCGACGAGGTCGGCCCCGACGATCCGTTTCGCTGCGGAGACGCGCCGAAGGATCTCCAGCGCCTGGGCGTAGGTACCGCCCCCGGGCTCGGGCGTTCCCGTGCCCGGCACGAGCGATCCGTCCAGAAAATCGATGTCGAACGTCACGTACACGTCCGCCGTGAGCCGCTCGAGAGCTCCTTCCATCCAGTCCCAGCCCGCGTGCATCTCCCGGTTCGAGACGACGAAGAGTTTCCGCTCCAGGACGAAATCGGCCTCCTCCCGCGAGATCGACCGAATCCCGACGTGAACCGAAGGCCCGCAGTCGACGAACCGTCTGGCCGCGCAGGCGTGGGAATTGCGCGACCCCTCGTATTCGTCTCGGAGGTCGCCGTGGGCGTCGAAGTGCAGGATCGAGAGGCCGGGGTATTTCTTCGCGTGCGCCCGGATCACGGGCGGCGAGATCGAGTGCTCGCCCCCGAGCAGGAAGAGCAGCTTGCCGGCCTCCAGAAGCTCCGCGGCTCTCTCCTCCAGCTCCCCGACCATCGCGTCGGGCTCGGGGTCGTGAGGGATCCACGGCTCGAGCGTGTGGATGCCGGCCTCATGGGGGTTGGCGTCGAGCTCGTCGTCGTACAGCTCGACGAACCGCGACGCCTCGAGAATCGCCGACGGGCCGTTCCGCGTTCCGGTGCCGTAGGAAACGGTGCGCTCGTACGGGACCGGGAAGACGAGGACGCGCGCCTTTTCCGGCCCGTTTTCTTCCCCGGGGATGCCGAGGAAATTCTGCGGTATGGACGGCACCGGGGCGCGTTCCTAGTGTCCCGAACCGGAAATAACTCGAGCGTCGCGCCGGCGGCTTGCGGGCGAGGTCAAGGCGCGGCGAGGGGACAGATGCCGTAGCGATCGGACCCGAGCCGCAACGCCGAGATCGCCCGCAATGCGCTGGCGCCCGAAGGGTTCGGGCGGCGTCGGGCCGTCTGCTTCGTTCCCGCTCCTCGACGATGCTTCGGCATCGCCTGCGTCGCGTCGCCTCGCATCCGACCCGACGGCGCTCCGAACGACGCTACAGCTATTTCCGGTTCGGGACACTAGTTTTCCGGCGCGAGCAGGATGCAGGCCGAGATGACGGTCGTCCAGAGACCCTTCTTGTCGCCCACGGCGGTCTGGGAAATATTCATCGTTCGGACGATCTGGCCGGAGATCTTCCACTGTTCCTTCCGCTCGTCGTACGACTTGTCGTAGTCGAGCTCGACGCCGAGCGTCGTTGCGAGCATGCCGGCCGCGAGATCTTCGGCGTAGTCGCCGGCGACCTTTTCCGTCTGCCCGTAGGAATGGTGCTCGGAGAGATAGCCGTAGGTGTCCGAGTTCTTCGGGATCGCGACGCCGACCGACGCGGCGATGAGCCGGTGCGGCTCGTTCGTGGCGTTCTCGCTCATCACGACGAACGTCACGGCGCCGGACTTCAGCTTCTTCGACCCCTCCTTCCGGGAAACGATCTTGCAGTGGGGAGGGAAGATCGACGACACCCGAACGAGATTCTGGTCGGCGATCCCCGCGTCCCGGAGCGCCATTTCGAAAGAAGTGAGCTTCTCCCGATGGCGGCCCACACCCTTCGTCAGGAAAACTTTTTTGGCGACAAACATTTGCACTCCTCGTGAATCAATCGCCTTATAGACGATCGGTAAGGGGGAATCAATCCATTTCAGACGGGAGGGCGGCGTTTTCGTCTTCGACCGCGGCGCGCCCGGGGCGGATGGCCTTCGGCGGCGGGCGCCGCGGGCGCCGCGGGAGCGGTAGGCGCGGAAAATGTGTGCCCGGCCTCGTGCACGCGCTGGTGAAGATTGCGCCATTCCCGCACCGGGGTGACATCGCGCCCTCGAGCCATGGAGCGCAGGTCGAAGAGGTCGAGCGCGGGAAGGAAATCGGGGTGAAACAGGAATCTCCGGGTGGACGCCTTCCATTCGGGCCTCTGCTCGAGCTTCGTCTGGGCGAACAGGATGGACTTGACCGCGTGGACGAGGGCGTTCGGCGCCGCGAGGCTGGCCGCGAGGGGCTCGACCACTTCGTTGGCTTTCGCGATGACGAGTCCCGGCTCCGCGGGGCCCGCGGGACGGGCGCGCCGCAGCTCGGCCCGAAGCAACGGCAGGGCGAGCAGCGAGAAATAGACGGCGTCGTCGAACGATCGCCCGTGGCGCCTCTCGGCGTCGAGAACCTCGAGGAGCGTCCAGAAATAGTGGCCGGTTCCGCCGGGGTGTTCGGGGTCGATCCGCCGGAGCTCCGCGGAGAGGTCGGGCAGGATGACGTCGAGCAGGCCCATCTCGCGCAACAGGAGGAACGTCGGCAGCGCATGGCCGCCGCGGAGCATTCCCGTCAGCTCCTCGGTGACCCGCGGGGTGGCGGAACGGACGAGGTCCTTCCGGTGGCGAAGAATCGCCTCGTAATCCAGCGGCGTGATCGCAAACGAGAGGCGGCTCGCGAACTCCGCCGCGCGGAGCATGCGAACGGGATCCTCCCGGAACCGAACGTCCGGGTCTCCGATCGCCCGGATCAGGCCGGCCTCCAGGTCGGCCAGGCCGCCGACGTAGTCGATGACGGAGAAATCGGCGATGTCGTAGAACAGGCCGTTGACCGTGAAGTCGCGCCTCTCGGCGTCTTCCTCGGGCGTTCCGTAGGTGTTGTCGGAGGTCACGAGAAGGTCGGCTTCGGGGTCCTCCGCCGGCGCCGGGCGCCCGCGAAACGTCGCGACTTCGATGATCTTCCCTCCCCGGAACAGGATGTGGGCGAGACGAAAGCGGCGCCCGATGAGGCGGCTGTTGCGGAAGAGCGACCGGACGTCTTCGGGGCGGGCATCCGTGCCGATGTCGAAATCCTTCGGGGATCGGCCCAGCATGAGGTCTCGAACGCTTCCCCCGACGAGATAGGCCCGGTATCCGCTGCTCTTCAGGCGGTAGAGCACCTTCAACGCGTCGGGGTCGATCGCGTCCCGCGAAATCGGATGGGCGCTGCGCGGCCGGACGATCGGAAGCCCCTGATTCATCAACCTCTCGATTCTAGCTTTTTGACTTTTCCGGAGACCGAAGAAATAATAGCCCGTTTTTGCATAAACCAGTTTGAGGAGGATCGGAAACCATGAGAATTCGAACTCTGACGGGGCTCCTGGCGGCGGTTGCGGCTCTCGTCGCCGCGGGCTGTGCGCCGGGCGGCAATTCCAAGGAAATCGTGGTGGGCGAATACGGGTCGCTGACGGGCAACACCGCCACCTTCGGCCAGTCGACGAAAAACGGCAGCGAGATGGCTTTCGCGGAGATCAACCAGGCCGGGGGCCTTCTCGGCAAGCAGGTCAAGCTGATCGTCGAGGACGACCAGTCCAAACCCGAAGAGGCCGCCACGGCGGTGACGAAGCTCATCAATCAGAACAGCGTTCAGGCCGTGCTCGGGGAAGTCGCCTCGTCGCGCTCGCTGGCCGCGGCCCCGATCTGCCAGGGGGCGAAGATCCCGATGATCACGCCCTCGTCGACGAATCCCAAGGTCACGCAGGTCGGAGACTACATTTTCCGGGTGTGCTTCACCGACATCCAGCAGGGCGAGGCCGACGCCAAGTTCGCGGCGAAGTCCCTCAAGCTGAAAAAGGCGGCGATTCTCTACGACGTGCGCAACGACTACTCGGTGGGCCTGCGTCTCGTCTTCATGCAGAAATTCAAGGAGTACGGCGGCGAAATCGTCGCGGAGCAGTCGTACTCCGAAGGCGATTCCGATTTTCGCGCGCAGTTGACTCAGCTCAAGTCGGCCAACCCGGAAATCATCTACGTGCCCGGCTACTACACCGAGGTCGGCACGATCGCTCGCCAGGCGCGCGACCTCGGAATCACGGTTCCGCTTTCCGGCGGCGACGGATGGGATTCCCCGCGGCTCTGGGAAATCGGCGGCAAGGCCCTGAACGGATGTTTCTTCTCGAACCATTATTCGGTGGACGACCCGGCCCCGGCGGTTCAGAAGTTCGTCGCCGACTACAAGGCGAAATACGGCGCCATTCCCGACGCCCTCGCGGCTCTCGGCTATGACGCCGCCCGGATTTACGCTGACGCCGTTACGCGCGCCAACAGCGCCGAGCCCTCCAAAGTCCGGGACGCGCTCGTCGCGACGAAGGGTTTCGCCGGCGTCACGGGCTCGATCACGATCGACGCGGAACGCAACGCCGTGAAGCCGGTCGTCATCCTGAAGGTCCAGGACGGTAAGAAAGTCTTCCAGGAACGGATCGAACCCGGCGCGTGAGCACGTTCTTCCAGCAACTCGTCAACGGGTTGTCGCTGGGGTCGATCTATGCGCTGATCGCCCTCGGTTACACCATGGTGTACGGCATTCTTCGCCTGATCAACTTCGCGCACGGGGACGTCTACATGGTCGGCGCGTATGTCGGGTACTACGCGTCGTCGCGTTTTCGCGGCGAGACGCCGTCGTACCCGAGGGCCCTCGGGATCATGATCCTTTCGATGGCGGTGTGCGCGGTCCTCGGGATCGTGATCGAGCGTTTCGCCTATCGGCCGGTGCGCCGGGCCGCCAAGATGACGTCTCTCATCACGGCGATCGGCGTGTCGCTCCTGCTCGAAAACGGGGGCCAGATTCTCTTCGGCGCGGATCCCAAGTTCTTTCCGTCCAACGCGCCCCATCGGGAATTCAACGTGGGCTCCGTCCGGCTCACGTCGGAGCAATTGACGGTCTTCGTCGTCTCTCTCGTTCTCACGCTGATCCTCCTCTTCTTCATCCAGGCCACGAAGACGGGAAAGGCGATGCGCGCCGTTTCGTTCAACCTCGACGCCGCGAAGCTCATGGGCGTGTCGACCGACCGGATCATCGCGATCACGTTCGCGCTCGGCTCCGCATTCGCGGCCGCGGCGGGAGTCCTCGTCGCGATGGCGATTCCCAAGGTCGATCCCCTGATGGGGATACTGAGCGGCCTCAAGGCGTTCGTCGCGGCCGTCCTCGGCGGGATCGGCAACGTCCCTGGCGCTCTGCTCGGCGGCTTGATCATCGGCATGGCCGAGGTCTTCACGGTCGGCTACCTGTCGCCGACGTACCGTGACGCGATCGCGTTCGCGATCCTGATCGCGATCCTCCTTTTCCGGCCCCAGGGAATCCTTGGACGGGTGGAAAAGGAAAAAGTGTGACGCGACGCTTTCTCGCGCTCGCGATCGCGGGAGTCTCGATCTGGTTCGTCGACGCGCTGCTCTCCGGCCGGATCGTCGCCGCCGCCCGAATTTCGCCCTACGTCCTCCAGGTGCTCACGCTCGCCGGGATCAACATCATCCTGGCGGTGTCCCTGAACCTCATCAACGGATTCACGGGGCAGTTCTCGATCGGGCATGCGGGCTTCATGGCGATCGGCGCGTACACGTCGGCGTTCGTCTCGGTCACGTTCGGCGCCCGGATCGAACAGGCCTTCTCGTTCCTGCCGCCCGCCGGCCGGGGGGCTGTCGTTCTCCTGATCGTGCTCGCGGTGGGCGCGGTGTGCGCGTCGATCGCGGGGTTTCTCGTCGGCGTCCCGTCGCTCCGGCTGCGGGGCGATTACCTCGCGATCGTGACGCTGGGGTTCGGCGAGATCATCCGGGTTTTCATCCTGAACATCGACGCCGTCGGGGGGGCCCGCGGGCTCGGCGGCATTCCCAAGTACGCGAGCTTCGGGTGGGTGTATTTCTTCGCGGTCGCCTCGATCGTGCTCGTGTCGCGTCTCGTCAATTCTTCATTCGGCCGCACTCTCCTCGCCGTGCGGGAGGACGAGATCGCCGCCGAGGCGATGGGCGTCGACACGACGCGCACGAAAGTGATCTCGTTCGTGATCTCGAGCGCGATGGCGGGCGTCGCCGGCGGCCTCTTCGCCCACTATCTCATGTACGTTCACACGAATTCGTTCACGTTCCTGAAGTCGATCGAGATCATCATCATGATCGTGATCGGCGGGCTGGGGTCGATCACCGGGTCGGTCGTGGGAGCCGTGCTGTACATCGGCCTGACGGAAGGCCTGCGCGCGGCGGAACAATACCGGATGGTGGTCTTCTCCCTGCTCCTGATCCTCATCATGATCTTTCGCCCGCAGGGCCTGATGGGCCATCGCGAGCTCTTCGGGCGAAAACGGCGGGACGCGGCGCCGCCGAGCCGTCCGGGAGCCGGAGCCTAAACGCCGATGGCGCTCCTCGAAGCCCATTCGGTGACGATGCGGTTCGGAGGCCTGACGGCCGTCAAGGACTTCGATCTCGCGATCGAGGAGAAAGCGTTGTACGGGCTGATTGGGCCGAACGGCGCCGGCAAGACGACGATTTTCAACATGATCACGGGGGTCTACAAGCCAACCGCCGGAGAGATTCTTTTCGGCGGGCGCCGAATCGACGGCGAGAAATCCTGGAAGATCACCGAAGACGGCATCGCCCGGACGTTTCAGAACATCCGGCTCTTCGCGAACCTGACGGTCATCGACAACGTCAAGGTGGGTTTCGCGCGCCGCCAGAAGGCGTCGATCCTCTCGTCGATCGTGCGGGGTCCCATGTACGTGCGGGAGGAGGAGCGAATCGAGCGGGAATCCCTCGAGCTCCTTCGGGTCTTCAAGCTCGACCACCTGGCCGGCGAGACGGCGCGGAACCTGCCCTACGGAAGCCAGCGGCGCCTCGAGATCGCTCGGGCGATGGCGACCCGGCCGAGGCTCCTTTGCCTCGACGAGCCAGCCGCCGGGATGAACCCGCACGAGTCGCACGAGCTGATGGACCTGATCCGCTGGCTCCGCGACCAGTTCCAGATGGCCATCTTCCTCGTCGAGCACAACATGAAGGTCGTCATGGGGGTCTGCGAGAAGGTCCACGTCGTGGACTACGGGTCGACGATCTGCCTCGGTACGCCGGCCGAGGTTCAGCGGGACCCGCGAACGATCGAGGCGTACCTGGGAGGCGCATGATCCTCGAGGTGGAAGATCTCCAGGTTCGCTACGGCGCCGTGTCGGCCGTCCGGGGAATCTCCCTGACCCTCGAAAAGGGGGAGATCGTCACCTTGATCGGCGCCAACGGCGCCGGGAAGTCCACGACGCTGCGGGCGATCATGGGGCTCGTTCCGCCGGTCTCCGGCGCGATCCGTTACCGGGACCGCTCGATCGTCGGGACGCCGACCTACAAGATCGTTCGCGACCGGATGACCCTCGTTCCCGAGGGGCGCGCGATTTTTGCGAACCTCACCGTCCGGGAAAACCTGGAGCTGGGCGCGTACTCCCGCCGCGACGCGTCGCGGATCTCCTCGGATTTCGACCGCGTCCTCGCGGTCTTTCCCCGGCTGAAGGAGCGGATCCGCCAGCGGGCGGGGACTCTGTCCGGGGGAGAGCAGCAGATGCTCGCGATCGGTCGCGCCCTGATGTCGCACCCGGAGGTGCTGTTGCTCGACGAGCCTTCGCTGGGCCTGGCGCCGATCCTCGTGCACACGATTTTCGAAGCGATCGAGACGATCAATCGGGAAGGCGCTTCCGTGCTCCTCGTCGAGCAGAACGCGAACGCCGCGCTCAAGCACAGCCATCGCGCCTACGTCCTCGAGACGGGGACCGTCACCCTCTCCGGCCCCTCCGCGGAGATCGCGACGAATCCGAAGGTGAAGGAAGCCTACCTGGGCGAGTAGCCGCGGGCCGGAATCATCCCCGGGAGTCGAGGGGGACGTACTTCTGGGGATACGCCGGGCCGATGTAGTCCGCGCGGGGGCGGATCAGCCGGTTGCTCTGGTGCTGTTCCATGACATGGGCCGTCCACCCGGCGCAGCGCGACAGCGCGAAGATCGGCGTGTAGAGGTCCGGCGGAATCCCGAGCATGTAGTACGTCGAAGCCGAATAGAAGTCCACGTTGCAGTTCAGGCGCTTTTCCTGATTGATGATCGTTTCGATGCGGCGGGACATGTCGTACCACTTGCTGACCCCGGACGACTCGGCGAGGTGCTGGGACATCTGGCGCAGGTGTGTGGCCCGGGGGTCTTCGGTCGTGTAGACCCGGTGGCCGAACCCCATTACTTTCTTGTGGGCGGCGAGCAACTGGTGGATGTAGTCGTCCACGCGCGACAGGTCGCCGATTTCGATCAGCATCCCCATTACGGCCTCGTTGGCGCCGCCGTGGAGGGGGCCCTTGAGCGTTCCGATGGCCGAGACGACGGCCGAATGCATGTCGGAGAGGGTCGCGGCGGTGACGCGGGCGGCGAACGTCGAAGCGTTCAGCTCGTGGTCGGCGTGGAGGACGAGCGCCATGTCGAAAGCGCGGGTCATCTCCGCGGAGGGCGCGCTGCCGTTGAGCATCGCGAGGAAGTCCTCGGCATGGCCTCGGCCGGGGTTGGGGCTCACCGGGTCCTGGTTCTCTCGAAAGCGATGAATGGCCGCGACGAGCGTGGACATCTTCGCGGTAAGGCGCTGAGCCTTGCGCCGGTTCGCCGCCGGGTCGTTCGAAGCGACGTCGGGGTCCGTCTCGCAGAGGGCCGAAACGGCCGTGCGCAGCGCGTCCATGGGAATCATCCCGTGTTTCAGGAAATCCCGGGTCAGCGTCAGGATCTCTGGAGAGACTTCCCGCTCGTTCCCGAGGCCAATTCGAAGGGCAGCGACCTCCGCCTTCGTCGGGAGCCGTCCCTCCCAGAGGAGGAAACACGTCTCCTCGAACGAGGAATTCTCGGCGAGGTCGTGAATGTCGTACCCGCGGTACGAGAGAACGCCGCGTTTGCCGTCGATGTAGCAGATCGCGGACTCGGCCGCGACGACGTCCTCGAGCCCTTCGTGGAACCGGTGTTCGCTCTCGATCGTTTTCTCCACGGACGTTATCCGCGCACCGGCCGGATGGCGTTCGGAATCGAAGGATCGAGCCCGGGAAACTGGGCGAGCCAGGCTTCGCGCTCGGCCCGGAGCTTCGCGACGCGGGAGGCGTACTCCTCCGGCGAATAGTGCGCCCGGGGATCGTATTTCGAGAGGTCGACGCCGGGGACCTCCCGGGGCACGGCATATCCCCAGTCGGGGTCCGGCTGCCAGGAAATGCCGTCCTTCGCGATTTGCTTCATGATCTCGGTCGAAACGCGAATCGAGATCTTCTCGCCGGCGGTTCCGTCCGCCGCCCCGACGGAGCCGGTGTTCAGGATGTACGCCTCCATGTCGGGGTTCTCGGAGAGGAACTTCAGAATGCGATTTCCCTCCTCGGCCTCGGGGCCGACGATGAAGGGGTTGGTCCCGACCTCCCGCTTCGCCTGGCCGGCTTTCGTGGGGTCGCCCGCGGACGTTTCGATCGATTCTCCGAGCATGAAGAACGCGGCTCCCTGCTGCGGGGTGAGTTTCGCGACGACCGGGACGACGTCGTTTCGGCGCGTGATGAAGATGATCTTGTGAACCCTCGGCAGGTCGATTCCGTCGTCCGTGCCGTGGATGAACTTTCGCAGAACGACGCCCCGGCCGTTGGAAGTGAGCGTCGTGTCGACGAAATCGATGTCGCCGTTCTCGTGGATCTTGACGTTTTCGAAGCAGGCCGTCGGGGAGATCGCGGCATCCCACAGGACCCGCTGGGTGGGTTCGAGACCCTCGGTCTTGATGTAGAAGCCGTCTTCGGTGCCGAAGGCCTGCGCGTCCGGCGCGAGCAGGACGACGTCGTCCTGCTTGATGATCACCCTCTCGGGCGCAGCCAGGCCGTGGTCGTGGAGCGTGAGGGTCGTCTTTCCGGTTCCCGACAGCCCGAACAGCAGAAATCCGACGTCGCGGAGCTGCCCGTCCGGGCCGGCGACGCGGAGGATCTTCGACCCGGCGTGGAGCCCGAGGCCTCCGCGTTTCTTCATCCAGTACATCGCCTGGCGGAGCATCGATTTCTTCGCTTCTCCCGGGTAATCCGTGCCGCAGATGTACGTGTACCCCTCGTTCGGATCCAGAAAGATGATCCGCTCGGGCCAGTCGGGGACGTACACCGACACGAAATCCGGCTCGCCCGAGGAGGCGATCGGGAACAGCATGTTGTGCCACATGTAGGCGATGCGCGCGAACTCGACCGGAACGAAAAGGCGGCAGTGGAGGGTCGCCTCGGGAGACATTCCCATCCGGCGGTCAACCTGGATCATCACCCGGGAGGCGATCGATTCCTGCAGCTTTCGCACGAGGTCGCGGGCCTTTTCCGGGTTCATGCCCTTCTGGGAAGACCCCAGGCGGACACCGTTCTCGACGACGAACGTGTTCTTCGCGGAGCGGTTCTTGACGGTCGTGAAGTAGATCGGCGATCCGTAGGAAGAGGTCGTCTCTTCCGCCTTCGCGAGGTCCCGAAGCTCCGGACCCGTGAGGTCTTTCAGGATCTTCTTCGCCGTCACCTTTTTCGGGTTGACGATTTCCACAGTGCTCATGATGCTCCTGACTCCGCGGCGCGGTCCGAACGCGGTTTTTATCAACGATGGGAGGGGAAGTCAAAGAGGGAAGAAATGGGAAAGGATCTCGTCGGGCCGGCAGATCTTCGTCTCACCGAACTCCGAGGCCCGCACTCCCTCGATCAGGTGAAGCGCACGCTGCGTGATGTAGGCGAAATTCTCCTTCACCCCCGACTCTTTCTGATCCGCGTACATCGCCCGAAGCGAATCGAGCTGGTCGGCGAGGGCGCGTTTCGGGTCGGCGGCGAGGAGGGGAACGGGGCGCTCGGACCGGGGCGGCTTGTCGATCTTCAGGTGAAGGAAACGCTTCTCGAGCTCGCTCACCTCGCGATCGACGGCCGATGCCGCGCGCGGCCCGGCGACGGCGTCCGAGGCGAGGAGGATCGGCCGCCGGCGGCAATTCGCGTCGTGGATGCGGTCGCTCTTGAGCACCCATCCGAGATTTGTCAGGTTCAATCGGGAGGAAACATTGTCGACGAGGTTTTCGACGAACGGCGCCACGGCCGTTTCATAGGATTCCCGAACTCCATTGAACATATTCAGGACGTAATACACGCGAAAATATTCGACGGTGTCCCGAAGGAGGCCGAGGATCGGGTTGTCCCCGAGGCTCTGGGCGAGGTCGACGAGAAACGCGTCGATGTTCGAAATCGATTCGTCGTAGACGTCCTCGACGGAGTCGAGCAGCTCGGACACCATCTCCGGGTATCCGGGCCCGAGATCGCGGTAAACGGGCGACTCCGGGGAAAAAAGGATCCGGAGCTTGCGGAAGAGGATTGCCTTCACGATGTCGGACGCCGCAAGCGTGGCGGACGGCAACTGGGGCGTGAAGACGAGGATCCCGGAGTTCGAATACGGGAGGAAGTCGATGACATTCGGGTCGAGCCCGGCTTTCATGTCGAGAACGACGTATTTCGTCGGCAGCTGGTTGATGGCGGAAATCAATTTCGCCTTCGCGGGCCCTCCGAAGTTCGACACGTCGTCGATCAGGTGCTTCGGGCCGGCGATGAATCCGAAGTCGCGAAAATGGCCTTCCGGGTCGAGATCTGGCGTCAGCGTCGTGATGCAGTCGCGCAGCGGCACGTCTTTTTTGAGGAAATGGTAGAGGTCGCGCGGCACGGGCGCGTCGATCGAGTTGCGGATCGACGAGGTCCCCGTGTCGAGGTCGACGAGCACCGTCGGGCCCGCCTTCGAGAGGGCGAGCGCGAAATTGATCGCGAACGTCGTTTTGCCGACGCCCCCCTTGCCCGACGAGACGGTCAGTATCCTCTTCATGGATTTTTCGTTGGTGGGATGCTATCGCTTCTCGGCGTCGTTGAGGAGCCAGAGGGTCGAGTAGGCGCGAAGCAACCGGAAGCGCGAGCGGACGAGAGAGCCCATCTCCTCCGGCATCGAACCGTCCCCCGCGTCCCGGATCATGTCGGCGAACCGGTGGTCGGTCGCTCCGGCCAGAGCGAGCGTCTCCTCCGCCTCCGTCCGGAGGGCCCCCAGCGGGTTGCCCATCCGCTTGTTCTGGGTCCACCGGGCGGCCTCTTCCTCGGCTTTCCCCCGAAGCGCGGCGCCCTCCAGGAGAAGCTCGTCCCGCTCGGACGGCGGCCGCCCGGCGTTCGCGATCGCCTCCTTCGCGGAACGCACCTCCCAGGACTCCAGCCCGAGATTGGCGATCTCCTTGAAGCCACCGTCGCTCATCTCGACGGCCGCGAGGATCTTCTGGATCGCATGCCGAAGGCCGTCCGGCGGCTCCGTGGCCTCGTCCGGCCCGGCGTCGGGGATCTCGAGCGCGTCGTCGATCTCCTCCAGGGCAATCTCGCCGAGATCGAACTTTCCGAGAACGTCGGTGATGGATCGCATCACGGCGAGAACGTGCTCGCTTCGAAGGTTGGACTCGCCCGCGAGCCTCTGGAACTCGTCGTGGTTGTCGCGGAACCGCCGAAATTCATCGGGAAGGTCCTTTCGCCCCGTGCGGGCGAACTCCTGCTCGAGGCTCGCGATTCGGTCGCCGGCCTCGCGGATCCGGTTCCTCTCCTCCTGGAGACGCCTCCGGAAGACGTCCTTCGTCTTGACGTTGCAGATCGCGACGGAGGCGAGGACCTGGGGGTTCGCGAGGGCATGGCCGAGGCGGCGCTTCATGGTTCGGATGTTTTCGACGAGCTTCTCCGAGGTCAGGGCCTCGAAATTGCGGGCGCGCGAAACGTTGTCGGCGAGCTCGTCCATGGCGGCCACGAGGGCGTTGACCTCGTCGTTTCCGGTCGCCGGCCAGGAGCACTGCGACACGACGGCTTCGAAAATCCGGACGACCTCGGCCCGGGGCCGGGGAACGACGCCCTCCCCGGCGGGATGGGTGGCGGCGAGGGTCGCCAGAAAATCGATCTTGTCGGCGAGGTCCTCGTCCATCTCGGGCTGCGAAAAGTAGAAGCGGAGGAGGTTGTAGACGATCTTCTCGTCTTCGGTGCGAAGCTGCTGGAAGAATCGTCGGACGAGCGACGGCGAAACGGCCTTGTCTCCGAGCCGGAGCTTGCGAGAGACGAGCGCGAGCTCGGTCTCGACGCGGTCGATGTCGTCCCGGACGGAAGTCGATCCGGTGGAGATTTCTCCGGAGACTTTGCGCAGCTGCTCGTAGAGAGAATTGAAATCGACCTCATAGGTCGGAGCATCGGCGAGAAAATTCTTGTGAACTCCTTTGAGGAACTGGTGGAAAGTCCACAGCGCCTTGAATTTCTCCGTCAGCCGGATATACGCTCCATGCAGAGTCTGAAGTTCGGATACGAGCATGAATTCCCGCTCATTTTAGGACAAGGACGAGGTGTGGGTCATCAGATTTCAGAGGTGATCCTCGAAGAAAGCGCCGTTCGCGAGGGCGTGGAGCGACTGGCGGGAGCGATCGACCGGGATCTCGGCGGCCGGGCCGCCCTTCTCGTCGGCGTTCTCAAGGGGTCGATCTTCTTTCTGTGCGACCTCGCGCGGAGAATCCGGGCGCCGATCACGCTGGATTTCCTCCGAGTCTCTTCGTACGGGTCGAGCACCCGTTCCTCGGGAGAGGTTCGGCTCGTCGGCGACCTGCCGGAGGACATCGCGGGCCGGGATGTGATCGTGGTGGAAGACATCGTCGATTCCGGAAGAACCCTTCGGAAGATCCTCGAGCTCCTGCGCGCGCGCAACCCGAGGTCGCTGAAGGTCTGCGCTCTTCTGCGCAAGCGAGTCGCGGGCGCGGAGCCGGTGCCCGTGGACTACCTCGGTTTCGAGATCGAAGACCGGTTCGTCGTCGGCTACGGTCTGGACCTGGCCGAGGCTCACCGAAACCTTCCTTACGTGGCGGCGATTGAAGAAATAAAAGACGAGGCAAAAGACGAGACGAAAGGAGCTCCATGAAACCCGTATCGACCGACAGGGCGCCGAAGGCGATCGGTCCCTACTCGCAGGCGGTCCACTCCGGAGGATTCCTGTTCACGGCCGGCCAGATTCCCCTCGATCCGGCCACGATGAAGCTCGTCGAGGGCGACATCGACGTCCAGGCGGAGCGCGTCTTCGACAACCTCCAGGCGGTGCTGGAAGAGGCGAAGCTCACGTTCGCCGACGTCGTGAAGACGACGGTGTTCCTCCTGCGGATGTCCGACTTCGCGAAGATGAACGAGGTCTATGCGCGGCGCTTCGGCTCCCACCGGCCGGCGCGCTCGACCGTTGCCGTCGCGGAGCTTCCCGCGGGAGCGCGTCTCGAGATCGACCTCATCGCGAAGACGAGGGACTGACTTTCATCCCGACGTCGTCGTCGAAAGCCCGGTCGACGATTTTCGTGACGCGCCCGCCTTCGGTCGCGGACGAATTCAATCACGTCGGGCGCGGTCTTCGTGAAGAAGAGTCGATTGTCTTCCGTGAAGAGCTCGTCTTTCTGGTTGCCTGTCCGGGCGAAGAGCCTGCCGTTCTCGCGAACGAGCACGATCGGTGGCGCGTCGGAGAACCGATACTCGCCCTCGCAGCCGTCGATCGCTTTCGGGTCGATCGGATCGCCCGGCTCTCCTTCGCGGCGTTGAGTTTCCCTGCTCCGTGTTTCTGGCCGCAGACGGGGCAGAGCCCTTCCGGCTCGTCGGGGTCGATCAGATGCCGCACGGGAAGAAGGCTCCTCAAGTAGGCGCGCACCGCCTTCAGGTCGTCGTCGGTCATGTTCCGGAATACGGTCCACGGCATCAGGGGCGAGAGCTCGCGCGTGCGAACCTTGCCCGTCCGCATCGCCTCGATGAACAGGGCGTCGTCGTAATAGGGAATCCCCGTGGAATCCGAAGTGAGGTTGCGGCTGAACTTCGCGAGCTTCTTTCCCCCGATCGTCGATTCGACGAAATTCCCGCCCCCGAAACGGCCCGGGTTCAAGGGCGCTTCCCAGGCCGTGTGACATCCCTGGCAATTGGCGACCTGGGTGAGGTATCGGCCGCGTTTTACCGGAGTCGAAACGTCAGGGGCCGGCACCGGGGATGTCAGGGGTCGGAGGGTGCCCTTCGATGATGGCTGCTCTTCCCGCCTTCAGGAGAGTCGGCGGGAGCCGATTCTTCACCGGTGGAATCGAGCGGAGGTAGACGACGACGGCCGCGACGTCGCTGTCGGACAACGAGCCGAAGGCGTCGTACCACATCTGGGGATGGAGGGGCCGCCCGTCGTGGCCCACCCCTTCGCGTATCGCCCGCGCGAGCATGTCGTCCGTCCACCTGCCGGCTCCCGTCTCGGCATCCGGAGTGATGTTCGGCGAAACGAGGCGGGCGCCGGGTTCGTCGTACCAGACATGGCCGGCGCCCTTCTTTTCCTCGACCGGCGGCGCGCCCGGCCGGGCGGAATCTCGGTCCGAGTGACAGTTGAAGCACTGAAGGACCCCTTCGGCGAGGTATCGGCCGCGTTCCCTTCGGGCTTCGGACCTCTCGAACGTCGTGTTCCGAAGCGGGCGGGCCCATGCGGCGTCCCTGGCCTTGCATCCGGAGCCTCCGGCGGCCGCAACGGCCAGAATCGGCAGCAGGAGAAAAACGCGCCGAACCCCGCTCACGACGCCTCCGAGGCGATCTCCCGGGCGGCGGTGACGGCCCGTCCCATGTCGGCCTCGGCGACGTCGAGGTGCGTGACCATTCGCACTTCGTCGGGCGAGAGCGCCGGGCCGCACAGGATGTCCCTTTGGCGGAATTTCGCGATCCAGTCCGACGCGAGCCCGGCGACACGGAAGATGACGATGTTCGTTTCGACGCCGTAGGGGAGCTCGACGCCGGGGATCGACGCGAGACCGTCCGCGAGCCTCCGCGCATTTCGATGGTCGTCGGAAATACGCCCCCGGTTCTCGAGGGAAACGAGCGCCGCGGCGGCGAGAACCCCCGCCTGCCGCATCCCCCCTCCGAACAGCTTCCTCGCCCGGCGGGCCTCGGCGATGAACCCGGCCGTTCCCGCGATCGCCGAGCCGACGGGAGCGCCGAGCCCCTTCGAAAAACAAACGTTGATCGAGTCGACTCCTTCGGCGAGCGTCTTTTCGGACATTTCGAGCGCCGCCGCCGCGTTCCAGATCCGAGACCCGTCGAGATGGACGGCAAGATTCCGGCGGCGGGAGAGCGCGACGAGCTTGTCCTGGGCAGCCGGGGGAAGGATCTTCCCGCCCCAGAAGTTCTGGGTGTTCTCCAGGCAAAGGAGCGAGGTCCGGGGTCGCAGGGAGCTGTCCTGGATCATGGACTCGACGAGCCCGGTCGTCAGGATGCCGTCGGGCGTCGAGATCGGGCGGGGGAGGAGGCCCGAGAGGGCCGACATCGCGGCCATCTCCGCGTTGTAGATGTGGGCCCTCCCCTCGACGATCACTTCCGTGGCCGGCGCCGCGAGCAGTCGGGCGCAGATCTGGTTTCCCATCGACCCGGTCGGGACGAACAGCGCCGCCTCCCGTCCGAGGAGCTCCGCCGTCGTCTCCTCGAGCCGGCGGACCGTCGGGTCCTCGCCGTAGACGTCGTCGCCGACGTCCGCGCTCGCCATCGCCTCGCGCATCCGGGAGGACGGCTTCGTGACCGTGTCGGAGCGCAGGTCGATTCTCATGGCGCGAAGAAGAGGGCGGTGGCCGCGGAGAGGAGCCCCAGCATCGCGACGCGCGTCGACCTCCGGTGAAGGGCCTGGAACTTCCGTCTCCACGGGCCGTCTTCGGGCGAATCGTCGAACGAGCCTGCCTGCGCGCGGTAGTACGCCATGCGGGGACGGAGCACCATCGACGCGTACACGTTCGTCGCGATCGCGAGAAAGATCCCGATCGCGGTTCCCGCGGCCCGGCCCGCGATGCGTCCCTCGCGGCCGACCGCCGAGAAAACGCCGATGACGAGGACGACCGAAAGAACGTGGAAGAGCCCTTCGAGCCGCTTGAGGACTTCGCCGAAGACCTTCCCCGCGAGGTCGCGCGACGCGATCTCGCGGAAAATCGCCGGCGCGGCGACGGCGGAAAACGCCGCGCCGCCCACCCAGAGCGCGAGCGGGAAGCGGAGGAGAACGATGTCCGCGGGATTCACGGCGGGAGTCTAACCCACCGCACGGGCCCCGAACGGGACGCTAGAATGATCCCGTGAAGGAAACGGCGGGAGACCGGGCCCTCGACGACGCGCTCGACGACCTCGTCCTCGGCCGGGGCGTCGCGCGCGGCCGGCACCGCCTCTTTCTCGACGGCAGGGACGTGACGGCGGATTTCCTCGCGCGGCTCGAGGCGAACGGGTTTCGCCCCGTCACTGTCCGGGAGGCCCCGATCGAAGCGGGAGAGCGGATCCCCGCCTTCTGCGTCCGGGGGGACGTCGCGGATTTCGGCTACATCCGGTGGGAAATCTTCACCCCGCGGTCTCGGCGCAAGCTCTTCGCCTCCGAAAGGCGCGACCCGGGCAACGACGAGTGGGCGGTTCAGATCAACCTCGGCTCGGCCGAAAAGGTGTGGGCGGATGCGCAGCGGAAAGAGCGGCACGACGTGGAAACCGTCGTGCCCGTCATCCGGTAAGGAAACGACCGGCAGATGACGCGCATCGCCGCAACGATCCCGGTCGGGCCCCTCGCGTGCAACTGTTCGATCGTCCTCGACGAGCCCACGGGCGAGGCCGTCGTCGTCGACCCGGGCGACGAGGCCCCGAAGATCCTCGAAGCGCTCCGGCAAGCGGGCGCGACCGCCGTCTTTCTGCTCCACACCCATGCGCATTTCGACCACATCGGCGCGGCCGGCGGCGTCCAGGAGGCGACCGGCGCGCCCGTCTGCCTGCACCCGGACGACCGATTCCTCTACGAGCAGCTGCCGGAGCAAGGCCGAATGTTCGGTTTCTCCTTTGGCTCTCCTCCCGCCGTGAACCGATGGATCGCGGACGGGGAAACCTTCGAGTTCGGAGAATCGCGAATCCGCGCCGTGCACACGCCCGGCCACTCGCCCGGGTCCACGTGCTTCCTGCTCGAAGGCGCGGAGCCGGCCCTGTTTTCGGGCGACACGCTCTTTCGCGATTCGATCGGCCGCACGGATCTGTGGGGAGGCTCCTTCGAGACGATCGAAGCCTCGATTCGCCGAAAGCTCTATTCGCTTCCGGAGACCCTGCGCGTGATTCCGGGCCACGGGGCGGAGACGACCGTGGGGCGCGAAATGCGCGGAAATCCTTTTGTCCGCCCGGCCTGAACTTTTGCTAAAATCCCGGCGCATGAAACTTTCGCTCGAAGATCAGAGCCGCCTCGTCGCGGGATTCTGGAGCCAGAACCCGGTGCTCGATCCGGATTCGGGCGAGCCGATGCGCGCGTTCTACGTCGAACGGACGTTCAATCCCCAGGTCGTGATGGTTTCCCCGAAAGGGAAGATGTATCGGTTCAACCAGAAGCCGAAGCAGATCCAGTTCTCGATGGGGCACCTCAAGGCGATGGTCACCGACGCGCAGGAGCTGGAGAACCCGGCCTGCCCGCAGGACTTTCAGGCGCTCGTCGTGTACCGCACGCCGGCGAAGCACATGCCGATGCAGTGGGACTACAAGTTCATCTGCCCGAGCTGCCTTTCGTTCGGGTTCTGGCTGAACACCGGAAAAACGGACGAGGTCAAGGCGAAACCGGCCGTCAAGACGGAAGCCCCCGCGTTCCACGACGAAACGATTCCGCTCCCG
Organism: uncultured Acidobacteriota bacterium; assembly: GCA_963813155.1. Classification (GTDB taxonomy): domain Bacteria; phylum Acidobacteriota; class Thermoanaerobaculia; order UBA5066; family DATFVB01; genus CAWEYG01. The sequence goes on along the minus strand of CAWEYG010000003.1, from coordinate 321,023 downwards.
AAGCGGATGGAAATGGCCAAGGCCGGCGACCTGAAGACGAAGCTCTACGCGGCGATGGCGCAGACCGACTGCACCGCGTGCGGCTACGACTGCGAGGGCTACGCGGCGGCGATCGCCGCGGGGACGGAGAAGGACCCGAACCTCTGCGTGCCGGGCAAGGAAGAGACGGCGCTCGTCATCAAGGATCTGCTCAAGGGGACAGGGCTCCCCGCGGCCAGCGGGTAGCGACAGCCACCAACCCCGGGCGCAATTCGCGCCAGCTGGGAACATGCCGAACTGCGGGCGTGCCAGAGCCTCCCGTAACGATCCAACTACTTTCTTCCCTGGAGATCGCTGAGGAGCAGATTGAGAAACTTGGTTCCTCGGGCGTGACTGCCTCCGCCAAGGCTCCCGGCCAGCGGGCCAGGGCTTCGGCCTGCGGTCTCGACGCTGAAGCCGCACCGTTAGCCTCTTGATGCATCGTCATCCAGCGTTTCCAGTTCTCGTCCCGCGCTGGTCAAGTTCGGAAAAGGCGGCTCATGGGATACCGCTTGGTCCTTTGATCATCGACACATCCGACGCAAGCCGCGCTCCTGGCGTTTCTCGACTCCACTGAAGAAGTTCGTTCGAGGCATTCTTCGGCGAGGCCTTCTTGCGTACGCATGAAGGCCATGAAAGCCTCGTCGCTCCTGGAGACCAGCTGTGTCGAGGCGTTCGCGAGCTAACACGATGGCGCCGCATTCTCGAAGGCCTTCAAGACGCACCTGGTTGGAAAGACCTCGGCGGCGGTACTCATCCACAGAAATTGGCGCGTAGACGCCGGCATTCCGAGGCTCATTCCGCATGCCGCCGCCTGACCAAGCGCTACTCCATCTGAGGAGCTGTGGCCGGTCATATGCCATACGCCGCTCGCCCACGACATCGACCACAAGAAGGCTCTCGAGTTCGCATATGAGCACCCCGACAAGCATTGGTTCGCGCTGCCAGTCAGCCGCCCTGCCGAGCCCCTCGCGATGTCTCACGTCTGCTCCAAGCGCGCTTGAGTCCGCCCTTCACCCGGGCTGAATAACGTGTGACTTCCGTTCGGCCCCACACAGCTTCACGACTGCCATCTCGGAGGATTAGCTAGGCTATCATCGCAGGATTCTGACAGCAACGCCCCAACTTACGAGCGTAGAGTACGTACCTGTTCTGGCGGGCGTTCGCCCGGACGGAGTGAGACGATGAAGATCAGCCGCCGATCCTTTCTCAAATCTGCAGCCGCAATGGGTGCTTCGCTCGCGTGGGTCGGGCCGGCTCGAGGTTCGCGTGTCCACTGGCGTGAGCGGCGTGATCTCTATCCCCAAGGGGTCGCCTCGGGCGATCCCGATCCGCACAGCGTCATCCTGTGGACGAGGCGTCCGTTTGCCGAGGGCACGCGCCAGCTCCTGACCGTCGAGGTCGCCGAGGATGAGGCATTCCGCCGAGTCATTGCGCACGCGCAGGCGCCGGTCTCGAGCGTCGCGGACTGGACCGCGCGCGTTCTGATCGGCGGACTCAAGCCGGCGCGCACTTACTGGTATCGGTTTACCGACGCCGACGGCAACGGCAGCCGGGTCGGCCGCACGATCACGGCGCCGTTGCCCAACGATCCGCGCCCCGTGAACTTCGCGTTCGTGAGCTGTCAGGATGTCAACGAGGGCAAGCTCAACGCCTATCGCCGGATGATCTACGAAGACGAACGCGCTCCCGCCGCCGAGCAGCTCGATTTCGTCCTGCACCTCGGCGATTTCATCTACGAGGTGGTCGAGTATCCCGACGAGGTGAAGACGCGCTACGACCGCACGATCTACGAGGTCGCGCGGTTATCCGACGAGACAGCCAAAAGGTCGGCAACTTCCACATCCCGCTGACCGTCGATGGCTACCGGGCCGTCTACAAAGGCTATCTCGCCGACCCCGACCTCCAGGACGCTCGCGCGCGCTGGCCGTTCGTCGCCATCTGGGACAACCACGAATTCTCGTGGCAGGGCTGGCAAAGCATCGTCAAGACGCCGAAGTTCGAGTCCCGGGCCAGACCGTCAAGGTCGCGGCGAATCAGGCCTGGTTCGAATATCTCCCGCTCGCGTCTGCCGCCAAGCGGATCGCTCGAGCAGCTTCGATCCACCCGCGGTGAAGAACGTCCCGATCGACAAGTGGGACAGCGATGGCCTGGGGGTCGAGCCGAACAACCTGACGGCGATCAACAGCCTCAAGGGCTACCGGGCGCTTCCGCTACGGCCGGCACCTCGACCTGATCATCACCGACCAGCACAGCTATCGGAGCGCCGACCCGCTTCAGCGATCCCGTCTCTCGCGAAGCTCGGCGGCGACGAGTTCATCGGACATGTCTCCTGAGTCGATGATGCAGATTCTCGACGGCGGGCGTGCCTTCAACGGCGGCAATCCGCCGGCGGAAGTCAGCGTTCAACGATGCGCATGTTCCCAATCCGCAACGCAACGCGCCGCCGCAAACGATTCTCGGCGCGGAGCAGAAGGCGTGGTTCAAGGACCAGCTCAAGAGCTCGACCGCGACGTGGAAAATCTGGGCGCAACTCGGAGGGCGCGCTCGATGAGCGCGCCGACCCGCAGAACCTGCCGCCGGGTCTCACCAAGGAGTCGTGGCCGAAAGACGACGGTTACGCAACCATGGGCCCACGCTGACTACGGCACGGCCTACGCAGAGCGCGCCGAGATCTACGATCTCGTGCGCGACGCGAAGATCACCGGCTTCGCCATCGTCTCGGGCGATCGCCACAGCTTCTGGGCCGGATACGCGACCGCGGAACTTCCGCCCGGCAAGTTCGAGCCGGTCGGCTTGAGCTTCGTCGGCGCGTCACTCACCAGCCCCGGCCCCATGGAAGCCTATGAGCACAATCTTCCGAAGGACGCTCCGCTGCGAGCCTCTGTTCCTCGCCGACAGGCAGGGACGGCGCGAAGCCGGACTGGACCTTACAACATGCTGCTGAAGCACGGCGTCCGTTCGTGCCTCGAATATGCCAAGAGCTTCGACCTGCAAGCGCGCCCGGTCGCTGTCCAACCCGGATCTGGCTCCGCACCTCGAGTTCGTCGATCTGGGAGGACACGGCTATGCGAAGGTCCGATTGTCGGCCGATGAGATGCGCACCGAGTTTGTCTGCATCCCGCGCCCCATTACGCGCAGCGAAAAACCGGACGGCGGGCCACTCCGGTATCGGGTCTTACACACGGCTGCGCTGTGGAAGAGCGGAGAGCGCCCGCAGCTGAAGACATCGGTGCTCGAAGGCGACGTTGGACTGTCGATTTGACGGACTCACGGCGCTCGTTTCCATAGCGGCCGGAAAGGCTGCGGGTCTGGTTGTCCTTGCGGGTAACCGGGCGTCGAGCGCCTACCTCTTGAAAAACCCTTCGGTCGCGGTGGCTTTCCGGGCTCCCGCAACGTCGGCGAGCTGCGCGTTGAGCTGCTTGATGCGGTCGTTGAGCGCCGCGATCTTCTGGCGGCGTCCTTCTGGATCCGGTCCGCCTCGCCGCGCAGCCGCGAGGTCTCGGCTTCCAGGTCCGCGTAGCCCTTCGTCTTCGCGTCCATGAGCCGGCGCTGGTCCTCGACTTCCTGGCGAAGCCGGCCGACTTCCTCCTGAAATTCGGCGACCCGCATCTTCCACTTCTCTTCCTGCTCGTCGTAGAGCTTCTGGGTATCCATGAGCCCGGTGACGATGGAAAAATCGTTGAACGACATTTTTCCTCCTCGGAAAGATTCCTCGATCTGCGGAAACAGCTTGCGCAGCTTCAGCGAAAGGTCCTCGGGGTCGGTCGAGATCTCCATTGCCTTCTCGTACGAGATCTTCTGGTGAACGAGAAGCGCGAGAAGCGACTGGTTCATCGATTGCATCCGGTAGCCCACCGACGACTCGATTTCGTCCAGGATGTCTTTCGTCTCGCCGAGCTCGACCTGCTTCGCGATCTTCGGCGAGTTGATCATGATTTCCACGACGGCCGTCAGGCCCTTGCCGTCCGCGCGCTCGACGAGCTTCATGGAAACGATCGCGCGAAGCACCAGCGCCAGCTGGTCGCGCACCTGTTTCTGGAGGCTACCCGGACAGGAGTCGATCAGGCGGTCGATGGACTGCGCCGCGTTGTTCGTGTGGAGGGTCGAGAAGACGAGGTGACCCGTCTCCGCCGCGGTGATCGCCGTCTGCATAGTCTCCCAGTCGCGCATCTCGCCGACCATGATGACGTCCGGATCCTGCCGCATCATGTTTCGCAGCGCCTCGTGGAACGAGGGCGTGTCGGTGCCCACTTCCCGCTGCGACACCGCGGCGAGGCCGTCGGAGAGGAGATACTCGATCGGGTCCTCGATCGTCACGATGTGAACCGGGCGCTTCTCGGTGATCTCGCGCATGATCGCGGCGAGCGTCGTCGATTTTCCCGAGCCGGTCGGGCCCGTGACGATGACGAGGCCGCCGGGGAGGTGCGCGAAGGACTTCAGCACCTCCGGGAGCTCGAGCTCGTCGATCGTCGGAAGCGTGAAGGGAATGCGGCGGAACGCGGCCGCGTACGACCCGCGCTGGGTGAAAATGTTGCAGCGGAAACGCGCGACGCCTTGAAGGCCGTACCCGATGTCGACGGAGAAGTCGCGCTCCGAGCCTCTCGCGCTGAACGGGCGTCAGGATCGGGAGGAGCATCTCTTCCAGGACCTTCGGGCTCATCGGTTCGGTCTTGAGAGGGACCATCTTCCCGTTCAATCGCAGGAGCGGCGGCCGCATCGGCTTCAGGTGCAGGTCCGACGCGCCTTTCTTTGTGGTGAACTTGAGGAGTTCGGAAAGATCCACGCACCCCTCCCTTCCGGGCAGATTACTCCTCCGCCCGCGCCCCGTCAAACGACCGCACGGCCCGCTCGATCTCCGCGCGGGTTCGCGCTTCCCCGGTGAAATGCAGAAAAGCCGCGTGACCGAGCGCGCGGCCCAGGCGTTGCCCCGGCGGAATCGCGAGCCAGCGGGCGATGTCGCCGCCCGTCGACCGGCGCCGGTCCGAAATCGCACCGCCGGGCGCGAGCCGCGAGCGCGCGCGCCCTCTTCTCTTCTTTCGCGTTTCTCGCCGCGAGGCGAAGGAGAACCCGGAGGTCCTTCCACTGTTCGCGAAACTCGAAGAGGACCCGCGGGGCCGATCTCGCCGGAGAACGCGGCCGCGAGAAAGCGAGCTGCCGTGGCGACGGCGGAGGCCTCGGATCGCGAGAAGCCGCGGTTCACGAGGTCTGCCCCGACGTTTTCCGAGGCGCCGCCGGAACGAAAGATCAGCGTCGCGAGACGGAAGGGAAATCGCAGCCGTTCTTCGAGGCGCGGCGCGTCGAACGGGGAGAGCAGCCGCGCGATCGCCGCCGGCGAGGCTGCCGGCAGGCCGAGACAGGCCGCGAGAACGCCGTCGCGGGAGGCCCAGGCGATCGGCCGCGAGGCTCTCCGCGCGCCGAAGAGCCGCACGAGCTCGCCGCGAATCCGCTCTTTCGCCTCGGCCGCCAGAGTCGCGGATCGTCGCCGCAATCGCCGAGCGGGTCCGCGGTGCGATCGTCCATCCGAGCGCGGCGGCGAGGCGGTAGGCGCGAAGGATCCGGATCGGGTCGGCGTCGAGGTTGGCCGGCGCGATCATCCGGATTCGTTTCCGGCGAATGTCCGCCCGGCCGCCGAAAGGATCGACGAGGCGCCCCGAGACGACGTCCCGCGCGATCGCGTTCGCCGTGAAATCGCGCCGCGCGAGATCGTCCTCGATCGACCCGTCCTTTTCGAAACGGGCGATGTCCGCGGTCAAGCCGCGCCCCGCGAGACGCCAGACGGAAACGGGCGACGACTCCGGAGAAATTCGAACCGCCCGTCCGAAGCCGGCCCCCTCGAGCTCCCGCGCGCGAGGTCCGCCTCGCCCCGGGCGACGGCGAAATCGAAATCGGACACGGGGAGTCCCAGCAGCCGGTCGCGCACGGCGCCGCCGACGAGGTAGACCGGGTTCCCGGGCTGCCGGCGCGCGAACGCGCGAACGATCTTCTCGAGCTTCTTCGTTCCCGGAATTGTCTTCCTCCGCGGCGAAGAGGTTACAATGAGCGCCATGCGAGGCGACGCCGAAGATGTCTTCCTGTCCCCCGAAGGCATCCAGCGCGTCGCCCGGCTGGCGCGCCTCCGGATCGACGCCGGAAGCCTCGGGCGCTGGGGCGAGCAGATGGAGCGGATCGTCGAGCACGTGCGGAAACTGAGGGAAATTCCGGATTCCGAGCTGCCCGAACCGTCCCTGCCTTCCGAAACGACGCTTCGCCTGGACGAGCCCACGGCCGGCACCGGCCGCAGGAGCTCGAGGCGAACGCCGGCCAGCTCGTCCACGGCCTCGTCCCCGTGCCCCGAGTGGTGGACCCGGCCCGGTGAGCTCGATCGTCGAGATTGCCGCCGCGGTGACCTCGCGCCGGCACTCCGCGGAGGAATTCGCGCGAGAGGCGCTCGCGCGCATGGCGGAACGAGAACCGGGCATTCGGGCGTTCCTCTCGTTCGAGGAGGACCGCGTCCTCGCGGACGCCCGGGAGGTGGATCGCCGGGCGAGCGCCCGGGAGAATCTTCCGCTCGCCGGGGTGCTCGTCGCGGTGAAGGACAACATGGCGGTCTCGGGCTACACGGCCACCTGCGCGTCGAAGATTCTCCGCGGTTTCTCGCCGGGCTACGACGCGACGGCCGTGGAGCGGCTCAAGGCCGCCGGTGCGGTGATCGCGGGCAAGACGAACCTCGATGAATTCGCGATGGGCTCCTCGACGGAGAACTCCGCGTTCCAACTCACCCGCAACCCCTGGGATCCCGAGCGGGTGCCGGGCGGGTCGTCCGGGGGCAGCGCGGCCGCCGTCGCGGCCCGGGAGGTCCCGGTGGCGCTCGGGTCGGACACGGGCGGCTCGGTGCGCCAGCCCGCGGCCCTGTGCGGAGTCGTGGGCTACAAGCCCACTTACGGCAGGGTATCGAGATACGGGCTCATCGCGTTCGCGTCCTCGCTGGACCAGATCGGGCCGATCGCGACCTCGGTCGAAGACGCCGCGAGGATCTACGCCGCGATGGCCGGGCCCGACCCGCGCGATTCCACGTCGCTGCGAGAGCCCGTCGGCGATCCCGTCGGCGCGGTCCGGCAGGGGATCCGCGGAATGAAGATCGGGGTGCTGAAGGAGGCGGTGAACGGCGAGCTCGACCCCGAGGTCGAGAAGAACTTCTCCCGCGCGGTCGACGTCCTGCGGAGCCTCGGCGCGACGGTTCGGGAAGTGTCCGTCCCGCGCGCGCCGTACGCGATTCCGATCTACTACGTCGTCGCGAATGCCGAAGCGTCCTCCAACCTCGCCCGCTACGACGGGATCCGATACGGACCCCGCGTGGAGATGCCGACCGTGGAGGAGTTCTACACGGAACAGCGGACGCTCGGATTCGGCGAAGAGGTCAAGCGCAGGATTCTCCTGGGGACCTTCGTTCTCTCCGCGGGATATGCCGACGAGTACTACCGCCGGGCGGAGCGCGCTCGCGCCCTGCTGCGCGCGGATTTCCGAGAGGCCTTTTCCCAGGTGGACGTGATCGTGACGCCGACGGTTCCCGGCCCGGCATTCCGGTTCGGCGAAAAAGCGGACGATCCGGTTTCCATGTACCTCTCCGACATCTTCACGACGCCGGCCTCCCTCGCGGGACTTCCCGCGATCTCGGTGCCGTCGGGCCCGGCGGCCTCGGGCCTGCCCCTCGGACTTCAGATCGTCGCCGACCGCGGCCGCGACGATTCGGTGTTCGCCGCGGCGGCGGCTTACGAACGGGAGACGCGTTTCACGGATGCGGTTCCTCCGATCGCGGCCTAGCCTCGTTCTGGCCTTCTGCGCGCTCGCGGTCGCGGGCGGCGCGGCGGAAGAGCCCGAGTTTTCCAAGACGGTCGTCATTTCGGACGAGCTGAAGGTCGGCATGGCGCGCGGAGACCTCGTCTACCTCTTCGCCAAACCGCTGCCGGGAGAAGGCATCAACGCCTTCGTTCGCCGCTTCACGGAAGATCCGGCGACGAAGGCGCGAATCCTGTCGCTCAACAAGGAGAGCGACGTCCTCCACCAGGCGATCTTTCTCCGCGTTCCCTACGAGCTGCTGTCCGGCAACTACAAGAAGATCGCCATGCAGGCGCTCTTCTCGGGCGACAGCGCGTCGTCGGAGGGCTGGACGCACACGGTCGCGGGCCTCTCCGGCGAGCCGGAGAGCCTCTGGCGGATCGCGGAGTGGTTCACCGGGGACGGCGCGAACTACGAAAAGATCAAGAAGGCCAACGCCGTGACCTCGCTGGAAACCGAAAAGGGCCAGAAGCTGAAGATCCCGATCGACCTCCTGCTGCCCGTTTTTCGAGCGGAGGCGGTCGCGAAGGAAGTGACGGGGCCGCCTCCTCTTTCGTTCGGGAAAGACGCGAAGGGACCGTACGCGTCGTACCGCCTCCAGAAGGGGGAAGCCCTCTATTCGGCGGTCGTCGTCCGGTTCACCGGGCTCGTGTACGCCGAAGAGGTCAACGCCGAGGCGCAGAAGATCGCCGAGCGAAGCGGCGTCGCGAACGTGCACGCGATACCGGTCGGATACGAGATCCGGATTCCGGTCGACGATCTCCTGCCGGATTACCGTTCCTCGGACGACCCGAAGCGGATCGCGTACGAGCACTCGAAGCTCGAGGCGGCGCAGTTCGTGAATCGCCTCAAGGCCGCGGACCTCGAGGGCGTCACCGTGATCCTCGATCCGGGGCACGGGGGCCGCGACACCGGCGCGCTCGTGTCGGGCGTCGCGGAATCGCGCTACGTCTACGACATCACGATGCGCACGGCGGCGCTCCTGCGGAAGAACACACGGGCGCGCGTCGTCGTCACGGTCGAGGATCCGTCGGTTTCCGGCGCGACGGATAGGGACCGGCTCTCGGCTTCCTCCGGCGGCCGCGTCATGACGAGCCCGCCGTACCCCATCGACGACACCGTCCCCGGCGTGCACCTGCGCTGGTACCTCTCGAACTCGCTCCTCCGGTCCGTCATTTCGCGCGGCGGGGACGCCGCTCACGTCGTGTTCCTCTCGTTCCACGCGGACTCTCTCCACCCCTCGGTGCGCGGCGCGATGGTCTACATCCCCGGCGAAAAGTTCCTGAAGGACTCTTTCGGAAAGTCGGGATCGATTTACGAGGCCCGGCGGGAATACCGGCAGGCTCCGCGGGTTTCGTTCTCCCGCCGCGAAAGACTCGAGGCCGAGGGAGTATCGCGGGGGCTCGCGGAGAAGATCGTCGGCGCGTTCCGCCACGACAACCTTCCCGTCCACGCGTTTCAGCCGATTCGCGAAAGCGTCATCCGCTCCGGCCGCCAGTGGGTGCCGGCGGTGATTCGCTACAACGAAGTTCCCGCGAGAGCGCTCGTGGAAGTCTGCAACCTCAACAACGAGGAAGACCTCGCGCTCATCCAGACGCGCAAGTACCGGGAATCCGTTGCCCGGGGGATCGTGTCGGCGCTGTCGTCGTTCTACGACGGGGCGGGGGAGGGAAAGCCCCCGGCCCGAAAGAAGGGGGCCCCGTCCCGGGTCGCTTCGAAGGGCAGGCGCTCGGCCGCGCTCAACTGAGGTTGCGAAGCGCGGACGGTTTCTCCGCGAGAAAAGCCTTCCAGGCGGGCTTCTCGGCGAGGAGCGAAAACGTGGGGTCGTCCGCGAGGAGCCGCCGATCGATCGGGCGCAGCTTCTCTTCCTCGCGCAGCCGCGCGATCGCGGTCGTCTCGTCCCCCTGGGTCGCGGCGATGCGGGAGGAGAGGTCGTAGGATTCCGGCCTCGCCGGATCGATCTCGATCGCCTGGACGAGGCACTCCTGCGCGGCGGGGGCGTCTCCGTCCCGCGCGAGAGCGGCCGCCTTCAGGACGAGCGACGTCGGATCGGCGGCGGTCTTCGACAGGTAGCGGTTCCAGTCCTCGACGGCCTCGCGGTAGTTCCTCTGCTCGAACGCGATTCGCGCGAGCCCGGCCCAGCCGCCCGGCGCCGGCGCGGGAGGCGCGAGGGACGCCTCGTACTCCCGGGACGCCTCGGGAAGATGGCCGAGGTCTTCCGCCACGCGCCCCAGAACGAAATGCAGGGGCTGGGGCGCGGCTCCGGCGGCGACGGCCTCCGCGGCGGCGCGCCGGGCCGCCTCCCAGTCGCGCGCGTTGACGGCGACCTGAAAGCGGTGAAGAACCCGGTTGAGCGGCGTGACGTCCGCCAGGCGAAGCTCGACCGGCTCCTTCCGGATCCGAAACCGCCAGGTAGCCGTCGACGGCGAACAGCACGGCCGGGACGGTCGCGATCGACAGGACCACCCAGCGCTGCGAGCCGCGGAGCCGCCGCAGGAAAATCGCCGTCAGGAGCACGACGGCAAGAAGCCCCGCCGCCCGCGGCCACGCGGCCTGCCTCGCCTCGGAGCGGGTCTGCCTCCAGCGGGCGATCGGGGGCGCGCCGAGCGACTCGATCGCCTCGCGCCGGATCGAACGCGCCGTGTCGGTCAGCACGATGTCTTCGAGGCGCCACTCGCCGTGGCGGAGGCGCAGCTTCCAGTCGGCCTTCAGGTCTCCGGACGTCGACGGCATGAGCAGCGTGACGACGGCCTGGCCGTCCCGCCCGCCCGCCGCGAGCACCCGCACGGCCGCCTTCGAGTTCCGCGACGTCGTGAAGGGCTCCGCGATGGCGGCCGCGAGGCGGTCCGAGATCTGCCGGTTCTGGCGGGGCGTGAAGCCCGAGAGAAACGCCGGGCCGACGGCCGACCCGACGATCGAAAAATCGTCGAGCACCTCGTGGAGGAGCACGGAGCGGCCGCGGACGAGCGCGTTCGCGGTGTGAACCGCCACCGAGCTCGCCTCTTCGCGCTCGACCGGGCCGAGGGGCGCGCCGTCCTGGGCGGCGACCGCGGCCGCGACCGAAAAGGCGAACAGCGAGGCGCAGAGCTTTCTCTTCACGTCCGTCGATTATAAAATCGAATCATGAGGTGTGCAGCATGAGGACCGCGGCCCGGAACGCGCCGACGAACTCCGCCGTCTCGACGGAGCCCCTGCCGGGGTCGCGAAAAGTCTACGTCGAGGGCAGCGGAGGCCTGCGCGTGCCGTTCCGCGAAGTCGCGCTCGCGCCGACGCGAACCGCTTCGGGCCAGTCCGTCGCGAATCTGCCCGTGCGCCTCTACGACACGTCGGGGCCGTACACGGACCCGGAGGCCTCGATCGACGTGACGAAGGGCCTTCCCCCGCTGCGGGAGCGATGGATCGCGGCTCGGGGGCCGCACGACCGCGTCGCCCCGTCCTATCGCCTCGTGCCCGGCCACAGCGACCCGGACCTTCCGCTTCCGCCGCGGCGCGAAGTGCTCCGAAGCCGGGGAAACGCGACGCAGATGCATTTCGCCCGGAAGGGCGCCGTCACTCCGGAGATGGAGTACGTCGCGATCCGCGAGAAGTGCTCTCCCGAGCTCGTTCGCTCGGAGGTCGCGCGCGGCCGGGCGATCATTCCCGCGAACATCAACCATCCGGAGCTCGAACCGATGATCCTGGGGCGGCGATTCCTCGTGAAGATCAACGCGAACATCGGCAACTCGTCCGTAACCTCCTCGATCGAAGAGGAAGTCGAAAAAATGGCGTGGGCGATCCGCTGGGGCGCCGACACCGTGATGGACCTGTCGACCGGAAAGAACATCCACGAGACGCGGGAGTGGATCGTCCGCAATTCGCCCGTGCCGATCGGGACGGTTCCGATCTACCAGGCGCTCGAGAAGGTCGCGGGCAAGGCGGAGGAGCTCACCTGGGAAATCTACCGCGACACGCTCATCGAGCAGGCGGAGCAGGGCGTGGACTACTTCACCGTGCACGCCGGCGTCCGGCTTCGCCACGTTCCGCTGACGGCGAAGCGCGTGACCGGCATCGTTTCGCGGGGCGGCTCGATCATGGCGAAATGGTGTCTCGCTCACCACCGGGAGTCGTTCCTCTACGAGCGTTTCGGCGAAATCTGCGAGATCCTGAAGTCGTACGAACGTCTCGTTCTCGCTCGGCGACGGCCTGCGGCCCGGCTCGACGGCCGATGCGAACGACGAGGCGCAATTCGCGGAGCTGGACACGCTCGGCGAGCTGACGACGAAGGCGTGGGATCAGGATGTCCAAGTGATGATCGAGGGCCCGGGCCACGTCCCGATGCACCTCATTCGCGAGAACATGGAGCGCGAGCTGGCCGTGTGCCACGAGGCGCCGTTCTACACGCTCGGGCCGCTGACGACCGACGTCGCGCCCGGCTACGACCACATCACGTCCGCGATCGGCGCGGCGATGATCGGCTGGATGGGCACCGCGATGCTCTGTTACGTGACCCCGAAAGAGCACCTGGGACTCCCCGACAAGAAAGACGTGAAAGACGGCGTCATCGCGTACAAGATCGCCGCGCACGCGGCCGACCTCGCGAAGGGCCACCCGGGCGCGCGCGAGTGGGACGACGCGCTTTCGAAGGCGCGGTTCGAGTTTCGCTGGGAGGACCAGTTCAACCTGGCCCTCGACCCGGAGACCGCGCGGGAGTTCCACGACGAGACCCTTCCCGCCGAAGGCGCGAAAGTCGCGCATTTCTGCTCGATGTGCGGTCCGCACTTCTGTTCGATGAAGATCACGCAGGAAGTCCGCGAGTACGCCGAGAAGATCGGCGCCGACGAAAAGGACGCTCTCGCGATCGGCATGGAAGAGAAGGCGAAGGAATTCGTCGAGAGCGGAAGCGAGATCTACCGCAAGGCGTAGCCCGCCTCCGGCGATCACATCGTGATGACGACTTTCCCCCGGGCGTGTCCCTCTTCGAGATAGCGGAAGCCCTCCGCCGCATCCCTCAGCGGATAACGTCGTTCGATGGCGGGCGCGAGTTTTCCGTCAGCCAGCAGGTCCTTCAGAAAGTCCAGATCCGCTTTGTGGACCCTTGCGCCCACCATCCTGAACTTCCGGTTTCCGAACCGCGAGAGAAGAGGTCCCAGCAGCATCGCCTGGAGAATCTGAGGTCCGCCGCCTCCCGCCATGACGTAGATCCCCTTCGGCCCGAGCGCTCTCCGATAATCGAGAGTCGAATGATGGGCGTTCGCGCCGAAGATCAGGTCGTAGCGCCGCCCGCTCCGGGTGAAGTCTTCCCGGCCGTAGTCGACGACGTGGTCGGCGCCGATCGACCGCGCGACGTCCACGTTCCTCGCGCTGCACACGGCCGTCACTTCGGTCCCGAACGATTTGGCGATCCGGACCGCGAACGTCCCCACGCCGCCGGACGCGCCGTCGATCAGAACCTTCTGGCCCGGCTGGATGCGGCCCTTGTCGCGGAGCCCCTGGAGGGCGCGTGATCGCCGCCATGGGGACGGCGGCGGCGTCCTCGAAGGAGACGTGGGAGGGCTTGCGCGCGAGCGTCGCCTCCTTCGCGCACCCGTACTCGGCAAGGGAACCCCGGCAAAAGCCGAAGACCGCGTCGCCCGGCTGGAATTGAGTCACGCTCCGCCCGACGGCTTCGATCTCGCCGGCGACATCCCGGCCGGGGCGCGCGTTGCTTCGGTTTTCGCAGGCCTCCGGCCATGAACCGCGTCGGCCAGGGTTTGCCCCTCATCATGTGCAGGTCGAACGCGTTGAGGGATGCCGCGCGAATCCGGATCAGGACTTCGTCGTCCTTCGGCAAGGGCTTTTCGACCTCGACGAGCCGAAGAACGTCCGCCGAGCCGTATTCCGTGTAGGTGATCGCTTTCACGAACGGCCGGGTTCCCTTTAGCCCGGGATCTCGGCCTCGACGAGCTTCGCCAGCAGCGTCAGGGATTCCTGCCAGCCGAGGTAGCAGGCCTCGGCGGGGATGAGGTCCGGGACGCCTTCCTGCACGATCTGGAGCTCGGTCCCGACCGACACCTTCTTCAGCGTGATCGTCGCCTGCATCTCGCCCTTCAGGTTCGGGTCGTCGAACTGGTCCGTGTAGCGGATGCGCTCATTCGGCACCAGCTCGACGTACTTTCCGCCGAAGGAGTGGCTCTGGCCGCTCGTGAAGTTCGTGAACGACATCTTGTAGGTCCCGCCGACCTTCGCGTCGATCTGGTGGACCTTGCCGGTGAATCCGTTCGGCGGAAGCCATTTCGCCATCGCGTCGGGGTCCAGGAACGCCCGATAGACCCTCTCGGGCGTGGTCCGGAGCACCCGGTGAAGACGGATCGTGTTGGGCATCGTTTCCTCCCGCGTTCGATTCTATTCGAGCGAGGCTCGGGTCTCCTTTCCAGAATTCCGCTCCCGCTGCGGGAAGCGAGCCGACCTCTCGGTTTCTCCCGAACGGCGATCTGCCGCTTTCGCCGGGAGTTGGCCTTCGTTCGGACGTCCCGTTCTCGAGGGCCCCGATCCTGCTCTTTCACGGGAGGTGCAAAGGGGGAATCCGATGAGATCTGTGCCGACTCGGCTGAAAATCGTTCTGGGCGTCGTCGCGGCCTGCGCCGCGGGCGCGTCGCCCGCGACTCTTCCGCGGCGGCGTCGCCGTCTTCGAAGGCGGATTCCGTTCGTCTCGCGGAGAGGATCGCCGTCCCGGTCGATGCCGTCGACCTCGGGCCGGCGGCCCTGGACGCCCCGCTCGACCGCATGATCCTCGTTCTGACCCGTTCGCCCGAGGCGAATGCGAGACTGGAAAGTTTCCTGGAGGCCCAGCAGCACCCCGCCTCCGCCGAGTATCACCGCTGGCTCGCGCCGGCGGAATTCGGCCGCCGCTTCGGGATCACCGACGACGAAGTCGCGAGTCGCAGCCTGGCTGGAGCAGAAGGGGCTGACGATCGACGAGATCGGCCAGGGACGCGGGTGGATCAACGTCTCGGGGCCCGTCTCGCGCGTGGAGTCGGCTTTCGGAACGAGGATCCACACGTTCTCGAATGCGGAGGGCGAGCGCCCCGTTCGAGTGGATTCCCTGACGATGCCCCGCGAAATCTCCGGATTGGTCGCCGGCCTTGCCTCGCTCGGAAGCGCCTCGCGGCGGCCGATGAGCCATCGAACCTCCGCTGCCCGAAGCCTCGCTTACGGCGGCGGTTCTGCCGACCGCGCTCTCGCTCCCGAGGACTTCGCGACGATCTACGGCGTCGCGCCGCTGCACGCGGCGGGCGTGACGGCGGCCGGCGTGACGATCGCGATCGCGGGTCGGACGGAAATCTCCGTCGCGGACGTCTCGGCTTTTCGAAAACTGTTCGGCCTTCCCGCGAACGATCCCGTCCTCGTGCGCAACGGGCCTTCGCCGGGCAATCTCGGCGGGTACGAAGAGTTCGAAGCGGACCTGGACGTGGAGTGGTCCGGGGCGATCGCCCCGAACGCGGCCGTGAAACTCGTCGTCTCCGGGTCGACGGCCGCGACCGACGGTATCGACCTGTCCGCGCAGTACATCGTGGACCAGAACCTGGCGCCGATCGTGTCGGTCAGCTTCGGAAACTGCGAGGCCGAGATGGGCACCGCGGCGAGCGCGCTGTACAAGAACCTTTGGGCCCAGGCCGCGGCCCAGGGAATGACCGTGTTCGTCGCGTCCATGGACAGCGGCGCGTCGGCCTGCAGCACCGCCGACGATTCGGAGGGCTCGGGAAGGGCGGTCTCGGGGCTGTGCACGACCCCGAACGACGTCTGCGTCGGCGGCACCCAGTTCGACGACCACGGCGACCCGGGCCGGTACTGGGCCGACTCCAGCGACGCGCGGCTCGGCTCCGCGCTGTCCTACATTCCCGAAGCCGCGTGGAACGAGAGCGGAAAGACGCCCGGCGGTTCGGGCCTCTGGTCGACCGGCGGCGGCACCAGCACGCTGTTCCGCAGCCGTCCTGGCAACAGGGGGTTCCCGGCATCGCCGCCGGCGGCCGGCGACAGGTGCCGGACATCTCGTTCGCGGCGGCCGGGAGCGTTCCGTACCTCATCGTCCAGGGCGCGTCCGCCTCTTCGTCCGGCCTCTCCGGAGCGGAGGGAACGTCCGTCTCGACGCCTTCGATGGCGGGGATCATGGCGCTGATCGTCCAGAAGACAGGCGAGCGGCAGGGCAACATCAACCCGAACCTCTACCGGCTCGGCGCGAACCAGTTCGCGCGCGGAGGCGCGGCGGTCTTCCACGACGTCGTCGAGGGCGACAACAGCGTGCCGGGAGTCACCGGCTATTCCTCCGGCGCGGGCTACGACCAGACGACGGGGCTCGGCTCGCTCGATGCGGCGGCGCTCGCGGCGAACTGGGAGGCCGCGCCACGGGCGGCTGCGCGACGAGGAGAGGCGGCTGCCTCGCGCCCGCGCCCATCCCGGATCCCGCGAAAGTCGGGCGCAGATGAGCGCCGACGGCTAGTTCAGCTTCGGCTTTCGCGGTTTCCGAGGACGGGGTCGCGCGGGTTTCGGCCGCGGCCGGGCCGGAGGAAGGGTCGACACGTGCCGCCACGCTTCCTTGACGACATCTTCCAAGAGCGACCGCCGGACTTCGGCGAGCCGGACGAGAACGGCGGGGTAGTTCCGGTAGTGCGTCGGTGAAAAAGAACGCCTGCGGATCGATCTCCATCAGAACGTCCCGGTCGGCGATCGCCTTGAGCTGCAGGACCAGGACCGTATCGTCGTCGCGGAATCGCGCGAAGAACCGGCCGTTCACGAGGAACGAAGGCATCCGGTACGACGTGCCTTCGACGACGCCGTCAAGCTTCAGGAGCATCTTCCGGGCGTCGGAAACGCGAACACCGCGAGCGCTCATCGGGCAGGCCGCCAGCTCGCCCGCCGTTTGCCGGCCGCCTCATAGAGGAATTCAATCAGAAAAACCCGGCGGTCCAGGCCCGTGCTTCGCCGTCTTGAGGAGATCGACCACTCCGACGAATCCGGATCGCCGCGCAAGAGACGGCGTGATGTCGTCCAGTGACATCTCGGTAGTGCCGGTCACGACGACGTGTCCAGGGGGTAGCGAGTACCGCCCCCCGACCTTCACATGCGAGCGCTGCCACAGGCGAACGGTGCAGGTGATCTCGCCCGATCGGATTCGATCCCGCAACTCGCGAAGGAACTGCATTCAGCGACCGGGTCGCTCGATGCTGATCGCTGCGTTGCGCCGCTTAACCATCAGCGTGTTTCCGACCGCCCGAACGATCCGGCTTCAGCGGCAGCCGACCGAAGCAAGGCGAAAGCGAATGACCGCTGCAAGCCGATGTTCGGCACCTCGCCCGCCGGGTTAGAATGAGGGTCATGAGCCCATCCGCGGGAACCCTGCTCGACACAGCCTTGAAGTTGCCCAGGGAAGACCGCGCGAAACTGGCTTCTGAGCTGATCGCCAGCCTTGACGGCGAGCCCGACGCCGGCGTTGAGGCTGCCTGGGACGCCGAAGTCGAGAGCCGGGTGCGGGAGTCCGACGCCGATAAGGCGCTCCTGATCGATGGAAAGACGGTCAAGGCCGAAGTTTCGAAAGCCCTGAAGCGCGGTTGAGCGCGCGAGTTCGATTTCACGAGGCTGCTCGCGACGAGTACCTCGCGGCCGCGACACGCTACGAAAATGCCCGACCGGGGCTCGGTGTGGATTTTCAGGCGGAGGTCGACGACTACGTCGATAAGGCTGCCTCCGGAATGCTCCCAGGAACACCGACCAAGGTCGAGGACCACGACGTTCCGCAAGGTGCCGCTGAGCCGCTTCCCGTACGTTCTCCATTTCGAGCGACGAGGCGACGACCTGATCGTCTGGGCCGTCGCGCACACGAGGCGGCGCCCGGGCTACTGGCGACGCCGCAGCTGATCACGGAGATTGGGTTGCCGAACGACCCGGCTTCAGCGGCAAGGCCGCAGGCCGAAGTCCGCTGCAAGCCAATGTTAGACGGCCGCACTGGTAGGCCTCCATTTTCGCCCGGCGAGCCCACCTAGGGCGGCCAGTGCTGCTGCCAAGGGAGCACCGAACACCGAAGCAACCACGCCGCCGCCTAGCGCTGACCTCCAACCACCTGGAACTGCCAGGCCCCTAATTGCGAAGAATGGCCCTGCGACGACGACCAGATCAAAAAATAGAAGACCTACACCGACCCATGCGGCTTGCGACATATTGAATCCGGATCTCGTCATTCGAAATCCTGCCCAGACAACAACCGCTGCGTGGACAACGTTCAACGTAATTCGGGCGGCGCCGTATGGATGAAAAACCTGTCGAACAACAAAATCGGCGATCAGGACAATGGCGGGCAGGAGAAGCAGGCCCACCAGCTTTCCACCTCCGCGTTTCACCGGCCGCCTAACGACCCGGCGTCAGCAATGGAGCGAAGTGCCATCCGCTGCACGCCAGTGTTGGGGAGCCGCGATCTCATTCGGCCTCTTTGGGAGGATCGGCCGGCTGAGGGGTTTCCGAGAGCGGGCGCAACCGACGCCAGAGGCTACTCAGGGCGTTGCTGGAGAAGAATAGCGTTACGCCCGCGATTAGCTCCACGGTGGAGCTGAGAACCGCTTCGCGCTTGCGGTCCCACGCGTACGACGCGGCTGACTGCGCGTCCCAAGATGGCTTCGTGCGAAGCACGTAAACGATGGAGACGACCCCAGGAAGAGCACGGATCGCAAAATGGATTCCGAGAACGGCGAATAAAGCGGCTTGAAGCGCTGCCGCGCTGAAATCAAGGTGGACAGGCTCTTCCGTCGGAAAAAGACTGCGGGATATTCGACTGGCAAAGCACGACAAAGCGATTCCGGCGGCCAGCAGTGACACTGTACCGAAAACGTAAGACATCTTGGTCCAGTGCATCATCACATTCTCAGGTCCGGGCGGCGAGGAGGCCATGAGGAGCGCCGTTACGCTGCCGACCGATGATGCCGCCGACACGATCCAAATGATTCCCCAGACCTTGAAAACGAGACCGGCGATCGACCGATTCGTCATCTTCGGCTCCCCAACGACCCGGCGTCAGCGGTGGCGCGCAGCGACATCCGCTGGACGCCGATGTTAGGGGCCGCGCCGGGCCTAGCCAAAAAAGCATGCATATTTGTCCTCGCGAACCGTCTGGAGAAACTTATCCAGCGTTCCTACGGCCTTCACCGGTTGATAAGAATGCCATTTGAGATCCGCCCGCTGCCAATAAACTTGCCAGACGCCACGGCTCCTGTTCCACGTCGCTTTGGCAAAGGGGTTCTCGCGCTTCTCACCGGGGCGGCCGAAGGTCGAGCGAATTTCAAAGAGTTCGACACTCTGCCCGGCGATGCGGTACCCGAAATCGAGCTTCGGCCGGACTTCTGGGGGCGGTCGATTCTTCTCGATCCAGGCGTCGAGAGTGCGCCGGTACTTAGCAAGTTCGATCTCAGCGAATGCCATACTTCTTGGCACCTAACGGATGAGCGTCAGCGGCGAGGGCCGCGGCGAAGCCGCGGGCCGAAGTCCGCTGGGCGCAGTTGTTAGGGCTCAGCACTGTGATTGGCCTTCTGGTGCCAGCAACGACGAGCTAGGGTGTAAGCACCGACGATAAGCAGAAACGTCGACCATGTGCACGATATCTATTGCTACTCCGACCGTTCTGCGCTCAAAATATATCGCGACTGGCCAAAGAGCGATCGCTGCCGCTAGTGCTGCGACCTCACTAAATGATCGTGAATCAGTCCAAAAACGAGTGCGCCGCCACAGCCATCGAAAACAGCGCATACAGAGGAGGGACAAGAGGATAACGCCTACTGATGCGATTGCATCTCCTATCGGCGCCGCCCCATAGCGCAGAAAGTAAACTGGCATCAGCAAAAAGACAACCGCTAGGAACCCAACCACCAGAGCGCAGACGCGGAGCAGAATCGTTACGGTAAGCCGTAACGATTCGGCGTCAGCGGTGGCGCGTAGCGACATCCGCTGCACGCGCATGTTATGCGGTCGCATTCACGGCCTTTCGCTTTCGGAGGGTCATTAGGCATGCGAGCGATGAGAGCAAGCCAGCAGCCACGGCGCGCTCGAAGTGGTGAACCGCCTGGGCAAGAGGGAAAAGACTCCACGCAGCCGAGGATAGGGTACAGAGGGCGACGACCACGCCGGTTACGACGATCCACACCCGAGGCCGAGCACTTTGAAGACACACACCGACGCCGACGCCTGCGAGAACCGCTCCCATGAATATCGGTACACGGTAGAAGGCGTCGATAACCGCCATCTTCCTCGCCTCCGCGGTTGCCTCCCCTGAAGAATAGGTTGGTATGAGTAGCGACATCGGCCAGAAGAGCAGGACGGCGACCTGCGCCCCCAGGAAGTATGCCCCCACGACCACGAGCGTATTGCGCAACGATTGTTGACCCTTCACGACGGTCTCGAGTCGCATAACGACCCGGCGTCAGCGGTGGCGCGTAGCGACATCCGCTGCACGCCGATGTTCGACGGTCGCATAGCTAGCGAGTCACCAAGGGCGGTATCGTCGCCTCGATGAAGACTTCGTTTGGTGGAAGGTACTTAACGAGAGTCTCGTCGCCTAAGACGAAATGAAACGTAATGTCTGAAGCCCGAACCGCTTGTCCGGAAGCTGCGGGAAATCGCCACCGACTCAGCGATTCCTCCAGGAGATCGTCGAGTTTGTGGTTAGCAAAGGGGTCTTTGACCGTGAGGGCACGGTTAACGGTGCCGTCGGGACCGATCGAGGCGCGTACGACGATTGTCACTTGGACACGGGCCTTCCGTGCCCAGAGCGGGTATTCCGGAATACGAATCTCGACTGGCTGAGGCTCGCCCACTCCCGTCGCGCCCTGCGCGAGCAGAATCGAGGTGCCGAACATCGCCGCCGCTGCCAAGGCGAGAACAGCGTTCACCAACCTAGGCTCCCTTCGACCGTCGAACGATTCGGCGTCAGCGGTGGAGCGCAGCGACATCCGCTGCACGCCGGTGTTCGCGACCCGCTCTCGGCTATCCACTCTTGCCACTCTTTGTGAAGTTGACCGTCACCGTGAGATAGAAGGAAATGGGAGCACCGCGGCAGATCACTGGGTGATACTGCCACCGCAAGACGCTTTCCTGGGCGATCGCAGAATAGTCTGGACCGCTGCTCTGGAGAATCTCCGGCGAAGTGATGCGTCCATCGGTCCCAACGATGACCCGAAGCGTGACGCTCCCCTCGGAATGTTTATCCCAGAAGTTCTGGGGCACCTCAAAGTCGGCCTTCATGGGCTTCGGCGATTGCGTGCTGCATGGCTGATCACTGACGCAAGCCAGCGAAGCCACAAGTAGAAAGACCAGACCCGGCGTCGCCATCGAGCGCAGGACCTGCATCCGGGGCGCGAACGACCCGGCTTCAGCGGCGAGGCCGCAGGCCGAAGTCCGCTGCAAGCCGATGTTGGGCGACGCCTTGCGGTGAAGTAATCAAGTTCCCTCTACGCTTAGCACGCGAACAGAGCCGTCAGAGCGCGCTTCAAGACCTTCTGCGAACAGTTGTCGGCTGCTGAATACGACGAGGAAAGGTCGTGATGGCGTGGCGAGCTGCCCGATAACCCAAATCGAGCCGTCCTTCTGGGCCTCGCGGAAAACGCACAGTGTCGCGTCAACGCCGTCGACTCGGAGGTTCTCCTTAGAATCAGCAAGGTCCCGCAGATCGTCATAAGACCTCGACTCGGAGCTGCCCGAGGCGAGCCCAGATAGCATCTTTGGCAACAGCTCGCGAGATGGAAGGTGCCGTCATCGCCGCTTCTCGTCGCCCAACGACCCGGCTTCAGCGGCAAGGCCGCAGGCCGAAGTCCGCTGCAAGCCGATGTTGGGCAGCCCGGCCGCGCTTGCCATCATGGTCCATCCGTTGCCGGGGAGAGAAAGAACAGCGATGCGAGGTAGAAGCTCAGCCAAGAGAGTAGAACGACCACTGTCAACATCGGCAAACGCTTTCGTCCCGGTACATAGACCGCCAATGCTGGGACCAGAAAGAGCACCACATTAAGGATGAGCGTGACGAACCACACCGGGCCCTGATGTTGGTCAGCGAAGGCTCCAGAGGATAGGTGTGCAACAATCGACCAGGCGCCAAGCACAACGATTTGGAAAAGCGTGGTCCCATATCCTGTGACCGACGGCAGAACTGCAGTGCTGAGTGCTACAAGGCTAGCCGAGCCGACAAGAACGTGCCTAGAAGTGCTCAACTTCATATGTTTTCCACGCCACCCTTACTTTGGCTGCCCAACGCCTTGCGCGTCAGCGGCGAGCGTAGCGAAGTCCGCTGCACGCGCATGTTAGGCAGGCGCATCTTCTGCCCTCTTGCGCGACCGGGCCGCTAAGCCTCCGCAAACCGCGAGGCCGACCGGGATTGCGACAAACATGAGATAGGACACGCAGACGCCGCCGAACGCGAGGAGGTACTTATGCCGGTCGACGCCGGTAGTAAGCACGGCCTCGCCCAGAAAATACCCACCCTTCAAGAACACATGGTCGATCAAGAAGACGATCGCACCGGATAGGGCGGCTTGGGAAAGACTTCCCGAGCCGAGTGACACAACGCGCCAGCCTGCCCACGCCGCGATGGCCAGTCTGCCGATGTTAAACAGCACCATGGACCCGGGAACGTGGCGGAAAGCCAAATTCCAGAAAAGGGAAGTGAGGACAACGGCGACGAACAATGGTGGTAAGCGGCTTCACGAAACTTCTCACGGTTACCGTCTCCCTAACGACCCGGCGTCAGCGGTGGCGCGCAGCGACATCCGCTGCACGCCGATGTTCGGTCGTCTCGACCTTCTCACGGTTTTCCTCCGCGTCGATTCGGCCACCGGCGCGCTTTGACGCCCGCAACGATCATGAGACTAGCGACGCCGACGAGCCGACGACCACTTTCCCACCAGGTCGTATCTGCACGATTCAACACGATCGCCCGAGTGCCGTGAACCCGCCCACGAGCAGCGTCCAGCCCCATTTATTCGGCCTCCTCGCCAAGAAGACCGGCTCCAGGCGACCGCCCGTGAAATATCCGGGGTCGAGGTTGTGACTCTGCTTCTCGTCATAACGATCGATGAACTTCTGACCGTCATCGCGACTCATCGACGACCGAACGACCCGGCTTCAGCGGCAAGCCCGCAGGGCGCAGTCCGCTGCAAGCCGATGTTCGGCAACGTCACGCCGACTCCAGATCCACCGGCACGGGCAGCCCCCCGAAGGTGGCGACCTGCCCCATCCTTTGAATAAACCTCAAGCTCCGAGAGTTCGCCCTCGCGACCAGTAAGCATGACGCCGACTAGGACGCCTTCTGGTGAACGGCCGGTGAAGTCGGCCAGGATCGCCGACGATCCAGACCGCTTGATGCTTCCGGCAAGTGCGAGATCGACGGTCGGACAGCCGCACCCACACCTCGAAACGACATGAACCCGCGACAGCTGGCCGCGATATGCCGCCGCTTCCGCCGACCCATGATCGAGCAGCCACGTGATCAACTCACGCTCACCGCTCGTCAGTGGCCGATCATCGGGCACGATCAGCTTTTCTTGAGCCACCGACGCTCCTTAACGTTGCCGAACGGTTCGGCGTCAGCGGTGGAGCGTAGCGACATCCGCTGCACGCGCGGGTTAGGCCGCTGGGTCATTTCTTGCCCTTCCAGTTCATCGGGTAAGGGCCGGGGACGTGGTAATCGAGTGGGACATCCGGCAACCAGCAATCTGGCAAGCCATCCTTCTGGGAAATGCCGAGTACCGCCCACAGCTCGGGTTCGTCGATTCCGTACCAAGCGTCGCCGATGAGGCACTGAACGCTCTCGCGGTCGAGGAAATCAAAGCTGTGCGTCTCGATTTCGAAGTTTGCCTGAAGCTTCGACCCGTTCTTCAAGAAGATCGTGCCAGCACAGATGTAGCGACGGCCGTCCAAGGGATCTTCTTGCGCTCTAATCTCTGCCCTGAGCAGGGGCCGACGCGAACGGTCACCTCGCCTGGCTGTTCGAACGTGATCGGGATTCCCTGCGCCTCCAGATCCCTTGGTCTCAAAGGCATATCAGTCTCGGCGGCCTAACGACCCGGCGTCAGCGGTGGAGCGAAGCGACATCCGCTGCACGCGCATGTTAGGCCACCCACCAGGTCGCCATTTTCCACAGCGTGACTGCGACACCGGCCAAGTTTGCAATGATTCCGAGCGCTGAGACGAGTTTTGCGACGGAGAGCCGACTCGGATTCCCGCGAGTCCCATGGCAAGGCCGACAGACCAGCCCACTAGACCAAGAAGCAAGATGGGCCGTATCTGCGCCGCGTTGAGAATGTTTGCAGTTTTGACCGTGTTGTAGAGCCAAGCAGCCTGCCCGAGGGAGATCGCGATCGCTCCAAGAGCCCACCGCCCTCGGCCGGAAAGCAAGTTATCCTCCCGCGTCGTCATTTGCCCCCGTCGCCGATTAGGTGGCATAACGACCCGGCGTCAGCGGTGGAGCGAAGCGACATCCGCTGCACGCCGATGTTCGCCCCACCCCGCACTACTTCGCTTCGCGTGGCCATCGTTCCGCGTGGACCCATGTCACGAGTTTAATTTTGTACTGAATGGCCGTCCCATTACGCATCGCGGGCTTATACCGCCACTGTTTCACCGCTGCCACCCAGGCCCGATCAACTCGAGGTTGAACGGAACGTAACACCTTGATGTCGTCGACCTTGCCGGTCGGGTCGACGGTTATCTGAAGCCTGAGTTCCGGGTTTCGAATAATGAGGGGACTCGGCAGTGGAACCGTCTGCGGCTCTACCCGGTCGAGCAGTTCGGGAACCGTGATCTTGTCGGAAGGGAGAGCCCTGGCGTCAGGCGTGACAATAAACCCCACCAGACCGAGGAAGACGATGGACCTAAACATTGCTCGGGTGGGCGAACATGTATTCGGCGTCCCAAAGGATTCGGCAAACGCGTCGAAATCTGTCGCCTAAGTCGATTTGCATTTCTGGCACTTTTATCATCCAACCCATTTTAGACCCTCGACTTCCTCGCCACCTGACGAACCGATCAACACGACGAGATTTGTCGCCGAAGATCGAAAACCCGACCGGTCAAAACGACACGGGCTCATAGCTTGTCCATTGGACTTCTCACCCCCAGTCCGCCGCTCCGGTTGAGCACATGGGTGTAGATCATCGTGGTTGAAACGTCCTTATGGCCAAGCAACTCCTGGATGGTCCGGATGTCGTAGCCATCCTCCAGAAGGTGTGTCGCGAATGAATGTCTGAGAGTATGGCAGGCTGCCGGTTTCGAGATCTTTGCTTTTCGGACGGCCTGCTTCACGGCTCTCTGAATCAGGCGCTCATGAACGTGGTGGCGGGCAACCGCCTGTGACCGAGGATCAACGGAACGAGAATCCGCGGGAAAGACCCATTGCCAGGCCCATTCCTTCGGGGAGCCGGGATATTTCCGAGCCAGAGCGTCTGGGAGAAAAACCGCTCCGAACCCCCCGGCCGAGGTCCTCGCGGTGCAAGCGGCGAACGCCCTCGAGATGTTCGATGAGCCCTGCTCGGGCCGAAACCGACAGCATCGTGAGACGGTCTTTCTGGCCCTTCCCGTCACGGACGGTGATCTGGTTTCTTTCGGTATCGATGTCTTTCACTCGAAGGCGTAAGGTTTCGAGAAGCCGAAGCCCCGAACCATAGAGAACGGCAGCCACGAGTTTCGGGACACCGTCGAGCTGCGAAAGCACGGCTCTGACTTCCTCCCGGGTGAGAACGGTTGGCAGACGTTTCGGTTTCTTCGCGCGGATAAGGTCGGCGATCGAGGGAAAGGGTTTGAGGAGAACCACCCGGTACAGAAACAACAGCGCCGAGAGCGCCTGAGTCTGGGTCGAGGCCGAAACCTTGTTGGCCGTCGCCAGGTGCGAGAGAAACGCGTTGATTTCCGGCTCTCCCATCTCGCTCGGGTGCCGCTTGCCGTGGAAGAGGATGAATCGGCGGATCCACCCAACATAGGCCTCTTCGGTGCGGATCGAATAGTGGCGGGCACGTACGCAAACCCGTACGCGATCGAGCAGGCGCGGGCCGGGCGCCGGGGGAGGAATCGGTGCCGCTGGCATGGCTCGTAGAGTATACGCCTTTCTTGCGCCTTCCTGCATTTCGAGGTTCTCCCTCGCCCTGCTCATCGCGGAAACGGAAAAAGGGGACATCCGCCTTCGCCACTCGCCGTCGCGACGAAGCGCTTTGGCGAAGTCGGAAGGCTTCGGCGCGACTAAAGGGAATGCTCGATTTACCCTCTCCACATGGAGAGGGTGGCCGTGAGGCCGGGTGAGGTCGAGCCCGCGCCGGGCGATTCCCGCTTTCGCGGGAATGACATTGCGGTGTTTTCCCCTCCTTGCAATGCGGGGAGGGGTGGCGCGTCCAGCGTCGGGGTGGGGTTGGAGTCTACGCCTCGATCGGCTCGAGCTTCGACGGGCGAGGGGAGAGGACTTCCGAGCCCTTCTCCGTCACGACGACGTCGTCCTCGATCCGCACGCCGAACTTGCCCGGCAGGTAGATCCCCGGCTCGGACGTGAACGTCATTCCCGGCTCGAGCAGGATGTCGTTGCCGGAGACCATGTACGGAGGCTCGTGGACGTCGATGCCGAGGCCGTGGCCGAGCCGGTGCGTGAAGTACTCGCCGTAGCCCGCCTTTTCGATGACGCGCCGCGCCGCGGCGTCCGCCTGCGAGCACGGAACTCCTGGACGCGCAGCCTCGATGCCCGCCCCCTGCGCCTCGTGGACGATGTCCCAGACCTTGCGGTACTCGTCGGTCGGGGTTCCATAGAACGTCGAACGGGTGATGTCGTAGAAATACCCTTCCGGGATTGTCCCAGGCGTCGATGAGGACGGCTTCGTTCTTCGAGAGCTTTCGCTCCGACGCCTCTCCGTGCGGAACGGCCGCCGAGGGCCCGAACTGGACGACGTTGTCGCCGCCGAAGGCGGCGGAAATCTCTTTCTCGGCGACGCCCGGGCGCAGCTTCGAGAAGGCGGCCTTGAAACGTCCGACGCCCAGCTCGATCGCGCGCCGCATCGCCGCGAGCTCGTCCGGGCTCTTGACCATCCGCATCGCGGCGAAGAGCGTTCGCTCCCGACTTCGCGTTCCAGCCGGAGGCGTGGGCGAGCAGTTTCTCGACGTCGTCGAACGCCGTCGAGGGCTCGACGAGAAGGGTGCCTTTCGACGTTCCGAGAAACGAAGCCGCTTTCGCGAACGCGTCCTCTGTTTCCTGCCATGTCACGATCCGCTCGATCGGCGTCATCGACCGCGCGTGCGTCTCTTCGAACGCCGGGACGACGAGAACCGGGTCGCCGTCCTTCGGAATCAGGACGGCCGTGAGGCGCTCGCTGCGGTGAAAGGAGATGCCGGCCAGGTAAAAAAGATTCGTCGAGGGAGTCACGAAGAGCATGTCGGCGCCCGACTGGGCGAGCTTCGCGCGGGCCGTCTTCAGTCTCTCCGCGATCGCCGCCGCGGCCGGTTTTTTCTCTGACATGCGCGAAGAATAACACGCTCATCTGGCGGGCGGATTTGGCGCGCTCGCGCCGAAACGACCCGGGCAGGTTTTGATTCGCGCGGGAAAGTCGTTAGACTGCGCGGGCTTCGGCATGGCACTGGGGTTGCTCTAACCGGGAGAGAAATGATCGAAGTCCGAAATTTCACGATGAGGTATTACGGCCCGCCGGCCGTGGACGACATCTCGTTCGAGATCCCGGAGGGCGCGATCGTCGGTTTCCTCGGGCCCAACGGCGCGGGGAAGACGACGACGATGCGCGTGCTCACGGGATTTCTCCCGCCGACCGAGGGAGAAATCAAGGTCGCCGGGCACGACGTCGTCCGCGATCCGATCAAAGCCCGGGCCTCCATCGGCTATCTGCCCGAGAACGTGGCGCTGTATCCCGAGATGCGCGTCCGCGAATACCTGAAGTACCGCGCCGACCTGGAGGGGATCTCGTCGTCCGACCGGAAGGCGCGGGTCGACGACGTCGTGGATCGCTGCCTGCTCGACGACGTGGCGGACCGCATCACGGGCACGCTCTCGAAGGGCTACAAGCAGCGGGTCGCGCTCGCCGGCGCTCTCGTGCATCGTCCGCCGATCCTGATCCTCGACGAGCCGACCGTCGGCCTCGATCCGAAGCAGATCATCAAGATTCGCGAGCTCATCAAGGAGCTGGGAAAGGAGCGGACCGTTCTGCTCTCCACCCACATCCTTCCCGAGGTCGAGGCGATCTGCGACCAGGTGCTCATCATCGACCGCGGCAAGATCGTCGCGCAGGGCACCCCGGCGGAGCTGCGGCGGCGCGGCGCGGGCGCAACGATCGTCCGCGCGACGTTCGCGGGCGAGCTGGACGCGAGGCCGGTCCTTTCGTCGCTCGAAGGCGTCCGGGCAATCCACCAGTCGTCCGAGGCCGGCGAGACGCGCGTCCGCCTCGAGTGCGACGAGGGCGTCGACTGCCGCGAAGACGTGTTCCGAAAGGCCGTCGCGAGCGGCTGGACGCTGAGGGAGCTGGCCGGGGAGACGGCGACCCTGGAGGACGTTTTCGTGCGCCTGACGACGCAGGACCACTCGGCGCCGGAGACGGCCGAGCCGGAGGAGGCCGCTTCATGAGGAAGTTCTTCGCGATCGTGAAGCGCGAGTGGCTCGCGTATTTCTACTCGCCGCTCGGGTACATCATCCTGGCCGCCTTCTGGTTCCTCAACGGATTCATCTTCTCGACGATCCTCGGATTCCTGAGCCAGCCGGGGGCCCGCTCGATGCAGCCGCTCGGGATCCTGTTCAACAACACGTTCTTCTGGATCTTCATGATCTTCTTCATTCCCGTGATCACGATGCGGCTCATCTCCGAAGAGAGGAAATCGGGCTCCATCGAGACGCTGCTGACTTCGCCGGTCACCTCGGGAACGATCATCCTCGGCAAGTTCACGGCCGCGTTTCTGTTCTACGCCGTGCTCTGGGCGCCCGTCGTTCTCTACGCCCTCATCCTCGAGAAGTTCGCGACGATCGACCTGCGAATCGTCGCGTCGAGCCTCCTCGCGGTGCTCCTGCTCGGGGCCTACTTCCTCGCGATCGGCACGTTCGCGTCGAGCCTGTCCAAGAACCAGATCATCGCCGCGATCCTCGGGTTCGTGATGATCCTGATCGTGTTCTCCGCGGGGCTGCTCCAGTCGCTCGCGAACGAGCCGTCGTGGCGCGATTTCCTGAGCTACGTCACGATCTGGGACCACATGGAGGAGTTCGCGCGCGGGGTCGTCGACACCCGGCACGTCGTGTACTACGTCTCCGCCGCCGCGGGATTCCTGTTTCTGGCGCAGGCGACTCTCGAGGTGAAAAAAGGACAATGAAGACCACTCTCGGAGGCCGCCGGCGCGCCGCGAGCGCCGGGATCTTCTCCGGATCCGTCGCGATCGTCGCGGCGATCTTCGTTCTCGTCAACTACCTCGGCTATCGCCACTGGTCCCGCGGCGACTGGACGCGGGCGAAGATCTATTCGCTTTCGGACACGACGAAGAAGATCGTCGCGAAAGTCAAAACTCCCGTCGACGTGACCGTCTTCATGAGCCGCGAGTCCCGCACCTACCCGGAAGTCAACGAGCTGCTCGAGCGGTACAAGAAGCTCTCGCCGGCGATGATCCGGATCGAGCACCTGGATCCCCGCCGCAACCTCGCCCGCGCGCAGGCGCTCGTGTCCGAATACAACGTGCGCCAGAACACGATCGTGTTCAAGTCGGGGGCGAAGAAGAAGTACGTGACGGAGGACCAGCTCGGAGACATGGACTTCTCGGGAGGCCCCGGCCAGCCCGGCGGCCTCAAGAACTTCAAGGGCGAGCAGGCCTTCACGTCTGCGATTCTGGCGGTCACCTCGCAGCGGTCGCCGAAGATCTACTTCATGTCGGGGCACGGCGAGAAGGCGATCGACGACTCCGGCGAGCGCGGCCTCTCGGAGGTCAAGGACCTTCTCGGCAAGGACAACGACACGGCCGCCACGTGGGATTCGCTCGGCAGGGCCGTCGTTCCGTCCGACGCGGACCTCGTCGTCCTCGCGGGGCCGCAGACGGCCCTGCTGCAGCCCGAGCGCGACGCGCTCGACCGATACCTTGCCGGGGGAGGACACGTCCTCTTCCTGATCGACCCGATTCTTCCGCGGCCCGCCGGCCCGCCCGCGGACCTCGGGCTCTCGACCCTGCTCGCGGCCTGGGGCGCGAAGCTCGACACCGACATCGTCGTCGACCCGGGGAACACGCTTCCCTTCATCGGCGCGGAGACGGTCTACGTGAACCATTTCGGGTCCCATGAAATCGTGGCGCCGCTCGATTCCGCGAAGACGGCCGTCATCCTTCCGCTCGCCCGTTCGGTGCAGCCGGGGACGGCGACGCACGCCGGGTTCACCGCGACGCCCCTTCTCCAGACCACGCCGGACGGGTGGGGCGAGACCGATCTTCAGAACCTGTCGGCCGTCAAGAAGGACGCCAACGACGTCGCCGCTCCCGTGACCCTCGCGGTCGCCATTTCCCGCTCGGCGTCCGCCGCGACGGCGGGGCCGGACCCGGCGGCCGGCGCGCGCCTGGCCGTCTTCGGCGATTCCGATTTCGCCTGCAACGGCGAGCTGCAGAACGTTTCGAACGCGAACCTGTTCCTGAACACGGCGCACTGGCTGATCGGCAACACGGAGCTCGTCGGGATCGCCCCGAAGTCGATGGAGCAGACGTCGCTCACGATCTCGGCGTCGACGCTCAAGAGAGTCGGCCTGCTCTGTCTCTTCGGAATTCCCGGGCTCGCGATCCTGGCCGGCATCGTGGTCTGGACGAAGAGGCGCAGCTAGTGCCCCGCAGCGGAAACAGCAGGAAATGACGCTTCGCCGCCTCGGGCTCCTGACCGGCATTCTCGCCGTTCTTCTCGTGTTCATCCTGGTCCTCGAGAGGCGGATGCCCACGACCCAGGAGCGGCTCGACCGGGGAGACGTGCTGTGGCAGGTCGCCGAGGGCGACATCGCGAAGATCGAGATCATGCGGGACGGCCCCGGTCTCGAGTTTTCGAGGACTCCTCCCGGGGATTGGAAGATGGTGCGGCCGGAATCGTACCCGGCCGACGGCGGATCGCTCTCGTCGCTCGTCTTCGACCTCGCGAAGCCGCCCCGGGAAGGAGAGGCGCCGGCCGCCGCGAACGAGCCGGACTACGGCCTCGTGACGCCCCGGGCGGTCGTGACGATCACCTCGGCCGACTCGAAGGCGCCGAAAAAGAAGGGCGAGATCCACACGCTCTCGATCGGAAAGGAGATCCCGGGGACCGACACCGTCGCGGCGCGCGTGAAAGGGGAGAACCGGACGGTTTTCCTCCGCTCGAGCCTCGCCGCGGACCTGTTGAAGCCGGTCGACGAGTACAAGAGCAAGAAGGTCTTTTCGGGCTCGAGCGCCGACGTCGGCCAGCTGTCGATCCTCCGCGGGCGGGGCCGGATCGATTTCGAGAAGCGGAAGGACATCGTGGTGGATGACGCGGCCGGAGACGGACCTCGCGGCTTCCGCCCCCGTGACGCGCCTGATCGAGGACCTCCTCGCCGCGAACGTCACGGAATTTCTGAAGATTTCGAAGGCCGACCTCGGCGGCGACGGTCTCGCGCCCCCGATTTACACCGTGACGATGACGGTCTCCCGGAAGCCGGTCGTGCTCGAAGTCGGCGCCACCCGCTCGGACGGCAAGTCCGTCTACGCCCGTTGCGGCGATCAGGCTTTCGCGATCGAGGCCACGCTGACCGACGAGCTGTCGAAGGAGGCGGATGCGTACAGGGAGACGAAGGTCGCCCGCTTCGAGACGCCCGCCGTTCGCCAGCTCGACTTCAAGACCGGGGAGACGAGCCGGTCCGTCCGGAAAGACGGCGCGGAATGGAAAGAAGGCGGGAAGACGATTCCGGCGCAGGCCGTCGAAGACGTGCTCACCGCGATCGCCGCTCTGGACGCGAAGGACTTCCTCGCCGAAGCCGCGACCCGCGGCCTCGCGAGCCAGCCCGAAACCGCGAGCTGGAAGATCGGCCTGACCACGGGGGAAACGATCTCCGCGGCCGTGCGGCCGGAGACCCCGGGCCGCGTCGCCGTCGAGGTCTCCGGCCGGCCCGCCGCGCTCCTCGTGCCGAGCGCGGACATCGAAAAGGTCGTCGCCGCGGAAAAGAAGGTCCCCGCGGCCGCAGCGCCCCCGCCCCCGGCCCCGAAGAAAACGGTCCGCTGACCGCGGCGACCGATGGTCATTCGTTCCCTCGGCCTCTTCCTCGTCGAGATGTCGGCCGGGATCTCTCTGCTGCTCGCGTTCTACCCGACGCGCTTGCTCGGCAAGGGGTTTTTCGCCCTCCACGGCTTGATCGCCTTTGTCGCGCTGGCTCTCGCCGCGGCCGTCTCGCCGCGCGAGATCGGTCCCGCCGGC
This sequence comes from uncultured Acidobacteriota bacterium, assembly GCA_963813155.1. GTDB lineage: Bacteria > Acidobacteriota > Thermoanaerobaculia > UBA5066 > DATFVB01 > CAWEYG01. The sequence continues at coordinate 288,802 of CAWEYG010000003.1, read as the reverse complement.
GGCGTCTGCATCGCCCTGCTCGCCCTGTACACGCTGTTGGCCCGGATCGGCCGGATGGGCGGCGCGAGGGCCCTGCTTCTCGCCGCCGCGGCCGGCCAGTTCTGGATCCTCGCCTCCTTCGCCCGTTCGATCGACCCGGCGGCGGCAGGATGGATCGCGGCCGGCGCGGCGCTCGGCTCGATCCTCTTCGGGACCGTCCTGCTCACGATGAATCTCGGCCACTGGTACCTCGTGTCGCGGTCGCTTCCGCTGTCGCTGCTGTTTCGCGCGGCCGTCTCCTATGCCGCCGCCTGCCTCGCGCGCGCGGGCTTTCTCGCGGCCGTCGCGGCGAAGCCCCCGAAAGCGGCCGCCTGGGAGGCGCTCACTTCGGTCGATCGCGAGGGGCTGTTCTTTCTGTTTCGGATCGTCTGGGGAATCGTCGGCCCGCTCGCGCTTTCGTACTTCATCTTCCAGACCTCGAAGATGCGCTCGAACCAGGCCGCAACGGGCCTTCTGTACGTCGCGCTCATTTTCGTCCTGATCGGCGAGCTCCTCTCGGCTTACCTGACGGTTCTCACCGGATTTCCGGCGTGAAGATCCGGCGATACTGTCCGTCCTGTTTCCGCCGGAACGATCTCGGGACGCCGGCCGCTTCCTCCGGCGTCTGCGAGAAGTGCGCGACAGCGTGGACGTTCGAGCCGACTCCGGCCGAGCTCGCGTCGAACCTCGTGGACCGATGCGGGTTCTGCGGCAACCGGGCGTTCTTCGTCCAGAGGGATTTCGACCAGCGGGTCGGCTGCGCGATCATGGCGGCTTCGCTCGGCCTCGCGCTCGCGATCGGGTGGAAATACGGCTGGATCTATTTCACGCCGGTCCTGCTCGCGACGGTGCTCGTCGACTGGGTGCTGGCCTGGCGGATCGGTCCCGTGACGATCTGCTACCGCTGCGACGCGGAATACCGCGACGTCGCGGCGAACCCCCGGCACAAGCCGTACGATCCGCACATCGCCGAGCGCTACGCGGCGGTCAAGACGATCCGGCGAATGGTGCGCTGAGCTCGCGCGCCGGGGCGGAAATCCGCCGCCCGAAGATCTCCGCGAAATGTCCGAGAAAGGCGCGGCCGACTTCCGCCGGGTCGACGCGGCGGCCGAGAACGCGTTCCATCGAAGTCACGCCGCCGTCCGTGATTCCGCACGGAATGATTCCGAGGAAATGCTCCAGGTTCGTCGCCACGTTCAGGGCGAAGCCGTGCGTCGTGATCCACCGCGAGAGGTGAACCCCGATCGCGGCGATCTTGTCGTTGCCGACCCAGACGGAGGTGACGCGGTCTTTCAACGGGCTTCGCTTTCCCTCGATTCCGAATTCGGCGAGCGTCCGGATGAGCGATTCTTCGAGGTCCCGGACGTATCGGCGGACGTCGCGCCGGTCGGGCGAAAGGTCGAGGATCGGGTAGCCGACGAGCTGCCCCGGACCGTGGTAGGTAGCCCGGCCCCCGCGGTCCGTTTCGTAGAGGGAAATTCCGAGCTCCGCGCGGCGGCCCGGCGTGAAGAGGATCTCGCCCGGATCGGCGTTTCGTCCGAGCGTGTAGACGGGATCGTGCTCGAGGAGGAACAGCGTCTCCGCTCCGGAGGAACGGCACCGCTCGGCCGCTTCGGCCTGCAGCGCGAGCGCGCGCCCGTATTCGATCCTTCCGAGCTGCCGAACGTCGACGGTCTTCAACGGCGAATTCCCCCGAGGACCCGAAGGATGCCCGACGGAGCGTACAGAATCAAGATCGGATCCCACGACGCCATTCGATACCGGAGGAGAACGAGGAGCGCCACGTGGAGGGCCATGGTGATCGCGAGCGTTGCGATGCAGAAGCCGACGATTCCGCGCCGCCGCGCGGTCGCGAGGCCGACGGCCGCCACGAGAAAAAGAGCTCCGTAGTAGATCGTCGTCAGCGCGACGACCGTCCGGCTTCGAACGAGAGGGCTCGCGCCGGGACGGAGCCACTCCAGCGCTTTCTTTCCCAGCAGCCAGGCCTCTTCCCGCGGGTGAGCTCGCGCCCAGCGAATGCCCGCCGCCGCGAGCGCGAAGGATCGCCGCGAGGGGTTCGGGTCCGCGAGCCCCGGGATGTCGGATCCCCATCGGCTTTGCATCGCGAGATTCATCTCCGCGATCCATTTTCGGTAGTCGTCGCCCGACCGGAGCCGGTAGAACCGAACGTTCCAATCGCTGTTTCCCTGGTAGAACGTAAACCCTGCCTCGTCGTTGACCGGCAGGACCGCGTGGAAGCGGACGGCGTTTCGCAGCGTCCAGGGCGCGAGAGCGAGGCAGAAGCCGAGCACCGCGGAGCCCGCGAGCGCCCGGCGCACCCTCGGGGGGTAGCGCCGATCGAACAGGGGAGCGGCGAGCAGCGGGAAAAGGACGAGGGCGGAAGGGCGAACGAGGGACGCGAGGGCGAGAGAACCGCCGGCGAGCAGGCCCATTCCCGAGGACGGCCGGTCGACGCACACGAGCAGGAGAAAGCCCGCGGCCGCCGCGAGCACGAGGTACAGCGGCTCGCTCTGGATCTGGGAACCGAGAAAGAGAAACGGGGGATGGAGGGCCGCGATTCCCCCGACCGCGAGCGCGACTTCCCGGCTCGCGAACACGCGGCGGGCGATCGCTGCGAGGACGACGACGAACAGGGCGCCGAGAAGCGCATTCCAGACCTTGTCCAGCGCGATCCACCCGGGATGGCCGAGCGTGCTGGCGGCGAGGAAGAAGGGATATCCGGGCGCCCGAAAGAAGAACCGGTCCGTGTTGCCCGGGTACGAGCCCTCCCGGACGAGCCTCTGGGCCGCACTGACGTACGCGAGCGAGTCCCCGAACCGGACCGAGAGCAGGCCGCGCGCGGCGGCTGCCGCGAGGCGGGCCGCGAACGCGACGGCGAAGAGTAGCGCCCGATCCCTCTTTTCCGGCAACGGCTCAGGCGAGGGAGAAGCTGCCGGATTCCAGCGTCTTCTTGACCTCCGCCATGAACTGGTCGGCCACCGCGCCGTCAATCAGCCGGTGGTCGAACGACAACGCGAGGTAACCCATCGTGCGAACCCCGAGCGAATCGTTTCCGTTCGCGTCCGTGACGACGACCGGCCGCTTCTCGATCGCGCCGACGCCCAGGATCGCGACCTGCGGCTGAACGATGATCGGCGTGCCGAAGAGCGACCCGTAGACTCCCGGGTTCGTCACGGTGAACGTTCCTCCGGCGACCTCCTCCGGCTTGAGTTTCTTCGACCGCGCTCGCTCCGCGAGGTCCTGGCTCGCCCGCGCCAGACCGAGGATCGACTTCTCGTCGGCGTTCTTGATCACCGGGACGATCAGGCCCCAGTCGAGCGCGACGGCCATTCCGAGGTGAACGTCGCGGTGATAGACGATGTCCTCCCCGTCGATGGAGGCGTTGAGCTCGGGATATTTCTTGAGCGCGGAAGTGATGGCCTGGAAGATGAACGGCAGAAACGTCAGCTTCACGCCGTTGGCCGCGAGGAACGATTCCTTGTTCGCCTGGCGGAGGCGGTCGATCGCGCTGTAGTCGATCGAAAAGACCGTCGCGACGTGCGCCGACGTGCGGCGGGACTCGACCATCCTCTCGGCGATCTTGCGCCGCATGACCGACATGGCGACGACTTCGTCCCGGGCGGCGCGAGGGGCCGGAGCCGGCGGGGCCGCCGGGGCCGCCGCGGGGGCGGCTGCCGGAGCGGGCTTCGGTCGCGGGGCGGCCTTGCGATTGTCGATGAAGGACAGGATGTCGTTCTTCGTCACGCGTCCGGCGATCCCCGTTCCTTCGACCTCGCCGATGGGGATCTCGTTTTCCGCGGCGATCTTCCGCACGAGGGGCGAGGACCTCGTCCGGATCCTCTCCTCGAAGGACGACGGCGCCGAAGCGGCCGGTGCCGGAGTTGCCGGGGCCGCCTCCGCCGCCTTCGGGGCTTCCCGACTCTCGGCGGGCTTCGGGGCAGCGGGAGCCGCGGCCTTTGGGGCCTCGGCGGGCGTCGCGGGCGCCGCTTTGGGCGGCTCCGGGGAGGCCGCCTTCGGCGCCTCCGCGGGGGGCGGCTCGGGCTTTACGGCCGGCTTTTCGCCGGATTCTCCGATTCGCCCCACGACCGAATTCACGCCGACGGTCTGGCCCGGCTGAACGAGGATCTCGAGCAAGGTGCCCGCGGCGGGCGAGGGAATCTCCGCGTCGACCTTGTCGGTCGAGATCTCGAAGAGCGGTTCGTCGCGCGCGACCGAGTCGCCGACGTTCTTGATCCATTTCGTGATCGTGCCTTCGGCGATCGACTCGCCCATCTGCGGCATGATGACATCGGTGGCCATCGAGTCTCCTTTCAGTACCCCGCCAGCGCTCGGGCCGCGCGGGCGACTTTTTCGGCATTCGGAAGGAAAAACTCCTCCATCGGAGGAGAAAACGGAACCGGAGTGTCGGGGGCGGTGACGCGGAGGATCGGTCCGTCGAGCTTGTCGAAGCATTTTTCGGCGAGGCGCGCCGAGATTTCCGCCCCGACGCCGCCGGTCAGCGTGTCTTCGTGCAGGACGAGGGCCTTGTTCGTCTTTCCGACGGATTCGAAGACGGTCTCGTCGTCGAGCGGGAGCAACGTGCGAAGGTCGATCACTTCGCAGTCGATGCCCTCCGTTTCGAGCTGGCGAGCGGCGTCGAGGGCGACCCAGACCATCGCTCCGTAGGTGATGATCGAGAGGTCGCGCCCCGGCCGGGCGATGCGGGCCTTCCCGATCGGGACGACGAAGTCCCCGGCCGGGATCTCCTCGCGGATCCGCCGGTACAGATATTTGTGCTCGAAGAAAATCACCGGGTCCTCGTCGCGGATCGCGGCCTTGAGCAGCCCCTTCGCGTCGTACGCCGTGGCCGGCTGAACGACCTTCAGGCCGGGCGTGTGGGTGAAATAGGCCTCCGGATTCTGAGAGTGGAAGGGCCCGCCGTGGACTCCGCCTCCGGAGGGGCCGCGAACGACGATCGGAATCCCCACGCCGGTGCGGTATCGGGATTTCGCGGCGAAGTTCGTGATCGGGTCGAAGGCGCACGCGATGAAGTCCATGAACTGCATCTCGGCGACGGGCCGCAGCCCCATCATCGCGGCGCCGATCGCCGCCCCCACGATCGCGTCCTCCGAGATCGGCGTGTCGAGGACCCGCTCCCTCCCGAATCGCTCCGCCATTCCGGCGGTCGCGCGAAACGCCCCGCCGTAGACGCCGACGTCCTCTCCGAGGATGAAAACCCGGTCGTCCCGCTCCATCTCTTCCCAGAGCGCGTCGTGAATCGCCTCGACGTACGTCGTTCCGCTCAATGAGCCCTCTCGTCCGCGTAACGGAGCGCGGACCGCTCCGCGTCGGCGGGGCGCTCCGCGTAAACGTTCCGGAGCGCCTCAAGCGGGTCGGGAAGCGGATCCGCCTCGGCCTTCTGCAGGTCCTCGTCGACGAGCGCTGCCACTCTCTCGTCGATGCGGCGCAGTTCGTCCGCGGACGCGAATCGCCCCGCGACGAGGCTTTCGGCATAGCGGTCGATCGGATCTCTCTTCTTCCATTCCTCGAGCTCGCCCGGGTCGACGTACTCCTGTGCGTCGTGCTCGGCGTGGCCCTTCATCCGGTAGGTGACGGCCTCGAGAAACGTGACGCCCTCGCCCCGCCGGGCCCGGTCGACCGCTTCCCGGGTCGCGGCGTGGACCGCTTCCACGTCGTTGCCATCGACGATCGCGCTCGGGATTCCGTAGGCTTTCGCGCGGTCCGCCAGGTTCGCGCACGCCATCTGCCGGGAGATCGGCGTCGAGTAGGCCCAGTGGTTGTTCTCGCCCACGACGACAAGGGGAAGTTTCTGCACGGATGCGAAATTCATTCCCTCGTGGAAAGGGCCGGTCGAGGTCGCGCCGTCTCCGATGTAAGTGAGGCAGACGGTTTTTCTCCGCTGCATGCGCGCGGCGAGGGCGACGCCCGCCATGATCGGAATGAGCTCTCCCAGCATCGAAATCGGCCCGATCACGCCGCGGTCGAGGGACGCGAAGTGGAGGTTTCCGTCTTTGCCTCCGGAAGGGGAGGTCTGGCGCGCGAGATATTGCGCGAAGAGCTCTCGCGGAGCGAACCCCCGCACGAGAACCGATCCCAGGTTGCGGATGAGCGGGCTCAGGACGTCTCCGTCCTCGAGCGCGAACGCGCTTCCCACGGAGGTGGCTTCCTGGCCGAGCGAACGGTACAGGCCGCCGACGACTTTCCCCTGCCGGTAGAGGTTGACGAGCCGCTCTTCCACGACGCGGTTCATCCGCATGAACCGGTACAGCTCCAACCGCTGATCCTGCGTGAGTTGGCCCATTCCCCCTCCGCTCGCGATTATATCCAGACGCGTCTATGATGGCGGCGTGGCGAAACCGGCGATTTCCGTCGTGATCGCGTCGGACCGGGACGGTCCGGCGCTGCTCGCATGCCTGCGTTCGCTGGAGGAACAGGTCGGCGCGCCGCCCTTCGAGGTGCTCGTCGCGTCGCAGACGGAACCGCCTCCGCTTTCGAGGTTGCTCGTGGGGTGGGTGAGGTCGCCCGACCGGAATCCCGCGCTGCGGCGAAACCGGGCGGCGGACTTCGCGGCGGGAGAATTCCTCGCGTTCCTCGACGACGATGCCCGCGCCGCGCCCGACTGGATCGCGAGAGCGGCCGAAACGGCGAAGACGGCGGCGCTCTTCGGAGGGCCCGATCTCCTGCCTTCGGGCGCGCCGTTCCCGGAGCGGATTTCGGACCTCCTCCTCGCCACTCCCGTGATCGGCTCCCATGTGGCGGCGCACGAGCGGTCGCCTCGGGCTGGCCAAGTCCGGCGCGCCTCGGACCTGGCGCTGTGCAATCTCGTCGTCGCGCGGTCGCTCTTCGACTCGCTCGGCGGCTTCGACGAAACCCTGGGCTACATCGGCGAGGACACGGACTTCGTGGGGCGCGCCCTTGCCGCGGGGGAGACGCCCGTGCTCGATCCCGGCCTCGTGGTCTTTCACGACCGGCGCGCCTTTCCCTCGGCTTTCCTGCGTCAGCGGTGGCGGTACCGCTGGAAGACCGGCCTTTTGCTCGTTCAAAAGCCCTCGGCGCTGCCGCGGGGATTGATTTTCGCGTTCCTCGCGGGCGGCCCTGCCGTGGCGGTTCTCGCGGCGCTCCTCGGCATTCGCTTCGTTGCGATCGCGGCGGGGCTCTACGCGGCGGGGGTCTGGGCGCTCTCGTTCCCGATCTGGCGACGGGACCCGGCGTTGTTCCCCGTTGCCCCGTTCGTCTTCGCGGTTCACCACGCGAACTACTGGGTCGCGACGCTCGCCGGCCTGGTCGCCGGGGCTTTCCGGGCGGCGTTCGGCCGGCGGCCGGCGTCCACCGGCCCGGTCGCGAAGGCGACGCCGTGAACCGGGCCCACCTGGCCGGCCAGTGGCTCCAGGGCCGCGAGACGCTTCCCCGGTATCTGATCCTGGGGATGACGAATTTGTGCAACTCGAAATGCGTGACGTGCTTCTACTGGGACCACCTCAACGTGAACCGGCATCTCGAGCTCTCCCTCGAGGAATACGACCGCTCGCTCGCCGACCTGGGGGAGCTCTATTCCGTCGTCCTGACGGGCGGCGAGCCGACGCTCAACCGCGACCTTCCGGAGATCACGCGGATCCTTTACCGCCGGCACGATGCCTCGAACGTCACGATGCCGACGAACTCCCTCATCCCGGAGCAGGTGGAGGCGATCGTCTCCCGCGTGCTCGAGTCGCGCGCCGACGAGCGCCAGACATTCACCGTCGGGCTCTCGCTCGATCACCTGTTCGAGAAGCACGACGAGATTCGGGGCGCGCCGGGCAACTTTCCGAAAGTCGGGGAGACGTACCGCCGCCTCGCGGCCCTCAAGCGAAAGACAGCGGGGTTCACGCTGAACGTCCAGACGGTGCTCGCGTCGTTCAACAAGGACGACCTGCCGGAGATCACGGGGTGGGTCGGCGCGAACCTTCCGGAGATCGATTTCCACTCCTTCGAGCTGCTTCGGCCACCGTTTCCGGACCCGACGATCCGGGCGCTGACTCCCGCCGAATACGCCGAGAGCCTTCGTTTCCTCCGGCCCTACTGGAACGGGTTCGGCGGTTACTCGCCGGTGCTGAAACGACTGAAGGTCGCGGCCCGAACGGCGGAGCTCGAAACGCTGGAGCAGGAGCGAATGGTCTATCCGTGCTACGCGGGAAGCGTCTCGGGCGTCCTCAATCCCGAGGGGACGGTCTCGCTCTGCGAAGTCCAGTGGGAAGTCGGCAACATCCGGGATTTCGACTATTCGTTTCGAAAGGCATGGTTTTCGCCGAAAGCGACGGAAATGCGCCGGAAGATCGCGAACCGGGAATGCTGGTGCACCCACTCGTGCTTCATGACGTCTTCGCTTCCGTTCTCGCTGAAGGGAGCGGCGCACCTGGCCAAAGAAGCTCTGCTTCCCGCCCGCGGCTAGATTCTCTGCGGCCCGCTAGGGTCTCGGGATCTCGTAGCAATAAAGGTTGCCGGCCGTATCGCCGAAGAAGACGCGGCCGTCGGAAATCGCGACCCCCGCGTACACCATCGCCGCCGTGTCCGCTTTCCACAACAGGGTTCCCTTCGCGGCGTCCAGAGCGAAGCACGACGTTCCTGCCGCCGCGAACACGACGCCATTGGCGACCGAAACCGGTCCCAGGACGGGGCCCTGCAGCTGCCAGGAATACGACCAGATCACGCGGCCCGTCGCCGGATCGAGCGCGGTCACCGCCACCGGGGTCGAAGCGTGGAAAGCCGGTGTTCCCGCCTCCCACGTAGAGCCAGGTTCCGTCGAAGGCCGCCGTTGAAATACTTCCCTGGCCGCACTGCGGGCACGGGCCGGGGATCGCCACGGGCGTTTCCCAGACGGGCCCCTGCGCAAGGTTTGCGCGATCGAAGGCGTAGTACTTGCCGTTCTTCTGGCTCGCGCCGACCAGAAGCCGCCCGTTCGCGTCGTGGAACAGGGTTGGGGACGATCCCCAGTCCGGGTCGGCCGTCTCGGCAAAGTCGTCGGGAGTGATCTTCCAGGAGTCCTGCACCGCGAGGTCGTCCAGAGAGAGCCGGACGATGGAGTACGCGAGGCCGTCGTCGTAGTGGTACGCCGACGCGGTCGCGACGAAGACCGATCCGGAATCGAGATCGATCGCGGGCGAGGACCAGACGCCCGCCCCGAAATGCGAAGGGTCGGAAGTCTGCGACAGATTCTCCCGGTCGACGACCGTCCCCGTCGCGGGATCCAGGGAGACGACTTCTCCCGCGACGAAAGGGTTGTCGCAGTTGCTCGAGACTCCCTGATAGATCTTCCCGGGGAGAGGCGCCGGCGAGCTCCAGCCGTAATAGCCGCCCGCCGCTGAATTGTCTCCGAGCTTCGTTTTCCAGGCGGTCTCGAGCGTTTGCGCATCGAGAGCGTAGAAGGAGTCGTCGCCCCCGGCGAGATAGAGCCTGCCGTTTGCGTAAGCCGCAACCGACGTGATGCCGAGGTTCGAAGGACCGCACTGCGCGGCGACGGTCGTGCCGAGGTCCGCGTGGGCGAGAACCGCGCCGGTGGCGGCGTCGAGTCTCCATTCGATTCCCCCCCAATCGCCGATGTAGACCGACCCCGCAACGATCGTGGGCGTGGAGCCGATCGATGCCGGAGAGCGAGATCTGCCACGCGCGCGTCAGGGTCGCCGCCGAGGCGGGCGAGATTTTCGTCTCCCGGCTTGCCCTGCCGGTCATCTCGAGGTCCGCGCAATACTTCGGCCAGTCGTGGCCGCGGTCGACCGCGACGATCGCCGCCGCGGTCGGAGCCTTCACCGGTGCGATCGGCGCGGCCGGACGCGCGAGGACGGCCGCCGACGAGATCCAGAGAACGCCGCCGCGGCCGCAGCGCGCGGGGTCGATGTCACTTCTTGAAGAGGGCTTCGAACGCCTTTTTCGCGTCCGACGGTGAATCGGCGGCCTTTCGTCCGGTCAAGTCGAAACTCGCGGCGGGAGAGAATTCCGGACACTCGTTCTTCGCGGTCTTCACGGCGATTCGCGCCGGAATCCGGTCGTTTCGCGAGCATTCCCATCGCGCCGAAGAATCGAAGAAGTTGCATTGCAGGCAGGAGTGAATCGCCTGTCCGCATCGCGAGCAAGTGGTTTCCGCCGAAATCTCGTCGAGGCCCTGCACGGGGGTCCCGCACTTCTTGCAGACGACCGCGAGGTCCTTGTCGACTCCGGCGCTTCTCCCCCGGGGGGCTCCGGGAGAGGAAGATCGGTCGGGCTCGATCGGACCCCGCGACCTCGGGCCCGGCTCTCGCCCGGTGTCCATGTAACCCCGGTGGCTGTATTTTCGATCGCCCGACACGCTCTTCACTGTAACGTATAATTCTCTTCGAATGAGCGACAAAAAGTCGGGGAACGACCGGAATCCGCTCGTGCCCGGGAGCGTGGCGGCCGGCCGGGACCAGTGGGAACAATCCGCGAAGAAGGCCTTCGAGAAGAAGGCGCCCTGGAAGACGGATTTCACGACGGTGTCTTCCCAGGAAGTCCCGGCGCTCGCCGGTCCCGACTCCCAGCCCGGCTTCGATTTCGACCGCGACCTCGGATGGCCGGGCGAGTTTCCCTACACGAGGGGCGTGCAACCGACGATGTACCGGGGCAAGCCGTGGACGATGCGGCTCTTCGCCGGATACGGCTCCGCCCGCCAGACGAACGAGCGATTCAAATACCTGCTCGCCCACGGCCAGACGGGGCTCTCGACGGCCTTCCACCTCCCGACGCTGTACGGCTACGACTCCGACCACGAAATGGCGAAGGGCGAAGTCGGCAAGTGCGGCGTCGCGATCGACTCCCTCGCCGACATGGAGACGCTGTTCGACGGCATCGACCTGGGGGCGGTGACGACATCGATGACGATCAACTCGACGGCGCCCATCGCGCTCGCGATGTACCTCGCCGTCGCCGAGAAGCACGGCACTCCCTGGAGCCGCGTCGGCGGCACGCTCCAGAACGACATCCTCAAGGAATACATCGCCCAGAAGGAATACATCTTTCCGCCGCGCCCCTCCATGCGGCTGATCACCGACCAGTTCCAGTTCTGCGCGAAGCACGTCCCGAAATGGAACACGATCTCGATCTCGGGCTACCACATCCGCGAAGCCGGCTCGACGGCCCTCCAGGAGCTCGCGTTCACCCTTCGCGACGGCGTGGAGTACGTGAAGTACGGCATCGACGCGGGAATGGACGTCGACGAGTTCGCGCCCCGGCTCTCGTTCTTCTTCAATTCGCACAACGACTTCTTCGAGGAGATCGCGAAATTCCGGGCCGCGCGGAGGATCTGGGCGAAGACGATGCGCGACCGTTTCGGCGCGAAAGACCCGAGGTCGTGGATGTGCCGTTTCCACACGCAGACGGCCGGGTGCTCCCTGACGGCGCAGCAGCCCTACAACAACGTCGTCCGCACGGCCCTCCAGGCCCTCGCTGCCGTTCTCGGGGGCACGAATTCCCTCCACACGAACTCTCTCGACGAGACCCTCGCGCTGCCGACCGATTTCGCGGTCAAGGTCGCGCTCCGCACGCAGCAGATCATCGCCCACGAGTCCGGCGCGGCGAACACGATCGACCCGCTCGGAGGCTCGTATTTCGTCGAGGAAATGACGACCCGCATGGAACAGGGCGCGTTCGACTACTTCCGGCGGATCGACGAGCTCGGGGGAATGGTCGAGGCGATCGAGGCCGGGTTCCCGCAGCGGGAGATCATGGACGCCGCGTACCGGTATCAGCGCGCTCTCGACGACGGCGAAAAGATCATGGTCGGCGTCAACGACTTCACCGATTCCGGCGAAGAACCGCCGCTGCCGATCCTCTACATCGACAACGCGACCGAGGACATTCAGAAAAAGGCGCTCGCGGAGGTCCGGCGCCGCCGGGACGGAAAAGCCGTCGTCTCGAAGCTCGGCGACCTTCGGCGGGTCTGCCGCGACGGAGGCAACGTCATGCCCGAGCTCGTGGAGGCCGTCAAGACGTACGCGACGGTCGGCGAGATTTCCGACGTCATGCGCGAGGTCTTCGCGACCTACGAGGAGCCGGTGGTCTTCTGAAGAACGCGTCGACGGAGGCTTCCGAATTCTTCGGGGAAGGCGCGGCGATCGATGCCTCGCTTTCGACCCTCGCGACGGGCGTGATCGGGTCCGAGATCCTGAAGATCGCCGCCGACGTGCGCGCGGCCCTTTCCCGCGGGGAAAAACTCCTGAATCTCACGGTCGGCGACTTCTCGCCGGATCAGTTCCCGATTCCGGAGGGACTGCAGCGCGAGATCGACCGCGCGTACCGGGAGCACCAGACGAATTACCCTCCGTCGGACGGCGTTCTCGCCCTGCGCGAACGAGTCGCGGCGTTCGTCGAGACCGAGCAGAACCTCCGGTACCCGGTCGAATCCATCCTGATCGCCGGAGGTGCCCGGCCGATCCTGTACGGCACCTACAGGACCGTCCTGGACCGCGGGGACACGGTGGTCTACTCCGTGCCCTCGTGGAACAACAACCACTATTCCCAGCTCCTCGAAGTCGTCCCGGTCGAGGTCGAGGGCCGGCGGGAGAACGGTTTCTTCCCGACGGCCGAAGAGTTCGAACCGCACCTGCGGCAGGCCCGCCTGCTCGTCCTGAACTCCCCGATGAACCCGACCGGAACGGTCGTGGACCCGGACGACCTGAAGAAGCTCTGCGTCATGGTCCTGGAAGAGAACGCCCGAAGGAAGAAACAGGGACGCAAGGCCCTGTTTCTTCTCTACGACCAGATCTACTCGGCGCTTCACCTGAAGAACGCGCGGCGGTCGAGCCCGCCGGAGCTCGTTGCCGAAATGTTTCCCTACACGGTGTTGCTCGACGGCATCTCCAAGCAGTTCGCCGCGACCGGCCTCCGCGTCGGCTGGGCGCTCGGACCGCCCGCGCTCATCCGGCGCATGCGGGACATCCTGGGGCACGTCGGCGCGTGGGCGCCGAAGCCCGAGCAGGTCGCGACGGCGCGGTTTCTGGCCGATGCGGAAGCCGTGGCGGCGTACCGGTCCGACTTCCTGTCGAAAGTCGAAGCGCGATTGCGCCGGCTCTACTCTCTTTTCACGAAGCTGAAGCGCGAGGGTCTGCCGGTCGACGCGATCGAGCCGCAGGGGGCGATCTACCTCTCCGCGCGCTTCGACCTCGCGGGCCAGGAAGTCGGGGGAACGGTCGTCCGCACGAACGAGGAGATTCGCAAGCTGCTCCTCCAGAAGGCGGGGATCGCCGCCGTCCCCTTCCAGGCGTTCGGCTATCGGCCCGAAACGGGCTGGTTCCGGCTGTCGGTCGGCGCGGTCTCCGAGCGGGACATCGAAGAGGCGGAGCCCCGGCTGCGAGCTCTTCTCGGGGCCGCGAACCTCGCCGCGCGGGCCTCCTAGAAATCCTGGGAAGAAACTCCTCCTTCCCGCGTCTCATCGGCATAGGAGGTTTCATGAAGACATTCGTTCGACCCTTCTCCGGAGTTCTCCTGGCCCTCGTCGCCGCGGCCACCGTTCGGGGCGCCGACCCCGCCGTTCTCCTTCCGCACCTTTCGATTCCGGTGGAAAGCCGGGACGCGGGAATCGTCCGGAAGGGAGAGAAGATCGAGGCGGTCTTCGAGGTGCGCAACTCCGGGCCGGCGCCGCTCCGGATCTCGGACGCCCGCCCCTCCTGCGGCTGCACCGTGGCGACATTCGACCGCGAGATCGCGCCGGGAAAATCCGGCAGCGTTCACGCGACCGTCGAAACGAAGAACCTCAGCGGGGCCATCACGAAGACGATCACGGTCGTCTCCAACGACCCGGAGCGGCCGCAGGTCGCGCTGACGCTCAAAGCGGACGTGCGGCCGTAGTCCCCTTGGACTCCCTTCCCGTGCGCGTGACGGAACCGGGGCGGCCCGAAGAAGCCGCCCCGGGACTGCTGGAGGCGTGCCGCCGGGGCGACCGGGACGCGTTCCGGGAGCTGTTCCTCCTCTACCGGGAACGCGTCTACACGACGGCCCTCTTCCTGACGCGGCACTCGCACGCGGCGGCCGACATCACGCAGCAGGTCTTCCTGAAGCTGCTCACCCATGATCGGAACGTTCCGCGGCGAGTCCCGGTTCGGAACCTGGCTCGTGCAGATCGTCGTCAACGCGGCGCGCGACGAGGCGCGGCGTTCCCGGCGGCTCGTTCCCGCCGCCGACTCCCTGAACGAAATGCCGAGCCCCGAGTTGCGCCCGGACGACCGTTTCGCGGAGAGCGAAGAGAAGCGGCTCCTGTGGCGCGCGATCGACGCACTGCCTTTTCGGCTTCGCGCGCCGGTCGTCCTTCGTTATCTCGAGGATCGCTCCTACGACGAAATCGCCGAGGCCCTCGGCTGCAGAAAGGGAACTGTTGCGTCGCGGCTCCATCGAGCGCACGCGATTCTGGCCAGCCGGCTCGGAACGCCGAACGGGAAAGGTTGAAGCATGGACCTCTGGAAACGACATCCCTCTCGAAAATTGACCGCCTTCGTGCACGGAGAGCTCCCGCCCCTCGAATCGGCCGTTCTGAGGAAACACCTCGCTTCTTGCGGCTCGTGCGAGCGTCAGGCGAGAGCGATCGGGCGCGTGGTCGCCCTCGCGCGCAACCCCGTTCGCTCGGAGGTTCCCGATCTTCCGATGCCGCGGCCCACGGCCTCCGCCCTGCGGCGCGGGCCCATGCCGCGGGCGGCACGCCTTTTGACGGCGGCCGCGGCGGCGGCGTTTCTCGTCGCGGTCGCGCTTCTGCGGACGACGGGGCCGGGAAGCGTCGGAAACCCGGCGCTCCCCATCGCCGCTCCGCTCGAGAGAGCCGCCCTTCGCCTTCACCGCGAGCGGCTTCGGGGCGCGCTCGCGTACGACATGTGCGACGGCTCCGCCGACGAGGTCCGCACCTGGGTCTGCCGCGAATCGGGCCTGGAGACGCAGACTCCCGCCGGGGCTCGCAACGCCCGGGCGTGCGCGTCGCTGGTGACCGCCGCGGGAGCGCCCGCGGCTCTCGTCGCGTTCGACTCCGGCTCCCGGCCGCTGACACTCCTGACCGCGCGGCGCCAGGACCTCGCGAGCCCGGCTGCCTGGCCGCGCTCCGCGGTCGCAACCCGCGACTCGGCGACGGGAGTGTCGCTTCGCGCCTGGGCGGATGCCGATCAGGCGTTCGTCCTCGTCACGGGCGGCCCCGGGACGTGAGGCGACCGTTCGCCATTGACCCGCTTTTCGCGAGGCAGTAGATTGACCGGATGAGCGAACAAGGTTCCGCGGGCCTCGGCCTGCTCGGGTTCGATTCCTTTCACTTCCTCGTGGCCGACATCGAAAGAAGCCATCAGTTCTACACGCGGCTGCTGGACTGGCCGCTCGTCGCCCGCGCGGACGCCGACCTGACGGAGCGCAGCGCGCAGCGGACGAACGTCTATGCCGCGGGCGACATCCGCGTCGTCGTCTCGACGCCCCTGTCGAACCGGGGACGCGCGGCGACGTACCTCCGGAACCATCCCGACGGCGTTTCGTCCGTCTCCTTCCGCGTGAAGGACATCGACCAGGCGTGGGATTTCCTGGCTCCCCGGGGAGCGACTTTCCTCTCGGACATCGAGACCTACCGCGACGACGGCGGGGGCGCGTACCGCCGGTTCCTCATCGCGACGCCGCTCGGCGACCTCGTCTACCGGTTCGTCGAGAAGCGCGGCTACGCGGGCTTCGCGCCCGAGTTCGAAGATCTCCCGAAGGACGATTCGTCGTCGGCGCCGGACAACCGGCTCGGGTTCCAGATCCTCGACCACATCACGTCGAACGCCCAGACGATGGCTCCCGTCATCCTCTGGTATCGCGAGGTGATGGGGTTCTCGGAATACTGGAACATCCAGTTCCACACCGAGGACGTCAAAAAGGGGGGAGAGCACGGGTCCGGGTTGAAGTCGATCGTGATGTGGGACCCCGCCTCGGAGCTGAAATTCGCGACGAACGAGCCGCTGAAGCCGTTCTTCCGCGAGTCGCAAGTGAACATCTTCACCGAGGAGAACCGCGGGCCGGGCGTCCAGCACATCGCCCTGCGCGTGCCGGAGATCATTCCGGTCATCGACGAAATGAAGCACCGGGGAGTGAAATTCCTCGACGCGCCGCAGACGTACTACGACAACATCACGAAGTGGCTCTCCGAGAAACACGTTTCCCGTATCAAGGAGCCGATCGACGATCTGCGGCGCCTGAACATCCTCGCGGACGGGGAGAACGAAAAATATTTGCTCCAGATCTTCCTGCGCGACGGCCAGCAGCTCTGGGGCGACACGAAGGCGGGGCCGTTCTTCTACGAGGTCATCCAGCGGGAAGGCGACCCGGGCTTCGGCTACGGCAACTTCCGGACGCTGTTCGAGTCGATCGAGCTGCAGCAGAAGGAAACCGGCACCCGCCCGCCCGGAGCCGACGAGAGCCGCCCGGTCGGGTAGGGGAAAGCCGGTGAACTCCGAACCCGGTTTTTCGTAATAGGAATCGGGAGGCTCGAAATGGCTCTTCGCCGTTCCCTGAATCACAAGATGATCGCCGGAGTCTGCGGCGGCATCGCGAAGAACGCGGGGTGGGACCCCACGGCCGTACGCGTGGGATTCGTGGTCCTCTCGATTTTCTCCCACTGTTTCCCCGGGATCCTCGCGTACCTCGTGCTGTGGGCCGTGATGCCGAGGGAGCCGCTCGGAACGCTCGGCTAGCCCGGCTCAGCGCAGCGGGGTGACCGTCAGGGAGTAGATGTCGTCGCTGCCGCGGCGGATCGCCTCGAGGGTGCCTGGCCCCGGCTCTTTGTCGAGCTCGATTCGCGCGCACGCCGCCTGCGCCCCCTCGAAAATGATGTTTTCCATTCCCTGGACGGAGATGCCGTCGGTCTTCAGGGCGCCGAGGACGTGCGCGAGGACCCCCACTCGGTCGCGGTGGCGCAGGACGAGCAGGTGCGTCGCGGGAGGGCGGCGGGACACATTGACGACGTTTTCGACCTTCCCCGTTTCGAGGTACTCGCGAACGATCCGAACCGTCTCGGCCGCGATCGCTTCCTGCGCCTGGTCGGTCGACGCGCCGATGTGGTGCGTGCCGAGGACGCGCTTGTCGAGCGCGAGGGGGTCGTCGATCGGCCCCTGGCCGACGGACGGTTCTCTCGGATAGACATCCAGCGCGACGCGGATCTGCCGCTCGGCGATCGCCTCGAGGAGCGCGTCCGCGTCGACGAGATCGGCTCGCGCGGTGTTGACGAACATCGCGCCCTTCCGCATCCGGGCGAAGAATTCGCGCCCGAAAAGGCCTTTCGTCTCCGCGGCGGCCGCCAGGTGCACGGTCACGATGTCGCTTCTCTCCGCGAGGTCGTGGACCGAGTCGACTTTCTCCACGCCGAGCTCCGCCGCTTTTTCGGCGGTCAGGGACCGGCTCCACGCGAGCGAGCGCAGTCCGAACGCCCGGGCGCGGCGCGCGACTTCCCGGCCGATCGACCCCATTCCGGCGATGCCGATCGTCCGCCCGAAGAGGCCCCGCGCCTTCGAGAATTCCTTCTTGTCCCATTCGCCGGCGTGGAGGCGCTGGACGTTCTCGGGAATTCGCCGGTCCAGAGAAAGGATGAGACCGAGAGCGAGCTCCGCGACCGCGATGGAGTTCTTGCCGGGGCAGTTCGCGACGAAAACGCCGCGCAGCGACGCCGACTTCAGGTCGATCGTGTTGACGCCCGCCCCGGCGCGCACGACGAGGGAGAGCCCCCGGGCGGCTTCGAGAATCGGTGCCGTCACTTTCGTCGACCGAACGATCAGCACGTCGGCGGAAGTCTCCCCGAGGCGCGCGCCGAGCGCGTCGTCCTTCAGGTCGGGCTCGTAGAGCACCTCGGAGCCGGTCTCGCGCAGCCCCGCGAGGCCGGAGGCTTCGAACTTGTCCGCGACGAGGATCTTCATGGGGCGATCTTAACCGACTAGAATGACGGGATGATCGACCGCTGGACTCAAGGCAGCATTCCGGAGAAGCCGCACACGGTCTTCCGCGATCCGAAATCGGGCGCGATCTTCTACGAGGAATGCTTCACTCGGTTGGGATTCGACGGGCCGTACTCGATCCTCTATCACCGGCGGCCTCCGACCCAGGAGCTTTCGACGGAGCCGGCCGAGCGGGGATTCCCGCTCCGCCCGGCGGGCGCGGCCGACCCCGCGACTCTGCGCCGGCGGCTCTTCGACTCGGACCGGGTGGCTGCCGGAGGGGCCCTGATCGACGCGCGGACCCCGCTCCTCTTCAATGCCGACGTCGTGATCTCGGTCTCGCGGCCCTCCGATTCGGACAGCGCATTTTTCGTCAACGGCGACGGGGACGACGTGTATTTCGTCGAGGCGGGCTCGGGGCGCATCGAGTCGCCGTTCGGGACCGTGCCGTTCCGGAAACACGACTATCTCGTCATCCCGAAGGGCTGCATCCACCGCCTCGTCTTCGACGGGCCCGCCAACCGGCTCTTTGGCATCGAGTGCCGGCGGGGTTTTCACGTACCGGCCCAGTTCCGCAACGACGCCGGGCAACTGAAGATGGACGCGGCGTACACCCACCGCGATTTCGTCCGTCCCACGCTGCCCGACACCTCCGATTCCGACTCGGTCCCGCGGGAGATCTTCGCGAAAAAGAACGACGCCTGGACGCGGCGCGTTCTCGCCGGCTCGCCCCTGGACGTCGTCGGGTGGGACGGATACGTCTATCCCGTCGCGTTTCCGATCGCGAAATTTCAGCCCAAGACGGGCATGATTCACCTCCCTCCGACGATCCACATCACGTTCGCGTCGGGCGGCGCGGTCATCTGTTCGTTCGTTCCGAGGGTGACCGATACCCATCCGAACGCGATCCCGTGCCCCTACCCGCATTCCTCGGTGGACTGCGACGAAGTCATCTTCTACGTCGATGGGAATTTCACGAGCCGCCGGGGAGTCGGCCCGGGAGCGATCTCGTTCCACCCGGCCGGAGTTCCCCACGGGCCCCACCCCGGAGCCTACGAGGCCTCGATCGGGGCGAAATCCACGAAAGAGCTCGCGGTGATGATCGACACGTTCGCTCCGCTGCGAGCGACCGCGGAGGCCCTCGCCGTGGAGAGCCCGGAATACCACGATTCGTGGAAAATCCGGGTCGAAGGCCCGACGACCGAGATTACTTAGACGGTTGTTTCGGTGCCGCGGACGGGGTGATCCGGATCGACACGGCTTCCTTGTTCTTCGCGGGGTCTTCCCGGTATTTGATCGTCACGTGGTCGTTCGCATGAACGTCGGCGATCGTCGCGGCGTCAGTTCCCCGGATGATGGCCGTCTTCGCGGTCGTCGAGAAGGTCGTGGTCTTCGGCGATCCGTCGCGAAGAGTCTCGCGAACGACCAGTTTCTGATCCGCCTGAACCTCGACGACCTCGCCCACGAAGCTGTGGATCCGGGGCCGCCGCGGGGCCGGGGATGCCGTCGAAGAGGTGGGAGCCGGAGCGGTCGTCGACGTCGGGGGAGCGGCTCCGGGGGCGAATCCGGCCGCGCTCGCGCCGACGACGATCGCGGCGAGAAGGGGACCGGCCGGGCGTAACACTCCCATGCAACGCCCTCGTGCGAACGGAGTGCCAGCGCGAACGCGCCGAAAACGGGGGTTTTCGCTCCGCGGATCTCCCATTTGGGATACCGGGTGGCCCATATCGGTCATTCCGGCTTCTTGATCCCGAACTTCTCGAGCCGATACTGCATGGTGCGATAGGTCAGGCGAAGGAGCTTTGCGGCCCGCGCGATGACCCAGTCGGACTTCTGCATGGCCTGCAGCAACAGGGATCGCTCCACCTGTTCGATGTCGATCCCCTCCGGCGGAATCTCGACGCCGATCACCTCGGCGGGCGAGCGCGCCTGGACCAATTGGGCCGGAAGATCCTCGGGCTCGATCGATTCGTTCTCGGTGAGCAGCACCGCCCGCTCGAGGATCGATTCGAGCTCCCGTACGTTGCCCGGCCAGTCGTACCGCAGGAGAACGCGCAGGGCCTCCGGGTCGATTTCCGTGATCGGCTTGCCGTGCTCCGCTGCAACACGCTTGACGAAGCGCTCCGCGATGATCGGAATCTCCTCCCGGCGCTCGCGCAGGGGAGGCAGGACGATCGGAAGGATGTTCAGCCGGTAATACAGGTCCTCGCGGAAGGTCCCCGCCTTCATCATCTCCTCGAGGTCGCGATTCGTCGCCGCGAGAACGCGGACGTCCACGGGAATCGATTCGTTGCCGCCGAGCCGCCGGATCTCCTTTTCCTGCAGGGCGCGCAGGATCTTTCCCTGCAGCGGCAGCGAGAGGTCCCCGATCTCGTCGAGGAACAGCGTGGATCCCGAGGCGGCCTCGAAGAGCCCGATCTTCCGCCGGTCGGCGCCCGTGAAGGCGCCCCGCTCGTAGCCGAAGAGCTCGGACTCCAGGAGCGTCTCGGGAATGGCGGCGCAGTTGATGTCGAAAAAGTTGCTTCCCGCGCGGCGGCTCCGATGGTGAATCGCCCGCGCGATCAGCTCTTTGCCGGTGCCCGACTCGCCGCGAATCAGGACCGTGGTCGACGAACGCGCGATCTTCAGCACGAGCTTGAAGACGTTTTGCATCGCCTCCGACTCCCCGACGAGGGAGTCGAGCGAGACATGCCCCTTGAGCTGTCCCGAAAGGACGCGGTTGGCCTCGCGCATGGCGCGCATTTCGACCGCGCGCTCGATCTTGAGGATGAGATCGTCCGGTTGAAAGGGCTTGGAGAGATAGTCGAAAGCCCCCATGCGGTTCACGAGCTCCCGTCCCGCCTCCTTGGAACCGTGGGCGGTCACGACGATGACGGGGGGCGGGTCCGAGAGCGTTTGAAGATGGGCGATGAGGTCGGTCCCCGTCATGACCGGCATCAGGAGGTCCGTCGACGACGACGTCGACGATCGTTTCCTCGAGCCGGTCGAGGGCGACGCGCCCGTTCTCCGCGGTGATGACCGTGAATCCCTCTGCGTCCAGGATCTTTCGAAGGAGGTCGAGCGCCGATTTCTCGTCCTCGACCAGGAGAATGGTCCCTTTCCCGGTCTTCACGCGGACACGGCCTGGACCGAGTTCGTGCGGGGGAGCACGAACTCGAAGCGGCTTCCCCCGGTCGGGAGGTTCGAGGCGGTGAGATCGCCGCCGTGATCGTTCACGATCTTTCTCGTCATCGCGAGGCCGAGTCCGACTCCGGCGTCTCGAGTCGAGAAGTAGGGCTCGAAGATCTTCGCGAGGTGGGCGGCGTCGATGCCGGGGCCCGTGTCGTCGAATCGAACGCGGACCTCCTCGCCCTTGCCCAGAACCTCGATCCGCAGGATTCCGCCCGCCGGCATCATCTGGACGGCATTCAGCGCCACGTTCAGGAACGCGGCTTTCAGAAGGTCCCGATCCGCCGTGATCTCCGCCCCTTCGCCGGTCACCTCGATCCGGATTTCGCGCCGGTCCGCCTCGTGCTGAAGCTCCTTCCCGACCGACCGAGCGAGGTCCGCGACCTCGAAGGCCGCGGGGTTCAGCCGCATCGGCTTTCCGTACGTGAGGAAGTTCGAGATCAGGGAGTTGAGCCGGGCGATTTCCTCGCGGAGGCTCTCGGCCGTCTCTTCGAACTCCCGGCGGTCTTCCGGCTCGGAGGGAAGAAAACGGCGCCGAAGGTAATCGACCGCGAGGGCGATCGTGTTGAGCGGGTTTCGAATCTCGTGCGCGATTCCCGAGGCGAGATGGCCGAGCGACGCGCGGCGCTCGGCGGCCGCGAGGCGCGATTCCAGCGCGCGCTGTTCCTTGAGACGCGCGACCATTTCGTTCCAGGTGGCGACGAGCGCGCCGAGATCGTCGTTGCGCGTCGAGACGATCTCGGCGTCGAGGTTCCCGCCCGCGACCCGTTCGGCCGCTCCCGAGAGCTGCCCGATCGGCTGCGTGAAATTGCGCGTCAGGAGGAGCAGGAAAATGATTCCGACCCCGAACATGACCGAAACGGCGATCGCGCGGCGCTCGAAATTCTGCTTGATGATCAACTCGTAGTCGTCGAGGAGAAGGTCGACCGTGACGTAGCCGACCTTCTGGTTCTGCGAAATGATCGGCATGATCAGCTTGTACTCGCGCTTCGGAGCGCTCGACTCGGATTCCGCGCCGATCGTTCCCTTGATGGAGATGTCCTCGGGTTTGCGCCGGGCCCGGGGTCGCTTGTCGGCGCCGCGCGAGCTCGCGATCACCGTGCGTTCGGGGTTGAGGATCTGAATCTCCCGAACTCCCCGGAGGCGGAGCTTCTCCGCGTAGTCCTGCAGAACTTCGGTATCGATCTCTCCCGTCGTCGAGATCTGCGCCTGGTCGGAGGCGACTTCGATCGCCTTCGTCACCGCGTCCATGGTGTTCTCGAACTCTTCGATCGAGCGCCGCTCGTTGAAGGTGTCGACGGCGAACAGGACCGCCAGGGTCAGGACGAAGAGGAGGAGCATCGCGAGCGCGAGCTTCGTGCGAAACCGGAGCGGGGGGATGCGAACATTCACGGCGCTTATTCTATGATCGAGCCGCTTTGGAGCCGGGAAAAGAACCGCAACGTCTCGACACGTGGCTGGACGTTGCCTGCGTCTTCAAGACACGCTCGGCCGCCGCGAAGGCGTGCGACGGCGGCAAAGTCGACGTCGGCGGAACCCGCGGCAAGCCGCACAAGCTCGTTCGGCCGGGCGATCTGCTGACGGTCACTCTCGAGGCGGGCCGGCGGCGGATCCTTCGGGTCGTCGCGACGTGCGAGTCCTCCCTTCCGAGGGCGAAAGCCCGGACTCTCTACGAGGACCTCACCCCCGCGCCCTCTCCCGAAGAGGTCGAGGCCCGGCGCTTCGAACGGCTCTCGCGTCCGGTGCATTCGGGCCGTCCAGATTCGCGGGAGCGGCGATCGCTGCGCAGGCTCAAGGGAAAGCGGTAGCGGCCGTCGTCCGGGGAGTAGAATGGGTCCCGTGGCGGAATTCGAGACCCTCTGTCCGCAGTGCCAGTCGCGCCTGAAGATCGACACCGAGCTGAAGGCGGTCATCGATTCGACGAAACCGGCCGACCCGAAGACGTTCGAAAACCTCGAGGCAGCCATGGGGCATCTCAAGACCCACGACCAGGAGAGGGACGCGAAATTCAAGGTCGCCATGGAGTCGGAGAAGAGCAAAAAGGAAGTCCTGGACAGAAAGTTCGACGAGCTCTTCAAGAAGGCGCAGGCCGACACCTCGAAACCCGTGCGCGATATCGACCTGGACTGATCTTCGTATAATCTCTCCGACATCGACGAGAAAATCCCTCCCTTCGAAAACCCGGCGGCGGGGGAGCCCGGCGAGCGCAGGGACCGTTCGGACGGTCGCTATGCGCTGCTGTTCGACGAGAACCTCGCCGCGGTTTTTCGAAGCGACGCCGACGGCCGTCTGACCGACTGCAACGAGGCGTTCGCGCGGATCTTCGGCTATTCGTCCGCCCGCGAAGCCCTGGCCGCGCCGGCGGCGGGTCGCTTTCTTGCCGAGTCCGAGCGCGAGCGCGTCCTGGAGTCTCTCCGGAAGAATAGCCCGACTTCGAATTTCCGGGCCGATGCGGTTCGCCGGGATGGAACGCCGACCGTGATCCTCGGCAATTTCTCGCTGGCGCAGAACGGCGGGGACGCGGTTCTCGAGGGCGCGCTCGTCGAGATCCCCGAATTCGCAGCGGCGCAAAGGGCGGTCGACCACCAGCTCTACCACGACAGCCTGACCGGCCTGCCGACCCGAAAGTTGTTCCGCGACCGGCTCGAGCTCGCCCTGGAACAGGCCCGGCGGACGAGTCGCGGCCTCGCGGTCCTGTTTTTCGACCTGGACCATTTCAAACTCGTCAACGATAACCACGGACACGACGTCGGAGATCGGCTCCTCCAGGGCGTCGCGACGCGCCTCGTCGACACCGTTCGAAAGATCGACACGGTCGCCCGGCTCGGAGGCGACGAGTTCACCCTGCTTCTCCTCGATACCGCGGCCGGCGAAGACGCGATCAAGGTCGGCCGGAAGGTCCTCGAGGCAATCGCGGAACCCTTCACGATCGCGAACCGGCGGATCGAGGTGAGCGCGAGCCTGGGAATCAGTCTCTTTCCCGGCGACGGCGACGACCAGGAGACGCTCGTGCGCAACGCCGACGCGGCAATGAACCGGGCCAAGGAGGCCGGGCGCAACAACTGCCAGATCTACACGCAGTCGATTCACGCTCTCGCGATTCAGCGGCTGCTCCTGGAGTCGGAGCTGAGAGAAGCGCTTCGCCGGGACGAGTTCGACGTTCATTTCCAGCCCCAGATCCGGGTCGAGACGGGAGAGATCACCGGCTTCGAGGCGCTCGTGCGGTGGAATCACCCGGATGGCCGGGTCGTCGCCCCCGGTTCGTTCATCTCGGTCGCCGAGGAATCCGATCTCATCGTCGCGATCGGGGCCCGCGTTCTCGACCGGTCTTGCCGCGAGGCGCGCACCTGGCACGACGCCGGATTCCCGGATGTTTCGGTTGCCGTGAACGTCTCGCCCCGCCAGATCCAGGCCGGGGGCATGATCGATCTCGTGACCCGGGCGCTCGCGGAGTCCAGGCTTCCGGCCCGGGCCCTCGAGATCGAGGTCACCGAGAGCACCGCGATGCAGAATGTGGAGCAGACCCGGGCGCTCTTCTACGCACTGCGCGGCCTCGGGGTGCGCGTCGCGATCGACGATTTCGGCACCGGGCACTCTTCCCTGAGCTACGTGAAGCACCTTCCCGTCCAGACCCTGAAGATCGACCAGTCTTTCGTTCGCGACATCCCGGGGAGCGCGGTGGACGAGGCGATCGTGGGCGCGATCGTCCACATGGCCCGCGCGTTACGGCTTCGGGTACTCGCGGAGGGCGTCGAAACTCTCGCCCAGCGCGACGTGCTGCTGAAGAAAAACTGCGGGGAGATGCAGGGCTTTCTCTTCAGCCGCGCTCTCCCGGCCGACGCCGCGCTGGCGCTCCTTCGAGACCTCGCGCCGAAGTCCTCGAACCCAACGGAGGCCGGTCGCGCGGAGGAGTGACTTCGGATAATCTTGGGGGAATGCCCGAACCGAGAAAACTCTCCCGACGGTCTCTCCTGGCGGGGTCCGCGCTCGCGGCGGCCGCGGCGGCCGTGCGGCTCGGAGGCCTCGCCGGCGCCCAGCCTTCCCGCGCTTCCGCCGCCGCTTCCCAAAGATGTCTTTCGGGAGCGCCAGGAGCGCCTGCGGGCGGCGATGAAGGGCGAGAAGCTCGACGCTCTGTTCGTCACGCCCTCGACGAACCTGCTGTACGCGGCGAACCTGACGATCGGCAGGAGCGAGAGACTGACGGCGCTGATTCTTCCGGCCGACGGCCCGGCCGCGCTCGTCACCCCCTTCTTCGAAGTGCCGCGGTCGGAGGGGTCGGGCGTCTTCGACGAGATGCACTCCTGGCAGGAGGCGGAGGATCCCGTTGCCCTCTGCTCCCGGATCCTCGGCAAGAACCGCCGCGTCGGAGTCGAGGGATCCACGGCGTTCCAGACGGCCGAGTCGCTCGGACAGGCTGCGGGGGCGGAATTGCGCGATGCCTCGCGGATTTTCGGGGCGATGCGATCCGTCAAGTCGCCGGCGGAGCAGGAATTCGTCCGAGCCGCCGCCGCCCGGACCATCCGGGCGATCGAGGCGACGTGGAAACGCCTGCGGCCCGGAATGACCGAGCAGGAAGGGGAGCGCGTTCTCGAGGAGGAGTTCGCGCGTCTCGGCACTCCGTCGGGGGGACTCGTCCAGTTCGGGCCGTCGAGCGCCTTGCCGCACGGGGGGCCCGGCGGCCGAAAGCTCCGGCCGGGCGACGTCGTCCTGATCGACACCGGCTGCAATGTGAACGGCTACAACTCCGACGTGACCCGCACCGTGTGCTTCGGCAAGCCCACCGACCGCGTCCGTCTCGTGTATCGAACGGTGGACCAGGCGCAGCGGGCGGGGATCCAGGCTCTGCGAGCGGGCGCGACCGGCGAGCAGGTCGATGCGGCGGCTCGAAAGGTGATCGACGACGCCGGATTCGGCAAGTACTTCACCCATCGCCTCGGGCACGGGCTCGGCATGGACGGCCACGAGTCGCCCTACCTCGTTTCCGGGAATTCCGCGCCGCTCGTGCCGGGAAACGTGGAAACGGTGGAGCCCGGAATCTACCTGCCCGGGGAGTTCGGGGTGCGCATCGAGGACGACTACGCGGTGACGGAATCCGCTCCGCTCGGACTCTCCGAGAGACCCAGCGAAATGAAGATCCTGGAAATCTGAGACGAAAGGAAGAAGGAATGCCGGTACAGCTCTCATCGCACGTCAAGGACTCGGCGCTCGCGCCGAAAGGGAAACTCAAAATCGAATGGGCCGACAAGTCGATGCCCGTTCTCGCGCAGATCCGCAGCCGGTTCGAGAAGGAAAAGCCCCTGCGGGGCGTTCGCCTCTCCGCTTGCCTTCACGTCACGAGCGAGACGGCCAACCTCGCGCGGACGCTGACCGCCGGCGGCGCCGATCTCGTCCTCTGCGGCTCGAACCCCCTTTCGACGCAGGACGAGGTGGCCGCCTCGCTCGTCGAGGACTACGGCGTCTCGGTTTTCGCGATCAAGGGCGAGGACCACGCGACGCTACTACGACCACATCCGCGCCGCCCTCGCGCACCGTCCGAACATCACGATGGACGACGGAGCGGACCTCGTTTCTTCCCTTCTCTTTCTCGCCCTCGGCAAGGACTCGGAAGTCGATCCTGTCGTCCGGCAGTGGGCCGCAGTCTCTCTCCCCGGCGGACCGAAAGACCCTCATCGACGGGATCGTCGGCGGCACGGAGGAGACGACGACCGGCGTGATCCGGCTGAAGGCAATGGAGAAGGCGGGAGTGCTGCGAGTTCCCGGTCGTCGCGGTCAACGAGGCGCAGACCAAACACTTTTTCGACAACCGGTACGGCACCGGGCAGTCCACGCTCGACGGCGTCATCCGGGCGACGAATCTCCTCATCGCCGGCCTGAACGTCGTCGTCGCCGGTTACGGCTGGTGCGGCAAGGGAGTCTCGATGCGGGCGCGCGGCCTCGGCGGCCACGTGATCGTGACCGAGATCGACCCGACGCGCGCGATCGAGGCGGCGCTCGACGGGTTCCGCGTGATGACGATGGAGGAGGCCGCGAGAATCGGCGACGTGTTCATCACCGTGACCGGCAACAAGGGCGTCATCGCGGGCGAGCACTTCGCCCGGATGAAGGACGGCGCCGTCGTCTGCAATTCGGGGCACTTCAACGTGGAGCTCGACATCCCGGCTCTCGAGAAGCTGTCCTCCGCCCGCAGGCCGATCCGCGACTTCGTGGAGGAGTTCCGGTTCGCCGACGGCCGCCGGATCTATCTCCTCGCGGACGGGCGGCTCATCAATCTCTCCGCGGCCGAGGGGCACCCGGCGTCGGTCATGGACATGTCGTTCGCGAATCAGGCGCTCGCGGCCGAGTACATGGTCCAGAACCACAAAACCCTCGAGAAGCGGGTGCACGTGGTGCCGGAAGCGATCGACCGCGAGATCGCGCGCCTGAAGCTGGCTTCGATGGGAATGACGATCGACACTCCGACCCCGGAACAGGTCAAGTACATGAACTCGTGGGAGGAAGGGACCTAGATCCGCTTTTCTAAGTGCGCAGCCGCGTGAGCCGGTAGCCGGCGAACAGCGAAAAGATCAGGTCCGGGGACCAGGCCGCCAGCGCGGGCGGCAGCGACCCGACTTCTCCGAGCTTCGTGAAGAACGCCGCGAGGACGAGAAAGAGCATTCCGCAGGCGAGCCCCAGCCCGACACCGGTGAGCGCGCCGCGTTTTCCGATCGTGAAAGCGAAAGGAATCGCGAGGAGCGCGAGGACGATCGTCTGGGCCGCGGATGCCGGTTTTCCCGCAAGCGCGGTCGCCAGCGTGGCGACGGGGTAGCCGGTCTTTTCCAGGCGCGAGACGTACCGGGCCAGGGCGCGATACCGCATCTCGTCCGGCCGCTGCCGCAGGGACGAGAAGAGCCGGGGCGGGTCGCCCGCGACGAGGGCGGACTCCCCGAACTCCTGGAAAAGGCTCTCGACCGGTCCCCGGAACGTGCGCACCCATCCCGACTCGAACACCCAGCCGGATCCGCTCCACCGCGCCGACCGTCCGCTCACCCGCCGGGTCATCCGGTAGTCGCGGTCGAATTCGAACACGGACGGGTGCCAGAGCCGCCTTACGGCGGGGTCGTAACCGTCGAAGTTCCAGATCCGGTAGCCGTCGCCCCCGAGAACCCAGACCCCACCGGTCTGGGCCGCGGGCGGGCGCTCCGCGCGCCCCTTGATGCGGTCGAGCTCCCGGTGCATTCGCTGGTTCGCGGACGGCAGGAAGTACTCGCCGCACACGTACTCCGCGCCCCCGGCGGCGATCGCGAAAAAGAGGATCGGAACGCCAAGCCGAAGGAGAGGAACACCGCTCGCCCGGAATGCCGTGTCCTCGTTGTGCCGGGAGAGCGAGCCGAGCGCGACGAGCGCCGCGAGGAGAACGCAGAACGGCAGGATCTGGACCGCGATCGGAAGCAGCAGCGCCCGGTAGTACGAGTTGACGACCGTGGCGGGGATGTGCCTCTTCAGAATGTCGTCCGCGTGGTCCGAGTAGTCGACGATCACGTACAGGAAGGCGACCGTCGCGTAGATCGCGGCGAGGGCGGCGAGAAACGGCGCCAGGACGTACCGGTCGAGCCGCGTGGGAAATCGGCCGAGGCCGGACAGGGCGGCGGGTCGCGATTCGACGCGCGCCGGGGCGCGCCCGCTTTTCGACCAACCCTTGAACCACGCGGCCAGGCGCTCGCGAAGGCCCCGCTTTTCCTGTTCCTTCCGGAAGAAGAGCGCGAGGCCCACGACCGCGAGAAGAAGGTTCGGCAGCCACATCGAAAGAGCGGGGGAGATGCGTCCGTCTTCGGCCCAGTTTTCGCCCGTGTTGAAGAGCAGGTAATAGCCGAGGATGATGCCGATCGAAAGGGCGAACCCGCTCCCTTTTCCGCCTCGCCGATTCGTGATGCCGAGAGGGACCCCGACGAGCGCGAAGACGATGCACGCGACCGGAATCGCGAACTTCTTGTGGATCTCCACCCGGGCGAGCCGGTAGCGCGCCGGAAACAGGGTGCGCTCACGCTTCGCCGTGCGAACGAGCTCCGGCAGCGTTTGCAGACGCAGCCCCTTTTCCGACGTGATCGCGGCGCTCTCTTGCGGCACCTCGTGGATGAGCATGCTCAGCAGCTCGTTCCGGCTCTGGCTGTAGCCGCGCGGGTCGTCGCGCCGGGTCAGGTGCTGGACGGCGTCCTTGAGGTCGAGCCAGAGACGATCGCCCTCGATTCGGAAGCGTCCCTCGCGGGCGAGGATGACGCGTTCCTGGGCGGGGTCGGAACGGTCGTCAAGAAAAACGCCCCGCCAGCCGGCGCCACCCGGAGCATCCCGGTCGGCGAAGAGGACCCAGTCCCAGTCCGTTCGGGGCGCGGCGAAGACCCGGGGCCTCACCATGTCGAGGGCCGCGGAAGCGAAGAGCTTGTTCTGCAGCTTGTCGAGCCGGTCGTTGGCCGCAGGGTATCCCCAGACGCTGAGAAAGGAGACGAAGGCGGCGAGGCCGAGGGAAACGGCGGCGATCGGGCGAAACAGGGCCCAGCGGGAAACTCCGGAAGCCCGAAGCGCGATCACCTCGGAATCGCCCGATAGCCTTCCGACCCCTATCAGGATCCCGAAGAGGAAAGCCATGGGAATCGTCAGGACGAGGATCTGCGGCATCGTGAGAAGAAGCAGCTGCAGGATCGTCCCGATGGGAAGCCCCCGGCGGACGAGAAGCTCGGAAAGCTGAAGCAGCGACCGGAGCAGCAGCAGGAAGGTGTAGGCCGCGAGGCCGAGGAGCGTGGGAGGAACGATCTCGCGGAGGACGTTTTTCGAGATCAGGCGCAAGGGTTTGTTCCTCGGAGGCGAGTCTAGTGTCCCGAGGAGGAAATAGCGATCCCGCTGGGCTCCGTATTCAATGTCTGATAATGTATATTATGTTAAATTATGAAATAGGCGACCTAGTCATGCTCGGCCGAGATCCCATGGCTTCCGCCCTGCCTATCGTTTCTTCAGATCCAGGATCCCCGACTTCAATTCGGCGAGAATCTTCTCGAGCGCCTCCACGACCTCTTCCTTCGCGATCCTGCTCTTGTTGAAAGCGAGGTTCAGGCGAAAGGGAGAATTCTTCGGCGCGTACCGGAACTGAAACGGCCGGGGCCGCTGTTTCTTTTCTTCCGCCGAGGATTCTTCCTTCTTCTGCCGCAGAGTGTCGCGCGTGGCGCCGGAGCGGAGAGCCAGGATCAACTCCTCCATCTTCTCCCGGGAGGACGCGCGGGCGATCTCCAGAAGGGCGCTCTTCGCGATGTCGGCGCGCCGACATTCGTCCCGAAGGTCCTCCGGGATTCGCAGGAGCGACAGCGACTCCGTGATTCCGACGCGCGATCTGCCGACCGTTTCGGCCACGCGCTGGTGCGTGTACTCGAATCGCTCGATCAGGGAGTGAAAGCCTTCCGCCTCCTCGAACGGCGTCAGGTCCTTGCGGTGCAGGTTCTCGATCATCGCGATTTCGAGAACTTCGTTTTCCTCGACGTCGAATTCGATGCACGGCACCTCGGTGAGCCCGGCCTCGATCGCGGCGCGGAACCGCCGCTCCCCCGAAATGATCTGGTACTTGCCGGAAGCGATCGGACGAACGAGGATCGGCTCGAGTATCCCCTTGCTCTCGATCGAAGCCTTCAGTTCGGTCAGGTCGCCGACGTTCTGGCGCGGCTGGCCCGGATTCGTTTCGATCGCGCTGACCGGAACATGCTTTCCGATCGCTCCGCTGAAGCTCTCCGAGAGAGCGTCGACGAAGTGCGCGTCGTGGCGCATTTTCGACTGGTTGGGCAACCCACGCTTAGACACGGGCGAGGACCTCCTCCGACAGGGAGTAATACTCGAGAGCTCCCGAAGACCGCGGCGCGAACGTGAAGATCGATTCGCGATGGGCGGGGCTCTCCTCGAGGCGAACGCTCTTCGTGATGACGGTCTTGAACAGTTTGTCTCCGAAGACTCGGCCAATCTGGTCCTGGACGTCCTTCGCGATCACGGTCCTCTTGTCGTGGAGCGTGATCAGGACGCCGAGGACTCGCAGGCTCGGATTCGGCCGGGCCTTGATCCTTTCGATCGTCTCGAGAAGATCGTCGGTCCCCTCGAGGGAGAAGAACGACGACTGGATCGGAATCAGGATGTGGCTCGACGCGACCATCGCGTTGACCGTGATCATTCCGAGCGTCGGCGGCGTGTCGATGACGATCGCGTCGAACCGCTTCCGTGCGCCCGGCGATCTTGTCCTTCAGCCGGAAGTGCCCGTCGAATTCTCCCGCGAGCTTGCTCTCGATCTTCGCGAGCGAGATCCGCGCGGGAGCGATGAAGAGCTTCGGCAGCGACGTCGGCTTGACGACCTGCGAGAATCCCACGGCCGGCTCCGACAGAACGTCGAACATCGACTTGTCGACCTCGCGGCGATCGACGAACGTGATCGTGCTGTTGGCCTGGGGATCGAGGTCGACGAGCAGCGTGGAGAGCCCCTTTTGAGCGAGCGCCGCAGCGAGGTTGATCGCCGTCGTCGTCTTGCCGACGCCACCCTTTTGATTGGCGATTGTGATGATCATGAGGGCCGTGCGGGACTATAGACTCGCCCTCCCCCGCTGTCAACGAGAGTCACATCTTGTACTTGCCGAGCTCCTCGGGATCCATCTCTTCCAGCCACTTCTTGAGCCTTTCGGGGTTGCGCGGGTCCTCGACTTCGATCTTCCGGCTCTTCTCGAGAACCTCTTCTTCCACGAAGATTCCCGCGTCGAATCGGAGCGCGAGCGCGAGCGCGTCGGAGGGGCGGCTGTCCACCTCGACGGCCTCGCCCCGATGCAACAGAAAGATCTTCGCGTAGAACGTATTGTCGCGAAGGTCGTTGATGACGATCTTTTCGATGCGGGTCTGCAGGTCCTCGAGGAGGTGGAAGACCAGGTCGTGGGTCAGCGGCCGCGCGGTCTCGACATTCTCGATCTTGAGGGCGATCGCGTTGGCCTCGAAGACGCCGATCCAGATCGGAAGGAAGAACTTCTCCTCCGGGTCTTTCAGGACGACGACGGGCGTGTTGGAGATCGGATCGAGCAAGAGCCCCTTGATCTCCATTTTCTTCATGTCGGTCTCCTTCCTTGGGGCGATCAGACAGCGGCGGCGAGGGAACCCTTCGAGGGAGTTCTCCAGTCCCTCCTCGACCCTCACGTCGACGAAGTCGCCCGCCGTGAGCGCGAACGAAGAGGGACGGGGGAAGTGGACGATGCGGTTGCAGGAGCTTCGGCCCTTCCAAAGCCCTCCTCGGCCCTCGCCTTCGACAAGGACCTTCAGCACGGAGCCTTCGAGGCCCCGATTCTGCTGCCGCTGAAGTCCGCGCTGCAGGTCGAGGAGCCGGGCCAGACGTTCGCTGGCGACGTCCCGGGGAATTTCCGACTCGGTGCCCCAGCGTGCGGCTGCCGTCCCCGGCCGCGGGGAGTAGACGAACGCGAACAGGCTCGCAAACCGGACGGTTTCGATGAGCTTCAACGTGTCCTGGAAATCGTCTTCGGTCTCCCCCGGGAAGCCGACGATGAAATCCGAAGAGAACGCGACGTCCGGCGCCTTGCCGCGCACCTGGTCCACGATCTCGAGGTACCGCTTCGCCGTGTAGCGCCTCTTCATCCGGCTCAGGATCCGATCCGAACCGGATTGCACGGGGAGGTGGAAGTATCGGCCGATGCGGGGCTCCTTTCCGAGCAACTCGGCGAACTCCGGCGTGACGAACGAGGGATGCGACGTGAGGAATCGGATGCTCCGGAGCCGGTCGATTCGCGCGAGCCGTTCCAGGAGACCGGCGAGGGAGAGTCCGGTTTCCGGGCACGCGTAGGCGTTGACGGTCTGCCCGAGAAGCGTGATCTCCCCGTATCCCCTGGACGCGAGATCGGCAGCCTCGAGCTCGATCTCGCCGGCCCGCCGGCTGCGCTCCCGCCCTCGCGTGAAAGGAACGACGCAGAACGTGCAGAACTGATCACACCCCTCGATGACGGTGATGTAGGCCTGCGAGCCCGGAGCTCGCGAGATCGTCTCGAACGGATACGAGGGCGAGTCGGACGGCAGCTCGAGGAGCATGGTCCGGTTGCCCTCCCCCGCCGCCTCGACCGCATCCGGAAGCTTGTCGACATTTCCCGGGCCAAGCACGAAATCGACGAGCGGAAGGCGTTCGAGCATTCGCTCGCCGACGCGCTGCGCGACACAACCGGTCACCCCGATGACCCGGCCGGGGCGCTCGCGTTTCCAGTCCCCCAGGCGTCCGAGCTCCGAGTAGACCTTCCATTCGGCCTTCTCCCGCACGTCGCACGTGTTGAGGAGGAGGACGTCGCAGTCGTGAAGATCCTCGGCGGCCTGATATCCCCGGGCCTCGAGAAGCCCGGCCATCCGCTGGCTGTCGAGGACGTTCATCTGGCATCCCCACGTCTCGACGTGAAACTTTCGGGCCGGGGTGGTCATTCGCGGATCCAGCCGGGGTAGGCGCCCGCCTTGCGCGCGTCGTCTTCGAGCTCGTCGACGGACTTCTGGGCGGTCACGAGGGCTTCCTGTGCCCGCACCGTCTCTTCCTTGCTGCGATCCCAGGCCGGCTTGATCACGTTGTCGCGGTACTGCCCGTCGTCCCAGGCGTAGAAATCGTTCTCTTCGCGTTTCTCTTCGAGCTGCGCGGCTTCAAGGGTTTGCTGAGCCCGAGCGAGGCCTTCTCGCAGCTGCGCGGCCCTGGCCCGCCAGTAGGCCTCGCCGTTTCCGTTCAGATCGACGGGTACGGCTGGCGTCACCGCCGAGGGAGGCGGTGCCGCCGAGGACGGAGCCGACGAGGGCGCGGCCGCTGCGGGACGTGGAGACTCCCCCTTGGCGCCGGATCGACGGGAGTCGGCCCCGACCATTGCGTTGTCGAGAACGAGAGGCTTCTCGGAGCGCGACTCCTTCGGTTTTCCCGCCGGCTTCTTTTCGGCGGAATGCTTCCGGCCCTCCGGTTTCGACGGCTCCGGCTTCTCCGATTCGGGAGAAACCGCGATCGGGTGCCCCTTGAACTCCCCCTTCAGCCGGCGCGCCGGCGTTTCCGTCCGAGTCTCCGGAGCTTTCTCTGTCGAAGACGCCGGATCTTCACATCTCCCCGGAACTGCGACCGATAGAAAAAGAAGCGGGAGGCAATACTTCTAACTTATTCATAATACACGATTTGCTGCGTTTTCATTCCCGTCCGCTCGTCCATAGCTGTCTTCGAGTCGAACCACGTCGTCCAACTCGGGACTCGAGGCCTCCGCAATCTGGCAGTCGGTCGCGCCGATCATCCGGTGGCGGGCGCGGGGAGGGATGTGACAGGAATCTCCGGGCTTGAGCCGGCGAAGAACGAGCTCCCCTTTTTCCTCGATCTGGAGGTCGAGCTCCCCGCTGAGCACCAGGATCGTCTCGTCTTTCTTCTCGTGGTACTGGAGAGAGAGGCGCTCCCCGGCCTTCACGAAGAGAATCTTTCCCGCGTACCGGTCGTTCTCGGCGTAGATGACCTCGTGCCCCCACGGCTTCTCGACTCTTCGCATCAGGCGTCGATCTTTTTCTTCAGGCGGTTGAGAACGTCGACGACCTCGTCGGACGTTCTGCAGTCGAGCGCCCGCGAGGCGACCTCGACGAGCCGCGCCGAGTCGAGCATCGAGAGAACGTCCTGAACCCTCGGAATCAGCACCGGCGACATCGAGAGGTCTCTCACTCCGAGCCCGACCAGAAGGGCCGCGCCGAGGGGATCGCCCGCGAGCTCGCCGCAAACGGAAACCGGCCGGTTCGATTGTTCGCCCGCATCCACGACCCATTTTATCATCCGCAAAACGGCCGGCGACGCGGGCCGATAATAGGCCGCCACGCCGGGGTCGCTCCGGTCCGCCGCGAGAGCATACTGGGCCAGATCGTTCGTCCCGATCGAGAAAAAATCGCACTCGCTCGCGAGCGCCGGCGCGGTCAGCGCGGCCGAGGGAATCTCCACCATCGCGCCGACGGCGGGGAGCCTCTCGAGCCCTTCCTCCCGCGCGACCTCCGCAAGGTGCCGCCGGGCTTCCCGCACTTCGCCGATCTCGGAGACCATCGGAAGGAGGATGCGGAGGTCTCCCTGCTTCGACGCCCGGAGAAGGGCCCGCAGCTGGTCGCGGAACATCGCGGGGTTCGCGAGGCTGTAACGGATGCCGCGCAGCCCGAGCGGACCCGTCGCGGGAGCCCCGAATTCCTTCTCCCCTCCCAGGTCGTAGGTCCGAACGACGACCGGGTGAGGCTTTGCGCGCCGCAGGAGAGATTCGTACACGCGCTGCTGCTCCTCGACTCCCGGCGCTCCCCCGGGGATGTCGAGCGCGAGGAATTCCGAGCGGAAGAGGCCGATGCCCTCCGCGCCGCTCGAGTCGAGGGCCTCCGCTTCCGCCTCCAGCTCGAGATTCGCTCGAAACGCAACGCGCACGCCGTCGGCGGTGCCGGGGTCGACGCGCCGCGGTACGGCCTTCTTCTCCCGCTCCCGCTTCCGGGACTGGACGCGTTCCAGGCCCCTCCGGATCTGTTCTTTCGTCGGGTTCGGCTCGACGGTTCCCCGGTCCCCGTCCACGATGATCGGGCGGCTCTTCGCGACGAGATCGAGCAAGCCGGCGACGCCCACGACGGCCGGAAGCCCGAACGATCGGGCGATGATCGCGGCATGCGAATGGATGCCTCCGCGCTCGAGCGCGATTCCCGTGAAATGCCGCGGATTGAGCCGGGCGGCCTGGGCCGGCGAAAGCTCGTCGGCGACGAGGATCGAGCCGCCGTCCACGGCGAGCGCCTGAAAAGCGCGCTCGGGGGGACCGGCGAGCTCGGCGGCGATCGCGCGCGCGACCTCGAGAACGTCGTCGCCGCGCTCGGAAAACACCGGGTCGCTCAACTCTCCGAACTCGCTCTTCAGCTCTTCGGCCCGGAATCGCAGCGACCACTCCGCGTTGACCTGCTCCCGGCGGATCATCTTCTCGATCGGCTTGAGGAAGTCCGGATCCAGCGCGATCAGAGCATGCGCCGAAAGAATCGCCGAAACTTCGCCGCCGATTGCCGCCGAGCGGTCTCCGGCGAGCGCCGCGAGCTTTCCCGAAGCGGCTTCCGCGGCGGCGCGAAGCCGCCGGCACTCGGCCTCCACCTTGTGGGTCGCGATCGGAACCCGGGCGACCCACCCGCGCGCGGTGCGAAGCACGGCGGCCCGCCCGACGGCCAGGCCGGCGGAAACGCTCTGGCCCCGGAGCATGTCCTACTCTTCCTCGTCGAACCTTCGGGCGATGAGATCCTCGACGGCCGTCGAGGCTTCTCGTTCGTCTTCTCCCTCGACGATGACCTGAAGGGTCGTTCCGTTGGACGCCGCGAGGAGAAGGATCCCGAGGATCGATTTCCCGTCGACTTCCTCGTCGTCCTTTCGGATCCGCACCGACGAGCGGAATCGACTGGACGTATGGACGAGCTTCGCGGCGGCGCGCGCGTGGAGGCCGAGGCGGTTTCGGATTTCGATCGATTTCGTGATCATTTTTCCCCGGCCGGCGCGGCCACGGCCGTCCTCTCGCTCAGGTAGTCCGAAGCCACCTCGATCGCCTTCCGCCCTCTCTCCCGCACGGCGCGGGCGAGGACCGGCAGCGGGTCGCTTTTTCGGGTCGCGAGGCTGCGAAGGACCATGGGAAGGTTCACGCCGGTCACGATCTCGACGGTCCCCTCCTGGAGAAACGGAAAGGCGATGTTCGAGGGCGTTCCCCCGAACATGTCGGTGAGGACGAGGACTCCCCCGCCGCCGCTGACGGCCGCGATCGCGGTCTCGATTCGGCGCCTCGCGGCCTCGGGGTCCTCGTTCCAGCCGAGCCCGACCGCCTCGATCTTTTCGGTCTCGGAAGAGATCGCCCTCGCGGCGAGCGCGAGCTGCTCGGCGATTTCCCCGTGCGTGAGGATGAGAATTCCGATCATGATCGCTTCGCCGCTGCGCTATTCCCGTCCGGCGTCGCGATGCCGCACGCGAACGGGAAACTTCTTCTGCCGGAGGGCTTCGGCCAGCCGCTCCGCGACGTACACGGATCGGTGCCGGCCGCCCGTGCAGCCGATGCCGATCGACAGGTAACTCTTGTTCTCTTTTTCATATCGCGGCAGCAGATAGCCGACGAAGTCTAGCAGACGTTCGAGGAACGGGGCCGTTTCCGGATCCTTCTCGATGTAGGCCGCCACGGCCGCGTCTTCCCCGGTCTTCCCCCTCAGTTCGGGCACGAAATGCGGGTTTGCGAGAAAGCGCACGTCGAAGAGGAGATCGACGTCGTACGGCGACCCGTGCTTGAACCCGAAGGAGGTAATCGACGCGACGAGCCCTCTCTCCCCCGACCCGAAGGTCCGGGAAATCACCCCCCGCAGCTCGTGAACCGTCAACGACGACGTGTCGATCAGCAGATCGGCGAGCGACCGGACGTCGGAGAGCATCTCCCGCTCTCGCCGGAGCGCTTCGAGCAGGGACGTTCCTTCCGCGATCGGATGGGGACGCCGGGTCTCCGAGAACCTCCGGATGAGCGATTCCTCGGAAGCATCCAGGAAAATCAGCTTCGCGCCCGGGACGCGCTCCCGGATCCGGCGGTAGGTCTCGGGGAATTGGGACGCGAAGCCCGGATTCCGGATGTCGAGCACGACGCAGACCTTCTGCTTCGGCGCCTCGCCGGCGAGCAGCTCGTCGAGGAGCGAGCCGAGAAGGGAGAGCGGCAGGTTGTCGATGCAGAAGAAACCGATGTCCTCGAAGCAGCGTTCGACGTAGCTCTTCCCCGATCCGGAAAGGCCGGTGACAATGACGAAGCTTTCGGGACCGCCGCTCAAGCTTTCCCGTGCGGGAGCGAAGCGCGGGCGTTTTTCGCGATCTCTTCGTCCACGCGCTCGGTGAACTCCCGCGCCGCGTCGTAGCCCTGAAGCTTCAGCAGCTCGTTGCGCGCCGCGATCTCGATCAGGATCGAGAGGTTTCGACCCGACGCGACGGGAAGCCGCAGGAGGGGACGCTTCTCTCCCAGGATGTCGTAGGTCTCGTGAAGGAGGCCGAGCCGGTCGTACTGCTCCCCCGCCTTCCAGCGTTCGAGGGAGATCACGAGCTCCACCGACTGGGAAGTCCGAACCGCAGAGACTCCGAACAGGTGCTTGATATTGATGATGCCGATGCCGCGAAGCTCCATGTGGTAGCGAATCAGGTTGGAGGCGCGTCCCACGAGCTGCCCCGACGGGAACCTTCGGATCTGAACGGCATCGTCCGCGACGAGGCGATGCCCGCGCTGGATCAGGTCGAGCGCGCACTCGCTCTTTCCGATTCCCGACTCTCCGACCAGCAGCACCCCCATGCCGTGGACGTCGAGGAAGACTCCGTGAACGGTCTGCTTCGGGGCGAGCGATTCCTCGAGCATTCCGGTGATCCGCTGAATGACGACCGACGTCGTCAGCTCGCTCACGAAGAGCGGAACCTGACGGCTGCGGCATTCGCGAAGCAACTCGGGCGGAGGCGTCAGGCCCTTCGTGACGACGAACCCCGCGACCGGAAGGGCCGTGATCGCGGCGATTCGCTGGCGTCTTTCCAGCTCCGAGAGGGTGTCGATGTAGTCGAGCTCGCTCTGGCCGAGGATCTGAATGCGGCCCGGCTTGATGTACGGCAGAAAGCCGGCGATCGCGAGCCCCGGCCTTTGAATTCGCCAGCCGGTGAGGGGGCGGGAAAGGCCCTCCTCGCCCGCAACGAGAGTGAGAGCAAGGACGCCGAGCGAAGGAGCGCTGCGGAGGTCCTCCGTCGTGAGGTTGTCCGCCTGCGACTCCCTCATACGACCGACATTTTCGATTCGGCTTCGAGAAGGAGGCGGCCGATCTGGTCGGGGCTGGCGGCGGACAGAATTCCCTCCGTGATCCCGGGCGTCTTGACGAGGCGCGAGATCCTCGCGAGGGCCTGCAGGTGTCCGGCGGGAGCCTCCGCCGGCGAGAGCACGAGAAAGATGAGCCGGACGAGCCTCCCGTCGAGCGCATGGAAATCGACGCCCTCTTTCGAGACCCCGACGGCCAGCAGCACGCTCTCCAGCCCGTCCAGCTTGCAATGCGGGATCGCGATGCCGCTGCCGAGGCCGGTGCACCCGAGCTTCTCGCGCTCGACGACCTTTCCCGCGAGGTCCGCGGGGTCTTTGATGTCTCCCGACTCCTTCAGGCGCCGCGCCATGTCCTCGATGGCGGCCGTCATGGAACCGGCCGGCACGTCGAGGAAAATCCGGCGGGTCTCGAACGGAGACGACGCGGACTGCGCCATCACCACTCCGGAGCGATGAGGCCGAAATTGCCGTCGCGTCGCTTGTAGAGAACCGAAACGCGCTCCGAGGACGCGTCCTGGAAGACGATGAACTCGTGGAGCGAATCCTCGAGCTCGAAGGCCGCTTCCTCCGCCGACATCGGCTTGATCGGGATGCGCGTCGTCTTGACGATCCGGCGGTCCTGCGGGGCGACCGGGATTTCCCCGCGCGCGATCACCTCGACCTCCCACTCGGAGGTCGCGGCCCGGGCGGAGATTTTTCCCTTGTGGTCCTTGCGGCGGGCCCGATCCCTCTTCGCCTGCGTTTCGATTTTGTCGAGGACCGAGACGAGCGCGGTCGGAAGGTCGGCGCTCTCCTCGTGAGCCTTCCACGTTTCCCGCCCGCTCGCGATGATGGCCTCGGCGAGCACCCGGTGCTTTTCGCCGGTCACGACGAGGCGGGCATCGTCGATCTTCCCCGTGTGCCGTTCCATCCGCGTGAGGCGCTCCTCGACCCGCTGCTTCTCCCGCAACGGGACTTCGATGTGCCGTCCCGTGATCTCGATGGCCATGAAGCGCCTCCTTTCAGAGCTCGAACGTCAGAAGATGGCTTTTCGCTGGCTCGAAGACGCCAGCCTCAACTCTTCGCGGTACTTCGCGACGGTCCGCCGCGCGATCTGAATGCCCTCGCTTCGAAGCTTCTGCATGAGCTTCGCATCCGAAAGCGGCTTCTTCGGATCTTCATCCGCAATCATCTTGGAGATCTTATTCTTGATCGAAAGGGAAGACACGTCCTCCCCCTCCGAGGAATCGATTCCCGTGTGGAAGAAGTACTTCATCGGAAGGATTCCGCGCGGCGTTTGCATGTACTTGTTCGAAACGACGCGCGAAACCGTCGACTCGTGCATTCCGATGTCGTTCGCGACGTCGCGCAGGACGAGCGGCCGGAGGAATTCGATCCCGCGGTCCAGGAAATCCTTCTGGTGCGTGACGATCGATTCCGCGACCTTGTAGATCGTCCGCTGCCTCTGGTCGAGAGACTTGATCAGCCAGACGGCGGAGCGCATGCGTTCCTTCAGGTACTCCTTCGCTTCCGCCGCGAGCGTGCCGTTCTCGTTGTGGAGCATGCGCCGGTACGAGTTCGAAATCCGCAGGCGCGGCAGGCCGTCTTCGTCGAGCAGCACGACGTATTCCCCGTCGACCTTCCGGACGACGACGTCCGGCTGAACGTAGACGGTTCGCTCGCTGGAATAGCGGCGGCCCGGCTTCGTCTCCAGGTTCCTCACGATCGCGAGCACCGCCTGGAGGTTGGGCATCGTCACGTTGAGCTCTTTCGCGAGGGCGGCAAACTGGCGGTTCAGGAACTGGTTCCAGTGGGTCGTGAGGATCTCGTCGAGCAAAGGGTTCTCGATGCCGAGCATCCGGACCTGGCGCCGAAGGCAGTCCGGGAGATCGAAAGCACAGATCCCCGGAGGGTCGAAGGAACGGACGAACGCGAGCGCTTCCTCGACTTCGTCCAAAGTCGCGGAGGCGGCCCCCGCGATCTCTTCATTGGAGACCTGCAGGTATCCGTCCTCGTCGATGTTGCCGATGATGAATTCGCCGATCTTCCGGATCTCCGGCCGGGCGGCGCTCATCCCGAGCTGCCAGTTGAGGTATTCCGTCAGGTCGGGTTGCTCGGCGAGGGTGTTCTCGAGCGGGATCTCCTCCCGCTCCTCGTACTGGCGCGGGTTGTATCCCGATTCCATGTAGTCCTGGAAATACGACTCGTAGTCGATTTCCTCGAACGAATCCTTCTGCGGCTCCGGCGTCTCGGGCGTCTCGGCCGCGGGCGCGGCGGCTTCCTGCCCGTCCGCCGTCGCGGCCGGCTGGGGAGTCTCTTCCTCCTCGGTGGCGTCCTCGAGAACGGGATTCTCGATGACCTCCTGGTTGACAGCCTCGGAGAGCTCCAGACGGGTCATCTGCAGCATCTTGATCGCCTGCTGCAGCGACGGCGTCATCACGAGCCGTTGAGAGAGTCGGAGATTGAGCTTCTGTTCGAGCGCCATTGCCTCTTCTAATCGAGTTCCCTAGGAGAGCGTGAATTCTTCGCCAAGATAGACTTCCTTGACGAGGTCATCGTTCGACAAAGCAAGCGGCGTGCCTGCTCGTAAAATTTTGCCCTCATTGATGATATAAGCGCGATCCACGATTTTCAAGGTTTCCCGGACGTTGTGGTCCGTGATGAGGATCCCGATCTTTTCGGCGGCGAGGCGGCGAACGATTCTCTGGATTTCCAGCACGGCGATCGGGTCGATGCCCGCAAAGGGCTCGTCGAGCAGGACGAACGACGGCGAGAGGACGAGCGACCGGGCGATCTCGAGGCGGCGCCTCTCCCCCCCCGAAAGCGAATAGGCGCGAGTCCGGCGCACCTTCGCGAGCCCGAAGCTTTCGATCAGCTCGTCGCAGCGCTCGAGGCGCTGCGATCTCGGGAGATCGAGCGTTTCGAGAATCGCGAGGAGGTTTTCTTCCGCGGTCATCTTTCGAAACACGGAAGGCTCCTGCGGAAGGTAGGAGACGCCCAGCCGGGCGCGGCGGTACATCGGCAGCTCGGTGATTTCCCGGTCGCCGAGCCACACGCGTCCCGAGTCGGGAGACACGAGACCCACGACGAGGTAGAACGTCGTCGTCTTTCCGGCCCCGTTCGGGCCGAGAAGGCCCACGATCTGCCCCCTCTCGACGGACAGCGAGACGCCCTCCACGACCCGCCGGCCGGAATACGTCTTCACGAGGTCCTCTGTCCGGAGGCGATCCGGGTTCTCGATCGAGCTCAATGCATCTGTCCGCGCGTCCGGCCGTGCGGCGGGCTCTTCGTCTGATAAGTCGACTCGATTTTTTGCCCGTCTTTGGCCGTTGCTTCGACGCTACCGGAGTCTTTTCGGAAAGTCAAAACGGCGCCGGCGATTCGGTTGCCGAGAGCGTCGTGGGCCACGGCGGGCTCCCCGAAAAGCGTCGTGACCCCGGTGAGCGGCTCGTCTTCGGCCCGGTCTCCCGTCCCGCGGCGCCCCGTCGCGGAGTCCGAGAAGTTCGCGTGTCCGGTCACAATCGTTCGCTCGATCTGGTTCTGGGCGTTGAAATGCGATTCGGCCGAGTCGCCCAGCGCAATCTGGGGCCCGCGGTGCGCCACGACGTGATTCTCGAACCGCGCCAACCGTCCCGTCTCCTCGTATTTCATCGTGTCGGAGGTGATCGTCGTGGGGGCGGGGGCTTTCCGCCCGACTGCGGCTCGGCGGACAGCGACACGGCGCGAACGTTCCGGTCCGCCGTCGCCGTGCGGTCCCGATCGAAGAGCCGGATCGTATCGCCGAAGAGGGCGTTTTCGTCCTGCCAGATCGCGGCGCCGCCCCGGAATGTCGCGGTCTTCGCCGCGTCGTCGAATTCGATCGATTCCGCCTTCGCCCTCGTCGGCTTCTTCGAGGACGAGAGAAAGCCGGGGAGCCTTCCGTCGCCGGAGGAAGGCTTCAGGAAGGCCCGCGCCGAACCGGATGCCGTGAGGCGAGACGCGCCGGAGAACATGTCGATGCGCCGGGCGACGACCCTTCCGCGGGGCGCGGAGACTTCCGCATCGCGGTTGCCCGACGCCAGGAAAGTCATCCGGTTCTCCCCCGCCGCGAAGGCCGCGGCGGGCGCGTTCGCGATCCCGTCGGGCG
Organism: uncultured Acidobacteriota bacterium; assembly: GCA_963813155.1. Taxonomy (GTDB): domain Bacteria; phylum Acidobacteriota; class Thermoanaerobaculia; order UBA5066; family DATFVB01; genus CAWEYG01. Next base: position 245,765 of record CAWEYG010000003.1, on the reverse strand, counting down.
ACGTCGCGACGACGTTTCCGGAAAACTTCGCATCGCCAACGACTCCGTTCGAGAACGAGGCTTCGGCGGATTCCGACCGAATCGTTTCGTGAACGGGCTCTCCCGCGGGACCACGGCCATCGCGCACGAGTTGCGACCCTCCCTCCGCGGAGGCCCGGGAAAGGCGCCCGGCCACGTAATCGAGAATGAGCAGGGGCGCCTCGACGCGGCGCGCGCCGGCCTCGGGAGACGCCGCGTCGGACTGGATCGACGCGGGGGCTCCCGTCAATCGCGTTCGGTCGAGCTCGCCGGCCGGCCCGAACTCGAGGGCCGCGCGATCTCCGGAAAACCGCTGAGGAGGCTGACCTGGCTCGCCGGCAACCGACCCCTGGATGCTTCCCTCGGCGTCCGCGTGGTCGATCCGGTTCGCCTCCGTCAGGTGCAGGCGCATCGATTCGGAGGAGAAGCTGTCCGCGCCCCTCGTCCCCGCGACGTGCCCGATGAGCTCGATCTCTCCCGGCACCCGGCGGTAGACCGCACGGTCCGATCGGAGCGTCGAGAAAGGAGAAGCCGCCTTCCCGGGAGCCGCCGGGTCGGCCGTCCCTTCCGCCGTGACTGGTCCCGCGAGCTGAAGCTCCTTGCTCGCCGCGAGGTAATCCGCGGAAGCCGCATGCCCGAGAATTCCGCCCCTCCGCATCTCGACTGCTCCGGGAACGTGGAGCGTGTCGCGGGCGGGATCATAGTCGACGTTCGCCGTTCGAATCTCCGTGCCCGAGGTCTCCGTCATCACGACATTTCCCTTGAGATGCATGGCCTTCGTCCGCGGGTCGTAATCCGCCCGATCCGAGCGGACCTTGAACGGCTCTCCGCCCTCGCCGAAAAGCGTCAGCGTCACCGATTCCAGGCCGTACCACGTCGAAGGCAGGCCCGCGCCCTGGGCGAATCCGACTGTGCGGTCGGCATGGACCTGAAATTTCGGTTTTCCCGCGGACGTCTGCGCGTAGTCGAAGCCCGAGAGGACCGTCGTGGGGTGGCCCGCGCCTTCCGGTCCCACGACCGCACCTCCGGCGGGAGCGGGCTGGCGTGTCGCCTGAGGCACTCGCCGAAACGAGAAGATCAGAACGAGCGCCAGCGCCGCCGCAGCCGCGAAAATCCCCGTCTGCGCGCGCGTCACCTTCACGCCGCGGGCTCCCGCACGTCGACGATCTCCACCTCGAGGTTGCCGTACCTCTCGTTTCGCTTTACGTGAAAGGCGACGTCCATCTCCTCCGCGGCGAGGCGCTGCCAGCGGTCCGAGAGATTCCAGGCGATTGCGCGAACTTCCCTTCCCGCGGAGGCGAGAATGCCCCGGCAGCCGCGTTCGCCGACGCGGCGCAGCCCCGGGCGGCTCGCGACGCGGCGCGCCAGAAACAGCGGTCGGGGATTCGCCTCGCCAAAAGGCTCGAACCTCTCGAGCTCGGCGAGAAACTCCTCGCCGAGCTGCGCGAAGGAGAGCTCGCCGTCGAGGGAGAGGACCGCCGTACGGTTCTCCTCGGGAACCCGAAGGCGGAAAATCTCGCGCGCCGCTTCGCCGAAGGCCTCGAATTCCCCGGCACGAACGGTGCCTCCGCACGCCTGAGCGTGGCCCCCGAACTCCGCGAAGCGGTCGCGGATCTCGGACAGGATCGCGTGGATCGAGACGCCCGGCACGCTGCGCCCGGACCCGACCGCGTTCGCCTCGTCGACCGCGAACAGGAAAGCCGGGCGGTGGAACTCGCGCGCGAGGCGGGCCGCGGCGATTCCGAGGACTCCGCGCGGCCACGAGGGATCCGATTCGATCAGGATCGACTGGTCGGCCGGATCGCTTCGCGCGAGGATTCGGGATCGGGCCTCCGCGACGACCCTTCGCTCGTGCTGCTGGCGCTCGACATTTCGGCTCGTGAGCTCTTTCGCGATGCCGGCCGCGGCCGCCGGGTCTCTCTCTTCGAAAACCGCAAGGGCGAGGTCTGCCGTGTCGAGCCGCCCGGCGGCGTTCAGGCGAGGACGCAACGCGGAAAGCGACGTCCTCGGCCCGGGGGGACTTGCCGGACAGTCCGGCCTCCTCGAGCAGGGCCCGGAGCCCCGGCGCCCGGGGATCGGCGAGTCCGGCGAGGCCTTCGGCGACGATTCCGCGGTTCTCCCCGAGAAGGGGCACGATGTCGCTGATCGTGCCCAGCGCCGCGACCTTCGCAAGCGATTTTTCGTCGAGCGAAAGGTTTTCCCGGCGAATGATCGCCTGGGCGATCTTGAAGGCGACGCCGGCTCCGCAGAGGTCCTTGAAGGGGTAACCGCAACCCGGCTGCTTCGGGTTGACCACGGAGGCCCCCTCGGGAAGGACATCGGGCGGCAGGTGATGGTCGGTGATGACGACGGCGACGCCCGCCTTCGCCGCCTCGGCGACCGCCTCGACGGCGGTGATGCCGCAATCGACGGTGACGATCGCTTTCGGCTGGTGCTGCGCGAGGACCTTTCGGAACGTTTCGGGCTTGAGGCCGTAGCCGTCGCGGACGCGGTGCGGAAGAAACGGGACGGAGTCGGCGCCGAGGGCCCGCAGAACCGCCCGGAGCTGCGCGACCGCGGTCACTCCGTCGACGTCGTAGTCGCCGAAAACGACGACCTTCTCGCGGCTCTTCGCCGCCGCCACGAGAACGTCGACCGCGCGCTCCATTCCCTTCATCCGAAATGGGTCGTGTCCCTGCGCGAGAGACGGCGCGAAGAAATCTCGCGCAGCCGCGCCGTCGCGAACGCCCCGGTCCAGGAGAAGAGCCGCGGAAACGGGAGAAACGCCGGCCTCGCGGGCGAGCGCGGCACAGGCTTCCTTATCCGTTTTTTTGAGGATCCAGCGGGTCATTCCACCGCTTCGAACCAGCCCATCGAGCGGAACTTTCTGTAGCGCCGTTCGAGCAGCTCGTCGATCTCGAGCGGCACGAGCTCGTCGAACGCGCGGGCAACCGCCTCGGCGAGGGCCTGCGCGGCGGCCGAGGGGTCGGAGTGCGCTCCTCCGACGGGTTCCGGAATGACTTCGTCGATGAGGCCGAGAGCCTTGAGGTCTCCCGCGGTGATCTTCATCGCCTCGGCGGCTTCGCGCTTGCGCGCGGAGTCCTTCCAGAGAATCGCGGCGCAACCTTCGGGGGAGATCACCGAATACACGGAGTGCTCCATCATCAGGACGCGATCGCCCACCCCGAGCGCGAGAGCGCCTCCCGAGCCTCCTTCGCCCGTCACGACGACGACGACCGGAACCCGGAGGCGGGACATTTCGAAGATGTTCGTCGCGATCGCTTCCGCCTGTCCCCTCTCCTCCGCCTCGATTCCCGGATACGCGCCCGGCGTGTCGACGAGCGACAGGACGGGGCGGGAGAATTTCTCGGCGAGCTTCAGGATCCTCAGCGCCTTTCGAAAGCCGTCCGGGCGCGGCTGGCCGAAATTCCGGCGGATCTTCTCCTTCGTGTCGCGGCCCTTCTGGTGGCTGACGATCGCGATCGGCCGGTCGGCGAAGAGACCGAATCCGGCGACGACGGCCTCGTCGTCGGAAAATCGGCGGTCGCCGTGGATCTCGACGAAGTCGGTCGTCAGCGCCTGGATGTAATCGAGCGAATACGGCCGCCGGGGATGGCGCGCGACGAGCGTCTTCTGCCAGGGAGTGAGGTTCGCGTAGACCTCCGCGGTCGTCCTCTCGAGCCGTTCCTGCAGCTTGACGATCTCCTTCCGGTGCGATCCGTCGTCGGGAAGCGCCTGCAGCTCCTCCAGGCGGCGGCGAATCCGGAGGATCGGCTCCTCGAACTGCGATTCTTCGCTCTGCATGCCCGTCCATGGTAATTCGGAAGGGGGCGGTTGTCACATCGCCGGTCACATCAGGTTGCGCGGGTCGACGTCGACCGAAACGGCGACGCCGGAAGGGGACGGTTCGGGCACGCAGGTTTCCAGCGCCGCGAGTACGGCGCGGCGGCTTCGGGACCTCAGCAGCAGCTGAAATCTCCATTTTCCGGCGAGGCGCTCGATGGGAGCCGCCGCGGGCCCGGAGACGACGACGTCGCGATTCGCCGCGGCCGCGGCCGCGGCGGAGCGGGAGGCCTCTTCGGCGCGCGCCGCGTCGTCGGAGGCAAAGAGGACCTCGGCGAGCTCTGAAAACGGCGGGTAGAAGAAGGCCTTCCGAAATTCCAGCTCCCTCTGCACGAATCCCGCCGAATCGTGCGTGATCGCGGCCCGCAAGGCCGGGTTGTCGGGCTGAAAGGTCTGGACGTGCACGGTGCCTCCGCGTTCCCCGCGGCCGGCGCGGCCGGAAACCTGGGCGATCAGCTGAAACGTCTTCTCGGCGGCCCGGAAGTCCGGAAAATTCAGGATCGTGTCCGCCGAGAGAACGCCGATCGCGGTGACTCCCGGAAAATGGTGCCCCTTCGCGACCATCTGCGTCCCGACGAGGGCCTGAATCCTGCCGTCGGCCATCGAGGCGAGGATGTCGGCGGCGGCGCCCCGGCGTCTCGCGACGTCGGAATCGAGAACGGCGAATCGCGTATCCGGAAAAAGCTCCGAGAATCTCTCCGCCGCGCGTTCGGTGCCCGCGCCGATCGCCTCGAGGAGGACTCCGCCGCAGGTTCCGCAGCGTTCCGGGATCCCCCGGCGGGCTCCGCAATAGTGACACACGAGCGATCGGGCGCGCCGATGCACGACCCGGGGAACGCTGCACGCGTCGCAGCGGAAATCGTTCCCGCACGCGCGACAGAGGAGCACCGGGGCGTAGCCCCTCCGCGGCGCGAGCAGGATCGCCTGCTCGCCGCGCGCAAACACCTCGCGCAGCCGATTGACGAGCGGCCGGGAGAACAGCGGGCTCCCCTTCTCTTCCGGCAGCCACGGTTCTTTTCGCAGGTCCACGATTTCGACGGCCGGAAGGGGCCGCTTTTCGATCCGCTCGGGCAGCTCCAGGAGGGCAAGCCGGCCTTCCCGCGCGGCATGAAGGGTCTCGACCGACGGCGTGGCCGAGCCGAGCAGCAGGACGGCGCCGTGGGCCTGCGCCCGGATTGCGGCGGCGTCCCGGGCGTCGTACCGCGGCGATTCGTCCTGCTTGTAGGAAGCGTCGTGCTCTTCGTCGATCACGAACAGGCCGATCGCCGGAATCGGGGCGAACACGGCCGATCGGGGGCCGATGACGATTCGCGCCGAACCTCCGCGCATGCGCTTCCAGGCCTCGGACCTCCGTCCCTCTCCGAGCGCGGAGTGCAGGACGACAGCGTCTCCGCCGAATCGTTCTTCGAGGGTGCGGGCGAACACGGGGGTGAGGGCGATTTCCGGCACGAGCCAGACGGCGCCCCGCCCCGACTCGAGCGCCTGCGCGATCGCCCTCAGGTAGATCTCGGTCTTCCCGCTTCCCGTGACGCCGAAGAGCAGCGCCGGGAAATACTCGCGGCCGCGAATCGCCTCTCCGATCCGGCCGAGGGCGCCCTGCTGCGGCGCCGTCAACGTGACCGGCGCCGCGATCCGAAGAGGTTCGGGAGCCGCGTGCCGTTCCTGCTCCGCCACCGAGACCGCGCCCGCCGCCGCCAGGCGCTTCCAGATCGCCGTCCCGTACCCGGCCCGCCGAAGCTCTTCCGCTGTCGCGGGCCGGCCGAGTCCGGCGAGAAACAGGAACGCCGCGATCGTCTTCTTCGAACGGCCCGCCGCCGTCTCGGCCAGAGCGAGGTCCCGCGAGTCGGCCGCGTAGACGACCTGCGTGCGGCGCTCGCGTTTCTCGAGCGAACCGCCCGCGCGAATCCAGCCCCGCGACTCGAGATCGCGCAGCATCGGCCGGATTCCGGACGGGGGCCCGGGCAACGCCGCGGCGACGGCCTTCCCCTTCTCCAGGAGAGCCGCGAGAACGTCCCGCTGCGGCGCCTCGGCGAACGCGATCGCCGCCGCTCCGGAGGACGTAATCTGAAAGCTCACCCGCTCGCCCGGCGCGAGACGGCTCGGAAGGGCCGCCCGGAGGATCTCGCCCCACGGGCAGAAGAATCGGTCCGCAAGCTTGCGAGTCGAGAGGACGAGCTCGGCGGAAAGGGCGGGCTCCGCGTCGAGGATCTCCGAGAGCGGCCGCAACGCGATTCCCGGGGGAACCTCCGGGTCGGTCTCGACGATCACCCCGGAGAGCAGGCGCTCTCCGACCGCCGCGCGCACCCGGGCTCCGGGCACGGCCGCCTCTTCCATGGCCGGCGGAACCGAATAGGCGAAACAGCGCCGTACCGGGAGCGGAAAGGCGACCGAAACTTTCTTCAAGGAGATGCTACGACGCTGCAGCTGTGTCCGACTCGGGACACTAGATGCGATTGATCGGGCGCGGCTCGGCGGTTTCGTCGTCGTCGGACACGAATTCGAACTGCCGGCGCAGGCTGTTCCAGCGATACCGACGGTTCGAATCCTCCCCCAGATCGGGCGTCACGATCACGCAATCCCGGTCGATCGAGAGATCGCCGCGTTCGAGCGAGATGTCCCGCTCGAGGACTTCCGGGGCGCGAAAACCGCCGGCCCGGTCCGAGCAGAAGACGGCGACCGTGAACCAGAGATCGGCCCCCGACTTCTGCCGGTCGACGAAGGCCACCGCGAAATCGAGCGATCCGTCGTCGTTCATGTCCCCGCGAACGAAGTACGGATGGTAGACACCGTAGAGCTTCGCGATGTCGTCGGCGTCGTCGGAGCCTTTGGCGTCGCTGTCCCGGGCGAGGCGGAGCGACGGGTTCTTCGACAGAAACAGGTCGATGCTCCGCGACTCCGCCCGGGTCAGAGAAAAGGGATCGAGGATCGGCTTTACCGGGGGCGCCTCCGGGAGAAACCGCTCCGGCCGCGCGGGAATCTTCGTCGGGCGTCGGTTCGACGGTGAGGCGCGAGGGACCGCGGCGGCACCCCCAGCCGCCGGCCGCCGCGAACACGCAGACGACAGCGGCGAGCCGAAGGCCGCCGCTGTCCCGACGGCCGGCCGGATTCACGCGGTCGCGGCCACTTCGGCCCTGGCGGTCTCGAATCGCTCGTTCACGGCCTTCCAGTTCAGGTTTTTGAGAAAAGTCTTCATGTAAGAAAGCTTGTCGGTTCCGTAGTCGATCATGAACGCGTGTTCCCATGTATCGAGCGCCAGGACCGGGAGCTGACCGATCATGACCTGGTCCGAGTGCTCCCACACCTGGTTGTGGTGAAGCATACGGTCGTTTCGGTCGTAGGTCAAAAGCACCCACCCGTTCGTCGCCGTATTCCCGCAGGCAAACAGGTCGAGCTGCCAGTTGGACTCGGATCCGAACGCTTCCTCGATCGCCCGCCGGAGGTCGCGCGAGCCCTCCGCCTCCCGGGCGGATGCTCCGAGGTTCTCGAAATACAGCTCGTGCAGGTAGGCGCCGTTGTAGGCGACAGGCTCTCGCCGCTTCAGCTCGCTGTATTCGCCGTAGGAGAAGTTCGTCGCTTCCTGCCGGCCGGCGTAGGGAATCTTCGCGATCCGTTCCCGAATCTCGTTCAACTTCTTGACGTAGCCCTTGTAGAGCTCGAGGTGCTGGGTGATCTGTTTTTCGGACAGCCCCTCGAGACTTCCGATCAGCTTCTCGAAATTCTTTGCCTTCATTTCCGCCATTTCAGGTCTCCTTTCCAGATTCTTTCTCGTTGCGGACACAAACTCATCACGCCAAAGAGGTTGCAAGAAGGGTGCCGGACGCCCTGTCCGGCGCGTGCGATATGCTCGCGCCCGAGGAGTCCGAAAGCCCATGCCGACGAGAATCGAGAAAGACAGCCTGGGAGAGCGCCAGATTCCGGAAGAGGCGTACTGGGGCGCGCAAACTTCTCGAGCGGTCGAAAACTACCCGATCTCCGGCCAGCATGCCCATCCCGAGATGGTGAAGGCGTACGCCCGGCTCAAGCAGGCGTGCGCCCTGACGAACCGGGAGTTCGGGCGCCTCTCGGCGGAAAAGGCCGACGCGATCGTCGCCGCCTGCCGCGAGGTGGAAGAGGGCAAGCTGGCGGATCAATTCGTCGTCGATGTTTACCAGGCCGGAGCGGGAACGTCCTTCCACATGAACGTCAACGAAGTCCTGGCGGGCCGGGCCGCCGAGATCCTCGGCAAGGCGCGCGGCGACCGCAAGGCGGTCAATCCGAACGACGACGTCAACCTCGGACAGTCGACCAACGACACTTTCCCGACGGCCCTCCACATGGCCGTCCTCGCAATCGGCCGCCGTCTCGCCGCGGAGATCGGCGAGCTCTCCCGGTCCTTCGCCCGGAAGGGCGAGGAGTTCAAAGACGTCGTCAAGTCCGGGCGAACGCATCTGATGGACGCGGTTCCCGTCACTCTCGGCCAGGAATTCCGGGCGTACGGCTCGGCGATCGAGCACCGGCGCCAGTCGCTGGCGGCCGCGCTCGACGGCCTTCTCCCGCTGGCGCTCGGGGGTTCCGCGGCGGGAACCGGATTGAACACGCCCGCAGGGTTCCGCGAGAAGGCGATCGCGCATCTCGCCCGGACGACGGGCGAGCCCTATCGCCCGGTCGAAGATCCCCGGGAAGGCGCTCCAGTCCCGCGCCGCGGCGGGCCAGGTATCCGGGGCCCTGCGCGATTTCGCAGCCGAGATGACGCGGATCTCCAACGACCTTCGGCTCCTCGCCTCCGGCCCTTCGACCGGCCTCGACGAGATCCGCCTCCCGGCCGTGCAGCCCGGTTCCTCGATCATGCCGGGAAAGGTCAACCCCTCCCTCGCGGAATGCCTGAACATGCTGTGCTTCCAGATCATCGGGTTCGACACGGCGAACTCGCTCGCGGTCGCGGGCGGCCAGCTCGACCTGAACGTGATGATGCCGCTGCTCGCCTGGAACCTGACCCACGGCTCCCAGCTCCTGCTGAACTTCCTGCCGGTTTTCCGCACGCGATGCGTCGACGGAATCCGCGCGAACCCCGAAAAGTGCCTCCACTACCTCGAAGAGTCGCCGTCGGTCGTGACGGCGCTCACTCCGAAGATCGGCTACGACCGGGCGGCGGAGGTCTTCAAGAAGGCCGTCGCGCGGAACGAACGCGTCCGGAAGATCCTCCTCGAAGAGAAAATCGTCACCGAGGAGGAATTGAAAGAAGCCATGAGCCCGGATATTCTCCTGGGACCGCTCGGATAATCGGGCTCCCAGCGATAAGGAGGCGACGCCATGTGGCCACAGGACCTGACGACGAACTACCTCTTCCTGCTCCGGTGGATCCATTTTCTGGCGGGAATCACGTGGATCGGAATGCTGTACTTCTTCAACCTCGTGAACGTGAATTTCATGAAAGAGCTCGACGGGGCGACGAAGGGAAAGGTCGTCCCGAACCTGATGCCGAAAGCGCTGTACTGGTTTCGCTGGGGGGCGCTGTGGACCGTCGTGGCGGGCATCCTGCTCCATCTGAGCACGGTCACGAGCGAATCGCACGGGCTGCCGGCGTTCTTCTGGATCTGGCTCGCCGTCGTCGTCGCGACGTTCACCGTGGGAACGTGGCTCTTCACGGCGTTCAAGAAGGACGGCCGGGTACTGTGGGTTGCCTACCTCGTGCTGATCCTCGTGATGGGGATCGTCGTCTGGAAGGTCCACGTGTCGGTCAACACCTCGTGGAAGGTCCTCTCGATCGGGCTCGGCGGCGGCATGGGGATCATCATGTTCATGAACGTCTGGATGGTGATCTGGCCGCTGCAGAAAAAGATCATCGCCGCGACGAAGGCGACGGCCGAAACCGGGGCCGCGGCGCCTCCCGAGCAGGCGGCCTGGGCGCGCCGGGCGTTCCTCGCGTCGAGGACGAACACCTGGCTCTCGCTGCCGATGCTGTTCTTCATGGGCGCCGCGAGCCACTTCCCCATTGGAATCGGAAAATAGGTGGACAGGGGCGGGCGTGAGGCCCGCCCCTACTCATCCCGGAGCGCCTCGCGCACGAGTTTCATGTCGGCCCAGACCTCCTTCTTGCGCGAGGGGTCTCGCAGCAGGTAGGCCGGGTGGTACGTCGGCATGACGCGGACCGGGCCCAGGGGATGAAAGCGCCCGCGTAGCCGTCCGATCGAGACGTCGGTCTCGAGGATCGCCTGGCTCGCGAAGGTCCCGAGCGTGACGATCACGCGGGGCGCGATCAAGCGGATCTGCTCTCGCAGGTAGGGCAGGCACGATTCCACCTCGTCCGGTTCGGGGTTGCGGTTCTCCGGCGGCCGGCACTTCAGCACGTTCGCAATGAAGACGTCGCTTCGGGAGAGGCCGATCGCCTCGATGATCTTCGTCAGAAGCTGCCCTGCCCGCCCCACGAACGCGAGCGCCTGGGCGTCTTCGTCGGCCCCGGGCGCCTCTCCGATGAACATGAGGCTCGCCTTCTCGCTCCCCTGTCCGAGTACCATGTGTGTGCGCGAGGACGACAGCTTGCACCTCGGGCAAAAAGCGGCGAAGGCGGACAACGCGGCCAGGTCGGGGAACCCGCTCGGCACGACCGGTCGAAGGCTCGGGTCGGGCCGGACCGCGTCGCTTCCCGGCCGAAGGGGAACGGGGGCCGCCTGCGGCGGAACGGCGGGCGAGGCGGCCGGCGCTTTTCGGCCGCCGGGCGAGACGAACAACTCCCGGAAGCCGAGGTCCCGAAAGTAGAGAAGCTCGTCTTTCAGGCTTGCTCCGGAATCGCCTTCCACGCGAGCGTCGAGGAGACCGCGTCCCAGATTTTCTCCGCGACTTCCGCCTTGCTCCGGCGGTCGACCTCGATTCGTTTTCCCGAGCTCGAAAGAAGCACGACTTCGTTTTCGTCCGACTCGAATCCGATCCCCGGCTTCGAGACGTCGTTCCAGACGATCCAGTCCGCGCCCTTGCTCGACATTTTCTGCCGCGCTCGCTCTTCCTGTCCGTCGCCCGATTCGGCTGCGAACGCCACGACGAGACGGCGTCCCTTTTTCGGCGCGATCGAGGCGAGCAGGTCCGCCCCCGGCGCAAGCGAAACGCTGCGCGGCCCTTCGGACCGGTGGATCCGCCGGCCGAGCCGTTCCGGAATGAAATCCGCGACGGCGGCGGCCATCACGAGGACGTCGCAGTTCGCGAATTCGCTGTCGAGCAGCACCTGAAGATCGGCGGCGGTCTCGAAGCGGCGAACGGTCAGGCCCCGCGTCGGGGACACCGCGGCGCCTCCGCCGAGCAGCAGCGTGACGCGAGCTCCGCGCGCGCGGGCCTTCTCGGCGAGCTCAAGCCCCATCTTTCCGGAGGAGCGGTTCGAGACGAACCGGATCGGGTCGATCGCCTCCCGCGTCGGGCCCGCGGTCACGAGGACGCGCAGCCCTTCCAGATCGTGCTTGCCCTCGATCACCGAGACGGCGGCCTGCAGGACCTCTTCGGGCTCGGCCATCCGTCCCGCGCCTTCCGATCCCGACGCCAGAAATCCGGTGTTCGGCCCGACGAAACGCGCGCCCCGAGCCCGAAGGGTCTCGACGTTGGCGGAGACGGCGGGATGGGCCCACATCGCGGATTCCATCGCCGGCGCGATCAGCAGCGGCTTGTGGTGAGCGAGAGCGTAGGTCGAAAGAAAGTCGTCCGCGAGCCCGTGCGCAAGCTTCGCGAGCGCTTCTGCCGTCGCCGGCGCGACGACGAGCAGATCGGCCCACCGGGCGAGATCGACGTGGTCGACGGTGGCCGCGGCCCCGAACAGCGTGTCGTGGACCGGACGCCGGGAAAGGACCGAGAGGGTGAGCGGGGTGACGAACTTACCGGCGGTGCGCGTCAGGACGACCTGCACCTCGTCGCCGCGTTCGACGAACCGGCGAACCAGATCGCCGCTCTTGTAGGCCGCGATGCTGCCGGTGATCCCCAGGACGATTTTCACGGAACGAATTCTATTCGGCGTTCTCCGAGTCCGCCGCTTCGACCTCTTCGCCGTCCGTCGGGAGGAACCCTCCCTCGGGGCCGAAGTCCCAGCGAATCAGGTTGTCGGAGAACTCCTGTGCGGCCATCCGGGTCGGTTTCGAGGGCCCACCCTCGATCTTCGGGCGGGCGCCCCGCATCAATTGCTCCGCGCGGCGGGCGAGCAGGACGACCATCCGGAACTTGCTGTCGACTCCCTCGGGTAGATTCTGAATCACGTGTCAACTCCCTCTAAACAAACTGCTTGCGAATCCTGGCGACCTGTTCCTGGAGACGCCCCGGGCGCAAACGAGCGGCGGTGACGATCGCGTCCAGCCCGCCGAGAGCCTTGTCCAAATCCTCGTTGATAATAGCATAGTCGTACAGCGACACTTCCCCGATCTCCCGGGCCGCGTTGGCGAGCCGTTTCTCGATCTGGGCCTCGTCGTCGAGCCCCCGGGCCCGCAGGCGGCGACTGAGCTCTTCGGCCGAAGGCGGAAGGATGAAGATCGCGATGGAGGTCGGGTACTTCTGCTTGACCTGCCGCACCCCCTGAACGTCGATGTCGAGGATCACGTCCTGCCCGGCGCGGAGGCGGGAAAGCACTTCCTTCCTCGCTGTCCCGTAGAGGTTTCCGTGGACCTCCGCCCACTCGAGGAACTCGTCGCGCCCGATCATTTCCCGAAAGTCCTTCGCCGACACGAAGTGGTACTCCCGTCCGTCCTGCTCTCCCGAGCGGCGCGACCGGGTGGTGTGGGAAACCGAGAAATGCAGGTCGCCGCCCCGATGGGTCAGCAGGCGCGAGATGAGGGTCGTCTTGCCTCCGCCGGAGGGCGACGACACGATGAAGAGGTCCCCCGCGGCGAGCTCGCTCATTCGAGGTTCTGAACCTGTTCGCGGATCTTTTCGGTTTCCGTCTTCATGTCGATCACCTCGCGCATGATGAAGAGGTCGCGGCATTTCGAGCCGATCGTGTTGATCTCGCGCTGGATCTCCTGGGCCAGGAAATCGAGTTTCTTTCCGACCGGCTCGGCGCCCTCGCCGAGAAGACCCTCGAACTGCTCCAGATGGGACGCGAGCCGCGTCACCTCTTCGGAGATGTCCGATCGGTCCACCAGCAGCACGGCCTCCTGCTCGAGGCGGCCGCTGTCGAGCGGCGTCTCCGCGAAAAGAAGGGCGAGACGCTCCTTCAGGGCGTCATGCAGGCGTTTCAGCACGTCGTTTCGGGCCGCGGAGATCCTCGAAAGACGCTGACGGAGAAAATCGAGGCGCTCCCGCAGGTCCGCCGCGAGAAGGCTGCCCTCCGACGCCCGCATCGACACGAGCTCGTCGATGGCGACCGCGACGACCGCGGCGATCTTCTCGGCTTCCTCCCCTTCCAGGCTCTCGCCGGTTCCTTCGACGCGGACGACCTGAGGAACCGTCAGCAAATCGCGCACCTCGAGACGCCCCCCGATCGGGTACCGGCCGGAAAGATCCGTGAAACGCGCGAGCAGGGCCTGCAGCAAGGATTCGTTGATCGTGATCTCGTGGAGGGGATCCCGGGCGCGGTGGAGCCGGAGCGTCACGTCGACCTTGCCGCGAGCGACGCGCGCGGCGATCACGCGGCGCACGACGGGCTCCAGCTCCGCGTGATCCTCCCGGACGCGCAGGCTCAGATCGAAGAAGCGGTGGTTCACCGAGCGCACGACGACGTCGACGTTCCAGTCGCCCGCCGTCCCGTGCGCGCGCCCGAACCCGGTCATGCTGCGGACGCTCATGCGGGGGCTCCCGCTTCCTGTGCCGCCCGATCGAAATACTGCATCTCGTAGAGTCGGCGGTAGAGCCCGCCCCGAGCCAGCAGTTCCGCGTGCGTGCCTTCCTCGACGACCGAGCCGCCGTCCAGCACGACGATACGGTCGGCCCGCCGGACCGTCGAAAGGCGATGCGCGATGACGAGCGTCGTCTTGCCCGCCATGAGGCTGACGAGAGCGTCGGCAACCGCCGCCTCCGATTCAGAATCGAGCTGAGAGGTGGCTTCGTCGAGAATCAGAATCGGGGCGTCCTTGAAGAACGCCCGCGCGATGGAGAGGCGCTGCCGCTGACCGCCGGAGAGGCGTCCCGCGTTCTCCCCGACGGGCGTGTCGTAACCCTCGGACTGGGCGCGCAGGAACTCGTCGGCCCGGGCGGCCTTCGCCGCGGCCACGACGTCGGCCTCGGGCGCATCGTCGCGCCCGTAAGCAATGTTGGTCCGGGCGGTCCCGTTGAACAACACCTGCTCCTGGGTGACGAGCGCGATCTGGGCGCGCAGCGACGCGATCGTCACCGAACGGATGTCCTGCCCGTCGATCATGACTCTCCCTTCATTCGGATCGTACAGCCGGGGAAGCAGGTTCACGAGCGTCGTCTTTCCCCCTCCCGACGGCCCGACGAGCGCGACCGTCTGGCCGCGCGGAATCTCCAGCGTGACGCCCTTCAAAACGTTCTCGTCGCCGTAGCGGAACGAGACGTTCTCGAATCGGATTGCCCCGTGAAAGGTGGCGAGCCCCGGCGCCCCGGGGGCTTCTCGGATGTCGTTGGGCCGGTCCATCAGGTCGAAAATTCTCGCCGCCGAGGAAATCGCCTGCTGGAGCGCGAGATTCACTTTCGTGATGTATTTGATCGGCGCGTACATCGTCAGGAGCGCGATCAGGAACGAAAGCAGATCGCCGATCTTCATCCGTCCGGCGCTGATCTGGTTCGCGGCGTACAGGAACAGAGCGGTCAGGCCCGAACCCGCGAGGATCTCCATCAAGGGAGAGGAGATCGCCTGGATTCGGATCGTCTTCAGGTTGACGCGGAAATACTTCTGATTCGCGGCGCGGAATCGTCCGGACTCGAAGGGCTCCATCCCGTACGTCTTCACGATCCGGTGACCCCGGACGGTCTCTTCGAGGATGTCGCCGATCTCCCCCATCCGCTCTCGCGACGAAAACGTCGTCCTCCGAAGTCTCGTCGAGATCTCGACGATCGGCCAGAGAAGAAGCGGAGCCACGGCAAGCGCGAAAAGCGTCAACATGGGATTCAGGAGGATCACGTACGTCAGCATCACCGCGATCGTGAGAATTCCCTGGAAGAGGTCCGCGATCCGCGTGCCGAAAGCCCCCTGGATCAACTCGACGTCGCCGAGCAGCCGGCTCATCAGATCGCCGGTCGTCGATTCCGAGTAGAAGCGCGAGGATTGAGAGAGCAGCTTGTCGTACGCGTCGGCCCGGAGGTCGCGCACCATCGACAGCCCGATCCCGTTGAATTGGAACTCGGAAACGTAGGAAAAGACGTTCTTCGAGATCAGCGCCAGCAGAAGGAGGAGGGGGACGGCCACCTTCAGCGGAATCCCGCGGTGCGCCAGAGAGGTCTTCACGTTGGCGTACGCCACGTCGAGACGGCGAAAAGACGCGGCGGAGGGGGCGCCGCCCTTTCCGATCTTCGACAACAGTTCCGTCTGCGCGCCGCTCCCGGGAGCCGGGGCGAGGACGTCGTCGAAGAGGGACCGAAAGAAGAAGACGAGCGCGCCGGTCGAGAGCGCGACGAGCGCCATCGCGAGCAGAGCCGCCGCGGCTCGGCCCCGGTAGGGCCGGAAGTAGCCGAGGAGCCGCCGCAGGATCGTCATCGCCGGCATCACCTGGAGAACCGCCTCGGCCGCGTGGGCGGCGGCGTTGC
The DNA here is from genome assembly GCA_963813155.1 of uncultured Acidobacteriota bacterium. GTDB lineage: Bacteria > Acidobacteriota > Thermoanaerobaculia > UBA5066 > DATFVB01 > CAWEYG01. The sequence goes on along the minus strand of CAWEYG010000003.1, from coordinate 230,279 downwards.
GGGGGCCGAGCCGGTCCCACAGGGTCCGCCACCGCGCCCGCATCCTCTCGGCGGCGGCCGGATCCCGCAGGAGGCGGCCCGCCTCGCTCGCGATCCGCTCGGGAGTCGCGTCGTCCTGGAGCAGCTCCGGAGCAACCCGGTCTCCCGCGACGATGTTCGCGAGGGCGACGTGGCTGACCTGGACGAGTCTCCGGGCGACCGCGAACGTCGCCGGCGAGGTGCGATAGACCACGACCATCGGCGCTCCGCAGAGGGCGCCCTGAAGAGTGGAGGTTCCCGACGCGACGATCAGAACGTCGCACGAGGCGAGCAGGGCGTCGAGATTTCCGGAGAACATCGAAATGCCGTCATGCTGCGCGCCCGGAAAGAGATCGTGCGACAGTCCCGGGGCCGGAACGACGAACGCCTCGATCGGGAAGGTTTCGGCGAGCTTCCGGACGGCCTCGCGAAAGATCGGCCAGTGGCGGCGGACCTCGCCGCGACGGCTCCCCGGCATCAGGACGACGCGCTTTTTTGCCGGGTCCCGGGGGGCCGCGGGCGAAGCCGCCAGCTCCATCTCCACTTCGTCGGCGAGGGGATGGCCGGCGCACACCGCGTCGATACCCGCCTCCCGGTAGATCTCGACCTCGAACGGAAACAGCGTGATCATTCGGCGGACGAAGGATTTCATGACCCGGACCCGCCCGGGGCGCCAGGCCCAGACCTGGGGCGAAACGTAGTAGACGACCGGAATGCCCCGCCGCGCGAGCGCCTTGCCGAGCCGGAAATGAAAATCGGGAAAATCCACGAGGATCGCGAGCGCCGGATTTCCGTCGCGCGCCTGGCTCAAAAGGCGGCGATGGGACAGCCAGATTCGCGGAAGTTTCGCGATCACCTCGAAGAAACCCATGACCGAGACCGTCTCCGAGTCGACCGCGGTTTCGAGGCCGGCCGCCCGCATTCGGGGGCCTCCCATTCCCTGGAAGGAGATCCCCGCCCGGCGCTTGTGCATTTCGCGCATGAGAGCGGCGCCCAGGCGATCCCCGGAGGATTCGCCGGAAGAGATCAGCACGTTCATGGCGAAGTCAGGGGTGGGGGGGGACCGGGTACATCGCCCACCCGGCCGCAATGGCCCCCAGGAGCATGCAAAGCAGAACGAAAGCGAAGTACTTCCACCGTTCCCGCCGGCCGGATCGCCACAGGAGGGCGAAGAACGACGCCGTGAGCAGCGCGTAGAGGGACATCGCCACGAAGTGGTCGGTCGCGATCACGGCTTGGCTCCCGTGAAGATGTCGTAGGCGTCGAGCATGAGCAGCAGATTCATCATGCCGGCCGTCAGGAGAAACGCGCACCCGAATTCGAACGTCGGCGAGAGGATGTTCCCCGCCGGATTGTCGAGCAGCAGCCGGCCCCCGATGTTGAGGATTCCCGCCCCGTAACACGCGAAGGTCGCGAGGATCGTCAGCGGATGATCGGGCTCCTGGGTGTACAGCTTTCCGTGGTATCCGACTCCCAGGGCGAACGCCGCCGTCACGATGAGAGCGTAGAGGACCGCCGTGGAACGGCGCCCGAGGTAGGCGTGGCCGAGACCCGGAAAGAGCCACGCCAGGAGCAGGGCGACGAAGAGGTTGCCCTTCTCGTTGTTCATCGGGACACCGCCTGGCGCTTCTTCTCGAACGCCGACGAGACGTTGCGCTGCGTCGTCGAAAGCTCCTCGGGGATCACGCGCGTGTCGCCCGTCACGGTCATGAAATTCACGTCGCCCTCCCACCGCGGCACCACGTGGAAATGGTAGTGGTCCTCGATGCCCGCTCCCCCCGCCCGGCCGAAGTTCGCGCCGACGTTGAAGCCCGCAGGCCGGTAGAGCCCGTCGAGGACCTCCTGCGAGAGCGCCACTTCGCGGATCAACTCGGCGAGGGTCTCGGGGTCGCTTTCGGACAGTCGGGCCTCGTGGGCCACCGGCGCCACCATCACGTGCCCGTTCGCGTAAGGGTACCGGTTCAGCATCGCGAACACCCGATCCTTCCGGTCGACCACGAGGTTGTCGGGCCCGGGCTCCGCCCGAAGCGCATCGCAGAAGATGCAGGACTTCGTCTTCTCCGACATGAGGTATTTCAGGCGCCAGGGTGCAAAGAGGTTCTCCACTCGCGCCCCGCCGGTCTCCGCGTCACCGGTTGATGAGTTCTTTGAGCTCTTTGCCCGGCTTGAAATAGGGGATTCGCTTCGCGGGAACGTTGACCTTTTCGCCGGTCTTCGGGTTTCTTCCCACGCGAGCGCCGCGCGATCGGAGCCGGAAGGACCCGAAACCCCGCAGCTCGATCTTTTCCCCGCCCCGCAACGACCGAATGATGGAGTCGAAGAACGTTTCGACCGCCGCCTCCGCTTCCTTCTTGTTCAGGTCGGCCGCCGCCAGGACTTTCTCGATCAATTCGGCTTTCGTCATTGCGCTCTTATTCGGACTCGCTCGAGCCCGCCTTCTTCCGGGTCCGCTTCTTCTTCGGGGCGGGAGCCTCCGGCTCCGCGACGACTTCGGGCGCGGCGGCCTCCGGGGCCGCCTCCACCGGGGCCGCCGCCGCGGCCGGCGCCTCGGCGACGGGTTCGGCCGTTTCGCGGGACGAAAGCCCGACCTTCATTTCCTCGTCCTCGATCCGGAGAATCGTCGCCCGTACCTTCTGGCCTTCGGCGTAGAACTCCTGGGGCTTCTGGCCGCGCGTGAGCGGGGTCTCGGAAACGTGCATCAACCCTTCGACCATCCCGTCGATGTTGACGAAAACGCCGAAATCCGCGATTCGGGTGACCGTCCCCTCGACGACGGATCCGACCTGGTGCTTCTTCTTGAAGTCTTCCCACTCGTTCGGGAGAAACTCCTTGATCGAAAGCGAAATCCGCCGGTTCTCGGGATCGATGTGGGTGATCGTCGCGCGGACTTCGTCGCCCTTCTTGAGGACTTCCGACGGATGCTTGATCCTCTTGGTCCAGGACATGTCGGACACGTGGATCAGTCCGTCGACGCCCTCTTCGATCTCCACGAACGCGCCGAAGTCCGTCAGGTTTCGCACCTTTCCCGTGATCTCGGTTCCGACGGCGTATTTCTCCATCACGCCTTCCCACGGGTCGGGAAGCGTGTTCTTGAGAGAGAGGGAAATTCGTCGCGTGTCGGTGTTCACGTCCGAGATGATCGCCTCGACCGAGTCGCCGACCGAGACGACCTTCGAGGGGTTCTTCATCTTCTTGGACCAGGACATCTCCGAGACGTGGATCAGGCCTTCGATGCCCTGCTCCAGCTCCACGAAAGCGCCGTAATCCGTGACGTTCGTGACGCGGCCGGAAACTCGCGATCCGACGGCATATTTCTCGGGAACCTGCTCCCAGGGGTCCGCGGTCAGCTGCTTCGTCCCGAGCGAAACCCGCTCGGTCTCCTTGTCGAATTTCAGAACGACGACGTCGATTTCGTCGCCGACCTTGAGCACGTCGGACGGGTGGTTGATCCTGCCCCAGGAGATATCCGTCACGTGGAGCAGCCCGTCGAGGCCGCCGAGGTCGACGAACGCGCCGTAGTCGGTGAGGTTCTTGACGGTTCCGCGGAGAACGCGCCCCTCTTCGAGCTGGGCGAGCGTTTCCTTCTTCTTCGACTCCTGCTCGACTTCGATCACGGCCTTTCGGGAAAGCACGATGTTGCCGCGCTTCTTGTCCACGGAGATGACCTTGAAATCGAACTCCTTGCCGCGCAGGAAGTCGAGGTTCTTCACCGGCTTCGTGTCCACGAGGGACCCGGGAAGGAACGCCTTCACGCCGATGTCCACGGCGAGGCCCCCCTTGATGCGGTCGATGATCCGGCCGCGGACGTTCGTTCCGTCGCGGTAGGCCTTTTCGACGTCGTCCCAGACGCGCATCTTCTCGGCCTTGTCCTTCGAGAGGACGACGTACCCGTTCTGGTCTTCGGTCGACTCCAGGAGGACGTCGATCCGGTCGCCGACGGCGACCGTGACCCGTCCTTCGTAGTCGGTGAATTCCGCGATCGAAATGACGCCTTCGGACTTGTAACCGATGTCCACGATCACTTCGGACGGGGAGACCTGGATCACCCGTCCCCGGATGATCTGCCCCTCCTGAAGGTTCTTCAGGGTGTTTTCGTACTCGGCGATGAGGCTTTCGTATTCCGCCGGGCTCAGCTCGGTGTCTGTTTCTGTTTCCATCGAGTGGTTTTTGGACTCCTTCAAGCGATCTTTTTCTCCTGGCACCTGGATTTTCCCAAAAGGTGAATCTAACCCGGAAACTGTAAACGAGTCAAGGGCCTACGAGCCCAAGGACTTCGCGGACGATCTCCTCCGGGGTCTTCCCGTCGCTGTCCAGGCGGATGTGGCCCTCGGTGATCTGGAGGGGGGAATCGGCCCGGTCGGAATCGTTCCGGTCGCGCTGCCGCATCTCGTCGAGGACCTTCGGGTAGGGCTCGGAGAGGCCCCGGGCCTCAAGCTCGGCATGGCGCCGGCGGGCCCGCTCCTCCTCGCTCGCGGTCAGATAGAACTTGTACGGCGTGTCGGGGAATACCTTCGAGCCGATGTCCCGCCCCTCGATGACGCCCCCCTTTTCCCGGCCGATCTCCCGCTGGCGGGCGACGAGCAGGCGGCGGACGCCCGGAATCGCCGAAACGGCCGAGGCATAAAGAGAGATCTCGGGCTCCCGAATCGCGAGAGAAACGTCGTCGCCGTCGAGCCAGACGGACGTTCCCGAGGGAGACGTCGCGAGGTCGATTCGCGACCGGCGGGCCAGCTCGGCGACCGCGTCGAGGTCCGCGATCGGAAGCGGGATTCCGTTCCGGCGGGCGAGCAGGCCGACGGCCCGGTACATGGCCCCCGTGTCGAGGTAAGGAAGGTCGAGCCGGGCGGCAAGGGTGCGCGCGAGCGTCGATTTTCCGGCGCCCGACGGGCCGTCGATCGCGATGATCCGGGGAGTCTCACCCATTCCGGCCCGGGGCCTTGGCCTTCGGCGCAAGCTTTCGGACCTCGTCCCGGGTGAGAGCCCGGAAGGCTCCCGCGCGGAGCTTCTCGTCGCGGATCGGGCCGATCGAGACCCGACGGAGCTTCGAGACGGGATGGCCGATCCGATCGAACATCTTCCGGATCTGCCGGCTTCGCCCCTCGTGGAGAACGACCGTCAGCCACGTATTCCCTTCCTGCGGCTTCTTGCCCGTCGTCGTGTGGTGGCTTTCGATTTCGCACGGGCGGGTTCGCCGGCCATCGATCAGGATGCCGCGGCGAAGCCGTTCGAGGTCTTTTTCCGCCGGCTCGCCCCAGACCTTCACGCGATAGTTCTTTGCGAAGCCGCTCGAGGGGTGCGCGACGGCCTGCGCGAAATCGCCGTCGTCGGTCAGGATCAACAGTCCTTCGGAAGCGAGGTCGAGGCGCCCGACCGGCTTCAGTCCCTTCCGCAGACCCGGCGGGATCAGCGAAAGGACCGTCGGCCTGCCCTCGGGGTCGTCGGTCGTCGTGATGTAGCCCTTCGGCTTGTTCAGCAGGACATATCGGCGAGGACTCTGGTTCGGCCGAAGCAGCTTGCCGTCGACGCGAATCGCGTCCCGCGCGAGGTCGGCCTTCTGCCCGAGAGAGGCCTTCGCGCCGTTGACGAGCACGCGGCCCTCCTCGATCCATTCCTCCGCTTCCCGCCGCGAACACAGGCCCGCGGCCGAGAGGATCTTCTGGAGCCGTTCTCCGCTCATTCGGACGGGCGTCCGACCGACTCCGGCGTGGCTTCCGCGATCGAGGCCGCTTCGGACGGCCCGGCCTCGGCCGGCTCGGCGGTGCCCGAGTCGGCGGCTTCCGGCTCGGCGGCGAAGTCGCTGTCGAGCTCCTCGGGCCGCGGCAGGTCGGCCAGGTCGTTGAGCCCGAAACGGATGAGGAACTCCCGCGTCGTCCGGTAGAAAAACGGCGTGCCCACGACGGGTTTTTTTCCCGCCGTCGTGATCAGCTTCTTGTCGAACAGAGTCTTCAGAACTCCGGAGGAATTCACTCCCCTCAAGTCCGAAATTTCCGGCGCCGTGATCGGCTGGCGATAGGCGACGATCGCGAGAGTCTCGAGAGCGGCAAGCGACAACCGGCTCCTCTCGCTGATCTCGAAGAAGCGCCGAAGCAGGCCGTCGTGCTCGGGCCGGGTCACGTAGCGCCAACCTCCCGCTACCTCCTCGAGGGACACTCCCCTGCCCTCCGGGGACGCGTGCTCCGCGAGGAGCGCGAGCGCGTCGCGGATCTCCTCGGGCTCCGCTTCCAGCAGCTGCGCCAGGTCCTTGATCGCGACCGGTCTTCCCGAGGCGAACAGGATCGCCTCGATCGCGGCGCCGAGCCGGGAGCGAGCGTCAGTCATGGTAGTCGTCCCGAATGCGCGCCGCGTCGAATTCCATGTCGGTCCGGGAGACGTGCACTTCGGCGAACGGCGCGGACTGGAAGATCCGCAGAACGCCGAGCCTCGTCAGCTCGAGAGCGGCGAGAAACGTCGTGATCGCTTCCGCGCGGTATCGCAGCGCCCCGAGCCATTCGAGGAGCGGAAGCGTGCCGCGCTCTTCCGCGCGGGCGAGCAGCTCGATCATCTTGTCGCGCAGGGAGAAGCGCGGGTGCTCGAGCTCGATCGTCGCGGGATGGGCGAGGCGGTACCGGTCGAGAGCGATGCGGAACGACCCGACGAGATCGACGAGCGACACCTCGAGGGTCGCGAGGCCTTCCTCCGCCGAGATCTTCGGCGGTTTTTCGGGCCGAGCCCACAGCCCCGCCCGGAGAGTGTCGATTTCGTGGAAGCTCTCGGCCGCGCGCTTGAATTTCTCGTATTCGAGCAGCCGGGCGACGAGTTCGCTGCGCGGGTCTTCGGCGTCGCCGGCGGTCTCGTCGCGGGGCAGAAGACACCTCGACTTGATGTGGACCAGGACGGCGGCGAGGTAGATGTAGTCGGCCGCGACGTCGAGGTCCAGCTCCTTCATCAGGTCGAGGTAATCCGTGTACTGCCGCGTGATCTCGACGATCGGGATGTCGGTGATCGAGACCTCGTTGATGCGGATCAGGTGGAGCAGGAGATCGAGCGGGCCCGAGAACGCCCCGATGTCGACCGGGGGAAGTTCCTGCCCGGAGCCTCCGTGGGGCGCGGTCTCGTTCACGAAATTCCCCGCAGGATCAGTCCAATGGCGACCCGCAGAATCGGGGTCAGGATCATCTGGAAAATTCCCGCATAGAACATCAGCATGATCAGGATGAACATCAGGAATGAGTAACGGTGAAAGAACATCTCGAGCGCGAGCCCCCGGCGTCCCAGAACGGAGAACAGGATCCCGCTGCCGTCCATGGGAGGGACGGGGATCAGGTTGAAGACGCCGAGAACGAGGTTGATCTGGACGAGTTGAACCAGAATAAACGCGATCGGGGCGAGGATACCGGTTCCCGGCGCCCCCTGGAACGCCGCCAGGACGGCGTCGGGGGCGCTTCTTCCGATCACGATCAGCACGATCGCGCTGCCGAGCATGGCGACAAAGTTCGAGCCGGGTCCCGCTGCCGACACCCAGAAATTCGCGAGGCGCGGATTGCTCGTGTTGCGAAGATCGACGGGCGTCGGCTTCGCGTACCCGAACGGCGGCTGGTGCATCAGCACCAGGATCAGGGGGAGCAGCACCGTTCCGAAGGGGTCGATGTGGTGAAGCGGATTCAACGAGATACGGCCGAGGTCCCGGGCGGTCGGGTCCCCGAATTTGAGCGCCGTCCAGGCGTGCGCGGACTCGTGGAACGAGATCGCGAAAAGCACGACGGCCACGACGACCGCGATTTCCACGACTTGAAAAGACATCGATCGAATTTAGCAGATCGCGGCGGAATGGTCGAGGCGGACGGTTTCGCGGCCCGCTAGATCCCGATCGTCGGATCGTGGCGAGACTTCGGCCGGACGTACTCGCGGATTCCGGATCGGAAGTCGCGCGCAATCGGACCGAACGTCGCAAGGGTCGCCGACGTGTCGCCGACGTTGTCCTGGGAGAGGGAGCGCAGCTGGTCGCGCGTCAGGAACGGCTTCGGGATTACCCACCGGGGAACGAGCGACGTCGCCGCCGCGAGAAGAGACCCGACCCAGACCGGAAAGTGAACGAGTGGCTTTCCCGGCTTGCCGAGCGCGGCGGCGATCTCGCGGTCGATCTCGTCCATCGTGAAGATGTCCGGGCCGCCGACTTCGAACGACTTGCGGGACGCCTCCGTCTTGTCGAGCGAGTCGGCAAAGAGGCGGGCCACGTCGAAGACCGAGACCGGCATGAACCTCACGGTCCCGGGGCCGATCACGGGGATGAACCCCGGGTTGAGACGGATGATCTTTGCGAAGAGCGAGACGAACCCGTCCCCCGGCCCGAAGACGATCGAGGGGCGCAGGATCGTCCAGTCGAGCTTCGACCGCTTTACCGCCTCCTCCCCCATCGCCTTCGACCTGCCATACTCCGACGGAGCGGAGGCCGACGCGCCCATCGCGGACATGTGAACGTATTTGCGCACGCCCGCCCGGGTCGCGGCGACGACGACGTTCTCCGTCCCCTGCCGGTGGATCTGGTCGAACGAGCGTCCCCCTTTTTCGTGGATGATCCCGACGAGATGGACGAGCGCGTCGCAGCCCGAGGCGAACGGGTCGAGCGAGGCGGGGTCGGTGACGTCTCCCTGCGCCGACTCCACGGGACGGTTGAATCGGGAGCGCGCGGCGTCGCCCCGCACGAGCACGCGAACGGCATGCCCCCGGCGCAGCAATTCGTTGACGACGTATCCCCCGACGAATCCGGTCGCACCGGTCACGGCGACTCTCATCCCTCTTGCCCCTCCCTGTCTGTTTCCCCGGTAGATCCGGTTTCTATCACAGCGCGCTTCTCCGGAAAGAGATCGCTCGCGGTCTTCTCTCCCCGCGCCCGGCGGCGGGCGATCTCTTCGCGGGCCTTTCGAAGCTCTTCCACTCCCCCGACCGGATCGGCGACCCGAAAGCCCGGGACGCCCGATTGCCGGGCCCCGAGCAGGTCTCCCGGCCCGCGAAGCTCGAGGTCTTTTTCGGAAATGACGAATCCGTCCGAGCACTTCTCCAGGAACGCGAGCCTCTCCCGCGCCTCGGCGGACGCGGTCTCCGAGCAGAGCAGAATGCAATGCGACGTTCGTTCTCCCCTGCCGATCCGGCCGCGGAGCTGGTGCAGCTGCGCGAGCCCGAACCGGTCCGCGTTCTCCACGAGCATGACGGTGGCCTCCGGCACGTCGATGCCGACTTCCACGACGGTCGTCGCGACGAGCACGTTCGCGGAGCCCGAGGCGAATGCCGCGATCGCGCCCTGGCGCTTCGGCGCGGGGAGCTTTCCGTGGAGGTCCTCGATGCGCGCTTCGGGCACCGATGCCGCGATTTCCCGGTGGGTGGCCTCCACGGCGGCGACCTCGGAGCCGGAATCCTCGATCGCGGGAACGACGACGTACGCGCGCTCTCCTTCGGCGAGCCGTTCGGCCAGAAATCGATGGACCTGCGGCTTTCGCTCCGGTCCGCGCAGGTACGTCCGGAGCCTTCCCCGGCCCGGGGGTTTTTCATCGATGCGGGAGACGTCGAGGTCTCCGAAGACGGTCCAGGCGAGCGAACGGGGAATCGGCGTGGCCGAGAGGACGAGAACGTGCGGTTTCTGCCCCTTTCGGGAGAGCCGCGCCCGGTGCACGACGCCGAAACGGTGCTGCTCGTCGATGATCGCGAGCCCGAGATCCCGGAACTCGACGGGTTTTTCGATCAGCGTGTGGGTCCCGACGAGAAGGTCGATCTCCCCGGCTCGCAGGGCCGCGCGGAGGGGCCGACGCGCGCGCTCCGGAGTTCGCCCCGTCAGGAGAGCGAGACGGTAGCGGCTTCCCCCGAGCCAGCGGGCGAACGTCTCGGCGTGCTGCTCCGCGAGGATCTCCGTCGGCGCCATGAGCGCCGACTGGGACCCGTTTTCGGCCGCGAGCAGGGCGGCGAGGAGCGCGACCGCGGTCTTGCCGCTCCCGACGTCCCCCTGCAGTAGCCGGGCCATCGGCGAGCCGCTGCGAAGGTCGGCGGCGATTTCCGAGGCCGCTTTTTTCTGCGCGTTCGTCAGCGGAAAGGGCAACAGGTCGACGAGCCGGCGAGCCGTCTCCGGCGACCAGGACCATGCCCGCACGGAGACTGCGCGACGCCGCTCCCGGCGCTCCTCCACGAGCTCCGAAAACGCGAGCAGTTCCTCCCAGGCGATCGCCCGCCGGGCCCGGCCCGCGGCCGCTTCGAAGTCGGGTCCCGGCGGAAAGTGAACGTCCCGCAGGGCTTGCAGCAGCTCCGCCGCGTTCGAGGCGGACCTGGGTGCCGCGTCCAGGCGGCCGAGAAGCCCCGCGATCGTCCCCCGGGCCCATTTTCCGGAGAGCTCGCCGATCCGACGGTAGATCCCGACGACGCGGCCCAGGTGAACGGGATCCTCTCCTTCTTCGTCCAGGATCTCGTGTTCCGGGTTCTTCAGAACGAGGGCGGACTTCTCGGCTTCCGGAGCGCCGTACAGCACGATCCGCCTTCCGGCCGTCAGCGCGCGCGCGAGGTAAGCCCGGTTGAACCAGGTGACGCGAATCGACCCGCTCTCGTCCTCGACGACGGCCCGGAGGATCGTGAATCCGCGCCTCCGCGTTCGAACGAGGCGCGCGTCCACGACGCGAGCGGAGACGGTCGCGGGCCGCCCCTCGTGCAGGTCGGCGATCCGAGCGAAGGCGGACCGGTCCTCGTACCGGAACGGCAGGTGGAGCAAGAGGTCGGCGGCCGTCTCCATGCCGGCGGCCGCAAGCTTGCGGCGGGACGACGGGGCGATGGCCGATTCTTCCAGCAGCGAATCGGAGAGTCGAAGGGGCGGGTGAATCCCTGGAGATCCGCTAATTCTTGGTGATCCGAAAGATGAGAGCGATCAGGCCGAACTTCAGGATGTCGCCGTCTTTGATCGCGGTCGGGGTGCCGGTCGCGAGCCGCCGATCGTTGACGTAGGTCCCGTTCATGACGCCGATCTCCTCGACCAGGTGAAAAGTGTCGTCCGTCTGGGAGATCTTCGCGTGGCTCCGCGACGTCGAGCGCTGAGTGTCGAGCGACGTCAAATCGACGTCCGGATTGATTCCGGTGACCGGGTCCGCGCGCCCGATCACCGTTTCGCCGCCCCGGTTGAGGAAGAACTCGGTCTTTCCGTCCGGGGAGACGAGCCGGTAGACCTCGTGCTCGTCGCGCTCGACCGGATGCGCGCCCGACGGCGAGTCCACCGAGTCGACCTTGCGGCCGAGCGCCTCCTCGAGAAGCTCCGTCGTTTCCCGAAGCCGGCGCGAAAATTTGCGCAGCATCCGGACGGCAATTTCGGTGTCCCTCTTGATCATCTGGTCGAACGTCGTCTGGTTGATCCTCACGAGCTCGACGTCGGTCTTCGCGCGCGCCGACGCGGTGCGCGAGACGTCCTCGAGAACCGACATCTCGCCGAAGAAGTCCCCCTTCTCCAGCGTCGAGATGACTTTCTGGCGGCCGCCGATCTTCTTGAAGATCTCGACGATCCCCGATTGCACGATGAACATCTCCGTGCCGAGGTCTCCCTCGGAGAAGATGATGTCGCCCATCAGGTACGTCACGAGGAACTGCTCGGACGCGCCCTTGCCCGTTCCGGATTTGAAGACCGCCTTCATTCGACCCCCGGCTCGAACCGCACGACGCCGAGGCCGGTATCGAGGGACACGCGGGCTCCGAGCGGCAGCGTCCGGTTGCGCACACCATGCCCGGAGGGCCAGTTGCGCAAGACGGGATAGGGCGCGTCGCCGAAGTGGTCGCGCAAGAGCGAGGAGAGGCGCTCCTCGTCCGGCCTGCCGTTATGACGAATGTCTTCCAACATGCCGATTATAACGCCGGCGAGGCCCTCGAGCTTCCCCGCCCTCCGAAGCTGCGTCAGCATCCGGTCGAGGCGGTAGATTTCCTCCCGGACGTCCTCCCAGAAGAGGATTGTGCCGCGCGTGTCGAGGGATTCCGGAGTCCCCTCGATCGAGGCGAGGATCGAAAGGCAGCCGCCGGCGAGCGGCCCGGCGCCGGCGCCGGGGCGAACGACTTCCGCGGGGTCGATCGGAAACTCGGGCGCCTCGCCCCCGAGCTGCGCCTCCCACGACCGCGCCGTTTCGGGATCGGGAGGGACGGCCGCGAAATCGACGGCGACCATCGGGCCGTGGAAGCAGACCAAGCCGGTGCGCCGGCGGACGAACGAGAACAGGGACGCGAGGTCCGAGCCGCCCAGGTGGATCTTGGGATTCGCGGCGATCTCCGCGGCATCGAGATGGGCCAGCGTCCGCGCCGCCCCCCATCCGCCGCGCGCGAAGAAAATCGCGGCGATGCCCGGATCGCGCAACAACCGCCGGTAGCCTTCCGCGCGTTCGCGGTCGTCTCCCGCAAAATCGCCGTCCGCCGCGCGGACGTTGTTCGCCTCGACGACCGCGTACCCGCGCGAGCGCAGGTAGGCGACGCCGCGGCCGAGCTTTTCCGGGTCGACCCGGCCGGAAAGGGCGGCGACGCCGATCGCGGCCCCGGGTCGCAGCCGCGGGGGCTTCAAAGGGGCGGGCGGGCCGTTAAGCCGAATTCTGTCGAGTGCGACCATTCCTCTAGGCCCGGGCTCGCGCCCGGTCTCCAGCAGCCAACCCGGAAACGGCCCCCGAAGGGGACGGGAGGGGCGCCCTCCGTTTCCCTATTTGGCCTTGCTCCACGCGGGGTTTACCGTGCCCCCGGCGTTGCCGCCGGGGCGGTGCGCTCTTACCGCACCGTTTCACCCTTACCGTCCCTCCGCCGCACGAGGCTTTGGAGGGAGGGCGGTTTGTTTTCTGTGGCACTTTCCTTCGCCCCGTTGCCGGAACGACCGGGCGTTACCCGGCGCGCTGCCCCTTTGGAGTTCGGACTTTCCTCCCCGATCGAAATCGCGGCGATCGCATGGCCCGCTCGCCCGCGAGGAGTGTAACAGAACGTTCACGGAAGCCGGTTTCGATCGTCGGAAAAAAAATCGACCCAGTCCGCCACGTCGACGGTGTCGCGCTTCCCCTCCGAGGTCGACGAGCGCGAAATCCGATCCATGAACGTCGCCGCCGGAAGCGTCCGGGCCCCTGCCTCGCGGGCCCGCGCCGCGAGGCCGCGGTCGTCCGTCACGACGAAATGGTCCGCCGGCGCCCGCGACCGCGAGGCCGCTTCGACGATCACGTCGTCGGCGGAACGGTTGCCGGAATACCGCACCGTGAGGGTCCCGAGGGCCGACTCGCTCCGTCCGCTCTCGGAAGGCCCGTCGAAAACCACGAGCACCCGCCCGCGTTCCGCCCGAAGGCGGTCCGCGATCCGGCGAAGGAGGTCCCGCCGCTCCTGCTCCGACGGGCGCGATTTCCCCGTCACGAGACCGAGGAGGTTGTTGCCGTCGACCAGGTAGGGCATCAGTCGGCTGTCTCCGGCTTGCGTCGAAAGGCGCGCCGCGGATGCGCCGCGGCGAAGAAGAGAATCGCGGCCGCGTGCCGGACGCGCGAGAAGAGGATCCACATCAGAATCACCACCCCGAAGAGGACGGCGAGAGAGATCGTCGGCGAGAAAATCGCGACGGCCGCGATCGAAACGGCGATGACGTCCTCCGCGATGGAGATGCTGAACTGGCGAAGGCCGGAGACCGCGGCCGTCGACGTCAGGCGCGAGGTGGCCTTCGCCATGTGCGCGACGAGGGTCACGAGCGCCCCGAGCAGCGCCACCCCGATCTTCGCGAGCGGGGATTCCGCGGGCACGCACGCGAGAGCGAGGCCGGCGCCCGCGGCCGGCCGCAGAAAGGTGTGCGCAAAATTCCAGAAATGGTCCAGCAGCGGAATCTTGTCCGCGAGGAACTCGGCGACAAAGAGAAACAGCGCGATCGTCAGAATCGGACCGGACCGAAACACGTCCGCCGCCGGTCCCCACAGGAGCGACGGAAAGAGCCGCGCGCAGCCGCCGAAGACCAGGACGGCCGCCCAGGCGTTGAACCCCGCGGCCATCGCGAGACCGAGCGCCGTCGCCAGACCCGCTTCCATCGGCATCGCTAGGGCGAGCGCCGGCCCCAGAGGCGGGAGAACAGGGATCTCTTCTCCGAATCCCCCGCCCCCGCATCGCCCGCCGGATCTCCGTCCCGGACCCGCACCGCCTCGTCACATTTCGCGAGCAGGTCGCGATGGCGCGGGTCCTCCGGATATTTCTGAACGAGACGTCGGACGATCGTCTGCGCCGCCCGACAATCCCCTTCCTCCTCGAGAAACTCCGCATAATCGTGCATGAGCTCCTCCCGAAAGGGATCGAGGTTGAAGGCCACTTTGTAGTGCTCGGCGGCCTTCGTTCGCCAGCTCGCGTTCTTCGCGAGCGCGCGCGCGAGCCGAAAGTGGTACTCGGAGTTCTCCGGAGCCAGGCGAACGCACTCGCGAAGGAGAACGATCGCGCCGTAAAAGTCCTTTCGCTCCAGCAGCCGCCTCGCCTCCAGGTAGTCGCCGCGGGCCACGCGGGCGCGGGCGTCCAGGTCCGGCGCCGCGCTCTCCGACCAGACCGCGGAGGCGCGCGGCTCCGCGGTCTCGGCCGCGCGTGCCGGCTCGTCGAGCATCGCGACGAGGCCCGTGAATTCGAGCGCGTAGAGCGTCCTCGCCGCCGCGAGGCGCGAGGGCGACAGCTGCAGGATCGACCGGATTTTCGTCTTTCCATCGCAGAGAGAAAGAAGATAGGCCTCTCCGGGCTCGAGGCGGAGCGCCTCGTAGTGCTCGAAGGAGGCCGCCACCGCGGCCGCGTAGCGGTCGAGGTCCCCGAGCAGCTCGACGAATTTCTCGCTCTCCGGGATCCTTCGGATTCCGACCATCAACACGGCGGGAAGCGAGAGAGGAAACGCGACGATGGGATCGAGCCGGCCGCCGGAAACGCGAAACTCGAAGTCGCCCTCGGGCCACGAAAACGCGGACAGGGCGATTTCCTCGAAATGTTTTCTCGTCCCCGATTCGAGGGCCTCTTCCGTGATCCGCCCGCTGTCGACGAGATGCTTTCCGAGACGGCCGTGGCCCTCGGACGAAAAATCGCGGATCGCGGCGTCCATCGCCTCCTCGGAAATGATTCCGTCCCTCAGAAGGGAATCGCCGAGCCGGCGCCCTTCGGCGGTCGAGATCGCCGTTCGCAACTCTCCCGATTCGAAAAAGAGTCGAATTTCCTCGCCCGGCCGGCTCATCCTCAGCGTTCCCGTCCCGCGGCTCGCGAGAATCGATTTCAAGACCTCCGGAAGCGGAAGGTCCCGGAGGTTGCCGGCCGATCCGGCCGCCGCGGACATCCCGCTCATCGGGAGCCCTCCGTAGTCCCCGCGCCGGCCAGCGCGATCACGGCCGGGCGGTTGCCCCCCCGGAGAAACATCGCCGGCACCGAGGTCTTCGCGTCCCTGGCCTTCGGAAGGGTCTTGTACCTGCCCCAGAGAACCCGGTAGCAACTTCGCCCCCGAAAGTCGTAAGGAACGATCCAGATCTGGCGGCCGGACGGGTCGGCGTGAACGGCCTTCGTCACGGTCGATTCCTCGCAGGCGAGCTCGAGTTGGATCGCGTAGGCGAAACCTCCCGGATGTTCGAACGCTCGCCGGCTCGCGGCCAGCGTGCGCTTCCACGGGGCGGCCGGTCGCCGCGCGCTCGCTTCGGGCGGCGCTTTCGGAGCGGGGAGCGGTTGCGGTGTGACCGCCACGATCGACTTTCGACTGTCCGGCGGTGCGGGGGCAGAGGCCGGCGCCGGGGCGGGAGCCCTTTGCTCGGCTTTCGGGGGTGGCATGGGCCGGACAGCCGCCGGTCCCCGTGCGCGAAGCTTCCAGAACAGCGCGGCCGCGAAGACCGCGAACAGCAGCGCAAGCCAGAGCCGGGTGCGGCCCCGAGGTCGCGCCGGCGGGTCGAGAACCAATGGCTCGCTCGACGGCTCGGCGGAAATCGGCGCCTCCGGCGCGGTGAGGGCAAAGAGGGGGATCGAGATTGGCTCGGCCGCGGCCGGCGCCTCTCCGATTTCCGCGAACGGGTCCGAACTCGGCGGCTCGGCAACGGACTCCTCGGGAAGATCCGGCGCTTCTTCGGCCGGAGGCGGCGCCGCCTCCGCGGGTTCGGGAAAGGGCGCCTCGTAGGAGGGCCGGACGAGGCGCAGCGAGATCAGCGCGGCGAGGAGCTTGAGCACCGCAAACTCGTCCGCCCGGGACTTGCGAACGATTTCCTCGACGCTGCGCTCGCCGTCAATCAACGACGCGACCGCGTCCGCGTCCGCCGTGAGACCGAGCGCCGCGAACGCGGGCGCGAAGGATTCCGCCTTGAGCAGCGGGAGATCCGTCGGCCCGACGCGCGACATGACGAGCGCGCGGTCGTTCGAGCGGAGAAAAAGCTCGAGGATCCACTTGTCGATCGGCAGCCGGAACCCGGTCGAGATTTCGGGCGCGAGCGGCTCGAAAACGTAGTACCCGTCGGTCCACGAAAGCAGGCTGGCGAGCGACTCGATCGCGGAGATCTTGCGGCCCCAGGCCGCCTCCTTTTTCGACACGACTCCGGAGGCCGTCGCGACGGCGAACCGATCTTCCCCGGACGGGATCATGAGGGCTTCGTAGGTTTCGCGCTGGAGCTTCCCGCCTCGAATCAGGACCTCGGGAGGCGACGACTCGCCCGGGGACTCGAGGTCGACGAGAACGCCCCTCTCGACGACGAAGACGACCCGCTCCGGCCCGCGGGAGAAAATCGCCCTTCCCGTCGACCCCTCGCGCCCGAGCGCGCACAGGGCGGCGAGGAGATCGAGCGACTCGACCTCTCCCTCGGCCTCGAACGCCTCCCTCAAGCTTCACCGTGAAGATGGATGAGAACGGCGTCCGCGGCCTTCGCCCCGACGATCCGGGAGATTTCCTCCGCCGGGGCGCTCTTCATTCCGTCGACGGAGCCGAACTGGCGAAGCAGGGCGCGCGCCCTCGCCGGACCGACTCCCGGGATGCTCCGGAGGTCGGTCGTCAGCGCGTTCTTCGACCGGGTCTTGCGGTGCCGGGCGATCGCGAAGCGATGCGCCTCGTCGCGCACCCGCTGGACGAGCTTCAACGCGGGGTCGTGGCGGGAGAGGCGGATCGGCTCGGGCCGGCCCGGCACGAAGATCTCTTCCTCTTTCTTCGCCAGCCCCGCGACCGCGACGTTGACGCCGATGCGGTCCAGAGCGGTCAGCGCGGCCGACAGCTGGCCGCGGCCTCCATCGACGAGGACGAGGTCGGGCATCGGGCGGTTCTCCGCCGCGAGCCTCGAGTAACGGCGCGTCACGGCCTCGGCCATCGACGCAAAATCGTCGGGCTCCAGAAGGCGCTGCGAGCGGATCCGAAAGAGACGGTAGTCGGATTTCTTCGGCTTCCCCGCCTCGAAGACGACCATCGACGCGTACGAGTCCGTGCCCTGGATGTGCGAGATGTCGAATCCCTCGATCCGGCGCACGGGAGCGGGCATCTCGAGCAGGCGCGCGAGCCGGGAGACGGCTTCCTCTTCCGCCGTCGCGGCCTTCCGGAAACGCGCCTCGTGCCGGCTCCTCGCGTTCGTCGCGGCCATCTCGAGCCGGTCGTGGGCGGGCCCCCTCTGCGGCCGTCGCACGACCACGCGCGAGCCCTTCTTGCCCGAGAAGAACTCCTCCAACAGGTCGGCGTCCGGCAGGTCGATCGGCACGAGAATCTCCTCGGGAAGAAAGGAGTTCCGCTCGTAGAATTGCGCAAGCAGGCTCGAGAGCGACTCGGCCGGGTCGACGATCGCCGCTTTCTCGAAGAACAGCTCGCGCCGGTCGACCATCGTGCCGCCGCGCACGACGAGGATCTGCACCGCGACGTCCCCGTCGCTTTCGTAGAGCCCCCAGGTGTCCGTGTCTTCGCCCGACATCCGCTGCACGACCTGGCGTTCGGCGACCTCTTCGACCGTCTTCAGGGCGTCGCGGTAAGCGGCCGCCATCTCGAAATTCTCCGACGCCGACGCCGCCTCCATCTTCTGGCGAAGGCTCCGCTCGAGGTCCGCGTTCTTCCCCTGGAGGAAGAGGATGACGTCGCGAACCGCCTCGGCGTAGGCCTCCTTCGTCGTGAGGCCGGCCACGCACGGTCCGAGGCAGGCGTGGAGGTCGTAGTAGAGACACGGTCTCGGAAGGCGCCCGTCGATCTCGATGGAACAGGTCCGGATCTGAAAATGACGGGTGATCATCTTCATCGTGCGGCGCGCGAGACCGCCCCAGAAAGGCCCGAAATAGGAGTGGCCGTCGTCGAGGACGCGGCGCGTCACGAGGGCGCGTGGCCACTCTTCCCCCGTCGTGATCTTGATGTAGGGATAGGTCTTGTCGTCGCGGAGACACACGTTGTAGCGCGGCTTGTGCTTCTTGATGAGCGAGTTTTCCAGGAGGAGGGCTTCCAGCTCGGTTCGCGTCACGATCGTCTCGACCGACCGCTGGTCCGCCAGGAGCGCCCGGGTCTTGGTGTCCTCGACGTTCTTGTGGAAATACGAGAGGACCCGTTTCTTGAGCGAACGCGCCTTTCCCACGTAGAGGATGCGCTCGTTCGAGTTCCGGAAGAGATAGACGCCGGGCGCGTCCGGCAGGTTCTCCGGAGCGGCTGGAGAATGTGGCGCCGTCACGCTCAAATTATAAACGGAAAGCGCGAATATGTATGATTGGAGCCTGTGAAAGAGTGCCCCTTCTGCCTGCGCCCGATCGGAAACGACGTCGTCGAGTGCCCGCACTGCAAGAATCAGGTGGACATCTTTCGGACGGGGTTCTTCACGCGACCCGACCTGTCGAAGAAGAAGACCGCGACGATCTGGGTCGTGGCCGGGCTCGCCGTCGCTCTCCTCGCGTTCGGCCTGACCCGCGCCTGCAACCAGCCGACGCGCACGCCCCACTCTGCGCGGCCCTGAGCCCTCGTCAGCTCCGGAAAATCTCCATCTCCCGGATCGCCTTGAGCTCGTCGCGCAGCTTCGCCGCGCGCTCGAAATCGAGCTCGCGGGCCGCGGCCTTCATTTCCTTTTCCAGGGACGCGGCGCGGCGGGCGAGGGACTCTTCGCGGGCGGGGTCGGGGCGCTCGCGGATCTGCATCGGCTCCAGGTAATCGAGGTTCGACAGCGCGACGAGCGGAGAGTCGAGCTTCTTCACGATCGACGCGGGCTCGATTCCGTGCTCCGTGTTGTAGGCGATCTGGATTTCGCGGCGCCTCTTCGTCTCGTCCATCGCTCGCCGCATCGAATCCGTCACCGCGTCGGCGTAGAAGATCACCCGCCCCTCGAGATTTCGCGCGGCGCGGCCCGACGTCTGGATCAGCGACGTCGTGCTGCGGAGGAAACCTTCCTTGTCGGCGTCGAGGATCGCGACGACCGCGACCTCCGGAATGTCGAGGCCCTCGCGGAGAAGGTTGATGCCGACGAGGCAATCGAAGCTCCCCTTCCGAAACTCCCCGATCAGGCGGACGCGCTCGAGCGTCTCGATGTCGGAGTGCAGGTACTGGCAGCGCACTCCCAGCTCGGTGAAGTAATTCGTCAGGTCCTCGGCCATGCGCTTCGTGAGCGTCGTCACCATGACGCGCTCCGACCGTTCGGCGGCGGCGCGAACGACGGCGAGCAGGTCGTCGACCTGGCCCCGAACCGGCCGGATCTCGATTTCCGGGTCGGGCAGCCCCGTCGGCCGGATCAGCTGCTCGACGACCTCGCCTCCCGCCCTCTCCAGCTCGTAGGCCGCGGGCGTCGCCGAGACGTAGACCGTCTGGCCGATCCTCTCGTTGAACTCGTCGAACGTCAGCGGGCGGTTGTCGAGGGCGGACGGGAGCCGGAAGCCGAAATCCACGAGCGTCTGCTTGCGCGAGCGGTCGCCGAAGTACATACCGCGGACCTGCGGCACGCTGACGTGCGACTCGTCGACCATGAGGAGAAAGTCGTCGGGAAAGTAGTCGAGCAGCGTCGGCGGCGGCTGGCCGGGAAGCCGGCGCGAGAGGTGGCGCGAGTAGTTCTCGATGCCGTTGCAGAACCCGAGCTCGCGGATCATTTCGATGTCGAACATCGTCCTCTGGTGCAGGCGCTGGGCTTCGAGCTTCTTGTTTTCGGCGTTGAGCTGCGCGAGCCGCTCCTCGAGCTCCACCTGAATGTCCGCGATCGCGAGCTCCAGGATGCTCCGGGGCGTCGCGTAGAACGTCCGGGGATAGATCGCGAGCCGCGGGACGCGCGCGAGGACCGTTCCGCGGAGAGGGTCGATCCGGGAGATCTTCTCGATCGCGTCGCCGAAGAACTCGACGCGCACGGCCGTGTCCTCGTAGGCGGGAACGACCTCGACGACGTCCCCGCGCACGCGGAACATCCCGCGGGCCAGGTCGGCGTTCGTCCGCTCGTACTGCATCTCCACGAGCCGCTTGAGGAGGGCCGGGATGCCCGCCGTGTCCCCCACCTCCAGGAACGCGAGCATGTCGTAGTACGACTCGGGGCTTCCGAGTCCGTAGATGCACGACACCGACGCGACGACGATGACGTCGCGCCTCTCGAAGAGGGCCTTCGACGCCGAGAGCCGCAGCTTGTCGATCTCCTCGTTTCGGGAAGTCTCCTTCTCGATGTAGGTGTCCGTCTGGGGAACGTACGCTTCCGGCTGGTAGTAGTCGTAGTACGACACGAAATACTCGACCGAGTTGTCCGGGAAGAATCCTCGGAATTCCTGGTACAGCTGGGCAGCCAGCGTCTTGTTGTGCGACAGCACGAGAGTCGGGCGATTCACGGCCTCGATGACCTTCGCCATCGTGAACGTCTTGCCCGAGCCCGTCACGCCGAGCAGGACCTGGTCCCGCTTCGCCGAGCGCAGTCCCGCCACGAGGGCTTCGATCGCGGCCGGCTGATCTCCCTGGGGCGTGAACTCCGAGACGACGCGGAAGATCCCGCCGGCTCGCGCGCGGGACTCCGCGAAACTCGGGCGGTCCGTCTCCCGCGCGGGCGAGTCCGGGCGGGCCGTTCGCCCGGGGACTTTCTTGACCTTCACGCGGCGCGGGCGGCCGGCGAGGCCAGATTGTTCAGGAAGTTCGTCAGCGACCGGACTTCCGCGGCGCCGAACCGGCCCTTTCGCGAGTCCGAGATGAGGCGGCGCCGCAGGCGGTCGGCCGCCGAGGCCGGCAGGCGGCTCGCGGTCCATTCCCGGCGAAAATGATCCCGCGCCCCGGCGAAGGCCGCACGATCGGCAGCCGTGACGTCCGGGCCGAAGTCCTGGGCGAGGCCGTCCTCGAGCGTGTCGAACAGCTTCGCGAGCACGGGGCGGAAGCTGTCGGGATGCCGGGAAACGAGGGAGCCGATCAGGGTCGCCATCACGAGGAAGAACAACAACACGCTCCCGCAGCCGACCATTCCGGTTTTCAGGGACGTGCGAAGTTTTTCGGTCCGCTCCGGGTCGGTCAAGCGGGGGCTTCCGTGATGACCGTGCCTTCGCCCTCGAACCGGATTTTCGGCGGGTCCTCGCTGTCGGGGAGCATCACCTCGTCGAGGAACCGATCGGGAAGCACCGAAGGCACGAGGTTCCCCGTCCAGCCGATGAGGTCGCGCGAGGACACGTTCAGCGGAAACTCCGCCGACACGGGAATCGAAAACGTGTCGCGCGCCGGCGAGAGCACGAGGCTTCCGCGTCCGAAGATCCGGAGAACGTCGACGCGGCGCCGTCGGGGGAAGTCGTGGACGGGCTCGTACCGGAACGACAGCGTCGGCCCGATCGCGAGGATCCGGGAGCCTTCCGCCGAGAAGAACTCGTTCTTGAGCTCGATCAGCATCGGCTTGCGTCCGCGGTCCGCGAGAAAGATCGTGCCCTGACCCGACGCGCGGAGCAGGGGCTCGGCTTTCGTGCCCTCCAGCTTGGGATCCGCCGCGAAGCCGATACGGCCCCCGTACGAGGCCACCGTGCCGCGCCGGACGAGGACCTCTCCTCGAAAATTGATCTCGACGGCGCCATGATCCCGCACGCGGAAGAGGCGGGCGCCGCGATCCTCGGGCCGGGCCGTCTCCGCCGCCGCGGGACGCGCGGGAGCGGTCGCGCGGAACTCTTTCGGAATGACGAGCTTCGCCGTCGTGCTCTTCGGCGGAGAGTCCCCCGCGGCCATCGCGCGCAGCTCCCCGCTGTCGCGCGTCGACCGGCGAAGCTGTTCGCCCAGCTCGGCGACGAGCTTCTCCGCGCCCGCGAAGCGAAAGTGCTCGAGCGCGAGGCCGAGCTTGCCGTACTGCCGGTAGATGAATCCGAGATAGAGGTGGCTCTTCGAATGATCCGGCCGGAGCTCGATCGCCCGGCGGAGCTCGACCTCCGCGTCGTCGAGCGCGCCGCGCTTGACGAGGATCACTCCCAGATTCGAGTGCAGCACCGCGGATTCCGCGTTCTCCGCGACGAGACGCCGCGTGATCTTCTCGGCCGATTCCATCTCGCCCGCCTTGAAGTACACGACCGAGAGAAGGTTGAGCACGTCCTCGTCGTCCGGCCGGATCGCCTGGGCGAGCTCCAGCTCCGTGCGCGCGAGAGCCGTGTTGCCGAGCCGAAGAGCTTCGCGGCCCTTGTTCAGGTGAAGCAGGAAGAGCCCCTGGTCGAAGGGAGGCGCGTCGTACCGCGTGTGAGCCACCCTTACTTGCGGCGGGAGTCCGCGGCGCGGAAGTCGGTCGTGAGCACCGCCCGGTTCTCGGCGTCGCGAACCATTCGGACGGGATTGCCTGGGGAAAGATCGGCCAGGAGCCGGTACCGGCTCGTGAACGCCCGCCCGAAGCCTCCGCTCAGGTACGGCTTTCCGTAGTACGCCGTCAGCGTCTTGTGGACGTAGAGAAGGGTCTCGTCGTACGGGGGAATGCCGCGATACTTCTCGACCGCGCCCTCCCCGGCGTTGTACGCCGCGAGCGTGTTCTCGAGATCGCCTCGGTAGAGGTTCAGCAGGTAGGTGAGATACCGCGTTCCTCCGAAAATGTTGTCGCGCGCATCAAAGGCGTTCTGGACTCCGTACATTCGCGCCGTCGCGGGCATGAGCTGCATGAGGCCGAGCGCGCCCTTGCGGGAGCGGGCCGACGGGTTGAATCCCGATTCGACGAGCATGACCGACTTCACGAGCTGCGGGTCCATCTCGTGCGCGAGCGCGGCTTCCCGAATCAGGCCGTCGTAGACGCACGGCCGGCTGAGCCGCTGAGCGAGCCAGCCGTCGCTCCTCAGCACCGGGCGATAGCGCCGGCTGTCGACGTCGTCGTTGTAAATCACCTTCGTTCCGTCCGGGCCGGACCGTCAGGTGAACGCCCGCGCGCGCGGCCGACACGGGCACAACGGCAAGCAGGAGGGCGCAGAAAGTCCTTTTCATCCGATGAATCGCTGCGGCTAGGATACCATTTTTCAGGCCGAAAGGATCTCTCGAACGGCCGAAACGGCCGCCGCGAGCCCGGCCGCGAGGAGCGCTTCGTCCCGGCCCCCCACTTGCGCGAGGTCGCGCTTTCCGCCGCCCCGGCCGCCGAGGGCGGGCCCGACCCGCGCGGCGATGTCGGACGCCGACAACCTGTCCGTCAGGTCAGGTGTGACCGCGATCACGACCGAGGTCTTTCCGTCCGAGCTTCCCCCGACCGCGACGACGCCCGACTTGAGCTTTCCTTTGAGAGCATCGGAAAGGTTCCGAAGCTCGGCCACGGAAAACCCCCGGGCCTCGCGCGTCAGGCACCTTGATGCCGGCGACCTCCTGGACCTCCTCCGAGGCGAGGGCGGAGCCGGAACCGCCGGAGGCCAGCTTCATCCGAAGCGAGGCGAGCTCCTTCTCGAGCGTCCGGATCTTCTCTTCCGAAGTTCCGCAGAATTTCCGGCAGCTTCTCGCGTTCGGCTTTCGCCTGGTGCGAAAGCGCCGACAGCAGGTCCTCGTCGCGCCGCAGGAGCTCGATCGCTCCAAGAGACGTCACCGCCTCGATGCGCCGCACTCCCGCCGCCAGGCTTTTGTCCGAGACGATCTTGAACGCACCGATCTCGCCGGTCGACGGCACGTGGCAACCTCCGCACAACTCCACGGAATACCCGGGGACGGACACGACGCGCACCCGGTCGCCGTACTTCTCGCCGAAGAACGCGATCGCGCCCTTCTTGTCCGCCTCTTCGCGTGCGACGACTTCCTTCGCGACCTGCTTGTCGAGCAAGATTTCCTTGTTGACCTGGTCTTCGATCTCGCGGATCTGCTCCGGAGTCAGAGGAGACCGGGCCGCGTAATCGAACCGGAGCCGGTCGGGGGCGACGAGCGATCCCATCTGCCGGGCGGACTCGCCGAGGACGTTGCGGAGAGCCGCGTGGAGCAGGTGCGTTCCGGTGTGATTCGCCTGCGTGCGGCGGCGCGTCCACTCGTCGACGCGCATGTCGACTGTCGATCCGACGGCCAGCCGGCCCTTCTCGACCTCCACGCGGTGCGCGATGATCGATCCGGACGGCTTCTGCGTGTCGGCGACCCGCGCGGACCCGCCCGGCCAGATCCAGGTTCCCGTGTCGCCCACCTGGCCGCCCCCCTCCGGGTAGAAGACGGTCCGGTCGGTCATCACGTCGCCCGACTGGCCCGCCTCGAGCGCCGCGACTGGGCCATTCTCGCCGACGATCGCGAGCACCCGCGCTCCGGAAAGCTCGACGAAATCCCCCTCCGGATATCCGCGGAACTCGGAGTGCTTCGAGGGCAGCTCGAGAGTCTCGAAGACCCGGGCATCGGCGGCCTCGAACTTCGCGGAAGAACGCGAGCGAACGCGCTGCTCCTCGAGCTCCTTTTCGAAACCGGCGTCGTCGATCTGCATTCCTTCGTCCGCGGCGATGTCCCGGACGAGGTCGATCGGAATTCCGAACGTGTCGTAGAACTGAAAGACCTTCCCTCCCGGAATCGTCTCGCTGCCGGATCGCCGCATCGCCGAAATCTCGTCGCCGACCATGTCGATCCCCGTCGAAAGGGTCTTCACGAAGCGCTCCCTCTTCGGCATGAAGGTCGACCATGATGCTCTTCGCCTTCGGCGCGTCGCTCGGCTTGAAAAAGAAATCCAATTCCTGGAAGACGATCGGCACCAGCTCGGAGAGGAACGTGCGGTCCGCAAGCCCGAGTTTCCGGGCATATCTCAGCGCGCGACGGATGATCCGTCGAAGGACGTAGCCGCGCCCTTCATTCGAAGGGAGCACGCCGTCGGCCATCAGCATCGTTGCGGCGCGGGCATGGTCCGCGATCACGCGGAAAGGAGCATCCTCGACCGCCATTCCGCCGAGGTATTTCTTCCCGGAGATCTCCTCGATCCGCGCGATGATCGGGCGAAACAGGTCCGTGTCGAAGTTGTTGTTGACGTTCTGGAGGACGCACGCGATCCGCTCGAGTCCCGCGCCGGTGTCGACCGACGGCTTCGGGAGCGGAGTCATCTTTCCGGACGCGTCGCGTTCGTACTGCATGAACACGAGGTTCCAGATCTCCATCGTGTCGTCGCCGGGGCCGTTGACCAGATCCGAAACGTTCTTCGCGAAGTCGTCGCCGCGGAAATAGTGGATCTCGGAGCACGGGCCGCACGGCCCGGTCTCCCCCATCGCCCAGAAGTTGTCCTTCTCGCCGAACCGGAGAATGCGATTCTTCGGCGCGCCGGCTTTCTCCCACAGCTCGCCCGCTTCGTCGTCGGTCTCGAAAACTGTGAACCACAGGCGCTCGGGCTCCAGCCCGTAGCCGGCTCTTCTTGTCGAGGAGCAGGTCCATCGCGAAGCGGATCGCGTCGGCCTTGAAGTAGTCGCCGAACGAGAAGTTTCCGAGCATCTCGAAGAACGTGTGGTGGCGCGCGGTGTATCCGACGTTGTCCAGGTCGTTGTGCTTGCCGCCCGCGCGCACGCATTTCTGAGAGGACGTCGCGCGGAGGTAGTCGCGCTTCTCGCGCCCGGTGAAGACGTCCTTGAACTGGTTCATCCCGGCGTTCGCGAAGAGAAGCGTCGGGTCTTCGGCGGGGATCAGGGAAGATGACGGGACGCGGCGGTGCCCTCGGGCTTCGAAGAATCTTAGAAATCTCTCCCGTATCTCTCGTGAGTCCAAGCCGTCAACCTCCGAACGCGCGATTCTGCCAGAACGCGAGCGGAATGGGAACTCGCTCGACCCACAGAAAGCAGCCGCCGCTCCCGGGCTCAACCCTCGGACAAAAGACGCAACGCGGCAGCCGTTGAGGCATCCGCGGGGTAAAGGCCTCGATCGTCAGCTCCGACAGGGTGATGTCGATCGCCGTTCCGAAAACCATCGTCGTGCTGAAGAACGCAAGGACGCGCCCCTCCAGAATCAGCTCCAGCGGGACGCCGACCCGCGCGTAATCGCGGATCACGGCCGTGTTCGCCCGCTCCGCTCGGTTCGTTCCGGGGTAGCTTCGCAACTCCTTCAGGAGATCAATCAGGGCCGCGTCGGCCGTAAGGGCGATCTGCTGGCCGAGGCGATCGAGGAGGTGGGCGCGCCATTCGGGAAGGTTGGCGATCCGCGGCGCCAGACCGGAGGGGTGAAGGCTCAGGCGCAACACGTTGATTGGCGGCTGCAAGAGGGATGGGTCGGCGCCGGTCAGGAGCGGAGCGACGGACCGGTTGGACGCGATCAGATTCCAGTGGCGATCGATGGCGAGGGCCGGTGAGGGCTCATGTCCCGTCAGCACGAGGTCGACGGCCTGACGCGCCGCTTCAAGTGTGGGCGCGTTCAGGGGTGTCTCGGGAAACACAGGGGCATATCCGCCGGCGACGAGCAGGACGTTTTGCTCGCGCAGCGGCACCCGGAGCTGGTTTGCCAGGAGCAGGATCATCTCGCGGCTCGGCGAGGAGCGCCCCGTCTCGAGAAAGCTCAGATGCCTCGCCGAGATCCCCGCCTCGCACGCCAGCTCGAGCTGGCTCAATCGACGACGGCGTCGCCACTCGAGGAGAAGGTGCCCGACCGACCGGGGCGCCGATGCGCTCATCCGGCGCGACACTAGCACGCGATATCGCTCGTCTCCATTACCTCTCAGGTAATTGCCTCGCAGTGACCCACTCCGTAGCCTCCGAGTTGCGCAGGATGACGCGCCAGGAAGGAATTTCTCATGAACAGGCGTGATGTGTTGAGGTCGGTCGTTCACGGCGCGGCCGGCGCGGGATTGGCCGCCGCCAGTGGAAAGGTTGCGTGGGCGGAACGCCGAGCCGCTCCTCCCGCGAAGGTTCGCGCCCCTCGCGCGCCATACATGGACACCGTCGATGGAGCCCGGCTGTTCCTCAAGGAATGGGAGAGGGCCGACCCGTTCTCTTCGTTCACAGCTGGGCCGTGCACTCCGATCTCTGGCAATACCAGATGATCCATCTCGCCAATCGCGGCCTGCGCTGCATCGCCTACGACCAACGGGGACACGGCCGCTCGAGCGACCCGGGGAGGGGCTACGACTACGACACCCTGAGCGACGATCTGGCGGCGGTACTGGAGCACTTTGACGCGCGCGGAACGACTCTCGTGGGTCACTCGATGGGCTGCGGCGTCATCGCCCGCTATTTGACGCGCAACGGCCCGGGCCGGGTCGCGCGCATCGTGCTCGTCGCGCCCACCCTCCCGCTACTGCTGAAGACTCCGAATAATCCTCAGGGCGCGGACCCGGCGGCCATCGACCGGCTGCACGCGCTGTGGCGAAGGGACTTCCCGAGCTGGCTGGCCGACAACGCGCGCCCGTTCTTCACCCCCGAAACCTCGCCGGCAATGGTTCAATGGGGCGTCGACATGTGCTTGCAGGCCTCGCTCAAAGCCCTGATCGAGTGCAATCGCGCGGACATGGAGACCGATTTTCGAAAAGAGCTGCCTCGAATCTCCCTTCCGAGCCTGATCATTCATGGCGACAAGGACGTCTCCGCGGCTCTCGAGCTCACCGGGAGAAGGACGGCCGCGCTGATCCCGGGCAGCCGCCTCGTCGTCTACGAAGGCGCGCCCCACGGGCTCATGCTCACGCACGGGGACCGCTTGAACGCAGACCTCCTGGGCTTTATCGGGGGGTGAGACCCCCTTTTGCCGCTCGCGACGGGGTGTAGCAGAGTCCTCCGGCTCGCGGCGAGCGGAAAAGCGGAGCGAGTCCCGCGACAGGACCCGCGCTGCCGGGCGACGCGCTACGCGAGCAGAACCGCGAGCTTGCCCACAACTTCCGCACGGGAGGCGGGTGGAAGGCGGGCCGCGAACTCGGCCTCACGAGCGCGCCAATCCAGACTCTTGACCTGATCCGCCAGGACGACACCCCGGACCGGCAAACCGTCGGGAATGACGACCTCGAACGGGTAGCCCTTGGCCTGACTCGTAATTGGGCAGAAGAGGCCCAGGCCGACTTTCGAGTTATACGCGCGCGGCGAGACGACGACCGCGGGGCGGCGTCCCGCCTGCTCGTGACCAGCTTGAGGATTCAGGCTGATCCACACGACATCGCCGCGTTCCGGCACGTAGGCCATGGCGCTACCAGACTTCTCGACCGACCGAGGCCCCGGCGTCGACTTCACGATGAATATTCTTCTTCGAAACACCTGAAAGCAGCCTCTTCAGACCCCAACGAGGGCGAACGGGCGAGAGGCGAACTTCTCCCTTCTCGAGCGAAACCTCAACCTCCGATGACGGGCCCAACCCCGCTCCTTCCGCGAAGGGTTTGGGAATCCGGACGGCCAGGCTGTTTCCCCACTTTTGAACCCTGGTTCTCATCTCGCCTCCGTATCTACAATGACTCTACGCCGAGGTCGAGGCGAAATCAAGATTGCGTGTCACTAATGAATTGCCTCCCAATCGGACCAATGTATGCCTGCCGAATCCTGGATCGGAATATGGAGAGTCTTCCCTCTCACCGTCGAGCCGTCATCCGCGGTTGGGAATGAAAATAGCCATTCGAGCGTATCCGTGTCAGGAAAATATGAGATCTCGACTCCAGCTGATGCGGGTACGCGATGCTTACTCGCGACCGCGCTGGCCTCGCTCTTGGTCATGACGCGTGGTGGAGCGGAGCCGCGCGCCCAAGATGGGAGTGAAAGTGGCTGGACCATGTTTCCATTCGGCTCTAGCAAAATGCAGGCAGTAACGCTCTGGCCTGCGGAGAGTCTAAATTGGTAGAGCAGGTTGTAAAGCCGCCTAGCCAGCGGATCGCTGACTTGCTCGGAAGATGATGGAGAGTCGAGATTCTTTAACTGTCCACGATCAAACACTAATTCGGAAGCGTATCGACTACCGAGACGGTCAACTATGTGCTGCCGCACCAATCGCTGAAGAGCGACAGGCAGGTCGTCAAACCCCTTTAGGTCCCTTTGACGATCGGGGCCTCTAAAGCTAATGCCGCAGGACACAGCGCGGTGATCTTTTCCCGGCGAGGCCGTTGAGGGTGGTGCGATCGAGCAACCCAGCGTTACGACACAGGCAAACGCCAATTTGTAGCCTGTATTGGGGCGGTCGTCCGTGACAAAGGAATCAAATCGTAGGAACGACCGATAGCCCCTCAATCCGTCTCTTCCCCCATCAACTCGAAGATCAGCGACTTCGAAAACCCGCGGCGGTCGAGAAAGTCGAAAACCCGTTTTTTTCGCTTCTCGGGCGGCAGCTTCGACAGCTCGGCCCATCGGCGGCGGAAGAGCGTTTCCGCGAGCGCGCGCTCGTCGTCATCGGAGATTTCCGCGAGCGCCCTGTCGATCGATTCCGCCGGAAAGCCGCGCCGCCGCAGATCGTGGCGGAGACGCCCTTTTCCGAAACGGTCTTCCCGGTCCAGCAGGAACGCTTCCAGCGCCGCCTGCTCGTTGAGGAGACCGCCTTTTTCCAGCGCGTCCAGCGTTTCGGAGACCGCCTCGGAGTCGTGGCCGCGGATCTGGAGCGCCCGCCGCAGCTCTTCGCGCGAGCGGGAACGGATCGAAAGGAGATGAAACGCCCGCTTGCGGCATTCCTCCAGCGAAGAAGCGGAGACGGCGCGGGCGATCCGGGGACGTCGATGAGCCACGGGCTCTTATCTGTTCGTGCCGGGCAGCTGGTTCGAGAAATCGAAAGGAGAATTCTCCGACATCGGGTCGGCTTCCGAAGGCGCCTCCAGCGACGCGTCCATCTCCTCCTGGGCGACATCCGACGTGGACTGGATCCCCTGGAGCTTCAGACGGAACTCGTTCGGGTTCGTCGATCGCTTGAGAGCCTCGTCCAGCGTGATCAGCCCCGACTTGTAGAGGCTGAAGAGCGACTGGTCGAACGTCTGCATGCCGTACTGCGACGTGCCCGCCGTGATCGCGTCCTTGATGAGCTTCGTCTTCTCCTTGTTCTCGATGCAGTCCCTCACGAGCGCCGTCGAGATCAGGATCTCGGCGGCCGGGACGCGCCCGAGCCCGTCGGCGCGCGGCATGAGGCGCAGGGAGATGACGGCCTTCAGAACGGCCGACAGCTGCAGCCGGATCTGCTTCTGCTGGTGAGGGGGGAAGATGGCCACGATGCGGTTGATCGTCTCGGTCGCGTCGAGCGTGTGCAGCGTCGAGAGCACGAGGTGGCCGGTCTCCGCCGCGGTCAGCGCGGTCTCGACGGTCTCGTAGTCGCGCATCTCGCCGACGAGGATCACGTCCGGGTCCTGCCGCAGGGCGCTTCGCAGCGCGATCGAGAAGCCCTTCGTGTCGACCTCCACCTCGCGCTGGTTGACGATCGACTTCTTGTCCCGGTGGAGGAACTCGATCGGGTCCTCGATCGTCATGATGTGCTCGTTTCGCGTCGTGTTGATGTAGTCGAGCATCGCGGCGAGCGTCGTCGACTTGCCGGAGCCGGTCGTCCCGGTGCAGAGGATCAGGCCGCGCTGCTCCGAAGCGATCCGGTCGACGACGGGGGGCAGAAGCAGGTCCCGCGACGAGAGAATTCGCGACGGAATGACGCGAAGGACGAGGCCCACCGTGCCGCGCTGCTGGAAGATGTTGCATCGAAACCGGCCGAGATCCGGCACCGAATACGCGATGTCGATCTCGAAATTGTTCTTGAACTTCTCCTTCTGGCGGGCGCTCATGATCGAGAACGCCATCGCGATCGTGTCTTCCTGGACGAGCCGCTTCATCTCGACGAGGGGGATCAGGGTTCCGTCGACGCGGATCACCGGATAGGCGCCCACCTTGAGGTGAAGGTCCGAGGCCTTCCGCTCGGTCGCGATTCTCAGGAGATCGTTGATATGCATGGAAACCGCCCTTTCTTGCCCGCCTCGCGGCCCGGGGGGCCCCTAGGCTTTGCCCGCCGCCATCCCCGCAGCGATCCCCGCTTCCACCGAAACCTCGACGGGCGTCAGCCAGCCGTGCCGGTCGGGCACGCGGCCCTCGACGATGGCGAAGAATTCCTTCTGGAGCCGCTCGACGACGGGGCCCCGCGCCCCGTTGCCGATCGAAATCCGGTCGACGGAGCGGATCGGCGTGATTTCCGAGGCCGTGCCGCAGAAGAACACTTCGTCGGCGATGTAGAGGAGCTCCCGCGGAATCTGCTGCTCGACGACGTCGAACCCGCACTCCCGCGCGAGCTCGAGCACCGTCGAACGGGTGATGCCCGGAAGCCCCGCGCTCGCGGTCGGCGGCGTGATCACGCGGTCGCGCCAGACGACGAAAATGTTCTCGCCGCTTCCCTCCGCGACGGTGCCATCCCTCGAAAGGCCGATCCCTTCGACGTACCCGTTCGTCAGCGCCTCCATCTTGATGAGCTGGGAGTTCATGTAGTTCGCCGTCGCTTTCGCCATCGCGGGGAACGTATTCGGCGCCATCCGGTTCCACGACGAGACGCAAACGTCGACTCCCTTTTCGAGCGCCTCGGGACCGAGGTACTTGCCCCACTTCCAGACTCCGATCACGACGTCGATCGGGGAATTGAAAGGATTCACGCCGAGCGTTCCGTGTCCCCGGTAGGCGACCGGGCGGATGTAGCACTCCTCGAACTCGTTGACCCGGATCGTCTCCAGGATGGCTTCGTTGAACTGCGCCTTTTCGTACGGAATCTCCATCCGGTAGATCTTCGCCGAGGCGTACAGGCGGTCGGTGTGGTCCGCCAGGCGAAAGACGGCGGGCCCCCGCGGCGTCTTGTAGCACCGCGTCCCTTCGAAAACGCCGGATCCGTAGTGGATGACGTGCGAGAAGACGTGGACGGTCGCGTCCTTGTAGTCCACGAACTTTCCGTTCATCCAGACCTTCTTGACGTCCTCGAATGCCATCGGGCGCCTCCTCGTTCGGAGCTTTACGGTGTCGGACTATTGTCCGCCCGCCCGGCGGCGCTGTCAATCGCTCGAGCGGCCAGCGCGAGCGCGGCGAGGACGGCGGTTTCCGCGCGCAGAACGGACCCGGCGAGGCGCACTCTTTCCCATCCCGCGCCGACCGCGGCGGCGAGCTCCGCGGCGGTGAAGCCCCCTTCCGGGCCCGCCCAGAGAGCAATGCTCTCTCCGGAGAGCGACGGAGGGAACGGGTCGCCGGAAGGATCGAGCAGCAGCCGGCGGCCGGCCGGCAGGAGGGAGGCCTCGGCGAACGAAACGGGGCCCTCGATCGAGGGAAACGACGTCCGCCCGCACTGCTTCGCGGCTTCGCGGGCGATCCGGCCGAGCCGCCCGCCGTCTCTCTGCGCGTCCTCCGCGCGATCGCCCTGGGCGCGCGCCGACTCCACGAGGACGATCTTCGACGCGCCGAGCTCGGTCGCTTTCTCGACGAGCCACGACAGCCTCGATGCCCGCAGCACCGGCGCGAGAACCAGGATCGAGAACGCGGCAACCGGGTCCGTGCGGATTTCATCCACGCGCACCTCGAGGGCCGAGCGGTCGAACCGTTCGATCGTTCCGGTTCCGACGGAGCCCTCGCCGTCGACGAGCCGGACGACCGCGCCGGGACGCAGGCGCCGAGCGCGCGCATGCCGCCGCTCTTCGTCCGCGAGGCTCACGAGGCCGCCGGGCTCGAGCGGACCGGACACGACGAACGACGGGGGTTTCTTCATCTCGTCGCGAGATTATGGCCCGAACCCCATCCGCTACAATGGCGGGCGATCGTGAAGGGCGAACAGTGGAGAGAGTACGGCGGGAGCATCCTGTTCGTGTTTTATTGCACGGGAATCGGAATGTACCTGCTTCTTCGCCCCTGGGCGCCCGACTCGGGCCCGGCCTCGCCCTACCTGCGCGGGTTCGTCTCCGGGATCGGGATTCTCCATCTCGTCGCCGGGATCAATGATTTTCGCCTTCTCTTCCGGCGGGTTTCCGCCGATCACCGCTCCGAAGGAGCCGCAGAAGAGTGAAGGTGATGTGCGACGAATGAAAGTGATGTGCATCACCGGCGACTCGACCGCTTCCGAGGAGAAATTCGATCGGTTTCTCGCGCGCGTCGCGCCCGGACGCCCCGACTATGTCGAGGTGCGCGACAAAGAGGCCTCGGACCGCGCGGTCACGCGGCTCCTTCGGCGCGCGGTGGACGCTCTTGCGGGCTCGCGCGTCCTCGCGAACGGCCGCTTCGACCTCGCGCTCGCGGCGGGCGCCGCCGGAGTGATCCTGCCCGAGGCCGGCCTCCCGATCGCGCCCGTTCGCCGCGAGACGCCCCGGGGATTCGTCATCGGCCGCTCAACGCACTCGGCGGCGTCGGTGAGCGCGGCGTTCGAACAGGGCGCGGATCTCGTCCTCCTCGGCCCGATCTTCGAGACGCCGTCGAAAGCGCAGTTCGGGCCTCCCCTTTCCCCGAAAGTCCTGGACGACCTGCCGGAGCAGCCTCCCGAGGGAACGGAGCTCTTCCTCGTCGGCGGCATCGATCGAACCCGCCTCGAGGAGATCGCGCCCTTTCGCGGCCGATTCAGCGGAGTCGCCGCGATCCGCGCCTTCGAAACGTCCGACGATCCGGCCGCGGAGGTCGAAGCGATGCGAGCGATGGGATCGCCGTGAGCGATCCCGTTCTCTTCCTGGGCCTGGACCTCGCGGAGGTCCCGAGGATCTCCGCCGCGATCGGCCGCTGGGGCGACCGCTTCCTGTCCCGCATTTTCGTCGACGGCGAGCTCTCGACCCGCCGCGTTCACCCGGAAGCCTTCGCCCAGCACGTCGCCGGCCGTTTCGCCGCGAAGGAGGCCGGGATGAAGGCGCTCGGCACGGGGTGGCGCGGCCTCGGGTTCCGCGACATCGTCGTCGGGCGCGAGAGGTCGGGCAAGCCGACGCTCCTCTTCACCGGCAAGGCGAAAGCCCGCGCCGAGTCGATGGGAGTCTTTCAGGCGGAGGTCACGATCACCCACACCGGCCAGATGGCCGCCGCCGTCGTCGCGCTGCTTTGCCATCCTCGATGATTATGTTATGTTTCGCTGTTTGAGCGACTTACATGACTGAATCCCGCGACTACAAGTCGACGATGAACCTGCCGTCGACGGCTTTTCCGATGAAGGCCGACCTCGCCACGCGAGAGCCGGCGAGGCTCGAATCCTGGGCGAAGATCGGCCTCCAGAAGAAGATCCGCGAGAAGGCGAAGGGGTCCCCGAAGTTCATCTTCCACGACGGCCCACCCTACGCGAACGGCCACATCCATCTCGGAACGGCCCTCAACAAGATCGTCAAGGACGCGGTCGTCCGCTCCCGCATGATGGAGGGCCGCGACGCGCCTTTCGTTCCGGGCTGGGACTGCCACGGGCTGCCGATCGAGCGCCAGGTCGACAAGGAGCTCGGCGCGAAGAAGCGCGACATGAGCGACCTCGAAATCCGGCGCGCCTGCCGCGAGTACGCGCAACGGTTCATCGACATCCAGAGAGCCGAGTTCAAGCGCCTCGGCGTGTTCGCCGAGTGGGACCGGCCCTACGAGACGATGGCGTACGCGTACGAAGCCGATATCGCGCGGTGCTTCGGCGACTTCTACGCGAAGGGGCTCGCCTACAAGGCCCTCAAGTCCGTCCGCTGGTGTTTCACCGACCGGACCGCGCTCGCGGAGGCGGAGCTCGAATACGAGGACCAGCACGACCCGGCGATTTACGTCGCGTTCAAATTCTCGGATCGCGCGGCTATCCTGAATGCCTTTGGTGTCGACGAGCAGCAGGTCGGCCAATCGGGACCGCTCGCCGGACCCTACGCGATCATCTGGACGACAACGCCGTGGACGATTCCGTCGAACCTCGCGATCGCGGTGCATCCGGACGAGCAATACACGCTTCTCCCCGCTCAGGGACGGCTCTGGGTCGTCGCGGAGAAACTTCGGGAATCGATCCGTCGTCTGCTGAACTGGGACGCGGCGACGGGGATCGGCGCCCTCGCGACCGTGAGCGGCGCTCGACTCGTCGGTCTCCGGTACGAACATCCCCTTCCTGCCGAAGCTCGCGGCAAGCCGAAAGACGGCTCGGAGATTTTCCGAATCGTTGCGGCCGACTACGTCACGATGGACACGGGGACCGGTCTCGTCCACACCGCCCCGGGCCACGGAGAAGACGACTTCCGCACGGGACAACGGGAAGGTCTTCCGGTGCTGTCGCCCGTCGACGCCGCGGGTCGTTTCACGGACGAGGTTCAGAAGTACGCCGGCAAAAAAGTCCTCGAGGCGAACGTGGAAATCGTGAAGGACCTCGAAGTCAGCGGGCGCTCTCGTCCATGAGGACAAGCATTTCCGCCACGAGTACCCGCACTGCTGGCGTTGCCACAACCCGGTGATCTTCCGCGCGACCGAACAGTGGTTCATCGACCTCGAGCGCGGCGGCGACAACATCCGCGAGCGCGCCGCGGAGGCGATCGAGCGTGTTCGCTGGATCCCCGCCTGGGGCAAGGAAAGGATCGGCGGGATGGTGGCGAACCGCCACGAATGGTGTGTCTCCCGCCAGCGACGATGGGGCTCGCCGATCACGGTGCTGCGCTGCGAGAAGTGCCGCGAGCTCTTCCCCGACCCCGAGGGACGGGACTCCGCTTCCCGCGACGCGTTCTTCCGGCGGGTCGCCGACATTTTCCGCGAGCACGGCGCCGACGCGTGGTTCGACGATGCGTCGTTCCCGCCGTCCGCGTTCCTGCCCGCCGGCGCTTCTCCCGCGCACTCCTGCGGCGGGAGCTGGGAAAAGGAGCGGGACATCCTCGACGTCTGGTTCGACTCCGGCGTCTCGCACGAGGCGGTCCTGAAGTCCGGCGTCTGGCCGGAGCTCTCCTGGCCCGCCGACGTCTACGTCGAAGGCCACGACCAGCACCGCGGATGGTTCCAGTCCTCGCTGCTGACGTCCGTCGCTCTGGAGAACGGGAAGGCCCCGTTCGGCACGGTGATCACGCACGGGTTCGTCGTCGACGGGCAGGGCCGGAAAATGTCGAAGTCGCTCGGCAATGTCATCGCACCGCAGGACATCGTCGCGAAAGACGGCGCGGACATCCTCCGACTCTGGGTCCTCGGGCAGGACTACCGCGAGGATCAGCCGCTCTCGCCCGAGATCCTCGCCCGCAACTCGGACGCCTATCGAAAGATCCGCAACACCGCGCGCTACCTGCTTTCGAACCTGTTCGACTTCGATCCGGAGCGCGACTCGCTGCCGGACGCCTCGCTTCGGCCGCTCGACCAGTGGGCCGCCGCCCGGGCCGCGGAGCTCGAGCGAAGGGTCCGGGCCTCGTTCGACGCGTTCGAATTCCACATGGGGGTGCGAGCGATTCACGACTTCTGCGTCGTTTCGATGTCCTCGTTCTACCTCGACGTGCTGAAAGACCGCCTCTATGCCTCGGCCGCCGCGTCGCCCGAGCGGCGATCCGCGCAGACTGCTCTCTATCGGATCGGGCGCCTCCTCGCGATCCTCACCGCAACCGTTCTTCCCTTCACCGCCGAGGAGATCTACGAGACCCTTCCCGGAAAGCGGGAAGAATCGGTTCACCTCGAGCGTTTTGGCCGCTGGGAGACGGAAGCCGGCGGTCTGCTCTCGCCCGAAGCGGAAGAAGCCTGGGGCCGGCTCTTGAAGCTCCGCGAGGAAGCGACGAAAATTCTCGAAGACAAACGGAAGGAACGCGTGATCGGGTCTTCTCTCGAAGCCGCCCTGGATTTCTCGCCCGATCCGGGACTGGACCGGGATCGAGAGGCGGCGGGCTGGGGATCGGACTTCGCGGACTTCTTCATCGTTTCGGAGGTCGCCCCGATGACGGCCGGCGAGGACTCCTCGGCGGTCCCTTCGGCCGCCTATCCCGGCGTCTCGATCCGGTTCCGGAAAGCCGAAGGATCGAAGTGCGCGCGCTGCTGGAAAATCGCCCGGGAAGCCGCCGACGGCGGCCTCTGCGACCGGTGCCGCCGGGTGCTCTCGGAAATGGGAGTTCCGGCCTCGTGAACCGCGTCCTCTCCCAGCGCACGCTGTACCGGTCCGCCTACCTCCTCGTCTCGGTCGCGATCCTTTTCCTCGACCAGTGGAGCAAGGGCGTCGTCACCCGCGCGTTCGCCCCCCACGAATCGCGGGAGGTGCTCGGACAGTTCTTCCTCCTCACGTTCGTCCGGAACTCCGGGGCGGCGTTCGGCCTGTTCGCGAATTTCGAATCCGTGTTCAAGTCGATCTTCCTGAACAGCGTCGCCGTCGCCGCGTTTCTCGCCGTCAGCTTTTACGCCTTCCGGTCCCACTTCAAGAGCGTGCGGCTGCAGATGGGCCTCGCGCTCGTGCTCGGCGGGGCGGTCGGGAACCTCGTCGACCGGGTCCGGTTCGGCTACGTCGTGGACTTCCTGCTCTTCGGCGTCGGCGGCCACTACTGGCCGGCGTTCAACGTCGCGGATTCCGCGATCTGCGTGGGCGTCGGGCTGCTCGCTCTCGACATGCTCCGGCAGAAGGCGCCCGAGCCCGCGCCGCCGGCCGCTTCCTGATGCATCCGAAAATCTTCGAGATCGGCAGCTTCTACCTTCCGACGTACGGCGTCATGCTCGCGATCGCCTACCTCGTCGGCATCTGGCTGCTGACGCGCAAAGCCGAGCGCGAGGGCCTTCCGAAGAACGAGATCGCCGATCTCTCGATCGCGATCCTGGCGGCGGCGATTCTCGGGTCGAAACTCCTGCTCGCGATCGTCGATTTCAAAGACTACGTCGCGGAGCCCCGCGCGGCCCTCGAGCTCATCCGCTCGGGCGGCGTTTTCCAGGGCGGCTTCATCGCGGCGAGCATCGTGGGAATCTGGTACATCCGGAAGCACGGCCTCCCCGTCTGGCGCGTCACCGACATCGCGGCGCCGTCGATCGCGCTCGGCGAGGCGATCGGCCGTTGGGGCTGCTTCTCGGCGGGTTGCTGCTACGGGAAGCCGACGCACGTGCCGTGGGCGATCACGTTCACGAACCCGTTCGCCCACGAGGCGGTGGGAACGCCCTTGAACGTCCCGCTCCATCCGACGCAGATCTACCTTTCGCTCAACGCCCTTCTCCTTTTCCTCGTGTGCGAGTACGTGTATCGCCACAAGAAATTCCACGGCCAGGTCTTCTGGATCTACGTTCTGGGCTACGCGATCACGCGCGGCGTGATCGAGGAGTTTCGCGGCGACCTCGTTCGGGGCTTCGTCATCCCGGGGGTCCTCTCGACCGCCCAGTTCATCGGCGCTCTCCTCGCGATCCTTTCCGCCGTGATGCTCTGGGTCCTCTCGCGAAGGGCCGCCCGTCGCCCCCAACCCGCGTAGAAGAATGGCCAGCCGGCGATTTTCCGTTGGCCCGGCCTCCGCGCGAAGACGACTCGACAAATTCCTCGCCGCCGCGTGCGGCGACCTTTCGCGCTCCCGGATCCAGAAGCTGATCGAAGAGGGCGCCGTTTCCATCGACGCCGGCGTCGAGCGCCGCAACTCCCGCACGACGGAGGAGGGCCAGACGATCGAGGTCCGCCTTCCGGACGAGCCGGCGAAGACGCAGCACCTCGGGGAGGACATTCCGCTCGACGTCCTCCTCGAGGACGCGGACCTGCTCGTCCTCAACAAGCCTCCCGGCCTCGTCGTCCACCCGGCTCCCGGGCACGCGTCGGGCACGCTCGTCAACGCGATCCTCCACCACTGCGGGAGGGCCCTCCCGGGAATCTCCGGAGAAGAGCGGCCCGGCATCGTCCATCGCCTGGACCGCGACACGTCCGGCGTCCTGATCGTCGCGAAGACCGATCGCGCGCACGAGTCGCTCTCCCGCCAGATGAAGAAGAGGTCGGTTCGGAAGGAATACGTCGCTCTCGCAGCCGGAAGGCCGAAGCTGCGGAAGGGC
Source organism: uncultured Acidobacteriota bacterium (assembly GCA_963813155.1). Classification (GTDB taxonomy): domain Bacteria; phylum Acidobacteriota; class Thermoanaerobaculia; order UBA5066; family DATFVB01; genus CAWEYG01. Next base: position 191,201 of record CAWEYG010000003.1, on the reverse strand, counting down.
GAGATCGCGCTCGCGATCGGGCGCGACCCGAAAGACCGCAAGAAGATGAAGGGGTTCAAGACTGCCGCTCCCCCGTCGATCCGCGAGGCGCGCACGATGTACGCGATCGAGAAGGAGTGGCCGGCCCTCGACCTCTCGCTCCTGCGGCTGCAGCTGATCACCGGCCGCACGCACCAGATCCGGGTCCATCTGGCGTCGATCGGCTGCCCCGTCGTCGGCGACCCGGTCTATGGAAGGCCGCGTTATCCCCAGATCAAGGACGCCGAGTTGAAAAAGGCTCTGCTCGCGTTTCCCCGGCAGGCGCTCCACGCCGAGAAAATCACGTTCCATCACCCGGCGACGCAGAAGCTCGTGACCGTCGAAGCGCCCTGGCCGGAGGACCTGACGGCGCTCGTGGCGCGGGTCTCCGGCTGACGACCGGCTCGCAATCCGGATTTACAGAAGTTTTTCGAGCGGGACGAACGGCTTGTTCTGGGCGATCGCGACCGCTTCGTACGTGAGCTTTCCCTTGTACGTGTTGACGCCCGCCGCGAGATGCGCGTTTTCCTTGACGGCCTTCGCGAAGCCTTTGCTCGCGAGCTCCAGCGCGTAGCGAAGCGTCGAGTTCGTAAGCGCGAACGTCGAGGTTCGCGCGACGGCGCCCGGCATGTTCGCGACGCAGTAGTGGATCACCCCGTCGACCGTGTACACGGGATCCGAATGCGTCGTCGCGTGCGTCGTCTCGAAACAGCCGCCCTGGTCGACCGCGACGTCGACGGCGACAGAGCCCTTCTTCATCTTCGCGATGAGGTCGCGCGTCACCAGTTTCGGAGCCGCCGCGCCCGGAATCAGCACGGCCCCGATCAGGAGATCCGCCCGGCGGCAGCCCTCTTCGAGCGTGACGGGATTCGAAGCGACGGTCTTGACGCGGCCCATGAAGATGTCGTCGAGCTCGCGCATGCGGTCGGGGGACATTTCGAGAATCGTGACGTCGGCGCCCATGCCGGCCGCGATCTTCGCGGCGTTCGTGCCGACGACGCCTCCCCCGAGAATGACGACGTCGGCCGGCGGAACTCCCGGAACTCCGGAGAGAAGAACGCCGCGCCCGCCGTTGGATTTCTGCAGGTAGTACGCGCCGACGTGAACCGACATCCGCCCGGCGACCTCCGACATCGGAGTGAGGAGAGGCAGGCTCCCGTTTCGCCCCGTGATCGTCTCGTACGCGACGCCGGTGACCTGCCGCTCGAGGAGAACGTCGGTGAGCTTGCCCGCGGGCGCGAGATGCAGATAGGTGTAGAGAATCTGGCCCGGCCGCATGCGCGCGTATTCGGGCTCGATCGGCTCCTTCACCTTGACGATCATGTCCGCCCGGGAAAAAACGTCGTCGGCCGAGGGGACGATTTTGCCGCCGGCGTGAAGGTATTCCTCGTCCTCGATTCCCGATCCGACTCCCGCGCCCTTCTCGACGAGCACCTCGTGCCCCGCCTTCGTGAGCGCGGCGACTCCGGCCGGCACGAGGCCGACACGGTTTTCGTTGTTCTTGATCTCCTTCGGAAGGCCGACGATCATGGGGCGCTCTCCTAGTTGTTGTCGATCTGCGCTCGCTGGAGTTTTCCCGAAAAGTCGACGTAGATCGATTTCCATTCCGTGAAGACGTCGATCCCCGCGATGCCGGCCTCGCGGTGGCCGTTGCCCGTGTCTTTCATCCCGCCGAACGGCAGGTGGACTTCCGCGCCGATCGTCGCGGCGTTCACGTAGAAGAGCCCCGTTTCGAAATCGCGAATCGCCGTGAACGCCTTGTTGACGTCCTGCGTGTAGATCGAGCCCGACAGGCCGTAGGCCACGCCGTTCGCGACGTCGATCCCTTCCTCGAGAGAACCGATCGGGATGATCGTCGTCACCGGGCCGAAGATCTCCTCGCAGGAGATCCGCGCGTCGCGCTTGGCCTCGAAGACCGTCGGTTCGTGGAACCAGCCCTTCGACCAGGCGCCGTCGGTCAGCTTCTTTCCGCCGGCGAGCAGCTTGCCCTCGCCCTTCCCGATCTCGACGTAGCGCGCAACCGTTTCTCGCTGCGATTCGGACACGCAGGGGCCCATGTCAATCCCCTCCGCCAATCCGTTTCCGACGCGCAGGGCCTTCGCGCGGGCGACGAACTTCTCTTCGAAAGACTTGAGGACGTCCTTGTGAACGAGAAGCCGGGACGACGCCGTGCAGCGCTGGCCCGTCGTGCCGAACGCCCCCCACAGCGCGCCGTCGACCGCGAGGTCCACGTCCGCGTCGTCGAGGATCAGGATCGCGTTCTTGCCGCCCATCTCCAGGTGGAAGCGCTTATTCTGCTTCGCGCACTCCACGCCGATCGCCTTTCCGACCGACGTCGAGCCGGTGAAGGAGACGACCCGGACGTCCGGGTGGTGAACGAGCGGGTCCCCGACTTCAGATCCCGTTCCCGTGACGACGTTGAAAACCCCTTCGGGCAGGCCAGCCTCCTCGAACACCTTCGCGAGCTCGAGGACGGAGGCGGGGGTGTCCGTGGCGGGCTTGATGACGACGGTGTTGCCGCAGATGAGCGCCGCCATCGATTTCCAGGCGGGAATCGCGATCGGAAAGTTCCACGGCGTGATGAACCCGCACACGCCGACGGGCTCGCGCGTCGCCATCGCCCACTTGTTCTTCAGCTCGGACGGAGCGGTCACGCCGAACAGGCGCCGCCCCTCGCCGGCGGCGAGAAAGGCCATGTCGATCGCTTCCTGCACGTCGCCCCGCGTCTCCGCGAGCACCTTGCCCATCTCGCGGGTCATGATCCGGCTGATCTCTTCCTTGCGCCGCTTGAGCACGTCGCCCGCGGCGTAGAGGTACTCGGCGCGTTTCGGAGCGGGGGTCAGGCGCCAGTCGCGGTAGGCCTTCTTCGCGGCAGCGACGGCGGCATCCACGTCTTTCGCGTTCGACTTCTGGTAGACCCCGATCAGGTCGTCGCGGTCGGCCGGGTTGCGATTCTCGAAGGTCTTCCCGGAAGCGGAGGCGACCCGGCGGCCCCCGATCCAGTTTTGATTTTCGGCGGATACCATCAGTGGCCGGGCAGCGGCCCGGGAACGGGCGGCTTCGGCGGCTCGCTCATCTTCGCGGCTTCGGGCCGGGAGGCCGACATGTCGACGCTGCCCCGGAAGTGCGCGCCCTCCGAGATGACGATCTTCGGCGCGCGAACGTTTCCTTCCAGCGAGCCCGATGCGAGCAGCTCGACCCGCTCGTCGGCGGTCACATCGCCCTTGACCTTTCCGGAGATCGTGACGTTCTTCGCGTGGATCTTCGCGTCCACCGAGCCCCCGGTCGCGATGACGAGGTTCTTCTTGAGGCTGATGGTCCCCTCGACTCGTCCCTGGATCTCGACGTCTTCATCGCCCGAAATTTCGCCCGTCAGCTTGATCTGGCTTCCGATCACGGTAGATCCTCCCGAGGCCTTGCTCGCCGCCTTCGCCGGCCCCGCGCTGGGCGCGGCTGCGGGCGGAGGGCTCGGCGGCAACGATCTTTCTTTTTCCTTGTTCCCGAACAAAGCCATGGAATCCCGAGTTTAGTTCCCCGGGCCGGAAATGACAACCCAGGTTCCCCCTCTCCCGCGCTGCGCTTGCCCTCCCGCGTTCACCAAGCGATTCGAAGGCTGCCCTCGAGGGAGAGGGTGGGACTCGCGAGCGCGGCGAGCGAGGACCGGGTGAGGGGGCACCGGTGAGAAAAAATTGGAGCGGGCAATCGGGATCGAACCGACGACATTCAGCTTGGGAAGCTGACGCCGGTTCTTGTAAGGGGCGAGCTATGAGATCGATACCTCCGCACCTTTTTCCTGTGGCTGCCGACACGGTTCCCGCCAGGCGGTAAGCGGGTTAGCATCTCGCAGCAAACGTCGTTCCGGCGGTTCGCCGCCGCTGACGCCGGGTCGTTAGGCGGCAAAAGTTGAGGAGGGTGTGATGGCATCGTCGCAACCCGTCGAGACATCGCGTTCCGGAAAGCTGTTCTTGAGAATTGTCTTGTTGATCGCGGCACCTTGCGCCATGTTCTTGGCGGCGACTCGCCTCGACCTTCCTCATCCGGTCTGGTGGGTCTTGGCGGTAGCGGTCGCTATCCTCATCGTCCAGGAGTGCAGGGAGCTGGAAGGCGTGCGGGCTAACACCGGCGTGCGGCGGATGTCGCATCCTCTTACGGTCGGTGCGATCTTTGTGGCTTTTCTCGCCACCGGATGCGCGTCAACCCATACGGCCACGTCTGGCGGGACGGGAGTGAGGAACCGGATCGACCATCAGCAGTTCAGGCGACTCGATGAGTTCGTGAGAACTGCACACTCCGCGCTCCAGGCCGTTCCGCTTGTGCCGGCCGATGCGTCTGCGGCTTTGAGAGCGGTGACCGCCGAGATGAAAGTGGTCGCTTCATTCGAGAAGACCGAAGACGAGAAGTGGTACGGCAACACGGTTTTCACTGCCGTTGCCATGGCCAGTGGCGAGGTCTATGCGCTTCAGCATCCGAACGAAAGAAGCCCAGCGTCAAGCAACCTGAGAGTGATCGATTGTTTCTTTCGTGCGCCCGAGGGCTGCTATTCAGATCTTCGGCCGTGCGCTCCGATTGAGGCGGACACCCTATGCGTGAAGAAAACCAAGCCGTGAGGCGACCCGGTTTGCAGCGGACTTCGGCCTGCGGCCTTGCCGCTGAAGCCGGGTCGTTCGGAAGCATCAAACGGGGTGAGCGACGATGATCTACGCCGGGTTCTGGCGCCGGGTCGCAGCCCACCTCATCGACTTCGTTGTGTTCGTTCCGCTCTACGTGGTGTTCTTCGTTGCGTACTCCCATTCGAAAGAAGCCACCATCTCGGCGCTGATCGTGTTCGAGGTCGCAGCGTTGGCTTATCCGATCTATTTCGTCGGACGGTGGGGAAAGACGATTGGCAAGTCGGTCGCGGGTATCAAGGTTCTTGCCCTTGACGGAACGCGAGCGACCTGGACTCAGGCGAGCATTCGCCTATGCGTTGATGTGTTTCCATCGATAGCGTCGTTCCTTCGGAGCCTCGTGGCGTATTCCCGAATGCCGGCCGTCACCTTTGCAGCGCTGAGTTGGCGAGAACGGTCGAAGCAGTTCCGGCAGTTAGAGCCACATTCGTTATATTTTTTCAGGTGGAGCATCTTCGCCTGGGTACTCGCCGAAGCGATCGTCTTGGTCAGCAACCGGAAGAAACGCGCCCTGCATGACTTCATTGCGGGTACGGTTGTGGTCGTCGAGAAACCGCTTGGAACCAATGCTTTCTAACATCGGCGTGCAGCGGATGTCGCGCCTGCGGCCGGCCGCCGCTGAAGCCGGGGCGTTAGAGGGCCGTGGGTAACAGCATTCTCATCAAGGAAGCTCTCGGCTGCGTGGTTCGCTCTGGCGGCGCGCAGGCTCATGGTTGGCTACCGCCTAATGCAGCGGCCCCTCCAGCCACTCCATCTCAGGTAGACCGCCTGAACCTGAGGATTCTTCAGGAAGACGGCGGTTTCATCTTGGAGTGGTCAAGAGAAGATGGAACCTCCATGAACGACTCGTGGCATTCTTCGCTCGAGGATGCGCTTGAACAGGCTCGGGCCGACTTTGGGGTTGAGGCCTCGGCATGGCAGGCGCCCCGCGGCCTTGCCGCTGAAGCCGGGTCGTTCGGGTGTCGGGCAGCGGTGAGCGCATGATCAAGGGTTGGCCGGTCCACACTCGGCGACGATTGGCGAGGGCGCGGGTGATAGGTTCGGTTTTCTTCTTCCTCGTATTTTCCGGAGTCTGGCTCTTAGTACTCTCGGGCGTGGTGAAAGCCCTCCGCACGGGAGCCAATGTGACAGGGGGACTCTTCCTAGCCATCGGTATCCCCATTCTCCTTGCGGTATGGGTGTGGAATGTCAAGGGTGGCATCAGAGACCTCAAGGCGCGCGATGACGAAAGCTAACCCACGCCACCCGACCATCGGCGTGCAGCGGACTTCGGCCTGCAGCCTTGCCGCTGGGGGCGGGGCGTTGGGTGGCTCAAAATGATTGACGATCGCCAGAATATTGCCGATGCTGCCGCGGTCGTTGGAATCGCTTACGTCGCATTCTGGCTATCAGGTCTCGCCGTCGGGGTTGTCAGCGTCGCTCTGGGGAGCAGTCTGGTGCGCCGCGAGCCCTGGGCGTTTCCAACTTTATTCGCCCTGCAGTGGATTGTTGCCGGTTCAATCACGGGGGGCGGCATCGCGTTCCTGATCCGCCGTCCGCCTCGTCTCGCATGGGTCATCGGCTTGGCGGTAATAACCGGAGTGTTCTTTCTGACTGACGTTCACTACAGCGGTGCACCTTGGCCGGGAAAGGTCGGCGAGGCGGCCGGCCGAGCTCTGCTGGCTGGAGTCTTTGCCGCCATAACCTTCTCGTTGCTTTCGAAAGGTGTCAACCGTGAGAACGGTTAACATCGGCTGGCAACGGGCCTCTAAGCTTCACGCAAAGTGCTACACGGACAACGTCGTTGGGGATCTCACCCTTTCTACCGGCGTAGATCCAGAGCTTTCGCCAAGGGAGCAGAAAAAGGCTATTAGGGCCTACTTCAACCCGCGCGAAGGGTTCGGCAACTGGGGCGCTCTCCACCTCGGGTCCACCAGGATGGAAGTTCTTGAGAATCTCGGTCCGCCAGAAAATGGTACCGGGACGAACGAGTGGCGATACGCTACGGAATGCTCGTGCGAGATCGAGAATGGCTTCACCATAACATTCGCTAACGGCCGAACTGTGAGGATATATCTTGCAGCACCATCGGGCTGAGTCGCTCGACACTGGCGTCCAGCGGATGTCGCTTCGCGCCACCGCTGACGCCGCGTCCGGTGCTCAAAGATGTTCGTGCGGTTTGTAGTCGGCCATGACCACGAGCACCATTGGGGGCTCACGGGCATCGTCGCGGAGGCGCGCCTCCTTCGGGACCGTGGAGAGCTGGACCGTTATCAGGCCGATCGTCTCGAAGAAACATACGAATGGCTCGACGCAAACCTTCCTTGCCCGCCTTTCAAGAGCAGCGGCTGGACGAAAGAGGCGGTGGCATGGCTCAAGGATGGAGCGGGAGAGCCGATCCGGAGGCTCTGGGAACTCACATCACTCCTCAAAGATCATGGTGTTCCCGTGAGACTTCTGCGGTCAAAGAACCCGGGGGAAGTCCTTTATGAAGACCCGTTCCAAGTAGTCGTCGAAGAGTGGAAGCACCTATGACAAGCTTCGCACCCATCATCGGCTTGCAGCGGACTTCGGCCTGCGGCCTTGCCGCTGAAGCCGGGTCGTTGGCGCCATCCATTCTCGGAGCTCTATTCCTTTGCTCGTTGAGCCTCGCCCCGGTCGCCTTTGCCGACGGGCTGTCATCTCTGCTGAGGAAGCCCGTTTCGCCAGCCTCGATCGCGCTCCTGGCTCCTTACTCCAAGGACCCCCAGGTAGTTGCTCGCTGGAGGGCGGCGCTTGCAGATTCCAATCCCGACGTGCGCGGCGTTGCGGCGCGAGCCGTTACGACGTGCGGTGTTTCCGCTCTCATTCCAGACGTGGAATCCGCACTCGCGAAAGAAACAGCCGTCACCGCCGCCCGTGAAGAGATCCGGGCGATCATCCTCGTTGGGCCTGGAAACAAGGATTCTTTCGTTCTCGAGGCGGCTTCGCGATTCGGCGGCGCCATAGACGCCGACCTCGTGCTCGCGCTTGCCCGTGCGCGGGGGCTCGCGGCGTTGCCGATGTATTTCGACAAGCTCGACAAATTGCACCTCCTGGATGGAGATCGCGCGGCCTTTTTCCGCATCGCCACTCGAGGACAGGACAGCCTTCTCGGGGCCGCCTCGATGGCCCTTGGTCGCAACGATCTCACTTCGTGGAGGGCGATCCTGTCCGACGCTCGACATGACCCCGCGCTTGCATCTTCGCCCGTGGTGAGGACCGCGCTCGGCTCCGAGGCTCCCGCCCTCCGCAGCGAGACCGCCTGGTATCTGGCGAGAGAGTATTGCGACCAACCTCCCCCCGATGGGAGCCAGCTCCTCGCGATCCTCAAGAACGCGGAGACTTCCACGCACGATGCCTCGGCCGACCCGGAAGTGGCGTTCGGTCAGGAACTACTGCGCCGGGTTCTCGGCCAGCCTGCCGTCGAGAACAAGGATTGGATCGCCTGCCTTCGCACCAATGAACACTGTCACCTCGACAGCGACCTCGACTTGAGCCCTCTTCGACGGTATCTGACCGAAGGCGAGCGTTCCGCGATCGACGAGCGAAATGTGAAGAATGCGCCGCCGGAGCTGCAATCAAGCCTCCTCGAGCACATGAAAGAACCTTCCAAGCCACACGCAAGCACCGAACCGGCGTTTCTCACCCAGCCGAAAATGTGGATGGCGCAAGACTTGCCGCATGGCCTGGGGATAGATCTCCGCAAAGTGGCTTCCTGCGATGTCGCAGGGCTTGCTAAGGTCGGATACCGGCCCGATGGGCGACCGGCCACGATCACGATGCTCGTCGGTGACCCGATCAAGGTCGCCTGCTTCGACGCATTCAAGAGCCTATATTTGTTGTCCCTTGCCCCAGCGAACGAACCGACCACGATCGACGATCCGTTGACCATCGAAACCTCGTTGCAGAGCGGATTCTTTTCGTGCGACGAGGAATCGCGGCCAATCACGTCAAGGGGCGAAACGGTGAGGATACGGGGAGGAATCAAACCACCGACGATTTCCGGACGGGTCGAGCCGGATTATCCGATTGGCGCACGGCAGGCGCATCTGGAGGGCATTACGATCATTGAGGCGGTCATCAGCAGGGTGGGGTGCGTCAAAGACTTGCACATCATCAAAAGCTCCGCACTCGCTTTGGATGCCGCGGCGATGAACGCGATTTCCCAGTGGACCTACCGACCAGCTGAGCTCAACGGGAATCCGGTCGCCGTGTACTTGACCGTAACCGTGAATTTCCGCCTTCACCGATAGGGGAACCGCCCGAAATCGGGCTGAATAGCGCCTGCTTCACCGCACGAATCTTCGGAAAAGCCTAGTTTCCACCTTCACGATCAGGACGATGGGGGCGGCGGGCATGGACAACTTGGCTCGAGGCGGACACGGCCACCAGAGCCGCTGGGGCACGGTAGCTGTGGGCAATCGAAACTATTTCTTGGCTTGGTGTGGCTGTGGCTGTTTTTGTGGCTGTTTTTCCCGTCCACCGGAGGAAATTCGTGGCGAGGGTGAGCACGGGTGGCAAAGACGAAAAGAAAGGCGGGGGATCGTACTCCCCCGCCGTTATTCACGATTCCTGTGCCCGCCTGGGTGAAGTAGTGGAGCGGGCAATCGGGATCGAACCGACGACATTCAGCTTGGGAAGCTGACGTTCTACCGCTGAACTATGCCCGCTCAGCGAAGCCGGATTTTATCGGAGTCGTCGGCAGTCGGCAACGGCGGCCCCTCGCCCGATTCCCGCGCCTTCGGAAGTACGATGAGCCCATGACGGAAAGCGGGCTGCCCTGTCTCGATCTGCTGGAGGCCACCCCGGGAATTCTCCGCGGACTGATGACGGAACTGACCGAGGCGGACGCCCGCTGGAAGCCTGCGCCCGAACGCTTCTCGGTCGCCGAGGTGCTGGCCCACCTCTCGCACTCCGAAGGCCACTGCTACCGCATGCGCCTCGACCGTTTCCTGGCGGAGACGCGTCCCGAGTTCGAGCCCGACGACGCTCAGATGTATCTCGACCTCTATCGCGACGCCGACCCCGAAGATGCCTTCGATCAGTTCGAGGAGCAGCGCGAGGACAACATCGCGTTTCTCCGCAACCTCCCCGCCGGCGCGGGAGATCGCCTCGCCCTGCACCAGGAGTACGGCGAGATCACCCTCGCGCAGATGTTGAATGAATGGGCGCTCCACGACCTCGGCCACATCCGCCAGATCGCCGAACTCGCCCGCGCCCGAAAGTACCAGGCCGGCGCCGGCCCGATGGCCGCCGAGTACAAGCTGAAACCCTGACGGGCCAATGAAACGGGTACTCTTTACTCTCGCTTCCGCGAGAAGACGGAACGTGCGCGAGAGGCGGTCAGGTAGGATTATTCTTTTCTGCGAAGGGAGAAATGCGGATGAACGATCGCGACCCGAACGCTCCGATGACGAACCCGGCGACGCCGCGGAATTGTGACCTGTGTCACCAGCCACTCAAGCCCGGCGAAGGTCCGGCGTTTTGCTCTGATTGCGACAGAGGTAAGCTTCCCGAAGAGGAATGAGGGCGCCGAATCGCATGGACCGCGAGGGATTCGACTCTACCGGGTGTGCCATCGAGGTCGTCCGGGTCTGCGTCGGTTTGATTGCTTGCGGAATCGCCGCTCACTTGTGGGGTTGGTGGGTAGCCGTTTTCGTGGCGGCCGTTCTGGTCTGCCTGACAATGGATAGGTAGCGAAACTCGGTTCCGTCAGAGATAGGATCCTTGAGTGTCCAGCGTTGAGATCAGCGGATCGAATGTGCCCGAGTTACTCTCTGCCGCGATCGGATTCGTGAGCGCCCTCGTCGGTGCAGTCGTCGGCGCTGTAGTAGGTGGTCGCTATACCCTCAGAGCTGTCAGGCAGCAAAACGAGGCCGAGCGTGAGCGCGACCGTCAGCCGGAACGCGAACAACGAAGCGCCGAGGTTCGGGCCGCTCGTGCAATTCTGAGAACCGAGGTTCTGGTTGCCAGGTCTCGATGCGAAAACCTCCGAGTAAACCCGAGCGACATGGACCAGCTGAGGCTCACGGCAAAATTGGCAGACTTCCGGATTGACAGCCGACCTCTCAGCCTTGTTCCCGACGCGACTACCCCCTTCATGAAGTTCTATCAGTCGGTCACGGGTCTTGGCAGCTTGGCGACTTCCCTTTCATCGGGTTCATACGGCGGAGGCAGGGAAGGCGTAATCGCCGAAACTGCGCGCGCCGCAATCCTGGAAGCCGACGAAACCTTGAAGGCGCTGCAAGAGGAGACCTAACTCGCGCGTTACCCATCCGGGCTTCGGGTTCAGCTCACATGGGGGGTTGGTCCGGCTCCGCGACAACCTCGACCGTGACGATTTGGGCGTTAGGGAGGCTGTCGTGTTTTCTCGCGCCGGGTATCACGCTAACGGTCCGGGCAAGTCATCGTGATTCGGATTTTTGCTTTCGCGAGTTCTTCTGGGTTTGGTGGGTTTGGAAAGGGGCGATGATCGACTCTCTTTTCGTCAGGACTCGTATTCATGGCCAATGCTCCACTCGATACCACACTCTCTCCAGCGATCAGGTCTACTCTCAGGACTGACTGCTTATCCTTGGCGCTGCTGTTGAAGAGAGCCGCTCGAAGATCGAGAGCGCGGTTTTCGGGAGTCGTCGCGGTCTTCCGGTTCGAACTGCCCCAATTTCTGAATATGAAAAAGTTCTCAATCGTTACGCCTCGGCACGAATAGTTCTTGAGGTCGACCTGGAAAACGTCGCCTTGAAACATTAAAGGGGCTACCTCAAGAATCATCGGCGAGCTGAAGATATGCATTTCGGGGGATATGGCCGACACGGTCTGCGCATTCGCGAACCCGGCGAGAATGGCCGACAAGGCGGCAACCATCACGAGCTGTCTTCGCATCTTCGACTTCCTCGCTTTTCACGAAGCATACGCCGCTTCAACCAAGAGGGTGAGACTGTGGCGGGCACCGCCCTTTCACGGCGAAGGGTTAGCCTATTCTCGGTCCTGATCTCAAGGCGGGTCGTGATACCGTCACGCGCCAATGAGCGACGCCGAAACCGGCGAGTTCGCGATCGTGCGAAGCTATGCCACACCCGATTTGGCCAAGCAGGACCAAGAGAAGCTGGCTGCGGGAGGTGTCGACGCGTCGCTCTCGAGCGAATCCGGGGCGTATTCATTCGGAAGCGCGGTCGTCGAGCTTCGGGTTCCCCAGAGCCAGGCCGATCAGGCCAACCAAATTCTTGGTCCGCCGACGACACTCGACGACGTCAGCACGGACGAGCTAGAAGAACCGGACCCCGAGCTCACGTGCCCTCTGTGCCGTACCGGCGATCCACGCCCCCTGCCGCCTTATGTCGTCTTTATTGCGGTCCCGTTCATCGGCGCGATGCTCGCGTTGATCACGCGGGAGATCGTCTCCGCAGCCTGGGGATTCCCGATTCTTCTCGCCGGACTCATCGCCCTCGCGAAGTATGCTGGCAAGTTGCCGAAGTGGCAGTGCAAAGCCTGCGGAACCCGCTGGGGTGATGTCCCACGACCGCCGCTACCGGACTGAAGGCCCATCGAAGAGGCCCAGATTCAGCGGCGACGTGATTCTCACTCCCGCGAATTGAACACTCTGAATCATCCCCTTCAGGGATTCGTTCCCACGCTGATTGATGTAGACCCGTCGATGTTCGTGGTCGCGAGCAGACCCCACACATAACCATCCGGAGACGTTCTGACGACACGAACCTGACCCTGATCGAGCGACTCGATTCCGAGCGTGCCTACGACGTCTTCCACGACAAGGACCTCGCCGCCAGCGTCAACGCTGAAAGGCGTACTTGCGAGAAGAGTTCCAGTCGAGTCGCGGATCTCGATCATGCCGGAAGCCGAAGAGCCCCAGGACAGATCCGGGAGTGAAAGGGCGGTTAGAAACAGGTTGCTCTGAGCTGTGGAGGTCTTTTTTACCCCCGGGAACGATAACGAGGACGGGTCTGAAATGACCAAATTCGAGAGGCGAGCGACGGGAATGTCGTTCGTTTTGTTCGAGTCCGTGGCGTTGACCGCCCGCGCACGGATCGATGGAGCCGGCGCTCCCTCCGGGATCGTGATGTATCCGGTCGAGAGAAAGTCCTCCCCGCCTAGATTTACGTAGGTTGTTCCGTAAGGGGGTATTTGAAAGCGTCCCGGAAAACACTCTCCGGGACATGCTTGTGGCCAATGGACGTAACCATACGCGACCGCTTCGTCCAACGGATTGGAAACCAACGCCTCGATCCCCCAGTTTCCAAGGTTGCCTCCGATCGTGACGAAGGAATCCCCCTGCGTGAAATTCGGCACGATCCGGATATTTCTTGCCGACGAAGACATGGTGTAAGGCGCACTCAACTCAGTGACTTTGAGCGAAATTGTCTCCGTTCCCGGGCTGGAGAACGCGTGAGTAACCGTCCACCCCGTCAGGTGAGTGCCATCGCCCATGTCCCACTCGAATTTCGCAATGTCGGGCGTCGTATCTGCTTCGAACGCGATCGGGCTGCCCGCGAACGCCCTGGGCCCGTTTGCCGGATCGGCCTCGGAAATCAGTCCCGACGCGACATGAAAGGTTCCGGCGATGAATGGTGGCCCCTCGTCGGCGCCCAAATGCGGCAAAACCACGGCCACACTCACGATGACATAGAAAATCGATCTCGCCCGATAGGACATTGAACACTCCTTCAACGAAGCAATACCTTTCCACCCCGACCCGACTTCTGCGGCGAGGCCGCACGTCTCCCCACTTCTCATCGCGGGACCCCCGAATTAGGGACAGGCTCCTCAGCCGTGGCGCGCTGCCTCGATTGCCGCGATGTCGATCTTCGTCATCTCCATCATCGCGTCGAACGCGCGCTTGGCGGCTGCCGGATCGGGATCGGTGATGGCCTGGGTCAACTGGTGGTTCTAATAATCCCAGGGGCTCCCAACTCCCACATTCACGGTTCCGGTTGCCGGCGCGGATGATCCTCGCGCATTCGATACGGTCAGAGTAACCACGTAGATGGCTGCCGTGGAGTAAACGTGGGTAGGGTTCGGAAGGGTTGACGTGTTGCGCGCTCCCGAGGTTGGATCTCCGAAATTCCATGACCATTGCGTCGGGTTGCCGGTCGATGCGTTCCGAAACTGAACCGTGCTCCCGACCGCGTTCCAGGCCACGTAAGAGAAACTCGCGTTCGGCACGACAACACTTTCGGTTGGCGACGAGCGAGAATCACCGCCACCGCAGGAGATCAACGAAATTGCCAGCGTCAGACAGAACAGGCGGGTTGAAAGCGACATCTCGGCCCCCCCTCTCCCCGAACGTTTCGACACGAAAACTGGGGTTAGTTTACCACCGCTTCGACCCCGATTGCCCGCTCCAAACTTTCTCGCAAGCGGGCAAAGGGGTTCTTGAGTGAAGGCCGGCAATCACGATCCCCCGCCGTTATTTTCGTGTTTGCCTCCCGTGCTCGCCCGCGCCACGAATTTCCTCCGGTGGACGGGAAAAACAGCCACAGCCACACCAAGCCAAGAAATCGTTCCGATTGCCCCAGAGCTCCCTCTCCCCGGCGGCTCCGGGTGACCGTCTCGTCTCGACCCAAGTTGTCCATGCCCCCCGTTTTCCCAACCGGGACGAGGTGGAATCTGGAACCACCAGCGTTAGCTCCGGAGGCGAACGGAAGTGGGGTCTGAGACGCCTCAACCCCGTGACAACAGCTGACCTTGCCCCCTCTCTGGCAACCCATGGAAGCGCAACAACCCGCGGTACGATTACGTGGAGGTGGTTATGAAAATCAGGGTACTAGCTTTGCTGCTCGTAGGTTTCCTGGTGGTGTCTCAGGTACGCGCCCAAAACGCGCTGGTCGCCGCTGGGGTTGGATCACTCGGGCTGTGGGACAGCCAAATCGAGCTTGCGAACCCCTTCGACCTGCCGATCACCGTGGTGATCTCGGAATTCGCATTCAACGCGATCGGTGGCTGCGACTTCGGCTGCAATACGACGAGCGCGACACTTCCTCCGCATGGTAGCCAAACGCTCACGATACCAAGCGACGGTATCAACCCCGACGGTACGCCTCCGATCGCCGCCCTTGGCCCGGGCCACGTCTTCACCCTATTCATCGCGTCATGCGCGGCGTGTCCGGGCTCACCGACGCAGCTTCCGGTCGCCCACGTTCACGCTGTGAATCGCGGAACGAACGCACAGACAGAATTCCCAGTACTGAGCGTGCCGACGATACTCTCACGTCCCCAGCCGACACACCTCACGTTCCCCGGAATCTCGAAGAACGACGAGGCGCATTGCAACCTCGTCCTGACGAGCATCGATACCGACTTCAGTACAATCAGCCTCACGGCCACGGTGACACTGCGTGATTCATCGGGTCAAGTACTCGGTTCCACGAATGTCTCTAACCGCAGCAGTGATTGCCTTCTCCCCCTAAATGCGCCATCTCTCTCCAAGGGGTGTGCGAATCTCTTCATCCCCGATATCGGCGGCCAGCTCGGTGGCGTGTCGCTGTCAAACGGTGTCCTGGACGTCACCCAGGATGCAGGGGGCGCGGCTCTGTGGGGTCAGCTGTACTGCGTGAATAGCTCGGGGTCCGTCAGCACGTACTCGGGGTTTAACCCTTAGGGGAGGCGCTCGCCAGAAAGACCGGACTCCCAGGTCGACGCCTCGCTCCAGAGACTGGTTCGCCCGGAGGAAAGCGAGGACATCGAAATCGTCGCCATCGGAGGAATGGCCGAGAAGCGTTCGAAACGGCCACGTTGTGGCCGGCCCGCCGAAGAGCCAAAAATCGTGAAAGATCGGAAAATGAAGTGCGCGGCTTGGCGCTCGGACGTACAGTGGTGGGGTGATTCCTTGGGAGTATTCCTATGTTCTCTTCTTCCGCAAGATCATGACAGACCAACCCAGCCGCCGCGGCGGGCCGCGATCCAGGCGGATTAAGGTGCTTTTGGCACTCTTCGTCGGAGCAATGTCATTGATTTCCGCACGGCCGGCACCGGCTTCGGGCGGGGAATGGGAAAGCGCGAGCGTGGGGTTGGGGGCGGTAGGCTGTTGGACGATTTTTGTCGATCCGGCGGAGGCGTCACAGTTGTATGCGTATTGCGATCGCCTCTATGTAAGCAACGATCGAGGATCGACCTGGCTCCCAAGAGGAACTCCCTCACCAGCTAACACGATCGTTCGCGCATATGCCGGCGGAACATTTTTCGCGAGCGGTTCGTCTTATGCTAAGAATCAGGCCGAGATCGATGCGACGAACGATCTGGGGCAGTCATGGTATCCAATTCCCTTTCCCGCGGCCCCGAACTCCTACGTTATCGATCTCCAACCCGACCCTTCCAACCCAAGGGGCCTGTTCCTGCTCACGAATGATGCCCTACTCAAGAGTACCGATCTCGGCGCAAACTGGGTTTCGATCGGCCCGAAATCGACGAACACTCATCAGCCGTTGACTCTCAACTTTTCAGGCTTTCTCGTCGATCCCGACTCCTCGTCCGTCATTCATCTGTGCGACTCCTATCTTGGAATGGAAAAAACGACTGACGGCGGGGCGTCCTGGTATGAGGTCAACACGGGCTTCCCGCAGCTGACCGACTGGTCTCCGGGGCTGGCCGGTATGGGAAGTGGTTCCGCGGTCGTGTACGCGATTTTTGGTACCTCGATCGGTTGTCCGTCTTCCGCCTCGGCCCTGAACCTCGAGAGCGCGCAGAGTGACGACGTGCCGCCTCTTTTCTTTCGGAGCGTAGATGCCGGTGAAACCTGGGAGCCGATGAGCACGCCGCCGGGGGACACCTTCGGCCTTACACTGGCGGTGGATCCTCGAAACCCCTCGCACGTCTTTGCCGGAAGCTTCGGATATTGCGAAATCGGCGCCGGAGACGCCTACGAGAGTACTGACGGCGGCCTGACTTGGATGACGATCGAGCGGAATCTACCCCGAACGCATATTCTTCAACTCGTCCTTTCAACTGACGGAACCCGCCTTTACGCAGTCGGCGGGCCAGGTATCTTAGAGCTCATGGTCGGGCGCTCTGTTCCACGGATCACGCCGGCCCTGCCAGTCACTGTTGCGCCAATTCATCGCACCCCATAGCTTGAATCCCATCCGACCCAGCTACAGCGGCGAGAACCGCGGTCCGCTGCAACGACATGCTCGCCGGGCCCGCTGAAGCTAAGGGCACTTTAGAACCTCGAACCACGCAAGCGGCGACGGCCGATCACGTCGAGCGGTCAGCCTGACCTTCTCCCCACGCCAGAGGAAGTCGCCCGATGGTGCGACGCTGCTGGGCGGCCCGAACTGTTTCTCGAGGAGCGACACCGCGCTCGCAAATGACTTCTTTCGGAACTCGACCGAGACGGACGCCAGATGATCGCTCTTGAACTCATATACCTCTGCCACCCGCGCCATTGATTTTGGAAACAGCATTTCCACGGTGCAAAACCGATGTTCGGGTTCGGCCTGCGACATGGCATTGCATTCTTCTGTCGGCAAGGTCTTGCGGACCGACTGTTCCGTGGCGCACCACTCGACTCCCCGGTACGAGGACGGTTCCGACCGCCACTCCGATGGGGATTTGATCTGGGCATCACCGGCGAAGGCTACGCAGCAACTCAGCAGCAAGGCTAGTACTGCGGCGAATGATGGACCCTTCCGCGACGCTGGGATCATTTGGGCGTCAGCTTAGAGGCTAATTGCCAGCGTTCCGGATCCGCAACCGCACGACTCGCCGCGCTCGGCCGCAAAAACCACGTCAGCACCCGGCCATCATCCGTGGGCAAGTAGCTGTAGGTCTCGGTGAGATGCCCGCAGACGTTCTCCACTGTCAGAGTGGCGCCGGTAACCCGCGGAAGCGTGCCCGCCGGCGCCGCGGTACACTCGATATGACCAAATCCCGGTATGACCGCTGAAACTTCCGACCCTGTTTGAACAACCGAAACGACCACCGGGCCAGATCCTCCACAGGTACGGCGAGGTCCGCCGATACGTCCCCTTGACTGCGAGGCCCATGACGACTTCTTGGCCGGTGACGATTATTTGAATCGTGACAACCGACCAAGAGGAGCACGAGCGAGACTGCGCCGAGCAAGAGAACCCGGGTCGTGCGCCGACGTGCCAAATTCGTAACTGCTGGCTGTTTCACAATGTTCTGGACCTCTCAAACCATGTACGTTCCCCGAGCGAAGCCGTTGCCCTCCGTCTTTCCGATTGGGGACCGCCGAAACGGGAAGAGGCCCGACCCGCCGGCGCTGCCTCGATTGCCGCGATGTCGATCTTCGTCATCTCCATCATCGCGTCGAACGCGCGCTTGGCGGCGGCCGGATCGGGATCGGTGATGGCCCGCACGATCCACAGACTCCACGTGCGCGAAATCGTCAGGCCAGCATCGCCGCCCCCATGCTCGCGCCGATGACGGCGAAGAGCGCGCGGTAGCGCGTCTGAAAACTGCGGATGCTTTCGAAACTCAGTCCCGCCGAGAGCGTCTTCCAGGACCAGTAGAGGTGCAAGGGATAGAGGAGGGCGAGCAAGCCGAGCCAGCCCGGGATCACTCCGGCGGCCGCGAGGATGGCCAGTTGCGCGTAGGCGAGAGTGAAGAGCGCGAGGCCGGCGAGGAACGTGGTTCTCTCGCCGAACGCCACGGCGTTCGTTTTTATCCGGTTCCGGCTGTCGGCCTCGATGTCCCGCACTTCCTGGTTGAGGTGTCCGGCCGCGAAGGCGAGGCCGAAAAGAGAAGCCAGCGCGATTCCCCGTCCGTCGATCGCGCGGAACAGCGAATAGCCGAGGAGGAAATGGAGCATTCCCCCGCCAAGATGAATCGCCGATCCGAGGATCGGAATGCCCTTTGCCGGGGAGCCGGGCAGCGAATAGACGAAGCTGCAGGCGGCGATCGCGAGGGCGATCGCCAGCGGGCGGACCCCGAGGAAGCCGAACAGCGCGACGCTCAGCGCCAGAAGCGCGAGCCACAGCGTGCCGATCGCCTCGCGGCGAATTCCCTTCGCCGCGAAGACCCCCGCGGCCCGGTTGGCATCGTTGAGATCTCCCTCCATCCCGGCCCAGTCGTTGAAAACGAAGATGTGGGCGACGAGAAGGACGCTGGCGCACACGAAGATGGAGAGCGACAGGAGCCGGCCTGCGCTCGCGTTCGGCAGGGAAAAGGCGGCGCCGAGCAGGGGCGAGCCCTGCAGCAGGAGGATCTCGCGGTAGCGGATGCAGGAGAGATAGCGCCGAAGGGCTCCGGAAGCCGCGTTACGAATGCGCCAACCCGCCATGAACCCGACCTGTGCTCTCCAGGTACAGCCTCAGCCAGAGCGCGTACCCGAAGTCTTCCGACCAGTAGAAGCGCGGACGTTCGCGCGGTGAAATCGTTGTGGTACAGCAGGGGCGGAGTGCGGCGGACGAGGGAAAACCCGTCGGCCGAAAGAACCCGGAGCACGGAGAGCGTCTCCGACGATAACGAAGCGGAATTCTCCCCGCTCCGCAGCCGATCGAGCAGCCGAACCGCGGAGAGCCAGACCTCCTGATCCGCCGCCGCGACGCGCACGCGCTCCTCGGGGACGCGGAGCGGGCATCCGCCCGGCGGAGATCGGCTTGCCGCAGCAGCGGCACGAGAGGCGCCTTCTCGTAGTAGACCCAGACCGGTCCTCGCCGATCGCGCCCTGCAGAGCGCCGCAGAGGGCAGCGGGCCGCCGGCGGATCCGCCTGCGCGAGGAGCAGGAACACGTGCATCTGAATGCCGGCGTCGGCCGGGTTGGGGTCCTTTCCGGGGTCGATGCATTCATAGCGCTCGCGCGGCGCCAGCCAGGTGCGGTAGAGACCCTCGCGGGTGCGGTATTGCGTGAGGACCGCGAGCGCCTGCGGCAGGAGCGTTCCGCGGTCGCGTCCCGCGATCCTCCAGACGAGAGCGGTGTCGTCCGCATCCGGCGTGATCGCGCAACCGAGCGCGGGAATGGTCGGCCCGTCGGGCCGGCCGTGGTAGCGCACGAGCCCGCTCGCCTCGATCTGGTCGCGGAGATAAGCGCGCGCGCGCGCGAGGCTCTCGCTCGACGCCCGCCCCCGCGGCGACCGGCGTCGAGCAGATCCACCATCATCGAGGTGAGGAACGTGTTGTTCTCCGGGCGTGGGTTCTCGAATCGCGGTGTCGCCGTGTAGGACGTGAGCCAGAAGCCCGCCGCCTGCTGGTGGGAGGTGAGGAGCGCTGCCGCGTTCCGGGCCGCGGCCGCGAGGTCGTTCTTCTCCCGCGGGCGATGGCCAGATGTCCGCCCTTCAGATGCTCGTCCAGTTCGCGAATTCCGGCTGCGGGGAGGCCCGCTCGTGTCGCAGCTCGGCGATGAACGGAGTGTTCCGGGGATCCCAGGCCGCCCGCATCTCTCCGGGGCCGGAACGGACCGCGAAAATCGCCCGTCGCTCGCGCCCGTGTACCAGAACGCGCCGATCGCCTGAATCGCGATCGAGGCGCAGACTCGCCAGCACGAAGAGCGGCACGGCCCGCCGACGGAGGGCCGCGAGCGCCGGCGGGAGCAGCCAGACCAACAGGGGAAGGACGTCGGTGAGCCAGCGCGGCCCCCAGGAATAGCCGGCCCGCCAGTCGGTCTTCGCGTAAAACAGGATCTGGGTGACCGCGGCGACACCGATGACGAGAGTCAGCGTTCGATCCCGCTCGCCGTCGCGATCGCGGAGCCGGAGAGCCGGCGGGCACAGAGGAGGAGAAACGGCGAAAAGACGAATAGCCCGCGCGTCGGGCTGAACAGCAGGCCCGCGACGCCGGTCAACAGTCCGTGGTGGAAGAACCCCGCCGTCCGGGGTATCCCGTAGCCGCCGGCGAGGTGCCCCGCCGCAGCGAGGTTGTAGGTCAGCACCAGGCCGAGGGGGACGGCGGCCCCCGCCGCCAGCCAGGGCGCCCGGCGCCCCGCCCAGAAGAGACCGAAGAGCCCGAGCGCCCCCGCCAGGATGGCATCGGGAGGTCGGTTGGCCGCGATGAGGCCGCACAGCACGCCCGCCGCCAGCGCGCGCGCGGGTGCTGCAAGGCGCGGTGAGCAGGAGCAGGAGGCCGACGAGGAGGAGCTCCGCAAGTCCATGCTGCCAGAGAGCCTGGCTGCCGATCATCCAGGTATTCGTGCCGAAGGCGAAGGCCAGCGTGAGCAGCAGCGCGTCCGCCGGCCGGGCCCGGCGGCGAAGGAGCAGGTAGAGCAGACTCGAAGCCGCGGCGGCGATCAGGGAGGCCGTCAACTTCTCCATCACGGCCGCCACGCAGCCGCAGATGTTCCGGAGTCCATCCGCCGAGCGTTCAGGTAGACGACCGCCGGAAGATAAAGCGGCGCGACGAGCACCGGAAGCACGACCGGGTACAACGACAGCGAATGCCCGTTCCGACCCGTCTGGATCCAGTAGGGAGTGGCCTGGCCCTCGGCCGTCGCGTCGCGGATCGGATCGAGGAGCACGCTGCCGTAGTGCCAGATGCCGAACGGCAGGTATCGGGCGCGGAAGCGTGTCGCCGGCGCCGATCGACCTCAGGTTCGCGTTGTAGACGAGCAGGCAGACGAGCCCCAGCAGCATGCTGATGCGAACGTCGCTGCGTCCGGGCGCCACGCTCCCACTCCCCTCTACCATTTTGCTGGTCAAAGTTTACCAGAGGGTGCGTTCCGCCCGCGCCGAACGGTGGATCACCGTCGCTTCGACCCGAGCTTCAGAATCGTCTTGCGCAGTCGCTCGTGTTTCTGCAGCAGCCGGACATAGCGGCGTTCCGACTTGAGCCGATTTCGCCCGGAGGATCTCCGCGAGAGCTTTCTTCTCGGCACGGTTCCAGCGGCCCCGATCGGGGATCAACTCCCAGCACGAGCGCCAGACCCGAGTCCGAGGGCCGCGTCCGTGTTCCGGATGCCGCCTTCCGGTTGACCGCGAGCCCGAGGTTGCGGATGTGGAAGCGATCCCAGTCGCCTTTTCCGAACCGCCCGGTCTCGAGCAGCATGTTCGAGCCGGCCAGGCGGCGCAGCACCGCCGCAGACGTGCGATGGGACTTGTCCGCCGCGATGCGCGTCTCTTCGCGCTGCGCGAGCCGCTCCAGCTCCTTCGAGGCCGGGCGAAACCCGAGCCTCCTGTAGAACCAGAACGCGCCCGACGCGATCGCTTCCTCGTTCTCGGCGCCGATCTGGTACGGCTCGATCGAAAACGTCGTGGCGCCGAGGAACTGGTTGTACGTCTTCAGCAGCGTCGCGAAGACGAACGCCGATTCCCCGTCGCGGTACTCCGGAAAGATGTTGAAAGAGAGGTCCGCGCGCTCGAACAGCGCGAGGCCGTCCCCGTAGCCGATTGGAACGCCGTTGCGCGTCACGAGGTGCGCGAACCCGGCGCGGATCGGCAGGCGCCGCTCCGGGCGAAGGCCGAAGATGTAGATCGCGATTCCCCGGCTCCCCTGCGCGCGGATCGCCGTGCGCGGGTCCGCGTGCGTGAAGCCGTGCAGCTCGCGGTACCGCGTCGCGAGCGCCGCCCGGGCCCCGTCGAGGGCGCGCTCCGCCCCCGCCGGCGACAGGCGCGCGACCCGCAGCGGCGGCCCCGCCAGCGCGGATTCGATCCGCACGTCCCGGCTCGGCACGAGACGGCCGCCGTGACAGAACAGGGGCGGCGACGGAAGACGCAGCATCGTGCGGGAGAGCGGCAGCCGCCCCAGATCCCATTCGACCGGCAGGTCGAGCGAATCGAAGAGCTCCGCGGCGGCCGTTCGGGAGGCTCGAAAACCCTCGAACTTTCGCAACAGCCAGCCGATCGGGCTCGACCGGCCGCGGGCCGCGTCGAGCCAGGAGACGTACGGAACATTGGCGTCGGCCAGGGATTCCTCTTCGAGAAGCGGCACGAATCGCGGAAGCGTCTCGCCGAGGCGATCGCCGTTGTCGGACCCGTCCCACGCAATCCGGACGTTCCTGCCGCAGCGGCGGTCGAGCCAGCGCAGCATCTCGAAAGAGAACGACATCGCAACCGAAGTCCCGGCGATTCCGGAGGTTGCCGGATCGTCGAACGGAGACATGTCGCCTCCGGCGTTTCGGAGCGCTTCGACGCGGGCCGAGAACCCGGCCAGCAGCTTTTCCGCCCGCTTCGCGACTGCATTCCGGCTCGGAAAGGCGCGGAAGTAGAGAAGCGCTTCGTGAAGGCGGATCAGCCGGCGCGCGTCGGGAATCGTCGCGCGCGCCAGAGCGGAGAGAATCGATTCGACGCCCGCCTGGTCTCCCCGGCGGCCGCGCGCCTCTTCGAGACCGGCGAGAAGCCGGTCGATCGACCTCGAATTCAAGGATCTACTTGAAGTAGCCGTTCGTGTCGATGACGAGATTCACGCTGCCGGTGATCTGACCGTCCGTGACGACGACCGCGCCGTCGGTCCCGAGAAACACGATCGCGTTGTTCGCCAGTACCCGCCCCGCCGGAAACGACATCGCGGTCGCGGATCCCGGCTGCGCACCCGTCGGGTTGATCTGCAGCGACCCGTCGGTCGACGGCGTGACGACGGTGAAATTCAGCGATACGGCCTTCGTCCCGGAAGGGATTCCGCACCGCCCGGCGAGCGTGAAGACCCGTCCCGTTTCCGCCGCGAGCGCAGGACCGCCGAACGGCCCGGCCGCGTTTCGGGTGTCGGCGATCCGGCACGGCGTCAGGGTGAAGAATCTCACCTGAGAAGACGTCGGAGCGCTCACGTGAACGCTGAAGTTGACGGTTCCGTAGGGGCCGCAGTTGGCGTCCGCGAACCCTCCGGCGCAGGCGCGCACGGCGAACGTGTGGGCTCCCCCGGCCAGACCGGCCGCCGTCGAAGTCGACGCCGCGCCGCTCGTGGAACCGGTGAGCTCGATCTGCCCGTTGGAAGCGTTGAAAATTCGAAATCCGTACCCGTCCGCGCCCGCGACGGCCCCCCAGGAGAAATTCACGTTCGTCGTTCCGACGACCTGGCCGGGAGTCGGAGAGCTGATGGCGGGTTGCGCGAGCCCCGCGCCGCCGGGAGGCAGGACGTTGACGGTCGCGACCGCCGAAGCGCTGCCCCCGGGCCCCGTCGCGGTCAGGGTGTAGCTCGTCGTCGAAGAGACCGACACGCCGTGGCTTCCGCTCGGAGAAAAAGATCCGGCGACCCCGGAAATCGTCACCGAGGTCGAGCGCGACGTCGCCCACGCGAGCGTCGAGGAGCCCGCGCTCCCCAGCACCGCAGGCGTCGCGGTGAAAGAGTCGACGTTCGGCGCCGGACCGGGCCCCGCGGGCAGCGCGAACGCCGTCAGGTGCAGAGATTCGTCGGTGACGTAGACCGCACCGTCGACCACGATCGGGCTCTCCCAGTGGATTCCGCCGATCTGCGCGCTGCTCCAGAAGAGGCCTCCGGTTTCGGGGTTGAGCGCGCGGAGCATTCCGCTTCCGGCGTAGAAGAGAACCCCGTTTGCGACAACGGGGGACGTTCCGCCTCCCGAATTCGACCATTGAGAGGCAATCGACGGAGTTCCCGCCCCGTTGATCGTGAGCTTGAATCCGGAGATTCCGTTCCCGTTCGCGACGAAGAACCAAGTCGATTGGTCCGCGGGGTTGACCCAGACGGCCGGGTGCGTGAGGACCTCGCCCCCCTGCGGGACGGAGACGAGTCTGAAGCTCGCCGCCCACGTGGGCGATCCCGCCCTGCCCGCTCAGGTTCGAGAGGTTCAGCAGGCGAAGCTTCGAGTCCTTCCCGCTCTGGACCGCGAGCACTCCGCCCGAGTACGACGACGGGAGAATCGCCGGGGCGGCGCTGCCGAGGTCGAGGTCCTGGTCGTCGAGCTGCTGGAAATTCGTCGGCGTGTAGCTGTCGAGCGGATTGCCCGACGAGCCCGTCCCGTCCGCCCGAATCGAGAGCACCGAGTCTCCCCAGTCGTGGTTCGGCGGCGAGACGCTCGGGGCGTCGAAGTTGCCGTTTCCCGTCGCGAAGAAAAGCCGGTCCAGCGACGGCTCGTAGATGACGCCCGGCCGCGCCCAGACCGCCGTTTGCACCGCGGCGCAATCGGGCGTCCCCGGAGTCGTGACGAAGTGCACGGCCTGATTGCTGCAGTTCGCGTTGAAGACGTTTTGCGCCCCGCTCGCGAGATCGATCGCGGTCACGTGCCCCTGGTAGTCGCCCCCGTCGCCGGGATAGCCGCCGTTCGTGACGTAGAGACGGGCATGCCCGTCCTTCGCGACGGCGATCGAGAGGGCCGAAGATCCCTTCTCGTCGAACCCTTTGAGCGTCGTGACCTGCGGCCACCCTCCGGTCGTCGTCTCGACTCCGTCCCCGACGCGATATTGATGGACCTTCCCGTCGAGACCGTAGCCGTAGACGAACGCGCCGGTCGGGTCCACCGCCGGGGACGACGTCGTGTAACAGGCGTTGGAGCCGTTGTTGATCTTGCAGCTTCCCGCGGCGTACTGGTGCGACCAGATGATCGTTCCGGTCGCCGCGTCGATGGCGAGCAGGTGACCCGCCTTCGTCGTCAGAAACAGAAGGTCGAGCGTTCCCTGGGAGGTCGAGACGCCGGGCAGGTAAGCTGGCGCGCCGTCCGCAATGCTCGGAAGCGCGACCTGATATTGCTGCGTGAGATTGGTGACGCTCGTGCGGTCGATCATCGACTCCTGTGTGTTGTTTCCGCTGTGCTGGGAGTCGAAATCGAATTGCGGCCACGTCGTCGCGCCCGCGGCGCTCGACGCCGCCAGGGCGAATAGCGAAATCTTCGCGGCAGTCCAGGCCATGGGGGAATTGTCTCACGACAAAGAGCCCCCCGCGCCGAAGCGCGGGGAGCTCTGAGAAAAAACGGACGCGGACGCCGAGCTTACTTCTTGCCGATCGGGATCGACGCCTGCCCCGCGGGCGAGACGCACCCTCCGGCCGAGATCTCGGTCGCCGAAAGGCCGACGGTTCCCTTGCTTCCCGCCGTGAACGCGACCTGGCTCGTCCCCTGACCGGCCGTGATCGAGCCGTTGGAAGCGCTCCACGAGTACTGGCTCCCGGCGTGGCTCGCGACCGACGCCTTCAACCCGGTTTGATTCGGCTTCGCCGACGCCGGGGCCGAGATCACCGGCGCCGCGGGCGCCGCGGCGACCGAGACGATAGCCTGCGCGGACTTCACGCTCTCGGCATCCCGGGAACAGCTCACGGAAAGTGACGCCGAGAAAGTGCCGGCCGAAGGATACGTGTGGGCCGCCGTCGGGGACGACTGGCTGACCGTCGCCGTGCCGTCTCCGAAGTTGAACTTGTAGGACGCGATCGTGTCGCCGTCCGGATCGTAGGATTGCGATCCGTCGAACGAAACGGTCAGGGGCGAGCAGCCGGTGTTGGGAGTGGCCTGGAGAACGGCGATGGGAGGGCCTTCCGGACTGCACAGCTGGTTGCTCCGGACCGTGTAGGAACCGGTGAACGCGAGGCTGTCCGGCATCTGGTCATAGAGGGACGAGGCGCCGGTGCCGAGATTCGTCACATCGGTACTCTGCGAGACGCCCGACACGAATCCCGCGATCGTGTTTCCGGGGACCAGGCCGAGGTCGCTCGCCTTGACGACGATGACGACCGTGTCGAACGGCGAAGCGTAGGCACTGCTCGCCTCGGCAGGCACGGCCGTGCCGGGAGTCACGAAACGTCCGTCGACGGCGCCGTTGTTGCCCGCGCTCGGTGTGTACGACTCGAAGACGGGCGTCGGGCCGGACCATGCCATGTGGACGGCGCGGTAGTGGAACGTCGTCGCCGGAGCCGGGTCGGGAATCTTCATCGCGACGTACCACGCGGAGCCGGGAAGCTGCGGAGACTCCCCCGGATCCGTGTTGAGCGTGAAAGCGAGGCGCACGACGCCGTCGGTGGAATAGGGCTGCGAGAGCTGGAACGAGAGCAGGTCGGACCCCGGAGGCGCCGGAGTGCTCACGATGCCTTCGGCGGCGCTCGTGTCGCCGGAAGCGTCCGTGAGCTCGGTCAGGCCGGGTAACGCGCACACGTTCTCCGCGGGCGGCGGGTTCACGACCGCGAGACTCGCCTCGTTGCTCGAAAAGCCGGAGCCGAGCGCGTTGATCGCCTTGACGACATAGAAATAGCGCGTCACGCCGGGATCGGCCGTCGCGTCGTTGTACGCAGTCTTGACGTTTCCGGTCTGCGCGAGCAGCACCTCGCCGCCCGGGGACGTGCCGCGAAAGATCTGGTAGTTCACGATTTCGGAGCCGCCGTTGTCGGGAGCCTTCCAGGACAGGTGCGCGGCGGAAGAATCCCGCGTTCCGGAGAGACAGGGCGGCCTCGGCGCAACCGGTTCGGCCGCGTCGAGGCTCGCGAAGAGCCCCTTGCCGCCCGATTGCCGGGCGACGCGCATGAACGCCGTGCCGTCGTTGGCCGCCGTGCCGGCGATGCATCCCGGGGTCACGCAGCCGTCGCTGTAGCCGTAGAGAACGCGGCCTTTGTCGTCGACCGTGATTTCGTTGAAGTCGAGCAGGTTGCGGTCGGGGTGGGCGCCGCCCTGCTGCCAGACGCCGGTCATGCTCTGCACGGGATCGTTCGGCGTGGCGTTGACCGTCACCCAGCTCTTTCCGCCGTCGTAAGTCGTCGCGATGAACGCGTACCAGACTCCCGGGAAACCGTCGGCCTGGTAGTCGCCGTTCACGTTCGTCCCGAGGAAACCGCACGCGGCGCGGCCCGAGCTTCCGCCGACCGCCTCAGTCTCGGCCGCGTTTTTGATGCCCTGCGACGCGCCGAGATCGAAATCGTTGATCCAGGTCAGGCCTCCGTCCTGGCTCACTTTCACGTGGACGTGGCCTTCGGGCGGATTGCCGGCCGCTACCGGCTCTCGATTGACGTAGCAGTAGTAGGCGGTGCTGTCGCTGTCGAGCGCGATCGAGGGATCGGCGCCCTGGGCCTGGGAGACGCTCCCCGTGACGGCGAATTCATTCCAGGTGATTCCGCCGTCCGTGCTCGTCGCGCCCCCCTGCCGCCCGGTGCACTGACTGACCGGCAGCCAGGCGGTGCCGTTCGGCGCGATGTGCACGTGCCCGTGGAGGCCGCCGCAACCGAAGGTGCCGCTTCCCGTGTAGGCCGGCACGCCCGGACCCCAGGTGACCCCGAGGTCGAGGCTCCGCTGGCACATGGCGGGACCGACGATGTCCTGGGAGCAGTACAGCGCGAACTGCCCCTGGTTCAGGGGAGTCGTGAGAAGCGACAGGCTTGCGGGAAACGGTCCGGTTCCGATCGTCTCGTGGTCCGCCCCGCCGTCGGGAGGGCCGGCCCCGATCTCCGTCCACTGGTCGCCGTCGTTGTCGCTGTAGGCATAGACGGCATCGGCGCCGGCCGTGGAATTGGACGCGAACGTGCGCCCGCTCTTCTGATCGGTCCAGAGAATCGGATCCAGGCCGGTATTCGTCGTCAACGTCGACCGATCCTCCCAGAGCGCCTCGCAGCAGGCCGGGAGGCTCGGCGTCAGTCTTTCGGGAGGAGTCAGCCGCCAGATCGGCCCGATATTCATCGTGAGAATGCGTCCGGTGCGGGGATTGAACCCGATATTGAATTCGCCCTGCGAGCTCTCCGCCGTGGAACCCGCGGGCGCGAGGAAGTTCTGGTAGCGCGGAACGCCCGGTGTCGCGGGGTCCGGCCCTCCGAACGCGCCCCTGCCGCCAGAACCGGGCAGGAGATCGATCTTCACGTGGACGGTTTCACCCGTCGGCGTGGCGGGAAGGATCTTCACCGTGTAGGAGGCGGAGCCGTCGGCGACCGGGTTCACGTAGGCAATCTCCGGGTTCGCGCTGCTGACCGATCCGAAATCGGAGGGCTGATTCCCGCTCGTGCCGATGACGGTGCCTTTGTAGATATAGAGGTCGTAGTCCGACTTCCCGCTGCCGCTGTCGGTCCAGCTCATCGCGACCCGGATAGCGGCGTTCGGATGAGCTGCCGCGTAGCCGGCCGGCATCGCGACGGTCAGCGCGAAATCGTCGCAGGGCTGCGTCGGGTTGTTGCATTCGGGGCCGCTGTCGACTTCGGGAATCGGAGTCGGGTTGGCCGCCATGAAAGGCCCCGCCGTGTAGTTCAGGGGACCCGAGACGTCCGAGAGAGTTCCGGAGGAGGGGGTTGCCGCTCGAGTCGAGAGGGGAACCGCGAGGAGTAGAGCCGCGACTTCCAGAGTAGTCCCGAAGAACCGGGTCTCACGCCAGCGCATCGAAATCCTCCTTCTGCTTCCAAGCTGTGGTAGCAGGACAACCACCGCCAAAAGCAAACGGTGTGCCAGCAAGCGGATCGGCATTCGATCCCTCGGCGAACCGCTTCTCGGGCAAAGTTTTAGGCGGGAGGTTCCGAGCCCTGCGCCCGGCCTGAGGAACTCAGCGCTTCGGCTTCAGGAAGACCGCGGCCAGAAACGCCGCGATTCCCAGCAGGACGACCGTCTGGCCAAATCGTACGAGCGACCGCGGACGCCTCTCCGGACCGCGGCGCTGGCGCATCATTTCGATCGCCGTCGCGATGGCGAACGCCGCGAATCCCGGGGCGCGCCGGCGCGCTTCCGCTCCCAGACGCCGGCGCTGAGGCTCCGTCTCCTCGTCGAGACGCTTCGCGTATCGGCGCGCCTGCGTCAGCCCGCCCCGCACCTTCCGGCGCGTTTCCTTCCGGATCCGTTTCCACTCGCTCATCGTGCCTCCCGGCCCGGCCGGCTCATCGCGCTTTCGACGCCTCGCGCATCAACTTCCAGCGCAGTCGGGTCTCCCCAATCCTATACTTTGCGAACTTCTCGCCGTTGACGAACAAAACGGGAACTTCCTCGCCGTAATGGCCGATCAGCTCGGAATCCAGGTCGACGTCGACGATCTCGAGGCGGACTGAAAATCCCTCCGAGGCCCGGTTCACCGTCGCCTGCATCTCCTCGCAGAGACGGCACTCGCGCCGGCTGTAGAGGCGGAGCGAAATCATAGGAGCCGCAGCGAGATCACGCCTTCTCCTTCTCCGCAACGCGCCGGGAGACGAGAACCGCGTAGTGGAAGCCCGAAACGACCGTCGACGCCGCGACCGCTCCGAACGGGACCCACACGAACGGGCCCGGCAGCGGCCAGACGTCGGCGCACAGCACCGCGAGGACCGCGAGGATCTGAACGACGGTGTTCGTCTTTCCCACGAACGTCGCGGGAAAGTCCTTGAGCCCCGTCGTGAGAATGACGAGCAGGGCGACGAGCAGCATGAGGATGTCCCGGGAGAGGACGAGGAGCGTGACGCCCAGGGGGATGTGGAGCCGGGCCGGGTACGAGGGAATGCTGAGCATGACGTAGGAGGACATCATCAGCAGCTTGTCGGCGAGCGGATCGAGGACGGCGCCCAGAGCGGACTTCATGTTGAGGGCGCGGGCGAGGTATCCGTCCAGGCCGTCGGAGACTCCCGCGACAACGAAAAGCGAGAGCGCGGCGACCGGATGAGCCGTCGCGATCGCGTAGAGAAACACGGGAAGAACGGCCAGGCGAAGGAGCGTGATGAGATTGGGAATCGTCCACGGGCCGCGCATTCGTTCCGCCCTCATTTTCGCGCCCTCCCTCCGGCCGAGAGGATCGCGGCGATCCCGCGCCGAAACTCGCGACCGGAGACGGCCGAGGCCTTCCCCGCCGGCAGAATGCCGCACTCGGCGGCCGCGGCGAGGAGGCTCTCCCCGGACGCCCTGTCGTCGACGCACGACGCCGCCCGGCCGAGCCCCGTGACGGCCGCCGCACGAAGCAGGAAGCGCACGGCCTCCGCGCGGGACAGGAACACGTCCGGACGAGCCCGGTGCGTCGACCCGTCGACGGTGAGCAGGCCGATTCCGAGGCAGTGCGCGAGGACCTTCTGGTCGGCGCGCGAGAGAATGTCGGAGGCGACCGGCGCGGAAGACGGCACGGGGACCGCGCGGATCTCGGGAAGGAGCCTCCAGAGCAGCGCCGCCGCCTGGGCCCGGGTCAGTCGGGCGGCGTGGGCGCTCTGCCGGTCCGGAGACGGCCAGTTCGAAATCACAAACTCCTCCTGGCATTCCTCCGCGCGGGAGAGAAAGCGGGAATCGTGCCGGGAGAGCTCGCCGAAAATCTCGTAACCCGCGTCGTAGCGCCCGACCTTCAGCGCCAAGTCTCCCGCCTTCTCGCCCGAATCCGCATCCGCGCGATCGAGCTTCCACGCGGCCCAGTACCGGCCGAACGCCTTTTCCGGGTCGTCGCGCGCGACGGCCGACGCTCCGGAGAGCCGGAGCGCTGGACGGCTTCCCGGCGCGATCGCGAGAGCTCGCTCCGCCGCGTTTTCGGCCTCCGCGACCTCGTTGTCCCCGAGCGCCTCTTCGCCGTCTCGAACGAGCTCGGCGACGGCTTTCGGCGCGGCGGCCCGTTTGAGCTCGCTCAGACCGCCCGAGCCCGGCGCGCGCAGGCCGGCGGCTTCGAAGAGGTCGAACGCCTCCGACCAGGAACCCTGCCGGGAGGCCGCTTCCCCGCAGGCGGCGAGAACCGGCGCGGTCTCGAGGCCGCCCTGGAGCGTCTGCCCGCAGGCGGAGCGCGCTTCGTCGATCCGGCCCGCCTCGAGGAGGGACTCGATGCTCCCGACGGCCGCTGCGGGCGACTTCGGGTCTGCCTGGAACGCGCGCAGCGCTTCGGCCGGGCGGCCCCGGCGCAGAAGGTTCCAGCCCTCATTCACGGACTCGGAAAACGGGCCGTCGAGGCCCGTCCGCGGGTCGAGCAGGTACGCCGGAAGCGACCCCGCCGGGGCCGGAGAGCGGCACGAAGCGCCAGCAACGCCCAGCACCACGATCGCGCCGAGGGCGCGGAGTCTCACGGAACCGGGGGCGCGGGCGGCGGGGGCCGGTGGGCTTCGGCTCGAATGCACGCGATCGCGTGCTTGTAGATCATCTCCTCGTGGCCGGAGACCTCGAGAACGAGGGAGAACTTGTCGAACCGCTTGAGCCTTCCGAGCCGGGTTCCACCGCTCAACAGCACGACCTCCACCAGCGAGTCGTCGTGACGAAGAGAGTAGAAAAACGAATCCTGGACGTTGATCGGAGCCTTGTTCACTGGCGAATCCATCGCAACGCCCTTTCCACGGCATTCTCCGGGGGCACGAACACGACGTCGGGCTCGGAAGCGAGCCAGGTCTTCTGCCGTTTGACGAGAAGCCGTGTCTTCCGCGTGATTTCCGCGAGCGTCTCTTCTTCCGAGGCGGCGCCCGCGAGGAACCGGGCAATTTCCCTGTAGCCGATCGCGCGGAAGCCATTCGCCGTCGTCGGCACGTTCTGTTCCAGCAGACCCTCGACTTCCCGGGGCCAACCCGCGCGCCACATCTCCATGGTTCTCCTGTCGATTCGAGTATAGATGTCTTCGCGCGAGATTTGAAGCGCGATCTTGAGGATCCGGCGCCGCCGCGCCCACTCCGGCGTGGGGCGCGGCCGTTCGCTCACCCGCCGCCCCGTTGCGTAGACGATCTCGAGGCCCCGGCTCAGGCGCGACGTGTCTCCGGGCGGAACTCCCCGCGAATACTCCGGGTCGAGAAAATCGAGGGCCCGCTTTCGGATTCGATTCTCGTCGGGCCCCGATCGGGAGGCCAGGTACGACCGCAGCTCCGGGTACGCGACGGCGCCCCCCGGAAGCTCCTCGAGAAGGGCCCGGAGATAGAAGTGGGAGCCGCCGGCGATCACGGGAACGCGGCCGCGCGCCTCGATTCGCTCGACCGCTTCGCGGGCATCGGCCGCCCAGCGCCCCGCCGAATAGGGCTCCCCGGCTTCCCGGACGTCGATCAGATGATGGGGCACGGCGCGGCGCATCGCGAGGGAGGGCTTCGCGGTTCCCACGTCGAGGCCGCGGTAAACGGCGAACGCGTCTCCGGACACGACCTCGCCCGCGGCGGCGAGCGCGATCTCGAACGCCGCCGCCGTCTTACCCGACGCCGTGGGCCCGAGCACGAGCACGAGCGGCGGGAGGCTCACGGGATGCCCCTTTCGAAGAGAAGAAGGTGTTCGCGGGTGACCGCGAATCCGACGTCCGACCGGAGGTCCGTCCGAAAGACCGGGATCTTCAGGCGCGAGAAGCTCGCGATCGTCGCCGGCGCGGGGTGTCCGAATCGATTGTTTCTCCCGCAGGAGAGGATCGCCGCTCGCGGCGACAGGGCCTCGAGAAACGCGGGCGTCGACGAGGTCCGGCTCCCGTGGTGACCGACCTTGAGGAGATCGACGCGCGGAAGCAGCCCGGGCCCGCGAAGCAACTCTTCCTCCACGGGCGCGCCCGCGTCACCCGTGAAGAGCACCCGGCGGGTCCCCTTCTCGAAGACCGCCACGACCGACTCGTTGTTCACCGGGTCGAGCTTGAAAGGCCGGCCCCCGGAGCGAAGCACGCGGAGCCGGCCCCCGCCCCACGGGACGACGTCACCGGTGCGAAGCGTCCGAACGGGAACCGCGCGCTCCAACGCCGCCGCCTCGAGACGGCGCTCGAGATCTCCTTCGTCCGGGCCTTCGCCGACGTACAGAGTGCCGACGGGAATTTCGCGGACGACCGAGAACAGCCCCAGGGCGTGATCCGGGTGCGGGTGCGAGAGCAGCGCGCCGTCGAGCCGCACGACTCCGCGATCGAGGAGCTTCGGAAGGAGCCTCGCCCTCCCGAAATCCTCGTCGGTCGCTTCGAACCGGCCGCCGCCGTCGATCAGAAAGGCCGAGCGGCCGGACCGAAGGAGGAACGCGTCCCCCTGCCCGACGTCGAGGCCCTCGACCGAGAAATCGCAGCGACCCGGTTCGGCGGGCGTCCTCCAGGCGAGAAACGCGAAGAGCGCCAGGTAGCCGGCGATTCCGGCCGTTCGCGCGGCGGGGCTGCGCCGGGTCGCGAGAAAAAGAAGACCGACGAGCGCCGCGATCGCCGCGAGCGAGGGAGTCGCCGCGAGAAAGGTCCCCTTCGACGTCGCGGACGCGAGCCTGCGCAGCAGCCACTCGCACGCGACCAGTGCCGCGGCCGGCGCCGACGGGGAGAGGTGCAGAGCGAGCAGCGCCAGCAACAGGCTTCCGAACACGAGGAAGGCGGCCGCAAGCGGAATGGCGATTGGAGCGGCGAGCCAGGAGAGCGCCGTGACGAGGTTGAATCGCCACAGGAGGATCGGCGCGACCGCGGCCTGAGCGGCCAGCCCGATCGCGAGGGGCAGCCGGATACCCGCCGGAAGCGCCCGCAGCGCGCGAGCGAGGAGAGGGCCGAGCCGCGCGATTCCGATCGCGGCGCCGTAGGTGATGAAGAACCCCGCCCGCCACAATTCCGAAGGGTCGATCGCGAGAACGGCGATCGCGGAGAGACCGATCGCCTGCAGCGGCGAGACCGGCTTTTCGAGCAGTCTCGAAGCCAGGAACACCGCGATCGTCAGCGCGGCGCGGAGCACGGGCATCCGTCCGCCGACCGCGAGCGCGAATCCGAGGACCGCCACGCCGGCCGCGATGTCGCGGAATCGCCGCGGCAGGCGCGTCGCTCCGAGGAGGAAAAAGACGAAACCGGCCACGAGAGCGACGTGAAGCCCCGAGATCGCGAGAACGTGCAGCAAGCCGCCGCGCCGGAAGTCTCCCGCGAGCCCCCGGTCGAGCGCGGCCGGCCGCCCGAGAAGGAGGGCGGCGACCGGCTGCTGGACGGTTTCCGCCGGCAGGCCGGATCGGAAAAGGAGGCGCGCGAGCCGTTCGTCGGGAAGAGAGATCCAGGAGAGCGCCGTGCGCCCCTTCCGCTCCATCAGCATCGCGCTCTTGACCGAGAGCGAGTATTCCGTGAACGGCTGGGCGAGATCCCGGCGCGATGCCGGCAGATCGGGAAGCGCGATCACGGCCGTCGCGCGGAACCGGTCTCCGCGTAGCGCCGGCGGCGGCGCTTCGCCCGACACCCAGATCCTCGCCGGGGCGCGAAACGGAAACTCGACAGTCCCCTGCCGGCACCGGTCGAGGCGAACCGTCGTGAATCGCCCGTGTTCCGCCTCGGTCCAGAACCCTTCGATCCGGCCGCTCCATTCCGCGGGCCGGGACCGGTCGATCCCCTGCAGAGCCCGGGAGGCCGCCTCGGCCGGAGCCGCGATCCGCAGACGGCCGGCCGAGAAGCCGGCCGCGGCGAAGGCCAGCGGAAGGAAGATTCGACTCCGCTCGCTCGGCGCCGCCAGAACCATTCCCGCGCAGAAGACGGCAAGGAGCGCGGCGAGCGCGCCACCAAAAGTGCTCCACGCGCCCGCCCAGATTCCGAACGCGCAGGCGATCGCGGCGACGAACGCCGGAGCGGCGCCGGCGCGAGCGACGGGACGGATCACGGCCGCCTCCGAAGGGAGACGAACGCCTCCACCCGATGAGTCAGGGGAAAGAAATCCTCGAGATGCGCCGATTCCACTTCGAAGCCGAGCGCCAGAATGATTCGCAGGTCGCGCGCGAGCGAGGCGGGATCGCAGGAAACGTAGAAGATCGCAGATCGCGCGCGCCGGGCGATCTCGGCGGCGTGATCCGACAGGCCCGCCCGGGGCGGATCGGCGAGAACGAGATCGAACGAAGCCGGCGACCGTTCGAGAAACGACTCCACGCTCGACGCGACGATCTCGGCCGCTGCCGGGTCGGTGTGCCGGAGGAGGTTCTCGCGGGCGAAGGCGACGGACTCGGCGGAGCCCTCGACGGCGGTCACGCGAAAACCGGCGTCGGCCAGGGCGCGCGTGAAAAAGCCGACGCCCGAATACGCGTCCAGGGCCGTCGCCCCGCCGAGCGCGCGGGCCCGGTCCCGGACCTCCTCGAACAGGTGCGGAAACCGAAACCGGTTGACCTGGAAGAAGGAGCGAGGGGAGACCGAGAACGACGCCGACGCCGACGCCGAACGAATCTCGACGGCCCGGTTCGTGCCCACGGGCTCCTCCCGCGTCCGATTCCAGAGCGCGATCTCGTGTCCCGCTCCGGTTTCGACGGTTTCGACGCTGTCGATCGTCTCGACGACATCGTCCGCGGCGCCGTTGCTCCGCGCGAGCTCCGCGAGGAGCTCCCGCGCCGGCGCGGAAACGATCTCGCACCCGTCGATCGGCACGATCGCGTGGGAATGGCGCTCGAAGAATCCCGCCCGTCGGCCCTGAACGTGAAACTGGTTTCGAAGCCGGTACTCCAGCGGCGACTCCGAGATCGGCAGCGCGCCGAAGGCCGCGGCGGAGACTCCCCCGATCCGCGACATCGTCTCGAGAAACAACTCGCGCTTCGCGGCCCGCGCGGCGGCCGGGTCGAAGTGCGCCCAGTCGGTTCCCCCGCACCGCTCCGAGTGCGCGTCGGCCGCGCGCCGGTCGGGCGAAGCAAGCTCGACGGACAGGGTGCGGGCCCGCGCAAAACGCGATCGCTCGGCAAAGATCTCGGCGTCGATCCGCTCGCCGGGAAGAGCGCCTTCGACGAAGACCACTTTTCCCGAAAGACGGGCAACGCCCTCTCCCGTCGGGGCGAGGCGCTCGATCTCGAGCCGAACGACTCGGCTCATCCCAGAAGCGACAGCCGCGGGATTCCCAGCACCTGCCGCAGCCTTCGCCGGACGAGAACGTCGCGGGTGCGCTGGAACGCGCGCGCTTCCATCGCTTCCCGGTCGCCCGAGAGCCGGCGGTCCGCCTCGGCCTCGATCTCGGCCATGACCCCGTCCGGCAACGAACCGGCGGCCTCTTTCAGAAGCTTCTTTTCGAGCCTGGCCAGAGAAGCTTCGATCTGCTCCGCCGACCGGCCCGCGCCCTGGAGCTTTCGAACGGCCTTCACGGCGTTCCCGATGGCATCCGACGCGGCGGGATTCCCGGCGGCGGATCGCGTCAGAGCGTCGGAGAGCCGATCGAGAACCGACTCGGTGTCGCCTTCCTCCGATCCGGCGCGGACCTTGCCGACCCGCGCGGAGGCGTTTGTCTCCCAGGCCTCGAGGACCGCGCCCTCGCAATACGAGACGCTGTTGATGCGGGAAAGGGCTCCCCTCTCGGCCCGGCGGTCGAACGCGTCGGCGATACCCCGGCAAACGTCGTCCGCCGGGATGCCGAGCTCGCGCCAGCGCCGGATCAGCTCGAAGTCCTTCGGAGAGAGGAGAAAAGGACTGCCGCGGCGCCGGATGAACTCGGTTTCGATCGCCGTGAAATAGTCGCGGGCGGCCGCGTCAGCGGCGGGATCGGTTTCGTTCATCGAGAAGCCGAAGGCCTTCCAGTGTCAGATGGGGGTCGACGTGCTGGATTTTTTCGGAGGCCCGGCCGAGCAGGTCCGCGAGCCCTCCGGTGGCGACGACGGCCGGCGCCGTCCCCAGCTCCGCCGCGATGCGGTCGATCAGCCCGTCGACGAGCGAGAGGTAGCCGAAGAAGAGCCCCGACTGGATCGATCCCGCCGTCGTCGTCCCGACGACGCGATCGGGCCTGCGGATCTCGACTCGCGAGAGCCGCGCCGCGCGGGAGAAGAGGGCCTCGGCGGAAATCATCACGCCCGGCACGATCACGCCGCCCGCGTACTCTCCCGCCGCGTTCACGACGTCGAACGTCGTCGCGGTCCCGAAATCGACGACGACGCAGGGGCCGCCGTACTTCTCGAACGCCGCGACCGCATTGACGATCCGGTCGGCTCCCACCTCCTGCGGGTTGTCGTAGAGGATCGGCATTCCCGTCTTGATCCCCGGCTCGACGAAGAGCGTCTCGACGCGGAAGTAGCGCCGAAAAGCGCTCTTCCACGGGAAATGGAGAGAGGGCACGACCGTCGCGACGATCGCGCGGGAAACCTTCGCGCCCGCCGATTCGAGCAGGCCGCGCACGAAAATGCCGATCTCGTCGGCCGTCGCGTCGCGGCGGGTCGCGAGCCGCCAGTCGGCGCGGAGCTCCGTCCCCTCGTAGAGGCCGAGGACGGTGTTCGTATTTCCGACGTCGACGACGAGGAGGCTCACCACGACCGCACCTCTCCGGACGTGACGACGCGCTCGCCCGCTTCGGTCTTCAGCCGGAGAAAGCCCTCTTCCGTGAGTCCCCCGAAGGTTCCCTCCACCGGAGGCTCGGACCCTTCGGGATCGAGCGAAACCCGGATCGGGTCGCCGGCGCGATGAACGGTGCGGCGGCTCCACTCCGCGACCGCCGTCGCGCTCGCCGGGTTGTCGAGGTACCGGTCGAACTCCCCGCAGAGCTCCAGGAAAACGGATGCGATCGACGGGCGTTCGGCCGACTCGCGCTGCGCGGACGTCGCGCCAGCCTCGGCCTCGGTCACGGCGTTCTCGAACACGTTGATTCCGAATCCCACGGCGGCGTGCGTGTCCTCTCCCCGGGTCTTCGCTTCGGTCAGGATCCCGCCGAGCTTCTTTCCCCCGCAGATCAAATCATTCGGCCATTTCAGGGCGACGGCCAGGCCGAACGCTTTCGTGCATGCTTCCGCGGCCCAGACCGCGGCAGCGAGCGGCACATGGGCGAGCGACGTCCCGGGAGGAACTTTCCAGACGAAGGTCATGTACAGGCCCCCGCGGGGCGAGCGCCACACTCTCTCCCGCCGGCCCCGGCCCTCCGTCTGTTCCAGAGCGCAGATCGAAAGAGGCTCGACGCCGACTTCTTCGCGGTCGGCGTAGTCGATCCAGCCGCGTCCGGCCGCATTCGTCGAAGGGAGAAGCGGGGTGAGGACGAAATTCCGCAGATTCCGAAAACCGGCAACGTCGATCGGCTCGTCGAAGAAGCGGATCACCCCTGGCCTCCCCCGAGCGCGGCGCGCCGTTTTTCCATCTCGAAGAGCCTCTGCCGTGATTTCTGCACGACGGCTTCCGGCGCTTTCGCCAGGTAGTCGGGGTTCTGAAGCCTGTCCGAGAGCGCCTCGATTTCCGAGTCGAGCTTCTCGAGCTCGCGGCGAATGCCCGCGACGTCGGCGGGGCCCTCCTTCCGGGCGAACTTCAGGCCGACCGAGGCGCCGGCCACGACGTCGCGAAAATCGTCCTTCTGGGTCGTCGCGAACTCGAGCGCCGACAGCCGGCCGAGCACCGTGAGGACGGGCGCGAGCGCGCGGAGATCGTCCTCGCGCGGAGACCCCGGCACGATCCGAAGCTCCACCGGCTCCGTCGGGGTCGCGCTCCGCTCGGAGCGGAAAGTGCGAACCCGGGTCAGGAGCTCGGCCAGGAGCTGCACCGTCTCCGCGGAGCCGGCGTCGGCGAATCGCGGATCGGGCGCCGGGAACTTCGAAACGGCGAGCAGGGAGCCGTCCCCGATCCGCTCCCAGATCTCCTCCGTCAGGAAGGGAACGAACGGGTGCAGCAGCGCCACGACCGTCCGCAGGCACGAAACGAGGACGCCGCGGGAGGCCTCGCGATCGGCGTCGGTGCCCGTCTTCCCCGAAAGGAGGGGTTTGACCATTTCCAGGTGGCGGTCGCAGAAATCCCTCCACACGAACTCGTAGAGGCTCGACGCCGCGAGGTCGAACCGGAACTCCTCGAGCTGTCGGCCCACCGCCTCGACGGTTTGATGGAGCCGCGCCAGGAGACCCCGATCGAGGATCGAGAGCGGTCCATCCGGGAGCCCGCCGCCGGCGGAGCCCTCGGTCTGCGACAGAACGAACCGCGTCGCGTTCCAGAGCTTCGTGAGGAAGGCCCGGGACCCCGACATCCGGCTCTTCGCCAGCGGCAGGTCCCGTCCCGGGGAGGCGAGAGAAAGCAGGGTGAAGCGCACGGCGTCCGCCCCGAACTCCGCGATGACGTCGAGGGGGTCAATGACGTTGCCGCGGGTCTTCGACATCTTCTCGCCCTTTTCGTCGCGCACGAGCCCGTGGAGGTGCAGGAACGAAAAGGGCGGCTTCCCGGTGAAGCGGAGTCCCGCCATGATCATTCGCGCGTCCCAGAAAAAAAGGATGTCGAATCCCGAGATGATCAAGTCGGTGGGATAGAACTCGCGAAAATCGCTCGTGTCTTCCGGCCAGCCGAAGACCGAGAACGGCCAGAGCTGCGAGGAGAACCAGGTGTCGAGCACGTCGGGGTCCTGCGTCAGGGTCGCCGAGCCGCACTCGCCGCACGCGGCGGGCGCCGTTTCCGAGACGATCACGTGGCCCCTGTCGCAATAGTAGGCCGGGATCCGGTGGCCCCACCACAGCTGCCGGGAGATGCACCAGTCGTGGATGTTGCGCATCCACTCGAAATACGTCTTCGTCCAATTCTCCGGGACGAACCGGATCGAGCCGTCCTCGACCGCGCGGATCGCGGGCTCCGCGAGGGGCTGGACCCGGACGAACCACTGGTTCGAGAGGTACGGCTCGATCACGGTATCGCACCTCTGGCAGTGTCCGACGGAATGCACGTGCTCCTGGACGTCCACGATCCGCTTTTCCGTGGTGAGCTGCTCGACGACCTTCGCTCTCGCTTCGAAGCGGTCGAGGCCGGCGTACGGGCCCGCCTCCGCCGTCATCTTTCCGTCCGGGCCGATGACCGTCACCGACGGAAGGCCGTGTCGGGTCGCGCACGCGAAATCGTTCGGGTCGTGCGCGGGAGTGATTTTCACGATGCCGGAACCGAATTCCCGGTCGACGAAGTCGTCCTCCACGACCGGCAGACGGCGGCCCAGAATCGGGAGAATCGCGGTCCTTCCGACGAGCCGGCGCGTTCGCGGATCTTCGGGCGCGATCGCGAGGGCCGTGTCGCCGAGCATCGTCTCGGGGCGCGTCGTCGCGACGATCGCGCCGACGGAGTCACCCTCGACGTCGTATTTGATGAAGTAGAGCTTTCCCCTCGTTTCGACATGGACGACTTCGAGATCGGAAACCGCCGTGCCGCAGCGCGGGCACCAGTTGACGACGTAACGCCCGCGATAGAGCAATCCGTCCCGATAGAGGTCGACGAACACCTTTCGAACGGCCCGGGACAGCCCCTCGTCGAGCGTGAACCGCTCGCGGCTCCAGTCGAGGGAACACCCGAGGCGGTTCAGCTGGTTCTGGATCGAGGCCTTCGAATCGCGCTTCCATTCCCAGACCTTCTCGACGAAGGCCTCCCGCCCGATCGCCCGGCGGTCGACGCCGTCTTTCGCGAGAGCGCGCTCGACGACCATCTGGGTCGCGATGCCGGCGTGGTCCATCCCGGGCACCCACACCGTCCGGAACCCCTGCATCCTCTTCCAGCGCACGACGACGTCTGCCAGCGAGTTCTCGAGAGCGTGTCCGATATGGATTTTTCCCGTGACGTTGGGAGGGGCGATCGCGATCGAAAAGCGCGGATCGCCCGGCTTCCCGGACGGCTCGAAGGCTCGGGCCTCCTCCCACCGGCGGGATTGTTTCTCTTCGAAGGAGGACGGCTCGAACGTCTTCGAGAGGGGATCGGCGGAGGGGGGCACTTGTCAGTCGGGTTCGCCGGATTCGGCTTCCAGCTCGCGCAAGCGCTTGCGCACGACCATTTCCGCCATGTCCGGCACGACTTCCCACGCGATTTCCCTCACCGCCTTGTCGGAGAGGATTTCGACGACCTTTCGCGCGACCCGTTCGACGTCCTCGTCGGACATCGCAGCCGGCGGCGAAACGCGGCTCACGAGACTCGCAAGATCCGAGATCGAGGCGTTCTGGGCGAGATTCTCGATCTCCTCGCGGTTCGTCCGCGCCGCGGTCGATTCCCCGGCGGGCTCCGGCTCGGCGGCCGACGGCTGGAGAAAGATCGGTTCAGGAGGAAAATCATCCTCGGAGAGACCGGCGAGCGGAGGGATCTCCTGCGTGACGTCGTCGGGGCCCGGCCCCTTCCCCGCGGGAGCGGCGGCCGCCTCGCCCGCGGCGGGCTCGGAGACCGGAAATTCGAACACGTTGTCCCGCTCCGGAAACGGAGAGAAGACTTCCTGGAGCGGGCGCTCCTGCGCGAACGGCGTGCTCGGGACCGATTTGCCGAACGGCGAAGAGTCGTCCATGTCGAATTCCACCGGCTCGATCTTCCGCTTCGGGGACTCGTCCGGCGGAGCCGCCTTCTTTTCGTCCGGAAGGGACGGCGCGGGAAAGTCCGCGGAACCGTCGAACGTCATCTCGGCGATCTCGGCGACGGGCTTCGCGGCGATCCAGGAGGCGCGGAACGAGGCGCCGTCCGCGGGCGTCAGGGTCGAGGGGATCTGGACCGTCTCGGCCGAGGACGGCGGCGGCGCGGGCGCCGCGGGGATCTCCGCGGTGGATTGCTGCGAGCCCGCGGAAACGGGAACCGCGACCGTCGTCGGCGAACCGCGCGAACCGAGCAGCGATTCCACTTGCGCCAGGAGGTTCTTCGAGTCGAACGGTTTCGTCACGATCGCGTTCGCCCGCGCGCGCTCGGCGCGATCGCTGTCGAACGGCTCGAAGGTTCCCGACAGGAGGATGACCGGAATGTCGGCGAGCGAAGGATTCGTCTTGATCGTCTCGCAGACCTCGTAGCCGTTCTTTCCCGGCATGACCACGTCCGCCATCACGAGGTCGGGGCGGCTCCGGTTGATCGCGGCGATCGCCTCCAGGCCGTTGCCGACCGTGGTGAGCTCGTAATCCGTGTCCGAAAAGGTCAACTCGATGACTTTTTGGATCGTCAGCGAGTCGTCGGCCAGAAGAATCGATTTGGGCATCTTTACCTTCGCGCCTTCATGCGCTTTCTCTCGCCTCGGAAACCATTGTCATTAAAAAATTTACCGCGCCCCCCCGCCGGTGTCAACCGAAACTTCCCCCCCGATTCCGAGTCCCGCCGCCGCGAGGTATCGCGAGGGCAGCTTTCGCCCGATCTGGCGCGCCAGGAAGAGGCTCGCCTCGACCACGGCCGGAAGCGAAACGTCCGTTCGAATCCCCAATCCCTCAAGAAGATAGAGCAGGTCTTCCGTCGCGAGATTCCCCGACGCCCCCGGAGCGTAGGGGCAGCCTCCGAGCCCTCCGGCCGACGAATCGAACATCGTCACGCCGCAGTCCAGCCCGGCGCAGACGTTCGCGAGCGCGGTCCCCCGGGTGTCGTGGAAATGGAGCGCAACGACGTCGCGCGACACGCCCGACGCGTAGAGGGTCTCGATCACGTCGTAGACCTGGTTCGGCGTCGCGACGCCGATCGTGTCGCCAATCGAGATCTCCTCGATGCCGAGGTCGAGCAGCATGTGCACGACTTCCCGCACCGATTCGGGCTCGATCTTCCCCTCGTACGGACAGCCGAACGCGGTCGAGATATAGCCGCGGATGCGAATCTTGTCCTGCGCGGCGGCGGCGGCGATCGGGCGAAAGCGCTCGATCGACTCCTCGATCCCGCAGTTGATGTTCTTGCGGTTGAAAGTTTCGGACGCGGCCGTGAAGACGGCGACCTCGCGCACGCCTACCGCGCGGGCCGCCTCGAATCCCTTGAGGTTGGGCACGAGCACCGGAAGCCGGACGCCGCTTCGACGGCGAACTCCCTTCACGACCTCCGCCGCGTCGGCGAGCTGCGGGATCGCCGACGGCTTGACGAACGAGGTCAACTCGATCGCCGAAAGCCCCGAGTCGGCGAGCTTCTCGATGAACTGGATCTTTGCCGCGGTCGGGACCGTCTCTTTCTCGTTCTGCAGGCCGTCGCGCGGGCCGACCTCGTACACCGAAACCCGGGACGGATAGTCCGGGCGCCGGATCGACTCGTCGTGTCGTTCCACCGCGTGCATTATGGCGCGAATTCGACGAGTTTCGCGCCCGACTCTACCTGGTCGCCCTCGCGAAACGGCAACCGCGCGACCCGGCCGTCCCGCGGAGCCTTGATCTCGTGCTCCATCTTCATCGCCTCGAGAACGAGAAGCGTCGCGCCGCGCGCCACCTCGTCCCCCTCGCGGACGAGCGCCCGGAGGATCTTGCCCGGCATCGGAGCCCTCAGGCCCGATTCCTCGGATGCCGCTCGGGGTCTCGCGCTCGTCGCGGATGCCGCGCCGAACGCATACGTCTCCCCTTCGCACCAGACGAGCACGCCGCCGCGAGACGCGACCGCGCGCACGGCCACTCTTCGCCCTCCGAAGTCGAGGGCGCGGACCTTTCCCGCGACGAGAATCGCCTCGCCTTCGGGCGACTCCTTCATCGGAGCCTCCAGCCGGATCCGCGCGCCCACGGATCGGGGCGGGATGCCGGCTTTCGGAACTTTCCCGGATTCGCTTGCTCGGCGATCTTTGCCGCCGCGGCGGCCGCCGGGGGCGGGGCCGGGCGCGGCGCGGCCGGGGGCAGCCGGGAGAGGAACGCCGTGTCGATCGCCCCCGACGCAAACTCTTCCGACTCGAGGATGCGCCGGAGAAGCGGGAGATTCGTTTCGACGCCGAGGATCACGTAACTTCGAAGCGCCCGCTGCATCCGCGCGATCGCGCGGCCCCGGGTCTCGGCGCGAACGATCACCTTCGCCAGGAGCGGGTCGTAGTGGATGCCCACGGCCGACCCCTCCGCGATTCCCGAGTCGACGCGGACTCCGGGCCCGGACGGCTCCTCGTACGCGAGCACGTCGCCCGTCCGGGGCAGGAACGTCTCGGGGTCCTCGGCGGAGACCCGGCATTCG
Source organism: uncultured Acidobacteriota bacterium (assembly GCA_963813155.1). Taxonomy (GTDB): domain Bacteria; phylum Acidobacteriota; class Thermoanaerobaculia; order UBA5066; family DATFVB01; genus CAWEYG01. The sequence goes on along the minus strand of CAWEYG010000003.1, from coordinate 147,163 downwards.
AGGGAATGGCCTCGGGGAACGACGCCCTCCCATGCCGGCGGAAGCGGTTCTCCGTCGGCGACCGAAAGCTGCGCGGCGACGAGATCGATGCCGAGCGTCTCCTCCGTGATCGGATGCTCGACCTGCAGGCGCGTGTTCATCTCGAGGAACGAGAACTCTTTCTTCCGGTCGAGCAGAAACTCGACCGTCCCCGCCCCTACATACGACACGGATCGGCCTGCGGCGGCGGCCGCTTCGGCCATTCTCTTTCGAGGCCGGCGTCGAGAGCGGCGCAGGGCGCTTCCTCGACGATCTTCTGGTGCCGTCTCTGGATCGAGCACTCGCGCTCCGCGAGCGCGACGACGGTGCCGCGCCGGTCGCCGAAAATCTGGAATTCCACGTGGCGGGGCCCTTCGATCTCCTTCTCGAGATACACGTCTCCCCGCCCGAACGCCGCGACGGCTTCCCGGCGCGCCGCTTCGATCGCGGCCGGGAGCTCCTCGCGGCTCGCGACCCGGCGCATCCCTTTTCCTCCGCCTCCGGCGCTCGCCTTCACGAAGAGCGGAAAGCCGACTCTTCCGGCCGCCGCCGCCAGATCCGAATCCGTCGCGTTCGGGCTCTGGTAACCGGGAACGACCGGCACTCCCGCGCGAAGCATGGCCTCCCGGGCGGAGATCTTGTCGCCCATGACCCGCATCGACGCCGGGTCGGGGCCGACCCACGTGAGCCCGGCCGACCCGACCGCCTCCGCGAAGTCCGCGTTCTCCGACAGAAAGCCGTAGCCCGGGTGAATCGCGTCGGCCTTCGTGCGGCGCGCGGCATCCAGGATCTTCTCGAAAGACAGGTACGACTCCGAGGCTCGAGGCGGACCGATCTCGACGGCGAAATCGCACGCGAGCGCGTGCGGCGCTTCGCGGTCGGCCGTCGAATACACCGCGACGGTCTCGACGCCGCGCTCCCGCGCCGTCCGCGCGATCCGCACGGCGATCTCTCCTCGATTCGCGATCAGGAGGCGCTTCATCGCGGCCAATTGTAGTGCTACGATCAGCCTCGATGAACGGAATCGAAGGCAAACGCGAAACGTTCCGCTGCCCGTCTTGCAAGAAGAAGTTCCCGTACTGGCGGCCCGAGTCGCTCCCGGGCGCGAAGGTCAAGTGCTGTTTCTGCAAGACCGAATTCGAGGACGACGCGGCGAAGCGTCCGCCGGCCGCTCCGCCCGCGCCTCCCCCGCCCGCCCCGGCCCCCGAGAACACGCCGACACCGGCCGCCTGACGTCCGCCGGGGGCGATAGCCTCGGCGCGCACGTCCGCTTGAAGGAAGGATTAGCCCTCTCGGTGAAGGACGGATTCAAGAGCCTGCCGGAGCATCGCGTGTGAAATGGTGAGCGGTGCAATGGATCGGCTGACTGGCAGCGCAAACCAATGCTTGACGGGATGCTCATATGCGAACTCGAGAGCTTTCTTGTGGTCGATGTCGTGGGCGAGTGGCGTACTGGATATGAGCGGCCATAGCTCCTGCAGATGGAGTAGCGCCTGGTCAGGCGGCGGCATGCGGAATGAGCCCACGGAGCGCCAGGCGTTTACGGCGCCAATTTCTGTGAATGAAATCGTATGACCAAGGCCTTTCCAGCCACCAGCGTCTTGAAGGCTCTCGAAGAACGTCGTGCCATCGAGTGAACTGGAAAATGCCTCGACACAGGCGCTCGACAATTGAGCGACGAGGCTTGCATGGCCTTCGAGGCGCACGCCAAAGAAGGCATCACCGAAGAAGACCTCGAAGGCGACTTCGTCCGTGGAATCGAGAAACGCCAGCAATGCGGCCTGCGTCGGGACGCACAGATGATCAAAGGAAAAAGCGGTCTCCCATGAACCACTCTTGGCGAACTGGGCGAGCGCAGGGCGAGAACGAAACGCTGGATGACGATGCATCAAGAGGGCTAACGGCCCGGCTTCAGGGGCGGCAAGGCCGCAGGCGCGACGTCCGCTGCAAGCGGTTCTTCACGAAGCGATCCGCCGAGCGAACAACGCCTGGATCGCCAGGATAATCGAGAACGCGCCGATGACTCCGAGGACATAGAGCGTCCAGATGAACAGCAGGGCGCCGCTCTTCTCGAGAAACTCCGGGCGCAATCCATTCCGCATGTGCAGAGGCAGCATCCCGACGGCCATCACGCCGCCAAGCAGCATGATCACCTTGCCCAATCGCCGTTCTCGGAGCAGCACGGCGCCGCAGACAACGACGACCAAGATCGCAACGCCGACAAGATGATTGAGCCCTGCGCGGTCGAACCCGAAGACGATGTCCTGCGAAATATGCAGGGCAAGCAGAAGCACGGAGAGTATCGACGTCAAACTCAAGAGATCGTTATGCTTCATGGGGCGCACTCCTTTTCAGCTGTTTGGACCTGCGTTGACTGCCTAACGACTTGCGCATCAGCGGCGAGCGTAGCGAAACCCGCTGCACGCCGGTGTTATGCCTTCGAGCCATGTGCCACGCTCTCGGTAATCCAATTGTCATAGACGACACGGTTCGCCACGACGATCGCGTAGGTTGCCACCCATTTGCCCTGCCACCGCCACCCCTTCTTTGTTCCTTCGGCATTGCGCTCGATAAAACCTCTGCATTCTTCGGCCCCCAACGGTGCGCCACACGTTGGACACCGAGGAGAGGCGTCAGCGCGAAAGGTGCCTCCGCACTGGCACGGCGACAGCCATGGCTCGACCGCCTTTGAGATGGCTTGGTGAACCCTTAGATCCGCGGCGGGTGGAATGCGTGGGAACCACATATCCAGAAGGGCCGTCGCGCCACAGCGATCGCAGTATGCGTGTGCCGTGTCGCTGAAGCCGTCATGCACGAGGTAATAGTCAAATTCGTGGGCGCACACCGGACACCGGCCACGTTTCTGCTTACGCGTCTCCCTGCCTCGCGCGGCCTTGAACGCTCGATCGATCCCCCAGCCGATCAGGCCGCCGACAGACACCGGCGTCGCGACGATCACGAGGGCATAGAGTGTGAGGCCGAGGAACGGCCAGAGCTCCTGCATTCCGAGAATTCCCGTTGATCGCCCCCTGTCTGCCAAATCATTGCCAATAGCCAACCCCGCGTACATGAGAAATGCCCCAAGCGGCAGAAGAACAATTGCACATGTCACGCCCGCGCCAATCCGTGCGCTTCGGGGTATTCGAGAGAGCCACTGACGAACTGACATCTCTTGCTCAGGTGCTCGACGACCCGGCTTTAGCTACGGCAATCCGCAGGCCCGCCGCCCGCTGCAATGATGAGATGGACTCCTCCCCGCATGGTGCGGCATCGTTGTGCCAGGCTGTTCCGGGTTGATCGGTCAGCTTCATGAAAGGAGAAGTCCGTGAGTGATTCTACGACCATTGCCGTTGATCTTGCGAAGTCCGTCTTCGAAATCGCCGTCTCGAAGCAACCGGGGCGCGTCTGCCAGAGACGCCGGCTGACCAGAAGCCAGATGATCTCTTTCTTCTCTAACCAACCCTCGGCTAAGGTTCTGATGGAAGCCTGCGGATCGGCACACCACTGGGCAAGAGAGATCCAGGGCCTCGGCCATGAGGTCGTGCTTCTTCCTCCTCACCACGTCCGCCGTTATCGCCTCGGCAACAAGACCGACCGTGCCGACGCCGATGCTTTGCTGGAAGCCGGGCGCAACAACCAGATCCTCCCCGTGCCGGTCAAAACAGTGGGCCAGCATGTCCTGACCGCTCTCCACTCTTCGCGCTCCGCGTGGATCACCACACGCACGGCTCGGTTGAATATCCTGCGCGGCATCCTGCGCGAGCTCGGCGTCACCATCCCGCAGGGATCTCGATACGTCCTGCCCGCCGTCTCCGAGGCGCTGGCCTCCGATGCCATACCCAAAGACCTTCATCCGATCCTTCTGGCCTTCTGCGACGAGGTCCGAAAGCTTACGGAAAACATTCGGATGGGGGATCGCCGGCTCGCGGTGATCTCGAAGGACATTGACGCAGCGAAAAGCCTTCAATCGATCCCCGGCATCGGGCTCCTGACTTCCACCGCCTTGCTCGGTTTTGTCGGCTCGGCCTCCCGCTTCCGCTCGAGCCGGCGGCTCTCTTGCTTCCTCGGCCTGGTCCCCAAAGAGTTCTCCAGCGGTAACAATCGCCATCTGGGCGCCATTACCAAACGCGGCGACTCCTACCTGCGAACTCTTCTCATCCACGGAGCGCGATCCGTCCTTCTCGCCGCCAAACGCTCCAAAAACCCCGATCGCATCCAGTCCTGGGCCCTCGAAGTCGAGAAACGCCGCGGTCACAACCGCACCGCCACCGCCCTTGCCAACAAGCTCGCTCGCGTCGCCTGGGCCGTCTGGTCACGAAACACTGTCTACGAACCCCGAAGCCTGAGCCCCTGCAATTAAGGAAAGGACCACGACCTTCCTGTGAACGCGCATCAGATCTCGATGATGGTTTCGGTCGGACCGACACGGGGACAAGCCGACAACATCGGTGGCTCTCAGAAGCCGCTGTCAATGATTGGCTCCCCGTGTGCGGCTCCCATCATGGCCCGGAGCGCCAACGCGACTCCACAAAGAGGCCGTAGATACGATCGCTGTCTCGACCTGACATCCTCGACTCACCAACTGCGCTCTTCACAACCCGTCGAACCCTCTTCCCGAGCCCGCGCTTCGCCCTCTTGCAGGAGGAGTCCAGATACCGATGTTGGCTGTGCGCACTTTCACTCTTAACCGGGCCGCTGGCCAAGTGAAGAATGGCATACGAAGTGCCGGCCCAGAAAACGAACCCGCCGATTAGAAGGATTCCGGACCCGAGGGCCGACCTGGACGGCAGCTCACCTACCGCAAACCCAAGGGTGACGAATGGTAGGGTGACGAACATGAGCGCGCCGTGAACACGGCCAACGGGCCCCAACGCTGCCATCCAGAGGCCTACCCCGAGAACCGTCGTACAGAAGGCCATCGCGATCGACCAGAGTAGGGGCCACCAACGAAGCTTCCAACTCTGCCGCAACAACTCACGCTCCTCGCACAGGTAACGCCTTGAGCTCAGCGGCGAAGCCCGGCGCAACGCGGCGGGCTGAAGTCCGCTGCCGCGACATGTTGGGCGTTTCGACCCTCTGCTCGCTCATCTGCGGACCGACGTTGCGATCAGAATCAGCCACGCTAGACCGAAGAGCCCGATCAACGCCCCGTTTAGGGCCACGATTAGGTCACGCCGCGGCCTTCGAAGGGCGAGTACGGTAGCTACGACGGCCAGAACGCTACCACCGACGAGACAATCTGACCACGACGCTTTGAGGCCAGCTGCAAAGTTCGCCAGAGCATAGATTCCCAGGAATGACACTGCCGCGCACAGGACATTGATTACGGTCAGCAACGATAGGACGACACTGCGAGCAGTCCAGACGGGACGCTCTGACCGACAGGCGACCCAACCTAAGTAGGCAGCGACCGACACAACGAGTACCAAGGACATTTCGAGAACGGCGTCGTTCACGAAATGCTCGCTGAAACGCCCAGCATGTGATTAGGCGGAAGCGGGTCTGTCGCGATAGGCGGAACAAAACGGCCTCCCACTCTCCAAGAGCCAACAACCTGGCAACCGAATCGTCGGCCTAAGACGATCCGCGTTAGGCGGGCGACATCGATGGGCATTTGTTCGAAAATCATACCCCTCTCCCCTGCACATCGCGCGACCCGCGAAAAGGGGACATCCGCCTTCGCTAAAGCTTCGGCGCGACAAAGGGGGAAATTGTTTGAATGCGCGAATGCTCGATTTAGGACTCCCTGCGCCCACCCCCGAGCGATTTCCGCGTTCGCGGGAATGACCTTCGGTCACTTCCCCGGGACGACGTTTCCCGTCGCGGGGTCGTACTTCGCGAGCTCGATCGTCCCCAGCTTGAGCTTCTCGATTTCCGGGCGGATCTTCGCGACGTCGCCGACGACGACGATCGTAAAATCGCCGCCGAGCGTTTCCTTCGCGACCCGGAACACGTCCTCCGCGGTCACCGCCTCGACGCTCGCGACGAAACGATCGTCGTAGTCGTCCGGCAGGCCGTACACGAAGCCCGCCGCGAGGCGGCGAGCGAGATCGCCGGGGGTCTCGAGCGTCTGCGGAAACGACAGCGCGAGGTAGTTCTTCGCCTTTTGAAGCTCCGTGGCGGAGACCTCTTCCGACGCGATCCGTGTCAGCTCCGAGAGCATCTCCCGGAGAGCCGGCGCGGTGGAATCGGTCTGCACCGCCGCTTCCGCGACGAACGGGCCGGCGCCCCGCCGCATCTCGAAGCCGGAGAACGCGCCGTACGCGTAGCCGTGCGCCTCGCGCAGGTTCTGGTTCAGCCGCGACGTGAACGGACCGCCGAGTACGGTGTTCATCACTTCGATCGCGAAATAGTCGGGCGTGGAGCGCGCGACGCCGACCTTTCCGACCTGCACGACGGACTGGGCCGCGCCCGGCTTGTCGACGAGAACGAGGCGGCGAGCGGGTCCCGGCGGTTTCGGAAGCGGCGCCGCGGCGGAGCCTTCCCCGTTCCACGTTCCGAATCGCTTCTCGATCTCCTCGATCGCCGCGTCGGCCCGCACGTCGCCGGAGACGATCAGGACGGAGCGGCGGGGGTCGAACGCTCGCCGGTAGAACGACCGCAGGTCGCGCGTCCCGATCCTCCCGATCGAACGGAGAACGCCTTCGCCCGGACGCCCGTACGGATGGGTCCGGCCGTAGAGCGCCCGCTCGAAGACCGCTCCCGCCACCGCGTCGGGCTCCGAGAGCGCCTGCTGAATCGCGCCGTCGATCTCTTTTTTCGCGCGTTGCAGCTCGGTCTCCCGGAAGCTGGGGTGGAGCGCGACGTCGGCCAGCAAGTCGAGCCCCTTGCCCCATCCCGCCGCCGGGACGTCGAGCGAAACAAACGACGAATCCCACCCCGCGCCGGCGCCCAGCTCGGCGCCGAGGAGGCTCGCCTGTCCCGAGATCTCCAGCGCGTCGCGCGAATCGGTCCCGCGCGAAAGCATCGCCGCGGTCATGCGCGCGAGGCCGGCTTCCGCCCCGGGTCGTCGGCGGATCCCGAAGGGACGATGAGGTCGGCTCGGACGACGGGAAGCCCGTGCTGCTCGAGGACCCAGACCGAGAGCCCGTTCTTGAGCTTCGTCCGGCGAACCGGAGGAAGCCGCACGTCCTTCGGCGAGCCGGTGGTCGGGACTGACGCCCAGTCGACGGCCGGAACCGCCGCCGCTTTCCCGCGCTCCCGCGGCATTTCCCACGAAGCGAGGTCGAGTTTGCCGCGGGGAACGACGGACAGCACGACGCGGTGATCGTCACCGAGCAGGCGCGCGGCGTCGCGCACGTCCTCCGGCTTCAGCGACTCGTAACGGTCGAGGTCCTTCTGAAAGAAATCCGGCTCGCCCGCGTCGCCTCGTAGACCGCGAGCTGGCTCGCGATTCCGCCGACCTCTCAGGAGCCGGTGAAGGAAGCTCGCCTCGATGCCGGCGCGGGCGCGCTGCAGCTCCTCGGCCGACGGCGGCTCGGACCGCAGGCGCTCGAGCTCGCGCTCGACGACCGGCTCGATCTCCGCGAGGGAATGACCCGCGCGCGCGGTGACGGAGATCGTGAAGATCGACGCGAGAGAGCGGGACTGCTGCTGGGCGGACACGTCCTGCGCGATCTGCAGGTCGTAGACGAGCTTCCTGTACAACCGGGACGTCTTGTCTCCGCTGAGCACGAGGGAAAGCGCGTCGAGCGCGGCGTCCCCGGGCTGGAGCTCGGCGGGGGTCACCCATGCGAGCGTGAGCCGGGGAAGCTCCACGCGGTCCTCGACCCGAAGGCGAATTTCCCGCGGGACCCGCACGGCGGCCGGCCGCAAGGGGGCGGAGTCGGGGCCTCTCGGGATCGATCCGAAGTACCTGTCGACGAGCGCTCCGACCCGGGCCGAGTCGAAGTCCCCCGCAATCGACAGGATCGCGTCGTTCGGCGTGTAGAACTCCGCGAAGAACTCCCGCACGTCCTTGAGAGTCGCGGCGTCGAGGTCCTTCATCGTCCCGACGACGGGAAGATGGTACGGATGCCCCGGAGGAAACAGGTTCGCGAGGAGCGTCTCTTCGCGTCGTGCCGTACGGCCGGTTGTCGATCTCTTCGCGCCTCTCGTTCTCGACGACCGACCGCTGGGTCTCGAACTTCTCCTGCGTGATCGACTCGCCGAGCGTCGCCATCCGGTCCGCGTCGAGGTAGAGCGGCAGCTCGAGGGCGTTCGACGGCAGCAGCTCGTAATAGTCCGTGTCCTCCGTTTCCGTGTTCGCGTTGTTCTCTCCGCCCGCGGCCTCGAGCAGACGGTCGAACACGCCGTTCGCGACGTGGCTGGAGCCGGTGAACATGAGGTGCTCGAACAGGTGGGCGAACCCGCTGCGCCCGGGCCTCTCCCTCGACGAGCCCACGCGATACAGGATGTTGACGGCCGCGAGGGGGAGGCGGTGGTCCTCGTGGAGGATGACCGTCAACCCGTTGTCGAGGACACGTTTCGTATAGGCCAGATGGATCGGCTCCGCGCCGAGGCGTCCCGGCCAGGGCCGCGAGCATAGCCGCGAGCACCGCGGCGGTCCGTGCCGGTCCGGATCACGAGCCGCCGCTCCACGAAGGCTTTCGCTTCTCGAGAAACGCCGAGAGCCCCTCGCGACCCTCGTCGGAGGCCCGGCGCTCCGCGATCGCCTGCGCCGTTTCCGAGAACGCCTCGTCGATGTCCTTGCCGGTCACCGTTCCGATGAGGCGTTTCGCGGCGGCGACCGCTTCGGGTCCGGAGGTCAGGAGCGACGAAATCTTCTCGGAAACGGCCTTCTCGAGATCCGCGTCCGGGACGACGCGATGCACGAGGCCGATCCGCCGCGCCTCGTCGGCGCCGAAGCGATCACCCGTCAGGAAAACGTCGCGCGCCTGCCTTGGCCCGATCGCCCGAAGGACGTACGGCGAGATCGCGGCCGGAAGAATGCCGAGCTTCACTTCGGCAAGCGAGAACACCGTGTTGTCGGACGCGACGACGATGTCGCAGACGGCGGCAAGACCGACGCCGCCGCCGATCGCGGCTCCCCGGATCTGCCCGACGACCGGCTTCGAGCACGTGTCGATCGTCCGGAGCATCTTCGCCATTCGCCGGGCGTCTTCCAGGTTCTCCTCGCGGGAGTACGAACCGGCCCGGCGCATCCAGTTGACGTCCGCGCCGGCGCAGAAGATCTTTCCCTCGCCCGCCAGCACGACGGCCCGCGCGCCGGCGTCCGACGAGAGCCCGGCGAACGCCGCCGTCAGCTCCCGGATCATCTCCTCGTCGAACGCGTTGCGAACCTGCGGCCGGTTCAGCACGACCCGGCGGATCGGCCCGTCCCGCTCCACGCGAAGTGTCGAATACGTCTCTTCCGCCACGCGTCTCTCCTACATCCGGAAGATGCCGAACTCGGTATCCGGAATCCCCGCGTTGTAAGCGGCCGAGATCCCGAGCGACAGCGCCTCGCGCGTGTCCGCGGGGTCGAGAATTCCGTCGTCCCAGAGGCGCGCCGTGGAGAAGTACGGGCTGCCTTCCGTTTCGTACTTCTCGCGCGTCGGCCTTTCGAACTCGGCGAGCTCCGGCCCGGTGAGCGCCGGCTCGCCCTGCCGCTTTCGCTGTTCCTGCTTGACGGTCGACAGGACCTTCGCCGCCTGCTCCCCTCCCATCACGGAGATTCGCGCGTTCGGCCACATCCAGAGAAATCGCGGCTCATAGGCTCGGCCGCACATTGCGTAGTTTCCCGCGCCGAACGAGCCGCCGACGACGACCGTGAACTTCGGCACTCGGGCGTTCGCGACGGCGTGAACCATTTTCGCGCCGTCTTTCGCGATCCCGCCGCGTTCGTATTCCTTGCCCACCATGAACCCCGTGATGTTCTGGAGGAAGACGAGCGGCACGCGGCGGCTGCAGCAGAGCTCGATGAAGTGCGTCGCCTTGAGGGCGGATTCCGAGAAGAGGATCCCGTTGTTCGCGACGATGCCGACGAGGAAACCGGAGAGCCGCGCGAACCCCGTCACGAGCGTCGGGCCGTATCGGGCCTTGAACTCGTGGAAACGCGAGCCGTCGACGAGGCGGCAGATCAGCTCGCGGACGTCGTAGGGCTTCCGGACGTCGCGCGGGATCACGCCGTAGATCTCCTCCGCGGGATGGAGCGGCGGCTCCGGGGAGACCGTGTCCGCCGGAAGGACCTTGCTCGTGTGGAGGTTCGCGACGATCGAACGGACGATCTCGAGCGCGTGGGCGTCGTCCTCCGCGAGATGGTCCGCGACGCCGGACACCCGCGTGTGCACGTCGGCGCCGCCGAGCTCCTCGGCGGTGACCTCTTCCCCGGTCGCGGCTTTGACGAGCGGCGGCCCTCCGAGGAAGATCGTGCCCTGGTTGCGAACGATCACGGCTTCGTCGGACATGGCCGGAACGTACGCGCCGCCGGCCGTGCACGAACCGAGAACGGCGGAGATCTGCGGAATCTTCAGGGCCGACATGCGCGCCTGGTTGAAGAAAATCCTTCCGAAGTGATCGCGGTCGGGAAACACGTCCGCCTGGAGCGGAAGGAACGCGCCGCCCGAATCGACGAGGTAGACGCACGGCAGGCGGTTCTGCTGCGCGATCTCCTGCGCCCGGAGATGTTTCTTCACCGTCATCGGGAAATACGTTCCGCCCTTCACGGTCGCGTCATTGGCGACGATCATCACCTCGCGGCCGGACACCTCCCCGATCCCGGTCACGAGGCCCGCGCACGGGGCGGCGCCGTCGTACATTCCGTGGGCGGCCATCGGCGAAAGCTCCAGGAACGGAGAGCCGGGATCGAGCAGTTTCTCGATGCGATCCCGGACCGGCATCTTCCCCTGTTTCACGTGGTGCTCGCGAGCCTTCTCTCCGCCCCCGTCGCGAGCCTTCGCGGCGCCCTCCTTCAACCCGGCGACGAGCTTGCGCATCGCTTCCGAACGGGCGCGGAACTCCTCCGAGCCGGTGTCGAGGTGGCTTTCGAGGATTTCCATCCGGGCCGAATCTTATCCGAAGGAGCGGCGCGCTAGTCGCGGTCGATGTACTCCTCCGGCACGTCGTCCTCGGGAACCTGGCGCGTTCGGACTCCGCCTTCGTCGGCGTCGGGCGCATTCTCGACGCCGCTGATGATGCCCGCCTCGAAGGCCTGTCCCTTCTTCGAGCAGCTCTTCCACGCTTTCCGAAGCGGCGATCTCGCTCCGCGAGAGACCCTCCGTGTCGCCGGACTGTCCCCCCGATTCCAGCCCGAGCCCGCGTTCCGTCGGAGGCTCCATCAGGTCGAAATCGGCGCTCGTGGTTTCGTGGTCTTCTTCCAGGTACGGCCGCGAACGCGGAGCCGGATTCTTCCTCGGGGCGGCCGCCTTTCTCGCTCTGCTCTTCGTCGCCGGACGGCTCTTCTTCGCGGCCGGCTTCTTCCGGGCCGTCGCGGTCTTCTTTCCCGCGCGCTTTTTCGCCGGACGGGGAGCTGACTTCCTTTTCGGGGCCGACTTCTTCGTCGCGGCGGATTTCCTTTTCGGCGCGGACTTTCCTCTTCGCGCCGGCCTTCTTCTTTTTCGCCGAAGCGGTTTTCTTCTTCGAGGCCGTTTTCTTTGTCATCTTGAACCTCCTCCCAGCCAGGGTCCCAGTCTAACCCCAGGCGGCGGATCCGAGGCAAACCCACCCGACGAGAAAGCAGAGCCCTCCCACGGGCGTGACGGCTCCGAACGAGCGAATTCCCGTGAGAGCGAGCGCGTAGAGGCTCCCCGAAAAGAGAACCGTTCCCGCGACGAAGAGCCAGCCCGCGGCCACGGCGCGGCGCCCCGGCCAATGGGCCGAGGCCCATCCGGCGGCCAGGAGCGCGAGCGCCTGGTACATCTGGTATCGAGCCCCCGTTTCGAACACGGAGAGCATTTCCGGCGACAGGCGGGCCCTCAGAGCGTGAGCGCCGAACGCCCCGGCGGCGACGGCCAGGAACGCGGAGAACGCGCCGAGCGAAAAAAGAACGCGCTCCATCGATCTGGAGTTTTGGGAGACGCTAGAACTCGAGCGCGTCGAGAAGAGGTTTTTCATAGACATCGTCTTCCGCAGGATAACGGAGATCTTCAAATTGGTTCTGTTTGGCCAACGACCAGAGGATGCTTTCACCGGCCGGCAGCACGGTCGGTTTCATCCCATAAACCGGGTCGTGGTACGCCGCATCGGGACTGACGAACGCCCATCCCTTCGATCTGAACATCGAGACGACGTCGGGCAAAAATGCCGCGTTGATGGCGTTGGTGTGGAGCAGCAAAATGTGTTTGATGCTCCGATGAAAGAGTCTCTTCGATAAGCCGTCGTAGTAAATGCCCGACCCCACAGATGAGCGAGATAGGCGGAACGGAATCGAGAGGGGTCGTCGCCCGGGTGCGCGGCCTTCCAGGAGAGATAGCGGTTGTTGTAGTACCAGTCGCTCGTATCGATGCTTACCGCGCCGCTCCTGTACCTGTGATGGACCAGCCAGCGCCGGAAGTCGTCGCGTTTGGCGGCGGTATCCCCTTCCTTGAGGTAGGGAAAGCGCAGACGCCGGGTCCAACCGGGTAGGTCCTTCAGCAACGCTTCATCTCTTTCGACATCTGTGACGAAGCCCTCGAGCGTCGTCTGCGCGGAGTTGAAATTGAGGTGTGAGTACGTATGGTTGGCGACCGCGTGTCCGGACATTCCCCAGTCTTTTACGAGCGCCAGACCTTCCTCACTGTCGACTCTCTTTCCGGCGGCGAAGAGAAGGGATTGGATTTTCTCTTTCGCCAGGGCGGACAGAATGGCCTTATTCCAGGAGGCTGACTGCGGCTGCTCCCGCGGATCGAGCCCGTCGTCAAAGGTGAGGGCCAGACTCTGTGCGCGACTGGCGATCGGGAAACCCAATATCAGCCACGCAGCCAGGGACACACCAATTCGGCCCATCATTCCTTCCGGGCATATTTCTCCGCTCCGGAAAAATGGAGCGAGACGTAGGGCTCGTTTCCCACGACCCAGGGATTCTCGAAGCTTTTCAGGATGACGTCGAGCATGTCCGCACCTCCCTCGACAAGCTAGGCCCTCGCCTTCGGGAGGTCAAGATCCACGCGGGAGAAAAACTACGCCGTCACAGCCGCCTTCGCCGGAGCCGAAACGCCCGCCGCCTTCGCGATCGCTTCGGCGCGGTCCGTTCTTTCCCAGTGGAACTCCGGCAGAGCGCGGCCGAAGTGGCCGTACGCGGCGGTCTTCTTGTAGATCGGCCGGCGCAGGTTGAGCGCTTCGATGATTCCCTTCGGCGTGAGCGGGAAAATCTCTCGGACGATCTTCTCGATCCGATCCTCCCCGATCTGCCCGCTCCCCTTCGTGTCGATCAGGATGGACACGGGGTCCGCGACGCCGATCGCGTAGGCCAGCTGGACCTCGCAGCGTTTCGAAATCCCGGAAGCGACGATGTTCTTTGCGATGTACCTCGCCATGTAGGAGGCCGAACGATCGACCTTCGTGGGGTCTTTGCCCGAGAACGCGCCGCCGCCGTGCGAACCGACGCCGCCGTACGTGTCGACGATGATCTTTCGCCCGGTCAAGCCGCAGTCGCCCTGCGGGCCGCCGACGACGAAGCGCCCCGTCGGATTGATGTGGAATTTCGTCTGGGCGTCGATCATGGCGGCGGGAATCGTCGGGCGAATCACCGCCTCGATGATCTGTTCCTTCAGCTCGGCATGCTTGATGGCCTCGGCGTGCTGAGTCGAAACGACGATCGCCTCGCAACGCACCGGCTTGTCGCCGTCGTATTGCACGGTGACCTGGGACTTGCCGTCGGGCCGCAGGAAATCGAGCTCTTCCTTCTTGCGCGCTTCCGCCAGCCGCATCGTCAGCGCGTGCGCGAGCGTGATCGGCGTGGGCATGAGCTCTTTCGTCTCGTTGCACGCGTAGCCGAACATCAGGCCCTGGTCGCCGGCGCCGCCCGTGTCGACGCCCTGCGCGATGTCGGGAGACTGGCGGTCGATCGACGAGATCACGGCGCAGGTCTGGTAGTCGAACCCGTACTTCGCGCGCGTGTAGCCGACGTCCTTGATCGTCTGCCGAACGACGTCGGGAAAGTGCACGTAACAGTCCGTCGTGATCTCGCCCGCGACGAACGCCATTCCCGTGGTGACGAGCGTCTCGCACGCGACGCGGCCCATCGGATCCTGGCTCAGGATCGCGTCGAGAATCGAGTCGGAGATCTGGTCGGCGATTTTGTCGGGGTGACCCTCCGTCACCGACTCCGAAGTGAAAAAGTGCTTCCCGTCCCGCGGCATCGTGGCTCCTTTCGCCCTGAAAACCGGTAAAGGCGAAAAAAGGTATCAAGACCCGCCGGGAATTGCAATCGCGAGCCGATACAGCTCGACGAGACGCCTCGAAGCGATCGACCGTTCGTATCTCTCCTCGACGCGACGCCGCCCCGCCTCGCCCATTGCCCGCGCGCGGACGGGATGCTGGAGCAGAGTCCGGAGAGACCTCTCCCACCCGGCGGAGTCCGCCGCGAGAAAGCCGGTTTCGCCCTCCGCCACGATCTCCCGATTGACGCCGACCGGAGACGCGACGGTCGGAAGCCGCGCCGCCATGTACTGGAGCAGCTTGAAGCCTCCCTTTCCGCGGGTCCAGTCGTCGTCCGACAACGGCATGACTCCGATATCCGCACGAAGCAAGCTCGCACGCCTCCGTGTCCGGCGACCAGCGGACGAATTCGACCGGGATCGGCAGGGCCACCGGCGGTCGCTCGCTGAGGACTTTCAGGGAGAGCGCCGGAAATTCGCTGCTCAGTCTCGCGAGCGGCTCGCGAAGGATCTCCAGGTAGGGCAGATTCCCCGGCAGCCCGATCCAGACGAGGCGAGTCCCGCTCCGTTCGAGGGTCGGACCGGAGTAGGGCGCGAGGTCGATCGGGGTCGGCAGGATCTCGACTCTCCGCGTGTACGGGCGAGCCGCCGCCGCCAGCGTCTCGTTGCCGGCCGTCACGAGATCCGCGATCGCGCACATCGCGCGAAACTTGCGGACGCGTCTCGCGGATCGGTCGGGGGGATCGCCGGGGCGGTCCGGTTTCGAATAGTAGATCGCGTCGTCGAAATCGTAGGCGATTCGCTTGGCGAGCCGCCGGACGATCGGGCGCTCGCCCACCTCGAGCTTGAACTTCGCGACCACGAGAAGATCGAAACCGGAAAGGCGGCCCCACCGCTCGAGAATCCGGATGCCGTAGCGCCGCCGGGGGAACGTCTCGACCTCGCACGCGAAGCCTTCCGCCTCGAGGGCGGGAATGTTTGCCGCGAGCCGGTGCCGGAATGAGGGCGCTTCCGGGTCGTGGACCCAGAAGAGAATTCTCGGCCGGCTCACGCCGTCTTCCGAAAAAAGGAAAAGACGTTGCGGCCGTATCGGGCGACGCGCTCCGAGGAGAGTTCCGCCCCGATCGCCTCGACCGTCGCGCCGGAGTCGGTCTGCCAGACGAGGCGGCCCGCGGGGAGCACGAGCCGCCCGAGATCGTCGGGGCTCAGGACGTCGGCCGCCGCGGCGTAAGGCGGATCCAGAAAGACGAGGTCGAACGCGCGGCGGGACCGTCGAAGAGTGTCGACCGCCCGGTGGGCCGGAGCCTCGACGACGTCGAGGGCGATTTCGAGCCGGCGGCGGTTTTCTTCGAGCGCCGACGCGTCGCGGTCCACCGCAACCGCCGACGCCGCCCCCCGCGAGAGAGCTTCGATGGCGATCGCGCCCGATCCCGCATACAGCTCGAGAATCGACCTTCCCGCGATCCAGGGCCCGAGAATGTCGAACAGGGCCTCGCGCGCCTTTTCGGACGTGGGCCGCGACCCGGGAAGGGCCGCGAGGCGCCGCCCTCGCAACGTCCCTCCGACCACGCGAAGACCGGACGTCATGGCGGGTAAAAGGAATACCGAAGCTTCGACCACTGGAAGAACTGAGAATACGGCTGGCCGACGGCGCGCGCCTCGACGATCTTCGCTTGTTCGTCCACGTGCACGACCCGAAACTCCTGGCCGTCGCGGCGACGAAGGAGGGTCCCCGGAACGAGTTTCTCGATCGGGAAATCGCTTTCGCTGGGCAACACCTTGCCGAACGAGTCGAGAAGGCCTTCGAGCGCGGATTTCACTCGCGACGCCGGGGCCGACAGCGCGGAAAACGAGTCGAACGTCAGCGACCACCGGGGCCCTCCGGGCGGAGCGAACGAAATCTCGGAGCTCGCCGCCTGGTCGCCCGTCAGACCCGTCTCGAAGTTGCCGGCTCCTTCGCGGGACTCGGGACTCCCGAAGTAGTCGGAGTAGAAGGAGTACTCCTCCGGGGAGAGCTTCCGTTTCTTGAGATCGGTCTTTCCGTCCTGGGAAACCGATTTCCGCACGAGGATGCCGTCACCGAAGAGCGTCAGCCGCCGGCTCGCGGCTCCCGTTCGGGTCATCCATTCGAAGAGGTACGTCGACGCCGGGGCCTCGTCCGCCGCCGGCGCAGGCGAGGCCAGCGGAGCCGGCGGGGCCGCGCTCGCCGCGACGCCCGCGAGAAACGCCGCCACGCGGACGAGGATGTTCACTTTCGAACCTCCGCGAGCGCGAAAGGCAGCTCCTGGGCCGGCAGAATCCGGCGGTCGATTCTCGCGCGCCACGTCTCTTCGAGCGCCCGGCCGATTGCCGGGCCCGGCAGCACCCCGGACCGCCGGAGGTCTTCGCCGCTGATCCGCAGGCGCAGCCGGGAAGCGAGCGAACGCGCGCGCAGCAGGCGCGACGCAGCGGCCGGCGCGAGCGCCGAGGCCGCGGCGAGGACGGTGTCGATCGGCCAGTCGCGGCTGACGGCGGCGAGGGCCGAGAGCCGTTTTCCCCGGGCCGCCTCGCGGGCTTCGCGCGTGCGCCGCCCGGCGTCGCAAAACTCGCGCAGCGGCTCCCCCGCGAGGCCGAGGCGCAGCGCGGCGGCACGGCGATCCGCTTCGGGAAGGTCGAGCGACCACGCCAGCAGCGCCGGCCATCCCCGCGGCCGCCCGGCCCGCCCCGCGAAGGCCTCCACTCGCTGGAGTCTCCGGATCGGCGCGGCGCCCGCGCCGAGACGCGGGGAGATCGTCCGCTCGAGGCGGAGGGCCACGATCGCCCGAACCGCGATCGACGGGGAGTGCTCCGCGAACAGGAGGAGGATCTCCCGCCGGAGACGGTCGCCGCTGAGGCTCTCGAACGCGCCCGAGTCGATCGCTTCGGCGACCCAGCGCCGCGTCTCGGGCGCGATCCGGAACCCGAACCGCAGGGCGAAGCGAGCCGCCCGATAGGCCCGGGTCGGGTCGTCTCGCGCCGAAGCGGAGTGAAGCATCCGGACGATGCCGCGGGCCAGATCGGCCCGTCCACCGAACGGATCGAGGAGCCGGCCCTTCGCCGGACCGTTCAAGGCGATGGCCATCGCGTTGATCGTGAAATCGCGCCTCCCGAGATCCTCGGCGATGGATGCAGGTCGGACGCGGGGAAGCGCCGCCGGCGAGGAATACGACTCCGCGCGGCTCGTCGCGAAGTCCACGCGCAGCGCTGCCGCGGCGGGGCCGAGCTCGACGGTCGCGGTTCCGAACGCCGAGGAGGCCGCGAACCGCCCGCCGGAGGCGCGGGCCCATGCTCGCGCAAAGGCCACCGCGTCGCCTTCGACCGCGACGTCGATGTCTCGAACCCTCCGCCGCCGCAAGGCATCGCGAACGGCGCCTCCCACGAGGTAGGCGACGACGCCGGCACGGTCCGCCTCGCGGCCGATCGATTCACGGACGCCGCCCGGGGTTCGGGGGCGGGGCTCACTCATAGACGTACTCGACGGAGCGTTCCCCCGCGAGCAGGCGAATCTCCTCCGTGAGCGTCGGCGACGGCTTGACCGACAGGGTTCCGTTCGCGCGCAGCGTTGCCTCGAACTCGCCCGGCCGGACGAGCCGGATCGAGACCGGGACGGGACCGGGGTGCTGCCGGAGCCGGTCATGCACTTTCGCGAGAACGTCTTCGTCGGCCAGCGTGAGGTCGAGGCAGATCTCGATTCCTCGGGCGCGGCGGTCCTTTAGCCCCGCGAGGGGCACGATTTCCTGAGCATTGAGCTCCACGCTTCCGCCACCCTCCCGGACGAGAGCGGTCAGCAGAATGGGCCTGTCGTCTTCGAGCATCGGGGAGGCCTTGTCGAAGAGCGAAGAAAAGACGGCGACCGGCGCGGTTCCCGTTGTGTCTTCGAGCTGGAACTTCGCCATGAACTTGCCGGTGTTGACGCCCTTCTTGATCTTCTGTTTCTTGAGCGCGGTGATCACCCCGGCGATCTTGACGACCCGTTCGATGCAATCGCGAAGGCCCTCGACCTTGACTTCCGCGAAACGCTCGATCTCCTCGGAATACTTCGCGAGGGGATGCCCGGTGACGTAGAACCCGAGCGACTCCTTTTCGTGCCGGAGCTTCTCGTCGAGCGTGTCGGGGGCCGCGTCCGGAAAATCGTCCGCCGGCGGCCCCGGCGCCGCGGTTCCGCCGAAGAGATCCGTCTGCCCGTTTTCCCGGTCCTGCCGGCTCCGGGCGGAACGGGACGAGATTTCCTCGTACGCCTCGCGCAGCGAGGACCGGCTCTTCCCGAGGGAATCGAACGCTCCCGCGTGGATGAGAGCTTCGACCGCGCGGCGGTTGACGAGCTTCGCATCGACGCGGAAGACGAAATCCGTGAACGAGGCATACGGGCCTCGCGATCGCTCGTCCAGGATCGTCTGCGCGGCCATTTCCCCCACGCCCCGCACGGCGGCCAGGCCGAACCGGATCGCGGCCCCGGCGGGAGCGAACGTCCGCTGCGACTCGTTGATGTCGGGCGGAAGCACCGGCACGCCCGCAATCGAGCATTCCCCCATGACGCGGACGATCTCGTCGGTCGAACCGATCGACGCCGTGAGGCAGGCTGCCATGAAATGGACGGGATAGTGGGCCTTCAAGTACGCGGTCTGATAGGCGAGGAGGGCGTAGGCGACGGCGTGCGATTTGTTGAACCCGTAGCGCGCGAACGGCTCGATCAGCGACCAGATTTCCTCGGCCTTCTTGCGGGCGGTCTTGGCCTCGACCGCGCGCCGCAGAAACTTCTCCGCTTCGGCCTGCATGACCTCTTTTTTCTTCTTGCCGATCGCCTTTCGAAGGAGGTCGGCCTCGGCGAGCGAGTAGCCGGCCACGCGCTGCGCGATCCGCATCACCTGTTCCTGGTAGACGAGAATGCCGAGCGTGTCTTCGAGGATCTCCTTGAGCTCCGGCAACGGATACGTCACCTTCGCCGAGCCGCTGCGGCGGCGCACGTAGTCTTCGACCGTTCCCGCGTCGAGGGCTCCCGGCCGGTACAGGGCGTTGAGAGCCGCGAGGTCGGAGAAGACGGTCGGCTTCGCCCGCCGCAGCAGATCGCGCATTCCCGAAGAATCGAACTGGAAGACGCAACCAGTCTTTCCCTCCCGGAAGAGCTCGAAGGTCGGCTCGTCGTTGAGAGGGAGGTGCGTCAGGTCGATCTCCCGACCGAGAGTCCGCCGGACCGACTCCACGGCTTCGCCGAGAATATCGAGAGTGATGAGCCCGAGGAAATCGATCTTGAGCAGGCCCATCTTCTCGACGACGCCCATGTCGAACTGGGTCGTGATCTGGTCGTCCGCCGTGCGGTACAGGGGAACGTAGTCCGTAATTGCGCTCGGCGCGATCACGACGCCGGCCGCGTGCATTCCCGCGTGGCGCGAGAGGCCCTCGAGGCGCGTCGCGATTTGAACGACCTTCTTCGCGTTCTCGTCGCCCTTGAGAAGCGCCTTGAGGTCGTTGGAGTCCTTCAAGGCCGACTCGAACGTCACATCGGGGCCTACCGGAATGGCCTTGGAAATCTTGTCCCCGAGGGAAACGGGCAGCCCCAGCACCCGGGTCACGTCGCGAACGGCGGCCTTCGGCTTCAGCAGCGAGAAGGTGACGATCTGGGCCACGTTTTCGCGGCCGTATTTCCGCGTCACGTATTCGATGACCTCGCCGCGCCGAGCCTGGCAGAAATCGATGTCGATGTCGGGCATCGAGATACGCTCGGGATTGAGGAATCGCTCGAACAGCAGGTCGTACCGAAGGGGATCGATTTCCGTGATCTCGAGCGCCCAGGACACGATCGATCCCGCCGCGCTGCCCCGTCCCGGGCCGACGGCGATACCGGTCTCGCGGGCGTGGCGGATGAAGTCCGAGACGATCAGGAAGTACGACGGAAATCCCATTTTCTCGATGACGTCCATTTCGTACTCGATCCGCTGGAGGTATTGCTCGCGGGGCCGCTTGATGGCGCCCGAATCGAAATGCGGCTTCATCGTCTCGAGACGCCGGTCGAGCCCCTTCCGCGCGAGCTCGCGGAAGTGCTGCGCCGCCGTTTGCCCCGGGGGCGGGTCGAAGCGCGGAAGCAGCAGCTCCGGCTTCGGGAACGACACATGGCAGCGGTCCGCGATGGCGGCGGAATTCGTCACCGCTTCCGCCGACCACGGCGCGAAGCGGGCCTTCATCTCATCGGCGTCCTTGACGTAGAACTCGTCGTTGTAGAACCGCATCCGGCGGTCGTCCTCGAGAGTTTTCCCCATCCCGATGCAGAGCAGCACCTCGTGGGCGAAAGCGTCGGTCCTCTGGAGGTAATGGCTGTCGTTCGTCGCGACGGCGGGAATTCCGGTCTCGGAGGACAGCCGCAGCAGCTCCGGAAGGATCCGCGTCTGGTCGGGGAGGCCGTGGTCCATCAGTTCGACGTAGACGTTCTCCTTGCCGAAGATGTCCGACAGCTCCAGGAGTGACTTCTTCGCGGCCTGAAAATTGCCGCGCGCGAGGGCCCCGGCGACTTCGCCCTTGAGACAGCCGGAGAGCGCGACCAAACCGTCCGCGTGCTTCCGGAGGAGGTCTTTGTCCATCCGGGGGCGGTGGTAGAAGCCGGTCATGTACGCTTCGGACACGAGCTTGACGAGGTTCTTGTAGCCCGCTTCGTTCCGCGCGAGAAGAGTCAGGTGGTAGGTGTAACCGTCGCCCGATTCGCTCGCCGCGCGCATCTCCCGGTCCTGGCGGTCGCCCGGCGCAATGTACGCTTCCACCCCGAAGATCGGTTTGATTCCCTTCTGCAGCGCCTCCTGGTAGAAGTTCTGGGCGCCGAACATGTTGCCGTGGTCGGTCACCGCGACCGCGCCCTGGCCGAGCTTCGCGACCGTCGAGCAGAGCTCCGAAAGGCGGTTCGCGCCGTCCAGAAGGGAATACTGGGAGTGGAGATGCAGATGAACGAAATCCGAAGGCATCGAGCCCGATTGTAAGTGATCAGGGGCGACGACGGGCCGCCCCGAGAGCCCACCAGAGCGCAAAGGGAATCGCGAAGATCCCGGCGATCCGATAGAAGTGAGATCCCGTGGCCCAGATGTTGCGAGCGACCGGGCCGTAGTGAGCGGCGCTCCATTCGCCCAAGTCGAACGCATAGAGCGACTCGACGCCGCAGACGAGAGCGGCGACATGCGAAAGGTAGAGGATCGACCCGGCTAGAAGGAGTCTTCCGAATCCCCGATCGGACAGGGGTCGCGCGGCGGTTGCGAACAGCGCGGTCAGAATGGCAATGTTGAAGTCGAGATCGGAAGCCGGGATTCCCGGACGCGGGGAGGCCGGCGGAAAGTCCGACCGATCGACGACGACCTCGGACCCCTCCGCGCGAAGGTTCGTCACCGCGGGCGACTCGAACGCGCGGATCAGGAACTGCGCGGGCGCCGCCACCGCGGCGTGGTACGGCCCCGCGAGGAGCAGCCACATCGACGCCCCGCAGAGGAACCCGGCGGTCGCCTTTGCGAGCGTCCTAAGCGGTGCGGCGCTTCGCGACACGGTTGGCCCAAACGACGAAAAAACCCACGCCGAACAGGACGACGGCGGTCTGCCAGACGAGCGTGTGCGCCGAACCGAAGAGGGAGGGCCGGTGGACGCCGATCCAGAAGAGAGACGCGACCCGGACGAGGTTCACGACCTGCACGGCGGCGAACCCGGCAATAAATCCGGCAGCGCGCGCTCCCCAGCCGGCCGGGAAGGCGAGGATCGCCGCCGCCAGCAGAAGAGCCGTCTCGACGCCGTTGCAGCCGTTCTCGATGTTCACGGAGAACGTCTTCGACGAAATGACGGTACCCGACACCGTCACGCTCTCGCCAAGGAGACGGAGCAGCGAGCCGGAGACTCTGGCGATGGCGGCCGTGAAAGGCACGACCACGTGAGCGTCGACGGGGCGAGCCGCCAGGAGGAAGTAGAAAACGAGAAGAAAGAGCCCGAACAGCAGCAGAAACCGGCGCGAAGACCCGCGCTGCTCGGGATTCTTCATTCCCACTCGATGGTACCGGGAGGCTTCGAGGTGACGTCGTACACCACCCGGTTGATGCCGCGAACGGAGCCCACGATTCGGCTCGCGATCGAGTCGAGGACACTGTGCGGAAGGCGGAACCAGTCCGCCGTCATGAAGTCGGACGTCTGAACGCAGCGGATCGCGAGCACGTTCTCGTACGTGCGCTCGTCTCCCATCACGCCGACCGTCTTGACGGGCAGGAGGACGGCGAAGGCCTGCGAAATCGCGTCATAGAGCCCGGCAGAGCGGATTTCGTCGATCAGGATCTCGTCGGCTTCCTGGAGGATCGCGACCCGGTCGGGCGTCACCTCGCCCGGGATTCGAACGGCGAGGCCGGGCCCGGGAAACGGGTGCCGCGAAAGGAACTGTTTCGGCAGGCCGAGCTCCGCCCCGAGGGCGCGAACCTCGTCCTTGAACAGCTCCCGAACCGGCTCGATGAGCTCGAGGCCGAGCCGCTCGGGGAGCCCGCCCACGTTGTGGTGAGACTTGATGACCTGCGAGGGCCCCTTCAGCGACACCGACTCGATGACGTCGGGGTACAGAGTTCCCTGCGCGAGATAGCGAACGTCCGGAAACTTCTTCGCTTCCGCCTCGAAGACTTCGATGAACGCCGCGCCGATCGTCTTGCGCTTTTTCTCGGGGTCCGTCACGCCGCGGAGGCGCTCGAAAAACAGGGCGGAGGCGTCCACGACGTCGATGGCGAGCCCGAAGCGCTCGAAAGCTGCCGCGACCCGCTCGCGCTCTTTCTTTCGAAGCAATCCGTGGTCGACGAAAATCGGGAGAACCCGGTCCCCGAGGGCCTCCCGGAGCAGGACGGCCGTCACGGAGGAGTCGACCCCTCCCGAGAGAGCACAGATCACGCGGCCCGCCGGCGCCCGGCGGCGGATCTCGGCGATCTTTTCCTCGCGGAACGAGCTCATCGTCCAGTCCGGCTTCGCGCCGCAGATCCGGAACAGGAAGTTCTCCAGAACGAGCGCCCCGTTTTCCGTGTGCCGGACCTCGGGGTGAAACTGGATCGCGAAGATCTTTCTCTTCTCGTTCTCGAACGCCGCGATCGGCGCGGACTCGGTGCGGCCGGACACCTCGAATCCGCCGGGAGCCGCGGCCACGAGGTCGCCGTGCGACATCCAGACCGTCTCCTTCCCCGAGAGGCCCGCGAACAGCGGAGACCCCGGAGACGGCTCGAAGGAGGCGCGGCCGTACTCGCGTCCCGGCGCCTTCCGCACGTCGCCGCCGAGAGCCTGGGCGAGGATGTCCATTCCGTAACAGACGCCCAGAACGGGAAGGTTCATCTGGAGCAGGTCGAACGACGGCTTCGGCGAGCCGGGCTCGTACACGCTCTGCGGGCCGCCCGAGAGAATCAGGCCGATCGGGCGGCAACGCTCGATTTCGTCCCGCGAAGCGTCGGGGCCGAGCACCACGGAGAACACCTTCGCCTCCCGCACCCGGCGGGCGATCAACTGCGTGTACTGCGAGCCGAAATCGAGGATGACGACGGAGTCGTGCGGCGAAGTCATTCGCGCATCCTCAGGAACCCGGTCACCGGAACGGCGAGGACGAAGGCGGGCGCGGCCGCGAGAAGGCTCGACAGGAAAGGGGCCGCCGCCACCGCGATGGCCCCCACCTGGGTATCGCCCCCGAGCTTTCGCCGGAGTAGCCCGGTCGACGCTCCGAGGGCGGCGGCTCCCGCGACGATCAGGACGACGTAGATCCGGACGAACGTCGTGTGGAAGGGTCCGGCCGCTCCCTCCGCCGCTCTTCCGAAAACCGCGCGCTCCGCGACCGTGACGAGCAGGACGAAGGCGAGCAGGAACCCGTAGGGAAACAGAAACAGGACTCCCGACTCGAGGAAAAACCCGACCTCCGCCGACCTCGGCAGGCGCTCCGGGCCGATCCAGTCGCGGAAGAACGGGTAAACGGCGAGCGCGGGGTCCGCCGGACCGTGCGTCAGGAGGAACGTGAAGGCGGCGGCAAGGAAGGCGGTGGGCAGGATCCACGAACAGGCACGGAAAAACTTCACTCTTCCAACAAAATATAACAACCCGGGGGAATGTGGAACAGGCTGTTAAACTCGCCCGCACCGATGGCTTGGAGAAGATCGACTCTGGTGTGGCTCGTTCTGAACGGGGCCGCCGCGATTCTGATTGTTGCGGGAAGCGTTTGGGCGATCCCCGCCCTGCTCCCCCTCGGAATCCTCCTTGCGGTCGTCGCGGGAAGCGCCGTGTGCCTTCGGGCGGCCGTTTTCGTCTCGCAGAAGCTGTTCTATCGCCTCTCGTGGAGGCTCGCGTTCTCGTACTTCCTGATCGGCGTGTTCCCGGCGCCGCTGCTCGCTCTCCTCCTGGGGGTCGCCGCCGTGATGTCGCTCGGACAGTTCCAGGCCTACCGCGTGCAGCAGGCGGTGCGCCAGCTCGGCGCCCGGATCCTGGCCGGCGAAGTCACGGGCGTGCGCGGCGCGCGAGTCGCCGGAGGGAAGATCGTCTCCTCCCAGCTCGCCGCGCTTCCCGCCGGCGAGGACGCGCCGGCGTGGCTCGGCGAGCTGTCGGAACCGCGTTTTTTCGGTTCGGGCGGGAGCGGGGTCGAGGGCCTCGGCGTCGCGAGGACGCGGGCCGGCGAGACCCGCGTCCTCGCCCTCCCGGTCGATGATCTCCTCTACGCCCGCCTCGCCGAACTGTCGGGCGTCGCGCTCAAGCCGATCGCGGGCGCCGCGCGCCCCGACACGCGCCGGGGCGGCCTCACGGTCTCGGTCGACGAAAACGAAAAAGGGGCGGGCCGGCGCGACTCCGCTCCTTTCATCTATCCCGCGGAGGCGATTCCCGCGGACCATTCGAGGTCGCCGTGGATCGCGGTCTCCTGGATCTACACGTCCCCTCCCGTGCTGGGAATCGCCGCGTCGGCCCGCGAGGAGCACGACCGGAACATCGTCGCCATCTTCACCCGCCTCTCCTGGCGCCGCGCCCTCTCGGAGCTCTTCGCCCAGGGCGCGATTCAGCAGAGCAGGAATCAGAACTGGGCGCTCATCGCGCTCATCGTCATCGGATCGATCCTGCTCGCGGTCTACCTCGTCGCGCTCCTGATCGCCTATCTCCTCGTGCGCACGATCACGAAAACCGTGAACCGCCTGTCCCGGGCGACCCGGAACATCGCGACCGGCGATTTTTCGGTGCGCATCGCGACGCGGGCGAAGGACCAGGTCGGCGACCTGGCCCGTTCGTTCGACTCGATGGCTGCGTCGCTGGAAGGAACGCTGCAGGATCGCGCGGCGAAAGAGCTCCTCGACCGCGAGATCGAGCAGGCGCGATTGATCGCGCAGAAGCTCCTTCCGGCGCCCGACGTGAAGGTGCCGGGCTTGCGCACGACCGCGTTCTTCGAGCCCGTCGCCCAGATGGGAGGCGACTACTACGACTTCCTCGCGACCAGCGGCGGCGACACGGTGATCGCGATCGGGGACGTTTCGGGGCACGGCCTTCCCACCGCGCTCCTCGTCGCCGCGGCCAAGGCGGCGCTCGACACGCTCCTCGAATCGGGCGAAGGGGGCACTCCGCTCTTCCTCAAGCTCAATCGCCTTCTCTACCGCTCGACGGATTCCCGCAATTACATGACCTTCGCTCTCGCAACCGTTCGCCCGTCCGGCCAGATCGAGCTGACGAACGCGGGTCACCCGCCCCCGTATCTTCTCTCCGGGGGAACGATCCGGTCGCTGGAGCTGCCCGCGTTTCCCCTCGGGCTCTTCGACGGAAGGGATTTCCCGACGCGTTCCTATCCGTTCGCCGCCGGCGATCGTCTCGTGCTCTACACGGACGGCATCATCGAGTGTCGCGACCACAACGACGACGCGTTCGGTTTCGAACGCTTCGAGGCGGTGCTTCGCTCGAACAGCGGCGCGCCGATCGAGGAGCTCCAGCGCGTGATTCTCGAAGCGATCGCCGGGCACTGCGCCTCCGGAGTCTTCGACGACGACCGCACCCTCGTGATCTGCGAGCGGATCTGAGCCGCGCTATTTGCGCTCGAAGGGGTTGATTCGCCCGGAGTGGCCGTAGGGCCGCTGAAAGGTTCCGATCGGCGTGGAGAACGTGATCTCTCCCTCGATCGAGTAGTCGACGCCTCCGGAAAGGAGAAAGTCGAGCCCTTTCCCCTTCAGCTCGCGCCAGTCGAGCGAGACCGGCAGCGCAACGTCGCTCCCCGACTTCCCCTCGACCGCGACGTCGGAATCGGTCTCGCCGCCGCCGACTTGCGCTCCCGAGACCGCCAGCCGGTAGCTCAAGTGTTTCACGACGAGTCGATAGGAATTGGGGTTCTCCACCCGGAGACGAACCTCGAGCGAAGCTCCGTCCTGGCTCAGGCCGTGGAGCGAGATTCCCTCGAACGCGACGGACGGCTTCTTCCAGACCGTGCACGAGGCGAGCAAGACGATCCAGGCGGCGAGGCCGAGAACCCGAAGCGGACGGGATTGACGCGAGATCACAGGAGCTTGCGCTGCAATTCCTCGTTCCGCTGCGCGTCGACGACCGCGATCGCGGCCATGTTGACGATGTCGGTGACTTCGACGCCCCGCTGGAGCACGTGGACCGGCTTGCGCATGCCCATGAGGACGGGCCCGACGGCCTCGGCGTTCGCGAGGCGCCAGACGAGCTTGTAGGCCGCGTTCGCCGATTCGAGGTCGGGAAAGATGAGTACGTTCGGCTTGCGGACAGTCGCCCACGGAAACGTGTCCTCGAGGAATTCCGGCATCACCGCCGTGTCGGCCTGCATCTCGCCGTCGATCGGCAGATCGGGGCGAAGCGTCTTCACGATGTCGACCGCGTCGCGAACCCGGTCGGCCCGAGCGTGCCGGTTCGAGCCGAAGTTCGAGAACGAGATCATCGCGACGCGCGGCTCGAACCCGAACCGGCGGGCGGCCTCCGAGGAGAGCAGGGCGATCTCGGCGAGGTCCTCGGCGCTCGGATTGATGTTGACCGTCGTGTCCGCGAAGAAGAAAACGCGATCTTTCAGGATCAGGATGTAGAGGCCGCAGACCCGCTTGACTCCCGGCGCGACGCCGACGATCTGCAGGGCGGGGCGGATCGTGTCCGAGTACGACTGCGTCAGGCCGGAAATCAGGCCGTCGGCCTCCCCCATCTCGACCATGAGCGACCCGAAGACGTTCCGGTGCGTCACCTCGCGGCGCGCGTCTTCTTTCGTCATGCCGCGGCGGCGGCGGAGGCTTTCGAGGCGATTCGCGTATTCCTCCAGGCGGGGGAACTTCGAGATCTCGACGAACTCGATCTTGCCGGCCGGAATGCCCAGCTCCTTGATCTTTGAGGCGACCTGTTCCTGCCGGGCGATCAGGATCGGCCGGCACAGGCCCGCTTCCGCGAGGATCTTCGCGGCGCGCAGGATCTTGGGATGCTCGCCCTCCGGGAAGACGATGCGTTTGGGCCCGGCCCTCGCCTGCTCCCTCACTCCGCGCATGACCTCCCGGGTCCGCGAGAGGAGGATTTCGAGCTTCCGGCGATACGCGTCGAGGTCGATCTGCACCCTCGCGACGCCGGTTTCCATCGCGGCCCGCGCGACAGCCGGCGCCACCCAGAAGAGGACCCGGTAGTCGAACGGTTTCGGAATCAGGTAGTCGCGCCCGAAGCGAAACGACTGTCCGCCGTACGCCTTGAGCACGGAGTCGGGGACGTCTTCCATCGCGAGCGCGGCGAGCGCCTCGGACGCGGCGCGCTTCATCGCCTCGTTGATCTCGCGGGCGCGGACGTCCAGGGCGCCGCGAAAGATGTACGGAAAGCCGAGCACGTTGTTGACCTGGTTCGGGTAATCGCTCCGGCCGGTCGCCATGATCACGTCGGGACGGGCGATCATGGCGTCCTCGGGCGTGATTTCCGGATCGGGGTTCGCCATCGCGAAGACGATCGGGCTCTCTTTCATCTCGCGGAGCATGTCGCCCGTGACGACGCCCTTCGCCGACACGCCGATGAACGCGTCGGCGCCGACGAGCGCCTCCGCGAGCGTCCGCTCCGAGGTCTCGACCGCAAATTTCTCCTTGTAGGGGTTCATTCCTTCCTTGCGGCCCTTGTAGATCACGCCGCTGCGGTCGCAGAGCCGGAGATTCTTCGGCCGGACGCCGTACGAGACGTAGAGATTCGCGCAGGCGATCGCGGCGGCGCCCGCGCCCGCGAAGACGACCTTCACGTCCTCGATCTTCTTGCCCGCGATCTTGAGGGCGTTCAGGAACGCCGCGGCCGAAATGATGGCCGTCCCGTGCTGGTCGTCGTGGAACACCGGGATGTCGAGCAGCTTCTTCAGGCGATCTTCGATCTCGAAGCATTCGGGGGATTTCACATCTTCGAGATTGATCCCGCCGAAGGTCGGCGCCATGCGGCGCACGGTGTCGACGAAGCCGTCCACGTCGGGCGCGTCGAGCTCGATGTCGAACACGTCGATGTCGGCGAAACGCTTGAACAGGACGCCCTTTCCCTCCATCACCGGCTTCCCGGCGAGAGGACCGATGTTGCCGAGGCCGAGGACGGCGGTCCCGTTCGACACGACCGCGACGAGGTTCCCCTTCGCGGTGTAGTCGTAGACCTTGAGGGGATCCTGCTCGATTTCCAGGCAGGGCTCCGCGACTCCGGGCGTGTAGGCGAGAGAGAGGTCTTCCTGGGTGCGGCACGGCTTCGTGGCGACGACCTCGATTTTCCCCTTGCGTCCGCGAGAATGGAAATCGAGGGCTTCCTGCTTGCCGATCTTTCTCATCGATCGATTTTCATCAGGCCTTCGCGGCCTGGTGAACGCCGGCCACGGCGGCTTCCACGGCCTGCTCTTTCAAGAGCGACTCGGGCTTGCCGTCCCGGCGGGACGACATCTCGATCTTCCCCTCCTTCAGAGACCGGCCGCCCACGTTGATCCGCAGGGGAATTCCGAGGAGGTCCGCGTCCTTGAACTTCACGCCGGCGCGCTCGTCCCTGTCGTCGAAGAACACGTCGACGCCCTTCGCCGACAATTCCGAGTACACGCGCTCGGCTTCGCCCCGCGTCTCGGCGTCGTTCATGTTCATCGCGATCAGGTGGACGTCGAAGGGCGCCAGCGGCGCCGGCCAGAGGATCCCGTTGTCGTCGTGGTTCTGCTCGATCACCGCCGCCACCGTCCGCCCGATTCCGAGGCCGTAGCAGCCCATCACCATCGGTTTCTTCGCGCCCGCCTCGTCGAGGAAAGAGCAATCCATCGGCGCGGAATACTTCGTCCCCAGCTTGAAGATGTTTCCGACCTCGATCCCGCGGGCGAGGTCCAGACTCCCGCCGCAACGGGGGCACGGATCGCCTTTCCGGGCCGAGGCGATGTCGGCCTCCTCCTCGACGTTGAAATCGCGGCCCGGGTTGGCGTCGGCGTAGTGGGCGTCTTTCTCGTTGGCGCCCACGACGACATTGACGAGCCGGAGCACCGAGCGATCGGCGACGATTCGCACGCCTTTCAGGCCGACCGGGCCGGAGAAGCCCGAAGGGCCGCCGGTCGCCTGTTCGACCTTCGCCTCCGAAGCGAGCTGGAGGTGGTCCGCACCGAGGTGATTCTTCAATTTGACCTCGTTGACCTCGAGGTCCCCTCGCACGAGCGCGGCGACGAATTCCTTGTCCGTCTCGAAGACGAGAGTCTTGACGCACTGGAGCGGCGAAACGCCGAGCGAGGCGCAGACCTCGTCGATCGTCTTTCGGCCCGGCGTCGGCACCTTGCGCATCGGAAGCTGGGGTCCCGCCTCGGGAACGGCGATCTCCCCCGTCGATGCCTTCTCCAGGTTCGCCCCGTAGTCGCAATTCGTGCACTTGACGACGGCGTCCTCGCCGGTCTCCGCCAGCACCATGAACTCGTGCGCCGACGCTCCGCCGATCGCCCCGACGTCCGATTCGACCATCGTGAAATCGAGCTTGCAGCGGGTGAAGATCGCCGAGTAGGCGCGGATCATCTTCTGATAGACGACGTCGAGGGCGGCTTCGTCCACGTCGAAGGAGTAGGCATCCTTCATCGTGAACTCCCGGCCGCGAAGCAGGCCGAACCGGGGCCGCACCTCGTCCCGAAACTTCGTCTGGATCTGGTAGAGGTTGAGCGGCAACTGGCGGTAGGAGGTCACCGACTTGCGCACCGTGTCCGTCACGACCTCCTCGTGCGTCGGGCCGAAGCAGAAATCGCGCCCATGGCGGTCCTTCAGACGGAGAAGCTCCTTCCCGTATTTCGACCACCGGCCCGATTCCTGCCACAACTCGGCCGGAGCGACCGCGGGCATCAGCAGCTCGATCGCGCCTTCGCGATTCATTTCCTCGCGCACGATCTTCTCGAGCTTCTGGATGACGCGCAGACCGAGCGGGAGATACGTGTAGATGCCGGCCGCGGCCTTCTGGATCATTCCCGCCCGGAGCATCAGGCGGTGCGAGGCCGCCTCGGCGTCGGCCGGAGTCTCCCTCACGGTGTAGAGAAAAAATTCCGACCAGCGCATTTCGGGGAGGATACCAGATCGGCGCGCGGCCTAGGCCTTTCGCCGGGGAGCCGCCATCTCCGCGAGGCGGACGTTCAGGCGGACCTGCTCGAGCATGCGGTCCTCCAGGCCCGAGCCGCGGGAAGCGATCGTCTTGGCCCGGCGAAACGCGGCCTTCGCCTCCTCGGAACGCTCCGCGGCGAGCAGGGCCATTCCGAGGCGGTGAAGAGTCGAAGGCGTCGCGAGGCTCTCGCAGGAGCGCTTCAGGAAATCGATCGCGCTCTCGTATTCCTTCTTCTTGTAATACACCCAGCCGAGCGCGGCGAGGGAGAACGGCTTGAGCTCGTCCGGCGCCGCTTCCAGGGATCGCGAAGCGAACTCGAGGGCGTCGGCGAGGTCGCCATCCGCGTCGGCCAGATTGCACGCCAGCTCGTAGAAACCGATCGTCCGGGCGGCCGGCGAATCGTGACTCTTCATGAACTCTTCGACCGTCCGCGTGGCCTCGCGCCATTGCCCGTCTTCCCGGAGCGCTTCCGCGAGGGTCGAACAGGCTGCCGTCGCGACCATTTCCTCCGCGGGGCCCGCGAGGATCCGACGGCAGGCGGCGATCGCTTCCGCGGAGGCGCCGAGCGAAGCACAGAGGAGCGCGTACGAGATCCGAACCGTCTGGTTTTCGGGCTCGCGCTCGAGGGCCCGCCGGTACAGGTCGAGCGCCTGCCTCAGGCGTCCGGTGGACACGCATTCTTCCGCCCGGCGAAAATCCTCGGCGGCGGGCCCGTCGACGGCGGGCTTGTTCGCCCGGTCTCCTCCCCGCAGCAGGCGAACGGCCTCCTGGACCTCGAGGCGCCGGGGGTTGATCGCGAGAGAGCTTTGAAACGCCTCGAGCGCCCGGCGGGGCCGGTTCTTCTCGAGGTAGGCGATTCCCAGCTGGAAAAACGCCTCGTCGGAACGGGGATCCTGCTTCGCGGCCGCCTCGAACTCCTCGATCGCGTGTGCGGCGTCGCCGAGCTCGCGATGGACCTGTCCCAGGAGAATCCGCGTCGCCGTCAGCGGGGCGATGTCCCGGGCGATCGCGAGCTCCTTCTGCGCCTCGGAGAACTTCGACTGTCGGGCGAAGAGGCCGCCCAGGGCGAAATGTGGCAGGAACGCGTCCGGCCGGATCTCGATCGACTTCTTCAGAAACGTCTCCGCCGGCCGCGCCTCCCCCGATTCCGATGCCACGATTCCCGAGTACAGAAGCGTCTCGTAGTGGTTCGGGTTCGCGGCGAGCACCTTCTTGAGGAAGTGCGACGCGTGATCCAGGTCGCCGTCGGAGAAGTACGTCTCGGCGAGGAAGAACCCGAGGTCGGCGTTCCCCCGGTCCAGCCGGAATCCTTCCTCGAGAAGCCGCAGGCCGCGCTCCGAGTCGAGCGAGACGATCGCCATCTCCGCCTCGCGCAGCTTCTGCTCGAACCCCTCGCGATCGCTCCCGGCGAAACCCGCGAGGACGCGGTCGCGGCGCTCGAGAAGCCGCTCCTTCGTTTCAACGGCGTGGAGACGCTTCTCGGACCGCGCCTGCCAGCGATCCGCCGTTTCGCCGGGAGGCAGGATGCCCCGCTGCTCAAGGGTCTCCTGCAGGGCCACGATTCCCGTCTGCGCGACCGACAGGCTCTTCTCCAGCCGTTGGAGCGATTCGAAGAGCGTGCGGATCATCTCCCCTTCGCGCCGGACGACCTCCTCCAGCGCCGAGATCCGCTCCAGGAGGTGCTCGTCGAAGGCGATGTCGTCGGGAGAGCCGGACTCGCCCTCGTCGTCGGCCCGCGGCCCCGAAACGACGAGCAACTTCGCCTTGCAGCGGACGCAGTAGTCCGCGTCGTCGTCGGGGTTGAACGTTCCGCAGGTCTGGCAGAGCATCCGGTTTCAGCCTTCGTAAGTGTAGAAGCCGCGTCCCGACTTCTTTCCGAGCCATCCCGCGTCGACCATCTTCACGAGGAGCGGGCAGGGCCGGTACTTCGGATCTCCGAAACCGTCGTGGAGGACCCGGAGGATCGCGAGGCAGGTGTCGAGGCCGATGAAATCGGCGAGCGCGAGAGGCCCCATCGGATGATTCATTCCGAGCTTGAGGATGCCGTCGATCGCCTCCTTCTCGGCCACCCCCTCGAAAAGGGCGAAGATCGCCTCGTTGATCATCGGCATCAGCACGCGATTCGACACGAAGCCCGGAAAGTCGTTGCAGAAAATCGGCGTCTTGCCCATCTTCCGGGCGAGCCCCTCGATCGCCGCCGCCGTCTCGTCCGAGGTCGCGATCCCGCGGATGACCTCGACGAGCGCCATCACGGGAACGGGGTTCATGAAGTGCATTCCGATGAACCGCTCCGGACGGGAGGTCGATGCCGCGAGCGCGGTAATCGAAATCGACGACGTGTTCGACGCGAGAAGGCATTCCGGCGGAAGAAGCGCGTCGAGCCGCCCGAACAGGTCGCGCTTGACGGACTCGTTCTCCGTCACCGCCTCGATGACGAGGTCCGCGCCCGAGAGGACAGACAGGTCCGCCGTCTCGCGGATCCGACGCAACGCGGCCGCCTTCTCGTCGGCCGTCTTTTTTCCCTTCGCGATCTCGCGATCCATGTTTTTTTCGATCGCAGCCCGGGCGCGGACCAGAATCTCCGGGGCTGTGTCCGCGAGAAGGACGGAAAGACCCGCCGACGCGGCGACGTGCGCGATCCCGCTGCCCATCTGTCCGGACCCGACGACGCCGACGGTCGTGATCGATTTCATGGAGGGACTCTATCGCCGCGATCGAGAAGCGGTCAATCGACGGCCCCGGGGATCGCCGGCAGCCGCGCCGTCAGGCGACGGCGATTCGCGCAGCCGCGCCGGTCAGGCGACGGCGATTCGAAAGCGCGGCGCCCCGAAACGCGTGTAGACGGCTGCGCCGATCGCGACAATCGATGCCGCGCTCCACACCAGGGGACCCGCGACCGGGATGAGAGACACGAGGCCCGCAGCGATCAGCCCGAAAGCGAGCGCGGCTGGCCGCTGGCGGGGCGAAAACCGGCGCGCGATCCTCTGGCCGAGGAAGAGAAAGAGCGCGGTCATGCCGAAAATCTTGAGAGACGCCGCCGCCGCGAGGATCAGGATCGCGCCCGGCACGCGAAGGGCCGCGGGAAAGGCGGAGAACGCCGTCACTCCCGACAACAACAGAAAAGCGATGCCGACGATTCCGGAGGTCGCGGCCGCGGCCGCGTTTTCTTCGAAGCACAGGGCGGCCCGCGCTACCGGCCCGGCCCAGAGCCGCAGCACGGCGGACGAAAGAAGGGCCCAGATCGCGAGCGCGAGCAGGCGCAATCCGAGCGCGGTGGCCAGGACGGCGCCCGGCGCGGCGCGGAACGGCCCGCGCTCCGCCTCGGCGAGATAGAGCGACGCGAGCGAGCCCGGCGTGACGATTCGCCCGGCGATGACACTGCGGTCGCCGGAGACCTTCGCGCCGAACGCGATCAGGTTTCCTCCGATCGAGGCGCCCGGAGCGATTCGAACCGCGCCGCCCCACGCGACGACGTCTCCGGTCACCGGCGCGCGAAGATCGACGTCCCCCGCGACGCTCACGACCCGGCCCTGCACCGGAGCGACGACCGCGAGCGGCTTGCCGACCGTGACGACCGACTGCCCGCTCGCGGCGGCCGAGGCGAGCACGGCAAACAGGAGGAGAAAAAAGGCGGAACGGAGCCGAAACTTCATCGGGTCGCCGCGCGGCGCATCCAGAGCCGCGCGATCGAGAACCCCGCGGGCAGCAGCAGCAGGATCGACAGGGCGGCGTAACCGCGCTGGAGGGCGAGGAGGTCCGAGATTGCGGAGACCGAGCCGGGCAGGGCGCGCCCGATGGATCCCGGGAAACCGAGGAGCGTCTTCCACTCGAGACCGAGGGCGGCCGGAAGCGCGGACAGAAGGCCGGCCTGCTCGGGACCGCTCAGCATCGGAACGGACAGCAGGGCGGCCGACGCCGAAAGGAGCCCGAGGAACAGGGCGGCCGGCGGCCACCAGATTCGGAGCGACCGCTTTTCCGCCCGGGAAAAGGCCCGCAGGCGCTCGACTCGAAAACCGAGCTCCGGACCGGCGTCCTCGGCCGGCAGATCGGCCAGCCAGAGATCCATCTGCCGGAAGGCCTCGACGCGGCTCTGGCACGCCGGGCACGAACGAATGTGGTCGGCCGCCCCCGGCGTCGGAGCGGGCTCGCCCGACGCAAAGGCCTCTAAATCCAGAGGATCGATCGAATTTTCGCAGTTCAAGTCCATTCTCCAGCCAACCTATCCTTTAAAACGGCCCGCGCCCGAAAAAGTTTATTCTTGACGGTCCCCAGGGGCATATTTTTCGTCTCCGCGATCTCTTCGTACGACAGCCCGGCGAAATGGCGCAAAGCGATCAGCTCCCGGAAGTCCGGGGGAAGGGCGGCGATCTCCCGGCCAATGGACTGCCGGCGCTCGGCGTTCCGGAGATTGCCGAGCGGATCGAGGTCCCGGGACGGGAACTCCCGGACGGGGCCCTCCTCCTCCGCCGATCCGGGAGGCGGGGAATCCATGGAAACCGTCCGGATCCTCCGTTTTCTCAGGAAATCGATCCCGGCGTTCGAGGCGATCCGGAAGATCCACGTGGAAAACTTGTATTCCGAGTTGTAACGATCCAGGGCCTGGTAGACCTTGAGGAAAATTTCCTGGGAGAGGTCCAGGGCCTCTTCCCGCCCGCCGACGACCCGAGTGAGGTGGGAGACGATCCGGCTCTGGTACCGCCGTACGAGCTCCGGAAACAGGTCCTCTCCCCGCTCGACGATGCGGGAGACGATCTGTTCGTCGGAAAGCGCGTCCACCCTTCCTGTCCTCACTCTCTTACGGAGTATCGCCTCCCGGGTTTTCGTTGCGCCGACGAATTCGATACAATCCGGGCCTCGCATCTTATTGAGGAGCTTGAATGAAAGAAAGCGATCTCCCTCCCAAACCGACGGAAGTGATGATCGAGGGCGACGCCGCCCGGGCCGATGTCTCGGACCTGATGAACAAGACGACCATGATCACGAGGCCGCAGGGCGTCGACTCGGACAACCCGTTCGAGGAGATGATGTCCCGGTTCGACGTCGCCGCGCAGAAGCTCTCCCTCGATCCCGGTTTGTACAAGGTGCTCCGCGAGCCGGTCCGGGAGACAAAAGTCTCGATCCCGATTTCCATGGACGACGGCCGCATCGAGGTCTTCGTCGGCTACCGGGTGCTGCACAACATCGCGCGGGGCCCCGGCAAGGGCGGCATTCGGTTCGACAAAAACGTGACGCTCGACGAAGTCCGGGCGCTCGCCGCCTGGATGACGTGGAAGTGCGCGGTCGTCAACATTCCGTTCGGAGGCGCGAAGGGCGGCGTCATCTGCGACCCTTCCAGCCTGTCGATGTCGGAGCTGGAGCGCATCACGCGGCGATACACGGCCGCGATCATCGACCTGATCGGACCGGAATCCGACGTTCCCGCTCCGGACATGGGGACGACCCCCCAGACCATGGCGTGGATCATGGACACGTACTCGATGCACATGCGCCACACCGTGACGTCGGTCGTCACTGGAAAGCCTCTGACGATCGGGGGCTCGCGCGGGCGCGTGGAAGCGACCGGACGGGGACTCATGATGATCGCGCGGGAAGCTGCCCGGGCGAACGGATTCGAGCTCGCGGGCTCGCGCGTCGCGGTGCAGGGGTTCGGCAACGTCGGGTCGATCACCGCGAAGATGTGCCACGCCGCCGGCGCGACGATCATCGGCGTGTCGGACATTCAGGGCGGGATCGCCAACCCGAAGGGTCTGGACATCCCCGCGCTGCTCGAGCACTACGCGCAGAAGAAGACTCTCGCCGGCTTTCCCGGCGGCGAAAAGATCGACAAGACGCAGGTTCTCGAGTTGCCCTGCGAGATCCTCGTGCCCGCCGCCAACGAGAACCAGCTGCGCGCCCACAACGCGCCGAAGGTCCAGGCCCGGATCATCGTCGAGGGCGCCAACGGCCCGACGACCCAGCGGGCCGACGATGTGTTTCGCGACCGCGGGATCGTCGTCGTTCCTGACATTCTCGCGAACGCCGGCGGCGTGACCGTGTCGTATTTCGAGTGGGTCCAGGACCGGGCGGGATTTTTCTGGAGAGAGAGCGAGGTCAACGAACGGCTCGAGGACATCATGGTCCAGTCGTTCAACGACGTCGCCGAGATGGCGAAGAAATACGACGTCACCTACCGCATCGCGGCCTACATGCTCGGGATTTCGAGAGTCGCGCACGACACGATGGTTCGCGGCCTGTACGCGTAGTCATCAGCCGAGCTCCAGGGGTTCTCTGACCCCTTACAGCCGTCGGGTCGCAACGGTATGCTTTTTCTTGGCCACCTTGTTCCGCGCGGCCTTCGGGGACGCTGCTGAACTCAGAATTCGCTTCCGGAACGAGCGCGGCGACCGCGTCACAATTTCAGGCGCGACGTTGCTCTTGGCGTACTGGGGCGGCGGGGAGCAGGTGGAGCTCAAGGCCGGCTCCCCGGAACTAGTCCTCGATCTGAACGCGGCGTGGCTTTCATCTCATGCCTCTCACCCGGATGCGGTCGAATTTGCGACGCTGCTCGTATCCGCCAAGGGTTACGCACCGATCGAATCTGATCCGTTCGCCTGGTTGGGATTTGAAACACACGAGGGCCGAGGCGGGAAGGCATCGGAAACCGAGATTCGTCTCAAAGACAAGGCGGCGAACATCAGTCTCGATGCCGTTGCTTCGCTCACTCTCACCTTCCGTCGGCCAGGCCGCAGAACTCTGAAATTAGTTGATGAGCGAGGTCACCCCATTGGTGGCGTCAAGGTTTCGAGCTACATGTTCTGGACTGCACGAAGTCACTGCGGCTGGGTTTCACGCGATCACCCGCTGGGCGATGCCGTTAGTGATGGCGATGGCCTTGCCTTTGTCCCCGACGCGGATGTCAAGTATGCATTCGTTTTCGATAAGCCTCACTATGTGCTGAAATTGCCTCTCGATCCCGCGCAGGAAACGACACTCGTTACCGGTCTCTCCTCCGACGAGACTCGCGTTCAGTTTCATTTCCGCCGAAAGAAGGCTCTAGCGATGAGGGTCACCGAGAATGGTCGGCCCGCTGCTGGCAGAAATCTTCGCTTCTGGATGGCTGGCTGCCCGGGTGGCTTGTGTGGGGCCTGCGACGGACCCGGCGCAACGTCAGATTCAAACGGAATGATCCGGCTCCCGGGATTCCGACCCGAGGAATACGAGTCGATTTACTTCGAAGCTACTTCGGGCAAGCGTATTTGGCAGGCCGACCCGAGGACATGGAAAGGAACTGGAACCGTTGACGTCGAGCTCCCGGTCGAGCCGCCCTAGTAGTGATACCGGCACTGGAGGAAGTCCACCCGGTCGCCCCGCACCCGATAGACGACCCGGTGTTCCTGCGTAATCCGTCGCGACCAAACTCCTCCAGCAAGGTACTTGAGAGGCTCCGGCTTGCCTATCCCTTCAAACGGCGACTTCACGACCGCATCGACGAGCTCCAGGATCTTGATCGCAATCCTGCGGTCCTCCGTCACCCACCAACGAAGATCTTCGAGAAATTGCTTTTGAAAGACCGCGTCTCTATGCGGGCCCAAGCCCGACCTTCTTGCGAAGGGCTTTCGGTTTGAGTCTTACCCCCCGGTTCCGCTCCGTCTGCCGAAGGGCCTGAAAGAGGCGTTCCGCGTTCCGAGGGGAGCGCAGCAGGTGGGCGGTTTCTTCGAGGCTCCGAAGCTCAGCGGCCGACACAAGGGCAACATCATCAGCACCGCGCCGATGGATCACGACGGGCTCTTGATCTTCAACGACCTTTTCACACAAGTAGGCGAAGTTGGCTCGGGCCGCGGAATAGGACGTTTCCCTGTTCATCGTTGTTCCTCCCGTACAGGTTTATTGTACGGGATAGTGGCTCCGCAGTCTAGCGGGCTTCGTCCGCCGCGATCGGCCGGAAGCGCCACAGGTCGCTCTTCAGGCCGACTCCCATTCCGAGCAGTGATCCCTCGCGCGCCCAGCTCGAGGGAAGGATGTCGCCCTCGTACTGAACCGGAACTTTCTCGAGCTTTCCGGTCGCGGGATCGAGAATCGCCGGCCCGGAGAAAACGCCATCCTTCGCGAGGATCGAAAGGACGATGCGTCCGTCTTTTCCAACCGCATTCCCCGCGATCGGCGACGTGGAGAGCCGGACATCCGCCGGGATCGGGATGGGAACATCGGGCGATCCCGAGAGGGGCGCCCGTACGAGATGCACTCCCGTCTTGTCGTTGAGCTGCACGACGAGGCTCGGCTGCGTGGGGTCCGCCGCGACCCCGTTGCCGGGCCGAAGGCGGCGAACCGCTCCCGTCGCGAGGTCGATCGAGGAAATCCATCCCGACTCGACCGCATACAGGGTCTTCTCGTCAGCCGAGACCGAGAGCGCCGAGTAACCGGTCCCTTTCGTCTGGTCGAAGCGCCTCAGGATTCGCCCGTCGGCAACGGACGCCAGCAGCAGGACGGGAGGAGCGCTCGCGGAGAAACCGCCGCCCACGAGAGCGACCTCGCCCTTGCCGACGAGAGCGACCGGAGGAGAGGATTGCTCCGTGCTGTCGAGGAACGGGCGAAGCGCTTCCCCCGGCGAAGCGACGAGCAGGCGCCGCCGCCCGGACGTCAGGCTCGGCAGGAGAACGCGCCCGTCCGCGAACTGGACGGGATGCATGAAAAAGTTTCGCCCGACCGAATTGAGTCGTTCGGGAACGCCGCCGAGGACCGGGAACCTCAACAGCTCGGCCGGGTTGTCGAGAAACTCCACGTAAAGACTCCCGTCGCCGCCGGCGTTGACATACCAGGGCCGCGACGGCAACGTCATCAGCGTCTGAAAATCGTTCCCGGCGCGCGGGACCCTTGCGATTCGGTGCAGGTCTCCGACCACGACGTCCGCGAGAACGCCCGAGCGGTCGCCGGTCAGTGTGATCGGGGGGCTGATCGGCAGGTCCGGAGCGAAGCGCTGGAGTTTTCCCGTCGAGAGATCGAGCAGATAAGCGTAGTGCGCCGCCGAATCGCCGGCGGCGGGCTTCCCGAAAAAGATCGCGGTCTTTCCGTCGGCGAAAGCCCGCAGGCCGAGGCCGGCGGATTCGCGGGCGATCGGAGGGCCGATCGGCGCGAGGCGCCCGGTCTCCGGCCAGTAACGGTGAACCTGAAAATTGCGGCCGGCGTCGATCCTCGTCACGAGCAGCGTCCCGTCGGGGAGAACCTCCGGCCCCTGGGCGTCGTCGAGCACGAGACGCTCTTCGCCCCCGAGGATCGGAATGCTGTAGATGCTTCGGCCCAGGTCCGCGATCCGGTCGAAGTAGATGCGGGAACCGTCCCGCGACCAGTCGACGCGGTCGACGGATCCCAGCGCTTTCTGGTGCGAGAGGACGATCCAGTCTCCGGAGCCCGGCTTCATGATTGCGACCTGGGAAATTCCCCCGACGACCGTCACGAACGCCAGCGTCTGCGAATCGGGAGAAACCCTCGGGGCGAAGACGCGGATCGAGCCGGCGAGCAGGAGATCTCCTCTCCAGCGAGGAGCCGGCGGATCCGACACGAGTGCGCGAATCCAGAAACCCGCGCCGAGGCCGCCGGCGAAGACGATCAGGCCGAACAGCAGGGACAGCGCCAGCGACGCCCCGCGCCGGGCCGCGCCCCGGCGCGGAACGGCCGAGGAGGAATCGAGCTTCTCCGTTTTCTGCGACGCGTCGGACTGCGCCCGGGGAAGGACTTCCGAGGCGTCCCCGGCGGCCGCGCCCGAATCCCGCAGATTCTGGAGGTCGCGCGCGAGGTCCCTCGTGGAGGCGTAACGATCTTCGGGGTCCTTCGCGAGGCAGCGATCCACGAGCCAGCGAAAAGGGAGGGGAATCCGCGGGTTGAAACGGTCGATCGGCTCCGGGTCGTCCTGGATGATCGCGGAAAGAGTCTGGACGGCCGTCGATCGCGAAAAGGCGCGGCGGCCCGTCGCCATCTCGTAGAGGATGAGCCCGAGAGAGAACTGGTCCGAGCGGAAATCGACGGGACGGCCGCTCGCCTGCTCCGGCGACATGTAACCCGCCGTGCCGAGCACGAATCCGGTCGCGGTCATCGACAGAGCTTCGACGGAGCCCGACCCGGCCGGAGGGCCGACGAGCTTCGCGAGACCGAAGTCCAGGATCTTCACGTAACCGTCCCGCGTCACCATCACGTTTTCCGGTTTGAGGTCGCGGTGAACGATCCCGGCCGAATGGGCCTTGGAGAGGCCGTCCGCCGTCTGATAGGCGATCTGGAGGGTCTTCTTGAAGGGGAGCGGGCCCGCCTGGAGCATCGCCCGAAGCGTCTGTCCGTCGATCAGCTCCATCGCGATGAAAGGCAGGGCACCGGCCTGGCCGACCTCGAAGATCGTCACGATGTTCGGGTGCGAGAGCGCCGACGCCGAACGGGCTTCCTGCGCGAACCGGACGAGCTTTTCCTTGTCGGTCGAGAGGCCGGGCGGCAGGACTTTGACGGCGACTTCCCTCCCGAGACGGACGTCGCGGGCGCGGTAGACCTCGCCCATGCCGCCCGAGCCGAGCGGCGAGAGAATCTCGAAGGGTCCGAGCCGGGTGCCGTTGGTCAGGGGCAAGTTGGAAGAATCCTATCAGCGATTCATTTGTGGAGGTCTGCCGTCCAGTTCAAGGCGACGGTGATCGGGGAACGGTCCGTGCCGCCCGTCACCTGGTTGACGAGGAATCGTTTCCCGTCGAGGGAAGCCTGGAATCCTGTTCGCGAGAGCGTCACGCCCACGGCCGGCACCCTCACGCCGAACAGCGCCGTGGGCGCGCCGAAGGAGAGGGCCGAGGATTTTCGCTCGACGGGAACGGCCATGATCTCCTGCTGCGAGGAGAGGTAGTAGAGCTCCGTTCCGTCGCCCTTCCACGTTGCCTGGTCGCCTCCGGACGCCGAGACCTGCCACTTCTCGTCCCCCGCGGGAAACGGGCGGACGTAGATCTCCTCCCGCCCCGACTCGCTGGATGTGTAGCTCACGAACCGCCCGTCGGGCGAGAACTGCGCGTGCGCCTCGTCGAAGGGCGTCGCGAGGAACGGCGCGGGTTTTCCTCCTCCCGGGAGCGGCAGCAGCATCAGGTCGATGCTCCCTTTCTGCGTCTGCAGCTCGTAAAGAAGAAACTTTCCGTCGCCCGAGACAGCGTCGGGATAGAGCGAGCCCTCGTCCGAGCGGAGGAGAACGCGTTTGCCTCCCGTTCCCGACGCACTGGTCTGGACGATCTCGTTTTGAAGGCCCACGACGCCGCCGTTCGAATAGACGACGGTCTTGCCGTCGGGCAGCCAGACCGCGGTGCTTTCGCTGCCGGGGTCGTAGGTCACGCGGTTCTCGATGCCGCGCTCGAGATCGAGTCGCCAGAGATCGTTCGTGCCCAGCGCGGGATCGCTGCGTTCGAAGACGACGTATTTCTGGTCGGGCGAAAGCGCGAGCTCGTCCTGTTCCCCCGCCGATCCCGTCACGGAAAGCTTCTTTCCCTGTCGGTCGAACCAGGCAAACTGCGAAACGCTCGAAACTCCGCTGCGGACCGCGAGGACCCCGTTGGCGGAAACCGAGAATCGCGCGTATCCGGTCGGCTGCGTGTCGCCGAGGGCCTCCATGTCGGCGACGATCGGAAACGGCGATCCTTCCGTCTGGAGAGATCCCGCGTCGAAGCGCACCGCGACCAGAGCCTTCTGGCGAATGAAGAGCAGGTAGCCCGGAGGCGAGTACGCCATGGCGGACGCCGCCTCGGCGACGAACTGCCTCTTCTTCGAGCCGAGCGTACCGGCGTAGATCCCCGGCTTCCCCGACGCCGCGCCACGAACCATGAAGAGGTAGTGGCGGCCGTCCGGAAGAAAAAAAGGCCAGCGGTGGCTTCCGTCCTGCGCGTGCCGGTCGAGGGCCGTTTCGGGAACGACGGTTCCGCCGTCCGCGGAAACGCGCGAAATCCCCGTCCCGGTGTCGGGCACGAACAGAATCATTCCGTCCCGGCTCCAGGCGCCTCCGCGGCCGTTCGCCGCGGGCGCGAGGGTCTGAGCCGAAGCAGTCGCCAGGTCGTAGCGCTTGAGCGTACCCCCGGCGAAGAAGGCGAGGCGGGACCCGTCCGGCGACCAGAACGGGAACGCCGCCCCTTCGGTTCCCGGAAGCTCCTTGACTTCGGTCGAAGCGAGGCGGCGCAGGTAGAGCATCTGCTTGCCGGTGCCCGTACCCTCGAAGACGAGCTGGCTCCCGTCCGGCGAGATCGCGAGGCCGTACCCGAATCGAACATCGGGAGGCGGCGAGACTTCGAAGCGGATCGTCGGCGCCGGCTCCGCACGCCGGCGGAGCTGCATCGCCGCGAGAACGGCGATTCCCGCGATCGCCGCGCCGGCGATTCCCCAGGCGAGCCGCTCGCGGCTTTTCCTGCGCGGTCCAACGACTGCCGGGGCGCCGGCCTGCGATCCCCCCTGGCCGATCCAGCGAAGCTCCGACATCACGTCGCGGGCGGACTGCCACCGCTCCTCGGGGTCCTTCGCGATGCAGGTTTTGACCAGCCGATCGAGGGCGGGAGGCGCCATCGGGGCTGTTTCGGATATGGGTCTCGGCTCGTCCCGAAGGATGGCCGACACGAGTGA
Organism: uncultured Acidobacteriota bacterium; assembly: GCA_963813155.1. Lineage (GTDB taxonomy): Bacteria > Acidobacteriota > Thermoanaerobaculia > UBA5066 > DATFVB01 > CAWEYG01. The sequence continues at coordinate 103,733 of CAWEYG010000003.1, read as the reverse complement.
AGCGTGGCTGGCGCCGGTGAAGGCCTTCTTCCCCGTCGCCATCTCGTACAGCACGCATCCGAGCGCGAAGATGTCGCTGCGGGCGTCGGCTTCCTTCCCTTCGAGCTGCTCGGGCGCCATGTACTGGAAGGTGCCCATGACCGTGCCCTTCTGGGTGAGCGGCCGCGAAGCGGCCATCTCGGTGGGGAGCGACGAAAGCCCTGATGCTTCGCGCTCGGACGCCGCCGTCTTGGCGAGACCGAAGTCGAGGAGCTTCACGCCCGATTTCGTCAACATGACATTGCCGGGCTTCAGGTCCCGGTGGACGATGCCGGCGCGGTGCGCGCGATCGAGCGCGTCCGCGATCTCGACGCCGAATTTCACCACCTGATCGGTCGGGAGGGGCCCTTTCTCGATGCGGTCCGCGAGCGTCTGCCCTTCGAGGAGCTCCATCACGAGATACTCGACGCCGTCCGCGCTTCCGACGTCGTAGAGCGTGCAGATGTGCGGGTGCGTCAGCTGCGAGATCGCCCGCGCTTCCCGCTCGAACCGGGCCTTGAGATCCGGATCGTCGGTCAGGTGCGCGGGGAGGACCTTGATCGCGACGTCACGTCCGAGCCGGGCGTCCTTTGCCCGATACACTTCCCCCATTCCGCCCGCTCCGATCGGGGCGAGAATCTCGTAGGGGCCGAGCCGACTGCCGGCCGGAAGGGTCAAGGTCGGAGGAGCATGGCTCGCGTCGCGCTAGGCGAGCAGGCCCTGCTTGAGCTCGCGGACGAGGACCTCGACGGTCGAGCGCGTTCCGCCGGTCATTCGCTGCTTCCAGCTGTGCTCGGTCTCGAAGCGCGCGTCGCCGACGGACTCCGCCCACGGAAGCAGCGCCGCGTGGAGCTCTCCCGCGGACCAGAGATCTCCGCCCCGGTGACGGATCATGGCGATCACGTGCGGCGAAACACGAAGAAACGCGCGAAGGGCGAGGCCCGTGCGGATCGAATACTTCCGCGAGGAAAACGCCTTCGGAAAGACCTTCTCGAGGGCCTTGAAATAATTCAGGAAGAACCGCTTCGCGTTCTCCCGGAATTCCTTCGAGGTGCGAGGGCCCGCGGCCGCCATCGCCGCGAAGACGTCCCGGATCTCGTCGGCGAGCGATGCCTGGGTCACGGTTCCCTTGCCGACGCCGAGCACCTTGATCTGCCCGCGCAAGGGCGAATGCTCGTCCTCGTTCAGAGCCCGGATGACGTCGTGCGCGGCGGCCAGGTTCTCGTCGCGGTAGAGGCGCCGGCCGGACAGGGAAATCAGGTGCGACGGATTCAACTTCGTATGCTTGCTGTTGATCGTCACGAAGAGCTCCACGACCTGATCGGGAGTGAGGGTGTCGAACACGACGGCTGGCACCTGGAAATCGGTCAGGTTGTGCTTCTCCGCGAGCTGGTGGAGGGCGAGGAGGCGGTGCTGGCCGTCGAGCGCTCGCATGATTCCCGCTTCTTCCGGAAGCGCGATCGTTCCGAAGTCCGACTTTTCCCGCATCGGTTTGAACTCGAGGCGCCGGTCGCTCACGAGCAGCACGCTCCCGGGAATCGCCGGAAGCGTTCCCGAGTCCGCGCACTGCAGGTAGTACGCGACGAGCTCGTTGATTTTCTTTTCGATGATCGGCCGCTGGAAGGCCTCCCCGGAGGCGGAGATCTTCTTTTCCAGGAATTCCCAGTTGACCATGCCACTGTGTCGCCTTTTGGCGGAACCGATCGTCCTTTCGCCGTCCGGACCGAAGTTAAGTACTTCAAATTGAACGATTTTCTGCACATCGACACCCGTGAGCAGCACTTCGTAAAAATGGACCCCAAATTGATTGAGCCGGAGCGCGGCTACTGAGTTCATTCATCCTCCGTGAACTGCAAAAATTATAGCCTCGCGTGCGGCGAAAAAGGAAGAAAAGAATTGGCAATAAAGGAGGTAGTCGGACCCGACCTAGGGCAGGCTTCTCTCGATCTTTCGCCGCCATTCGGCCGCCGAATGCCGAATTGACGCGCCATTTAGAGAGGTCACCCGCCCTCGCCGGAGAAGGCGCCGGCCAGCCACCCAGACGTCGGTCACGTCGCCCGCCTTCAGGGACGAAACGAGCAGCGCGAAAGGGTCGTCGCCCGGCACGGAGTGGGCGCGGCCGGCATCGACGAGGATGAAGTCGGCCTCCTTTCCCGGCTCGAGGGACCCGACCTTGTTCTCCAGGCCGAGCGCCTTGGCTCCCCCGGCCGTCGCGGCCCGGACGACCCGGCGCGCCGGAAGAGCGGTCGGATCGAGCGTCGAGACCTTCGCGAGCTTGCCCGCGAAATCCATGGCTTCGAACATCGAGAGGTCGTCGTTGGAGGCCGCGCCGTCGGTTCCGAGGGACCAGAGAACCCCGGCGCGCTCGAACGCGACGATCGGCGCGATGCCCGACGCGAGCTTCATGTTCGACTCGGGATTGTGCGAGACCGCGACCCCGCGCAGTTTCAGAATTTCCGCGTCGCCGGGCTCCGGCCAGACGACGTGCGCGGCCACCGTCGGCCGGACGCCGAAGAACCCGATCGATTCCAGATACGCGATCGGGCTCGCGTTCCCTTTCGACTTCGCTTCTTCGACTTCCTTTTTCGTCTCGGACAGGTGAATCTCGATCGGAACCCCGTACGCCTCCGCCAGACTCCGCGCCGCCAGGAGCGTTTCTTTCGAGCACGTGTAGGGCGCATGGGGAGCGACAGCCGGCGTGATCAGGGGATCGCCCTTCCATTTTCGGATGAATGCCTCCGCGACCCGCAGGGTCTCCGCGAGGTCCTTGTGATCCGGAGCGGGAAAATCGATGAACGTCTCGCCGAGAACGGCGCGAAGCCCCGCGGCGTGCGTCGCTTCCGCCGCGTCGGACTCGAAGTAGTACATGTCGGCGAACGTCGTCGTTCCTCCCTCGATCATCTCGAGGCAGGCGAGCTTCGTTCCGTCGCGGACGAACGCGGGAGAGACGTTCTTCGCTTCGGCCGGGAAGATCTTTTGCGTGAGCCAGTCCGCGAGAGACAGGTCGGCGCCGATCCCGCGCAGCAGGGTCATCGCGGCGTGCGTGTGCGTGTTGACCAGTCCGGGCAGAACGATCTCCCCCGCCGCGGAGACCACTTCGCGTCCCGCGAACCGCGAACGAATCTCCTCCGACGGCCCGACCGCGAGGATGCGTCCGCCGCCGATCGCGATTCCGCCCGGCGCGTAGACGCGATCTGCCGAATCGACCGTCACGACCGTCCCCCCGAGCACCGTCAGGTCGCACTTGCGCGCGCGGGTCTCGCGGCGGATCCCGGCGCCGCCGAGCTCGGCCGCCGCCGCGATAAATATCGGCAGGAACGCCCGGAAAGAGCGCTTCATGGCGCGCCGCCGAGGGAGGAGTCGATCGAGCGAACGAGCGACGTGAGAAGCTTCCCGAGCCGCCGGGCGACGCTCCTGCCCGTCTCGAGCACCTCCTCGTGGACCACGGGCTTGCGAACGACCCCCGCCGCCATGTTCGTGATCGTCGAGATCGCGACGACGCGAACTCCCGCGTGCCGAAGCGCGATCGCCTCCGGGACGGTGGACATCCCGACCGCGTCCGCGCCGAGCCTTCTCCACATCCGGATTTCGGCGGGAGTCTCGTACGAAGGGCCGTGCAGGCCGACGTACACGCCCTGCCGGAGAGGGATTCGCAGTCGACGGGCGGCCGCGCGCGCGAACCGCCGGAATTCCGCGTCGTACACCTCGGACATGTCCGGGAATCTCGGGCCGAGCGCGTCGTCGTTGGCCCCGATCAACGGGTTCGTTCCGAACCCGTTGAGATGATCCGCGACGAGCATGAGGTCCCCCGGGCGAAACGACCGCCGGATTCCCCCGGCGGCGTTCGTGAGAATCACCGCTTTCGCGCCGGCTCGCGCGAGCTCCCGGACGGCGGAAACGACGTCCGCCATCGGGAGCCCTTCGTAATAGTGGGCCCGGCCCGAGAGCACGGCGACGCGAACGCCGCCGGCCTTCCCGAGAACGAGCTCCCCGCGATGCCCGACGACTCCCGCCGGCGGAAACCCGCGAAGCTTCGCGTACGGAATGGCCGAACGATCCTCGAGGCTCTGCGCGAATTCTCCGAGACCCGACCCCAGAACGATCCCGATCCGGGATCCGCCGAGGTCGACCTTCCTTCGATTCACCCCTCACCCCGCAATGATGCCCGCCAGGGCCGCCGTCACGAAGCTCGTGAGCGACCCCGCGAGCAGCGCCCGAAACCCGAGCCGCGCGAGGTCCCCCTTCCGGGAAGGCGCGAGGCCTCCGATACCGCCGATCTGGATCCCGATCGAGGAGAAATTCGCGAATCCGCACAGCGCGAACGAGGCGATCAGGCGCGCCTTCTCCGACAGGCCCGCCTGGACCTGCGACATCTTCGCGTATGCGAAGAATTCGTTGATCACGGTCTTGTTGGCGATCAGGTCCGCGACCGTCCCGGAATCGGCGCGGGGAACTCCCATCAGGACCGTGAGCCAGCCGAGTCCGGCGGCGAACAGGGTCTGAAGCGAAAACTCCGGGTGCCCGAAGAAGTGCCCAGCCCAGCCGAGAAACCCGTTCAGCAGCGCGACGAGCGCGATGAACGCGATGAGCATCGCGGCGATGTTCAGGGCGAGGCTCATCCCCTGCGAAGCGCCGGAAGCCGCGGCGTCGATGAAATTCGCGTGCGTTTTCTCCACGCGGAGCGTGACACGGCCGTACGTCTTCGGAACATCGGTTTCCGGCCAGAGGATCTTCGAAACGAGGATCGTTCCCGGAGCCGCCATGACCGACGCGGTGATCAGGTACTTCGCGGGAATCCCCATCGCGACGTAGGCGAGGAGGACCGCCCCCGAGACGTGGGCCATTCCCCCCGTCATCATCGTGAGCATTTCCGACATCGTCATCTCGGGGACGTACGGCGCGATCAGGACGGGCGCTTCGGTCTGCCCGATGAAAACGCTGGCCGCGACGCAGAGCGATTCCGCTCCCGAGACCCCCAGGAGCTTCTGCATGACGACGGCCATGACCCGCACGACCCTCTGCATCACCCCGAAGTGGTAAAGGATCATGAAGAACGAGCAGATGAAAATGATCAGGGGAAGGACTTTGAAGGCGAAAACGAAACCGCGGAGGGGCAGGTGCGTTGCCTGGCCGAGCGTGTCCATCGGCTCGGCGAGCCAGCCGAACAGGAATTTCGCTCCCTCGTCCGAGTACGACACCGCGCGGGTGACGGCGAGCGAGAGGCGCTCCAGGACGATCTTTCCCGGCTCCCAGGCGAGAACGAGGAACGCCAGCGCGATTTGAAGGCCGAGACCCGCGATCACCGTGTACCACCGGATCCTCCTTCGGTCCTTCGAAAACAGGATCGCGATGCCGAGCAGCGCCGCAATCCCCGCCAGGCCGGTCCATCGCTGCAAAATTTCCTCCTCAGTCCCCCGAAGGACTGCTCCTCCGAAAGGAGAAGGCCTGAGACGACGAAAACGAGACGAGCAGGCCGTGGCGCCCGCGCGGATCCTTCTCGAACGGGTACGCGAGGTCGATCCGAAGGATGTTGTTGCCTCCCGCTCTCGCGATCGCGAGGCGAAGCCCGACCCCGACGTCGCTGTGGAACTGGGAGGAGGACCAGAGCGGCGTTCCGTGAGGAACTGCCGCGCCCGTGTCGAAGAACACGACGGCTCCGGGAGAAACGAGCTGCAGGAACTCCCTCTCCGAGAAGAATCTCTGCTCGAAATTCGCGATGAAGCGCCGGTCCCCTTCCCAGGAATGGAGCCGGTAGCCTCGAAGACCCGTCAACCCGTCCGCGGCGAACTGAACGTCCCGGTCGAGATGCCAACCCTGGTCGTACTGGGCCCGCGCGACGAACGTCTGCAGCGGAGAGACGTCGCGGAATCGCCTTGCGTATCCGACGAACGCCGACACGATCCCGTTCTGCACGCCCGACTGAAACCGGCTCTGAGCGTCCACTTCGGCCTGGGCGAACGAGTCGTCGCCGAACGAATGGCCACCCGAAGCGTCCACCTCGAAGAACGTGCTGCTCGCCCGAGCGCCGAGCCACGTGGGCGAATACGCAGCCTTCACGAATACGCGCGGCGCCAGGTTGAAGTCCTCGTAGCGAGAGTCGCGGTTGATGTAGTTGAGCGTCGAAAACGCGTTTCCGACCGCTTCGTAGGTCGCGTAGACGTACCGGAAGCTCCGCCGGTCGGGGACGATCGGGGCAGCGTCCCCTTCGATCGGCTTGAAATCGTCATCCAGCACCTCCACGCCGGCCGTCCACCGCCGCGCTTCGCTTTCGCTCGCGTCGATCGCCCGTCCGTACGAATAGAGGCGATCGCGATGCTCGTGGCTGTACGTCGAGAACGTCTCTCCGTCCTCGTAGAGCTTCTCCCGCTCCGCGACGTGCTCGAGCGACAGATCGGCGCTCCACGGGGCCTGAAACGAATAGAACGGGCGGGACAGCTCGACCGCGCGCTGCCGCCCGTCGGAGTTGTCCGCGTACAGGAGCTTCCCTTTCCAGAAGGGCGCGAAGAGATAGGGATCCTGGTAGAGGATCGAGCGGGTGGTCCGTTCGCTCCCCTGGTCATACGAAAGGGAGATGGACTTTCCCCACCCGAGCGCGTCGGTTTCCTGGAACTCGACGCTGTAGGTCGTTTTTCCGCCTTTCGAGCCGAACGATCCGCCGGGTTGAGTCGTCCAGGCGTCCTGCGTCACGACGAGGACGTCGCTCACGCCGTCCACCGGAGCGGACGCGACGACGCTCGCGCTCTTGATGAACGGAAGGGCGCGAAGATTGCGCTCCGTTTCGGCGAGCTTCGCGATGTCGAGCACATCGCCCTCTCGGAAGAGAAGCTGCTTGCGCAGGAACCCGTCCTTCGTCTCGATGTGGATCCGGTCCGCGAGACGATAGAACCATCCCTTCGCGGCCTCCTCCGGGCTGAAGACGTTGTTGCTCTCGATTCGGACGGTTCCGACTCGCACCGGCACCGGCACTCCCGCCGCGCTTCCGGCGGCGAGGACGGACCAGACGAGCAGCCTGAGCACGCGAACATTCTATTGCGGGACCGAGGCCTCTCCCCCCATGTTATCCTCTCGAAAACTTGGAGGGGGAATGCACCGCTCTCGCCACGGCCGGGCCTTTCGGTTACTCCTCATCGCCGCCGCATCCGCCCCGTTCGCGGCGTGCGCGCGAAAGCCCGCGACGCTCGAGGTGACTCCCGCCAAGGTCGTGTTCTACGGAACCGCGCACTCGAAAGACGTCGCCGTGCGGGTCCTGGACGGCAAGGGACGGGAGATGCAGGACCAGACGCTCGCCTGGGCGTCCTCGGACACGTCGATCGTCGAGGCGACCGGTTCGGGCCACGTCGCTCCGAGAAAACCCGGGCGCGCACGCCTGACGGTCTCGTGCGGAAAGATCTCGAGCGCGATCGGCGTCGAGGTCGTCGATCTCTCCGAGATCCTCGTGTCGCCGGCATCGCTCAAGCTCCTCGGTCCGCCCGGCACGTCCGCAAGGCTCGATGTCGCCGGGAAAGCCATCGACGGCTCCCCGGCGAGCGTGCCCCCGGTGGCGTGGTCTTCGGAGGACTCGCGAATTGCGAAGGTCTCACCCGACGGGACGGTCACGTCATACCTGCCCGGCAAGACCATGATCCTCGCGAAGATCGGAGACCTCCTCTCGGAGTCGGAGGTCCAGGTCCAGAACAAGACGATCTCGCGCCTGGAGCTCCGCCCGGAGACGGCGATCCTGAAAGTGAACGAGACACAGCGGTTCACCGCCGTCGCCTACGACGAGAAAGGGCTCCTGATTCCCGACGCCGGCGCCCAGTTTGCGACGTTGAACCCCGACCTCGTGAAGATTTCCGGCGAAGGCAAGGTCACGGCGATCGCGAAGGGCACCGCCGTCGTTTCCGGGACTCTCGGCGGAAAGACGGCCCGCGCGACCGTGCTCGTGAACTGAAGGGCGGTTCGTGCCCTCGATCCGGCCTCCCGCCGTCGCTGGCGCGTTTTACCCGTCCTCTCCGAGGGCCCTCGAAGCGGAAGTTCGCCGCCTTCTGCCGAAGCGCGAGCAGCGCGCGGCCTTCGGGGCAATCGTTCCGCACGCGGGCTACGTCTACTCGGGCGAAGTGGCGGGCGAGGTCTATGCGCGCCTCGCTCTCGCCCGAAGCCTCGTGGTCCTCTGCCCGAACCACACGGGCCTCGGCGCCTCCGCGGCGCTCGACCCGAACGACTCCTGGAAGACTCCGCTCGGACCGGTGGCCGTGGACCGCCAGCTCGCGAGCCGATTCCTCGACCGCTGCCCCTCTCTCCGGGAGGACGCGGGCGCGCATCTCCGCGAACACTCGCTGGAGGTGCAGCTCCCCTTTCTGCAGGTCTGCCGGCCCGACGCATCCATCGTGCCGATCTCGATCGGAGATCCTTCCCTGCCGCTGTGCCGCGAGATCGGCGAGGCCTTTGCGGAAATCGCCGCGGAGTCCGGCGAGCCAATGCAACTGATCGCCTCGTCCGACATGAACCACTATGAAAGCCGTGAAATCGGAAACCGCAAGAACGCGCTTGCGCTCGCGCGGATCGGGGCGATCGACGCCGAGGGCCTCTTCCGCACGGTCCTCTCGGAAGACATCACGATGTGCGGATTCCTTCCGGCAACGGCGCTCCTCTTCGCAGCCGCCCGCCGCGGCGGCCTCTCGGCCGAAGTCGTCGCGCTCTCCGACAGCGGCGCCCAGACCGGCGACGCGAGCTCCGTCGTCGGATACGCCGGCGTCGTCATCGCCTAGTCGGATAGAATCTTCTCCATGGCCTGGAAAAAGCTGCTCGTCGCTCTCGACGGATCCCCGTTTTCCGACTGCGCGGCCCGCCTCGCGATCTTTCTCGGCGGAAAGCTCGGCGCCGCCGTGGAAGGAGTTCATATCGTCGATACGGCGATGATGGACGCGACCTTCATCGCGGACCTTTCGGGCTCGGTCGGCTTTCAGCCGTTCCTGAACCTGACCGGCGAGATGCGCGAGGCTCTGCGGGGGATCGCGGAGACCGTCGTGGCGGACTTTCGCTCGAAGCTCGAAGCGTCGGGCGTGGCCGGCTCCGCGCGCGTCGGGGAAGGAATCGTCGTTCACGAACTCCTTCGCGCCTCGGAGGACGCCGACGCGATCTTCCTCGGGACGGTTGGCGTCGGGTCGAAACGCGGAAAGTCTTTGGGCGGTCATTCGGACGCGCTGCTCCGCAAGCTCGCGATTCCGGCTGTCGTCTGCCCGGCCGCCGGCGATGGCTTTTCGCGACCGCTGGCGGCCTTCGACGCCTCCGAGCGTTCCGCGCGGGCGCTTTCCGCCGCGCGGGACCTCGCCGAGAAGGTGGGCAGCTCGCTCGACATCCTGACGGTCGAGGTCGACCCCGCGGAAGTCGAGAAGAGGCGAAAGGCCGCGCTCGCGGCCGCCGGCGGCGGCGTGCAGGTTTCTTTCGAATCCGCGACCGGGCACCCGGACGAAGAAATCCTGAAACGGCTGCCCGCCCACGATCTCGTGGCGCTCGGCTCCCACGGCCACGGGCGGATCGTGGAGATGGTGCTCGGATCGACGACCGAGCGCGTCCTGCGCCGCTCGCCGGTTCCCGTTCTCTGCGTGCCGTAGGGGCGCCGCAGAGAGCACCCGGGGCCAACGCGCCCGCGCAGGCTGGTCTTCGAGATCCCGAGGGAAAGCGAACTGCGGCCGAGGGTCGAGAAGACTTGCCGAGCGGGCGCTGGGGCTGGCTGCGACCAGCCGAGCGAGTCCTAGCTCCTGCGAATTTTGCGAATTGTCGAAAGGATGTCCTCGACGACACCCGGCGGTCCCGCCAGCACGTCGCCCGTCTCGAAGTAGTCCTGCCCGCCCCCGAAATCCCGCAGCACGCCTCCCGCCTCCGTGATCAGAACCGCGCCTGCCGCGATGTCCCACGGAGAGAGGCGGAACTCGAAAAATCCGTCGAAAACTCCCGACGCGACACAGGCCAGGTCGAGCGCCGCGCTCCCCGCGCGGCGGATCGCCTTCGCCTCGAGAAAGAGCGCGCGGAAGATCGCGAGGTATTCGTCGATCTTCGCATGCTCCCGAAACGGGAAGCCGGTCGCGAGAAACGCGCCCTCGGCGGACGGCCGCCGCGACACGGCGAGGCGGTCGCCGTTGCGAAACGCGCCGCTCCCCCTCTCGGCCCGGTACAGCTCCTCGCGCAGGGGGTCCCACACGACGCCCGCGAGACTTTCGCCCTCCTGCCGGACGCCGATCGACACGCACCAGAAGGGAAATCCCGCGATGAAGTTCGAAGTTCCGTCCAGGGGGTCGATCACCCACTCGCGCCCGCTCGTTCCCGGCCGCCGCGCCCCTTCCTCGCCGAGGATGCCGTCGCCGGGAAACGAGCGGAGAATCGTCTCGACGATGGCCCGCTCGCTCTCGCGGTCCGCGATCGAGACGAAGTCGTTCTTCGCCTTCTCCTCGACGGAACCGGGAGGCAGCTTTCGCCAGTGCGACAGCAGAATTTCTCCCGCCCGCTTCGCGGCGGCCGTCGCGACTTCGATCACGGCGTGGCTCCACGGAAAACCCGGCCGGCGCTGTGGCGATTCCCCCCCGGGCGTGCGATCATTGGCGCGTGGACGGGGAACAGCCCGCTCCCTCGGCGGACCCCGAGGCGCTGATCGACGAGCAGAAACGGCTGAGGCGTCTGCGGCTCGTCGTCGACCTCACCGCGAGCGTCCTCTCGCAGGAACCGGCTCTCACGCTCGAAGACGCTCGGGACCTCATCCGCCGCGCGGAGACCGCCGTCGTCAACCTCTTTCCCGGCAGCCACCGTCAATTCGATCTCCTGATCCGCCCCCGCCTCGCGAGGATCGTCGACGAACGTTTCCCGCCCGATCCGACGCGGATCAACTGATCCGGGTCTTCTCACCGTTTCATGATCGAATCGAGGATCATCGTGAAGGCCTCGCGCTGCTTGGGCTCCGTCTTGTTCATCACGGCGAGGCAGGACCCCGCCGGAAAGATCCTGTGGAGCTCTTCGGCGTCCCGGCCGGATGTGACGATCACCTTGCCCCGGGCGATGCCCTTCTCGATGGCGAACTGGAGAAATTTCTTTCCGTCGATGTGCGGCATCTCCAGGTCCACAATCAGGAGATCGATCGTGTCGTCGATCTTCGGGAGCGCGTGGATCGGCGTGATGTAGGTTTCCACGGCCACCCGGTCCGCCCCGTACCTCTCCACCAGGATCTCGCGAAACATCTCGCAGGCGGCGTCGGAATCGTCGACGATGACGATCCTCTTCGGAGGAGTCATCACGTCCGGCGGAAAGTCTCTCTTCCCGAGACGAAGGTCGCGGCCGCGCGGCCGGAGAGCTTCCACCCGGAAAACGGCGTGTTGCGCGACCGGGACCGGAACGCCCGGGGATCGACCTCGAACTCGGCGGACGGATCGAAGATCGTGATGTCGGCTTCGCGACCCTCGGCCAGCGTTCCCCCCGGAAGCGAGAAGGCTCGGGCCGGGCCGCCCGAGAACAGCTCGACCATTCTCGACAGGGGAATCCGGCCGGTCGCGACGAGCTTCGTGTAGACGAGCGCGACCGCCGTCTCGAGGCCAATGACCCCGAAAGGCGCGGATTCGTAGTCGACGGCCTTCTCGTCCGGATGGTGCGGAGCGTGATCCGTCGCGATCGCATCGATCGTGCCGTCGGCGATCGCGGCGACGAGGGCATCGCCCTCGCGCTCCGAGCGCAGGGGCGGGTTCACCTTCGTGTTCGGCGAGAACCCCGACTCCCCGACCGCCCGGTCCGTCAGGAACAGATGGTGCGGGGTGACCTCCGCTGTCACGCGCAAGCCCTTCGCCTTCGCCTCGCGCACGAGGGCAGCGGACGCGGCGGTTGACAGGTGACAGACGTGGAGCCGGCCGGCGGCAAGCGAGCACAGCGCGATGTCGCGCGCCACGGCCGTCGATTCGGCCTCCGCCGGCTGGGCGGAAAGACCGAGACGCGTGGAAGCCGCCCCTTCGTTCATGGCGGCGCGGCACGACAGGGTCTCGTCCTCCGCGTGGGTCGCGACCGGCAGGTCGAACAGCCCGGCGTACTCGAGAGCGCGCCGCATCACCGAGCCGTTCGCGACCCATCTCCCGTCGTCGGAGACGGCCACAGCGCCGGCCTCCTTCATCTCGCCGAACTCCGCGAGCTCCTCGCCTCGCAGCCCTTTCGTGATCGCGCCGATCGGATAGACGCGCGTCGAGCCGGCCTCGCGCGCGCGGTCGACGATCCAACGCGTGACGGTGTGGTGGTCGTTGACGGGGCTCGTGTTCGCCATCGCGCAAACCGCGGTGAACCCGCCGGCGGCCGCCGCGGCCGTGCCCGAGGAGATCGATTCCCGGTACTCGAACCCCGGCTCCCGCAGGTGGACGTGGAGGTCGATGAAACCGGGAAACACGAGAAGCCCGGTCGCGTCGAGCACTTCCGAATCGCCGGCGTCGAGGTTTTCGCCGATTCGGGAGATTTTCCCGTCTTCGACGAACACGTCGAGAAGCCCGTCGCGCCGGCTTTCGGGATCGACGACGCGCCCTCCCCGGATCAAGAGGCTCATGAGTTCCACGTCTGCGGGTTTCCGCCCGCGAGCAGGTAAAGCACCGCCATTCGCACGGCGACGCCGTTCGCGACCTGACTCAGGATCACGGAGCGTTCCGTGTCGTCCGCGATGTCCGACGAAATCTCGACTCCACGGTTCATGGGGCCCGGGTGCATGACGATCGCGTCGGGGCGCGCGAGCGCGAGTCGCTCGCGCGTCAGGCCGTATCGCGTGAAATATTCCCTGGACGAGGGAAACGCCATCTTTCCGCCGCGCTCGATCTGGACGCGAAGCATCATCACGACATCGGCGCCGGCGAGGGCCTCTTCGAAATCGGACGTCGCGGAAACGCCCATCGATTCGATGCCGACCGGCATCAAGGTCGGAGGCGCGCAGATCGTCACATCCGCCTTGAGCTTCGTGAGGCACCAGATGTTCGACCGGACGACCCTCGAATGCGCGACGTCGCCGACGATCGCGACCCGAAGGCCCTCGAATCGCTTCTTCTTCTGGCGGATCGTCAGCGCGTCCAGGAGCGCCTGCGTGGGATGCTCGTGCGCGCCGTCGCCGGCGTTGATGACCCGCGTCTTCAACTGCGAAGCGAGAAAGTGGGGCACGCCGGGCGACGAATGGCGGATCACGAGGAAGTCCGGCGACATCGCCTCGAGGTTCTTCGCGGTGTCCAGCAGCGACTCGCCCTTCTCCACCGACGTCCCCTTCGCCGCAAAATTCAGAGTGTCGGCCGAAAGCCACTTCTCCGCCGTTTCGAACGAGAAACGCGTCCGCGTGGACGCCTCGAAAAAGAGATTGACGACCATTCGGCCGCGCAGGGCCGGGACTTTCTTGATCTCGCGGTGGCCGATTTCCGCCATCGACTCCGCCGTGTCGAGGATGAGGTGAATTTCGTCGGGTTCCAGGCTCTCGATGCCGAGCAGGTCTTTGGAGCGAAGTGTCGCCTTCGTCACGCCCTCTCCAGGATCCACGTTTCGTCGACGCCGTCGGTCTCCTGAAAGAACACCTTGATGAGCTCGCGGGAGGAGGTCGGCACTCGCTTTCCGACGTAGTTCGCCTCGATCGGAAGCTCCCGGTGTCCCCGGTCGATGAGAACGGCGAGACGAATTGCCTTCGCACGGCCGTAGTCGATCAGGCCGTCGAGCGCGGCGCGAATCGTCCGCCCGGTGTAGAGAACGTCGTCGCAAAGGATGACGACGCGGGGCGTGATGTCGAAATTGAGCTCCGTCTTCTTCAGGACCGGCTGCGCACCCGCGGAGAGGTCGTCGCGGTACAGCGTGATGTCGAGCGACCCGGTCGCCGGGCGAGTCCCTTCGTTCTTCTCGAGCAATTTCGCGAGGCGTTCGGCGAGAGGAACCCCGCGCGTGCGGATCCCGACCAGCGCGATCTCCGAGAGGTCCCGTTCCGTTTCCGCGATCTCGTGCGCCATTCGCACGATCGCCCGGTCCATTCGGTCGGCGTCCATGATCTTCGCCTTCCGGACGAGCGGGGGCGTCTCAGCCACGAGGGCCTCCCGAGCGAACGAAAAAAAATTCCCCTCGCGGGGAATCGGCTCTTCTCCTCGGGAACGGCGACATCAAAATCGGACTCTACTATGATCCCCGCGTGCTTGTCGACCTGTTCGATTACGAGCTTCCCGCGGCTCGAATCGCGCAGTCTCCGGGACCGCGGGGCGGGTCTCGCCTCCTCGTCCTGTCGCGCCAGACCGGGGAGGTCGAGCACCGGCGATTCCGCGACCTGCCGGAGTACCTGCGCCCCGGCGATCTGCTCGTGCGCAACGACGCCCGCGTGTTTCCCGCGCGTCTGCTCGGCGAAACGCGCGGGGACACGGGCACCGGCGGCCGGCCGGTCGAGCTCCTGCTGCTCGAACGCGAGGACGACGGGCGATGGACGTGCCTCGCCCGCCCGGGCCGGCGGGCGAAGCCGGGAGCCGCCCTCGCGTTCCCCGAGTCGGTCTCCGCGAGCGTCGACGAGGTCCTCGCGGACGGGAGGCGAAGAGTGTCTTTCTCGCCCCCCGTCGACTACGAACGGCTCGAGAGGATCGGCCACATGCCGATTCCGCCGTACATCCGGCGGCCCGACTCGCCCGCCGACCGGGACCGCTACCAGACGGTTTTCGCGAGGTCGAACGGAGCGGTCGCGGCGCCCACGGCCGGGCTCCATTTCACGGAGGAGATCCTGAAGGGTGTCCGAGAGAGAGGCGTCGCGATCGCCGACCTCTCGCTTCGGATCGGGTCGGGAACATTCCGGCCCGTGACGGAGCAAGACACGGACGGCCACCGGATGGAAGCAGAGTCCGTCTCCATCCCGGAATCGACCGTCGCAGGCGTCGAGGAGGCGCGTTCCCGCGGCGGGCGCGTCGTGGCGGTCGGCACGACGGTCACGCGGGCCCTCGAGGCCTGGGCGCGGAACCCCCTCAGAGACTTCCGGACAGATCTCTTCATCCTCCCCGGCTTCGAGTTCCGGGCCGTCGATGCGCTCCTCACGAATTTCCATCTCCCGCGCTCGACGCTCCTGATGCTCGTCAGCGCGTTCGCCGGGCGCGAAAACATCCTCGCCGCGTACCGCGAGGCCGCGGAGAGAGAGTATTTTTTCTATTCCTACGGGGACGCGATGCTGATCGTCTAAGCGGACGGATTGGAAACTAGCGGGGCGCGGGCTCTGCGGTCGCGGGAGCGGGCGCCGCCGCTCCGTGAGGGATCGGGGGAACGATCCCGGCTCCCTTGCGGTCGTCCACGATCCTGCCGTCCAGCAACCGGACCACTCGCCTCGCGTGGGCCGCAATGTCCTCTTCGTGGGTGACGAGCACGATCGTGTTCCCCTGCCGGTTCAACGTGTCGAACAGGGCCATGATGTCGGCGCCCGTCTTCGAATCCAGGTTGCCGGTCGGCTCGTCGGCGAGAATGAGGCTCGGGCGGTTGATGAGGGCGCGCGCGACCGCGACTCGCTGCCTCTGGCCGCCGGAGAGCTCGCTCGGGTGGTGGCTCATCCGATCGGAGAGGCCGACGGCCTTGAGCGCTTCGACCGCCCTGTCGTACCGCTCCTTCTTCGGGACGCCCGAATAGACGAGAGGGAGCTCGACCTGGGCGACGGCGCTCGTCCTCGGCAGGAGGTTGAACGTCTGAAAAACGAACCCGATCTCGCGGTTTCGAACGGCGGCGAGATCATCGTCCGACATCCGCGCCACTTCGTGGGCGTTGAGCTGGTAGGAGCCGTCGGTCGGAGTGTCGAGGCATCCGATGAGGTTCATGAGAGTCGATTTGCCGGATCCCGACGGCCCCATGATCGCGATGTACTCGCCCTTCTGGATCGAGAGCGACACTCCGCGCAGAGCCTGCACGTCCTCGTCGCCCATTCGGTACACCTTCGTGATGCCCGTCATTTCGATCAAAGCCATCGCGAAATTCCTCCGGGAACCCGATCGTTCAATTCGCCGCCTTCCATCCCTCGACCGACGGCACCGGGTCAGCCGACAGGCCGTCGACCTTGACGTCCTTCCAGGTGAGAAGATCGCCGATCGCCTGGTGGTAGGCGACGACCGCGTTGCGGTACTGCGTGAGGGCCTGGAGCTCCGCGCTCCGCGCGGTGGCCAGATCGTTTTGAACGGAGAGCACTTCGAACGACGTCACGAGCCCGTTGTCGTATTTCTTCTTCTCGGCGTCGACATTGCGCTCGGCCAGCTCGCGGGCCTTGCCGGCGGCCTCGATGGACTGGCGAGCCGTGTCGATGGCCCTCGCCGCGGAACGCACGCCGACCGTGACGTTCTGCTCCAGCTGATCGAGGGTCGCGAGCGAAGACTGGAGCCCCCAGAGCGCGGTGCCCTTGGCGCCCCGCGCCGCCCGATTCAGAATCGGGAAGGAAAAGTTCAAGCCCACGGTCCAGTTGTGAAAATCCCGGTGGGTGACCTGGGAAAACGCGTCGGAATAGCCCCCAGGGACGACGACGCCCGTCGGGTTTCCGGTGACCGGGTCGACGAGATGGTTCGGCCCGCCGAGTCCCGCGTACCCGTAGCTCGCGTTCAGGTCGAGCTGGGGCAACAGCTGGTTTCTCCAGTAGTCGTAGGTCACCTTCGCGGTGGCGGCGTTGAACTTCGCCGTCCGGACCTCCGGGCGGTTCTCCAGCGCGGCCGAGACGCCGGACTCCAGGTCGATCTTGACCGCCTCGACGCGCACTTCGTCCGTCGGGATCACGTGGTCGTTCCAGCGCCCGGCCGACGCGAAGTTGAGCAGCCGTTTGAGCTGATCCTCGGCATCCCCCACCGCGGCACGGGCCGTGATGATGTCGAGCTCCCGCGCCGCAACGCCCGATTCCGTCTGAACGATGTCGATCGGGGCCTGGGATCCGACGTCGATCTTGATTTTCGTGATTCGATTCAGCTCGACGGCGAGGTCCCTCGATTCGACTTTGACCTTCAGGTTCTCGCGCGCATAGACGAGGTTCCAGTACGCCTGCTCGACCGCCGTCACCGTCGTCTGCACGCTCTGGAGGAACGTCTGGTCGTCGATTCCGCGGGTGAATTTCGCCACGAGGATGAAGCGCTCCGTGGGCGTGATCCCGAAATTGCGAAGCAGGGGCTGCTTCAAGCTGAGGAAGTCGCTCACGGCATAGCTGGGGTTGATGAAGTAGAAGGAAGAGTTCGTATTGACTTTCTCATTGTTCAGGCCGAGCGACACCGTCCCGCCGAAGGGAATGAGCTGAGAAACGGACACATTCGCGTCGTCGATCCGCGATTCGGTCACGGCGGCGCCGGCGAGCTGGTTCGAGTTCGGGCTCTGTTCATCGCGCGCCTGGACGAACGCCGCGACGAGCGGGTCGTAGATGCCCTTCGCCTGAAGGACGCCGAATCTCCCCTGCTCGTCGCCCGCGACGGAGACCCGCAGGTCGACGTTGTTTGCGAGCGCCAGCTCGATCGCGTCTTTGAGGGAAAGCGCGACCCCGTCGTTCGCGGCCGGCGGAAGCGGCTTTTCCTGCCGCTGGCTCGCCCGGGCCGAAATCGTGACCGAGACTTCCGGCTTTTCCGGAGCCGGCGGGGACGAAACCTGCGGCGGCGGTGGAGGCGCGGTCTGAGCCAGGACGGGCGCCGCAAACGCCGTGAAGCACAGTGCCTTCCAGAACCCCTTGAATCTCTTCATCTGCAATTCTCCTCGCTCTTGATCCGCGTCGATATCGTTTACGCAGTTTCCCATCGAAAGTTTCGAGTTTTCTGTCACTTCACGAGCCCATTCCCCGGAGCAGCGACGCAGTATAGGCCGTTTGCGGCTTCGCCAAAAGGTCCGAAGCGGGGCCTTCCTCGACGATCCGTCCGCCTCGCATCACCCCGATTCGATCCGCGACGGCGGCCACCGCGCCCGGATCGTGCGAAATGAACAGGTATGCCACGCCCGTTTGCTCCTGGATCTCGCGAAAAAGATTCAGGATCTGGCCGGAAATCGAGACGTCGAGAGAGGAGACCGGCTCGTCGCAGACGATCAGCTCCGGGCCCGGAGCGATCGCGCGGGCGATCGCGATTCGCTGGCGCTGTCCGCCCGAAAATTCGTGAGGATAACGATTCGCGTCCTCCGGAGAAAGCCCGACCTGGAGAAGGAGCTCCCCCACCCGGTCGCGAAGATCCCGCTTCCCGAGGCCAAGGCAACCCCGAAGAGGTTCGGCGATCGAAGCTCCCGCGGTCAACCGGGGAGACAGCGACGAAGATGCATCCTGAAAGACGATCTGGATCTTCCGGCGCGCCCGCCGGAGCTCCTCGCCGGAGAGCGAAAGCCAGTCGAGGCCCGCGAGAGTCACGGTCCCGGCGCTCGCCTCCTCGAACCGAAGAAGGATCCTCGCGAGAGTCGTTTTCCCCGAGCCCGACTCTCCGAGCAGCCCGAACGTTTCCGCCCGACCGACGCGCAGCGAAACTCCATCCAGGGCAAGGCAAGGCCCCCGGTAGCTTTTCGAGACCCGATCGACTTCGAGAAGACGCGGCTCGGTCAAGACTGGCGCAGGAAGCAACGCACTCGGGCCGGCCCCGAGGCGGTCACGCCGGGGCTTTCGCTCCGGCACCGGTCGAAGACCTCGGGACAGCGCGGAGCGAACGCGCAGGAATGACGCGGGCGCGCGCGCAGGCCGGGCGCCGTTCCCGGAATCGACGGGACCCTCGGCGGATTTCCGGAAAGACGGCGTCCCGCGCAGGCGAGGAGCGCCGCCGTGTAGGGATGGCTCGGGGAGCGAAGGACGGCCGCCGCGTCTCCCTCCTCCACGATCCTGCCCGCGTACAGAACCGCAATTCGCTCGCACCCGCGGGACGCGACGCGAAGATCATGCGTGATCAGAAGGATCGAGAGGCCTCGTTCCCGTCGCAATCGGTCGAGGAGATCGAGGATTTCGTTTTCCCGAGGGCGGTCGAGCGAGGCCGTCGGCTCGTCCGCGAGCAGCAGCTCGGGGCGGCTCGCGAGGGCGATCGCGATCATGACCCGCTGCCGCATTCCGCCCGACAGGCGATGAGGGTATTCCGAGAGCATTCTTTCCCCGCCGGCGAGCCCGACCTCGTCGAGGAGCTCGATCGAGCGGCGACGGGCCTCCCGGGACGACAGCGGCGCCGGAAGCCGCAGGGCCTCGCGGAGAGCGCCGCCGACAGATTGAACCGGATCGAGCGCCGCGGAAGGATCCTGGAAAACGAAGCCGATCCGGCCTCCCCGGACCGAGCGCATTTCCGTCTCATCGAGCCGGGTCAGGTCGAGGCCGCGAAGCCGGATCGCCCCCGCCCGAATGCGAGCCGCCGGCGGCAGGAGCCTCACGATCGATCTCGCGAGCATCGTCTTGCCGCCGCCGCTCTCCCCGACGAGCGCGACCGACTCTCCCTTTCCGCATTCGAGATCGACGTCCTCCAGGACCGGGCAGATCCCGGGCGAGCCGCCGAGGTCGACCGTCAGCTTCTCGAGGGAAAGAGTCGGTTCCAAGTCGGAAGCCGTCAGCGCCCGAGCGCGTTTTCCAGGCTCTTCACCCGATCGGCGACGTCGCGGTAGTTCGTGTTTTCTCCATAGATCTCCAGGTAGATGCGGTACGCGCGTTCGGCGTCGCCGTTCTGCTCGTGGAGCGAGGCGAGGTCGTAGCTCAGGCCGCGTTTCTCCTCGGGCGTGATCGCCGGGGATTCGAGCCCCTTCTGGAACCACTGGATGGCGAGTTGAGGAAGGCCCTTCTCCACGAAGCAAAGGCCCAGCATGCTGCAGCACTCCACGGCCCGCGCGGGGTCCTTTGCGGCGATCTGGAATTCTCCGAGCGCCTCGTCGAGAAGCCCCATTTCTTTGTAAGCAATTCCCAGGTTGTAGTGCGTCTCGTAGTCCTCCGGGCTCAGCTGCTGCTCGACCCCGCGCTTGAACTCGCGGAAGATCTCCTCCAGCGACACCTCTTCTCCCGATCCCTGGACGACCGGCGAGCTCGGCGCCTCGTCCTCGTCCTCGAGCTCCTTCTCCAGCTCGGCCGCGAGGTTGAAGAACCGCTGCTCGTCCGAAAAGAGCGACATCTCGTCGACCGGCGGAGCCGGCGGCGGAGGTTCGGAAAGGGTCGTCGAAAACTTCGACATTTCGTCGTCGAGCGCTCGGCCCAGTCCCTTCTCGAAGGCGTACTCGAGGTCGACGGGGGAAACCGAAGGCGTCGCCGGGACGCTGTCGGGAAAACCGAGCCCCGCGGCGGGCTCCGCCACGAGCGGCGGCGGGACGGCTTCGGGCCGGGCGAGCGGATCCGGCGCCGCGACCGGCTGCGGGCCGGTCGAAAAGTCGTCGAATTCGAGAGCGTCTTCCGGCGCGGAGGGAAGGGCCGCCGGGGATTCGGGCGCCGTGGGGAGGAAGCGCTCGAGGATCCTCTCCGCTTCTTCCGGCCGGTCGAGCCTCCGGTATTCGCCGGCCAGCGTCGCGGCTTCCTCGAGAAGCGCGGGGGACTTCGACTCCGCGAGCAATTCCACATAACGGTGGCGGACGTCGACATCGTCTTTCCGGCGCCGCAGCATCGCGCGGTATTTCTCGAGCGCCTTCTCCAGGAGGCCGTACTTCACGAACACCTCGGCCTCGGTAATCGAGTCTCTCCACTGCGCGTCGTCGGCGGCCTTCCGGCGCATCGCCGTGTCGTCGAACGACGGGGAATCGAGCGGAGGCGGGGAGATCGGCGAAACGGGGGAAGCCATGGGAACCGAGCGCGGCCCCCAGTCGCCCAGCGGCGAAGGCGGCGTCGGGGACGCGTCGGCGAGGAGCGAGTCGTCCAGGTCGAGCATCATCAGATCGCCCGCCGATTCGTCCACCGGCGGGATCGCGGCGGGCCCCCAGGGAGACGCGGGCTCCGGAGGCCGGGCGGCCGGCGGCGAGGGAGGAGGAGCGGGCGCGGCGGCGGGGGCGGGCGGCGGTTGGGCCGGCGTGCCGGGCCGCGGGAACGCGCGCGCCTCGGCGTTCTCCGGATCGAGCTCGAGGATCTGGCGGCGGTACGCAGCGGACGAAGCGGAGTCCTTCTTCGCGTCCGCGATCCGCGCGAGCGCGAGGAGCGACTCGACGGCGCCCGCCCGGTCGTCGCCGAGGCGAAAGAGCTCCAGGAGCTTCTCGTGGACGGGAGCGAACCCCGGGGCGAGCGCGGCGATCGGCGAGAGCTCCCCGACCGCCCTCTTGACTTCGCCCATCCGAACCGCGTGCTCGATGATCGGCCGCAGCGCCTCGAAAGCCGCGGCGGGATCGCTTCGTTCGACGGCCGCGCGCGCGAGGAAATGCCGGGCTCCTTCGTGGGCGGGATCGAACGCGATCGCCCCCTCGGCCGCCTGGCGCGCCTCTTCGCGGCGGCCCGTCGCCGCCAGCGAGTCCGCCAGCAGAGACATCGTCTCCGCGTCGCGCGGCTGCGCCTTGAGAAGGAGCACGGCGGCTTCCGCGTCCTTGTGCTCGAGCATCGACCGAACGAGATCGCGAAGGGTCTTCTTGTCGCCGGGGCGGATCTTCAGCGCCTTCTGATAGACGGCGACCGCCTCGTCGAGCGCGCCGCGTTTGACGAGCATCGATCCGACGACGGCGTACTGCATCAACGCCTGGTCCGTCTGTCCGACGGCCGTGAGGAGATCGGCGAGGCGAACCGGCACCTTGATGTCGTTCGGGTCCACGGCGGCCATCTTGCGGTAGACGGCGACCGCTTCTCCCGTCTGGTTCTGTTTCAGGTAGTGGTCGGCCAGAACCTGATACTGCGCGCGGGCTTCCGGCACGAGACCCTGCTTGTGGTAGAGATCGGCCAGCGCTCCGTAGATCTCGAGCTTCGAGGGATCCAGTTTGTTGATCTTCTTGTAGATCGCGATCGCCTTGAGGAAGAAGCCGTCTCTCGTGTAGCGGTCGGCGATCTTCACGAAAAAGCCGATCGAATCGGCCGGCCGGTTCAGGAGCACGCAAATGTCGCCCATCTTGTTGAGGACGAGAATGTCGTGGGGGTTCTCTGCGAGGAGATACCCGTATTCCTTGAGCGCGGCGTCGTACTTTCCCCGGGCCATGAGCTTCTCGGCGGCCGCGAGGGCGGCGTCCCTCTTGATCGCCATCAGCAGAGCTCCGCTTCGGGCAGGACTCCGCGGAACGTCATCCGGTGCTCGGGACAGGGTCCGACCCTCATCAGGGCTTCCCGGTGCTCGGCAACCGCGTAACCCTTGTGCTTCTCGAACGCGTAAGCCGGGTAGCGGAGCGCAAGATCGTCCATGAGCTGGTCGCGATGGACCTTCGCGAGAATCGACGCGGCGGCAATCGAAATCGAGCACGCGTCGCCGTGCACGATCGGGACCTGGGGTTTCGCGAATCCCGGAACGGCGAAGGCGTCCGAAAGGACGATTTCCGGCGCCGGGTCGAGCGCTTCGAGCGACCGGCGCATCGCGGAGAGGGACGCAAGCCGAATGTCGGTGTCCTCGATCTCCCGGACGGACACGACCGAGATCGCGTAGGCGACCGCGCGGCGGCGCAACTCGTCGGCGATCTCGAATCTTTCGCCGGCATCGAGTTTCTTGGAGTCGTCGATGCCGGGCCACCAGAATCCTTCCGGCAGAATCACGGCGGCGGCGACGACCGGCCCCGCCAGGCAACCGCGGCCCACTTCGTCCGTTCCGGCGATCCGCCGGAACCCGCGGTCGCGGAGCATCTTCTCCGGCTCGGAGAGCAATGTCAGCCGCCCGAGCTCGGCGAACAGTGCGGCCATCCAGGTGTCGGCCGCTGTGCCTGCGCGGGCGCGCTCAGTCGGCGCGCTTTTCCTCAATTCGAGCAGCCTTGCCCTTCAAATCTCTCAAATAGTAGAGCTTGGCCCGCCGGACTTCGCCGCGGCGATCGACGTCCACACGTTCGATGATCGGCGAGTGGAGAGGGAACACTCGCTCCACCCCGACGCCACCGGAAATCTTGCGAACGGTAAAGGTCTCACGCGATCCGCCCCCGCGGCGGGCGATCACGATGCCCGCGAAGACCTGGATCCGCTCCTTCTCCCCTTCTTTCACCTTCACGTGAACGCGGACGGTATCTCCCGGCCCGAACGCCGGGCGATCGCCGCGAAGCGAAAGCTTCTCTGCCTCGCGCAGAATGTCAGTCATGATGCGCTCCTAACGTAAGTCGCTGACTTTCGAGAGAGATCGCTCCCGGAAAGCCCTTTCGGCGGAGGATTATACGAGAACCGCTCCCCGAGAGGCAAACCGGGCGACCTCCTAATCTTTCGAAGGCGGGGTCCGGTGACCGGCCAGCAGGTCGGGCCGGCGCTCGCGGGTCATCTCCTCGGCGCGCCGCTGGCGCCATTTTCGGATCTCTTCGTGGTGCCCGGAGAGCAAAACGTCCGGAACCGAGATCCCGCGCCATTCGCGCGGGCGCGTGTAATGGGGGTAGTCGAGCAGGCCGCCGTAGAACGAATCGTTCTCGACCGACCCGATTTCCTTCACGAACCCGGGCGCCAGCCGGGCGGAGGCTTCGATGACCGCGAGGGCCGCGACTTCGCCCCCCGAGAGGACGAAGTCGCCGAGAGAAACTTCCAGGTCGTAGAGGCCGGCCTCCGAGACCCGATGATCGATTCCCTCGTAGCGCCCGCAGACGAGGATCGAGCGGCCGAAGGAAGAGATCTCCCGGGCCAGCGCGTGGTCCAGCGGCCGTCCCGCCGGAGTCAGCAGGATCGTCTTTCCGCGCTCGACTCCCGGCAGATCCCGCACGGCCTCGATCGCGCCGGCGACGACGGGAGCCATCATCACCATCCCGGGGCCTCCGCCGAACGCCTCGTCGTCCACCTTTCGATGAGGGTCCGCGGAGAAGGCTCGAATGTCGTGGACGAAGACCTCCACGATCTTCTTCTCCCTCGCCTTGCCGAGGAGGCTCTCCGACAGCGGGGAGTCGAAGAACCGCGGAAAGATCGTGAGGACGTCGAATCGCAATTCGGTTCAGAGCTCGAAAAGACCCTCGGGAGGGTCGAGCACGATGATGCCGCGATCGCGCGAAACTTCGCGCACGATCGGGCGCGAGAAGGGAACGAGCACCGCCTTGCCGGCCCTTTCGACGCGCAGGCAGCAGTTCTCGCCGAACCGCTCGAACGCGACGGCCTGCCCGAGCGGCTCCCCCGCGACCGAAACGCAAAGAAACCGCGAGACCTCGTCGTCGAAGATGAAATCCGGCGAAGGAGGGGTCAGCAGCTCGCGATCGGCGTAGAGATCGCCTCCCTTCAGCGTGTCCGCGGCTTCGACGGTCTCGAAGCCCTCGAATCGAAGGAGCACGTGCGTGCCGTGGCGGCGAGCGCTCGCGACGGTGAGCGCCCGTTCCCGGTCGCCCGTTCGAGCGGTCAACCGGGAGCCGGGCTCGAGCCGCTCCGGAAAGTCGCCGAGAGGTTCCACCGCGATCTCGCCCCGAAGGCCGTGGGGGCGCTTGATCGCGCCGACCCGCAGCTTTCGTTCAGCTGCGGATTCGGACAACGACACGCCGGTTCTGCTTCCGGCCGGCCGCGGAGGCGAGAGCGCGCAGGGCCCGGGCCGTGCGGCCCTCCCGGCCGATGATCCGGCCCAGATCCTCGGAGGCGAGAGTCAGATCGACGGTCGTCGTGTCTCCCTCTTCGGTTTCCAGAACGGCGACCGATTCGGGTTGAGTCGCGAGCGCGCGGGCGACGGTCTCGACCAGCTCCTTCACGAAACCGCTTCCTTCGCGGTCCAGGAGCGAGCGAATCGTCGTGGACGGCCGGGCGCCCTTCGCGATCCAGTCGCGGGCGCGCTCCCGGTTGAACGACACGACGGGAGGGTTCGGGACCGCGTCGTAGAACCCGAGCTCTTCCACGATTTCGGAGCCGGGGGTGCGCCGCGAGCCCGAGACGACGATGCGGTAGTAGGGGCGATTTCGGGTTCCGGTTCGACGGAGACGGATTTTCAACATGCTTTCTCCTTGGTTCGAAATTCTCTTACCTCGCGCCGGGGAAGGAAAGGTTCCTGAGGTCCTGCGCCCTCAGTCCGCGGCCGAGGCCCTTCATCGACTTCATCATCTTTTTCATCTGCGCGTGCTGCTTCAGCAGCCGGTTGATGTCTTCCACTTTCGTTCCCGAACCCTTCGCGATGCGCTTGCGCCGGCTGCCGTTGACGATCTGAGGGTATCGCCGCTCGTCGGGAGTCATCGAATCGACGATCGCCTCGATTCGCACGAGCGATTTGGGATCCAGCTCCGAGGGCGACGGCATCTGGCGGAACGGCCCGACCTTCGGAAGGAAGTCGAGCACCTGCGAGAGCGAGCCCATTTTCTTCATCGATCGGAGCTGGTCGCGAAGATCCTCCAGCGTGAACTCCCCCGCGCCGGCCTTCTGGGCCATGCGGCGCGCGTCTTCGGCGTCGATCGTCTGCTCGACCTTTTCGATCAGCGAGAGCACGTCGCCCATCCCGAGGATGCGGGACGCCATTCGATCCGGGTAGAAGGGCTCCAGGTCCTCGAGCTTTTCGCCGGTCCCGACGAACTTGATCGGGCGGCCGACGGTGCTCACGATCGAGAGCGCGGCGCCGCCCCGCGAATCGCCGTCGGTTTTCGTGAACACGATTCCGGTCAGGGACAGCTTTTCGTGGAACGCCGCCGCCGAGCGCACCGCGTCCTGGCCCGTCATCGCGTCGGCAACGAAGAGGATCTCCTGCGGGCGCACGGCATCGCGAACCCGGGATACCTCGAGCATCAAGTCGTCGTCGACGTGCAGGCGGCCCGCCGTGTCGTAGAGAACGACGTCCCGCCCCGTCAGGGCCGCTTCGCGCGCGGCGTCCGTCGCGACGAGGACGGGATCGCCCCGGCCGGCGGGATCGAAGACGGGAACTCCGATCTTCTTGCCGAGGGTCTGAAGCTGGGAAACGGCCGCCGGACGCGCGAGATCGCACGGCACCAGCAGCGGATAACGCGTGCGATTTTCCTTGAGCAGCCTCGCGAGCTTCGCGGCCGTTGTCGTTTTCCCGGACCCTTGAAGACCCACGAGCAGGATCGAAAGGGGCCGGGCTTTCGAATCCAGATCGGCCTGGACGCCGCCCAGAAGGACCACCAGCTGATCCCGAACGATTCGAGTGACCTCCTGGGCCGGGGAGAGCGCGGTAGTGACCTTTTGCCCCACCGCCTCCTCTTTGACGTTCGCCAGGAAGGACTTGACGACCGGCAGCGACACGTCCGCTTCGAGCAGCGAAAGCCGGATCTCCCGGAGGGCCGTCTCCAGGTGGAAATCGTTGAGAGTCCCCTCTCCCCGCAGGTCCTTGAAGACCCGCTGGAGACGGTCGCCGAGGCCTTCGAACACCGTCACTCCCCTATTCGATCGCGAGCCGACCCGGCCGCGAAAACTCATTAGGTTAACCCGATTGGCACCTTTTTCGCAAACCCTATCGAACGCTATGGAATCGGTTGACAGCATTCGAGGTTTATGTATGATTGCGGGGTCTTTACGGGAGAGTTACCGGGGGTTACTGACGAATTTCGAAAATTTCGAATTTCGATTTATGAAGAAGGAGATCGACCGATGAAGAAGTCCCTTGCCCTGTTCCTGATGGCCGCCACCGCCACCGCTCTGTTGTTCCTCGGCGGCTGCAAGAAGGCGGAAGAGTCCTCGACGGAGACGTCGACCACGACGACCACCACCGAGCAGCCGAAGGTCGTGGAAGAGACCGGTTCGACGGCGACCACGACGACCACGACGATGTCCACCAGCACCGAGACTCCCGCCGCCACGGGCACGGCGACCACGTCGACCGCGACCACGACGACCGCGACGACGGCCACGACCTCCAAGTAAGCCACCTTTCTCTGGAAAAAAGGGCGCGCTCGTCGCGCCCTTTTTTTTATGATCTTCGGCCTTCCGCCGCCCCGCTTCCCGATCCTCGAGGGCGCCCTGGCGCTCCTGGCGGCGCTCTTCGGAATCGAGCTCCTGCGCTCCCGCCGGCGCGAGCGACGGGCCGGCGAGCGATTTCGCGATATGGAGAACCTCGCGCACGCGTTCGCGGAGGCCTCTGACGTCGCCGCCATCGCGGCGTGTGCCCACGACGCGATGACGAGGCTCGGGGCGTTGGAGAAATTCGAGCTCTTTCTCTTCGACGAAGAAGACCGCGTGAGAGAAATCTGGGAGTCTCCGGCCGGAGACGCCGCCGCCCCGCCTCGCGCCGCCGTTTCGCACCCGAAGATCCAGTCCAACTTCCAACGCGAGCAGCTCGACCGTCTCACCGGAACGGAAACGGCCCATTCTTTCGCTCCGCTCCATTTGCAGATCCCCGGGCGCGGCCAGAAAAAGTTCTATCTCCCGCTGTATGCGGGGAGCCATCCAGTCGGATACTGGGAGATCGAATTCGGCGCTCCTCTTTCGGCGACGGACATCGATCGACTGCGCGCGATCTATCGCTCCCTGACGAGCGCGGTGTCTTCCGAACGGAACTTCCGCCTCGCGGCCCGCGACGGCCTGTCCAATCTCTTCGCCCGCCGGTATTTCGACGCCCGTCTCCGAAACGAGGTCACGCGCGCCGATCGCTATCGCCGCGCGCTGTCGGTCGCCGTGTTCGACCTGGACCGCTTCAAGGAGTTGAACGACCGGCACGGCCACGCGGCCGGGGACGAAGCGATCCGGCGCTTCGCGAGAATCCTCCAGGAAGGGCTTCGGGAACAGGACCTCTGCGGCCGCCGCGGCGGCGAAGAATTCGGCGCATTCTTTCCGGAGACGCGAGCCGTGCCGGCCCAGATCGTCTGCGAGCGGATTCGCGGGCGCCTGGAGAGCGAGCCGCTTCTCTGGGAGGACCGGCCGATCGCGCTCACGGTGTCGATCGGCGTAACGGAGATTCAGCCGGGAGAACGAATCGAGTCCGTGCTGGAACGAGCGGACACGGCCCTCTACCGGGCGAAGGAGGAGGGCCGCAACCGTGTTATCGTGATTTCGTGACGAGAACCCTCTCCGCCACGACGCTCGCCGCCGTCCTGGTGCTGTGTCTCGCGGGTCTCACCAACGACGAGTTGCGCACTCCGTACGACCGGGCCGCACGTCTCGCCGCCCGCCGGGGAACCCTGCTGCTCGTCGACTTCACGACCGACTGGTGCGGCTGGTGCCGGAAGCTCGAGCGCGAGGTGTACCCCGACCCGGCCGTCGCGGGGCAGCTGTCGCGGGTCGTGTACGTCCGAGTCGACGCGGAGCGCGAGGGATCCGCCCTCGCGCAGCGCTACGGCGTCGACGGTTTTCCGACGCTCCTGTTCCTGGCTCCCTCGGGAAGCGTCGCCGGGCAGATCATCGGATTCCTGCCGGCCCCGGAATTCGCCGCGAAAGCCCGGGGAATCATCGACGCGTCCCGGGAGCCCTCCCCCTCTCCGCGATGAGCGGAGAGACCGCGGATTCGATTCTCGACGAGCTCATCGACGGGCAGCGAAAGAAAATCGCGGAGCTCGCCCGGCGAATCGACCCCGCGCTGATCGAAGACGATCTGCTGCAGCCCCACGACCACCCCCGGCTCGCCTCACACGCCGCGTTTCAATTCGAAGACGGGATCCTCGCCGGCCTGCTCTCCGCCCGCGCGGCGCTTCGATCCCGCCGGACCGTCTGAAGGGGGCAGGAACTCCCGGAGGGCCCGCGCGAGCCGCCCGATCCACGGATCGTCGCGACGGCCCCCGAGCTCCCCGAGCGCCTTCCCGAGCTCGCGGGCGAGCCGGGCGTCCACCTCCGGAAGCTCTTTCACACGCCCGCCGCACCGAGCAGGGAATCGATCACGTGGTCCCAATTGATCTTCTCGACCTCCGCGCGCCCCCGATCGGCCATCCGCGCGTGCTCGGCCGGACGATCCCAGACGCGTTCGAGCAGCGCTCCGAGGGCCTCCGGAGTCGGTTCCGCGACGTACCCCGAGTCCTCGTTCCGGACGAACTCCAGCGGCCCTCCCGCGTCGGAAACCGTGACGACCGCCTTGCCCGACAGGTAGGCCTCCAGCGGGACGTACCCGTAGTCTTCGTCGGCGGCCGTCGCGAGCACGAGCCGCGCCCGGGAGAAAAGCTCGAGGAGATCGTCGTCCGACACCCGGCCGAGGAATTCGCAGCGGGCTTCCACGCCGAGGCTGCGCGCGTATGTCCGCAGCGCGGCGAGCTCCGGGCCGTCCCCGACGACCTTCAGTTTCGCCCGCGGCGCGTGGGCGAGCGCCCCGATCGCGAGTCCCGGGCGCTTCCACCGCTCGAGCCGTCCGACCCAGAGACACGACTCCCCCGGAGCGCCTCCGCGATACCGGCCGGAGAGGGGCGGCGGGTGGTACAGCGCTTCGCTCGCCACGCCGTTGTATTTCCTCAGGCGCTCCGCGACGTTGCGGGAGTTCGCGAAGACCCTCCTCGCCTCCGAGAGGCTCCGGGTATCCATGTGGCGGACCATTTCCCGGATGCGGCGGTCCTCCGGAGATCCGGTGAAATCGCTGTAAGCGGTTCCGAACTGGTCGTACACGACGCGGTACTGGTGGATCAGCCAGACGACTTTGCGCCGATGGCGCGCGAGATAACTCGGAAATCGCGTCGCGATCAGCGCGTCGACTTTCGCGCGCCCGAACCGCTCGAACTCCCCGAGTCTCCAGGCCAGCGCGCTCTGGACGACCTCGAAGTGGGTGTTCTCGAAAAACGGGAGAGTGACCTTTTCGGCGTCGACGCCGCGCGCCCGAAGCTCCTCGGTCAGCCGATCGACGTGCTTTTCCGCACCGCCGGAGAGAAACGGGGACTGCACGGCGGCGACGACGACCCTGGGGCGTCTCATGGGCGCGGGCAAACGGCCAGAAGCGCGTAGTCCTGCGGGCCGAAGAGCCAGCGATTCACCTTGCGGTCGTTGTCGGATCGCTCCTCGAGGACTTCGTCGCGCGGAACGGGAGAAAGCCAGCGAGTCTCGCGCTCCTCGAAACCCACCTCGCGCGCCATGAGGTCGAGCGTCGCCGCCGGCACCGGCCAGCGATGGGTGGGATCGAGCCGGTAGGCGCGCATCGCGTAGACGGAATCGGGGTTGATCGTCTCGAGCAGCAGCCTGCCGCCGGGCGAAAGGGCCCTGCGGCACAGTCCGAGAAACTCGTAGACCGCCTCGGGAGAAAGGTGCTCCACGAACTGCAGGGCCGAAATTCCCCCGAGCTTTCCGTCAATCGCGCGAAGATGCTCGAACGCGTCTTCCGCCCGCGCCTCGACTCCCCGGGCTCGAGCCATCTCGACCGCGACGGGGTTGGAGTCGACGCCGTAGGAGTCGACTCCCGATTCCTTCAACACGCCGAGAAATTCGCCGCGGCCGCAGCCGCAATCGAGAACGACTCCGGGAACGGATCGAAACGAGTCGACATAGGCCCTCTGGCGCTCGCGGATCGCCTCTTCCGGTCCCCGGAAGACCTCTTCGAAGCGAAGGTAGAACCCGTCTGGAAACCCGCTCGCCGGCGCCCGGGAAACCGGTTCCGCGGTTCGCGCCGGGGCGGGTCTCTCGGCGGCCGAGAGCCGGGCCTGAATGATGTCGTAGTCGTGGCCGATTCTCTCGAGGTCCCGCCGGAGCCGCGCCGATTCCTCCCGGAGCTGCTCGAAAATGCGCGAGCGCCGCGCGTTCTCCCGATCGACCGCCGCAACATTCTCGTCCAGCTGGCGCATCCCCTCGAGGGCGATCGCGTTGAACGACCCCTGGCTTCGCGTCGCGACGCGCAGGATCCGGAGCAGAAATTTCTTGATCCGGGGAAACGACGCGCCAGGTTCGACCGACGGCACGACGAACCGTCTCGGCGCGATCCCAGACCCCGGGAGGGAACATCGACGCGGCGGGACCCGGATCTTCACCGATCCCGCGGCGAATTTCCTCGGCGAGCGCTCCTTCGAGCCCCGGATCTCCGTGCTTTTCCGACATTTGGAAGGCGAATATACGCGAGCCGCCCGGCTCCATCAATCGGGCGCCGGCCGGGCCGTCGCAGTTTCCCACGCGGTGATCCCGAGCGCGACGACGAGCGGTCCGATGAAGAGACCGAGAAAGCCGAAGGCGGCGAGGCCGCCGAGAACTCCGAAGAACACGGGCAGCGTGTTCAGGTCCGACCGCCCCGAAATGATCATCGGCTTGAACCAGTTGTCCGCGAGCCCGACGATGAGGATCCCCCACGCGGCCAGTCCCACGCCGCGGCCCCAGTGGCCCTGGGCGAGGAGGAAGAGGGCGGCGGGGAGCCAGACGAACGCCGTGCCGCCGATCGGCAGGAGCGAGAGAACCGCCATCATCGCTCCGAAGACGACCGGAGACGGAAGGCCGAAGATCGCGAAACCGATTCCGCCGAGGATGCCCTGGAGGAGCGCCGTGAGCAGAGTGCCCGCGAGCACCGCCTGGAGGACCGAATCGAGACGGTGGACGAGAAACACGGTCCGCGACCGTTCGAGCGGAATCGCGTCGACGAGCCGCTTCCACAGGTCTTCTCCGTCCCGGAAGAGAAAGAAGAGCGTGAACAGCATGATGAGAAAGGAGGCAACGAAGCCGAGGATTCCGACGGCGAGTTGCGAGAGGAACCCGCCGATGCGACCCGCCACGGTCTTGAGATTCGTCTCCGCCCACCCGCGGAGGTCTTCCGCCGTGAGGGGAAGGATGGCCGCAATCCGGTCGGCGAACTTCCGAACCGACGGCATCCCGATGAAGTCGGAGATCGAGGCCACCTGATGGCGCGTGACGAAAGAGGAGGCGAGGGAATAGAGGTGCGTTCCCTGGGAGATCAGGGCGAGCGTCAGGAGCACCGCCGGCACGACCACGAGGAGCAGCGCGAGGGCGGTCGCCAGCATGGCCGCAACGTTCCGGTTCCGCACCCGGCGCAGAAGCCATCGATGCCCGGGAGCCAGCACGAAAGCCAGAACGGCCGCCCACAGAATCGGATCGAGAAACGGCGAAAGAATTCGCCAGAGCAGATAGGCGAGGAGCGCGCCCGCCACGATCGTGAAGGCTCGCGGGGTTCGGGGCTCGGTCATGCGGAATGATAGCATCGGCTCGATGTCGCGCCCGCTCCGGGACATGCTCGAAAGCCTTGCAAAAGCACGTGGTTTTTCCCGGATCGGGGTCGCGC
This sequence comes from uncultured Acidobacteriota bacterium, assembly GCA_963813155.1. GTDB lineage: Bacteria > Acidobacteriota > Thermoanaerobaculia > UBA5066 > DATFVB01 > CAWEYG01. The sequence goes on along the minus strand of CAWEYG010000003.1, from coordinate 71,688 downwards.
GCGCCACGCCGCCCCCTCACGATTCCGAATTCCGCCAGTGGATCTCCGACGGGCGGCACGGCTCGATGGCGTACCTCGAGAAGACGCGGGAGCTCCGGAGCGATCCCCGGACCCTCCTCGCGGGAGCCCGGTCGGTCGTCGTCCTGGCGATGCCTTACTCCGCGGCCGAGCCGGCGGCGCCGGACGGGACCCGGACCGCGCGGTACGCGCTCGCCGAGGACTACCACCGCACGCTTCGGGCGAAATGCGAATCGCTCGTCGAGGCCTGGAAAGCGGAAACCGGGACGGCGATGCGGCACCGCGTTTGCGTCGACTCCGCGCCGCTCGCGGAGAGAGACTTCGCCGCCGCCGCGGGAATCGGGTGGATCGGCAAGAACGGAATGGTCCTCAACGACGAGGGGAGTTATTTTCTCCTCTGCGAGATCCTGACCGACGCCGAGCTCCCCGCCGACGCGCCGGTCGACGAACGGTGCGGCTCCTGCACGAGGTGCCTCGACGCGTGCCCGACATCGGCTTTCCCGCGGCCCGGAGTTCTCGACGCGACGCGCTGCCTCTCCTACTGGACGATCGAGCAGCGGTCCGAAATTCCGGAAGAGATCGTCTCGCGCCTCGGCGGGTGGGTGTTCGGTTGCGACGTGTGCCAGGAAGCCTGCCCGTACAACCGGGCGATCGAGACGGCACCGCTCGAGCGCCGCCCCTCGGACCTCGCCGAGCTCCTCGGAATGGGCGCCTCCGAATGGAAGCGGCGCCTCCGGGACACGCCCCTCTCTCGGGCCGGTCCGGCGGGGCTCCGCCGGAACGCCGCCGCGGTCGCGGAGTCCCGGAACCGGAAAGACCTGCTTCCCGCCCTCCAACGGATCGCGGCCTCCCGGCATCCGGCGGCGTCCGCCCAGGCGGCGGCCGCGGTCCGCCGCCTGGGCGCGGAATCGAATTGAGCGAGACTCCCGCGCCGCCCCTGCTCGTCGCCGCCGGAATCCTGGTCCGGGACGGCCAGGTCCTGCTCTCCCGGCGGCCGCCCGGCTCGCACCTGGCGGGCCTCTGGGAGTTTCCCGGCGGCAAGGTCGAGCCGGGAGAAGCGCCCGACGCGGCTCTCGTTCGCGAGGTTCGCGAAGAGCTCGGCCTCGAGATTTCCCGGTTCCGGCCTTTCCAGTTCGCTCATCATGCGTACCCCGAAAAAACCGTGCTCCTCCTCGCGTACCTGTGCGAAATCGACGAAGACCCTCTCCACGCGGCGGTCGTCTGGCGGTGGCAGCCGATCCGCGAGCTGGATCCGGCGACGATGCCGGAAGCGGACCGGCCGATCGTGGAGAGCTCTTCAGGAAGTGAGAGCTCCATGATTCCCGCGGGAACCTCGCTGATGCTTCTCCTCTTCTTCTTTTTTCTTCTCGTTTCGGCGTTCTTCGCCGCCTCCGAGACCGCCCTCGTCGCCCTCGGACGGATCGAGCTCGCCCGGATGCGCGACCGCTCCGTTCGCGGCTCCGAAACGATCGAGCGGCTGAAGGCGTCTCCCACGCGCCTGTTGTCGGCCGCGCTCATCGGACAAAACCTCGCGAACTCCGCGGCCTCCGCCGTGGCGACCGTCGCCGCGGGAAGCTTCTTCGGGCCCCGGAGCGGGATCGCGATCGCCGTCATCGCTTCGACCCTGTTGCTCTTCTCGTTCGGCGAAATGGCGCCCAAGTCGCTGGCCGCCGCCTCTCCGTCCCGGGTCGCGCTCGCGATCGCCCGGCCGTTCGAGATCTTTTCGAAAATCGTCGGGCCCATCGCGACGGTCGTCATCTACCTCGTCCAGCGCCTCCTGCGGCTCCTCGGTTTCCCGCAGAGCCGGCCGGCGATGACCGAAGAGGAAATGAAGGCGGTGATCAACCTCGGGCACGCGGAAGGCCTCATTCACAGCGAAGAGCGGGAACGAATGGTCCGCGTTCTCGAATTCGGCGAGCGGCGCGTCTCCGAGGTCATGGTTCCGCGGCCGAGGATCGTCGCGATCGCCGAAGGGGCCCCCTTCGCGGAGGTTCGAAGCCTTCTCGCGACCCACAAATTCTCCCGCGTCCCCGTCTACCGGGACACCCTGGACAACGTCGTCGGAATTTTGAAGGCCAAGGATCTCTTCGATCTCACGGACGAGCAGGAAAAGACGTTTCGGCCCGAGAGCTACATCGAAGCCCCTTATCTCGTGCCGGAATTCAAGCGCGTCGAGGAGCTCTTTCGCGAGATGCGCCGCCGCAAGCAGCACATGGCCATCGTCATCGACGAGTACGGGGGGACGGCGGGGCTCGTCACGATCGAGGACGCGATCGAGACGCTGCTCGGGTCCATCCAGGACGAATACGACGAGGAGTCGCCCGGATTTTCGCGGGTCGACGACCTCACCTACACTCTCGACGGCGCGTTCCGGCTGGAAGAGCTCGAGGACCGTTTCGGCCTCAAGTATCCCAACGCCCAGGCGGAGACGGTCGCGGGCCTTCTTCTGCAGCGGTTCGGGCGTATTCCCCGCAAGGGCGACCGGCTGCGCGGGCGACAGGCGGAATACGTCGTGCTCGACGCCACGCGCACGGCGATCAAACGCGTGAAGATGATCCTGCCGCGCAAGAGGGCGGCGGCCGTCGTCGAAGAGGAAACCCGATGAACGAACTCAGAAAGACCGTCACGCTCCTCCGCGGCGACGGCGTCGGCCCGGAAATCACCGACGCGGTCCTCCGCATTCTCGAGCGCGCCGGCGCGCCGGTCGAGTTCGTGGAGGTCAGCGCGGGCCTCGAATCGCTCCGCGCCAACGGCGATCCCCTGCCGCCGTCCGTTCTCGACTCCGTGCGGAAAAACGGCACGGCGCTGAAGGGTCCTCTGACGACTCCGGTGGGCGGGGGCTTCAAGTCCGTCAACGTGCGCCTGCGCCAGTCGCTGGACCTGTACGCGAACCTGCGGCCCGTCAAGAATTTCCCCAACGTGCCCTCCCGCTTCGGGGACGTCGACCTCATCGTCGTCCGCGAAAACACCGAGGACCTCTACTCCGGGCTCGAGCACGTCGTCGTGCCCGGCGTCGTGGAATCGCTCAAGATCATCACGGAACGGGCTTCCACCCGGATCGCGCGATTCGCGTTCGAATACGCGCGCCGTTTCGGACGCAAGCGCGTGACCGCGATCCACAAGGCGAACATCATGAAGCTCTCCGACGGCCTCTTCCTCGACTGTGTCCGGCGCGTCGCGGCCGAATATCCCGAGATCCGCGCCGACGAGAGGATCGTCGACGCCCTCTGCATGGACCTCGTCCTTCGCCCCGAAACCTACGACGTCCTCCTGCTCGAGAACCTGTACGGCGACATCGTGTCGGACCTGGCCGCCGGCCTCGTGGGAGGCCTCGGGATCGTCGGAAGCGCGAACCTCGGGGAGGAGTTCGCGGTGTTCGAGGCGGTGCACGGCTCCGCGCCCGACATCGCCGGAAAGAACCTGGCCAATCCCACCGCGATGCTCCTTTCGGCCATGATGATGCTGTCGCATCTCGGCGCCCCGGAGGTCGCCTCCCGGATCGAGTCCGCCCTCCAGGAAACCTACGCGGCGGGAATCCGGACGAAGGACCTCGGCGGATCGGCAGGAACGAAAGAGTTCGCCACGGCGGTCGCGGAGAGGCTTTAACGTCTTCGGATCGCCCGCAACGCCCGAAGCCCCAGACCTCCGGCGAAGCGGCGATCGGCCCGTTTGAGCACCCCTTTCCAGTCGCGTTCGCGAAGCCACGCCTCCAGGCGCCGCGCCTCGGCCAGCTTGTCCCGGATCGCCTGGACGAGATCCCCTCGCCCGCGGGCTTCCAGGTCGGGAACCATCGCTTCCCAGAACGCAGAGTAGTCGGAAAACGACGACCGGAGGTTCGGAGCGAGCGTGAGATTCGCGATCATTCCCGCGCGGATCTCGGAGGCGGGAAACTGTTTCGCGCTCCCGAAGAGGCCCCGGGAAACGAGCAGGGTCATCGTCTCGACGCACTTGAAGCATTCGCCGCAGTTCGGCGCGTCGCCGGAGGGATTCTCGTTGCAGACGACGAGGTTTCGGATCGCGGCGTCCCAATCGGCCAGGCGCGAGAGCTTCTCGGCCCTTCCGTAGGCGACTCCCTCGTGCCGGATCCTGACCGCCTCCGTCCCGAGACTCGGATCGACCAGGGGGTGCGTTCCCCACGGGATCAGATGCGCCATGTCCCACCCGGAAGAGAAGGAGATGACGTCGAAGCGACGGCGCAAGACGTGAGCCGCGCTCGCCACGTACGCGCCCTGGAATTCATATCCGAAGAACAGGAGATCCGGCTCGAGACGCCTCGCGTTGGTCCGAACCGGCACGAGGGTCGCTCCGGCATCCCTCGCGACGTCCGCAAGACTCTCCCGCAGGCGCCGGGCATGCGCGACGGCCCGGGAGGAGTCCTCGGTTCCCGGGAATTCCCTGCCGACGAGCCACACGAGATCGCAAATCGAAGCGGGGTGATCCCGGGGAATCCCGAGCCGGTTGGACCTCAGCGTGAACAGCGAGTCGATCCCGCCGGAGAGAAACGCGGCAGCCCTCGGCGGCGTCCGCGGGTACAACGCCGCCGCGTCCCGGTCCGACTCGATGCGAATCGGACGGCGATCTTCGCCGTACCAGGAGCGGAAGAGCCCGGCCACCGCGCCGAGCCCGTCGCGCAGTTCCGGACTGATCGGGCCTTCGAGCGCGATGCGTTCTTCGCCGTGTCGGATCGCCGGAAAACAGGCGGCCGCCAGAAACGCGTTCGGGTCCGCCTCCAGATCGGCGCCGAACTCGGGATCCGTTTCGAAGAACAACTCGAGGTTTCGGCCGATCCGAATCCTCCCAGACGACCGTCGCCGCGACGCGCGCCTCACCTTCGCGACGCAGGTCGGAGATTTTCACGTCAGTCGAATCCCGTATTCCGACCGGATCTCGACGAGGGGCGAATCGAGATAGCGGTCGGCGCCGGACCAGGGCCATTTTCTGGGCATCTTGCGCGCGCGCCGGAGCGTCGAGACAACCCTCGGAATGGCCCGAACGAGCCCGGCGACGACCCGCGCGACGCCGTCGCGCTCGACGAGCGTCCCGAGCGCCCGACTGTTCCAGAGCGCGCGGAGGTAACTTCGCGCGTGAACGTCCGTCCCGAACACGATCCAGGCGTCGACGACGGCGTCGTCCGAGACCGACGTCCCGAGGCCGAAGACGACGTGACAGGCGTCGTGAAGCAAAAGATCCCGGGCGAGAGCGCCGTCCTGCCGGTCTTCGTCGGAAAGCGATGCCCGAAATTCCGCCAGGCCCTCGCGAAGTGTCTGCTGCGATCCGGGCTCCTGGAAACCGAGCGTGCGTCTCACGCGGCCGCTCCGACGCGAATCGCCCGAACGTGCTCCGGTGTCGTGCCGCAGCATCCGCCCACGATGCGGGCACCCGCGCGCACCCAGTCCCTCGCAGCGCTCGCGTACGCCTCCGGCGTCGTGTCGCCGGAGAGCGTGTTCGCGTACACGGAGATCGGAACGCCGGGAGCTGCGGCCGAGAGACGGCCGACCTCCGCTTCCAATCGCTGGAAAAGGAACGCAATTCACGCCGATCGCGACGGGCCGGACGGGCAGAATCGCTCCTACCCCGTCCGCGAGAGGCTCTCCCGACAGGAGGGCGCCGTACCCGTTCGTGACGAACGACACGATGACGGGGACGCGCTCGTCCGCCGCGGCGGCCGCCGATCGGGCCTCGCGGACGGTGTTCATGGTCTCGACGAGGATCAGGTCGACGCCCGACTCCAGCAGATTTTCGACGTGCGCCGCGTGTTCCCGTTCCAACGTCGCGCGATCCGCGACGAGGTCGGGCCGGTAGCAGTCGGCCAGCGGCGCGACCGACCCCGCCACGAAGACCTCTCGCCCGGCTTCGCGGGCGGCATCTCGCGCGAGCGAGACCGCCAATCGCGTGAGCGCTCCCGCGCGGCTCTCGTCGATACCCGCGGCGCGCAGGGTCCCCCGCTGCGTCCGAAACGTGTTCGCCGTGAGGATGTCGGCGCCGGCCGCGACGTTGTCGCGATGGATATCCCGCACGAGATCCGGCTTCTCAAGAAGCGCCCTCGCCGACCACAGCGGGAGATCGAGCTCCATCCCCCGCCGCTCCAGCTCGGTTCCCATTCCGGAATCGAGGAGCAGCGGGAGGCCGGACGAGAGGCGGGAAGGCAGCGCAAGTCTCATCGACCGATGATCATATGGCGCGGAAGAGTCACCAGAGGCGGGTGTGCGGAATCAGTCCCCATCCCGCGAGGCCGCGCAGCACGAGGAGGATTCCCAGCGCCCCCACCAGGCCCGCGGCACCTCGCCGCGAACGCATCCATTCCGGCACGGCCTTCGAAGCGAAGGTCAGCGCGAGGAGCGCCGGGAGCGTTCCGAGACCGAACACCAACATCGTGAGCGCTCCCCTCCCCGGCGATGCTGAGGCGGCCGCACGGCTCGCGCCTGCGTAAACGAGTGCGCACGGAAAGAGCCCCTGGAGATTTCCGAGAAGAAATGCCGATAGATACGGTGGGGCATGAAAAGCCTCGAGACTCCCCGCTCGCAGCAGCCGGTTGAGCCCGAGGCTCGCGGCAAGGCTCTCGACCGAGGGAGCGGCGCCCGCGAGCGAGAGGGCGAAGAACAGCGCGAACACCCCCGCCGCGATCGCGACGCCTCCCGGATAGCCTCTCGCCTGGCCGACGGCTCCAGCGATCTGGCCGAACGCGCCCGCCAGAACGCCGATCGAGACGTACGTCGTAACCCGACCGGCATTGAAGAGGAGCCGCAGGGCATTCCTCACCCGGCGCGAAGAGGCGTTCGGCCCGACGATTCGGGACGAGCAAATGGCAACATAGGGGCCGCACATCCCGGCACAGTGGACGCCTCCGAGAAGTGACGCGAGGAAGACGAGGCCGAGATCTCCGGATACGGGAAGGCTATGGTGCAAGGCGACGGTTCATCCTACCGGTGGCGTTGTTCCGGAGGGAGCCGGAGGCCTCGGCACGATCTGATATTTCGGCTCCTCGATGTCCCCGAACTGGCCGTCGCGAATCGCCCAGAGAAAGATGCACCAGGCCGCGAGAGCCATGAGGAGCGCCATGAAGAACAGATAGATCGTGACGTCCATTTATTTCTTCCTCGAGGCAAGAACCGGGAATCCCGCGGAGGTCGGAACCGGAGGAGCCCCCGCCGGACGCGCAAGCGAAAGCGCATAGTAGACGAGGGCCCAGCGGCGGCGATCGGCAAGAGCACCTTTTTCCAGATCGCTCATTTTCGAAAGCTCCTCGGACGTCGGGATGGTTGCGACGTATGATTTCAGCTCCTCGATCTCCGCTTCGGAAAAAACGGGCCTTCCGCGGAAAACCTGCCGAAACGGTCCCATGTCGGAAAGGGCTTCGCGGGGAAAGAGGATCGAATCGTAGTACGAGGGCATCGGCGTGCCGTTCAAGCCGGTGTTGAAGGTCCGATAGACGTCGGCGGGAGAATCGCCGAACTTGAAGTTCCCCGTCGTGAAATCGAATGGCCGGATCGGAACCTCCCAGTCGTCCAGAAGAGCGGAGGCCGACGGGCCGTCTCCCCTTCCCGTCATTCCGTGACAGCCCCAGCATTGAAGAATTCGAAAGACCCTTCGCCCTTCGCCCAGCACTTCCGGCGGAGCCTCCTTCACCGTGGGAAACGGAGGAACCGGAATCGCGATGGGCGGCGGGATCACCGCTCCTCTTGAACCGATCCGAGAACGTCTTGACGTAGTCCACCAGGTCCCAGCGATCCTGCTGCGGAAGAAAGTGTCCGTCCTGGGGATTGCCCCATGCCGGCATGATCTGGCCATTTCGAACTCCGCGCGTGATCGTCCGAAAGATGTCTTCGTCGCGCGGGAAGCGCGCCCGAGGGCGTCGTTCGGCTCTTGAAAACTCCGAACGTGAAGTTTCGCGGCTGCGGGTTCAGGAAGTGGTACGCGTCGTTGAAGTTCGATGAGCGTCTTTGCGTCCGCGGTCAGAGCCGCCCGTTTCCGAAGAGGCCGTGGCAGCCCTGAGCACTTCTTCTCGAAGATCAACCTTCCCGCGCGAGAGGCGAAGCGCGAGCGGCTCGGTCGGCGCGGGCCGCTCGCTGGGTCGGCCACGGCTCCCAGACTCGCCAGTCTCCGATCGACGTTCCGATCTTCTGAAGATACGCCTCGACGCCGACCATCTCCTCTGTGGGCTGACGGGCCGTAGTCGTGCATATCGACGACTCCGTCCCCGACCGTGCCGTCGGCGTTCACCGGCCAGACGTCCAGCTGTTTCCAGTCCGGCGGGAGCTCGTCCGGCGTCACGCTGCCGTCGCCGTTCTTGTCGAGCTCGCTCTTCGTTACACGGCCGTCGTGGTTCGCGTCGAACTTCTCGGATGAAATCCCGAGCACCCGCCGATCGTGTGCGGGATCGCTCCGGTAAAGCCATGTCGAAGGACGGCATGATCGATTCCGGCTCGACCGCGCGCGGATTCCAGTGGTGCGCATAGTGCCACTCGTCGGATCGCCGGTTGCCCTTCGCGCGAGAGCTCGGGCCCGATTCGACGGGTCCCGAGCATCTGTGGCAAGTCGTAACGCCATTTCCCCCGCCTGCGAAACCGGGCCCCATTTGTCCGTGTCGCGATTCACCGGGCGGATGAATTGCGAATGGCAGTACCAGCAGCCCTCGCGGATGTAGATCTTCCGGCCGCTCTCTTCCGACGGCGTGCGCGCGCGGAGAGGCCACGATCGTCCCCCGTGAGTCGTGCGGACCGTTCCCGGCCGCGTCGTCTTCTTTTCCAACCACGCAGAAGGATCCCTGGCTCGTCATCGCGAGCGCATAGAAGCCGAGCGCTGCGATGAGGATGATCGGCTCGATTCTCTTCATCGGCGCTATGTCCAACGCGGCTCCGGCGCCAACACGCCGACGGCCTGCGCGTCGCGAGATCGGCGTTCCCTCCATCGCAGTCCGGTAGAGATTCCACATGCCCGAGAATGCGCCGATATCCATCGTCATTCCGGCCAGCGTGCGCGTGAACCAGTAGGGCTTCATCGCCACCATCGAGTCGACGAAGTCCGCCCCTCCCTGAAGCATCGGTGCCCTGAAGGAGTCCCTGCAGGGTCAAAGTCGCCGCCATGACCGAGAACCCTCCGACCGTCAGCCAGTAGTGCCACTGGGCCAGCTTTCTTCGAATAGAGCTCACGGCCCGAAAGGCGCGGGATCACATAGTAGAGGCCCGCCGTGACCCAGAGAATGAAAGTACCGAAGACCGTCAGATGCGAGTGGGCGATCACGAAATCCGTGAAGTGCGTGAGCCGCTGAACCTCGCGGAGGGCCTCCGTCGATCCCTGAAAACAGCCCAACAGATAGAAAAACGCGCCGACGATCAGGAACTTCGCCGTGTACGACTCCTGGAAGCGCTTCCAATTCCCGACCATCGTTCCGTAGAAGTTCTGGATCACGGTCCACACCGGAATGATCAGCATCATCGATGCGACGATCGCGATGGTCTGCGTCCAGTAGGGAATCGGGCTGTAGATGTAGTGATGGGTGCCGACGAAAGGATAGAAGAACGCCAGAGACCAGAAGCCGATCAACGAGAGCCTGTGGCTGTAGAGCGGCTGTCTTCGCCGCGAGCGGAAGAAAGTAATAGATCACCGCGAGCCCGGCCGGCGTGATCCACAAACCCACGACGTAGTGGATGTAGAGACCGTGCATCGCGGCGTTGTTGATGCCGGCGAAATGGAACGGAAGGAGAAAGTGCCCGAAAGCGTAGTTGAAGGTCGTCCAGATGTAGGCCGCGGTCAGGTACCAGAGTGTGACGTAAATAAGCTTCTCTTTGCGCCGGATCACCGTCATGACCACCTGAACCGTGATCATCGCGAAGACGATCTCGACGAGGATGTTCGCCCAGGTCGGGAACTCTCCCGCCTCGATACCGAGATTCTGACCGAGCGGCAGCGACACGAGAGCCGCCGTGAATCCCAGGTTCCAGATCCAGAAAATCCATCGGCTCCAGTTTTCCCTGTACATCCGCACGCCGCAGAGGCGCGGCACCATGTAATAGGTCAGGCCGAAAATCGTGGTCGTGAAGGCGCCGAAAACCACGCCCATCACGTGCACGGGCCGTAGCCTTCCCCAGGTCAGCCACGAAATCCCGCCGAGAAAGTCGTAGTAATTGAACTTGATCGAGAGAATAACTCCGATCGTGGGAGCGAAGACGAGCCAGAAAGCTCCCGAAAGGAGAAATTGGAGGACGACTCGCTGATCGACCAGCTCGTCGCCGGGAACCTTCGTCGCCGTCTCGCTCATCGGCGTCGAGTTCCGCTCACAGCGGCGGCGTCCAGAAACGAAGAAGGTAGTACACCATCCAGATCGTCAGCGCGACGATCACCCCAATCAGCCACGCCGGAATCTTTCCCTGCCGTTCCTCGATTCCGGAAGACTCGTACCGGTGAACCTCATCGTTTTCCACTTTCGGTGATGGCATCGCGCTCCCCTGCCCTAGGGTCCCTGCTTGGGAGTCCTCCGCGGACCAGGAGGGCCCAGGCTGAGGATGAAGTGCGCCAGGTCCCAGGCGTCGTCCTTGATTGATGGAATCGGCGTACGAAGGCATCGGAGTTCCGCTCAGCCCGGTGATGAATACGCGGTAGATGTCCGCTGCGCGTGTCTCCGCACTTGATGTGCCCCTCCGTCAGGTTGTACGGGACGATCGGGTTGCCCCAGTCGTCCTTGAGCTCGTGCGAGGACGCGCCGTCTCCCAGCCCCTTCTCGCCGTGGCACTGAACGCACTGATACTTCACGTAGAGCGCCTTCCCGCGCTCGATCGAAGCCGAATCGTTGGCCGGCTCCGAAGGAATCACGATCGATGCCTGAGGCTTCTCCTTCTGCCAGCGATCGGAAAAGGTCTTGATGTACGAGATCACGTCCATCCGAGAACGGTGGCCGATCGCGAACCAGGTGGGCATCGCCGTTCCGTACAGGCCACCCTCGAGCGTTTTCTCGAGATCGGCGTCGGTCGGCAGAGATCCCGAAGGCGTCGACCGCCACTTGAACGTGCCCTGCCGGTAATCCCGCGGCTTCGGGGTCGTCCACTCCGCGTACTCACCCGCTCCGTTTCCGGCCTCGCCGTGACAGGACAGGCAATAGCGCTGGTACACGAGCTTGCCGCGCCCCGGATCGCCGGAAGCCCCCAAGGCTGCGAGAGCGAGCGAGCCCACCAGGAGAGATCCGATCGCCAGAACGAGAATTCGTTGTCCGAAGCGATTCATCGGTACCTCCTCAAAAGGCGAAGTCGATGCCCACGAAAACGGTATTTGCGCGAACGTCGGATCCGTCGGACGCGATCTTTTTCATCCGGTTCGTCTGATATTCGGCATGGAGCGCGTATTCCGCCCGATTGTTGTAGTTGAAGGTGTACTTGATTCCGCCGGTGATCTGGTCCTGGTCGTCGAAGTCCTTTGGAGTGCCGGGGATCGGTTGATTCGAATTGCGGATCAGGTCGTAGCGGCCGAAGAGACCCCAGTGCAGCAGGTCTTTCGCCGGCACCCAGACCGCTTCGAGAAAGCCGCCGTTCCAGGTCCCGTTGCGGCTCGCGTTTCCGCCGTAGAGGCCCCTCTCGTCGCTGCCGTGTGCCGCGACAAGCTCGAAGTGCAGTGGCGTGGCGGAAGGCCCGAGCCAGAACTGGGCCTCGGCTCCATAGCGCGACGTGGTCTTGAGATTTCCGCCCTCCCCGGCAATCGGTTCACCGCCCGACGTGAATGCGGTCGTCGGATAGTTCGCCCACGCGCCGAAAGCTCCGACTTCGACTTCCGAGAGAGCAGTCGAATCGAACTGCCAGTATTTCTGGACGTGTCCGTAGAACGATGCCGAGTCAAACGCGTTGCGCGAAGAGCTCGAGTCGTTCGCATTGAAGACCGTGAAGTTGTACCGCGTCATCGAGCCTCGGTCATGCCCGGTGAACTCGACGCCCCGTTGATTGGCTCCGAGGTCGAACGGAGCCCCGGCGTCGGAATCGGCCCCCGGGTGGTACCCGTAGATCAGGTAGCCATTCGTGAGGTTGATCGAACGGTGCGCCGAAACCGGGAGGTCCACTTCATGCTTCCCGATCCGAACGTTGAACCAGTCGGACTTGAAGAGGAAACGTGTCAGGTAAATCCAGTACGACTCGAGACTCACGGAGCCGTCCGAGGCGAAGCCTGTCGGCACGACGAGAAACGACACATTGTTCGTCACCGTGCCGGCGGTGAGGAGATCCATGGCGCCGTCCGCCACACCGCCCGTCTTGAAGTTCTTCAAACCCTGATCCGTGTCCTGATTCGAGAGCGTGTTGTATTCGTAATGGGGGGTGACCCGGATCGCGACCGGCCAGTAGCCCGGCGGCGTCGTCGTGGGATCGTCCTTCCCCAGGCGAAGCTGATAGCCGTTGTCCCGGTAGGCCCGGCCGAAGTCGTTCAGAACCGGCCAGGATTCATGGCAGCTCGTGCAACGAAGCCCGGTCTTGCGGGCGAACGCCGGGATTCCGTAGGCGGGAGCGCTGAACAGCGCGACGACGATGGCAAGCCAGAGTCCCGAGCCGAGTTTGAACCCGAGTCGACCCATGGGTCACCTCCTGACGTCTGTTACTTCGCGGCGAACTGAAAATTCAGGGCAGCCGGTTTGCCCGCAGCCACCGTAACGGTCCCCGTTTTTTCGCCCATCACTTCGTGCCACGCAATGACCGTATAGGTCCCCGGAGGAACGTCCTTGAGAGTGAAGCTTCCGCTCTTGTCGGTCGTCGTGAAGTAGGGATTGTCGAGCTCGAGGATCCAGGCGCGCATCCACTCGTGCACGTCGCACTTGACCCTGAGCAACCCCGCCTGCGGAAGAAGGGGCTTCAAGACCGAAAAGCCTTTGAAAGGCAAGGCGACGTTGTAAAGCGTCGCGTTCGTCGCCGCGATCTGCGGGTGTGTATTGTGGAGGATCGGATCGTCGGACACGATCTTGATCTGCTGCCCGACGACAGCTCCCTGAACGCGCGGGCTGAACATGCAATGGTCGTTGGTCAGAACGATCGGATCGGCCGGCTTCGCCTTTCCCTTCGCGATGTCCTTGATGTACACCTCGACGTTGGCCAGCCCGCCGCCGGGTCCCACCTCGTAGAGAGGGTTGGCGAGGCTCATACCGCAGTAGTCCTGATTTTTCGTTGTCTTGATCGGCGCGACCGCCGGCGCCGCGCCCGCGAGCTTGACTGCTCCGGCGATGGAGCCGCCGTTTGTCACCTTTTCGGCCTCGTAAGAAGCCGCCGGTCGGACCACGAAGAGCGCGAGAACCGCCATCAGGCAACGGGTAGGAGTCCAAAGGGTTCGAGTAAGCGGCATCAGGCCTCCTTAAGACTTGATTAAAACCGTAACCTGACGCCGGAATAAATGCAAGCCAAAAATTCAGGAAGGCAGCGAGCGCGCGCCCCCGGCCGAGAGCACGAGATGTCCGAAGAGCTCGAAGACGAGCACGGCGCCAGTCAGAACCTCGAACGCCTCAGCCAGGCCCCGGGGAATCGCCGGCCAGACACCGAAAGCGTCCAGGAGCACGTAGACGATCGCGGAAAAGAAAATCCACCCGAAACCGAACAGGAGCGCCCTGCCGAGCCAGTGTGCGTTTTTCATGGCGGAAGTATGCCGGTCTCTTATACTGATTTCAATGTTGATCCGACTGCTGCACCAGATGAAACAGTTCGTCGAAGCTGTGTTCACCTCGTACCTGCTGCCGGCGCTGCTCGTGCCGCTGGTGTGGCTACTCAGGAGGTTGACGGGCCGCGCGATCGGCGGCGTTTTGTCCCTGCGAGTTCTCCGGATCGCCTACGAGATCGTTGCGATCCTTCTCGTGTTCGCGTGGGCCTGCATGCGGGCGGGACTGCGCATCGAAGCAGGCGGCAGGCCTGCAACGATTGCCGTCTGGATCCTCTTTGGAGCTCTCAATTTTCTCTTCGCGACCCTCGCGGTTCGTTTCGTCTGGACGGATCAGGCGCGGCGAGACGCGCCCGTATTCGATCGATGTATCGCCGCGCTGGCGCGCCTCAGGTCCGCGTCAGCTTCTTGTACTTGATCCGGTGGGGGCGGTCGGCCTCCGCCCCGAGGCGCCGCTTGCGGTCGGCTTCGTAGTCCGCGAAGTTGCCCTCGAACCAGACGGTCTGCGAGTCGCCTTCGAAGGCGAGGATGTGCGTCGCGATGCGGTCGAGAAACCAGCGGTCGTGCGAGATCACGACGGCGCAACCGCCGAAATTCAGAATGGCGTCCTCGAGGGCCCGGAGGGTTTCGACGTCGAGGTCGTTCGTCGGCTCGTCGAGCAGCAGCAGGTTTCCGCCCTTCTTCAGCGTTCGCGCGAGGTGGAGCCGGTTCATCTCTCCGCCCGAGAGATCCGCGACGCGCTTCTGCTGGTCGGCGCCCTTGAAGTTGAACATCGCGCAATACGCGCGCGAGGGGATCGAGCGCTTGCCGAGAACGACGAGGTCCTGCCCTTCCGAGAGCTCGTCGTGCACGGTCTTGGACCCCTCGGGGCGTTCCCGGTTCTGGTCGACGTAGGAGACGACGACGGTCTCTCCCACCTTCAGGACGCCGGCGTCCGGTTTCTCTTCCCCCATGATCATTCGAAAGAGCGTCGTTTTCCCCGCGCCATTCGGCCCGATGACTCCCACGATGCCGCCGCGCGGCAGGTCGAAGCTCATGTTCTCCATCAGCAGGCGGTCGCCGAAGCTCTTCCGGACGCCGTCCGCCTTGACGACCACGTCGCCCAGCCGCGGCCCCGGCGGAATGTAGATTTCCTGGGTTTCGTTGCGGGATTCGGGCCCCTGGTCGGAAAGCAGCTCTTCGTACGCCTGCAGGCGCGCTTTGCTCTTCGCATGCCGCGCGCGAGGAGCCATCCGCACCCATTCCAGTTCTCTCTGAAGCTGCCGGCGTTTCGCGGACTCCTGCTTTTCCTCCTGCTGGAGCCGCGCCTCTTTCTGTTCGAGCCAGGAGGAGTAGTTCCCCTTCCACGGAATCCCGGCGCCGCGGTCGAGCTCCAGGATCCACTGCGCGACGTTGTCGAGGAAATAGCGGTCGTGCGTCACCGCGACGACGGTGCCGGGATATTCCGCGAGGTAGCGCTCGAGCCAGGCGACGGACTCCGCGTCGAGATGGTTCGTCGGCTCGTCGAGCAACAGGAGGTCCGGCTTCTCGAGCAGAACGCGGCACAGCGCGACGCGCCGTTTCTCCCCTCCCGAGATCTTCGAAACGGCCGCGTCGGGGGGAGGACAGCGCAGCGCGTCCATCGCGATCTCGAGCGTCTTGTCGAGGTCCCATCCCCCCGACGCGTCGATCGCGTCCTGCACTCTTCCGTGCTCGGCCATCACTTTTTCCATCTCGGCGTCCGAGAGCTCGGCGCCGAGCTTCTCGTTCAGCTCGTCGAATTTTTGCAGGAGCTTCCGCGTTCCGGCGACTCCCATCTCGACGTTGCCGAGGACGTCCTTCGCGGCGTCGAGCTTCGGTTCCTGTTCGAGAAAGCCGATCCGCGTTCCTTCCGCCGGAAACGCCTCGCCCTGAAACTCCTTCTCGGTGCCCGCCATGATGCGAAGCACCGTCGACTTCCCGGAGCCGTTCAGGCCGAGGACGCCGATTTTCGCGCCGGGAAAGAACGACAGCCACACCCCGCGCAGGATCTCCTTGTGCGGCGGAACGACCTTCCGAAGGTTCTGCATCGTGAAGATGTATTGCTGGGCCATGATCCTCCGACGAAACGCCGATCCTATCCGAACGCGAACGCGGAGGACATTCGGACGGATGCCGTAGACTTGGCGCTTGACCGCACCTCGGACGAATCCGTCCCGCCACCGCCTCGTGACCGGCCCGTTCCTCGGTCTCGAGCCCCGGCTGTTCGGCACTCTCGCCGAACACCAGTCGGTCGACCCTCTCCGCCGCGTCTCGGTCATCGTCACGTCGAATCTCCTGGGCGTCCATCTCCGACGCCGGTACCTGGAGTGGCGCGAGTCTCGGGGTCTTGCCGCGGCGCACGCGGGGATTTCCTTTTCGAACCTCGAGGAGTTCGCAGGACATCTCGCCGGGCAGGGGCCGGTTCCGCTTCCCGAATTCGGGGAATTTGCGATCCTTTCCGACGCCCTGGCGAGGCTTCCGGAATCGCGAGCATTCGGAGACCTCGCCTCGCGGCCCGATTTCGTCCCCTCTCTCGAAGCGACGATCCGCGACCTCGCTGACGCCGGGGTCACCCCGAGCCGCTTCCGGTCGTTCGCCGAGAACCCCTCGCTGGCCGCGGAACGCCGGGTGCTCCTCGGAGCGGTGGCGCGCCTGTACGAAGAGCTCGAGAATGGTACCGGCAGCCGCGAAACGTCGTGGCGGCTCCTTCGGCGCGCCGCCGGCGCCACTCGAGCCGCGACCCCGGAGACGGTGTTCCTGTACGGTTTCTACGATGCGACGGGCGCCCAGAAAGACTTCCTCGCGGCACTCGCGCGTCGCTTCCCGATCTTCGCGTTCGTTCCGCGGCCGGTTGGCTCGTGGGGAGATTTCGCCGAACCCTTTCTCGCCTGGACCGCCTCGACGCTCGAGGCCTCCCCCGAAGCCGCCCCGGAGGCGAATTCTCCGCTCGAGCCGTTTCGCCTCCGATTGGGCGAAGGGCCCACCGCCGCGGAGTTCGACGGCGAGGGCGGGCCGGCGAGGCTCGTTTCCGCGGCGACGTCATCCGGCGAACGCGCCGAGATCGCCCGCGAGATCTTGATTGCGGCGGAAGCCGGCGTTCCTCTTCATCGCATGGCCATCATCGTCCGGGAATCGAGCTCATGGTCCGAGGCCCTCTCGCGCGAGCTGACCCGGCTCGGAATTCCGAATTTTGACATCCGGGGACGATCCCTCGCGTCCTCGACGCTCGGCCGCGCGGTCCGGCTCTGGTGGGATCTCGAGGAGCGCGACTTCTCGCGCGAGGACGTTCTCGGTCTTCTCGATCTCCTCGCCGACGCTCCCGGACGCGATTCTCGGCCGTCGGCCCGGTCTCTCGCGCGGAAGGCGGGAATCGTTCGGGGCGAAACTGCATGGAAGGAGCGACTCGAAGGTCACGCTTCCGGCGCGGCGCCGGCGGAAGCCGCCGCCTCCCTCGCCTTCGCAGAGGAATGCGGGCGTCTCATCGCGTCGGCGTCGTCGTGGCCCGGCGGAGCGCGATCCTGGAGGGAATGGGCCGACGAACTCTCGGGGAGACTCGAAGTTCTCTTTCTGCCTGCCGAAGTCCCCGATCCCCTTCGCGCCGCAGCCGAGGCACTCTCGGCCCTCGACGAATCGGGAGTGGCCGTCGAGAGGCCGACGGCAGGGCACGTGTTCTTTGCGGCGCTCGAAAAACAACGAGAGGCCTCGGGCAGGCTCGGAGTCGATGGAGTCTGCATCGGAACGGTGATGGCCACTCGAGGCCTGACTTTCGAGGCGAGCTTTGTCGCTCGCCTCGTCGAGCGGGAGTTCCCGCTCCCCGGGCGGCCCGATCCGTTGCTCTTCGATTCCGAGCGTCTCGTTCTCGCCGAGCGCACCGGGCGCCCGGTTCCCCTCAAAGTCGCGTCCCGATCCGCCGAGGAGCGGCTGCTCTTCGGAGTCGCCGTAGGGTCGGCCGCGCGGAGACTCGTCCTGACGACGGCGCGACGGGACGAGGCGCTGACGCGGGACTGCCTCCCGTCCCACTTCTTCGCGGACGCCGAGCGCGCCGCCTCCTCCCGTGCCGGGCCGGCCACGCGAAACACGGAAATGGGCCGCGCCGTCGTTTTCGGTCCGGCCGTTTCCGTGGGTGAGGCTTGCGAGCGGGTTCTCGAGAGCTCCGGTACGGCGACGGTCGCCGCGGCCTACGCGCCGCTTCGCCGATCGCTCCTCCGGCAAGAGCTCTCGCATTCGCCGCGGTGGACGGCGTTCGAGGGAAGGCTCGGCCCGGAGGCCCGGAAGGCGCTCGAGCGCCATCGCCCGAGCGCTCTCGAATCCCTCTCGGCGTCGAAGCTCGGGAAGTTCGGGGCATGCCCCTACCGATACTTTCTGCACAACGTCCAGGGTCTGCGGGAGTGGGAAGAGCTCGACCGCTCCGCCGAGCTGGGCCCGCTGCACCTCGGAAACGCCTTCCACGACGCCGCACGGCGCATCGTCGGTTATGCGACTTCCTGGCCGCCGTCGGGAGACGAGGGTGCGGAGCTCGCGGCGCGCGCCGCCGAAGAAGCGCTCGCGCTTCACGAAGAAAAGACGGCTCCCCTGCATCCGGAGCTGGTTCGCGGCATCGCGCGCGCGCGAATCGAGGACCTGATCCACGCCTGGCTCGCCCACGAAGCCGGGAGCCGCGACGGACT
The DNA here is from genome assembly GCA_963813155.1 of uncultured Acidobacteriota bacterium. Taxonomy (GTDB): domain Bacteria; phylum Acidobacteriota; class Thermoanaerobaculia; order UBA5066; family DATFVB01; genus CAWEYG01. The sequence goes on along the minus strand of CAWEYG010000003.1, from coordinate 53,392 downwards.
CCGGCCCGCGGCCGCCGAAAAGAACCTCGATACGCCCGAAATTCCGTTCCGGGTCGACGCAGGCCCGTTTTCGGTGCGGTTCGTGGGTTCGATAGACCGCGTCGACGACGATCGGGAGGGCCGGGCGGCGCGCGTGATCGATTACAAAGTGAAGATGGCCTCCGGTTTTCAGAAAGCGTTCGACGGCGGGGGGCGAATCCTCGGCGGCGAAGCGGTACAGCTTCCGATCTACGCGCTCGCGACCGGAGAGCGCGTTGCTTCCGAATATCTCGTCTTGAGGAGCGTCGGACCCGGCTCGGCCTCAGTCGAGGCGGTCTCCTTCCCGCCGGATCAGACGAGCGAGGCCATCGGCCACCTGAGGACGTTTCTTCGCGGGATGGAGGAGGCTGTCGGATCGGGAACGTTCGCGCCGCGGACGGCGACGCGTCTCAACAAATGGCCGTGTTCCTTTTGCGAATTCTCGGAAGTCTGCGGGCCCGGGCACATCGAGCGATTCGAGGAAAAGGACGACGACTCCGACCCGTCGGTCCGCGCGCTGAAGGCCCTGAGGGACCTGCCGTGAACCCTCCTCCCGATCGCGACGCGCGGGAAAGAGTCGTCGCCGGCCGCGACCGGTCGATCTTCGTCGAGGCCTCGGCGGGCACCGGGAAGACTCACGCGATCGTCGAGGCCATCACCGAGGTCTGCGTTCGCCGCGAGCCCCGAGTTCCGCTCACCCGCATCGCGGCCGTGACGTTCACCGAGAAGGCCGCGGGAGATCTCCAAAAACGCCTTCGCTCGCGCTTGGAAGCCCTCCTCTCGTCAAACGAGCCAGATCGGATACGCTGCGCCGCCCGCGAGAGCCTGGAAGAAATCGACCGGGCGCAGGTGGGAACGATTCACGCGTTCTGCTCGTCGCTCCTGCGCGAGCGGCCGATCGAGGCCGGATTGATCCCCGCGTTCACGATGATTCTTCCCGAGGCCTCGTCCGCGCTCGCGAGTGAGGTCTGGGAGGAGTGGTGGCGGCAGGAGGCGGCCGAACGCCCCGACGGGGCGCTCGGTCGGGCGCTTCTCGCCGGAATGAAGATCGCGGGAGGCGAGAAGGAAACGACGCTCCGCACGCTCGCGGCCGAACTCTACGAGAAGAGGGCCCGCCTGGACGACGCCCATCTGCCCGACGCGGACGCGGCGACCATACTTTCGACGGCTGCGCGCCTGCGGGACCAGGCGCGCGATCTCCGCCGGGTCGCCGAATCCGCCGGTCATCCCGTCGCCGGAACGCTCGCGGAGATCGTCGCCTGGCTGGGCGCGGTGCCCGACGACCTCGACGCCCTTCGCTCCTTCCGCGCGACCGCTCCCGTGATCTCTTTCCGGTCCGGCGGGAAACTCGACGAGGTCGAAAGATGGCGGGAAAAAGAATACAAGAAGTTCCTGGAAACCCTCGAGGACGCGCCCGGCTGGCCCGTCCTCGTGAATCTGCTCCGCCGCCTGACCCTCGAGCCCGGGGGATATCTGAAGACCGTCGCGAAGCTCAAGCGGCGGCAAAGCCTGATGGATTTCGACGACCTCCTCCTCGTGACCCGGGAGCTCCTCCGATCTTCCGGGTCGGCGAGGCGCCACTTCCGGGAACGGTACGCGCTTCTGGTCGTCGACGAATTTCAGGACACGGATCCGATTCAGATGGAGATCTTCCTGCGCCTTGCGCATGGCGAAGGCGGCGGCGAGGATTGGACGGAGCTCGCTCCCGAGCCGGGAAGGCTCCTTCTCGTCGGCGATCCCAAGCAGTCGATCTATCGCTTTCGCCGGGCCGATATCGAGACGTACTCCCTCGTCGGCGAGCTCCTGCAGGCCGACCGCGAGATCTTCGTGGCGAATCGTCGAAGCGTTCCGCCAATACTCGAATGGGTCAACGCCGTCTTCGGAGAAGCGATGGCGCCGCCCGTGCAACCGTTCGAAGCCTCCTATTCCCCTCTCGAACCGTGGGGCGACCGGCCCGTGCCGGGGGAGAAACGGGTCGTGTATCTCGACCCTCCCACCGACTGGCGAGCCGACGAGGAGAGCTGGCGAAAGAGCGAAGCGGAAGGGATCGCCGGACTGCTCGCGGACGCGATCGGGCGCGGCACTCTCGAGGTCGAGAGCGGCCGTCCGGCGAGATCGGGCGACGTCGCCGTGCTCGTCCGAAGCAACGAGAGCGTCGGGCTTTTTCAGGAGGCGTTCGCTCGAGTCGGCATCGATGCCGTCATCGAAGGGGGGCTCGACTTCTTCCGGCGGGAAGAGCCGGCTGCCGTCCTCGCGGCGCTCCGCGCGATCGAGAACCCGGACGACCGCATCGCGCTCTACGCGACGTTGAAGTCCTTTCTTTTCGCGCTGTCTGACGAGGACCTCTTTCTCGCGCGGGAATCTGGCGCTTTCTTCGACCACCGGCGCGCGGAATCGGCGTCGGGGCCGCTGCGCGAGGCTCTCGACCTTCTTTCTCTCCTCTACCGCAGCCGGGAAGATCGGCCCGCCTCGGAAACCGTCCTCGATCTCCTCTCGGCGACCGGGGCGCTCGTCAAGGCGCGAGCCAGGCGGGTTGGGGGACTTCAAGCGCAGGCCAACCTTCATCAGATCGTCAGCCTGGCGCGGGAGATCGAAGCCTCCGCCCCCTCGTTTGGAGCCGTCGTTCGCGGGCTCGCGTCGATCGGAAGCGCCGACGCCTCCGAGCCCCGGGCTTTCGAAGAGTCCACCGACGCCGTCCGCATTTTGACGGTTCACAAGGCAAAGGGTCTGGAATTCCCGGTCGTCGTCCTCGCGGGGTTCGGCGGGCTCGCGCGGCCGGCCTCGGACGGCCTTCTGGCCCCACGTCGCGACGGGCCCTGGGGAGTTTCAATCAAGGTCGGCGCCGGAACGATCTCGAGTCCGGATTTCGCGTCCATTCGCCGGGCCGACGACGAGCGCGAAGCGGCCGAGACTCGCCGCCTCCTCTATGTCGGCGCCACGCGCGCGCGCGACTGGTTCTTCCTGTCTCGCTGGCGAAAAATCACGGACTCGAAAAAGGGCGTCGCCGATACGTTCGAACGAACCCCGCTCGCCGCGCTGGGACCCGTTCAACCGTCGGAACCGATCGACATCTTCGTCGAACGCCGAACGAACTACCCCGAACTCCGGCGGGCGGTCAAACGGCCCCGCAAGGAGCTGGCTTCTCCAGCCGCCGCTCTGCGAGACGAGATCGCCGCGATCGCCGCACGCCCGGCGCTCCTCGCGTCAACCCGGTGCGATCTCCTGCGCCGCGCCGGGGGTCGGCAACCGCAGTCGGAGGACGAACCATCCTCCGACGCCCGAGCCGAGCAGCCCGGACTCGCCGCCCGGATCGGATGCGCGCTTCACGACGCCATGGAACGAGTGATGCACGGGGAGACGCCGCAATCCGCCGTCGCCGCGGCGGCGGCCGAGTGGGATCTGGGCGTTCGGCGTCACGCCGAGATCGCCGCGATGGTGGACGCGCTCACGGCGTCGCCGATCGTGACCCGTCCTTCGCGAAAACTCGCGGAATTTCCGATCCTCTTTCGAAGTCCGGAGGACGGCGCCCTCGTGGAGGGAAAAATCGACCTTCTCGCCGAAGGTCCGGAAGGGTGGACCGTGGTCGATTACAAGACGGACCGCATCGACCAGTTTCGAGGAGAGGAGAGCGCGATTCGTTCCCATTTCGAGACGTACGCGCCACAACTCTCAGAATATGCCCGCGGGCTCATGCTCCTCGGCGTCCGGGTCGTCCGCCTGTGCGTTCTGTCCGCGCGGAACGGCAAGCCCTACGACCTGCCGCTTCCAACCTAGGCCGGCTTCGGCACCGGCGGCGGCAGCGCGCGGGCCGGGCAATCGGATTCGAACCCCGTGCGGTCGTGCGGAGCCGTCGCAGAAGGGCTTGTTCTGCGAATGCCCGCAGCGGCAGAGCGAAATGACGGTGCGGCCCGCGAGGTCGAACCGCCGGCCCTCGGCATCGACGATCTCGATGTCCGTGCCCTCGATGCGAAGAGGTCCGTTCTTGCGGACCTGGATTTTCGTGTTCGACATGGGTAAGTCCTCCCGATTTCGCTCGATTGTAACGAAATCCGGTCCGGTCAGGATTCCCCGGCTGCCTCGCTGTGCTGGCTCGGAGACGGGAGGTGAATCGACCGGTCGTATTCGCCGAGGATCCGCTCCTCCATCCACTGGCGCGTCTCGCGGTTGAGGGGATGGGCGACATCCTTGAACTCTCCCGTCTTTTTCCGCTTCGAAGGCATCGACACGAACAGCCCCGTCGGACCGGAGATGATCTTGATGTCGGAAACGAGAAAGCAGTCGTCCAGGACGATCGAGACATAGGCCTTGAGCTTCTCCTGATCGACGGGATGAACCTTGACCTCGGTGATGTTCATTGCTCTCGGACCTCCTCTGGCAAGTCGAAAGCGTCGAGGGCCGAGCGCCGCCGATATTCCTCGCGCGACACGGTTCTCAAGACGTAAACCTTCGCGCCGGGCAGGTCATTCCTCACGCTGTCGAAATCGGAAGCGGCCGCTTCGGAAACCGCCGCGACGATCGAAGAGCCGGAGCCCGAGATCTGGCAGTCCGGAAAGGACTTCGCGACGGTTTCCAGGTAGCGAGCCATCTCAGGCTCTGTTTGAAGCACAGCCGATGCCAAGTCGTTCGATCCGAAATAGTTCCGGCCGGCTCCCTCCCCGGAAGCTTCGGAGGCTCTCCAGCGCGCGTAAACCGCGGCTGTCGCGATCGGAAACGGAGGCACGACGAGAATCAGGCGCCGGTCCTCCTCGTCGCGATGAGGAGTCAGGATCTCGCCTCGGCCGCGACCCCTCGCCGCGCCGCCGAAGAAAAAAAACGGGACGTCGCTCCCGATCTCGCCTCCGATCTTCGAGAGCGAATCGAGATTCGCGCCGGTCTTCCAGAGCCGCGCGAGCAGAGCGAGCGCGATCGCCGCGTCGGAAGAGCCTCCCCCGAGCCCCGCTCCCGTCGGAATTCTCTTCGTCAGCCGGATCCGCGCCCCGGTCCGGACCGCGTAAACCTTCGCGAGACGCTCCGCGGCCCGAAAGACGAGATTCCCGGGCCCCGCGGGGAGCGAAGGGTCGTCGCACTCGAGCTCGATCGACGGGGCGAGGGACACCTCGAGCTCATCGGTCAGGTCAATCGACTGAAACACCGTGTCGATCTCGTGGTAACCGTCGGGCCGCTTTCCCCGGACGATGAGCGAGCGGTTCGTCTTCGCGAATGCTTCGGCCTTCAGAATCATGGCCGGAACGCTATCCGGAACCGGCGTCGGCGGAACGCAACGCGAGCAAGGCGCCTCCTCCGCGCGAGGTCTTGATCTGGATCCGCGAGGGCAGTCCGGCGCTCCAATCGAGAAATCGGACTTCCACGGAATCGCGCTCGCCGCGGGAGATGACGGTCCCGACCCGGCCCGACGACGGATCGAAATCGCAGCGGAGCGCTCCGCCCTTCCAGGAGAACCAGGCTCTCGTCCCCGCGAGCTCCGTCTTTTCGGGACTCCCCGAATCCGGCAGGCCGTAGAGCAGCAGCGAGAGCTCGGCCGCCGTCACGGGAAAGCCGAGCTCCCGGCTCAGGTCCGCGTCCCCCGCGATCGTTCTCTCTCCCTTGTGCGACCCCGAGACGACGATCTTCGTCTCCTGGCCGTTCCAGTCCGCCCGGGCAACCGGGAGCCCGAGCGGCCCCTCCACGCGCAGCGCCAGCGTCTTCCCCGGGTCGTCGCGCACGGCGAGCGTTCCGGACATCGTGACGACACTGCGCGAAACCTCGGCGTCGTAGAAAAGCTCCATTGGCCCCCGGGAGAGCGCCGCGCGGCGGTAGTCGCCCCACGCCGCGAGAAGTTTCCCGGACTCTTCCGCCGTCGCCGGGCGGGCCGGCGGCCGCGTCGCGCACGACTGGACGAGAAGGAACGCAAGGATTCCGGCCGCGAGCTTCGCGGACCGGCGGATTTCAGGGCGCGGAGCCCAGCTCATGAATCTTTTTTTCGATCTTCTCGGGCTCGTCGGGAGAGAGCGTCAGCGACTTGCGCCAGAGCGCAACCGCCTCGGTCTTCCGGCCGAGCTTCGCCTGAATGTCGCCCAGGTGCTCCTGAACGGTCGGATCGCTCGGCATGCGCTCGGCCGCGCGCAGCAAGGCCGCTTTCGCGCCCTCGAGATCGTTCGAGCCGGAACCGGACCCATCCGAGGGAATCCAGGTACGCTCCGTTCTGGGGCTCCAGTTCGACCGCGCGCTCGATCAGCTTTCGGGCCTCCGGCAGATGGATTCCGTGCTCCGCGTACATGTACCCCAGATAGTTGAGGGTCTGGGCGTCGTCCTTTCGGGCCCGGAGGAGCTCCAGGAAAACCTTCCCGGCCTCTTCGAGCTTTCCCTCCCGCTCCAGAGCGGAGCCTTTCCGGAACAGGAGGTCCAGGTTGCCCGCGAAGCGAGGCAGCGCGTCGGAGGCCATTCGCGCGGACTCGGCAAAGTTCTTCAGCCGACCCTCGGCATCCGACGCTGCGAGGACGTCCGACGCGATCCCGGAAGCGGCGAGCTTCTCGAGAGTCGCCTTGCCCTCCTGCGGGAGGTTGGCGCGAATCTGGAATTCCGCGACCGCCGCGGCGAAGTCCGTGTTCTTCGGTTCCACGGCGGCAGCCTTCTTCGCCCAGTCCAGGCCCTCCTGGGGCTTCTTCTCGTCGCGCGCGATCTGCAGCAGCAGGTCCACGAGGCGATCGGAAACGGAGTCCTTCGCGACGGCCGCCGCCGCCGCGATCCGCTTCGCCGAGGCCAGATCGCGGGCCCGGTAACGGATCGAGGCGATCTGGGCATCGATCTCCCTTCGAAGCTCCGTTTTCCCGGGGTTCTCGGCGGCCTTCTTCGAAAGATTTTCCAGAATCGAAACGGCCTCCGAATCCTTCCCGCCGGAAGTCAGCTGGAGCGCGAGCGTGAGCGCGGCGGCGGGATCGTCCGCATCCTCTTCCACCAGCCGGCGCAGCATCTTCACCGACTCTTCGTCGCGCCCCTTCTGGTAGAGGACGGCCGCGAGCGTCCGCCGCGCGGCCCGGTCCTCCGGACGGGCGGCCGAGAGGGACCGAGCTTCGCGCTCGGCGCCGTCGAAATCGCCGCTCCGCAACCGGTCGAGCGCGATTCGATCCGCGATCATCACGTTGTCCGGATCGACGACGCGAAGGCCGCGCAGCAACTCGAGCGCGCGCTTGAAGTCGCGTCGGGATTCGAAGAACTCGATCGCGGAAGCCGCGGCGTCGCGGTCTCCCGGATCGCTTCGCACCCAGCGGTCGTAGTCTTTCGCCGCATCCGCGTCGGCGCCACGGCGGTCGTCCGCCTGGGCCCGGATCTTCAGGACCCCGGGATTGTCCGCGAGCCCGGAGATCTCGTCGAGGACCGCCCGAGCCCGGTCGGGACGTCCGTTCAGCAGCTCGGCGCGACCGAGGGCGACGACGGTCGACGGGTTCTGGGGGGCGAGACGGTGGGCGCGGTCGAGCTCGTCGACGGCCCGGCTGACGATCTCCTGCGTCTTCTCGACGCTCTTCTCGTCGGGCCGGTCCGCGCTCTTTTCGGAGATCTTCTCCGCCGACGCCAGGTCCATCGCGCCCGCGAGCGCCCAGGCGGAGTCGAAATTCGGGTCGAGCTCGGCCGAGCGCTTCGCGTGCGACCGGGCCTCGTCGTCGAGATCGAGCTGCTGGAGAAGCACCGCGTATTCAAACTCGAGGATCGGGTCCTCCGGCCGCATCCCGATCGCGCTCTGAAAATGCGAAGCGGCCTCCTTGAGTCGCCCGTCGGCCTGCGCCATCTTCGCCGCCAGGAATTCCCGGCGCACTTCCAGGTCCGGGGCGGCCGGCGACGGCGCGGCGAGGAGAAGGAAGAGGGCGCAGGCTCCAAGCATTCGCTGACAATAACACGCGAGAATCTCCGCTTCTTCCGCTTCCGTCGCCGCCGGATCTCCGCGATAATGGCCGCGTGCCGAAGCTTGGACAGGCTCTTCTCGAGGTGGGCGCCGTGACCCCGGCCGCGCTGAATCGCGCTCTCGAAGTGCAGAAGGCGTCCGGCGGACGCCTCGGGACCGTGCTCCTCGAACAGGGGCTGATTTCGGAGCAGACTCTCGCCCGGGCGCTCGGGAAGGCCACCGGCCGGGAGTACGCCCACTGGGAGATCGTGCGGGCGACTCCGAGCGAGATCGTCTCGCTGCTGCCGCCGAAGATCGCGTTGCGGTCCCTCGCGATCCCCTTCTCCCGGCAGGGACGGGTCCTGAAGGTTGCCATGCTCGACCCGAACGACCTTGCGACCGAGGACGAGATCGGGTTCGTGACCGGGCGAAGGATCGAACCGTGCGTGATGGCCGAGTTCCGCATTCTCGAGGCGCTGGAACGGTTCTACGGAAAACAGCGGACCGCCCGATTTCGCCTCCTCTCCGACAAGATCGACCGCGCGATGATCCGTTCGGCCGACGCCGGCCCCCGCGTCGCGCAGCCCCCGCCCCCTCCACCCCAGATTTTCGGAGGATCCGAACCGGCGAAGGCGGCGGCAGTCCCGACCGGGAGGAGCGGCGCAAGCCGGCTCTCGGACGTCTGGAAGACCGATTCCCCTGCTTCCGGAGCCGACGAGATCGAGATTTCGACCTGGAAACCCGCGCCCCGGGGCCGCCCCACCCCGCTCCCCGCCGTGGCGCCCGCAGTTCCCTCGCTGGAGCTCGAGTACACGCCCGAGGAGGAGGAAGGCCCCGCCAGCGGCGCGCCCGCGCCAATGTCCATCGACGAGGCCGCGGCCAGAATGCGCCACGCCGATTCCCGCAACGAGATCGCCGATGCGGCCCTGGCCTGCCTCGAAGGCAAGTACCCCCTCGTCGCGCTCTTCATCGCGCGAAAAGAAGACGCGATCGGGTGGAAAGTCCGCGGCGACGGCGTCGCGCCGGCCGCCTTCCAGTCGCTCCGGATCCCGTTTTCGGAGCCCTCCCTCTTCCTGAACGTCCACGTGTCGACCGCCTTCTACCAGGGCCTGTTTCCGGCCCTCCCGGCGCACGAACCGCTGGTCGCGGCCCTCGGGAGGCGCCCCGAACGTTGCGCCCTCTTTCCGGTCGTGCTGAAGAAGCGGGTCGTGGCCTTTCTGATGGTCGAGCCGAGCGAATCGGCCCTTACTCCCGGCGAGGTCACGTCCCTCCATCGGCTGGCGGGAGCCATGGCGGAAGGGTTCGCGGCCCTGATTCTGAGCCAGCGGGACCGGCGGGACCCGGCTTGACCCCCCGCCGGACCGTGGAATAGACTGCGCCGAATCCGGTAGAAGTCGAACGAGAGTCGAGGGATACACGAGATGATCAAAGCGGACATCGTGGACCGGCTGTTCGAGGAGGCGTCAATTCCGCGCCCGAAGGCGATCACGGCGGTCGAGACCGTCATTGACGCGTTGAGGCAGGCCCTGGGATCCGGGGACCGAATCGAGTTGCGCGGGTTCGGCGTTTTCGAGGTTAAGAAACGCAAGCGCGGTATCGGCCGAAACCCGAAAACGGGCGTCGAGGTCGCGATCCCCCCGGGAAACACGATCCGGTTCAAACCGGGCAAGGAGCTGCGGGACATGCGCGACGACACGGCGGCACCGGCTTCCTGATTTGGCAAACCCGTTCCATCGGCTCCCCACTCACCCGCTTTTTCACCTCCTTCTCTTCGTCCTGACTCTTGCGACGACAACGTTTTTCGGGGGGTTCGGCCTCTTCTCCGACCGTTCCCTCGCCCTCGCGGTCGCCGACCCGGCCGTCTGGAGATCCGGGCTCGCGTTTTCAATTCCCCTGCTCACGATTCTCGGAATCCACGAGCTCGGCCACACGATCGCGTGCCGGCGCTACGGCCTGCCCGCGACGCTGCCTTACTTCATTCCCGCGCCGGTCGGCATCGGGACTTTCGGCGCCGTGATCAGCATCCGAGCGCCGATCACGCGGAAGAAGATCCTCTTCGACGTCGGAGCTGCCGGGCCGCTCGCCGGGTTCGTCGCGTGCCTCCCGATTCTCTGGTGGGGCGTCACGAGCTCACATGCGACGACGCTTCGGCCCACAGGCGAGTATTTCGATTTCGGCGAGCCCCTCCTGTTCCGCTGGGCGGAGCACGCTGCTCGTCCCGGCGACGCGGCACGGCGCCGACCTGTCGCTGTCTCCGCCGGGATTCGCCGCGTGGTTCGGCCTGCTCGTGACGGCGCTGAATCTGCTGCCGCTCGCGCAGCTCGACGGCGGCCACATCCTCTACGCCGCGGTGGGAAAGCTGCAGCGCCCGATCGGCTACGTGCTCTTCGCCGCGCTCCTCGGGCTCGCGGTTCTCTGGCCCGGATGGCTCGTGTGGGCCGTCATCGTGCTCGTCATGGGGATCGCGCACCCTCCGACCGCCGACGCCTCCGAGAAGCTCGACCCGAAGCGCAGGCTGCTCGCGCTCGCCTGCCTCGCGGTGTTCGTCCTGTGCTTCACGCCCGTGCCGATCCGCGTCGTCACGCCCGCGCCGCCGCAGAAGACACCGAAGACGTACCAGCTGTAACCGCTCTGCGGATCGCCCGCGCGGTCGCCTCCGCCGCCGCGGCCCCGACCCGCAGCCGCGTGAGAAGGTCCGGCGGAGAGCCTTCCGGCGCCATCGCAAACACGGCGTCTCCGTCGACGAGCGTGTGGACCGGCCGCACCGCCCGGGAGATCCCGTCGTGCGCTTCGATCGCGACGCGGCGCAAGGAACCCGAATCGAACGGAATGTCCGTCAGGACGCAGACGAGCGTCGTGTTCGAGCCCGCGGCCCCGCCGGCCGGACCCGCGAGCGGCGAGCCGTCCAGGTCGCCGTTGAGGAGACGCGCGGAGGTTCCGGCCCACGCGCCGGAGGAATCGCGCGCGCCCGCGAAGATTGCCCCGTCGTCGCCGGTCACGTCCCCGAACGCGTTGACCGCGGCGACCGCCGCGACTTCGCCTCCGCCGACGGAAACCGAGGCATAGCCGACTCCGCCGGGACTGGATCGCCCGACGCCGAAGAGCTTTCCGACCGTGGCCCCGGCGCCGGCGCCGACGGCTCCCTCGTCCGGCGTTTCGGCCAATGCGCCGCCGGACGCGGAGTAGCCGGCCGCCTCGTCCGGATACGCCTCCGGATCTCCGACGGCGAGATCGAAGAGCACGGCCGCCGACACAATCGGAACGACGGCGGGCCCGACCGCGTAGCCGATCCCCCGCTCCCGCAGATAGCGCGCGACGCCGCCGGCCGCGGCGAGCCCAAACGCGCTTCCGCCGCAGAGAACGACCGCGTCGATCCGGGAAACGAGGTTCCCCGGCGTGAAGAGCTGCGTCTCCCGGGTGCCCGGAGCTCCCCCGCGAACGTCCGCCGCTCCGGCGCAGGGCCCTCCCGCGAGGACGACCGTGCAGCCGGTTCGGCGGGTCGAATCGGTCCAGTGCCCGATCCGGAAGGACGCGGGCAGGCGCGCCGTCACACGTCTTCCCTTCGCTCCGTCGCATAGGCGACGGGATCCGCGGGCTCGATCGCCCTCCTCGCTCGAAAGAGAGACTTGAGCGCCTCGAGCTCGCCGGCGTGAAAGAACCCGGTCGCGAAGAGGAGCGCGATCGCCGCGCCGAACGCCGCGACCTTCGCCCAGGGAGCCCCGATCGCGAGGGCGCCGAAGTACGCCCCGAGCACGATCACGAAGATCTTGAGCACCCTTCCCCATTCGTACTCGATCGGATAGATGCGCCGGGACACCGCGTAGAGAGTCGCGGCCATGACAACGTAGGCCGCGAGCGTGGCGGCGGCCGCCCCGAGGATCCCCCATCGGGGAATCCACCAGAGGTTCGTAATGACGTTGACGGCCGCCGCGAGGCCCGTCGCGACCGGCAGCCAGCGCGTCCTCTCGCGGACATAGACCCCGACGATGAAATTCGTGTAGAAGCCCTGGAACACGTAGGCGAAAAGCACGATCGGGATGACGCCGGTTCCGGAGAGGTAGTCCGCCCGCAGCAGCGAACGGCGAACGAAGGGAAGGCGCACGCCGACGAACCACGGCAGAAAGAACGACATCCCCAGGAAGGCGAGCATCAGGACGAGGACGGAGTACGTGAAGACGCGCGCGAAGAGGGGCTTCGCGGCGTTTCCGTGCGTCGCGTGCTGGCGCAGAAAAAACGGCCGCCACGCGTAGTCGAACATGGAAACGAGGACCATCATCGCGATCCCCATGCGGTAGTTGGCCTGGTAGACGCCGGCCTCGTCGAGGCCCTTCAGGCGCTGGACGATCGGCCGGTCGATGACCTGCACCATCATCGCCCCGAGGTAAGCGGGAACGTTGCCGAGGCCGAACGGGAGCATGCGGAGAAAGATCGAACGATCGAAACGGAACGCGACTTTCGACGCGCAGATCCCGAGGACCGCCGCGAGCGTCGCGGCCGATGCGATCAGGTTCGCCCGGAAGATCCCCTCGACTCCGGCCCGCCATCTCAGGACGAAGAGAAAGTTGAGCGCGAGCGTGAGCGCGATGTTGCCGAGTTTCAGCGCCGTGAACGCTTTCGCGCGATGCTCCAGCCGCAGCGCCGCAAAGGGAACGACGGCGAGCGCGTCGAACAGCAGGATCCCCGAAGCGAGCCGCAAGATGCGAATGAGGGTCGGCAGGAAGGCGGACAGGTCGTGCGAGGGGTCCGCGAAGACGGGAATCGCGATCGAAGGCGCGAGAAGAAACAGGGCGACGGCCGCCGGCAGGCCGAACAGGAAAATCGTCCAGAACGGCGTCCCGAAGAGCCGCCGCTCCCGCTCCCGCTCGGGAGCCTCGCCCTCCGCGCGGGCCGCGTATCGAAAATACGCCCCCTCCAGCCCGAGCGGCAGGACGACCGAAAGAAAAGCCATGTAGGCATACAGCGTCGTCTGCATTCCGAATTCGACCCGCGTGCGAAGCACGTTCACGTAGAACGGCACGAGCAGGAAATTCAGAAAGCGTCCGATGACGGTCGAAAGGCCGTACACGGCCGTCTCGCGGGAGAGCGTCTTGAGCGGGGATGTCACCCCGAGATTGTAAGCTCGCTCGGAGCGAGGGGTCGGGTCAACGCGTCGGCGCAGGCTGATCTCTGAGATCCCGAGGGAAGCGAACTGCGGCCGAGGGTCGAAGAGATTTGCCGAGCCGGCGCTGGGGCTAAACCCGAGCAGTCCGAGCGATCGCGTTTCGGGTTAAGATTTCGCCTTACAACATGAGGAGGAAGAAGACATGGCAAGCGTCAACAAAGTCATCCTGATCGGCCACCTCGGAGCGGATCCCGAAATTTCGACGACGCAGGGCGGCACCGCCCTCGCGAAATTCCGCATCGCCACGACCGACACGTGGAAGGACCGCACGACCGGCGAACGTCAGGAGCGGACGGAATGGCATTCGATCGTCGCGTGGGACAAGCTCGCCCAGATCTGCGGCGAGTACCTTCACAAGGGAAAAATGGTTTACGTCGAGGGAAGCCTGCAGACACGGTCGTGGGACGACGCGAGCGGGCAAAAGCGCTACAAGACCGAGATCAAGGCGAACAATGTTCTGATGCTCTCTCCCCGGGTCGACGGAGCCGCGCGCGGTGAATTCCCGCAGGCTGTCGCCCCCGCCGGCACCCCGGACGACGACGACGACGTGCCCTTCTAGACGCCGTTTTAGAGGTTTCGCAGCTCTTCGATCGACGCGATGACCTCGTCGAGCGGGGGTGGCTCGCGCCGAGCCTGCCCCCGAATCCGCGTCAGATCTCCCCGGAATCGGTCCAGCCTCTCGTCCGCTTCCGCCATTCGCCGGGCCGGAACCATCCGCTCGATCGCCTCCGCGGCCTCCGGCAGGGACGCGTTGTCCTTTCCCACGCACAGAAGATCGCAGCCCGCGGCGAAGGCGGCGGCGGCTCGGTTCGCGAGCGAGCCGAAGGCGGAGAGCGCGCCCATTTCGAGATCGTCCGAGATCGCCGCGCCCGCGAATCCGACTTCGCCGCGAAGAAGGTCCCTCGCGATCGCGCTCGAGAGCGAAGCGGGCAGACCTTCGCGGCCGATCGCCGCATGCGACACCATCACGGCCGGCACTTCTCTCAACGCCGCGAAGGGCGACAGGTCGGCCTTCAACTGGCGGGCGTCCTCGTCGATCACCGGGAGGAGAAAGTGCGAGTCCACGGCGCCCCGCCCGAGGCCCGGAAAATGTTTCAGGCAACCGGCGACCCCGAATTCCGCCAGCCCCCCGAGAAACTCGCGGGCCGCCGCGGCGACCTCTTCGGGATTTTCGGCGACGACCCTCTCCGTCAACACGACGCCGCCGGCCGCGGGTACCGCGCGGTCGACGACCGGGGCCAGGTCGAGGTCGATTCCGAACGACGCGCAGAGCGCTCCGGCCGCCTCGCCCGCCGCCCGCGAAATTCCGTTTCGCGCCGCGCACGCCGCCGATATCGAGCTTCCCGCGATCGCCCGGAAGCGATCGACCGGGCCGCCCTCCTGATCCACGCACAGCCAGACGCCCGGAATCCGATCCCGCAGCTCGACGGCGAGCGAAAGGAGCCCGGAGGCCGAGACCATGTTCCTCGCGAACAGCACGACCCCGCCCGGCGGATACCGGCCGAACAATTCGCGCTCGCGCCCGCTCAGCGACTCCGCCTCCACTCCCACGAGGAAGAAACGGGACGCCTTCACTTCTGGAGTCGGTCCTGCAGCGTCGCGAGCAGGGAAAGCGCCGAAACGGGCGTCATCTGGTTCAGGTCGGCCTGGCGGAGTTTTTCGAGCACCATCTCGTCGGCGCCGGAAAAGAGCGCGTATTGCCCCGAGCCGCTCTCCTCCCCCTCCTTGCGCGCGAATTTCGGCAGCCCGTGGACGTCCAGCTCCTGCCGCTCGAGGTTCGCGAGGATCTCCTTCGCGCGGGAGATGACGGCCGGCGGGATTCCGGCGAGCTCGGCAACGTGGATGCCGTACGAACGGTCCGCGCCCCCCGGAATCACTTTCCGGAGAAAGACGACCCGGCCCTCCCATTCGCGAACCGCCATCGTGAAGTTCGCGACCCCCGGCGCCGTCGCCGCCAGCTCCGTCATCTCGTGGTAGTGGGTCGCAAAGAGCGTGAACGCGCGCCTCGCCGGGTTGTCCCGGAGCTCTTCGACGATCGCCCACGCGAGCGACAGGCCGTCGAACGTCGAGGTGCCGCGCCCCACTTCGTCCAGGATCACGAGGCTTTCGGGCGTCGCATTGCGCAGGATGTTCGCCGCCTCGATCATCTCGACCATGAACGTCGACTCGCCCCGGGCCAGGTGGTCGGCGGCTCCGACGCGGGTGAAGATCCTGTCGATCGGCCCGATTTCGGCCTCGCGGGCCGGCACGAAGGACCCGGCGCGGGCGAGCAGGGCGATCAGCGCGGTCTGCCGGAGATACGTGGATTTTCCGCCCATGTTGGGCCCGGTCAGAACGACGATCCGGCTCTCGTCGGAAAGCGCCGTGTCGTTCGGAACGAAAGGGTCATCCTTCCGAAACGCCTCGACGACCGGGTGGCGGCCCTCGACGATGCGGATGACGGGGCTCTCGGAGAGGGCGGGCCGCGTGTAGTTCCTCGCGACGGCCGTCTCCGCGAGGGAACAATAAAGGTCCGTCTCGGCGAGAACGCGGGCGATGTCCGCGAGCCGCCCGGCCTCCGACGCGAGGTGCGAGGCGAGCGCATCGAAGATCCGGACCTCGATCTCGAGGATCTTCTCCTCCGCGCCGAGAATCTTCGATTCGAGGTCCCCCAGCTCGGCGGTCGTGAACCGCTCGGCGTTCGCGAGAGTCTGCCGGCGCACGTAGTCGGCAGGAGCCTTTTCCCGCTGGCCCCGCGAGACCTCGATCGAATAGCCGAACACGCGGTTGTAGCGGACCTTCAGCGTGGAAATGCCCGTGCGTTCCTTTTCGCGCGCCTCGAACCGGATGAGCGCTCCCCGGCCGTCGCGCTGGATCGCCCGCAGCTCGGCGAGCTCGGGGTCGGCCTCGTCGCGAATCGCGCCTCCGGCGGAAATCACGGCCGGCGGATTTTCGCCGAGTGTTTCCCCGATTCGCGCTTCGAGGTCCTTCCATTCCGGAAATCTCCGAAAGAGCGCGGCCGCCAGTTCCGACCGAAGGCCGGAGAGGGACTCGCGGATCGGCCCCACGCGCGAAAGCGACAGGCGCAGCCCCTCCACTTCCCTCGGTCCCGCGCACTGGAGCGCGATTCGCGAGACCTTGCGGGCGAGATCGCCGACCCCCGAAAGGCCCGCTCGCAGGGCAGCGCGCGCCCCGGAATCCGAGGCGAGCTCCTCGATGGCGTCGAGCCGGCGGGCGATTTCCGCCGAATCGCGAAGGGGACGCGCGAGGAACTCGCGAAGCGCCCGCGATCCCATCGGCGAAGAGCAGCAGTCGAGGACCGAGAAGAGGTTCGCTTTCGACCGCGGATCGGAACCCTCGAAGACTTCCAGGTGCGAGAGGGTGGCCGCGTCCAGGCGAAGATGCCGGCCCGGAGAAAGCGGCGCCGGCGCCGCGATGTGGAGCGTGTCGGCCCGCCGGTTCTCCCGGGCGTACTCGAGGGCCGCGTTGCAGGCGCCGAGGCTCGGATCGCCCGGCGCGAATCCGAGGGCTTCGACGGAGGCGACGCGGAACGTCTCGCGAAGCTTCTTCTCGCCCGCCGCGCGCGAGAAGACCGAGTCGGGCCGTCTCGTCGTGATGACCCGGAACCCATCCCCGGACGCGCTCTCGGGAATCAGCAGCTCGCGCGCCCCGTACGTCGCGAGCACGTCACCGACGTCGGCGGCGGGAAACGTCCCCGCCCGAAACTCCCCCGTCGAAAGGTCCAGGAGGGCGATTCCGGCCGATTCCTTCTCGAAAACCGCGGCGGCGAGATAGTTCGCGGCGGGGGTCAGCGATTCCGGCTCCGTCACGGTGCCGGGGCTGACGATCCGCGTGATCTCGCGCCGGACGAGGCCCTTGGCCTTGCGCGCGTCTTCGACCTGGTCGCACACCGCGACGCGGTGGCCGGCCGCCACGAGCTGGGCGATGTATCCCTCGACGGCGTGGTGCGGCATCCCGCACATCGGGGCTTCGATGTCGGAATCCTTGTTGCGCGAAGTCAACGTCAGCCCGAGCAGCGGCGCCGCCAGCGTCGCGTCCTCGAAGAAGAGCTCGAAGAAATCGCCCATCCGGTAGAGAAGAATCGCGTCGCCGGCGCGAGACTTCGCCTCGAAATATTGCTGGAGCATGGGTGTGAGCCTCGGGTTGGCGCTGCTCATGGAAGGGCGGCGATGGTAACATACGAAAGGACGTGAAGCCGATGTGGGTTCTGGCAATCGACACCGCGACCCCGTTGCCCGGCCTCGCGCTCGCGGGAGAGCGCCTCGAACGCCAGGCGCCGCTCCCGACCGGGCGCCAGTCTTCGGAAGCCTTGCTTCCGGTTCTCGAATCGATTCTCTCGGCGGCGCGGCTTCGCCTCGCCGACATCGGACGCCTCGCCGTCTGTTCCGGCCCGGGATCCTTCACGGGAATCCGGGTCGGCCTCGCGACCGCCTGGGGTTTGTCGCGGGCGCGTTCGATCCCGATCGAGACGTTCGGCTCGCTGGAGGCGGTCGCGGAGCTCGCCCGCGAATCGGGGGCAACCCGCGCGTACGCGTCGTTCGACGCCGAGCGCGATGAGGTGTATTTCGGGGAATACGACCTCGAAGCGTCCCGAGCGCGCGAACTGAAGCCTCCAGCGCTCCGTCTCCGGGAATCGCTGTCCGCCGCGTGTTCCCCCGGCTTCCCGCTCGTGAACCTCGACGCCGCCGGCAGGACGGGAATCGACCTTCCCGCTCTCGCCGCCGCCCGCGCGATCCTGCGCTCGCCCGGGCCGGCGACCGACACGCCCCGGGCGTCGTATGTCCGCCTGTCCGCGGCGGAGGAGTACCGTGGCCTCGGCACGCCCTGAATTCTCGCTCTACCGCCTCCGGCCGGCGGACGAAGGGGACCTCGACGCGATCGCCGCCATAGAGGCGTCGTCGTTTCCCGTTCCGTGGCGGCGCGAATTTTTCGCGGGCGAGTTGCGCGATTCCCATCGCTACCACCGCGTCCTCGACCGGCAGATCGGCGGCTCTCCCCGGCTCGGCGGTTACCTTTTTGCCGTCACGCTTTTCGACGAATTCCACATCAACAAAATCGCGACAGACCCCGCCGTCCGCGGCGAGGGACACGGCACCCGCCTCATGAACGACGCCATCTCGGCGGGCCGGTCGCAGCTCGCGAGCTCGATCGTTCTCGAGGTGCGCCTTTCGAACGCGCTCGCCATCCGATTCTATTCGGGGTTTGGTTTCATCGAGATCGGGCGACGCCGCCGGTATTACAAGGACGGCGAAGACGCGATGGTCATGATGTTGTCGCTCCTTGATCTGGGGGTTCGCTCCCGATAAAATCCCTGCCGTGAACCCGGTTTCTTCCCCCCGGCGCGAAATCCAAAACGGAAAGGAGAGTCGGTAATGGAGAGAGAGGTACCGATGGAGCTCGTCCAGGACGAACAGTACCAGAGGCTCGCGCATCTTCATCAGGAGCACGAACAGCTTCTCCACCAGCTCGCGGAGAAAGGCCATCTCACCGAGGAAGAGGACTTCGAAGAAAAGCGTCTGAAAAAGGAAAAACTCGCTTTGAAAGACCAGATGGAGGCGATCCTGCGCAGGTACCGCGAAACCGCAACCGCGTGAGACTCCCGATCGCCCGAGGCGGCTGGGCCTTCATCGTCCCGCCCCTCGTCCTGACGGTTCTGGCGGCCGCAACACTTCCGATCTGGGTGGCGGCCGCCTTTTTCATGGTCACGGCGTTTCTCGTTCAATTTTTCCGGGATCCGGAGCGCTCGAGCTCCGCCCCCGACGACGCCGTTCTTTCCCCGGCCGACGGAACGATCCTGTCGATCGGGCAGGCCGAACCGAACGAAACGCCGAAGGGGTTGCCGAAAAAGATCGTCATCTTCATGTCCGTCGTCAACTGCCACGTGAACCGCTCGCCGATCTCCGGCGCGGTGACCTCGTATTCCTATTCGCCGGGCAAGAAGCTCGCGGCCTTCTCCCCCAAGGCCTCGTTCGAAAACGAGCAGAACCGCATCGAGGTGACCGGCGACGGCCGGCGCGTCGTTTTCAAGCAGATCGCCGGAGCGCTCGCGCGCCGAATCGTCTTCCGGAAGAAGCCCGGAGACACGCTGGCTCGCGGCGAGCGGATCGGCATGATCCGCTTCGGCTCCCGCGTCGACCTCTTCCTTCCCGAAGAGGCCGCCGTCGCGGTTCGCGAGGGCGACAAGGTCAAGGCGGGCCTGAGCGTCATCGCGCGGACGGCGGGATCGAATTGACCGTCGCGGAAAAGCGCCGGCTCTCGCGCCGCGGTCTGTATGTTCTTCCGACCCTTTTCACGGTCGGCAACCTCTTTTGCGGATATCTGTCGGTGTGGAACTCGATCAATGCGTCGTTCGAATGGGCGGCCGGCCTCATCTTCATTGCCGCGCTGCTCGACGGCCTCGACGGCCGGGTGGCCCGCCTGACGAACACCGCGTCGGAATTCGGCGAGCAATACGACTCGCTGGCCGACGTGATTTCGTTCGGGATGGCTCCGGCCATCCTGCTCTACTTCTGGGGGCTCTCGGGAGACCCCGACTTCAAACGCCTGGGCTTCATGATCTCGTTTCTGTTCGTCGTCTGCGGTTCGATGCGGCTCGCGCGTTTCAACATCCAGACGCACGTCGTCGACAAGCGCTATTTCGTCGGTCTTCCGATCCCCATGGCCGCCGCCGTTCCCGCAGGCCTCGTTCTCGCCCAGCCCGGGGCTCACCTGACGAGAGTCGGCGTCTTCCTTCTCCTCGCCATGACGGCGGCGCTGTCGTACCTCATGGTTTCGACGATCCGATACCGGTCTTTCAAAGACCTGGATCTCAAGAGGAAGCGGCCCGTCGGCGTCCTCCTCGTCATCGCGCTCGTGATGGCGCTCGTCGGGTTCCGCCCGGCGTTTTCTCTCGTGACGGTCTCCGCGGTGTTCGCCCTGTCCGGCCCGGCGACGCGAGCCTTCGCGTTCGTGCGCGCCCGGTTCAAGAAGTCCGCGTGACGCGTCCCGCCGAGCGCAAGCTCCGAATTGGCCTGACCGATCCGAAGGGCCCGCTCGCCCGGCAGCTCCGCGAGGTCTTTCACGAGAACTCCCTTCCCGTGTCCCGATTCGTCCCGCTGGGGCACGCCGAAGAGGCGGGCAAGCTCTGGGAGATCGACGGAGAGGCGGAGGTCCTGCAGGGCCCCACCCGCGAGTCGATCGGCGATCTCGACCTCGTGATCCTGGCGGGCTCGCCCGCGGACGCCGAATGCAAGGCTCTCGCCTCCGCGGCCGGCATTCCGATGTTCGACGTCGCCGACGAGCCACCCGCGGCCGAGGGCTGCGCTGCGATTCTGGCGGCGATCGAACCGCTTCCCGCGGAAGCTTCGTTCACGATCCTTCTGCCCGCCTCCGAAGCCGGAGCCGGCGGCGTCGAGGAGCTCTTCGCGCAAGCGGGAGCGTCGCTGAACTTTCGCCCGGCCGAGGCGTCCGTCTTCGGAGAGAGACTCGCCTTCAACGCGTTCCGCGACAGGGCGTCGGAATCTCTGGAGACTGCCGTTCGATCCTCGCTCGAGCGCCGCTTCCCCCCGTGCCGGATTTCCGCGATTTGCGCCCGGGTCGCGGTCTTTCACGGGTACGCCGGCTCGGCCCTCCTGCGATTTGCGAACGAGCGGGAGGCGAAGAGCGCGATTCGGCGTCTCGGCGCCGCTCCGGAATTGTCCCGGGGAGCCTCCCCGGGCGGAGCGTCCACGGCCGCGGCCGTCGAGGAGACCCGCGTGATGCTCGATCCGCCGGTTCTGGCGTCGGAACGCGTATCCGTCTGGTTCGCGTTCGACGGTCTTTCGCTAGCGGCGAATGCCGCTCTTCGGGCGGCCCGGCGGCTTCTCGGCTGAAGGCGGCGAACCGCCGCCCGGCACCTCGGCGACGAGCGACTCGCCGACCTCGAGAACTTTCCCGTCCGGAAGCGTCACGTGCGCCGAGGCGAAGAACGTCGCATTGCCCGAATAGCGAATCGGCCCCGCGGTCATCGATTCTCCCGGAGCGACGAAGTTCTCGAAGAACCGGATCGTTCTCGCGCGGGCCGCGATCGACTGCTTTCCGGCGGCATCGAGAAATTCGAATCGGTCGAAGTCTCCCGGATGGATGTCCAGAAGCCGCCCTCCCTCCATCCGAAGGTCGACCCAGTTGTTCAGCCTCGAGAGCTCCGAGCACTCGGGCGAGGAATTCAACACGAGAAACGTCACTTCGCCCTGGCCGGCCGACCGGCTGAAGGTCAGCTTCGGCTCGAGCTTCCGGCCGAGGAGAATGTCCTCGATCGCGGAGAAGCCGATGAGGCGATCCTCGTCGTCGAGCGAGCGAAGCCGAATGATCTTGCCGCGCGCCGCGAGGGGGTCCGAAAGGCTTTGCGTGAAATCCGACAGCCGATTCTCCCAGAACGTGACCGTGTCCCCCGACTCGAACGCGCCCACGCCCCCTGCCGCACGGTTGCCGGGCTGGCGCGCCCGAAAGATGTAGACGTTTTCATCCGCGTCGGAAAGGAGCGATCCGAACTCGAAGTCGAAACGCCGATCCTCCGAGAGATCGTTGATCGCCGCGTCGGAGACAGATCGGGCCGGCCCGCTCCGGGGCTGGAAGAGCCCCCAGCCCTGGGGACAGTACTCGGGGAACATGGAGCGGCCGATCTCCACGGCCTGCGCCGGCGAGCCCGACACTCGCGCTCCCTCGGTCCCCGGCGCTCCGACCCGGCCGTACACGACGGGAACGAGGAAGTCGACCTCGCGGCCGACCGACCTCCATTTTCGGGCCTGGTCTTCCGTGAGCTTCGCTTCGACCGATGCCGACAGCGTCATGGACCGGGCCAGCCGGCTCCGGATCGATCCGAGAGCCGAAGCGTACTCGCCGGGCGCGTCGACGACGCGAAGATCCAGGTGGACGCCGGCAATGTCGCCGTACCGGCCGGAAGACAGTGCCGGCTGAATCGCCTTCCAGATCTCGTCGCCCGCCCTTCCGGCGGCGGCCTTGAAGTACGAGTCGAGATCGCCCGTTCCCCGCACGACGAGATACACCGGAAACGGGTAGGGCGAAACGGGAGGAGGCACGGGCTCGAAACGGGGCGCGCCCCGCTCGGAATCGAGGCCGACGGCCGGCACGAACACGGAGCGCACGCCGATCGCCTTGAGCCGCGAGAGCAACTCCGCCGGAACCGAAGAAGCGCTCTCCGAAAAATCGATCGACATCCCCGCTGGATTCCGGCGGTGCGGGCCGTCGACTCCTCCTCTGCAGCCGGCGAGAACGGCGAGCGCGAGCGACGACATCGCCGTGGCGGAGATCCATTGCCTGGGAGACATTCGCATGGACGGCCCCGGAATCATACGCCGCCGGAGTCCTGAAAATCGAACTCCACCGCGAAACCGCGCGGAGACAGTCTCTCCGCCCGGGCGTCCCCCCCGTGTTCCTGCGCGATCTTTCGAACGATCGCGAGGCCGAGCCCGCTGCCCCCGCTCTTCGACGAAAAATACGGCTCGAACAGCTTCGCCTGATTCTCGGTCGCGACACCCGGCCCGTCGTCTTCGACGCGCATCGTCCAGCGCGCGCCGAGGCGCCGCGCGAGGATTCGGATCGTTCCTCCGGAGGGGCCCAGCGCCTCGCGGGAATTCGCGACGAGGTTCGTCAGCGCGCGCGCGAGCAGCTTCGGGTCCGCATGGACGCGCGCTTCCGGGACGTCGACTTCCCATCGAACGGCGGACGCGGCCGAAAACGAGCGGACCACTTCGTCGACGAGACCGCGAAGCTCGACATCCTCCCGGCGGGGCTCGCGGAGGCGGGCGAAGTCGGCGAATTCGGCCGCGATGGAGCGAAGCATTTCGGTCTGTTTCAGGATGTTCGCGACGCATTCCTCGAGCACCCGATCCCGGTTCGGATCGCCTCGCCGCGACACCTCGCGCAGATGCTCGGCCGAGAGCCGAATCGGAGTGAGGGGGTTCTTGATTTCGTGCGCGATGATGCGGGCCATCTCCGCCCAGGCTTGAAGGCGCTGGGCGCGGGCCACGTCGTCGCGCTGGGCGTCCAGCGTCGCCGCCATCGAGAGAAACGCCTCCACGAGGCGCCGGAGCTCCTCGTCCTCCGGGAGGGGGATCCGGGGAACCTCCCCGTGCGCGACCGCGCGAGTTCCTTCCACGAGGTCGCCGATCGGGCCGCTCACCCGGAACGCGACGCGCGCGCCGAGAACCAGGGAGAGCCCGAAGACGAGAACGGTGAACGCCGTGAGGCTCGAGGACAGCCTCGCGAGCTCCTCCTCGGACTCCCGCTGCTCCGGGAGCAGCGGGATCGAGAGGACGGCGGGGCCGGAAAGGGAGAGCTGGCTCGCGATGGACGTGAGCGTCGCCTCCACCTGGTCGAATCGCCGGCCGCGAACGCTCCGCGACTCGACGACGAACTGGTCCGGCGAACCGAGCAGACCTGCCAGCGACTTTCCCTCGATCCTCTCCGGGAGCAGGCCCGAGGAAAACAACTCGCGGCGGCTCGTCGAATAGAGCCGCCCGTCGGTGTAGATCGACAGGTCATGACCCACGATCTTCGCCATCCAGGCGAGGAGATCGTCGTCGATGAGCTGCCGCCGGCCGGGAGACGTTCCGGCGGCGAACAGATAATCGTCGAGCACGGTTCTCGCAGTCGCGAGGGCCGTCTGGGCGTGCAGGACGGTTTCCCGGCGGAGGCGGGCCGCGAGGCTCTGGCGGATGAAGATCGTCACGGCGACGAACGGGACCAGGACAAGGAGCGTGAAAATGGCCGTGATCCTGCCCCGGAAGGTTCGCGGAGCGAACCGGCGGCGCGCAGTCCCCGTCAGCGCCCACGCCCCCCCGACGATCACGAGCGCGATGAAAGCCGCCGTTCCCGCCGTGAACGACTCGAGAACGCGGTTCCCGAGAGACTCCCGCGACGGGTCCGATCCGCGCGGAGGCACCTGTGCCGGGAGCAGGAGCTCGCGGTAATCGCGAATCGGAAGGGGCAGAGGCCTCCCCGCCGGCCAGTCGCCGACCTCGATCTCCGCTTCCTGCGGAGCTTCCCCGCGCTTGAATTCGGGCCGCTCCTGCAGGGGGATGCGCGTCCGCTCGATTGGCACGGCGGTCCCCCCGACGACAACCTGGGTCGAAGCTTCGAGAGGAATCCCCGCCGCGAATCGCGACACGAGCCGCCCTTCCCTCCAGAGCCGGATGCCGGAGACGGGGGCCCGCTCTCCGAGTCCCGTCGCCTTCCAGAGGACGAACGCGAGGTCGCCGAGGTCCTCCTCGTCCGCGCCCGAAAACCGTGATGCCGCGATCGCAAGCTGCGACGGGAGCTGGGCCGCCGCCGAAGCGGAGAGCTCGCGAACCGTCGGGCGGTGGACGAGCTCGGCCTGCCGCCGGCGCGACGACTCCACGGCGTCGCGCGACTCGCGCCAGAGCGACAGCGCTCCGAACAGCGCCGCCGCGCAGAGAGCCGCCGCCGAGACGCTGGTCAGGAGGCGCCGGGGCCCCCTCGCGGCCGCCAGGAGGGCCGCGAACGCGAGTCCGAAAGCGGCCGCGGCGGCGGGCGAGCTTCCGGGCCAGAGGACTCCGCATCCGAATGCCGCCGCGGAAAGGGCGATGGCGAGGCCCCAACGGGGCGCGCTCTCTCCCGCGAGAACGAGAAGGGAGGCCGCGAGCACGGCAAAGCAAAAGCCGAACAGCGTCGTGGCGTCTCGAAAATAGTCGGCCGGCTCCAACCGGGGCGCGAGAGAGCCGACCGAAACCGCGCCGGCCGCCGCCCAGAGAACGGCAACCGCCGCGAGGATCTCCCGGGTCCCCGGCCGCTTCGGAGGCCGGCCGGCCCCCCAGAGAAAAAGCAGGAGCGAGCCCGCCAGGAAGGCGCACGAAGCCTCCCGCCGTCGCTCTTCCGGCAGCTTCGCGGGCGCGGGCGCTTCGACGATCGTCGCCCACGGGCGCGGGCTCGCGGCGGGCGCCCACGGCGCCCCTCCGGAGGGATCGAGACGAAAGGAAGTCCCGCCGCGGGGATTCCACCACGACACGACGAGCCGTCCGGGAGTCGCCGCGTGCGGCACGGAAACGGGCCGGTTCTGGAAAAACGTGACGGAGTCCGCCGACCAGACGGCGCCTTCCGGCCTGTCCGTGGGGAGAAAGGCGGGCGAGCGTCCGGCCCAGGCGATCGGCGTCCCCCCGGGATCCTCGAGGAGCACAGAAGAGCCGGACGGAGCTCCCGAGAGCGCGCGGCCGGCCGCCGCGAAGAGAGCGACCCGGTCAAACGCGATGCCGCCGCCCTGGAGCTGGCTTTCGACGGAGCCCTCGGCCAGGAACTTCGATGCGCGCCGGTCGAGGTCGCTCCAACCGGTCTCCAGACGCGCCCGCTCGAGCACCACCGCGCGGCTCGGAGCCGCGGCTGGGGGCGGAGCCGGCAGCGGATGGAGGTTTCGCGAGAAAGAGAAAGGAGGCGAGGAGAAGCGCGCTCACTCTCGGCGCATCGGAAGATCCAGCCCGCGGGCCCGGGCGGTCTCGATCGCCGTCTCGTACCCGGCGTCCGCGTGCCGCATGACTCCCGTTCCCGGATCGTTCGTGAGAACGCGCCGCAGGCGAGATTCCGCTTCCGGCGTGCCGTCCGCGACGACGACGACTCCCGCGTGGATCGAATAACCGATTCCCACGCCTCCCCCGTGGTGCACCGAAACCCAGGTCGCGCCCGAGGCGGTGTTCAGCAGGGCATTGAGAATCGGCCAGTCGGCGATCGCGTCCGAGCCGTCGCGCATCGCCTCGGTCTCGCGATTCGGCGAAGCGACGGACCCCGCGTCGAGGTGGTCCCGGCCGATCACGATCGGAGCCTTGACCCTTCCGGTTCGCACGAGCTCGTTGAAGAGCACGCCGGCCCGGTCGCGCTCGCGGTAACCGAGCCAGCAGATGCGGGCCGGCAGGCCCTGGAACGCAATTCGCTCCTGCGCGAGAGGGATCCACCGATGGAGCGTCGCGTCGTTGGGAAAGAGCTCGAGGAGCGCGCGATCGGTCTCGCGGATGTCCTCCGGATCGCCGGACAGCGCCGCCCAGCGGAACGGGCCCTTCCCTTCGCAGAACAAAGGTCGGATGTATTCCGGAACGAAGCCGGGAAAACCGAAAGCGTTCTCGACGCCCGCTTTTCGCGCCTGGCCGCGGAGATTGTTGCCATAGTCGAATGTGACGGCCCCGCGATCCTGAAGCGCGAGCATTGCCCGGACGTGGGCCGCCATGGAGGCATACGCGCGCCGGATGTACTCGGCGGGGTCGTCCCGCCGAAGGCGAAGAGCTTCGGCATAGGGAATGCCGTGCGGAACGTAGCCGCCGAGCTCGTCGTGCGCGGAGGTCTGGTCCGTAAGAATGTCCGGGACGACGCCGCGGGCGAGCAGCCGCTCCAGGAGGTCGACGGCATTGGCCGTCACGCCGATCGACACGGCTCGCCGCGCGTCCCTCTCCGCGAGCGCTCGGTCGATCGCGGCATCGAGGTCGTCGATCCTTTCGTCCAGGTACCGCGTGCGAAGGCGCTTGTCGGTCCTGTCCGTGTCCACCTCGGCGACGAGAGCCGTCGCCCCGTTCATGGCCGCCGCCAGAGGCTGAGCGCCGCCCATTCCTCCGAGACCGGCGGTCACGAACAACCGGCCCGAGAGATCTCCCCCGAAATGGCGCCGCCCGGCTTCCGCGAGCGTCTCGAACGTGCCCTGAACGATCCCCTGCGACCCGATGTAAATCCACGAGCCCGCCGTCATCTGGCCGTACATCGTGAGGCCCAGCCCCTCGAGCCGGCGGAACTCGTCGCCGGTCGCCCAGGCGGGTACGAGCATCGAGTTGGAGATCAGCACGCGGGGCGCGTTCGGGTGCGTCTCGAAAACCCCGACCGGTTTGCCGGACTGCACGAGGAGAGTCTCGTTGCCGTTCAATCGCTTGAGAGTCTCGACGATCTTCTCGAAGCACTCCCAGTTTCTCGCCGCCTTGCCCGACCCGCCGTAGACGATCAGCTGGTCGGGATTCTCGGCGACGTCCGGGTCGAGATTGTTCTCCAGCATCCGGAGGGGCGCCTCGGTGAGCCACGACTTCGCCCGCAGCTGAATGCCCCGGGCCGCGCGGATCGAGCTTCGGACCGTCGCCATCGCGGACATTCTAATCGAGCGAGGGCGGGCCTACACTCCTCCGATTGTCGGAATTCTTTCGACCGAGCTCGGCGAATCGCCGATTCTCACGACGGCGCCCTCCGCTTCCCGTCGCGACAACCGCACCCGGAAGGTGAAACCGTAACGTCCGTCCCCTTTTCCGGATCCGAAAAGATCGGATCGGAACTCCCGGGCGATCGACTCCGCGACCTTGCGCTCTCCGAGCCAGAGCGAAATCGGCACTCGCAGCTCCGGGAACAGCGGAGACCAGATCCAGCCCGCGACACCGTGCTCCGAAACATGGTCCACCCAGCCCTCGACAGCCGCGGACCACGACGGGTCCTCCTGGAGAAGTTCGACGAGCCTCTGTGCGCGGGCAACCGAATCGGGGAGACCGAGAGTCTCTGCTCGCGCCTCGAACAGGCGGTCAACCAGGTCCGCTCCCGTCGACCGATCGAGCCAGGCCGCCGTGTCCACGTCGAGAGGGGCGCGCGGATTCGATTTGGTCCAGGCCAGGTAGTTCCGAATCATGAGGCCCACCCCGTGCGCCGCCGGCGCCTGGCTGTTCGCGAGGCAGCCGCCGCAGGCCCGGAGGGGATACTGGCCGTTCAAAATCGCGCCCCGGACGGTTTCGAACGCGC
Source organism: uncultured Acidobacteriota bacterium (assembly GCA_963813155.1). GTDB lineage: Bacteria > Acidobacteriota > Thermoanaerobaculia > UBA5066 > DATFVB01 > CAWEYG01. The sequence continues at coordinate 25,616 of CAWEYG010000003.1, read as the reverse complement.
TTCCGTTCCAGATCTGCTCCCCCGTCGATCGGCGGATGTCGCCCATCTGCGGAGAGTTGTCCATCATGTAGCAGCACGTCTTCACCTGCCCGCCGCGCCGCAGGTAGAACGTCTTGAACGGCTCCATGCAGTAGAACGGCCGATCCCCGGCGCCCCGCGGAGGGCTGCCCACCACCAGGCGGCGGCGGATCTCGCCGATCGAATCGCGCTCCAGATCGATCACCTCGATCTTCGGTTCGCTGTCGTCGGTTCGGGGAAGGACCGGCAGCGTCTTCGCGATCTCCTTGAAGTGTTCCACCGGAGGCGGCGGCACGGCCACCCCCGGGGCGATCGGTCCGGTCTCCGGGGGCAGGGCGAGATCCGCTTCGATCATGGGATGCAGCGCGAGCCGGACTCCCCGTGTGGCCGCCATTGCGTAGGCGCGCTCGACCGCCTCGCGTGTTTCCGGAGCTCGGAAGTTCGCCGCGTGTCCCTTGAGCTGCGGCAGCGAGGCCTCGTGCTCGAGGAGGCGCGTGACCTCTACCCTTTCGACCCCGTGGTCCGCCATCAGGACGATGAAACCGTCGAGGTCTCGAACGTGGTGATCGAAAGACAGCGAGTTGATGGCAACTCTCGGAAAAGCGCTGCCCGCGGCGGCCTTCGCGTCCCTCAGCCGGGCGAGGCCGGAGAGGACGCGCTCGAATCCTCCTCCCTGGTAGACGTTCTCGTACAGCGCCGCCGTCGTCCCGGAAAAGCTGACCGTGATCTGGAAGATCGAGAGCTCGACGAGCTGCGCGACGAGCTCTTCGGTCAGGTGCATCCCGTTCGTGAAAAAGTCGATCAGGACTTCGTAATTCGCCACGTGCTGCAGGAACGACGGAAAGCTCGGATGGATCGTCGGCTCGCCGTACCCGAACGCGTGCACGACGAGCGCATGCTCGAGCAGAGGCCCGAGGGCGAGCGTCGCCGGATCGGTTTCGAGGAAACCTGGATCGACGTCCCAGATCGCCTGTTTCCGCGCCGGGTTGAAGGCGGAGAACCTCGGGCACATGACGCACCGCAGGTCGCAGACGTTGCTCACCTCGAGGAAGATCTCGAGGGGATACCGCGGCCGCTCCCCTCCCCGCTCGAACTGCACGAACGACTCGACCGCCTCGCGCTTGCTCTCGAGAAACCGCGCTCCCGGCCGGGGCCCTCGAACGGCCGAGAGGAGCGAAGAAAGATTCACGGTTCTATTCTACGCGAGCTCTCCGAGCAGATCCTCGAATCCCGTCTCCACGAGCTGCCGTCCCGCCTCCAGGTCCGGGGCGATGTACCGGTCGTCGGTCCATGTGCGAACCTTCCGGCGGATCGCGCCGCGCGCCGCCTGGATCGGAGCGGAGCTCTTGAGCGGCTTCAGGAGATCGAGGGCCTGGCACGCCGCGAGCAGCTCGATCGCGAGCACTCCCGCGACGTTGTCGGCGACGCTGGAGAGCTTTCGCGCCGCGATGGACGACATCGAAACATGGTCCTCCTTCGCCGCTCCCGTCGGAATCGAGTCGACCGAGGCCGGGTGCGACAGGACCTTGCACTCGGACACGAGCGCCGCCGCCGTGACCTGCGCCATCATGAACCCCGACTGGACGCCTCCCTCCGGCGTGAGAAATCCGGGAAGGCCGGAGAGCGAAGGGTTGACGAGCTTTTCCAGGCGCCTCTCCGAGATCGACGCGAGGTCGGTGAGGACGATCGCCGCGAGGTCGAACGCGGCGGCGACCGGAGCGCCGTGAAAATTGCCGCCGGAGAGGACCTCGCCCGTCTTCGCGAAGACCATCGGATTGTCGGTCGCAGAGTTCATCTCGATCGAGAGCGCCCGCACGGCATAGTCCAGCCCGTCCCGCACCGCTCCGTGGACCTGGGGCATGCAGCGCAGCGCGTAGTTGTCCTGGACGCGGCCGCAGTCGCGATGCGATTCGCGGATCGCGCTCCCCTTCAGCAGAAGGCGCAGGTTTCTCCCGGAGTCGAGCGCTCCGGGATGGGGCCGGGCCTTCAGGATCCGGGGGTCAAAAGCGACGTCGCTTCCCCGGGACGCGTCGAGCGACATGGCGCCCGCGAGGTCCGCAACCTTCGCGAATCGCCGGGCACGGGCAAGCGCGAGGCCGCCCACCGCGCAGGACATCTGCACCCCGTTGATCAGCGCGAGGCCTTCCTTCGCCTCGAGCTCCACCGGCCGCAGCCGGGCGCGCCGAAGCGCTTCCCGCGCCGGCATGCGGCGTCCCCGGTAGAACGCCTCCCCCTCTCCCATCAACCCGAGCGCGAGATGCGCGAGCGGCGCGAGATCGCCGGACGCCCCGACGGAACCCCGCGCCGGAATCGCCGGAAGCACGTCTTTCGCGAGGAGAGCGAGCAACGCCTCGACCGTCTCGAGGCGGATGCCGGAATACCCGCGCGCGAGCGTGTTCGCCCGCAGGGCGATCATTCCCCGAACGGCTTCCGGCGGGAGCAGCTCACCGACGCCGGCCGCATGGCTGCGGATGAGGTTCTTCTGGAGCTTCGCGAGGCTCTCCGGCGGAATGACTATGTCGGAGAAACGCCCGAATCCCGTCGTGATGCCGTACGAAACTTCGCCCCTGCGCGCGATGCGCTCGACGACCCGCCGCGAGGCGTTGATCCGCCGGCGGGACGAGGACGAAAGCGAAACGGCGCACGGCGCCTTCGAGACCTCGACGAGATCCTCGAGCGTGAATCTCTCGCCGTCTAAACGGACCGATTTCATGAGAGCGATCTTAACCTGCTCACGGACCTCGCGGTGTTCAGACGCCGACGGGTCGCCAGCGGGGCGTTCCGTCGGGAAGCCGCAGCGGCCTACTCTGTGGAATCGATCCCGGGCCGCCGCTCGGCCAACTTTTCTCGCGAGATTCGCCCGTTCCTCGGAGGACCACTTTGGAAGCTCGAAAAGTTACGCTTCCCTCCCGGAACGCCCCGCCGCCGCCCTTGCCGGAGATCTGCTCGTTGCTCGACTTCGCCGGTGAACTGGAGTATGTTGCGCCGCTTGTCGAAGAACGAAATTCAGACTCTCGCGGTGCTCGGAGGCCAGTGGGGGGACGAGGGCAAGGGCAAGCTCGTCGATCTGCTCGCGGACCGGTTCGACGCCGTCGCGCGCTACCACGGGGGCCACAACGCCGGCCACACCGTTCGGTTCGGCGAACGCCACTTCGCCCTTCACCTGTTGCCGGCCGGGATCTTCCGCGAAAAGCAGGCCTGGATCGGGGACGGCGTCGTCGTCGACCCCGAAGCCCTTCTCTCCGAGATCGACTCCGTTCAATCCGCCGGTGTGGAGGTCGAGCGGCTTCTGAAAATCTCCGACCGCGCGCACGTCATTCTTTGCTACCACCGGCTTCTCGACGCCGCCCGCGAAGAGGCGGCCGGCCAGTCGAAACTGGGTACGACGCTGCGCGGGATCGGCCCCGCGTACGAGACGCGGGCGGCCCGATCCGGCATCAGGATGGGATCGCTCCGGCACCTCGACACGCTGCTCCCGAAAATCCAGCGCCTCGCGCGCGAGCTGGGCTGCCTGGCGCAGGCCCTCGGCCTCTCCGAAAGGATCCCCTCGCCCGAGGAAGTCTTCGAGTCGCTTTCGGCGCAGTCGAAACGCCTCGTCCCCCTCGTGGCCGACACGGGCGCAATCGCCCGGGCCCATCTTCGCGCGGGAAACTCCCTCCTCGCGGAAGGCGCGCACGGAGCGCTCCTCGATCAGAGCGCCGGGACGTATCCCTACGTCACCTCTTCCACGTGCACGAGCTCCGGGCTCGCGGCGGGACTTCGCATTCCTCCGGGGGCGCTTTCCGATTCCCTCGTCGTCGTGAAGGCCTACACGACGCGAGTCGGCGCGGGCCCCCATCCGACGGAGCTCTCGGGAGAAGTCGGCGAGTATCTGCGCCAGCGCGGCAACGAGTTCGGGACTTCGACCGGGCGCCCGCGGCGCACCGGCTGGCTCGACACGGTCGTCGCCCGGACGGCGGTCGAGCTCTCGGGCGCGTCGTTCCTCGCGATCACGAAGCTCGATGTTCTCGACCGTCTGCCGGAGCTACCCGTCTGCGTCGCCTACACGCTGAACGGACAGAGGATCACGGAATTTCCGGCCGACGTGGAGGATGTCGAAAAGCTCGAGCCCGTCTACGAGACGCTTCCCGGCTGGCAGAGCGAGACGGTGGGAATCACGAAGTTCGAAGATCTCCCGGGCGCGGCCCGCGAGTACGTCTCCTTCCTCGAGCAACAGTGCGGGGCGACGGCCGTCGCGGTGTCGACGGGGCCCCGCCGCGAAGAAACGATCCTCACCCGGCACGACGCCTTCTGGAATCGCCTGCCGGGTTCCTCGGAATAGACGCTCGCTCGCGCGTGCGCTAAACTTCACGCCGCCCGAGTCGGTAGCTCAGTCGGTAGAGCAACGGCCTTTTAAGCCGTGGGTCGCGGGTTCGAGCCCCGCCCGACTCACCATCGCCATCTTTTTCGCGGGGGCCCTTAGAAACAATTCGGCCGGCGGATACGGCTGTGGCGCCCGTGCTAAAATCCCGCCTCCGCGCCGCGTCCCCATAGTCTAGCGGTTAGGACACCGCCCTTTCACGGCGGGGACACGGGTTCGATTCCCGTTGGGGACGCCACTTATCAACTTCCGGACGCCGCCCTTTCACGGCGGAGCGTTTGTCTCACGCGCCTTTGCGGCGCGAGGGGTTCGATTCCCGTTGGGAACGCCGCTTCACCCGCGGGGTGAGTCGATCTCTTCCGGAACGACGGCCTCGAGCCACTCCCTGAGCTCCCAGCTCTTCACGACGCCTCGAAGGACGAACGGATCAATGCGCACGAATTCTTCGGCCGCCGCGCGCGTCGCAAAGACTCCCATCGCGCCCTGGCGCGGGTCCGAGAACGGGCCGATCATGAGAAGTTGTTTCCGGTCCAAAAAATCCTTCCAGGCCGCCCGGTGCGCCGGGAAGAGCTCGCGCGCGAGCTCCAAATTCTCCGCGCCGCCGTAGAACAGAACGTATTTCATGACGGTCGGGTGGGCGAGCGGCGGAGCGACCGATCCTGACGCGTGCGATGCGGGTTCAGCGTCACGGTGACGCAGCCGAGCTGGATCAGGACGAGAGCGACGAGAATCGAGCGCCTCCGGAAAGAAAGGCGCTCGAGATTCCGGGTTAAGCGCAACGGCTACTTCTTCGGCTGCGGCTGGGAGCAGTCATAGGCGGTGCCCAGGTCGTCGCCGAACGTCGAGCTCACGAGAACCGTGTCGGCCTTGAGCTTCGCGGCCTTGTTCTTCAGTTGATTCTCGGCGCTGCGGAAACTGAAGGAGACAAACGATTGCACCGATCCGATTTCCCTGCATCCGTTGACGTCCTTGGAATCGTGCGTGAGGCGCACCTCACTCGCTTCGGGGCGAAGGCTTGTGCAGCCGGCCGCCAGACAGGCCCAACTCGCGAGCATCCAGATCCTTCGGTACTTCAACGCGCATCCTCCTTGGAGTCGGGAATGCTTTTTGCAAGGGTCCCGGACAGGAGCCCACCAAACAACCCGCGAGTGGGGGCGAAGACGAAAAGACGCAATCTTGAGCCCTCGCCCCCACTCGCGCGGCCAGCTCCCCTTCAGTATAAACCCGGGAAACAACGCGGCACAATCACATTCGACCGGGCCTTGAGGCGGACTGCTCCCGAAACCACTTTTCCGCCCCGATCAGGTGAAGGCGGGTTCCCGAGTCCTCGATCTCCACGCCCACCCGAAGCGGCCCGTCCTCGACGAGGAAAGCGCCCTGTTTCGCCGTGCCGATTCGAACGGAGTCTCCCCGAATGCGGAAATTCCCGCCGGTCGCGTCGAAGCCCTCGATCCGCGAAAGGCCTGAAGCGAAGTCGACGCCGGACCGCGCCGAGAACCCCTCGAGCGCAGTCAACGCCCGGGTCCAGCGAGGGAGCCCCACTCCGAAGAGCGTGAACAGGGGGCGGGCGTCGCGGCACTTGCTTTCCGCATTCGCGGTGAGTCGCAGGCCACGGCGGACCGAACGGAGGCGGCCGGACACGACCTTGAAATCCCCCCACCACTCCCGGCTGCCCTCGGACGAAGCCCGAACGCGTCGAAGGACCACCGTGCTGCCGGCGACTTCCGCGACGCCGAGCGCCGGGCGCCAGGGGTCCATTCTCAATTCTCCGGACACCGCCCCCTGCAAGCGCTCCTTCGGATAGACCGCCGAGGCCTCTTCCGCGGTCAGCGCGATTCGAGCCTCGCCCTTTCCATCCTCGAGGCGGATCCGGCCGCTCATCGTTCCCTTCCCTCCCGACAGGCGGGGCGGGCCGTCGAAGAGAGGATCGAGGAATTCGAGCCCCGCGAGCTCGCCGCTCCAGTCGGCGCGGGCGCTGATGAAGTCCCACACGGCCGAGCCGCGCACTCGGCCGGGATCGTAAGCGGCGATCCGGCAATCGATTCGGGCTCGAATTGGCGAGGCGGCGGGCTTGCCGAAAATCGAGAGCGTTCCAGCGTTCCAGGAGAGGGTCGCCGGACCGACCGCGGCCCGCCGTCTCGGCTGGAGGGCCAGCTCGCCCGTCAGGTTCGCGTTTCCCTCGTAACGGTACGAGTCGACCCATACTTCTCGAACGGGAGAGGCGGCGAGACGGTCGATTCGGACGCCCCACAGGTCCTCGGCTTTGTCTTCGGGAGGCGCGGGCGGCTCGCCGCGCAGGGGAACTTCCGCGAAACCCTCGATCGGCGGCAGAAACTTCAGTTGAGAGGACTCCCGGCCCTTCTCGACCCTTTGCCGGAGACGGAAAGTCAGCCCTCGCGCCTCCACCGAAGTCGCGTGGAATTTCCTTCGAAAGAGATCCGGCAGCGACACGTGGACCCGGCAGTCCTCGATGCGAAACTCCCACTCGACGTTCGGATCGCGGCCCCGGAGCCTCAATCCGCGGACCCGGACGATGCCGGGCCACGAGGAGGACGCCTCGCCGTACTCGAGGAGGAGTCTCTCCGGGTGGACGTTCACCCACGACCGGAGCTTCCCTCCGCGGAGAATCCGGTTGGACCAGACGACAGCCCCGAGCCCGAGACCGACCAGCAGGACGGCGAGCCCCGCGATCGACAGGGACACGATTTTCGGCGCCCGAGATTTGAAAGTCTTCACTTCGACTCTCTGAGCAAGCCCCGGGCCAGCCGCAGCGCGGTGGCACATGCCGTGCATTCACAGAAGGACCGGGACTCGAATGCGTCCCGAAAGAAGGAGAAGTGATGCGAAAGATTCTCTCGGTTTCTGCGGCGGGCGCGATCGCCCTGGTTCTGCTTCTCGGACTGGCGGCGTGCAAGACGACGACGTCGGCGGGGCGTCAGGTTGACGACGCCGGCATCAAGGCGTCCGTGAAGGCGAAGCTCGCGGCCGACGTCCGACTCTCCACGCTGACGAATGTCGAGGTCAATTCGACGAACGGCGTGGTGACGCTCGCCGGCGAGGTTCACAACGCGGACGAGAGGCGGTTGGCCGGCGAAGTCGCGCGGGGCGTCGATGGCGTCGTTCGGGTCAACAACGAGTTGCAAGTCAAGCAGTAGCGACCCGGGCTCAGCCCGGGAGGGACTGCCGCCGCTTCCAGAAATCCGCCCAGGGATTCGGGCCGGCGAGCCGGCGATCGGCGTTCCGAAGGTTGAACGCCGATGGGTCCAGCTTCGGGTCCACTTCGCTCCAGTCGAGCGGCATGGAAACGGGCGCCAGCGGCCGGCGCCTCACGGAGTAAGGCGAGACGATGGTCTGCCCGAACGCGTTGCGAAGGGCGTCCGCGAAGACGCGGCCGCGCCGTTTCGCTTTCGACATCTCGACCGTGACGAGCTTCGGCGCCTTCTCCGCGAGGATCGCGCCCACCGAGGCGGCGAACGCGCGAACCTCGTCCTGGGTCGGCCCGCGGCGAAGCGGCACGAACACGTGGAGCCCGCGACTTCCCGACGTCTTCGGGTAGGAAACGAGGCTCAGCTCGTCGAGCAGCGATCCGAGAATTCTTCCCGCTTTCGCCGCGTCCGAGAACTTTCCGGAACCCGGGTCCAGATCGAACGCGAGCCAGTCGGGCCGAGCGAGCGCGTCCTTCCGGCAATTCATCGTGTGCACGGCGATGCACCCGAGATTCACCATCGCCAGAAGCGCCTTCCGGCTTCCGCCCAGCACGTAATGAACCATCTTTCGCGTGCTCTCCGAGGGGATCGGAACCGTCGGAACTCCCCCCGGAAGCCCCTTGTCGAAATTCTTCTGGAAGAAACAGGGGCCGTTCATGCCCTCCGGGCAACGTTCCGCCGTCAGCGGCCGGTCCTTCAGCCAGGGCAGGATCGACGGAGAGATCGCATCGTAGAATCTCGCGACATCGAGCTTCGAGATCTTCTCCTGCGGCCACCACAGCTTCCCGGGATTGCCGATCACGACTCCCGCGAGAGTGGCCGTCTCACTCTTCACGTTCGCTCCAACGGCATTCGCGCGGTTTCTTGTCCTTCCGCAGGCCGAGGAACACGGGCTGGCGGAGTTTGCCGTCGTCCGTCCACTCGGCGAACGCGAGCTGGGCGACGAGACTCGGCTTCACCCAGGTCGCGCCCTTCTCGCGGGGAGGATCGCGGAACGCCGGCCGGGCGGTTCGCAGCGGGCGCATTTTCGCCGCCAGGTCGGCCAGGATCTTTTCGGAATAGCCGGTGCCGACCTTTCCCGCGTACCGAAGACTCTCCCCCTCGTACAGGCCGACGAGGAGCGCTCCGAAGTGCGCCCGGCTCCCGCACGGAGCGGTATAGCCGCCGACCACGAATTCCGATTCCTTTCGGAGCTTCACCTTCAGCCAGTCGCGCGAGCGAATCCCGGGGCGATAGATCGAGGCCTCGCTCTTCGCAAGAATCCCCTCCCATCCCCTCCGCCGCGCGACGTCGTAGGCTTTCAGCCCGTCGGCCGGCAGCCGGCGCGAGCGGATCACGACGCCGTCGCCCTCCGGCACGATCGACTCGAGAGCAATCCTCCGTTCGGAGAGCGGTCTCGCGAGCAGAGATTTGCCGCCCAGCGCGAGGCAGTCGAACGCGGCGAACACCGGGCGGACGGATTCGCCGAGCTCCCGCCGCTGCAGGAGCTGGAACCGGGAGACCCGTTTCCCGTCGAACGCGACGATTTCGCCGTCGAGGACGATCGTCCCCGCCCGCGACGGGCCGCGAAGCTTTCGCAGCGCCTCGGAGATCTCGGGAAACGCGGACGCCAGCGGCTTCCGGTTTCGCGAATAGATCCGCACTCCGCCATCCACGTAGGCGATCGCGCGATACCCGTCGTATTTTTCCTCGTATACCCACCCGGGGCGCGAAAACGGCTCGTCGACGAGCGTCGCGAGCATGGGGGTCATCGGCTCCTCGACGGAGGACTTCACGAAACCATCTTAACGCCGGCATTCGAACGGCCGGCGGCAAGCCGGCGGAAAACAAACGGACCCGACGTGGGTCGGGCCCGTTGTCACGCGCTCTTCGCGGGCTAAGACTTTTTCTTGCTCTTGCTCTTCTTGGCGACATACGGCGAGACGGAAACCGACTTCTTGCCGTCCGCATCGGTCTTTTCCAGGACCGAGACTTTGGACCCGACAGCGATCGTGGAGTCCACGTCGTAGGTCGTGTCTTTGTCGTCGAGATCCCACGACCGGTTCTTCTTGTTCGCGGTCGTGACGACGAGCTTCTTTCCCGATTCGAATTCCTTGACGGTTCCCGTTGCGGAGTGGGATTTCGTCTTCGTCGTTCCCGACGGGCTCTTGGTCTTCGTCGTCGACTTCGACTCCGTCGCCGTCGATCCCGAGGCCATTGAATCCGATTGCCGCGCGAGCGCGATTCCCCCGACGAGCGAGACCACCGAGATGAGAGTTCCGATTTGCAGACGTTTCATGAGCTCCTCCTGACGGTCCTGGAAAAGCAGCTTTCATGCCAGGCAGTCCGCCCCATTGCCGCTTTGGCCCTATCCTTGCAGTGATTGATCGCTCAGTGAAGTTCATCGAATGATGGCGCGATCTCGGTCAGTCAGGAAGCGGCCAGCGAAAGATGATGTCGGCGGGACCGGGGCGACCCGTCCGGGCAATCCCGGCCTCGACCCGGCGACCCTCGCCCGCGACTACGCGGCAGCGGTCGTCGAGACCGTCCGCGAAGGTCTCGTCTGGCTCGACTCGGCCCTCAGGGTCCGATTCGCGAATGCGGCCTTCTACGAGATGTTCGGAACGACCGCTTCGACGTCGGAAGGAAAGACGCTCTCCGACCTCGGCACCTGGACGCCGGCGGATTTCGAAACGATGCTCGGCTCGATCCTGGCTCGAAAGCCTTCGATTCGGAACCTCGAGGCCGGTCTTCACGGCCACGCGGGGGCCGGCGAAAAGACTTATCGCGTCAATGCGAGCAAGGTCCGGCTTCCGAACGAGTCGCGGCCTCTGATTTTGCTCGCGATCGAAGAAATCACCGAGCGAAGACGGGCGGAACACCGGATCGTCGAACATGAGATGCGCTACCGCAGAATCTTCGAAACCGCGCGCGAGGGAATTCTTCTCGTCGACGAGGAGTCCATGGAAATCTTCGACGTGAACCCTTTCCTGCTTCGGCTCCTGGGCGCGCGGCGCGAGGACCTCGTCGGGCACTCCATCGCCGAAGTCCCCGCGCTCGCCGTCGGAGACCCCGCGCCGGACGACTGGAAGCTCTCCGGCCCGGAAGGCACTCTCGCCCGGCGGGAGGTGGAGCTTCGCTCGAACGACGGAAAGTCGATCTGGGTTCACCGCGTGGTGAGCCGCGACCGGTCGACCGGACGCCCGACCCTGCAGTGGAACCTGCGGGACATCACGGAGAGCAGGCTCCTTTCCGAAGAGCTCCTGCAGGCGCAGAAGCTCGAAAGCGTGGGAAGCCTCGCCGGCGGCATCGCGCACGATTTCAACAACATTCTGACGATCATCTCCAGCTACGTCGAGAAGATCCGAAGGTCGGGGCCGGCGGCCGGCGACGACTCTTCCTCCTCCGAGGCGATCCAGGCGGCCGTGGATCGGGGGGCCGGACTCGTGCGGCAGCTCCTCGCGTTCGGCCGAAGGGGCGAAAAGGAAGGGTTCCGAAGCGTTCCGATCAACTCGATCGTCAACGACACCGTCACCATGCTGCGGGCGACCTTTCCCAAACGAATCGCGATGCACCTCGATCTCGCCGACGATCTCCCTGCGGTCGAAGGAAATCCCACGCAGCTGCAGCAAATGCTGATGAATCTCTGCATGAACGCCCGGGATGCCATCCGCGACCAGGGAGAGATCCGGATCGGGACGCGCCTCGCGCAGCGCCGCGCTTCCCCGGCTTCCGCGCCCTCGACGTTCGTCGCGCTCTGGGTTTCCGACACCGGGATGGGAATGAACGACGCGACCCGAACGCGCGTCTTCGAGCCGTTCTTCACGACAAAGCGCGACAGGGGCGGGTCGGGTCTCGGGCTCTCCGTCGTGTATGGAGTCGTCACGAGCCACGCGGGCCACATCGAGCTCGAGTCCGAGATCGGGAAGGGAACGAAATTCGACGTGTTTCTTCCGATTTCCGCCCGTTCGCTGCCGGAGGCGGAAGAGACCCGAACACGCCGCGCGCCCGCCCCGTCGGCGCCGGCCGAGAAACCGTGGCCGGGCCAGCCGGAGACCGTCCTCGTCGTCGAGGACGAACCGCTGCTGCTCCAGTCGCTGCGCGAGCTGATTGAATCCGAGGGGTACCGCGTTCTGACGGCGCGGAACGGCGTCGAGGCCCTGGCGCTCTACGAGCAGGGCCGGGGGATCTCGGTCGTCTTCTCCGATCTCGGAATGCCGGAGCTCGGCGGCTGGCCGACATTCGTGCGCCTCCGCAAGGCGAACCCGTCGGCGAAGATCATCCTCGTGAGCGGATTCGCGGACGAAACCGAAAGGGAAAGAATGGAAGCCGGCGGCGTGCAGGCGTTCCTGAGCAAACCCTACAAGGCCGAGGAGGTCCTGAGGACGATCCGCCGCGTCCTCGACGAGTGAGGACGGCTACGCCGCCCCCGCCTTGGCGGCCTTCTTCGGCTTCCCTTTCGTGCGCGCGACGCTCTTCTTGAGCGCGTCCATCAGGTCGACGACGTTGGTGTCGGCGCGCGAGATCGCAACCGTGTGCTTGCGCTTCGAGGACAGCAGCTTCGTGAGCGTCTCCCGGTACTCGTCGGGGTGCTCCTGGGGATCCCACTCCGTCGTGAGCTGATCGATCAGCATTTTCGCCATTTTGATTTCCGCCGACTTCTTCGCCGACTCGGGCAGCTTGAGCTCCGCGGTGTCGCGAAGCTCCTCGAACGGGCGAATCACTTCGACGGCGAGCGCGTTCGAAGAGGGAATCAGGACGCCCAGCTGGGGACGGGAGCGAATGGTGATCCGCACGATCCCCACTTTCCTCTCTTCGAGAAGGGCATCGCGCAGAACGGCGTAAGGCTTGTCGCCGCCTTTTTCGGGAGCGAGGTAGTACGGCTTCTCGAACGAGAGCGGATTGATGGATGCGAGCTCGACGAATTCCAGCACTTCGATCGTGTGATCGTCGGAACCGCCTCCCGCTTCTTCCTGCATCTTTTCGAGCTCTTCCTTTTCGACGACGGCAAACTTGTTCTTTTCGACCTCGTAGCCCTTCACGATTTCGTCGTTGGAAACTTCGACGTCCTCGCGCGCGCAGTATTTCTTGTACTCGATGGGCGACAGGTCTTTTCGGTGAAGAAGCCGGAACGACACGCGCTCGGACGCCTCCAGAGCCGCGTAGAGTCCGACGGGCACCGAGATCAAACCGAAGCTCAAGTGGCCTTTCCAGATCGTTCTCATAATGGGGAGGATAGCAGCCAGAACCGTGCCAGAAAATGCCCCAACCGGTTGGGGCGTTGCCCCCATTCGAATACCATTAGCCGCCCTCCGCGAGCAATTTCCCGAGCTCCCGCTCGATCGGGTGGGGTGCGACGCGGCGCCCGAGCCGCTCGACCGACGGAACGGTCACCCTTAGCGTCACGCCTCGTTCGAAGCTCGAGATCACGCGAGGCGAGATGTAAGAGCTTCGGCACACGGCGGGAGTGTTCCCGAGCCGCCGCGCGGTCTCGGCGACGGCCGCGACGATTTGTCTCCGCCGCCCGGTCTTCGAATCGACGCCGCCGCCGGACGACCGGGCGAGCTCGTTGGCGCAAATCAACGTTCCCGCCCATGTGCGAAAATCCTTCGCGGAAAAACCTTCGCCCATGCCCTCCCGGATGTAGGCGTTGAGCTGCCGACGGTGGACCGCGGCGACCGACCCGTCGGGATCGCGCCATTGAAAGAAGGCGCGGCCGGGCAGCCTCGCGCAGCGCCGCAGAACGGCGACGGCGCCGCGGTCGTCGGTCTCGACACGCCGCTGTTTGCCGGCTTTTCCGCGAAATCGCAGCTCTGCGCCTCCGTTTCGAAACGAAACGTGCCTCTTGTGAAGAGTCGTGATTCCATAACTTTCGTTTTCCACGGCGTAGGCGCGGCTTCCCGGCCGCAGATACCGCGTCGCGAGGATCCGCGTCATCGCGGCGAGGACCTTTTCCCGCGGCAGGCCCGGCCGGCGCAAGTCTTTCGCGACGGCTGCCCTCAGGGCGGGAAACCGAGCCGCGAATTTTCTCAACCTCGCGGCCTTCTCCCGCTCCCGGCTCGCGACCCGGGTATGGTGGTAACGGTATTGCCAGCGGCCCGCGGCGTCCCTTCCGATCGCCTGCAGGCTCGCCGTCGCCGACGGGTCGATCCGAACGTCGGACCAGGCGGGCGGTAAACCGAGGCGTCCGGCGCGAACCTCGTCCTCGGACGACGGAGCCGAGCCGTCGGCATTCTCGTACCGAAATCGTCCCGAGCCTGCCGCGACCCTTCGAATTCCGATTGCGAGAAGCGTTTCGACCCTGGTCACGGTTTCTCCCAAGAGCAAAGGCGGGGCCACCGGGTTCCGGCGCGACGCGCCCGCTCTGTTATCCTCGCCGGATCGAATCGCATCTCGCCAAGCGCGCCGGACTCATTGCCGCGCTCCTGATCCTCTCCGTTTCGGCGGCCGTTCGCCTGAGTGGGCTCGGGCGATCGTCCTACTGGCTCGACGAAGTCTTCGAGTCGTTTTCCGTGCACGGCTCCTGGAGCTTTCTCTTTTCTCAGCTGCGCCAGGATGCCGTTCACCCGCCGCTCGACTACGTCGTCCTGAGGAGCCTCGAACCGCTCAGGCCCTCCGACGCCGATCGCAGGATTCCGGCCGCCGTCTGGGGAATCGGCGCGGTCGCGGCCGCCGGATGGCTGCTCCGGCGGCGCGCGGGGCCCTGGCCGGCCGTCGCGGGCATGGGTTTTCTGGCGCTCTCCCCCGTCCACGTCCGGTACTCGCAGGAGCTGCGGCCTTACTCGCTCGGGATCTTTCTCATTCTCGCTTCGCTTTGCGCGCTCGAGCTGTGGATGGGCCGCCCGACGGGACGGCGCGCGGCCCTCTTCTTCCTGCTCGCACTCGCGACCGCGTACACGCTCTCGCTCGCCGCGGTTTCCCTCGCGGTCGCGGGCGCGGCTCTGGCGCTCGAGGACGCGAGCTCCCCGGACGCGGACCGGCGCGATGCCGCCCTCCGTTTCTGGAAATGGAGCCCGGCGCTGGTCCTCGGGCTCGCCGCGGGCTACGCGCCGTGGATTCCTGTTTTCGCCCGCGGCGTGCGCTCCCTGTCTTCGGGCGGTGGAACGGCCCTGACGCTTTCCCGGGTTGGCCACCTTCTCTCGGAGCTGACGCTTTCCTACAAGTACGGAGGCTTTTCCTTCGGCCCTCCCCGGCTCTACCAGGCGGCTTTCGGGCTGTTCCTGGCGCTCGTGGCAATCGGGGCCGCCGTCGCGCTGAGGCGGCGTGGCCTCCGGTTTCTCGCGGGCTGGGCCGGAGCGGGCTTGATCGCGATCGAATTGCTCCGCCATCGGTCGCCCGGTCATTTCGGCTCGCGCTACTTCCTGCCCGCGGCCGTCGCCCTGCACCTTCTCGCGGGCGTCGGGCTTGCGGACCTCCTGTCGCGCCGCCGCTGGCGGGCCCCGGCGGCCGCGGCTCTCGCGCTTCTGCTCGTCTACGAGGCCGCCTCGATCGGCCTCTATTTCCGGGAAGGCCGCGCCGACTGGAGGCCCCTCGCGCGGTTCCTGGAGCGCCGGCCTCTTCCGATCTTCACCGACAACGAGAATTCGAAAATGTGCCTCGCCTACTACCTCTGCGGCCCGGAATGGCTCGCGCGGGGAAGAATCTGCCGCTTCTCGATCACGAACGTCGACGGGCAAACGGGCCCGCTCGTCTCTCAGGCCGCTACCGGCAGCCCCTTCTGGCTCATCCTCTCCGGAATGCCGAGCGCACGCGCTCCTCGGGAATGGTCGCGCGACGCTCGTTCGATCGATTTTCCCGAAGCGGAAAGGGTGACCTTGAAGAGGTTCGACCCGAGTCAGCCTCTCGCCGAACGAAAAGACGCCGCCGTCGCGGCGAGTCCCTCGCTCAGGGGCACGTAGCCTCCGATTCCGAAGTCCGCCAGCAGCTTCCGGCCGTCCAGCACGCTTCGCCGCTGCTCCCCGGGGGCGGGAGCATCGTGCTCGATCGGTGACCGGGATCCCGCGGCCGTCCGGATCAGCTCGGCCAGCGCGTTGACGGAGGTCTCGACGCCGGTACCGACGTTCCAGACTCCGCTCCGGCCGGCCTCGAGAACGCGCCGGTTCGCCTCGACGCAGTCGCCCACGAAAACGAAATCACGGGTCTGCTCGCCGTCGCCGTGGATGACCGCCGGAAGCCCCGCAAGCATCCGTTCCAGAAAGATCGCGACCGCCCCCGCCTCCCCCTTGCCGCTCTGGCCCGGCCCGTAGACGTTCGCGTAGCGGAGAACGACGGTCTCGAACCCGTGTTCCGTGCGGTAGAAGTGAAGGTATTTCTCGACCGCCAGTTTCGCGACGCCGTACGGCGAGAGCGGGTCGGTGGGATGGTCTTCCGCCGCCCTCGCGCCGCGGGGCTCGCCGTAGATCGCCCCGCCGGTCGACGCGAAAATCACTTTTCTCGCCCCGGCGCGGCGGGCGGACTCCAGGAGCCTCAGCGTCGAGATCACGTTCACCTGCGCGTCGAAGACGGGGTCCCGCACGGATTCCCGCAGATCGATGTGGGCCGCGTGATGGTTCACGACGCCGATGCCGTGATCGGCGAAGACGGCTTCGAGATCGAGCTCGTTCAGGTCGCCTTCGACGAGCGCGGCCCCCGCCGGAACCCGGCCCGGCGAACCGGTCGAGAAGTTGTCGAGGACGACGACCCGGCGCCCCGCCTCGATATAGGCGCGGGCGACATGGCTTCCGATGAACCCGGCACCCCCGGTGACCAGAATCCCAGGTTTCTCTTGCGCCAACTGAGCTTGGTCCTCCCCCCGTCTCGACTCTAGCATTTCCGGTTTCTTTTTGAGATGATCCCGGCAGAACATGGAAATCTCAATTCGCGAAGATGGCCGGGTGAGTATCGTCTCTCTCTCGGGAGATCTGGTGATCGGCGAGTCCGAGGCTTCTTTCAAGCGCTCGGTGACACGCCTCCTCGAAGAGGGCAAGGTCAACCTCCTCGTCGACTGCGGGGCGCTCGGCCTCGTCGACTCCACGGGGCTCGGCGCCCTGGTGCGAACGCTGACCAATTCGCAGAAAGAGGGCGGCCAGACCAAGCTGCTCGCGCCGGGAACGAATCTGAAGAAGCTCCTGGAGATGACTCAGCTCGACTCCGTCTTCGAGATTCATCAGGATCTGGAGGAAGCGGTCGCGAGCTTTTGAGCCCGCATCGAAGCCGGAAGTAACGATCGATGTCGGACGAGCCGGATAGCCCCCCACCGACGCCCTCCGAGGGCGATTTTGCGGCCGCTCTCGCCGAACTGCTTGCCTGCGAGACGCTCGCGCACACGTCCGCCTGGGCGGCACGCTGGCTCGCGGCGCTCGCCGGAGCCGACGCGGCCCTCGTCTGGACGCAAGACCCGATCCATCCCGTTTTCGTCTGCACCGGCGCGACCGGCGAAGGGCTCGGTCGGATCCTCCAGCAATCGGTTCCCCGCAGCGACGGCTTCGTCCGCCGGCTGATTCGCGACCGCGAGTCCTTCTCGCTGACGTCGTCGGAGATCCTCGTTTCCGACGACCCGTGGCTTCCGCCCGGCGCCCGCAACTTCGGCAGCTGCCTGGCCATTCCCCTGGCCGCCGACGAGGGAGTGATCGGTGTCGCCGCCGTCCTTTTCCGCAAAGGCGACGCGAACCTGAGCTCCGCGCACGAGAATCTCTCCACTTTCGTCCCCGACGCGGCCCAGGCGGTCGCGCGCAGCCTGAAGCAGGACAAGAAGACGTCCGGCATGCTGCACGCGATCGAGCGCCTGACGAACCTGTACGACCTCTCCAAGGCGTTCGGCTCGACGCTCGACTGGGACGAGCTCACCGCGATCATCGCGCGAAAGGCCGTGGACTTCGCGAACGCCGAAGCTGCCTCGCTGTGGGTGCTCCAGGGAAGCGAGGGCGAAGTCTCTCTCGCCGCGACGGCCATCAACGAAAACTACGAGATCCCCCATCCGCCCGATTCCATCGGAGCCTCGGTCGTGGGCGACGCCATCGGCGCCCGGGAGGCGACGTTCGAGAACGAGCTGCCCCCGGAGCATTTCCTGCGACAGGAAAGCCCGTTCCCGGTTTCGTCCGTTCTGACGCTCCCGCTCCTCGAAGACGAGGAAACGGTCGGCGTGATGATCATCGTCAACAAGCGAGGGAGACGCCCGCGATTCGAGGAGGCCGACGCCCTTCTCCTGACCGATCTCGGCCACCAGGCGGTTCGGTCCCTGCACAACGCGCGGCGCTACGGCGCCGAGCGCCGGGTCGAAGAGCTCGATGCGCTCCTCGCCGTCAGCCGCGAAATCACCTCGACGCTCGACCTCGACCGCGTGATGAAGACCGTCGCGAACGCGAGCGCCGCGCTCGTCGACATCGACCGCTGCTCCGTCGCCGTCGTCCAGCGGGGAAAGCTCCGCCTGGGGGCCGTTTCCGGAGTCGACGAAATCAACCGGTCCGAACCCTCGATCGCCCGGACGACCGAGCTTCTCGAATGGGTCTACCACGGCGGGAACGACGTGTCGGTGACGCAGCAGGCCGACGGCAAGATCGTGACCGACCGGGCGGAGACTGCGGAGAAGTTCCGCGTCTTCTTCGAAGCGAGCGGGATGCGCTCCTACCTCGCGATGATCCTCCAGGACGAGGAAGGCAAGCTCGGAACGATCGCGTTCGAAGGCGCAGAATCGCGGGTGTTCGACGAGGAAGGGCGCGATCTCCTTCAAATTCTCGTCAACCAGGCCACCGTTGCGATGCGCAATGCCCAGCTGTACCAGCAGGTCCCTCTCGCCGGCTTCTGGAAGCCCTTGCTCGAAAAGCAGCGGCAGCTGGCCGCGATCCCGAAGTACAAGCTCCGCCGTCGCCTCGTGATCGGCACCGTGATCCTCCTCGCGCTCGTCGTGCTGCCCTGGAACATCCGACTCACGGGAACCGCGCGCGTTCTCCCCGGCCGGCGGATGGCGCTCACGGCCGCCGTTCCGGGAACGATCGCGTCCGTTCTCCATCGGGAAGGCGACTCCGTCAAAGAGGGCGACGTCGTTGCAACGCTCGACGACGCGGACTACCAGGCCGCCGCCGCTCAGGCCCGCGCGGACTTCGACATCGCCCGCAACTCCGTCGCGCAGAACCAGTCGTCCGGCGACACTTCGGAGCTGGCGCGGTCTTCCTCGCGGCTGGAGGAAGCTCGGGCGCGCGCTGCCGTCGCGGAAAGCAATCTCGCCCAGACGAAAATTCGCGCGCCCGCCACGGGCGTTCTCATCACCCCGCACCTGGAAGAACGGATCGGACAGATGCTCGGGAGCGGAGCGGAGCTCTGCGTGCTGGCCGACACGCGATCCGCGGAGGTGGAAGTCGCGATTCGCGAGGTCGATTCGAGCCTCCTGCGCGAAGGCGAGGACGTGGCCGTCAAGCTCAACTCCTATCCCTCCACGGTGTTTCGGGGCAAGATCGGGAGGGTTTCGCCCGTCGTCCGGGAAGAGGGCGAAGACCGATTCATCCTTGCGGACGCCGTTCTCGACAACGGGGGCGGAATGATCCTCCCGGGAATGCTCGGGAACGCGAAGATCTCGACGGGCACGCGGCGGCTCGGCTTTGCCGTGCTCCGCAAGCCCGCCCGGTGGTTCTGGGCGAAGCTCTGGCCCCTGATGCCGTGAGCATCAGTTCTCGCGCCACGCTCCTCTCCACGACCCGCACCGGGGAGGTCACCGAAGCCCTCGCTCACCGCCTCGGCCCCGCCCGCGAACAGCCGGCCCTCCGGACCGACGTCATCATCCGGCACCTCGTCCAGATGGGCGAATCGAAATGGGTCGTCAAGAACCCCGATTCGCTGAAGATCTACACCTTCACCGACGCCGAGTGGGGCCTCGTCGAGCTGTTCGACGGGACGCGAACCCACGCGGAGATCCGCGACGCCTACGTCCAGGCGCACCCCGGCGACCGCATCGAGACGTCCCTGGTGCTCGACTACGAAGAAAACCTCCAGAAGATGGACCTTCTCGCGCAGTCGGGAAGCGAGCGGGGCCTGGCGTTGATGCAGCGCCTGAAAGATGCGCGCAAGCTCAAGGCGGAGGAAAAGGCGAACTCTTTCAACATCTTCCTCATGCTCTTCCCCATCGCGGACCCCAACGAGTTCCTGAACAAAACCGTGAAGTACGTGCGGTGGATCTGGAGCCCCGAGGTCGTTTCGGTCGGCCTCGTGCTGTTCGGCCTGACGGCGGCGGTCTTCGTGCGGGATTTCTCGAAGATCTGGACCGAGACGGTCCGGCTCTACGCGTTTCTCGACAAGCCCTTCATCGACGTCCTGCAGTTCTACCTGATTGTGACGTTCATCGCCATGTTCCACGAGCTGGGCCACGCCTACACGATGAAGATGTACGGCGGAGAGGTCCACAGCATCGGTTTCGCCCTGTTCTTCTTCCTGCCGGCGTATTTCACCGACACGATGGACTCCGAGCTCTTCGAGAGCAAATGGCACCGCCTGTGGGTCAACGTCGGCGGCATTTACATCGAAAGCTACATCTGCGTCGCCGCGACCGCGGTGTGGCTGGCGACGTATCCCGACACGTTCATCCACGACTTCGCGTACAAAGGCATGCTGTACACCGGCATCTCGACCGTCTTCTTCAACATCAACCCGATGACGCCGACCGACGGGTACCACGCGGTCGAGGACCTGCTCGAGATTCCCGAGCTGCGGCCGCAGTCGTTCCACTACATCGGCATGCTCATCCAGAAGTACATCTTTCGGCTGCCGGTCGAAGTCCCGGTCCTTTCAAAGAGAAAGCGCCGCGTCTTCCTGATCTACGGCCCTCTGGCGATCGCGTACATGGGCTCGATCATGATCGCGATCAGCGCGCTTTTCGCCCACATCATCGGCATGTTCGCCGGCGAATGGACGCCGCTGCTCACGCTGCTCGTCGTGTTTCGAATGTTCCGCAAGAAGATTCGGAAGTTCACCGACGTCCTCCGGATGTTCTATCTCGACAAGAAGGAGTACCTCATGTCTCGCAAAATCCAGAGACGCCTCGCGGCGGCCGGCGCGGTCCTCCTGTTGGCGCTCGTGATCCCCTGGCCGCACGAAACCTTCGAGGTGCCCGTCGTCCTGAAGCCTTCTCGCTCGGTTCGCGTGTCGGCGCCGGCGGACTCGACGGTCGAGGCCGTGAATGTCCGCGAAGGAGACAGCGTCGGGCCGGGGCACGCCCTCGCCCGCCTCTCCAGCCGCGCGGTGGAGAGCCGGATCCAGGAGCTGACCGCGCGGCGAAGCGGTTTCGAGGGCCAGGCCAGCCTCGGGCGCGAATCCGCGTCGGCGGCCGACTCCACGGAATTCGAATCGCGGGCGGTCGCCGCGGGTTCCGCGCTGAAGGCCAGCGAGGGTCTCCGGGACGCCCTTCTCGTGCGGGCTCCCGTCGGGGGAACGATCCTGTCGCACCGGCCGCAGGACCTCCTGGGGTCTTCCGTCGCCGTCGGCTCCGCGCTGTTCACGGTCGGCGACGTCCGGACCCTCCGGATCGAGATCCCGGTGACCGAACGGCTGCTGCACTCGCTTCGAGTGGACGAGCCGATCCTCGTGCACATTCCGGCTTTTCCGTTTCGAAAGTTTCGCGCGAAGATCTCGTCGATCTCCGCGGCCGCGGAGACCCTGCCCGCGACGTCGCATGGCTCCGACGAGCCGCTTCGGATCGCGGAGCGACCCGAACGGTTCGTCGCGGTCGCCTACCTCGACAACGGGGACGGCGATCTCGCTTCCGGCATGACGGCCGAGGTCAAGCTCATCGGCCCGCGGAAGGCGTATGCCGCTCAGTGGTGGAACATCTTCTACCACTGGACCCGGCGAATCTTCTGGTAGAAAAGAAAAACGCCCCGCTTTCGCGGGGCGTCCAATCCGTATAAACGGTTTTCCTCAGAGTCCAGGCTTGCCCGAGAGCCCCGGCTTCCCGGAGAGGCCAGGTTTGCCCGACAGTCCCGGCTTGCCGCTGAGCCCCGGCTTGCCCGACAGGCCGGGTTTGCCGCTGAGGCCAGGCTTGCCCGAGAGCCCCGGCTTCCCTGAGAGGCCAGGTTTGCCCGACAGGCCAGGCTTGCCGCTGAGCCCCGGCTTCCCGAGAGGCCAGGTTTGCCCGACAGGCCAGGCTTGCCGCTGAGTCCAGGCTTGCCCGACAGGCCAGGCTTGCCGCTGAGCCCCGGCTTGCCCGACAGGCCAGGTTTGCCACTGAGGCCAGGCTTGCCCGAGAGCCCGGGCTTTCCGCTGAGTCCAGGCTTGCCCGACAGCCCCGGTTTACCCGAGAGGCCCGGCTTCCCCGAGAGTCCAGGCTTGCCCGACAATCCCGGCTTGCCGCTGAGGCCAGGCTTGCCCGAGAGCCCCGGTTTGCCGCTGAGGCCAGGCTTACCCGACATCCCCGGCTTGCCGGTCAGTCCAGGCTTACCGCTGAGTCCAGGCTTGCCCGACAGTCCCGGTTTGCCCGAGAGACCAGGCTTCCCCGACATTCCCGGCTTGCCCGTTAACCCCTGCTTGCCCGAGAGCGACGCGCTCGGCGCGGGGGCGTTGCCGATCTTCCCGACCCGGATCTCTTCCATTTCTTTTCCGGTTCCGGCCTTGATCTTCGCGGCCTGTTGTTCCGTGAGCTTGATCCTGACATCGTTTCCCATCTTGTCCTCCCTTTCGCTGGACTTCTTCTTTCGCAAGGTCCGAGCCAGCCCCGCTGGTCTTCCCTTCATCGACTCAAACAACTAAAAAACAGTCACTTAACAAGTGAACACGGGGTCACTTCCGAACAGAATGGTTAATTTTTCACCGCCGGATTTTCACGTGGCCGGCGACTTTTTGCCCGTTCAGAGCTGATATTTCCGGCAAAGATACTTCAGCTGGCCCGGGTCGATGCCCAGCGCCTTCGCCGCGCGCGTCTTGACGCCGCCCGACCGAGCGAGCGCCTGTGACACGAGGCTTCGCTCGAACCGGGCGACGATCTCCGGAAGAGGCGTCGCGGGCGACGGTTCCGCGGCGGCGACGGCCGGGAAGGCGCTCGAATCCGGTTGAACAGTTCCGATCCCTCCGGGCAGGTGCTCCGGCCGCACTTCGTCGTCCTCGACCATCAACGTCAGCATCTCGACGAGATGCTCCATTTCCCGGACGTTGCCCGGCCACCGGTACCGGTCGAGTGTCTCCCGCACTTCCGGGGAGAACGTCTTCGGTTTCTTCCGATACTGTCGGCCGAATCGTTCGGCGAACGAATCGAGAAGAACGAGGATGTCCCCTCCCCGGTCCCGAAGCGCCGGGATGGACAGGGTGACCGTGTTCAGGCGGTAGAGCAGGTCTTCCCGGAAGGTCCCCTCCCGCGCGCGGCGCGCCAGGTCTTCGTTCGTGGCGGCGAGCATCCGGATGTTCGCGGAAATCGTTCGAGAGCTTCCCACGCGCTCGAACTGGCGCGTTTCGAGAACCCGGAGCAGCTTCGCCTGGACGGCGGAGGAGAGAGTCGCGACTTCGTCGAGAAACATCGTGCCGTTCTGCGCAAGCTCGAACTTTCCCGGGCGGGCGGCCACGGCGCCCGTAAACGCCCCTTTTTCGTGTCCGAAGAGCTCGGACTCCGCGAGAGCCTCCGGCAGAGCGGAGCTGTTGACGGCGATGAAGGGCCCGGAGGCCCTCGAGCTCGCGCGGTGGATCGCCTGGGCGACGAGCTCCTTGCCCGTGCCGCTCTCCCCCGTGATCAGGACCGTCGCGTCCGACGGCGCGACCTTCGCGATGGAGCGAAAGAGCGCGCGCATCGGAGGGCTCGTGCCCACGAGGTTTCCCATGCTCTGCGACCCGAGCAGATCGTCCTTGAGCGCCCGGTTCTCCTGGAGAATCCGCTGCCGCTCCAGCGCGCGCCCGAGGATCAGGGCGAGCTCCGAGGGGTCGACCGGCTTTCGAAAGAAGTCGTAGGCCCCGTGCTCGATCGCCTTCAAGGCGAAACGGCGGTCCTTCTCTCCGGTCATCACGACGACCGGGATGCCGGGGGCCTTCCGGCGGATGGCGCGAAGCAGGTCGAGGCCTTCCTGCGGTTCGTTCGAAGGCGGGAGCCGAAGGTCGATCAGAAAACAGTCGGGAGCGGAGTCGACGAGCGTGACACCGTCGATCGCATTGCCGGCGTCGACGACGTCGAACTTGCCCTTGAGCGCCCAGCGAAGCTGATCCAGCAGGATTCGGTCGTCCTCGACGATCGCGAGCCGGCCGTCCACCGTCAAGCGGGGGCTTCCTCCCGCTCCGCGCGCAGTCTCACGGTCACGATCGTCCCCTGGCCGAGCCGGGTCTTGACGGAGACGGCGCCCCGGTGGGAGCGGATGATTTCGCGCGCCGTGTAGAGACCGAGGCCGATCCCGTAGCTCTTCAATGTCTGAAACGGCCGAAAGAGGCGGGTTCGAACGAATTCGCGGCTCATGCCGGGACCGTTGTCGGCGATGTCCACGGCGACCCACGGCGCGCCGCGCCGGTCCTCCGGGTGGCTCTCGACGGAGACCACTCCTCCCGGCCCCGCCGCCTCCAGGGCGTTCTGAAGAATGCTCGCGAACGCGTCGCTCAGGTAGTGCGGGTCCGCCCAGACCGCGGGGAGCGGCTCCGCCGCGAATTCGACCCGCGGAACGAGCGCGCCGTCGCCCCGGTAGGAATCGCGGGCGCGGACCCGGTTCGCCGCGTCGGCGAGCAGCTCGTTGACGTCGACGGGAACCTTGATCATCACGGCGTCCTTGTGCGCCGACCAGCGCTCGACGACCGTATCCACTTTCTGCAGCGAGGATTGGAGCAACTCGACGACGCTGCGCTTGAAATCGGGATCGCCGTAGTGCTCCTCGAGGTTGGAGAGGAGCAGGTTCAGGCGGAACTCGAGATTCTTCATGTCGTGAAGAAAAACCGAGTCCATGGTCGAGCGCATTCGACCGCGAGATCGGCGCGGGGCCATCACTCTCGAGTGGCCGTGCGCCGCGGATTGAAGTTGATCTTGACCGAGCTCCCCGGACGGAAGATCCTGTCGCGATCGCGCGGCAGGGTGACGATGACCTGGAACGTCCCGCTCGCCGAATCGATCACGGGCGCGAGAAAGGAAATCTTGCCCGTCGAGCGAGCGCGCGCGAATTTCGACGAAACGACCGACACCGGGTCGCCCACTTTCAGCCGATCGAGCCAGCTCTCGTTCAGGTAAACGCGGGCGAAAAGGGGCTCGAGCGCCGTGATCTTGAAGAGCGGGGTCGTGTCGGAGATCTGCACCTTTTGCCCGACGCGGACCGTGCGGTCGACGATGACCCCGTCGAACGGCGCGCGAATCACCGAACGGTCGATGACGAGCTTCGCCTTCTCGAGGTCGACTTTTGCCTGTTCGAAATGGGCGCGCCGCTGCTCGAGCTCCGCCTTGCTCGCGAGCTTCTGCCCGAAGAGCTCCTGGTAGCGCTTGAAGTCCGCGTCGGCGGCCGAAAACGCCGCTTCCGCGGCCCGGCGATCGAGCTCGAACTCCCGTTGGTCGAGCGTCGCGAGCGGCTGGCCCTTCTTGACCGATTCTCCCCTCTCCGCCTGGATGGAATCGATGATTCCCCCCATGCGCGTGCCGACTCCGACATCCCGTTCCACCAGCAGGTTCGCGTCGGCCGTGAGCCCTCCGGCGGGCTGGGATTCAGGGGCCGCCGGCCGCGGCGGAACCGCGGAAACGGTCCGCATTCCCATTGCCAGGACCGCACCCGTTCCGAAGATCCAGGGAATCGCTCGATTCATGCGTTCGACCTCTTGCGGCGAATTATACGTGAAGCGTCATTCCGTGCGGAGATCGCGCGTCATCAGTGCGCGAATGGCGTCCCGGGGCGCGACCCCCTCGTAGAGGACCTCCCGAACCGCCGCCGCGATCGGCATTTCGACCCTCGACGCGGCCGCCATCGCGACCGCCGCCACGCAGGCCCTCGTTCCTTCCGCGACCTCGGGGGTCCTCGCGATCGCCTCGGCCGGCGGAGTTCCCCGGCCGATCTCCTCGCCGACCCGGCGGTTCCGGGACTGCGATCCCGTGCAGGTGAGCATCAGGTCGCCCGCTCCCGCAAGGCCGAGCAGGGTCTTTTCCTTCCCGC